>NZ_CP023664.1:0-2430152 GCF_002443175.1 Cycloclasticus sp. PY97N | reverse complement strand
GCGACTGCGTGGCCTCCATTGTCGCGAACGACACCTTTCGGCTGGCCAGTGGTGCCAGAGGTGTAAAGAATATAAAGTGGGTCAGTTGCTTCTAGCGAAACACAATCGACAGGTGATGCACTATTAATAGCGCTGGCCCAATCAATATCTCGGCCTTCTTTCATAGAGGCAGTTGCTTGCGGGCGTTGTAAAATAACCGTGTTAGCAGGCTTGTGCTCGGATACGTTAATCGCTTCATCGAGCAACGGCTTATATTCAATAATGCGACTGCCTTCAATGCCACAAGATGTTGATAAAATAACGCTGGGTTTTGCGTCGTTAATACGCGTGGCGAGCTCGTTTGCGGCAAAGCCGCCAAACACAACGGAGTGAACTGCGCCGATCCTAGCGCAGGCTAGCATTGACATCACGCCTTCTGGAATCATCGGCATGTAGATCAGCACTCGGTCTCCTTTTGTGACACCAAGGTTGGTTAAAACGCCGGCTAACCTTGATACTTCATCAAGAAGCTCTTGGTAACTGTAAGTTTTTTTAGTGTTTGTAACGGGGCTGTCGTAAATTAGTGCGGCTTGTTTTGCAAGACCATTTGAGACATGGCGATCGAGAGCGTTGTAGCAGGTGTTTAACTTGGCGCCGGCAAACCATCGATAATAAGGGGCTTTTGAGTCATCCAGTACGCGATCCCATTTTTGGTCCCAATCAATCGTCTTCGCAGCGGTTGCCCAAAAAGCTTCGGGCTGTTCAAGGGATTGCCTATATTGATCTAAATACTGCCCCATCTTTTTCTCCAAGAAGTGAATGCTAGTGACTATTTTTTTATTTGTTACGTTTTATAGTTTGAACAGCCGGTCATAATACTATTTTGAGGTGTTTTTTTCAACCCAAACCCTTAAGCCTTGGATGATTAGGCTTATATCTAACATTAGAATTTTAAACAGGTTTTCTTGGCTGATTTGGCAGCCTGTCGCACGAATTTCTTCCACAAAATAGTTTTTTATTTTATCACCCAAGTCCTTGTCAGATGTTGTCTGCAAGGCAAGGTCGGCAAATATTTTTATGCGTTGACGAAGTGATTCTGCGAGTGGGTTTAAATTATCTACCATGCAAAAGTGCGTAAGGTAGGCACGATCACACTGGGTGTTCATAAGTTTATCAATAGATTCTAGCCAGTCAGCAGGGTCAAAATCTACCGGTGAAGATGGCGGGAATATAAACGGTTGACCGCTAACAGTCAGTTCTGGATAGGCGACACCAAAGGTATCTCCAGTAAACATGCCGTTGCTGGTTTTGTCGATAATACACACGTGGTGCTTTGCGTGGCCTGGTGTATCAATAAATTCAAGTAGCCTATTTTGAAAGTTTAACCTAAGCCCATCATTAGCTTCTGTGACGCGTTGTTGATCGATTGGGACCAAATTGCCGTATTGTTTTTTGAATTCTGCCTCACCATATACAGACGAAGCGCTTGCTTGGAGCCTGCTTGGGTCGATCATGTGTCGAGCGCCTCGTGGGTGAATAATAAGTTGAGCATTAGGGCATTGTTGCATGAGGCTGCCGGCACCACCTGCATGATCTAGGTGAACATGTGTGGGGATAATGAAGTCAACATTATCAACAGGAATGTTTTTGATTTTAAGAAGTTCTAGTAATAGAGGAGTTGTGAAATTGGTGCCAGTGTCAATAAACGCAGCATGATTGTTTTGCTCAATGAGGTAGCAACTGGCTAAACCAGGCCGAATATATTGCGTGTCGATGCAACTAATGCCATATCCTAACGATTTATAGGTTGGTTTTTCCATGTGTTTGCCTGTTGGGTTTGTTTTTAGTTAAGTAAGGGGCTGATATTTCAAACTAAAGACTACTGTATTGGAGCGTGTGAGCAAACTTTTTATATGAGGCTAGTGCCGAGAAAATACTAATGTTACACAGTGGTTTGAACTGTTGGGTTAAGACGTTACGGCAGGGGGGGTATGTTTTGTAACAGTAAATATAGTGAGCTGATGTAAAAAGGCGAGGCTTTATTTCCTATGCTTAGAGGGAGTATAAAGTTTGATATACTGAATCTATAATTTTAATGAAAAATAAAGGAGCGAGCGTGGCAACGTATAAATCCCCAGTGCAAGATATGGAGTTTGTTTTAAATGAAATTATCAATGTTGGTTCTTTAACCGAGATTGAAAAGTTTGAAGATGCAACGGAAGACATCATTACGGGTGTACTTGATGAGGCCGCTAAGCAAATTGATAATACTATTGGCGTTCTAAACGAGTCTGGTGATGCCGAGGGTGCTTCGTTAAACAACGGTGAGGTAACCACCCCTGAGGGATTTAAAGAAGCCTATGCATCTTATGCAGAAAGTGGCTGGATTGGGCTAGATAAAGACATTGAGTTCGATGGCCAAGGGCTACCTTATGTTCTAGCGACAGCGGTTACCGATATGCTATCAGGAGCGAACGCTGCATTTTCTTTGTACCCAGGCCTAAGCAATGGGGCGTATGAGGCATTAAAAGCGCACGGAACACAAGCGCAAAAAGAAACCTATATGAGCCATTTAAGCCTCGGTGATTGGAGTGGCACAATGTGTCTGACAGAGCCCGGTGCTGGTAGTGACCTTGGGCAAGTGCGAACAAAAGCTGTGCCACAAGAAGATGGCAGTTATTTGATTGAAGGTAATAAAATTTTTATTACAGCAGGTGAGCATGATCTAACCGACAATATTATTCACTTGGTATTAGCAAGAACACCCGGTGCACCGGAAGGTATTCGTGGTATCAGTATGTTTGTTGTGCCTAAATTTTTGATTAATGAGGATGGCTCATTAGGTGAGCGGAACGCAGCAGAGTGCGCCAATATTGAAGAGAAAATGGGTATTCATGGCTCCAGCACTTGTGTGATGAATTTTACTGATGCAAAAGGTTATTTGGTGGGTGAGCTCAATAAAGGCATTCAAAATATGTTTGTGATGATGAATGCAGCTCGCTTAATGGTCGGTTTGCAGGGACTTGGCGTTGCTGAGCGTGCAACACAAAATGCGATAACGTATGCAAAAGAACGTAAACAAGGGCGTCCACTGACCCGTAAGGCCGAGTCTTCATTTGATAGTGATACTATTATTGTTCACCCGGATGTGCGCCGTATGTTGTTCACCATGAAAGCATTAACAGAAGGCTGCAGAATGATGGCGTACGACACCGCTAAACATGTTGATTTATCCGAAAACCACCCTGATGAGGCAGTACGAAATGCTTCAAAGGCTCGGGTAGATTTGATGACGCCGGTGTGTAAGGCGTTTATTACTGACGTGGGTGTGGAAGTGTCAGGCCTAGGTGTGCAAGTGTATGGTGGTCATGGTTATATTAAAGAACATGGTATGGAGCAGAATATGCGTGACAGTAAGATATTCTGTATTTATGAAGGGACGAATGGAATTCAAGCGATGGACTTGGTTGGCCGCAAGCTTTCAATGAATGATGGGCAGTTACCGATTGATTTTTTTGCTGAGGTAAAAAGCGAGCTCGCCTCGGCGAGTGCTGAGATGGCATTTGTTACGCAGCCATTAACATCTGCCCTAAGTGCCTTAGAAGAAGTGACGGCTTGGTTGATTAAATCGAAAGAAGAGGATCTAAATGATTCCGCGGCAGCGGCGGTAGATTATCTACAGATGTTTGGCTTAGTTTCATTAGGGTATTATTGGCTACGAGCCGCTAAGGTTGCCAGTGGAAAAGAAGGCGTGTTCTATCAAGGCAAGTTAGCGACAGCTAATTTCTTTGCAACAAAGCTTTTGCCGCGTGTTCATGGTTTGGCTCCTGTGGTTATGTCGGGAAGCCGCTGTGTTATGGAGCCAAGTGAAGAGTTGATCGTTTAGCTTTAAACGATTTAAATTAAAAAGATAAGGCCCAGCTGTCTTCACGGGCTTTGTTTTTTCGGAGACAGTTCATAGGTTATTATTTATAAATAAAAAAACAGGTTTCTTGTATGAATCTTTTTGATATGTCATTGGATAAAAATCCAGCCAATTATGTCTCACTTTCGCCACTTACTTTTTTAAAGAGGGCGGCAGATGTTTATCCAAATAAAATAGCATGTATCCATGGTGAGCAGAAAATAACTTGGGCTGAGACGTATCTTCGTTGCGTTAAGTTAGCCTCGGCGCTTGCGAGCAGAGGGGTGAAAAAAGGAGATACCGTTTCAGCGATGTTGCCAAATATTCCAGCGATGTTTGAATTACACTTTGCTGTGCCAATGTTGGGCGCAGTATTACACTCAATTAATACACGTTTAGATGTTAAATCAGTTGCTTTTCAGTTGGACCATGCTGAAAGCAAAGCGGTCTTTATTGATGCTGAGTTTGCTGATGTTATGGCGACGGCAGTAAAGGAAGCCGAGGTATCCCCGCTAGTAATTGATGTGGAGGATGCAACATTTGGCTCAAGGCAGGCCATTGGCGAGGTTGAATATGAAATGCTCGTTGCTGAAGGTAATGAGACATTTCAATGGAGTTTGCCAGAAGATGAGTGGCAGTCGATTACATTGAACTATACCTCTGGAACCACGGGTAATCCAAAGGGAGTTGTTTATCATCATCGCGGGGCTTACCTAAACGCACTTAATAATATAGTGACCTGGGATATGGGCAATCACCCTATTTATCTTTGGACGCTTCCAATGTTTCATTGTAATGGCTGGTGTTTCCCTTGGAGTCTTGCTGCTTCTGCGGGCACAAATGTTTGTTTGCGTAGTGTGTTACCGAAGACGATTTTTAAGCTTATTAAGTCTGAAAAAATAGATCATTTTTGTGGTGCACCGACGGTTCTCACCATGCTGATCAATACGCCAGAGAAGCATCAACAAGGCATTGAGCACGAAGTGAAAGTTATGACCGCTGGCGCAGCGCCGCCGGCAGCGGTTATTCAGAAAATGGAAGAAATGAGTTTTAGTGTGACACATGTTTATGGATTAACTGAAACTTATGGCCCTTGTACAGTATGTGCTTGGCATGATGAATGGGATGAGTTGCCGTCTGATGAACAAGCAGCGCTTCGAGCTCGACAAGGGGTTAGGAGCGCAATGCTGGAAGATTTAATGGTGGCGGATCCAGAAACACTCGAACCGATGCCTAAAGATGGCGTGAGTATGGGCGAGGTATTTATGCGTGGGAATAATGTGATGAAGGGATATTTAAAAAACCCGTCAGCATCTGACGAAGCATTTAAAGGCGGTTGGTTTCACTCGGGGGATTTAGCTGTGTGGCATGAAGATGGCTATATAGACATCAAAGACCGATCAAAAGACATCATCATTTCAGGTGGTGAAAACATATCCACATTAGAAGTTGAATCTGTTTTGTACCGTCATCCAGCTATTTTAGAGGCAGCTGTTGTTGCTAAATATGATGATGTATGGGGTGAGAAGCCATGTGCTTTTGTGACCTTGAAAGAAGGTGAAAACGCCACAGAAAAAGAAATCATATCGTTTTGTAGGAAAAACTTGGCGCATTATAAAGCGCCGAAATATGTTGTATTTGGTGGCTTGCCAAAAACATCGACTGGGAAAATTCAGAAATTCACATTAAGAGAACAGGCAAACGAGATAAAGCACTAATTCGCTGCCATGTTTGGAGTAATGATCAATACCAGAGAGCCCTTTAGTCTTTGGGTGCTCAAGTAAGGTTGGTATGAAAATAACCTCGAGCGGCCAATAAATTACAACCATGGCGACAATAATACCATTTAAGAAGAAAACGCTGTCTGAAAAGCATAAAGGGGGGACGCTATGTCGAAATGGCCATCATGCATGGGCGATCGATAAAGACCAGCAATTTGATGTTAAACAAGGTAAATTGGTGACTTTATACCGTTGTCGGCGGTGTAAGGTAAGTAAACAAAAGCTGATTTAACGCAGTTCTATGCTCGTTTTTTTGTGCGGTATCTGGAAAATGGGCTACAATGACTGTGAAGTATTTACTAATATGGAGTAAGAAATGAAGATATTCAAAAACTTAGCGGCTGTTTTGGTCGTCGCATTATTTGTATCGGGCTGTGCCTCAGTTAAGACTGACAAGTGGCAAAATTGTGCTATGGCAGGTGCTGCAATTGGTGGCGCAGCAGGCGGTTTTGGCGATGATCATGATAGGTCTGATTTAATCGTTAGTGCGATTGGTGGTGCTGTCATTGGTGGGACTATTTGTGCATTAATGGCAGAAGAAGAAGTCGCGGCTCCGGCTCCAGAAAAAGACACTGATGGTGATGGTGTTGTGGATAGCTTGGACCAATGCCCTAATACGCCAGCGGGTGCAAAAGTAGACAGCAAAGGTTGTGCATTAGATAGTGATGGTGATGGTGTTCCTGATTATAAAGATGAATGTCCAGATTCAGCTCCAGGTGCTGTAGTTAATGAGCTTGGTTGCGCTATACCTCTAGTGCTTAAAGGTGTTAACTTCCATTTTGATTCAGCTGTGTTGACGGACGAAGCAAAGCAGGTTTTAGTGCAAGTTGCTGATAACTATAAAGCATATCATTCACATGTGGCTTTGCTAATTGGTGGTCATACTGATTCTAAAGGACCAGCAGAATATAACTTAAGCTTGTCTCAACGTCGTGCTGAAGCAGTTCGTGCGTTTTTGATTGCTGAAGGTTGCGATGAAAGTAAATTAACAGCAGCAGGTTATGGGGAAGAAAAACCATTTGCTGATAATGCAACAAAAGAAGGGCGTGCACTTAACCGCCGAGTTGAGTTAACAGTAAAGTAAAACAACTTTAAGGTTGTGATAAAAACGGGGCTTTTGCCCCGTTTTTTGTGCATAAGAATAAGTCATAGAGTAGAGTGCAGAGTTGGGATGTTGATCTTTGCTTCGTTTAGGTTAGAATCAACGTCTAGGGATAAATTAATTGTAAAATTAAATGGAGAGAATAATGAGAATTTACAAAAAACTGACAGCATTATTTGCATCAGTAGTGTTAGTCAGTGGCTGTGCAACTGTTGAAACAGAAAGTTGGCAGAATTGTGCCATAGGCGGAGCATTATTAGGCGGTGCGGCTGGCGCATTTGTTGAAGGTGCGACAGAGGTAGGCATTGGGGCCGTAGTGGGTGGTTCCTTAGGTAGTTTAATTTGTGGGGACGAGGCTGAAGCCGTACCAGATGCCGAGCCTGACACAGACGCTGATGGCGTCGTTGACAGTCGTGATGAATGCGTGGGTACGCCAGCAGGGGCAGCTGTTGATAGTAAAGGTTGTAGCACAGATAGTGATAATGATGGGGTTGCTGACTATAAAGATAAGTGCCCCAACTCTGCACCTGGTGCGAAAGTAAATGCATTAGGTTGTGTGGATGCTTTAGTTTTGGAAGGCGTTAACTTTCATACGGCCTCGGCTGAGTTGACTGATTCTGCGAAAGCTATTTTACTACCCATAGCAATGGCTCATCGTAAGCATTATGCGGATGTAAACTTGTTGATAGCTGGTCATACTGACTCACAAGGTACAGATGCGTATAACCAGGGTTTATCTGAAAGGCGTGCAGCATCAGTTCGTGCTTTTATGATTACACATGGTTGTGATGAAAACATGCTCTCAACAATCGGATATGGTGAAAGCAAGCCTGTTGCAGATAATGCTACCTCTGAAGGGCGTGCTAAGAATCGTCGTGTGGAGATGAGCGAAAAGAAATAGTTACTTAATAAATGAAAAAACGGGGCTTTTGCCCCGTTTTTTTTTGTAAAAAATAAACCAATTAGTAAGGCTAGGCGTAATCTTAAAACTCAAAAGTGGCGTTACTGCCAATGAGCTTTATGCCAACGAAGTTAGGTTTATGTGCTTTTCTATGAGCTTGTCTTTGACAGACTGGGCAAGATTAGTACTAGCAGATACACCAAATGAGTTTATTCTGGCGGGAGTCGCTGATATTTTTATTATTTTTTCCGCTTAGGGTTGGGATTGCTTGGCTAATAAAGAACAGCGAGCTGTATGGTCGACAGAAAAATTATTTATTCGTTATTTTCCATTTTTGTGCGATGCCGCTGGACGTTTCGCTATATATATATTGTCCATCAGATGAGAAAGCCAAGGCAATAATAGCGGCGGCCTCATTGCCCCATATAACGTCTTTTTTTGGCATCCATGTGTTAAGCAGGCTGCCTGTTTTAACATCCCATAAGTCAATTCGTTGATTGGGCCTACCTGTAAGTAGGTGCTGGGAGTCGGTTGAGAACTGGCTAGCGGAAACAGTCATATACCTCATAGGAAGCTGGCTTAGTTTATCGCCAGTTTCAGTATCCCATAGTTTGGTTTTTCCTAGGGATGCATTACTCATCGCATAACGACCATCATCAGATAAAGCGACATTAAATATTTTAAAGTTTTGGCGCCATTGTTGGGTCAACTCTCCAGTTTTAAGGTCCCAGAGCTTTGCGTATTGATCATTAGCTCCTGTAATAGCGTAACGTCCGTTGTGTGATAGAGCGACAGTATTAACAAAACCATTGTGCTTGAAGCTGTAAATGATTTTTCCATAATAAAGATCGAAGTAATAGGCTTTGTTCGATTCCATGCCGATAAGAGCATGTTGACCATTGCTTGAAATAGCGATATCTGTAATATTAGGAAAGTCCCAATAGCCAATAATTTTGCCACTTTTGACTTCCCATAAAGCAAGGGAGTTACTCTCAGCGGTAATGGCAAACTTATTATTAGCAGATATTGCAGTGGCGATAATGCCTTTATTGTTATCGGTGTGTTGCCAGCGGTGTAGTACGGTGTTGGTAGCTACTTCAATGAGTTGTGCTACACCATTTGTTATAGAGACAAGGGCTAGTGAACCGTCTTTAGATAGGCTTGCATTGAGTAAGCCCGCTTTATCATGCACCCATTGTTGCTCGACATCGGTCTGATATTGACACGCTTGGAGTAAAAAAATAAGGCTAATAAGATAAATGTTTTTTAAAAAAGGACTCATCTTAATAAGGGGCGTCGGGTTATTTGAAAATACGTTTTAGTTTTAATTTTAATTGAGCGAACATGCTGAGTGGTTTTTTGAAGGACTCCTCCGTTATCGGCTCAATCTTGTGACCTTCCATAAAGGCTGTTAGTACCTTATTAAAAGCCTTTGGTTGTTCTAATTGTGGGCTATGACCAACGCCATGAAAGGTATGAAATCGGCAATTATCAATATGCTGTTGCATATTTTTTAGTGGTTGTAGGGGGATAACGCTATCTAAGTCACCATGCATAATTAAAACAGGGAATTTAAAGTGCTTTAGTAAATGTGTGCCATTCCATTTTTTTAACGTGGACAAAAAACCATTAAATGCTTTTATATCCATTTTAAGAGCATCTTCAACGATCAGGTTGAGATAGAATTTATTGTAGTTGAGCCTCGGCATGGCTTTTTTAAAGGTGGTCATTAACAGCTTACGTTTTAAACCAATAGTGCCTAGGAAGTGAAAGATATGTTCGGGCGAAAAAAAAGAGCCCTGGTTGGAAATATTTTTTAATGATGCCATGCCTTCAGCAGGGGCAGGAGCAACCAAGGTTAACGTAATAATTCGATCAGCATTAGTGCCTGCTAACTGTTGGGCGACAGCACCGCCTAATGAATGACCAACAAGGTGAAATTTATCTAGCTTTAGTTGGTCGGCAAACTGCAGAATGTCTTCGCTGAGCGTTTCTATATCGTAGCCACTGCTAGTGACTTCACTGTCACCACAACCCCTGAAATCGGGTGCGTACCCTTGGAAGCCATTAGGCAACTGTTGTAAAAAAGGTTGCCAATAATGCCAACTGCCAAAATTGCCATGTAGCAGGATAATGGGTATATCGCCGTTTGATTGGTGCTCGTAATGGACGTTAAGGTGTTCAAGTTGAATAAAAGGCATAGTGTTAGTGAACCCAGTTCAATTTATTGTGTAAGGAAACAACGGAGCCAATAATAATTAAAGTAGGTGGTTTTGGTTTAAGCTGGTCCACTTTATCGGCGATATGTAATAAATCAGAAATGATGACGCGGTGATCTGCTGTTGTGCCTTTTTGAATGAGGGCGACAGGGGTGCTGCCTGATAATTGTCGTTCAATAAGTTTTTCACTAATTTGCCGAAGTCCAATTAGCCCCATATAAATCACAATAGTTTGGTTGGGTTTGGCCAGTTGGTCCCAGTCTAAATTGACCGTATTGTCTTTTAAATGCCCCGTGACAAACATGCATGATTGCGCGTGATCTCGATGAGTGAGTGGGATGCCTGAGTAACTGGCGCACCCAGATGCAGCTGTGATACCGGGAACCACTTCAAAAGCGATGCCTTCATCGATAAGCGTTTCAATTTCTTCACCACCGCGACCGAACATAAACGGGTCGCCACCCTTTAGTCGTACAACACGGTTGCCTTCTTTGGCCATTTTTATTAATAAGGCGTTTATGCCTTCTTGCGGCACACTATGTTTGCTGCGTTGTTTACCGACGTATATACGTTCAGCATCGCGACGGGATAAGTTTAGGACTTCGTTAGATACAAGACGGTCGTAGATAATGATATCTGCCAATTGAAGTAACCTTAACGCCTTTAATGTTAATAATTCAGGGTCGCCTGGGCCTCCGCCTACAAGATAAACCTTGCCGTTTGTAGCGACATCAGGTGCTTTATGTAGAGCCTGTAGCAAGCCTTTTTTAGCCTCTTCATGCTGCCCTTGGTAACTGAGTTCGGCGACAGGGCCATTGAAAATAGTTTCCCAGAAAATGCGTCGTTGCTTGATGTTGGAGAAGTGATCTTTCACAGCCTGACGGCATTCGGCAGCAAGGCTTGCTAATTTCCCTAAAGATTGTGGGAGCAGCGTTTCAAGCTTTGCACGCATTAAGCGAGACAAGACAGGCGCAACACCGCCACTTGAGATGGCGATGGTCATCGGAGAGCGGTCAACAATGGCAGGAAAAATGAAGCTACATAATTGAGGTTGATCTACAACGTTAACGGGAATGTTGTTTGCCCATGCTTCAGAGGAGACTTGAGCATTTGTTTGTTCGTCATTGACGGCGCAGATAACTAGATGAAAGTCGAGGGTGTCAGTTGGTTTAAAAGCTCGGTTAATATGGTGTATTTGCTGATCAGTAGCCAACTGAGATAATTCGTCTGATAGCGTTGGAGCAATAACAGTGACATTAGCGCGAGCCTCTAATAACAGGCGAGCTTTTCGAGTAGCCACTGAGCCCCCGCCAACTAGTAGACAGTTTTGTTTATCAAGTTTATGAAAAAGCGGAAGGTAATCCATGGTCTATTTTAACTCTGAATGTCGAAAACAGGTAGTTAGGTGATCATTAACAAGGCCAGTAGCCTGCATGAGCGAGTAACAAATGGTTGGGCCAACAAAACTAAAGCCCCTTTTTTTTAAATCACGACTTAGTCGACTGGACATGTCTGTTTCGTTCGGCACTTGTTCGGGTCGCTCCCATTGGTTGATAAGTGGCTGATGGTTTACATACTGCCATAAGTAATTAGAAAAGCTACCAAACTCTTTTTGTGTCTTTATAAAAGCAATAGCATTTTTGACGCTGGCTTTTATTTTAAGTTTATTACGTATGAGTCGTTCGTCTTGTAATAGGTGATTTACTTTTTTGTCGCTATACTTCGCGACGATAGCTGGGTCAAAATGATCATACAGCTCACGGTAAGCTTCACGTCGTTGTAGCACTGTTGACCAACTAAGGCCTGCTTGAGCGCCTTCAAGAATCAGGTATTCAAATAATTTGTGTTCGTCTGTTAAGGGTACGCCCCATTCTTGGTCGTGATACAGAATATCGAGTGGTTTTTGGGCCCAAGGGCAACGTGTCTTATCACCCATGGGTTATCGCAAGGTAATAATTGGCCAATCGTTTTTAATGGCGTGATGCTTCAGTTGTTCATCTGGGTCAACAGCCACGGGGTGGGTGACTTTTTCCAATAGGGGAATGTCATTATGTGAATCACTGTAAAAAGTGCTATTACTGAGGTCGGCCTGATTATCAGCAAGCCACTGTGTTAACCGGGATACTTTCCCATCTTGATAGCAAGGAGTGTCAACATATTCTCCAGTATATCGACCATCAACGAACTCGGGCTCTGTTGCCAATACTGTTGGGATGCCGAAAAGCTTCACAATAGGTTCGGTAACAAAACGATTGGTGGCGGTAATTACCATTAAGGTATCGCCTTTATTACGGTGTTCTTCAACTAGGTCCTGCGCTGCGGTTAGTATCAAAGGGCGAATTTTTTCATCAATAAACTGCTCGCGCCACTGATGCAGCTTTTCAACGGGGTGCTCGGCAAGAAATGATAATGCAAAACTCAGGTACTCACCGATATCCAGCTTACCTTGACAGTAATCGTTGTAGAACTGGGTGTTTGCTTTTGCGTAATCATCGCCATCGACGAGTTTTTTCTCAACAAGAAACTCGCCCCAAAGGTGGTCACTGTCGTCACTAATTAAGGTATTGTCGAGGTCAAAGATGGCAAGGCTCATGGGCGTATTATGGTTACAAGTAGGTTATGAGGGCTACATCAATGTTGCTAGAGGCGCTAGCCCCCATTAATGTGATTTAACTGTAAGTCTGACATAAATATTGGTGATTCCCAATCATTTTGTTATGGATGGTCGCACTGTGTCTAAACGTGGCTATAATAATCAATATTAAATTTTAGTTTAACAAATGAATCATGATTGATGACGATGGCTACCGACATAATGTTGGCATCATTTTATGTAGCCAACACAATAAATTGTTTTGGGCACGGCGTGCGAATCAAAGTGGTTGGCAATTTCCTCAAGGCGGCATGAATGAGGGTGAAACTCATGAAGAGGCGATGTATCGTGAGTTGTATGAGGAGATTGGTTTAAAACCCGAGCATGTTGAAGTTGTTGGAAAAACAAGAGAGTGGGTTTATTACGACTTACCTAAACGTTATGTTCGTAGGGATCGTTCACCAGTGTGTAGAGGTCAAAAGCAGATTTGGTTTATGTTAAGGCTGGTGGGTGAAGAAAAACATATTACATTTGATAAAACGGAGACACCAGAATTTGATAGCTGGCGCTGGGCTGATTATTGGGAGCCGGCTTTCGATGTTGTGTATTTCAAGCGTAATGTGTATTTAAGTGCATTAACCGAAATGTGGTCTTTTTTATTCCCGGGGATTACGCCTAATATTTTTAAAAAATAACTAATACCCAGCAGAGTTTTGATCGAGGTTATTGGGGGTGGTTGCTAGTCTGATAACATCCGTGTGTATCCCGCCACTGGTTGTTAAGCTCAGCCAACGATAACCAGGTGCTATATTGTCTATAGCAAACTCTTGGCTAAAAGGCTTAAATTGGAAGCAGGTCGATGGTGTTGAGTAGACGGGACTACCCGCAATGGTACTGCTGAACGATTGGTGGACGTGCCCATGAATAATGCCTTGCACGCTTGGGTTGTTCTCGATTAAATAAAGAAGAGGCGCTGGGTTTGCAACGCACATACTATCTAGCCATTGGCTGCCGACAGGCTTTAATTGATGATGCAAACAGATGAGCACATGCTTATCGGGATGAGCATCGATTTCTTGCTGGAGGTTGGCTACCTCCTGCTCGTTTAGAGTCCCGCCTTCTTCACCGGGTGTTTCAGAGTTGAGAAATGCAAAGAGCCATTGTTTATGATGTAAAAAAGGCTGGTACATCACGGGTGGTGTTGAAAACAGGCTGGTTAAGGTGCTGGAGGTGTCATGATTGCCAGGAAGCACGTAACACGGGATGCCGAGCTTTTTTAAATGCTCAATCAGGCGTTGGTAAGACTGAATGGAGCCGTCTTGGCTTAGGTCACCAGTGAGAAAAATAAGGTCGGGTGGCCAGCTTTGTTGTTGTGCTAGGCTTAAAATGGACAGAAAGCTCTCTTCAGTGTTAACTCCTACCAATTGATCATCAACAGACGCCATCAGGTGCATATCAGTCAGTTGGAGAACTTTTATGCTCGAAGGTTCGCAATGAGCAGATGAGAAAACGTTAGCTTTTTTCAAGAATCTTTTGGAACAATTTAAAGTTTCTCTAAGTATAGCCGCTGATTTTAAAATTGCGCTGAGAAAGAATAGATCCTTAAGCGATTTTTTTAATCATCACCATTGAGCGGCGAGTTTGGTTGTAACGGAGGCGTTTCTCAGCCGGTAAATCATTCAGGGTGGCGGGAGAAAACCCTTTTTCTGCGAACCAATGGCTGCTTTGTGTTGTGAGAACAAACAAGTGGGTTAACCCATGGCTGCGAGCTTTATTCTCTATCATGCTCAATAAATATTCGCCCCGTTCCCCAGTGCGGTAATCGGGGTGAACAGCTACGCAAGCTAACTCGCCCATCAGCTCATCGGGGTATTCGTACAGGGCTGCGCAAGTTGTTATTAAGCCATCTTGTTCAATCACATGAAATTTATTAATATCCATTTCAATGGCTTCACTAGGGCGGTAGGCAAGAAGGCCTTTTTCTTCTAAGGGCCGAATAAGTTCGATAATACCATGGAGGTCATTAATGGTAGCGGGGCGTGCGTCTTCAAAGGGCTGAATGCTGATCAGTGTGCCTGAGCCTTGCCGAGTAAACAGTTCTAATTGCAGCCCACCATTAATATTTCGGTCAATTAGGTGAATTCGCTTTACACCTAACTGGCTGGCGCGAATGGCTTCTTGCAAGTGCAAGTAAGCATCGTCTTGTTGATTGTCAGAGGACGTTAATAGGGCTTGTGCTTGCTCGGTAGTTAATTGGCGAATGAGTTTGTTTTTCTTGGTGAGAATCTCCGCTCGCTCGGTCATTATGATGAGTTTATCAGCTTTTATTTCGGTCGCTATTTCGGTTGCTATTTCTTCACTACGTAAATTAAAGACCTCACCGGCGGGTGAATACGCCAAGGGTGAAATAAGAACAATTTGGCCTGCATCCAGCGTTTTAGAAATGGTTTCGTTATTAACGCGGCGCACAGCCCCTGTAAACTGGTAGTCAACCCCATTAATAATACCGAGTGGTTTTGCAACGATAAAATTCCCAGAAGCAATATTAATGGTCGAGCCAGAAGAGGCGAGATTGGCTAGACGAGTTGATAGCTTAGCTTCAATATTAGTATGTGTTGTTCCTGCGGCCTCTTTTGCTAATTCAAGGGTTAGCTTATCTGTGACTCTAAGGTGTTGAAAAACACGGCTAGGGTGCTGGTGTTCATGTAGTTTCTTCTCTAGCTGGGTGCGGATACCGTGAACTAGGATAAGACGAATACCTAAGCTATGAAGTAACGCAATATCCTCCATTAATGTTGAGAATAATGTGTCATCGATAGCATCACCGCTAAAGTTTATGACAAATGTTTTCCCCCGATGGGCATGAATATAAGGGGCCGTATTCCTAAACCAATTAATAAATTGATGAGGGGCTATCGGCTCACCTTTGCCAAACCGAGGGAGGGGATTATGTTTACCTTGCTCGAGGGATATATTCAGTTCGTTGGCTGCGTCGATAATGCTCTTCATGGCAGAAGAGGGCACTCGCCCATCGGTACCATGCTTGCTTTTTGGGTAAGTCCAACGGTAAATAGTGGCGGGGTCTTTATTAATGGCCTTAGCTAGCTGCTTTACGCCTCCAAACTGCCGAATAATAAAATTTGCATCATCTTCCATGCGGGAATATTATATTTTTATTGCATTAATTGCAAAAAATATTAATTTTTTGCAATTAAAAGCCTATTTTATGCAAATATTAGAGATTATTTTTTGCATAAAGTTGCAATAAGGCGTTATTTGATCCGCAGGAATGTATTCATTAGCTTGGTGAGCCTGGTCAATGTTCCCTGGTCCGACGACGAGGGTCTCAAGGCCAAGTCTATTAAGAAAAGGTGCTTCTGTGCCAAAGGCAACTGCTTCGGCTTTTTTGCCAGTCAGAGACTCGACCATTTGAGTCAGTTTTGCATTAGCGGCTGTTTCAAAGGCCGGTACGCCAGCAAAAATAGGGCGATGAGCTAGCGTCAGTTTACTGTCGATAGAAAGTATGTTGTTGAGACGTTTTTGCAGGTCGGCCCTTAACGTGTCGATATCCATGCCAGGTAGTGGTCTGATATCTATTTGAGTTTCGCAGTGCGAGCAAATTCTGTTGGGGTTGTCGCCACCATGTATAGATCCGATATTCATCGTTGGTGAGGTTATAGCAAAACTTGGGTTTTGGTGTTTGCGTTGTAAGTCATCACGCCATTTTAATAACTCGTTGATGACTTTATGCATCCCTTCGGTGGCGCTAGCGCCTAAATTAGGGTTGCTAGAGTGGCCAGCTTGCCCGGTAACAACAAGAGACTCCATCATCACACCTTTATGCATGCGAATGGGTGTTAACCCAGTGGGTTCGCCAATAATGGCATACTTAGCATGATGGAACTGTTTTTTGGTGAGTGCTTGAGCCCCAGTCATTGCACTTTCTTCGTCTGCAGTGGCCAGTATTGTAAGTGGTCGTTTGAAATCCTTAGGATTAAAGCGCGAAGCAACATCGATGGCCAGCGCGAAAAAAGACTTCATGTCAGTACTGCCTAAGCCATAGAAATGGTTGTTTTTTTCGGTAAGTTTAAAGGGGTCTTGTTGCCAGTGA
The DNA here is from genome assembly GCF_002443175.1 of Cycloclasticus sp. PY97N. NCBI lineage: Bacteria > Pseudomonadati > Pseudomonadota > Gammaproteobacteria > Thiotrichales > Piscirickettsiaceae > Cycloclasticus > Cycloclasticus sp. PY97N. The sequence continues at coordinate 2,413,562 of NZ_CP023664.1, read as the reverse complement.
TGTTCATCATAAGGCACTGTATCGGTATGCCCGGAAAGGACCAAGCCATCTGCACCTTTGTGGTTAGGGCCGATGGTGGCGATGAGATTGGCTTTTCCCGGGTGGTTTGAAAGCGGTTCAACTGAGACAGTGAAGCCAAGATTTTCTAACCAATCGGCCAGTAAGTGAATAACTGGAAGGTTGCTCTGGTCGAGCGACTGATTAGTGCTGCTGACTGATGGCGTGCCAATTAAGGCACGCATCATGTCAAGCATATTAAGTGGTGTGATCAAGGCTTATGAGTACAAGCCAAAAAGGAGTGGGATCATCCTAATTAGCTGGTTTTATCAGTCACAGCGCCTTCTGAAGCTGAACTGACCAATTTTGCATATTTGGAAAGAACGCCACGTGTGTAACGCGGTTTAGGTTGTTTCCAATTTGCAAGACGTTGTTGAATGACCTCATCGTCTAGGTGCAGACGTAACTCATTTTTTACGCTATCAATCGTAATCGTGTCGCCATCTTCAACAATAGCGATAGCCCCACCTTGAAACGCCTCGGGAGTGATATGGCCCACCACAAAACCATGTGTTCCACCAGAAAAACGGCCATCAGTGATAAAGGCAACTTTATCACCCAGTCCTCTGCCCATAATGGCTGATGTTGGCGCTAACATTTCTCTCATGCCGGGGCCGCCTTTAGGCCCTTCGTAGCGAATAACCAAAACATCGCCTTCCTTGATGGATCCACTAAGGATGCTGGCCATCGAATCTTCTTCAGAGTCGAAGACGCGAGCGGTTCCTGTAAAACCAAGACCTTCTTTGCCGGTAATTTTAGCGACAGCGCCTTCGGAGGCAAGGTTACCGTGAAGGACAACGAGGTGACTGTCTTTCTTGATGGCATTGTCTAGCGAATGAATAACATCTTGATCATCTGGGTAAGGCGCAACATCAGCTAAGTTTTCAGCTAGCGTTTTACCGGTAACGGTTAAACAATCACCATGCAATAAACCAGCATCTAAGAGAATTTTCATTAATGGTTGAATGCCACCAATTTCAATTAGTTCACCCATGGAATATTTTCCACTGGGTTTTAAGTCGGCGACCATTGGCACGCGTTTACCGATTTCGGTAAAGTCGTTTAATTTAAGGTCAACGTTGGCGCTATGTGCCATTGCTAATAGGTGAAGAACAGCATTGGTTGATCCGCCTAGGGCAATCACAACGGTAATAGCGTTTTCAAAGGCTTTACGGGTCATGATATCGCGAGGCTTGATGTCGAGCTCTAGTAATTTTAAAACAGCTTTACCGGCATCTTCACAATCTTTTTTCTTATCCGTTGAAATAGCTGCTTGAGCAGAACTGTTCGGCAAGCTCATGCCCATCGCTTCAATAGCAGAGGCCATGGTGTTTGCGGTGTACATGCCTCCGCATGAGCCAGCACCAGGAATCGCTTTTGATTCGATGGCGTGCAATTCGTCGTCATCAATCTGGTTATTTGCACGAGCGCCTACGGCCTCAAAAACTGAGATGACATCTAATTTACGTTGTTTATGGCAGCCCGATAAAATAGTACCGCCGTAAACAAAAATAGCTGGGCGATTTAGACGCGCTAATGCAATCATGCAACCGGGCATGTTTTTATCACAACCACCAATAGCAACAACACCATCAAAACCTTGACAGCCAACTACAGTTTCAATCGAATCGGCGATCACTTCACGAGACGTCAGCGAGTACTTCATGCCTTCGGTGCCCATTGAAATACCATCAGAAATGGTAATGGTGTTAAAAATAACCCCTTTGCCACCGGCTGCATTAACGCCTTTGGCTGCGTCATCGGCTAGGCCATTAATGTGCATATTACACGGGGTCACCATTGCCCATGTGGAGGCGACGCCGACTTGTGGTTTTTTGAAATCTTCATCATTAAAGCCAACCGCATGAAGCATTGCACGACTCGGTGCGCGTTCCATACCATCCACTACTTGGGAGGAAAATTTTCTGCTATCGTTCTTTTTGTCTGACATATTGTGCTCGTATAAGTTGGGTTAATTAGAATGAAGATTGCCAAGATGATTTTTTACGCCAACTAACTTTTGGAAGTATAAAACCAAGGATAATACCAAGTAGTAAGACGCCGGAGCCGACTAGGAACCAATCTAACGCGTCACTATTTATCAGCATATCATTTTCTCTTTTCAGGCTTTCTAGTTCGCGTTCAATTGTTACGACGCGTTGTTGAAGCTGGTTACGTTCTTCAAGAATTTGCACGGCATTACTGGAGGTTTCCTTTAATTGTGCTAATTCACGTGATAATGCAGTGTTGATTTCTTTTAACTCAGAGGTTTCGGTATCTAGGCTGCCTTTTTCTGAGCTCAGCTGAGTCAATTGTTGGCTGGTATCGCTGAACTTGGTTTTAAGCGCTGCCAGCTCGGCTTCAGCCTTGGCTAAACGAGATTTGGCTGAAGGGGTTTTGTTTAATAACCGTGATAAAACCCAGCCTTCGCGCGAGTTACCTAGTTTGATTTTTGAATAACCGGATGGTCGGTCAGTCTCGATCACGTTGACCATTTTGCCGCTTTTTAGTGTGGCGATAATACGGTGCTTAGAGCTTTTGCCAGAGCGAACCATGATTTCGAGCTCATCTGAGACATAAGCGGGTTGCGCCATGATGGCAGTACTTGTTAAAAGAGTGAGTATCAATAGTATTTTTTTCACAAAACGACCTTTATATGTAAGGATTGGATTCATTATTCCATTAAAAATTCTAGTAGTGCTTTTTGAGCATGCAAGCGATTTTCAGCTTCGTCCCAAACAACACTTTGTTTTCCGTCAAGCACTTCTGGGCTAACCTCTTCGCCACGGTGAGCAGGTAAACAATGCATAAATAAAGCATCAGGCTTGGCAACAGACATCAGTGCTGAATTAACTTGATACTCTTTGAAGGCTTGCTCGCGTACTTTTTGCTCTTCTTCTTGCCCCATGCTGGCCCAAACATCGGTGACAACAAGGTCAGCGTCACGGGCGGCTAGTTTAGCATCTTGAAAAAGTTCTACATGACTAGCCGTGGCGGAAAGTAAGGCTTGCTCTGGTTCGTAACCGACCGGGCAGGCAATAGTGAGTTGGAAGTCGAGTAATTTTGCCGCATTCATATATGATTGGCACATATTGTTTCCATCACCAACCCAGCACACACGTTTCCCTTTGATATCGCCACGTAATTCAAACCAGGTTTGTAAATCGGCCAATAACTGACAAGGGTGGAAACGATCGGTTAAGCCATTGATCACAGGCACTTTGGAGTTGCTTGCAAATGTAGTCACGGTTTCGTGGTTGTTGGTACGTAACATGATACCGTCTACCATGCGGGAAATTACACGCGCAGAATCTGCAATGGGCTCGCCTCGTCCTAGTTGTGTGTCGCGAGGGGACAAAAATAATGCGCTACCACCGAACTGCGTCATGCCGGTTTCAAATGAGATGCGAGTGCGGGTTGATGATTTTTCAAAAATCATCGCGAGAACTTTATTCTTTAAGGGCTCATGAATAATGCCATCAACACGCATTTTTTTTAATTCGATAGCGCGCTGGATGATTGAGCGTAACTCGTCGGCGCTTAAATCGTTCAGGGTAATAAAATGACGTGGTTTCACCATAATAGATACTTTACAGAAAGAATGGGTTAGTGGGCAATAATCAAGTCGCTAACCAATGTGGTTATTTGTGCGGCTTCATCATCGCTAATAGTGAGCGGCGGCAGTAATCGCACTGTATTGCCGGCGGCTACATTAATGAGTAACTTCTTTTCAAGCGCTTTATTGACCAAGTCCAAACACGGGGTTGATAGCTCAATGCCAATCATTAGCCCTTTTTGCCTAATCTCTACAACGTGCTCGCAGTGTTTTAGGTTTAACTTAAATGCTTCAGCCATTTGAGTGCCTAGCTGGGTGGCGCGGCTGGCGAGTTGATCACGTTCTACAATTTCAATAACTTTTAAAGCAGCAGCGCAGGCGAGTGGGTTGCCACCAAATGTTGAGCCATGGCTGCCAGCAGTGAGCAAGCCGGTGGCTTTTTTAGACGTCAGGCACGCACCAATAGGTACGCCATTTCCTAAGGCCTTGGCCATTGTAACAACGTCGGCTTGGATGCCATTTTGTTGGCTGGCTAAGAAGCTGCCGGTGCGGCCAACACCAGTTTGCACTTCATCCAGCATAAGTAGCCAGTCATTCTTTTCGCACAAGTCACTTAATTTATTAAGGTAGTCTGCGCTAGGAATGTTAACCCCACTTTCACCTTGGATGGGTTCAACAAGCACAGCGACGATATTGGGCAACTGTTTTGAAAGCGTGTCGAGAGCGTTGATGTCGTTGTATGGGGCATGATAAAAGCCCTCAGGAAGCGGTGAGAAGCCCTCTTTTATTGCCAAATTACCAGTTGCTGTTAGGGTCGCTAATGTACGGCCGTGAAAGCTTTTATCCATAGTAACGATAATAGGGTTTTGGATATTTTTGCTGTGAGCAAAGCGACGGGCTATTTTAATAGCGGCTTCATTAGCTTCTGCACCTGAATTAGCAAAAAAAACATCATTCATGCCAGTGAGCTCGCAAAGCTTGTCAGCCAGTTTTTCTTGTTTATCAATATAATAAAGGTTCGAGGTGTGCATTAGCGTATGGGCTTGATCACTGATGGCACTAGCGACTTCTGGGTGAGCATGACCTAAACCACAAACAGCAATGCCTGATAGAGCATCAAGGTATTTATTGCCGTTTTCGTCCCACAGCCAAGCTCCTTCGCCTTTGAGAAAGCGAACCGGCATTGAAGCGTAAGTTGGCATAATATGGTGGTGCATAACGAACCTTATCAAGTTGTATTATGGTACAAAAACAAAGGCAGCCAAATCTGGCTGCCTATTTTGTTGATCTATCATTATAATTCTCTATATGAAAATCAGCAACTAATCAACTATGGATGCCATTGAGTTAAGTATCTTTTCAAGTCGAATTGAGTCTATTTGCGATGAAATGGGGGCCGTTTTACAGAGGGCAGCCTTTTCGCCAAATATAAAAGATCGTTTGGATTTTTCATGCGCTATTTTTGATGCGCAAGGTCAATTGTGTGCGCAAGCTGCCCATATTCCCGTTCATTTAGGCAGTATGGCGTACGCAATGCAAGATATTGTTGAGCAGGTAGATTGGCAGCCTGGCGATATGCTGGCACTTAATGACCCTTACTTAGGTGGAACGCATTTGCCTGACGTGACGCTGGTATGCCCTGTATATATGAATGGGAGGCGAGTTGGTTTTGTTGCTAATCGTGCACATCATGCCGATATAGGTGCCGAGACGCCAGGTTCTATGCCATTGGCAACGCATTTAGATGAAGAGGGGTTGGTTATTTCACCGACAAAGATTATGCGAGGTTACCAAGTATCTGCGGAGTTTGAACAAATAAAGCAGGCATTACGTCATACGATTGAATCCACTGGAGACTTTAATGCGCAAATCAGTGCAAACCAGCGAGGGGCGCAAAGATTATTGTCTGTTGTGGAGGACATGGGTGCTGAGAAATATGAGCGGGCATTAACACACCTTAATGAGTATGGTGATCGTTTGATGTTGCAATTATTACAGCGTATTCCAGTCGGAGTTTATCATTTTGAGGATGTCATGGATGATGATGGTCTAGGTGCTAAAGATATCAAGATCAAACTCAGTTTAACAATTAATAATAGCGAAGTTATTGCTAACTTTGCGGGTACAGCCAGCCAGGTGACAGGTAATATCAATTGTCCTTTATCAGTAGTGGCGGCGGCTGTTTACTACGTCTTCAGATGCTTAATGCCAGTTAATACTCCGGCGTGCTTTGGTGTTTATCGTCGAATTAAAATAATAGCGGAACACGGTTCGTTCATTAATGCGATAAAGCCTGCTGCCGTGGCAGCTGGGAATGTGGAAACCAGCACGCGATTGGTGGATGTGGTGATCGGCGCGTTAGCGCAGGCTGTTCCAGAAGAGCTTCCGGCCGCTAGCCACGGCAGCATGAATAATGTGGCAATGGGCGCTAAAGCTGAGGGTGTTAGTTGGAATTACTATGAAACGATTGGTGGTGGAATGGGCGGGGGCGCCCTGTTTGATGGTTTGTCAGCGGTGCAAACACACATGACCAATACCCTAAACACGCCTATTGAGTCTTTAGAGATGCATTACCCTCTGAGGGTTAAGCGTTATCAGGTCCGCAGTGGTTCGGGTGGAGAAGGAAAAACTAAAGGTGGCGATGGGTTGATTAGAGAAATAGAGTTCTTGAAACCGGCGCATATTACTTTGTTAACAGAACGAAGGAGGCATAAACCATGGGGGGTATTAGGTGGGCAGGCAGGAAAGTGTGGTGAAAACTGGCTAAATGAAACGCGTTTAGCCGCAAAAGTTAGCGTGGATGTTAATGTGGGTGACTGCTTGGCAATTAAAACACCGGGCGGTGGAGGCTATGGAGTTTAGACTTATTCTAAATATTCAGGGTATAATTCAAGAAATTGTTTTTAAAAGGTGTCGATATGTCTGTAAATGAACGAATAGAAGATCAACTAAAAAATCACGCCGTTTTATTGTATATGAAAGGCACGCCGTATTTCCCACAGTGTGGCTTTTCGAGTAAGGCGGTGCAAATTTTACAAGCATGTGAAGTCGAATTTGCTTACGTTAATATTTTTGATGATGACGAAATACGCGAAGGCCTGAAAGAATATTCAAGCTGGCCAACATTCCCTCAGCTTTATGCGAACGGCGAATTAGTCGGAGGTGCTGATATTATGATTGAAATGTTTGAAAGCGGAGAGCTGAAAACTATGCTGGATAAAATTAAGGCTGCTTAGCAAAGGCATCCCATTGATTAACGATCTTACAAAATAAAATAGCGGTTTGCTCGGCGTCATATAGCGCCGAGTGGGCTTGCTCACTATCCCAGTCCATGCCAGCGGCTTTGGCGGCCTTAGCTAATACCGTTTGGCCGTATGCGAGCCCACCTAAAGTAGCCGTATCAAATGTGCTAAAAGGGTGAAAAGGATTTCGTTTGATTTGTGTGCGTTCTACCGCGGCATTCATAAAACCAATATCAAAAGCAGGGTTGTGCCCAACCAAAATAGCACGGGTGCATTGTTGTGCTTTTACAGCTGCCCTTACGGGGGCAAATAACTTCCTAAGAGCTTCTTTTTCATCAATTGCTAGGCGGAAAGGGTGATACGGGTCAATACCGTTGAACTTTAATGCAGCAGGGTCAAGGTTAGCGCCTTCAAAGGGGATGATGTGCTCACGATGAGATGATTCAATAATAAGCTGCCCCGATTCGTCCATAGCGGGAATGACAACTGCCATTTCAAGCAAAGCATCTGTTGTGGCATTAAACCCGGCGGTTTCAAGGTCAACGATGACGGGTAGATAACTACGAAAACGATTGGCCATTGTGTTTACATCAGAATTTAGCATTTTCTCTAGACTAACAATTTAGGAATATTTCGCTATAATAAGTCAAGCAGCCTTTGGCGGCTTTATAAAGTTGCATTAAAAATTACTAAGAGAGAGTTCTCATGAGATTATCGGTGTGGTTTAGAAAAGGAATTGTGTGTATGTTTGTTGCCATGGCGGCTTTATTGTCCGGCTGTGCATCGCTAACCTCACAAGAAGAAAATGACCCTTTAGAGTTTGTGAATAGGGGGGTGTACAAGTTTAATCAAAAAGCAGATGAATATGTTCTTGAGCCTGTTGCAAAAGGTTACCAGTATGTAACACCTGATATTGTCGACCAAAGCATTACGAACTTCTTTAGTAATTTAGATGACGTGGTGGTATTTGTTAATGACATTCTACAGCTTAAGTTTAATCAAGCCTTGTCGGATGGTGGTCGTGTGCTCGTTAACACAACGGTGGGTGTGCTTGGTTTTGTTGATATGGCTACAGACATGGGGATGCCAAAAAACAATGAAGATTTTGGGCAAACATTAGGGGCTTATGGCGTAGGCACAGGGCCATATGTTGTGCTGCCTATTTTAGGGTCAAGTACGTTGCGTGACACGCTAGGTATTTATGCAGATACGTTTGTTGACCCTATTCAGCAAATTGATGATTCTGATGCAAGGTGGGCGACGATGGTGCTCAAAGGTGTAGATACCCGCGCTGATTTGATTAGAGCAAAGAAAATTGCAGACCAAGCTGCGTTAGACCCATATGAGTTTGAAAGGAGTGCGCACTTCCAGCGTCGTAATTATTTAATTTACGATGGAAACCCTCCGTTGGATGATGAAGATATTTTCGATGACGAATAATTAGAGTACACAAAAAAGCCCCGTTTAAACGGGGCTTTTTTTATTGCTTTAGCTACAGTCTAAAGGTTATTTCATTTTCCACTGTAAAGGGGTTTCCTGACGAAAAGGCGTTAACGATTGTGTGCCAAAAGAATAGCTAGGCGGTGCTTGCCAGCTTTCTTTGCTGAGTGTTAACGTCTGTTTGTTTCTTGGTAAGCGATAAAAATCGGGCCCATAAAAACTACTGAACCCCTCCAGCTTATTTAGAGCGCCTTCTTTCTCAAAGGCCTCTGCATAAAGCTCAATAGCGGCATAAGCAGTAAAGCAACCTGCGCAGCCGCACTGGTTTTCTTTAGCCGTTGTTGCGTGGGGGGCGCTGTCGGTGCCTAAAAAGAATTTCGGGTTGCCACTGGTGGCCGCTTTAATCAATGCTTGCCTATGTGTTTCACGTTTTAAGATGGGTAGGCAGTAATTGTGTGGACGGATGCCGCCCGCTAATAAGTCGTTACGGTTGAAAAGGAGGTGTTGTGGTGTCAACGTGGCGGCGGTGTAGTTGTTTTCAAGTACAAAATCAACGGACTGCTGCGTTGTGGCATGTTCTAAAACAATGCGTAGCTCAGGAAATGTATTTCTGATAGAGGTAAGGTATTTATCGATAAAGGCTTTTTCCCGGTCAAAAATATCAATATCTGTATCGGTGACCTCTGCATGGACCAATAACGGGAGATCATGTTTTTGCATTTCTTCTAACACAGGAAAGAGTGCAGATACATCTGCGACACCGTTAGATGAGTTAGTGGTGGCGCCTGCGGGGTATAGTTTTGCTGCAAAAATATAGTCACTTTGGCTGGCCTGTTTGATGTCTTCGATCGAGGTGTCGTTGGTGAGGTAGATCGTCATCAATGGTTGAAAGCTGCTTTTTTCTGGTAAAGCGTCTAAAATTCGTTGTCGATAAGCACTGGCTCGTTCAGCACTAACAATAGGTTGTGCCAAATTAGGCATCACAATGGCTCGTTGAAATTGCCGGGCACTAAAAGCAACCGTTGTGTTGAGGGCGGGGCCGTCGCGTAAATGTAAATGCCAATCGTCTGGTTTAGTAATGGTCAGTTGAGTCGTCATATTTGTATCAATCGCACGATGAAGCTATAAAAGTGCGTTTATTTTACATACATTGCTTGCTATAGACCTCGTAAATCATTGAAAATACCCAGTTGTGTTTAGTGCAAGCGTATAACAAGAACAACCGATCAGTATTTGGAGTGAAAGAAATATGCCTATATATGAATACCAATGCGATGCATGTAAGCATCGTTGTGAAGCATTGCGTAAAATAAGTGATGCGCCATTAACAAAGTGCCCTGAATGTGGGGAAGATGCATTGAGCAAGCTTATGTCAGCCTCAGGCTTTCGTTTAAAAGGCGACGGCTGGTATGAAACAGACTTTAAAAGTGGAAAAAAGAAGAATTTAGCAGAAGGCTCATCAAAAAAGTCGAGCGAGACTAAATAATTACAGGCCTTTTCTGAAAAAGGTATATCTAGCGTGATAACTGTCAGGCTACTCAAAAAAACATAACGGTAAGGAAATAAAGATGATGCGTAGTCATTATTGTGGCGATATTAATGAAAGCCACTTAGACCAAGAAGTTGATATTTGTGGGTGGGTCCATCGTCGCCGAGATCATGGAGGGGTTATTTTTATCGACTTACGTGATCGTGAAGGCATAGTCCAAGTGGTCTTTGACCCGGATCGTGCCGAGTCATTTGCTATTGCTGAAAGTGTCCGTGGTGAATACGTATTGAAGCTAAAAGGCCGTGTGCGTCCTCGCCCAGAAGGCACGGTTAACGAAAAAATGAGAACGGGCAAAGTCGAATTGCTTGGTTTGGATTTAGAAATTCTAAATCGTTCAGAAACAACGCCTATTCAAGTGGATGGCGATATTGATGTGAACGAAGAAACGAGGTTACGCTACCGTTATATCGATTTACGTCGCCCAGAAATGTTGGAAAAAATTCGCTTGCGCCGCGATGTGACGCTAAATTTGCGTCGTTTCTTGGAAGATGAAAATTTCTACGAAATTGAAACACCGTTCTTAACCAAAGCGACACCGGAAGGCGCGCGAGATTATTTAGTGCCAAGCCGCACGCATGAAAATAGCTTCTTTGCATTGCCGCAGTCGCCACAGTTATTTAAGCAACTGTTAATGATTGCAGGTATGGATCGTTACTATCAAGTCGTGCGTTGTTTCCGTGATGAAGATTTACGTGCCGATCGTCAGCCAGAGTTTACTCAGTTGGACATTGAAACCTCGTTTTTAGATGAAACTGAAATCATGGGTTTAATGGAGGGCATGATCCGCCGTTTATTCAATGAAGTGATCGAAGTTGAATTGCCCCAGCAGTTCCCTCAAATCACTTATGCAGACGCGATGGATGTTTACGGAACAGATCGTCCAGACCTACGTAATCCATTAGTGCTAAAAGACGTGGGTGATTTAATGGCGTCTGTTGAATTTAAGGTATTCTCAGGTCCAGCTAATAGCGAAGATGGCCGTGTTGCCGCGTTGCGAGTACCAGGAGGCAGTTCGTTAAGCCGTAAAGATATTGATGGCTATACCAAGTTTGTAAGCATTTATGGTGCAAAAGGTTTGGCCTATATAAAAGTGAATGACCGCGCGGCAGGCATTGACGGCTTGCAGTCTCCCATCTTGAAGTTCTTGCCGGATGATGTGGTTGAAAGCATTATGCAAAGAACAGAAGCGCAAACAGGGGACATTGTTTTCTTTGGAGCGGACAAAACTAAAGTTGTTAATGAATCGTTGGGTGCGTTACGCGATAAAATCGGTCAAGACCAAGGGTTACTGGAAGGCGATTGGAAACCCGTTTGGGTTGTCGATTTCCCGATGTTTGATTGGGATGAAAAATCAAACCGCTGGAATGCCATACACCACCCGTTTACAGCGCCATCATGCAGTGCGGATGAGTTGAAAGAAAACACGGGAAAAGCGTTATCAAGAGCATATGACCTCGTGTTGAACGGCACAGAAGTAGGTGGTGGTTCCATCCGTATTCATAAAACCGAAATGCAGCAAGTGGTATTTGATTTGCTAGGAATGGACGCAGTGGAATCACAAGAAAAGTTTGGCTTCCTGTTGGATGCCTTAAAGTATGGGTGCCCTCCACATGGCGGTATGGCGTTTGGTTTAGATCGCTTGGTGATGCTGATGTCAGGTGCATCGACTATTCGTGACGTAATGGCGTTCCCTAAAACACAAACAGCTGCGTGCCCGTTGACATCTGCACCGGCGACGGTTAGTGATGCTCAGTTAAAGGAGCTTGGTATTCGTTTAAGAAAACCCCCTGTGGTTGAAGAAAAATAAGGATCTGTGATGGCACTTGCTATACAAAATTATTCATTATTGAGCGACGAAGAATGTGATCAACGCATTCAAGCAGCTAAAGAAAAACTGGGTGAGCGATGTGTCATTTTAGGCCACCATTATCAGCGTAATGAGGTGTTTAAACACGCCGATGTAAGTGGTGACTCACTTAAGCTGTCTAAGTATGCAGCAGAGTCTAAAGCAGAATATATTGTGTTTTGTGGCGTACATTTTATGGCGGAGGTGTCAGATATACTGTCACGCCCAGAACAAATAACAGTGTTACCAGATCTAGCAGCTGGCTGCTCTATGGCAGATATGGCAAACCGTGCCAATGTAGAGCGTAGTTGGAAAGAATTAAATACTCTGATCAATGCAGATGAGCAAGTAACGCCCGTTACTTACATTAATTCAGCCGCGGACTTAAAGGCCTTTTGTGGGCAGCATGAGGGCATTGTTTGTACATCATCCAACGCGCAGCAAGTATTAGAGTGGTGTTTCGAAAAGCGTGAAAAAATATTATTTTTCCCCGATGAGCACTTGGGTAGAAATACCGGTTATCGCATGGGGATCCCACTTGAAGAAATGGTTGTCTGGGATTTTAATCAACCGATGGGTGGCTTAACAAAAGAACAAATTGAAAATGCAAAGATGATTCTTTGGAAAGGGTTTTGTTCTGTGCATCAAATGTTTCAAGACAACCAGATTGATGACTTTAAAAAGAAAAACCCGAATGCAATTGTTGTGGCGCACCCAGAAGCTAATTTTGAAGTGTGTGAGAAAGCCGATTATGTTGGCTCAACCGAAGCTATTTTAAAAACAGTTCGTGAAGGTAAAGCGAATACGCAATGGCTGATTGCAACAGAGCTGAACCTAGTCAATCGTCTTAAGGAAGAAGTGAAAGACCAAGGCAAGCAAGTTCATTTTATGTCTCCAACCGTTGCGATGTGTTCAACCATGTTTAGAACAGACCCTCAGCACTTAGCATGGGTGTTGGAAAATTTAGCTGAAGGGACTGTAGTTAATCAAATACAAGTCAATGATGATGACAAGCAAATGGCTAAAAAAGCACTAGAGAATATGTTATCGCTTTTTTAGAGGGTCACTATCTTTAGTATTTATGGCCTGCGAGAGAGGGCTGCCTACTAAAACATAAACCTAGTATAGTTTTCTAGCTATTAAAAAGAAGCGTCAGTCTTGTGAGGTGGACGAAAAATCAAGTTGGCTGCTCTCTTGATTTTGCTTTCTTTATCTTATTGAGTATATCCTTAATTTGTTTTAACTCAGTATCTCTGCGAAGGTGAGTTTTTTCGTTAGCAATGTCAATCCAGCCAATAACTTGCTCCGCATGTTCGAGTTGGTTTAGGCGAATTAAAATATCTGCCATTTCAAATAAAGGGTGTAGAAAGTTAGGGCTAATATCGTAGGCTTGCTGAAAGGTGTTGAGAGCACCTAATATATCTCCGCTAGCGCGTTGGGCCTTACCTTTCATGTAATAGTAAACAGCGTGCGTGGGTGCTTTTTTTATCACGACGTTTATCCATTCGAGATAATTTTTACGCAAAGGTGCGCAAACCTCCTTTTTTAAACACCCAGCTATTTGGTCTAAGGCTAATTGTGTGGACGGGGTGAGCCTGTTGTGTTCAAGCCGTCTTAATGTTTCAACTTGTAAGGCGTTTGGTATTTTCTGATCGTGAATGGCTAAAATATTTTGATAATGCAGTGCGTAAGCGGTTTCATTAGGCTCGAGAGTCATTGCTTTTTTTATGGCTTCAGTGGCAATTTCTATGTCGCCAGCCTGGTGCGCCGCATTACTGAGCAAAGCCTGTATAGCTGGTGAGTTTGGATGATGTTTTGCTTCATAATACGCCAATGACTGATAGTTCCCCCATTGTTTTGAACGAAGCCAGGTGGTGCTGCCTAAGATAAGGGCAACAAAAACAATGCTTATAATAACTTTCTTGGTTTCTAGTTTGGCCAAAGGAATGAGGGAAAAAACAGCAATGATGATGCCTATAGACGGTAAATTGTTGCGGTGTTCATGAGCGATTTCTAAAGGAAAAAATGTGGACTCTAATAAATGCCCAATGAAAAACCATCCAATGCCTAAGGCAAATAACGGGTTCTTTTTTCGATAATAAAAAGCTGTGACCAGTAAGCCAAGGATAAAAATGATAGATGTGATGGTTGTCCACGGAGTGAATAACGAGGTTGACAATGCAATGTCATCATGAAATAAACCAAAGCCATTAATGCGAGGAATGAGTATCAGTGAAAGATAAAAACACAGAACACGTGACTCAGTTAAAACGCGCTCTAACATAGTAAAAGGGCGGTTGTTAAAGCCGCCAGAAGCATAATCAATAGCCCACCAAACAGTGGCGATAAATAAGCTGCCAATAACGACTAAACCCAAATTTTGTTGTTGTTTAGTTAGTCGATTAATAACTGACCAAGGTTTCTCTTTTAAGTAGAGAAGCAGTTCAATTAATATAATTATCAAGGGGGTTAAAACAGCATTCTCTTTGCTAAATAGTGCGAGAAGCAAGCTCGTCAAGCTAGCAAAAAATAAGCATCCTACGCGCCAAGTATAGCCTTGAGATAACCAACGGTTACGAGCACAAAGGTAGAGAATAATACAGCCTAGACTAAATAAGGTGCTCAGTGATGTCATGCGTTGTACGACATAGAGCACGCTGGTTAAGTTTATGGGGTGCAGCGCCCATAATAGGCTAACGCCACTGGCAAACAAAAAGGCTATGTTTGTGTTAGGTGTGGTGTTGATTCGCTTAAATAACTGAAAGCACAGAAGATAAACCAATAGCGCATTAAGGCAGTGGATGATGATATTAGTTAGCTTAAATATGGATGCAACGTACCCGCCGGCAAAATAATAATTAAGAGCAAAACTTAGAACGGCAACTGGTCGTTTTAGCGGGCCAGCAGAGCCTGATAAGCTACTGTTATATAGACTATAAAAGGATAGATTGTCTATCCTAAGTAAAGAGTTGGAAATGATGTTTGATGTGTCGTCAAATATGAAGGGGCCATTTAAGCCATTTTTATAAATAAAAAATAACAGGCAAAAAAGCGTAAAAATAAAAAGGATGTTTAGTTTTTGTTGTTTTGGCATGCAAATATAAAAAAGGCGGCATAAACGCCGCCTTTTTTAGCTTTTAAATTTAAACGTTAGTCTCGTGGTAAGTACTTGGAAGCAACAGGACCGCTAGCTCCGCCTGAGCACGCGTTGGCTTCAACGCTCCATGTTAGGTTGCGTCCTGCATCAGGGTGTGTTGGCACGTATTGGAAACAAGTATCTGCAGCAGTGCCTAGTTTGCTTGAGTCCCTTAATGTTACCTCAAGAACTGGGCCTGCTTCAACGGAGATATCCGAGACATATTGTGCGGAAACAGAAGAGAGCCCCAATGTGTCTCCACCTAAACCGGTTCCAGTGTCTGATAAAGTTCCATTTTCACTCCAATAGATTTCAATCGCTGTTTTAAATGCGCCAGAAAGAGAAGCACCCTCACCTACACGAGACTTAATAGTGTAGTCTTGGTAAGCAGGGATAGCCAAGGCAGCTAAAATACCGATAATGGCAACCACGATCATGAGCTCGATCAGGGTGAAGCCCTTTTGAGCGTTATGTTTTATTGTTTGTAGGTTTTTCATGTTGATATCCTTATTAATATGTCATAAATTTATATTGCAAAAAGTATAAAGCATTTTGTGTGCCGCTTATCTGTATTTATTAAATTATACTAATAACCTATTGATTTTGTTTGTTTAAAATAGTTTATTAATTTTTCGTCTACATCTTTCTAAAGTGTTTTACGTCACAATGTGACGCTGAAGGTCATTTTGTGCTTAAGTGTCTAAGCCTAGTTTTTTTAGTCGGTATCGTAAGGCACGAAAGGTAATACCTAGGTCTTTTGCTGCGGCTGTTTTGTTCCAGCGTGTTTTTTCTAATGCATTGACGATGGCTTCTTTTTCCAATGTGCCAAGGTAATCTTCCAATGGTGCGTCTGATGATTCGTCACTTGCATTGGGCGATGACGCTGGGGTATTGATTGAGTTAGGTATGTTATGAGGGTTTTCGGGCAGCTGTAAATCTGCCTGGTGAATAAGCCCATTTTCACATAGGGTAAATGCGCGTTCGAGTATATTTTCTAGTTCGCGTACATTGCCAGGGAAGGGGTACTTTGTTAGGGCTTTTAGCGCATTTTCACTAAGGCTTATAGTAGTATTTCCATGTTCGGTATTTAATTTTTGTAAAATATGAGTGGCGAGTTGCTGGATGTCTTCCTTGCGTTCGCGCAAAGCTGGCAAAGGGAGTTCGATGACATTAATCCGGTAATATAAATCCTGTCGAAAGCTCCCTTTTTCAACGAGTTCGCTTAAGTTTTTATGGGTGGCACACAAAATTCTGGTGTCGATCACGGTTTCAGTATCACTGCCTATGGGGCGGATGGACTTTTCTTGTATGGCCCGTAATAATTTAACTTGCATGTGTAGAGGGAGGTCGGCGATCTCATCTAAAAATAAAGTGCCACCATGAGCAAGTTGGAATAGCCCCTTTTTATCAGCGATAGCGCCGGTAAAGCTGCCTTTTTTATGGCCAAAAAACTCACTTTCCATCAGTTCATGGGGGATGGCGCCGCAGTTAATGGGGACAAAAGCTTGATTAGCCCGAGGGCCTTTTTCATGAATTAGCTTGGCAACTAATTCTTTACCGGTACCTGATTCACCACTGATATAGATGGGTGCTTGGCTGCGAGCAAGCTTTGCAATTTTGGCTCGTACGTTAGCCATCATTACAGAGTCTCCCAATAATTGATCGCGACTTCTTCGATCAACAGGTTCAACAGTATCGTTAATTTTTATGGCGGAGCTAACAAGGTTTTTTAAGCTTTTTAAGTCAACCGGTTTGGAAACAAAATCAAAGGCACCCAGCTTGAGGGCTTTGATAGCAACTTCCATACTGCCAAAAGCGGTAATAACAGCGGTGGGTGTGCTGGGGTAGTGTGTTTGTACGTGCGTAACCAGCTCTAAGCCGTTACCGTCTGGTAATTGCAGGTCGGTTAGGCAAATATCAAAAGAGTGGGTCTTTAAAAGCAGCTTAGCTTCGCTAAGGTCGTGTGCTGGTTTACTGGCGATGCCCATGCGAGACAGGGTGATTTCCAGTAACTCTAAAATGTCTGGTTCATCGTCGACAATAAGGGCGAGTGTTTGCGGCATTATCTGTTAAGAATGTTTAAATAAAAGGGTGAAGCAACTACCACCATTGGGGTTGGCTTGGTAACTTAATTTAGCATGGTTAAGCTCAGCTAGTTGACTGGAGATGTAAAGCCCAAGCCCTGTTCCTGAAGGGGATGTTGTAAAAAAGGGCTCAAAAATTTGTTCTGCTGTGGTTTCGTCCATGCCTTTACCTGCATCAGTGATTGAGATGTAAACCTGTTGATTGATAGGACTTATGCCTATCTGCATATAAATTATTTGTTGTTTGTCGACAAGTTGGCCATATTTTAGAGCGTTGCTACAAAGGTTGTCGATAATTTGTTTTAAATGGTTATTGTCAAATTGAATAGTTTTAACGTTCTGGGCAATGTTGATTTGTATAGGGGAGGTTTGCAAACCGAACTGTTCCATAAACTCTTTATCAAAATCGGCAATCCACTTGTCGAGTTTGATAGTTTCAATGCGGCTATCTTCTTGTCGTGAAAGTTGGAGTATGCTTTTTACAATACTGTTCACCCTATTGGTATGGTTATGGATAATATCGAGTAGTCGTAGGTCTTCTTTTTTAATAGAGGTGGATTCGGATAATAACTCGCCGGCATGGCTAATAGCACCGAGAGGGTTTCTAATTTCGTGTGCAATGCTCGCGGTGAGTCGACCCAGCGAAGCGAGTTTTTCTTGTTGCACCTGTAGCTCAATGGTTGAAAGGTCATCCAAAAAAATGATGTAGGCGTTGTCAGCAAGGTTGTGTAATTGGCTGAAGCGCAGCTTAGTTCGAGGTGAGTGGGCGCTTGCGGCAATATCGGCACTGCTTTGGTTAGGGTCTCTTAACCAGCGCGTAAATAATTGCCAACACTCAGGCGATATGTCTGACAAGGCTGCGCCAATAGTAATGGGGTGTTCAATGAGAGTCTTGGCAGCATCATTAGCAAGGCGTACTTTATTGTGGTGGTCAACAACGATGATGCCAGATTGAAGGTGTTTAATAATGTAATCATTTAAATGAATAAGTTCATCAATTTCTCGGCTTTGTAGCTGGGCTATTTGCTCCGATTTTTCAACGCGCTTTGCAAGTACTAACGCAAGGATTGAAATAGTGAAAAAAGAGGCGCTTAGCACGCCGCCATAGGTATAAGCGGTTTTTGCAAAAATACCGGTGAGGTCAGCATACAATTGCTCGCCAAGCACAGCGAAAGTGGCGATCGCAGCAAAAACTAAGGTGCATTGCCCGCCAGCCAATAAACCGCCAGCGGCAACGCTGACGGCGAGCAGAACCCCTAAGCCACTGGTAATGCCGCCACTAGCATGCATCAGAAAGGTTAAGAAGATAATGTCGGCAATAATTTTAAACTGTACTTGTCGCGTGTATGCAATATACGGTTTGCGAATAAAGACAGTGCTAAATAGGGTGAGTGCAAAATAAGTCAGGCTAACTGCTTGAAAGAGCCCCGGGTTGCTTTGGCCAAAAATCGAAGGCCCAGTGTGACTGGCAAATAAAGTAAAAAATGCACTAGACAATACTAATTGGTAGGCATGGAACACTTTAAGCGTTCGCCAGGCTTGTTCAGCAGGCAGGTAAAAACCGCTCCCAAATGGACATGTTTTGACGAATTCGCTTTGTTTCGGTGCAGAATGCATGGCGTAAATTTAAGTGTCTGGCTGAATTAAATTGTGAAATCTATTAGAATGGACTGGTTAAGTGACTAACAAAAATTAATCATAGAGGAATTTGAATGAATTTACATGAATACCAAGCAAAACAGGTGTTTGCTGAGTTTGGTGTACCCGTACCAGTTGGTAAGCCAGCACGTTCAGTTAAAGAAGCTGTCAATGTTGCAAAAGAGTTAGGCGGTGAGTGTTGGGTAGTTAAAGCCCAAGTTCACGCAGGTGGTCGTGGTAAAGCGGGTGGCGTTAAATTGTGTAAAGGGATAGATGAGGTAGAAGCGTTTAGCAAAAAGCTATTGGGCTCTCGCTTGGTGACGCCACAAACCGATGAAGAAGGTTTGCCTATCGAAATGCTTATTGTCGAGGAAGTTAAGCCTATCGATCGCGAGCTTTATATTAGCGCTGTGGTTGATCGTGGCACTAAACGAATTATGTTTATGGCGTCTGAAGCAGGCGGTATGGATATTGAAGAAGTGGCGGAAGAAACACCAGAGAAGATTTTATTAGCCGCCGTTGATCCTGTTGCTGGCTTACAGCCGTATCAAGCGCGCGATATAGCTTTTAAAATGGGGCTTAAAGGTAAACAAGTTGGGCAGCTGTTTAAAGTCATGTCTGGCATTTTAGCCGTTTTTTGGGCAAAAGATGCGAGCCAAGTTGAAATCAACCCACTAATTGTTAATGGTGATGGTGACTTAGTCGCACTAGATGCAAAAGTTAATTTAGATGATAACGCCGCTTATCGTAACGCCGATATGGTTGCCATGCGTGATCCGTCGCAAGAAGATGAAAAAGAGCATGCAGCACAACAACATGAGTTGAACTATATTACGTTGAACGGCAGCATTGGTTGCATGGTGAATGGTGCAGGTTTAGCGATGGCGACTATGGACTTAGTTAAATTGGAAGGTGGTTTCCCCGCTAACTTCTTAGATGTAGGTGGTGGTGCAACAGCTGAACGTGTGGCTGAAGCGTTTAAACTTATTTTGTCTGATGACAAAGTAAAAGTAGTGTTAGTGAATATTTTTGGCGGCATCGTTCGTTGTAACTTAATTGCTGAAGGTATTATTGAAGCGGTTAAAGAGGTAGGTGTTAGCGTACCGGTAGTGGTTCGTTTAGAAGGCACTAATGCCGATCAAGGGCGTCAGCTATTGAAAGATTCTGGTTTAGATATTATTGCCGCTGATGATTTAACCTTGGCTGCTAAAGCCGCTGTTAAAGCAGCATCTTAATTTAGGGGTATACGATGAGTATTTTAATTAATAAAGACACAAAAGTAATTTGCCAAGGTTTTACAGGTAAACAGGGGACATTCCACTCCGAGCAAGCAATTGCCTACGGAACAAAAGTTGTCGGTGGGGTTACGCCAGGTCGTGGTGGCGAAAAACATTTAGATTTACCTGTTTTTAACACTGTTGCTGATGCGGTAAAGGAAACCAGTGCAACTGCAACCATGATTTACGTGCCGCCTCCGTTCGCTGCGGATGCTATTTTAGAAGCTGCAGCTGCAGGTATTGAAGTGATCGTGTGTATCACGGAAGGTATTCCTGTATTGGATATGTTGAAAGTGAAGGCATCGCTTGAGCAATATGAAAACGTAGTGCTAATTGGCCCTAACTGCCCAGGTGTTATTACTCCAGGTGAGTGTAAGATTGGCATTATGCCTGGCTTTATTCATCAAGCCGGTAGTATCGGTGTGGTGTCACGTTCAGGTACGCTTACTTATGAAGCTGTTCATCAAACAACCTCTGCTGGCTTAGGTCAAAGTACTTGTGTAGGTATTGGTGGTGACCCGATTCATGGGATGAACTTTATTGACGTTATTTCACGCTTCGAAGCCGATGAGAATACCAAGGGTATTATCATGGTGGGTGAAATTGGCGGAACGGCGGAAGAAGAAGCTGCAGAATACATCAAAAACAATGTAACGAAGCCAGTTGTTGGTTATATTGCTGGTGTTACAGCGCCTCCGGGTAAACGCATGGGCCATGCTGGTGCGATTGTTTCTGGTGGTCAAGGTACCGCTGAAGCGAAGTTTGCGGCTTTAGAAGAAGCGGGTGTTCACATTGTGAAATCACCCACTGAGATGGGCGCAAAAATGAAGGAAATTTTAGGCTAACTGAGCGTTAAAATTTAAAGTAGTGCAAAAAGGGCTGTAAACTATACAGCCCTTTTTTATGCTAGTAAGAAATTAGGAATAAGCTGTTATGAAATTAGCCTTAGTACAATTTAACCCTATTGTTGGCGATTTAGTAGGCAATGCCAATCGTATCCTTGAATTTTGCCAGCAAGCGGTGAGCGAGCAGGCCCTTGCAATCGTTTTTCCTGAGTTAGCGATAACCGGTTATCCACCAGAAGACTTGCTGCTTCGAAATGACTTTCTTAACGGTGTTGAAAAACAGCTTGAACGGATATCGTCAGAGTGTCCTTTATTAACCATTGTTATTGGCTACCCAGAAAAAGGCGAAGGCGTATTATTTAATAGTGTTGCTGTTTTGCAAGCCGGTGAGTTAGTGGCCAATTACCGAAAGCAGCAATTGCCGAATTATGGTGTGTTTGACGAAAAACGTTATTTTCAGGCAGGGGCACAAGCATGTACATTTAAGTTAGGCTCAGAGGTAATTGGGCTTAGTGTGTGCGAGGACATCTGGTCATCAAGCGTCTGTGATCAGTTACGCCAGTCTGATGCAACGCTTATTCTTAATTTGAATGCGTCGCCTTTTGAGATTAATAAAGCTGAAAAACGTGAACGTACAGTATGTTCACGAGTGAAGGAAACCGGTTTGCCTATTATTTATCTGAACCAAGTGGGTGGGCAGGATGAGTTGGTGTTTGACGGTTCGTCTTTTGTAATGAATGCAGCAGGCAAGGTTGTGCAGCGCTCAGCAGCTTTTGTTGAGTCAATAAACTATATTGATTTGGACTCATTACGCAACTCAACTTTGGAGGCGAAGCAAGATGCGCAATTGCCTGAACTGGAATCCATTTATCAAGCGCTGGTTTTGGGTGTGCGTGATTACGTAACAAAAAATGGCTTTAAAGGAGCGGTATTGGGTCTGTCTGGCGGTATAGATTCTGCTTTAGTATTGGCTGTTGCGGCTGATGCATTAGGTGGTGATAGTGTCGAAGTGGTCCTCATGCCATCAAAATATACGGCCGATATGAGCAATGAAGATGCGATTAAACAAGCAGAAGCCTTGGGCGTTAAGCATCAAACTATTTCTATTGAACCTGCGGTCAACGCTTTTTCAGCAATGTTAGAACCTGCGTTTGAAGGCCTAAATGCTGACGTGACTGAAGAAAATATTCAGGCACGTAGCCGTGGTGTCGTGTTAATGGCGATTTCAAACAAGAAGCGAAAAATTCTGCTTACAACAGGCAATAAAAGCGAGATGAGTGTTGGTTATGCAACGCTTTACGGTGATATGGCCGGTGGTTTTGCGCCGATAAAGGATGTGCCCAAAATGATGGTATATGCCTTGGCTAAATATCGAAATGAACAATCGCCAGTAATTCCTGACAGAGTGATTGAGCGGCCACCCTCAGCTGAGTTGGCGCCGGATCAAAAAGATGAAGATAGCCTGCCACCTTACCCCGTGTTGGATGATATTCTTGAACGTTATGTTGAACGTGACCAGTCGAGGCGAGAGATATTGGATGCAGGTTATGAACCAGCAATTGTTGATAGAGTACTTCGGCTGGTAGAGCAAAACGAATATAAGCGGCGCCAAGCGCCGCCGGGCGTTAAAATCACCTCACGTGCATTTGGTCGCGAGCGCCGATTCCCAATGACCTCGGGCTTTAATAAGGTGCTTTTTTCTGACGATTAACGCACCTTCGGTTCAGTAGCCAGCTTATTTGTCTAACTCTAAAAACTCCCAGATTTTTTCAGAGGTTGTTTTTTCGTGCGCGTACTTAGGGTTTTCTAAAGGTGGAGTGCCGTTTGGATAGTTCAGGTCGTAAACACGTTGGGCATCAGCGGCTAGGTCGTTCATATTAATGTGCTGGTAGGCGTCGACCATTAATAATAAAGCACGAGGTACGGCTGTGGTGTTTTGGTATTGTTCAATGATATTTTTAGCGCGATTAATGGCGGCAACATAGGCTTTGCGCTTCATATAATAATTGGCGACATTTAATTCATGTAACGCTAGGTTTGATTTAAGTGCAATGATACGTTGCTTTGAATCTGCAACATATTGGCTATTGGGGAAGCGCCTAATCAATGTTGCAAAATCATCTAGCGACTCAATGGCTGCGCCAGGGTCACGTTGAGATTTATCAGTGGGTAAGTAGCGCTCTAGAAAACCGATACCTCGATTAAAATTAATTAGGCCTTTAAGGTAGTACAGGTAATCCACGTTTTTATGGCGAGGGTGAATGCGAATGAAACGGTTAGCTGTTGCAATCGCCGACTCTGGTTCGTCATTTTTGTAATAAGCGAAGGCTAAGTCAATTTGTGCTTGTTGGGCATATTGGCCAAAGGGGTAGCGAGACTCAAGCCCTTCATATAGCTCAATGGCGTTAATGTAGTTTTCATCATCCAAAGATTTTTTGGCTTCGTCATAAAAGTCCGCTGCGGACCAATTGGCCGTCTTATCGGGAGTATCTATAGGGGTAACAAGATCCATAGTGGAGCATGCGGACAAGGAGGCCAGCATAAGAATAAGGAAAGCTTTTTTAATCGATAGACGATTCATTAGAGTCATGAGTGAAATAACAAGTTATAAGGAGCTAAACGGTTATAATGCCGGAGCACATCAATTATTACAATCCTATTGGCTTGAAAACTGAACAACAAATAGAATTAATCGTCCCACCTGAAATGGCAGGGCTTCGGCTCGATCAGGCATTAGCTGAGTTATGCCCAGAGTATTCTCGCAGTCGCTTGAAAAGCTGGGTGAACAGCGGCAATATACTGATCGATAATAAAACACTGCGCCCTCGAGACAAGGTTAATGGTGGGGAGGCGGTTATTATTACGCCCATTGCCGATACGTCATTAAATATCAAAGCGGAACCGATCGCGCTTAATATTGTTTATGAGGATGAATCAATGCTGGTGGTAAATAAACCGGCCGGTTTAGTCGTGCATCCTGCAGCGGGTAATTGGGATGGCACATTACAAAATGCTCTATTACATCATGACCCTGCGCTAGAGGGCTTGCCACGAGCGGGCTTGGTGCATCGAATTGATAAAGAAACCAGCGGGTTGCTAATGGTAGCGCGCACCTTAACAGCACATAAGCTATTGGTCGACCAGTTGCAGGCACGTGCTTTTGAGCGTGAATACTTAACTGTGGTGAGGGGGTATATGACGGCCGGTGGCACAGTGGACGCACCTTTAGCGCGACACCCGACTGATCGTAAAAAGTATGCGGTTAGAGAGGGGGGCAAAGAGGCCATCACTCACTATCGAGTTGCGCAACGCTTTGCAAAACATACCTTATTAAAAGTGAACCTTGAAACAGGGCGTACTCACCAAATTCGAGTTCATATGAGTCATATAAACCACGCTATCGTTGGTGACCAAGTATATGGTGGACGTTTTAAACCCTTGGCTAATGCAAGTGAACTATTGAGTGATACTTTACGTGGGTTTAAGCGCCAAGCATTACATGCTGCCAGGTTAGGGGTGGTTCATCCGGTCACTGGTGAGCCGATTTCTTGGGAATGCGAGATGCCTGCGGATATGGCCCATTTGGTTGAAGTATTGGCGAAAGAAACCCCGGTTAAATAGGCAGTACACATGCGCTTTATTGAACCGAGTTGGCCAGCGCCAAAAAATGTCAGAGCGTTAACAACGTGTCGTTCTGGCGGCGTTAGCCAAAGACCTTGTTCAACATTTAATCTAGCCACTCATGTGGGTGATGATGCGCAAGCGGTGATTGATAATCGAGCCTTGTTAAGTGACGAGCTTAACTTGCAAGCTAAGCCTGTCTGGTTATCACAAGTGCATGGCACAACTATCGTCGAGTTGGATCAACTCCAAAAGGGACCTTGTATAGAAGCAGATGGTTCAATTTGTAGGAGTGATGCGTTTGTTTGCACGGTGATGACAGCGGATTGCCTGCCAGTCTTATTGTGTACGGAAGACGGCTTAGCCGTTGCAGCAGTACATGCTGGGTGGCGAGGCTTATTGGCCGGCATCATAGAGCAGGCAGTTGAGCAACTTGCACCAGCAGAAAAAATAATGGCTTGGTTAGGTCCAGCCATTGGGCCGGCTTGTTTTGAAGTGGGTAGCGAGGTTAAAAACGCTTTCGTTAACAAAAGCTTGGTGATGCAGCAGGGGTTTAGGCAGCTGAATGCTGATCATCATCTTGCTGACTTATATGCTTTGGCAAGAATGAGCTTATTGCAATGTGGTGTAAAAAGAATTTATGGTGGTGAATATTGTACGTATAATCAGCCCGATAAATTTTTTTCATACCGGCGTGAGCCGACAACGGGCCGAATGGCTTCGTTAATTTGGCTTCAATATTAACTTATTACCCATGACTGTATTTACTTGGATTATTTTGTTTACCATTCTTGGCGGAATGCTAAGTGTGTTAGGTGCGTCGCTGGTTCTTTTTTTACCTAAAAAGATAATCACTAGAATGTTGCCATTTAGTGTGAGTTTTGCAACGGGTGCATTGTTGAGTGTTTCTTTTGTCGGCTTAATTCCACACGCCTTAGAAGAAGTGGGGCATGAAAATTTTCACACCCTATCGATTACCATTTTGGGCGGCCTGATGTTTTTTTTCGCGTTGGAAAAAATGGTGTTGTGGCGGCATTGTCACCATGATGATTGTGAAACGCACGTGGATGTTCATGCGCACGGTCATCAGTCAGCCGGCAGTTTGATTCTTGTAGGTGATAGTGTTCACAATTTTGTTGATGGGGTGTTGATTGCAGCGGCCTTTTTGACAGATATTCATTTAGGTGTTGTGACGGCATTAGCGGTAACGACTCATGAGATTCCACAAGAAATAGGTGATTTTGCTATTTTGCTACAAAGTGGCTTTACCCGTAAAAAAGCTATTTTGTACAATGTTATTTCTAGCTTCGCAACGCTAATAGGTGGCTTGCTGGCCTATTTCTGGCTAGCAGATTTTGAACACCTTTTACCATATGTTTTAGCGTTTGCTGCGGCTAGCTTTATCTATATCGCAGTGGCAGATTTGATTCCAACGCTGCATAAACGAATTAACCTAGCAGCAGGCGTAGAGCAAATTTTACTGATGCTGTTTGGTATTGGTTTAATTGGTTGGTTACACAGCTTTATTCACTAAAGCTAAAGTTGGCACTATTGGGCTAGCTTGAAAACACTCATTTCATCCCCCATTAATTAGTTATTAAATTAATGAGGGTTAAAATATGCGAATGGATAAACTCACCAGTCAGTTTCAAGTTGCGCTTTCTGACGCACAAAGTTTAGCACTGGGTAAGGATCATCAGTTTATAGAACCGGCACACGTCTTGGTCGCTATGCTTGACCAGCAAGGTGCTAGCGTGCGTCATTTACTACAACTGGCAGGCGTCAATGTAAATCAACTACGCTCATCTTTAGGCGAAACAATTGATCGGATAGCAACGGTTGAAGGTGCAGCCGGTGACGTGCAAATGTCTAATGATTTAGGGCGTTTGCTTAATATTACCGATCAGTTGGCACAAAAGCGTCAGGATGCCTACATTTCAAGTGAGTTATTTGTTTTAGCGGCACTTGAAGACAAAGGGTCAGCAGGCAAAGCGCTACAACAAGCGGGAGCGACTAAAAGTGTTTTAGAAAAAGCGATAGATGATATACGCGGTGGTGAAGCGGTGAATGATCAAAATGCAGAAGAGAACCGCCAGGCGCTGGAAAAATACAGTATTGACCTGACGGAACGTGCAGAGCAAGGAAAATTGGATCCTGTGATTGGCCGTGACGAAGAAATTCGACGCACTATTCAAGTGTTGCAACGTCGGACAAAAAATAACCCTGTGCTGATAGGTGAGCCAGGAGTAGGTAAAACCGCTATTGTAGAAGGGCTAGCGCAACGTATTGTTAATGGCGAGGTGCCTGAAAATTTGAAATCTAAGCGTTTGTTGTCGCTAGATATGGCCGCCCTTATCGCGGGTGCAAAATTCCGTGGTGAATTTGAAGAGCGCCTAAAAGCAGTGCTTAACGATGTGTCAAAACAAGAAGGGCAAGTGATCTTGTTTATCGATGAGTTGCATACGATGGTTGGTGCCGGGAAAGGTGACGGTGCGATGGATGCCGGAAATATGCTTAAACCAGCGTTAGCACGCGGTGATTTACATTGTGTAGGAGCGACAACCTTAGATGAATACCGTCAATATATTGAAAAAGATGCCGCATTAGAGCGACGGTTTCAAAAAGTATTGGTTGATGAGCCCAGTGTAGAAGATACCATCGCTATTTTGCGAGGTTTAAAAGAACGATACGAAGTACACCATAGCGTAGATATAACCGACCCAGCTATTGTTTCAGCGGCGGTATTGTCTCACCGTTATATAACTGATCGACAATTACCTGATAAGGCGATTGACCTAATTGATGAGTCAGCGAGTCGTATTCGTATGGAAATGGACTCCAAGCCTGAATCAATGGACCGGTTAGAGCGGCGTTTAATTCAGTTGAAAATTGAACGCGAAGCGTTAAAAAAAGAAACCGATGATGCATCTATAAAACGATTACAGTTACTTGAAACTGAAATTGACCAGTTGGATAAAGAGTATGCTGATTTGGAAGAAGTCTGGAAGTCTGAGAAGGCTGCTATGCAAGGCAGTGCCCAGCATAAAGAAGAGCTCGAAAAGGTAAAGCTTGAAATGGAAACGGCTCGGCGTGCCGGTGATTTAACACGTATGTCAGAGTTGCAATATGGCGAAATTCCACGATTAGAAAAAGCAATTCAAGAGGCTGAGGAAGGCAGTGGTGAACAGGACTTTACCTTATTGAGAAACAAAGTCACCGAAGAAGAAATTGCTGAGGTTGTGTCTAAGTGGACGGGTATTCCCGTTTCCAAAATGCTTGAAGGCGAGCGTGAAAAACTATTGCAAATGGAAGCTGGTTTAAGTGATCGCGTTATTGGTCAAGAAGAAGCAGTTAAAGCAGTCAGCGATGCAATTCGTCGTTCACGAGCAGGCCTGTCAGACCCTAATCGCCCTAATGGTTCGTTTTTATTTTTAGGCCCAACAGGGGTTGGTAAAACAGAGTTATGCAAGGCATTAGCTGAGTTTTTATTTGATACTGAAGAAGCAATCGTACGAATTGATATGTCTGAATTTATGGAAAAACATTCGGTTGCAAGATTAATTGGTGCGCCTCCAGGGTATGTAGGTTATGAAGAAGGGGGCTATTTAACCGAAGCGGTTCGACGTAAACCCTACAGTGTTATCTTGATGGACGAAGTTGAAAAAGCACATGCGGATGTCTTTAATATTTTGTTACAAGTCTTGGATGATGGCCGTTTAACAGACGGGCAAGGCCGCACGGTTGATTTTCGAAATACAGTCATCGTGATGACCTCGAACTTAGGTTCAGATCGTATCCAGGAGCTAGCGGGTGAGGCTAATTATAATGAGATGAAAAGTGCGGTGATGGAAGTGGTCGGGCAACACTTTAGACCGGAATTTATTAACCGTATTGATGAGTCTGTGGTGTTTCACCCCTTGGGTCGCACACAAATTCGTGCTATTACCACTCTTCAAGTAGATATTTTACGTCAGCGTTTACAAGATAGGGACATAGAGTTGGTTGTTTCAGAAGCTGCGTTGGATAAATTAGGTGAAGCCGGTTTTGACCCTGTTTATGGTGCTAGACCCTTAAAACGTGCGATACAACAACGCTTAGAAAATGAACTGGCACAAGATTTATTGGCGGGTAAGTTTGTGCCTGGTGATGTGGTTGATATAGATGTGCAAGACGATGCTTTGGTGTTTAAGAAACGCTAAGAGGTTTTGAGATGTTGTTTAGTGGTGGTTAAAAAGGCCACTAAATCATAGTCTAACTGGCGGCACCTGTTTGATCGGTGTTCGCCAGTTGGGCAACAGTTTCAAGATTGGGTGTTTTTGTCGGCAAGCATAATGTGGCTACCTGTCATAGAACATTTTCATGATTTAGGCGGACATGTTGCTTAATTGTTTTGAAGGCTTGATTTGATAAAGGCTATTGCCGGGTATCTTTTTAGCTGCAGATTTTGCGTTGCTAGCAATAGAGACGAGATCATTTTCTGACCTAAAAAAGCCGAAATCATGCGGCCTTAATGCTCCAATAGAGATTGATAAAAGTGGATAAAACACCGGCTCAGAATTTCTATCTAACGCAGAGATTCCTCCGTTAAGAAGGTGTTCTTGAGAGTAGAACTCTGACGTTAGGGCGCTAAAGTTATTTAAAGTGGAGTTGCATCGATGCTGCCAGTCGCTGCTTTGAAAAATAATGATGAAGTCATCGCCGCCAACATGCCCTACAAAGTCAATGTCTGTATCTGCAGAATCTGTCAGCAGCTTAGCAGTTTTTCGGAGCACTTTATCGCCCTCGCCAAACCCATAGGTATCGTTATACGGCTTAAAATTATCTAGGTCAAAATAACAAATAACGATATCTTGTTGAGTTTCAATGGAGTGATTAATTCGTTGGCTGATAGGAACATTGCCAGGTAGGTTGCTAAGAGGGTTCATGTGGCGGGCAAAGGTGATTTGCATCTCGGTTATTTCTTTCAATAAATGAAGAAGTTTGCCCATGCCTTTGTAGCGGTTAGATGAGGTAATAAGAAAATCATCATGTTGTGCGAGGTTGTTTTGACTGGTGATGTGCTGACTAATTTTATTGAGTGATAAAGTAATATCTACCTTTAGCGCCTTAATGTCTAAAAAAGATAAAGCATTTTTTTTACTGTTTAATTCTTTTCCATAGCGGCTAGCATAAATAGTTAAAAACTCAGTACGCCAGATAACGCCTGCAACAGTAGCGTCGTCATTTAGGACTGGAAGCGCTGTTAGCTCAGGTGATGATTGAAAGCGCTCACCAATGTCGTAAAACTTAGTATGGGTATAAATAGGTTTGACATAAAAAAGTAGCTTTGCAGCGGTATTATCTGAACGCTCTATATTAAATTTAGGTTTGAAGTTATTTTTTCTGCTTGAAAATAACGAGCAATCCAATAACTCAGTTGGTTTGGAATTGGGGCGGGCAAAGTAAAAACCTTGTGCATAATCAATATTCATCGTATTAGCCTGTAGGTACTCACCGCGTAGCTCGATACCTTCACCTATTACTTTACAGTCAACACCTTTTGCAATATCTACAATAGACTGTACAAATTTTTGCTTGTTGATATCGTTATGAATGTCATTTAAAAAGTGACGGTCAATTTTTACGAAGTCGGGTTTAATTTCAGACCAGGTTCTTAAGCCTGAATAGCCTGCACCTAAATCGTCGATGGCGATGGAAAACCCCATATCTTGATAGTATTTGGTTGCACTTGCCATCAGGTCATAATCTTCAATAGGGTATTGCTCAGTCAGTTCAATAACCACTTGGCTAGCATCTAAATTAGAGTCTTTTATATACTTTAATGTGTGGCCATGCTGATAATCTTTTTGTAAGAGAATTTCAGGAATGGTGTTAATAAATAACCGGGCATTTAAATTAAGTTCGCCAAACCGTTGAATGCTTACTTTTCGACAAAGTAAATCTAATTCGGCAAGCCGATCATATTTAGCCGCAGCGTTAAAAAGGTTGATGGGGGAGTGTAACGGACCATCAGAGGGGCCACGAATTAAGCCTTCGTAACCATAAATTTTATTGTCTTTCATCGAAATGATTGGCTGAAAGAGCGGAGTCAGTGAGTCTGTTGCTAATATATCTAAAAGCGATTGATAGTGTAGTTTTTCATCATGTGTCATAGGTGGGGAGTATCAATCAATAATATGACAGTTGTATGACGTTCATATAACGGGGCATTATAAAAAGTTTACTGGTCGAGAAACCGCAGGCGCCTTAAGGTGGTTCAGTGCGTTACTGTTATTTTTAATAATTAGAGACAGGGTTTTCTCCGAAGCAAGTTAGAAGTAGTTTGTAAATTGTCACCGTGTTGTCATAAATATTAGGTATTCTGTAAACACTTACTTAAATGGCTTTTTTATGGAAACAATGAATGTATTGATGGTTGAAGACGATGAGGATATTGGCGAAATGCTACAACTTTCTCTTCAAACGAATAATATTGAAGTAACGTGGTGTAAAGATGTAATGAGAGCGCAAGAGTCTTTGCGAGATACGACGCCCGATATTATCTTGTTAGATTGGATGTTACCCGGAATTAGTGGGCCAGATTGGATCAAGTTTTTAAAGAATCAAGAAGAAAACAAACGTATCCCGATTATCCTGTTGACGGCACGCAGCGCGGAAGAAGATAAAGTATCGGGCTTGGAAACAGGCGCAGACGATTATGTAACCAAGCCTTTTTCTGTGCAAGAGCTCATTGCCAGAATGAAAGCGGTCTTACGACGAACCAGTACAGAAAATGAAACAGGGGTGATATCAATTGGTCCGTTGTTTATTGACCCATCGAGTCATCGAGTCACTATCAATAAGGTGGACCTGATGATGAGCCCGACAGAGTATAAATTGCTGTCTTTCTTTGCTACAAACCCCAATAAAGTGTTCTCTCGCAATCAGCTGCTTGATAATGTATGGGGCGATAATGTCTACGTAGAAGATCGTACCGTTGATGTACACATTAGGCGTTTAAGACGGATATTAGATGCTCAGGGTTGTGCAGACTTGGTTCAAACGGTAAGAGGGTTTGGTTATAAATTGGTGAACTTAAGCGCGTGAATATAAATCATAACTATGAGCGAAACACCTTTCTATTGTGGTTTTTAACAGTTGGTGTTTTGGGTGTGTTAGTCGGTTACCCCGTCGAGGTGTTGGCACTTTTTTTATTGGCTTACATTGTCTTTCAATATCGTCGGTTACAACGTTTATATAGGTGGTCTAAGAAGTCTGGTGATCATGACCTGCCGTTTGAAGATGGCTTGTTTGGTCAAATTTCGGAAGACATCTATCAATCTAAGATGCAGGGGCTGGCACAAAAAGACAGTGTTAAATACCAACTGGAACGGTTTAAAAAGTTAATTTCTGTTTTTCCAGATGGTGTGGTTATTCTTTCATTGTCTAATGAGATTAAGTGGTTCAATAAGCAAGCCTCCCGGCTACTTATTTTAAAAAAAGAAGATACCGGGCAACTGATTAATCATTTAGTAAGGCATCCTCGGTTTACGCACTTTCTTAAAAATCTCAAGAGCGATGACGCCATTGTGATCGAGGCGCCTGTAATAGACACCAGCTGGTCGGCAGAAAAGATTGAAATAAGGGTATTGCCATATGGTGACGATGAACGTTTATTGTTGATACGAGATGTCACTAAGGTTGAGCGCACGAATCAAGTGCGAAAAGACTTTGTGTCGAATGCATCGCATGAGTTAAGAACGCCGCTAACGGTCATGAAGGGCTATGTGGAAATGTTGTTGGCTTCAACCGCTGAGGATAATGTGCAAGTGGGTGCTTCGCTACGTAAAGTTGATCAGCAAGTGATTAAAATGCAAACCATGATCGAAGAGCTATTAGCGCTAAGTCGGCTAGAAGAGGGTAAAGTCGAGGCAGCCAATAGCTTGGTTAATGTGCGCAGTGTATGTGAACAAATTAAGTCCGAATTTCAGTCAGCGGCAAATGAGCATCAGCAATCATTGGTGTTTGATGTTCCATCGAGTCTTAATTTAAAGGGCAGTAAAGGTTCCTTATTAACCGTGTTGAGAAACTTGGTTGGTAATGCCATCAATTACTCTGATGAAAATGGTGAGATTCGTGTCGGCTGGGCAATCAATGAGCAAGGTCAGGGGCAGCTTTTTGTTAAAGATACAGGTCAAGGAATAGGCGCCAGACACTTATCTCGATTAACAGAGCGTTTCTACCGGGTAGCTGAAAATAATATAAAAAATAAAACTGGGACAGGCCTAGGGTTAGCCATTGTAAAACATGAGTTAGAAAGGCATGAGGCGCATCTGGTTATCGATAGTCAAGAAGGGGAAGGCAGTTGTTTTCAGTGTGTATTTCCCGCTGAAAGAATAGACCCATAAGGCTGTCATCAAACTGTCACATTGCGTTCATTATAATGCCACATACCAAACCTAAAATGATGCACAGAGTAGAGCAAACGCTTTGCCAAATATTCAACTAAATTGGAAAAAATATGAAAATGAAAAAGATAGTGGCACTAGGACTGCTTAGCCTAACGATTGGGACAGCGGCTCACGCAGCTAAAATTGAAGGCACGGGCTCAAGTTTTGCTTACCCTGCGTATACAACGTGGAGTAAAGTTTATTACGGTGAAACAAAAAACCAAGTCAATTACACACCAACAGGCAGTGGTTCGGGTATTAAAGAAGTGAGTGCTCGTCACGTTGATTTTGGTGGCTCAGACAAGCCTTTAAAATCAAGTTCTTTAGCAAAAGCAAGTTTGATTCAATTCCCAACAGCTATTGGTGCGGTGACTTTTGCATATAATGTTGAGGGCGTCAGCGGTATGAAACTAAGCGAAGCCGCTATTTCTGGCATTATGTTAGGCAAAATTACAAAGTGGAATGATCCTATCATAGCGGCTGATAATTCAGGTATTGCTTTACCAAATGAAGATATTTTGTTTGTTCACCGTAGTGATAAATCAGGTACAACCTTTGCCTTTACCTACTACTTGAGCAAAATGAACCAAGAATGGCGCGAAACAATGGGTGCTAAGAAAGTAGTGTCATGGCCGACTAAAAACCGGATTGCTGGCAAAGGTAACTTTGGAGTTGCAACGGCGATTAAAAATAACGGGTTTTCTATCGGTTATGTGGATTACGCGGATGCTAAAAAGAATGGTTTAGATATGGCTATTATTGAAAATCGCGAAGGTATATTTGTTAAGCCAGAGCCAGCAACATTCGAAGCTGCGGCAGTGTATGCAGACTTAGATCCTAAAAAGGACTTTTATGCCAATATTGCATACCCACCAAAAGGCTATCCAGTCGTGACAGCAACGTTTGCATTAGTTCCTCAAAATGGTGAAAATGCAAAAGAAGTGATCAAGTTCTTTGATTATGCATTAACCAAAAAGAACAAGCTCATTGAGTCGGTCGGTTACGTTTCCCTTCCAGATGCAGTGATTAAAAAAATCCAAGGCTACTGGGTGGAAAAAGGCTTAAAATAAGCGCAATCTTTAACACAAGTTAACTTAAAAGCCTTCTCAAGAGGTTGTTGAGAAGGTTTTTGTTTGTCCCAGAGGGCGTAATGGAATTATTTTTTAGAAAAATTGCTCAATTAAGCGCTAGCTTAGTTTTTGTTATCTTAGCGGCTACAACGCTGGTTCTTTATTTGTCAGCGAAACCGGCGATAGAAGAGTTTGGGGTTAAGTTTTTGTTTGAATCTCGTTGGGGCGAAGAAGAAAAGCTTGAGTTGTCGCCTGCCCAATTAGCCGAGTTAGAGTCATTAAAGGCGGACAAAGAGCAACCTTTAGAAGATGACTTTATTGAAGATGAAGAGGATTTTATCTTCGACGATGAAGATTTTATTACCGATGACGATATGGACTCTGAAGACAAGACCTCGAGAGAGGTTTATGGTGCATTAGTCCCTATTGTTGGTACGGTTTTCTCAACGCTTATCGCAATGTTGTTTTCAGTGCCTATAGCAATGGGCATTGCTGTTTTTCTATCTGAAATCGCGCCTGCTGCAATCGCCAAGCCTGTTGGCATAGCGATTGAGTTGTTGGCTTCTATCCCCAGTATCATTTATGGCATGTGGGGGCTGTTTTACTTTGGCCCATTCATCGCGGCTCTGTTTGGTGGAAATACAGTGTCATTGTTGGTTGCGGGGCTGGTACTTGGAATTATGGTTATACCTTTTATGGCGGCTTTAAGTCGAGATGCGATAACGACCGTGCCTGATATGCTGAAAGAGTCAGCGTATGCGATGGGGGCGACTAAATTAGAGGTTATAAAAGATGTTGTTTTTCCTTATGCGCGGTCGGGCATTATAGGCTCCATAATATTGTCATTTGGCCGAGCGTTGGGCGAAACGATGGCAGTAGCCTTTGTTATTGGGGGCGTGTATCAATTTGCCAAAAAAGTAACCGACCCGACTAACTCAATCCCAGTGGTATTGGCAAATAGCTTTGCAGAATCAAGTGGGTTGAGCTTATCTGTCTTATTTTATTTGGCGCTTATATTATTTGTCCTAAGCTTTATTGTGATAGCGAGCGCTAAATTTTACTTCTTGAGGAAAAAATAATGCGTTTAATGATGAATCGCGTGTTTATTGTCTTCTCCAGCTTGGCCGCAGTAGTGGGGTTACTTTTTTTAGGCTGGATTTTGTTCACCTTGTGCTCAAAAGGTTTGCAAGGACTCAGCTGGGATGTGTTTACAAAAGACCTGATTGAGGGAGGGTTACGTAATGTAATCGTCGGCCAAATAATGATGTCTGGTATAGCGACACTGATCGGTATTCCAGTGGGTATTCTCGCGGGTATTTACTTGCAAGAGTATGGTGGCAATTCAAAAAGTACAGAGTTTTTACGTGACCTCAGCGATGTCATGATGTCGGCGCCTTCGATTGTTGTGGGTACATTTGTTTATGCAATTGTTGTTGTGCCTACGGGGCATACCAGTGGTTGGGCCGGTGTTTTAGCGCTGTTTATCTTAATGGTACCTATTATTGTTAGGACAACAGACGATATGTTAAACCTTGTGCCGACAGAACTTCGCGAAGCAGGTATCGCCATTGGCGCATCTAAGTACCATGTGACGATGAACATTGTCGTGCGTTATGCCAAGGCCGGTATTTTAACGGGTATTTTGTTAGCTTTTGCTCGGGTAGTGGGGGAAACGGCACCTTTGATTTATACCAGTGGTTCGAGCGAATTTTGGTCAACAGACTTAACGAGCACATTCCCGTCGTTAACAGTGTCTATCTATAACCTTGCAAC
Source organism: Cycloclasticus sp. PY97N (assembly GCF_002443175.1). Lineage (NCBI taxonomy): Bacteria > Pseudomonadati > Pseudomonadota > Gammaproteobacteria > Thiotrichales > Piscirickettsiaceae > Cycloclasticus > Cycloclasticus sp. PY97N. Next base: position 2,377,999 of record NZ_CP023664.1, on the reverse strand, counting down.
AATGCCAGACGATAAAATGATTCAGTTAGGCTGGACAGGGGCCTTTTTGTTAACGGCAATGGTATTAATAATTAATTTGCTTGGCCGTTATGCTAGCAATAAAAAGAGAGCAAACTAATGAAGAATATGATGGAAGTTAAAGACTTAACGTTTACTTATAGTGGTGCAAGTGAACCATCGCTAAAAGCTATTTCGTTGCCAATTGAAAAGAATAAAGTAACCGCGTTAATCGGCCCTAGCGGCTGTGGCAAATCGACTTTGCTACGTGGTATGAACCGTATTCATGATTTATACCCTGGTCATCGCTATGACGGTGTTATTAACCTTTTGAATGGAGATAGCAAAACGTACACAAATATTTTAGACCTGAAAAAAGAAGCAGAATTGATTCGGTTACGCCAACGAGTCGGTATGATTTTTCAAAAACCAACACCGTTTCCAATGACGATTTTTGAGAATATTGCTTATGGTTTAAGACTTTCTGGCGTTAAAAAACGCGCCGAGCTTCAAGAGGTGGTGGAGCAGTCTTTACGTGATGCGGCCTTATGGGATGAGGCGAAAAACCGATTGGGCCATGATGCACGTGGTCTGAGTGGTGGTCAGCAGCAACGCTTATGTATTGCACGGGCGATTGCATTAAAACCAGAGGTTATTTTGTTTGATGAGCCCACCAGTGCGTTAGACCCTATTTCAACCTTAGCGATTGAGGAAATGATTTCTGTTCTTCGTGAGCAATATAGTATCTGCATCGTGACACATAATATGCAGCAGGCGGCGCGCATTTCAGATTACACAGGGTTTATGTATTTGGGTGAAATGATTGAGTACGATGAAACAAAAACCATTTTTATGAAACCATCACAAAAGCAAACTGAAGACTACATTAGTGGTCGATTTGGCTAAGGGGGCAATATGACTACAGGGGAACATATTTCACACAAGTTCGATGAAGACGTTGAAGAGGTGACGACCAGTGTGCTGAACATGGGTGGTTTAGTGGTTCAGCAAATTGAAAAGTCGGTTAAGGCGCTATTGGCGGGCGATAAAGAAATGGCGGAAGAGGTCATCGAGGATGACTTGAAGGTGAACACGTTTGATGTTGACATTGATGAAATGTGCAACAGTATTATCGTAATGAGGCAGCCTACGGCAACGGACTTGCGTTTGATAATGGCTATTATCAAAACAACCAGTGATCTAGAAAGAATGGGCGATGAGGCAAAGCGTATTGCTAGGCAAGCGATTGATATTTCTAAACGGGGCGCCTTCCCTGAACAGTTTGATAGCATCGAGCAGATGTCGACCCGTGTGATAGGCATGCTGAACAAGGCATTAGACGCGTTCGCACGTCGAGATGTTGATGAGTCGTTTAATGTCATTCAAGTCGATAAAAAAGTGGATAAGGATTATGAAAATTTGGTCCGCCAACAAATCACTTATATGATGGAAGATCCGAGAAAAATTCCGGTAGCAATTGATCTATTATGGTCATCACGAGCTTTAGAGCGCATTGGTGATCGTGCTTGTAATATTTGTGAATACGTTATTTACCTTGTTAAAGGCAAAGATGTTAGGCACGTTGAAGTAAAAGAGTTAGAAAAACACTTGTAAACTAAATGATTGTCTACGTTTTAAAAGCCCGCCTTATGGCGGGCTTTTTGTTGTGAAAAGGCAAAAAACAACAATTGTCATCTGGCTGTCACACCATTGTCATTTAGCCCCTTTAATATGCGCCCGAGTTAAAGATATTTATTAAATAACAAGGGATTAAAAATGAAACAAACTAAATTATCTGTGGCGATTAAAGCGACATTATTGGGCGCTTCAATTGTATTGGCACCGGCTTCATTTGCGGTGGATAAGGAATTATTAGACATCTTAAAAGCTAATGGTGCTATTACAGAAGATCAGTATACAGAGCTGTCTATGTCAAACATGATGAATAAGCAAAACAAACCTTCAGACGAAATGCTTAAGAAAATGGCATGGGCAGGTAAGCTTAAAGTGAAGGGTGATTTACGATTACGCCAAGAGTTTCGTAATGATACAAATGGTTCTTCAAAGCGTGAAGACCGTCAGCGCTATCGCGCGCGTATAGCCGTAGAAGGTCAAGTGACTGATACAGTAACCGCAGGTGTCAGAATGGCCTCTAATGGTGGCGCAACCTCCACGAATGAGACATTAGGTGATGGCTTTGAAAATGATACGGTTTACTTTGATAGGGCGTATATTAATTGGACGCCTCTTAGTGGCTTAGATTTGATGGGTGGTAAGATCAAACAACCATGGGAGCAGGTATCTGGTGGCCTTGTATGGGATGGTGATGTAAACCCAGAAGGTGGTGCAGCTCGTTACACAGCTAAATTGGCGGGTGCAGAAATTATAGGGTCAGTTGGTCACTTTGTCTTAGATGATATTGATGGCTATAGCTTTGACGAAGATCAAACGATGCGCTATGGACAATTGACTGCTAAATTTAATGTGGCAGGTGCTAAAGCGATGTTAGGTGGAAGTATTTATGATTACGATGCAAACAAAGCAGGTGCCTTTACAAGTGGCGGCGGTAATGATTCAACAAAATATAGTCTGCAAGAAATATTTGGTTCACTTAATATTAATGCCGGTTTGCCTCTAACAGTTTATGGCCAGTATGTTGTAAATGGTGATGCAGATGGCTTAAACGATGGTGAAGACACCGCATGGTTGTTAGGTGTTGAAACTAAAATGGGTCGCTGGAAAGCCAGTTATGATTATCGTGAAACAGAGTTAAACGCTGTAAACGGCGCTTTTAATGATTCTGACTTCGCGGGTGGACGTACCGACTCTGAAGGTAATCGCTGGAAGTTATCGTACAAGATTGATAAAAATTTCAGTGTTGGAACAACCTATATAGACTCTGAAGTTGGCCAATTAAACGGTGATTTAGATTCAGATATATGGCAAATTGACCTAAAAGCTAAATTCTAGCGTTATGCTTTGATCAGCAGTGCCTTAATGGCATTTGCGCAATAGTTTTATAAGCCCAGGCATTCATGTCTGGGCTTTTTTTTGTGATGTGGAAACAATAGTTTTGGCAATACTGGTCAGATTGATGCAAAATGCCGACATTCTTTCTAAATTAAATATTAATAAAAATATGGCTTCTAAAAACTATATTACCGGCCTGTTTGGTACTTCTCCAGTGGCGCCAATACAGGAACATATGGCACTTGTTGACGAATGTGTTTCTAAATTAGTCGATTTGTTTGAATTCATGAGCAAAGGGGATACAGAATCGGTAGAAAAAGTGTATCACCAAATTGCTGAGTTAGAGCAAGACGCCGATGATAAGAAGCACTTTCTTCGTGAGCATTTGCCGACGGGCTTATTTATGCCTATTGCACGTCAAGACTTGTTGGATGCATTGCGTGTGCAAGACTTATTAGCAAACCGTGCCAGAGATATAGCCGGTATTGTTGTTGGTCGCCAACTTAAGTTTCCAGAGCAAGCAAGTAAACGCGCTATTGAGCTGGTGAGAGCGACAGTCGAAACGTGTCATCAAGCATTGAAAGTGGTCAATGAGCTAGATGAGTTGGTAGAAACGGGTTTTAGAGGCCACGCGGTGCATGTGGTTGAGGATATGTTGACCGAGTTAGATAATTTGGAGTCGGCTACGGATCGGATTCAGGTTGATTTGCGTGCTGATTTGTTTGCGGTCGAAAAAGAGTTATATGCGGTAGATGTGATGTTTATGTATCGGATTATAGAATCTATTGCCGATATTGCCGATGATGCTGAGCGTGTCGGTCGTCGCTTTCAATTGATGTTGGCTAAATAAGGGGAAGGGACAATGGATTACGGAACTACTTATTTGGTATTAGCGATTGTTTTCGGCCTATTTATGGCGTGGGGCATTGGTGCGAATGATGTGGCGAATGCGATGGCAACATCGGTTGGCTCTAAAGCGATTACTATTAAACAGGCTGTTATTATTGCAGCCATTTTTGAATTTTCAGGGGCTATTTTAGCGGGTGGGCAGGTTACCTCTACGATTCGAAAAGGAATTGTCGATGTTAGCGATTTGGGTGCAACCCCCGAGATTTTGATTTTTGGTATGCTCGCAGCGCTACTGGCAGCGGGAACTTGGTTACTGGTTGCTTCATTTAAAGGCTGGCCAGTTTCAACAACGCATTCGATTGTTGGCTCTATTGTCGGCTTTGCGATTGTAGGTATGAGTATGGATGCGGTGTACTGGGGCAAGCTCGGTACAATCGTGATGAGCTGGGTCACCTCTCCATTATTGGCGGGGGCTATTTCATATATGTTATTTAGGTCAGTTCAAACGATTATTCTAGATACAGAAAAACCGTTCGAAAACGCTAAGCGTTATGTTCCTTATTATGTCTTTTTGGTTGGCTTTATGCTCACATTGGTCACCATTATGAAAGGCTTAAAACATGTGGGACTAGATTTATCCATGACAGACTCGATTGCGGTAGCACTGGGTTTTGGTGTGCTAACAACGATATTAGGTAAGTATTTAGTGAGTCGTGTAAAGTTTGATGCGAGCGCGGACCGTGATTTCCATTATGCAAACGTCGAAAAAATATTCGGCTCCTTGATGGTTATTACCGCTTGTGCAATGGCCTTTGCACATGGCTCAAATGATGTGGCAAATGCTATCGGCCCATTAGCGGCAATTAATAGTATTATTGATACCGGTGAGTTATCACAGAAATCGGCCTTACCAATGTGGATACTCTTAGTCGGAGGTGTTGGTATTGTATTGGGTCTGGCAATGTATGGCCGTAAGGTTATTGAAACAGTTGGCTCGAAGATTACCGAATTAACACCAAGCCGTGGGTTTTGTTGTACTATCTCAGCGGCTTCAACAGTTGTGTTAGCCTCAGGTATGGGTTTGCCTATCTCAACAACACACACAATGGTGGGGGCGGTTTTAGGTGTTGGTATGGCGCGCGGTATTTCGTCACTTAATATGAGTGTCGTTCGTGGTATTTTTATGTCTTGGATTATTACCTTGCCGGTTGGCGGCGTGCTGGCAATTGTTTTCTTCTTCATGCTCAAAGGGATTTTTGCTTAGGAGCTTGCTTTCTTTATGAAGGAGAAAAGTTTTAGCAGATAGGGCAAACAGGCACGGATGAATAGATAATAAGCGTGTTTTTGCGTAGAGCACGCTTGTTTTATGGGAGAGCTTCGCCATAAACGTATTTTATCTGCTAAAGTTTCATTGTTACCTTGCCGATTATTGACGGTATAAATGAGAATTAAATAAGGGAAGAGTTTTGGATTTAGCGACGTTAATAGGTTTTGTGGGTGGTTTGGGCATTATTATTGCCGCCATTGCAACAGGCGGAGATATCATGATGTTTGTTGATGTGCCGTCTGTTTTGATCGTAGTAGTTGGCACCTTCATGGTGACTTTGATGCAGTTGTCGATCTCGGAATTTTTGAGTTCGTTTAAAGTGGCTATTAAAGCCTTTATGAATAAAAATGATAACCCTGTTGATCTCATCAAGCAGGCAGTGGAGCTGTCTGATGTGGCCCGTAAAAATGGACTGTTGGCGTTAGAAGATCAAGAGGTGGATAACGAATTCCTCAAACGAGGCTTGAGTCTTTGTGTAGATGGTCATGACGCAGCGATGGTGCAAAAGTTATTAGGTCGAGATATGGACTTAGCGATTGGTCGCCATGAAGTTGGTCAGAATATGTGGAAGGCGGTCGGTGATATGGCGCCAGCGATGGGGATGATTGGAACCTTGGTTGGCTTGGTGCAAATGCTCGCAAACATGTCTGATCCAGCGGCAATTGGTCCGGCAATGGCCGTGGCCTTACTAACCACTTTGTATGGTGCGGTTATCGCTAATGCGTTTGCATTGCCGATGTCGGCTAAATTGGCGGGTATTAGCCATAATGAGCGACTCAATAAAGTATTAATTTTAGAAACCATTCAAAGTATTCAAGAAGGTATGAACCCACGTGTTTTAGAAACGTTGCTCAAAACGTATTTACCTGAAAGTCAACGATCGTCAGTGGGTGAGCCTGAAGAGGTCGAATAATAATGCAGACAGTGATTCAACATGAGTGATGATAATTGTCCAAAATGTGAAGAAGGGCTTCCAGCATGGATGGGGACCTTTGCCGACTTAATGTCATTATTGATGTGCTTTTTCGTATTGTTATTATCAATGGCAACCATGGATGCAAACCGCTTTAAGAAAATGGCAGACTCTTTAAATGATGCGTTTGGGGTGCAAAGACAGGTGGTTGCTTATGAAATAGTTAAAGGGACCAGTGTGGTTGCACAGCACTTTAGCCCGGCGGCGGGTGACCCAACCATTTTAGATGAGGTGCGGCAGCAAACTACCGACTCGGAAAGAGAGTTTTTAGGCAAAGACTCAGAGTCTGACTCAGACACAACGAAAAAAGAGGATGCTAAAAAACAAGAAGAGGTTGAGGCAAAAGCGAAAATCGTGACGGAGTATGTTGAAGCCACTGAGCAAAAAATTAAGGATGCTGAAAAATTAGCCGAAGAAATTAGAGAGTTTATGGTCGAAGAAATTGACCAAAATATGGTGAGTGTGGAAACCGACCTTGACCGGGTAGTTATTAGAATTCATGAAAATGGTTCGTTCTCCTCAGGTAGTGCGGAATTTAACCCAGAGTTTTTACCCATAATGGATAAAATTACAGCGGTTGTTAATGGTAGTGTTGGTACAGTGACTGTTGCAGGCCATACGGATAATATTCCCATTAAGGCGGGCTTGTATCGGTCTAATTGGGAACTGTCTGCGGCACGTGCCGTAACTGTCGCGCAAACACTACTAACCGATGGAACGGTGGATGAAAAAAGACTGATCATTGAAGGTCATGCAGATACAGTGCCGCTATCTGATAACGAGACCCCTGAGGGTAGAGCGCTAAATAGGCGTGTCGAAATTATTTTAATTCAAGGTGAAATGCCCCAAGATTTAAGTAATCCCATACTAGACGTGGTGAAACAATAATGAGCCAAGATGCCGGACAAGAGCGTAGACGTTTTTTTAGAATAGACGATGAAGTGGCGATAAGTTATCGCGTTATTTCTAACGACGAAATGACTAAAGCCGATGGTCTTAAAAGGAATGAGGTTGAGCCAGCCTCTTTAGCCAATGAGTTGGAGAAAATGAATGAAGTGTCTCGGATACATTTTCGCCATGTAGAAAAAGAGTCGCCTGAAGTGGCGCGTTACTTTTCTTTTATAGAAGCTAAAATTAATTTATTAGCGCATCATATAATCATGGGTACCGATGAGCTGTTTGTAAAAACGATTCAACCGGTTAATATCAGTGCCTCGGGTGTTTCATTTGCGGTAAGTAATGCGCTGAATATAGGGGATATTGTTGAGATAAAGTTTATTTTAACGCCCTCTTTAGCCAGCATAAAAACTTTCTCAAAGGTCGTTTCTTGTGAGCAAGATAGCGATCAGTTCAAGGTTGCTGTTGAGTATAGCCAGCTGGGCGATGAAGATAGGGATTTGTTAATTCGTCATATCGTTAAAAAGCAGATGAATGATATACGTGAGCAAAGCGACTAACGTAGACTATATTTTTTAAATCTATCTTCAGTAAATTGCACGAAGCTGTAATCCTTTTTAATGGAACTACTTGAAATTCATAAAGCGATAATAAAACGCATGGCAGATGGTCAGTTTTTTTCTGGGCAGCAGCTAGCCGATGAGTTAAATGTTAGTCGTGCTTCCATTTGGAATTACCTCAAAACACTCGAAACAGCAGGCTTTGACTTCCATGCTGTAAAAGGAAAAGGCACGCGCTTAAAATTAGCAATAGAGTTGTTGGATAAACAACGTATTCTTACCTGCTTATCTAGTGAACACAGAGCCTTGTTGAAGCAGCTCGATGTATTAGATGTGTGCGCATCGACTAACCAAGCCATCGTTGAGAAACACCAATTAACGCCTTTACCCAATGGGTCAGTTTGTATGGCTGAAATGCAGACAATGGGCCGAGGACGATTAGGCAGAACATGGGTGTCTCCATATGGGCAAAACCTATACATTTCTTTTTTGTGGAACTTTAAGGGCGGGATATCGGCCTTATCGGGGCTGAGTTTGGCGTGCGGGGTTGCTGTTTGTCGTGCGCTCAAAAGCCTCGGTTTAAGTGGTCATGGCCTGAAATGGCCAAATGATATTCTATGGGAAGGTAAAAAATTGGGTGGAATTTTAGTAGAAATTCAAGGGGAAAGCCAAGGTGGTTATACTGCCATTATCGGCATCGGGCTCAATTATCAAATGAATGAATTGTCGTCTGGCGAAATTGGCCAGCCTTGGGTTGATGTGTGTCATGCGTATGGCGAGAAAATGGGGCGAAATAAATTGGCCGCCCATGTGCTGGCTGAGGTTTTAAGTATACTGCATGGCTACGAAGAGGCCGGTTTACTGCCACATGTTGAGCAATGGAATAACTACGATTGTTATCGAGATAAAACGGTTCGAATTTTATCTGGTGAGCAATACGAGGAAGGCGTTGCGAGTGGTATCTCAAAGACAGGAGAGCTCTTATTGTTAACCCCCGATGGCCGAACGAAAAAAATCATGTCAGGTGAGGTTAGCCTGAGGTTAAGCGAGTAATTAATGTCTGAACTTTATATAGACCGTGGTAATACAGCGCTCAAATGGCAGTTGGTTGAAAGAGGGCGTTTGTTAAATCAAGGCGTGTTTAGTAACGAAATTACGTTGAGGGAAGGTTTTTCAACGTTAAAAGAGAGTCGCCTCGCAAATATTTATGTGTCTAGTGTGGCAGCTGAAGCATTTTGTCGTGACTTGCAGGTTTGGGCTAAAGAACGTCTCTACCCTACGCCTACGTTTGTAGAAAGTACCCGTAAAGCTTGTGGGGTTGTTAATGCCTATCAAGATGCCGCGCAATTAGGTGTGGACCGTTGGTTAGCAATGATTGCGGCACACCATAAATATACCGGTATGCTATGTGTTGTAGATACAGGGACCGCACTGACCATGGACTTTCTATTAGAGAGCGGCCAACATTTGGGTGGTTTTATAGTTCCAGGCGCTGAATTAATGAGAAAAAGCCTGTTAAGCAACACACATAAAATCAACATAGGTGATACGCCGAATTCTAGTCAGCTTGGAACAAATACAAGTGAAGCGGTTACGTATGGTGTTGAACAGATGTTGGTGCTGTTCGTACGAGAAAAAGTTGTTGATGTAGGGGAAAAGCACCAGCAACCGATAACAACTATTTTAACGGGTGGCCATGCAACTGTTTTAGCGGAAGGCTTATGGCCGGACGTTCGATTGGAAAAAGACCTTGTGTTACAGGGTTTACAGCTAGTGACTAAATCATACCAGTGAAACGTTTATTATTATTGTTGGTTTTTTTAAATGTAGTTTACTTTTTCTGGGGAACCACCGTGGTGGAAACCAAACGGCTGGAGCAACAGCAAGCACCCTTGTATAAAGAAAGTGAGCTTGAAACGCTGGTGTTGGTTGGAGACGAAGAAGTGGCTGCGATGCTTGAAAAACAAGTTTTGTTGGAGAGCAAAGCGAAACAGCCTATCAGTGAATGTTATGTGGCCGGTGATTTTGCTGATGAGGGCGAAGCGAAGAAATTATCACAAACATTAAGTAATCACTTAAGTACTGTGTCGGTTATGCCCTCAAAAGTGCTCGAGGAGTTTTGGGTTGTCTATCCTTCTCGTAGTGATGGGGAGCGTCCATTGCATAATGTTGAGACATTAAAAGCTATCGGAGTCGATGATTTGTGGTTAGTGCCCAGCGGTCCAAATAAAGGCATTATTTCATTAGGCTTGTTTGCAACGGCAGACAGTGCTGAAAAGAGACTGAAGGCCTTGTCGGAAAAATCGATTGAAGCCGAACTTATTAGGCGCAAAAAGTATCGTTATGGCGTAAAGTTTATAACAAGTGATGGTCTATCACCGATACTGGACAATTTAGATGGCTTTAAAGTAGGCGAAAACATTAGTATTCGTAAAATTGCATGTTAATCATTGCCCGACGTTTTTATTTGGATTAGAATACCGCCCCTAACGCTGGTGTAGCTCAGTCGGTAGAGCAGCTGATTTGTAATCAGCCGGTCGGTGGTTCGAATCCTCTCACCAGCTCCATTTTAGGTATTAAAGCCCCTTATATTTAAGGGGCTTTTTTATTGCTCGACGATTCTACCGACTTTATGCCGCTGCCAAGACCGGGCGGGCAATACTATCAAGCGATTGCATTGGGGTATCAGCTGCCTTGTTTGAATAATCAGATGGTATTCGTAAATACTTAAGTTACTGATGAGCATGTTGAGAAATGCCGTCAGATAAGCCTAAGCTACCCACTCGGTAGAGTCGTTAAAAAAATACTTTCTTAGCGGTTCAAAGGCACCTAAGATCTGAACGATAGTAATTAGCAGGCCATCTTTTTCGACCTTAAAGGGCTGAATTAATTGAATTTTAAAGGCTAATATAGGGCTTCATTATTTAAAGAAAATAAGGATTAAACTAGAGCTCATTATTATCTGAAACCCAAAAATAACACTTGCTATAAGCAATGTTTTTTTGCCATTTTTAATAATTCCATCAAAGGCAATTTTTAACCCAATGCCTGACATGGCGACAATAAGGGCGTAGTGGCTCATTGTGCTGACTAGCTCAACTTGTTCTTGTTTCAGTAAGCCAAAGGTTTGGATAACTGAGAAACCAAAAAAACCAACGACAAAGAGAGGGATTCTATAGGCGACTTTGAGGTCTTCATTCGTTTTCAAGTTTACTCGAGAAAACATGAAGATCAGAATCAGGATTACTGGGGCAAGTAACAAAATTCTGACCATTTTAACGATGGTTGCCGCTTCCCCCGTTGCTTGACTTACTGAAAACCCGGCAGCTAAAACTTGCCCTACAGCTTGTAATGTGTTGCCGATCAATACACCTGCGTTAAGCTCAGATAAATTTAATAGGTAGTGGCTAATAAAGGGTAGGAGAAAAATGCCAAGGGTGCCTAAAAAATTCACAATGGCAATGGAGAGGCCAACTTGCTCTTCATTCGCACCGACTATATCCTTGGTCGCTGCAACTGCAGAACTGCCACAAATGCCATTCCCTAAACCAAGCAATAACGCACAGCGTTTATCAAACCCAAACCATTTTGCAAATATCAGCGATGAAAAAATAGTAACGCCCATCGTAAACACGATCATTAAAATGGTCGCATAGCCTAATTCACTTAGAATTGAAAAATTTAGCTGAACACCTAAAAGCGCAATAGCAATGGAGAGTAAATATTTCTCGCTATAGTTAATACCAGCTTTGAATTGATCATTAATACGTAAACTGTTGCCGACAATAAGGCCAAGTATAATGGCTAAGGTAACAGCACCTACCGGAACATAGGCGGCTAACAATATTGCTAAGAAACCCATTCCGCAGCAAAGAGCAACACCCGGTATAACATAAATAATTTTTTTCATGAGTCTTAATATCGTTGATTAGATTAAGTCATATTGACTAGGTGTTTTGTTGCAGTTAACCCATGCAAATAATCGTAACATGACGGTGCATTAAGCCTGTCTAATAGTTAAAACTTGGTCGAGGTAATCCGACAGGTCAGCGGTTTATTTATACAGCTAAACGTTTAAGGAAGTCTGTGCTTCGCTTGAGAACTATATCAGGCTGTTCAACATGTGGAACATGCCCGCAGTTTTCTATCATAACGGCTTCAAATTCACCAAAAGCCGTACTTCTAACAGCATGCGCTCGAAGTGTTGGCATTCCAGCTCAGCTTGGTTTCTCCGATGTAAGAAACCATTTAAGCACACAAAAATTATTGGATTTATTGGAAACTGATGTTTTTATGTGGCACGGATATAGTGTGCTTTACCTTGAGGGGAAGTGGGTTAAAGCAACGCCTGCTTTTAATATCGAAATGTGTACACGGTTTGGTGTTAAGCCATTGGGGTTCAATGGCGTAGATGATTCATTTATGCACGAATTTAATGAACAAGATAAAAAGCATATGGAATATCTTACCGATTATGGTTTTTTTGCTGACTTACCACATGAACGCATCATCACGTCATTAAAATCAAGCTACCCTAAGTTCTTTGCGCTTGTTGAAAATAATAAGTCTATAAAAGATAGCTTCTAGGGTGTCGGAAAATTAAATAGCGTATTTTTCGACTAAGGAAAGATTGCTACTACTTCGATGCGTCTTTCTTGCAAAAAGTATGGGGCTACTAAGCAGCCCCATACGGTGTATTAATAAGGACTTATATTGTTGTCGGTGTAAGGTATTTAGTCGTTGGTGGTGCGGTTAATAACGTACCTAGTTTTTCTAAATCTCCGCGCTCTGAGCGCCAAGCCATATAACTTTTGTGGTCTTCGCGCGAGTCCCATTTTTCTAACACCACAATATTTAAAGGGTCATCATCATTGCTTGTAACGACAATCTCTTGGCAACCTTTAAAAGCGCGTGTATCCGGTAATATAGCTTCGAATGTATTTAATAGTGTTTCACGGTTTTCTGTACTAACTTGTAAATTCAATATTACATTTATAGACATCATTATTTCCTCTTTTAGTTTTCATTATTTTTTGGTTTTAATAACCAAAAATTAAAATCGCCTAGTATCACCTATCATGGGAAAAGTGATTCTAGACTTGTAAAGTGGCCTAAATATCCAGTCGCTCAGGCGTGTTTATACCACTTTATAAATCAATTCAATATCGTATCCTTGGTGTGAGATATTGCTAACCATGCATTTCATTTTTATTGTCAGTCCAATTTTAAATTTTTCTTAATAAAGTCATTAAATAACTGTATTTTTAGCTGCTTATATTGCTTCTCTTGATACACTAAATAAACGCCTGCAGACCCTAAGTCATAATTAGGCAGCAACTCAACCAAGCGTCCTTCTCGTAAATCTTCAGCCACTATAAAGTGAGACAAGACAGATGCGCCCGCACCTTGTAACAGTAAAGCTTTAACAGCGCCTGCATTGTTAGTTTTTATAATGGCACTGACCGACACGGTTTCTTGTTGCTTTTTTTGGGTAAATGTCCATTTAGTCGGGTTAGGCAATAAGGAAAAAATGACGCAGGCATGTTTTTCAAGGTCTTTGGGTGTAACTATTGGCCCGTATTGCTTCAAATAGCTAGGACTTGCTGCTAATACCAAGCGTGAATCAGCCACTTTTGTTGCGACAAGGTCAGAGTTTTGTAACCAGCCCACGCGAACACACACGTCTATATTTTCTTCAACCATGTCGATCACTTGGTCTTGTAGCATTAGTTCAATGTTTAATTTGGGGTATAAACGCATAAACTCGACAATTAACGGCGTAATATATTGAATCCCTAAGCTATTAGTTGTGGCAATTTTTAATGAGCCAACGGGCTGGTTTTGCAGCACACTGATTTCATTTTGCATGTACTGCGTCTCTTCTACGATTTTCTTGCAGCTTTGAAAGTAGATTCGCCCAACCTCAGTTAGGTTTAGTTGACGAGTTGTTCGATTTAACAACCTTGCACCAACTTGTTTTTCCAAGAGGGTGACGTGTCGACTAACCGCCGATTTTGCCATTTTCAACACTTTAGCGGCCTCAGTAAAACTGCCCAAGTCAACGACATGGTAGAAAATCATCATTCGATTGAGGTTTTCCATAAGATAATTGTTCTTAAAAAGAGAATAGTCTAGTATATTATCGCCTGCATTATTTCATTATATGAAATTAATGGTGTGGTAACAATTCAATTAACCCAGCACTCCTAGGGGAATGTTATGACATACAAAGCTAAGATTTCAGTAGGGGTTCTTTTGCTCTCCTTTAGCCATTTTGCATCTGCAATCAATGGCTATTTCGCGATTGCTTACGGTGCCAAAATGACGGGCATGGCCGGAGCCGCGATTGCCTTTCCTGAAGACACTTTAACAGGTGCTGTTAACCCTGCCGGCATGTCTCAAGTAGAAGGTTTAGATATTGGCGCTCGTTTTCTCTATTTACCCCGTGACGCCGAATTTGATTGCCGGGGTATCGGGGCTTGTGATGAGCTAGTACGGGATGATAGTCAGCGCGATTATTGGATTGTTCCGAACTTTGGCTGGAATAAACGATTAAATGATAAAAGCACACTGGGTGTTACTGTTTACGGTAATGGTGGCATTAATACAGCGTATAGAAAACGCTTGTTTACAGAAACAGCCGAACGTGTTTTAGGGGCTCCAAGCATAACGACAGACGGGCATCTAGGGGTGGATTTTGCGCAACTTATTATCGCCACCACCTACACGTATGAAATGTCTCCAAATAACTATATTGGGGTATCTCCTTTATTTGGTATTCAGAAATTTAGTGCGCAAGGTTTAGACTTCTTTCAAGGCGTATCGTCAGACGCAGGCAGTCTAACGAACAGAGGGGACGAGGTGTCCTACGGACTGGGTATTAAATTAGGGTGGTTTTATAAATCTAACGATACTTACCAGTTTGGCGCCTACTATGCACCAAAAATGTAAATGACTAAGATGAAAAAATATTCTGGTCTGCTTGCTAACAATGGTGAGTTTGATATTCCTTCAAATTACGGTGTGGGCTTGGCCATTAATTTTTCAAAACAACTGTCTATTGCTTTTGATGTGACACGCATTAACTACAAAGACATTGAGGCGTTGTCAAACCCTGTGCCCACGGCTTCGGAGCTGAACCCTATGATCGGTTTCTCCGCAGATAGGCTACTCGGTGCAAAAAACAGCGTTGGGTTTGGTTGGAAAAGTATTACGGCGTATTCATTAGGTGTTCGTTACATTTTTGATGACAAAATAACGCTTCGGGCTGGTGCAAACGTGGGTGAAGAACAGATTCCTAGACGATCTGGGTTACTAAACCCCATTACCCCCGCCATGCCAGCTAAACATTTAACGGCTGGGTTTAGCTATAAAAACAGTGAGCATTCAGAATGCTCATTGGCTGTTATGCACGCCTTTCGTAATGAATTAACCGCTGAGAACACAGCATTTTTAGGGACGGATGTTAAGTTTGGCATTGCTGAGACGACCTTAGATATTAGCTACAGTTACAGCTACTAAAAGTCGTGTAACATACTACCTCGGTTTGGATAAACCGATCACTCATAATAAGAAAAACTATAAACGATTATGTTAAAAAAATTATCAATCCTTTTGCTGGCGTTCGTTAGCCTTCCTGCTTTAGCTGATTCTTCTCATGCCTATGCAAATGCGGTTCTTGAAGCCCTTCAAAAAAAAGGCTTACTAAGCGAACATGATGTGGCGGACATTAAGCAACATGCTCAACAAGCCGAATTGCAAGCGAGTAAACCCTCCGTGGCTAAAAAAACCAGTGTTAAGTCGGCTGTTAATAATTTAGTCGTAGCGACTAAAAAAAATGTTAACAAGGCGAGTCCTAATATTAAATTTTGGGGGTTAGCGCAGCCACGCTATACCTTTGTCCCCTCTAAAAATGGCCGTCAAGGAACAAATAGTTTTACATTAAGACGAGCGCGTCTAGGTTTTACGGGTTTTGCAAGTGACAATGTGGCTTTTCGCTTCCAGTATGATGCATCTAACGAAGTGGTAGGCTTATCAAACGCGCAAAAACTACTGGATGCTTGGGTGAGTTTGAAGCACTTTGATGACAGTCTTGGTAGTATCACAGTGGGGCAGCAATTTGCACTCGGTTATACAAGGCGACCACATAAATCGGCTAGCGTTGAACGCAAATTTACCGAGGTGTTATCACCCGGGGCTGTCGGTCGAGCGCGTGGGTTAACAATTAGAAAAGGCAATATGGGGCTGCCTGAAACTAACTCAAAGGGGTATTTTGGTAACCGTGTACATTATGCGCTTGGCTTATTTAATAGCCCTGACTTATCGCTAAATAATGATAATAACGATTTGTTGTTTTCAGCCGCCTTTGCGCTCCGCCCAAATGGTATTTCCCCCAGTGATGATGAATATCAATTTAAAGACAGGCCGTTAGCGTACAGCGTTGGTGCTGCCTACAGTACATCATTAGATTCTGTCACGTTGGATACAAAATTTCAGCCTAACGGGGTTGAGTTAGATAATGAGTGGCTTAGCGTATTTGCAGATGTTCAAGCGCACCATTGGTGGCTATGGGCGTCATGGGCAGAATTTAAATCTGATGCCACAGGTGGTTTAGCAGTTAATACACAAGGTGATAATACAAATGCGCTGAGTTCTAGTGCTTTAACTTTAGGCCTTAGCCGTGCCTATTTGCTGAACTCTGAAGACATGGGCTGGGCATGGGCATTACAGTATCAGCATGTCGATAATGAGCACCCCTCTAGAACAGCTTTCTTTAGACCGTTAACAGGGAAATCGACTGATGAACTAGCTCGCGGTATGAACCAAGGTAGTGTTTACCAAGCTATATTCACTTGGCAGTTTGATGAAAACTTAAGGCTTATTAATGAGCTGGCGTACTATGACCCCACAGACGGTAAATTTAATTATCCATCGTTTATTAGTCAATTACAGCTTTCCTTCTAATTCAATAAAACGTGTAGCCTATGAAACAAGAACACTTTATTCAAGCAGCTAACCGACGCCTTCGTGTGCAACAAATAGGTCATATACAGGCTAACGCACCTACATTAGTTTTTTTGCATGGCGGTATAGACTCTATTGAAATGTGGCGTGATTTCCCCGAACAAGTGCATCAAGCTACTGGTTTATGCGTTATTGTTTATGAACGCTGGGGGCACGGGCAGTCTGAGCCGCTAACTGAGTTTCGAGAGTATGACACGCGTGCAGAGGAGGCGGGTGAGCCGTTGCTTGATCTTTTTAAGCATTTTGGCTTAACTAACGTCATTCTAGTGGGGCATAGCTATGGCGGTGTTATATCTCTTGTTGCGGCAAGCCTGCACACAGAGGTTGTATGTGCTGTCGTATCGATTGTTCCGCAAATGCTTATTCATGATCAATGTTTAGCCGGTGCACAAGAAGCTAAGGAAGCGTTTGAAAATGGCGACCTTCGAAAAAAGCTCTTTAAATTCCATGGCGAAGGGCTCGATATTTTGTTCTATGATTGGATAAATAGAGTGAATAGTGAGGCTTACCAAGCTGAGGATTGCACGCAGTATTTGCAACAAATAAGCTGTCCAGTCTTACAGATTTTTGGCAAAGAGGATGGTTTTGGGTATTTGCCAAACCTTGATCTGTCAAAAAAACATATACCCAGCCAGCTATCAGTCAAGGTTGTGCCCGATGCAGGGCATTATGTTCACTTAGATGCTAAAGAAACCGTCGTTAATGAGGTAAAAGAGTTTTGCCTAACGCTGTAATGCCAAAGTGAGTGTGGTACGCCTTAGCGCTTTATATTAAAAAGCTAGGTACGTTTTTTATCTACTAAGAGTAACAAGGTTTATCCCTAGTTCTGCGGGGCAATTATCAGCGTCTGTCTATTGCCCAACTGTACTTGAGTTGCGAAAACGCTCATCGCTACTAGCAAAAGGCAGATCGGTTTGTTGTGTTGTCTAACCTGTCGAGTGGGGAATAGTCCTGCTTTATCCGATCGGTTTTCTTCTAGCGTATAGCATTGAACAGCACTAGCCTAATGCAGGTTTCAAGCTGGCGGTTGATCGCCTGCATTATGACTAGCGGTTCAATATTTCTGCTTTAGCGAGCTAAAAAATCTAATGTTAATGAGTTGAATTTTTCTGCATGTTCCCACTGCGCCCAATGGCCGCACTTGCTAAGGATGTGCAAGTCTGCATTAGGAATACCCCATAAAAATTTAAGTCCATGATCAAGAGGGCAGAATCGGTCATCACGACCCCAAATGATAAATGTTTCAGCTGCTATTTTGCCGAGGTTGGGTGTGAAGTCGCTGACAATAATATTAGAACTGGCAAAGCTTTTCATAAAGTTTTCAAGGTGTTCAGGCTTTCTCATCATATTCTCAAAGCGGCCTTCAATTAGTTCGTCGCTCATTAATGAAGGATCGTAAACAAAAACTTCAATCATTCGCTTTAACGCTTCAAGGGATGGGTTTTGGTATAAAGCGACCAATAATTTAATACCCTCTAATGGCATTGGTGAGAACATGCTTTGGCCACCACCACCAGCACCCATCAATACCATTTTGTCTAGGCGCTCTGGAAACTCAAGAGAAAAGCTAAGTGCGCTGGCACCGCCCATTGAGTTGCCAATTAAGTGTGCTTTTTCAATACCTAACTCATCCATCAGGCCTTTAATAGCACGTGCGTTTAGTACATCGCGTGCTAGGTCTGTAATAACAGCGTCAGATTTATTAAAACCAGGGCAATCTAATAAAATAGTGCGATACTTTTCTGCAAAAGCATCAATATTTCGAGAAAAGTTACTCCAGCCTGCTGCACCAGGTCCACCACCGTGAAGCATGATGACGGTTTCGTCTCCATTGCCTGCTTCGTTATAGTGTAGGTTCATGTCGAGATTTTTAATGTGGATGTTTTTGCTGGTGTTTTGTTCTGTAAGAGTCGTCATGTATTTGCCTATAGTTTTTATTATGTTTGATTAAAGAAGGTCTTAACGTGTAAAGAGTTAACTCAATGCAATTCTTGTTGTTACATTCAATTAGATTTTACTGATGTAAGTAAGTGGTGACTAGAAAAAGTTGATAGGTTTGGCTGCCTATTTAGTTTTATGGTAATAAAAAAGCGGCCCGAAGAGTATCTAAGTGCATTAAGTGGGGCTTGAAAACAAGGTATTTAGGTAAAAGTTTGTGCTATCTGCTTAATCCAATTGCAAAAAACCACTAAATTAGCGAAAATACACGGTTCATTTGGCGTGCTGCCTCTCATTTTCTTCTCGTTGTCGAATAGATGCTTGAAGAACTAGCCTTGGAAAGAATTATGAAAAAAACGATGTATGAAAAAATTTGGGAAAGCCACTTTGTTCACCAAGAACCAGGTCAGGCTCCTTTGTTATATGTAGACAGGCACTTAATGCACGAGGTTACTAGCCCTCAAGCATTTGAAGGCCTTCGCATGGCAAATAGGCCAGTGCGTAACCCACATAGCATTTTGGCGACAATGGATCATTGTGTGCCGACTAAAGATCGTGATCTTCCTATTGCTGACCCAATTGCTAAAAAGCAAATTGAAACGATGGCAGAGAACTGCGAAGAGAATGGCCTAAATTTATACGATATGGAAAGCCCAGATAATGGTGTGATTCATGTTGTTGTGCCAGAGCATGGTTTTGTTCATCCTGGAATGGTCGTAGTGTGTGGTGATAGTCATACAGCTACACACGGTGCGTTTGGCGCATTAGCGTTTGGTATTGGCACATCAGAAGTAGAACATGTGATGGCAACGCAAACCTTGCCACAGCAAAAATCTAAAACCATGTTGGTTAAAGTGGACGGTAAGTTGTCTAAACACTGTACTGCAAAAGATATTGCCTTAGCGATTATTGGCGTAACAGGCACAGCCGGTGGTACCGGTTACGTCATAGAATATGCCGGTGAAGCGATTGAAGCGCTAACGATGGAAGGCCGTATGACTGTTTGTAATATGGCTATTGAAGCAGGCGCCCGTGCAGGCATGGTGGCGCCGGATCAAAAAACATTTGATTTCTTAGAAGGTAAAGAGTTTGCACCTAAGGGTGAGCAGTGGGAGCAAGCATTAACGTATTGGAAATCACTGGTGACTGATGAAGGTGCAGAATATGACAAAGTTATCACCCTTAATGCATCAGATATCTCTCCTCAAGTCACTTGGGGTACATCGCCTGAACAAGTTATTGGCGTAAACGGTGCAGTACCGACGCCTGAAAGCTTTGATGATAAGGGCAAGCGTTTAGCCTGCGAAAGTGCACTTAAATATATGGGATTGGCAGCAGAAACCAAAATGACCGATATCAACATTGATTATGTGTTTATTGGTTCATGTACTAATGGCCGTATCGAAGATTTTCGTGATGCCGCTGAAATGGCAAAAGGCACAACCGTGGCAGAGGGCGTAACAGCGATAGCGGTGCCAGGGTCTTTCCACGTGAAAGTACAAGCTGAAAAAGAAGGCATTGATAAAATATTTAAAGAGGCTGGTTGGGAATGGCGCGAACCAGGCTGTTCAATGTGTTTGGCGATGAATGGCGATGAGCTTAAAGACGGCCAACGTTGTGCGTCAACATCAAATCGTAACTTTGAAGGGCGCCAAGGCAAAGGTGGACGTACTCACCTTGTGTCACCCGCAATGGCAGCGGCCGCAGCGGCCGCCGGTCACTTTGTCGATATCAGTAAATTAGGTTAAGGCTATGGAAAAATATACAAAACACGAAAGCGTTGCGGCATTAATGAACCGTAATAATGTTGATACCGATCAAATTATTCCAAAGCAGTTTCTAAAAAAAGTAGAGCGTAGCGGATTTGGCGTACATCTATTTCATGATTGGCGTTATTTGAATGATGGTGTAACACCTAACCCAGAATTTGAGCTCAATAAGCCTGAGTTTGAAGGGGCAAAGATACTAGTAACAGGCGATAACTTTGGTTGTGGTTCGTCACGTGAACATGCGCCATGGGCGATTGCAGATTATGGTTTTAATACCATTATCTCAACAAGCTATGCTGATATTTTTTACAATAACTGTTTCAAAAACGGCATCTTAGCGATTGTTGTACAGCCTGATCAATTAGATGCGTTAATGGCAGAAATTAGCGCAAACGAAGGGATTAGCTTTACTGTAGATTTAGAAAATCAAACCGTTACAACACCGGGTGGCAATGGGTTCTCGTTTGAGATTGATCCGTTTCGTAAAGAAAACATGTTAAGTGGCTTGGATGATATTGGGCTAACACTTAAGCATGTAGATAAAATCAGCGCCTTTGAAGAACAGCATAAGCAGCGTCTTCCTTGGCTTTGGGCGTAAAAGCTAATAAGCGGTTAAGTTAAGCGGAAAAATGAGCTCTCGGTATATTCAAATTATGGACACCACCTTGCGTGATGGTGAGCAAACGCAGGGGGTGTCCTTTTCGCCTGCTGAAAAAGTAAGCATTGCGAAGGCGTTATTAGAGTCGCTGCGGGTAGACCGCATCGAAGTTGCGTCTGCTGGTGTGTCCGAGGGCGAGCAAGAAGCAGTTCGTAATATTAATGAGTGGGCGCAAGCTGAAGGCTTTGATGGAAAAGTAGAAGTCTTGGGTTTTGCCGACCATAAGCGTAGTGTCGATTGGATTGTTAATGCCAATGGTAAGGTGATCAACCTTCTTACGAAGGGTAGCGAAAAGCATTGCCGAGAGCAGTTAGGTAAAACCTTAGACGAGCACGTTGAACAAGTGCTTAATACGGTTAATTATGCCTTGCAGCAAGGCTTAAAAGTTAATGTGTACCTAGAAGACTGGTCAAACGGCTATGCAGACAGTCCGGAGTATGTGTTTGCATTTATGGAGGCCATAAAAGATGCAGGTATTGATCATTTTATGTTGCCTGACACGCTAGGTGTTATGTCACCTGATGAGGTGCGAACAGCGTTAACAGATATGTGTACACGATTTCCTGACGTACAATTCGATTTCCACCCGCACAATGATTACGGCCTAGGCACAGCTAATATTATGGCCGCCGTAGAAGCAGGTGTAAGCGCCATACATTGCACAGTAAATTGCTTGGGTGAACGTGCAGGCAATGCATCTGTGTCAGAAGTTTCCGTTGTTTTGCGCGATAAAATGGGCATGGAGTTGTCCATTGATGAAAGTAACATCGTGCGTTTAAGCAATATGGTTGAAAACTTTTCAGGCAAGTGGGTAGCGGCTAATGCGCCTATTATTGGTGATGATGTGTTTACACAAACCGCCGGTATTCATGCTGATGGCGATAAGAAAGGCGGTTTGTATGAAAGCAAGCTAAGCCCTGAGCGCTTTTCTAGAATACGCAGCTATGCCTTAGGTAAAATGAGCGGTAAAGCATCACTCAGTAAGAACCTTGAGCGTTTGGGTATTGAGCTGTCGGAAGAAAACCAAAAGAAAGTGCTTGAACGTATTGTTCGTTTGGGGGATTCAAAACAGACGATCACCACTGAAGACCTTCCTTTTATTATTGCCGATGTATTAGAGAGTGAAAGCTACAAGCATATCCGTTTGCTCGACTGTTCTATTACCAGTCGTTTAGATCAATCGTCTATTGCCGATATCGCTGTGAATATAAAAGGTGCTGAATATCAATCAAGTGGCACAGGCAATGGTGGTTTTGATGCTTTTATTGATGCCATTAATAAGCTATTGGTTGAATACGATGCGGTATTGCCAGAGCTAGAAGATTACGAAGTAAGGATACCTAAGGGCGGGCATACTAACGCACTAACAGAGTGTGTTATTACGTGGGCGAATGAACGAAAAATGCGTAAAACAAGGGGTGTACATTCTAACCAAGTGTTTGCCTCGATTCTTGCGGCGCTTCGAATGATTAATATTCAGTTGCACGAAAAATCGTAAACGATTAATAATCGAGCAATAAAAAAGGCTTACATCTGTAAGCCTTTTTTATTGGGTGTTAAATAAGATTTAAACCGTTGGCATAGCCTTGAGTTTTTCAACCACTTTGTCACCGAATGCATCTGTGCTAATCATCTTAACGCCACTACCTGGCTTAGATAAGTCTGCCGTTGAGAAACCATCAGCAAAAACGCCTTGCATAGCAGCCCAAACATTTTTCGCTTCTTCTACCATGCCAAAACTATATTCAAGCATCATAGCAACAGAGCCAATCATAGAATACGGGTTGGCAATGTTTTTACCAGCAATATCCGGCGCAGAACCATGAGAAGGTTCGTAGTAAGCTTTCTCGTCTCCTAGGCAAGCAGAAGGCATTAGGCCTAATGAACCAAGAATACCACCACCTTGATCACTTAAAATGTCGCCAAACATGTTTTCCATTACCATCACATCAAACTGCGTTGGGTTTAAGCAAAGCAAAGTTGCGGCAGCATCAACTAAAATATTGATGACCTTAACATCTGGGTACTCTGTAGCAACTTCTTCCATCACCTCATTCCATAAAACGGATGATTTAAGAACATTACTTTTATGTATATTGTGAAGTACTTTTTTACGACCACTGGCTAATTTGAATGCGTGGTGCATAATTTGGCGAATTTGGTTTTCGTCGTACTCCAACGTTTCTTTAACATAACGTAAACCGTCATCATTAACGCCAACTTCCTTGTTACCAAAATATAAGCCGCCGACCAGTTCGCGAACCATGATGAGGTCAATGCCATCACCAATAATTTCAGGTTTTAGCGGAGAAAAGTGAGCCAAACTTTGTGGAAGAGAAACGGGGCGGTAATTGGCGTAAGTTTTGTAGCGACGACGCATAGGTAACAATGCACCACGTTCAGGCTGTTTGTCGATAGGAATTTTTTTTGATTCTTCGTGGCTTAAACCGATAGGGCCTTTAATAATGGCATCGGCTTGATCGCAAATGTCTTTGGTTTCTTGTGGGAAAGCATCACCTTTTTCAAAATATCCACAAGCACCAAATAAAGCGGGCATTAATTCAAATGTTACATCATTGCGTTCTTCAACGAGTTTTAAAACCTTAACGGCTTCTTGCATAATTTCTGGGCCAATACCGTCACCCGCCATAATGGCAATTTTGTAATTTTTCATGAGTTTACCTGTCGATTTAATAAATATAAGAGAGGGATTTTACGCGACTAGAGGCGTGTGTGCCATTATCACTTAGATTGTTTTTCAGTCTGTAGGCGCTTAACGTATAATAGCGGCCTGTATAGAACTTCAAAGAGATGACCTTATGGCTTTAAATTGTGGAATTGTTGGCTTACCAAATGTTGGTAAATCAACACTTTTTAATGCGTTGACGAAAGCAACCATTGCAGCAGAAAACTATCCATTTTGTACGATTGAGCCAAACACGGGTATCGTGCCTGTGCCTGATTTGCGCTTGGATAAACTGGCACAAATCGTCAAGCCAGAGCGGGTAATACCGACAACATTCGAGTTTGTGGATATTGCTGGCCTCGTTGCAGGTGCCTCTAAAGGGGAAGGTTTGGGGAATCAGTTTTTAGCCAATATTCGTGAATCAGATGCTATAGCACATGTAGTGCGTTGTTTTGAAGACGATGACGTGATTCATGTGGCAGGAAAAATTGATCCTTTAGCCGATATTGAAGTGATACAAACTGAATTAGCCTTAGCAGATATGGCATCGTTAGACAAAGCGTTGACCAAAGCAACCAAGGCATCGAAGTCTGGCAACAAAGATGAATTAAAACGTAAGGCCTTAATTGAGCAAGCGCTGGCGCATTTGGATTCAGATATTACTTTAAGAACATTAGGTTTAAGTGAAGACGAGTTAAAGTCATTTTCAGACCTGCAATTGCTGACATTAAAACCCATGCTATATATAGCCAACGTTCAAGAAGATGGGTTTGTGAATAATCCGCATTTGGATGCTGTGACAGCATTAGCGCAAAAACAAGGCGCCGAAATTGTTGCCGTTTGTGCAGCCATGGAAGCTGAAATTATTCAGTTAGATGAAGATGAGCGTGCAGAATTTTTAGAAGAGATGGGCCTAGAAGAGCCAGGACTAAACCGAGTAATCAGAGCGGGTTATCACTTGTTGGGCTTGCAAACATACTTCACTGCCGGAGTGAAAGAAGTAAGAGCATGGACCATTAAACAAGGTGCAACTGCGCCACAAGCTGCGGGTGTTATTCATACCGATTTTGAAAAAGGCTTTATCCGTGCAGAAATTACCGCCTACGAAGATTTTGTTCAATACAATGGCGAGCAGGGCGCAAAAGAGGCGGGTAAATTGGGTGTTCAAGGTAAAGATTACATTATGCAAGACGGAGATGTAACGCACTTTAGGTTTAATGTGTAAAACTTCGCAGGTATCTGCCTGTTTGGCTTGACAAAATAAGCCGAAACTACGAAAATTCACAGCCTTCAAAGTATGGTCATGTAGCTCAGCTGGTTAGAGCACGGCATTCATAATGCCGGGGTCGGTGGTTCAAGTCCACCCATGACCACCATTTCAAGCCCTCTCATTTCAAATTACGCGACTTTTACGCGACTTATGCCACACGTAAAATACGGTTTTGTTTACGATCTGGAACAATCTTCTCAACCGCTGCTATTAAGTTATCAATTTCAGCCTTTAAGTAATGTGCCGTAATACGATGTGATTTATAACCTAATAAATCCTCGCGGTCTTGCAAACTAATACCTGCCGCTCTATGTCTTCTACCAAACGTATGAGGTGAATCGTGTGCTCGGCATTGAAATAGGTTGGCTTTCTTTCTAGCAGTCTTCCAAGTCGTTCCTGTTAGGTAACATTTATAACGCCCCTACATTTTGGAAACTTAGAACAACCCCAAAATTTATTACCCATTTTTTGCCCTTTTTTTACTTCTCGTAAAATCATATCACCACCACATTTGGGGCAATGTTGAGCTTTTTCTTTTTCAGCTACAATTGATTGAACATGCTTCACATGTTCTCTGTTTGTTTTAAATGAAGGTGTTAGCCGACCTGCTTTTATTTTTTCAGTTACATCTTTCACTTCGCTATCGGATAAAACAGGTATCTTTTTTGATTTTATGAAGCGTATATAACCTTGGCCATAGGTTACACTTTCTGGCATATCTGTTTTAAATGTACTGTCGCCAACGAAAACAATAACTGAGAATAACTGGGTGTCAGTTAACCCTAATAAGGATTGCAGGGTTTTGCTGTGTTTGTAGTTTTGGTGTAGGGGGTTTTGAAATTTGTTTGAATGCTTATAGATTTTTTGAGTCCATGTTTTTTGATTAGGGCTGCCAAAAATCCAACCTTTCATGTTTTTAGTTTCAACAACGAAGACACCAAATTTTGACACGATTATATGGTCAATTTGCGTACTGCCATCTTCGGTTGGCAAAGTGACATTCTTAATAAGATGATATTCCTCTTTATTAAGAAAAATTTTGGCCCCAACATTGACTATAAACTCACCAGCAACGCCTTTAAACCAAGGTGTTTTTATTACCGATGTAAATATTGCGATGGGGATTAAGTACCAGAGCATACTGAGCGCTTGATTAATGATTGGTGTGAAGTCCATTTTCCTACCTTTGATTTGTTACATAATGCCGCCAGCAGTGGCCGGATGAAACGAAGTCCAACCCATGCGTATCTTTGCATAGGCGAGGCTGGCTGGCCTTGTTATGTGATTATTGCCCTTAAAGTTTGATTTCCCACCGAACTTAGTTGAAACCAAAATACCCTAAACGAGCTATCATGATGAATTTTTAATTACTTTCTACTAATTATTGTAGACTTAATCTGCGTGAGTGTTTGAGACCAAGTACACAGGCTGGCAGTAATGTGAATTATGGCTCTGCTAATCTAACACTTTGTATGTGGTGTTCCAGAAATCACAAATTTCTTGAACCTGATTAAGAGCTTGATTTTTAGAATCATGTTTTAGCGTTAAGTATAAATATGATCCTTTACCAACAACGATATCATAACCAGGCAAAGAGTATAGGCGTGAAAAAAAGATATTTTCATCTTCTTCACATTTAAAAAAAGGGCCTGAAATTTCAATCTTCATTCGCACTCTCTATTGCACAGAACGCTGCCATAAACGGCACGAACTTGTGAGCGTCCGGCGACCGCAGGGAGCGAATTTAATGGTCTTGTTAAATGGTGGGGCGCGGGGGAATCGAACCCCCATGGCGCGCTCCTAGGTGAACTACAGTTTGTATCTAAGCCTGTGCCCCGCTCGAAATAGAATCTACCAACCAGGTACCCCAGTAACGCCACGATTCCACCTTTTACGTTTTTCATAATATTGTTATTACTATTTCTCTTCATTTCTGCTTCCTCCTGTACCAAAGTTACCAATGGAGCAGTCGATAGTTCTATTCCGAGCGACACATCAACTTCTACACTTGCCGTAATCCAAACTCCTAAGTCTTTACATAGCTGATATTCAGCTGATTTCTAATTCAAGTTGTGACATTTAACGTTTATATAAGACTCGCGCATTTTTTCGCGCGTCGACTTGACACTTTGTTAGGTGATTTTAATTGCAGTAATACCCTGAACATTTAGCATTTGGTGTTTTATCATAGCGATTTGAAATGCCGTCATTGTCGTTATCACGATAGTTATACGACGAATTTTTCTTGTTTGTTGCACCTAACCCAGAGCTGTATTCGTCTCTTTGGCTTCCACCATTACTTTGAGAGTTTATATTGTTAGATCTTACGGCATCTGGACTGCTACGATAATACCCTTGAACATATGTGCCATTTGATTTCGTATAACCTTTGACATATTTATCAGCGTAAATGCTAGAAGAAAAACTAAAGATAAAAATAGACAAAACTCCAGTTAAAAATATTTTTTCCATTTCATTTCTCCATGCCAAGTGAATTTAAGGGGGGTTAGTTGCGAGCATTTGAACACCTAACGCTCGGAACAGCGGAAAATTTGAAGCGGAGCGAGTAATTTTTCCGACTGCTTGCGCTTGTTATACGTGACCTGTCACAGAACTCCCAAAAAAGTCATGATGATTCTTGATAATGAATATTTAGGAATCTCTTGTTCTTTGTAAAAGTTGCACGAACGTGATTGCTTATCTTGAGCTTCAATATTAGCAAATCCTCCGGCGACAACATGTCCTTGTTTAAGGTTAATATATATTGCTTATTGGCTAGACTTCCTAGTGTAGAGTTGATGTAATCAAGGTTCTTTATGAGGGTGTCTCGATCAACTTCGAATATGTTGTCATGAATTAGTAAACCGGGATGTCGGTCTTCAGTACTCTGTGATGTCAAAAGTGCATAGTCATAAAAAAACACCTTTTCTCTATCGATACTGTGGCTTCCATCATCATAAATTCTTAAGTCAAATTTTACGATCTCTTTATTATCTTTGACCCCTATATCAAACGAGCATTGTTGATTTCCATAGACATATTCATGCATTTCTAAAATTAAAGACTCTATAGATTCCACTGAATCTTTGGCTTCAATAACATATGTATCTAGTAAATGAATTTGGTTTTTTCTCTCAATATCTTTGTCTTTTCTTTCCTGTTCGTGATTGCTGAATGCTTCAAGGAAAGAGTTCAAAGATGAATAGTCTTCCATTTTTCTTTGGTGTATAGCAATTGTTTTCTTTAGACTTTTTAGAAGCCCTTCTTGGTCTAATAGTGTCACTTTTTCTTTGTAGCGATTATCTAGTGCCTTCAGTTCTTGGTCTAGTGCGCCGATTTCTTTGGTGACGTTTTCTTTTCTTTCATTTATAAGTGAGCGTTGAAAATCATCAATTTTCTTTTTGAATGCGCTAACTTCTGACAACTCTTTTTTGATTAGGTCACCTAGCCCATCCTTAAATTGATTGTATAGATCCGCAACTTCATCTTCATCTATGTAGTTATCGCCTTTGAATAACTGTATTTTTGAAATTTCGGATTTTAGAACTTCTTGACGCGCACGTTTATCTTCAATTTCATCTTCAAGCGCGATAATTTCAGATTTTACTATGTCGTAGCCTTCTGTATTTTCAAGTCTATCAATATCCTTTTGAGTCTTTTCAACTTGATTTTTCAAATCATTTAGGTCTGCTTTTGCCTCTGAAATATTTTTACCGGTTAATGCCTCAACGTTTTCCTTTACTTTGGATTTGGCTGCTCTTATCTTTTCTAAATCTCTGTTTAGTTGTTTTGCTTGATTATAGGAAGCTGGATTAATCCCTAGTAAGTAAAGGTGCGGCTCATAGTCTGGCGGTATGCGTTTATCTGTATCAAAGCACTTGATGATAGATTTGAATTCTGATTTTTCATCTCTAATTAGGGGGCCAAGAATAGATCGAAATGATGGAGATTCATTTGTGCTAATTGATCCGAAAGTTAAAGATGTTAAATACTCTAAAACCTGACTTTTAGTTGCTACTGGCTTGAGCTTGCCGTTGACGTAAAGTTGCGGAAAGTCTTCTTTGAATACATTCCTTCGAATAGTAATTTTCTTATCGTCAATCTCGAAGTCTAAGCAAATCTCGAAATCTTCAGGTAAATCATTTTTTGGTATCTTCGATACCCGGCTTTTACCGTGATCTTTAAGAAGTGCATAGTTGATAAATTCAACGCACAGAGACTTTCCAACTCCGTTAGTTTTAACGGATTTGTCAGTTGTCTCGCCAAGTATAAGATTGACCCCATTGAAAAAATCAATCGGTTCAAAAAGGCTTGGTTCGCTGTATAGTCTTCTAATCGTTAGCATTTGAGATTATATACGGTTCGTCAAATTCAATAATGTCTAATGTATACAGAAATAATATTCCGTAATAAAGGCTTTTGGCTCCAATTTTGTTGCTTTTTCTAAGAGAACGTGCGGCATCAAAAATGCTGATCGTTCGACTTTCAGAGGCATTAAGCAGTTTCAAAATTTCTGCACCAATGACAGGAGCCGACTTTTCTAAATTTTCATTTTTTGAAACTAAGTTAGCCATTGTTCACCTTCCTGTTAGGAAAGACATTGCATTTTATAAGTTGGTCCACAATGTAGAATTCAGCTGCGCATGCATCAAATGAGAATCCTAGATTCGATAGGTGGTTTTTAAACGATTCCACTAATTCATCTAAAGCAGCTTTTGGGTTACCATCAGATTTCGTTAAAATATCGTCGCTATAGCCTTTTAAATATGTTCCCGCACGGCGTAGTGCTTGTGATCCTATGTCACTTTCTTCGTTTATGGCGTCAAGTACCTTTCCGTATTCAATATATAGATCGTAGTATCGGTTGGTTAAATATGTGGCGTGGTCAGCGAAACGTCTATGAATTTTGTTGTCAGGGTCGGGGTCTTCAATGAAGCCATTTCCTGCGTCTGGATGCTTTTCGTTACTTAGCATTTCAATCATTGCCAAAATGGTATTAACTTCGTTTGGCAAGGTTGAGTCAGGCTGATCCTGTAACTCCTTTATCAAAAAGTCACGGATAGCTTTTATTTTTTCAATATCAGTGAGATATTTAATATCCTTTAGGATATCATTTACATCCCAAATATCGTTTTCGGTGTTGATTGAAAACTGATCATTGCCTATATTCTTGTCTTTGTGTTTGCTCTTTTTGGCAATGTTTAAAATAATCAAGCGGTCGTATTTTTCGAACAGCTTATGTTCAATAAATTTATCCACCGTCGTTTTTGTTTTCTTTAACGATGAGGTTGACGTTACCTGAACAGATATTTTGTTGTTTAAGTCTCTAAGGTCTATGGCTGCGGCATTTGGGTCAAACTGGTTTGCGTTCTTTAAGTTGTAGCCATAAACAAGATTTAATATTTGTTCATAGAAATCCTCAGAAAAATTATTCACATCTGTTAGATTCAACTTGTTACTTGCTTCAACCAAAGGTGGAATGCGTGTAAGTAGAGTGATGATAGTTGTTATGTATTCCTGCTTCTTGGTCATTATTTGTCCGTTTTTCCCTTCAACCTTACTTCTTGCACTGGTGATGATGATAGTAGATACAGAACTTTTTATCGCCCATGATTGCCCGTATAACAGTGTTAATAAGCGGAAGTATTGTTCCACGTATTAAAATGGAGATAGGTGGATAGTACTTCCAAGTACATTCATATTAAGAGCCAAAAATGGGCAGCTTGTTGGCTAGTAATATATTTTTTTATCACAGTTGAATATAGCATAACTTTTTAAGGCTGACGTTACGCAGTTTTACGCGTTTAGTAATGGTTTGTTATGCTTGGTGAGGTGGCTCAAGTAAGTATTTAGTTTAAATTAAAAAATGGGCTTTCATAATACCTATGATCGGCGCTCATACCTTTGTAATAGAAGCCATTCAAAGATTTTTTATATAAGATTACGCGATAAAGAAACCAGCCTTGCCCATTTAGTGATTTTTTGATTGTTGTTTAAGATGATGGTACTTAGCGCAGGAGCTTTCTTTTTTCTTTTGGGTTTTAGAATTATGATTTCCCATTAACTCTGCAGTAGCAATATTGCATTCAGTTCTAGCTAGTTGGAGAGGGGTTTTTACAGTGGCCTCTCGTATATTAGCTATTGTTGGTTTAAATGTCATGGAAGCATTGCAATACATATTCTTCATTTTTGTATATTTCCAATGTTCTTTTTTGCCTTTTTGTAAATGTAAGCAAGTTTCATTAAATAGTGATTTAGCTGCCAATGTGCATCTAGAAAATTCCTCGATGTTCAGGTTGTATGTGTTACATACGGATTTAGGCACAATACGCCATAATTGATATGAATAAGGGACTTGAATATTTTGGTGTTCTACAACAACGCTTTGGATTTCTGTACCTAATAAGTCGGTCATTTTATTGGTAACATTAAATGAAACTAGTTCAAGGTACGATGCGAAAATTACTGATATTGGATCCATTCCTTTACATCCTTATTTTGATTCTAAACTTAACAGCTGAGACTGAACTCCCACCATCATTCGGCAGAGCTTATAAGCGTGGTTTCAATAGAAAGTTGCTTGGCTGGCTAAATACACCCCGCAAAGCGCTATTGTGCCGCCAGCAAACCGGCTAAAGAATTGTGCCTTTGTTTTTTTCATCAGTACGGCTAAGGCTATGCCGCTTGAATGCAGTACGGCGGTAGCCAACGCAAAACCAAGCGCATACGATACAGCGCTCATTGAGGTGGGCATTTCTGAACCATGGGCATAGCCATGAAAAATAGCAAATACGCCAACCACTAAGCAGCTATACATCAGTGGGAGTTTAAAGGCGCCCGTAATTAAGATGCCTAAAACCAAAATAGAAAGCAAAATGCCTTCTTCAACAAATGGTAGTGGAATATTTGTAAGCCCCAGCAAGCCGCCTAAAAGCATAACAGCGACAAAGGTGCCAGTAACACGCCATAAGGCTTGGCCGCCTATTTGGGTAGCCCAAATTCCCACTGCTAGCATAGCCAATAGATGATCTGCCCCGCCGATGGGGTGCGCTAATCCGTGTAGAAACCCCGCTGTTTGATCAATGCCCGTATGAGCGAAGGCAATACTGGGCAAAAAAAGGAATAAAACTAATAATGTGGGTAGTTTTTGTTGCATTGCGTTTCTCCTAGAGTAAATAAAAGGCGCGAGCTGTGAGTTGTTCAGTTCACGCTTTTAGGTTTTTGCAGGGTCTTTTTCATTACTGTGTTAGCGCAGCGACCTGTGAGGCTACTTAATCACTCGTGTGACTCGGCTTCGGCGGCCAACTCGTCCATAGGTATTGCGATTTCTGGTGGCACTTCGTTATAAATAACTACGCCATATAACCCGATTAATAAAATAATCATTAGGCCGCCAAACACGGCTACTGATTTATTTTTGATGTAATGGAGGATCGATTTAAAATTGAAACTTAGGTGCGCTAGAACCGCTAGTATCATGATTAGGCCAAACAGTTTATGCACCGGATGCATTTGAATTGTAAAAGATGGCTTCTCAATAACAAACATCAAAAGCCCCGAGGTGGACATGGCGATAAACGAAACAAAAAGGGCTACGGCGACAATTTTCCTGAACATATTAACTCTCCAATTTTTAGTGTGTGACTGATCACGTTTGAACTGAGTTGACCATACTACAGCGTGCATCTAAACGAAACGATATAATGCGGGCCATGTTGGCTAATCCTTCCTAAGCGCTTCAAACTTAGCGGCCATTGTGGGATTCTTTTTTGTTAACTTTTTAACGGTTAGGTCGTCTGCTTTGTTGTTGGCTAAGCGCAGGTTGTTTTCTGAGCCAAGAAGGGCATCCTTAGTTTTCTGAAGGTGGTCGATTGTTTTATCAATTTCGGTAATGGCGGTTTTAAACTTTTTAGATGCTAAATCGTAATTTCGCGCAAAGCCTGTTTTAAATGCATCAAGTTCTTCTTCAAAATGAGTAATATCAACATTTTGGGCTTTTACAATGGCCAGTTCTTGTTTGTATTTAAGTGAATTTTGAGCCGCATTGCGTAGCAACGTTATTATCGGAATAAAGAACTGCGGC
The DNA here is from genome assembly GCF_002443175.1 of Cycloclasticus sp. PY97N. Lineage (NCBI taxonomy): Bacteria > Pseudomonadati > Pseudomonadota > Gammaproteobacteria > Thiotrichales > Piscirickettsiaceae > Cycloclasticus > Cycloclasticus sp. PY97N. The sequence goes on along the minus strand of NZ_CP023664.1, from coordinate 2,344,998 downwards.
CTAATTACGTACATTTTTTTGTAGCGATGTGAGACATCAACAATGCCCGAGTTATACAGTTCACTATCGGGTTCTAAAAGCGACACAAGAACAGCGTACTCACAATTTTTTTCATGTCTGTCTTTATCGAGTTCTTTGAGAAAATCTTCGTTCTTTTTCTTAGTTGCCGTTTCGTCACTTTCATTCTTCATCTCAAACATGATGGAGACAGTTTCAATGTCATTTTCATCTTTATCGCGGAAAATGTAGTCGCCTTTGCTGCCAGTGCGAGCATCATTGTCTTTTTCAAAATAAGATTTTGGGAAAGCAGTCGGCCGGATACGGTTAAACTCTGTTTCACAATGTTGTTCAAGCGTTTCGCCAACCATTTTGGTAGACAGGCGCGCTTTCATGTCTTTAAGGCGTTCAATCGTGTCTTCAAGGTCATTAATACGTGTTTCGTATTTATCCTTTAAGGATATTTCTGACATTGTTTTTTCACTTTCTTTCGCGCTAAGTACGGCTTTAAGGTGTTGAATCTCTTTGTCTTTCTCCGCAGATGTTTTTTGTAGCTGATTGGAGTGATTTGCCTCTGCCAGCTCAGACGCGGCTTTTTTTTCTAGCTCGGCTTGCCTTAATCTATTGGCTAAATCATCGCGTTCCTTTTCTACTGCTTTAACCGCCTCAGAAACAGCCAGCTGCTTTGACGTATCACCTGCCTCTAACCTTGCTTTCAGGTCTTGTATTTCTGCATCTTTGGCAGCTGAATTTTTTTGCGCATCGTTCGTTGCTTGTTGTTTAGCCAGCTCGACGGCATTAATTTTTTCTTTTTCAGCAATGTCTAAGCGCTCATTTAGCTGCTGTGTAAATTCGCTATCACGAACCTGCTTCACGATATCCGCGTACCCAGCTTCATCAATTTTGAATGCTTTTTTACATTCAGGGCAATGTATATCTTGCATGGTATTTGTTCCTTTGTTGGTGCCTTTTGGTAGTGGCTACTGTATTGTTCTGTCGCATTTTTAGCTTGATTTTAGCCCAGCTGATAACTGTTCAAAATAGCGATTTGTTAACGGTTTGACGGTTGATGAAACTCAATAACATTTTTATCAGGGTCTCTAATAAAAAAGAACTGTGCGTCTTCAAACTCAACTTCTTCAGTAATGGTAATGCCCAGTGCTTTTATAGTCTTTCGTGCAGATTCGATATTCGTTACCTCTAATGCAACATGAGTATAACCCGTATTTTTTGCGGCAATATCCATCAGTACATTTTCTGTGCAATCAGAATCTGCGTTGAGAATAAAGTTTATATTAATACCAGATGGGTGCTCCATAATGGCAACAGGTTCCGGCCCGATAGGGCCAGCGATAAATTCAAACCCTAGTTGCTGGTAGAACTGTCTAGAGGCGTTCAGGTTTTTAACTCGTAACCCAATATGATTAATTCGGGTAATTTCTTTCACCGTGTATTTTCCCTATTTATTTAGGTTTTTGTTTACCGCCTGCTTCAGCAACAGTTTGGAGTGTTTTTATAGATTAGTGAGTAGTTTATTCATCTTTCCCGCTAGCTCAAAATCCAGTTCGCTTAAACCGCCAACATCATGGGTCGTTAGGCTGATATTAACTTTGTTATAAACGTTAAACCATTCAGGGTGGTGGTTCATTGCTTCAGCTGTTATTGCGGCAGAGGCCATAAAACCAAAAGCCAGTGCAAAATTAGGAAACGTACACTCTCGGTAAAGCTTGCCTTCTTTTAAACCCCAGTCTTTTATTTCGCCATTTTTCAAACGAGATTCGGCTTCCGTTAATGAGATTAGTTTTTTCATGGTAATCATTACGCCTCTTAAGTTATCAATCGGTTTTGGTTATTGGGGAACGGCAGCCTATTTTTCCCTGTTAAAAAGCAGCAGCAGACAATACTTCCAACATATTGAAACCCAAGCTTTTTATCCCCTAATTATGTTGCGCCTTGTTGTCCTATTGAGTCCCTTATTAGCCATTAAATAGTGGATGAATCACATTGTTGATGAAGTTTATTCCTTTCTCCGTATGGATCCAAAAAAAACCACTTAAATTCAAAATAATAGTGACCCAATAAACACGTTTAAACTCTTTTTTGTTCGACTTGTGGCGCAATTTCTTTTGAGCAAAAAAAGCACCCGGCCAGCCTCCAATTAGTGAAAGTAGATGCAGCGTGCTTTCTTTTATTCTCCAATGGTTTTTTTGAGCTGCAGATTTATCAATTGCGTATGTGGCAAAAGTAATAAGGCTCATCACAATATAAATGCTGGTGATAATTAGGGGTAGCTTGCCAAAATAAGTTGAGGTTAATAGCACAGCGCAAAAAAACGCTATAAAGATCTCACCAAAATGACTGCCTTTTTTTGCTTGGCTTCTTTTCTTTACGTGTCTAGCATCACGAGCAAATTGAATGTTTTCAGCTTTATAACGGTTATTATTGTCCTGAACTAATTCGTACACAATCACTTCGCCATTAACGGGCCGACGTGAGCGAGGTTTAAAGGCTTTAATATGCACGAAAGCGCGTTTTCCTCCACCATTTGGCTCGACAAAACCAAAACCCTTCTCATCATTCCAGTTTAAAACTTTACCTTGAAATTTCATGTTTTTGCTTTAATTTGGCTAGCGTTTTATATAAGACGCGCGCACATTTTGCGCGTCGTGCTTGATATTTTTGTTAAGTATTAAAATATGCAGCAATTGAAAAAATTAACGCAATAATTGACAAAAAAAGGGGAATGGTAAAGCGTAAATAAGATTGTTCATGCTCTGCCAATACTGCTGATAGTAGAGGGAATTGTACGACATGGCGATCAGAACCTATTTGTTTCGCAAATAAAGCAATCAGAGTCCCATCCTCTTGTTTGTACCCATGTTTTTGGTTTAGGTGATAGTAAAGACGACCAAAGACAATTTCTGGGTCTAAATTTAAATTTCTCGCAATCAACTCGCAGTCAATCGGCACATATATTTTTGTATCACGAGATGGTTTCTCTTTGTCAAAGTTACAAAAATCTGAATAGTATATTTTGTACACCTCTTTGAGAATAACTCTGTCTGTTACATTCTTACTCATACCTCTTCCTTGTTACTTAACACTGTTAATAAGCGGAAGCAAAGTTCCACTTATCAAGTAGAGATAAGTGGCTAATACTTCCATGTATTTTTATATTGGCAGCTAAACGTAAATAGGTTGTTGTCTAGTAATATAGTGAGTTGTTATAGCTGAATATAACACAACTATTTTTATCGCCTAAGGTTACGCAGTTTTTAGGCCGTTGAATGAAGATCAGTTGGGGGTTTAGTTAGCCTGCGTAGCTAAGCATTGAATTGAGTAGAAGAAATGGGTATGTATAACAAGTACAGGTGATCGTTTTGTCGCTAATGAAGGCTAGCTGCTTGCCCATAGGCGGATAAGGTTGTGATAGATGCCGGTTAAGTGGCGTACTTCGTTGTCGTCGGCTCCTCTTTCTATGGTTAGTGTTTGAATGCTTTGGTCGAGGGTGTACAACATTTCTCGTTGCTGGTTGTCGCGTATCATGCTCTCTAACCAGAAAAAGGAACAAACTCTCGCTCCTTTAGTAACCTTTAGAACCTGATGTAAGCTAGTTGATGGGTATAAAATTAAATCTCCAGCGGCTAGTTTTACTTGTTGAGCACCATAAGTTGTTTCAATAACCAGTTCACCACCGTCATACTCTTTGGGGTCAGATAGGAATAAGGTGCAAGAAAGGTCTGTGCGCATTATTTGGTGGTCGGGCAGGTGCATAATGGCGTTATCAACATGGGGCCCATAATGGTCGGCGTTGTTATAACGATTAAATTTGGGTGGGAATATTTTTTTGGGTAACGCGGCGGATAAAAACTGCGGGTGTCGCCCTAAGACTTTTAAAATATGATTGCCTAATTCAATAGCAAGGTCTGACTGATCTTGAATTTGCTGGTTAACCTTAACTTGTTTTGCTTGGCCTCCGGCGGTTATTTTGCCATCTTCCCAGGTTGTTTTATCTAGGGCTGTGCGAAACTGTTCAACGGTTTTTTTATCTAGTACATTATTGATAGGAAGTAGCATAAAACTGTATGTTGTAAACGTTATTAAGGCTGGGTAAAGGTGCACTCTGTATTAATTTCTTGCAGAGTTGAACAGCCAGTTAAGGCCATTGTTACTTCTAGTTCTTCTCTTAACAAGCGTAACATATGGGCAACCCCTAAGGCCCCAGCAACTGCTAAGGCATACATTTGTGGGCGACCAATCAGTACGGCATTTGCGCCGTATGCAATGGCTTTAAAAATATCTGCTCCACGGCGCACACCACTGTCTAGCAAAACAGGAAACTCTGCGCCAACACGATGGCGAATAGAGGGTAGGGCGGTGATGCTAGCGGGGACACCATCAAGCGCTCTGCCGCCATGATTAGAAACAACAAGCCCTGCAAATCCCATTTCTTTTACACACGCTGCATCAGCCGGGTGCAAAATACCTTTGATAATAATGGGTAGGTCGGTTTGTTGTTGTAACCACTGTAAGTCTTGCCAAGTGGGTGCATCTTTCATTATGCCTTGGAAAATAATACTTTGTGTGCGGTTTAATTGTCGTTGTGTAGGGGAGGGTTTGCCCTCAAGGTTTGCTTCGCGGACATCTTGCGGCAACGTGAAATTTGCCCGTTGTGCGCGGTTTCTTAAGCCATTGATCGGTACATCAAGGGTAACAACAAGGGCACTATAGCCGGCTTTTTCTGCGCGCTTAATTAGCGAGAGGGTGAACTCTTTAGTGTCTTGAAAATACAGTTGAAACCACTTTCTATAATGCGTTGTGTTGGCAATTTGCTCTAGTGTGGTAGATGAAAGCGTGCTGGCTATAAAACCGGCTTCCATTGCCTCGGCAGCTGCTGCGCTGGCAAGTTCTCCATCTGGGTGAGCTAATTGTTGATGTGCCACCGGCGCTAAGAAAATAGGGTGGCGATACTGCTCGCCAAATAGCGTTAATTCGGTTGAACCTTGAGATACATCTTGTAAAACTCGGTTATAAAGGCCGATATCGTCAAATGCTTTTTGATTGTTTTTTAAGGTAATTTCGTTAGCCGACCCACCGGCAATATATTCAAAATGTGGGTGAGATATAAAGTGCTTTGCTAGCTTTTCATAATCATTAACGGCTGCAATATCAGGCGGTATTTGTGTCAGTTTTTCTTGTCGGGTTGGTTTTTCTTTCATGGGGCGCCTAGCCGTTGGTGGTCAAAATATAATACTTGGGGCCTAAGTTGCCTTAGGCCCCAGCAACCAAATTATTACGCTTTAATTGTTATGTCTAAAACTCATACGCTAAGGTGAGTTGGGCATTACGAGCATCGCCAATATAGGTGAAGCCACCATTTCGATAACCGGCTAAATAGTAGTCTTCGTCTGTAATATTGCTTATGTTCAAGCTTGCTTTAAGTTTTTTGTTAATGTCATAACTGGCAAAAATGTCATACACAGTATAGCTCGGTATTTCATAATCATCAGCTGGACTATCGGGTTGCCCAACAAACATATTACTGGAATACGTTGCAATACTACCAAAGGCAAACTTAGGTGTTGCTTGGTAACGCAACTGCAAGTAAACGCTATCATCTGCAAAGTTACTCAAGGGCTTGTTCTTATAATCGACAAGGTCGCCACCTCGGCCTATGGCAGAAGATTTTAAAATTTCAGACTCCATCATGGTTGCGCCAAACTGCACACTTAATGCCTTGGTAATATTACCTACGGCGGAAACCTCAATGCCTTCTACTTGGTTTTTACCTGTGTTTAAGGTGCCTATAGAAGAGTATGCGTCGCCAACACTTTCCATTACATCATCTTTTACAGTTCGGAAAATAGCGGCAGTTAACAAGAGCTTGTTATTTAAAACGTTCCATTTTGTGCCCAGTTCAACACTTTTTGTTTTTTCTGGTTTGCTGTTTTCAACTTGCAGGTTGTCACTTCCACAAAGCCCGCCATAACCACAATTACCGCCTAGATCAGATTCTCCACCGTTAATATTGCTAGAGGTACTATAGGTTAGGTAAACATTGCCTTGCTTATTGATATTGTAAACAGTGCCAATATGTCCATTCCACAGGGTGTCGGAATAAGAGAATTTAGTTGGAACAGTCGCGCCATAGCTCAGTACCGAGTTATCGTAATCAAAGCGGTCGGCTCGTATACCTAAAAACAGCGACCAATGATCATTAAAAGTAATGGTATCCATTGCCGATAATGATATGGTTTTTATGGAGTAATCGGAGTCTTTAGCTGCTTTGGTGATGTCACGCTCCAGTAAGCCATTAAGGTTATTGATCTCTTTGCCATTACCGTCCAAGATGCAATAATTTGGAGAACCGCCTCCTTGGCTTGCGACGATACAATTGGTTGCGCCATTATTAGTAACGTTATAGGTTCCATTAATGACGCCAATATCAGAGTATTCCGCACCAAAAACAAATTGATGCTTATTGCCCGCCAGTTCCCTATCCACAAACAGGTTAAATTGGTTTGCAAAATAGGTGACATCTTGCCAACCTTGGTGCGCTCTGCTTTCAATAGTAATGGTGGCTGCGCCCGGGGCAACGGGGTCACTAATATCCCTTGTTGCGCCAAAAGCGCCTGTTGTTACATAACCATTTTCGGTCGTGCCGTAACGGGTTGAGTTTTCTATTCTTAAGGCATCGTTAATTTCATAATTAAGACGGAAGGTTCCCACATTAACGGTTGATTCTAGAAAGTCTTCGTCTTGTACATACGATGGAATGTTATTGGCCACTTTAGAGTCGGTAATGTGGTAACTACCTAGGTCGGGTGAGTCTTCTGCATTTAAGTAGTAATAATCAGCCGTCAGTTTTAATTTATCAGTGGCCTGGTGGCTACCGGATAAGGCAAGACCTGTGCGCTCTTGGTCTGCAGGGTCGCGATCTGGAACATCTTTTTCGCTATACAATAGGTTAAGCCTTACTGCCGTATCATCATTAATTTTATGGTTGCTATCTAAGGTCAGCTCTCCAAAATTGTCTGTCCCTAAACCAGCTGATATTTTATTGAAGTCGTACTCTGTGCTGGCCTGTTTGGTTACCCCATTAATGGCGCCGCCTGTTGAGCCTCGGCCTGCAAAGGTGGAGCTGGGTCCTTTGGTAATTTCAACTTGTTCTAAGGCAAAGCTTTCACGAGTTGTCATTCCTGGGTCACGTAAACCATCCACAAAAACATCACTACGCGCTTCATGTCCTCTAATAATATAACGGTCACCAAAGGCATTGCCATTTTCACCAGTTCCTAGGGTAATACCGGGCTGGGCAGCTAAAATATCCCGTAAGCCTGTTTTTCCCGAGTCTTGAATGGCTGTTTGTGTAATCACGCTGATTGTTTGAGGCGTATCGGCCAACTCTTTTACATGCCGACTATCGGCTGAAATTTTTGCTTTATACGGTGCAGATTTTTCTGTGTAAGGGTTGGTATCAATTGTTCGCTCTTCAATTTGTAATGCATCTAAAACAATAGCATCGCTTTCTTGTGCAATGGCGTTGTTTGCTGTGGCACCTAGTAGTACCGTTTGTACACAAATTGCTAGCGCTGTTTTGCGAAATGGAAATGCCGTTTTATTTCGCACCTTGAGTTTGGCCGATCTACTGCTTGCGGGGGCTGTCATTATTTGCTCCTTAATAAGTTGAGTTGGTAATAAGTGAATATTCAAGGGGAATGATCAGGGTTAATTGATCACGTGGTATTGAATTTGGGATGGCGGGCATTGGGCTTGCCTTGTCTAGGATGTCTAGGGCTGCTTTATCCAGTAAGGGGTAACCAGAGCTTTTGTGAACACTAGCGGATAACAGCTGACCTTTTTTATTTATAGTGAATTTCAGCGTGACGACGCCTTCTTGTTTTTTCTTTTTTAAGGCGGCAGGGTAATTTTTATATTGGTTTAGCCAAGCGATTAAGCTTGAGAAATAATCCTTTTTACCTAAGCGGTTCCCTGAGTTTGCTTCTGCCCCTTTTCCGCTTGCGCGAACCAGTGCTTCAGACTTTGATTGCTCCTTGCTATTGCTGGTTTGTTCTTCTGGTACTTCTGGTTTTTCTGTTACTTCAGGGTCTTCTGGTTCTGCTGTCTGTTTCAGCTGGGCTGGCTTTTTTTGTTCAGAGTGCTGTACTAATACGGCATCCTTTGTTGGTTTTTTTGTGGTTACGGCAGCCACAGTAGGCGCCGGTTTTTTAACCGGCTTATTGGTTTTTTTTGGTGCTTTAGTGACCGGTTTGCTTATAACTTTTTTTTCTGGCTTAGTTTTTTTCTCGAGTTTTTGCTTTTTTTCCTTTTCAATTTGATCTATATAAGAGCCTTGCATGCCCAAGCCAATTTGAATGCCGTTTTCGCCTAAGTCGCTAGCTCCACTTGGTTCTGGGACAGGGCTTAACATATAGCCAGCTGCCGCCGCTAGATGCAGGGCAATGGAAACAAAAAAGGCTAAAGACCATTCTGAAATACGCATTTATTTGGCCGACGAAGCTTGCGCATAAAGGGTTATTTTAAAAATACCTTTTTTGCGTAAAATGCTAAGTGTTTTATCAAGGTCAACGGCTTGAACACGTCTATCAGCTTCAAGCGCTAACAGCGTATTGGCCTCTATGAGAGAGTCTAAATGTAGGTCTAGCTTTTCAAGAGAGGTTTTAACGCCATTAAGGTAAAGCTCATTTTTATCAGTGAGTTGTAGAGTCACCGTTTTCTCGACAGCTTGAGCACCGTTTTCTGAAACAGGCAATTCAATACCTTGGTCTTGGATATCCCGCATATGCCCTGCAATCATAAAAAACACGAGCAGTAGAAAAACAATATTGATCATAGGGATCATATTGCTATCACCCTGTTGGCTACTTTTAGCTGATATTAGGCGCTGGTTAACCATTTTTATTTGCCGTTTGCTTAAGTGACTGACCGAGGGATAATGTCTGGAAGCCCAGTCTATTGAGTCGCTCCATTGCCGAAACTATTGATTGAACCTGTGTTTTGGCGTTAGGTAAGATGACCGTTGGTTTGTGAATATTGAGTGATTCTAAGAGGGTAGAATCTGTTAGCTTGAACGTTGATTCTTTACCAAGCAATGTTAGTGAACCATCTTCATGCAGCTCAATTAATTGAGGCTTTTCCAACGTAGTCTCGTGACTTGCAACGGGTGATTGCAAATCAAAACCATTATTTTTGCTAAAGGATGAAGTCAACATAAAGAAAAACAATAAAATGAAAACCACATCGACTAGCGCTGTCAAACTGACCTGTTTCTTTGGCCGCGGGTTAATTAATAAGGGGTTCATTAAGCTTGGGCCACTTCACGTAACGGTTTAACCGATTTTCTTTCGGCTTGGATTGTAAAAACCCTATCCAAATCATCCTGAATGAGTATCGCCTGAACTTCGATTTTGCGCTCAAACCAGCTATGAATAATTGAAGTCGGAATAGCAACGGCAACACCCATTGCGGTGGTCATTAGAGCCATCCAGATGCCGCCAGAAAGGATGGCTGGGTTAACTTGGCTTCCCGCCGCTTCCATTGCTTTAAATGCTTCAACCATGCCTAAAACAGTGCCTAGCAGCCCTAATAAGGGAGCCAGTGAGGCAATAACTTCTAGAACGCGGAGGTACTTAGCAAGGTCGGCTAGTGCAAAGCGAGCCTTTCTTAAAATTTCGTTTTTTGCTTCTTCTGTAGACAGGACGCCGCTATCTAATAATTGAAGTGCTTGGGCGATCAGTGTTGACCTTAAATGACGCTGGCCATTAACCAGCACAATCGCTTGGGCAACTTTATTTTGCTTAAAGTTTGAAAACGCTTCTCCAATAGAAGATTTTGAAGTATCCCTCAATTGCCAAAACTGCCAAATTTTTAACAGGGTGACCGTTAGCGAGACAACAGAAAAGACAATAAGTAACCAAACAACGGGACCGCTTGTTATTAATAAATGAGACATGAAAACACCTTAACCATAATGAATTTAACTAATGAGAATGTTAATGATAATCATTCTCATTAGTTATTGTCAATAAGTCTGACAACTAAGTGCTTAAATTTGAACGAGCTGATCTATAGCAGCCTTGTTGCTATATGAAAGGTGATACGATAAGGCCGCAAACGTAAACGCTCATAACAATGAGGTAGCCGCATAAAGTTTTTAATGGCAGTAGAATGGGAACGACGTTGAAAAGCTTGGGGGTATTCTATAAATGTTGTTCAGCGTTTATTGCAACTGGTGACCGTGGAAAAATAGAGGATAAATATTATGTTAGCACTTGAGCTTGACCCTGTATTACTGGCGCGTATTCAATTCGCCTTCACGATTAGTTTTCACATTGTTTTTCCGGCATTCACGATTGGCTTGGCAAGTTGGCTTGCTGTTGTTGAGGGGCTGTATCTGAAAACAGGCAAAAATGTTTATAGAGAAATCTACAAAATGTGGATTAAGATTTTTGCGGTGTGCTTTGGGATGGGTGTTGTCTCGGGTGTTGTGATGTCCTATCAGTTTGGTACTAACTGGTCTGTTTTTTCCGATAAAGTTGGCAATGTTATTGGGCCGCTTCTAGGCTACGAAGTGCTAACAGCGTTCTTTTTGGAAGCATCTTTTCTTGGCATTATGCTTTTTGGTTGGGGCCGTGTGAGCAAGAAAATGCATTTTGTTTCCACCTTAATTGTAGCTTTTGGCACGCTTGTTTCCGCGTTTTGGATTTTGTCAGCCAATAGTTGGATGCAAACCCCTCAGGGTTTTGAAGTAAGGGCCGATGGTTTGCTGTATGCCACAAATTGGATGGAAGTTATTTTTAACCCATCTTTCCCTGTGCGTTTTCTTCATATGGTAACAGCAGCCTATCTGACAACCGCTTTTGTTGTAGGCGGGGTTGGGGCCTATTATTTATGGCGAAAAATCCATGTTGAACACGCTAAAGTGATGTTTTCTATGGCGATGCTGATGGCGGTGTTTGTTGCACCAACCCAGTTGCTTATAGGCCATGCACATGGTGAAAACACAATGGAATATCAGCCTATCAAGGTGGCTGCGATGGAGGGAAACTGGGAGCGTGGTGGCAATAAACCGCTGTACCTTTTTGGCATACCGAATGAAGAAACCGAAAGTACAGATTATGGTATTACTATTCCTAACGGCGCTAGTTTGATCTTAACAGGTTCTGCAGAGGGGGTTGTGCCTGGGTTGAAAGAGGTCGCAAAAGAAGATCGCCCTCCGGTGGCTATTGTGTTTTGGTCTTTCCGCGTTATGGTTGGCTTGGGTGTGGCAATGATACTAACGGGTATTTTGGCTGCCATTTTATATTTCAGAAAACGCTTGTTTGATGTTAAGTCCTTTCAATTATGGTGCATGGCAATGATGCCAAGCGGGTTTATAGCATTGTTAGCTGGTTGGTTTGTAACGGAGGTAGGACGCCAACCCTTTACGGTTTATGGCATTGTTAGAACGGCGGAGAGTATTTCTCCAGTTATCGCAGAACAACTGGCCTTGAGCTTAGGTATTTTTGTTGTGGCTTATACGCTGATTTTTGGCACGGGTAGTTATTATATTTTGAAATTAATTGGCAAGGGGCCCAACCAAGATAAGTCGGGTAATGGCTATTATGAACACGGGCAAGAGGCGGTTGCACCTAATCTAGCCAGCAACATTGGAAAGGAGGGTAAAAATGTTTGATTTATCACCATGGCTAGACCTACCTTTAATATGGGGCGCTTTAATCGCAACAGCTGTTTTTATATATGTCTTGTTGGATGGCTTTGATTTGGGCTGTGGCATATTATTTCCATTTGCGCCTAGCGATAAATGCCGTAGCAAAATAATGAATTCGATCGCGCCGTTTTGGGATGGTAACGAAACGTGGCTTGTTCTTGGTGGGGGCGGTCTTTTTGCGGCTTTTCCAGTTGCGTATGCGATAGTGATGCCGGCACTTTATTTACCCGTTATTTTAATGCTGATAGGGCTCATTTTTCGTGGTGTCGCCTTTGAATTTCGTTTTAAAACGGAGGGAAGAGACCGCAAACTATGGGATGTGTCTTTCCACGTTGGCTCGTTATTGGCTGCGTTTATGCAGGGCGTAATTTTGGGTAATTTTGTACAAGGCTTTGAGGTTGTTGAGCGAGGTTTTGCCGGCGGTCCGCTTGACTGGGCTAATGGGTTTGCAGTAATAACAGGTATTTCGCTAGTGTTTGGCTATGCGCTGATTGGCGCAACATGGCTCATATGGAAATGTGAGGATGATACCCAGCGCTGGGCACGTGCTGTGGCGCGATATGTTATCGGCTTTGTAGCATTGGCAATGGGCTTAGTGAGTTTGTGTATGCCATTTATTGACGAACGCATTCTGACGTTGTGGTTTTCTATGCCCAATATGTTTTTTCTGGCACCGGTTCCTATTATTACGTTTTGCGCTTTTGTTTTACTTTGGAAAGACTTACATAGCGAGCGCGAGATTCGTCCGTTTTTGCTCACCATCTTCATATTTTTACTCGGTTATGTGGGGCTAGGTATCAGCTTGTTTCCATGGATTGTTCCGTTTAGTTTTACCCTTTGGGATGCGGCCGCTGCCTCAACATCGCAATCATTCTTATTAGTTGGAACCGCGGTGTTTTTGCCCATTATTCTAGTGTATACGGGATATAGTTATTACATATTTAGGGGTAAAGCTGATGATAAAGCCATGTATTAAAAGCGGGCTAATTGTTGCGTGTTTATTGTGTTATGCAGTCAGTTTTGCACAAGAGCCTGTCTTTTCTTATGTTGAGGAAGCAAGAGGCATTACCCAGCAATTTCAACAAACATTAAAGCAGGAATTACAGGCGGCGATTAAAACAGGTGGTTTAAAAAAAGCCGTCGATGTGTGTAGTCTTCGCGCACCTGAAATTGCAGAAAAAATGGCAGACGAAACAGGCTGGGCAATAGGGCGTACCTCGATAAAAACACGTCATCAAAACAACAAGCCCACAGCACAAGAAAAGGCGGTTTTAGACGAGTTTGTAAGCAGGAAAAGTGCGGGTGAAGACCTTGCCGAAATGGAATGGTGGCAACAGCAGGGCACAAGCATAATGTATATGAAGGCAATTCCAATGCAGGGCTTGTGTTTAAGTTGCCATGGCATAACGGTAGAGACCTCACTTAAAAATCATATCAAGGAGCTCTACCCTCGCGATACCGCGATGGGCTTTAAAATAGGTGAGATTCGCGGAGCATTTAGCTTGCAAAAATATATAGAGTTAGCTAATGGACAAATTATTAAGTAAATATTTATCGCCTAAACAAAAACAATGGGCATGGTTTGTGATTCTTTGGTGCTTTGGTTTGTTCTGTGTCATGAGTATGGGCGCGGTGATCAAATTTATTATGAACATTTAGTGTTATTTCATAACTTCAACATGTTTATAGGTCAAAAATACGTGTTGAAGAAAAGTAATCAAAGTTGAACTGAGTCAATTCACCTGCTTGTTGCCCAGGCACGGGTAATAAACGGACGGTTAAAGGTTTATTTAAGGACAGAGACAACATCGCTGTGTCTCGCATTAACCCCTCAATTTTTTTCTGAGGTGTATTGCCACTAACAGGGATGACATCCAAGCCGGTACCGCCAACAGCTGCGCAAGCCAATAGCGTTGCGATATTAAAATTCTCACTGATAGCGTTTTGTGCGAGCACTGCATCTTCTAGTGGCAAAAGCATGACCGCACAGTAGCCGGCGCGATTAAAGTTAGCGGCATCCAAGCTTTGTTTGATTAAACCAATGGCTGCCATTGTGCCGGGGCCACCAAAAGGTTCGTTTGTGAGCAGTTCCACAATACGACCAAAAGAACGAGGAATGCTTGGATAGGGTGATGGCGTCATATCAATGCCGCGGTAGGTTATATTAGTGAGCGCGGCAGCTTCGGTTCCCAACTGATCAAGCGTTGCTCCGAGGTGGTTAAACGTGGCTGTTAAGGACGGCTCTGCTAACCAGCGCTGTTCAGTATTATCAAAGGTTTCTAATAAGTCGACAAGGATATCTGCGGATTCGATAGCCATTGAAAAGGCGGTTGAGCTGTTTCCATCGTGCCAAGCGGCAGGAAAAAACGGGCTAAATGCTGGCATATTGGCGACCATGCAATAGCGTAAATTACCAAAACCGTCTTCTTTGATGGTTGAGTTATCCACCACGACTTGCGCTGCAGGTGGCAGGCAGTCTGTTTTGAGTCCATTTGCCTGATCGGCCAATTGTACGGAGGTAAATACCCAATCAGTTGCCTCAATGATGGCAGGGATTCCAGCCATAAGTTGTTTGATTAAGCTGTTTTCAGTGCTTGCCTCGTCAGTGCTTAAGCTTGCTCCAAGTGTCCCTAGGGCTACATGTTTAAAGCCTGCTTGATTGGCAACTTGTTCGTACTGGCTGGCAAACAAGGCTAAATGCTCAGCGCTGGCGCCTTCGGGGAAAATTTTTTCGAGTGGTTGGCTGGCTAGGCGTAAACTTTGCACGGCAAAACCTGCGTCAGTAAATAACTTTTTAACCTGCAAGGCTTGTTTGCCGAGAGGTGCAATTTGTTGCTCCATCTGTTGTTTGTCGGTATTGATTGGCAGTTCAGTGAAAAAGGTAAGGGCGCGAATTTCCATCTGGTCTCCTGAGTAAAGCGTTGTGCAGCGATTAAATGTGTATTGGGAATCTTAATAGGTTGATAGTTAATATATCAGAACCGGTGAGTGCCAGTGCATAGCTAAAAAGAAACCCCTTCAGATGGTTTAGCAAATTTGTGTGTTTGCTGGCTGTTTTTAAGAGCGATGTGCTTGCAACGTGATGGTATCAATGGGTTTTAAAATGAAGGGGCTTTTTTTGTGAATGAGAACATGCGTTTTTGAAATTAAAACCAAACAATAATGTCATTATTATTCAATAGGTTACGTTTTTATGGCACTGCTTGCCGATCATCTGCTTGTTCCGCAATATTTCTTTATCAGAAGGGTTTAACAAAAGAATTTCTAGTATTTTCTTTAATAAAGCGATGCAAGCCAATGATTTTTATTGTCTTTATTGTTTATTTAAATGTGTTTTCCAATGGCCTCTATAAACCCTAGCTAAGTGTTTGTTCGTAAAGAAAGTATTTATGGAATGGGAAACTTGACAGAGTGGTATTTTCATCCTTATAGTGCAAAAAAGTGGGGTAAAGTGGTAGAAAAGGGAATAAATCAAATAAGGGGCCGGTTTTGTTTAGAGGGGTTAATAACGTGACGTTGGATGCAAAGGGGCGATTGTCTATCCCTACGCGTTATCGTGCGCAGTTGAAAACCTCTTGTGATGGGCAAATGATGATGACGGTTGATCGTGAACATAGTCTCTTATTATATCCCTTGCCGGTTTGGGAGGATATAGAACGAAAATTGATTAAATTGCCTACCCTAAATAAGCAAGCCAGACGTTTGCAGCGTTTATTAATTGGGCACGCAACCGAATGCGAATTGGATGGGCAGGGCCGAGTGCTTGTGTCGCCACCCCTACGAGAATTTGCTGGACTGGATAAGAAAACAGTCATGATAGGACAGGGAAACAAGTTCGAAATTTGGAATGAGCAGACATGGGTCACTAAGCGTGACATATGGTTTGAAGAGGAGAGTGCAGAAGACGGTGAGCTTTCACCTGAACTGGGAACCTTGTCGCTTTGATGTCTACTGGTGAATTACATAAGCCGGTCTTATTGGATGAAGCGATAGAGGGGCTGATACGACAAACTGATGGGGTTTATATCGATGGAACCTTTGGTCGTGGTGGTCATAGCGGGTCAATATTGCAGGTCTTGTCGCCTCAGGGGCGCTTATTGGCCATTGATAAGGACATGGATGCTGTGAACTCCCCCCAAGCACAAGCCTTATTAAAAGACGAACGATTTGAATTAGCGCACAGTAGTTTTGCACAGATGGAGCAATTGGCACAAGAACGGCATTGGGATGGCGCGGTTGATGGTATTTTGCTAGACCTTGGTGTGTCGTCCCCTCAGTTAGATGTTGCAGAACGTGGCTTTAGCTTTATGAAAGATGGGCCTTTAGATATGAGAATGGATTCAACGCAGGGCGAGTCAGCAGCGCAATGGCTTTCTCATGTTGAAGAAGGCGAGCTGGTCAAAGTGCTAAGGGTTTATGGCGAGGAAAAGTTTGCTCGTAAAATTGCAGCAGAAATTGTTCTTCAGCGCAAGGAAACGGCGATTGAAACAACGGCTCAATTAGCGGCATTAATTGCAAATGTTGTGAAAAGGCGAGAACCCGGCAAACATCCTGCAACAAGAAGCTTTCAAGCCATTCGAATTAAAATTAACAAAGAACTCGATGACCTTGAGCAGGCCTTGGCAAGCTCATTGAGTATGTTGAAACAAGGCGGCCGCTTAGCCGTTATTAGCTTTCATTCGTTAGAAGACAGAATTGTGAAACGGTTTATACGTGAGCAGTCGCGTGGAGAGATCGTTCCTCGCCATCTTCCAATGCCGTTAGATGCTAAAAAGCCGGTGTTAAAAGTGGTGGGTAAGGCAATTAAAGCGTCTGCGAATGAAGTAGCGGGTAATGTTCGAAGTCGCAGCGCTGTATTACGTATTGCAGAGAAATTGTAATGGCAGATCAAAGTCTAGCAGGTATTACAGTTATTTTATTGGTGTTGGTGATGGTGTCGGCATTGGCCGTTGTGTACGTGAAATATGATGCGCGTTTAATGTTTAATCAGCTACAAAAAGAATTACGAGAACAGGATAGGTTGGGCGTTGAATGGAATCGTTTGCAGTTAGAGCAAAACACCTGGTCATCAAATAACCGAATAGAAAAACTAGCTCGTACAAAGTTAAATTTACAGGCGCCTACGTCGGCACAAATTGTTTACGTAAAAGTTAAATGAAGTATTCACATCAACAATCTAATAACACTGTGCAGAAGGTTATTGTGCCTGAGTTGGCGGGGCGTCGCCGATTTATTCTGGCGTGTTTTATGTTGATGATGTGCGTGCTGATTTATCGGGCAATTGATTTACAAGTATTAAATAATAGTTATTTGCAAAAGCGCGGAGAAGCGGTTCATTTGCGTGACATCAAATTACCTGCTTATCGTGGAAAAATTACAGATGTAGGTGGGCACGCGTTGGCCATTAGTGCACCAGTGAGTTCTGTTTGGGTGAACCCGCAAGAGTTGGAGCTGGGCACTAAAAAGAAAGAGTTTGCAAAGCTGCTTGGTTTGAAGGTTAGCGCACTTGATAAGAAGCTTAAAAAAGTAGCCTCGAGGCGGTTTGTGTATTTGCGTCGCCATATGGATCCACAGGTGACGGCAATGATTGATCAGTTGCAATTACCAGGGGTGTATTTACAAAAGGAATATAGGCGCTATTACCCTGATGGCGAGGTGGCAGCACATCTTGTTGGCTTTACAAATATTGATGATGAAGGGCAAGAGGGCCTTGAATTAGCCTGGGATGAATCATTAAAAGGGTCAGCAGGTGCCGAGCGTGTGCTTCGTGATGGCAAACGCAGAATGGTAAAGCATGTTGATAACATACGTGCGCCTATTCCCGGTCAAGATATTCGGCTAACGATAGACCGGCGTTTGCAATATTTAGCATACCGAGAGTTAAAGGCGGCCGTCGCGCAGCAAAAGGCCACGTCTGGTTCATTAGTGTTGCTGAATGCTGAAACTGGCCAGTTGTTAGCAGTGGCAAACCAGCCTGCCTTTAATCCAAACGATCGTTCTAAGATTAAAGCGAGTCATGTTCGTAACAGAGCCTTTGTTGATTTGTTCGAACCCGGTTCAACAATGAAGCCCTTTACCGTTGCGGCAGGCATGGAATCGGGTGTCTTTGATGCTTCTACCGTGATTGATACCAACCCCGGTTATATGCGAGTGGGACGTAGTCAAGTGCGGGATCACCGTAATTACGGTGAAATAGATTTAGCAACGCTACTACTTAAGTCAAGTAATGTGGCGTCAGCAAAAATTGCCTTGGGCATCCCTGGCGAAAAGTTATGGGGTATGTTGAATAGTTTAGGGTTTGGTCAGTCAGCAGGCCTTGGGTTTCCGGGAGAAGCTCGTGGCAAACTAGTTGGCTATGAGCAGTGGCGGCCGATTGAAACGGCGACCTTGTCATTTGGTTATGGTTTGTCTACCTCGGCATTGCAATTAGCACGTGCTTATTCGGTTATTGCGAATGAAGGTGTTTTAGAGCCGATTTCGTTAGTGGTTGATGAAGCGGCTGCTGAAAGTGTACGGGTGATGAGTCCAACAGTTGCTAACAGTGTGCGGAATATGATGCGCGGTGTGGTTACTAAAGCGGGTACAGCGCCCAGAGCAAAGGTGTACGGTTACTCGGTTGCCGGTAAAACAGGCACTGTAAAAAAAGCGATCGCCGGTGGCTACGCAGAAGATAAATACTTAGGTGTGTTTGCAGGCATGGCGCCAGCTAGCGACCCAAAATTAGTAATGGTTGTGGTGATAGATGAGCCAAAAGCAGGCGATTACTATGGTGGTTTAGTGGCCGCACCAGTATTTTCCAGAGTGATGTCTGGGGCGTTACGCTTAATGAATATTGCACCGGACAACCTCGATAAGGCAACCGTGTTTGCATCACTTGAAAGAGGTATTCAATGATGCCAGCTAAGCAAAATTCTTCGTTGCTGCCTTTGCAAACCGTGTTGGACGGCTTGTTGGAGGTTGACTCAGACATACGTATTGCAAATTTGAGTGTAGATGCGCGCAATATTCAAAAAGATGACGTATTTATAGCAGTCGCTGGTTCACAACAGCATGGCCTTATGTACGCAGAACAAGCGATACAAGCTGGCGCAGTTGCGATTATTTATGACCCTGAAGCAGGGGGTGAATTTTTAGCCGAGAAAGTAAAAAAAGCACATAGCATTTCCCTCTTTAAGCTTGCCAACCTTGGTGAGCATATCAGCATCATGGCTGCGCGTTTATATCAATTTCCATCGAAGGATTTATCTGTGGTTGGGATTACTGGCACCAATGGTAAAACCTCGGTGAGCCACTTTATTGCTCAGGCATTAAATGTACAGACAAATTCATCCGCTATCATCGGTACCTTAGGCTGGGGACAGGTTGATGATTTAAAGAAAACGATCAATACCACTCCAGATGCAGTGAGTGTTCAGCGGCAACTGGCGACTTTACGCGACGAAGGCATTGCAACCGTTGCGATGGAGGTTTCTTCGCATGGTTTAGATCAAGGGCGGGTTAAGGCGGTTGCGTTTAAGGGCGCTGTGTTCACAAATTTAACACATGACCATTTGGATTATCATCAAACCCTTGAGGCTTATGGTGATGCTAAATTAACCTTATTCAAATGTCCTTCATTAAGCTTTGTTGTTCTAAATCGGGATGATGCCTTTAGTGAGCGGATTAAAAACGCACTGTCATCAAGCGTTAAAGTGTATTCATTCTCAAGGTCGAGCTGCTGTTCAACAATTGAAAATTGTTTGTTTATCTCTAATGAACGATTGCTAGCAACGGGTTTATCATTCGAGTTGTCTTTTAATGGGTGTACTGTTCAAGTTCACTCTGAACTGTTTGGTGCTTTCAATATTGATAACCTTGTTGCAAGCGCTGCTGTGTTAATAGCAATGGGTGATGAATTGAGTGTGGCCGTTGCTAAGGTTGAAAAGGTGAAGGCCGTTGAAGGGCGTATGCAACGGGTTTTAGTTGAAGGGGCTGAGCCCGAAGTGGTGGTTGATTATGCGCACACACCAGATGCCTTAAGGCTTGCTTTGCAAAGCTTGCGTCAGCACTGCAAAGGCACCTTAAGATTGGTTTTTGGCTGTGGCGGTAATCGGGATGAAGCAAAGCGTCCACTAATGGGGGCCATAGCGGATGAGTTAGCCGATAGTATTGTTATTACAAATGACAACCCACGTTTTGAATCGGCTGAAGCGATCGCTGAGCAGATTAAAGCAGGCATTAGTCATGTGGCTAAGCTGACCGTTACGCTTGATCGTGGGCAGGCAATACAGCAAACCATTGCAAGTGCCGCTAAAAACGACATTATTTTAGTGGCCGGTAAAGGGCACGAAGAATACCAGCAGATACAGAATGAAAAAATAGCTTTTAGCGATGTTGCACAGGTAAAAGATGCATTAAATGTAAGCGTGTTGAGCGAAGAAGGAGGTCACGGATGCAAACCATGAGCCTTCAGCAAGCAGCGGTTATCACTAAAGGGCACCTTGTGGGTGAAAACGTGAGCTTTAATGCCATTAGTACAGACACAAGAAAGATCCAACAGGGTGATCTTTTTGTTGCCTTACAAGGTGAAAATTTTGACGCAAATGATTTTGTAGAACAGGCCAATAAGAACGGTGCAGTGGCGGCGATTGTTAGTGCTGAGATAAGTGTTGATATGCCATATGTGAGAGTAGACGACACTTTATTAGCTTTAACGCAGATCGCAAAAGAACAACGTAAGGCGCTGGATATCCCCTTGGTCGCTATTACGGGCAGTAATGGCAAAACCAGTGTAAAAGAAATGTTAGCAAGCATTTTAAGCGGTTCGAATAAAGTGCTAGCAACAGAAGGTAATCTGAATAATCAAATAGGCGTGCCGCTCACTTTACTAAGGCTAACCGACGAACATGATGTTGCAGTGATTGAAATGGGCGCAAGTCATTCAGGTGATATTGCGCATTTATGTGATATTGCAGCACCAACCGTGGCGATTTTAAATAATGTTGGCTCAGCGCACTTAGAGGGGTTTGGCAGTATTCAGGGTGTTGCCAACGCGAAAGGTGAAATTGTTTCAGGAGTTAGTGAAACAGGGACGGCGATTCTTAATCAAGAAGAGCCTTGGTTAGACCAATGGCTGGCGTTACTTGGGAATAGACGTGTTATTCGTTTCGGCTGGTCTGATAATGCTGATGTGTGGGCAGATATTGAATCGGTACAAACGGGTATTTTTAACGGTCAATTTAAAACGACTTTTGTTCTGCATTATCAGCAAGAACAGGTCGAAATTCAGCTAAACCTTATCGGTACGCATAATGTTCTAAATGCACTTGCGGCGGCCAGTGCAGCCATCAGTTTAGGCGAGTCGCTCACTGATATTAAAGAAGGGTTAGAGCGACTGATGGTGGTAAAAGGTCGGATGCAATCATTAAAAGGCGTTAATAACAGTGTTGTTATTAATGATTGCTACAACGCAAACCCTAAATCATTTGAAGCAGCCATGGCCTGTTTAAAAAATATAAAGCAACCTGTGTGGTTAGTGCTGGGTGATTTTGCAGAGCTTGGGACTGAGAGTATGCAGATTCATCGGCAGTTAGGTGCAGACATTGAAACCAGTCATGTAGAGCGTTTTTATGCTGTCGGCGAGCAGATGAAAGTGGCGGTGAATGAGTTTAATAAGCACAGTAAGTCGCCAAATCGGCAGGCGGTTCACTTTTCTACTAAAGACGCGTTGGCAGTGCACTTAGAGCATGAGCTGAGTGCGGATACAGTGATTTTGCTAAAAGGCTCTCGTTCACAGGGTTTAGAAACTATTGTTGAAAAAATAACACTTAAAGAGGACAGCGTATGTTGTTAATGATTGCAGACTGGCTGTCTGAATACCACAGTGGTTTTAGAGTGTTTCACTATCTGACGATGCGTTCGATTTTAGGCACGTTAACGGCGTTGTTTATCGCCTTTCTTGTTGGGCCAACCATGATTCGTAGGTTGACGTTTCATAAGATAGGTCAGGCGGTACGTGATGATGGTCCGGAAACACATTTTAAAAAAGCGGGCACGCCAACAATGGGCGGGACGTTAATTTTAGTGGCCGTTGGTTTGAGTACCTTGTTGTGGGCTGATCTTTCCAATCGATATGTTTGGGTCGTGTTGCTGGTTACCCTGTTAACAGGGGTAATAGGCTTTATTGATGATTATAAAAAAGTAGCCTTGCAAGACCCCAAAGGCTTGTCGGCGGGTAAAAAATATTTAGGTCAGTCAGTGATTGCCTTATCGGCGGCGTTATTTTTGTATTACACAGCGGTATCACCCATTGAAACGACACTGTTCGTACCATTTTTTAAAGATGTAAGCCTTCAACTAGGCTGGTTCTTTGTTCCGTTGACTTATTTTGTGATCGTTGGCACCAGTAATGCGGTTAATTTAACCGATGGTTTGGATGGCCTAGCGATCATGCCGACAGTCTTAGTCGCAGGTGCGTTGGGTATTTTTGCGTATTTATCTGGGAATGCACAATTTGCTCAATATTTGGCGATTCCTAGCTTACAAGGAACGGGTGAACTGGTTGTGTTCTGTGGGGCGATAGTGGGTGCAGGTATGGGCTTCCTATGGTTTAACGCTTACCCCGCAATGGTTTTTATGGGAGATGTGGGTGCGCTGGCGTTAGGGGCTGCCTTGGGCGTTTTAGCAGTCTTAGTACGCCAAGAATTGGTGTTAATCATCATGGGCGGTGTGTTTGTGATGGAAACGGTTTCGGTCATCTTGCAAGTGGCCTCGTTTAAATTAACCGGTAAGCGCATTTTTAGAATGGCGCCTATTCATCATCATTTCGAGTTAAAAGGCTGGCCAGAGCCAAGAATTATTGTTCGTTTTTGGATTATCACCGTTATTTTGGTGTTAATCGGGTTGTCTACGTTAAAACTAAGATAATGGAAGCACTGATGCAAAATGATTTTCACTATCAACGTTTAGGTTTAGCCCGTTTGGGCTTGGATCAAGATGGCGTGCGTGTACTTGTTGTGGGTCTGGGCGTGACCGGTTTATCGGTGATTAGATTCCTGCAACAAAATCATATTGAAGTGGCTGTGGTTGATAGCCGTGAAACTCCGCCTGGTTTAGATGTGGTTGAAGAATCATTTCGAGATATTGCTGTGTTTACTGGCGGTTTTGATCATGATTTTTTTGAAGCAGCGACGCATATTATTGTGAGTCCTGGGGTGACGTTGGAGGAGCAAGAAATTCAAGCAGCATCAGAACGTGGTGTGCCTGTGTTTGGTGATATAGACCTTTTCGCGGTGTGTGTAGATGCGCCTGTTGTAGGTATTACTGGTTCAAATGGAAAAAGTACCGTGACTACCTTATTGGGACAGATGGCTGAAAAAGCTCAATGGGATGTTCGAGTCGGTGGAAACCTAGGGACACCGGCTTTAGATTTGTTAACCGAGAAAACGGCCGACTTGTATGTTTTAGAACTATCTAGTTTTCAGCTTGAAAGAACCTCTCAGCTTAAAGCTGATGTGGCGGCGCTGCTGAACATTAGTGATGACCATATGGATCGTTATCGCAGCGTGGTGGCTTATTGTGATGCGAAACAACGAATCTTTTTTGGTGAGGGCGTAGCGGTTTTTAACCGTCAAGACGAGATGGTTAACGCATTGGCATTACCATCGGAACGTCAAGGTGTTTCATTTGGTTTGGATCAGCCTAATGGTGATCATTATGGTCTGTTATCGGTGGACGGCGGAGAGTGGTTGTCAAAAGGTAGTGAGCCTATTTTGCAAGTTGCTGAGTTAAAAATTAAAGGCACACATAATATTCAAAATGCTCTAGCTGCGATGGCGATGGCCGATGCGTTAAAGATTCCAGTAGCGGCTCAACAAATAGCATTAAGAGAGTTTTCAGGCCTTAGTCATCGAACGCAATGGGTGACTGAGTTAAAGGGTGTTACATGGATAAATGATTCTAAAGCCACCAACCCAGGAGCCTGTTTAGCGGCGCTAAATGGTTTGCCTGCTCCAATTATTCTAATTGCTGGCGGTGATGGAAAAGGCGCTGACTTTAGTTTGTTAAAGCAGAGTATTCAGTCAAATGTTTCATTGGTTATATTGCTTGGGCGTGATGCTAAAAGGTTTCAGCAAGAAGCGGTTGGGTCAATACCTTGTGAATTGGTTGCTAATATCGAAAAAGCCGTTCAACTAGCCGCTGAGCATGCAGTATCTGGAGACACAGTATTATTGTCGCCTGCTTGTGCATCGCTGGACCAATTTGCAAGTTATCAGCAACGTGGTGAGCATTTTATGGCGGCTGTGGAGGCGTTAGAACGATGAGTGCTGCGATGTTAAGCGTAGGAGATTCTTCACGAGTGGCAAGACGCGGCCGTTACTATTTAGATGGCTGGATGTTATTTGCGGCGATAAGTTTGCTTTGCATTGGTTATGTGATGGTGGTGTCGGCTTCATTACACATTGGCGAAAGAGTGTTCGACAATATGTGGCATTATCCTGCACGTCAGGCGGCACATATTGTTGTGGGTTTGATCTTGGCGTTTGTCATGGCTAATGTTCCATTATCGGCATGGGAGCAAAGTGGGCCTAACCTAATTTTGGTAGCGATCGCCCTACTGGTCTTGGTGTTTATTCCGGGTATCGGCGTGAAGGTAAATGGTAGTTACCGCTGGATTAATTTGGGCGTAGCTCGACTTCAAGTCTCAGAAATTGTAAAGCTTGTTTGTATTGTTTATATGGCAGGTTTTTTAACGCGTCATGTTCATGTTGTCCGCGAGTCTATCAAAGGGGTAATACGCCCTATGCTACCGCTAGGTGTGGTGTTCGGTTTGTTGTTGGCTGAGCCTGATTTTGGTGCAACGTTTGTTATTGGCTTTAGTGTGATGTGCATGATGTTTTTAGGGGGTGCACGCCTTATAGAGTTTTTGACCCTTGTGTTGATGGGAGTTGTATTAGGTGTACTGGCGATTGCCTCTTCAACTTACAGAATGGAACGAGTGACAGCTTTCATGGATCCTTGGGCAGATCACTTAGGTTCGGGATTTCAGCTGGTTCAATCGCTTATTGCAATGGGCCGTGGTGAATGGTTTGGGGTAGGGCTAGGTAGTAGTATCCAAAAGTTGTTTTATTTACCAGAAGCGCATACCGATTTTATTTTTGCGGTTCTCAGTGAAGAATTGGGTTTTATAGGGTCTAGTGTAGTGATTTTGTTATTTGGTTTATTGCTATGGCGTGCTTTTCAAATAGGTAAGGCCGCAGAGCGATTAAACCTAAGATTTTATTCATTATTAGCTTACGGTTTAGGTGTCTGGATTGGCCTGCAATCGTTTGTAAATATTGCTGTAAATATGGGTGTGTTACCGACGAAAGGGTTAACCTTGCCTTTAATGAGCTATGGTGGCAGTAGCATGATTGTAATGTGCATGGTCGTGGGTTTGTTGTGCCGTATTTACCATGAAACACAACAACAGTACATGTCTCAATTGAAAGGGGGCGCGGCATGGCATTACGCATAATGATTATGGCGGGTGGCACAGGTGGGCACGTCTTTCCAGCCTTGGCTGTGGCAGATTACTTACAGAATGCAGGACACATGGTTAGCTGGTTAGGCACCAAAAAGGGCATTGAAGCAACAGTAGTGCCGGAAGCCGGTATTGAAATTGACTGGTTAAGCGTATCCGGTTTGCGAGGCAAAGGTCTGCTGAGCTTATTGCTAGCGCCAATAATGTTGTTAAAAGCCTGCTATCAGGCCTCTAACATCATTCGTCGTCGTCAACCCGATGTGATATTAGGGCTGGGTGGTTTTGCCTCAGGCCCTGGTGGTTTGATGGCTTGGTTACACAAAACGCCGCTGGTTATACATGAACAAAACCGGGTGCCAGGTACAACAAATCGTTTGTTAAAAAAGTTGGCTAAGCGGGTATTAGAAGCCTTTCCAAATAGTTTTGATGAACAGACAGGCGCTATCTTTACAGGTAACCCAGTTAGAAAAGAGTTGTTAGGCAGCTCGGTGGGTGAGCCAAAGAAAAACACAAATATTTTAGTCGTTGGTGGTAGCTTGGGTGCATCGGTATTGAATGAGGTGGTGCCTGAGGCATTACAAAGCCTACAGGCTAGTTTAAGCGTTAACGTTATTCATCAGGCAGGCAAAGCGACCATACAGATTGCCAGAGAAAAATATGGTGAGGCGGGTGTTGCAGCAGATATTCGAGAGTTTATTGCGGATATGAAGCAAGTATATCAATGGGCTGATATTGTGATTTGTAGGGCAGGAGCAATGACCATTTCTGAGTTAGCAATAATGGGCTTACCTTCCATTCTTGTACCACTGCCGCATGCCATAGATGATCATCAAACTAAAAATGCAGCCTACTTAGCAGATGCAGAGGCGGCTGTGTTGATGCCGCAGTCGACACTGACATCACAGAACCTGTCAGAAACATTAAAGGCCTTGCTTACTAATGAAAATCAATTATCAGATATGCGTAAAAAAGCACGGTCGTTAGCAAAACCAGAGGCAACAGAATTAGTTGCTAATGCTTGTTTGGAGGTGGCTTTATGATGCCCAATACGCATAAACATTATTCAGCGCACTTAGGTTTTGGCAAACTTAAGCGTATTCATTTTATCGGCATTGGTGGTGCGGGAATGAGTGGCATAGCCGAAGTGTTGATCAACCTTGGCTATGAGGTATCAGGGTCAGATATTCGTAATAGTAAAGTAACTGAGCGATTAGCGAACCAAGGTGCGACCATTTACATCGGGCACATGGCCGAGAATGTAGACGATTGCGATGTAGTGGTAACCTCAACAGCGGTTCAAAAAGACAATGCAGAAGTTGTTGCTGCGAAAGAGCAACGTGTGCCGGTTATTCCGCGCGCTGAAATGCTTGCGGAATTGATGCGGTTTAGGTTTGGTATTGCAATTGCCGGTACGCATGGAAAAACCACAACAACTAGTCTATTGGCAGTGCTGATGACAGAGGGGCAACTGGACCCTACCTTTGTGATTGGTGGTTTGTTAAACAGTGCAGGGTCAAATGCAAAACTGGGTGAAAGCCATTACTTGGTTGCAGAAGCAGATGAAAGTGATGCGTCATTTTTACACCTTCAACCCATGATTGCAGTGGTCACCAATATTGATGAAGACCATATGAGTACATACGGTGGCGATTTTCAGCAAGTGAAAGATGCCTTTCAGTCGTTTTTACATCAATTGCCATTTTATGGTTTAGCGGTGATGTGTGTTGATGATGAGAATATACGCGAATTGGCGCCATCGATTGGCAAACCTATTTTGAGTTATGGCATTGATCAAGCGGCAGATTTTCAGGCGTTGAATGTAAAACAAGAAGGCTTTCGAACACATTTTAATTTAAAGCGTTTGGGTAATAAGGGGCAGTTACCGTTAACCTTGAATATGCCGGGTAAACATAATGTTTTAAATGCTCTGGCGGCAATTGCAGTGGCCAGTGAGTTGGGCGTATCTGATGAGGCGATTGCATCTGGCCTGAATCACTTTAAGGGTGTTGGACGACGCTTCCAAGTGAATGGCGAAATAAAGCGAGAAGGTGGTTCAGCTTTATTGGTTGATGACTATGGGCATCACCCTCGTGAAGTTATCGCCACCATTAAAGCTGTGCGTGAAGGCTGGTCAGACAAGCGCTTGGTTTTGGTTTTTCAACCACACCGTTACTCTAGAACACACGATATGTTCGAAGATTTTGTCGATGTGTTAAATGAGGTGGATGTATTGGTATTACTTGACGTGTTTGCTGCTGGTGAAAAACCAATTGCTGGGTCTGATGGGGCAGCCTTGAGTAAGGCCATTCGGCAACGAGGAAAAATTATTCCTGTATTCGTCAAGGATATTCAGCAACTCCCCGATGTTTTAGATGGTGTTTTATTAGCCAATGACATTGTGGTGACTTCTGGGGCCGGAGATATTGGTGCCGCATCTGCAAAGTTAGAAAAACAGTTAAATAATTTAAGCGACCTTGGGCAAACGACCTAGGGGCTTATGAATATGATGATGAAAAATACTCACCAATTAACAGGATGCTTGATGGAGAAGGAGCCCTTGGCTCGTTATACATCATGGCGTGTGGGTGGTATTGCAGATCGGTTATATAAACCAGCAGGTATAGAGGACGCACAACAATATTTGAAGTCGCTACCAGCTGGCGAGCCAGTACTTTGGTTGGGTTTGGGTAGTAATGTATTAATTCGTGATGGTGGCGTGCGCGGCTCAGTCATTTATACACGAGGTTGTTTAAAACAGATGGAACAATTGGCTGACGGAATGCTTAAAGTTGAAGCAGGTGTGCCGTGTGCTTTGGTGGCTAAACTAGCTGCAGAAAAAGGCTTGTCTGGGGCGGAGTTTTTAGCCGGTATTCCCGGCACAATGGGTGGTGCGTTAGCTATGAATGCTGGTGCATTTGGTGGTGAAACATGGGCGTTAGTTAGTAAGGTTGTTTTGTTGAATCGGCACGGGGATTTAATAGTACGCGATGCGGATGATTTTGACGTGGGCTATCGCTCAGTATCACTGGCTGATGATGAGTGGTTTGTAGCGTGTTATTTAGATATTCCTCAAGGTGGCAATAAAGAAAGTCGTGAAAAAATACGTCAGTTATTGGCTAAACGTTCACAAACACAACCTACAAATGTTCCTAGCGGTGGATCTGTTTTCAAAAACCCTGAAGGAGATCATGCGGCGCATTTAGTTGAAATAACAGGCTTGAAAGGTTATCGAATTGGCGGTGCGCAAGTATCAGAGAAACATTCGAACTTTATATTAAATACAGGTCATGCCACGGCTAAGGACATTGAACGTCTCATTGAATATGTCAAAGGTCAGGTGCATAAAAATCAGGGTGTTTTGCTTGAAACAGAAGTTCGTATTATCGGTGAGGAAAAGGCGCAATGAGCACTATTCAATCCGCTAAATCTTTTGGCAAGGTTGCTGTGGCAATGGGTGGGCATGCTGCTGAGCGTGACATTTCATTATTAAGTGGTGAGGCCGTTTTGTCAGCCCTTAAAGCACAGGGGGTTGATGCGATTAAGTTTGATACGGCAGCCTCTGACATCATGCAGTTAAAAGAAAAAGGTATAGACCGTGTTTTTAATATTATGCACGGGCGTGGTGGAGAAGATGGCCAATTGCAAGGTGCTTTAGAACTAATTGGCATTCCCTACACAGGGAGTGGTGTATTGGGGTCTGCATTGGGCATGGATAAGTTAAGAACAAAAAACTGTTGGCTGGGTGCTGGGCTTCCAACACCAAAATGGATGGTGCTAGAAAAAGAATCCGATATAGACGCATGCGTAGTTGCGCTAGGTTTTCCAGTCATGGTTAAACCAGCGCTAGAAGGCTCTAGTTTGGGGATGGCAAAAGCAAATACCATAGAGCAGCTTCGTGAAGCGTATAAAAAAGCAATGAGATTTACCTGTGATGTTATGGCAGAGCAGTGGGTTGAAGGAGCAGAGTACACCGTGGCTGTACTAGCAGATAAAGCGTTGCCAGTGATTAGATTGGAAACCCCCAATGAGTTTTATGATTACGAAGCGAAATATCAGGCAGAAACAACTCAATACCATTGCCCCTGTGGGTTAACTGCTGAACAAGAACAAGCCTTACAACACTTATCGATTAAAGCCTTTAAGTTGTTGGCTGGTGAAGGTTGGGGGCGCGTTGATTTAATGTTAGATGCACAAGGTAAGCCGCAGTTATTAGAAATAAATACGGTACCTGGAATGACCGACCACAGCTTAGTCCCAATGGCCGCAAAACAGGCAGGTATTGATTTTAATACATTAGTTTGGCAGATATTGGAAACCAGCTTTGCGAAGGAGGGGGCATGAAGAGTGTGATGATTGATTTGCTTCAGCAAAATGAAGTGTTGGTTAAAAAGAGCGTTCTTTCTCTAATAGTAGCGATTGTTGTATGGCAGTTCGTTAGCTGGTTAATGCAACCAAGCACGATGCCCATTAAACAGGTGCGTATCGGTGGTGAATTAAATTATGTGACAGCTGAGGATATTTCAACATCGTTATCAGCATTAGTTGATACCGGGTATTTCGCGATGAATAGCAGTGAAATTGTTAAACACGCGACGGCCTTACCCTGGGTGAATAAAGCAACAATTAGGCGTGTGTGGCCAGATACTATTGTGTTGACCTTGGTGGAACAAAAGCCTGCTGCGATTTGGAATAAAACGGCCTTGCTGAATACACAGGGCGAGGTATTTAAACCGGTATTTGATAAAAGCTTAGAAACATTGCCAAGTTTATCAGGCGTGGAGACGAGTAGTCAGGCGATACTTGAAGAATATAGAAAAGTTAATAACGCAATAAAAAGCACGGGTATTCAAGTCAGCAAATTGAGTTTAGCAGAGCACGGTAGTTGGTCGGCAGTAATGAGCAATGGCATAAAAGTAAGTGTGGGTCATCAGTCGCCTGAACAGGCAATTGGTAAATCATTAAGGTTATTGGCATCGCTGGAAGGCAGTTTGATAGATCAGCTTGCGAAGGTGGATTTGCGTTACCCAAATGGGGTGTCCGTACAGTGGAAAGACGGTTATAAATTTGCTGACCGGGTTGAGCAAATAGCCGCATTAAAATTGAAAAAGGATCAGCCAGTTAAAGGCTAAGAACAATGAAGAAAAACAGTGATAAGAATTTAATTGTTGGTTTAGATATAGGTACATCTAAAGTGGCGGCCATTGTGGGGGAAATAACCCCAGATGGAACGATTGATGTCATCGGTATCGGAACCAATAGTTCGCGAGGTTTGAAAAAAGGCGTGGTGGTTAACCTCGAGTCTACAGTGCATTCAATTCAACGCGCTGTAGAAGAGGCTGAGTTGATGGCGGGGTGTCAAATTCACTCAGTATTTGTGGGGATAGCAGGCAGTCACATCAGTAGCTTGAACTCCAGTGGCGTGGTGGGTATTAAAGAAAGCGAAGTGATTCCATCAGACATAGAGAGAGTGATTGATGCGGCAAGGGCAGTGGTTATTCCTGCGGATCAAAAGATTCTTCACATCATGCCACAAGAATTCATTATCGATGGACAAGAGGGCATTAAAGAGCCTGTTGGAATGGCGGGCATCAGGCTGGAAGCAAAAGTACATATTGTGACCGGCGCAGTGAGTGCAGCGCAGAATATTATTAAATGTGTAAGGCGTTGTGGTTTAGAAGTAGGCGATATCATTTTAGAGCAGCTGGCATCGAGCAGTTCGGTGCTCACGGATGATGAAAAAGAACTGGGCGTTTGTTTGGTTGATATTGGTGGTGGCACGACGGATATTGCAGTTTTTTGTGATGGCTTTATTCGCCACACCGCGGTTATTCCAATTGCCGGAGACCAAGTTACTAATGATATCGCTGTTGCATTACGGACGCCTACCCAGCATGCCGATGAAATTAAGTTGAAATATGCATGTGCGCTGACTCAATTAGTTCAAGAGGACGAAATGATTGATGTGCCAAGCATAGGCGATCGGCCGGCACGAAAAATTTCACGTGGAAATTTGGCTGAAATTATTGAGCCTCGCTATGAGGAATTAATGATGCTTGTACAGGCTGAGCTGAGGCGCTCGGGCTACGAGGACATTGTTGCCGCAGGGATTGTGCTAACGGGCGGCAGTGCAAAGGTAGAGGGATTGGTTGAATTGGCAGAAGAGGTATTCCACATGCCCGTTCGCCTGGGTTATCCGCAGTATGTGTCTGGTTTAAGCGAGGTGGTTCGTAATCCGATATATGCAACCAGTGTTGGGTTGTTGTTGTTTGGGCAGCAAAATAGTGTGGCAAGTGGTGGAGAGGTGAAAAATGGTTTTGAAGCTATGTGGGAAAAGATGAAGAGCTGGTTTCAAGGTAATTTTTAACGATAAATAGAGACTTTAGTATTTAGATTAACAAGATAGGGGAATTGATATGTTTGAATTAATGGATGCACATACACAAAATGCAGTAATTAAAGTCATTGGTGTTGGCGGTGGCGGTGGCAATGCCGTGAATCACATGGTTAATAGTGCAATAGATGGTGTGGAATTTATTTGCGCCAACACAGATGCGCAAGCTCTAAAAGACACACCAGCTAAAACGGTATTGCAGTTAGGTAATAATAGTACAAAAGGCTTGGGTGCAGGCGCGAACCCTGAAGTGGGCCGTCAAGCAGCGATTGAAGATAGAGAGCGAATTCAAGAAGTAATCGTCGGTTCTGATATGGTCTTTATCACAGCAGGAATGGGTGGTGGAACAGGGACAGGTGCTGCGCCAATAGTGGCCGAAATAGCAAAAGAAATGGGTATCTTAACAGTAGCTGTAGTGACTAAGCCTTTCCCATTTGAAGGCAAAAAAAGAATGTTATTGGCAGAACAAGGGATAGAGGAATTAGCACTTCACGTTGATTCATTAATTACTATTCCGAATGAAAAGTTATTGCACGTACTGGGCAAAGAAATGAGTCTGCTAAATGCCTTTAAAGCGGCGAATGATGTTTTGCTAGGCGCTGTACAAGGGATTGCAGAATTAATAACCTGCCCTGGCTTGATTAATGTCGACTTTGCTGACGTTAGAACTGTTATGTCAGAAATGGGTGATGCGATGATGGGAACAGGTAATGCAAAAGGAGAATCTAGAGCACGCGAAGCTGCAGAAGCGGCCATTCACAGCCCCTTGTTAGAAGATATCAATGTACAAGGCGCTCGCGGTATTTTAGTGAATATCACGGCTGGATTAGATATGTCTATAGGTGAATTTGAAGAGGTCGGTCAAGCGATTAGAGATTTTGCATCGGATGATGCGAATGTCGTTGTCGGTACGGTTATTGATCCTGATTTGTCAGACGAAATGCGAGTAACTGTTGTTGCAACTGGTTTAGGTGGCAAGGCAAAAGTGGCTGAAGAACCAACGCCGATTGTTCAAGTGAAAAGAGAAGCCATTAAAACGGCTGA
Source organism: Cycloclasticus sp. PY97N (assembly GCF_002443175.1). Taxonomy (NCBI): domain Bacteria; kingdom Pseudomonadati; phylum Pseudomonadota; class Gammaproteobacteria; order Thiotrichales; family Piscirickettsiaceae; genus Cycloclasticus; species Cycloclasticus sp. PY97N. Next base: position 2,312,334 of record NZ_CP023664.1, on the reverse strand, counting down.
CCTGAAGGAAGAGGATTTTGATATTCCAACAATCATGCGTGATGGAAAAGCGGAAATGGCGGATCAAAAAACCAGTGGTATAGATAATACCTTAGACCCTGCTTATTTGGATATACCTGCGTTTTTAAGAAGGCAAGCCGATTAGTTGAGACCGTGAACCGCCCTTGGATATTGAAATGTGTTGAGGGCGGTAAAATAACTGAGTACGTGGCAATGCATGGCTTATTGTTAAATTGCAAAATGTGTTAATATCCCGCAATAATGACAATAAAAATAAATTGAATTTATCTGCTTGGGAGTTTTAAATGATTAAACAACGAACGCTGAAAAACGTGATTCGTGCTACGGGTGTTGGTTTACACAGTGGCGAAAAGGTTTATTTAACGTTGCGCCCTGCAGGCGTCAATGCCGGTATTGTTTTTCGCAGAATAGATTTTGACGAAGCAGTCGTTATTCCAGCAAAAGCAGAAAATGTAGGTGACACACAATTATCAACCACCTTGATACAAGGTGACGTACGAGTCTCTACTGTTGAACACTTGTTGTCGGCCATCGCTGGATTGGGTATTGATAATATTTACATTGATTTAAGTGCTGCTGAGGTGCCGATCATGGATGGCAGTGCAGGCCCGTTTGTCTTTTTACTACAATCGGCTGGTATAGAAGAACAAAACGCAGCGAAACGCTATATTCGTATCAAAAAAGAAGTCCGAGTAGAGGATGGCGATAAGTGGGCGAGCTTTGTCCCTTTTGAAGGCTTTAAGGTCGGGTTTAGTATTGAGTTTGATCACCCAGTATTTAAATCGCGTACACAAGAGGCGATTATTGATTTTTCTTCAACTTCATTCGTTAAAGAGATAAGCCGTGCACGTACCTTTGGTTTTATGAAGGATATTGAAATGTTACGTCAACGCAACTTAGCGTTGGGTGGAAGCATGGATAATGCCATTGTCGTCGATGATTTTAGAGTCTTAAATGAAGATGGCTTGCGTTACGAAGATGAATTTGTGAAACACAAAATTTTGGACGCTATTGGTGACCTATACTTACTAGGGCATAGCTTGATTGGTGAGTTTCATGGCCATAAATCGGGGCACGAGCTTAATAATAAGTTATTAAGAGAGTTGTTGGTTCAAGAGGATGCTTGGGAAGAAGTAACGTTTGAAGAAGATGACCAATTCCCTATTTCATATATAGAACCACTACCTGCGGGTGTTTAAACTAAGATAGCTTGTTTTTTTGTAGTGTCTTGATGAGTTTATTCATGGAATGGGTTAACGAGTCTGCCTGTTCTGAATCGTTGGCTTCTGTAAGACACTTCAATGTATGACTGGATGGCGATTTAGGCAAAAGCGGTGTTTTTGCTGTGTGCTTAGATAGCACTTTAACCTTTAAAGTACGAACCCGTTCACCAAAGTAATTTGATAAGGCGTTTAGAATAGGTTGGCGTAGATACAGTAGTTTTGAAGCCCAGACAGAAGAGTCGGTGAATAAGATTACCGTGTTTTTACTGGCGGTGACATGCAAACAATGAGCTGCCAAATCTTCAGTTATTGATCGTTGAACAAGACGCAGAAGTGTTTTTTGTTGATGCAAGCTTTGCTGAATATGCTGTAAACCATTCAAGGATGACTTGTTGTTTTTGAAAGGTTGTTTAAACATATGTTGTTAAGATAAAAAATAAATAATATGCAAATTATACTGTTAACAAAAGGTAAAAAGAAAACCATCAACTTTTCTGCGATCCAGCAAAAAGTTACCTATGGGTTACTTGGTAGCTTTGTTTTATTACTAGCAGTTTATTGGTATATGCCATCGGTGACCGAAGTTAGGTTAACCGAACAATCAGGGAAGGTATCTCAAGAGTTATTAACCCAGCGAATAGAGCTGGAAAGAGTGCGCGAGAAAACTCAAAATACGCTGGATAACCTTGCCTTACGAGTTGGGCAAATGCAAGCACAATTGACGAGGCTGAATGCGGTTGGTGAGCACCTTGTTAAGAAGGCTAATTTAACGGCGTCAGAATTTAATTTTGACGAATTACCAGCCATCGGCAGTGCAGGTTTGCCGGACTCAGCAGAAAGTTTTACAGAAAACCAATTGCTGCATGATATTCAAGTACTCGATAAACAGTTATCTTTACGCGAAAAACAATTAACGTTATTGGGTGTTTTTTCGGCAAATAAAGAGTTGTCTAAAGAGGTTCGCCCAGCAGGGTTACCAGTCGCAAAAGGATGGTTGTCATCGTATTACGGTTACCGAGCAGATCCATTTACTGGCAAGAAAAAATTTCACCATGGTGTCGATATTGCAGGCAAGACAGGGACCAGTGTTTTAGCCGCTGCATCTGGCTTGGTGACCTACGCGGGGAAAAAAGGCGGTTATGGTTATTTAATTGAAATTGACCATGGCTCAGGGTACGTCACCCGCTATGGGCATAATAAGGAAATAGTGGTCAAATTAGGCGATGTCGTTAAACAAAATGATGTTATCGCTAAAATGGGGTCAACGGGTCATTCTACCGGGCCACATGTTCACTTTGAAGTAATGCGCAACGGTAAGAAAGTGAATCCCCGTAAATACCTGTATTCTTCAAGCTAAGGCAGTACTTACTCCTACGTCCTTTTACATTCTAATTTAAAGCGTTATGAATAGGGCTTGAATGGGCCTAAAAAGCAGGTTTCAGTGAACCATATGCGGTATCATTTGGTTTTTCGTTTCACACTAAAGTTTATTTGTAATGATTTCAAATATCGTAAAGAAAGTTTTTGGTAGTCGTAATGATCGGTTGGTAAAAGCAAAACAAAAAACCGTTAAAAAAATTAATGAGATTGAAGCATCAATCAGTGCCTTAAGTGACACTGAGTTGAAAGCGAAAACGGATGAATTTCGTGCTCGACTTGAACAAGATGAAACACTCGACTCATTAATCGTTGAAGCGTTTGCAGTGGTTAGAGAAGCTGGTGTTCGCGCCTTAGGCATGCGTCATTTTGATGTGCAGCTAATTGGCGGGATGGTGCTTCATGATGGACACATCGCCGAAATGAAAACCGGTGAAGGTAAAACACTGGTTGCCACGTTATCAGCTTATTTGAATGCATTGCCCGGTAAGGGCGTTCATATGGTGACAGTGAATGATTACTTGGCTGAACGTGATTCACAATGGATGGGGCAGTTGTTCGCCTTCTTAGGCATGACAACGGGGGTGATCGTCAATTCGATGAGCCCTGAACAGCGACGCGAAGCCTATGCAGCAGATATTACATACGGCACTAATAATGAGTTTGGCTTTGATTACCTTCGAGACAATATGGCATTTGGTGTCGAAGACAAGGTTCAACGTGAGCTGCATTACGCGATCGTTGATGAGGTTGATTCAATCTTAATTGATGAAGCAAGAACACCATTGATTATTTCAGGCCCAACAGATGATAAAAGTGATTTATATATCAAGCTTAACGAGTTGGTAAAAGACCTTACAGAAGAGGTTGAGTCGCAAGAGGGTGGTGAGTACACCGTTGATGAGAAGTCGAAACAAGTCTTTTTGACAGAGTTAGGCCATGAAAAAATTGAAGAACTACTGACCAGTAGCGGCCTATTAAGTGAAAATGAAAGCCTATACGATGCCACTAATATTGGGTTGATGCATCATGTATATGCTGCATTACGAGCTAGTGCGCTGTATCACAAAGATGTCGATTACATTATTCAAAATGGTCAAGTGGTTATTGTTGATGAGTTTACTGGAAGAACAATGCCGGGCCGGCGCTGGGGCGAGGGGCTTCATCAAGCAGTAGAGGCAAAAGAAGGCGTTAAAATTCAAAGTGAAAACCAAACGATGGCGTCTATTACATTCCAAAATTATTTCAGGATGTATGACAAATTATCGGGAATGACCGGTACTGCAGACACCGAAGCATTTGAGTTTCAACAAATTTATGGTTTGGAAGTTATTGTTATTCCAACACACCGTGGGATGGCGCGTGAAGACGCCGGGGATCTTATTTATTTAACAGCGAAAGAAAAATACGAAGCGGTTATTGAGGATATCGAAGATTGCTACCAACGAAAGCAGCCAGTATTAGTGGGTACAACCTCTATTGAAGTTTCTGAATATATATCGTCCAGCCTAACCAAGAAGAAGGTGCCTCATGAGGTGCTTAATGCTAAACAGCATGAACGTGAAGCACAAATTATTGCCAATGCCGGTGCTTTAGGGGCGGTCACTATTGCGACTAATATGGCCGGACGGGGGACCGATATTGTTTTGGGTGGCAAGAGCGAAGACGAGTCATCTGAAGTATGGCAAAAAAAGCATCAGGCAGTACTAGATGCCGGTGGTCTCCGTGTGATTGGTACAGAAAGGCATGAATCGCGCCGGATAGATAATCAGCTAAGGGGCCGGTCAGGGCGTCAAGGTGACCCTGGTGCAAGTCGTTTTTACTTATCGTTAGAAGACAGCTTAATGCGAATTTTTGCCTCAGAACGTGTATCTGGTTTGATGCAAAAACTGGGTTTAGAAAAAGGTGAGTCGATTGAGCACCCTTGGGTGAGTAAAGCGATTGAAAATGCTCAACGTAAAGTAGAAGGGCATAACTTCGATATTCGTAAGCAACTTCTTCAATACGATGATGTGGCGAATGATCAACGTCGAGTGATTTATGATCAACGTAATGAAATTATGGAGGCATCAGATATTGCCGATACTATTGTTTCTATACGTGAAGATGTCGTTAACCAATTAATTGATGTGTATATTCCAGCACAATCAATCGAAGAGCAATGGGATATTGCAGGCTTACAGGCTGCTCTTGAGGATGAGTTCTCCTGCAAGCTTAATATTCAAGAGCTATTAGATACAGATGATAGCTTGCATGAAGACAGTCTGCGCGAGCTAATCCTAAAAACAATCAGCGATGACTATGCTAAAAAAGAAATATTAGCAGGTGCAGAGGTGCTTCGGCACTTTGAAAAATCGGTGATGCTGCAAACATTAGATTCGTTGTGGAGGGATCACTTAGGTGCGATGGAACATTTAAGACAGGGTATTCATCTACGTGGTTATGCACAAAAAGATCCGAAACAGGAATATAGACGCGAGGCCTTTGAGCTCTTCACATCGTTATTAGATACATTAAAAAGAGATGTTGTTCAGTTGGTAACAAAGGTCCAAGTTCGTGCAGAAGAAGATGTTCAAGCCGTTGATGAGCAACGTCGTATTCATCAAACCATGGAATACAAGCATGATGATGCAAATGCCTTAGGTGAAGAGAAGAACGATGAGCAAGCCGACAAGGCACAGCCTTTTAAACGTTCGGATAAAAAAATTGGCCGGAATGACCCTTGCCCATGCGGTTCTGGCAAGAAATTTAAACAGTGCCACGGCAAGCTGTGAGGCTACGTTAAGCGCTCGTTTGAGTAAGGTGGCTTTTTATAGTCTAAGGGCTACTTAACTTTATAACTATAACTGTTTATTAGGAGCTTAATCATGCCTGTAGGCGGAACTGTCCCTTTAGAATTAAAAGCAATATCAGGTGTTCGCATTGGCACCGCATCAGTGGGTATTTCACAAACTGTACGTGACGACCTAACGCTATTTGAACTGACTGCGCAAACACAGGTTGCGGCTGTTTTTACAAAAAATAAATTTTGTGCAGCGCCCGTTACAGTGGCTAAAAAACATTTAGCCGAAGACTTTCCACGTTATCTACTGATTAATTCAGGCAATGCAAATGCTGGTTTGGGCGACGCAGGTTTGTTGACAGCGCAAACATGTTGTGCAGAACTTGCAAGCAAAGTGAATGCTAAAGAAACACAGGTATTACCGTTTTCAACAGGAGTGATTGGCGAACCGTTACCAGTAGACAAGCTTGTAGGTGGTTTGCAAACGGCAGTAGATACCTTAAGCGAACAGCATTGGCAAAAAGCGGCTGCAGCCATTATGACAACCGATACCTGTGAAAAAGGCTGCTCTTGTACATTACAGTTGGATGGCACAGAGGTCACCATAACGGGCATTGCAAAAGGCTCAGGCATGATAAGGCCAGATATGGCGACGATGCTATCTTATGTTGCGACTGATATGCCGATTGGCAGAAAAATCCTCGAGGTTATGCTGAAGGAGGCTGTGGATATGTCTTTTAACAGTATTTCGGTAGATGGTGATACGTCAACAAACGATGCTGTCGTATTAATGGCAACCGCAGCGGCTGATATAGAGCCGATTGAGACGCAAAGTGATAAACGGTACCCAGTGTTTTTAGCAGCATTAAAACAGCTGTGTAGTTATTTGGCCGAAGCAATTGTAAGAGATGGAGAGGGCGCTACAAAACTAATAAACGTTCAGGTTGAACAAGCTTATACAGCAAGTGATGCAAAGGAAGTGGCTTATACGGTTGCGCATTCACCATTAGTAAAAACCGCCTTTTTTGCCTCAGACCCTAATTGGGGGAGGATTCTAGCCGCCGTAGGTAGAGCGAACATAGCAACAATAAATGTTGATGCGGTTTCAATTTACTTAAATGATATTTGTATTGTTAAGGCCGGTAAGCGTTCAGCTGACTATACTGAAGAGCAGGGCCAAAAGGTTATGAATCAAGATGAAATTTGTGTTCGTATTTGTCTGGCTCAAGGAGACTGTTCATCCCGTGTATTAACCTGCGATTTATCTTACGATTACGTCAAAATAAATGCTGAATACCGCTCATAAAGTATTAGACATAGTATTGATATACAGATGTTAAAGGTAGCGGTCGGGGTTATAAAAAATCAATACAATGAGGTGCTTATTAGTAAGCGCTCTAAGAAGGCGCATCAAGGTGGCTTGTGGGAATTTCCGGGTGGTAAAGTCGAAGAAGGCGAAAAGACTGAAGACGCGTTAAAAAGGGAGCTACTAGAAGAGTTAAATATAGAGGTGTTAACGGCAGTTCCCTTTATACAGGTGAAGCACGATTATAACGATATAGGTGTGTTGCTTGAGGTGTACCTGGTTGAAAGCTTTCAAGGCAAGGCATGTGGAATGGAAGGTCAACCGATTAAATGGCTTGCGATCGATTCGTTAGACAAAAGCTCATTTCCTGCAGCAAACAAGGCGATCATCGATGCGTTGAATTTACCTCGGTATTATCCAATTGTTGATGAGTCTATAGGCGGAGAAGAAGAGATGTTAAGCAATTTAAAGGCCTTAATATCAGGCGGGTATACGATGATTCAATGGCGAGCAAAGTCGCTTAATAAGGGTGGCTTTAAACACTTAGCTGAGCAAGCGATGGCTCTTTGTAAACATAACAATGTTCGTTTATTTATTAATAGCAGTATGACTGATGCATTAGAGATGAATGCTGAGGCGATACACTTAAGTGCTAACGAGGTGCTAGCTATGAAAAATAAAGCCAGTTCACTGAAAGGTGTTTTGCTGGCCGCCTCTTGCCATAATGAACAAGAACTAAAGGCAGCAAAGGAACTGGGCGTATTATTTGCCGTGTTATCACCTGTATGTGCAACACAAACGCATATAGGCATGAAGCCTTTAGGCTGGCCGCAGTTTAAGTCGTTAAGTGAGGCCGTGCCGCTACCTGTTTTTGCTCTAGGGGGCGTAGGGCCAGAAACGCTAGATAAAGCGCTGTCAAATGGTGCTTATGGTGTGGCTGGTATAAGAGCATTTGGCAGGTAACAGTCAATGCCCGTGGGCAAAGCTTAATGTTCGAACAGTTGGTCGACCTCAGCTGGATGTGCTTTTTCTCCAGCAATTGCATGTTTTTCTGAAGCCCATTCCCCTAAATCAATTAATTTACAGCGCTCACTGCAAAAAGGTTTAAAGGTTGAGGTTTCATTCCAAGGCACGGCTTTGCGGCAAGTAGGGCAGTTAACGGTTTGTGTTTTCATTTTAGAGTTGGCAGATACTTAATGTAAAACGAATGTCTTCATCTATTTGACTGGGTCTTTCTGTTTCAAGGGGCAACATAAAGCGGACTGTAAAGCGGTGCTTACCACCACTGATTTCAGCAAAATACTCAGAGGAAAGGTTTAAAGAAACCCGAAGTAAATGAACCGGATGGTTAGTATCTAAGCTTTGTTGGTAATAACCAGCACGTGCAATTTTTTCAGTCGGCATGGCGCTATAGCGAATAAATTGCAGTAATAGCGAGATAGATTGTCGAATTGGTGTGAGATGAGCGGTCCAGTTTTGTATCTGCTCGCGACGAACGCTTAATGGCTTATTAAGCCAAAAATGGTAAGCTGGCAGGTCAAAATCGCAGGTACCACCAGGGATACTGTTGCGCTGTGATAAGCACTTTAATAAGTCAACCTGCCCTAGGACCTGATCAATTCTTCCGTTAGATGTTAAAAGCTGGCGGTTTAATGAATTGAGTTGGTCAATGCTTTGCTCTAGTTTTTCGCGGTCTACTTTTGGGTTTTTAGCAAAAATGACAAGGCACTTTGTGTGTCGTTCAATTTCTTTTGTAATTTCATTTCTTAGGTCTGTTCTGCTTGAGATGGCAAGAATATCAAGTAAACAACTCAGCTCTGCTCTGTTTTGCCATTCTCCGTCATGTTGAGAAAAGTGTAACATTTGCTCGAATAAATCCTCTAGCCGCAAAAAGGTGCGGATACGTTCACTAAGAGGTAGTTCGTAAGTGATCTGTTCAGACACAAGTAATAGATAAATCCTAAAACGGTTATTTTGCAGGATATTATTTGGTTTTTCCAGCGCTCATTTCTAAGTAGAAGTTATGTAGCTGCTCTACTTTTTTTTCTAGACTATTTAATGACCCAACATTGGTGATAATATCATCAGCCTGACTGAGGCGGAATGCGCGGGTACATTGAGCGTTCATAATTGAGTTAATCATAGAATCACTCAGTTGATCGCGTGCTTTAACGCGTTTAATTTGAGTGGCTTCTGGGCAATCAATGACCAAGATGCGGTCAATGTTTGCTTGGTGCTTGGTTTCAAGTAGAAGAGGAATACTTAAAATACCATAAGGATAGTAAAAGCTAGCCAAGGTTTGGTACATGGTTTTGTAAATAATGGGATGGAGTATGGATTCTAAGGTTTCTTTTTTGCTGGGGTTGTTAAAAATTAAATCACGTAAGTAGTCCCTATTTAGTGCACCACTCGGTAAAAGAATGGAATCCCCAAAGGCTTGTTGCAGCTGGAGGAGGGCGGGTTGTCCTGATTGTACAATGGTGTGGGAGATAATATCTGCATCCACCACGGGGACGTTTCTTTTTTCGAACAATTGGGTGACAGTCGATTTGCCACAGCCAATACCCCCCCTTAAACCAATGGTTAACATACGATGTTATAAGCCGACAAACTGGAGGTAAGTTAGGTTAATTTTTTCGCCCCAGATCAACGCAATAAACGCGGCAATAGATAAATAGGGGCCAAATGGTATGGGTATGTTCTTATCTCGTCCGTGAATAATGATGAGTGTTATTCCAATGATTGCACCAGCTAAAGCAGATAACATAATGACCAGAGGTAACATTTTCCAGCCCAATAAAGCGCCAATAGCGGCAAGTAGCTTAAAGTCACCGTAGCCCATCCCTTCTTTACCGGTGATTAATTTAAATAACCAAAAAACTGACCAAAGGCTAAGGTAACCGGCAAGTGCGCCGATGAGTGCGGTTTTAGGTGTTATGAAAATTTCAAATAGGCTGATGGATAAGGCAAACCATAAAAGTGGAAGGGTGATAGAGTCGGGCAATAGTTGAGTGTCAAGGTCTATCAATGTTAGGCAGATTAACGCCCAGGTAAATAATAAAGCGACGCACATTTGTAACGACACGCCAAACTGTACGGCAATGAGAAGCGACAAAAGAGCAGTGATTAACTCGACGGCGGGGTATCTAATTGAGATAGCTTGTTGGCAGTTTTTACATCGCCCTTGTAGAAATAAGTAGCTCAAAACGGGAATGTTTTCGAGTGCGCTAATAGGGTGTTGGCAAGAAGGGCAGCGTGAACGCGGTTGCGATAAATTAAAGGCCGCTGGTGAAGGATTATTTGTATCTTCTTGCTCAAGAAAGGCGAGGCATTCTTGGCGCCAAGCATTTTGTAACATGATGGGTAGCCGATAGGCGACAACATTAAGAAAGCTACCAACCAGAAGTCCTAGTAAGCAAACGGTTAAATAGAATAAAAAGGGGCTTTGTTCAAGCGCTTGGATAATGCTCATGTAAGACGGTTAAGCCGTTGGGTTTATTATTAAAAAACAGACCCTAACATAAAGATAGGCAGGTACATGGCAACAATTAAACCACCCACTAAGATACCGAGAATAGCCATAATTAAGGGTTCAATAAGGCTAGATAAGGAATCCACAGCGTTGTCGACCTCTTCTTCATAAAAATCAGCCACTTTACCAAGCATGCTTTCGACCGAGCCTGCTTCTTCGCCAATAGCGACCATTTGTACAACCATATGAGGGAAAAGACCTACATTTTTCATGGCTTGTTGTAATTGGATGCCGGTCGCCACTTGTTCTCTCATTTGTAAAACGGCTTCAGAGTAAACAATGTTTCCGGTTGCCCCTGAAACAGACTCTAGTGCTTCTACTAAGGGTACGCCAGCAGCAGACATGGTGGACAACGTTCTAGCATAACGAGCAATGGCTGCTTTGTTCATGATGTCGCCAATAATTGGCATTTTCAGTATCATTCTATCGAGCAGGTGGTTAAATTTACGTGAACGTTTTTTAACTTGCATTAGAACAAATACAACACCGCCTATTATGCCAAAGACAGCCCACCACCACTCTTGCATAAAACGAGACAGTTCGACGACCATTTGTGTAAACGCAGGTAAATCTGCACCAAAGCCGCTAAATAAGCTTTCAAACTGAGGCACCACAAAAATCAATAAGATTGCGGTAACAACAACGGCCACTACTAATACTGAAATAGGATAGGTAAGGGCTTTTTTGATTTTAGCTTTTAAGCTTTCTGTTTTTTCTTTATATTCAGCAATTTTGACTAGTAAATCTTCGAGAATACCGGCATGTTCGCCAGCTTCTACTAAATTACAAAATAGCTCATCGAATTGAAAAGGGTATTTTCCTAAACTTTCAGCGAGTGTTGACCCACCCTCAATGTCTGATTTAATGTTGGCAAGCATGTCTTGCATGGCAGGCTTTTCGTGTCCTTTGCCAATAATATCAAAAGATTGTACTAATGGAATGCCGGACGCCATCATGGTTGCTAATTGACGGCTGAAAACCGCGATATCTTTAGGAACAATTGGTTTTTGACCCATGCTACCAAAAAGTGCTTGAGGCTTTTTCTTAACCTTAAGAGGGCGAATCCCTTGACGCCTCAGTTCTGCTTTAACAAGGGCATCACTTCGGGCATTTATTTCCCCTTTGCTGCGGTTGCCTTTATTGTCGGTTCCTTCCCAAATATAGGTAATTTTTGATGCACTAGATGCCATAATGTTTAATCTTTAGTGATTCGGTTTATTTCTTCTATGCTGGTAATACCAGCGATGACCTTTTTAAAGCCAGACTCCCTGAGTGTTAAAACGCCCTCTTGTGCAGCTTGTTCTTCAAGTTCAGTTGTTAAACCACCTTTAATGATAAGGTTTTCCATGGCTTCAGAAACAGGCATTACCTGGAAAATGCCAATACGGCCCTTATAGCCGTTAGTGCAATGATCACAGCCTACAGCCTTGTAAGTTGTTAATCCTTCAGCTTCTTCAGGGCTAAAGCCTTCTTTGATTAATAACTCTGTTGGTAAAGTCTCTTCTTTTTTACATTTATCGCATAGTTTTCTTGCTAAACGTTGCGCCATAATTAATAACACAGATGCTGCAATATTGTAGGGTGGAACGCCCATTTGGTTTAAACGGTTTAAGGTTTGTGGGGCATCGTTTGTGTGTAATGTAGATAGAACAAGGTGACCGGTTTGTGCGGCTTTAACAGAAATTTCAGCGGTTTCAAGGTCTCGAATCTCGCCGACCATGATTATATCTGGATCTTGGCGTAAAAAAGCTCGAAGCGCTTCAGCAAAGGTTAAGCCAGTTTTTGGGTTTACGTTGACTTGGTTAATACCCGATACAGTAATTTCAACCGGGTCTTCAGCTGTTGAAATGTTGATGTTTGGGTCGTTTAATAAGTTAAGCGCGGTATAAAGGCTAACGGTCTTACCACTACCGGTAGGTCCTGTCACCAAAATCATACCGTATGGCTTTTTGATAGCGGTTAGAAAAGCTTCCTTTTGAGTTTCGTCAAACCCAAGTTGCTCAATACCGACTTGTGCGCTGGTTGGGTCTAAAATACGCAGCACGATTTTTTCACCATATAGAGTAGGGCAAGTATTAACACGGAAGTCGATGGCCCTTTTTTTCGATAAAGCCATTTTAATACGACCGTCCTGTGGAATACGGCGTTCTGAAATATTCATCCGCGACATCACCTTAATTCGTGATATCAGTTTGTTTGAGATATTAATTGGTGGCGAAGCAATTTCTTTTAAAATACCATCTTGCCGAGTTCGGATTCTAAAACTTTTCTCATACGGTTCAAAATGAATGTCTGATGCACCTTTTTTAATGGCATCCAATAAGATTTTATTAACAAATCGCACAACGGGTGCGTCATCAATTTCACTGTCAAGATCGTCAACCGGTTCTGCATCGGGGTCATCGAAATTGATATTTTCAAGGTCGTCATCCAATAAGTCACTCATGGATGTATCTTCATCATCCATGGCGGTGTCAATAACACGTGCTAACTTATCCTCTTCAACAAGAATGGCTTCGGTGCTCATCCTTGTTTGGAACTTTATTTCATCAAGCGCTTGAAGGTTAGTCGGGTCAGATACGGCAACAAACAGCTTATTGCCACGTTTAAATATCGGTAATGCATGGTGTTTACGAACTAATTTTTCGTCAACAATACCTTTGGGAATAACGTCCTTGCTCAGTGCTGTAATATCAAATAATGGAACGCCAAACTCTTCAGAAGCAGAAAGAGCAATAATTTGACTATCTAAAACTTTTTTCTCTACAAGAAAGCTAACAAAAGGTCTTTTCTTTTTATAAGCCTCCTCAGAATATTTGAGTGCAACGTCTTCAGTAATTAGACCGTCTAAGACCAATCGTCTTGCTAAGCCACCTAAATAAAATTTTTCGCCGGATACAGCCATGTTAAATCGATTAATTTCCTATAGTTAGTACATAATAAACGATACTTTAACTAATATTAGTAGAAAATAAGGTTTAATGCAGTAAATTACAGTGTAATTATAAAAAAACTGGTCACTCTCGGTTTGAGAGTGGCTAATGATTGAATTTCTGAAGGTGTAATATAGTTTCATAAACCGATAGGGCTATGGTCTATATTTGGAAACATTGTGGTTAGGGTTTTAACGTTGAGTGTTTATAGTAGTTCTTTCACACCTACTCATATATTTTTAAAATAAATTATGGAAACACAAGTAAATGCATAGTTATACAAAGGTTAACGGGAGGAAAATTCGAATAGCTATTATTGGTTGTGGTCGAATTTCAAAAAATCACTTAACTGCTATTGAAAAGCATTCTTCTGAGATGGAGTTGGTAGCGTTATGTGATACTAATAGTGAAATACTTGAGCAATACATTTCAATATATAAGGTGTGTGGGTATAGCAAAATGGCTGAGTTATTAGAGGTTGAGCAAGTAGATGTTGTTGCTCTTTGTACACCAAGTGGCCTACATGCAGAACAAGCAAAAATAGCAGCTAAATACGGAGTAAATGTAATAACCGAAAAGCCGATGGCAACGCGTTGGCAAGACGGTGTGAGCATGGTAAAGGCTTGTGATCAGGCAGGCGTATATTTATTTGTTGTAAAACAGAACCGTCGGAACTCTACTTTACAGTTGTTGAAGCGAGCCATTGAAGAAAAACGTTTTGGTAAAATCCATATGGTTCATATCAATGTATTTTGGACAAGGCCACAGTCATATTATGACCAAGCAAAATGGCGTGGTACTTGGGAATTTGATGGAGGCGCCTTTATGAACCAGGCCAGTCATTACGTTGACCTTTTTGATTGGTTAATTGGCCCTATCGATAAGGTTCAAGCCATGATGAGCACAACGCGTGATATTGAAGTAGAAGATACCGGTGTGATGAATGTTCGTTGGCGAAGCGGTGCGTTAGGTTCAATGAGTGTCACTATGCTGACATACCCTAAAAACATGGAAGGTTCCATCACTATATTGGGTGAGAAAGGTAGCGTTCGTATTGGTGGAGTGGCTGTGAATGAGATACAACATTGGGAGTTTGATGAGCCGAAAGAGTATGATCAACAAGTAAAAGCGGCTAATTATGAAACAACCTCTGTGTATGGTTTTGGCCACCCACTGTATTACAAAAATGTGGTTGATGTATTACGGGGCATAGAAGAACCTGAAACAGATGGTAGAGAAGGGCTAAAATCGCTTGAGGTTTTGATAGCTGCTTATCTGTCAGCACGGGATGGAAAAACAATCTCGCTACCCTTGGAGTATTAATACATATATGGATATTACAATACACGAAACAGCTATTATCGATACAGGTGCGCAAATAGGTAAAGGCTCACGCATTTGGCACTGGGTACATGTGTGTGGCGGTGCGAAAATTGGAGAAAATGTATCTCTTGGCCAAAATGTTTTCGTAGGTAATAAAGTGATTATTGGTAATCATTGCAAGGTTCAAAATAATGTTTCTATTTACGATAATGTCACCTTAGAAGCAGGTGTTTTTTGTGGGCCCAGTATGGTATTTACAAACGTATATAACCCCCGTTCGTTGGTTGAAAGGAAGGACGAGTATTTGGATACACTTGTAAAAAAAGGCGCAACTTTAGGTGCTAATTGCACCATAGTATGTGGTGTAACGATTGGACAGTTCGCCTTTGTAGGGGCAGGTTCAGTCATTACCAAAGATATAAAACCTTACGCACTGATGGTAGGCAACCCCGCAAAGCAAATTGGGTGGATGAGCGAATACGGCGAAAGGCTTGAGCTGCCTCTACAAGGTGATGCTAAAGCGACGTGTTCTCATACAAAAACAGAATATGAATTAAAAGCCAGTAGGGTTAGGGTGGTTAAGGTTGTCGAATGAAAATTGACTTTGCAAACCTTCAGTATCAATACCAACGGTATAAAAAAGACATTGATGCGAATATCCAAAAAGTACTTGATAACTCTAATTACATCATGGGTGAAGAGGTGCAACGGCTTGAACGAGAGTTAGAGAAATTCACCCAAGCGCAGCATGCTATCACCTGTTCAAGTGGTACAGATGCTTTATTGTTAGCGCTGATGGCAATAGATATCCAACCTGATGATGAAGTCATAACAACAACATTCAGTTTTATTGCAACAGCTGAAACAATAGCTCTGATGAAAGCCCAACCTGTTTTTGTAGATATAGAGGAAAGCACCTTTAATATTGATGCCAGTAAAATCGAAGCGGCTATTACATCTAAAACAAAAGCGATTATGCCGGTAAGTCTTTATGGGCAACCAGCCGATATGGACGAAATTAATGCCATTGCAAAAAAATATAATTTAAAAGTTATTATTGATGGAGCTCAGTCATTTGGTGCAACCTATAAAGAGCAAGCAGAGGTTCATCATTGCGATGTATATACCACCAGTTTTTTCCCATCTAAACCGCTCGGTTGTTATGGGGATGGTGGAGCAGTGTTTACCAATAATGATGAGTACGCCGAAAAAATAAGAATGTTACGGGTGCATGGACAAAATAAGCGTTACCAGCATAAATATATTGGTTTAGGTGCACGGTTAGATACGCTTCAAGCAGCAGTATTACTAGCCAAGCTGCCATTTTATGCTGAAGAAGTAAAAGCTCGGCAGGCAGTGGCGAAGAAATATAATGCCGGCATAAAAATTGTTGTGGCAACGCCGAGGGTAAAAATAGATCGTACCAGTGTCTGGGCGCAATATACGATACGTACAAAAAAGCGAGAGCAATTGCAATGGGTGCTTAAGGAAAATGGTGTGTCAACACCCGTACACTACCCTTTACCACTGCATTTGCAAGAGTGCTTTAATTATCTTGATGTCAAGAAAGGTGATTTTCCAATATCAGAACAAGTTGCTAAAGAAGTGCTTAGTTTGCCAATGAATGCATTTATGAATAGTGAGGTGGTTGATGTTGTTTCACGTAGGCTTTTGATATCAATAGATGGCTAATTTCTTAGGAGGTAGCATTGTCTGTAATAGCGTCATTTAAGTTAGGCGGCAAAAAAATTGCATTAGAGGGGTATTCTCAAAATGACTGGATATATAAATCTATCATTAAGAAGAAAACATTTTATGAAATTGAACTTCTCAAATATATGAAATTTGCCTTAAGGAAACGGAGTGGCTTTATATTAGATGTTGGAGCGAATATAGGGAATCATTCTGTTTTTTTTGGGTTAATTATGAATAGAAAGGTTGTGTGTTTTGAAGCTAATCCATCCGTTTTTGGGATATTGGAACGGAACTTAAATAAAAACCATGTTATTTATGAAGCGTTTAATTTTGGGCTTGGTGCTGAAGATGCTTCATTTGAAATCAATGAGACACACGAAGGTGCAAAAGACAATATTGGGGCGGTTAAACTATCAAAAGCCTTAGGTGGAGAGATTAGAGTTAAACCGCTGGATAAGGTTTTTAATGAAATAAAGTTTCAAAGGGATGGGCTGGTTGCAATAAAGGTCGATATTGAAGGTATGGAGCCAGCGATGTTAAAGGGAGCGACAGGGGTGTTGAAAAACTACAGACCTGATTTGTTTGTAGAGATTAATGATGATGCAGCTATGAAAAAAATAGAAAGGATTCTATTTCAATTGGATTATAAAAAATTGTACTCTTATGCCGATAGTCCAGTTTGGCACTTTTCACATGCAACGAGCTTATCTAATTTAAGGTGGTTAGAGTTGACATTGTATACATTGGTTATGAAAAGTATTCGAGCTTTCAACCGAATAACCTTGTCTGTTTTTAAAAAGATTTTTTGTAAACAAAAGTGAATGTGCTAATTTTACCCTCTTGGTATCCTTATGATAGTAACGATACTGGTGGTAGTTTTTTTCGAGAGCAAGCACTAGCGTTAAAAGAACAAGGCTGTACGGTAGCTGTACTTACTCAACAGTTAAGACCATTGCGGAATTGGCGGTCAATCTTTCTTGGTAGATATGGTGTTACTTACGAAAATGATCAAGAAGTCTCTACTTTTCGAAAACATGGTATGAAGTGGTTTCCGTGGATGGAGAATTTCCAGGCATGGCAATGCAAAAAAAACTTGTTAGGCGCATTTGAGCGATATATGCAAGCCTATGGGCAGCCCGATATTATTCACGTTCATTCAATGTTATATGCTGGTTGGGCTGCAAAGTCTATTTCTCAAAAATATAATATACCTTATATCATTACTGAACATAGTAGCTTATATGAAAGGGGCTTGATAACCAAAAATCAAAAGAAATTAGCTAAAAAGATTAGTGAATCAGCTAGTAAAAGGTTTGCCGTTAGTAGCTCCTTTGCTAAATTTTTATCAGCTTATTTTAAAGAGAAAGGTGTCGCTTGGGGTGTAATGCCGAACATGGTTACGAGTCCTTTTTTTAATGCCTCGAGTGATAATAGTGACGAAAGCAAACCATTTTCATTTGTCGGTATTGGTTCTTTAACTAAAAGGAAGGGATACGATATTTTGATGAAAGCATTTGCACAAGTTCTTAAGGTTCAACCGGATGTGCGTTTAATAATTGGTGGAGTTGGTAGCGAGCAACCTGAACTACAGTCGCTTGCAAAAAAGTGTGGCATTTCAGACAAGGTGGATTTGCTTGGTGCACTTAGTCGTAAGCAAGTAGTTCAACACATTTTATCTTCAGATGTATTTGTACATAGTAGTTTTTATGAGACCTTTGGAGTGGTACTGATAGAGGCATTGGCTTTGGGTAGACCCGTTATTTCAACAAGGTGTGGTGGCCCTGAAGACATTGTTAGAGAGCAGGATGGAATACTTGTAGATGTCGGCGATGAGGGCAGCTTGGCTGAGGCTATGTTGCATCTGTACGCGCATAGAAAGACATATGATAGGGGAGAGCTGAGAGAGGCTTGTTATGAGCGTTTTAGTGAAAAGGTTGTCATTAATAAGCTGATGCAGGTTTATCGTGAGCTTTTAGAGGAAGAATGCAAGAGGGGATGAGTTGGGAATGAGGGGTCTAGGCTTACGCAACCTATTAGGA
Source organism: Cycloclasticus sp. PY97N (assembly GCF_002443175.1). NCBI lineage: Bacteria > Pseudomonadati > Pseudomonadota > Gammaproteobacteria > Thiotrichales > Piscirickettsiaceae > Cycloclasticus > Cycloclasticus sp. PY97N. The sequence goes on along the minus strand of NZ_CP023664.1, from coordinate 2,294,103 downwards.
AATTCAGCGAGTACATTTTTGCGACAATTACTTGCAGGAGTATTACAGCTTGTAGTTATTGCTATTATTGCTCGCGAATATGGTCCTGAAAGTAATGGTCTCTACACAATGGCCTTGTTATTACCAAGTATGTTGGGGACTTTTTTCAACCTTGGTCTTTCACCTGCAAATATTTACTTTATTGGTGCGGGGAAAGTAGGAGTGAAAACTGCTTGGGTATCAGTAATCAAGTTTTTTTTAATATTATCAATTATGGGGCTTTGTTTTGGTGCAGCAGTCATATGGTGGTTTGCTGGGTCTTGGTTCGATGGAGTTTCACCGTTATTACTGTGGTTTTCCCTTTTGCTTTTCCCGGTAAGTCTTTTCTTGAGTTTTGTTACCAGTATATTTCAAGGTTTACAGGAGTTTAGGATTTTCAACCGAGTTTTATTAATCCAACCGAGTATTACTTTACTAGTAATAGTTTGCCTTCAACTACTGGAGAATGAAGACGTATTATGGTTGCTAGTGGCAAGCTTTATAGGGAGTATTATCGCACTAATCGTGAGTATCCTTCTCCTTAGACCATTTGTAGCAAATTCGACTAGTGCTGAAATACAAAGTGATTATGGGCGCGCGTTATTAAGCTATGGATATAAAGCGCACTTGAGTAATACCTTGGCATTTATTAATTATAAGGCCGATATATTTTTAGTGAATTTCTTTGTTGGACCAGTGGGTGCTGGAATATATGTTATTGCGGTGCAAATCGTAGAGAGATTATGGATGATATCTCAAGCTGTTAGTACTGTTTTGTTGCCTCGATTGTCGGAACTATCTGATGATGAAAAAACCCGAAAGTTATTGACGCCAATTGTGTCAAGGTGGGTGGTTTTTATCACTTTTATTGGTGCAGCCTTAATGGCTGTCTTGGCTTTTCCTTTTGTAATACTCGTTTTTGGGAATGATTATTTAGGATCAATATCTCCGATGTTGGTATTATTACCTGGCGTAGTAGTATTCTCAAGCGCTAGAGTGTTAGCCAACGATTTGGCAGCTAGGGGGAAGCCAGAATTAAACATGTATGCATCAGCTCTTTCTTTGGTTCTTAATATAATTACAAATATTACCTTGATACCTAAATATGGGTTAACGGGGGCGGCAATAGCGACAAGCTTGAGTTACGTTTCTACATATGTATACATAGTATTTATTTACAGTCGGGTTACGAATGTAGCTATAAAGGAAGTAATGTTAGTAAAAGCCTCTGAAATGGTAAGTTTCAGAGCTTTATTTGCTGCAAATTGAATGCTTTTTAGGTACCTCTTTTTCTAAAAGATCAGATGTACCTTTTGGGAAGATTAATATTGAGAGCTATAAAAATTCATAAAAAATTACAGAATGTGAATGATGTGAAAGTTATAACAATCATAGGTGCAAGGCCTCAGTTTATAAAAGCCTCTGTAGTGTCCCGTGTTTTTAAACAGTGTTGCGAAAGCGTTGAAGAAATTCTTGTTCATACCGGTCAACATTACGACGAGAATATGTCGAAGGTATTCTTTGATGAATTAGGTATCTCTAAACCTGATTATAATTTGGGTATTGGTGGTGGCACGCACGGCCAGAACACAGGCCGTATGATAGAGGAAATAGAAGGGCTATTGTTGCTTGAAAAACCTGACTGGGTATTGGTATATGGGGATACCGATAGTACGTTGGCAGGTGCATTGGCGGCGGTTAAGTTGCATATACCTGTAGTACATATAGAAGCTGGGCTACGATCATTTAACCGGCGTATGCCAGAAGAGGTTAACCGAGTTTTAACAGATCATATCGCAACCTTATTGTTTGCCCCAACTGAGCTTGCATTGAAAAATTTATTGAAAGAAGGTATAGAACGCTCCAAGATTCACCTAGTGGGTGATGTAATGTATGACGCCGCCTTATATTTTTATAAAAAGGCTGAGCAGAAAAGTAAAATTTTAGAGACATTGAAGCTAAGTTCAAAAGAATATGTTTTGGCTACAGTACACCGCCAAGAAAACACGGATGATAAGCACCGACTGTCATCTATTATTAATGGTTTGTCGCAATCTTCAGTGCCTGTTATTTTGCCCTTACACCCCAGAACAAAAAAACAATTAAACTTATTTGGTATTAATATTGGAACGCCTATTAAGGTGGTTGAGCCAGTGGGTTATTTGGATATGATAATGCTGGAAAAGAACGCTAGAGCAATAGCAACCGATAGTGGAGGAGTCCAAAAGGAAGCTTATTTTTATCAAGTGCCTTGTGTAACTTTAAGAGAAGAAACCGAATGGGTTGAGTTGGTTGAACAGGGGGTTAACCTTTTAGTTGGTTATGATGAAAATGCCATTGCAAAATCAATAACAGCTAGTTTTTCTCATAGATGGATGGAAGGTATGTATGGTGATGGGGAAGCTGCGTACAAGATTGTAAATGAAATTCAATATACTCAATTATGAATGTTTTTACGCATTCGTGATGTTGAATAAGGAACTTTAGTCATGTTTGTAACGCTGTTTGCTACGCATTACGAAAATAAACTAATGATTGCGTCTCGTCGCTGGCGATCACTGGTTTTTGCTCTTCGTAAAGAAGGTGTTGCTATCTGTGTTGTAACCCCTGGTGGAGAAGATGTTGAATATACAGGTGACTGTGGTGAAACAGTCTTGGTTTTTAAATCAAAGCGAGTAAAAAAAAATACAGATATTGGTTTAAAAAAAACGGCTGGTAAGCGGGTTATTCACACACCTTTTCCATATTTAGATGTGTCTGTTGTAAATTGGTATTGTGCTGTTCGCAATAGTAGAGTGGCATTTCATTGCTCAAGATCAGATGTTTTGATTAGTACATACGGCCCAGCGGGAGCTATGTTAGCGGGGTTATGGCTATCACGTAAATTTAAACGGCCTTGGGTTTTAGACTTGAGAGATAGTTTCCAGTTGCCGGCCTTGTTTACTTTTAAGCCTTTATTGAAGCTTAATAGCCGAATTGAAAAATTAATTGTTGGTCAGGCTGCGTTGCTTGTAACTATTGGGCAAGTACTTGCTGATTACTTAAGCGACAAGTATCAGAATAAGTTTGAGTATGTTTATAATGGCTGGCTTGATACTGATGCTCTTAAATTTCAGCAAGAGCCAGTATTGAAACCATACTTCTTATATGCTGGTTCAGTTTATGAGCACCGGTTAAATGCGTTAAAGTTATTTTTGGATGCTTTAAAAGCTGAAAAAAATACTGTTTTGCGTATTAGGTTAGTAAGTGATTATTCCGGGCGACTGGATGCATGGTTATTGGAGAATGGTTTTGATAGTCTTGTAGAGGTTTTTCCGCCGGTTTCAAATAATGAACTTGAAAATGAAATGAGCCTATCGGTTGGGGTGTTGATTTTAGAAGAGCTAGAACCCAACAACTGGCAGAAAGGGACGGTAACAGGAAAGTTATTTCCATTATTAGTTTCAGGCGTGCCAGGCATTGTTATTTCTCACCCAGAAGTTGAAGTTTCTCAGTTAGCATCCAAGGCAAATGGTTGGTTTTGTGGGCACGATAAAAAAAGTACTAAGCAAGCTGTTTTATCGGTATTGGAATGTGAGAGAAGTGATTTAGATAATAATAAAAACGTATTTAAAGAATATAGCTACATGTTTCAAGCCAAAAAATTATTGAAACTTTGTAGAGGTGTTATTAATGAACATAATTGATATTGTTATACCTGTTTATAACGACGACTCTCTTTTAGCACAAACAGTTAATTCTTTAGAATCTCAACTTTTACCTACAGGTTGGTCTTTTCATGTTCATGTTGTTGATGACGGCTCAGAACATGAAATTTTTCTTAAAGATATGAACATATCAAGCGATGACATAACGCTTCATAGACATCCTGTAAATAAAGGGCGCGGGGCAGCCTGTAATACAGGTGTTTGTATGGGAAATGGTGATTTAGTATATATTTTGGATTCAGACTGCGTATTACAGAATAACCATGTGCTTTTATCTCATATTGAGATATTAAGTGAGGCTAATGTGTCGGTTAGTTGTGGGAATATTTATGTGGATTCTGTATCTTTTTGGGGTAAATATCAGAATGAGGTGGCGTTAAGACGAGAAGAGTTATTTAAATGCGGTGATTTAGCCGCTTTTACAACGGCTAACTGTATGATGACCCGAAAGTGTTTTATAGAGGTGGGGGGGGTTTGATGAGGAGTTTACTCAATATGGGTTTGAGGATAGGGATTTGTTGCTTAGGTTAATTAGCAAGCAATTTGAAATACGTTATTGTAAGCATTGTTCGGTTGAGCATAAATGTGACCTTACATTGAACTCGGTGGTTGCTAAGTTGTATAAAGGCGGCATGTACTCTTCAGCTCTTTTCATTAAGAAGCACCCATTAGCGTATGAAAAAATGCATTTTGTGAAAGCAGATGTAAGGTATTCAAAAGGCGGTTTGCAAGTATTGGTTTTATTGACAAAGCGAATCGTTTGGCCAGTGGTAAAGATGTTCGACTGGATTTTAGTAAAAGGAATTTTACCTTATTGGTTCGCTAAAAATGTAGTTAAATACATTTCCGGTTTAGTGTACTTACATGGAACAAGTGAGGCTGAGGTTAGCTCTTATATTGAGTGAGTGAGTTGGTTATTATACTGGTCGGTGAATTTTTTAATAAATGACTTTTAAATGTAAGATGTGATTTGGGTTGTACATTCGCAAGAAAGCTTTTTGTTCTTACAGAAGAATATTCGGATAAGACTACATTTTTCCCCAAACCCTCAGGGCGCTCCGTGGCCTTTCGCATTAAAAGAGTAGGTATTTTTAGATAAGTAAGTTCTTCTTGGTTACTTCCGCCATCTGTAATTACAAATGTACTTTGTGCTAACAGCGCCGTAAACTCGATATATCCACACCTTTCTTTTAGGGTGATGTTTTTATTTGATTGCAACGATGATAAAAGCCCTGTTTTAGTTAAACGTTTTTGCGTTACGGGGTGCATAACAAAAATAATAGGGGAAATTTTTGCTGCATCATGGACGGTATCTATAATAAATTGAATGCGTTTTTGGTTATATATATTTTCAAAACGGTGAATTGAGACAACCGCATATCTTTTTAATGCTGAGCCTTCTTTTTTTATTTGTGTAATAGCGATGTTAAGCGAGTCTATTAAGGTGTTTTGTTGAGTATTTATAAGTTCGAGGTGCTTGTGTTTTTTGAGGTTATTAACAGCCCAGTCACCAGGGCAGTATGCTTTATTTGATAAAGAGAACGTTATTAACCGATTTATTTCTTCTGGAAAAGGGTTCCATATATTGAAAGAGCGAAGCCCTGACTCAACGTGGCCAACGGATGCACCACTGATTTTTCCCAGTAGAGCGCCAATAACTGTTGAAAAGGTATCACCATGAACTAATACAATGTCTTTACTTTTGCTCGCATTAGGAATGAGTTTTTTGGCTCTAAATACTGTTGAGTAAAGAAGCTGGACTAACCATTTCAAACTACTTAAAACCGTTTTCGCTTCTGTTTTTTTTGTTAAGTATATCCAGGGGGTTTGTAGGGAAAAATCGTCGCGTAGCTCATCCATGCTTATCATGTGTTGGCCTGTATGAATTACGCTTAGTGGCCAGCCTTTTTTTTCAATACTGGCTATGACAGGAGCCATTTTGATTAATTGGGCTCGAGTTCCAATAATGCAGTAAATCATATCTAGTTATTGGAGCCTTTTGCTTTCAGAGTTTCTATAATGTAACGATGATATTTGCTCAGACAATATTCCCATTAAAAAAATAAATACAGATGCGACGTACAAAAATAAACTGCCATTGCTGAATGCGCCCGAAGATAGATAGCTGTCAATATGATTGATGACCCCGCATAGGAAACAAAAAGCACTAGTGGGTAAAAATAAACGCATGGGTGAGAAAAGTGCGCCAATTTTTAAGATAATAATAAAGAAACGTAAGCCATCTTTTAGTAGCTTTATTTTGCTTTTGCCTTCACGCTTTCCTGCCTTAATAGGAATATAGGCGACCGGTAAGGCTGAACGGAAGAATGCCATGGTCGAGGTGGTGGGGTAGGAGAAGCCATTAGGTAAAAGGTATAAAAACTTTCTGAAATGGTTTGCTCGAACCGCTCTAAAGCCCGACGTGAGGTCTTCTATTTTATGGCCGGTCATAAAAGAAGCCAGTTTATTAAAGACGGCATTACCTAACAGCCTTTTGGTTGACGCATGAGAGCCTGATTGCCGAGCACCAATAACCATGTCATATCCTTCGGCCAATTTAGATAGTAACCGTTGGATATCATCTGGGTTATGTTGTCCATCAGCATCCATAAAAACAATAATGTCTCCGGAGGCATTTCGTGCGCCCGTTTTAATGGAGGCGCCGTTTCCTAATGAGTGAGGGTGAGAAATAACTTTGATACCGTGTTGTTCGCAAATAGATTTAGAAAGGTCGGTTGAGCCATCATCAATAACTAAAATTTCAGCAGTTGGTTGTGCTGATTTTAGTTGGGGTAGCAAGGCTTCAAGGTTTTCTGCCTCATTTAAACAGGGCATTACAATGCTGAGAGTAGGTGTGTTTTTTACCATGTTTAAACCGTTAAAATTAATTGTAAGTTTAATTGTCTCATATTTTTTATTAGGACGTGCTTTGTCTAAATAGGCAGAAGATTTATGCTTGCTTAGCAAGAGTCCTATTTGACGCTAATTTAATGCCCCTATTCTGATGTCTTTAATCGTAAGGACTTTAGCAATAAGGTATTAGGGGGTGTAAAATGTGTTTAATTTATTTGACCTTAGGAGTATTAAATGAAGCAAGATGATGGATTAGCACCTTCTTTTTGGCAAATGGTAGGCAGTACAATGTTGTCATTTTTGGGGGGTTCTAAAGAGTCACGAAGAAGGCGAGATTTTCAATATGGAAACCCTAAGGTGTTTATTGTGACTGGGTTTATCTTGGCCTTGTTGTTTATTTTTGCTGTGTTAGGCGTTGTTAAAATGGTATTGCCTAGCTAGACCGATGAAGAATGACCGGCCTAGCTAGTTAATAAGGCAGTTATAGGGTGGCGATCTTCTCTTTTTGAGCGTTTAAATTGCTAAGTTTTGAGGTAATATCGAGCTGTTTTGCTCTTTCTTTTTCTATAACGGCAGCGGGTGCTTTGTCGATAAAAGAAGCGTTTGATAATTTACCGCTGATGCGTGATGCCTCTTTTTCAAGCTTTTCAATTTCTTTATTTAAGCGTTCTAGCTCGGCATTTTTATCAATGAGCCCAGCCATTGGTATTAGCACTTGCATATCACCGACTAGAGCAATAGCAGATTGTGGTGCTTCATCTGCTGCGTTTAATGTGGTGATGGATTCTATACGTGCTAGTTTTTCCAATAATAAACGATTATCTGTAAGACGCTGTTGGTCTTGTTCTGAACAGTGGTTTAACAGTACCGGTAATGGCTTACTAGGGGGGATATTCATTTCACCACGAATTTGACGAATGCCCATAACGAAATCCATTACCCATTGCATATCACTTTCAGCAGCGGCGGATATTTTGCTGTCATCGGGCTTTGGGTAGGCCTGTAGCATAATGGTATCGCCCGTTTTGCCTGCCAGTGGTGCTATTTGCTGCCAAATTTCTTCGGTAATAAACGGCATCAGCGGGTGTAGTAAGCGTAGGACACTTTCTAGCACGCGAATTAAGGTTTGGCGAGTTCCCCGTTTTTGTTCGGCTGAACTATTGTCATCAAGCAAAATTGGTTTTGATAACTCTAAATACCAATCACAGTATTCATTCCAAAGGAACTCATACAGCGATTGTGCGGCTAAATCAAAGCGGTATTTTTCGATAGAGGCAATAACGCTGGCTTCGGTTTTTTGTAAGCGTGACACAATCCATTGATCTGGCAAGCTGTAAATACAAGGCTCGTTGGTTAAACCCGTATCTTCGCCTTCGGTATTCATTAACACGTAGCGAGTAGCGTTCCACAGTTTATTACAGAAATTACGGTTGCCTTCAATTCGGTTTAAATCGAATCGAATGTCGCGCCCAGTCGAGGCCAGTGAGGCAAAGGTAAAACGTAGTGCATCGGTGCCAAAAGAAGGGATGCCATCGGGGAAATGCTTACGTGTATCTTTCTCGATTTTAGCAGCCATTTTAGGTTGCATAAGGCCTTTTGTACGCTTTTCAAGTAAGTCATCTAGCGTAATACCGTCAATTAAATCAATCGGGTCCAGTACGTTACCTTTGGATTTGGACATTTTTTGCCCTTCCGCATCGCGCACTAAACCGTGAATGTATATTTCTTTAAATGGCACATCGTCCATAAACTTCAAGCCCATCATAATCATTCTGGCGACCCAAAAAAAGATGATGTCGAAACCGGTTACTAATACGCTGGTTGGGTAAAAAGTATCAAGCTCGGGTGTTTTATCAGGCCAACCAAGGGTAGAGAACGGCCATAATGCGGATGAGAACCAGGTGTCTAATACGTCTTCATCTTGAGATAAGACAAGGCTATCGGCTAGGTTGTTTTTTTCACGGACTTCGGCTTCATTGCGGCCAACATATATGTTGCCACTCTCATCGTACCAAGCGGGGATTCTGTGCCCCCACCAAATTTGACGAGAAATGCACCAGTCCTGAATATCGTTCATCCAGTTGTAATAGGTTTTATCCCAGTTTTCAGGTACAAATTTAATTTTGCCGCTTTTAACCGCTTCAATAGCAGGTTCTGCCAGCGGTTTGGCCTTAACAAACCATTGGTCTGTTAACAAAGGTTCAATGATCACCCCTGACCGGTCGCCACGAGGCACCATGAGTTTATGGTCATCAATTTTAGCTAATAAGCCTAAATCATCCAGATCTTGTACGATTTGTTTACGCGCTGCCACGCGATCCAAGCCACGGTATTTTTCTGGCATCTCATCATTGATGCTGGCGTCAACGGTGAAGATGTTGATTAACGGCATATTGTGGCGTTGACCCACCTCATAATCGTTAAAATCGTGAGCAGGGGTTATTTTTACACAGCCAGTGCCAAATTCTGGGTCTACATAATCATCGGCAATAACTGGGATTTCACGGTTACATAAAGGCAACGCGATCATTTTGCCAATAAGGTGTTGGTAGCGTTCGTCAGATGGGTGAACGGCGACACAAACATCGCCTAGCATGGTTTCTGGGCGGGTCGTTGCAACCACAAGTTCACCGCTACCATCGGCTAATGGATAGCGCATATGCCACATATGGCCTTGTTCTTCTTGCGAAATAACTTCAAGGTCGGATACCGCAGTGTGTAATTTAGGATCCCAGTTAACCAGGCGTTTACCGCGATAAATGAGCCCTTCTTCATGTAGTTTTACAAACACTTCGTTAACCGCTTTAGACAGCCCTTCGTCCATGGTGAAACGCTCGCGCGACCAATCTAGGGAGGTGCCCATGCGGCGTAATTGCTTAGTGATGGTGTTGCCAGATAATTCTTTCCAATCCCAAATGCGCTCAACAAACTCTTCACGTCCTAAGTCATGGCGAGTTTTACCTTCTGCGTTTAATTGGCGTTCAACCACCATTTGGGTCGCAATACCGGCATGATCACTACCGGCTTGCCAAAGGGTGTTGTGTCCTTGCATACGATGGTAACGCGTTAGTGAATCCATGATCGTGTCTTGGAAAGCATGCCCCATGTGTAAGCTACCGGTAACATTGGGCGGCGGAATCATAATGCAATAGGCGCTATCGCCTCCTTTGGGTTCGAAGTAACCTTGTTCTTCCCATTGGCGATACCAGCGAGATTCTATGTCATGCGGGGCGTATGTCTTATCCATCGTGTGTGTTCGGTGTTGATTTTTAAAGGCGGTATTATAACTTTGTTGGGGAGGGTGGGGTTATTGGTAAGCAATTTTTCTTACGTAATAATATTTCGCAAGAAAAAATTTGTTTGCAGTGAATTTTATTGCGGACATAGTATTTATGGTTTTTCGCTGCCGCGAGGGTGTTCATTTCTTTTTACGACAAAAAGCACCTAAGGCATAAGTCTCATTAAGCAGATAGCGAATATCTGCCAAATTAGACTAAAAACGAACCAAAGAAAATGTCGCCCAAATCCTAGTAATTAATTTATTGTCGGGCTCGCGCTAAACTCGCTATGCTCAGACAACGCGCTTACTTATCCGAAAATAAATTAATTACTAGCGGGATAAGGGGGGGTAAGTTAAAAGCATAAATGATCTGTGGTTGATTTTAACCAATCTTAGCTTCACTACATGCTTAATGTTTTGAAGTCGATTATGAATCTTGATATGAAGAGGGGCAATACCCAAATGAAGTATAAAAAAGAACTTCGGGTTGAATTTTCCTTAATATACGCAGTATAAGGCGTGCTTCTAATGATTAGATTTTCAGTGTGGCAAGGCGAGTGGAGCAGAGCAGGTTTTGATTTTAACCCCCATTTATCGCGCCCATAAAACTCATTTGGTATTGGATGAGTGAGCGCGTTGTCTGAGCATAGCGAGTTTAGCGCTCACCCAATACCAAATGAGTTTTATGGGAAATAAGCGATAGTTGGGTGCCTTTTTCTTTGGTTCTGTTTCTTTTGGGCATACAAAAGAAATGAACGCCCAGCGGCAGCGATAATAAAAATCAAATTTTATGCGTCTGCAGTGGATACCCTCTGCTTTTATAAAACTTAAACCGCTCCCGTCCTGCTTGTTTAATTGATTCATTTTGATTAACAAGCTCAGCAAATCGTTCAAACCGAGCAAAACAATCGGGTGTTTTCTCAGTAAGGTTAATTAGCACGTCGTGAATATCTAACGGGTCACCAGTGTGGTTAATGTACACTGGGTGGTTGGCGCACTTTGTTGGGTCCATAGTATGTGGTACAAAACTGGTGGGCGAGAAGGACCAAAGCAAGTCATCCACTGTCTTGGATTGTTGTTCTGAATCGGTATGAATATAGACGCGATGACCCTGTTTGCTAGCTTTTTGAGCTAGCCGACAGGCAAAAAGGTGCTGTGCATCAGGGGTGTCATCTGGCAGTACATAAAAGTCGATTCTGGTCATTTTGTAATGGCTTGTTTAACAGCGATCCAATATAAATTGGCTTAGCATGTGAACAGGGCGACCAGTTGCGCCTTTATCCGTACCCGATTTCCAGGCAGTGCCGGCAATGTCTAAATGAGCCCATTTATAATCTTCGGTAAAGTGTGACAAGAAGCAGGCTGCGGTAATAGTGCCACCAGCAGGGCCACCAATATTAGCGAGATCGGCGAAGTTACTTTTTAGCTGGGGTTTGTATTCATCCCACAGTGGCAATTGCCATGCTTTGTCATTGGCTTTAATGCCAGCGTCTAGCAATTCGTTAGCCAATTTATCGTTATTGCCTAGTAAGCCGGTGGCATGTTTTCCTAACGCGACTACACAAGCGCCAGTTAAGGTAGCAATATCAATGACTACTTCAGGTTTAAATTTAGCAGAGTAGGTGAGTGCGTCACATAAAATTAAACGTCCTTCTGCATCAGTGTTTAAAATTTCAATGGTTAGACCGGCCATGCTGGTAACGATATCACCAGGTTTGTTGGCATCACCATCGGGCAGGTTTTCTGATGATGGAACAACGCCAACTACATTGATGGGTAAATTTAATTCGGCGCACATTTGAATCACGCCGAAGACACTTGCACCACCGCACATATCGTATTTCATTTCATCCATACCGGATGAGGGTTTTATGGAAATTCCACCGGCATCAAAAGTGAGGCCTTTACCAACCAGAACGATGGGTTTTTGAGAACTTGGGCCACCTTTATGTTCCATAGTAATGAGCTTCGCCGGTTGGCGAGAACCCCTAGAAACAGATAATAATGAGCCCATTCCTAGTGCTTCCATTTTGGCTTCATCTAAAATGATTACTTTGAGCGATGCGTGTTGTTTGCCAAGTTCTTTTGCTGTCTCAGCTAAGTAGCTTGGGGTGCAAATATTACCGGGTAAATTGGCTAATTTTTTTGCGCTGTCAATGCCATTAGCGATACTCGAGGCGGTGTCTGCAGCACTGTTGATCATTTTTGCAGTGTAATCATCGGTATGCCATAGTTGGCATTTTTCTAATATGTTGGCATCGGGCGCGGAGGTTGTGAGCGTATCGGTGTATTGGTAAAGGGCTTCACGAGACTTCAATACTAACTGACGAACTTTCCAGTTGATATCTTTACCGCTAACTTCAACAGCTAATAATGTAGAGCAAACAGCCTTAATCGGTAAGTTTTTGAGCGAGTTGATGCTTTCGCTGATGGCCTTTGTGTAATCTTCCGCAGAGGTGTTGCCTTGCTCGCCAAAACCGACAAGAAGCACACGCTTTATTTTGCTGCTGGCAGGCATTTGAAGTAACAGTGTATTGCCCGCTTTGCCAGAAGCGTCACCTTGTTTTAAAACGGCAGCTATTTGTCCATCATGGGCTTGGTCGAAGTGGGTGGTTATTTCAAGCTGTTTACCTTTACTGAAAACGGGCAAAAGAAGGCAAGGAGTTGAAAGTTTATCGATTGACCCTGTTTTTGAAACGAATTGCATGCGGATACCTCTGAATGATAAGTAATGTTTTTGTTTGGCTTTTCCGTTAGGATACGACACCATAACTCTATGGATTTATGTGCCTAACTATAAGCCAAATACACTGTTGATGTCTGCGTTTAAATTAAAAATTATTGATCGATTGCTAGTGACTCAAATTAGCAAAATGATGTTAGGGGTCATGACGGTGTTGACGGTTATCTTATTGAGTCAGCGATTGGTTCGTTTGTTTTCTAAGGTTACAGCCGGTGAGTTGTCCGCTGATGTTGTGTTGTCATTGGTTGGCTTTAACCTGTTGCTATTGATGATTAAAATTCTACCGGTGGCTTTGTTGTTGTCGATATTACTGGTGTTAGGCCGGATGTATCGAGACCATGAAATGACGGCACTGTTCTCGTCAGGTATAGGCTTAACTCAGATCTATCGTGGAATATTTATTTTTGTTGTCCCCTTATTCGCTTTAACGATATACCTCTCATTAGTAACAGCCCCAACATTAATGCAAGCGATTGAGCGAGTGAAGACAAGCGATCAAGCTAACTTAGATATTCGTGGCATTACGGATGGGCGCTTTAATGAATACAGTCGTGGCGACTTGGTTTTTTATGTTGAGAAAATAACCAGCGACGACAAGATGTTGAACGTATTTATACAAAATCGTCAGCATGGCAAGTTGGGGATTACCTCTTCGAAAAGTGGCGAAATAAAGGTGGACCCTGTCACAGGCGATCGTTTTATTATTCTAAAAGACGGTAACCGTTATGAAGGCGTGCCGGGCCAAGCAGATTATAAAATTACCAATTTTAAGGAATACGGTGTTGTAGTGGCGGAAAAGTCGTCAGCACAGGTGTCATTTGGTACCAAAGAAACCTCTACTATTCAGTTGATGGCGATGAAGTCGCCTAGAGCAATCAGTGAACTGCAAAAGCGTTGGTCTGTGCCGTTGGCCTTAATAACATTTGCCTTATTAGCAGTACCCATTAGCCGTGTATCGCCACGGGCGGGAATGTATGGGAATTTATTAACGGCTTTGCTGATCTATATTGTGTTTGAAAACTTCATGAGTTTATCGCACTCGTGGTTAGTAAAAGGGGTAACGGCACCTTGGTTTGGCATATGGTGGGTGCATCTACTGCTAATAGGTGTTACAGCAATTATGGTGGTTAATATGCACGGTGTTAGCTATGTTAAAAAGAAAGTGATGTTTAAAAGATGAAGGTCGTTAATAAATACATAGCCGTAGAAATGTTAAAAAGCACGGCGGTGGCGGTGCTTTTTTTGTTATCACTGGTATTGGTCATTACGTTTGCCGATGAGCTAGACGATATGGGCAAAGGTCAATATGGTTTAGTTGAGATTTTTAAGTACTTGGCATTAATTGCACCGCGTAATTTTTATGAATTACTGCCTTCGGCGGCTCTGTTGGGCGCTTTGATTACCTTAGGTGGAATGGCCAATAATTATGAATTAACCGCTATGCGAGCGGCAGGGATTAGTCGTTGGCAAATTATTTTTTCTGCATTGCGTGTCGGCATGATATTGATGGTAGTTTCTTTACTGGTTAGCGAAGGGGTGGCACCGGTATCTGAACAAGCGGCTCAAATGCTAAAGTTTACGGCTAAAAATGAACAAGTAGCGTTGAGAACGAAATATGGCTTTTGGACGCGAGATGGTGATACGTATTTAAATATCCGTGAAATTTTAAACTCAGCTGAACTCAAAGACGTCAGTATTTATGAAATGACGGATATGAACGAGCTAAAGTATGCAACGCATGCAAAGACCGCTAGTTTTATTGATAATAAGTGGGAGTTAAGCGGCGTTGAGCAAACCACCATTAATGATGCCGGTGTAAAAGTTGCCTTGTCTGATTCGGCAAAATTAGACTCGTTATTAGACCCTGGTTTGCTTGATGTTATTGTTGTTAAACCAGAGCGTTTATCTATCATGGGCTTAGCCAGTTATATCAACTTTTTAGACAATAACGGGCAAGATGCTACGCATTTTATTGTTGCGATGACCAGTAAATTAATTCGGCCTTTTGTAATTCTGGTTATGCTCTTGATTGCCATCCCGATGGTGTTAGGGGTAAAGCGAGCAGGTAGTACTGGCACGCGAATTTTAATCGGTGCGTTAATTGGAATAGGTTTTAATTTGGTTGATAGACTGTTTGGAAATATTGGGGTGTTGTACGGTTTAAACCCAGTTATCGCTGCATCGCTGCCGTTTTTCTTGGCATTATGTATATCAGTCTTCACCATCCGGCGAATGGGCTGAAGGCTCCTTTTCCACCCAAATTAAACGACTATTTGAGGCGATGTCATGCCAGCTCAGCCGATCTTTATTGACGAGTATCCACAAAACACCAAGGCCAAGAACCCCCCAAGACAGAATGGCCATTGTGAAACGTATCAAGGCTTGTCGCCAGCTAATATTTTGGCCTTTGTTATTAGCTATTTTTAACTTCCAGGCGAGCAACCCCAGCGTTTGACCACTTTTAGTCCAAAACCAGCCATAAAATAAGAAGCTGACCGACAAGAGGTACAGCGAATATAGCCATGAGTTTGGTTGAAATAAATGACTATCTTGAAAGGGAAGCAATACTAATGTCGCTAAAAATAAGATGGCAATCAGTAATAGCGCATCATAAGTGATGATCGCTAACCGTCTTAGCAGACCAGGTGGCTTTGTTAAATTAGGCATGGGGTGTTATATAGATTGGTTACAGTAGTTTGGGGGCCCTAAGTTCGGCTTGAAGTTGATTAATACGGTTTTCAATTTGGCTGCTTAAGTAAAAATTATTATTAGCGGCTCGTAAGGCTTGTTCAAGCTGGATAATAGCGTCTTTGGTTAACCCAAGCGAGTAAAAGTACTCAGCCTTATATTGGAAACCTCGTACTGGGTTGTTAACCTGGCCGTAAGCGATGGAAAGGAGGTCGTACACATTGGGTGTCGGTTCGTAATTTTGTAGGTCCTCATTGAGGTTCGTTAAGGCCTGTTGCGGTTTACCATTGTGTAATAGAACCATGGCATATAATAAATTAACCGCGCGACTTTGAGGGAATCGTTGTTTGCCCTGATCAAGTAACGCCAAGGATTGCTGCGGCTTATTGTCACGGTATTCATTCAGAGCGAGAGCAGTTAAATAATGGAGTTGGGTGGGGTTTTGCTCTGTCAGCGTAGAGAGAATGTCGCGTGCTTTTTCAAATTGCCTATCCTTCATTAAGGCGAGTGCAAGGCCATAACGAGCCGCCTCTTTAATTTTTGTAATGCCTTGTGATGATTCATCCTTTAAGGCGTTTATTAACTCGCCGGTTAAGTTTTGTGGGTGTTTGTTAACGCGAATTTTCATTCGAATTAAACGAAAATCTTGGGAGTCCTCAACTTGTTTATAAGGGAATTTTTCCGCACGTGCAGCGGTGTCCGAGATACGCGAAGCGGGCGCTGGGTGAGTGAGCAGAATTTCAGGAATTTTTTGACCGTATTGGGTGGTTGCCGTTTGAAGTCGACCAAAGAAAATCGGCATGCTTCTAGGGTCAAAGCCAGCAGCGGCAAGGTTTTGTACACCTACTCGGTCGGCTTCAGCTTCATGACTTCGCGTAAAATTAATTTGTTGTTGCACTTGCCCAGCTTGTACCGCCAAAACAGCGGCTGGGCCAACACCTGGAACAGTTACGCCTAAAACGACGGCGGCAAGCATAGCCGCTGCGCTGGGCATCGACATTTGACTGGCTGATTCAATAGCGCGTTGTAAATGCTGTTGGGTAACGTGGCCAATTTCATGAGCAACGACTGACGCTAATTCGCTTTCAGATTCAGCCGCTAAAATAAGTCCAGTGTTTAGTCCGATATTAGCATCGGGGCCTGCAAACGCATTGATTCGATCATCTTGCACGACAAAGAAATTAAATTGTCGGTCAGGTTGTTCGCTGAATTTAGCGACCCTGTCACCAAGTTGTTGTGCGTAGTCATTAATTTCTTGGTCGTTACTGAGTGGAACCCTTAGTCGAATGCTCCTAAGGAATGCTTTACCAAGTTTCTTTTCAAGTTCACCTGAAATGATGATATTTGATGTATTACCAATGTCGGGTAATTTAATTCGCTCATTAGCTTGGCTATTTTTAGACCAAACAAAGGCGCTACTCGCAATAATGCATGTAAAACTTGAGGCGATTAGTACGGTAAGAAAACGACGCATGATATTATGATATTTGTTCATAAGCCGTTTTAGTGTAATTGAGTTTAAATGCAAGTTAAATGAAAATCTCTATTCAGATCAATGCAAGCCCCTACCAATATCAAGCAGCGGATACGGCGTGGCACTTTATTGAAGCGGCGATTGCCAGTGGGCATGACATATACCGGGTGTTTTTTTACCATGATGGCATTTTTAATGCCTGCCGTGATTCACGCCCACCGAGTGATGAAAGGGATATTGTAAAAAGGTGGACGGCCTTACAAGCAGAAAAAGGTGTGGATTTAGTGGTGTGCGTTTCATCAGCGCAGCGAAGAGGTTTGCTTGAAAAAACTGTCGCTCACAAAGTATCGGGTTACGAAAATGCCTTGGCGGATGGGTTTCGAATCGCAGGGTTAGGTTTGTTAATGGAGGCGGTTATTGAGTCGGACCGTCATGTTACTTTTGGGGCTTGAAGTGAAAACGCTATTTTTTATTTTTAATAAAGGGTTTCATGGAAATGTGCGAGGTCATGAGTTTTTAGATATGGCATTAATGGCGGCGGCTTTTGACCAAAAGGTTGTTATCTTGTTTGAAGGTGAAGCTGTGAATGCCTTAGTTAAAAACCAGCAGCCTGAAAATATTGCCTTAAAAAACATGACACCTATATTAAAGGCCTTGCCGTTATATGATATTAATGACGTGTTTGTTGAAAAAGAGTCAATGGATCAATGGGGCTTAGTGAAGGAACAGCTGACCATTGAAACTACGTTGGTTTCTCGTCATGAGATGGTTGAACAACTTAATGCAGCACACCATGTATTCAGTATCTGATGTTATATATTGTTAATAAAAGAACCGAGGCCCTAGACAGTTGCATTGAAAGAGTGATGTCAAATGATGTTGTCTTATTAATTGAAGAAGCTGTTTTAGCTACGGTCATTACAAAGCCACCGTCCATTTTATCTAAACCTATCGATCAGGTTCAGATCTATGCGTTAAGCCCTGATATGAAAGCGAGAGGCATTGATGTTAACCGCTGCTATGAGCATATTCGGTATGTTGATTATGCAGGCTTTGTTGAGTTAGTAGAAAATAATAATCCTGTTAGGTCTTGCTGTTGATGTTAGTGCAGTTAAAACGCGATGAATATGGCTTTTTGCAGAATAGAAGCGACTGGAGCGAGGCCGTGGCTGAGGCAATGGCGAAAGAAGATGAGCTATTACTGACGCCATTGCATTGGGAAATTATTCATTTTGCGCAAGCATACTACGATGAATTTAATCACCAACCCAATGCGCGATTATTTGGCCAAGCGATCAAGAAGAGATTGGGCGCTGAAAAAGGGTCGTCTATTTATTTATATAAATTATTTCCAAACGGACCATTAAAATACGCGAATAAATATGCGGGGTTACCTATTCCACCTTCATGCATATAAAGACGCTGTATTAATCCGTTTGTTTAAATCGGTGAATTTGCCGTCGCTGTTTTTTATTAGGCCGTTCAGAGCGAGGCATAGAGGCGTTCATGTCTTTATTGAGTGCTTTCAGCGCTTGACGTTGTTGAAGGCTTTCATCGCTTTCTTTGTACAAAAGGACGGCTTCTTTGGCGGGGCGACGTTGAGGGTTTAAGCCGACAATCTTAACCGTCCATTGATAACCAGCCTTATGGATTTGCAGGCTATCATCAATGCGAACTTCTTTACTGGGTTTGCTTCGTTGACCGTTGAGGTGGATTTTTCCACCTGAAATCGCTTCGGTGGCGAGCCGTCGTGTCTTAAAAAAACGAGCAGCCCATAACCAAGTATCTAAACGCTGTTTTGTTAGAACGTTTTCAGTCACTAGATAATTAAGCGAGTAACTCGTCTAGTTTTCCGCGACTTTCTAAATCGTAAATTTCTGTGCAATCACCAACGTGTTTGTCACCATTAAAAATTTGCGGAACGGTAGAGCGCTGACTTTTTTGTATCATTTCAGCTCTTTTGTTTGGGTCATTTGCAATGGAAATTTCAGTAAATGGAATGTTTTTATTATTTAACAAACGTTTAGCCTGAGTGCAATAAGGACATAAAGAAGAAGTGTATATAGTGATCTTGGACATAGGAGGTCGATAGCGTTAAATTAATTTCAGTTAATTTTAACAGATTTGGAAGGGAAATCTGTTGGATTAACGGGTTTATGCTAGCGCTATGGGCCTGTTTTCAGTAGAATCACGGGATGTTGAAGAATTAATAAAATCATAGAGAGAAAGAGTCAATGAAGCGATTATTAGTAAGTTTATTGGTGTTGGGAATGGCGTTTTCTGTAACGGCAAACGCAGCGGGTGATGTTGCCGCTGGAACAATTAAAGGGCAAACCTGCCTTGGTTGTCACGGTGTGGAAAATTACAACAATGCGTATCCAACCTATCATGTGCCAAGATTGGGTGGTCAGCATGCTGGCTATCTGGTAACTGCCATGAAAGCCTATAAAAACGGTACACGCACCCATGCCACCATGCATGGTAATGTGGCTGATTTATCAGAGCAAGATATGCAAGATATTGCGGCATATTTTGAGCAAGACGGAAAATAAACGTTAATATTAAAGATCACGAGGAAGAAAATGAAACAATTAAATAAGATGATTTTTACCGTATTGCTTACTGTGGTATCTGTCAGTGCTATAGCAGCGGGTGATATTCAAGCAGGCAAAGAAAAGTCAACAGCCTGTGCAGCATGCCACGGTGTAAGTGGGGTGAGTGCTAGCCCGATGTTTCCTACTATTGCTGGGCAACATGCAGATTATATGGTTCATACGTTAAAAGGATATCAATCGGGGCTACGTAATGACCCTATTATGCGAGCTTCAGTTGCGGCGCTGACTGAAGAGGATATCGTTGATTTAGCAGCTTATTTTGCCAGTCAAGAAGGCTTGAAGACACTGAAAAAATAAGACTTAAATTTAAAATTAGTAGATACAAAAAACGCGCATTCTTGCGCGTTTTTTGTATCTATAAAATATAAGGATAGACAATGAGTCAAGACGTTAGCGTGAAACTTAAGCACAATAATGATGGGAAGCTCATAGAGGAGTGTGAATACCTCGGTGAGGTTATGCATGGAAAGCGAACAATTTGGCACCCCTCTGGCGTGAAAATTTCTGAAACAGATTTTATTCAAGGTGTTATGCAAGGCCATCATACATCATGGTATTTAACAGGGCATATTGCACTAACCGCAACTGTTGCACAGGGTAATTATCATGGCCTCTTTACTGCGTATTGGCCAAACGGCGAAATGCGTGAACAAGGTCATTTTGATAAGGGGGAGCGAACGGGTGTATTTAAATCTTGGTCTGATAATGGTGAACTATTAGCTGAAAAAAACTATGATCAATAAAATTCCGTTGTAGCCATTTTCTGGTAAAGGGCGAAAAAAAAGCATACAATGATGCAACGCAATAAAATGATTAATTAAATTGGAGGCGGGCAAATGGATGATAAATCCCCACAAGAAATATTTGAGAAAATGGCGGAAAAAGGCCATAACATGTTTAAAGATTTTTCAGCGGCAGAATCAAAAGAAATGTTGTCTCAGTTTGGGAATGCATGGAATACAATTGTTACTCGTGCCATGGAGAGTCCTGAAGAGTGGGTGAAAACGATGTCTGGTTTTTACCAAGATCAATTTAACCTCTGGATTAATATGTTTAATCCAGCGAGTCAATCTACAGTTCATCCAGAGCGCGGCGACCGTCGTTTCTCAGGTGATGAATGGGAAGAAAGCCCCGTTCATAATTACTTGAAGCAGTCCTATTTATTATCGAGCCGTTGGCTAACAGGCTTGGTTGAAAACTCAACGCTGGATGAGAAAACTAAGCAAAAGTGCGATTTTTACACGCGCCAATTTATTGATGCGATGTCGCCATCTAATTTTGCCTTAACGAACCCAGAAGTGTTGAAAGAAACCATAGAGTCTAATGGTCAGAATTTGGTTGCAGGGCTTGAAAACCTAATGTCTGATATAGATAAAGGGCGTATCAGCATGACCGATGAGTCAAAGTTTACATTAGGTGAAAACTTGGCGACTACACCCGGCTCGGTAGTGTTTGAAAACAAGCTGATTCAATTGGTTCACTTTAAGCCGATGACTGAGAAAGTGAATGAGCGTCCTATTTTAATTATTCCGCCATGCATTAATAAATATTATATTCTTGATTTGTCGGAACATAATTCATATGTTCGTTACTGTTTAGAACAAGGCAATGATGTTTATATTATCTCTTGGAGAAACCCAGATGAGTCCTTGGGTGATGTTACTTGGGATGAATATATTTCTGTTGGGACAATACCTGCTATTGATGCAGTGAAAGAAATTTCTGGTGCGAAGAAAATCAATGCGGTTTCTTGGTGTATAGGTGGCACGATGTTAGCGACAACAATGTCTGTGTTGGCTTCAAAACGCAAAAAACCAATAGCAACAGCAACATTTTTTACAACCTTATTAGATTTTTCTGACCCGGGCGAATTGGGTGTATTTATCGATGAGTCACAGGTTCAACAACATGAACACAAACTAAAAGAAGGCGGTGTCATGCCGGGTAAGCAACTGGCATCAACCTTTGCAATGCTACGTGCGAATGACCTTGTATGGAGTTATGTTGTTAATAACTACCTAAAAGGTAAAACGCCACCTCCATTCGATATTTTATTTTGGAATGGTGATTCAACTAATATGACATCTGCGATGTACACATGGTATTTGCGCAATATGTATTTAGAAAATAATTTGGCAAAACCGGGTGGTGTTGAACTTTGTGGTGTTAAGGTTGATTTAGGGAAGATTGATTGTCCTGTGTATTTCTTGTCGGCTATTGAAGATCATATTGCTCCATGGAAAACTACGTTTATTGGTACAGAGTTGGTTAAATCTGAGTCGATAGAATTTGTTTTGGCGGCAAGTGGTCATGTGGCGGGTGTTATTAACCCTGCGAGTAAAAACAAACGTCATTTCTGGAAAGACGGTGAGCTGGGTAAAGGGCCTGAGCATTGGTTAGAGTCAGCGGAGGAAGTGCCGGGAAGCTGGTGGCCACATTGGGATGCGTGGTTGAAAGCTAATGGTAATAAAACAGTTGATGCCCCCTCTCAATTAGGGACAGATAAATACCCAGAGTTAGAACCTGCACCGGGGTCATTTGTTATGGCGAAAGCCAGTTAGCGTTAAGTTTTATTGAAGCTTTACCTGACAACTTAGCTTAGCTATGTGATTATAGAAGCCACCGTTTATACGGTGGCTTTTTCATGTGTAAAAAAGAAACGATTGGAGTGGTTATGAAATCCCCTTGTGTCAGGCAGTGTACGTTAAATGAAAACGACATGTGTCTTGGCTGTGGGCGAATGCTTGGTGAAATCACATCATGGGTATCTTTTTCGGAGCAAAAACGTGCTGAGGTTATGACGCAGTGTCAGAATCGTTTGCAGGCATTAAAAACATGGAAGCCGAGTTTAGTCGACCAAAAGAAGTGAGGTGGCTAGTAAATGAATTAACCCTCAATAGGCCCTTGATTACCTAAACCTTAGGGGTAAACTAATTGACTTATATAATATAGATTGGAGGGTTTGCATGAATGCCGAAAAAGTTGTTTTCAGTTTCTTTATTGTTTTAGCACTGACACTGAATTTTGGTTTTTTTCTGGGTAAGTTGGGCAACCCAACAGACCATAATATCTATGTGCTATTCGCTACAATTTTCGTTAACCTTGTTGCGATGGGCTTGAAACTGGGAGATCGTTCGCAAGTGGGTGCTGTTTTATTGTCGACAAGTATAGTCGCTAATTTACAATTACTTGCAGGGGCCTTCGTGTGGGGTTATGTAACACAAATTTCAGAAACTGGATTGACGGCAGACAATACCTCAGTGATTGTTTCATTATTGGGTGGTGCATTGGTTGCTAACATTGTTTCTGTGGTGATGCTGGTGTCAGAAACACTTATGTCACGACGTTAAAAGTACGACTATGTCAGGCTCATCACTGGGTAGAGTATCGTTCATCGTGCTGCGCCATATGCGCACACCGATTATTATTTTTATATCTGTGTATGCTTTGTGCATTTTAGGGATGGTGTTAGTGCCCGGTCTGCCGGATGCAAATGGCCAAACGACGTATATGTCATTTTTCCATGCGTATTATTTCCTTGCGTATACCGCTACAACAACAGGGTTTGGGGAATTACCTAGGCCCTTTAGTGATGCACAAAGAATATGGGCAATTTGCTGCTTATATATTAGTGTCATTACTTGGCTGTATACGGTTGGAAAAATAATTTCTTTATTAAAGAACCCCTATCTATATTCGGCTTTTGCTGAAGAGAAATTTATACGAGCGGTTAGAAAAAAAAGCAGAGATTATTATTTGGTGTGTGGCTTTGGAGATACAGGCAGTCTCTTATTGCGTGGTTTGACCAATGCAGGCTTTTCCGCGGTTGTTTTAGAGTTGGACAATGAACGTATTAAAGCGCTCGATTTGCGTAACTATAAATCCAAGGTATTGGGGCTTTGCGCAGACGCAACGGTACCGCGCTATTTGCTAGATGCTGGTATTGAAAGGGATAAGTGTATCGGTGTCTTAATTTTGTCCAATGATGAAGAAGCTAATCTAAAAGTAGCTGTGTCGGCGAGAATATTAAGGCCTGATATTAAAATTATTTGTCGTTCAACCTCCGCAGAAAATGAGAGTGAAATTTTAGCCATTGGTGGGGACACGCATGTTGTTGATCCATTTCGTGTTTTTGCAAGTTACCTCAGCTTAATCATTTATAACCCCACCGTACATACATTGAATGAATGGATGTCAGGAGAGCCAGGGGCAACATTGGATCGCAATATTTGCCCACTGAAAGCAGGTCGGTGGATTTTGTGTGGGCATGGTCGGATGGGGCAAATTGTTTATAAGAAACTCTGTGAAAAAGGGATTGATCTGACAGTAGTCGAACCACTGGTTGAAAATGTTGAGGAGATTGCCGATCACGCTGTCTTAGGAAGAGCAAACTTAGAAAACTTAAATAAAGCAGGGTTGAAGGGCTGTGTGGGTTTAGTCGCCGGTACAGACAACGATACGTTCAACTTAAGCATGGTACATCAAGCGAATAGGGAAAACCCATCGCTGTTTTCTATCGTCAGGCAAAACAGACATGTTAACGAAGTGCTGTTTAAAAAAGCAGATGTAGACTATATTTTGCAACCCAGTTTAGTCATCGCTCGAATGGTTTTATTTATGCTGATGGCGCCATTATTGAAATCCTTTTTTGCACACCTTAGGTTATTGTATGAGAATGACCCCTCAAAACTTGCAGATATAACCAATAGACTCGCACTAGAGGTAGGCG
Organism: Cycloclasticus sp. PY97N; assembly: GCF_002443175.1. Classification (NCBI taxonomy): domain Bacteria; kingdom Pseudomonadati; phylum Pseudomonadota; class Gammaproteobacteria; order Thiotrichales; family Piscirickettsiaceae; genus Cycloclasticus; species Cycloclasticus sp. PY97N. Next base: position 2,269,996 of record NZ_CP023664.1, on the reverse strand, counting down.
GCAATTTTCCTGCTCTTAGGACGTATATTCTTGATAAGAAAACAGCCCCTGCGGTGTGTGCCAAGCTATCAAATAATGGCGAGGTTAGTTTAGGCGATATTTACAAAAAACCATCGAACAGAGAAAACGCGTTAAAAATGGTTCCGTTGGTTCTTCGTCGGGGGAAGGTGATTAAAGTATTACCTGCCAATGATTTGCAGTTAAGAGTGAATGATGAAATATTATTTTGTATGCAGCCAAAAGAAAAAATATTTCTAGAGTCTAACTTGTCCAATAGATATACCCTAGAGTACTTGTTAACAGGGAAAGATCCAGCGCGAGGTTATTTGTTTAAATGGCTGGAAAGAAAAAACATAGTGAGTTAAACGTGTTTAGAGTATAAAGATAGTAGCCCTGCTCAAATAATAAGGTGGTTGAGGTTGGCTAGTCTCTCTCAAACGATGAAGCTATTTGGTTCGGCTTTATACCCAAAGGGGCATAAGTCTCTCTCAAACGATGAAGCTATTTGGTTCGGCTTTATACCCAAAGGGGCATAAGTCTCTCTCAAACGATAAAGCTGTTTGGTTCGGCTTTATACCCAAAGGGGCATAAGTCTCTCTCAAACGATAAAGCTGTTTGGTTCGGCTTTATACCCAAAGGGGCATAAGTCTCTCTCAAACGATAAAGCTGTTTGGTTCGGCTTTATCAAGCCATTGTTCAATTGAGTGAATATCAGCATTATTCATGAGTGCTGGAGAGTGGGCCGTATTCGGTATTTCTAAAAACTCAGCGTTAGGGTGTTGTTCAAGCATTTGTTCAGTTGTTGAGCGTGCTAACAGGTCAGAGTTTTCGCCGCGAATAATCAAGGCTCGCTGCTGAATATTATTCCATATAGGCCATAAATCGATATCCTCAATGGGTTGATGGTTAAAGGCGAGAGAAATACCGGGGTCATAATTAAGCGTTATTTGCCCATTATCTAATTTCTTTTGCCCATAACGTAACAAATGTTTCCATTGTTCATCGCTTAGGTCTCCAAAGCCAGCGTAGGTGGTTCGCATATAGTTCTCAAGCTCTTGGGCTGTATCATAATAAGGTAGTTTGCCCACATAGTTAGCGATACGAATTAAGGCGGCCTTAGGGACAAACGGGCCAACATCATTGAGGATTAACGATTTAATGGGTGAGTTTTCCAACGAGGCGAGCATCATGCCTAATAGGCCGCCCATTGAGGTGCCTAGCCAATCAATTTTGTTGGCACCTGTTCGAGCAATAATCATCAAAGCATCTACGATATATTGTTTGTAATCATAGGCTGATTTATCGTTTAACCAATCACTTTCACCACGGCCGGGTAAATCAAAACAGATGACTCTACGTTCAGTAGATAGTTTATTAGCCAGTGCATCAAAATCATGCTTGTTACGTGTTAAACCATGCGAACAAACAAGAATATTGGGGTTATCTTTGTTACCCCAATCGGTGTAAGCAAGGTGGTGTAAGCCTTCAGTGGAACAGCTAGTAAGGTATTGAGTTTTCATGTTATTTGATGATTTATTGTTGCGATGCATCTATAATCGAACTGTTGTTTTATAAAGCATAACCTAAAATTTGGAGAGAAGCATGAGTGAAGTAAGAGAGGTTGTCGTACTAAGCGCTGTCAGAACTGCGATTGGTGATTTTGGTGGAAGTTTAAAAACCGTAGAGCCGAGCACCTTAGCGGCCATTACGCTCAAGGAAAGTGTTGCCAGATCAGGTATTGAACCTGCAGAGGTTGGTATGGTGGTGATGGGTACGGTTGTTCCTGAAGAAGAGAGGGCGCCTTATACTGCTCGTATTGCACAAATCGAAGCGGGTATTCCTTGTGAAACATCTTGTGTTGCGGTCAACAGGCTCTGTGGCAGTGGTATGCAAGCTATTGTGGATGCTGCGCAAGGGATTATGCTAGGTGATTATGACGTTGCCATTGGTGCCGGTGTTGAATCAATGAGTAACTCCTTGTATGCCTTACCTGGCGCTCGTTGGGGGCAAAAAATGGGTGCTGGTCAAATGATTGATTTAATGATCTCCGCATTAACTGATCCATTTGGAACAGGTCATATGGGGATGACGGCTGAAAACTTAGCAGATAAATACAATATTTCTCGAGAAGACCAAGACGCATTAGCCGTGACGAGTCATCAAAATGCAGCGCGTGCACAAGCAGAAGGTCGTTTTGATAGTCAAATTGTTCCAGTAGAAATTAAAACGCGTAAGGGTGTGACGGTCTTTGATAAAGACGAGCATGTTCGTCCTGATATCAGCGTTGAGAAGTTATCTGGTATGCGCCCAGCCTTTAAGAAAGACGGTAGCATCACAGCGGGTAATGCATCGGGCATTAACGATGCGTCGTCTGCAATGGTATTGATGGCTAAAGAGGCAGCAGAAGCGCGTGGTTTAAAACCGATGGCAAAATTAGTGGCTTACTCCCATGCTGGTGTTGAACCAGAAATTATGGGGATTGGTCCTGTACCTGCTGTTGAGAAAATTTTAGCGGCAACAGGTTTGACGATTGGCGATATTGATGTGTTTGAGGTGAATGAAGCGTTTGCTGCCCAGGCGTTAAGCGTTTGTCGAGAACTTGACCTTCCAATGGATAAGGTGAATGTTAACGGAAGTGGGATTTCATTAGGTCACCCAATCGGGGCATCTGCAAATATTATTGTTGTAAAAGCACTGCATGAGTTAGAGCGTGTTCAAGGCAAATACGCATTGGCTACTTTGTGTATTGGTGGTGGGCAAGGTATAGCGACTCTTTGGGAACGCATGTAGTTTAATAGGGTTAGACATAAAAAAACGGGCTCTAAGCCCGTTTTTTTATGCTCTAAAAAGAATATTATTTTTGTAGAGCTTTAGGTAAGGAAAACGTTACCTTTTCTTGAATACCAGGGGTTTCAAGAGCTGTTTCACCACCCCAGCATTTAAGTTGATCGATGACTCGTTGAACGAGTTCTTCAGGTGCGGAGGCTCCCGCTGTTACGCCGATACTGTGTACGCCTTCTAGCCAACGCTTATCAATATCCTCTGAGCCATCAATCAGGTAAGCAGGTTTGCCAAGTTTTTCAGCAATTTCGCGAAGCCTGTTTGAGTTTGAACTATTCGGTGAGCCAACGACTAATACTAAATCTGATTTTTCGGCGAGTTCTTTGACCGCATCTTGGCGGTTTTGTGTGGCATAACAAATATCGCTTTTTTTAGGACCAGTAATATGTGGGAATTTATCACGTAAAGCATCAATAATTGAACTGGTATCATCCATTGAAAGGGTTGTCTGTGTTACATAGGAAAGCCCTGTATTTGCTGGTATTTCTAATGACTCTACATCCTCAGGGGATTCTACGAGGATAATTCGAACATCTGGGTTTTGTTGTTCATAGCGCCCCATTGTGCCTTCTACTTCTGGATGGCCTTTGTGTCCAATGAGGATAACGCAACGGCCTTTTTTTGCATTACTAACAACTTCCATATGGACTTTAGTTACCAAGGGGCAGGTCGCATCAAAAACATTTAATTGACGGCGTTTTGCTTCGTCTTCTACTGCTTTAGAGACGCCGTGAGCGCTAAAGATAACAGTTGAGTCATCGGGGACTTCGTTAAGCTCTTCAACAAAAATGGCGCCTCTTTTCTTTAAATTCTCTACCACAAAACGGTTATGTACGACTTCGTGTCGAACGTATATGGGTGAACCGAGTAATTCAAGTGCGCGCTCGACGATCTCAATGGCACGGTCAACACCGGCGCAGAAACCACGAGGATTAGCTAAAAATATTTGCATTTACTGCTTACCTTTTTCTGGTTGGCGATTTTTATCCCAGAGGATTTCTGATTGGCCGTCTTGGCGGGCCAGTACTCGGCATAAAACGAATAATAAATCGGATAGTCTGTTGAGGTATTTTATAACGGGTGGATTGATTTTTTCTTCTCGCATTAGGCGCACAACAATTCGCTCAGATCGCCTGCATACGGTTCTTGCAATATGGCAGCTTGCTGCTGCGAGATTACCACCGGGTAAAATAAACTCTTTTAAGGCGGGTAGTGTTGCATTATGTTCGTCTAGAACTTTTTCGAGCAAATCCGTGTGGCTGTCGTTGATAGCGCTATAGCCTGGCACGCATAATTCGCTGCCTAGGTCAAAAAGATCGTGTTGTATGTCTAGCAGTTGATCGGCTATCTTTTTTTCTATGCCGAAGGCAATCACTAGGCCAATTTGACTGTTCAATTCGTCAACAGTGCCATATGCCTCAACACGTAGTGAGTCTTTATCTACCCGAGTACCATCTCCTAAGCCAGTGGTGCCAGCATCACCAGTTCGGGTGTAAATTTTAGAAAGCCGATGTCCCATAAATTAAAGTAGAGCCTTTTTTGAAAGAATAATGCCATCCTCGTCTGCATAAAGGTAGTGGCCAGGGTTAAAAGTGACGCCAGCAAAGGTGACAGGAATGTTTTTATCTCCCCAGCCCTTTTTAATACTTTTTAGAGGGTTGGTTTGTAATGCACGTACTCCAATAGGCATTTTATTTATATCAACGGAATCTCGAATGCAGCCATAGATAATGACACCACTCCAGCCATTTTGGTGCCCCATTTCAGCGAGCATGTCGCCAAGCAAAGCGCAACGTAAAGAACCCCCACCATCTACGACTAAAACATCGCCGTTTACTTTTTGGGATAGCATTTCACGAACGAATACATTGTCTTCGAAGACTTTTACCGTTTGAATAGTGCCATTAAAGGTTTTGTGACCACCAAAAGACTGAAACATGGGGGTCGCAATCTGCAGGTTATCTGAATAGTCATCACATAGGTCTGCTGTTTTAAAAGTCATGATTTTTAACTCGTAGAGTATACTTTTAAGCATTATAAACCAGTTCTTTTTATCAGCAGAGATACTTTGTATTGAGTGTGATAAATATGAGGGGCTCTTCTTGGAGAAAGCACATGAAAGCTAAATGATTAGGTTATGATATTTGACTAAGAGTGTTTTTTATACGAATGGGTATAGCAACGCAGTTAACAATAGATTCGTTAAGCGTAAAAGAAAGAAAACACAGAAATTGAAAGGGGGGTATTTTGTCGCGTTGAACAGACAGGCTAATGCCTATATTGTACCCAATTACTAGACCGACGGTCTGAATGTGAACGTCGATCTGATACTTCTTCAAACCTAATACTGCCACGGCGGTCATTAGTTCTGCGGCGCTGATAAACGGGCCTTCTTTTTTCGACTAAACCCACATGTTTACAATGGCATATTTTTTTTGAGCAGTCGTCTAACGGCAAGGCGGGAATGCTATTGATAGGGAAGTGCTTTTTACGAAGGGCCAGAACAGAGGTACAGCAATTTTTTTCATCGCGGGGTTCAATATAAAAACCCCAGTATTTTTTTGAATCAATCATTGATTGAATTCGCTGTTGTTGACGTTCTGTCGAGGTGTTTGCTTTTGAAGAGGTGCGTGGTGTTTTCTTTTTGTAGTAAACGAGTGCTAACACCACTAATATAAGAAGAATGAAAGCTAATAACATAGGCGAAGCCCCGTTAACTAAGGAGGTACAATTATATGATCTTTAATGGAGAGTGCAAATTTTTAAAATACTTTGCATAGTAATATGAAATTACTCAGGATTATATTGTTATTACTGATCCTTATTTTTGTCGCTTTTTATAGCAAATTGCAACGTCTTGATACCATGGCTTGGATTAAACCATTAGAGGTATCTATTTACCCTATTAATGCTGGCGGGGACGTATTAACAGGTCAATATATTAATGCCTTAACGGCTCAAGACTTTCTCAGTCTAAATCAGTTTTTCAAGGTGCAATGGGCGACATATAGGGAATTTGATGCGGACCCTATCGTTATCACACTAAAGCCAGAAATCATGCAGCAACCACCCTTTCCACCAACAGATGGTAATATATTAAAGGTGATTTTTTGGAGTCTACGCTTACGGTTTTGGTCATACCAACAGGCTGTCGATAGTCATAGAAACACAGTGAATATTTTTGTGCGTTATCATCCAGTCAATGCTAATCAGCCGTTAGCACATTCGTTGGGTTTGCAAAAAGGTTTGATTGGCGTGGTCAATGCGTATGCTTCAGCTGAGTATGATGAGCAGAATAATTTGGTTATTGCACATGAGTTATTGCATACAGTGGGCGCGTCGGATAAATATAGTTTAACAACGGGGCAGCCGAGTTACCCAAGTGGTTTTGCATCACCTAATCTGCGCTATCGTCAGTCAAAGGCCGAGATAATGGCGGGTAAGATTCCAATCAATGAAGACGAGTCAATTATGCCAGAGTCGTTAAAACAATCTGTGATAGGTGTAGAAACAGCGAGAGAGATAGGGTGGATTAACGCTAATTGATGAGATAAATCATGGATTGATATAAGTCATTAATATAAGGTAATAGACAATTAGAATAAAAGGGGTTGTGTTATGTTTTTTCAAGAATTAAATAATATCAACTGTAAGACATATTTAATAGCGGACTTAGATGCTGGGCAGGCCGCTATCATTGACCCGGTTGATAGCTATATAGATCGCTACCTTGCGATATTGGCCTATCACCGCCTTACATTAAAATTTGTCGCAGATACGCATACGCATGCCGACCATCGTTCAGCCTGTACAGCCCTTAGGCGATTAACGAACTGCCTTGTGATGATGCATGAGCTATCACCACAACCAACAGTAGATAAGCGCTATATTGATGGTGATGAGTTAACGGTTGGTAATATACATATTAAAGTGCTGCATACCCCCGGGCATACTCCAGATAGCGTTAGTTTCTATGTTAATGATGACAGGGTTTTAACGGGCGATGTTATTTTGATTCAAGGCACAGGGCGGTCAGATTTTGCTGGTGGAAATGCTGGTGATCAATATGACTCTATTACGGATAAAATTTTTACTCTGCCTGATAAAACCTTGTTATTCCCTGCGCATGATTACCGTGGCAATACAGAAACAACGGTTGGTTTAGAGAAGGCAACAAATCCCCGAATAGCGGGGAAAACGCGCGAGGAATATATCGAGATTATGGATAATTTGAACCTGCCACTTCCTGAAAAAATTCAAGAAGTTTTACAGATCAACCAAAGCGAGGTCGATGATGACCTTATTAAATTTCCAATGATTGCAGAGTTAAATCAAGTATTACAAATGGAACCCGCCGCGGTAAAAAATCGACTCGAAGAAACCACCGATAACTGCGTAATTATTGATGTAAGGGAGGACTCTGAATTCACTGGTGAGCTTGGGCATATAGCCGGTAGTCGTTTAATTCCAATGCGCTCATTACCTAAAGTAATAGAAGACTTGGAGCCACTTAAAAAGAAAGAAGTTATCTTAGTGTGTCGGTCAGGCGCTAGAAGTACGACTGCAGCCGCCATTTTAAAAGGGCTGGGGTTTCATAATGTTAAGAATATGAAAGGTGGCATGCTGGCGTGGAATAAGCTTGCGTTTCCAGTTGAGCGATAACCGTTAAAGAACCTATTAAAAAGCAAATTGGTCGCTTATAGGCTTAAGTCCAAGTTGTTTATTAGGCATAAAAAAACCCGGTGAACTCTCACCGGGTTTTGCTCAATATGTTTGAACTATGCTGCCTGCACAGGAATGGCGTTTTTTGTTTCTTTAACGCCATTATTATCGTCAAGGTATACCAGGCAAGGTTTAAAGGTAGCCAGTTCTGCTTCGCTGTATTCTGAATAAGCGCAAATAATTAAAATATCGCCTTCTGTTGCGCGACGTGCAGCCGCACCATTAACAGAAATAATACCGCTGTTATCTTCTGCTCTAATAGCATATGTAGTGAAGCGTTCGCCATTATTAACATTATAAATGTCAATTTGTTGGTACTCACGAATACCTGAAAGATCGAGTAGGCTTCCATCAATAGCACAGGATCCTTCATAATGAAGTTCGCTGTGAGTTACAGTAGCTCTATGTAACTTTGTTTGTAACATCGTAGAACGCATAAAAATAAGCTAGATTGACTAAATAGGAGGGGAATTATGCCTCATATGTCGTTTTTCATCAACAATAATGTGCATATGCAATAATTCTTTATAAATCATAGGGCTATAAAATTCAAATATTCGTTAGAACTTTACTGGCGGGGGTTTATTGTCTGGGTCTATCGATTGAGAAACAATGTCTTTTGCAGAGCGTTTGAATTGTTCTGACAGTGTATTTATAGAAGAGTCAGAAGGGACTGCCGTGCCTTCTTTGTTATTGTCAGCTACATCGTTTGGCGTTAATAAATGTAAGGTTTGTGTTGGGAATGCAATGTCAACATGCTGTGCTTTTGCCAGACGTAATATATCTAATAGAAAACGTTGACGCTCTCGTAATTCGGTACTCCAATCAGGCGTTTCCCAAAAGACATAAACAAGAACATCTAGCGAAGAGGCGCCCAGTGAATTGAGGTAAACATGAAAATAATCTTTTCTCATGTATGGGTGCAGTCTAATAATTTCTCTTACACCCTCGCAGAAGGCTTCAATTTTATCGGGAGGTGTATCGTACGTTAAGGCTACGTTACAGCTAAGTCGGCGATAGCGGCGCTGCCCCATATTGTCGACCTTTGCATTGATAAAAATAGCATTAGGCAGCGTAATAAGGGAATCATAAAAGGTGCGTATTTTGGTGCTTCGTAACCCCACTTCTTCGACGCTGCCCTCGATATCGTTAACGACGATCCAATCGCCATTATGGAAAGTTTGATCGAGAATAACCGTGATCGAGCCGAATAAGTTTTGTACGACATCTTTTGCAGCCAGAGCAAATGCTAAACCGCCAAGGCCTAAACTAGCCAGTAGGCTTGAAACGTTCAAATTTAAATTAGAAGCAATAAAGGTAATGCCTATGACAGTGACGAAAACTTTTAATGTTTTTCTAATAAGGGGAACAAGAACATCATCTACTTTATTGTCAGTTTTGCTGGCTTGGTAATGTAAATAGAGAGTGACAAAATCAACCAGTCTATAAGCACCCCAAACACCCGCAATGCCTGCGAGAACTTTAACGGCAACCAATAAAATAACCATTGCCTGTTCTGGCAGTGCAAGGAGGTTTAAACCAGCCCACCAAATAGCAGCCATGGCGAGCATCGCCAACGGCCTAAGCATATCTTCAGGTGCTTCTTTGAAGGCCGGCGTCTTAGTTTTTCTGCGGAAATTTAACACCATTAATTGCAGTGAGAAAGCGGCAACTTTGTCAGCGATAACGCCGAGCGCGATAGACAATAAAACCCCTAACCATTTCCAATTTTCAAGCAAGAAAGAGCGCGTTTTAAGGGTGTCGGGTAATTGCCGACGAAATTGAATATGCCAAGGAATAAACTGTGCGTTTTGATCCTCAACTTTTAGGGTTTTTTTAGACGCAAGTTGGTCAATAATGTTGGGGAGCGATGAAAGCGTTTCTTGGCTAAACAACCAACGATCATTGTATGATTTAACAATACTGATAGTGTCATTTTTGTATTGAGCAAAGACGTAGGGAGGGCCTGATTTATTATCTGGAATGTTCTCAAGCTTTACGATGCGGGTTTTATCAATGGCTTCAAGTAACATCCATGCTAGGTCACGGCCTTTTTCATCTCGAACCAGTGGGTTGATAGCTGATAAATCTAGTGTGCTGATGGCCTTATTAATTTTTTCTGGCTGACCACGTTTAATATCATTCATGCTGTGCAAGAATGTTGCAAAAGTATCCCTTGGCGAACTAAGGCCTAAGGCTTCTGCGCTGACCACCTGATGGTCATTGTCATTCTCTGTAGAGTCAGCGTTTTCTGCAAAGCAAAGGCTGGTGTTGAGAAGAAGTATAAGGGTCAGTAACGTATATTTCATGGTTAATAATGCTTATGAACGGTTAACGTATATGTTGTCGATTAGCCTTGTTGAACCCAGAAAAGCCGCTGCAAGAATAATAATTTCTTTATCGTTTTCAGTGGCGGGCCTAAGTTCGCTGCGCTGATAAATTTGTAGGTAGTCGGGTTTAAAACCAGCTTCGATTAAGTCTGTTATGGCCTGACTTTCTAGGCTTTTTAAATCATGGTTTCCTTCAATAATTTCTTGTTTAATGGTCTGTAAAAGTTGATGAAGACGAGGGGCTATTCGTCGCTCTTTTTCAGATAAGTAACCATTACGAGAACTCATGGCTAATCCATCAGGTTCTCTAACGATTGGTTTTCCGATAATCTTGATGGGGATATTTAAGTCATTCACCATGCGACGAATAACGGCCAATTGCTGATAATCTTTCTCACCAAATATAGCAATGTCAGCACGGGTAATGTTAAACAATTTGGACACAATGGTGGTCACCCCATCAAAATGCCCGGGTCGTGAAGCGCCACATAAAACTTGGGTCATATTGGGAACGTGTACGTGGGTTGTTTGATCGCCACCTAACGGGTACATTTCATCAATGTTGGGTGCAAAAAGAATGCTTGTATTGAGCGCATCAAGCTTGTCGCAGTCATCTTGAAAGGTACGCGGGTAGCTATCTAAGTCTTCGTTGGCACCAAATTGTGTAGGGTTAACGAATAAGGTTACCACAACGATATCAGCGTGTTGTTGAGCAGTTTTAACCAACGCAAGGTGCCCTTCGTGTAAGTTCCCCATGGTGGGTACGACAGCAATTTTTTTATTTGCTTGCCGGTGTTTATGGAGGGCGTTTTGTAATTCTTTAATGGTTGCTACAACAAGCATAGTTAAAACGAGTGTTCTTCTGCAGGGAATGTTTTATTTTTTACAGCTTCAACATAGGCGTTAACGGCGGCTGAAACATTACCTGCCTCAAGCATAAAATCTTTACTAAAGTTGGGGCGTTTACCAGCAGTAATATCCAACATATCATAGCTGACCAAGACTTGCCCGTCGCACTCAACACCTGCGCCAATACCGATAATAGGGATACTAACAGAGGCGGTAATTCTTTTAGCTAAGGATGAAGGAATGCACTCAACAACAATTGCACTGGCACCGGCTTGTTCAAGACACTTAGCGTCTTCAATCATTATGTTTGCCTGTGTGTCATCCTTACCTTGGACGCGATACCCGCCTAATTGGTTGACCGACTGTGGTAATAACCCAAGGTGTCCGCAGACGGGAATGCCCTGATCGACAATATGTTGCACACTGTCGAGAATTTTTTGGCCACCTTCAAGCTTAACCATATTGGCGTAGCCTTGCTGCATTAAAATAGCTGCATTATCAACCGCTGTATGAGGATCGGGGTAACTCATAAACGGTAGGTCAGTGACCAACAGAGCGCGTTCTAAGCCGCGTGAAACGATTTTTGAGTGATAAGCCATTTCTTCTACTGTAACAGGAACGGTGCTTGACTGGCCCTGGACAACCATGCCGAGTGAGTCGCCAACCAGTACCATTTCAACGCCCGCTTTATCAAGAATATGCGCAAAACTGGCATCATAAGCGGTAAGGCTGACAATTTTTTCGCCACGTTTTTTCATGGTGAGTAAGTCGGTATTGGTGATTTTTTTATGGCTTGAATGTTGGCTCATGTCGATCTCAAAAAGGGGTTATAAAATGGGTAAGGGGTTTAAATAGTGGCGACCTGCGCGTGTAGAGCAGATGTGTTTTAGCAGTTGCTCGTAGTCCTCATCGTTATCAACAGGGTTGATGTCGCTTGCGTTGACGATAAGTAAGGGCCCTGAATCATAATGATGGAAAAATTCAGTGTAAGCATTGGAGAGTTTTTGTAGGTACTCTCCGCTGATATTCTTTTCGTGCTTAATGCCGCGTTTTCTTATTCTAGATTGTAAAGTATTAACGGGGGCTTGTAAGTAGACGACCAAGTCGGCTTTTGTTGTTTGTATGGCAAGTGATTGATACATTTGATCATATAATTTGTACTCTTCATCCGTCAGGGTGAGCTTCGCAAATAAACGATCTTTTTCGAGCATAAAATCAGCCACAACACCTGTTGAGAAAAGCTCATTTTGGCTTAATTCGTTCCATTGTTTTGCTCGTTCCGTTAAAAAATGCAGTTGAACGGGTAATGCGGATTGGTTGGTGTGCGTATAGAAATGTTCTAAAAAGGGGTTTTCATCGGCTTTTTCCAGCGCGAGGTCGCACGAAAAACTTGCTGCAAGTTTTTTCGCTAAGCTGCTTTTGCCGACGCCAATAGGGCCTTCAACAGCAATGAACTTGGGTGGGTGAGCGGTTTCTAAAGTGTGATTATCCAAGGTTTAATGCTTTCTATGGGTGAGAAGAGAACTTTGCACGATACGACGATATGTTTCAAGCCATCATCGGTTAAATTTTGGCTGAATCGAGACGTGTGGGTGCGCTGTCATTCAACTTGTCTATTAAGGTTTGAACAGGGCCTAAGGTAGGGATGTTGAGATCTTTGTTGAGTTCAATTAATGGGTATAAAACAAAAGCTCTAGAAGCGATCCCAGGGTGAGGGAGGGTCAGTTCTGGGTCTTGAGAAACCAGTGCATCATAAAGCAATATATCTAAATCTAATGTTCTTGCGCCCCAACGCCCCGAGTCCCGTGTTCTACCGTGTTGATTTTCGATGGCTTGTAATGAAGTTAATAGCTCATAGGGCGTAAGCGAGGTACTGACTTTAGCCACAGCATTAGTGTAGTCAGGCTGATCTTGAGGCCCCATCGGAGGCGTTTGGTACAAGCTGGAGACCAACTCAAGCGAGCAGTTTTTTAGTTGCTTAAGGCGCTCAATAGCGGTTAGTACTTGTTGCGTAGGGTTTGATAAATTGCTACCCAATCCAATATAGGCGGAAACAGAGTGTTGCACGTTAAAGCTCAGTGTTGTTTGGTTTAGGGGGCTTCTTGCGTGATTTTCTTTTATGTTTGAACTGATTGGGCCGTGTCATTAGCTTTTGTTCAGTAGGGTCTAGTGTTTGGATATGAGTCCACCAATCGGCAATTTTTTCATCCACCTCTCCGTACTGCGCCCTTAATAGCATAAAATCATAAGCCGCACGAAAGCGCGGATGTTCTAAAAAGCGCAAACATCGCACGCCAATTTGCTTATGAAAGCGTGGTTGCAAAGCCCAAACCTCACGCATGGGTGTGGTCATCCGCTTTGGGATAGCTAGTCGGCTAACCTGGTGTGCAATGACTTCATTGGCTGCTGCATGAATGGCCTGCGTATCATTACTGAATGATGACCTGTTTTGTTCAATAAGCCGGCGGACAGGTTCCCAGAGCAAGGTGGCCAATAAAAAATAAGGGGTGACGTGTTGCTGATTCTTTAAGCGGGTTTCTGTGTTGCTCATGGCTTGTTTAAGAAGCCCAAGTGGTTTATCAGAAGTAGCTTTTTTAAGACATAAGTCGGTCTGCGGGAAAAGCGCTTCAAATAGACCATATTGACGGAGTGCGTCGAAAATTTGATTTGCGTCTGTATTGAGGAAAAGTTTGAGTGTTTCATCATACAAACGAGCAGAAGGAATATCTTTTAGCAACGGTGCCATTTCGAGCATAGGTGCGGCGGTGTCGTTTTCTATTTGAAAGTTTAACTTTGCTTGAAACCGAACAGCGCGAAGGAGCCTTACCGGGTCTTCTTTAAAGCGGGTGACAGGGTCGCCCATTAGCCGTAAGACTCTATTTTGATGGTCTTTAATGCCGCCAACGTAATCAATAACGGTCTTTTTCTTAGGGTCTAAATACAGCGCGTTAACGGTAAAATCACGGCGCCAAGCATCTTCTTCTAAGGTTCCATAAACATTATCACGCAATAGGCGGCCATCTCGATGAGCATGGCTGTCATTTTTATCGTGTTTAACGTGAGGCCCGCGAAAAGTCGCTACTTCAATAATATGGCGACCAAAATGAATATGTGCGAGCCGAAAACGGCGGCCAATTAATCGGCAGTTTTTGAATAGCGCTTGGACTTCTTCAGGTTCGGCATTGGTGGAAACATCGAAGTCTTTAGGGTGTAGTCCTAATAATAAGTCGCGAACACAACCGCCAACTAAATAAGCTTCAAAGCCTGCTTTAACCAAGCGGTCAGTAATTGAAACAGCGTGGCGGTCAAGTTTATCGGCAGATAAACCGAGTTCGTGTAATGTGTAAGTGGTTGGTTTATGTTGAGTTAACAAATTAGTTTTTAATGTAGTCAGTAGTCAATGATTAGGTTCTTGATGAACAATTGTATTGTAACGTATATTAGCAATAGGGTTGTTTTGCGTTATTTTTGCCATTTCTAAGCGTTTTGGACGTGCTAAAGAATGCCTGTATAACGGGTATGTGTTTTTATAAGTCCGGGTCGATGAGCTGTTTAAACTCCTTAGGCATGGCGCTTATTTTTTTCTTATGGTAATCCATAAACAGTAAGCCTGTCTTCGCAGTGGCAATAATGGTTTCCCCGTTATTCTTACTGACTTGATAGAGCATATTGAAGCCACAACGGCTTGGGTCTTCTATGGCAATGTCGATGTTTAGCTGGTCAGGGTGAAAAGCTTCAGCTTGGTAGCAGATAGATAAATCGGCCATGATGATGCCCAAGCCAGCAATGTTTGACTCTTGCATACCAACGTGGATAAAAAATTGGGCGCGAGCTTCATGCAGCATTGAAATGAGCTTGTCGTGTGCTAGATGCTGGCCGTAATTAATATCGCCGATGCGAACAGGTAACGTACAACTGAATAAGGTGTGTTCTGGGTACGTGATAGATAATCTGGTCATGTCGCCCTCAATATTGATTGGTGATTCACATTATAGAGGAGCATTATGTAATGCTATATTGTATTTTTCTAAATGGGCCAAGAATGTGAATAAATTATTATCTTCTGCATGGGTTTTATTGATCTTAATAGTGATTATTTGGGGGGTAAATTGGCCGATTATAAAAATTGGTTTAAGGTCGATAGACCCCCTTTGGTTCGCGGCTGCACGATTGGGTATAGCGCTGGTTACTATTTCGGTTTTACTTTTATTCTTGGGACGTTTAAAGCGGCCGCATCGGCAGGATATTCCTATTGTTTTAGGTGTCGGGGTGATGCAGTTTGCTGTCTTTGTAACCTTAATAAATATGGGCTTAACTGAGGTGAATGCTGGAAGGGCCGCGTTACTGGCTTATACCACGCCATTGTGGGTGACGCCTGGCGCCTATTTTGTTTTAAAAGAACCGGTCTCGCGAATAAAGTTGGTCGGGGCAGCTGTTGGAATTTGCGGTCTATTAATTCTGTTTAACCCATTAGGTTTTGATTGGAATGATGCCTCGGTGGTTAAGGGCAATATATTATTGCTAGTGGCGGCGATGGTTTGGGCAATATCTATTTTGCATATTAGACAACATAAATGGAAAGGCAGTGTGCTGGAGTTAACGCCCTGGCAAATTATGGTGGCTTTACTGATCGTGGTGCCCTACGCTTGGTTTTCTAATACACAAGCTGTTGTTTGGAGTGCTGAGCTGGTGCTTATTTTGTTATATAACGGCATGCTGGCGACGGCGCTGGCTCAATGGGCATCTATAAGGGCAACGCAAATTTTACCGGCGATGACTGTTTCGCTAGGCTTGCTAATGGTGCCATTAATGGGGATATTATCGTCAACCATATGGCTTGGTGAGCCGTTTACCATGACTTTAGGGCTAGGAGCGGCGCTTATTGTCGGGGGGGTGCTGTTGCAAATTAATTTTAGGAAGCAGCGATAAACTTAACGCTGCGGGGTTTTGGTTACTGATGAGCTGATGGTGTGTGCTTCAATAAACACGCGTTTAACAGGCGGATATTTTTGTTTGATTTGCAAATCCATGTTGGCAATGGTTTGTTCTAGTTGGCCAGTTGATAGGTCGTCTTTAAAGTTGACGTTTAGCGTCGCTATAATGAAGTCTGGCCCCATATGCATGGTGAGTAATTCATGAATCGACTCAACAGTGTCATAATGACTAACAATACGTCGAATATCACTGACTAACTCTGGCTTAGCACTTTCACCGATCAATAAACTTTTAGTTTCGTAAGCAAGCCAAATGGCAGTTCCTGCTAGAATTAAGCCAATAATGACAGAGGCGATACCATCGAATAATGGGTTGCCAGTGTAATAAGAGGCGGCTATGCCTAGAAAGGCAATCAACAGGCCGAGCATGGCAGCAGAGTCTTCAAATAATACAACAAACATAGACGGGTCTTTGCCACGCTGTACGGCTTCAAGGTATCCCCATTTGCCCTTGCTGCGAGTGAATTCATTTAAGGCAAAAAACCATGCGACACCTTCAAAAACGAAGGCTAGGCCTAAGACCCAAAAGCTTAGCGTTGGGTCGCCCATTGGTGTGGGGGCAATAATATGGTGAATACCCTCATATATAGAAACACCCGCGCCAACCGCAAAAATAAGGATGGCGACGACAAAGCTCCAAAAATATATTTCTTTGCCATAACCGAAAGGGAATTGTTTGTCAGCAGGTTGTTTGGCCTTTTTTAAACCGTGCAACAGTAGCACTTGGTTGCCCGTGTCGACCAGCGAATGAATACCTTCAGAGAGCATAGCAGAGCTGCCCGAGTAGAAAGCAGCAATAAATTTAGTAATGGAGATGAGGCTGTTGCCAATGAGCGCCGCGTAGATAACTTTCTTAGAAGATGAGGACATGGGCCAAATAAGGTGATAATAATGCAGCAAGTGTCACCATATTTTGTTTGCTTGTAAAGCCTTATGCAATTTGCAAGGACAGCAATAAAAGCGCTATTGGGTCTAAGGAGAATAAAACAGAAAGAAAACTGCGTAAATAATCGTAACGGCGCTATCTTCTAGCATTTATGTGCTGCTGGCGATGAGATGGCTAAAAACAGGTTATGATATAAGGGGTCGGCATCAGTCGGTAGTCAACGAATAAATCCATTTGGTTTATGTTGATCAATTGTGTGGGATGATCAGTAGGATGTCTGGGGTTGTTGGGTGTAACTAAATTTTTGATGCGATATGGAAAATATAAAACAGTGGTTTAATCGAGTGCTGACAAATCCCGAAGCTTTGGCTTTGTTAGGAACTTTATTATTTGGGTTGTTAGCCATCCTCTGGGTGGGTGAATTGTTATCACCAGTGTTGGCCAGTATAGTGATAGCTTACCTACTGGAAGGGGTTGTTGCTAAATTCCAATTTTTGGGCTTGTCCAGAAAGCTAGCGGTTATCAGTTCGTTTAGCTTATTTATGGCGCTGTTGTCTTATATGATATTTGGGCTGATTCCTTTGTTATCCATACAAACAGTTCAATTGGCTCAACAGTTACCCAATATGTTAAATCAGGGGGTTCACTTATTTACGGCCTTGCCTGAAAAGTACCCAAACTTTATTACCGAAGCTCAGGTTAAATTAATTTTTGATCAAGTCAGTACAGAAGCGGTTAAATATGGGCAAAATTTATTGTCGTTTTCAGCCGCCTCGGTCTTAAATGTTGTGGCGTTAATTGTTTATCTGCTTTTAGTGCCGATGATGGTGTTCTTTTTCTTAATGGACAAGGCAGAAATTTCACAATGGTTTGCCAGCTTTTTGCCCACCAATCGACGTTTAACAATAGAAGTTTGGTCAACAGTGAATGAGCAAATTGCTAATTATGTTAGAGGCAAGGTTTGGGAAATTTTAATTGTTTGGGCGGTCTGTTTTATCGCGTTTAATTTAGTGGGCTTGCACTATGCAATGCTTCTAAGCTTTTTAGTCGGGTTATCTGTATTGGTGCCGTATGTCGGTGCTACCGTTGTGACGATCCCTGTGGTGCTAGTTGCGTATGTTCAATGGAAATGGGGAAATGAATTTATTTACCTGACAAGTATTTTTCTAATTATTCAAGCGCTAGACGGCTATGTTCTTGTGCCGCTGTTATTCTCCGAGGTTGTTAACCTTCACCCTGTTGCCATTATTGTGGCCATTTTATTTTTTGGTGGAATATGGGGCTTTTGGGGCGTTTTCTTTGCAATTCCGTTGGCTACATTAGTTCAAGCAGTTTTAGTGGCGTGGCCCACTCGTTATAATGTGCTTGATAGCCCAATCAAATAATTTAATTTTAAAAAGGATCCTCATGAAATTGCTCCAACTTACTTTTTGCACATTATTATTTGCTGCCACAACGGTGCATGCATTTGAATTATCAGATATTTCTGACCGTCTTTTTGAAGATAATGCGACAGGAATAGAGGGTCAATTAAAGGATGCTGCGTTTGAATTTAAAGTAGATTCGGCATTATTACGTAATAAAACTTTGCGTGAAGGAGCGCATATTGTTGTGTCACGTAATCGAAATTCGGTATTAATTGCCGGTCAAGCAGCGACAGAAGAAATAAAAAATAAGGTGTTGAGCGTGGTGTTGTCCGAGGCACATTTACAATGGACACAAGGCGATGTTAACCATGTGGAACCTTCGAATGCCCAAGTATGTGGCGAGAAAGCATCTAAAATGGCCGCGAACGATCGTCGTCGTTTTAATTTAAAAACGGCAGAAGAGTGTAGTACGGTGAATCGTTTCTATAATGAGGTGAGGGTGTCCACGCCAATTAGCGAAGTGGCTCGAAGTGACGATGATCTACTTCGCGCCAGCATTGTTAATAAGCTTTTGCATGCATCGATTATTGATAAAGCAGAAACAATTAAAGTGGTGGTGTCCGATGGCTATGTATACCTATTAGGTGACCAGTTAAGTCAATCAACCGCGCAGCAAGCAACGCGGTTTGTGAATGACATGGCTGGAGTAGAAAAAGTCGTTCCGTTGTTTCGGTTTTAAGTATTTAAAGCCTTTACAGCGTCTAAGACCTCGGTGACATGTTCTTTGACTTTAACTTTACGCCACTCGTGAGTGAGTACGCCGTCGGCATTAATGATGAACGTGCTGCGTTCGATACCCATGTGCTCTTTGCCGTATAATTTTTTTAGCTTAATTACGTCAAATAATTTGCATAAAGACTCATCAGGGTCGCTGATCAACTCGAATGGAAAGTTGTGTTTTGTTTTAAAGCCGGTATGAACGCGAACGGAATCGCGTGAAACACCAAAAATTTCGGTGTTGGCCGCTTGAAACTCTTCGTAGTGATCACGAAAATCTTGCCCTTCTTGTGTGCAGCCAGGTGTGTTGTCTTTAGGGTAAAAATAAATGACGATGTTTTTACCTGCCAAGCTGCTCAGCGTTAATGATTCGTCAGCTGTTGTGGTGCAAGAAAATTCAGGAACGGTTTGATTAAGTGTTACGGTGTCCATGATTAATAACCTTATAAAAATTTATTGAAATTGGAAGTATTTTAGCAGACTGTTTTTTAGTTGTAGCATTGATGTATGTATAATATCCTGCTGATCGAGACTATCTTAAAGAAAGGTCTTTAAGATAGTCGTTAAATTTCCGTTTAAATTGGATTCAACTATGTTTCAAGGCAGTATTGTTGCACTCGTCACCCCCATGCATGCAGATGGGTCGCTTGACGAAGAGAGTTTAAATAAATTGGTTGAATTTCACATCGAACAGGGTAGCGATGCCCTTGTGGCGATGGGTACAACCGGTGAATCAGCGACCTTGAATGAAAAAGAGCATTGTCACTTTATTCGTCAGGTAGTCCGTATTGCAGCCGGTCGTATTCCTGTTATTGCTGGCACCGGTGCAAATTCAACAACCGAAGCGATCGACTTGACACGTTGCGCCGCGCAGGCAGGGGCGGACGCCTGTTTATTAGTAACGCCTTATTATAATAAGCCAACACAAGAGGGCTTAGTGTTGCATTTTAAAGCGATTGCAGAAGCGGTAGATATTCCACAAATTTTATATAATGTACCGGGCAGAACTGCCTGTGATATGTTGCCTGAAACGGTGGCTAAATTAAAAAATATCCCCAATATAATAGGGGTTAAGGACGCTACGGGTGACATGGCCATTGGGCAAGCATTAATTGATTTAAGTGATGAAAATTTTGCAGTTTATTCTGGCGACGATGCGACCTCATGTGAGTTAATTTTAATGGGCGCAAAGGGCTCTATTACAGTTACAGGTAATGTCGCACCAGCAAAAAACCACCAAATGTGTATGAAAGCATTAGCCGGTGATGCCGAGGCTGCAAAAGCAATAGATGCCACGCTTCAACCCTTACATCGTGACTTATTTGTTCAGTCGAGCCCGATTCCAGTGAAGTGGGCTGTGAGTGAAATGGGCCTTATCAAAAAAGGCATCCGTTTGCCGATGACTTGGTTAAGCCCAGAATGTGAAGAGGTTGTTAAAAAAGCGATGCTGGCTGCTCAATAAACGTATTAAAAATTAAAATAATGAAGATAAACGTAATGGTTAAATTGATTTTAATAGCAATGTTAATGGCTGTTTTAAGTGCATGCGGCATGATGCCTTCAGTCGATGAAGTGTTTGTTGATCAACGAGAAGCGTATAAGCGAGCGCACGAACTGCCTTCGCTTGAAGTGCCGCCTGACTTATCGGGCAGCGTGATTAAGGATGAATATGATGGTGGTGTAAACAATAATAATGTTAGTCCCTCAGCGTATAGTAATGTTGTTCAAACAACGCCGCTAAACGAGAGTCAACCCAGCGCTGAATTAATACAAGATGGGGTGGATAGCCATTTACTTGTGCGCGATAGTTTACGAAATGCTTGGCGTAAAACGATCTCTGCGTTAGAAGAGAAAAACTACGACATAGAAGACAAGAATCGCCAAACGAGTTTGGTTTATTTGAATATTGCAAAAAATAGTGGTTCGAGCAGTATGTTGTCTAGTCTTTCTTTTTGGAAGAAAGCAGAGACTGATGTGTATGTGGTTGAGTTACAACGAGCCGAAAATGGCATCACAGTGCGTGTTTTAGATGAAGAAAGAAATCGTATTGATAACGCTACCTCTCAAACACTATTGACTGATTTATTAGCCCAGTTAGCACCGTGAGGTTTGCCTCCCTAGGCAGCGGCAGCCGAGGGAATTCAACGCTCGTCCAGTTTGACGAGACCTTGTTGATGATTGATAACGGGTTTTCTATCAAGGAAACTGATAAACGGATGCAACGCTTAGGCGTTGCTGGTAGTGATGTTAGCGCTATTCTTGTAACGCATGAACACGGCGATCACGTGGGCGGTGTTGCTCGATACGCTCGTCGTTACAATATCCCTGTTTGGGCCAGTTATGGCACCGCGGCGATGATGAAAAATATTGACTCAGTACAGTGCTTTAATAGTCATAAACCCTTTGAATTAGGGGGTATTTCAGTCGAACCTATTTTAGTGCCGCACGATGCACGCGAGCCGACACAATTTGTTTTTAAATCGAATCATTTGAAACTCGGTGTTATGACCGATACGGGGTCGATTACCCAGCATATGGTTGATGTGTTGAATGACTGCGACGCCTTGATACTTGAATGTAATTATGACCGGGAGATGCTGTTGAATGGTGTCTACCCAGAGTCGCTAAAACAACGGGTGATGGGTGATTGGGGGCATTTGGATAATCAACAAGCGATTGAATTATTACAGCACCTGAATACAGCAACATTACAACATTTAGTACTGGCTCACGTCAGTGAAAAGAACAATAGCCATGATCTCGTTTTAGATAGCGTGAGCAAGGCGATACAATGCGACCGAGCTTGGTTAGAAGTGATTGATCAAGAGATGGGTATGGCTTGGCGCAACCTAACAACAAACATTAAAAGTAACGAGACTCTACATGCTTGAACTTATTGGCAGCACAGCACTATCTGCTTTTCGTAAACAACGACTCTTAACAAAAATCAGACAATCTGTTCCACACATCACTGATATTAGTGCGGAATTTATTCATTTTGTTGATATTGAACAGACACTATCGAATAGTGAGCTAGAAACGTTAACGCGTGTTTTAACATACGGACCCAAGAGTGACGGGGTTGAACACGTGGGTGAACGTTTATTGGTTGTGCCACGCGCGAATACGTTATCACCATGGTCTAGTAAGGCCACCGATATTGCACAACATTGTGGATTGGATCAAGTCAAGAGACTTGAGCGAGGTGTTGCGTATTATGTGCAAGGTGACCTTAACGAGCAGCAACTCGCTCAAGTCGCTGAGCAACTTCATGACAGAATGACAGAGCGGGTTTTAAAACAAGGGGAGCGGGCAGATGATATGTTTGCTCATGCAGAACCCGGCACCTTGGCATCGGTTGATATCTTGTCAGAAGGTAAGCAGGCCTTAGTAGCGGCTAACAAAACAATGGGGTTGGCTTTATCAAGCGATGAAATTGATTATTTGGTTGACAATTTCACGGCCCTAGGTCGAAACCCTAATGACATTGAATTGATGATGTTTGCTCAGGCAAACTCGGAGCACTGTCGACATAAAATTTTCAATGCAGATTGGACGATAGATGGTGATGAACAAGAAGAAACCTTGTTCGGTATGATAAAAAATACGGCCAAGCACAGCCCAAAAGGCATTATTTCTAAATACAGCGATAATGCTGCAGTAGCAGAGGGTAGTGACGCAGATGTGATGATTCGTGACCCTGAAAGTCGTTCATATCAGTTTGTTGAAGAGCATGTGCCGTATCTCATGAAAGTAGAAACGCATAATCACCCAACAGCCATTTCGCCTTACCCTGGTGCGGCAACAGGTTCTGGCGGTGAAATTCGTGACGAAGGGGCGACTGGGCGAGGCTCACGCACTAAAGCGGGTCTAACGGGTTTTACCGTATCACACCTAAATATTCCTGAGTTTTCACAACCATGGGAGCAAAGCATTGGCAAGCCAGAGAGGATTGCTTCAGCGCTTGATATTATGTTGGAAGGCCCACTCGGCGGGGCGGCGTTTAATAATGAATTTGGGCGTCCAAATTTAACCGGTTATTTCCGTACCTTTGAACAAAATGTACCAAATGAAAACAGCCTAAAAGCGCGTGGTTATCACAAACCAATTATGCTTGCAGGTGGTGTTGGTTCAGTCCGTCCGATGCATGCTTTAAAGCAAAAAATAGAACCGGGCTCACCGATTATAGTATTGGGTGGTCCATCGATGTTGATTGGTTTGGGAGGCGGTGCGGCGTCATCACAAACCTCCAGCGAAGGTTCTGAGGCCTTAGACTTTGCATCCGTGCAACGAGAAAACCCAGAAATGCAGCGCCGTTGCCAAGAGGTGATAGAAGCGTGTAATGCGATGGGCGAAAAAACCCCCATTATTTCTATTCATGATGTAGGTGCGGGTGGTTTATCTAACGCGGTACCAGAAATCATTCATGATTGTGATTTGGGTGGTCGCTTTGAATTGCGTGATATCTTATGTGCTGATAGCAGTTTATCGCCGATGCAAATTTGGTGTAATGAATCGCAAGAACGTTATGTTATTGCGCTAAAGGCAGATCGGTTAGAAGAATTTAAAGCATTATGTGCACGAGAACGTTGTTTGTACGCGCACATTGGTGAAGCAACTCAAGAAGAGCAATTAGTTCTTAATGATCGCTTGTTTAATAACCGACCAATTGATTTGCCGATGTCATTATTATTTGGCAAACCGCCCAAAATGGAACGCTCGGTTGAGCATATTCAATGTAATGTGCCGGCTTATGATGCAAGTACAATTGACCTAAAAACGGCGGCATATCAAGTTTTACGCTTTCCGGCGGTTGCTGATAAATCATTCCTTATTCATATTGGAGACCGTTCAGTAACGGGGCTGGTTGCACGTGATCAAATGGTCGGGCCGTGGCAAATTCCAGTAGCTGATGTGGCGGTCACAACGAGTGGATTTAATCATTACACGGGCGAAGCTATGGCGTTAGGCGAACGAACTCCGTTGGCCGTTATCGATGGGCCTGCATCGGGGCGCATGGCCATTGGTGAAGCCTTAACTAACCTTGCAGCCTCAAATATTCGTGGTTTAGATGAAGTTTGTTTGTCAGCCAATTGGATGGCTGCTTGTGGTGAAGCAGGTGAAGATGCAGCATTATTTGATACGGTAAAAAGCGTTGGTATGGAACTGTGCCCAGCCTTGGGTTTAGCCATTCCAGTGGGTAAAGATTCAATGTCGATGAAAATGGCATGGAAAGAAGATGCGGCAGAAAAAGTCGTCAGCTCACCACTATCGTTAATTATTACGGCTTTTTCACCAGTAAACGATGTACGTAAAACACTGACCCCTGAGTTAAAAACAGATATTGATAACAGTTTAATTTTGATTGATTTGGGTGCAGGTAAAAACCGTATGGGTGGCTCGGTGTTAGCGCAAACCCAGCAGATGATGGGTGAATCGGTGCCCGATTTAGATGATGCTAAAGCATTTAAAGCCTTCTTCAATACGGTTCAGCAACTTAATGAAAAGGGTCAGCTGATGGCCTACCATGATCGTTCGGATGGTGGTGTATGGGCAACCTTATGTGAAATGACATTTGCTGGTCGCTGTGGGGCTATTATTGATATTGAAGGCGATCTACTTAGCAGCCTGTTTAATGAAGAGCTTGGCGCTGTTATTCAAGTATCCAAAACAGATGAAGCTTCAGTAATAGACGCCTTTAATAAACAAGGATTGGCAGATTGCGTCAGTGTTATTGGTACGGCGTATACGTTTCAACGCATCATTGTTACGCAAAACGGGGAGACCGTTTTTGAAGAGTCGCGGGCGAAGTTGCAACAGGCATGGTCAGAAACATCCTACAAACTTCAGGCATTAAGGGATAACCCAAGCTGTGCTCAACAAGAGTTTGAGCGAATTGTCAATAATGCGGATAAGGGCTTATTTAGTGAATTAAGTTTTGATCCAAGAGAAAACATCGTTGCCGAGTTAACAGCAACTAAGGCTCGACCAAAAGTGGCTATACTACGAGAACAAGGCGTGAATGGTCATGTTGAAATGGCGGCTGCCTTTGATAAAGCTGGTTTTGAATCTGTTGATGTTCACATGAGTGAATTGATTTTGGGTCAACGTGACCTTGCAGAGTTTGTAGGGTTGGCAGCGTGTGGTGGGTTTTCTTATGGTGATGTTTTAGGTGCTGGTGAAGGCTGGGCTAAATCTATTTTATTTAACGAGCATGCACGTCAAACCTTCAGTGACTTCTTTAACCGTAGCGATACGTTTGGCTTAGGTGTGTGTAATGGCTGTCAAATGTTGTCGAATTTGCGTGAATTGATTCCCGGTGCGCAAGCATGGCCACATTTTGTTAGAAATGAGTCTGAGCAATTTGAAGCGCGAGTAGCGATGGTAGGAATTCAACCATCACCTTCTGTTTTATTATCGGGTATGGAAGGTTCACAAATGCCTGTAGCCGTGGCGCATGGTGAAGGTCGGGTAGAATATACTAAGGCTGATGAGCAAGGCCATGTGGCGTTGCGTTACATTGATCATGATGGTGACGTGACAGAGCAGTTCCCCTTTAACCCAAATGGGTCAGTGCAAGGCATTACCGGGCTAACAACAGATGATGGCCGTTTTACAATTATGATGCCGCATCCAGAACGTTGCTTTAGAACCGTACAAAATAGCTGGTCACCAGAAGAGTGGGGTGAGGATGGCGCGTGGTTAAGAATGTTTAGAAATGCGAGAAAGTGGGTAGGGTAAAAACCGCTTTAAACGCTCATAATTCATTGATTCGCCGTTGATGTTCTTCTGCAGTTATTTCACCTTCAGCTAGCCGCTTGTCGAGTGATTTAATCATCACATCACGTGGGGCGGGGCTTTTTTTGCCTTTCTTGCTGGCCCATTGAATAGCTAAAAATATACCGCCAATGGCGCTACCCCAAAAGGCCAGCATAGCCCATAAGCCAAAGTCGTCAGCATTCATTGTTAGTCAGTTTCATTATTAATGGGTTTAGGGGCAAGTGATAGTTAGCTGATAAAAGGGCTAAGCGTTTGATGCTCAGAGAATGCTGTATAACATAACGTTTAATTGCGGTTTCAGTTTTAAAGTTTTCTTTTGTTTGCGCTGTTTCAACATAGCGTAAGGAGTATAAAACGATGTGTTTAATCATAGCGACGTAGAGTAATGAGGTGAGTTGCTTATTTGGCAATAACAACTTGATTTTTACCATTTTCTTTAGCTTGATACATAGCCTTGTCTGCTCGTTTAATAAAACTGTTAGCGCCCTCTTTTGTTAGGTAGGTAGCAACGCCTGCACTTACCGTGATGTTAACGGTTTTGCCTTCGTCAGTTACAAAGTTTTTCTGTGCTAGCTGGGTGCGAATTTTTTTAACGGCAATCGCTGCTTTATTTGCAATAACAAAGGGGAATAAAATAACAAACTCCTCACCACCATAACGAAAGGCTACATCGACGTGACGAATGTTTTCTTTGATGATGTCTGCAAAGCCTGTTAGCACAGTATTGCCAAACTGGTGACCATAGGTATCATTAACCTGTTTGAAGTCGTCTAAATCTAACATGCAGATGGATAAAACCTGTCGATACCTATCGCAACGACTGACCTCGCTGTTAAATTCTGAAAAGAAATGTCGTGCGTTATACAGTTGAGTTAAATCGTCCAGCGTGCTGAGTTCTCGGTATTTTTGTTGGTTATCGAAAAGTCTTTTTTCACTGTGTTTTTGCTCACTAATATTAATCAGTGTTTCAACGGCTCCAATAATATCGTGGTTGGCATTTAATATGGGCGCCGCAGAAAAAAGTAACCATTCACCGGAGCCTATGGTTGGAAAAAAATCTTCAGCTTCAAAAGCATTGTCTAACACGTTAGACCGATGATATTTATTGGTATAGAAACGCTCAACGGACTCATCCTTTGCGCCTTCAATAATAAGGTCTGACAATGTTGGCCGAGGGTTTGGGTAAAACGGTTTCCATTGTTTTTTAGTGCCAATCATATCGACAGCTAGAAAGCCGGTGGCTTTCTCAAGTGCTTTATTCCAGTGTGTTATTTCGTGCTGGGTGTTAATGGCAAAAGTGGGAATAGTAATACTATCGAGCAGATGGAACGTAAATAAGTTCTCATGGCTCGTTGTTAAGCCTTTGTCAGGATGAGTACTCATTATTCATGGTAGTAAACATATATGCTGATTATGCGCTGATTGACTGAAGAATCAAGAGAAATGAATTTTTTATAATGCGTGACAGTGTTTAAATTTTTTGCCACTTTGACACCAACATAGATCATTTCTTTTTAGCTTAAGGTTGGTGCGGTAAATGTTGGGCTCTCCATCAAGGTAATACCACTGGTCTTGTTCTCTAATAAATCGTGACTTTTCGCGTAACTCAAAAAATTCATTGTTTTCGTTAAAAAAAGCAGAAAATTCAACTTGGCCCGTTTGGTGTTGCTTATCACCGTGTTTTACTTGATGGATGATTAACTTAATCCAATGGCTTGTTTCTTGGCTGTTTTGTAAGCTTGTTAATTCATTGGCTTCGCGTTGGCTTGGATGATGCGTATTGACTAAATATGGGTGTTCGTTGAAATAGAAAGCAGTAAACCTTGAACGCATCAATTGTTCAGCTGTTTCAGGCATTAATGATGCGGTTATAAAAAGTGCGCAGCACTGTGAGTACAATCGACCCGAACCGCAAGGGCATAAAGAATTATTCATAATCGATGCTAGTAATCATGTAGGTTATTTTGCCAGCAGGTGTGGTAACGGTCACTTCATCATCGAGTTGTTTCTTGAATAAAGCCTTGGCAACTGGGGAGTCCATACTGATGTAGTGGGGTTGGTGATCCAGTTCGTCTGGGCCTACAATGCGATAAGTTTTTTCTTCGCCATCAAGGTCTTCTAGGGTAACAATACTGGAAAAAAATACGCTGTCTAAGTTGCTTGGTTTTTCATGAATAACGTTAAGAATGGGCAGGCGTTTTTGTAAATATCGGATACGTCGGTCGATTTCACGCAGTTCTTTTTTGCGGTAAATATATTCAGCATTTTCAGAGCGATCACCCTCGGCGGCTGCGGCTGATAAAGCTGCGACAACGCTGCGACGCTTTAGCCACAAATCCTTTTCTTCGGCTTGTAAGCGTTCAAAGCCTTTTTTGGTAATATAGGCAGATTTCGGTGGTGAAGGAGGTCGATAACGACTCATATATTAGTGTAAGCTAGTTAGTTTTTGAATTAGATTATAAGGCAAAATATGTTGCAGATATCAACCCGTGAGGGCGAACGCCCTGAAACGACTAATACTAATCCGCATGAGCAATTAACGCAAAACCCAAGTGTTGAATGCCATCAATTATTTAAAGAGAAATTATTTCATTTTGATAAGGTGAGTCGTCGTCCGAGTATTATTTCTGTGCCCGGTGCTGAAGCGCTATGGC
Organism: Cycloclasticus sp. PY97N; assembly: GCF_002443175.1. Lineage (NCBI taxonomy): Bacteria > Pseudomonadati > Pseudomonadota > Gammaproteobacteria > Thiotrichales > Piscirickettsiaceae > Cycloclasticus > Cycloclasticus sp. PY97N. The sequence goes on along the minus strand of NZ_CP023664.1, from coordinate 2,241,796 downwards.
TAGAAGAAGGTGAGCCATGTAATTGTACGAATGGGTTTATGATCGAGCGAGAATTTGCACATATTCATCCGGCGTATGATGGTAGTCTACATATGGCGCTATCCGAAGAAGATTTTAAAACAGTGATTGATAAACAATGGGGTGAACGACACCCATTAGCAGGTAAGGGGCCTATTCCAGAAACCATAGCGCTCGTTTATGCGCCAAGAGATATAGAAGAAATAGATACCGTCATGAAGATCGTAAATGCGTCATTGAAGAACGCTAAAACAACAAAGGGGACAGCATTATGAATCAAAAACCATTAGATATGAGCGCTATTATCGAAGAAAACCCGCTAGGTAAATTTCAGCAATTAGTGATGCTTTTTTGTGCCTTGATCATTATTTTTGATGGTTTTGACGTGTTAGCCATCGCGTTTGCTGCGCCAGACCTTAGTAAGGCGTTAGAGATAGCTAACAGCGACTTGGGTTATGTCTTTGCGGCAGGGTTGTTCGGTATGATGTTGGGGGCATTAATATTAGGCCCGGTTGGCGATAAGTTTGGCCGTCGTAATGCGGTTATTTCCAGCGTTTGTATGTTTGGTTTGTGTACCTTGTTGACGGGTTTTATAGAAACCTATAACGAACTTGTATTGTTGCGTTTCCTCACCGGTCTTGGACTTGGTGGTGCTTTGCCAAATGCTATGGCATTGATGACTGAATATGTATCAACACGGTATAGAAACATTGCCATAGCAGTGATATTTCTGGGCATGCCGATTGGTGGTATAAGCGGCGGAATAATTGCTTCAGAAATTATTCCGGCTTATGGTTGGGCGTCATTGTTCTACGTAGGTGGAGTTTTGCCCCTGCTATTGGTTCCTGTGTTAATTCTATATTTACCTGAGTCACCTCGGTTTTTAGTGGAGCATGATAACGATAATGATAAGTTGCTTTGTAAGATTGCCCAAAAAATAGAGAGTAGGCGAGAGGTTCCATCTAACAGCGTGTTTTATCATCACCCAGTGGAAAAGCACTTTCCTGTTAAGGCGTTATTTATGGAAAGAAGGCAGGCAGACACCTTGTTAATATGGGTGGTCTTTTTCTTTAATTTACTGGTGGCTTATTTCCTATATAGCTGGATTCCAACGCTACTGGTTGAGGCGGGCTATCAGCTAAGTGAAGCTACAAAAACAGTCATTGTTTTAAATATTGGCGGTGCCATCTCGCCTTTTATTTTAGCTAAATTTATATCTTACTGGGGCTCTAAGAGGGTCTTGGTGGTTTGTTTTGTATTGGCTGGGTTCAGTATGATGGCTGTAGGCCAATTTGGTTCATCGATTAATATGGTGATGATTTTGTCCTTCTTTGCTGGCTTTTTTGTTGTGGGTGGGCAGGTCAGTTTGAATGCACTGAGCAGCTATATGTACCCAACACATATTCGTTCTACTGGGGTAGGTTGGGCCTTAGGCATTGGACGGATCGGGTCTATTGTCGGCCCGTTATTAGCGGGTGCTTTAGTCGCCGCATCGTTTGGTTTAGATGTGAACTTTATTGTGTTTGGTTCGTTCTGTTTTGTCACGGCAACAGCACTTTTCTTTATTAAAAACCACGAAAAAGTGCAAGATAAGTCTTGAAAAAATGTTCATGCCTCCCTATTTAAATACTGTAAACAACTTAAATAGGAGAATTGATATGGCAATTGCAAGATATGAACCATGGAACCTTTTAGGGCGTTATGGAAACGATTTAAGTCGCAGGTTTTCAGATGATGAAGACAGTGTTTCTTCAACATCAACTTGGACACCAGCAGTGGATATTAAAGAAGAAGATGATCGCTTTGTTCTTCACGCTGATGTGCCGGGTGTAGACCCACACGAGATTGATGTGACAATGGAGGATGGCATTTTAACTGTACGAGGTGAACGTTCTAGTGAATCAAAAGAAGAGAAAGATGGCTATAAACGTGTAGAGCGTTTCAATGGTACTTTTTATCGACGCTTTGTATTACCCGATACAACCGATGAAAATAAAGTGAGCGCAAATTATGAAAAAGGTGTTCTTGAATTAATAATTCCAAAGAAGCCGGCGGTATTGCCAAAACGTATAAAGGTTAATGATAAAGATAATTAAATGACATAGTCTTATGTTAACAACGGGGCCTTGGCCCCGTTTTTTTGTCTGAAAGGTTTTACGGTACGATAGGGTCTATAGTGTTGAGGTATAAGAAAAGGACTCTCATGGGTATTAAAAAATTGACATCTCTTACCGATAATGATGTTACTCCGAAGGCTGATTTTGATAAAAGTCGTGCACTCATATCCGCTTCTCGACGACAATTTCTAACGCGTAGTTCAGGATTTATGGTAGCGGGTGCTTTAGCGCCTGATGCCTTATGGGCTGGTAATAAAATTGAAAATTATGTGACTAGCCAGTTTTCATTGAAAGAAAAACTAACACCTTATGAATATGTGACCGGCTACAATAATTTTTATGAATTTGGGACAGCAAAGAGCGACCCAGCATTAAGAGCACATCTATTGAAAACAAAACCTTGGAGCTTAACAATTGAAGGCGAGGTGGCTAAACCAGGAGTTTACAATTTAGAAGATATTCTTAAGCAGCAACAACTCGAAGAGCGTATTTATCGCCTACGATGTGTAGAGGCATGGTCAATGGTGGTGCCATGGATTGGCTTTTCATTAGCTGAATTGATTAGGCAGATGGAACCCACGTCAAAAGCGAAATATGTTGAATTTACAACGCTGTATGATCCTAAGCAAATGCCAGGGCAAAAAAGCCGTATTCTAAAATGGCCATATGTAGAAGGGTTACGAATGGACGAAGCAATGAACCCGCTTTCACTGATGGCCACCGGTTTGTATGGTGAAGAAATGCCCAATCAAAACGGTGCACCGTTGCGCTTAATAGTGCCTTGGAAATATGGTTTTAAGAGTATTAAATCGATCGTCAAAATTAAATTTACAGAACAGATGCCCAAAACATCATGGAATGAATCAGCAAAACATGAATACGGCTTTTACGCTAATGTTAACCCGGATGTTCCTCACCCAAGATGGAGTCAACGTAGAGAAAGGGTGATTGGCGCGTCATTGTTTACGCCCAAGCGTGATACCGAACTATTCAATGGTTATGGTGAGCACGTGGCTTATTTATATAAAGGGATGAACCTTCGCCAGTTTTTTTAAAAAAACTATAATTAAAATGCTAAGAAAGAAAGCTTCTAAACAGCAGATAAGGCTATTAAAAACGATAGTTTTTAATACCTGCTTAATTCCATTTTTATTGATTATATGGGATGGGTTTAATGATTTATTAGGCGCTGATCCAATCAAGACCTTGCATGTTAGAACAGGAGATTGGGCGTTAAGGTTTTTATTAATCACCTTGCTAATGTCACCACTACAACGGGCATTTAACGTTTCTTTGCCAATACGTTTTCGACGGATGTTTGGTTTATTTGCGTTCTTTTATGCCAGTTTACATCTGGCTGTTTGGCTGGTTTTAGATCAATCATTAAGGGTTGATCATATGCTAGAGGATATACCAGAAAGCCCGTACATTATGCTGGGCTTGTTGGCCTACTTAATGCTAATACCACTTGCGATAACCTCCACCAAAGGCATGATGCGTCGGTTGGGTAAGCGCTGGGTTGAGTTACATAGAAGCCTTTATTTGATAGCGGTAATGGGTGTTGTACATTTCTTTTGGTTAACAAAACTAGATGATACAGAACCATTTATTTACGCTGTCTTGTTAGCAGTCTTATTATTATTTCGTTACTTAACGAATAAAAAAATTAATAAGCTTTAAGCGGCAATAGCTTCGTAGAGATTACTGACTTTAGCATTAAGGTGCTTGGGTACTTTATGGTATTAAAAACGTCGTTTATTTATTTTAGGCACTTTAATTTGTATAGAAGGTCGCAATATTTGTGGGCGTAACGCTTTATGCTTGGGTAATAAAAAGACATGTATTGATACGGTTTTCTGTCTATGATTTATCTGGAGGCGCCTCGATAATCAGTTTACGTAGAGCTAGATTAGCGTTATCTTGAAAATGGCCAATTCATCTAATCAAGTCGCTGGCGAGTATTCAAATTCATGGTTAAACAATAAATTTAAACGGTGTAATAAAACTAAAATATTTTTTTGATTAATTAGTATTCAAAATTCAGCATCGTTCAAGAAGGGGTCTCAAATTAAAAAAAAGAACTTGAAAAAACCAATCATCAAGCCTCTGAGCTTTAGTCTTAATGCGAAAGTCATGTTTAGTGTGGGGGCTTTGATGAGCCTTTCCTTGCTATTAATGGGGGGGAGTATTTATTTTAGTAGTATGCGTTTAGCGGAAAAACAAGCCCTTGGTTTATTGTTGGAGCAACAAGAGGACTATTCAGATGAAATTACAAGCGTATTAAAAAATTCGAAATCAAATTTATTAACGTTTGCCGAAATACCTGCCGTTGAAGCTACTTTAAGAACAAATCAAGACGGTGGTATTGAACCTGTATCAACGGAAGGAGCAAAGGTTTGCGCGAGTGGGTTAAATCAAGTGGTTCGGGCTTTTCTTGCGAATTATCCTAATTACCTTAGTCTTGCGTTGTTAAATGCTGAAGGGAAGGTGTTGGCGGGTGCGCTGCACTTAGCGGCTGATCAAGAAGTTATGAGGTTAGCTGATAAGGCTGTTTATTATTCAGATATTAAGCATCAACAGGCCGATGGCTTGCCTATATTAACGGTATCAACACCTATTTATATCAATGGGCAAGTGGAGGGTGTCGCCGTGGCAGAAATTTCAGCTTTGCCGTTGCTTAATTCTGCGATTGAAAAAAGAAAGGGAATTGATACTTATATTATTGATAATAAAGGTAAGTTTTGGGTTGGGCCTAATGAAATTACTGATTTTAGTGCTTACTTTTTAGCCAATGAACGACAACAAAACGAGTATGTTCTCATCAATGAAAAAAGAAACAGTGTTTTAGCTGTCCATAAAATTTTATTTGATGAAAAAAACTCTCAGCGCTATTGGGGGGTCATTCATGAACTGCCTAAAAGTGTTGTTTTTAAGCATCTAGATCAAGCACGCGACTCGATGCTTATTACCGGCTTAATGATTGTATTGCTGGCCGTTTTTTTTGCATCAATGCTTGTATCAAGAATTATTATTAATCCTATTGTTCGATTGGTAGAGGGCTGTCGTGCTGTAGGCGATAGGAACTTTTCAGTTCGGCTTGATGAAACAAGTGTTGATGATGAGTTTAAGGAATTATTTCAGGCATTTAATGAATATACCGAGCAGTCTGAGGTAATACTAAAAGAAATGAAGAAACAGGCCGATTCCAGCGCCAAGTCGTTAGAAAATGTTGTTGTTCATATGGAAGACGCGTTAATAATGATGGATGAGTTTGGAACGATTAAGTCTTGTAACCCAGCGGTGATTGATTTGTTTGGCTATGACGAAAAGGAGATGGTCGGTAACAATATCAATCTGTTGATACCAGAGCTGTTTAAGGAAGAGCATGAGAAATCTGATGCTGATTATAAGGACACAGGCGCGTCAAAAGGAATAGAACATAATGGGGAAGTGGTTGGCCGACGAAAAAGTGGTTCAGTTTTCCCGATGGGCTTATCTATAAACGAGTATAGGGTTAATGAAGAACAGCATTTTATAGGTATCTTTCGTGACATAACGGTTAGGAAAGCGATGGAGCTGGAAATTCAGCAGACCGATGAACGTTTAAAGAAGCAATATAATAGCTATTTATCACTCAGTGATTTTGTTAGAAGGGCTTCGACCAATTTTGAGGAAGCATGTAATAAAATTTTACAAGAGTGTGCTGAAGTACTTCAGGCAGACTGGGTGGGACTTTGGTTATTTAATAATAAGAGGGATGCGCTGTTATGTCAGAATTATTACAGCGGCAGAGAAAAATCGTATTTTACATTACCCTCATTGTTGGTGTCAGAGCATGAATATTATTTTTCTGAACTCTTAATGGAAGGCGGGTTGCTGTCTAATGAGACAACACCCTTATTATCTCATTTTCCTGAGCAAGCTCATTCTCCAGTATCTACCCTCCAGCTCCCTGTTACAAAATATAAAAGCATCGCAGGGGTGTTTAATGTTGTGAACCAAGATGAAGCACGAGTATTAAGGTCTGATGAAGCGCAATATGTTAAGTCACTATCAATGTTAGTGGAGGTCTTGCTTGAAGAAGAGAGTAGAAGGCGTGTTCAAGAGCAATTAAAAGAGACAAATAAAGAACTAGCATTGGCGAGTCAGATGAAATCGCAATTTTTGTCAAATATGAGCCATGAGCTAAGAACACCTTTGAATGCTATCATCGGTTTTTCAGAGCTCTTAAAAGGTGGTGTGCTTGGCCCATTAACGGAGGAACAGAGCCAATATTCAACAGAAATATTTGATAGTGGTTCGCACCTATTGGACTTAATAAACGGTATTTTAGATTTATCAAAAATAGAAGCTGGGAAAGAGCAATTGGCATTAGATGAAGTCTCTATTCAGTTATTATTGCAGAGCACTGTTTATATGCTCAGGGATAAAGCGAATGCGCGTGGTATTAGTATTACAGAGGAAGTAGAGGAAAAAGTGACGGTTTGTTTGTTGGACGAGCGGAAAACAAAGCAAATTGTAATTAATCTTTTGTCCAATGCCGTTAAGTTTACTCCAAAAGGTGGCTCCATTGTTATATCGGCAACAATAGATAAGGTGCTTCATCCTGATTTTAGATTAGACGATAGCGAGTTGGCTCAGTGCGAAACTCCTTATTTAAAGTTATCTGTTAGTGATACAGGAATTGGTATATCTGAAGAGAATATTGGTAAGTTATTTCGCCGGTTCGAACAGATTGATGGCTCCTTAGCAAGGGAGTTTGAGGGAACGGGGCTAGGACTAAGTTTGGTCAAAGCAATGACTGAGCTTCATGGTGGTTTTGTCACGGTTGTATCAACACTTGGCGAAGGTTCTACCTTTAGCGTTTATTTACCATACAAAAAAGTAGACTTAGAGACTGATTATTTAGTTTAGATTGTCGGTTATTTGTTGATGTTACTGAACTTAGTTAACGCGTTTTTGAGTGATGGACGTATTGATAAAAATTGATTTGCAAGAGCTATTTAGCAATTGAGAGCTACTTCACACATATGACCACCCGCATTAAAAAAGCTTAGTTGTAACAGATAATATGGTTAGCATGCCTTTAGTAATAGTTTTTAATTACTAAAGGTGGGTGGTTGAAGAGAGGTAACCACGCTGAGGTTTAAAACGCTTAACAATCATCATCTTTATTTTAACTACAAACACTATGGGGCGGAGCTAGCGGCTGCTTGTAATGGTTCCATGATAAAACTAATAAGCCCTAAAGTGTTTATAGAAAAGATTGATGAGCTGTTAAAAATGATTCGTGAGACGTGATGATTGATACAAAAGGTTCCAAAATACTCATCGTAGATGATGAAAAAAGAAACAGGGTGTTACTCAGGAAACTGATGGAAGAAGAAGGGTATCAGGTTGAAGAAGCCTCTAGTGGCAGCTTGGCGTTAGCGCAAACCAGTATGTTTTCGCCAGATTTGGTTTTATTAGATGCCATGATGCCAGAAATGGATGGTTTCGAAGTTGCGACGCAACTTAAAAGTAATGATAAAACAGAGGGTATTCCGGTGATTATGGTCACCGCTCTTGATGATCAGGCCTCTCGTGAGAAAGGGCTTTCAAGAGGGATTGAAGAGTTTATTACCAAGCCAATTAAAGCCAATGAAATTCAAATTAGAGTTCGCAATCTGCTAAGGCTGAAAATTGCGAATGATATTTTGAAGAACCATAATCATCTTCTGGACGAGAAAGTAAAAGCACGCACTCAACGGCTAAAGGCGTCATTTGAAGAGAGCATATTTTTATTAATGCGTGCCTCAGAATATAGAGATGATGAAACCGGTGCGCATGTTAAACGCATTAGTCACTATTGTAGGCGTTTAGCGGAAATGCTTGGAATGAATAAAATTTTTTGTGACACCTTGTTTTTAGCCAGTTCGATGCATGATATTGGAAAAATAGGTATACCCGATAGTGTTCTTTTAAAACCGGGCGGGTTTGAGCCTGGTGAATGGGAAATAATGAAAAGTCATACCACCATTGGCGCTGAGATTTTGAAAACAAGTGAGCATAGTTCGAGCTATATCAAAATGGGTAAAAAAGTGGCCTTATGTCATCATGAGAAGTGGGATGGAAGTGGTTACCCAAATGGTTTAAAAGGTAAGGAGATTCCACTGTCTGCTCGTATTATGGGCCTGTGTGATGTATATGATGCGTTACGAAGTGAACGGCCTTATAAAAAGGCGTTTGATCATAAAAAAGCGGTAGGTATTATAGAACATGGCGATGAGAAAATTAAGTCAGGCCATTTCGATCCGGCAGTTAAAGAAAAATTTGTGGCTAATCACGAAGTATTTAATGAAATATTCGAAACCTATAAAAGCTAAGACGAAAGCGGTTTACTTTATATTGCTGGGCCAAGGCCTAGTATTTTTGAATATTCCCTAATGGGCAGATTACTTTAAAAAGTCATTAAAATGGAGCCAATGAGCGGATTCGAACCGCTGACCTACTCATTACGAATGAGCCGCTCTACCACCTGAGCTACATCGGCTTTATGGGCGAGAAAGTATAGGGAATTGTTGAAGGTGAGACAAGACGTTTACTGGTTGTTAACTTTAATAATAACTTCAACAGAGTGAAAATCAGTACCTTTGGGTAATGCGGGAAGGTTTTGAATGGTGATCTCGCCATCGTTAACATCAGTGAGTGTGTTGGTGTCTGTATTGTAGAAATGGTGATGGTGTTTGGTATTAGTATCGTAGAAGACTTTGTTAGGGTCAATAATCACCTCACGTAATAAGCCTTTATTAGCAAACAAGCCGAGGGTGTTGTAAACGGTTGCTTTTGAAACGGGTTGTTGCCCTTGATTAATGGTTGATAAAATTTGGTCGGCGCTTACGTGCTGTTGTTTCTTAAACAGAAAATTAGCGATTTTAATGCGTTGTTGAGTGGGCGTAATGCCATGCGCATTAAGTAAGTATTTAACGTGTTGTTCGCCTGTTTTTTCAGCCATTATCATCACCTTGATCTCTTGGTCTCAGTATAGCACAAGGTTTTTAGTGGGTAGTTAACGCTGTAATTGGTAGGGTGTTGGGTCTATTTTACAGCGTCTATTTAACAAAATATCGCTCATTAATTCGGCACTTGCCGGTGCTGTAACAATACCATTTCGATAATGCCCAGCATTGAGACTTAGGTTGCTGAGAGGGGCGACTCTGCAAATATAAGGGATGCTGTTGGGTGAAGCAGGTCGAAGCCCAGCCCAGTGTGCATCAGGTTCAATGCTTGCTAAGGCGGGGTATAACTGTTGGGCAAAATGCTTAAGTTCGTCGAAAGCGGCCTGTGTGGTACTGGCATCGAATTGAGTGTATTCGCGTGTGCTGCCAACGACAATTCGCTTATCTTTCCTAGGAATAATATAACGGTTGCCATCCATGACCATGCATAGGTTGGTGATATCTGTTGGTGGGAAACAGATCATTTGACCTTTAACAGGCTTGATATCTGGTTGCGGGCAAAGCTTGGGTACTAATTGTGTACTCCAAGCGCCGCCACAAAGGATGTATTCATTAGCGCTGAGAGTAGTTTTTCCAATCTCGGCACCTGTAACGGCATAATCAGTATGCTGTAATTTTGTTACTTCTTGGTCGTTATAAAATGAGACACCGTTAAGCGTTAAATACTGGGTTAACGCAGCTGACAGTTTGTGGGGCCGGATGGTGGCAACGTCTGGCCGGTAAATGGCAGATTCTGTAAAGGGCGCTAAGTGCTCGAACTGGCTGTTGAGCTCTTCGACAGATAACACTTCAACGGGTGAGTTATTTTGTTCGCACCATTGGATAGCCTGAGGCAGTTCATTATCCTCAAGTACTAACATGCCAGATAATAACCATTCTGGATCTATTCCTGTTTGATCACGAAGCTCGGTGGAAAGTTGCTGATAGACCGACTGGCTAAGTGAGCTGATTGCATTAACAGGTTCGGAATATAACCAAGGCCGCATCGGGGATAAAATGCCACCGGCTGCCCAAGTAGCTTGTTGGCCGCGACTGTTTTTATCAACCACCGCAACCTTTGCCCCCGCTTGCTGTAGTTCCTTAGCTGTTAATAAACCAAGTAGGCCGCCGCCAATAATAAGAAAATCGAACATAATGAAGTGGGGTTTTAAAAAGCCGTAGTATAGCGTAGTCTAACTCGATATTTGCTGAGCCTGATCAGCTTTTAAGTGATGAAAACGAAGGATGTTAATATTGAAAACGTTGTACCCTGAGATTGAACCCTTTGCCCATGAGTGGTTTGATATGGGGGATGGGCATGAAGTGTATCTTGAGCAAGTAGGTAACCCTAAAGGGGTGCCGGTTATTTTTTTGCACGGTGGGCCAGGTTCAAGTTGTAAGGCGCATCATCGCTGCTTTTTTAACCCTGATAAATACCATATTATTTTGATGGATCAGCGCGGTGCTGGCCGTTCGCGACCCTTGGGGCGGTTGAAAAACAATACAACGAATCATTTATTACAAGATATGGAGTTGATTCGTAAAAAACTGGCCATTGAAAAATGGTTGCTGTTTGGTGGCTCTTGGGGCGCAACATTAAGCTTGTTGTATGCCCAACAATATGCAAATAATGTATTGGGGTTGGTTTTACGAGGTACATTTTTAGCACGTTTTAAAGATGCAGATTGGTTTCTTAAAGAGGGTGTGAACAGGTTATACCCTGAAGCGTGGCAGCGTTTTACGGGCCATATTTCAAGCAATGAACGTAAAGATGTGTTGAAGGCATATTATCATCGTTTAAGTATTGATGATGAGCAGGTCCTTCAAGAAACAACCCGTGAGTGGGATGCATGGGGTGGTGCGGTGGTGTTAGGTGATGATTTTAAGGCAGAAGCGTTGGATGGAGCGGTGCCTGAAAAAGCCATCGCGCAAGCACGTATCGAAACGCACTACGCGATGAATAACTACTATATTCGAGAAAATCAAATTTTGGATAATGCTATTCGCATACAAGAGATACCCTGCACTATTATCCACGGCCAAAAAGATTTTATGTGTCCGATTGAGTCGTCATTTTCGTTGGCGCAAGCACTTCCTCTTGCACAGTTTATCCGTCTGCCAAATTCAACGCATTTAGCGCATGGTGATGAAATGATTGATGCGTTGGTGTCGGCGACTGATCAATTTGTATGATCCTGTCAGACAAAACTGCGTATTAATAGATAATCACCGAGCGAATACTTTTTCCTTGGTGCATTAAATCAAAGGCACGGTTAATGTCGTTTAAGGGCATGGTATAGGTGACCATTTCATCTATTTTAATTTCCCCGCGAAGGTATTTTTCAACATAATCGGGTAGTTCGCTGCGACCTTTAACGCCTCCAAAAGCCGTACCGCGCCAAACCCTGCCTGTGACCAGCTGGAATGGGCGAGTGGATATTTCTTGTCCTGCACCCGCTACGCCAACAATAACAGACTCACCCCAGCCTTTATGGCAACACTCTAGCGCAGAGCGCATGGTGTTAACATTGCCGATACATTCAAATGAGTAATCAACACCGCCATCGGTCATGTCGACAAGAACATCTTGAATAGGCTGATCAAAATGCTTCGGGTTAATACAATCTGTTGCACCGAGTTGTTTGGCAAATTCGAACTTATCTTCATTGATATCAATAGCGATAATCCGTTCAGCATTCGCAATAACAGCACCTTGAATAGCACTTAGACCAATACCACCTAAGCCAAAAATAGCGACAGTACTACCCGGTTCTACTTTGGCGGTGTTGAGCACAGCGCCGATACCCGTAGTGACACCGCAACCTAATAAACAAACCTTGTCTAACGGCGCTGCTTTGTTTATTTTAGCGAGTGATATTTCTGGTAAAACCGTGTATTCGGCAAAAGAGGAGGTGCCCATGTAATGGTATATTGCTTGTCCATTTTTGGAAAAGCGAGAGGTGCCATCAGGCATTAATCCTTTGCCCTGAGTGACTCGAATGGCTTGGCACAAATTGGTTTTGCCCGATAAGCAAAATTTGCATTGCCCACATTCTGGTGTGTACAACGGAATAACGTGGTCACCTACTTGTACTGAGGTGACGCCTGGGCCAATTTCTTCAACGATGGCGCCAGCCTCATGGCCTAATACGGTAGGGAAAATGCCCTCAGGGTCATCGCCGGATAAAGTAAACGCATCGGTATGACAAACACCCGCGGCGACGTTTCGAATTAACACTTCTCCATGTTTTGGTCCGTCTAAGTTAATGTCTTCTATGGATAATGGTTGACCTGCTTTCCAGGCAACAGCAGCGGTTACTTTCATAGGTGTTCCTTGGGTTGGGGTTAGTGATTAAATTGTTTAGAGTTTTTGCTGTTTCTAAATAATAGTGGCTGCTCAGTTAGTTGAGTAGCTTGTTTAATAGCATCGGTTACTAGGTAGTGTTGTGTTGATAAATCACAAACAGGGTCTGCGTTTGTTGCATCACCGGTTAATAAAAAGGCTTGGCAATGACAGCCGCCAAAGTCTTTATCTTTTTCAGAACAACTTCTACACGGCTCTTGCATCCAGTCATCGCCACGAAAGTAGTTGAAGGCTACAGAGTGATTCCAAATGTCACTTATTGAGAAGTCTTTAACATTTGGGCAATCAAAGTTAGGCAGTTGACGAGCAGAATGACAAGGTAATGCCGCACCATCTGGCGCAATGGTTAAAAAGGTGGTTCCCCAGCCGTTCATGCAAGCTTTTGGGCGGTTTTCGTAGTAATCAGGTATGACGTAATAAATTTTCATCTTGCCTTGTTGAGAGCGTTGGTATTCGTTAGCAATTTTTTCAGCGTCTTGAAGTTGTTCTTGCGTTGGCATTAGTTGATCGCGGTTGTGATGCGCCCAACCATAATACTGTGCGTTTGCTAGTTCTACAAAGTCGGCGCCCAAGTCAATCGCCATCTCTAGAATATCCCTCATTTGATGAATGTTTTCGCGGTGTAATACAACGCATAACACCATTGGGTAACCATGTTTCTTAACTAATTTAGCCACGGATTTTTTATCGTCAAAGCTTTCTGTGCCAGCAATAAAGTCATTTAATTCTTTTGAGCTGGCTTGAATGCTGATTTGAATGTGGTCTAAACCAGCGTCTTTTAACTCGATAACTTTAGCCTCATCCATCTTGTAGCCGGAGGTGATGAGGTTGGTGTAATAACCGAGTTGGTGTGAATAGTTAACCAGTTCTGCTAGGTCTTTCCTAACCAGCGGCTCGCCGCCTGAAAAGCCCAGCTGTACGGCACCCATTTCGCGAGACTGCTTCAGCACACGTTTCCATTCATTGGTCGATAATTCAGCTGAGAAATTTCTGTAGTCCAGGGGGTTAGAACAGTATGGACACTGTAATGGGCAAGCGTACGTTAGCTCTGCAAGCAACCAGCGAGGTGGGCTAGGTGTTTTGGGTAATCCAGCCATTATTGAGCGCGGTAGTTAAGAAATGGGTAATATCGTTTTTAATACCCGTTGTTGAAAATTTTACTTCAAGTACTGAAACAATATCGTCAAGTGTGTGCTGGCCATCGCAGAGGCTTAAAATTTCAGCAGAGCTTTGGTTTAACTCAATAAGCCCTTCAGGGTAGAGCAACACAAACATATTTTGTGCTTCTTCCCATTGCAAGCGGTAGCTTGTTAACAACTGAAAGGGCTCTGTGAGTTGCAGACTCATGATTCAACAGTAAAGTAAGGTGGCATTTCATGAACATAAGCCATGTGCATTGCATCAGCCATGGTCCATAGAATATCCAGTTTGAATTTTAAAATACGAATCATTTTTTCTTGTTGTTCACGGGTTTTATACCAGCTTAGGGTGATGCGTAGGCCATGCTCAACATCACGGCGGGCTTCGCTTAAACGTTTTTGAAAGTAGCTCAGCCCTTTTGGGTCAATCCAAGGGTAATGCGCTGGCCAATTATCTAACCGTTGTTGGTGAATTTTTGGTGCAAATAATTCTGTTAATGAAGAGCTAGCAGCCTCGTGCCAATCGGCTCTACGTGCAAAATTAACATAGGCATCAACAGCAAAGCGAACGCCCGGTAAAACATGTTCTTCAGACAAGACTTCTTCACGTGTTAAACCTACTGCTTCCGCCAATTGCAACCAGGCTTCAATGCCACCAGCTTCACCAGGCGCGCCATCGTGATCAATAATTCGTTGAACCCACTGCGCGCGGGTATCACGGTCTGGGCAGTTTGCCATAATCGCCGCGTCCTTTAAGGGAATGTTAACTTGGTAATAGAATCGGTTAGCTACCCAGCCACGAATTTGCTCTTTAGATAACGCACCTTCGTGCATCATCACATGGTAAGGGTGGTTGATATGGTAAAAACGCTCCATATCGCGAATGCGTGTTTCAAATTCTTGCAGTGACCAAGGTGCTTTTTCTGTCATATTATAGTTCGATATTCATAGTGTCATACGACACCTCAATGCCGTGTTGGGTCAGTATATCGCGTTCCTCAGACTCTTCATTCAAAATAGGGTTAGTGTTGTTGATATGAATTAAAATTTTGCGCGGCTTTTCAAGGGTATCTAGAAACTCAATCATGCCACCTTTGCCAGATTGCGGTAAGTGCCCAATTTTTCTAGCCAATAAGGGTCTACCAACGGAAGCAAGTTCATCATCTGACCAGAAAGTACCATCAACCAATACACAATCAGCGTCCTTCATTGCTTGTTCAACGTGGGCTTCTATTTTACCTAATCCAGGTGCATAGAAGGTTGTTTTGCCGGTGGAGATTTGCCGAATAATCATACCGATATTATCTCCCTCGTGTGGGTCATTACGATGGGGTGAATAAGGCGGCGCTTTGCTTTTTAACGGCAAGGCGGTGAACTCTAAATCTTGAATATTGGGAATTATAAACGCATCACCATTTAATGGAATGGTGTGGTCTTTAACACCACAAAAGTGTTCCAAAATGTTAAAAATTGGAAAACCGGTTGTTAGGTCTTGCCTTACCATCTCGGTACAATAAATGGTTAATGGGTCGCCTTCGCGTAAAATCAATAACCCTGTAGCGTGATCAATTTGAGAATCAAACATCACAATGGCTTCAATACCGGTGCCACGTACTTTATTTTTTGGGTGTATTTCAGGAAAGCTCTCTAATTGAGCGCGAACGTCAGGCGACGCGTTAAATAAAGCCCAGTGTTCACCGTCAGATGAAACGGCAATGGAGGATTGGTTTCGCGCAGTGGCTTTAATCGTGCCTGCTCGAAGTGCCTTACAATTGGGGCAGCTACAATTCCATTGTGGAAAACCACCACCGGCACCTGAGCCTAAAATACGAATTTGCATATTAAATAATGGACCTTAAATGAGTGCTGATAAATAAAAAAGGGGTTCCTATTGGAACCCCTTGTGTATCTGTAAATTTGTTATTTATCGGTTGTAAATGTACATGGTTACTTCAAAACCGAAACGTAAATCTTTGTATGTTGGCGTTTCCCACTTCATGTTGGATCTCCTGCGGTTATATTTTTTTAATATTTATTATAATTAATGGTGCGCTGAATGAATCTAAGTATAAGTTTTCTGCGGCTGAATGCAAGTGCTTGTATTTCCTTACTGTAAAGCATTACCGCGCTTGTGTTTATCACTTAAAACGCTTGCCAGCTGCTCAAGCGTTATGAGGTAGCTGGGCACTACGCTGATTGCTCACTAGAATCGGCGAGTAAAGATGCTTTTATCGCGCTAGCTCATGATTTAGGACAGTAGCATAGAGCTGCGCCTTACTTTTTTGCTAGTTGTTAGACGCGGGTATTAGCCTATTTTGTTACAAGCCATAAAGCATGAGCAACACCAGGAATATAAAACACTAAACACAGCAGGATATTGATAATAAGGTCTTTGCCGGCACCCTTTTTAAGGAATACAGCGATGGGGGGAAGGAATATAGCCAAAATTATTTGTACGATTTTGTTATCCATTTTATAACCTCAATTTAAAAATTTAGTTAACTTAACGGCCCAACCTTATCTATTTTAAGTGTCTAACAACCATTGTCGCTCAGTGGACAATCGTTAGTCGTATTAAGCCGCTTTATCCATATAGTATGTGTACGGTTTAAATAATAAAGCAATTTGAGTCGATGTGATAGGCGTGCCGTTGTTTTATGCGTCTTAGGCTATAAAAGGGCTAAAGAAATGTCATTAGTTATGTTAATGTTTTTAATAAGCAATAGATTAGCTTTAAGAATTTGAGCAGGTAGGGCAATTTGGATTGCGAGGTAGCCGCATGCTCTGCCACTGCATTGATAGCGCATCAAGCAATAAAACGCGGCCTTGTAAGGATTGGCCGGCACCTGTGAGTACTTTAATGGTTTCAAGCGCTTGTGTACTACCGATGATGCCAGTAATGGGTGCGATGACACCATTTTCTGAACAGTTTTGAGCAACCGATCCGTCACGTGGGTAGAGGCAGTTATAGCATGGGCAGGTTGCATCGCGGGCATCAAAGACGGAAATTTGCCCCTCAAACCGAATTGCCGCGCCAGAGACTAAAGGCGTTTTAGCGGCAACACAGGCATCGTTAATGGCAAAGCGGGTTTCAAAATTATCACAGCAATCGACAACAATATCAGCAAGTTTAACTTGTGCTAATAACTCATCGCCTTCTAACTTTTTATTGATGGCGGTGATTTCAATCATGGGATTGATTTGGTGAAAGGACTGTTTTGCTGATTCAACCTTTGGTTGACCAATGTGCTTAGTAGTGTGGGCGATTTGGCGTTGTAAATTAGATAGGTCTACTTCGTCAAAGTCACTAATGACCATGTGACCGATGCCAGCGGCAGCAAGGTAAAGTCCAACTGGGCTGCCGAGACCGCCCATACCGATGATAAGGACCCGTGCATCCAATAAAGCTTGTTGTCCTTCAATATCAATTGAAGGCAGCATGATTTGTCGGCTGTATCTAAGAAGTTGTTCGTCATTCATGGTCAGCTGTATAGGTTATTGTTGCCAATAATTATGGTAACTGAGTTTTATGATTATTAACCATAAGTTTCGTAGAAGATAAGCAAAAGACGCTTATTTGTTGGTTCAGCAGGTAGGCTGAGGCGACAGTAGTTAAGCATTTTTATGCTGCAGTCTTCAAACTTTTAAAAAAGCCATAAAATTTTTCATATTATGGGGTTGATTTAGTTGAACATCACCCCATATCTATGGGGCTAGCCATAATGGCTATATCAATATTAAACAATAGGAGATTCAATAAATGAACTTACGTCCATTAGGTGATCGCGTCATTATTAAACGCGTTGAAGAAGAAGCGGTTAGTGCAGGCGGTATCGTGCTTCCAGATTCGGCAAAAGAAAAACCAAGTCAAGGCAACATTGTTGCTGTGGGTAATGGTGCTATCAATAGTAAAGGTGATGTTCAGCCGATGTCTGTAAAGGTTGGCGATAACGTGATGTTTGGCAAATATTCCGGTACTGAAGTTGAAGTAGGCGGTGAAGAATTATTGGTGATGAGCGAAGGCGACATCATTGCAGTTGTTGAATAATTTAAAGTTTATTTAGAGAAAGGAAAAGAAACATGGCAAAGCAAGTTAAATTTGGTGATGATGCACGCAGCCTAATGGTTGAAGGTGTAAACACACTAGCAAAAGCAGTTAAAGTAACATTAGGACCTAAAGGCCGTAATGTTGTGTTAGACAAAGGCTTCGGCGGCCCAACTATCACTAAAGATGGTGTGTCGGTTGCAAAAGAAATCGAATTAAAAGACAAGTTCCAAAATATGGGCGCGCAAATGGTAAAAGATGTTGCCGCTAAAACATCTGATGTTGCCGGTGATGGAACAACAACTGCAACAGTGTTGGCTCAAGCTATTCTTACTGAAGGCTTGAAATCTGTCGCAGCGGGTATGAACCCAATGGATTTAAAGCGTGGTATTGATAAGGCGGTTGTTGCTGCAGTTAATGCAATTAAAGACTTATCAGTGCCTTGTGCTGATACCAAAGCAATTGCTCAAGTAGGTACAATTTCTGCTAACTCTGATGAGTCAGTCGGTAAAATCATTGCTGAAGCAATGGACAAAGTGGGTAAAGAAGGCGTTATTACTGTCGAAGAAGGGTCTGGTTTAGAAAACGAATTAGACGTCGTTGAAGGTATGGAATTTGATCGTGGTTACTTGTCACCTTACTTCATCAACAATCAAGAAAGCATGAGTGTTGATATGGAAGACCCTTTCATTTTATTACACGATAAAAAAATCTCAAATATCCGTGATTTGCTTCCAACTCTAGAGGCCGTTGCAAAAGCAGGCCGTCCATTATTAATTATCGCAGAAGACATTGAAGGCGAAGCATTAGCAACCTTAGTTGTTAATAATATGCGCGGTATCGTAAAAGTAGCGGCTGTTAAAGCACCTGGCTTTGGCGATCGTCGTAAAGCAATGTTAGAAGACATTGCGATTTTAACAGGCGGTACTGTTATTGCTGAAGAAGTTGGTTTAACACTTGAAAAAGCAACGTTAGAAGACTTGGGTTCTGCAAAACGTGTAACGATTACTAAAGACAGTACAGTTGTTGTTGACGGTGCAGGTCAAGCGGCAGACATTGAAGCACGTGTAGCACAAATTCGCTCACAAGCTGAAGAAGCAAGTTCTGATTATGACAAAGAAAAACTTCAAGAGCGTATGGCTAAACTAGCTGGTGGTGTTGCTGTTATTAAAGTAGGCGCAACAACAGAAGTTGAAATGAAAGAGAAAAAAGCGCGTGTAGAAGACGCATTACATTCAACACGTGCTGCGGTTGAAGAAGGTGTTGTACCGGGTGGTGGTACTGCATTAATTCGTGTTTTAGAGGCTGCAAGCAAAGCTGAAGGTCTGAACCATGATCAAGATATCGGTATTAAAATTGCGTTACGCGCAATGGAAGCACCATTACGTCAAATTGTAACCAATGCTGGTGAAGAAGCATCCGTTGTACTTCAAGCGGTTAAGCAAGGCACTGGAAACGAAGGGTACAATGCGGCCACTGGTGAATATGGCGACATGATTGAAATGGGTATTCTTGACCCTGCAAAAGTAACGAGAACAGCGCTTCAAAATGCTGCGTCTATTGCGGGCTTGATGATTACGACAGAAGCTATGATTACCGATGAGCCTGAAGAAGCCGGTGCTGGCGCAGGTGCAATGCCAGATATGGGCGGTATGGGCGGTATGGGCGGTATGGGTGGAATGGGCGGCATGATGTAAATCATCCGCATATTTCGCTAATACTGGTTCGTAGCGTTTTAAAAAGCCTGAAAGTGGTTCACTTTCAGGCTTTTTTTATGCTTAAGCGGTTAAAAAAGTGCTGTGAGTAGACGTAGAAGCCTTTAGAGCCTAGGTCTAAAGCTTTTTAAAATTGTCTGGCTCTTCCCTGCTTTAATTTTTTCTTGATTCTTCCCTTTACCGAAAACAAGCCTGTGTTTTAGCTTACCTGTGAAACCAACGGATAATCGGTATAACCTTTGCTGCTTGAGGCATAAAAGGTTGTTGGGTCAGGTGTGTTGAGAGGTGCGTTGTTTCGAAACCTTTCTACCAGATCCGGGTTCGCAATATAGAGTTGGCCAAAGGCGACTGCATCTGCTTGATTTGAGTTTAATACAGCACTGGCGCTTTCTTTTGTGAACCCTTGGTTGGCAATGTAAACGCCGCCAAAAGCTTTTTTTAATGTAGGGCCGAACCAATCATCACTGTAGGCCTCGCGCGAGCAGATAAAGGCAATTTTTCGTTTACCCAGCTCTTTTGCAACATAGCTAAAGGTGCCTAGTAAGTTGGAATCGCCCATGTCGTGTGCATCCCCTTTTGGAGCCAAGTGCATCCCCACTTTGTCTGCACCCCAGACGGAAATAACAGCATCGGTCACGTCCAACATAAATCGAGCACGATTTTCTATACTGCCACCGTATATATCTGTTCTATGGTTGGTGCTGTCCTGAAGAAACTGGTCCAGTAAGTAACCATTCGCACCATGAATTTCTACGCCATCAAAGCCTGCCTTTTTAGCGTTTTCAGCCCCAGTGCGAAACTGCTCTACGATGTCTTGGATCTCATTTAGTTCCAACGCATGTGGTGTGACAAAAGGTTTTTCTGGGCGAATTAAACTAACGTGGCCTTTGGGTTGAATGGCGCTAGGGGCCAGTGGTAATTGACCATCGAGGAACATCGGGTCAGAGATTCGCCCAACATGCCATAATTGCATAATGATTCTTCCACCTGCTGAATGTACCGAGTCGGTAACTTTTTTCCAAGCTTCAACCTGTTCATCGGACCAAATGCCGGGTGTGTCTGCGTAGCCAACGCCCATGGGTGAGACGGCTGTCGCTTCGCTGATAATTAAACCAGCTGAGCTGCGTTGTACATAATACTCAATCATCAATTCGTTAGGAATACGGCTGCTTCCTGAACGTGAGCGGGTAAGGGGGGACATGATAATACGGTTTGGTAGCTCAAGCGCACCAACCTTTATGGGATCAAATAAATCAGCCATCTGTTTCTCCTGATAAGGTGAGTAATTGGTTTTAAAAGATTTTAGCATTGTTCAAAGCGATTAAATAAAACTTACAGCACGCTTTGCTAGCTTGTTTGTTAGCATTAATGCTGTTTTTGAGGGTTACCAAGGTTGATTTAACAGTCGGTTATTTAAATCGACAAGGCGTTATTTTCAATGAAAAAATGAGGAGTGGCAATTTCTTGTAGACAGCAGTTCTCAAAGATATCAGGCTTTCGTTGATTCAGGCCATACTGCTTTATAGGTCAAGCTAATAGAGAGTGGTTTCGCTTAAGCAAAACCCAAGGGAGTGATACACTTCGCTTGTTGAATATTACTTGGAGAGGTAGATGTATGGCGGGTCATAGTAAGTGGGCGAATATTCGTTTTCGTAAAGGCGCACAAGATGCGAAACGAGGCAAATTATTTACTAAGCTTATTCGTGAAATCACCGTTGCAACCAAAGCAGCAGGCCCTGACCCAGATAATAACCCTCGATTAAGAGCCGCTGTAGACAAAGGCCTATCTAATAATATGAAGCGGGACACCATCGAGACGGCGATTAAAAAAGGCAGTGGTACAACTGATTCAGAGAATTTCGATGAGATCCGTTATGAAGGGTATGGTCCTGCAGGAATAGCGATTATCGTCGATTGTTTAACCGATAATAAGAATAGAACGGTTGCTGAAGTGCGTCACGCCTTTAGTAAAGCAGGTGGTAACTTAGGGACCAGTGGATCGGTTGATTACATGTTTCAAAAACTTGGCGTGATTAGCTTGTCGAGTCAGTTAGATGAAGATCGTTTGATGGATGCCGCTATAGAGGCGGGTGCGGATGACGTTATTACACATGATGACGGATCGTTTGAGGTGTTGACGCCAGCAGAAGATTTTATGACGGTGCGTGATGCCTTGGTTGAATCGGGTTTTCCGTATGAGCATGCCGAGGTAACGTTGCGGGCAGATAATTTATCGCCGGTGAATGAAAAAGATGCCGAAAAGGTATTGCGATTGTTAGATGTGTTGGAAGATTTGGACGATGTGCAAAACGTTTATTCAAATGCAGATTATCCAGATGAAATAATGAACAGCGCTGAGTAATTATAGTTAGATGCGAATACTAGGTATTGATCCGGGCTCTAGAACCACAGGTTATGGTGTTATAGATGTGTCTGGGCGAGAAGTTAAATACGTCGATAGTGGGTGTATACGAACCGGTGGTGGTGCGCTACCTGACAGGTTAAAAAAAATATACCTTGGTGTTCGTGAAATAATGCAGCATTATCAACCCCAAGAAATGGCGGTAGAGCAAGTTTTTATGGGGCGTAATGCCGATTCGGCGTTGAAGTTAGGGCAAGCTAGAGCCTCAGCAATTTGTGCGGTATTTGATCATGATATTAAAGTGTTTGAATACGCAGCACGTCAGATCAAACAAGCACTGGTTGGTAAAGGCAGTGCCGATAAAACACAGGTTCAACACATGGTTAAAATTTTATTAAAGCTACAAGGCGACCCGCAAATGGATGCCAGTGATGCGTTAGCAGTGGCGTTGTGTCATTTCCATACGGATCAAACAAATCAAGCAACTTCGAAGGTGTTTGCATGATTGGTTTTTTACGTGGCACGGTAGACGAAAAGCAAGCGCCACATGTTGTGATAGATGTAAATGGGGTGGGTTACGATGTTGAAACACCTATGTCGAGCTTCTTTAACCTACCAGCATTAGGCGAGACAGTATCTCTCCGGACTCATCTTGTCGTTCGAGAGGATGCCCATGTATTGTATGGTTTTTTAACGGAGCAAGAACGGGCGTTATTTAGAAGCCTGATTAAAGTAAATGGAGTGGGTCCTAAAGTTGCCTTGGGTATTTTATCAGGCGTGAGCGTTAGTGATTTTTGTTTGTGGGTGAGTGATAGCAATGTAGCCGCTCTAGTGAGTTTGCCCGGCATAGGCAAAAAAACGGCGGAACGATTAGTGATTGATATGCGTGATCGTTTGCCAGAGGAAACAGTTACGACCACGCCACAACCGTTGGGCGTGTTGACGCAAAAAACATCAGCTGTTGAAGAAGCGATTAGCGCTTTAGTGGCGTTAGGCTATAAACCGCAAGATGCTGAAAAGCGTGCACGAGCCGTAGCCAGTGATGATGCTAGCAGTGAACAAATTATTCGTTCTGCCTTACAATCAGCCGCAAAGAAATAAAAGTAACCGACATGATAGAAAGCGATCGACTCATTAGTTCTGACAACTTGCTGGATGATGAAGCAATAGACCGAGCTATTAGACCTAAAACCTTAACGGATTATATTGGACAGCCGGCAATCCGTGAGCAGATGGAAATTTTCATGTCAGCTGCTAGGTCACGTTCAGAAGCGCTAGACCATGTACTGATTTTTGGCCCACCGGGCTTAGGTAAAACCACCTTGTCACACATCATCGCCAATGAAATGGGGGTGAACTTACGTCAAACATCTGGCCCTGTGTTGGAAAAGGCCGGTGATTTGGCTGCGCTACTAACTAATCTTGAAGAAGGCGATGTATTATTTATTGATGAAATTCATCGCCTAAGCCCTGTGGTAGAAGAAATCTTGTACCCAGCGATGGAAGATTATCAGCTAGATATTATGATAGGTGAAGGTCCAGCAGCGCGTTCAATTAAGCTGGATTTGCCTCAGTTTACGCTAGTGGGAGCGACTACTAGAGCTGGATTGTTAACCTCCCCATTACGTGATCGGTTTGGTATTACGCAGCGTTTAGAGTTTTATAATGATGCCGATTTATCACACATTGTTCAGCGTTCAATGGATATATTGGCCTTGAGGTCAGACACTGAGGGGGCTAGAGAAATTGCCGTAAGATCACGAGGAACACCGCGCATTGCAAATCGCCTGTTAAGACGTGTTAGAGACTATGCGGATGTCAAAGGTGATGGTGTGATTACGGCGGATATAGCAAATAAAGCGTTGTCGATGTTAGAGGTGGATAAAAGCGGATTTGATAAATTAGATCGCCGCTTATTAAATACCTTAGTGGATACGTTTGATGGTGGTCCAGTGGGTGTAGATAGTTTGGCCGCTGCATTAAGTGAAGAACGAGGCACGGTTGAAGATGTGTTAGAGCCCTACCTTATTCAAAAAGGTTATATTATGCGAACGCCTCGTGGTCGAATGGCAACACGTCATGCCTATGAACACTTGGGCTTAAAGGCACCGAATAAATTAAACATAGATGCAGACGATGCAGTGTCTGAGGCAGAGTAGGGTCAGCTGATCCAATAGCAATATATGATGCACGATAATCATCAATGGCCAATACGTATTTATTACGAAGATACGGATATGCAAGGGATTGTGTATTACGCTAATTACTTGAAATACTTGGAACGAGCACGGACGGAGTTTTTGCGTAGCAATGGCGTTGAACAAGATGTATTGATAAGCGAACAAAATGTCGCATTTGCAGTAAGGGCGGTTCAAATGGATTACTTGAAGCCAGCAAAGTTTAATGATAATTTGCTGGTGCTTACACAAATAGCAACATTAAAACGTGCCTCATTAGTTTTTCAGCAAGCAATTGTGCGGGCAGACAATAATCGTGAAATAATAAACAAAGCCGTTATAAAGGTGGCTTGCCTTGATGCGCAAAGTATGAAAGTCAAAGCCATTCCACAACAAATGATTGAGCAATTAACATGACAAATGATTTATCCATCGTTCACCTGATAACACAAGCGGGGCCCATCGTAAAACTGGTGATGTTGATGTTAGTTGTGGCCTCCGTTATTTCGTGGACCTTTATTTTTGCAAAATACAAAGAATTTCAATCTGCATTTAAGGTAACTAATACATTTGAAAAGCGGTTTTGGTCTGGGATTGATCTTAATGAATTATCGCGCCAAATAGGTTCGGCTCACCATAGCCGATGTGGTATGGAGAGCATTTTTCATATGGGCTTTCAAGAGTATAAGCGTCTGAAAGAACAATCTGGCATGGAGCCGATGCATGTTGTTGAAGGTGCACGCCGTGCAATGCAGGCTCAGTACACACGAGAAATGGATGTGCTAGATAACCATCTACCTTTTTTAGCGACAGTCGGCTCAACAAGTCCATACGTTGGTTTGTTTGGTACGGTATGGGGCATTATGAGCTCATTTCAAGCATTAGGTAATATGAAGCAAGCAACATTGGCCTTAGTGGCACCAGGTATTTCAGAAGCGCTGGTGGCGACGGCAATGGGTTTGTTTGCGGCCATTCCAGCGGTTGTTGCATATAATCGGTTTTCAAACAATGCTGACCGCTTGGCCACACGTTACGAAACATTTATGGACGATTTTACAACCGTGTTGCAACGCCAGGCACATGTCAGCATGAATGAGAAAAGCAGTGGCTCGTAGCACAAAACGTCGGCCGATGGCTGAAATTAATGTGGTGCCTTATATCGACGTTATGTTGGTATTACTGATTATTTTTATGATTACCGCGCCACTTATTCAACAAGGTGTAGAAATTGATTTGCCGCAAGCCGATGCTGAGCAGGTTGACGATGATAATATTCAACCATTAGTCGTAACAGTAGATCAGCAAGGGCAATATTATTTAGACGTAGGTGAAAAGACGGATGAGCCAATTTCAACAGACACCTTACAAATTAAAGTAGCAGCTGTCTTACGTAATAAACCTAAAACGCCGGTGATGATACGGGGTGATAAAGGCGTGCTATATGGTGAAGTGGTACGAGCAATGACTAGCTTGCAAGCTGCAGGAGTACCAAGCATTGGTCTGCTAACGGACCCAAATCAATAACAACAATAACGATGATGGATTTATTTAAAAAATATCCAGTTGCGGTCATATTGTCTGTTGTTTTTCATTTGCTGCTAGTGGCATTCTTTATGTTTAGTGCTGACATTTTTAGTGAGAAAAAAATTAATCCAAAACCAACAGTTAATGTTGTAAAAGCAACCGTTATTGATGAGTCTAAGATTAAAGCCGAGGCGGAAAAGCTTAAAAATATAGAAAACAAAAAGCGTCTACAAGAGCAGGCACGTTTAAATGAGATTAAAAAGAAAAGGTTAGCGGAAGAAAAAAGAATAGCTGATTTGAAAAAACAGCAAGAACTACAAAAACAGAAGCTCGCTAAACAAAAAGCCGACGAAGCCGCCAGACAAGCGAAGTTGAAAGAGAAAAACCTATTAGCAAAGAAAAAAGCTGAAGCCGCAGAAAAAAAGAAACAGGCGGATGAAAAAAAGAAGAGAGAGCGTCTGGCTCGTGAAAAAGCCGAAAAATTAAAAGCAGCAAAAGAGAAAGCAGCAAAAGAGAAAGCAGCAAAAGAGAAAGCAGCAAAAGAGAAAGCAGCAAAAGAGCAGGCTCAAAGAGAGCAAGCATTGCGCGAGTTGGCAGATCAAGAAGAGCAGGAGATTAGAGCGCAAGAAGCCGTTGCGAGCTATACTGATTTGATTAGGCAGAAAGTAGAACGAAACTGGATTCAACCGCCTGGAGATATTGCCGGCTTAGATTGCGTGGTTCGTGTTCGCTTAATTCCAGGTGGGGATGTGATTGATGCGCAGGTGATAAAATCCAGTGGTAACGCACTTTTTGATCGTTCGGTTGAGCGAGCAACAAGAAAAGCCGCGCCTTTACCATTGCCCAATGACCCTAAGATGTTCAATTTTTTTAGAACGCTTGAGTTTTACTTTAGGCCAGGAGATTAATAAAGAATGCAAAAAATGATTAAAACGGTTTTATTTTTAAGTGCTTTTGTAACTTTTTCGGCGATGAGCGAAGCCTTAAGAATTGAAATAACGCAAGGTGTTTCATCTGCCCAGCCGATTGTGATTGTGCCTTTTTCAAGTGAACAAGTCGTCGGAGGTTTGCCGGTTGATATTGCTCAGATAGTTAGTGATGATTTAGCGCGCAGCGGTCGATTTAAACCCCTGCCTCGGACAGATATGTTGAATAAACCATCATCAGCAGAGCAGGTTAATTTTCGTAATTGGCAATCGCTGGGGCAAGACAATTTAGTAATTGGTAGGGTGACACCCACCGCAAATGGCATGTTGACGGTGCAGTTTCAGCTATTTGACGTATATAAAGGCGAGCAATTAACGGGGTTTAGTATTCCTGCTAACACAGCTAATTTACGTGGTGTCGCGCACCGTATCAGTGATTTGATTTACGAAAATTTAACTGGTCAACAAGGTGCCTTTAGTACACGCATGGCATATGTCACATCAATGATGGGGGCTAATGGAAAGCAGGAGTATAAAATTCAAGTCGCGGATGCCGACGGATACGGTGCAAAGACCATTGTTACTTCAACTGAACCGTTAATGTCGCCTTCTTGGTCACCAAGAGGAGATAAAATTTCTTATGTGTCGTATGAGGGACGGCGGTCCTCTATTTATACGCAAACATTACGAACCGGTCAGCGTGAAAAACTGCGCTCGTTCAAAGGGATTAATGGCGCCCCTTCTTGGTCGCCAGACGGCAGCCAATTAGCGTTAACTCTTTCGAAAGATGGCAGCGCTGATATTTATATTTATAATGTGATTACTCGCTCATTTCGTCGTTTAACCAGAAGTTATGCAATTGATACTGAGCCTGATTGGTCACCTGATGGGCGGCACATTATTTTTACCTCTGACCGAGGTGGGAAGCCGCAAATTTATCGCATATCGGCTAGTGGTGGCCAAGCCGCTCGCGTAACATTCGAGGGGTCGTATAATGCCAGAGCCAGTTATTCGCCAGATGGAAAATATATCGTCATGGTACATCGGGTTAATGGCCAGTACCGCATAGCAACGCTGGATTTAAAATCAGGTTTTACCAATATTCTTACTAATGGAAGCTTAGATGAATCACCCAGTTATGCGCCTAATGGTAGTATGATTCTATATTCAACGAATGATGGCTTGAAATCGATATTGGCTGCGGTATCATCTGACGGTAAAGTACGACAAAAACTTCGCCTGCAAGAGGGTGAAGTTAGAGAGCCAGCCTGGTCACCTTTTAAATAGTAAATTGAGGAATAAAATGAAAATGTATAAAAATGTAGTAATGGGTCTTTTGCTTTCAACAGCGTTGGCAGGATGTAGCATGTTTGGTGGCGATGATGTTGCTACGGGAACTAGCGATGGAGTTAATGGTGTATCAACTGGCGGTGCAAGTACTTCGGGCGTAAGTGATGGAAGTAGCTTTTCAGGCCATCCGCTTGATAACCCAGCAAGTCCTTTGTCAACAAAGGTTATTTATTTCGCATTCGATAGCAGTGCAGTAGAACCACAATATGAAGCTGTTTTGGCCGCTCATGGTGCTTATTTAGCCGCTAATGCAGGCGTGTCAGTGATTGTTGAAGGACATGCTGATGAGCGTGGTACACGCGAATACAATGTTGCGCTTAGTGAAAAACGTGCCAAAACAGTACAAAACTTATTGTCACTCCAAGGTGCTGGCGAAAACCAAACAGAAGCAGTAGCACTTGGAGAAGAAAAACCAGTTGCTATCGGGCATGATGAATCGGCTTGGCGTTTAAATCGTCGCGTTGAACTTATTTACCCAGCGCATTGATCAGTAAAAAAATATTAGGGCAGTTTGCTGCTCTTCTAGTTGTCAGTGGGGCTGCTTCGGCAGCCCTACCGCCAGTTGTTGATGGAAGTGGTCGCGTAATAGCATCTCCTGCACAGCAAGCATCAGCTTCAAGTATGCTGGGAATGTATAACCGATTGGAACAATTGCAACGTGAAGTTCAGCAAATGCGTGGTCAGATTGAAGAACAAAATTACCTGATCGAAACATTAAAGAAACGACAGCGTGATTTATATTTGGATATAGATGGTCGAATCGCACAATTAGAATCGGGTAATTCATCAACCTCAATCAAAGCATCATCGGGTTCGCTAGCACAGGCAGCAAATAGTGGTATATCGGCTCAAAGCAGCCCTTCAGCACCTTCGCAAACGAAAGTAAGCGGTGGGCAAGATAAGGTTGCATACGACGAAGCGTTTTCAAGTTTGAAATCAGGCGATTATCAGCAATCAATTGCTGATTTTTCTCAGTTTGTTACCACGTTTCCAACCAGTGTTTATATACCCAATGCTTTGTATTGGTTGGGTGAAGCTAGCTACGTTAGCCGAAACTTTAAGCGCGCACTAGACGAGTTTACTAAAGTTGTTTCGCAATACCCAGCTCACTCAAAAGCTAAAGACGCGATGTTAAAAATAGGCTTTATTCAATATGAGAATAAACAGTGGCAGCAAGCCCGTGAAACACTAGAAAAGGTCATCGCTTCTTATCCTGATACAACGGTTTCAAGCCTTGCACAGAAAAGACTTGAACGTATGCGTCAAGAAAAGCATTAAACAACTTCTTAATTTCTAGTTTTAATCGCTATGCCCAAAGATACTCTTCGGATTACTGAAATTTTCTACTCACTTCAAGGCGAAGGGAAAACAGTAGGCCTGCCGACAACCTTTATTCGTTTAACAGGTTGTCCCTTACGGTGTGGCTATTGTGATACAGAGTATGCTTTTTATGGTGGGGAAACGCGGAGTATTGATGAGATTGTGCAACAAGTGAAGGAACTGGGTGCGCACTATATTAATGTTACTGGTGGCGAACCGTTGGCTCAGAAAAGGGTACATGAGCTGATGAAAACGCTGTGCGATGCTGGTTATCATGTTTCGCTGGAAACCAGCGGTGCCTTAGATGTGTCCGGCGTTGATCCGCGGGTTATTAAAGTGTTAGATGTGAAAACACCGGCATCTGGTGAAATGGCTAAAAATCGCCATGAAAATTACGATTGTTTAACAAAACAAGATCAAGTGAAATATGTCATTTGTGATAGAGACGATTTTCAATGGTCGAAACAACACCTGCAAGAATATGCCTTAAGTGATAAATGTGAGGTACTGTTTTCACCGGTGCAGGGTGAGCTGAAAGCAAGCGACCTTGCTAACTGGGTATTAACTGATAAATTACCAGTCAGATTTCAAATTCAATTACATAAATACCTATGGGGCGATGAGCCCGGTAAGTAGACAGTTATATACGGTTCAGAATGTTAAAAAAAGCAGTTATATTAGTGTCGGGAGGTCTTGATTCGGCTACTGTATTGGCTATTGCCAAGTCGCAAGGCTATGAGTGTTATGCGCTTAGTTTTGACTATGGGCAACGCCATGACTCAGAATTAGAAGCGGCTAGTCGACTCGCCAAAATTTATGATGTGCAAGAGCATAAAATCATTGAATTAGGGATGGGAGAGTTTGGTGGTTCTGCGTTAACAGACGACGAAATAAACGTTCCAACCGAAAAAGCAACGGGAATTCCCGTCACTTACGTGCCAGCTAGAAACACTGTATTTTTGTCAATCGCACTAGGGTGGGCCGAAGTTCTTTCGGCATGGGATATTTTTATAGGTGTTAATGCGGTGGATTATTCAGGTTACCCCGATTGTCGACAGGAGTTTATTAACGCATTTGAAAACTTAGCCAATTTAGCGACTAAGGCAGGTGTGGAAGAAGGTGGCTTTAAAATACATACACCGCTCATTAACCTGAGCAAAGCACAAATAATCCAAAAGGGTGAAGCCTTAAACGTTGATTACAGTGAAACAGTCTCATGTTATCAGGCTAATACTAAAGGTGAAGCATGCGGAGAATGTGAGTCTTGCCGCTTACGTCAACAAGGCTTTGAAAAAGCAAAAGTACAAGACCCGACACGATATCAGCACTAAATATTAATATTAGTCTTAAAAGTAACATTTAAACACTACATTCGACTTGCCTTTTTGCGTCAATCCGGTATCATTCTCGCCTCTTGGAGGGTCGTTAGCTCAGCTGGTAGAGCACCGCACTTTTAATGCGATGGTCGCGCGTTCGAATCGCGCACGACCCACCATCCTAATCAAAAAAAGCCGACATAATCGTCGGTTTTTTTGTGCTCGTAGGTTGGGGACGCTGCTTAAACTCAACACGCCAACCAGACACATTGTGATCCAGTACTCTTTGACTGGATCTCCAGCATTTTAGATTTGATGCGCGGCTTTGTACGAGACCAAAATATTACTGTTTACCGATAGTTCAACTAGGTAGTTTGATAGCACTTTATCTTGGGGTGTTTCTTTTTTTGCTACCGCTGTTATTTTATCTGGGTTTGTAACACTTATATCGAATAGGCCAGATGCTGTGCAGTATTTAACTTAGCTTGATCCTTTGCGTTATTTTTAATTATGATCAGATTTGTTTTTATGGAAGGAGTAGAACTTGCATTGTTATGGACAAAGTATTGGCCAATGCTGGTTATCGCCTTACTTTCACTGATTACAGCACGGTGGTTAGATAAATATCAAATGTATTAAGTAGACCTTATTAAATCGTTATATTCTCTTTACATTAGTGTGGAAATGGATATTTAATTGATTATAAAGGCAAGGAGTCATTATGGAACATAGAGACCCTAGTAAAAGTGTTAACACGTTAGACCGTATTATTCACGCTGCTGAAGGAAAAATAACGGCGGGGATTTCACCAACATCAATGATGTTAGCTTATATCGATTGGGCTATACATTTGGCTAATTCGCCTGGGAAACAAGGCGAGCTGATTAAAAAAGCGATGAAAAAAAATAGCCGCTTTTTGAATTATGTTGTTAAGTGTTTGACTCACCTTGGAAATGATGTGGACAATCAGCGTTGTATAGAACCGTTGCCACAAGATAAGCGCTTTGAATCAGATGCATGGAAGAGATTACCGTTTTCACTTTATGCTCAGTCATTTTTATTGACTCAGCAGTGGTGGCACAACGCGATAACGGGTGTTAATGGTGTTTCTAAGCATCATGAGAATGTTGTTTCGTTTACGACACGCCAGTTGCTGGATGTGATCTCTCCCTCAAATTTTTTGCTGACAAACCCGGATTTATTGAAGGTCACCGAACAAGAAGGGGGGCAAAACTTAGTAAGGGGGATGCAAAACCTCTTGGAAGATTGGGGACGAAGTAGCAGGGGTGAAGGCCCTGTCGGTATAGAAGCATTCAAAATAGGGGGAAACCTAGCCACAACGCCAGGGAAGGTTGTGTATAGCAATCACTTGATTGAATTGATTCAATATAGCCCGACGACTGACAAGGTTTATGCGGAGCCGATTCTTTTTGTGCCAGCTTGGATTATGAAGTACTACATCATGGATTTATCTGAACATAATTCAATGGTTAAGTTCTTGGTCGATAATGGGTATACGGTTTTTATGATTTCTTGGAAGAACCCAACAGAGGAAGATCGTGATTTAACACTAGAAAATTATATAGACTTGGGTGTAGGGCATGCATTAGAGCAAGTTTCATCAATTATACCGAATAAAAAAATTCATACAGTTGGTTATTGTTTAGGAGGGACCTTATTAACATTGGTTGCCGCAGCATTGGCTAAAGAAGATAACAGTATCATTGGTTCAATTACGTTATTTGCTGCACAGACTGATTTCTCTGAGGCTGGAGAGTTAATGCTTTTTATTGACCACAGTCAGGTTGCTTACTTAGAGGATATGATGTGGGAACAAGGTTACCTAGATACAAAACAGATGAAGGGAGCATTCCAGTTATTGCGCTCCAATGATTTAATCTGGTCAAGGGTATTACATGATTATTTGTTGGGGCAACGCGCACCAATGAATGACTTAATGGCTTGGAATAGCGATGCAACAAGAATGCCTTACAAAATGCACTCTGAGTATCTTGAACAGCTTTTCATGAATAATGATTTTTCAGAACATCGTTACAAGGTCCATGGTAAACCTGTTTCTTTAGGGGATATTGATTGTCCGCTCTTTGTTGTAGGAGCGGAGAAGGATCATGTGGCACCATGGAAATCAGTCTACAAAATCAAACACTTAACGCGTACAGAGGTGATCTTTTTACTGACTAGTGGTGGACATAATGCAGGGATCATTAGTGAGCCTGGTCACCCAAACCGTCATTACCGTGTTTCATTAAAGAAAAAAAGTGATAAGTACCTTTCACCTGATAAATGGTTGGAGTCAACAGGTGTTAAAGAAGGTTCATGGTGGTTGGAATGGGAGCGCTGGTTGGTCAGTAAAAATGAGGCGGAAAAGGTCGCACCACCAAAAATGGGTATAAAGGGTAGCGTGGCTAAAAGCTTGATAGATGCTCCAGGACATTATGTTTTAGAACATTAAGTGTTTGATCAGATCAAATAAAAATACTCACTAGGCTTGAAGAGAACTTAAGGTCAAACAAAGATTGTTATGTAGATGGGCTGGCTATTAACACGGAGGTGTTGGAAGCAGAGAACTTGCGGATACTAAGTGTATATCATCATTTAAGTGAAGCTAAAACAATATTAAAAGCCGATGTTAGTAAAGTTAATGTAGCTTTATATACGATAACTGCCAAAGAGGTGGTTTCGAGGTTATTGGCGCGGTTGGTGGGGTGGTTTTTCTCATCTTACCTTTATTTGCATTTTTTAATGCGGGTGATATATCTCTAAACCAAAGGCTGGCTCAGTAACTGTTGGCATCATGCTGGGTTTGTTTTTAGGTAAGCAATTAGTTTTTTTTGGTTTTAGTTGGTTAGCCATTAAGTTAAAATTAGAGGCACTATCTAGTGGAAGTAATTGGATGCAATTATATGGAGTCTCTATTCTGACTGGTATAGGTTTCATGATGAGCTTGTTTATTGTCTCTCTAACCTCCACCGATGCCAGCTTGTTTCAATATACTGATAAACTAGCTATCTTGTTGGGTTCCTTTGCATCGGGAGTTTTTGGTTACTGGATCCTTAATTGTTGCAGAAAACAGTCTACTTAGAAGGGTAGAGATATGTCATCGGGTTATCTTGAAGATTTAATTATTCTACTGGTGGCTGCCGTAGCGGTGGTGCCGATATGCCAAACGTTAAAACTGGGTGCTGTTCCTGGCTTTTTGATTGCAGGTTTAGCTGTTGGTCCATCAGGCCTAGGGCTCATTCATAATCTATCTGAAATCCGTCACTTTGCTGAAATAGGCATAGCTTTTCTTTTATTTGTGATTGGGATTGAGCTTAAGCCGTCGCGACTCTGGCAGATGAAACGAATGGTTTTTGGTTTAGGTACGCTCCAAGTGCTGATAACAGGCTTGGTCCTTGTTGCAGTGAGTTACTATGTTTTTGAAGTTCCATTACAAGCAGCAGCTATTATTGGTCCGGCATTAGCGCTGTCATCAACAGCTTTTGTTTTGCAACTTTTAAGTGAACAACGTTTGTTGAAATCAACATACGGTAGAACATCATTTTCGATTCTCCTTCTTCAGGATTTGGCCGTTGTGCCGTTACTGGCATTGGTCAGTCTTTTAGGCGCGTCAGAAATAAGTATGGGGGATGATATTGGTTTAGCGCTGGCAGAGTCTGTATTTACTCTGTTGATGGTGATTTTATTTGGACGCTATTTTTTACACCCTGTTCTTCATCGGATTGCGTTAACAAAAATTCCAGAAGTGTTTACGGCGTCAGCTATATTGGTTGTTCTTGGTGTGTCGTTGATTGCCGAGAAGGTTGGCTTATCAATGGCGATGGGCGCGTTTATAGTTGGTATGCTGATGTCTGATTCATCCTATAAACATCAGGTTATTTCTGAAATTAAACCGTTTAGAGGGCTGCTATTGGGGTTGTTTTTTATGACAATGGGGATGTCATTAAACCTTGGCTTGCTGATTGATCAGCCGTTGCTTTCAATGGGGCTAGTTGCGTTATTGATTGGTATCAAAATACTGATTTTATTCCCATTAACTTATATGTTTGGTTTAAGTAAGG
This sequence comes from Cycloclasticus sp. PY97N, assembly GCF_002443175.1. Lineage (NCBI taxonomy): Bacteria > Pseudomonadati > Pseudomonadota > Gammaproteobacteria > Thiotrichales > Piscirickettsiaceae > Cycloclasticus > Cycloclasticus sp. PY97N. Next base: position 2,207,364 of record NZ_CP023664.1, on the reverse strand, counting down.
GGAAAAGCTTAGCGGTTTCATTGGTTTTGGCTCAAAGTGGTGAATTTGCATTGGTGCTGTTTTCCTTATCACTAGACTCAGGCATTTTAGCGCCGGCCCTTCATCAACAACTGTTATTAGTGATCTTAATTAGTTTATTAGTCACGCCAATATTGGCCGAATGTGCAAGAAAGGTGGTGACGAAGAAGAAATTGATAGGAATAAACCCTTCCGAAGTGCCTAAATCATCGCCAATAATACTAGCGGGTTTTGGTCGTGTTGGGCATCGGATAGGAGATATTCTAAAGTTAGCGGGAAAGCCCTTTGTTGCTATTGATATCGACCCTAATATTGTTCGAAAATCTCAAGCGAATAACCTTCCTGTCTATTATGGAGATGTTTGTAATAAAGGATTGCTTGATTCAGTTGGTGTCGGAGATTCGCGCATAGTCATTGTGACGGTTAATGATATGGAAACATCAAAATTAATTGTTGGGTCTTTACGGCAAACTTACCCAGATTTAGCGATTTACGTTAGGGGTGGCAATTCATTAGAGTGTACCCAGTTATTAGAAGTAGGGGCCTCAGCAGCTGTATCAGACACCATAGAAGCGAGCATTGAATTGGCTGGGATGGGGTTAACTTCCTTAAAGGTAGCGGAAAAAGAAAAGAAAAGTATTCTGACCAACTACGCTAAACATTATTATGAGCAAATAAAACTAGCGAAGAAAAACTAGCTTGGTTTGTTTAGATTCAACAGCGCTATCAATCACCTAAAATAAAACTTTTGTGAGAATAAAAAAGTTTTATTTTCAGTAGCGGTACTTCTATGGTTTATTTTTTTTAGTTTAGTTATTTACGGGACGTATTTTTTTGTTGGTACATTAATGAGTCGGCTTGGTTTAATAAAGACTCTATTGATGGGGTTTGTTCTAGATCAATGGGGATAATACCTTCACTGAATTCAATGTTATAACCACGATTGGCTGTTTTATTGTATAGCCTTAGAGCACGACGAAAACGGGCCATTGTTTTTTCGGCAGGTTGAGCGAGGGTGTCAGTTAATAAAATAGCGAATTCATCACCTCCTATCCGTGCAAACACGTCAGACTTCCTGAATGATTTTTTCATTAATTCAGCAAAGGCAATTAGCGCAGTGTCTCCTTCAGCATGTCCAAATGTATCATTAATGGGTTTAAAACTATTGAGGTCTAGAAAAGCAATCGAAACAGGAATATTTTGGCGGGTGCATATTGTTAGACTATGTTCAGCTAATTTAATAAAGCCTCTTCGGTTAGATATTTTTGTGAGTTCATCAAGCGTTGCTAGTTCGATAGCCATCAGTTCGCGTGATGCAAGGTCAGCAAGATCATTCAAGATATCTAAGTCTTCTTGACTAATATCTCTGGGCTCTTGATCAATAATACATAACGTGCCCAACATACTGCCGTCTAAGTGCCTTAGTGGGCAACCAGCATAGAAACGAATGCACGGGTCATTTAGCACGAGTGGGTTATCTGCAAAACGTGGGTCAACCAGTGTGTCAGGGACGATGAAAATGTCATTACCCAAAATAGTATGCCCACAAAACGAAATATCTCGGGGTGTTTCACAGACACTAAGGCCAACACAAGATTTGAACCATTGACGGTTTTCATCTACAAGGCTGACCAGAGCAATGGGAACATTAAACATGCGTTTAGCTAGGCGTGTTAAACGGTCAAACCGCTCTTCTGGCGGCGTGTCTAAGACATTGAGTGAATGAAGTGCTTTGAGACGGCTTTGCTCATTATCCGGAATGATTGGTTTTTCCATTAAACCCTCTTTAGTTTAAGGTATCTTTATAGAGTATAGGTGTTAGTGTCTACTTTACTAGACCATTTTTTAGGATTTGTTCAAACTTTTTAACGGGCACAGGTTTAGAGTAAAGGTAGCCTTGACCATAGTCACAGCCCATTTCACTTAATAAGTCTTGTTGTGCTAATGTTTCAATACCTTCTGCGACAACTTCTATACCGAGGGCGTGAGCCATAACAATAATGGCATTACATAACTCACGTTTGTCACTGTTTTCAACAATTTCTTGGGTAAAGGATTTGTCTATTTTTAAGAAGTCAAAGCCAAATTTATTTAAATAGGACAGTGATGAGTAACCGGTTCCAAAGTCATCTAGGGACAGTTTTACGCCGTTATGCTGCATTTGTTTAAATTGCAACATTATGTTTGGGTCTTCTTGGAGTAATAGACTTTCGGTGATTTCAACGACTAAGCCAGGTTCTGGGTAGTTTGATGCTCGACTTAAGGTGTCCATCCAATCGGCGTGTTGACTGAGTGATTTAAACTGCACAGGCGATTTGTTAATACTCACTTGGAAGTCAGCTTGAAAATGTTGACGCCAATGCTTTAGTTGGGCTAACGCCTGTTGAAACACCCAATCGCCAATATCTATGATTAGGCCAGACTCTTCTGCAATAGGGATAAACTGTAGCGGACTAATAATGTCTCTTTGTGGGTGATTCCAGCGTAATAAGGCTTCTGCTTTTATAACAGTGTTAGTTCTTAGCGAGATAATGGGCTGATAATAGAGTTCTAACTGATTTGACGGTAATGCGGTACGTAGGTCATTTAAAATAGAGGCCCGATAATTTGCATTTTCTTGCATGGTTTTGGTGAAGTAACAAAAACGACCTTTCCCCTGAGCTTTTGCGTAATACATTGCTTGGTCTGCATGCCTTAATAAATCAACGATGCTGTCTCCATCATCAGGGTAAAAGGCAATGCCTATGCTAGCGGACACATAAGCAATTTCTGTATCGAGCTTAAACGGCCGGCTTAATGATTCAATAATAGCATTAGCGACGCGCTCTACACTGTGCGGGTTGTTTAAGTCCGTCATAACGATGGTAAACTCATCGCCGCCTAGTCTAGCGAGCAAGTCGGTTTCGCGGACACACTCAGAAATACGTTTTGCCGCGTCAATCAATAATAAATCACCGAGATCATGTCCTAATGAGTCATTAACTTCTTTAAAATGATCTAAATCTGCAAAAAGTACGGCAAACGGAATTTTAGTTCGATGATATTTGGTTATTTCTTCACTAATGCGTGTTTTTAACAGATTGCGGTTTGGCAATTTTGTTAGGCTGTCATGATTGGCCTGTTTAATAAGCAGCTCATCCATTTTTTTCTTTTCGGTAATGTCTGAAAATAATGCCGCACGCTGAAGTACCTCGCCGTTATCATCGTAAATAGTTGTTATTGTTAGCCATTCTGTGTAATGTTCGCCATTTTTCCGTTTATGCCAGACTTCCCCTTGCCATTGGCCAGTATCAGCCAATGATTTCCACATCTTGTCGTAAAATTTTTCATCGTGCCGACCTGATCTTAAAATATGAGGGGTTTTACCAATTACTTCTTCAACAGAGTATCCCGTCACGGTAGTAAAAGAGGGGTTAGCGGTAATAATTTTATAGTCTTTATCAATTAACAACATGGCTTCAACAGAATGTTGGAAAATGGCATTGGCTAGGTTTAGTTGTTTATTAGCTTCGTATCGTTGAATAGCGATTTCAATTAATTTGACATAAAAAGAAAATAACTCAATATTTAGAGTCGTCATAGGCATTGCTTTGTCGCGAAAATGTATAGCAATAACGCAAGTGTCGTCTGATGATGAGAGGTCGATGGGTTCTAACCAGCAGGCATTAAACCCTGTTTCGGACATTATTTTATAGTCAGTTGGCTGCTGGCTACTGGTGGGAGTACGCTCTATGATTTTTCGGCCTTGCTGTATTGCTTGCTTATATAAGCAGTTGCTGGACTCTGTAAAGCTTTGGCTAATAGCTTGTTGGTAACTATCTGGCATTGAAGGGGCCGCTATTAGAGATAATTGGTTCTGAGCGTCAGCTAATAAAATGCTACATCGGGTATGCGGTATTTCATGTTCTAATCCGGTAGCAATTTTTTCTAGTACGGTAGCTAGGTTACGAGAGTCTAATAATTGCCTAAGCACTTCTTTGTGGAGCTGCTCTTGTTGCTCTTTTCGTTTACGCTGGCTTATGTCATGAACGGTAGCCTGGATCAGTAACTGGTTATCTATTACCATCGAGCTGAGTTCTACGGATGCAGGAAATAGCTCGCCATTAAGTTTTTTTAAGTTCCATTCGAAAGACTGTTTTTGTTCCCTAAGAGCCAAAGTAATATATCGTGCGGCAGTTAAGGTTGATTTAGAGCCGTTTGGTTGAGTGGTGGCAGACCAATCGGTTATCTTGGTACCAATAAATTGGTCTCGATGATGGCAGCCAAGCAGTTTTAAACAAGTTGTATTGCAATCAATGAGTTTTTCACTATCACAGATGATGATTGCGGATTGAGCTGTTTCAAATAAAGCTTTGTATTTAATCTCAGACGCTTTAAGGTCTATGGCCTGAATTGCAAGCTTGGTTGAGAGACTTTGGTTGTATTGCTTCGTTAAATTAGTTTCATTTGTATGTGAAACAGGGGCATCTATTGGAGTTTTTTTCTCAACGGGCGAAAGTATATTTTTAATTTGAATGATAAATTGCTCAGGGTCTGTTGGTTTGGCGATGAATAAATCGGCGCCAACTTCTTTTGCTAAAGCTTCATCAACATCTTCAGTAAAGGTTGCTGAATAAAAAACAAAAGGAATCTTTTGATAGCGTTCATCAGACTTAGTAGACAGGCAAAAGCGGTACCCGTCCATTTCTGGCATTAAGATATCGCTGATAATCAGGTCAAATTTTTGTTTAGCCAATTTATCCATCGCATCTTGACCATTTTCTGCGCCAACGGTTTGGTAGCCATGCCCTTTTAAAAGGGTCATCAGCATCAACCGATCATCTTCGATATCTTCTGCAATTAAAATGGTGTTTATAGCTAACATGACGCTAATGCTTGGTGGATTTGATCGATGATAGTGTCTGGGTTAATGGGTTTTTCGATATAACCAGAACACCCTGCTTTGAGGGCTTTATCCTTATCGCCATCTAGAGCATAAGAGGTTAATGCAACGACGGGAATGTGGCGATGGGGTGTGGATTGTTTAATTTGTTGTGTCGCTTCTAAGCCACTCATATCAGGTAGCTGTATATCCATTAAGATTAAGTCAGGTTGCTCATCCAGCGCTTTGTTAACCGCCTGTGTACCATTAACAGCTTCAATGGTTAGAAAGGCATTGTTTTTTAGGATGTAGGTAATAAGGTAACGGTTATCAGGATTATCATCGACAATTAAAATAGTTTTCATTTGCTGGCTCCTCCAATGGGTAGTGTTAAAGAGAAGTTGCTACCTTTATTAGGTTCGCTGGTCATGGTTATTTGTCCACCAAGTTTGTTAGCTAATCGTTGTGAAAGATAAAGCCCTAAGCCAGTGCCTTTACCTCGTGGATTGTTGGCTTGAGTTGGGTTGAGTTTGCTAAACGGTAAAAAAAGTTTGTTGGCATTATCGTCGCTGATTCCGATGCCAGTGTCAGAGAAAGTCACGGTAAAAAACGATTCTCTTTGAGTGAGTGAGATGATGATTTCTCCCTCATTGGAGAATTTAATGGCGTTATCCAGTAGGTTAATTAGGATTTGTTTAATACGGCGCTTATCACTAAAACAAGAAAAGCTTTCAGGTAGGTTTGATCGAATAGTTAACTGCTTGTCTAAACAGGCTTTTGAGAGTATTTGGATAACGTCTTTTATTAACTCGATTAGATCAAAATTATGGTTAGTAATTGACACAACACCTGACTCTATTTTACTGACATCTATCACATCATTAATCAGGGTTAATAAGTGAGACGCGCTCTTTTTGACAATGCCGAGTTGTTTAGCTTGTTCATCGGTGATCTCGCCGCTCATGCCTTGCAACATAATGCCGGTGAAACCAATGATTGAGTTTAAGGGGGTTCTTAGCTCATGACTCATAGAGGCAATGAACATGCTTTTTATTTGGTCCATTTCCAGTAGTTTTTGATTGGCGCTGAGCAGGTCTTTGGTTCGTGATGCAACACGGCGTTCTAAATCAGCGTTCAGTAATTCAATATGCTGTTTAAGTTGTAATTGCTTGGCCATTTCTTCTTCTAACTCGGTGTTTTTTTGTTCGAGTTCAAGCAGTTTATCTTCTAGTTTATGGACTAATCGGCTGCTGTATTGCCGTAAATACTGCTGTTCAGATTCTATCAGCGGGCTTTTAGCATCGGGTGTGATGTTGTTCTTTTCAACTTTAAACGGTTTGGCTAACTCTTCTTTGATGATGTTTAATAAGTCTTGTGTTTTTTGAGGTTTGATGAGAAAGCGATTTGCGCCAAGTTTTAATCCAAACTCTTTATCTTTTTCATCGGTATACGTGGCCGTATAGAAAATGAAGGGGATGGAGCAAAAACGATCATTTTGCTGAACTTGTCTGCAAAACTCGTAACCGTCCATAATGGGCATTAAAATATCGCTGATAATTAAATCAATATGGTTAGACGTAGTGAGTTGTGCTAAGGCATCTTCACCATTGACAGCGCTGAGGACCTTATACCCCTCTCGTTGTAAAATGCGTGACAATAACTCCAAGTTTTCTGAGAGATCATCGACGACTAGAATAGTTTGCATGGTCATACTCTTAAGCCTTATGGCTGAGTTTAATCACAACTTTTTTCAGCGTTTTTTGATTGATACGTGGCATGTAAAAGCTCTATTTTTTCAATCAGTTGGTCTAAGTTAATGGGTTTGGGTTCATAGTGGTCGCAACCCGCATTAATGGCTTTTTCTTGATCTGATGTCATCGCATGAGAGGTGACGGCGATAATAGGCGTATGCTTGCCTAGCGGCTTTTCATGTTTACGAATGGTTTTAGTTGCCTGCCAACCATCAATGATCGGTAAATTCATATCCATTAAAATGACATCAGGCGATACTGACAGGGCTAACTCAACTCCTTGTTGACCATCTTCAGCAAGGATCATGTGGTAGCCTTTTCTATATAAGCGTCTACTCAACATATCACGGTTCATTTCATTATCCTCCACCAGTAAAATTTTAAGTGTCATAGGCTTTTAGAGCACTAGTTTGGATGCGGTTAATAATTTGTAGAATGACATCATCGGTATTCATGAGCAGTGATGTTTTGGTAATGATTTGTTGAGTCGAGGTCTTTAAGAGGTCTTTTTCAACGGGTGATAGATCTTTGGCTGTCATAACGATGATGGGAATTTCTTTGGTATTGGGTAGTTGGTGTAGTTTTTCTAAGAATGTAAAGCCATCCATTTCAGGCATCATCAGGTCTAACAGAATCAAGTCGGGGAAGTGGTTTCTTATTTTATTAACGCCTTCTTTACCGTTGAGTGCTTTTGTTATGGTGCAACCAAAATTTTCGAGGGCTTGTTCCAGTTTAGCTATGGTGCTTACTTCATCTTCGATAATTAATATCTCAGGCATTTTGTTGTTGCTAATAGCTTTACTGACGACACGTAATAAATTGTTTTTATTAACAGGTTTGTTAAGGTAGTCAATTGCGCCCAATTCAAAAGCTTTTTTCTTTTCATCTAAAAAGGTGCTCATGACAACAGGGATATGTGCGGTACGCTGATCAGATTTTAAAATTTGTAAAACTGTCCAGCCGTTCATTTCGGGCATCATGATGTCTAATATGATGACTGAGGGGGCGTGCTCACGGGCTTTTTTAACACCAGTTTTGCCATCTTGAGCGGTAATGATCTTAAATGGCATTTTATTAAGGTGTCGGCTCAATAATGTGTGTACTTGGGGATCATCATCAATGATTAAGATGGAGCCTTTAGGGCTACTTTCAGGCGAAGTGTTTTCTTTTGGTTGTTCTGCTAAATAGGTTTTTATTTTAACGAGGGTTGATATATCAATGGGTAACGTTACTGTAAATGTTGAGCCGCTCCCTTTGGCGCTATTGACCTTAATTTCACCACCCATTAGTTGGCAGATTTCCTCGCTTATCGGTAGACCTAGCCCAGTACCACCATATTGTCGAGTCGTACCACTATCTGCTTGAACAAAGGGGATGAAAACTTTATCTAATTGGCCGGGTGTCATACCAATACCGGTATCTTCTACGCTAAAAATGAGTTGTGAGTTTTCCTTTTGTACAGACAATGTTACTTGCCCCTGTTCTGTGAATTTGCTTGCGTTTGACAATAAATTAAGGAGAACTTGGCATACCTTTACAGTGTCAGTAATGCAATCACCAAGATCGTCTGGGCATATAACATTGAAGGTGTTTCCATTTTTTTCAATTTGCTTTTGTGCGACTGTCACGACCTGTTTAATAAGTCTTGAAATAGCAATTTTTTCTGGCATCAATTCAACGCGGCCAGCTTCAATTTTAGCTAAATCGAGCACATCGTTGATTAGGCTCAGTAGGTGATTGCCTGCCGTGTGAATTTTTTCTAAGTCTGCTACTTGTTGTGTAAGACCAACGTCTTGAGCATCTTCAGTTAATAATTCGCTATAACCAATAATAGCGTTTAACGGTGTTCGTAGTTCATGTGACATATTGGCAAGAAACTCAGACTTCATTTGGTTAGCTACCTCTGCGGACTGTTTCGCTAATAAGAGTTCTTTCTCGATCGCTTGACGCTCGGTAATGTCACGCATAATACCGGTATAAAAATGCCGGTCAGCAACAACAGTTTCGCTGACAGAGAGGTCCATTGGGAAGGTGCTGCCATCTTTACGAAGGCCTGTTACTTCACGGCCGGTGCCGATATGCTCATTGTGATATAGCTCAGGTATTAATATAGTGATGTTTTTGCCAATGACTTCTTCTGGCTGGTATTGGAAAATACGTGTGGCGGCGGCATTGAAGCTTTCAAGTGTGCCTTTGGAGTCTAAGGTGATAATGCCATCTGCCACGGTGTTTAAAATGGCATTTAAACGTGCTTCACTTTCTCGAATAATAGTGCTGGCCGCCATGGCTTCGTTATGAGCCAGTTCATCTTGCACCCAGTTTGCTAAATCGTTTAGCACTTTTTTTTCAGTGGATGAGAGTTTTTTGGGTTGTGAATCAATCAAGCATAATGTGCCGATAGCAAAGCCACTTTTTGTTTGGAGAGGGGTGCCTGCATAAAACCGAATATTAGGTGCTGCAGTGACTAAAGGGTTGTCTTTAAATCGTGGATCTAAGAGGGTGTCTTGAACTTCAAATACATCGGATTGTAAAATAGTGTGGCCGCAGAAAGAAATTTCTCGGGATGTTTCACACACAGAAAGGCCTTGTTTGGATTTAAACCACTGGCGATCTTCATCCACTAAGCTAATTAACGCAATGGGCACGTTAAAAAACTGCTGAGCAATGTTTGTTATGCGGTCAAAGCGCTCTTCATCAGGCGTGTCAAGAATGTTGAGCTTTTTTAGAGCCTCAAGACGTTGAGTTTCATTGCTGGGTTGTTTGGGAGCATCCATCCATGAGTCCTATTCAGCATACCTATGAATTAACTGTAACTCGATAGTATTATTTTGTACATATATTTCCCCCTCACTTTTAAGATGTTTGAAATAAAATAAAGTCTTCAAATTAGGTTGATTAGTGTTTTATTTGTGTTGCCCTAGTTAGTCAAAAACTTTTTTGATATCGGTAAATTTTTCGGTAATGGCATGGACATTACGATAGCCCATTTCATGTAGTCTGGCTGCGGCTAAAGATGCACGGCCACCACCTGCGCAATGGATAAGAATCAGAGTATCAGGGTCGGTGCAATGGTTTTGTACTTTCATTTCTAATAGGCCGCGAGGAATGTTGATGGCCTGTTCAAGCTTAGATTCGGTGGTCTCATGTGGTTCTCGAACATCCAAAATAATCAGGTTATTTGACTGCCCGGCAAGTTCTTTAGCTGCAACGGCATCAAGGCAATTGCATATTTTTTGGGCTTCTTTAATAAAATCACTGGCGGGTTTGATCATGAGATTATCCTTTTGAGTAGAAGTTTAATAATAAATTTTTGACACAAAAAAAGCAGCCGGGAAGGGCTGCTTTTTAATGTTACTTAAACATAAATTCTTAGTGTCCAGCGCTTGCGTCAGGGAGTTGAATGGTAATCCATTTCCACTCCGTTAGTGCATCAACGTCGACCTCGATTCCTTCTCTGCCAAAGCCACTGTCGCCTGTACCGCCAAAAGGTACGTGAGGTTCGTCATACAAAGTAGGGGCGTTGATATGAACCATGCCAGAGTCAATGTTCTCGGCAAAATCTAAGGCTTTATTTAAGTCGTTAGTAATAATAGCCGAGCTGAGTCCATAGGGCGTATCATTTGCCATCTCGAGAGCGGTCTCATAATCTTTAACCGAATAGACCGAGGTTACAGGACCAAAAGTTTCTTCGTAGCAAACATCCATCTCTTCTGTGATTCCGGTTAGGATCGTTGGCTCACATTTATTACCCTGCCAGTTACCGCCGGTTTCGATGGTAGCACCTTTTTCTACTGCATTGTCTATATGACGGCGTACACGGTCACGCTGGCGTTGAGAGATAATAGGGCCAAGGATGGTGGACATTTCACGTAAGTCGCCCATAGACAGTTGGCTTGCCGCTTGTTTATAGGCTGCGATGAATTGATCATAAATACCTTCTTCAACAATGATTCTGCTGGAGGCCATACAGGCTTGGCCTTGGTATAAAAACATACCAAAAATAGCCGTTTTGACTGCTAATCCAAGGTCAGCATCTGCCAAGATAACGAGTGGGCTTTTTCCGCCAAGCTCAAGCACGGCGTGTTTCATTTGTTTACCGCAAATTTCACCAATATGTTTACCTACTCGGCTAGAACCAGTAAACATCACTGTTTTAACCAGTGGGTGGCTGTTTAAGGTATCACCTACGTCAACACCAAAGCCAGAGACAACATTAACAGAACCCGCAGGGAAGCCGGCTTCATGCAGTAGTTGAGCAAAACGGAAAGACAGTGTTGGTGCTTCTTCTGAGGACAGTAGTACAACGGTGTTGCCCGTTGCCAAAGGTGAGGCGACTAACTTTGCTGCTTTAATCAACGGTACGTTAAACGGTGTGATGGCAGCAACAACGCCTAAAGGTTTACGTACGCTCATGCTGAGCCGGCCCGGTGTGTCAGATGGCATGGTTTGCCCAGTAACACGGCGAGCAACGCCTGCAGCAGCACGTAAATGAGTAATAGCATAGGCGATTTCGAAATTGGCTTTGTTTATTGGTGAGCCGATTTCGTCAATTAGAATGTCCGTAAACTCAGCACGATCCCTTTCCATTAAATCAGCTGCTTTACATAGCATTGCTTCGATATCTTTTGCTAATGTTTTGCTATAAGTTTGAAAGCAACGATGTGCTGCTTCTACTGCTTTGTTAATATCTGCATCATTTGACTCAGCAGCTTGGCAGTAGAGAGAATCGTCTAACGGGTTTAGAACGTCAAAATATTTTCCACTGTCGGGTTGGGTGTGCTCACCGTTTATCCATAGATCATGTTTGGTAGTCATGTTTGTCCTTTAATATTAAAGTCTTTAAGTTAATGTTTTAATTGAAAAGCTTGGTATTAGTGGGCTTGATCGTAACCAGGCATTTGAATCGTAATCCATTTCCATTGTGTTAACGCATCAATATCTACATCAACACCTTCACGACCGAAGCCACTGTCGCCAATACCGCCAAAAGGTACATGCGGTTCATCGTAAACACTTGGCGCATTGATATGTATCATGCCTGTTTCTACTTCATGCGCTAACGATAGCGCTTTGTTAAGGTCGTTGGTGTGAATAGCACCGCTGAGTCCATAATGTGTATCATTTGCGAGTGCTAACGCCTCTTCAGCGTTTTCAACAGAGTAAATGGAGGTCACCGGGCCAAACGTTTCTTGGCGACAGACAATCATGTCCTCGGTGACATTGGTAAGAATAGTCGGCTGACAACGGTTGCCTTCCCACTCACCACCAGTAACAAGAGTGGCTCCTTTTGATACGGCATCTTCAATATGTGTGCGTACTCGGTTGCGTTGGCGTGGTGAAATAATGGGCCCTAAGATGGTCGACATCTCATGTAAGTCTCCCATTGATAACTGCTTGGCCGCAGCGCTATACATTTCAACAAATTGATCGTACACAGCTGCTTCTACAATAATACGGCTGGATGCAATACATGCTTGGCCTTGATAAAAGAACATGCCGATAATGGCATTTTGTACCGCTAATCCAAGGTCGGCATCAGCTAAAACGATATAAGGGCTTTTACCACCGAGTTCTAGAACACAGGGTTTCATATTTCGGCCGCAAATTTCGCTGATGTGTTTACCGACTACACTTGAACCGGTGAACATAACAGCTTTTACTAGAGGGTGGTCGGTCAAAAAGTCACCAATATCCACACCAAAACCAGATACGACATTTAAGCTGCCGGCAGGAAAGCCTGCTTCTTCGATTAGTTTGGCAAAACGGAAAGAGACCGCAGGTGCTTCTTCGGAGGTTAATAATACAACAGTATTACCAGTCGCTAACGGCGAGGCGACTAATTTTGCAGCTTTTAATAAGGGGACATTAAAAGGAGTAATAGCAGCAACAACGCCCAATGGCTTACGCACACTCATGCTTAAACGGCCCGGTGTGTCAGACGGCATGGTTTGACCTGTAATACGACGTGCGCTACCGGCAGCAGCGCGGAGCTGGCCAATTGTTTGAGTGACCTCAAATTGTGCTTTGTTGATTGGAGAGCCGACTTCATCAATTAGGATTTCAAGGAATTCTTCACGGTCTCTTTCGAGCAGGTCAGCGGCTTTTGTAAGCATTGCTTCACGGTCTTTAGCTAAGCATTTTCGATAGCTGGAGAAGCAAGCATGAGCAGCATCTACTGCGTTGTTGATATCTGTTTGATTAGACTCGGCGGCTTTGCAATAAAGGCTGTCATCTAGCGGGTTAAGGACATCAAAATATTTTCCAGAAGCTGGTTTTGTGTGCTCTCCATTAATCCAAAGGTCATAGGTTTTAATCATAATAAGTATCTACTGTTAGTAAGGTTTGAAGAATAAGTTAATTAAAATAACTCGGCGTATTGTTACAACTCAATTATGCTGAGTCGTGCATTAAACAAAATGCTTAGTGACACGACTCAGCAATAATAATATGGAGCAGTTTTAACCAAAAACAGACTGCGGATCGAGTGCTTTTTTAACACGGTTTTTAAGTGTTTTGAGTCCATCTAGACTGACGGCATCAACGGCTTCTTGCATGTCCGCATCCACTAGGCAAGTAGGGTATCCTTGAGCTGAAAAGTCGTCAATAAGCTGCTTAGTGAGTTGACGTGCTTGTGCTAGTTTTTCAGCATCACCTGTAGGGTAGAGCACTTGAAGCTGCGTCATCATGGTACGCCATGTCAGCGCAAACTGACCGATGATGTTAAGCTCCGCTGGGTTGTTAACGCTTTCTAGCAGCGTTTGCATCTTAACTGCATCGTCACCATCAATTGGGCTAGCAAAATGTACATTGATGGATGAGTAGCCTGATAAGTTTGGATTAATTGTATTGAATTTTCCATCCATCTTCATTTCACGCTGAGCCCAGATAGGGTTATTGGCTGTTTCCTCAGGCATTAAAAATTTAGCCCCTTCAATTTGGCTGAAGGCGCCATTAATAGCTTGCCATAAGAAATCAACGTTGGCTGGCATGTTATACAAAGCACCGTACATATTCCAAGCACCCAATTGGTGTTTTGTCGCCGCTTCATCGTTGTTGCCAATGTCTTCCAGCGCTTCAGTAGAGAATTGCAAGGCGTCAGACTTTGCGGAAGCGACAGTTACCGTATTTGGAACCAGCATATTAATTTTCATGTCGCGCATAATCTCAACGGCTTGATTCATGGCTGTTTCGTTTGGCAGTTGAATGGCAAACGGTTTATAAGCTGGTGCCTTGGGCATTAGCCAGATACCTACTTTGGTAATAATGCCTAAGCTTGATTGGGTAAAGGTGCCGTCAATATAGGGACCAAAACCATATTTAAATAATTGCCACGAGTCGCTGTTTGGCATCGCCCCCATACCTGTACGTATTAAACGACCATTCGCGAGCATCACTTCCATGCCACATTGCATCATGAGGTGGTCACCATACGGCGTGTAGCCATAACTTCTATTGCTGATCCCACCTGAAACCGATTGAGTTGAGTTTTTATCAAAATCAACGATAAAAGGAATATTATTGGTTTCTAAGTATTCATTGAGCTGAGCATAGCTAACGCCAGGCTCGATCAGTGCATAAGCAGCTTGAGTGTTAACTTCGATAATACTATTAAGCTTTTTAAGATCAATAACTACGATGGCACCTTTTGCGGGAATAGGCGCGGTGTTTATTTCTCCAGGGCTTAATAGGTTGAACAAGGAATAGCTTTCATCTGTGGAAGAGACCAGTAGATTTTTTAATTCCTCTAGATTGCTAGGCGTTACCACGGCGATGACTTCACGCTCACCATTATTGATGCGGTCTGTTAGAAATTGATATTCTGTAGGTTGATCTGAAGCGCTAATGACGTTGTCAGCACCTAATAAGCCGTTAAGGTTTTCTATAATATTTTTCATGCTGATAAACCTATTTATATTGAGCCGGAGGCATAATTATTGGATATGGTTTTTCAGGATCAACCCTGAAAAATGCTTCCCGTTCCTCGTAATCTATGGAAGTAGCAGGCTCACTATCTCGCCATGTAAACTCACAGGCGCTACAATGAAAGATTGTCCAAACGAGTTCACCTTGAGCATTGAGACCTTTATGTTCAACTCGGATTTTTTCTTCGGCGGCTTGGCAGCGTGGGCATAAACTCATGATTGACCTCCATTTTGTAATGATTGAATAACCTTAGCTAATTCATCAATATTTGCCCCCGATGGTGGGGTAACAATTTTTGAGTCGGAACCCAATTTATCGGGTGGCATAAAGCTTGTTGCATCAATAATTAAGCGATGACCTTTGCCCGCAACTTCTGCTGCCGGATCAATCGGAATCAATGGCATATTGGGGATAACAATCGTGTCATCAGCCCGGGTACGTGTTGATAAGGCCCACATCACTTCGTTTAGGTCGAAAGGATCAACATCATCATCAACCATGATTAAGTTTTTAAGGTACATGGTGCCATGTGGCGTGCCAAGTGCTCGCATGGCCACTGATTTTGCGAAGCCAGCAAACCGATTCTTAACCGATATTACGCCGGTAAGGCCATGCTGATACAAGGCGTTAACAGCAACAACTTCAGGAAAGTCTTTTTTAAGTTGTGCGTAGATTGGTGCTGATGTGTTTAGGCCAATTAAGGTGTCGTGCTCTGTCCAGCCGCGACCAATGTAAATATTTTCAAAAATAGGGTCGTTGCGGTGTGAAATAGCCGTTACTTTAAAGCGAGGTATTTTTCTAACGCCACTATAACTGCCAGGGAACTCACCAAAAGGCCCTTCAAAGCTACGCACACCATTCATTAGTTCTGCTTCGATAACCATTTCTGAATCAGCCAAAATATCCATGCCGTTGCCTGATTTTGTTAGTCGTAGCGGACTACCCATCATTTGAGATGCATAGGCAAACTCAGACTCTTCATAACCAACAGGTGTTGCTGCAAACATACACATAGCTGGGTGGTTGCCGAGCATGACGGATATTTTTAATGGTACATTTTCTTGTTCAGCAGCGACAATGTGACGACCCATATCATGTGCAGGAACTGACAGCAGGGTAAACTCGCCCGGTGCTTGTACTTGAATACGGTAAATCCCAACGTTTTGCTTACCAAAGTTTTCGGGGTCTCGTGGGTCACGGCTGACAACGTTGGCTTTACCTATATAAAAGCCACCGTCATATTCATTAATACGATAAAGCGGTAATAAATCATAAAGGTTGAAGTTGTCAGTCAGGCGATTTTCGTTGACTGGAGCAGCTTCTGGTTCAATAAAATCGAGTAGCGGTTTATCGTCACCCCAACGAGAAATAATGTCGTAAAACAATTCTTTTATAGTGGTGCCTTTAGGGTGCCCCAACAATAGTGCTAGATTGGTGAAACTACCATGTACGCCTAGGACGAGTTTTTTGCCTGGGTAGCCAGCGATATTATTAAATATAACAGCTGGGCCATTCATTGAATCACGACCAGCAGCAACAGCTATATTGCGAATATCTGGTTCAGGCATGACTTCATCAGTCCAAGTAATACATTGGCCATTTTCTTCTAAAAATTCTAGAAAATCACGTAAGCTGCCAATACGTTCGCCAACAGCTTTGGCTTCAGCGGATAACGGTTTTTTGTCGGTACTCATTATTTGCTTTCCTTATTTGCGTGTGCTTTAGCACTGTCAACGATATATGCTGCTAAGTTATCTAGTTCCTTATCATTAATGTCTGTTGGGCGGAAAGGAGGCATCTCTAGCAGCCCGTCTCTAACAATATATTTAATATAGTCAGGAACTAAGTCTGTACGTTCTCTAATAACGGCTAGATCCTTGCCACGAACTAGAGCAAGTTGTTTGGTGGCTGCATACGCATTACCAGAATCGTGACAACCAGCGCAGTGTAGGTCAAAAATTACCTTTCCTGAGCGGTTGCTAGGCTCATAGTTTGAAGTAGGCTCTGCCACAGTTTCAGGAATTTCGGCAGTTTCTTT
Organism: Cycloclasticus sp. PY97N; assembly: GCF_002443175.1. Lineage (NCBI taxonomy): Bacteria > Pseudomonadati > Pseudomonadota > Gammaproteobacteria > Thiotrichales > Piscirickettsiaceae > Cycloclasticus > Cycloclasticus sp. PY97N. Next base: position 2,190,773 of record NZ_CP023664.1, on the reverse strand, counting down.
TTGAGTGCTTGGTTCTGGGTTTGTTGCAGAATCTGTTGTTTGTTGATCGCAAGCAGTCAAAAACAGAAGACTTGTAATAATTAAAAAATATTTACTCATGACTCACCCCTTAAATTTTTTGGCCAAATCCCCTGTTTTCCTGGAGAAAGGATTCCATTTGGGTCTAATTCATCTTTTAGGGCGTGATGGGTGTCCCAAAGTGCGTTATCGTTCCATGAAAATGTGCCAGCAATTTGGTCCATAAAGGATAAGTGAGTACGGTATTCGCCGTATCCTAAGGCGGCTGCCTCATCAACTAAAATGGCGAATAGATCGTGAGCGCGCTTTTTCTCTTCTGGGCTCATGCGGTTAAACATTAGCATAAAGATATGGTGTTGATCTCGCCAGCCAATTAAGAATTCGCCAATGTAGTCAAAGCCGTATTCGTGTGCACGTTTTTCAATCATCTTGTATTGATTCATAGATGATTTGCCATCAGCGGCTGAAATAGGCGAAAAGTTAATATGACCACCGCCACCAACCCAATTCAGTAGGCTGAACTCAGTCATATTAGGAACACCTTTCATTAGTTTGACGCGGTAATCCCAACCGGGGTCACCTTTTCTGGTGTCGTCATAATGAAATTTTGCGCCTGGAATACTACCAAATGTATCTCTGATAACATCCATATTGTTTTTCATCATCGGGCCTGGGCCGTATACAGCACCGTAGTAATTCCAGATACCCAAATCGAGGTCCTTAGCCATTTTTTTACGATGACTGTCTGGCATTGGGCCTTTGCCCGTATAGTATTGACTACGGCTAACAGACATGGCTGCTTCCCATAGTAAATCAACAGTCATTGGCGCATTATGAATGACTTGATTAACCCGAAGTGGTAACGAGAGGTCGGTTACTGTTTCAAGGTCATGCTCATTTTCCAGAGTAATCATAAAAGGTGTATAGCCCGGAGGTTCTGGCATTAACCAGATGCCCATACGGGTAATGACACCAAAGTTTGATTGGGTGAATAATCCATCAATCGCAGCGCCTTGACCGTACTTGTAGAGGCCGCCTGTTTTACTGTTTGCAGTAGTATCCATGCCGGTTTCAACGACAGTACCATCAGCAAGCACGACTTGCATACCACATTGCATTAATAGATGATCGCCATAAGGTGTGTAGCCAGCGCCGTGCTCAGAGGTGTTACCGACAATTCCGCCCCAGGCGGGTGCGGCACAATCAATCCAAAGCTTTGAGCCTTTTTCTTGAAGGTAGTTATATAAGTCATAATAGCTCACACCAGGCTCAACGATTGCGTAACCATGTTTCTCGTTAACCTCAAGAATTCTATTCATGAGCTTTAAATCCAGAACAATATAGCCGGGCTTACGAGGAGCGGGTCCACCGTAGGCAAAGTTTTTACCGGTGGAAATTGTCCAAACAGGTATTTTGTAATTATTAACGATGGCAAGAATTTTTTGGATTTGCTCAACATTATGAGGTGCAACAGCAGCGGATGGAGCAAAGTCAGCATCATTGGTGGTGTTATAAGGGTCGCGATAGCTGCGAAGTTCTTTTATGTCATCCAAGTAAACATATTCTTTGCCGACGACTTTTTCGATCTCGGCGATCGCCGCATTAAGCTGGCCTAAAGTGATGCCTTGTGGGAGTGGTTTAGTCATGGTTGTTCCAATTGTTATTTGTTTTTATTTGGGCTTAAAGACCAAGAGACTAAGAAGTCATGTTGATCGGTATTGGCTAGGCTGATCTGTGTTTTTTGCGTCACGAGCTGGGCATTCCCTCTCGGTAAAACTCGCATATGATTTGCAAGCCATTGCGGCCATTGTTCTTTTGCGTTTTTTAGTGATGAGGTAATCAGTTCAGCAGTGTCTTTCGAACTAGAGACTTCGTGCGTCAACATGTTTCCGGAATAATGATGTGTGGCTGAATATTGGGTGTAAAAACCAAAGTCCTTTGCGATTTGTTCAAGGGCAAAAAAATCGGAATCTCTGGTTAAGCCTGAAATTTGGCCCATAGGGGACTCTTTGCAAAACTCTCTAAGTAGGTCAAAGTGTTGGCCAATATCTAAATCGATATTAGACTTGCGCTCGGCAACATTGGAGATAAAATGTTTTGAGTGAGCTGAGTGCTCATCTGCAAAGACCAGTAATGGGATTTCTTCAGAGCCGGTTAAAACCTGTTGAAGCGCTTGAGATGGCGTGGCTAATAAGGCGACATTAGTGGCCAGTGCGGATTTAATAAAAGTGCGTCTGCTTAACATAAGCTCCTCTTCGAGTGTAATTATTTAAAGGTGGATGATTATTATTTTGAAAGACCTTGCCACCGGGCTACATAATCTACATTAGAAATGTCTAATGTGTCTAGTATTCTTCCAACTGAATGATTAACTATGTCGTCGATAGACTTTGGCTGAATATAAAAGGCCGGTACGGGCGGTGCAATGATGGCGCCCATCTCGGAGAGGGTCGTCATATTTCTTAAGTGAACAAGGTTTAAGGGTGTTTCACGAACCATTAAAATAAGTTTTCGGCGTTCTTTTAGTATCACGTCTGCAGCTCTAGAGACTAGATTATCAGCTATACCATTGGCAATGGAGCCGAGTGTTTTCATAGAGCATGGCGCAATAACCATACCGTCGGTGATAAATGAGCCGCTTGAAATTGATGCGCCAATATCTTTTGGGTGATGCGTTACGTCGGCCAGCGACATAAGCTCTTGTTTATCCATATTTAATTCATATTGAGCAGTTAGTGCACCCGCATTGGAAAGAATCAAATGTGTTTCAACATCATCGACAGTTTGCAGAATTTCAAGTAAACGGGTACCGTAAATAGACCCGGTAGCCCCAGTTATAGCGATAATTATTTTTCTCATGGAATCTTATTGTTGTTAGATTAAATGACTCTATCGCCTAACAAAAGCAGCGTCAATATTAAGTGAGAATAAAATGAGCCAAAAACCTCTTCCGTTAGATATTCAAAAAAAAATTGTTATTGATTTTCTTAAACAGTGTAATGATTACAGTGAATTGATGCTTAACAAGTATCAACAGCAATTGTCAGATCAAGATTTAAAGGATTCTGCCAGTCAAAAAATCCATGATTGGAACACCTATAAAGATTTTAATGAGTACGCTATTAATGAGCTTGATGGTGATGAATTAGACGATTGGTTTAAATAAACCCAAATGAAATGATTCGCTGGAGTCTATGCTAAGTTGATCGCTCAATTTATTTAATGCGCGTTTAATGTTTTTTCAAAATCTCGGTTTGTTGTTCGCGATATTCTTGGGGGCTGATGCCAAACCATCTTTTAAAGCTACGCCTAAAATTAGCTGGATCGCTGTAGCCAAAAATAACAGATAACGTGTCTATGGTTATTGTGCTTCTGCGTAAATAACTGCTGGCCTGAAATGCATATACATCGTCTTTTATTTTTTGGAAAGACGTGTGTTGATTTTTAAGTCGCCTGATGAGTGTTCGAGGTGTTATGCCGAAGTGCATAGCAGTGTGTTTAAGTGTAGGTGAGTGACTTAAGTTTGCGGATAAATAATCGTATATTTCAGTGCTGATATTTACATTACGCTGCAATTGATGGTGTGCCTCTTGGCATTGCTCTAACGCAATTTGGTACATGTGTTTGTCAGCATTGGGGTTGGGGGTGTCTTTCCAAGATAGTGGAAGACGAATTTCGAGGTGACCAGAATTAAAGTGAATAGGGCAATGAAAGTATTTCCGGTAACTGTCTACATAACTGGGTGTGAAGCTATTCATGTATAGACTAGCCTCTGTCATCGGCCTTCCGAGTATGAACTCAATGATATGTTGCAGTAACATTAGCATGGCCTCGATGAAAATTGTGTGGGCGGCTTTAAGGTTGTCAGTCAGCGTTAAGCGGATGATATATTGATTACCTTGGGTAAGGGTTGTATATAAGATGAAGGGCGTTCGTACTTGGCTATATCGCTGAAAAATATTGATGGCGTCTGATAATGTCGGGCTATTGATAGCTGCCCAACCAACAGACCCGTGAGTTGAGGGGTGCAGTATTGAGCCCAGTAATAAGCCAATGGCTGGGTTGTTACTTAGTTTCCGTGTGTTAAGGATAACGCTAATGAATTGATCTAATGAGATATAATCATCTTCTTGTAATGAGTGAACGCTTAGTTCGGTGCCTTCTAAAATCTGCTCAGCTGTAATGCCTTTGTTAGACAATTCTCGGATAGCTATTTGTATGTAGCTAACAGGGAGTATAATTGATTGGGACATAAGTTCCTTTGAGCGATGGTTGAAAGGTATTGTCATAAAATGACATGGTTATGTCAAATAATGACACTTATCTATTAGATTAAGTCTTGTTCTAATTGGTGATTATAAAAACATAAATAGTCAGTTAATTTAATTCAGGAGAGATTATGTGTACAAAAAACCCAGCAACGAGTGAAGAATATTTCGAATCTCTTAGGGTTGCACCCAGTTTAGCCATTCCGACGACCCTTATTTTTATACTGTCTCTGTCTGGCATTATTGCTGTTTGGTATTATGCCTTAAACGGAATTTTGCCCTTATGGTCAGGGGCTATCATCAATGGGCTTTTAAGTTATTGGATGTTTAGCATTATTCATGATGCGTCGCACCATTCTTTATCGAGCAATAAATTCCTTAATGAAGCTATCGGTTCAGTTGGTTTGTTTTTCTTATTCCCTTATGCGCCAATGGTTGCACTTAGATGGGTACATAATAAGCACCACATCCACGCCAATGGGCCAATGGACCCCGATGTTTACGAGCATGAGGCCAAATGGTGGCAAGTGCCTTTTAAATGGTCTTGTTTTGACGGGTACTACATCTATTATTTCTTTAAGTATGGAATGAGAGTTGTAAAAAGACATGCTAAAGCACTTATTGTTTTTTATACGCTACTAATAACAGGTTTCGTCATTGCTTTATACTTTGGTTTGGGACTTGAGTTGCTTATGTTGTGGTTCATTCCTAGCCGGATTGCTTAATTTATGATTGCAGTAGTTTTTGTTATTTTGCCGCATGCGCCTAATAAAGTGGGTCAGGAAGAAGATAAATATATGGCAACGACGATGCGAATGGGTTGGGAGTGGTTATTGACACCGCTGTTGGTTTATCAGAACTACCATTTAATTCATCACTTATATCCAGAAATACCTTTTTATAAGATGCATAAGGCTTGGTATTTAAAATATGATGAAATTAATGCGCATAATGTTAGTTTTCAAACAGCATTTGGCGTAGCTCCTGCTAACCTTGAATCACATCTTAATTTCGATCATTCAAAGCATACTGTTGAGCCTGCTTGATTGCATAGATTGATTGTTCAATAAAAAAGCACTCTTAGGAGTGCTTTTTTATTGTCTGTTATAAAGGGGCGAAAATGTTATTGGGGTTTATAAGGCGTTTTAGTAACTGTTATTAAGAGTCAGTTTGAGAATGTCGAAATGATATTTATTGGTTTGTTAAGTGCTTTTTGAATAATTTAGGGGTATAAAACAAACGAGGTTTGGAGAGATGATGAGTGTTGATAATAATATGACTCGTTAAGAGTGTTTTTCATTTCTCGGAAAACACCGGTATTGGTTGGTTTAACAACAGTTACGTTATTGGCAATTATGGTCGATGATAGTAGTGGTTTGGTAACTGGTTGCTAGCTAATAGCGTGTTAATGATCATAAATAAGCAGCTTTATTAAATTAGCTTTTTATGGAAGTTTTTGAATTTTTATCAAGTAAATGATGTAAGTCATGGCTGGAAAAGTTTATATTGATATAGTTCAATTACTCAAACGACAGAGTTAGTTGAGAATAAGATTAATGATGCAGCCGAGTTAACAGGCTGATAAAAGGAGAATAAAGAATGGGTAAACAAAATAAAATCGATTTTGGGAGCTATTTGATCGAGGATAAAGAGCAGGGTATTTACCGTGCTGATAGAAGGGTCTTCACTGACGAAGAAATTTTTGACATGGAAATGAAAACCATTTTTGAAAAAAACTGGGTTTATCTTTGCCATGAAAGCCAAATTAAAAACCCCAATGATTTCTTTACAACATATATGGGGCGTCAACCCGTTATTATTACGCGTGATAAAGACGGTGAAATACATGGCTTTATTAATGCCTGTTCACACAGGGGTGCGCAACTGGTAAACACTGCATGCGGTAATAAGCGTAAAATGGTTTGCCCATTTCATATGTGGACGTACGACATGAAAGGGAAATTACTGGATTGTGGTGAGCATAAAAACAGTGTCGGCTATAGTGAGAGCTTCGATAAAGATAATTTAGGCCTTCAAACAATAGGTGATATTGAAAGCTACAGAGGTTTTGTTTTTGGTGTGCTGGATGACAATGCATGTAGTTTAAAAGAGTTCTTAGGCGAGGCGACGCACTCGATAGATCTACTTGTAGATCAGGCTGAGGGAGGCCTAGAGGTGTTACCGGGTATAACAACCTATACCTATAATGGAAATTGGAAATTACAAGCGGAAAATGGTGTGGATGGTTATCATTTAGAAGCTATTCATGGCAATTATGTAATGACGTTAGCCAATCGTAAAAAAATCCAAGCAGAGAATGACGCAGTGAAAGCAGCAGATGTGGGCGCGATGTCGACAGGATCTACTGGGGAGCTACCGGGTGGTTACTACCACTTTGGGAATGGTCATGTGATGTTATGGGGAAAATTCCCTAGTGCCCAAGATCGTCCACTTTATGTTGGTGGGCAGATGCCAGCGCTACGAGAAAAATTTGGAGAGGCGCGAGCAGAATTTATGGCGGGTTTTTTACGTAATACCTGCATCTATCCAAACGTATTCTTAATGGATCAAATGAGTACGCAGATTCGCCATTTCCGCCCTATTTCTGTTGATAAAACAGAAGTAACAACCTATTGTGTTGCACCGGTTGGGGAGTCAGATGAAGCCCGTGAGCGCCGTATTCGGCAGTATGAGGATTTCTTTAATGCAACAGGCATGGCAACACCGGATGATTTAACAGCATTCAATAACAGCCAGATAGGCTTTATGGGTGAAAAACAACGTTGGAGTGATATGTGTCGTGGGGCAATGAATACGGTTGAAGGGCCAGAAAAAGTTGCTAAAACTGTTGGAATTAACCCTGTTGAGTCAGGTACTAACCTTGAAGATGAAGGTATTATGGTTGCGCAGCATAAGCGGTGGGCCGAGATGATGGCTGAAGGCCAAGCGGAGGAAAGTTAAGATGGATTCAGTATTAAAAGAACAAGCCATAGATGTAATTATTAATGAGGCTGCCGCTCTAGACCATAAGCAGTGGGATGATTGGATTAATTTATATACAAAAGATGCTACCTATTGGATGCCATCATGGATTGATGAATATACTCAAACGAGTAACCCTAAGCGTGAAATTTCATTGATTTATTATGGTAATCGCTCAGGTCTTGAGGATAGAGTGTATAGAATCAGAACAGAATTGGCTTATTCTGCCAGTCCATTACCTAGAACGTGTCATATGAACAGCAACTTTAGAGTGTCTGAAAATGATGAAGGTGAGATTGTTGTTCATTCGTCTTGGGTGACACACAGTTATCATTCTAAAGTGAGTCGTAATGCTTTTGGTGTTCAAGAGCACCGTTTACGTAAAGTGGATGGTGAGTTGAAAATCTGCTATAGAAAAATCACGTTACACAATGATGTTGTTGATACTGTATTAGATGTTTATAGTGTTTAGTATATAAAGTAAAAGTAGTATATAAAGCAAAAAGCCCTAGCAGACTTGTCGCTAGGGCTTTTTTATTTGCCCTACAATCGACTTTGTAAAGGTAATGTTTATAAGTTTTTTTAATATAGGGTCTTGAATGTTCTTTTATAGGGTTAGGATTTGCTTCAATAAATAAAGTTGTATTTTACTAATTTTGTATAATATAAAAGAGATTGGATTTTCTATTGTGCAAGGAATTCGTTTCGCAAGATAAACTGACTAAGGTTGCGATGACGAGTATGAAGTGCACTGTTTAACTAAGGGAGACTAGTTATGGCTATATGTTTAGTGAGTTCAATAGAAAAATTAAAAAAGTGAGCAGTGCGCTCATGATATAAAAAGTATCGGGCTTGGTTGTTGTTACCATGTTATGTGCTTTAATTATTAAAAAGAGAGTTTTGGATGGAAGTAACGCATAAGGGGCAAGTCGTTTATTCTGGCTTTGTCAGCAAGGGTATTATTTTACTTAGAATTGAACTGCTTGAGCCTAAGTCGCTCGAATTTAAAGCCGGTCAATATTTGGCGGTCTTATTACCAAATTTGGATAAGGCGTCATATTATTCAATTGCCTCTTCACCGAATAAAAAAGGTGAGGTGGAGCTGTTAGTGAAAGAAGATAAATTGGGAACAGGTGCAGCTTATTTATATTCACTAAAAGCCGGAGATGTTGTTCAATTACACATGCCAATGGGTGACGCTTATTTACGAGAAGACAGTAAGCGGAATTTGATCTTTGTGGCGGGGGCATCTGGTGCAAGTTATATTCGTTCGATGATTCATTATTTGGATGAGACCGATCAATTAGCTAATCGTGAAGTGCATTATTTTTTAGGTTGTCGTGAAGAGAGTGAGTTACTAGAGTCTGATTTTATGCAGGCTTTAGCAGAGAAATATAGCGGCTTCCATTATCACCCGGCTTTATCGCACCAAGAAGATTGGGAGGGGCATACGGGCTTAATTACAGAGGTGGTTGATCGACTAACGCCTAATGATCTGTCTGAGTGGCAAGTCTATAGTGCTGGTTCACCTGCAATGGTGAAAGCAGTGGCAGACGAACTGATTGCAAATAAGAATTTGAAGCCATCAGCATTCTTTTCAGACTTATATACTCCAGAAGTTTAACGACTTGTATTAATGCTTATGACTGATGTAGTGCGTGATGAAGCTCAAAATTTTGTTATCACAATAGAAAACACAGGGGAAAGTTTTAAGTGCCAGCCAAATCGGCATCTTTTATCTGCAATGTCGAGAATGGGTAAAAAAGGTATTCCGTCGGGTTGTCAGGGAGGGGGTTGTGGTGTCTGTAAAATACAAATAAATTCTGGATTGTATGACACTAAAAAAATGAGCAGGGCGCATGTATCTTCCGATGAGGAAGCATCTGGCAGTGTCTTGGCGTGTAGAGTGTTCCCCCGCAGCGACCTGAGTTTGAGCGTTATTGGTAAGTTACAAAAAAACATTGTAAAGGAAAGTACTAAAACACCCTGGTCCACATCTTAATGACCTAAAACTCCAATAAATAACCTTGTATAGAAAAGCCCTTATAGATAAGGGCTTTTCTGATTTAAATCAATGCAATATGAGGTATATCTTGCCACCATCAGGTCGGTAATTATTTGCGATTTAAATCAGAAAGAGGAGGTGTTATGGGTGTCATGAGAATAAGTCATATCAATATCCGAGTTTTGGATATGGAGGCGTCTGTAAAACATTACGTAAATGTAATTGGTATGAAAGTAGTACATACAGATACGGCAGGCAATGTTTATTTGAAATGTTGGGATGAGTGGGATAAATATTCCGTGATTTTGACCGAGGCTGATATAGCAGGAGTGATAAACCTGGGCTATAAAGTAGAAAGCAATGCGGATTTGGATGAGTTTAAAAGGCGCATTACTCAGTACGGTGTTGTGGTAGAGGATATTGCGGAAGGGGGGCTGCCATTTGTTGGCCGCGTATTAAAATTTAATATACCTAGTGGGCATGAAATGTATCTATATGCCGATAAAGAGTATGTTGGTACTGAGGTAGGTGCGGTTAACCCAGAACCCTGGCCGGATGGTTTGCAAGGAGCCGGCGTACATTGGCTAGATCACGCCTTGCTAATGAGTGAGTTCGACCTTGGTAACGGGGTTAATAAGGTTGAAGAAAATACGAGATTCATGATCGATGTTTTAGATTTTTATCTGGTAGAGCAAATCTTGGTAGGGCCTGAAGGCAATGAGCAATTAGCAACATGGCTATCGGTTAGTAATACACCGCATGATATTGCCTTTGTTGGTGGGCCTATTAATGGTTTACATCATCTCGCCTTCTATATGGATAGTTGGGATGATGTGTTAAAGGCCGCCGATGTTATGGGTAAGAATAAAGTGAAAATTGATGTGACGCCACAACGGCATGGGGTAACAAGAGGCTACACAATTTATTTCTTTGATCCATCAGGAAATAGAAACGAAACCTTCGGAGGCTTAGGCTACTTGGCGCAACGCGATAGACCAGTGACGACTTGGACCGAAGACCAGATCGGCAGTGGTATTTTCTACCATACGGGTGTTTTGAATGAAACCTTCACAACAGTATATACATAAGCAAAAACGATATGTGAATTGTTGATTTGTTATACATCTAAAAAAGCCACGTAAGGTACTTACGTGGCTTTTTTAGCCAATTGAATCAACGAAATGGCCTTAAACTGAGGGGCTAAAAAGTCATCATTTAAATAAAGCATAATTAATAATGATCAACTTTGAATGACAGGGGGTAAAGGATGTTGTGAGGCAATATGGTATTAGAAGCTTTCCAACAATATGGTATTATGTATGATTGGGCTTTTACAAAAAATTGTATCGCGGTAAAGTGTGTTGATCGCATTAAATAGTTATAGTGCAACGTAATTTCAAAAAATTAATAGAGATAGGAGAGCTAACCATGGCAATGACAGGTATTTTACGTCCAGGACATACCCAACTAAGAGTGTTGGATATGGAAGAATCACTAAACCATTATTGTGAAAATATTGGTCTGATAGAAACTGACCGAGATGATCAGGGTCGTGTCTATCTTAAATGTTGGGATGAGCAAGATAAGTTTTCGCTAGTGTTGGAGCCTTCAGATCGCTCAGGTATGGACCACATGGCGTTTAAAGTCGCAACAGAGCAAGATTTGTGGCGTTATGAGTCTAATGTTAAAAACTTTGGTATTGAAACAAAAAGAATTCCTGCTGGCGAATTAAAGGGCTGTGGTGAACGGGTTCGCTTTGTCGCGCCTGCTGGTCATACCTTTGATTTATATGCTGAAAAAGAACAAGTGGGTAACGGTCTTCCAACCACTAACCCTGCTCCTTGGCCAAGAGGTTTGAAAGGAATGGAGCCCATTCGTTTTGATCATTGTTTATTGTATGGTAATAATTTTGAAGAAAACTTTAAATTTTTTACCGAAGCATTAGATTTCCAATTAACTGAGCAAATAGTTGATGGTGAAACTCAACTGGCAGCATTTTTAACGTGTAGCACTAAGGCGCATGATGTTGCCTTTATCCGTTCTGAAAAATCAGGTCAATTACACCATGCTTCATTTTTATTAAGTTCTTGGGAAGGCGTATTAAAAGCAGGTGATATTATTTCGATGGAAGATATTCCATTGGAAACTGGCCCAACACGACATGGTTTAACTCGAGGACAAACGATCTATTTCTTTGATCCATCACGTAACCGTAACGAAGTATTCGCTGAAGATAGCTACGTGTATCCCGATAGCCCTGTCTTAACATGGACAGCAGATAATATTGGTCAGGCTATTTTCTATCACTCTCGTCAATTGGTTGAGAGTTTTATGGGCGTTACGTCTTAGTGTTATGTCTAGCAGTATTGTAACTAAAAATATTTCCACCGAAGCAGCTTTTACTGCGGTGCAAGCTGCAGTCGAAAAAGCAAAAGAAATTGGCATTAACATTTGTGTGTCGGTTGTGGATCGCGGGGCGTCAGAAATGGCATTTTTGCGTATGAATAAGTCGTTTCTACCCTCCATGACAATTGCTAAGGATAAAGCGTACACAGCTGCAGGCTTTGGGTTTCCTACAATGCAGTGGGGTGAAGTGCTTCAAGGTAAGACCCAGTTGCAAGCGGGCATAGCTGGGCGACCGAATGTAGTGACTTTTGGTGGCGGTTTGCCAATTTTTGAAGGTGAAGACGTTATAGGTGCGATTGGTGTCTCAGGTGGTTCAGAAGAAGAAGATATTCTTTGCGCGCAAGCTGGCGTAGATGCGATTGATTATGTCTTGGTTTAATTACATTATTATTTAGTAAAGGTTCTAAAAAAATATGAGAGAAATAAAAGGGTTTATTAATGGTGAGTTTGTTGGTTCTGGTGGTTTTGGTGAAATATATTCACCAGCAACAGGAGAACTGGTCTGCCAATATCACAAAACTAGCATAGAGCAAGTTGGCGAAGCAGTAGATGCTGCCCGCATAGCACTAAAAGGGCCTTGGGCTGGTTACTCTATCCAAGATCGTGTGGATATTTTATATAAAATTGCCGACGGTATTAATGCGCGTTTTGATGAATTTTTAGAGGCTGAGTGTTTAGATACGGGTAAGCCTTATTCCTTAGCGAGTCATATTGATATTCCCCGAGGCGCTGCTAATTTTAAAATTTTTGCAGATACGATTAAAAATGTTGGGGATGAAGCTTTTCACATGCCGACACCAGACGGTACAGGCGCGCTAAACTATACAGTTCATAAGCCTAAAGGTGTGATTGGTGTTATTGGTCCTTGGAACTTACCTTTGTTATTGATGACATGGAAAATTGCTCCCGCGTTAGCATGTGGTAATACAGTCATTGTAAAGCCTTCTGAAGAAACACAATTAACATCCACTTTATTGGGTGAGGTAATGAACGAGGCAGGGGTGCCAAAAGGCGTTTATAACGTTATTCTGGGCAAAGGTCGTGAAGTGGGTGAAGCCTTGATTACGAACCCAGGCCTAGATGCGATTACTTTCACAGGCTCAACAGCAACGGGTGAGCGTATTGCAGCTGCGGCTTCGGTAGGTGTTCGCGATTCATCGCTAGAACTCGGTGGAAAAAATGCGGGCATTGTTTTTGCTGACTGTGACATGGATAAAGCGATTGAAGGAACATTACGCTCGGCATTTGCTAACTGTGGGCAGGTTTGCCTCGGAACAGAGCGAGTATATGTTGAACGACCAATTTTTGACGAGTTTGTACAACGTTTAAAAGAAGGCGCTGAAGCGCTTAAATTAGGTCGACCTGAAGACCCCGAAACCAATATGGGGCCATTAATTAGTAAATCACACCGTGAAAAAGTATTGAGCTACTATCAAGCGGCAGTGGATGAAGGCGCAACAGTCGTAACAGGTGGTGGTATTCCTGACATGCCTGAAGACTTAGCTGGTGGTTATTGGATAGAACCAACTATCTGGACAGGGTTGCCAGAAACAGCTAAGGTTGTGCAAGAAGAAATCTTCGGCCCGTGCACACACATCACACCATTTGATACAGAAGCAGAAGCCATCGAGTTAGCAAACGATACTCCTTATGGTCTAGCTTCATCTGTTTGGACAGAAAATGTTACTCGCGCACACCGAGTTGCCGCTCAAATGGAAACGGGTATTTGCTGGGTTAATAGCTGGTTCCTAAGAGATTTACGTACACCTTTCGGTGGTGCAAAGCAATCTGGAACAGGCCGTGAAGGTGGCCATTATTCATTGGAGTTCTATTCAGAGCTGACCAATATTTGTGTGAAACTATAAGGAATAAAAATGGATCAAGATAAAATAATTCAATACGGCGATGAGCTGTATGAGGCGCTTATTACGCAACAAACAATTGCGCCGATTACCGAGCGTTCACCAGAGGTGACGATTGAAGATGCCTATAAAATTCAACATCAAATGATTCAACGTCGTCTTGACGCGGGTGAAAAAGTTGTCGGTAAAAAAGTAGGTTGTACCAGCAAAGTTGTGATGGATATGCTTGGTGTAAACCAGCCTGATTTTGGTTACCTATTAAGTGACATGGTGATGTCAGAAGGACAGGATATTCCTATCTCTGAAAAAATGATTCAACCGAAAGCAGAAGGCGAGATAGCATTCGTTCTAAAAAAAGACTTGTGTGGGCCAGGCTTAACCAATGCGGATATTTTGGCGGCGACAGAAGCAGTAATGCCTTGTTTCGAAATTGTTGACTCACGAATCACGGATTGGAAAATTAAAATTCAAGATACAGTAGCTGATAATGCATCATGTGGTTATCTTGTATTAGGTGGAACGGCTGTTGATCCACGCAAAGTAGATTTAAGCGTATGTGGTCTAACACTCGAAAAAAATGGCGAATTAATGCACACAGGTGCGGGAGCAGCAGCACTTGGTTCACCTGTTAATGCAATGACTTGGTTAGCTAATACGATGGGTGCCTTAGGCGTAACATTAAAAGCCGGTGAAGTTATTTTATCAGGCGCATTATGCATGATGGTTGATGCTAAAGCAGGCGATTCTATGCGAGTTAGTGTAGGCGGCATTGGTTCAGCATCTGTTCGCTTTGTTTAAGCGTAAAATTTTAGGAGATTAGTAAATGGCAATAAATTGCGCAATGATTGGTTCCGGTAATATCGGCACCGACCTAATGGCTAAGCTACAACGTAGTCCAAATTTAAACCCGCTGTGGATGGTAGGTATTGATCCTGACTCAGAGGGCTTATTAAAAGCTCGAGAAGCAGGCCTAAAAACCACGCATGAAGGTGTAGATGGCTTAATTCCACATATTGAAGAAGATAATATACAAATTGCATTTGATGCAACGTCTGCATATGTACACGGGGAAAATAACCGTAAATTGCAAGAAAAAGGCGTGTTAGTGATTGATTTAACGCCGGCAGCTATTGGCCCATTTTGTGTTCCACCTGTTAACTTGAAAGAGCATGTGGGTGAGCAAGAAATGAACGTTAATATGGTGACCTGTGGTGGCCAAGCAACGATACCGATGGTGGCTGCTGTGAGCCAAGTTCAGGCAGTAGAGTACGGTGAAATTGTTGCAACAGTTGCATCAAAATCAGCAGGCCCGGGCACACGGAAAAATATTGATGAATTCACAAGAACGACAGCCCGAGCCGTTGAAGAAATTGGTGGTGCTAAGAAAGGCAAAGCGATTATTATTTTAAACCCTGCAGAGCCACCTTTAATTATGAGGGATACTGTTCATTGCTTAACTGAAGAAGAACCAGATCAAAAAGCAATTACAGAATCAGTTCACGCAATGATTAAAGAAGTGCAAAAATATGTGCCAGGCTATAAGTTAAAAAATGGACCAATTTTTGATGGACATAGAGTTAGTATATTTCTAGAGGTTGAAGGGCTAGGAGATTACCTTCCAAAGTATGCCGGTAATTTGGATATTATGACGGCTGCTGGGACAAGAACAGCAGAAATGTTTGCCGAAGAGATTGAAAACGGCACACTGACATTAACCAAATTAGCTTAGGGGGTTGGTGATGAATTTAAAAGGTAAAAAAATTAAGTTACACGATAATGCGTTACGTGATGGTATGCACTCAGTCAGCCATCAGTTCTCATTAGACGATATGGTTAGGATGGCTGTTGCGTTGGATGAAGCTGGAATGCCATTAATCGAAGTAACACATGGAGATGGCTTAGGCGGCTCTTCAGTAAACTATGGGTTTGGAAAACATTCGAACCGTGAATATCTTGAAGCAGTTGTACCAAAAATGAAGAATGCCAAAATATCAGCATTGTTACTGCCTGGTTTAGGTACGGTCGATGATCTTGCGATGGCAGCTGACTGTGGTATTTCAACAATCCGTGTGGCCACACACTGTACAGAAGCTGATGTTTCTGAGCAGCACATCCAAAAAGGACGTGAATATGGCTTAGATACGGTTGGTTTTTTGATGATGGCGCATATGACATCACCTGAGGCATTGTTAGAGCAAGCTAAAAAAATGGTTGATTACGGTGCAAACTGTATTTATGCAACAGACTCAGCGGGTTACCTGTTGCCAGATGATGTAACCGATCGAATTGCCGCATTAAGAGCGGAATTTAGCGATGATATCGAAATCGGTTTTCATGGTCATCACAACATGGCAATGGGTATTTCAAATTCACTAGCGGCAATTGAAGCAGGGGCTACTCGTATTGATGGTTCTGTTGCAGGCTTTGGAGCAGGTGCAGGTAATACACCACTAGAAGTGATGGTCGCGGTTTGTAATCGAATGGGCATTGAAACTGGTGTTGATGTCGATAAGCTTATGGACGTCGCTGAAGATATTGCACTTCCGTTAATGCCAACACCAACACGTATTGACAGAGACTCTTTAACGTTAGGCTATGCAGGCGTCTATTCATCATTTTTGCTTCATGCAAAAAGAGCAGAGAAAAACCATGGCGTGCCAGCACGAGAAATCTTAATGGCATTAGGTGAAATGGGTGCAGTAGGCGGTCAAGAAGACATGATCGAAGATGTTGCCTTAGAGATTAAAAAGAAATCAGCGTAAGAGGAACTATTATGGCTTTAGATAAAGCAACAATTGAACAGTTAGCAGAGCACCTAGAAAATGCTGAGCTTAACTGCACAGAAGTAACAAAAATAACAAATGATTATCCAGAAATCACCTGGGATGAAGCACTCGATGTACAGTGGGAGATTCGTCGTCGAAAAGAAGCACGAGGTAACAAGATTGTTGGTCTAAAAATGGGCTTAACATCGATGGCAAAAATGCGCCAGATGGGAGTAGAAACACCTTGTTATGGTTTTTTGGCTGATTATTTTAGTATTCCTGATGGTGGTGAAGTTAAGATCTCTGAGTTAATTCACCCGAAAGTAGAAGCAGAAGTTGCGTTTGTAACAAAAAAAGAATTAAGTGGACCAGGCTGTCACATTGGTGATGTTTTGTCAGCAACAGATTTTATTGTTCCAGCCGTGGAAATTATTGACTCACGTTATAAAGACTTTAAATTTGACCTTAAGAGTGTGATTGCTGATAACTCTTCTTCATCACGCTTTGTAACAGGGGGTCGTATGCTACCGGTTGAAGATTTGGATCTTAAAACAATCGGTGTGGTCATGGAGATCAATGGTGAAGTAGTAGAGTTAGGTGCTGGTGCAGCTATTCTAGGTCACCCTGCAGCAAGTGTTGCAATGCTGGCTAATCTGTTGGCGGAACGTGGAGAGGTTATTCCTGCTGGTACGTTTATTATGGCTGGGGCTATTACCCCTGCTATTGCAGTTAAAGCAGGTGATAATGTTTCAGTGCGTTATCAAGATCTAGGCACTGTGACAATGCGATTTGTTGATTAACGGGAGAAAGTAAATGCCAATAGCACATATTCATATGATGGAAGGTCGAACTGATGAGCAAAAAGCTGCGGTTATTGAAAAGGTAACCGATGCGCTTTGTGAAGCAGTCGATGCGCCACGTCAAAACGTTCGCGTATTAATTCAAGAAGTACCTAATACACAGTTTGGAATTGGTGGTAAAACTGCAAAATCGTTAGGTCGTTAAGCGACGACACGTTTTAAGTTATCGGTTTTATTGAAAACACTTAAAAGCCCTAGCAATGAAAGTTGTTTAGGGCTTTTTTGTATTTTTTGATAACTGTCATCGACGAGAGAATACAAATCCATTTAATATAAATGCCTTTTTAAATTTCCCCTTAAATAATGAAAAACATAAAACTAAGCGTTCTTGATCAATCTCCTGTCCATGATAATCAGCCAGAATCTAGCGGATTATTTTCTACCATTGAATTGGCAAAAGCATGCGATGAGGTAGGTTATCACCGGTATTGGGTCGCAGAGCATCATGCAACCCCGGGCTATGCAAGCCCTTGTCCTGAAATGATGGTGAATAATGTCGCTCATGCTACAAAACGCATTAGAGTGGGCAGCGGTGGAGTCATGTTGCCGCACTACAGTGCGTTTAAGGTGGCTGAAACATTTAAAATGTTGGAGGCATTTCATCCGGGCCGTATTGATTTAGGAGTAGGGCGTGCGCCAGGTGGACACCCAATTTCATCGGCTGCTATTTCAGCGCCAAGGCAAACGGTTCCCTCCGAATACTACCCTAGTCAAACGCAAGATTTGATAGGGTATTTAAGTAACAATCTGCCTGAGGATCATCCTTATAGTCAAGCCGTTGTGGTACCAACCGATGTGGGCGCACCACCAGTTTGGATGTTAGGTTCGAGTGATGGCAGTGCTGAGATGGCGGGTGTGTTAGGCGCAGGTTTTGTGTTGGCGCTATTTATTGGAACACATGATAGACCCCCAGAGATCATACAACGCTACCGCAAGGCATTTAAACAAGGTGGTAGTCTAGACAAAGCAGAAGCAATTATTGCAGTCGCGTCTATTTGTGCAGACTCTAAAGAAGAGGCGGAGCTCATCGCAAGTAGCCATACATATTGGAAAGTTCAGGCCTTTCGTCATGGCAAGATTGACAGCTTTTTCTCGCCTGAAGAGGTGATGGATAAAAAGAAACAGTTATCCCTCTCTGATCAAGCGTACTACGATGAAACATTAGCAACAATGGTTACCGGCACACCTGAGCAATGTCAGTCACGTTTAGAGCAAATTGCAGAGTTATACGATGTTGAAGAATTAATGATTGTTAATGTGACTCATTCCTTTAAACCTCGCATAGCCTCCTATAAAATGTTGGCTCAACAATTCGGTTTATTAAATAACATCTAGGAGACAATCATGAGTTCCAATCCAGAAATTGCCAACAGCATTCAAACGGGTGCCTTTAAAACTAATTACCACGATGAAGGTGAAGGGTATCCAGTATTTATGATTCATGGATCTGGACCTGGTGTAACGGCTTGGGCTAATTGGCGTTTAGTTATTCCTGTATTGGCTGAGCACTATCGTGTGATTGCCCCTGATATGGCGGGTTTTGGTTTTACCGAACGTTTAGAAAACTATGAATATACAATGGATAATTGGGTTCAACATGCTGTTGATCTAATGGATGCATTGGGTATTGAGAAAGCACATTTAGTTGGTAATTCATTTGGCGGCGGCTTAGCGATAGCGCTTGCAATTAAGCACCCTGAACGAGTTAATCGTCTTGTTTTAATGGGCGCGGCCGGCGTTGAATTTGAATTAACAGCAGGCTTGGATGAGGTTTGGGGTTATGAGCCATCAGTGGCAAATATGCGTAAAATGATGGATTTATTTGCTTATGATCGAAGCTTAGTGACTGATGAGTTAGCTGAACTTCGTTATAAGGCAACTATCCAGCCAGGGTTCCAAGAGTCATTTAGTAAAATGTTCCCTGCACCTCGTCAACGTTGGGTTGACGCGCTTGCTAGTGACCCTGAAGATATTAAGAAGATTCAACACGAAACATTGATGGTTCATGGTCGTGAAGATGTTGTGGTTCCGCCTATTACATCAAAGACCTTTTTTGAATTATTGCCAAACTCGCAACTGCATATGTTTGGAAAATGTGGACATTGGACTCAAATAGAACAAAATGCACGGTTTAACAAGTTGGTATTAGATTTCTTTACAGAAGCGGATCAATAAACTTAGGTAAGAAAATTAAGTGAACTTTGCAATTATAGGTGCTGGCGGTATAGGTTGTTACTATGCCGCCAGGCTAATTCAGGCTGGTGAGACTGTTACGTTGGTCGCTCGAGGCGCTCACTTACAGGCTATGCAAGGGCAGGGTCTAGAAGTTAAACACGCCGAGTTAGTGTTTAACCTACAGGTTAGTGCCGTTAGTCTTGATAAATGGTTTGAAACAACACGACCAGAACAGCTTGATGTTATTGTTGTGTGCTTGAAAAGTATGCAAACAGCGGGCTTTGCGCGTCAACTTGATGCTTGGTTAAAGAAGTATCCAAAAAATGAATTGCC
Organism: Cycloclasticus sp. PY97N; assembly: GCF_002443175.1. NCBI lineage: Bacteria > Pseudomonadati > Pseudomonadota > Gammaproteobacteria > Thiotrichales > Piscirickettsiaceae > Cycloclasticus > Cycloclasticus sp. PY97N. The sequence continues at coordinate 2,171,099 of NZ_CP023664.1, read as the reverse complement.
CTATGTTTTATCTTTGCAAAATGGTGTCGATAATGAGCAGCAGCTTAGTTCAGTATTGCCAGCTGGTTTGGTTTTGGGTGGTATTGCTCGCCGGATAGGTGCGCATATTGTTAAACCAGGTGTGGTTGAGTCAATTGGCCCTGCGCAGGTCATTTTAGGTTTGTGGCCCAATCATCAAAAAATCAGTGCTAAAACCGAGCAAAGAATAAACGAGATAGCTCGTTGCTTTAACTCTGCAGAAATTCCAACAGAGGTCTCTAAAGATATTAATAAAGAACTATGGCGTAAGTTAATTATTAATAATGGTCTTAACCCAGTATGTACCTTGTTAGAAAAAGAGACCGGGCAGGTAACACCTGATGTGCGTCTATTACCACTCATACGTGGTGCAATGGAAGAATCAGTGCTGGCAGCAAAAGCTAATGGGGTTGAGTTATCTCAAGAAGATCTCGAAGATATGCTTGAATTGATTTCAACGTTTGATTCTATAAAGCCTTCCATGCTGGTTGACCGCGAAAAGGGTCGCCCGTTAGAAATTGAAGAGATTTGTGGCGTTGTCATTAAAGGCTGTGAAAGGATGGGAAAAGATGCGCCATATAACCGAACTATCGCCACGTTATTACGCCTTGCTGTAGAAACTTCTTAGACTTTAATGTCTTATCTTATAAAGGCTGCAGGGCCGTTATTAATACTTAGTTTTGTGTTAACAGTTTTTAATGCTTGGGTTCCAAATAATATTGAAGGACTTCAGGGCGTGTTTACATGGCTTGCCGGCATTATTTTATTTTTTGATTTGGCGGTTAAGCAAAAAAAGATCATCCTGACCATTGCGACTTTTGCCATCATGAGCTGGTTGGTGGCATGGCAAACTGGTGAAATAGCTCATATTGATAAAGCATTTTCAGCAAATCAGTTAATGATTGTAATGCTGATTGGGGTGCAGTTTTTACAATTAGTGGCCTTGCCCGTTGATAAGAAAGCAAAGGCTTTACCGACAGGCGTCAAAGCCTTTGTTAGAACTTACCTAGGTGTTCACTTCTTTGGCTCGGTCATCAATCTATCAGCTGTATTATTGGTGGCAGATAGAATGGTAAAAGAGGCGCAGCTATCAATGAATCAACAGAAGTTGTTGACGAGAGCGTTTACATCGGGCGCCCATTGGTCGCCATTTTTTGCTGCTTTTGCAGCAGCGTTAGTTTTTACGCCCGAAGCTTCGCTGCCCATTGTGATGGTCGTTGGTTTTGGATTGGCCGTGCTTGCATTTTTGATTACATTTTTCGAAGCTAAGGCAAATAAGCAGGAGGGTATCGAAGAGTTTATTGGTTACCCAGTACGGTTTGAAGCATTGTGGCTGCCAGTTGGCTTGGTCATATTAGTAGCATTGGCTCATTATGCTTTTCCTGCGGTTAGTGTGCTTATATTAATAGCAATGTGCTCCTTGCTATTAAGCTTGGTGGTTTTGCTGTTAAGGCAGGGGTTAAGCAAAGGGGGTATGGGTTTCATTCATTATGGGGTGAACAGGCTTCCGCAAATGAAAAATGAGCTGCTTCTATTTCTTATTGCAGGTGTGTTTGGCTCAGGATTGGCGGCAGCCCTTGATGGCTTGTCGATAGCTATTCCGTTTCAGCACTTCGATGGCTTTGTGGCATCCGTTATTTTGCTATGGATGTTTGTATTAGCTATTTTGGGCGTTCATCCGGTTATCAGTATCGCTGTTATTGGGCATTGGATTATAAGTATTGAGCCAAATCAAACGTTACTGGCGATTACGTTTTTAATGGCTTGGGCGATTGGGGTGTCGGCAAGCCCAATATCTGGAATTAATCTTGCGCTACATGGGCGCTACGGTGCGTCAGGGCAGCAAATTTTCAAATGGAATATAGCGTATGCGTCAAAGTTATATTTATTTGATTGCGTTATTTTAATGGCGGCTGGTTACTTACTTGGTGTTTAAGATGCTCGCTCAATTGCTTGATAACAAGTATCATATAGCATTGTAAATCCATCATGGGCCATAACACTTTAAGGAAGCAGTATTTTGACAGAGATTAAGAAACAGAATTCATTTAATAAAGAAGAATTATTGAGCTGTGGAAGAGGGGAGCTATTTGGCCCTGGGAATGCACAGCTTCCTATGCCAAATATGTTAATGGTCGATAGAGTTATATCCATTACAGAAGATGGCGGTTCAAATGGTAAAGGGCAAATTATTGCGGAGTTAGATATTACTCCCGACCTGTGGTTTTTTGAATGCCACTTTCCGGGTGACCCCGTCATGCCTGGTTGCCTTGGCTTAGATGCAATGTGGCAATTAGTTGGCTTTTATTTAGGCTGGAAAGGTGGCTTAGGACGAGGACGAGCGTTAGGAGTGGGTGAGTTAAAATTTACGGGGCAAGTACTACCAACGGCCAAGAAAGTGACTTATAAAATTGATTTAAAACGAGTTATTATGCGTAAATTAGTGATGGGTATTGCTGATGCGGTGATGGAAGTGGACGGAAAAGTAATTTATGAAGCAAAGGATTTGCGTGTAGGGTTATTTACTTCAACTGAAAATTTCTAAAAAAGGTTAAATATGAGACGGGTTGTTATTACAGGCATGGGTATTGTTTCATCACTAGGTAGTGATGTAGATACTGTTGCAGATTCGCTTAAAACTGGGAAATCAGGTATTAGCTATAGGGAAGCGTACAAAGAAAAAGGTTTTCGAAGCCATGTCGCTGGTGTGCCAGATATAAATCTAGACGAATTAATAGACCGTAAGGCTCGACGCTTTATGGGAGACGCTGCTGCTTATGCCTATGTGTCAATGCAGCAAGCGATTGATGATGCAGGTTTGACAGAAGAGGAAGTATCAAACCCTAAAACTGGGCTTATCATGGGCTCTGGTGGAGCGTCTACAAAGAATGTTGATGAAGCTATTAACTTATTGAATACGAAAGGTATTCGTCGAGTTGGGCCTTATATGGTACCAAGAACGATGAGCAGCACAGTATCAGCAGGACTGTCTACACCCTACAAGATTAAAGGCGTTAACTATTCGATAACTTCTGCTTGCGCGACCAGTTCACATTGTATTGGTAATGCTATGGAGCTTATTCAATTAGGTAAACAAGATCGTGTTTTTGCTGGTGGCGGCGAAGAGGAGCATTGGTCATTAACAATGATGTTTGATGCGATGGGCGCCTTATCAACAAAAAGAAATGATACTCCCGACACTGCTTCACGAGCCTATGATGCAGACCGTGATGGTTTTGTAATAGCTGGTGGTGGTGGTGTAGTAGTGGTAGAAGCCCTGGATGTTGCATTGGCTAGAGGTGCGAAAATATATGCTGAATTAGTTGGTTACGGCGCTACTTCAGATGGTTACGATATGGTGGCTCCGTCGGGTGAGGGTGCAACGCGTTGTATGCAAATGGCCTTAGAGAATGTCGATACACCTGTCGATTATATTAATGCGCATGGCACCAGTACACCGGTAGGTGACATGGCTGAGCTTAAAGCAGTAAAAGCCGCTTTTGGTGATAAGGTACCACCGATCAGTTCTACGAAGTCATTATCGGGTCATTCTTTAGGGGCAGCGGGTGTGCAAGAGGCCATTTATTGTTTATTGATGATGAAGGATAACTTTATAACAGCCTCAGCAAATATTGACCAATTAGATGAGGCAGCTGAAGCGGCTAATATTGTTATGGAAACTCAGACAGGTGTTGAGTTGAATACAGTAATGTCAAACAGCTTTGGTTTTGGTGGAACAAATGCGACCCTAGTGCTAAAGCGTTACGAAGACTAACATTAAGGTTATAGAAGCAAAAAAAACCGGTCAATGACCGGTTTTTTTTGCTTTGAAACTTAGTGTTATTTAATCGCTAACAATTCCATTTCAAAAATCAGTGTTTCATTTGGTCCAATCGCACCACCTGCACCTTGTTCACCGTAAGCCAATTCAGAAGGAATAAACACTTTCCATTTTGTGCCAACTTCCATCAGTTGTAGTGCTTCTTGCCAACCCGGGATAACGCCATTTACTGGGAATGTAGCTGGCTCGCCACGCTTAATAGAGCTGTCAAACACAGTGCCATTGATAAGTGTGCCTTCATAATGCACTTCAACAGTATCTGTTGCTTGAGGTTTTTCGCCTGTGCCTTGATTGATAACAATGTATTGCAGGCCGCTTTCTAGAACTTGTACCCCTTCAGTTGCAAGGTTGTCTTTTAAGAACTGAATGCTTTTATCAGCGTTGTTGTTTTTTGCTTCGTTAGCTTTTTCCTGCATTTCTTTTTGGAATGCTTCAATAACTGCTTGCATTTCTGCAGGGTTTAAAAGGCTAGGGTCGCCATTTAAGCTGTGTGTAAGGCCTAAAACGAGGGATTCGGTTTCAACATCTAGTTTATCTTGACGGATACCGCCACCAATTTGTTGGCCCATTGTGTAGCTAAGCTTTTGCTTTTCTGTTTCCAAAATACAGTCCTATTAAGTAAAGTTAAACGACCATTCTACAATAAATAGACGCAAAACTATAGCAGATGGGAATTCACCTTAATTAATGCTGAGCTTTAGTTGTGTTTTGAAGGGGGGTTAGGCTCTAATATCTATTATGCTGCCAATAACATCGCCAGCTGTTTGTGCGACTCGGGTTGATACTTGAACTTGCTGTTGTGCTTGTTGTAACGCGAGGAGCTCTTTGGCTGTCTCTTGACTAGATTGCTCGCCGCTTAACTGCTCATTACTGGCCAGTTTCTGGCTTGCATTGCTTGCCTGATTAAGACCGTTGTTAATGCCTAAGAGGGCGTTTTGGTTGATAGAGCTAACGTTCATATCAGTATTTTAGAGTAATTTACGTAATAATTATAGTTAACAAACCAACACCCGTAATGTGAAAGAAATCACATTATGGGTGTTTTATCGCTTAAATTAGCTAACCTCACCTTGTTCTGCAGAGCATAAAGCGGTCATGTTCAGGATTCGCCTGACAGAGGCAAAAGGCTTTAGAACGTGTACGGGTTTTTCTAAGCCCAATAAAATAGGGCCAATGGTTACCCCGTCACTTAAGATGCGAACCATGTTAAATGAAATGTTGGCGGCGTCTAAATTAGGGAAGATAAATAAATTAGCTTCACCGTTAAGTTTGGAGTCGTTTATCACGCCTTTTCTTAAATTTTCAAGCAACGCAGCATCGGCTTGAATTTCACCTTCAACTTCAAGTTGAGGATGTTTTTCATGAAGAATGCTAACAGCGCTGGACATTTTTTTTGCATCATCATCATTAGCGCTGCCAAAATTAGAATGTGATAGTAAGGCGGCTTTAGGGGTGATGCCAAATCGTTTAACATGGTTAGCAGACTGCAATGTCATGGCAACTAGCTCATCAGTAGTTGGGTTGTTGTTTACCATTGTGTCGCAAAAGAAGAAAACGCCTTTTTGTAATGAAATGGCGCTCAGTGCCGCTACATTTTTTACCCCGTCTGCTTTATCTAAAATATCGGTAATATGACCAAGGTGTCGGTGATAATTACCAACCATGCCACAAATCATAGCGTCAGCTTTGCCAAGCTTGACAAGTAAGGAGGCTAAGACGGTTGTTTTTGTCCGCACATAATTTTGCGCTAAGGTTAATGAAACACCTTTTCGCCCTTTTGCTTTATGGTATTCGGCAACACATTCGCGAAAGTAAGGGTTGTTGTCTGGTTCAATAATTTCAACTTGATCTAGTATTGATGTTTCAAGGCCTAATCGATCAATTTGTTCAATAATGACCTTTTTACGACCTACAAGAATGGGCGAGGCTAACTGCGAGTTAACGATCTCTTGTACGGCGCGAAGTACTCTTCCATTTTCCCCTTCGGCATAAACGACACGCTTTGGTGTGAGTTTGGCTTGCTCGAAAATGGGCTTCATGACCATACCTGAACGATAAACGTAGCGTTCAAGCGAGGCTCTGTAATGATTAAAGTCTTTAATTGGTTTGGTAGCAACACCACTTTCCATAGCGGCTTTGGCAACAGCTAATGGTATTTCAATAATAAGATTAGGATCGAAAGGACGAGGAATTAAGTATTCGGGTCCAAAAACAGGGGTCTTTCCAACATAACTATCACTGTCGTCATTTACTGCTTTTTGTGCCAACTTGGATAGCGCGCGGATACACGCGAGTTTCATTTCTTCGTTAATGGTAGTTGCGCCAACATCAAGTGCGCCCCTAAAGATATAAGGGAAACACAGCACATTATTCACTTGATTTGGATAGTCAGAGCGACCAGTTGCAATAATAGCGTCATCCCTTACTTCTTTAATCTCTTCGGGTAGTATTTCGGGTATGGGGTTAGCAAGTGCGAAGATGATAGGTGATTTGGCCATTTGTTTGACCATGTCTTTAGTCATCATGCCGGCACGTGATACGCCTAGGAAAATATCTGCTCCGACAGTGGCTTCGGCTAAGGTTCTGATGTCAGTTTTAGTCGCGTAGCGTTGTTTGCGATCATCCATTCCTTCAGTTCTGCCGTCATGGATAATCCCTTTACTGTCGCTGACGAGAATGTTTTCTCGTTTGAGGCCCATTTCAACAAGCATATCTAGGCATGCAATACCGGCCGCACCTGCTCCAGATGCAACAAGTCGAACCGTTGAAATGTCTTTATTGGCTACTTTTAAGCCGTTAAGGATAGCAGCGGCTGTGATAATGGCGGTGCCATGTTGGTCATCGTGGAAAACAGGGATGTCAATTTTTTCACGAAGCTTTTTTTCGATGAAGAAACATTCGGGTGCTTTAATATCTTCAAGGTTAATGCCGCCAAAGGTGGGTGCTAGGCTGGCCACAATATCAACAAATTTATCGGGGTCTTTTTCATTGATTTCAATGTCAAAGACATCTACGCCGCCAAACTTCTTAAACAGGACGCCTTTGCCTTCCATAACTGGTTTTGAGGCCAGTGGGCCTATATCCCCTAAGCCAAGGACGGCAGTACCATTGGTAATTACCGCCACTAGGTTGCTTCGTGCCGTATAAAGTGCGGCAGAAGAGGGGTCTTTGGCTATTTCTAAACAGGGTTCTGCCACGCCGGGGCTGTAAGCCAAAGCAAGGTCGGTTTGGTTACTCAGTGCTTTAGTCGGTGTAACTTCAATCTTTCCAGGCTTCGGATGTTGGTGATAATACAGCGCGTTCTTTATAGGCTTGTCAGACATAATTTAAGTAATAGTTTGGTTGATGTCGAAATGATAGTGTCATTATACGTTAAACTAGGCGGTTAATTGCTAACTTGGCTTACGAGTTAGATGTTTTATTTTTACAAATACAAGTTTTAAATATGAATGCACTTGAAATAAATCAGCTATACAAGCGTTACGATAACGACTTTCTTGCGGTTAAAGGTATAAATTTAGAGGTCAAGCAGGGAGATTTTTTTGCACTATTAGGTGCAAATGGCGCAGGCAAGTCCACCACAATAGGCATTGTGGCCTCGTTGGTTAATAAGACATCAGGTACTGTTAAAGTCTACGGGCATGATTTGGATACTGACCCGGAAGGGGTGAAGCGCTGTCTTGGTTTGGTGCCACAAGAGTTTAATTTTAATCAGTTTGAAAATGTCTTTGATATCGTTGTGTCTCAGGCCGGCTATTACGGTATTCCTCGAAAAAAAGCGCTGGAAAGAGCTGAGATTTGTCTAAAACAGCTAGAGCTTTGGGATAAGCGTAATGAGGCAGCAAGGGAGCTGTCAGGCGGTATGAAACGGCGGTTGATGATTGCGCGAGCATTGGTGCATGAGCCGAAATTACTAATACTCGACGAACCTACAGCTGGTGTTGATATTGAAATACGTCGGTCAATGTGGCGCTTTTTTAAGGAAATAAATGCTGCTGGAACGACGATAATTCTAACCACTCATTATCTAGAGGAAGCAGAAAGTCTGTGTAAGCATATTGCCATTATCAATAAAGGTAATGTGATTGAGAATATGGATATGAAGGGTTTGCTGGAAAAAGCAGATGAAGAAGTTTTTGTGCTGAGTCTTGAGCGACCGGAAAAAGAGCTGCCAGTAATAACGGGTTGTAGAATAGAGCGTTTGGATGAAACGACATGGCAGGTTAGCGTGCGCAAGGAGTCGGGAATACACGCCTTATTTGATGAGTTAACTCAATTGGGTATAAAAGTATCGGGTATTCGTAATGAATCAAACAGGCTAGAACAGCTGTTTCTTAAGTTATTAGTAAAGAAGGGTAAGGATAATGTTTAATAAAGAATACTGTGTTGCGCTAGAAACAATAACGTATAAGGAAGTTAGGCGTTTTCTACGTATTTGGGTGCAAACTTTATTGCCATCGGTGATTACTACAACGCTTTATTTTCTTATTTTTGGTACTTTAATTGGCTCAAGAATTGGGACGATGAATGGCTATGATTATATGGACTTTATTGTCCCTGGGCTTATTTTAATGGCGGTTATTAGTAATGCCTATTCAAATGTAGTTTCCTCTTTCTACAGTTCAAAATTCCAGCATAATATTGAAGAAATGTTGGTTGCACCTATTCCCGGTTGGATTATTTTGACAGGGTATATTTCTGGTGGGGTGCTGAGAGGGCTGATCGTGGGGGTTTTGGTGACGATTGTGTCCTTGTTTTTTACAGACTTAAATATTGCACACCCGGTGATGATGGTGGTTGTATTCTTGTTAACAGGGGTGTTGTTTTCAGCGGCGGGCTTTATTAATGCAGCCTATGCAAAAAGCTTTGATGATATTTCAATTGTGCCAACGTTTGTTTTGACGCCTTTGATATATTTGGGAGGGGTGTTTTATTCGATTGACTTATTGCCAGAGTTTTGGCAAAACGTATCATTACTCAATCCAGTGCTTTACATGATCGATGTATTTCGGTTTAGTATATTAGGGGAGTCTGATATACCGCTGTTATACGGCTTTATCGTTATTGCGACATTTATTGTTTTTATGTTGGGGGTCAGTTTAAGGCTACTTTCTAAGGGAATTGGTATAAGGAATTAGTTAACGAGATTGAATGATGCGGTGCGATAGGATAGAATTCGAAAAGTTTTATAAGTAATTTTTCTAGAAGTATTGACGGCAGGTCAGCGGGTTATAGTCGCTACTCGACATTAAACGTGCAGTCTGCTTAAACAAACAAACTTAAATCAATTAAGAAGCCTAATCAATGAACTACTTTAAGATCAAAGAAGGCTTGGACCTGCCAATTAAAGGCGCGCCAAGTCAAGTTATTTCAGAGGGTAATCAGGTTTCCAGTGTTGCCGTTTTTGGCGAAGACTACATAGATATGAAGCCTACCATGCTGGTTAAAGAAGGTGATCGTGTCAAGCTGGGGCAGATTTTATTTACCGATAAAAAAACCGAAGGTGTTAGTTTTACTTCGCCTGGTTGCGGGGTTGTCAAAAGCATTAACCGAGGTGCGAAACGTGTGTTACGCACGGTTGTTATTGAATTAGACGGTGACGATCAGGTTGAGTTTACCAAATACTCGTCTGAAAAATTAGCGAGCCTTGATGCGGTAGATGTTGTTAAGAACCTAACAGAATCAGGTTTATGGACAGCTTTTAGAACGCGTCCATTCAGTAAAGTACCTGCGCCAGCTACTCGACCTGTAGCGATTCATGTATCCGTTATGGATACTAATCCATTAGCGGCAGATCCAAGTGTTGTTATTGCCGAAGATGCAGATGCATTTAAAGATGGTTTAACAGTGATCTCTCGCCTGACAGAAGGAAAGGTGTATGTGAGTAAGGCTGTCGACGCAGACATAGCAGTTCCCGACGTGGTCGAAGTCGCTGAGTTTTCTGGACCGCATCCAGCAGGTCTTTCTGGTACACATATACATTTTATTGACCCTGTTCATTCGAAAAAAATTGCGTGGACCATTGGCTATCAAGATGTGATTGCCATTGGTAAATTATTTACATCGGGTCTTTTAAACGTTGAACGGGTCATTTCGTTAGCCGGCCCCAAAGTTCTTAAGCCGCGTCTTATTAAAACTAGACTGGGTGCAAATACAGAAGAGTTGGTTAGAAAAGAAATTGAGACGGGTAATGTGCGAATTATTTCGGGCTCTGTTTTGTCAGGTAGAAAAGCGAATAACTGGGCATCTTATTTAGGTCGTTACCATGTTCAGTTGTCAGTACTTCAAGAAGGAAGAGAGCGTCAGCTGCTAGGGTGGCTAAACCCAGCAGGCGAGAAATTCTCTTTTACAAATGCTCTGCTATCTAGTTTTAACCGTAAGAAAAAAATGGCAATGGATACATCAGCACACGGTAGTCCACGTGCCATGGTTCCTATTGGGGTATATGAAGGCGTGATGCCGTTGGATATTTTGCCAACACAATTACTTCGAGCCTTAGTTGTTATGGATGTTGATGCAGCTGAATCACTCGGTGCATTAGAACTAGACGAAGAAGATTTAGCGTTATGCTCATTTGTAGATTCAGGTAAGCATGATTTTGGTAAGGCGCTACGCGCTAATTTGGCACACATTGAGAAGGAGGGTTAATGTCTCGTTTAAGGAATTATTTAGATTCAATACACCCGAAGTTCGCTAAAGGCGGATCACTAGAGAAGTATTATGCGATTTATGAAATGGTGGATACCTTTTTATATACGCCTAAAGATGTTACCGCAGGCACAACGCATGTAAGAGATGCTATTGATTTAAAGCGTATCATGACGTATGTATTCATCGCGGCGTTACCTTGTGTGTTGATGGCAATGTGGAATACCGGCCATATGGCGAACATGGCGATGGCTGAGTTAAACATGACATCGCTAGATTCATGGCGTGGTTTTGTAACAAATGCGGTCGGCTATAACCCAGACAGTCTTGTGGCAAATATGGTACATGGTGCCATGTACTATATACCCATTTATGTTGTTACCGTATTAGTAGGCGGTATTTGGGAAGTCTTATTTGCAATTGTGCGAGGGCATGAGGTTAACGAAGGGTTTTTCGTTACATCAATGCTGTTTTCGCTGATTTTGCCGGCCACAATTCCTCTTTGGCAGGTAGCTATTGGTATTTCATTTGGTGTTGTTGTTGGTAAGGAAGTGTTTGGTGGTACAGGTAAAAACTTCTTGAACCCCGCGTTAACAGCACGTGCGTTTTTGTTTTTTGCTTATCCAGCTCAAATGTCAGGTGATGCTATTTGGACGGCTGTTGATGGGTTTAGCGGTGCGACGGCTTTAGGCATGGCTGCTGCGGGTGGTATTACAGCAGTAACGACATCAGGAATTACTTGGATGGATGCGTTCTTAGGAACGGTGCAAGGCTCAATGGGTGAAACCTCAACACTTGCGTGTTTAATTGGGGCGAGCTTTTTGTTATATACCCGAATTGCTTCGTATCGCATTATGTTAGGCGTCTTAGCTGGCATGATAGTCACCAGTACTATGCTTAATTTAATTGGTAGTGACACAAACCCTATGTTTGCAACACCTTGGTACTGGCATGCTGTATTAGGTGGTTTTGCATTTGGTGCCATCTATATGGCAACGGACCCTGTGAGTGCGGCGATGACAAACACGGGTCGATGGGTGTATGGTCTATTAATTGGTCTGATGGTGGTTTTAATTCGTGTGGTAAACCCTGCTTTCCCAGAGGGAATGATGTTGGCCATATTGTTTGCCAATATGTTTGCACCATTGATTGATTATTTTGTTGTTCAGTCAAACATCAAAAGAAGGGAGAAAAGAAATGCCTAATGAAAATGAAGCGAAGCCAGTAGGCAAAATGAACTTCCTCGCGTTATCAAACGATAGTACGCTTAAAACGTTCATCATGGCGACTTTAGTGTGCCTAGTATGTGCAGTTTTTGTGTCAATTTCAGCTGTTGCGCTTAAACCACTACAAGAACTTAATAAAGAGCTAGATAAGAAGAAAAATATTCTTCAAGTAGCGGGTTTGTATGAGCAAGGCGATGATATCGAAGCGGCTTTTTCAAAAATTGATATTAAGCTTGTTGATTTATCAACGGGTGAGTATGTCACCGATATGGATCCGGCAACATACGATGTAAGACGAGCAGCTAAAGACCCAAACTTGAATGTAACAATACCTAAGTCAGATGACCTTGCTAATATCAGGATGCGTCCGAAATATATGCCGGTTTATCAAGTGAAAGAAGGTGATGCTGTGAAGCAGCTAATTCTTCCAATCAATGGTTATGGTTTATGGTCAACCTTGTACGGTTTCCTTGCGGTAGAAAATGATGGCCAGACCATTGTTGGTTTAAGCTACTACGAACACGCAGAAACCCCAGGTTTAGGTGGGGAAGTAGATAACCCAAAATGGAAAAAAATATGGGATGGAAAGAAAATCTACGGACCAGAGGGTGATGTTGCAATTAAAGTCATTAAGGGAACGGTTGTTCCGAGTGCACCTAAAGCGGAATATCAAGTTGATGGTTTAGCAGGAGCAACATTAACAAGTCGTGGTGTGAGTAATATGCTGAAATATTGGATGGGCGCTGAAGGGTATCAACAATACCTGAATAAAGTTCAAGAGAATGGAGCGTAACGATGAATAAAGAAACTCAAAAAATTATATTAGACCCATTAGTTGATAATAACCCTATCGGCTTACAGGTTTTAGGGGTTTGTTCAGCGCTAGCTGTAACAACAAACCTTGGGACGGCACTCGTTATGTCATTAGCCCTGACATCAGTGACAGCGTTTTCGAATCTATCAATTAGTATGATTCGTAATCATGTTCCTAGTGCAATCCGTATTATTGTTCAAATGACGATTATTGCATCGCTGGTTATTGTTGTTGACCAAGTGTTGAAAGCCTATGTTTATGATTTAAGTAAGCAGCTGTCTGTATTTGTTGGGTTGATTATTACTAACTGTATTGTGATGGGACGTGCAGAAGCATTTGCAATGAAAAACCCACCAGGACTTAGTTTTTTAGATGGTATAGGAAATGGTCTGGGTTATTCGCTTGTTCTAATGTTTGTAGGTACATTTCGTGAGCTCCTGGGCTCAGGAAAATTATTTGGTATAGAAATCCTATCAACTGTAAATGATGGGGGTTGGTACGTACCTAATGGTTTAATGTTATTACCACCGAGTGCATTTTTTATCATAGGTTTAATGATCTGGGGTGTTCGTTCATTACGTCCTGCACAAGTTGAAAAGGCAGAATTTAAAATCAAAGAAGTTAACGGAACGGAGGTTGCGTAATGGAAGCTTATATAAGTTTATTTGTTAAAGCGGTTTTCGTAGAAAACTTGGCGTTATCTTTCTTCCTTGGGATGTGTACGTTCTTAGCTGTTTCTAAGAAGGTTTCTACCGCCATGGGTTTAGGTGTTGCCGTGATTTTGGTGCAAACGTTAACAATGCCACTGAATAACATTTTATACCAAGGTTTACTTAAAGAAGGTGCGCTTGAGTGGTTAGGGCTACCAGAAGTTGATTTAAACTTTTTAGGATTAATTGTTTATATTGGCGTTATTGCGGCGGTCGTTCAAATTCTTGAAATGGCGATGGATAAGTTTGCACCAGCACTCTATAACGCACTGGGTGTGTTTTTGCCGTTAATTACCGTGAACTGTGCGATTCTAGGTGGTTCATTGTTTATGGTAGAGCGAGATTATAATTTAGGCGAAAGTTTAGTCTTTGGCTTTGGCAGTGGCTTAGGCTGGGCACTAGCGATTACAGCCATTGCAGGAATAAGAGAAAAGCTAAAATATTCAGATGTACCTGATGGCTTACGTGGATTAGGGATTACCTTTATCACAGCAGGCTTAATGGCGATGGGCTTTATGGCATTCTCTGGTATTCAACTGTAATTAGGAACTCAGTATGTTAGAAATTGGTTTAGGTATAACGTTTTTTACCGGTATTGTCTTAATCCTGGTGATGATTATTTTGGCGGCAAAGTCAAAATTAGTAGCGCATGGTAATGTCAAAATATTAATTAACGGTGAAAAAGAAGTAGAGGCACCTGTGGGTGGCAAATTGCTAGGCGCATTAGCAGATGCTCAATTATTCGTTCCTTCAGCGTGTGGAGGCGGGGGCACTTGTGGCCAATGTAAGGTGCGTGTTCAAGAAGGTGGTGGCTCAATGTTACCAACCGAAGGTGCTCACATTAATAAAGGTCAGCAACGTGATGGCGAACGCTTATCGTGTCAGTTAACGGTTAAACATGACATGAAAATTACAGTGCCAGAAGAAGTGTTTGGTGTTAAGAAGTGGAAATGTAAAGTTAAATCAAACCATAACGTAGCGACATTCATTAAAGAACTGGTTCTTGAATTGCCTGAAGGTGAAGATGTTGGCTTCCGTGCGGGTGGTTATATTCAAATTGAATGTCCACCGCATGTTGTAGATTATAAAGACTTTGACGTTGAAGAAGAATATAGAGCCGATTGGGATCACTTCAATATTTGGCGTTATAAATCTGAAGTTGATGAAGAGGTATTAAGAGCATATTCAATGGCTAATTATCCTGAAGAAGAAGGGATAATAATGTTAAATGTTCGTATCGCTTCACCAGCACCTAATGCGCCAGAAGGCACCCCACCTGGGAAAATGTCTTCTTATATCTTTAACCTTAAGCCGGGCGATGAAGTTACGATATCTGGCCCTTATGGTGAGTTTTTCGCCAAAGAGACAAAGTCCGAAATGGTCTTCATAGGTGGTGGTGCAGGTATGGCGCCGATGAGGTCGCATATTTTTGATCAACTACGTCGGATTAAAACAGATCGAAAAATATCATTCTGGTATGGTTCTCGAAGCCTAAAAGAAATGTTCTATGTGGAAGATTTCGATATGCTGGCGAAAGAAAACGATAATTTTGAGTGGCACGTTGCTTTATCAGATCCACAGCCTGAAGATAATTGGGATGGTTTGACAGGTTTTATTCATGAAGTTTTATTTGAAGAATACTTAAAAAATCATCCAGCACCTGAAGATTGTGAGTTTTACATGTGTGGGCCACCAATGATGAACGCAGCGGTGATTAAAATGCTTCAAGACCTTGGTGTTGAAGATGAAAATATCATGCTCGATGACTTTGGTGGATAATTGAGTTTACTTAAGCACCCCGCTAAAAATGTAATATTTTTAGCGGGTTTTTTAATATTTCTCAGCTTACTTAATGGTTGCGATTCGCAGCATAAATCAGCGTTTACATTAAGTGGCGAAACGATGGGTACGACCTATCACATAACTATTGCAGCAGATCAATTAAATGAAACGCAAGAGTCATTAAAAAAAGCAATAGACTCACGCTTAGTTGAAATTAATCAGTCATTCTCGACGTATATTGGTTCCTCGGAAGTGTCTGTTTTTAACGACTCTAAGGGCCAGCAGTGGCACAAAAAATCTAAAGAGTTTATAAATGTTTTAGCACACGCTCAACAGATAAGTGATATTACTGAGGGTGCATATGATATTACTGTCGGACCTTTAGTGAACCTATGGGGTTTTGGCCCGACATTTAATGTCGATGAGATACCAACTGAAGTTCAGATCAAGGAAGTCCTAGCTAGTGTGGGCTATCAAAATATTGCTTATAACCTAGACACGCTTGAGATTAAAAAGTTAAACGATAAGGTGTATATCGACTTTTCGTCTATTGCTAAAGGCTATGCTGTCGATGAAATTGCAGAACTTATTGAGTTAAGAGGCTATAGCAACTTTATGGTCGAGATTGGCGGAGAAATGCGATTACGCGGTAAAAACGCACAAAATACCTTATGGCGTATAGCAATTGAAAAGCCAGACTCAAAAAATCGTTCAATCCATCGCGTACTTAAGGTAAGCGATACGGCTATTGCTACCTCAGGTGATTATAGGAATTTTTTCGAGAAAGATGGTGTTCGTTTTTCTCACACTATTAATCCCACAAATGGCCAACCCGTTCAGCATAAATTGGCCTCAGTTACTGTGCTGGCAGAAAATAGTATGAAAGCAGATGCTTGGGCAACAGCTTTTATGGTATTAGGTCATAAAAAGGGGTACGATTTGGCTGTGTACAATAGATTAGCTGTTTTATTTCTGGTGAAGGATGGTGATGGCATTAGAGAAATAGCAACACCAGAATTTACCTTAATGACCCAGGGGTTATCATCATGAATATATTTTTAGTAACGTTTTTAGTTTTCATGCTAGTAGTGATATTCATGTCCGTTGGTGTGATCTTTAGCAATCGCAAAATCAAAGGCAGTTGTGGTGGTCTTAATAACATTGATGGGCTAGAAGGTGATTGCGCTCTTTGTAGTAAAAAAACCTGTGATAAAAAGAAAAAGATGGAAAAGTTAAACGCTTAGTCATTCTTACAATAAGTTTATAGGATATAAGGGGAGTAGATGTTTAAGTCAGTATTAATAAAAGACTACATGGCCACTAATTTAACGACCTTCACGCCAGGACTGGAAATTTCCCAGGCGATTAAGTATTTAAATACGCATAAAATATCTGGCGCACCGGTGGTGGATGAGCGCGGCACACTGGTAGGAATGTTGTCCGAAAAGGACTGTCTTCAAGTGGCATTACAGTCAACCTACTATGAAGACTGGGTGGGTGGTGTCGTGTCAGAGTATATGACTGAAGAATTAGAGACAGTGCCAGATACGGCCAGTATTGTAGACGTTGCTGAGAAATTTTTAAAATCATCATTTAAACGTTACCCAGTACTCGATGAAGACGGCGAATTGGTTGGTCAAATTAGCCGGAGTGATGTACTTAGAGCACTGGATGAACTTTGGTAAGCTTTGTCTGAAACATACTACTGGTACGATTACGAAACAACGGGCATTGATCCTGCTAGAGATCGTGTGGTCCAGTTTGCGGGTATACGTACGGATTTAAACTTTAATCCAGTTGCAAAGCCCGATGTTTTTTATTGTAAATTGCATGATGATATCTTGCCTCACCCAGAAGCCTGTCTAATTACTGGAATTACACCACAACATGCAATCAGGGAAGGTTTATTAGAAAGCGAATTTATTAAGCGAGTGCACCGCGAGTTTAGTACGCCTCAAACATGTGTCGTTGGATACAACAGTATTCGATTTGATGATGAATTTACAAGGCACCTTTTATATAGAAATTTTTTCGATCCTTATGCCCGTGAATGGAAGTCTGGCAACTCACGTTGGGATTTAATAGACCTAGTTCGATTGACACATGCTCTTAGACCAGATGGAATTAATTGGCCACAACGTGAAGATGGCGCGGCTAGTTTTAAATTAGAAGAGCTGACTAAAGCGAATGGTATCTTGCATGAGGCCGCACATGATGCCTTATCAGATGTATATGCCACTATTGAATTAGCAAAGCTTATTAAGCAACAACAACCTAGAATTTATAGTTGGGGCTTATCACTGCGAAATAAGAAAAAAGCCGCGGAAAACCTTGACCTGATACACAATACCGCTGTAATACATGTGTCGAGTAAATACCCTGCCGCACAAGATTGTTTAGCAGTCGTTGTCCCCATTGCTGCTCACCCAGTGAATAAAAATGGAGTGCTGGTTTTTGATCTATCTGCTGACCCAACAGAGCTTATTGACTTAACAGCTGAAGAAATCCACCAGCGATTATACACACCTACGGCTGAATTAAATGAAGGACAGAAGCGCCTGCCTCTTAAGACCGTTCATATTAATAAATCACCAATGTTGGCACCTTTAAGTACCCTGACTACAGAGGTCAAAAATAAATTAAATATTGATTTACTGCGGTGCGAAGAAAATAGGCAAAAAATACTCGGTGCGGGTATTGAAAAAAAACTGGCAGAAGTTTTCTCTATTAATACATTCGAAAGCGCTACAGACCCAGATCTAATGCTATATAGTGGCGGTTTTTTTAGCCCTATAGATGTGCAAAATATGACGCAAATACGTGCTTGTCCAATAGATAAATTGGCAGAGTTATCGTTGCCATTTGAGGATGAGCGTTTAGAAGAAATGTTGTTTCGTTATAGAGCAAGAAATTACCCGGAAACTCTTAACGAGGTGGAAAAAACGCAATGGCAAGCATATCGCCACGATTGTTTTATTAAAGAACATAATGATGGACGTTTAACCTTAAAAGCATATTTTGAACGGCTTGATGAGTTAGTGGTTGAGGGTGATTGGAGTGAAGAACAGCAAGTGCTACTAGAAGAATTAATTGATTACGGTGAAGCAGTTGCCGACAGTTTGGTATCAGACTAAATTTTTATTCATTGGCTTTAGTCGCTAACAAACGTGGCCGGACTGCAAACAACTTGAAGGTATCATGAAAAAAGATTAAAGGTGTTGGTAGAATGTCTTCGATAAACCTTATCCCAAGCGTTAAATCATAATTGGTTTAGCGTTAACGATTAACAAAGCGCAGGAAATAGCATGGCAGAAACAGTAGAAGAGCTAACCGTTAGTTATACAGATGGCGGTATTGAAACAGTAAAAGAACTTGATAAAGTCGTTCTTTCAAAGGGTGCATGGGCGACCGTTATATACAAGCATCAAGACTGGAATCGTACAAAAGAAGAGTATGGCCCTGATAAATATACCATTCGTCGTTATCAAAAGCGTAATGGTGAGTACCAGCAGAAATCAAAATTCAATATATCGAGCGCTGCCCAAGCGGAAGGTATTATTGCGGCATTACAAGGTTGGATAAAAGAATAAGCAAGCCCTGTTAGTAGCAAGGGGACTTGAAAGCTTGTTAATAATCAAAGCCAGATAAACACCATTGAGTGCTTATCTGGCTTTTTTGTTATATCACACTGTATTGTTTTTCATGTTTAAAGAAAAATAGGACGAGCAAATACTTAGTGAGAGTTAGTTTAATGCTGCTTTTCACCGTAAAGCTTAGCGTATAAGCCCTGTTGTTCAATAAGTTTGTTGTGATGGCCTTGTTCGCTAATAATGCCGTCTTCAAAAACATACACATGTTGGGCCTGTTTTATGGCACTTAAGCGATGGGCAATAATGATTGTGGTGCGGTCCTTTAAGAAAGACCGCATTGATTTATGTAATTGAAACTCAGTTTCGCTATCCAGCGCTGAGGTTGCTTCATCCAGAATAACGACCTTAGGTTGGCTAAGGATCATTCGAGCAATGGCTAGCCGCTGACGCTGTCCACCGGATAAACGTACGCCTTGTTGACCGATCAATGTGTCCAGTTGCTGAGGTAATTGTTGTATGGTTTGTTGGAGTTGTGCAATAGACAGTGCGTGCCACAGCTCATTATCATTTAAAGAACGCCCCATTGTTAAGTTGTCACGTATAGAAGCATTAAATAATACGGGGTGCTGAAGTACGGTTGATACATTGTTACGAATGGTATCAAAACCTATCTGAGTGACCGGAATATTATCAAAATAAATCATCCCGTCACTGATAGGGTATAAACCAAGTAGAGCCTGCACTAATGTAGATTTGCCGCCACCACTAGCGCCAACCAAAGCAATTTGATCGCCTGACTTAATATCCAGTGTGATGCCATTAAGAATGTTTTTGTGACGACCATACGAAAAATGAATGTTTTTCATTTGAATAGACACAGAGTGTTTATTTTTAAAGGGGTTAACTGTATGTGGATAACGAGGCTCATCTTTTAAAGTAATGAGGGAGTTTATCCGCTCGAGGGCGGCGTTTGCGGAGAAGAAACTTAATTGAACGTGCAGTATTTCTTGGACTGGACCCATCATAAACCACAGGTAGCCAAAAACGGCGAGCATCTGGCCGATACTTAGGTCGGCATAGACGACCATGAACATTGCAAGAGCTCGAAAGATATCAAAACCGAATAAAAAAACCATAAAACCAAGACGGTTTGCAGTGTCACTCTTCCAAGAATAACTACTGGCGCGAGTTCTGATAGTGTTGGCTTTTCCAATCAATAGGGTTGTGTAATGTTTGCTTCGGTTATGAGCGCGAATTTCTCTTATCGCATTTAAGGTTTCAATAAGGGATTGTTGGAAGTCTTCAAAAGCCAAGTTTTCGTTAGCTTTTAAATGTTTGACCCGTTTGGCAAAAATGGTGGTGAAATAGATGACTGCAGGGTTGAGAAAAAGAATAAAGAGGGCAAGCTGCCAGTGCATCCAAAGCAGAACAATCGAGGTTCCAAGAACAGTAAGAATGGCCACTAACAGCTTACTTGTTGTACTGCCAATAAACTGGTCAACGGTTTCAATGTCAGTAATAAAATGACTGCTAATGGTTCCACTACCAACGGTTTCAAACTCGGTCATTGAGATAAAAGGTAAACGTTGTAATAAATGCCGACGAATTTGAAAAGTGATTTCTTTAGCGGTCAGAGTAAATAGACGGCTTTGTAAAACGTTAAAAAAAAGTGAGATAGCCCTTAATAAAAGTGTTAATACTAATAAGGCGAGAATATATAAGATAGGCCCGTGCCAAACAGTAGGTGTTATTTGTTGGATTGTTTGTACGGCAACACCGGGCTGTTTAAGTAAAACCTCATCGACTAATAATGGCATTAGAAGGGGCACAGGAACACTCGCTAAAACAGCGATCATGGCCATAATATTTGCTTTTATTAAAGAGGCTCGATGCTTTTTTGCCATGCTCAGCAAAGTTTGCCATCGGTAAGTATTATGGAAATGAAAATCTTCGTTTAGGTTAGTCAAAGTGAGCCTTATATCAAAGTATTTAACGGTTAAATGAATATTCTAATGGATAGGCCAATTGATGTTGAGCCAATTGCTTAGTCGTTAAATAAGCGCTTAAGTTATTAGCCCACCTATAGGCGTTGTGAGATAGAATAAAAATTGTAATGAAGGTCTTTTAAGTGAAGTGGAATATTTGCCAGGAGTTAAGTTAAATGAGTATTGAGTTATTGTTGGGCGTTGTAATAGGTACAGTTTTTGGTTTTTTCTTATCCTTGCTATTTAAAAAAGGAAAAGATGGCAGTTCAAAAATTAAAGCGCTAGAAGCTGAACACGAAGCATATCGCAAACAAGTCGATAATCATTTTGTTAATACAGCTGTCCTGTTTAAAGGCTTAACAGACCAATATCGAGATGTTTATCGACATATAGCGAACGGAGCAGGTGAGTTATGTTCTGATGAAGCAAAAGCACTTCAGGTCGATCTAGAGGAAACAGCTTTGCTTGCTATCCCAAATGAAGAGCTTGAAGTAGCACAGGAAGAAGGGCCGGTTATATCAAAAACAACGACGAGAAAAGAAGAGCCTCTTGAAGAAGACAGCGAGAAAGTAACTGAGATGGATGCACCTGAAAGTAACCCAACAGATGAGGATGATATTCCGCTGGCTAGCGAGGTGGAAATGTCTGCTGACATTGTTGAAGAAATTAAAAATCAGGCCAATAAAAAAAGCTAATGATGCCTGTCTTGTTGGTGCTGTAGCTCACCTAGATGTTAATCGGTTGTTAAGGGTGAAAGAAAAAGGTTATTTGCTTTGTCCAATGCTATAAAAGCCGACATTTTGTTGGTGCTGGTAACAATATTAGCGGCTATCAGTTGGATTTTTTCAAAAGAGGCAGTTTTGTTAATGCCTCCTCTTTTATTTATATGTTCGCGCTTTTTATTAGCTGGTTTGTTATTGCTGATAGTGGGTTTTAACCAATTGAGTGTCTTAAGTTGGAATCAGTACCGACAAGCTATTATCGTCGGGTTTATCTTTGCTTTAGGAATGTGTTTTTGGGTAATGGGGCTTCATTCCGGTGTTAGTTTGAGCGTAGCGAGCTTTATCACAAGTTCGGCGGTTATTTTTTCACCTATTATTTCAAAAATATTTTTTGCTGAGAAGGTGCCTTCTACTACATGGTATGCAATCCCCTTTGCCTTAGTGGGCCTAGCTTTCTTGTCCCTATCTGGAGAATTTGAGATACAAAAAGGGCAATTACTCTTTATTGTATCGGCGCTTTTTGTGGCCCTGTTTTTTGTATTGAATTCTCGAGCAGCTAATCATCGTGAAATAGTTGTATTAGGTGAGGTCACCCGGGTTAGTAAAAGAGTCCCAGCATTGCCATTAACGGCGATAGCCTTGGTAACTGTTGGTGTGTTAGTGGGTATGTTGTCCTTTATCACGGAGGGTTGGCTAGAGGCGGCAGAAGGGTTTTCAAGCACATTGCTGGCTTGGGTATTGGCAAGCGCATTTATTGGCACGGCGCTACGTTTTTTTATGCAGACCCATGCGCAAAGCCTGTCAAGCAACAGTCATGGCGTGGTTATTATGATTGTGGAACCAATTTGGACAGCGCTTATGGCAGCCGCTTGGTTTGGAGAAAGCCTATCAGAAAAAGAGTTGATCGGTTGTGTATTAGTTTTTATCTCCATCATTATTATTCGTTGGACATTGATACAGAGATTGTTGAAACGTGCGTCAGCGTGAATAAGCTAGGTTCTGTTTCTGCTAAGCCGTTCTTTAGTCGTAGAAGGAATATAAAGTAGCTGATAGCAATATGAAGATGATTCATTGAGAGCTATAAAATATTACGTTATCCCTTTAAAATAGCGGCTTTATTTTAATTAAATGGACAAGGGTATGATCATTAAACCAAAAACTCGTGGCTTTATCTGTACAACAGCACACCCTGTTGGTTGCGCTGAGAATGTCAACGCGCAAATTAAGCTGACACAACAACAAGGTCCGGTCAAAGATGGGCCTAAAAAAGTGCTGGTTATCGGGTCTTCAAGTGGTTATGGTCTGGCCTCTAGAATTACGGCAGCTTTTGGCTCGGGTGCTGCAACTATCGGTGTTTTTTTTGAAAAACCCGGTAGTGAGAAAAAGCCCGGCTCTGCAGGCTGGTATAACACGGCTGCATTTGATGCTGAAGCAAAAAAAGCAGGTTTGTATGCGAAGCATATTAATGGCGATGCTTTTTCAAATGAAGCGAAGCAAAAAACCATTGAGCTGATTAAAGAAGATTTAGGTGAGATAGACTTAGTTGTTTATTCACTGGCTTCTCCTGTCCGTAAAGTTCCGGGTGCCGACCAGCTGACGCGGTCATGCTTAAAACCCATTGGTGAAACATATCGGTCAACCGCGATTGATACAAATAAAGATACTATCATTGAGGCAGAAGTTGAGCCTGCAACTGAGCAAGAAATCAAAGACACTGTGACTGTCATGGGTGGGGAAGACTGGGAGCTGTGGATGGATGCGCTGAGTCAAGCTGGCGTGCTCGCAAAAGGCTGTCAGTCGGTTGCTTATAGTTATATTGGAACTGCCATTACGTGGCCCATTTATTGGGACGGAGCATTAGGTAAAGCCAAAATGGATTTGGACCGTGCAGCAAAAGCAATTGATGCGAAACTTAAACAGCTTAATGGTAGTGCGCATGTCGCCGTATTAAAATCGGTGGTAACGCAAGCCAGTTCTGCTATTCCAGTGATGCCGTTGTATATTTCAATGGTGTTTAAGGTGATGAAGGAAGCAGGTATTCATGAAGGTTGTATCGAACAAATAAACCGCCTTTTTAGAACGCAATTGTTTAATGTCGGAGCAGAAAAGAATTTAGATGATGCTAATCGCTTACGTTTAGATGATTGGGAGCTACGTGACGACATTCAACAACAATGTGTTGATATTTGGCCAACGGTAACAACAGAAAATTTATTTGAATTAACAGATTATGCGAGTTACAAAAAAGAATTTCTTAATCTATTTGGTTTTGAATTAGCAGCAGTTAATTACGATGAAGATGTCAATCCGCTAGTAGAGTTTGAATTAGAAACACTCTAGTTATTGTCTTACAGGATGCTTTGATTAGGCAAAAATTTTATGGATAAAAAAGACGCGCACATCATTGTAGTCGGTAATGAAAAAGGGGGGACAGGTAAGTCCACCCTTGCCATGCACATCATTGTTGGTTTACTCGATAAGACTAAAAAAGTAGCGGTTATCGATTTAGATGCACGGCAAAAAAGTGTAGCGAGATATTTGCAAAACAGGCAAACGTTTATGGCAAATGGTGGAACCAAAGTTGCTATGCCAGCGTTTAAAGTAGTTGGTCAATCGACGGCTAGTTTAGTTAAAGACAGGGAAGTCGAAGATCAACAGAGTTTGCAAGAGGGGCTTGATGAATTCAAACGTGATGTCGATTTTATTGTTATTGATTGCCCAGGAAATGACACCTACTTGTCACGTTTGGCGCATGCCTTGGCAGACACCTTAGTTACGCCTTTGAATGATAGCTTTATAGACTTGGATTTATTGGGTGAGGTATCGGCGGATTCCTTTCAAGTTAAAAAACTTAGTTTTTATACGGAAATGGTTTGGGATAGCCGAAAGTTTCGCTCAGCGAGTGGTAAACCGCCGATGGATTGGGTGGTGGTTCGAACGAGACTGGCATCGCTAGATTCAAGAAATAACAAACGTGTACACAGTGCCTTGGAATCATTACAAAAGCGAATTATGTTTCGTTATGTGCCCGGCTTATATGAACGCGTTATTTATAAGGAACTGTTTCCAAATGGTCTGACGGTATTGGATCTCGAAAAGGTTAATAGTTTATCTCATGTCGCGGCAAGGCAAGAAGTTCGTTCGTTAGTTGATAGCCTTAACGTGGTGGAATGATCGCTCAGCTGACTGCAGAACAGGAGCAGCTGGTTATTGATGAAACCGCTCGATATATACAATTGGCGAACAGCTTATTGAGTACGGATTATCAAGTTATTCCAGTTAAATTTGATCTGACCGGTCACACGATTGGCATGTATAAAAGATCTCGTGAGCAAATATTAATCCGTTATAACGCGCTTATATTTTCAAAATATTTCAAACAAAATCTTCAGCAAACTGTGCCACATGAGGTTGCGCACTATATTATTGATAAACAGTTTAGTAAGAAAAAAGTGTTACCACATGGGCCAGAGTGGCGAGCTATGATGCAACAGTTTGGCGCTAAAGCGAGCCGAACAGCGCAATATGATTTGAGTGATATCCCTAAGCGACGATATTCAACAGTCCCTTATCGCTGCGATTGCCAAACGCATCAATTAGGTGTTCGTCGGCATAATAAAGTTGTTCAGCGCAAAACTAACTATTTTTGTCGCCAGTGTGGCGAGCTTCTTAAGGCTGTATGAGCTGGTTTGTCTACATTATTGAAGCCAGCGATAGTAGCTTGTATACAGGAATAACAACGGATTTAGACCGTCGTTTTCAGCAGCATGCGACGGGGCAAGGTGCGAAATATTTTAAAGGTCGCCGACCTGTTAAATTTGTCTATAGCGAGAAGGTGGATAATAGAAGCAGGGCTAGTATTCGAGAGGCAAGCATTAAAAAATTAACGAGGCTGCAAAAGCTGCAGTTAATCAAGCCTTGAATGATGCTGAGTTTGGCCCCATATTTTATTCTATTAAAAACTTTATTAACGCTTAGCCTATGACTGATTCAATAAAAGTAGTTTGCACATCCTGTGATGTGGTTAATAAGCTGCCGAGTGATAAATTAACTGCTGGTGGGCGTTGTGGTCAGTGTAAGAAAAAGTTATTTGCTGGCAAATATGTCACCCTAAAAGCTTCCAATGCGCAACGCCATTTTGAACAAAATGATCTTCCAGTTGTAATAGATTGCTGGGCAGGGTGGTGTGGTCCATGTCGGTCTTTTGCGCCGACATTTGATCAGGCAATAAAAAAGCTAGAACCCAAAGCGAGATTTGCTAAGTTGGATACAGAGCATGAGCAACGGTTAGCCGCTCGTTTTAATATTCGAAGTATTCCGACCTTATTAGTGATGAAAAATGGAAAAGAGCTTGCTAGGCAAGCAGGCGTCATGAATTTATCACAATTTGAGCAGTGGCTGAAACCTTATATTTCTTAGCGCGAGACTGGTAATTTATAGGGCGATTGAGCTCTTTTAGGGGGTCTTTGTTTGCTGTATTAGTTTAGCTCAGGTGAGTGCCAATGTTAATGGAGCACCGTTGGGCCACTGGTTTTGCCGGTGGAAAATAGCTGTTCGATATCAATGGCGTCAAAATGATAATGCTGATTGCAAAAATCACAGTGTGTGTCGACAGCACCTTTTTCTTCAAGTAATGAGACTAATTCTGCATGCCCGACTGTTAATAAGCCCGCTTCAATCTTTTCTCTAGAGCAACTGCATTTAAACTGTATCGCTTGTGGCTCGTAAAGTGTGACGCTTTCTTCGTGGAAAAGGCGGTGAATAATGTCCTCAGCTGTTAACTCAAGCAACTCATTGCTTGTGATGGTGTCTGCTAACATTTCTACGCGCTCCCAATCAGCTTGTTCGCCGTTATGTGCGGGTAACTCTTGTAGCAAAAAGCCAACGGCTTTGTCGCCATTTACGGCAAACCATAGGCGTGTTTTAAGCTGCTCAGATTGCTTAAAGTAAGACTCTAGTGCATCGGATAGGGCGTTGCCTTCCAAATTAACAATTCCCTGATAAGGTTTGCCCATAGTTGGTTTAAGCGTAAGAACTAGTCGAGCATCAGCAAATAAGTCTGTCAGGTTTCCGGGCTTCACATCGCCATCCCAATGGGCTAAGCCGCGCACGTTTTGACGGTCACTTGCTTGAGCCACCAGCATGCTAATCGGTCCGTTCCCTTGAATCTGCAGAATTAATGAACCATCAAATTTCAATGTAGCAGATAAGAGCAGCGAGGCGGCAAGCGCTTGCCCTAATTGTTCAGCGACACTGGTAGGGTAGTTGTGTAAGGCTAATGCAGCTTGAAAACTGGCATCTAACGAGACAATTTCACCCCGTACGCCTAGTTCTTTAAAAAGAAATCGAAAGAGTTGGTCTTTATTTTCGTTTGACATAGTAGAGCTGCTCGCCTGTGCTGTTTTATCTAAAAATAGAGCCAACATTATATGACGGAATGCCCAATAACGGCGGCCAAGGCGTTATTTTCTTTATTGTATGAGGTAAGATATAAAACATGTTTGATAAAAAACTTATATTGCCTACAAAAGATCAAGCCTTGCCGGGTCGTACCGAATCGATGCCTGTGCCAAGGGAGCATTTTGTTTATTCTGGTCATGTTTTGGTCCCGCCTTTCCCTGATGGCCATAAAACAGCCTTGTTTGGTTTAGGCTGCTTTTGGGGCGCAGAACGTAAATTCTGGCAATTGGAGGGGGTATATTCAACAGCAGTCGGTTATGCAGGGGGCTACACCGCTAACCCAACATATGAAGAAGTATGTTCTGGGCAAACCGGCCATAATGAAGTTGTGTTAGTTGTGTATGACCCAACAGTTATTTCCTATGACAGTTTGCTAAAGGTATTTTGGCAGTCGCATGATCCGACGCAGGGGATGCGTCAAGGAAACGATAGAGGTACGCAATACCGCTCAGGTATTTATTATGCGACAAACGCAGAAGCGACATTGGCCAAGCAATCTAAAGAGTTATTTGAGCAGAAACTTAAAGCTGCTGGGTTAGGTGATATTACAACGGAAATTTTGCCAGAGCCTAGCTTTTATTATGCTGAGCATTATCATCAACAATATTTAGCGAAGAACCCGGGTGGTTACTGTGGCTTAGGTGGAACAGGCGTTACATTTTAAAATACACGCCTTAATAAATTCGATTTCTGCCTTGTTCCTTTGCTTTGTATAAAGATTCGTCCGCCATTTTAATAAGGGTGTCGACTGTTTGCCCTGTGCTGGGAATGCAAGTGCCTATGCCTATGCTAATGGTGACATAATCAGCGGCAGTGTTACCAGAATGCTCCCAATGTAAATCAAAAACGGCTTTGCGAACACGTTCGGCTATGACTTGAGCACCATTTTTGTCAGTGTTGGGCAAAATGATGGTGAATTCTTCACCGCCATAACGAGCAGATAGGTCAGAAGGGCGAAAACATTGGCCAGAAATAACCGAAGCGACGGCTTTTAAACAATCGTCTCCTGTTTGGTGACCATAGATATCATTAAATTGCTTGAAGCAGTCAATGTCTATAAACAATAGTGATATAGGTGTTTGATTTCGTTCTGCTAAATTCCAATCACCTTGAAGCCTTTGATCAAATGATCGTCTATTGGCGAGCCCTGTTAGTCCATCATATTGAGCAAGGCGTTCGAGCTTTTCTTGTGCTAATTTTGCTTCTGTCATATTTCGAAGTGATTCAACGACAGCGACTAAATCGCCAGCCTCGTTGTATATTGGCGCTGCATCAATTGCTAGATAAAAATGCCCAGGGACTTTGGGTATCTGACACCAATTTTCAACTCTAAGCCGGTGTTCGTTAACCGCATCGTCGATTTGTAGAGAATAAAGCTCCGCGATTTTATCTGTATTATTCTTTAATAATAAGTCGGCTAAGCAATCTCGTTTTTCATCATAAAAAGCCTGCCAATGATTCTTTGTGCCGATCATGTTTTCAGCCTTACAATTAGTGAGTTGTTCGCAGGCTCTATTCCAAATTAAAACCTCTCCATCTGCATCTAAGGCAAAAGTAGGGGTGACATGATCTTGCATGAGTCGATTAAGGTTTTCTTGCGCAAGCTTTTGTTCGGTGATGTCTCTGATGGTCTCAACAACAGCAATCAGTTTGCCTTTTTCATTATAGATGGCGCCAGCATCAACGGCTAAATAGAAGTGGCCAGGAACATTAGGTATTTGACACCAATTTTGAGCATGGACGCCGAAGTGGTTGTTGTCTGAGTGATAAGAGTATAGGGCTTTGAGTTTATCGACGTTACCGTTGACCAGCAAGTCAGCTAAACAGTCTCTTTTATGATCATAAAAAGCTTGCCAATGGCGGTTAGTGCCGAGCACTTGGTCGGCTTTAACATTGGTTAAGCGTTCACAGGCTTTATTCCATATCAGCACTTTGCCATTAGCGTCGAGTACAAACGCGGGGGTTACCAATTGACTCATCAGTGGTTCAAGTAGCTGATCTTTGTTTAACATTTTTAATGCCTTATTGTTTTTATTGAAAGTTAGAGAAGCATTAGCATTTTAAAAAATAAATACGCTTTTATAAATGCTAGCAGATAATGTTTTTTTGTTGATGGTTTGTGGGTTGGTATTAACTAACAGGTGCCGCTAGTTTTGGCAATTCCCAATGAATAGGGGGGATATTATGTTGTTGCAGGTAATGGTTGGTTTGACTAAAGTGCCGACAACCTAAAAAACCACGGTGGGCTGATAATGGTGACGGGTGTGGGGCTTTTAAAACAAGGTGCTGCTGCTCATCGATGAAAGCCCCTTTTTTTTGTGCGTAATTGCCCCAAAGTAGAAACACAACGTGTTCGTTTTGTTCAGCAACCGTATGAATGATTTTGTCTGTAAATGTTTCCCAGCCTTTTCCTTGGTGAGCGTTAGGCTTGTCGTACTCAACGGTGAGGACACTATTTAGTAATAAAACACCTTGTTTTGCCCAGCTCTCTAAACAGCCATGTAAGGCATAAGGAATACCTAAGTCGGCGTGTAATTCCTTATAAATATTTAACAGTGATGGTGGTATTTTGACATCTGGCTGAACCGAAAAGCACAGACCGTGTGCTTGGTGCGGCTGATGATAGGGGTCTTGGCCCAAGATAACAACTTTTACGTCGTTTAAAGGGCAGGCCTCCAATGCGTGAAACCAGTTGGCAGAATGAGGGTAGATAGTTTTGCCATCGTTTTTTTCTATGCGCAGAAACTCCTTAAGGACTAGCATATACGGTTGGTTTAGCTCGTCATCTAAAAAAGGTTTCCAGCTGGGTGCATTAGTAAGTGCCATCGGTTTAGTGTATTAGGGCCGCTAATTTTTCTGCTCTATTAAGCAATTTGTCTGAGTCTTCCAGCCCATCAATAAAGCGTTTTGGAATGTTTTGAATGCCTACCTGTGCCCCAACAAGGGCACCGGTTAACATGGCTCGCGCCATATTTTGCCCACCACCGTTTATGGCGTGTAAGACGGCACTTTCAAAATCATCTGAATAACGCGCAGCTAAGTAATAACAGGCTGGGAATTGATGGTAAACAGCACATGGCATACCATAGACAATAGAGACTTTCCATGCAGGTTGAATTAGGTTTTCGTGCGCAGCGCGAGCAATACTCGATGGGGTTAGTAAAGCATCTGGCGATGCAAACGTGCCAGCCCCCGACGGTTTGCTCCCCGGTATGCTCATTGCGTGAAAGGGAAGCTGGTGATCGGCAACTAATTGCATTAATTTACTAGATAAATCTTCATCTAGTGGGTGCCCTTGGACTAACATACCAAGGACAGCAGAATAAGCAACGGTCATGGCATTAATGGTTTCGTCACACTGGGTGAGCAGTGTATTGCTTGATACGTTACGAGCTAATTCTTGTGGTTTTGTTGCATAACGTACCGCTAAGGCCAAGACCCTTTCAGCGGCTTCAGTGTTATCGGTGAAGCCAGCTACTTCACCCCAAGGCTTATTATGTTGCGTGCGCAATACCCAAGCTTCACGGATGGATTGGCTAGTAAAACCACCGGGGCCGACATTGGCGGTTCCATCAAGTTCCGGAAACAATTCAGTATCTAGGCGTCGACAAAAATCTTCTTCGTTGTACTCTCCATCAGTGAGTATAGAGTCAATCTGCATATTTAAGATCAGCCCCGACTGTGATTGCTGGCCAGCTTTCATGCCGGCGTGATAACGGTCTGGTTGAGGATCTGTGTAGTCGTTTATCCAGTCGCCATAGAGTCGATATTGCTCATTAAGATCATAAAACCAATGCGGACCTAGACCTAAGGCATCGCCGATATATGCGCCCATAATGGCACCCATCGCACGATCTTGAAGATTAATAGTAGACATATATAAGACCTGTTGTTGTTTTTTATTGTTATAGCACTTTGCAAGCAGACATGCATCTACTTAAAGCGTGTGGATATTCTCTGTTAAAATGCGCAAATGAGCACACTAGATAAAACTAAAACACGCTATAACAAACTTCAAAAACGTTTGAGACGCGAAATGGGGCAAGCGATTGCCGATTATAATATGGTGGAAGACGGTGACCGGATTATGGTCTGTTTGTCCGGCGGTAAAGACTCTTATACGATGCTGGATATTCTGCTTAATTTGCGTAATAGTGCACCCATTAATTTTGAAATATTGGCAGTTAATCTTGATCAAAAACAACCCGGTTTCCCCGAGCATGTTTTGCCTGAGTATTTACAATCGATAGGCGTGCCATACCATGTGATTGAACAAGATACGTATAGCGTTGTAACCCGTGTTATTCCCGAAGGTAAAACGACTTGTGGCTTATGTTCAAGAATGCGTAGAGGGGCCTTGTATGCGTACGCGGAAGATAATGGTTTTAATAAAATTGCCTTGGGACATCACCGTGATGACATTATTGAAACGTTTTTTCTGAATATGTTTTATGGTGGTCAATTAAAGGCAATGCCCGCAAAACTTAAAAGTGATAATGCTAAGCATATTGTTATTCGCCCCTTAGCTTACTCAAGAGAGAAGGATATCGCTGAGTTTGCCGAGCTTAAGGGCTACCCGATTATTCCGTGTAACTTATGTGGTTCACAAGAAAATTTACAGCGCGTACAAATGAAGAATATGTTGACTCAATGGGATAAAGATTTTCCTGGTAGAGTGGAAACTATTTTCAATAGTATGAAAAATATAAAGCCTTCACAACTGTTGGATAGGCAGTTGTTTGACTTTGAAACCTTGTCGCAAACCACAGAAGCTAAAGTAACAAATGAGTTTCAACCGGTTATTTTTCCAGCCATGTCAGCAAGTAAACAATCGTGATGGGTCCTTTTTTGCTGCGTTGGTTGTTATCTTTTTGGGTTAAAGCAACAGTATTGCCGAAAGGTGAAAAATGGCTGGCATCACTTAAAAATCAAAAGGTTTGTTATGTCACCTTCAGTGATGCTTGTTCAAAACAAATTGTGCTGGAACAAACTTGTAAGAATCTGGGCCTGCCGCTGCCTTCCAATGGCATAGAAGTAGAGTCAGCGGTCGAGTCTGAGGCGCTATTTTCATTAGAAAGCCTAAAAGAACGTAAAGCAGATCCTGCACCAGCACGCTTGGCTAGATTAATCGATGCAGCACAATCCTCCAATGACGATATTTTAATCGTTCCGGTTTCCATTTTTTGGGGCCGTGGTCCTCGAAAATCAGATGGTTTTTGGAGCAGTTTATTTACCGATGAGGGGGTTAAATCTAATCTTCTTTCACGAGCGCTTTCAATATTATTCAATGGGCGTACTACGCTATTACGGTTTGGCGACCCGGTTTCGTTAAAGCAGCTTAATGCGGGGAAACCAAGTGTACCCTATACCACTAGAAAACTAACACGTGTGTTGCGGGTGCACTTTGCTAGAACGCGTCTAATCACGATTGGCCCTGACCAACTATCACCCAAGAAAATAGCGGAAGATTTACTGAAAACCCAAATTGTTCAGCAAGCTATACAGCGGGAAATAAAGCGCAAGAAGTTATCGAAAAATGAGGCAGAAAAACAAGCGAAAGCGTATGCCATTGAAATTGCTGCGGTGATTAATATTCGGGCGGCTATGGTGCTTGAAAAGGTACTAGGTTGGCTGTGGAATAAACTGTACGATGGTATTGTTTTGCACCATTTTGCCCGTGTTGAGCGATTGTCACGTAAACATCAGATCATTTACGTACCAAGCCATCAAAGTCATATGGATTATTTGGTCTTATCTTATACCTTGTATACCCGTGGTTTGGCCGTACCACATGTCGCGGCAGGTATTAACTTGAATATACCAATTGCTGGGCCATGGATTAGGCGTTGTGGTGCTTTTTTCTTGCGTAGAACGTTCAAAGGAAATGTTTTATATGGCTCGGTATTTGAGGCGTATATGGGGTATTTAGCTAATCGTGGTACGGCGGTTGAGTATTTTGTCGAAGGGGGACGCAGCCGAACGGGGCGTAAACTCAAAGCAAAACCAGGCTTGTTAGCGATGAGTGTTCGAAGTTACCTTAGAGATCATAAACGGTCGGTTGTCTTTATTCCGGTTAATTTTGCGTATGAAAAACTGGTTGAAGGTGAAACATATGTTAATGAATTAAGCGGCAAGCCGAAAAAGTCTGAATCAGTTATGGGGGTATTACGTTCATTTAAAGCCTTAAAAGATCACTTTGGCCAAGTACATGTGAATTTTGGTTCGCCTATTTATTTAGATAAATTAATTGAAGCGGAACGGCCGCAGTGGCGTCGAGAGGATTGTGCTGATAATAAAGAACTGGTTAATGCAGTTGTCAGTAAATTAGGTACACAGATTATGTCTGGTATTAATGAAGCAACGCATGTTAATTGCGTAGGCTTATTGGCGATGGCCTTGTTAAACACGCCAGAGCAGTCGATGAGTGAAGCAGACTTAATGACACAATTGGACTTATACTTGGCTTTACTTGACGCAGCGCCCTATTCAAAAGACGTCACACGTATTGAATTAAACGCCAAAGAAATTATTGCCTATGGTGAAGAGTTTGGCATTGTTAAAAGAGGTGTTGGCGAGTCAGGTGAACGCTTGTATGTAGAAGGTAGCGATGCTGTTTTGATGACATATTTTAGAAACAATATCGTGCACTTATTTGTCCTACCTTCCTTTGTTGCTTGTTGCTTCTTAAGCCATCAGTCGTTAAAAAAGAAACAAGTTGTTCATTGGTTTAGGTTGGTGTATCCCTTCTTGAAAGATGAGCTTTCTATGCATTGGACTAATAGACAAATTACGTACACAGCAAATAAGGTGATTGCTTGTTTGGTTGACCAAGGCTTAATCAACCAATCGGCGGACACATTTTCGGTGAATAAAAGTCATCACCAAACAATCGGCTTTTTATCACGTGGGGTGCTATTGAGTTTGGAGCGTTTCTATTTAACGGTGTTATTGTTGAAGAAGAATGGGGTAGGCCACTTTACGCGTTTTGAGCTTGAAAAAAACTGTGGCGAAACAGCACAAAGGCTTTCTGAACTTAATGGCCTAAATTCCCCAGAGTTTTTCGATAAAGTGTTATTTAAAGGCTTTATTGAAATGCTTTATAACCAAGGTATTATTTGGCTGAACGATAACGGAAAGTTAATGTACGGTGAGGTGCTTGATTCAATTGTTGACGATGCCGGTTTGGTAATGAGTCAGCAAGTGCGTAAAAATGTTCACGGTTTAGTCGAAGCATAATTTAACTTAACTGAGTTGCTCGAAAATTCTGAACCCCGCAATATAGGTGCCCGCTGCAGAGCCAATGGTGCTGAATAAAAACACTAGCAGGGTACGAGAAACACGGTTTTTCCACCAACCACGAATAGTCACTGTATCTGACTTTAGCGTAGAGAAATCTCCAACACGAGGTTTTCTTAGCCAGGCTTCGGTGGCAGCCGTTACCATGCCAGCCCCAACGGTCGGATTAAGTGATGTGAGTGGCGCCGCCAAAAAAGCGGTGATAATAGTGATAGGGTGTGCACCCGCTAATATGACTCCAAGGGCGGACAAGCCACCATTAATAACAACCCATTCGATAACTAGTTGCCAACCAAGCTCGGGTGCTCGATTAAAGCCGATACTAAAACCAATAAAAATTAAAGCAACAATCAGCCAAGGAATCAACTTAGGCCAGCGGCTAGCAGCAGGAATACTTTCAAGCTCTTCAATGCTTTTGGTGTTTTGGAGCTGAGACTCAAGGTAGCCTTTGATGCCCTTTAAATGCCCAGCACCAATAACGGCGAGAATAGTTTTATATTGACCAGAATGGGCATCATTGAATAAACGATGGGCCATGTACTGGTCACGTTCATTAACCAGTGGCATATAAATTTCGTTTGATGATTCGGCAAATTGTGAAAAGGTTGCCTCTAAAACATCCCCTTCTTTCAATTTTTCTATGTCTTCCTCGCTGACTTTTTCTGAAAACATAAGGCTTGCAAAGAGACCAGAAAATAGCTCCATGCGTTTCCACCAAGGGACATTTCGATAGACGCGTTTTAAGGTGATGCCAACGTCACGATCAATTAGTAAAACAGGTTTGTGTGATTGTTGTGCCAGTTCAGCGGCCATTTTCATTTCAGCACCAGGTTCAATACCCATTTCATCAGCCATTTTTTGCTGAAAAGCACCTAATGCCAAGCTGGCAGCGACCATTGCAGCTTTACCACTTTTGATCACATTAAATAAATCCATCTGAGCCAGGTTGTCAGGGTCAATCAACGCATTGTAGCGACTAGGGCAGAGCTCTATCGCAACAGCCTCATAATGGTCTGATGAAAGTAGGCTGTGTACTGCGTCAGCACTGGCTTTAGATACATGAGCGGTGCCGAGCAACGTGACTTCACAGCCGTTAATATTAATTGTTTCTATCGGTTGGTCTGAGAGGTTATTCAAAGAAAGTCTCTGTTGATTTAAAGTTAATAAGAATTTGTATTATCGTTGAAATTGGATTCTTTCGCCCAGTCTTTTGCGACTAAAAAAATACGTTTAATTTCATGCCCTTTTGATGTCTCGGGTAAAAAACCAGCCAAGCATAATGGTGATGCTTGTGAGCGATCTAAAAAATACTGAGCGATGCTGTCCGTGTCGAGGTAGCTATTATCAGGGCAGTACAATTGAGAGGCCATCCATCGGTCTTTCTTTAAGACTTGCCATTGATATCTAGATGATTGGAAGTGCTTTACAAAGTGCTCTAAACGTGCCCATTGTGCGTGTTGATGGTCGCTTGCAACAAGTGAAGGGTGTGCGGGCTCAGTAGATTGTATGGGGTGAAACAAGCGGCCCTTCATTAGGCCAATATGTTCGTCTATGGTAAGGCCTAGTTGCTGAAGTTGTTGCTTTGCTGCGGGATGTTCAGATAATTTGCTTTGTCGTGATTGCATGGAGTCGTACTTGAGGTCTAAACGGTCTTTTAACATAGGCCCCACCCATGATTGAGTAAAAGCGGTATCGTTTATACCCAGGTAAAATTTACACGCGACTTCCCAGTGTTGGACTTTATCTCTTGCATGATCCTTGATAATGAAATCAAACTCGCCAATGGTTTTGTTGGTATCTTGTATTTGAAGGTTCTGGGCTAATATTTCGTAGCGATGGCTATGATTAAACCAGTATGTCAACAATGTTTCAAAACGGTGGCCTAATCGATAGTCCTTTTGCTTGGCTAATAACTCAACCAGTTCGGCGGGGTTTGCATCCAATTTTTTAAGCGGGGCTTTAAAGGCCTGATAGGCTTGCTGCCAATCGCTTGACTCGGTCCAATACTGGTGCTGCTTGAGTCCTTGAATAATAGGCGGATTGACAATGACCCAAGCGAGGTCTCTTACCAGTGCATGTTGTAAAAAAGTATCAGTGTGCAAAGTCGCGTTATGTACCTTCTGGGCTATTAAATAAAAGGTATAAATCAATCACACAATCAGGGATTTTTTCAGCCATATCGTCGAGTAGATCGTCATTTTGGGTGATCTCATCTATTTCATCATCGAGTAACTCAGAGCACGCTAGAATCGGTAGCGTGAGTTCGGCAATGTCTTCTGGCTGAGAGTTAAACCACAGATCCTCATGCATAAAGACACCCTGCATAAAACCAGACGACCATAGGGTGAGAAAGTCTTCATCAGGTTCTTCAGACTCGCCAATCATCGTTGGAAACTCACCATTTAATAAGGCTTGTTCAATATTTTTTTGTAAATCAAAAATGGCTTTTTCAATAGAGGCGTTGGCGTCATTATCTGCCAATATTTCGGATAGAATTTGTTGCTGTGACAAGCTGCCAGGTTGTACAACTAGGCTGGTTAAAAAACCATGCATTTCAAAGAAGTACATGGCTTCGTCACTCAGTTTTTCAGAGTTAAAGAATGTGTTTAAAAGGTCCATAGCGACTAATAATGATAATTTGAGAAAATTCTATTTTTTATAATGTGCCAGCACAGAGGTGTATCTCGTAGAGCTGTCAACAGCCGCAAATAACGAGAGGCTAGTTTTTCTGTTTTGCAAATTTAAGACGTATACTAGCGGTTTTCTGTGTTAACGATCACATTATGCTACATATTGAGTGCTAGCGCATGGGCAGATATGAGTATCTTCATTCTGTAGAGCGTTGACTAAGTGAAGGGCGTTTGAAAGGGTACAAGGCCATTAAGATAAGTTGAGCTGAGTAAATGAGGCTGACCGAGCTTTAATACGCACTGGCTACTTTAAATGCAGTTAAACTTAAGCTAGTCGAGTGTTTATACTTAATTGGCTGTTAGTTCAAATAACACAACTAATTCTAAAATAAAACGTATGGAAACATTAACGCAGTTACTGAGCTCAATGAGTAGTTTTGTCTGGGGACCGGTGATTTTAGCTTTATTGCTAGGAACGGGGCTTTATTTAATGCTGGGCTTGCTCTTTTTGCCGATTCGCCAATTGCCGGCTGCTTTTTCATTACTGTGGCGAGGCCGTGTTAGTAATCAGTCTGAAGCAGGAGAGATCAGCCCGTTTAATGCCTTGATGACCTCATTAGCGGCCACTATTGGAACTGGAAATATTGCTGGGGTGGCAACAGCGATTTTTTTAGGTGGTCCAGGCGCAGTTTTTTGGATGTGGTTAACAGCTTTGGTAGGAATGGCGACTAAATACGCTGAAGCTGTACTTGCGGTTAAATACCGGGAAGTGGATGAGCGCGGTGCCTATGTTGGTGGTCCGATGTATTACATCAAGAATGGTTTGGCTGAACAATGGCACTGGTTAGGCTTTCTGTTCTCTTTATTGGGTGCCGTGGCTGCGTTTGGCATTGGTAATACTATTCAAGCAAACTCAGTAGCCGATGCATTAAGTAGTACATTAGGGGTGCCGGCTTGGCAAACTGGTTTGGTGATGGGGGTTGTTGTTTATATTGTTTTGGTTGGCGGCATTAAACGTATTGGTCATGTGGCCTCTAAACTGGTGCCGATGATGGGCATCGCTTATCTAACGGCTGCGGGTATTATTATTATTCAACACCTTGACGCAGTGCCAAAAGCACTTCAGTTGATCGTTAATGATGCTTTTACAGGCACGGCAGCCGTGGGTGGCTTTGCAGGTGCGGGGCTAATGGCAGCTATTAGGTTTGGTGTTGCAAGGGGTGTTTTTTCCAATGAAGCTGGCCTTGGAACAGCACCTATTGCTCATGCGGCAGCACAAACTAATAACCCGGTACGGCAAGGCAAAATTGCTATGCTGGGTACCTTTATTGATACCATTATTATTTGCACAATGACCGCCCTAGTGATTATTTTAACGGGTAGTTGGAGTAGTGGTGAAACCGGCGCATCGTTGTCTGCCTATGCATTTAAAATGGGGCTTCCCGGCTATGGAGAGTATGTTGTGAGTTTTGGTTTAGCCGTTTTTGCTCTGACAACCCTGTTAGGGTGGAGCTATTACGGTGAACGATGTGCGGAATATATTTTAGGTGTGGCTGTTATTCCTTGGTATAGAATTGCATGGGTGTTGGCGGTACCACTTGGTGCAGTAATGGAGTTAGATTTTCTTTGGTTGCTGGCCGATGTGTTAAACGGCTTGATGGCTATTCCAAACTTAATAGCTTTATTGCTGTTGAGCCCGGTTGTATTTAAGCTTAGCAGGAAACCCTAGCGGTTTGTTTACGCGTTAATGGTTTGTTGGCGGGAGTGTTCGTCAGCAAAGGATAATAAAAACGTTAGCCATTTTTCAAAGAAATAATTTATAGCCCATTTGTTATTTAATATCTCTTTTGGTGACAGATTTTGTTGTTGACCAGAGCTTACGTGTTCATCGATATGAATGACTTCGACTGATTTTGTGTCTAAATAAACACGGCATTTAAACCGCGATTTAGTTGCTTCCTTACTTGTGTGGGCATGCTGAAAATACACAGTATAAGTAAAGGGGCCGGTTGCAATCACCTGTGAATCAACGGCGATACTGTTGAAATCACCTTCGGTTATTTTGGGTATTAAGCGTGATAATCGGGTGTAATTTTCTTCACAAAGGACTTGTAAACAAAAAGACTTATTAATCGGCCGAACAAGGTTTAGCATTAAGCTGGTGAGTAGCTGGCACTGGAACTATCGGTTTCCCAAACAGATACCTTGGTGACTGGAAATCCGCCTTTAGAAACGTAGTCATAGATAAGTTTTGCAAGAAACTCTGCTGTAGGATGCTCATCTACTACCATTAATCTTTCTCCTGCTTCTTGAAGAAGAGGCAGAACAGGGTCATTTTTATGCAAAAGCATATTGTGATCCAGCGTTTCATTAATCCATTGGCCGGCGAATTGTTTGATGTCG
The DNA here is from genome assembly GCF_002443175.1 of Cycloclasticus sp. PY97N. Taxonomy (NCBI): domain Bacteria; kingdom Pseudomonadati; phylum Pseudomonadota; class Gammaproteobacteria; order Thiotrichales; family Piscirickettsiaceae; genus Cycloclasticus; species Cycloclasticus sp. PY97N. The sequence goes on along the minus strand of NZ_CP023664.1, from coordinate 2,131,974 downwards.
GCGAAATCACAAACCATGCCTTGCTCATTGAGCTGTTCTGACTCGAGTGTAATCTCTACACGCGCAGAGTGACCATGTAAGTGGCGACACTTGCCTGGGTGGTTCATCAATCGATGGCCATAACAGAAACTTAAATTTTTGGTAATACGGTACACATTTAATCCTGTGGAGTTGACTATTAAACGCCTTTAATGCCTTCGATGGTGGCCGCTATCTCATAGAGGTTATCCTCAATCGGCGTAACACGATTGATTTCAACGATAGCATTTAATGGGGGGGTGTTTGGGTTAACAGATTGGACCGAAATCTCAAGGGAGCAACCTTGGGTTAACTTTTCATGGGTTTTAAACAGAATGCCGGCAGCACTTAAGTTGAGACTGATGGCAGTGCCCTTAGCTCCGGTGCTGGGGTGAGTAAATACCATATTGCACTCGGTGGTTGAGCGGCTGAATTTTCGATGATCAGTTGATTCGGGCATATATAAAATGTCTGTCGAATGAGCAAAAGCTATTTGATCAATTCTAGCTTAAAAATTAAAGAATTATTAGTGAATTGATGAAAACAAGGTTCATTTTACATGGCTTTGAAAATGCATGGGAACTAGCGCTTCCTCAGGGGCTATTTCTCTTGTAAATAAACGATTATTTTGGCAGTATCAAGTAAGCTATATTTAAATGGCTAGGGCATCAAGGCTCAATAAAGGGCTTCATGGAGTAGGGTTACGTTATTTTATTTAAAATTCAACATACAATCTCAAAGAGGAAATCAAATGAGTCAACGAGTTGCATTGGTTACAGGCGGTACAGGAGGTATTGGTGAAGCAGTATGTCAACGGTTTGTAAAAGATGGTTATAAGGTGGTGGCAGCGTACAATAACAGGGAAAAAGCACAGGCTTGGCAGTTGGCTCAAAAAGAAGCCGGCTTTGATATTGAAATTGTTCATTGTCCCGTGACTGATTTTGAAGCATGTGGTGACGCCATTCAATGGGTTGAAAATAACGTCGGCCCTATTGATATTTTAGTTAATAATGCCGGTATTACTAAGGATGGCATGTTTAAAAAAATGCCTAGAGAAAACTGGGATGCAGTGATTGATACTGATTTGAATAGTGTATTCAATATGACACGTCAAGTTTTTGAAGGGATGGTCGAACGTGGTTTTGGTCGTATAATTAATGTGTCCTCGGTAAATGGTCAGTTGGGTCAAATAGGCCAAGTGAATTACTCAGCGGCTAAGGCTGGGGTGCATGGCTTCACTAAAGCGTTAGCACGTGAAACAGCGCGTAAAGGCGTTACTGTTAATACTATTTCACCAGGGTATGTGGCAACGCCAATGGTGATGGCCATTGATGATGAAGTACGTAAGATGATTGAGAGTAATATCCCGACTGGCCGTTTATGTCAGCCGGAAGAGGTCGCACATGGAGTATCCTTTTTGGCCAGTGACTTAGCGGCTTATACAACAGGTTCAGACTTGAGCATGAATGGTGGTTTATTTATGCATTAAACGATTAGATAAAGTCACTTTTAGATGGCTTTTATTTATTTAGATTAGACAAATTAGAGGAGAAGGAATGTCGGACGTTCATATACACAAAGTACCCAAAGCGGTAGCTGATCATGCGCATATTAATAAGGAAGTATATGAAGCTGAGTATCAACGCTCAATTGAAGATACTAAGGGTTTTTGGGATGAAAAAGCGAGAGAGTTTTTAACTTGGTCAAAGCCATGGGATGTAACAGTAGAGCATGATTTTCCAAAAGGTGAGGTTAAATGGTTTACTGGAGGCAAGCTCAATGTAAGTGTGAATTGCTTGGATCGGCATCTTGAAACGCGTGGCGATCAGCCAGCTATTATTTGGGAAAGTGATGATCCGGCAGTCGACAAAACATATACTTATAAAGAGCTTCATGCGGAGGTGTGTCGCTTTGCTAATGGTTTAAAAGCCGAGGGTGTAAAAAAAGGTGACCGTGTTTGTATTTATATGCCAATGGTTGCTGAAGCTGCCATTGCAATGCTTGCGTGCGCAAGAATTGGTGCGGTTCATCTAGTTGTTTTTGGTGGTTTTTCCCCTGATGCGTTAAAAGATAGGCTTCTTGATTCAGAAGCGGCGGTAATTATTGTCGCCGATGAAAGTGTTCGTGGAGGTAAAGCAGTACCGTTAAAGGCTAATGCGGATCAAGCCTTAAAAAGTTGCCCTTCAGTAAAATCAGTGGTGGTGGTTCAACGTACAGGTGGCAGTATAGATTGGACAGATGGTCGAGATGTTTGGTATCACGATTTACTTGAGAATGCGTCAGATGATTGCCCAGCTGAAGAAATGGACTCTGAAGATCCCTTGTTTATCCTTTATACATCGGGCTCAACAGGCAAACCAAAAGGTGTTTTACATACGACGGGTGGCTATTTGCTACATGCTGCGGTGTCGCACAAATATGTTTTTGACTATCACGATGGGGATGTTTACTGGTGTACAGCGGATGTAGGCTGGGTAACGGGGCATACATACATTGTTTATGGGCCATTAGCGAATGGTGCGCAAACGTTGATGTTTGAAGGCGTGCCAACTTATCCTGATGCTTCGCGCTTTTGGAAAGTGGTGGAAAAGCATAAAGTTAATATTTTTTACACGGCACCTACGGCTATTCGTGCCTTGATGGCTAAAGGTGATGATTATGTAAAGACTTGCGACTTAAGTAGTCTAAGAGTTCTGGGTAGTGTGGGTGAGCCGATTAACCCAGAAGCTTGGGAGTGGTATCACAAGGTGATTGGCGGTGGTCGTTGCCCGATTGTGGATACTTGGTGGCAAACAGAAACGGGCGGGATTTTAATGACACCCCTTCCAGGAGCGACTGACCTGAAAGCCGGTTCGGCGATGCAGCCTTTCTTTGGTATAGAGTTTGGTTTGGTAGATAACGAAGGTAATGAAGTAACGGGAAATCCTGCCGAAGGGATTTTAGTGATTAAAAAACCATGGCCTGGGATGTTTAGAACATTGTTTGGTGATCATCAGCGTTATATTGATGCTTATTTTGCGAATTATCCTGGGATGTATTTTCCTGGTGATGGTGCACGACGAGATAAAGATGGAGATTATTGGATTACCGGTAGGGTTGATGATGTGATTAATGTGTCTGGTCACAGGATGGGTACCGCAGAAGTTGAGAGCGCCTTAGTGCTTCATCCAGCAGTGGCTGAGGCGGCGGTTATTGGTTATCCTCATGATATAAAGGGGCAAGGTATTTATACTTTTGTGACCTTGATGGATGGGGTCGAAGCAACGGATGAATTACGTCAAGAGTTAGTGAACCATGTGCGTAAAGAGATAGGGCCAATAGCCTCGCCTGATGTTATTCAATGGGCGCCAGGCTTACCTAAAACACGCTCAGGTAAAATTATGCGTAGAATTTTACGTAAAATTTCTGAAAACTTGATTGATGAATTAGGCGATACATCGACCTTGGCTGATCCATCAGTCGTCGATGACCTTATCGCGAATCGCCCTAGTCAATAATCGGTATTTCTAGGTATAAAAAAGCCCGCTAAAATGCGGGCTTTTTTATACGATATGGTTAAAAGCGACTTACTTAGTGTGGCAATGATGGAAAGTCTAAGCCAACCATTTTTTGCATCACGCGAACCACTTGGCAGCTATAACCAAACTCATTGTCATACCAAAGGTAAAGAACGCAGGAATCACCTGTGGCAATGGTTGCTTTTGAGTCAATGGTGCAGGCTTTTCGAGCGCCCACTAAATCAGTTGAAACGACTTCAGTAGACGTAGTGAAATCAATTTGCTCGCGCATAGGCGAGTGAAGAGCCGTTTCACGTAGGAAGTTATTTAGTGTCCGTTTATCGGTTTCCTTTTCTAAATTAAGATTCAAAATAGCCATAGAAACGTTGGGTGTTGGGACACGAATCGCATTACCGGTTAATTTGCCTTCAAGTTCAGGCAATGCTTTTGAAACAGCCTTGGCGGCACCTGTTTCAGTTAGCACCATATTTAAGGCGGCAGCACGCCCACGTCTTTCACCTTTATGATAATTGTCGATTAAATTTTGATCGTTGGTGTACGAATGAACCGTTTCAACATGGCCTTTAATAATGCCAAACTCATCATTGATTGCCTTCAAGGTAGGTGTGATAGCATTAGTGGTACAGCTGGCCGCAGAAATAATTTTGTCTTCTGGCTTGATGTCAGTTGTATTGACACCAAAAACAATGTTCTTAACGTCTTTACCGGGAGCGGTTAATAGCACTTTACTAGCGCCTTTTGATAAGAAGTGTTCACTCAGTTCTGCTTCATCGCGACGAATGCCCGTGTTGTCGACAATCAGCGCATCATTGATGCCATATTGAGTGTAATCGATTTCTTTTGGATGGCTCGCATAGATGACTTGAATTAAATTACCATTGGCCATGATGGTGTTTTTTTCTTCATCGACCTTAATGGTGCCTTTGAACGAGCCATGTGTAGAATCACGGCGCAACAAGCTGGCGCGTTTTTGTAAATCATTGTCGCCGCCTTTGCGAACAACAATGGCACGTAGGCGCATTTTATTTCCAGAGCCGGTGCGTTCTATAAGTAGGCGTGCTAACAAGCGACCGATGCGACCGAAGCCGTACAAAACCACGTCTCTTGGTTCAGAGGTGGATTGTTCGTGGACCTGACGGATGCCTTCGCCTAGTTTTTCAGCAAGGAAGTCCTCAATGCCTAATCCACTAGTGTCGTTATTAAATTGAACCGCTAACAGTCCTAGGTCAATACGGACAGGTCCTAATTTCATTTTTTCTAATGCGGTTAGTACTTTGAAGCTATCGTGGATGGAGAGCTCCACTTTTTCAAATTGGCGAACATAACGGTGCAATTTAAGTAGGGTGACCGGTGAAGCGTTAATGAGCGTTCTTCCGTAAATCTTAAGAACGACGCCATTGGCACGGTACATCTTACCGATGATAGGGATCATGCTTTCAGCAATTTCTTGGCGGCTTTCCCACTCAGCTAAATATTGATCGTGTTGCTCTACACTCATATAAAAGATACCTGTATTTTTTTTAGGGTTGAAAGGAAATTATATCAAATATTAATGGCTAATAGTGCGGTGCAACTGGCGTTGCGATATTTTAAATTGTCGTTTTAAATTAACCTCAGCGCGTCTACTGCTAGTAGGAGCGTTGAATAGAAAATAGGGCCAGTTGCTCCATCGCGAGTTTGTAGTCGTTATCAGCAATATCGCGTAATGCATCAATAGCTTTTTGTGCCTCTTTGTCTGCGAACTCGGCAGTGTAGGCTAACGACCCTGTAGATTTTATAATCGAGAGGATATCCATATGAGCGGTGCGATTACCTTCTTTAATTGTTTTCTTAATAAAGTCGGCTTGTTCTTTTGTTCCAGTCGCCATGGCATGGATTAACGGTAATGTTGGTTTGCCTTCGGCTAAATCATCACCCAGGTTTTTACCCAGTTTCTCTGCGTCGGCAGTGTAATCGAGCATGTCATCCATAATTTGAAAAGCGTTGCCCAAATGAAGGCCATATGCCGATAACGCTTTTTCAGTGTCCTCACCTTTGTTTGCAAGTACAGCACCTAGTTGAGTGCTGGCTTGAAAAAGTTTGGCGGTTTTTCTTCTAATAACTTCAAGGTATTGAAGCTCATTTGTATCGGGGTTATTAATATTAAGTAATTGTAAAACTTCACCTTCGGCAATGGCATTGGTGGCGTGAGATAAAATATCCATAACGCGCATGTTACTGACACTGACCATCATTTCGAATGAGCGTGAATGTAAAAAATCACCAACTAGAACACTGGCTGCATTACCCCAAATAGCATTGGCGGTATCGTCACCACGGCGTTTATCCGATTCATCAACGACATCGTCATGCAAGAGGGTGGCGGTGTGAATAAACTCAATAACGGCGGCCAGTATAATATGATCTTTCCCTTCGTAACCTAACGCACAAGCTGATAGTGCAACGAGCATGGGTCTTAAACGTTTGCCGCCACTATTAACAATATGAAAACCAATTTGATTGATCAGAACAACATCCGAGTTTAGTTCTTGCAAAATTTGCTTGTCGACTTGATTCATGGCTGGGGCCATGAGCTGTTGAATTGCTTTAAAGTCTATTTTAGGCGTTGCTGAGGATGCGTTTGTGCTGCTCATTTTTGAGAATTAAGGTAAGGTAATTTAAATCAATAGCGTATAATACCAAGTATTGACGCTTAAAAGCAGATAAGAAAATGCTTTTCCTTGTTTATTTGGGATTGACCAACCGCCCACTAAAGGATAAAATTCGCCTCTTTTTAAAACCACCCACAACACTAGGGAGTCTCTAGACAATGTACGCGGTAATTCAAACAGGCGGTAAACAATATAAAGTCGCCGAGGGTGATTTCCTTAAGATCGAAAAGTTAGACGTTGAAGAAGGTAACGAAGTTACGTTCGATTCAGTTTTATTAGTAAATGGTGAAGCAGGCCTGAAAATTGGCACACCAAATATTGATGGCGCAACGGTGACGGCAACAGTCAAATCTCAAGGTCGTCACAAAAAAGTGAATATTATTAAATTCAAACGTAGAAAACACCATATGAAAAAGATGGGTCATCGTCAGTATTACACTGAAGTACTCATTACTGGTATTTCGGCTTAATTAAACAAAGGACAGATTCATGGCACATAAGAAAGCAGGCGGTAGTACTAGAAACGGTCGCGATTCGGAGTCGAAACGACTTGGCGTTAAGCGGTATGGTGGTCAAAGTGTTCTGGCGGGAAATATTTTAGTTCGTCAAAGAGGAACACGTTTTCATGCAGGTGAAAATGTAGGCATGGGCAAAGATCACACATTATTTGCGACAGAAGAAGGTAAAGTTGTATTTGAAGTTAAAGGCCCAAAGCGTAAAAAATATATTCGTATCGAAACTGTTTAGTATAAACAGTGCGCTGCGGTTATAGCGGCAGGTACGTATTAAAAAAACCCTGTCTAAGACAGGGTTTTTTATTGCGTTAAAAGATTAAGTCAAAGTAAGCGGCAAATAAGATAAAACATTGAGACATAAACCATGAAATTCGTAGACGAAGCGACCGTTAGAGTTGAAGCAGGTAATGGCGGTAAAGGCCATGTCAGTTTTCGACGTGAAAAATATATCCCATTTGGCGGTCCAGATGGTGGTGATGGCGGTGATGGTGGAAGTGTTTACTTGCAAGGTACCGAGGCACTCAATACGCTAATCGATATGCGCTTTAATCGCTTAATTAGGGCGGAACATGGTGAGCGAGGTCAAAGTCGTAACTGTACTGGAAAGGGTGGCGAAGACTTAATAGTGCCGGTTCCACTGGGGACTATTGTTTACGACGATGGCACAGACGAGCTAATTGGGGATGTCACCGAAGAAGGTCAAAAATTGCTTGTTGCATCGGGTGGTTTTCATGGGCTTGGGAATACGCGTTATAAAAGTAGTACAAACAGAGCTCCTCGACAGTTTTCAAATGGGACAGAAGGTGAGCAACGTGTTTTACGGCTTGAGTTAAAAGTATTGGCAGATGTTGGAACACTCGGTTTGCCAAATGCAGGTAAGTCGAGCCTAATTCGGGCAATTTCATCGGCGCAGCCTAAGGTAGCCAATTACCCTTTTACTACATTGCACCCAAGCTTAGGTGTAGTGCGAGCAGATGAGCTACGAAGTTTTGTGATTGCAGATATTCCAGGCATTATCGAAGGGGCGGCTGAAGGAGCGGGGTTAGGTAATTTATTTTTACGCCATTTAGCGCGAAATAATTTATTGTTGCACGTGGTAGATGTTGAGCCATACGAATCAGATATTGACCCAGTAAAGGCAGCAAAAGCGGCGATAGAGGAAATTGAAAAGTGGGGTGGTGATTTAGCAAAGAAACCACGTTGGCTTGTCTTGAATAAAATTGATTTGTTACCAGAAGATGAAGTGGATAACTATTGCCAAATGATTGTTAATGAATTGAAGTGGGAGGGACCTGTCTTCAATGTTTCTGCCATTAGAAAGCAAGGTACAAACCAGTTGGTTCATGCCATTATGGATTACCTAGAAGAGCAAAAAAGGCTTGAAGTTGAGCAAGCAGACAAGCCAAAGGACGATAGTTAATTTATTCAAATGAAATCAAGAGTCGATTTAAAACGGGCTAAATGCTGCGTTATAAAAATTGGTAGTGCCGTTTTAACAAATAATGGTCAAGGTTTAAATCGTTCGGCTATTAATCATTGGGTCGCGCAAATTAGCCAATTAAAAGCGCGCGGAATTGATGTAATTATTGTTTCATCAGGTTCAGTGGCAGAAGGAATGGTGAGATTAGGTTGGTCCGCTCGCCCGCATGCGCTTCAGGAGCTTCAAGCGGCTGCTTCAGTTGGTCAAATGGGGCTTATTCAGGCATATGAACAAAGCTTTCAAGCAGAAGGCTATAAAACGGCGCAGGTTTTGCTAACACATGATGATCTGGCAAATAGAACGCGGTATTTAAATGCCAGAGCAACCATTAAGACCTTGTTAGATTTCTCGGTCGTACCGATTATTAATGAAAATGATGTGGTTGCAAATGAGGAATTACGTGTTGGTGATAACGATACGCTGGCGGCTATTATTGCTAATTTAATGAGCGCAGATTTGTTGATGATTCTCACAGACCAAGATGGTTTTTTCGATAGCGATCCAAGAGTCAATTCGGCTGCAGCCTTATTAAATGAAGTAGGTGTTGATGAAGAGTTTCTAGATCAAGCGGCTAGCGGTGGTTCTGGAACTTTGGGGCGTGGCGGTATGCAAACAAAGTTAACAGCAGCGCGAATCGCATCTCGTTCTGGAACGGCAACTATTATTGCTCCAGGGTTAAGGCAAAATGTTATTTTAAGTATTATTGATGGTCGGGCGATAGGGACCTTGCTAATACCTAATGAAGCCCCTGTTTCGGCGCGTAAACGGTGGTTAACAGCACATTTAGATGTCAAAGGTCGGGTTGTGCTAGATGTTGGAGCTGCGCAAGCAATAAAAAGGTCTGGGGTGAGTTTGCTGCCAATTGGAGTTGTTGCCGTTAATGGTGAGTTTGCTAGGGGCGAATTAGTTGTTTGTGTTAATGAAAGTGGTGAAGAATTGGCCCGTGGCTTAGTGAATTACAGCTCAACTGATATAGATAAAATTAAGCAAAACAATAGTTCTGAAATTGAACGGCTACTTGGTTATGTTGGTGAGTCAGAAGTTATTCATCGCGATAATTTGGTCTTGCTATAGGCCGGCAATTTACGGGCAATAAAAAAGCCGACCATATGGTCGGCTTTTTTTATAAAACTTAATAACTACTTATGCTTGCTTAAGTTTAACAATGCGAGCATTAAGGCGGCTCTTTAGGCGAGCAGCTTTGTTTTTATGGATAATGCCTTTAGTGACAGCGCCATCAATGTAAGGAACAGCTTCATGATAGGCGGCTTCTGTTACCTCAGCATTACCTTCTTCCGCACTATACACAACACGCTTAATTTTTGTGCGTAATCGTGTACGCGCAGCCATGTTAGTTTGACGGTTTCTTTCTGATTGTTTGGCGCGTTTTAACGCTTGTGCACTGTTAGCCAAGGTAAATCCTCTGGTGATGTAAAAAAGATTTCGCATTTTGCTTAAATATTCAAGCTTTGTCAAGCCTGAGGTCAAGATACATGATTAAACCTTGAATGAATTTGCTCGTTTGGCGCTTGAGTTCACGCTTTCAATGGATATTGCAAGGATTTGGAGTCTACTTTGTCGAGAGTGTTCTGCTTAATGTCCATATTAAATTAGTTTTTTGTTAATTGACGTATGCTTTATTGATAATAAAGTGCTGTTAAGTTCACTCTGGGGTGTGCCAGCTCCATGCATCCCTTATAATTAAGCGCTAGATAGGGGCTGGCAAATTTCATAAACGAAGGTTTTTTTGTCTGTGGGCAAAGCTTTTTAATAAAATAAGGGTAAAGACGCTGAGTAAAACATTAATAAAATCGACAGCGATTGTTGGTAGCATGACATTGATTTCGCGTGTTTTAGGCTTTGTACGAGATATTGTTATTGCACGTTTTTTTGGCGCAAGCGAAGGGACAGATGCTTTTTTTGTAGCCTTTAAAATCCCCAATTTTATGCGCCGCTTGTTTGCTGAAGGCGCTTTTTCGCAAGCTTTTGTGCCGGTGCTGTCGGAATATAAAGAAACCCAATCAACCGAGGCATTAAAAGAGTTACTTGGGAAAACGGCAGGTACGCTGGCAACAGTGTTGTTTTTTATAACGTTACTGGGTGTTATTGGAGCGCCAGTTTTAATTTATATGTTTGCCCCGGGTTTTGACTCAACAGGCTCACGCTACGAGTTGGCCGTTGATATGTTGAGGATAACATTTCCTTATCTATTTTTTATTTCACTGACAGCCATGGCCGGTGGTGTCTTAAACACCTACGGTAAGTTTGCAATTCCTGCGGTAACGCCAGTGTTATTGAATTTATCATTTTTAGCGGCAATATGCTGGTTGTCTCCCTTGCTTGAAAGGCCAATTATGGCGTTAGCGTGGGCTGTTTTGTTGGCAGGAATCGCTCAACTTGCCTTTCAATTTCCTTACTTAAAACAGTTGGGTTTATTGCCTAGAATGTCATTTGATCGTGGACATGCAGGCGTTAAGAAAATTATGAAGTTAATGTTACCAGCCTTATTTGGTGTGTCGGTAACGCAAATTAACTTGTTGGTAGATACTTTGCTGGCATCATTTTTAGTGGCTGGCAGTGTTTCATGGCTTTATTTTTCTGATCGCTTAGTGGAATTTCCGCTCGGTATATTTGGTATTGCCTTGGCAACTGTCATTTTACCTAATTTATCTAAAAGCCACGCGGCAGGTAAGACTAAAGACTTTTCTGCAAGCCTGGACACAGGCTTACGTTGGGTGGTGTTTCTTGGTTTGCCAGCAGCAGCAGGTTTGTTTTTTCTAGCTCAGCCAATGTTAGCAACACTGTTTCAGTACGATGCGTTTACAAGTACTGATGTCGATAATGCATCGTTAAGTCTTATGGCTTACTCAATAGGCCTGCCTGCCTTTATCCTTGTTAAGGTATTGGTGCCGGGTTTTACCGCGAGGCAAGATATGAAAACGCCCGTTAAAATTGGTATTATTGCCGTGGTTTCAAATATGTTAATGAGTGTTGTCTTAGTATTCTTTTTTCAACATGCAGGCCTGGCTTTGGCAACATCGTTAGCGGCTTTTGTTAATGCCGGTTTGTTATTTACTATTTTGATAAAATCTGAAGCGTTCAAACCTCAACAAGGGTGGGTGAGTTTTGTTATAAAAGTGTTGATTGCCAACCTGGTTGTCGGTGTCATCTATGCCTATGATTATTCGCCAGTTCAGTGGTATGAATGGGGTGCGTTTGACCGAGTTTTGCATTTAACGTTGGAAATACTCATGGTGGTTTTGTTGTATGTTACGACCGCGTTCTTAGTGGGTGTGCGTCCTCGGCATTTGTTACTTAAGGGCAAATAATTTATGAGATTAATTAGGTACTTGCCAGATGGGCAGGCTTTTCCAAATGGTAGCGTGTTAACTATCGGCAATTTTGATGGTGTTCATGTTGGACACCGGATGGTGTTGAGCGCCTTAATTGAACAGGCGAAAAGCTTAGGCTTGCAAGCAGTTGTTATGTGTTTTGAGCCACAACCTATTGAATATTTTCGGGCTGAGGCAGCCCCTGCACGTGTGTCGACTGCGAGAGATAAAATAGAGCAGTTGTCGGAAACCGGCGTAGATGCGCTTTATCTTGTGCGTTTTAATGACTTGTTGGCGAATATGTCTGCAGAGCAGTTTGTAGAAATGTTGGTTCAACGGCTTAATGTTCAATTATTGATCGTGGGTGATGATTTTTGTTTTGGCAAAAATCGCCAAGGTAATTTTGAGTATTTAAAAGTCGCGGGAGAAAAATATGGTTTTTCCGTACAGCGCTCCCATTCTTTTAAAATTGAAAATGAGCGTGTTAGTAGTACATTAGTTCGACGTGCGTTGGAAAATGGGCGCCTAGATAAAGTGGCGGTTTATTTAAATAGGCGCTTTAGTATGTCCGGTCGTGTTATGCATGGGCACAAACGAGGGCGAGAGTTGGGTTTTCCTACGGCTAACATCCGGGTGAAAAATAGAAAAACTCCGCTTAAAGGTGTTTTTGCCGTTACAATAACACTCGAATCGGGCGTGGTATATAAAGGGGTTGCGAACGTTGGAACGCGGCCTTCCATTGAAGAAGCAACAGCGGTTTTATTAGAAGCACACCTATTTGAATTTTCTGGTGACTTATATGGTCAACGCGTTGTCGTTGCGTTTGCAAAAAAATTACGCGAAGAGAAAAAATTTGAAAATTTAGAACAGTTAACGCAGCAAATTTTAATTGATTCTGAACAAGCTAAAACATACTTTAATCAGACATTAACATCCTAAGAGCATCATGGATTACAAAACAACACTGAACTTGCCAAAAACCAGCTTTCCGATGAAGGCTAACCTTGCTAACCGTGAACCCAATGCGTTGAAACGTTGGCAGGAAATGGGGTTGTACCAGAAAATACGTGAAAAATTTGCTGGTCGTCCTCAATTTGTCCTACATGATGGACCGCCATATGCAAATGGCCCTATTCATATTGGTCATGCGGTGAATAAAGTACTTAAGGATATGATTATAAAGAGTAAAACCCTGCAAGGTTTTGACTCGCCTTATGTGCCAGGTTGGGATTGTCATGGCCTGCCTATTGAATTGATGGTGGAAAAGAAAATCGGCAAAGCAGGCGTGAAGGTGTCGGCAGCTGAGTTTCGTAAAGCCTGTAGAGCCTATGCGACCAAACAAGTAGCTATGCAGAAAGAAGAGTTTGTGCGTCTGGGTGTTTTTGGTGATTGGGAGCGTCCTTATCTGAGTATGGATTTTCAATTTGAGGCGGATATTGTTCGCTCACTAGGCCGTATTATTGAAAAAGGTCATTTGCATAAGGGATCAAAGCCTGTGCATTGGTGTACCGATTGTGGCTCTGCGTTAGCAGAAGCAGAAGTGGAATACGAAGATAAACGTTCACCAGCCATTGATGTGCGTTTTACGGTCAATGATGAGTCAAGGTTTTTACAACAACTCCACAGCAGTGATAATGCACCTGGGCAGGGCCCTATCTCCGTCGTTATTTGGACGACTACACCGTGGACTTTACCGGCGAACCAAGCGGTTTCATTAAATCCTGAGTTTGATTATGTGTTGGTTCAAAGCGGTGATGAGCGCCTTGTTTTGGCGGAAAAGTTATTAAAAGATGCAATGTTACGTTATGGCATTGAAGATTACCGTGTGCTTGGGTATTGCAAAGGTAAAGATTTGGAACATATGACGCTGAGTCACCCGTTTTATGATCGTGTTGTTCCTATTATTGTCGGTCATCATGTAACGGCTGAGGCAGGCACAGGTGCAGTGCACACTGCGCCGGGCCATGGGCAGGACGATTATATTATTGGTCAGCAATATAAGTTACCAGTGGACAACCCTGTTGGCGATAATGGCGTGTTTTTAGTCAGTACTCCTTTGTTTGCTGGTAAACATGTTTTCAATGCGAATGATGAGGTGATTGACGTTTTAAAAGAACGTGGTACGCTCGTGCATTCAGAAGTGTTAAATCACAGCTATCCACATTGCTGGCGACATAAAACGCCAATCATTTTTAGAGCAACACCGCAGTGGTTTATCTCGATGGATAAAAATAATCTGCGAGAAAAGGCACTGGCAGAGATTAAGCAAGCCTCGTGGGTGCCAGAATGGGGTGAAGCGCGTATTAATAGCATGGTTGAGGGGCGGCCAGATTGGTGTATTTCTCGTCAGCGCAACTGGGGAGTGCCGATTGCTTTGTTTGTGCATAAAGAAACGGGTGAATTACACCCCAATACGGCTGGCTTGATTGAGCAAGTGGCGGTTCTTATAGAAGAGTCGGGTATTGAAGCCTGGTTTGATTTAGATGCTTCGACATTGCTAGGTGATGAAGCGGATGAGTACAGTAAAATTAATGATATTTTAGATGTATGGTTTGATTCTGGTGTAACGCATGCCTGTGTTTTGGAGCGGCGTGAAGCATTAACGTTTCCAGCGGATATGTATCTTGAAGGGTCAGACCAACATCGAGGTTGGTTTCAGTCATCTTTGCTGACATCGGTTGCCATGAATGACCAAGCACCTTATAAGGCTGTTTTGACACATGGTTTTACCGTCGATGCGAAAGGTATGAAAATGTCTAAGTCAAAAGGCAATGTTATTGCGCCTCAAAAGGTGATTAACTCCCTTGGAGCGGATGTTTTACGCCTTTGGGTTTCAGCTAATGATTACAGTGGCGAAATGACTGTCTCGGATGAGATTTTAAAACGAGCATCTGATGTTTATCGTCGATTGAGAAATACCGCACGTTATTTGTTATCAAATTTAAATGACTTTGATCCAGCAAAAGATATGGTAGCGTTTGCTGATATGTTGCCATTAGATCGTTGGGCGGTTGAAAAAACCCGTGATGTTCAAAAAGACGTATTGAAACACTATGATCAATACCAGTTTTTACAAGTTCACCAAGGTATCCACCACTTTTGTTCTGTTGAAATGGGCAGCTTTTACTTAGATGTCATTAAAGACCGCCAATACACATTACAACAAAATAGCTTAGCAAGGCGTTCATCGCAAACGGCAATGTTCCATATTGCCGAAGCATTAGTGCGTTGGGTAGCACCAATACTCAGTTATACAGCCGAGGAAATTTGGTCAGCAATGCCAGGTGAACGTGAAGAGTCAGTGTTTTTGGCCACTGCTTATGACGGTTTCCCGATTGAGGATACTGAAGTAAGTAATGAGTTGGCGTTTTGGAAGCCGGTGATAGAGACGCGTGAATTGGTTAGTAAAGAGCTGGAACGCGTCAGAGAAGAAGGTCTAATTGGTTCTGGCTTAGATGCAAGCGTCATCTTGTATTGTGAGGGTGAATTATATGAAACACTGGCTAAGATGAACGATGAACTACGTTTTATCTTTATTACCTCATATGCCGAAGTAAAACCTCTTGCAGACAAACTCGAGCAGGCAAAGGCAACGGATAATGCTCAGTTATTCATCACCGTTACTGCCAGTGAGCATGAAAAATGTATTCGTTGTTGGCATCACCGTCACGATGTGGGTGAATCTGAAACGCACCCTGAACTATGTGGGCGTTGCGTAGAAAATATAGAAGGCAGCGGTGAGCAAAGACTGTTCGCTTAGAGTAAGCCGTATGTTTAAGTGGTTAGGATTGTCACTGCTGGTTATAGTTCTGGATCAGGTCAGTAAACTTTGGGTGGTTGCATCTTTTAGCTTATACGAGTCTATTGATGTTATGCCGTTCGTGAATTTAACGTATGTGCATAATAAAGGCGCGGCGTTTAGTTTTTTAAGTACCGCCGGTGGTTGGCAACGTTGGTTCTTTGTCGCAATCGCATCGATTGCAACACTGATTTTGGTGATTTGGTTAAGCCGTTTGAAGCCGAAAGAAAAATGGATGGCCGTGAGCCTGTCATTGATTTTGGGTGGTGCAATAGGTAATCTATATGATCGGGTTGCCTATGGTTATGTTATTGATTTTATAGACGTTTATTATAATTCTTACCACTGGCCCGTATTTAATATTGCTGATTCAGCCATTTCAATTGGCGTTGTAATGATGTTGATAGATATGTTCCGAGGCGAAGACTCAACGGCCAGTCAGTAGCGTCCTAAATTTTTGCCAATCGAAGCTTTCGCCAGGGTCAGTTTTTCGGCCTGGAGAAACGTCACAATGACCAACGATGGTTTCTGTAGAAAGCTCAGGGTAATGTTGTATCAAAGTTTGGCAGCAGCAACTAAGTGCTTGGTATTGTTTCTCTGTATAAGGGATATGGTCCGCACCTTCTAATTCTATGCCGATAGAAAAATCATTACAGTTGTCCTCGCCGGCATACTGTGAAACACCAGCATGCCATGCACGTTCTTGAAACGGAACATATTGTGTCAGGCTACCATCACGACGGATTAATAAATGTGAAGACACTTTAAGAGTGCAAATCTCTTGAAAATACGGGTGTTGTTTAGGGTCTAATTGATTAAGAAAAAAATCATCAATCCAACCCGCTCCAAATTGATCAGGGGGCAGGCTGATTCCATGCACAATAATTAACCGAATATCACAAGGGTTTGGACGCTCGTTTTTATTCGGCGAGGCTTTAAATTCAGCAGTTTCTAGTAGACCTAGGCGAATATTTGTTGGTGTGTCAGGCATATAAAATGAGGGTATCTAAATATGTGCTCTAGCGCACAACTTTATACATGAGCTGACTATACTCTATGTATCCAGAATACAAAAAAATTTCAGTTTATGGAAAAAGCACAATCACAGGCAAGGGTAGTTCCTATTCGCCAAAATAACAACCGTTCAACATCGAGGAACACTATGTCGGTAGAGAAGCAAAGGGTGATTAATGCATCAGCTAATTTATTGAAAAGTTATTTGCAAAAAATGCTGGTTATCCACTTGGAAAAGAGTGAAC
The DNA here is from genome assembly GCF_002443175.1 of Cycloclasticus sp. PY97N. Lineage (NCBI taxonomy): Bacteria > Pseudomonadati > Pseudomonadota > Gammaproteobacteria > Thiotrichales > Piscirickettsiaceae > Cycloclasticus > Cycloclasticus sp. PY97N. Next base: position 2,115,402 of record NZ_CP023664.1, on the reverse strand, counting down.
AGCAGTTGTTTGATGCGATCGATAGCAAAAAAATGGACGCTGCAACCGGCGATATTAAGGTGCTTCAAAAGGCCTCTTTGTACATTCCTTCGCTATACATTGATAGTGTGATTAAAAACCTGTCTAGTTTTTCAGCGTCGTCTAATCCGACGGTTGGCGAAGCGTTTGCCTCATCAGTTGAAACCGAAGATTGGTCTGGTTTACAGTTATTGGGAACAGACGAAATTGAAGGCCAGTTACTAATCGATGGCTATATTGCTAACTGTGAAAGTGAGTTGGCTGATGTCTTGTATGCGCTAGCTCGTCGCATTGAATTTGTGTCGGGCACAGACGAACTTAAAGCGAGTAAAAACCCATTTGGCCCAGCCATTTTATTGAAGACTTATGTTGAGTTATTGAAAGGCGAGTCGTTTTCAAAACAGGCTCATAACATTTTGTGTGAATCATTTTCACAAGAGGTTCTTACGAATTTGGGTGATGTTTTAGGGGAAATTAATGAGGTATTTGTTCAAGCAGGCATCCTGCCAACATTACCGAAACCAAAAATCAAAAATACTAATGCAGCCGTTAAGCGGGCAGCACAATCATTTGCTAATGAAAAAGTAGCACATACGAACCACGAGCAGGCGCCGGTCACGGAGCAGCCTATCACGACAGCAAAAGTATCGATGGCTGAAATTGACCCTGCGCTATATACGGGCTTGGTTGAAATGGCGCAGGTGTATCGTTCTCAGCAGGGTGATAGCATGGTGTCCGATGGATTGACAGTGTCTGGACAGCAACTACCGACAACGGAGCTTGTTGATACACTGACTCATCTTCAAAAAGAAGGCGCAGTGGAGGGTATTGATATAGCTGAAAGCGTTCGCCTAAAAATTGGGGAAAGAATTCAAGTTGATGGTCAGCGCCAACCATATGCAGAACAAGATGACACATTAATTGATGTGGTTGCGATGTTTTTTGATGTGATTTTGCAAGATCGTCAATTGCCCGATACGGTTCGGGCGATGATTGCTCAATTGCAAATTCCTATTTTAAAAGTGGCAATGATAGATAAGGAGTTTTTCGCCAAAAAAAGTCACCCAGCAAGAAAATTTCTAAATGCCATGTCACAAGCAGGCTTGGGTGTGAGCGAAAAGAACCGACAAATTAGAAGTGCTGTGTTTGAAAAAATGGAAGAGTTAGTCGAGCGAGTACTGATGGAGTTCGGTAATGACGTGGAGATATTTGCTGAACTTAATGAAGAATTTGATGTATTTATGGAGCAGCAGCAGCGTCAAATAGACGTGATAGAGGAACGCTCTCGCAAAGTGACTAAAAGTACCGAACAGCTTGAGTTAACAAAGCGTCAAGCTGCCTATGAAATTGCTTTGCGACTAAATGGTAAGTCAGTGCCTGAGTTCATTCAGTTATTTTTAGACGACGCATGGAAAGACGTGCTTGTATTAGCCTTATTAAGGCGCGAAAGGGAGCCACAAGAAACGCAGAAATGTATTGAGGTAATTGATAGGCTAGTGGTCAGTGTTGTTGAGCCAGCGGATGACGCGGCTAGAGAATTGATTATAGAGGGGCTGGCTAGGTTGTTGAAAGACATTAAAGTTGGACTGGAAAATATCTCATATGATTTTCATCAATCCGTTCCATTTTTTAAAGAGCTGGAGTCCTGGCATAAACAGTTATTGGTTATGAGGGTCGGCGAACAAGACAATATTCCAGTGGCTGAGAAGGTAGTTATGGTTGAGGTTAACGAAGACTTATGTGACAACCTCGAAGAGGATTTATTGCAAGAGCTTGAAAGCAAAAAAGCACAAATGCCAAACGATAAATTCAGCAAGTTGGCATCTAAAATAGATGTTGGTGATTGGGTTGAGTATACGGGGGAAGATGGTGGTGTTTTACGTGCCAAATTGTCTTGGAAAAGTTCGGTTACTATGCAATGTCTTTTTGTGAATGATTGCGGCGTTAAAGCAATGGATATTAGTCTGGATGATTTAGCAGAAGCGTTTAGGCAAAAACGAATGACTATTATTGGTCAAGAAAGGGCGCCGCTAGTAGACAGGGTGTTAGCGGGAATGAAGAGCCTAATGACATCAAAAAGTGCTGAACCTGGCTTGGCATGAGATTCTTATTAGCATTAAATTATGTGATAATAAAGAGCCTCTAACAAAGAGGCTTTTTTTATTTTTCAGGTGAATGGATTTTTATGCTCGACCCCAAAATAATAGACGAAGATGTTTGTCGGTTTTTAGCAGAAGATGTTGGTAGTGGTGATTTAACCGCACTGGTCATTCCAGAAGAGAAATTAGCTAAAGCAACTATTCTAACGCGTGAAGCCATGTTGGTATGTGGCCAAGCATGGGTGAATGCGGTTTTTAAAAAGCTGGATGAAAAGGTTGTCATCGATTGGCAGTTTAAAGAAGGCGAGCAGGCATATGCTGGTGATACCTTGTGTTACCTATCAGGCTCTGCACGGGCTTTATTAACAGGAGAGCGCGCAGCGTTAAATATGTTGCAGACCTTATCGGCAACAGCGTCACTTGCTAAGCAATTTGCGAAAGCAGTTGAAGGTACGTCAGCGACCGTATTAGATACGCGTAAAACAATCCCTGGCTTACGGTTGGCGCAAAAGTATGCAGTTCGCTGTGGCGGAGCGTCTAATCATAGGGTTGGCTTGTACGATGGTATGTTGATAAAGGAAAATCATATTATGGCGGCTGGTTCAATTGCAAAAGCGGTCGCTGCTGCTCGTCTAAGCAGTTCGCTGGTTGATGTTGAGGTAGAGGTTGAAAACTTAGACGAGGTGAAACAAGCACTTGAAGCGAAAGCGGACATCTTGTTATTAGACAACTTCACTTTAGAGCAATTGCGTGAAGCGGTTGAGCTTAATAAAGGCGTTGCGAAACTAGAGGCGTCGGGTAATGTTAATTTATCGACTATCCGAGATATTGCTAAAACAGGTGTGGATTTTATTTCGGTAGGCGCGTTAACAAAAAATATTCAAGCTGTCGACTTATCAATGCGCGTGGACTTAGAAGCCTAAGCTAGTCATTAACCCTAGCGGCTAATACATCACAGGTTGCACCGTGTAGGACGGCATTAGCGGTAGAGCCGAGTAATAAACTAAGTCCACGTCGTCCATGACTTCCCACCACAATAAGGTCGCATGGCAGGTCTTTGCTGAGCTGATGAATCGTATCAGCGGGGCGGCCAATTTGGATTAATTGGTTTTCTTCTGCTAGGTCGATGGAAGCGGCGAGTTTACTGAGTTTCTTTTTTGCTGACGCTTCAATCTCATCTTGAACCGGTAATAAATCAGTTGAGATAGTCCCATCAAATGCCAAATGTGAGGACTCTACAAGGGGTTCAATAACATGAATAGCTGATAATTTGGCGTGGTTTTGTTGAGCAAGCTCGTGCGCTTTTTTTAAAACAAATAAGGAATGTTCGCTGAGGTCTAGGGCTACTAAAATATGTTGGTAAGTCGTCATGGTAATTCCTTACTGTTTGCTTCCTTACTGTAAGAATAAGGGTTAGTCATCTGGTTTGGCAAGCCATTTTATGCGTCTATTGGAAATACCTTATCCGGATTTAATAGATTTTTGGGGTCAAATTGAGCCTTAATTTTTTTCATAATGCCGATAGCCGTGGCTTCTAGTTCTAAATTAATATAATCACGTTTTTCAAGCCCGATACCGTGCTCGCCAGATAGGCTGCCATTAAGTTGTATGACTAATTCAAATACCTCGGCTAAACATTCTTTTGCTCTATCTAGCTGCTCAAGCTGAACGAGAAGATTAACATGAATGTTTCCATTTCCTGCATGACCAAAATTAACAATAGGGATTTGATAATGTTTAGATAGTGCCTGAAGGCCATTAATTAACTTAGGAATATAGCTAACGGGAACAACCACGTCTTCATTTATTTTTTTTGGAGCGACTTTTCGAAGAGATGGAGAAAGGGCTTTTCTAGCAGACCAAAGCTGTTTAACTTGTTCAGCTGTATGGGCAATATGAATGTCGATGAGGCCATCGACCGATGCACTCGCTGCGACTTTATCTGCAATGGCATCCAGCCCAAATTGATCACCATCAACCTCTATCATTAGTAAGGCTTGTGCATTATCAGGTAAATCTAATTGGGCGTCTTCTTTAACCAGTGAAATTGCGGTTCCATCCATAAACTCCAAGGCGCAAGGGGTGATTGGTTGTGCCATGATGCGTGCAATGGCATTAGCCGCGGCTTGAATAGAATCGTAAGTAGCTTGAAGTGTGCGTTTGCTTTCAGCCAAAGGTGTTAGTTTTAGGGTTGCTTGGCTAATAATGGCTAAGGTGCCTTCAGAGCCAATAATGAGTCGAGTTAAGTCGTAGCCGACGACGCTTTTTGTGGTGTTTGCGCCGGTTTTTAAGGTTTCTCCACTGCCGGTAATACAGGTTAGCCCTAATGTGTTCTCGCGTGGTGTGCCGTATTTCACAGCCCGTGGGCCAGCTGAGTTATAAGCAAGGTTTCCACCAACGGTGCAAATGCTTGCGCTGGTTGGGTCGGGAGGCCAAAAGAAACCATGTTCTGCCGCCGCTTGTTGAATGGCCTGATTAGTTACACCGGGTTCAACAATCATCATGCGGTTATCAGGGTCTATGCTGATGATATTATCCATTTTCTCGGTGGATAAGATAATGGCACCATTCGATGGTACGCTAGCACCTGTTGTGCCGGTTCCGCTGCCACGTGCAGTGATGGCTATATTATGTGTGTTACATAATAGGACGGTATCAATTATTTGTTGATGAGAGCTAGGGAAAACAACAGCAAGGGGTTCTTTGTGTCGTCGGCTGTTATCATAGCCGTAACTCCAACAGTCAGCGGGGTCTAAGAAAAGTGATTTTTCGTGATAAAGCCCGGTTAACTGCTGTAAAAAGTCGTCATTTTTTTTTCTCATTAGTCAGTAATTTCAAACAACTTCACTACACGTTGAACACCGCCTACCCGCCGAACTGTTTCAATGACAGGGGTTACTTCGTGCTGTTTTAGAATACCTAATAAATAAACGACACCGTTTTCAGAAACAATTTTGACGCGAGTGGGATCAAACCCTTTTATTTTATTAAGGCTAAATAAAGCAACTTTAGCTTTGCTGGTAATCAGGCCGTCACTGCTACGAGAGACTAAAGAACTTGGCGCAGCGATTAGAATTTCATTATGTACTTTTCGGACTTTTGGTATTTTGCGCAATCTATTTGCAATATCGTTGCGCAGGCTTTCTGTTGGTGCTTCACCGGTTAGCAATAAGATACCGTTATAGCAAATAGCATTAACGTGTGTGTTTATACGAATATTATCTACGCCATATAAGACACCCAACGCTTTAAGTTCAATGGTTTGATCATCAATGACGGTGCCAGTGGTGCGTCTGTCATGAACAACGGCAGCGCCTGTAGTGGCGGTTCCAACAGCAACAGCTGCACAGCCTGATAATAAAACGATGGACAGTAAAGCGGGTACTATAAAAGCTTTTTTAAAAAACATGTTGTTTATCCGAATAATTGAAAGTCGATCAGGTCACAAAGACAATGGGTGATTAAAAGATGGACTTCTTGAATACGGGCCGTTGAGTTAGACGGTACCCTTAATTCAATGTCGCTATCTTGTAATAAATCATTAGCGGCTATCGTGCCGCCATCTTTACCAGTAATGACGATCACCAACATTTCTCGGTCATGCGCAGCACTGATGGCTGATACGATGTTCTTGGAGTTTCCGCTTGTTGTGTAGGCTAATAAAATATCGCCCGCTTGCCCCAGTGCACGTATTTGCTTAGAGAACACCTCGTCGTACGAATAATCGTTTGCAATGGAGGTTAGCGTTGAGGTGTCTGTGCTAAGTGCAATAGCTGGTAGGCTAGGGCGCTCACGTTCAAAACGATTAAGCATTTCAGAAGAAAAATGTTGCGCGTCCCCTGCCGACCCACCGTTACCGCAGGTTAGAACTTTGCCATTGTTAAGTAAGCTCTGGACAATAGCTTGGCCGGCTAATTCAATGGAGTTGGGAAGCGACTCTAAAGCGTCGTGTTTTGTTTGAATGCTATCGGTAAAGTGTTGATAGATTCTTTCTTGTAAACTCATGTTAGAACTCATCAAATGCGTTGGTAACCCATTGTATCTCATGCTGGCTAGAGGAGGGTGAAATTGCGATTACATCAAATCGAAAGTTTTGCTGGCCTGATGTGTTGGCAATGTAGTGTTGAGCACACTTTATAAGTTTAGCTTGTTTGCGTCGATCGACAGACAGTAAAGCGCCGCCAAATTTCGTTGAGGAACGGTAACGAACCTCAATAAAAACGGTGTAGTCATTGTCTTTCATAATTAAGTCAATTTCACCCAAGCGAGTACGATAGTTTCTTTGTATAAGAACAAGACCTTTTTGACGTAAAAAGGTAAGTGCTAAGTCCTCGTTTTGTTGACCAAGAGCATTAGATGAGTCCATTAAGGGGGGGCAGTATTAACTTGTTCGGTGTGTTGAGGAGAAGGCACTACTGATTGCATATTCATCGTGCGCTCAAGGTGAGGTGCCAGGCCTAATGATTTGACTTGACCGCGCTGGAATTGGCCGCAACTCAATTGCCTGTTAATGACGTTATTATTCATTGAAAGAATACCGGTTTTGCCATCAAGGCGAGCAAAATGGTTGGATTTCAAGTGTTCTAAATGTGGAATAAGTTGATACGCATCGTAACCAAAGGCAGTTAATCGACGGTGTAACCCACGAGTATTGGGCCATTGTTTTAGTGCCTGGTTGAGAGAGCCATTTTGTTGCTTATTAGGTTCGATAAGCCAGGGCATGTCACAGAAAAAAACGTCATCTAAATCACGGTTTGCCCCTTTGTTTTGCTCACCCTCGTAAATTTTGGAAGTACTAAAAACAGCAATGTCGGCAGCGCGGTGGAAACGTAATTGTGGCTTGATTAAGCGGCCTTCACGAGGGCTTGCCAATAAAAAGATAAAGTCTGCATCGTGACGACGTCTTTCTTCGAATTTGATGTTCAGGTTAAGGCGCTGACGAAGTTGTTTAAAGCGGTAAACACTGTCGTCAATTTGTAACAGGCTTTTAATGGCAGTGGAGTAGTCTGCTTGATTAGCTTCGTATGTTTGTACATCTAGAACTTGTCCACCAAGTTTTTGCCAAAGCGATGAAAAATGACCGGCTAATCGTTCGCCACTGTTTGATTGAGGCGTTAAAATTAATGCTTTTTGGTGCCCTTTTAGCCAAGCAAAACTGAGTATTTGCGTAATATCTTCTTCGGGTGACAACGAGAACTCAACGTAATGAGGGCTATGATGACTACCATTTTTATTGAGCCCAATAACAGGGATGGGTAAATCAGGTAATAAGGCTATTTTACTAAGGTTTATTTTGTCCAGTGGGCCAATAATGATGTTAACGCCATCGCTTATGGCTTGTTGATAAAGCGTTTCAACGGGTGCAGATGAGGTGTCGTAAAAATGAATATTCAGCGGCCATTTGTTGGCCATGGAGTATGCAGCAGCGGTGATGCCTTTACGAACACTAAAAGCAGCCTGTGAGAAAGGGCCTTGGCTTGGAAGGAAAACGCCTACTTTATTGGGTGCTATGAAGTTTTCTTGGGACTGTTTGGCCATGGTTAGAAGAAATGAACCATTCGCGGCGTGTGTGGGGTATTGTTGTTTCCACGATTCAACATCAGAACTGTTTGGAATAAAGGTGACTTGTTGTTTTTTTATAATGGCAAGGTCTACCCAGCCAGCCATATTGTTGTCAGCTGTTGGTAATAAAGCACGTAGAGCGTGCTCGGACAATAAAGATAAAACATTCACTAAGTCCAATTGATTATTGAGCTTGCTAGTGGGCTCATTTATGAGTGCATCTAATATAATGCGTTCGCGGGCACTTTCGATTAAATTACCAGCTTGGAAGAAAGCAGAGCTAGTCAATGTGTGAAGATCAATGCGTTGTTCGTTGTTTAAATTAAGCTCACTTACGCTCATTAATACGCTAATAGCGTCTTCGGCTTTACCTTGCTCAAGTATGAGTGTTGCGAGGGATAATTTATTATCACTGGTAAGCTGTGATGAACGTGTCAGTAAAGAGTCAATGAGCGAGTCAGCATTTGCTAGGTCGCCAGCATTAAAATAGGCCTCAATAGCAGATATTAGATATTGGTTTTTGAGAGGGGCCTGACTGTTTTTTGCCAGTTGTTTGAACAGCATTGCCGCACGAGAAAATTGTTGTTGAGACAAAGCTTCTTGGGCTTGAATTGCCAATGGGTTAGACTGTTCGACCGTGGGCGTTTCTATCGGTTCAAGAGCGCTACAATTTGCTAAAAGCAGTACGATAAACGCTATAACTACTAGTTTGAAAGGCGTAATTAAACTCTTTTTGTATGGACTCATAAACGAACGACTTAAACCGCAAAATTAAAAATGATCAAACCAGTGCTTAGTATCTTTTTCAGGGTCAACGATGTCAAACGATAAAGGCATACTTTATATTGTAGCCACACCTATTGGGAATTTATCAGATATCAGTTTACGTGCTTTAGAAGTGCTTAAGGCGGTTGATGTGATTGCCGCCGAGGACACGCGTAATAGCAAAGTCTTGTTGAATCACTACTCGATAAACACAGCGATGACGGCCTACCATGAGCATAACGAAAACAATAAGCGTCAGCTTTTATTAGAAAAGTTGAGCGCTGGCGAATCAATCGCGTTGATATCGGATGCGGGTACACCACTTATTAATGATCCGGGTTATTCCTTAGTTGAAGGGGTCAAGCAGGCTGGTTTTGAGGTGGTGCCAGTTCCCGGTGCTTGTGCGTTAATTGCGGCGCTTAGCGCATCTGGATTAGCAACAGATAGGTTTAGTTTCGAAGGCTTCTTGCCGCGAACATCGGCTGCGCGAAAAGCAATTTTTGAGATATATAAGGGTCGTCAAGGTACGCTCGTATTTTATGAATCGAGCCATCGCATTATTAAATGCATGGACGATATATTCGCTACGTATGACCCAACGCATAAGATATCGATTGCCCGTGAATTGACTAAAACATATGAAACAATTGCAACAGGGTCGGTTGCAGATATTTATCAATTACTTCAAGCAGATAGTAATATGCAGCGTGGTGAGTTTGTCGTATTGATAGAAGGCGTCAACAAAAAGCAGCATAAAAAGGATGAGCTGTCCGATGAAGACGTTAAGACCCTAGAAACTTTATTGCAAGAGTGTTCACTAAAAACGGCTGTTAAATTGGCAGTTCAATTGACCGGTCAGCCAAAGAAAGCGCTGTATAAAAGAGCACTTGAAATACAAGCTGATGATTAAAAAAAGGACAAAAACTAGGGTGAGTTTGGTCTGCTTTAATCAGGCTTCAAAACTTAATTTGCGTTGTTGCTTTAACAGAATGTTTTTATAAGGTTGCCTGGAGGTAGTGTTGAGCTTGCATGAGTAGAATGCTTGCCGTGTTAAGTAAAACTGTGTCAGTTGCCTTTTTACATTAACAATAGCAATTAATTTTTATTGTTAATAAAATTGATCGAAGAGGTATTAGTTTGTACACTGCACGCGGAGTTGGCCAGGCAGTCGCTCTGCGCAAGCAGGGAGGAAAGTCCGGGCTTCATAGGGTAAAGTGCCAGGTAACGCCTGGGGGGCGTGAGCCTACGGATAGTGCAGCAGAAAGGAAACCGCCTAAGTCTACTGGTAGACCGGTAAGGGTGAAACGGTGCGGTAAGAGCGCACCGCGTGTACGGTAACGTATCACGGCGATGGTAAACCCCACTTGAAGCAAGACCAAATAGAGAAGTAGCAACGTAAGTTGCAACGTGTGGCCCACACGGCTTCTGGGTAGGTCGCTCGAGGTGCATAGTGATATGCATCCCAGATGAATGACTGTCCACGACAGAACCCGGCTTATCGGCCAACTCCACTTACTTTTATAACGATTCGAACGCCTAAAAACAGCTCGCTTAAGTGCCAAAGGCATTGTTTTTTCATTGTTTGGCCTATGTTGCGTCGCGATATTTTATACAGTAAAATTCGCCTTAACGAACGTTAAGTAACCAGTTGGTAGATGAACGCACAAAGCAAAGAAATAAATACACGCATTAATATACTAGATAAAGCGACACCGCTGTTTGCCGCTAAAGGCTATAACGGCGTTTCTATGCGTGAATTATCTAAATTGGTTGGCTTGAGTACCGCCGCAATTTACCATCACTTTCCCGATAAACACGCGCTATATTTTGAAGTGCTGAAACACTCATTTGTTGATAAGGCGACTGCCATAGCAGGCTCTGTTTCAAACACAGGGGCACCGCTAGAGCGACTTGAAAGTTTTATCGAGCGCTTTGCCTTGATGGTTAATGACGATCAAAACGTTAGGGCGTTAGTCATGTGGGAGTTGCTGGATGGGGATGAGGCGAGGTTGAAGTTAGTGGCTGAAGAAGTGCTATTAGAGCCCTTTAAAATGGTTCTAGCCTTGGTTCAGGATATTGCCCCTGAGGCTGACCATTACATGTTAACCGTCTCCAGTATTTGGTTGGTGCTATCGCACTCAGCTACCAGACCTATGTGTCAATACTTACCGGGATGGAAGACATCTTATAGTGACCCAAGTGTTATTTCGTCACACGTTATACAACTATTGAAAAACAATATTAATACCATCAATACAGTGGCCGATGAGAGGGGCCCTAATACATGAGTTTTTTGAAAAAACAATTAACACTTATGCTGTCAATAGGTTTGCTGGTTAACCTATTAGGGTGTTCTGAGCAGCCTAAGGCTGAAAAAGCAGTGAAAGAACCTTGGGCACTGCAAACAGCACAGGTGCAAGTTGAGAGTCTACCAATAGTTTATCGAACAACAGGCTCTATTGTTTCAGATCATCGTGTTGATGTTGCCTCTAGACGCACGGGCTATATTAAGAAAATCTTGGTGCGTGAAGGTGATTCGGTGACGACCGGACAAACATTAGTGGTATTGGATGGTGCGGATGTTGAAGGTGCTATTCGGCAAGTCACCGCGTTGGTGGATAAAGCAAAATCGGCATTAAAAGATGCGCAAACCGATCTGGAAAGCTTCCAAGCATTATTTGAGCGTGGCAGCGTGTCTGAAAACAAACTCAGAAAAGTACGATTGCAGCGGGATATCGCGCAAGACACATTACGCGAAGCTAAAGCAGCGCTACAAACAACTCAGGCGCAGCGTCAATATACTCAAATTACAAGTCCAGTTAGTGGTGTGGTAGTGGGGCGGCATAAACGTGAAGGAGATTTGGCAGCACCTGCTATACCTTTACTAACAGTTGAGTCAGCTGACGGTTTGTTATTTGAAACGTATATTGGCGAGGGACAGTTAAAAAATATCAGTCGAGGAGAAACTGTTGAGCTGGTTATTGATGCGCTTGATGAATCGCTTCATGGCGTTATTGCTCGAGTTGTTCCATCGGCTGATCCGTTAACGCGTAAATCACAAGTAAAAGCCTCGTTACCGGATAACAGTAAGCTACGGCCAGGGATGTTTGGGCGAGCTCATTTTAAAGTAGGCGTCAAGTCCTCGCCGGTTATTCGTGTTGAGTCCTTGATAAGCAGGGCGGGCTTAACCGGGGTATATATAGTTGACGAACAACAGCGCATTCATTTTCGCTGGCTACGCTTAGGGAAAACAACCCGCGGAAAAATTGAAGTATTAGTCGGTTTAACGGGTGGCGAGCAAATTGTATCAGCCCCGACTGAGCGGTTACGAGAGGGTGACTCTATTCAAGCAAGGGATGTAGTGGGTGAATAATAAGCGATTAAATCCGGCGGGATGGGTTGCCCATGCTTTCGTTACCTCCAAGTTAACCGTGTTATTTATGCTCAGCTGTGTATTGCTGGGTATTATCGCTATTTTGTTAACGCCTCGTGAGGAAAACCCGCAAATTGTGGTGCCGGGCGCCGAAATTTTTGTCAGCATGCCGGGTGCAACACCAAGCGAAATAGAAGAACTGGTGATCAATCCATTAGAAGGCATTATTCGAGAAATACCTGGTGTTGATCATACCTATGCAACCGCACTGAACTCTATGGGTGTGGTGAGTGTTCAGTTTAAAGTAGGGCTTGATAAGGAAGAATCGCTCGTGAAGCTTTACGACCGAGTTCTAGGAAAACAAGACCAATTACCTGCTGATGCTTCAGTTCCTTTAATTAGAAGTGTTGATGTTGATGATGTGCCAATTCTAACGGTTACCCTGGCCTCAGAAAAATATGATGATTATGCTTTAAAACGCCTAGCAGACCATATGGTAGACCGTTTACGTAGTTTGAATGAAGTGTCGGTTGCCTACGTTAAAGGAGGGCGAGACAGGGAGGTTCGGGTCGAACTTGATCCTGAAAGGTTGTTGGGTTTTGGTATTACGCTAGACCAAATGCAGGCAGCATTGCAAGCTGGTAATGTATCGGCCCCGGTTGGCACACAAGCAATTCAAGGAAAGGTCAGTAACCTCTACTTAGATGGGTTTTTAACGTCTGCTGAACAAGTCAAAAAACTAATAATAGGTAGCTTTAATCAACAAGCTATTTACATGGAAGATGTTGCAGACATCATTGATGGTCCTCGAGAAGAACGAGACAAACTTTCACGATTTGCTTATGGCCCAGCAGACCCAAGATTTGGTTCCACCGCTACGGTAGAAATCCCCGCGGTTTCTATTGCCGTTGCAAAAAAAACCGGGACCAATGCGGTCTTCGTAGCGGATGATGTGCTAAATAGAATTGAGCGGATGAAAAACAGTTTTATTCCCGCCGGAGTAGAGGTCATTATTACGCGTAATGATGGCAAAAAGGCTGATGATGCGGTTAATAATTTGATTGAGCATCTGGGTATCGCTATCATTTCTGTTTTTGTTGTTATTGTGCTTTTTCTTGGGTTTAAAGAAGCGCTCATCGTTGGGATTAGTGTGCCTTTTATTTTGGCTTTAACACTGGGTTCTGACTATATATTTGGAATCACCATCAATAGAGTCACTTTGTTCGGTTTAATTCTCTCTTTAGGGTTATTAGTGGATTCTTCAATTGTGGTGATTGAGAATATTCATAGGCATTATAAAAGCTTATGGTTAAAGGATAAGGTGGATGTCACCGTTGAGGCCACTAACGAAATTGGGAACCCAACCAATTTAGCGACGTTTGCCGTTATGTTGGTGTTTGGTTCGTTGGTGGTGGTGACAGACATGGCAGGGCAATATTTTTTCCCCATCGCATTTAATGTGCCAATGGCCATGTTTGCGTCATTATTAGTGGCTTATATTGTTACACCTTGGGCTGCTAACCGTTGGCTCAAACCGGGTGAAGGGGAAGATTTAGAAACGCCTCATGACAATGATAAATTACATCAGTTTTACTACAACATTATTACGCCCTTATTAGCTCGTCGGCGTTATCGCTACATTACAATAGGCGTTATTGTCTTAGCTATTGTGTTATCCATGTTGCAACCAGCTTGGCAATTTATTCGCCCTGCGGGTGTGGGTGGCCCAGTGTCAGCGGGCGGTATTCCTTTAGTCTTTTTGCCGAAGGATAATAAAAACACCTTTAACATTACGATCGACATGCCTGAATTCACGCCGATAGAAGTGACCGATCAGATCACTCGCGAAGTGGGTGCTCTATTGCGTGAGCGTGATAACGTGCTTAATTATCAAAGTTGGGTTGGGCAAACGGGCGTTATTGATTTTAATGGCTTGTTAAAGGGAGCGGGTAATAAAAAAGGTCCATTTGTTGCTGAAGTGAGAGTGAATTTAACGGATAAAAAAACGCGAGATATGAGTTCTATTGATTTAGTTGCTCAGCTGCGTCCTGCAATGGAAAAAATTCAGCAACGTTACCCTGGCAGTGTTATTCAATTAGCAGAAGACTTACCCGGCCCGCCTTTACGGGCGACGGTTTTAGCTGAAATTTATGGTAAAGATCCTGAAAAGCTTCGTGAAATATCAGCCAAGGTGAGCAAGGTGTTTAAAGAGACTTACGGCGTTGTTGAGGTGCATGATTCTGAAGTGGCTGATGTGCCACAGTTTAGAGTGATTGTAGATAAAGAAAAAGCCGCTTTATCGGGTGTTTCAGTAGCGCAGGTTGTACAAGCATTGAGGCAAATGGTCAGTGGGACTGAGATGGGCCGTTTACATATTGCGTCAGAAAAAAAGATTGTGCCAATACGCTTACATATTCCTTATCAATACCAGATAGACCCAACGCTTTTATCGAGTATTTATTTAACGAACAGACAAGGGCAAAGAATACCGCTATCTGAATTGACTCGAGTGGTTAACGATATTCAAGACCGGCCAATTTTGCATAAGGATTATGAGCGCGTGACATTTGTAGGTGCAGAACTCAGCGATACCACACCGGTGTATGCAGTGATGGATATAGATCAACGATTAGACAATCTGTCATTGGGTGAAGGAGAGGTGTTAACAACGGGTAATTTACAATTACAATCGGTTACCCCTGACACGATTGATGGATACCAATTGCTATGGGATGGCGAGATTCGTTTAACCTTAGATGTTTTTCGCGACATGTTAGGTGCGCTTGGTATTGCATTGGTTTTTATCTATCTATTATTGGTCGGTTATTATGCCTCGTTTAAAATACCACTGATAGCCATGTCGGCTATTCCACTTGGGCTGATTGGTGTGTTTCCTGGGCACTGGATAGTTGGTGAACCTTTCACCTCAACGTCGATGATTGGAGTAATAGCATTAGCGGGTGTGGTGGTTCGTAACTCATTGTTAATTATTGATTTTGTAGTGGACTATATGAAAAAAGGTATGTCTGCACATGAAGCGGTTAGAGAGGCAGGGGCTGTTCGGTTACGGCCAATTTTATTGACAGCATTGGCGATTGTTTTGGGCTCTGCGGTGATGTTATCTGACCCTGTTTTTGGTGGGCTGGCGATCTCATTAATCTTCGGTACGATTGTGTCAACGGCGTTGACACTGGTTGTGGTGCCGATGTTGCTGTATTCAATGTTAACACGTCAGTCGCTTCATACTGGCTCAACAGGAGAAGACTAATGTTGTTTAAAAAAAACCAACTTTTTGCTCTTGTACTTTTGTTTGGCTGCGTGCTTCCCATGGCTTTAGAAGCAGAAACACTCGAGCAGGCATGGGATATTGCCATCAAGTATGACCATAGTCTTCAAGCGGTGCGTGAAAATACACAAGCTAGTCAATACCAGCTAGAGGCAGCAAAGGCAGCCCGTTTGCCTAATGTCACTGTTGGGGCAGGGTATAGCATGATGGAGAATGACCCAGAAGCAAAAGTAGATTTTGCGGGTGTATCAACACAATTCCCATTGGCTGAACGAGAAAGTTATTCGTACAAAGCGATGACGGTATTACCTATTTACACCGGTGGAAAAATTAGTCGTGGTATCGATGCGGCAACCTCTTCGTTAGAAGCTTCAAAAAAGTTTGAGGCGGGTAAAGTGCTAGACTTGAAGCTGAAAGTGGCTGAAGCCTACATCGCGGTGTTGCGATTAAGTAAAGCACTTGAGGTGGCAAATAGTCATGTGCTCAGCCTATCCTCGCATAAGGCAGATGTTGAAAACCTATATCAGCAGGGGATGGTATCAAGAAATGATTTATTAGCCGCGAAAGTTGCTTTGGCCGATGCAGTGCAGTCATCTATGCAGGTTGAAAATAGGCTTGATATTAGTCAATCTGCCTACAATCGTTTACTGGGGCGAGATTTTCAAACAGCGGTCTTATTGAAAGAATTAGAGCCGCAAAGAGTAGACCTTTCGTTGGATATGTTATTGGCTCAAGCGATTAAGCAACGTTACGAATTGCGTGTTTTAAAAGAACAGGCCGACGCACTTAAATCCAAAGCAAAGGCTGTTCAAGCAGGTAATGCGCCACAAGTTGCTTTAACGGGCGGTTATGATTTTCAAGAAAACGAGTATCAGGCACATGAGGGTCAATGGTTAGTAGGTGTCGGTGTGAAATGGACGTTGTTCGATGCAGGCCTAATTCGTCATCAATCGTCAGCAATGGCTCGTCAAGCGCGTTCACTTGAAAAACAATATGATGAAGTATTAAGCCTTGTTAAACTGCAAGTAAGGCAATATTGGCTAGACGTACAAGAAACACGTAAACGTCTTGGCGTAACCGAGCAATCTATTGATCAGGCAGAAGAAAACCTAAAGGTTAATCGTGATCGGTATGAGCATGGCTTATCAACCAATACCGATGTGCTTAGTGCCGAAGCACTACGGAAAAACAGCCAGAATAACCATGCAAATGCTGTTTATGATGCGGTCTTAGCAAGCATTAGGTTAAAAAGGGCTATCAGTGATTTATAAGCGCTCTATCAACTTACATAAAGAATTTTAATCAAGTATGGAACTATCGACCCCCGCCTTATTATTTCCCGCTATTTCATTGTTACTACTTGCCTATACGAATCGCTTTTTGGGCTTGGCAAACGTTATCCGCGGTTTACATCAGCAAATTAATGAGACGAATAAGCAGCTTATTGCACGTCAGATTATCAGTTTGCAGTTGCGTATAAAGTTAATCATCTGGATGCAAATTTTGGGGGTACTAAGCATTAGTTTTTGCGTAGCTGCGATGTTCCTATTATTTTTAGCGGCTGGTGATTTCGGTCAATGGGCTTTTACTATCAGTTTAGTACTCATGATGCTGTCGCTGGTTGTTTCACTATACGAGCTGATTATTTCAGGCCATGCACTTAATATAGAACTTGAAGATATCGATTGTTAGCCAATAAATGGTAGTCAGTAATACGACTGTTACCCGTGAGTGATAGGCGTATTAGTAATATCTTTTAGAATACCGTTCTTAATATTGTAAACCCAGCCGTGTACCGATAAGTCAGCACCACTTTTCCAAGCATTCTTGACGATAGTGGTGTCACAAACATTAGCTACTTGCTCAATCACGTTTAATTCACATAAACGGTGTTCCATTTCTTCCTGATCAGTAATTGCATTTAACTCAGTTGCGTGAAGGCGATGTACATCTTTAATGTGCCCAAGCCAATTATCAATAAGCCCATGGTCAACGTCCTCCAGTGAGGCTTTGATACCGCCGCAACCATAATGGCCGCAAACGATAATATGCTTAACTTTAAGTACTTCAATGGCAAACTGCATAACCGACAAGCAGTTTAGATCACTGTGGATAACCATATTAGCAATGTTACGATGAACAAAGACCTCACCTGGGGCAAGATTCAGTAGCTGATTGGACGGTACTCGGCTATCAGAGCAGCCAATCCAAAGGTACTCGGGTGATTGCAGTTTAGATAAATTTTTAAAAAAGTTTGGGTCTTCGTCTGTAATGGACTGAGCCCACTCTTTATTTTGTTTAAAAAGATGTTCCAGCTTTTTCATATTCATTTGCCACGATGATTTTTAATGGTGATTAAATTTTACATGAATTTGGGTCACTATCTCACCGATCTTTAGGTCAAATGAATCGATTGCTAAATAATTGTCGGTTCCGACTTAAAGGTATATGCTAAAAGTACCAACAAATGATAGGAGGATAAGATGAGTCATCATACCTATAAATATATTGAGCTAACGGGTAGTTCAGAAGTCAGCTCGGACGATGCAATAAAAAATGCCATTGAAGCTGCGGCTAAAACAACCCGTAATATGGATTGGTTTGAAGTGATAGAAACGCGCGGTCACCTAGCCCAAGGGCAAATTAAACATTGGCAAGTAACCGTTAAAATAGGCTTCCGGTTAGAAGACTAAGGAGTAAAGCGGGGTAGCAGATGGATTATAAAGATTATTACACCATTATGGGTGTTGAGCGCGATGCGAAACAAGATGAGATAAAACGCGCGTATAAGAAGTTAGCACGTAAATACCACCCTGATGTAAATAAAGCTGACGATGCAGAAGCCCGTTTTAAAGAGGTGGGTGAAGCCTACGATGTATTAAAAGACCCAGAAAAGCGTGCGGCTTATGACCAGTTGGGTGCTAATTGGAAAGCTGGTCAAGACTTTAACCCACCACCAAATTGGGACGAGGGTTATGAATTTAGTGGTGGTTACAGCGATGGCGATGGTGCGGACTATAGTGACTTTTTCGAGTCTTTATTTGGCCAGCAGTTTAACCAAGGGCAAGCAGGTCGTCAGCAAGCCGGTTTTAACGCACGAGGGCAAGATCATCATGCCAAAGTAAGCATAGAACTCATGGATGCCTACTATGGTGCAATACATAGTATTACCCTAAACGCCGCTGAATTGGACGCTAACGGGCAAGTAGTCACTAAACAGCGAACCTTAAAGGTAAAAATCCCTAAAGGGGTTAAAAAAGGCCAGCGGATTCGTTTGGCGGGTCAAGGGTCGGCCGGTATAGGCCAAGGCGGCAAAGGTGATTTATACCTAGAAATTGATTTTAAAGCACACCCTTTTTACCGTGTCGATGGGCATGATGTGTACCTGGATTTACCTATTACTCCATGGGAGGCAGCCTTAGGCGCGAGCATTAAAGTACCAACGCCCGATGGGCCGGTCGATATGAAAATACCAGCGGGCACAAAAGGTGGCGGTAAAATGCGATTAAAAGGGCGGGGTATACCTAGCACACCACCGGGTGATTTATACGTAGTGCCACAAATTACCTTGCCAGCAGCGGATACTGAAGAGGCAAAAGCGTTGTACCAGCAAATGGAACAAACTTTAGGTTATAACCCACGTAGTAAATTGGGAGTGTAATGACGATGAACGATAAAATACTTAAAGGGCTCCTGCTAGATGAAGCAACGGTACTGTCTTTAGATGACTTATGCCAAGCGTGTTCAAGCAGTAATGAATGGGTAATTGAATTGGTGCAGGAGGGTATATTGGAACCTCAGGGGCAGCGGCAAACGCAGTGGCAGTTTAGTGCTCGTTGTCTGCAAAAAGCACACGCCGCCATGCGCTTGCAGCGTGACCTAGATATCAATCTATCCGGTATTGCCTTGGCGTTGGATTTACTCGATGAAATTGACAGCCTAAAATCACGCCTATTGCAGTTAGAGCAAGCGGCAAAATGACTAAAGCATCGATCGCTGGTCACGCTCAAATCACCGTTTTTTACGATCAATCTTGCCCCAGCTGCGTTAAAGATCGTGCGTTATTTGAGCGGCTAGCCGGTCAGAGGTCGGCTTTATTTAGTTGGTTTGATATCACCAGCCAAGACCAAGCCTTGCGACAACGTGGGATAGACCCGTTCAAAGCCTTGCGTGAATTACACATAGAAGATACTCATGGGGTTATCCATTCAGAAATGGATGCCTACAGCATTATGATGAAGCAAGTGCCACTATTAATGCCACTGGGTGTGCTTATCTGCTTGCCGGGTATCAAACCCGTACTCAGCTATTTTTACCGGCGTACGGTTGATAGGCGTTTAGCTTGCGAAGGCCGCTTATAAGGCGGGTAACCATCTGCAAGCAAGTTGAGCAGCTTTGTATTGGTGTTAGGTGAATGATGAACTCGCTACAGCAAAAAATCCACATTAATCGGATGAAATACACTAGCCGCATCAATCAGAGATTTTGCAGTCAGCGCCGGCACGCCGTAGACCTCTGTGTTGACGCCATACTGCAGGTTTATTTTCTCCAGCAATAGATCAAAATCACCATCGCCCGATAGCAAAATTACACGATCCACCTCTTTGGCTGCGTCTAGCACGTCAATTGTAATGCCTACGTCCCAGTCGCCTTTAGCGCTGCCATCAATACGTTGAATAAATGGCTTCAGCTTAACGCGAAAGCCCATGTGCTTAAGTGCCGATTGAAACTTATGCTGGCCATCGTCATCACGCTGGGTGGCATACGCAGTAGCCTGGGTAATCGTGCCTTGCTGACTAATAATTTGCCATAACTTACGGTAATTAAACTGGCGACCATAGGCCTGCCGAGTGGTGTAGTAGATGTTTTGTACATCAACAAAAAGAGCGATTTTATCCATACGATGGCCTGAATTAAGCCTGCTTTAATGAGGCTTGAAAGGTAAGGTGCTAGGCTAGCATATGCAGTGGTTAAAGCGTGTGATTGATTTATGTAAGATAGTAAAACTTTTTGCTTGAATAGGGTTTTTTATTGCAACATCTGTAGAGGGGTATTCTAAATATTTAGAAATAGGTTTGTTCGATAGCAGGTGCTGGCTGTTGGTTTTGTATAGGTAATTTTTTTCGTGTGTTTTAAGTAGAAACGGCGGTTATATTTCCTTAGGGTGGGGGCTATTTAGGTAATATATATTTGTCGCACCTTTTGATTATATTGACTAATTAATAGTTGCAGAGTAGCCTGGCTATTATTAATGATAATAGCGTGTGAAATAGATGAGGTTTTATAAGTGGGGTTGAGGTTCTTAGATTTGTTTGCCGGTGCATCTGGCCTATCAGAAGGTTTCATTCAATCTGGTTTCTACCCCATTGCTCATGTTGAAATGGATGAAGCCGCCTGCTTCACAATTAAAACAAGAGTTGCTTACCACTGGCTAATTTCTAAGAAAAAAACAAAAATTTATGATGCCTATACCAAAGGGCAAATATCTAGAGAAGAGCTTTATTCACAAATACCCAAGGAGCTAATTTCTTCCGTACTTAATGAAGAAATTAGCCAAGAAACACTTCCAAATATTTTCTCTAGAATAGACTCCATACTATCAGGAGATAAACTTGACTTAATTATTGGTGGCCCTCCATGCCAAGCCTACTCTCTAGTTGGGCGCTCTAGAGATACAAATGGAATGAAAGGAGATAAAAGAAACTATCTCTATATTTATTATGCTCAATTCTTAGAGAAGTATAAGCCTCGGTACTTTGTTTTTGAGAATGTACTCGGTTTATTATCTGCGAAGGATGAAAGTGGCCAACTCTATTTCGATAAAATGTTAACCCTTTTTGAAAAGCATGGTTATACAACTAAACATGAAGTATTAAATGCGAGTGATTACGGTGTGCCTCAATCAAGAAAACGAGTCATTCTTATTGGAAGGCTTGATAATGAAGAAGATTTCAACCCTTTCCCTGAAAAAATCAGTAGTACTATATCCGTTGACGATGTGTTTTTAGACCTGCCTAAATTAAAAGCCGGTCAAGGAACCCACCATCCACAAAAATTAAAACCTATTTCATCCAATACGTACTTGGCTAAATCTGGAATTCGCTCTCTAAAGACAAATGAAGCGACTTGGCATTTAACAAGGCCGCATGCAGATAAAGACTTAGAGGTTTATAAGATCGCAACAAGTTTATGGAACAAAGAAAATAAGCGTCTAAAATATAATGATTTGCCCGAGCACCTAATGACGCATAAAAATAGGAAGTCATTTTTAGATCGATTTAAAGTTGTTGCTAGTAAACAGCCAAGCCATACAGTCGTAGCACATATCTCTAAAGATGGACATTATTATATTCACCCTGATATCAACCAAAATAGATCTTTATCTGTTAGAGAGGCCGCACGAATACAAACGTTCCCTGATTCTTTTTATTTTGAGAGTGTTTCAGGCAAGCCATCTAGGACTGCCGCATTTAAACAGATTGGGAATGCTGTTCCAGTAACCCTAGCTAAGTCTATTGCAATAAAAATTAGGGAAGTACTTGCTCTTTAAAACTAGGGAAAGTGTTGAGTCTTATAAGAATCAATAATATTTTTTTTATTTAAATCAGGTGTTCCCTGTCTGGCATAGTAGGAAGAGAATCGAGACTGAATATCCTTAAAAAAACTTTCTGAAACAGTAGCTAGACGTTCAAGTTTCATATATTCAGTAAGGCTTATGGTCATTAAATTCTGGAAATCTATAATACCTTCTTCGAGTTCCTTGTATTCAGGAAGAAAAGCACATTTTAGCTCGGTCCCTCTCACAACTTTAGTTACAAAACTTACTGCAGAGCTCTTTCCAACGTTCTTGGTAAGCTCATTGTTAACTAACGAGTGAGGAGCTGAATCAGATATCTTCCCGAGCACTAAAGATTTGGCATTGATAATAGGTTTCTCGTCAGCTCCAGCATTTCTAATTGCAACATCACAAGCTGGTGAAAGTAAAATAAATCGTTCTTTGCTCTCCGGCTTTCGCAAAATATCACCAGATGCAATTATATTCTTAATTGGTGGCTTCAAGTAGAACTCAGCTTCACGATAAGAATCGATTGGATCATCATTTTCGTCAAGGTATGCTGACAAATGGTTCAAGGTATATCTTAAAAGGCTTCGTTCAACATTCTTATCCGTAGTAAACCAAGCATCTATATCTTTCGATAAATGATCCCAAAAAACCTCATTCAGCTTTTTCTCGATTAATCCCATCCCTCCAATAATACTTAATATGCCTGTTTTATATATTTTTATTATCTCTTCAAAAATTTCGATATTTGTTTTTTCATCTCGATTAAATATTTTAATAAATTGGTTATCATTAATTTCAAACTTTGGATCCAAATTACTTATGTTTCCAGATGCTACAATGATCGGGATTCGAAAATTGTGATTTATTTCTGAAATCACTTCATTTCCAGAGGCGTGTTCTGAGTCATGTTCACCTAATAAATTAAGGTCAATGATTGCTCCTTGGAAGGCTGCGTTGTTTAATTTTTGAATCGCGGCTTCAGCCGAGGTGCTTCTTTCTAGCTGTATTCTGAAGCTCTCACTTGACAGTTCATCAGCAGCATCTTCATAACTATGAAATGCAGTATCATCATCCTCAACAACTAAAATATTAAGCGTTTCCATGAGCCACCATTCCTTTAGCAAATGTAATTAAAAATTCTGCACCTTTCTTAGTGCTTATTGCCCTAATTTCACCATTAGATCTTAGAGCAGCCTCACCAGCTAAAGCCAATCCAAGTCCTGTTCCTTTAGGTTTTGTACTGTATCCAGGTTCAAACATAAGGTTTAGGTTGTCACCCTGAAAACCAGGCCCGGAATCGGTATAAGTGACAACAATATCATTGTCATTATTTGATAAATCAATATTAACCTCCTTCGAAACAATATTACTAATCGTGAGCCAGAAAATACTATTTTCGACTAAATTTGTAAAAATTGTCATTAAATCAATTTCATTTGCAAGGAGGCTAAAATCACCTGCCGAGGTTATTGTGGCGGTAATGTCGTGCTCTTTTAAATCTGCTTGAAAAATATCCAACGAAGACTCAATGAGTTTTTTTAAATTAATCTGTTTTGGTTTTGTGCGTTTGGGGTGCGCTAAGGGTTCAATTTTTTTGAACAAATAGCTTAAAGCTCCCGTGCTGGATTTTACCTGTTGACTTCTGTCCATAAGCCTTTCACTCATCTCATCATTTGGCTTTAGGCTTAATTCCTTAGCCCATTTGATAATTCGTGGGACAGTTTCAGTAAGGTCTTTTATATGTTTTCGTCCTTCATGAATTAGAACATGCGTTAACCTACCTAACACGGCATGATTTTGATAAGTTGCTAAAGTCTCTTTTATTTTCTCAGCGTAAGCTGATTTTTTTCGCTGTTCCTTCTCAATAACAAGGGATATTGATTTTTCAACATCTAAAATAGAATTTCGTGGTATGTCTAAACCGGTAAGTGCACTTGAGAGTTCGGACTGCATTCCTGAAAAATCAAAAAGTAGATCGACTTCTTGCTCAATTGTACGATGACGACCACCTTGTAGAGTTTTATCTCGATAACGCTTTCTTCTGACTTCAAGTTGGATCATTAGATGATCAACAATATCTTTTAGACCGTCGTAATATGAGTTTTCAACCAGCCCATCCCGAGCGCTTTTTTCAGTAAGATGAGATTCTTCTTCTGGCTGTATGAAAATAAAACCAACTACTTGGTTATGGCCAAGTTTTGATGAAGGGCTTTGTACACGTTTTTTATCTAGTTCTAGCCAATCAAATGCTTGATCTCCATAAGGTCTGATTCTGAATTGCCTCCTATAGATACCAATACCATAGATATCATTAAGGATCTCTCTCGCATCCCTTTTTCCAATATATTCACCTGTGTCAGGATCTTTTAGACCTCTTTTAATCAAGTTGTTTATACTGCTAGGGTCTCTGTCAAACCCCATTAAATCTATGTATAAAGGACCGGGGTATTTCCCGTCGGTAAGAATTTTAAGATCAAATTTTTCTACAGGTAATTCGGGAATATTCTGGTTAACATAATTCAGTGTCGCTTTACCTGAGCTATCAACAGAACCATAAATTCGATAGTCATATAATTCCAAGATTGGATAAGGTGATAAAGATATTTCTGTATTACGAGTTTCAGTATCATTTATAGGAAAATCCTTAAAACTCAGTTTAATTTCAAAACGATCATTTTGAAAAGAGTGTTTACCACCTTGCGTCGAAGGATAAACCTCTTCTGGAGAGATTAAAGAACGTAATTCATGCTGTAGCTTTTTAAGAGTATCCACTCCCCAAAGGGAAAGAAGCTCCTCTTTTGATATATTATTCTTTTCTACTTCAATAATGGTCCCATTTGAGGAACTAGATGGGTTTCGATCAATATCAATTTCATATTCATCTAAAAAATCAACCTTATTTAGAGCCTCCATATCGAGGATTAGGGATGTAGTTTCTCCATTCTTTGTGGTTTCAAGGTTAATTATATCGCCTAATATAGCAGCAGAAAAACGACCTATGCCTTTTCGGCCTTGAAGGGTGCGTCCCCGGTGACTGGTTTTTCGCTTTAACTTGTCGTCTGTTGCCGGGACCATCCATTTTCCGACAACAGTGTCGTAATCCATTCCATCACCATGGTCAATAATTATAATGGAAAGTAGTTTTTTTAATTCATCGAACTCAAGCTTGACAGAAACCGAATCTGAATCAGCATCATATGCATTTTTTACAAGTTCTACTATAGCAGCATATTGGTCTTTTATAAGATCTCGACCAATAGTTTGTAGTAGTCTTGCAGCTGGTCTTATTTTGGTTCTCATACGTGAGTCCTATTTAAGGGTTGTCCTTTGATTAAATTATAAGGTATTAATGTTACGTATAATATATGTGAGCTTTTTATACCACAGGGTATGGAGATAACTTTAATTCTCCCTTTTAGGTTTTGTTAATGCTAGGGGTGTTAGTTTCCTATCGCTACTAGGTGTTTTTAGAGCTTAGTATTTGTACTTTGGTGCATAGAGTGCGTTCGATAGCTAGAATCATTTATCATAGAGATTAGAGAAGCAAACGTAGGTGAACACAAGAAACTGAATGCTTGCCATAGTTAGGAAAGTTTATTGTATTGGTTTACGATTGAGCGGATACCTATCATCTAAAATAGTTAGCTAATAATTCCGTAGCCCATGTCGGCACGGGCTCTTTAATAAGGTTTATTTGCCCATTACGTATTTCAGCAATTTGTTGAAAAGGGTTATCTAAGCGAGAGTTGTCTAAGAGATAACTGAAATCGCACAAGGGGAGCACTTGTTTAATATTTTTCATTACCCTTGGGAGTCTGCTGATTACCTTGTTATTGGGTACGTGGTGACCACCTTCGCTGACCCGTTGGGATACGCGCGCTTGGTTAAGGGAGGCTGTTTCTAGGTGAATATATACTAAGACTATTTCGTAACCTAAGGCTTTTGCTTTGGCGATAAAGTCTATTTTTGAGGGGTGTGAAAAAACGGTTTCAAAACAAAAGCTGCGGCCTTCGTTGAGTAGTTCTAAACGTATGTTTTCTGCTATTTTTGCTGCCTCGTAACTGCGCTGCTCCGCTTTATTTGGGTAGAGCTGTTGGGCTAAAATATCGGCGTTAATAAAGGCCATACCTAGCGGTTCTAGGCGAGTTCTGTAAAAGGTACTTTTACCTGCGCCGTTTCCCCCAGCCAGTAGCCAAAGCTGTTTTTTATTGTGGGTATTCAAGCTTATTTGGCGATGAACTGCCCATTCTCAAATGTACCTACGGTGATGTTGCCGTTGGCCTCTATTTGCTCCAGATAACCGGGGTGGTTTGTTGATGCTTGATAGCGGATGGTGCTTTCAGTCACATGCTTGCTTAAGGTGTTGTCTGTTCGTTCGCGTTCTAGTGCGTCAAACACATCATTGGGATTAATGTTTGGGCTATACACTGGTTCGGTTTTAATTTTAGTTAACCCAGAAACCACGGATAACAAAACGTCTGGGTCAAGTGTGGATGATACTGAGCGGCCTAGCTCGGCCCAATATTCAATTTGTTCTGCGGCACTGCGATGAAAACGCTTGGCGGTTAAGCTAGCGGCTTGCATTAAGTCATCTTGCAGACGAATGGGAGATGATGCTTTTGCCATGTGAACCTCGTGATTTCGAAAACTGGCTAAAATTGTAGCATAATGCTACAAAGTAAACAAAAGCAATGTGATGGTGGCCCTTGTTCTTCATCGCCTAATGTGGAGTTGACTAATTGGTTTGTAAAATGGGTTCCAAGTGGTTCCAAATCTTTTGTGCAATAATTGGCTGGGCTTTTTCATTTGGATGTAATTGATCGGCTTGCATCATGTCGGGTTCGAGTGCGACATCCTCTAAAATAAACGGCACAAAAGGAACGTCCATTTCTTCGGCCAACTCTGGGTAGTTGCTGTAGAACATTTCGGTGTAGCGTTGCCCATAATTTGATGGAATACGCATACTAAGCAAGAGGGTTTGCGCACCGTTGGCTTTGATTCGTTTGACGAGTTCTCGTAAATTTTTCTTGATTAAGGTGGGAGGCATTCCACGCAAGCCATCATTTGCACCTAATTCTAATAGAACTATTTCGGGTGTATGTTGTTCTAAGGCTTGGTCAATTCGGGCAAGCCCGCCTGCGGTGGTGTCACCACTA
Organism: Cycloclasticus sp. PY97N; assembly: GCF_002443175.1. Classification (NCBI taxonomy): domain Bacteria; kingdom Pseudomonadati; phylum Pseudomonadota; class Gammaproteobacteria; order Thiotrichales; family Piscirickettsiaceae; genus Cycloclasticus; species Cycloclasticus sp. PY97N. Next base: position 2,088,578 of record NZ_CP023664.1, on the reverse strand, counting down.
ATACTTTTATTTATAAGTGTGTAGGGCTTGTTTTGTTCGTTAAGTGTTTGTTGTAATAGGTTAACCCAGCCTTTTTCTATAGGCATTCCGTAGCCTGCACTTATGCTATCGCCCAGGACCACGATGGTCTTAGCGAAAGGTGCGGACGAAAACAATGCAAAAACTAACAGTAAATATATTCTAATCATGTTGAAAACCAGTAATCCTATTATTGAAACAAAAAATCTAAATAAAACTGTACCTGTTGCCGATGGTGACTTGACTATTTTATCAGCCGTAAACTTAACTGTTGATGAAGGAGAAAGTATAGCGATTGTAGGAGCATCTGGCTCAGGTAAATCGACGCTGTTGGGATTGCTGGCAGGTTTAGATAGCCCAACTGGCGGTACTGTCATACTAAATGGCGAAGAATTAACGGCGTTAGACGAGGATGGTCGAGCGGGTATACGAAATAAGTTGGTGGGATTTGTTTTTCAGTCGTTTCAATTGATGCCGCGTTTGAGTGCCTTAGAAAACGTCATGCTGCCTTTGGAATTACGTGGCGATAAACAAGCAAAAAAAACTGCAACGGCTTTATTGAAACGAGTTGGGTTAGGTCATCGTTTAGAGCATACGCCAATGAAACTATCAGGCGGAGAGCAGCAACGAGTGGCGTTGGCACGTGCTTTTGTGACGAGGCCGGCAATTTTATTTGCTGATGAGCCTACGGGAAATTTAGACAGTAAAACGGGCGATCAGATTATTGAGCTGTTGTTTGAATTAAATCAAGAGCAAAAGACAACGCTGGTGCTAGTGACTCATGATATGGCGTTGGCTTCTCGATGTCAGCGTAGTGTGCATATTGAAGCGGGGCAAGTTATATGAACCGATTGAGTTTAGCATTACGTTTGTTAAGCCGAGATTTTCGTAGTGGTGAATTAACATTATTAGCGTTGGCTTTGGTGATTGCTGTGACAAGCTCTACGGCCATCAGTTTATTTGCTGATCGCTTACATCGTACGATGAATTCGCAAGCAGCAGAATTTTTGGCGGCTGATTTGGTGGTCAGTAGCTCTGATATCATCCCCAATACATGGTTAGATGAAGCAAAGCGGCTAGGATTAAAGCAAGCAAGAACGACTGAGTTTTCGACGGTCGTCATCGAAAATGATGAGTTGCTGTTGGTGGGGGTAAAGGCGGTTAGTAACGCCTATCCGTTACGAGGGCACTTAAAAACAAGGGCAATGCTTGATGCGGTAGAAACCGTTCATCAGCAAGGGCCAGAGGCTGGTAATGTTTGGGTTGATAGCCGTGTTTTGTCTACCTTAAAACTACAAGTGGGTGATGTTTTAACCGTTGGGGATCAGTCTTTGACGGTCAGTCATGTGCTTAGTTATGAGCCCGATAAGCGGGGTGATATTTATAGTTTATCACCAAGGGTTATGATGAATCAGTTAGACCTACAGGCCACCAATGTTATACAGCCGGGTAGTCGTGTCCATTATTTCTTTCAGTTTAGTGGAGAAGCTAATGCAATTAAACGCTTTAATGCGTGGGTAAAACCTTTGTTATCGGCTTCACAAAGATTAATGGACGTGCAAGATGACCGGCCCGAACTAGGAAATGCGTTGTCTCGAGCTGAGCGTTATTTGGGGCTCTCGAGTATTTTGGTTATTTTAATTGCTGGTGTTGCTATTGCCATGTCTAGTCGCCGATATAGTGAGCGGCATTTTAATTCTACCGCGGTGCTGCGTTGCTTGGGGTGTAAGCAGAATGATATTTTGTTGATATTCCTATATCAGTTTTTTTTAATAGGTACCGTGGCTTGTTCGGCTGGACTATTATTTGGCTGGTTGACACAAGAAGCACTGTTTCATCTATTGCGTAATTTATTACCCGCTATGGTGTCAGATCCAAGCCTTATTGCTGTGATGTTTGGCTTTATGACGGGCTTTGCCATTTTGATTGGTTTTGCCTTGCCACCTTTGCTAAGACTCAAACGGGTTTCGCCCTTAAGGGTTTTACGCCGAGAGCTCGAACCGTTGAATAGTAGCGCCTGGTTGGTTTATGGTTTAGCGCTTACTTTGATTAGTGGGCTTATTTATCGATATACCGATGATTTAATGCTGTTGTTTTCAATAATGGGTGGCGGCTTATTGGCGGTAATTTTTTCAGCAGGCTTGTTGTACGTGCTTTTATTGCAAGGTCGCAAGTTATTACCGCATGTTGGCTTAGCTGGACGCTTGGGTTTGCAAGGCGTGTTAAGAGACCCCAAGGCCAGTGTGACCCAAGTCTTAGCGTTTAGCATCACGATTTTGGCTATGTTACTGAGTTTTACGGTGAGGAATGATTTGTTAACCGATTGGCAACAGCAAATACCTGATGAGGCACCGAATTATTTTGCGATTAACATTTTTCCTGACCAAGTGGCTAACTTCGATAATATATTGAGTCGCCAGGGTGTTCCCGCTGCTAGTTTTCACCCAGTTGTTCGTGGACGATTAGTGGCTATTAATAGAACGCCGGTGCAAAAAATTGTTAGCAAAGACTCCCAAGGAGAACGTGCAACACATCGTGATTTAAGCCTGACATGGAATAAGGAGCTGCCGCTAGATAATAAAACTCTAGCCGGACAGTGGAGCGGGACGAAAAAAGGCGAAGTGTCTATTGAAAGTAAGTTGGCTGAAAGTTTGCAGGTGAAGCTAGGCGATCAGCTGACCTTTAGTATTGGTAGTGAGCAAATTAACGCCAAAATAACGCACCTGCGGAGCGTGCAATGGGACACGATGAAACCGAATTTTTACATGGTGTTTTCTGAAGAAACCTTGGCTAACTTTCCAACCACATACATCACGAGTTTTTATTTATCAGAAAATAATAAAACGCTCTTAAATGATCTGGTCAGGCAATTTCCAGCGATGACCTTGTTGGAAGTGGATGCCATGTTGAAACAAATAAAACTGATTTTATCGCAACTCACTAGTGCGATTAATTACTTATTATATTTTGCTTTGTTAGCTGGTTTTACCGTACTGCTGTCGTCGATATATTCAACATTGGATACTCGAATTTCAGAAGGTGCTTTGATGCGAACATTGGGTGCTCATCGCAGGCTATTACGCAATGCCCATTTGATTGAGTTTGCTGCAATTGGGGTTATGTCGGGGTTAGTTGCGGTGTTTATTTTCAACTGGGTGTTGTTTGGTTTATATCGCTATGTGCTTCACTTGGATTTTTATTTTAATTGGGTATTGTGTCTTGTAGTACCCATTATTAGTGCTGGCTGCGTTGTCTTGGCTGGTTTCTGGGGTGTTAAAGATGTGGTTAATAAGTCACCTGTGCATATGCTTCGAGGGACGTAAGCAACGTGTATTATTTGTATGAACGATAGAGGTTAAAATATATATTATGAAAAATATTTCCCTACAAGACCAATTGCTAAAGGCTGGCTTGACCAGTAAGTCGAAAGCGCATAAAGCTAAAATGCAAAAGCATAAACAAATTAAACAGAAACAAAAAAATAAAATTCAGGTGGTTGATCAAGCGGCCGTGTTGGCTGAGGAAGCTAAGCTAAAACAGCAAGAAAAGGATCGTTTGCTTAATGAGAAACGCAATCAACAAGCTGAGCAGAAACAAATTGCCGGACAAATTAACCAACTTATCTCGCTTAATAAATTAGATAAAGACGAAGAGGGTGCCCCGTTTAATTTTACTCACGATAATAAAGTAAAAGCCATTTATATAGATGAAGCTTTGCGACAACGTATTGTTGCAGGCGCGGCGGTGATTGTTCAGCTAGGTAAAACCTACGAAGTCGTGCCTATTGGGGTTGCTGAAAAAATTGCACAGCGCGATAAAGAGCGTGTGATTTATTTAGAAGATGTTTCGCCTATTTCATCGGATGATGCCTATGCTGATTACGCTGTGCCGGATGATTTGATGTGGTAAGGGCAGCTGACGAAAGGGTGATAGAGAGCTGTCGCCAATGGGTTGAGACAGTTATTGTTGCGTTGAATTTTTGCCCGTTTGCAAAACCTGTTGTTAATGCGGGGCGCGTTGACTACAAGGTGATTAATGAGCGCGGTGTTGAGCAAGCTTTAATGGCGCTTAGTGATCAGCTCAGTTACCTTGTAAACAACGATCATGTCGAAACGAGCTTATTGATTTACCCACAGGGCTTAGAATCATTCGATGACTATCTTGATTTTGCTGCGATAGCCGATGATTTATTGCTTGAGGAGGGGTATGAAGGTGTATTTCAAATAGCTACGTTTCACCCAGACTATTGTTTTGAAGGCCAGCAGCAAGATGATGCATCTAATTATACAAATCGTTCGCCATATCCAATATTACATATTTTACGAGAAGCAAGCATAGAAGCAGCGTTAGAGGGTGTATCAAGCCCCGATAAAATACCAAGCAGAAATATTGAGTTGGCCAGAGCAAAAGGTTTGGAAGGCATGCAAGCGTTGCTGACGGCATGCCAATCAACATAAAAAAGCCCGCTTTAGTATTCAAGCGGGCTTTTTTGTAACGATATGACGGTGTCTTTAACGGGTGCCCGTTTTGACGTTTTCAATATCTTGGCTTTTAAGGTATTCATCATAGGTGCCATGGAAATCAACAATGCCATTAGGTGTTATTTCAACAATGCGGTTGGCAAGTGAAGAGACGAATTCGCGGTCATGACTTACAAAAATTAATGTGCCATCATAATTATCCAAAGCTAAGTTTAAGGCTTCGATAGACTCCATATCTAAATGGTTTGTTGGTTCGTCCATTAACATGACATTGGTTTCGCCCAAGGTTAGTTTGCCAAACAGTAGACGGTTTTTCTCACCACCGGAACACACAGCAACTTTTTTATTAAAATCATCGGATGAAAAGAGCAAACGCCCCAAGGTCATGCGGACTACTTGGTCATTATGACTTGGTTTTCGCCACTGACTCATCCAGTCGAATAAGGTCATATCGACATTAAAATCGTCGCTAGCATCTTGCGGGCAATAGCCAAGAGTGGCATTTTCTGCCCATTGAATAGTACCCTTGTTAGGACTTATTTCATTCATGAGGCAACGCAAGAAAGTCGTTTTACCGGCACCATTTTCGCCAATAACAGCTAAGCGTGTACCGGCTTGTAAAATCATGCTGGTGTTTGTAAATAAAGTTTCATCAAAACCATGCTCAAGGTTTTCAATGGTGACGGCTTCACGATGAAGTTTTTTAATTTGATTGAAGCGGATAAATGGGCTCACACGTGATGAGGGTTTAATATCGGCCAGTTCAATTTTTTCTAATTTCTTAGCTCGTGATGTTGCTTGTTTGGCTTTAGACGCATTGGCAGAAAAGCGACTAACAAATTGTTGCAGTTCAGCCATTTGAGTTTTCTTCTTGGCATTCTCTGATTGTAGTAACTCGCGCGCTTGGGTTGATGCGATCATGAAATCATCGTAGTTGCCCGGGTATATACGCAGTTCGCCGTAGTCAATATCTGCCATGTGCGTGCAAACGGCATTTAAGAAATGTCGATCATGCGAGATGATGATCATGGTGCTTTTTGACTGATTGATAATCCCTTCAAGCCAGCGAATCGTATTAATGTCCAAGTTGTTGGTGGGCTCATCGAGAAGTAATACGTCAGGCTCTGAAAAGAGTGCTTGGGCTAATAAAACACGCAGTTTCCAGCCCGGAGCAACGTTACTCATTAGGCCGTAATGGAATTCTTGTTCAATCCCCGCACTCATGAGTAGTTCTTCTGCACGACTTTCAGCGCTGTAGCCATCCATTTCAGCAAACTCAACTTCTAATTCGGCAACCCGCATGCCTTCTTCTTCGGTCATTTCAGCTAATGAATAGATACGTTCACGTTCTTGTTTTACCTTCCAGAGTTCATCGTGTCCCATGATGACGGTATCAACAACGGTGTGTTCTTCAAAGGCAAATTGGTCTTGGCCTAATTTACCGATACGTTCTCCTGGGTCTTTTGATACGTTGCCGGATGTAGGCTCTAAATCGCCTCCTAATATTTTCATATAGGTTGATTTGCCACAACCGTTTGCGCCGATAAGCCCGTAACGGTTGCCGTTGCCAAACTTGGCTGAAACGTTTTCAAAAAGTGGCTTAGAGCCAAACTGCATGGTGATGTTTGCGCTAATTAACATAGTGATTGCTCGTTATAAATGTGTTGTTTAAAAGTGTGGTTACCGATTTCCAAAATTATCAGGTCGGTTGGTAGGTTTATTTTGAGTATTGCGCTTTTTTGCACGAGTGGAGCCATTCGGTTTAGCACCGGTGTTTGTTTTAGGTTTGGCAGGTGAATGGTTTTTGGGTGTTGATTTTCTAGGGCGTTGATTATTACGGCCATTTTGAATCGGTTCTGGTTTGATGCTTAGATCAGGTTCATAACCTTCAAAAGTAACTTTTTTGATATCGGTTTTAATCAGGCGCTCAATACCTTTTAGTAGTTTTAATTCATCAACACAAACTAGAGACATGGCTTCACCTTCGCTGCCTGCTCGGCCAGTACGACCGATGCGGTGTACATAATCTTCAGGCACATTAGGCAGTTCAAAATTAACTACATGGGGAAGCTGGTCAATGTCTAGGCCACGAGCGGCGATGTCTGTGGCAACCAATACACGAATATCGTTGGATTTAAAGTTTGCTAATGCTTTAGTGCGAGCCCCTTGGCTTTTATTACCATGAATAGCGGCTGCAGTAATACCATCTTTGTTGAGTTGCTCGGATAATTTGTTGGCGCCATGTTTAGTGCGTGTAAACACTAGGACTTGTTTCCAGTCATTTGAGCCAATAAGAAAAGATAATAATTCACGTTTGCGTTTTTTATCAACAGGGTGAACGACTTGGGAGATCAGCTCCGATGCAGAATTCTCTTTGGCGACTTCTACTAACGCAGGGTTATGTAACAGGCTGCTCGTTAGTTTCTTAATTTCGTTTGAGAAGGTGGCTGAAAACAGTAGTGTTTGTTTTTGCTGAGGTAGTAAAGCTAAAACCTTTCTAATGTCTCGAATAAAGCCCATATCAAGCATACGATCGGCCTCATCGAGTACGAGGATTTCGACGGATGATAGGTCAACAGTATTTTGGCTGACATGATCGAGAAGACGGCCTGGCGTTGCGACTAAAATATCAACACCCTTACGCAATTTTTGCTTTTGTGGATTAATGTTTACACCACCAAATATAACAAACGATGATAAGGGTAAATGTTGACCATAATCTCTGACGCTCTCAGCAACTTGTGCCGCTAGTTCGCGCGTTGGTGTTAATACTAAGGCGCGAACTTTGCCCGCCTTTGGTTTCGCGTCGCCAGATTCCATAAGGCGTTGTAAAACAGGTAACGTGAAACTGGCTGTTTTTCCGGTGCCAGTTTGTGCGCCGCCCATTAGGTCTCGTCCTTCTAGGATGAGTGGAATGGATTGGGCTTGGATTGAGGTGGGTTCGGTGTAGCCTTTTTTAGATACAGCGGTGATTAATTCAGCTCTGAGGCCGAGTGAGTCGAACGACATATAGTTTTCTCCGTGAGTCCATCCGCCATTTAATAAATGGCACGGTCGAGGTGGAAGCAATGTTTAGTTACGGCGGGCAGTATTTTAATATTGCCACGTTTTGAGGTGGGTGCAGACCGATCAGCACAACCATTTTGAGGGGCTTATTGTACCTGATCGCTAAAGAATATAGTGATATATGTCAGTAAAGGTTGAGAAAAAGCTGTTTTTCTAAAGAAAGTACGTTAGAATTAATCTCGCTACATTCTCTACTGGTTTTTGTAAGATCTGCTCTTGTTAATTTCCTTGTAAGATTTGTAACATTTTTTAATTTTAATTTTATTGAGGTATTATCATGGCAACAGGAACAGTTAAGTGGTTCAACGAATCTAAAGGCTTCGGCTTTATTACTCCAGAAGATGGCAGCAAAGATGTATTCGTACATTTCTCAGCTATCGCTAGCGAAGGTTTTCGTACATTAAACGAAGGTCAGCAAGTGAACTTCGACGTAGAGAATGGCCCTAAAGGCCCACAAGCTGTAAACGTAACAGCTTAAGTTTCTATTCGTATGAAAAAGCCTCGCTTAATGCGGGGCTTTTTTTTGTCTACACACTTTGTAGGTGTTTTTTAAGGTATGATTGATTTGAGGTATATTTAAGGGTTAGAGGTAATGGCTGAGATATTTGATCAAGTTAATGCGGCACTGCTACCAAGTGCATTTATTATATTAATGGGTGTTTTGCTGAGGTATTGGGAGCCTGCGGGTCTTACATTACATGAAACTCGGCGTGTCATCAGTACCTTGGTGATTAATCTGTTTTACCCGGCACTTATTTTTTCTGTTATTCCTAATGTGACCCTATCGGGAGACATTTTTAGTGCTCCGATGGTATCAAATGTAGGTATTGTTGTTGGCATGCTTGCGTGTTGGGTTTTCTACCCTTGGTTAAAACGTCAAGGTTTGGGTAAACCTGAACTGGGCGCGTTAATGTTGGTTTGTGGTTTAGGGAATATTATTTCTCTGGGGGTGCCGTTACTACAGGCGATGCAAGGTGACGAGGCCGCAAGGTTCGCTATTTATGTCGATATTATGGCCATTACACCAATGTTGTGGATTGTTGGTTTGTGGATAGCGATAGAATGGGGTGATAATGACGAGCAAAAGCAAACTCCGTTAAGGTTTATTAAGTCATTATTAAGCCTGCCGCCCATATGGGCCTTTGTTGTTGCAATTTTGATGAATATTTATGACATTAGTTTGCCGCTGTTTCTTCAAAAGGGCACCACGATGCTGGGAAATATTACGATGTCGGGTATGTTGTTGGTCGTGGGGATGTCGCTCTCATTTGGTAGCCTAAGGAAGCACAAAGGCATTGCTATTTTGGCGTCAGCAATAAAGCTACTTGTCGTCCCAGCGGTCGTTTACTTTACAGCAAATGCAACCATGACAGATGTTAAAACGATACATGCGACGGTCTTGGTAGCTGCTACGCCGTCGATGATGGCAACAATGATTTTAAGCGAGCGTTATGGTTTGAATACGGAGCTATTGTCTACTGTATTAGTGGCAAGTACGGCATTATTTTTTATTACTTTGCCGATTTGGTTGGTGGTGCTGTAGGTTTTTTTCGCTAGGGTCTTTGAGTTGATTTTGTAATTCATCCAGAGATGATTCAACCTCTTTAATGGGGGCGGAAATACTGTTATCGAGGGTGTTTTTAGCACGTTCCACGGATTGTTTTAATTCTTCGACACGAATTTGTTCGTCAATTTCATATTTAACTGTTTTTACCATACCGCGTGCCTTACCGAGCCATAAGCCTGTGGTACGTGCTACACGTGGAAGCTTCTCTGGGCCTATGACCAGTAGTGCGATAATACCAATGAGGCAGATTTCAAAAAAACCGATATCAAACATGCTTTTTAGTGTTAAGAGTGGCTGTTTATTAGAAGAGTTATAGGGGCAGTATAAGATAAACAACAGAGGTTAACCAAGAGTCATCAATCTTAGGTGATAGATTTCCCTTAAAAAAATGATCATGTAGAATGCTGTCTAATGAAAGAATTAGCTTTAATGGGCTTATTGATAGGTTGCTATATAGTGTAAGCCGTATCGTTGAATGCCTTATTATGAGTTGTCGGTAAAGGAACCTATTTGTAGTTATAAACTCAAAGGGGTGGTAAGTATTTATTAATATTGAGGAAAATATGTCTGTTACATTAACTGAAAACGCTGCAATGCAAGTGCAGGATCAATTGAATAAACGGGGTAAAGGGTTGGGCTTACGATTGGGTGTTCGTGAGTCTGGTTGCTCGGGTTACTCTTATGTCATTGATTTTGCAGATGAAGTTGAGTCTAAGGATACTGTTTTCGAAATGCATGGTGTTAAAGTCATCATCAATGAAGACTCGTTGAGTTTTTTAGATGGGATGGAGTTGGATTTTGCAAGAGAAGGTATTAATTCTGCCTTCAAGTTCAATAACCCAAATGTGAAAGATGCGTGTGGCTGCGGTGAAAGTTTTACCGTTGAGCCATAATTTTTTTCCTGTGCATAATTTAGTCTTCGTGATAGTTTTTACGGCTTATTAGCTGATTGCTAGAAAGGGCCGTAATCTGTAGACTACACACATTGTGACAGTTCGCTGTCAGATAACCTAATACCGTGAATTTACACGGGTTTTTCTAAAATTAATTTTTATTGTTGGAGTAATACTATGGCGCTTGAGCGTACTTTTTCTATTGTAAAACCGGATGCAGTTGCAAAAAATGTAATTGGACAAATTTATGCTCGCTTTGAAGAAGCGGGATTAAAAATTGTAGCGTCTAAAATGTTGCAACTTTCTCGTGAGCAAGCAGAAGGCTTCTATGCTGTGCATAAAGAGCGTCCTTTTTATAATGACTTGGTTTCATTTATGATCTCTGGCCCTGTCATGGTTCAAGTGCTTGAGGGTGAAAATGCTATTTTGAAAAACCGTGAAGTGATGGGTGCAACAAACCCAGCTGAAGCCGAGGCAGGTACTATTCGTAAAGACTTTGCAGATAGCATTGATGAAAATGCAGTTCATGGCTCAGATGCGCCTGAAACAGCGGCTGAAGAAATTAAGTTCTTCTTTAATGATGATGAACTGTGCGAACGTCTTCGTTAAACACTGATGAACTCAAAACAAAACTTGTTGAATTTAGATCGTAAGGGTCTGGAAACATTTTTTACTGAAATAGGTGAAAAACCATTTCGTGCGAAACAAGTTTTGAAATGGATTCATCAAGAAGGCATTTCTGATTTTGAGCTAATGACGAATATCAGCAAGGGGTTGCGAACACGCCTTGCTGATATTGCTGAGGTACGCGTACCTGAGATAGTCTTCGAACAAAAATCTGATGATGGAACCTATAAATGGGTGCTTGAGTTAGATGGGCAAAACCGTATCGAAACAGTTTTTATTCCTGAAGAAGGTCGCGGTACCTTATGCGTGTCATCGCAAGTAGGCTGTGCGCTTGAGTGCACTTTTTGTTCTACGGCGACACAAGGTTTCAATCGTAACTTATCTGTTGCTGAAATTATTGGGCAGGTATGGGTGGCGGTTAAGGCGCTAAAAGGTAAAGCCAATCTAACAAATGTTGTGATGATGGGAATGGGCGAGCCGCTACTTAACTTCAACAATACCGTTACGGCCTTAAACTTAATGATGGACGATTTTGCATACGGCTTAGCCAAACGTCGTGTCACAGTCAGTACCTCTGGTGTTGTGCCAGCGATGTATCGTTTGGCCGAAGTGAGTGATGCGAGCCTGGCAGTTTCTCTTCATGCGCCGAACGACGAATTAAGAAACGAATTAGTACCGATTAATAAAAAATATCCAATTGCTGAGTTGTTAGAAGCCTGTAAGCATTATATTAAAGGCGAAAAACGCCGAAAAATAACCTTTGAATACGTGATGTTAAGCGGCGTAAATGATTCGGTTGAGCAAGCGCATGAATTAAAGCGCTTATTGGCTGATGTGCCGTCCAAAGTGAATTTGATTCCTTTTAACCCCTTTCCTAATACACACTACAAACGCTCTAGTAATAATGCGATCCACCGGTTTACCAATGTCTTGAAGGAGGCTGGACTGATAACAACAACACGTAAAACACGTGGAGACGATATTGATGCTGCTTGTGGGCAATTGGTTGGCAAGGTGAAAGATAAAACAAAACGACAGCTAAAGAACCAGAGGGTAACCGCGGTATGAATAAATGGATTATTCAAATAATAATGCTGTGTTTTTTGGCTACCCTTGTAGCTTGCCAGCCGCAACACGTTAAAGAAAATAGCGCCTCATCTATCCAAGGCACAGAAAAAAGCCCTGCTGATGTTTATGTATCCCTTGGTGTGGAATATATGAAAAGAGGGATGAATGAAGTGGCGTTAGAAAAACTAAAGAAGGCAATAGATGTTGACCCTTTTTCCAGTAACGCACATAACGTTCTAGCCGTACTCTACGACCGCTTAGGCGAAAAATCATTAGCCGGTGAACATTATAAAAAAGCAGTGACTCTAAGCCCAAGGAACTCAAGTGCACAAAATAATTATGCACGCTATCTATGTAGCATGAATGAATTTGAGTTGGCAGATCAACACTTTAATATAGCAGTTAAAAACCCATTGTATCGGTCTGCGGTGGCGGCGTTAACGAACGCAGGAACGTGTGCATGGAAAGCGGGGCAATTAGATAAAGCAGAAAGCTATTATCGTACGGCCTTACAGCGAAATAACCGTTCGGCTGTGACATTATTACAAATGGCCAACTTAAAATTTGAAATGCAGAACTACTTATCCGTACGGGCTTATCTGCAGCGCTTTAAAGAAGTAAGCAAGCATACACCAGCCTCTTTATGGTTAGGTATTCAAGCAGAAGATAAGCTGGGCGATAGCGATAGTGTTGCCAGTTATATTCTTCAATTAAAACGACTTTATCCAGACTCGCACGAAATGGGCTTGTTAGAAAAAAGTAAGTTCAACCGTTAACAATAACACAAGGCCAATGAGTAAAAAGTTACAAGCCATTCGTGGTATGCATGATATTTTGCCCGATAAAACACCATTGTGGCAGCGATTAGAAAAAGCGATGTCAACAGTGTGTCAACAATACGGTTATTCAGAAATACGCATGCCGTTAGTTGAAAGTACGGATTTGTTTTGTCGCTCGATCGGTGAAGTGACCGATATCGTTGAAAAAGAAATGTACACATTCGATGATCGCAATGGAGACTCACTGAGCTTGCGGCCAGAAGGAACAGCAAGTTGCGTAAGAGCTGGTTTAGAGCATGGTTTGTTTTATAACCAAGTTCAACGTTTATGGTATCAAGGCCCTATGTTTCGTCATGAACGTCCGCAAAAAGGGCGTTATCGACAGTTTCATCAAATTGGTATTGAATGTTTTGGTATGTCGGGCGCAGAGATTGAAGCTGAAGTCATTCTTATGTCGTATAGACTCTGGAAAAACCTTGGTTTAGCAAGCGAATTAACCTTAGAGATTAATACATTGGGTACGCTCGAAGAGCGGACAGCCTATAAAGATATTTTGGTGACGTACTTTAAGCAACATTTAGAACAATTAGATGAAGATAGCACACGTCGATTAGCCACGAACCCACTGCGCATATTGGACAGCAAAAACCCAGCCATGCAAACATTAATCGAATCTGCGCCACAATTAATAGATTCTTTAGGTGAGCCGTCCACGCAACATTTTGAAACGTTGCAAGGCTATTTGATGGATGCAGGTATTCGATTTAAACATAACCCACGGTTGGTTCGAGGTTTAGATTATTATTCACACACGGTGTTTGAATGGACCACTACATCACTAGGTGCACAAGGAACTGTTTGTGCTGGTGGTCGTTACGACGGTTTGATCGACCAACTGGGTGGTAAGCAAACCCCTGCTGTTGGTTTGGCAATGGGCGTTGAACGTTTGGTACTGCTGTTGGAGCAGCGTGAATGGCCTGAAGCAACACCCTTGGCTTATATCGTTTATCAAGGTGAGCCGGCTAGAAAAGAAGCGATACAATTGGCTGAACGTTTACGGGATCAATTGCCAGAAGAAGGTATTGTTCTTCATTGTGGCAGAGGTAGCTTAAAAAGTCAGTTTAAAAAGGCAGACAAGGTTGGTGCCAAGTTCGCGCTCATTCTAGGTGAAGCAGAAATTGAAGAAAATAAAGTGAGTATTAAGTTTTTACGTGACAGACAAGAACAACAACAAGTGCCGAATAATCAAATAGACGCATTTTTAAAAAATAACAGTTAAAACGGAAAAGATGATGGACACTTATCAAACAGAAGAAGAACAAGTTGAACGGATCAAAAAATGGTGGGCAGATAACTCTCGTTCACTTATTGCTGGAGTCGTGTTGGGTTTAATAGGTCTTTTTGGTTGGCAAAGTTGGCAGGGCCAGCAGAAAAACCATGCGCTGGAAGCTTCAGATGCCTACCAGCAATTGGCCCAATCAATGGAGAGCTCAACGTTTGAAGCGGCAATTGTCTTGGCTGAAGAAATTGATAAAACCTATAGCGATACACCTTATGCAGCGTTGGCTGGCTTGCAAAAAGCCAAAGCACAACTTGAAACTGGTGATCGTAAAGGGGCAGTTGAATCACTAGAAAAAGTGGCTGATTTGGATGGCAATAAAGCCCTTCAACATATTGCGCGTATACGTGCGTTTAGAATTAGACTGGCTGATGGTGATGCGAATGGCGTTGTTAGTGATCTTGAATCAGTGATTTCGGGAGAAAACGGGATTAACCCAGGACAATTTATTGGCCAATACGAGGCATTAAAAGGTGATGCATATCGCCAGTTGGGTAATGTAGAAAAAGCTAGATCTGGCTATATGGCAGCATTGAGAGACGCAACATTAGATAGCCAGTTGATCCAGTTAAAACTGGATGATCTAGGACCGCCGACTATTGTTGACGGTACAGAAATTGTACAAGAGATAGAAAAATGAGTCGGTTAAGCCTAGTTATTTTGCTGCTTTTTTTAGCAGGTTGTGCGGGAATCGTAGAAAAAACCAAATCGGCCGGTAAGAGCTTGGAAAGTGGCATTATCGATATGATGAGCACATCCGAAGAAGATGAGTCTGCACCTCCACGTGAATTGGCTGAAATTGTTGAGGAAGTTAGCCTTACACCTGTCTGGCAGCAAAAAGCAAGTGAAGGCAAAGGCTCTAAATACCTGAAGCTTGAAATGGTCATGTCAGATGGCAAGCTTTTCGTAGCGGATTTAAAAGGCAAGGTCCTTGCAATAGATCAAATGACGGGTGAACTAATATGGGAAGTCAAAACTGAACTTCCGATCTCAGGTGGCTTAGAGGTGGGTTATGAACATGTCTTCTTTGGCACCACAGATGCTGATGTTGTTGCACTAAAATTAAATGATGGTGATACAGCATGGACTTCACAAGTCTCTAGTGAAGTATTGTCAACACCGAGGTTTTCAGATGGGCTTCTTGTGGTTCGTAGTGTTGATGGCGCAGTGAATACACTGGATGCTGCAAACGGTGAAGAGCGTTGGTCGTATATTCGCGATGTACCAGCATTAAGTTTACGTGGTACCAGTTCTCCGGTTGTTAAAAGTGGAGGTGTTATCTGTGGCTATGCTAATGGTAAATTGGTGGTGTTGCGATTAAAAGATGGTCTGCAGATCTGGGAAACAAGTGTTGCCGTAGCGAGAGGTCGTGGTGCACTATCACGGATGGTAGATGTGGATTCAGATCCATTAGCAGGAGAGCGTTATATTTATGCAGCCACCTTCAATGGCGGGGTTGTAGCCGTTGATGTAAGGTCTGGCCAAATTGTGTGGCGTCGCTCAGAAATGTCGTCATATAAGAAAATGATTGCAGACTGGGTGTCCATTTATGTTGTTGATGTGAATAACCACCTATGGTCTGCTGACCAAAATGATGGCAGCATTAATTGGCTACAGGATAGTTTAGAGCACCGCCAATTAACACCCCTTACTCAAGCTGGAGATTATTTGTTAACGGCTGATTACGAAGGCTATCTTCATGTGATAAATAGCACGGATGGCGCGTTGGTTGGACGTTTAAGAGTGAGTGATGTCGCGATTTCTACAGCGCCTATTATTGATGATGGCTTGATTTATGTGCAAGACATAGAAGGTGTTATAACGGCCTTACGAATGGACACTCTGTCGGTCACGGAAGAGTAAACGATGCTACCTGTTATTGCCTTAGTTGGCCGACCTAATGTCGGTAAATCAACATTATTTAATTACTTAACGCGTACACGTGATGCATTAGTTGCTGATTACCCAGGGCTTACCCGTGATCGACAATATGGGTTAGTAAAACGTGCAGATATCAAATCTCTAGTGGTTGATACGGGTGGAATTACGGCAACTGCAGACGGCATTGATGGCGTTGCTGTAGAGCAGGTCGAGCGAGCACTTGAAGAAGCTGATGTGGTTTTATTTTTGGTTGATACGCGCCATGGTATTCACCCTATTGATGAAGAAATAGGGCAAAATTTACGAAAACTTGGCAAACAAATCGTACTTGTTGCAAATAAAACTGATGGTTTAGATGCTAATACACATATCGCAGAATTTCATAAAATGGGCTTCGATAAACCATGGCCGATTGCAGCAACACATGGGCGAGGTGTGGTTGAGCTCTTAAGGCATGTATCAAACATTTTGCCGAAAATAGAGTCATTTGATGACACATTGGCAGGAGAAGGAATCAGGGTTGCTGTCATTGGACGACCTAATGTAGGCAAATCGACACTGATTAATCGCTTGCTGGGTGAGGAGCGGGTCGTCGTTTTTGATCAGCCCGGCACTACGCGTGATAGTGTTTTTATCCCTTTTGAACGTGATGGCAAACAATATACATTGATTGATACGGCTGGTGTTCGTCGTCGTTCAAAAGTATCAGAAGCCGTTGAGAAATTTAGCATTGTGCAAACACTACGTGCAATTGATGACACGCACGTGGTCATTTACATGATTGATGCGAGTGAAGGGGTGACCGATCAGGATGCGAGTTTGCTCGGAATGGTACTGGAATCAGGACGAGCATTGGTTATTGGTTTAAATAAATGGGATGGCTTGTCGGAAGATCAACGAGAAAAAGTGAAGCGTCAAATTGATGTGAAATTAAGTTTTCTTGAGTATGCGGAACGTTACTTTATTTCTGCGTTGCATGGCAGTGGTGTCGGTAAGTTATTTGAATCAATTGGGGCGTTATATCGATCTGCGATGATTGATATGTCAACACCACGGTTAACCGAAATTCTTGAAAATGCGATCAAAGCTCACCAACCCCCATTGGTAGGTGGTCGTCGGATTAAACTGAAATTTGCCCACCAAGGTGGGCAAAACCCACCTGTCATCATCATTCATGGTAACCAAACGGTGTCGGTTCCTGGTAGTTATAAGCGATATTTAATGAATGCCTTTAGAGAAAAGCTAGGGTTAGTGGGAACACCGGTAAGGATAGAGTTTAAATCGCCGGATAATCCTTATGCTAAAAAAACAAGGAAGTCGGCGACAAATATCGAAAAAGGCAAAGTCAGTAAATTAAAAGAGAAAAGAAAAAGCAAACCTAAACATCGATAACTAAACCCTTCTTAGGCCGTAGGGTCACTCGCTTTTTCCTGAATTTTAATACCCTGGCCTTCGTGTTTGAGGTTTAAAAGCTCAGGATATTTTTTAGTACGTTTCTTTAAGCTGTGCCGAATTGAACGAATGAGGTACCTGGTGTTAGTGTCCCAAGGTAAGTCAAATTCATTTTTACAGTGTGTGCAGGTAAAAGTGGCTGTTTCACCATCATGGATAATAGTGGTGATTGTCCAATGGTCGCATTTAGTGCAAAGGTCTTTGATATGCATAGTGATGATTACTTGTTTTTGCTAAGTTTGTGTATATGGTCGCTAATAAAAAATGCAGGGTCAACCTTGCTTTTATTAAGATAAATATTCCAATGCAAGTGAGCACCTGTTACTCGACCGGTGGTGCCAATTTCGGCTATTTTTTGCCCTTGTTTAACAGTGTCTCCTGTGCTGACAAAGGTTTTGTTTAAATGGAAGTAGCCGCTAATCAACCCCTGTCCATGATCAACCAATACTGTGTTGCCGTTAAAAAAATAATCCCCGACGTCTAGAATAGTGCCTGCAGCTGGTGAGGTAACAGGGGTGCCCGTAGGCGCTGCGATATCTAAGCCGCTATGTGGTTTTCTCGGTTGATTATTAAAAAAACGTTTTAAGCCAAACGGACTGCTGAGTCGGCCATGCGTTGGTAAGCTAAACTCAACTTGTGGGGTCGTGTCAGACCAAGTAGATAAAGCTTTAGAGAGTGTTTTTTTCTCGCGATTGATACGCTCCATATCCATTTTATTTGGGTTGATCATGCGTTTATTTTTAGGCGTTTTTTTTAAAGTAATGTATTGAGCTGGGTAGGTTTTATCGCTAACTTCAAATGTCGTGACTTGAGCCGTTTGTTGATCTAGCAATTTATGAGTGCCAGATTTTGCTGACAAGGGAATTCCAACAATAGCCACCCATTGATTATTTTTAAGTAGGGTTAACACTTTATTATTTTGATAATAGAGGGCCGGCTGTGTTTGAGACTTCAGTGGAATAACGGCAATACCACCGGGTACGGGATGATGTTGAGGGAAAGCGTGAGCCGTTTGCATAAACAAAAGGCTAATAGCGAGTACATAAGCGTTAAGTGTTTTCATGGATACTTTCTATATTGGTTTTCAATACCCCATTCGTTAATTGAATATTGATTTTTTCACCTAAAACAACCTGATGAATATTTTTCACGATTGTACCATCAGCCTCACGCTTGCTGATGCTATAGCCTCGCGCTAAAGTAGCTAAGGGGCTGAGTGTCTCAAGCCCTTTGTTACAGTCGGTAAAACGTAAGCGTGCTTGTTGTAAGTTCAGTTGTATTGGTTTAGGTAAGCGTTGTTGAAGACGTATTAGCCGTTGTTCTAAAGCGTGTGCCTGATGACTAGGGTTATTGTTTAAGAGGCGGGCGCGTAGTTCGGATAGGCGGAGTTTTCGCTGTTGTAAAACACGTTGAGGTGTTTGCATTAAACGAGCATGGTAATCATCTAAGCGCTGGGCATGAGCTTGCAATTGTGCGCCTGGGTGGGAACGCTTTAATCGGTGGTGGAGGTGATTTAAGGTTTGTTTTTTATCTGATAAATGACTCGATAATGTATTTGTTAACTGCTTAGCTAAATAATTAAAATGACTCAGCCATTGGTGTTGGTCAGGGCTGACCCGTTCGGCTGCTGCGGAGGGTGTGGCGGCGCGATGATCCGCAACAAAGTCAGCGATGGTAAAGTCTACTTCATGACCAATGGCGCTAATAATCGGTATAGATGAGTGATAAATTGCTCGTGCAACAATTTCTTCATTAAAGGCCCATAAATCCTCTAATGAACCACCGCCACGAGCGAGAATAAGAACGTCACAATCTTTACGCTCATTAGCCAACTTGATGGCACTTACAATTTCGTTTTTAGCACCATCGCCTTGCACGGTAACGGGGTAAATCAGCACAGGTAAGGCGGGGAAACGGTTATTTAATACGGTTAAAATATCATGAATAGCCGCCCCGCTGGATGAGGTGATAACGCCGACTTTTTTGGCTAATTCAGGCAGTGGTTTTTTATGTTGCTCATCATAAAGCCCTTCGAGTGACAGTTTGTTTTTTAACATCTCAAACTGTTGTCGAAGAGCGCCTTCGCCAGCAGCTTCCATGTGTTCAGCAATTAACTGGAAATTTCCACGAGCCTCATAAAGGCTAACCCGAGCTTTTAAGGTAATGCGCATGCCGTTGTCTGGTTTGAAACCTATTTTGCGAAGTTGGGCGCGAAACATGGCACATTGCACTTGGGCTTTATCATCTTTTAAGGTGAAGTAAATATGCCCGGACACAGGACGAGATAAGTTAGATATTTCACCTTCGATGCAGAGTGTTAAAAATGTTCCCTCAAGCAAAATTCGTGTTTCCCGACACAACTCGGAGACGGTATAAATGTGTGTATTGTCGCGCATAATGTCGGAAAGCTATCTATTAGATGATTATTAACGGAGCATACCTTATAATGAGCTGCTTTTTCTACGACAAGCCCGAGATAATATGCGATTCGAACAAGAAGCTTTAACATTTGATGATGTTTTGTTGGTGCCAGCTCATTCTACGGTACTTCCTCGTGATGTCAGCCTGACAACACAGCTTACACGTGGCATTTCTCTAAATATTCCTATTCTATCTGCCGCGATGGATACAGTAACTGAGGCTCGTTTAGCCATTGCGTTGGCTCAAGAAGGCGGCATCGGCATTATTCATAAAAACATGACGGTTAAGCAGCAAGCGCTAGAGGTAATGAAGGTGAAGCGTTTTGAAAGTGGTGTTGTTAAAGACCCGATTACTGTTACGTCCGATACGACCATTCGAGATGTTATTGCAATAACCCGTCAACACAATATTTCAGGTGTTCCAGTTGTTAATGGCACAGACCTTGTGGGTATTGTAACCAGCCGTGATTTACGTTTTGAAACGCACCTAGATGGCTTAATTGAATCAGCGATGACGCCTAAAGAAAAGCTGGTTACTGTTCAAGAAGGGGCGAGTAAAGAAGAGGTCATTGGTCTGTTGCATAAACACCGTATTGAAAAAGTGTTGGTGGTGAATAAAAACTTCAAACTTTGCGGCATGATTACCGTTAAGGATATTCAAAAAGCTAAGGACTATCCGAAAGCATGTAAGGATAACCAAGAACGTCTTCGCGTTGGGGCAGCCGTTGGAACGGGGCATGGCACAGAAGAACGCATTGAAGCTCTAGTTGATGCTGGGGTTGATGTGGTTATTGTTGATACTGCCCATGGGCATTCTCAGGGCGTTTTAGATCGTGTTTCGTGGGTAAAAAAGAATTACCCCGATTTGCAAGTTATTGGTGGCAACATTGCTACCGCTGATGCAGCCTTAGCATTGGCAGATGCGGGTGCCGATGCGGTTAAAGTAGGTATTGGTCCAGGGTCTATTTGTACCACACGTATCGTTGCCGGTGTTGGTGTGCCACAAATTACAGCAGTTGATAATGCTGTTCAGGCATTGAAAGGAATGGGTATTCCCGTTATATCTGATGGAGGCGTACGCTACTCTGGCGATGTGGCAAAAATTATTGCTGCTGGCGCCAGCTCGGTAATGTTAGGTAGCCTACTTGCAGGTACAGAAGAAGCACCGGGCGAAGTGGAGTTATTTCAAGGCCGTTCCTACAAAAGCTATCGCGGTATGGGCTCATTAGGAGCGATGTCTCAACAAGAAGGGTCAAGTGATCGTTATTTCCAAGAAAGTAGTGATACTGAAAAGCTAGTGCCAGAAGGTATTGAAGGTCGCGTGGCTTATAAAGGCAGCATGGTCAGTATTGTACATCAGCTTATTGGCGGCTTACGCTCTAGTATGGGGTATACCGGCTGTGAAAGCATTGAAGAGATGCGGCATAAAGCAAAATTTGTTCGAGTTACCAGTGCTGGCATGCGTGAAAGCCATGTCCACGATGTGACGATTACCAAAGAAGCACCAAATTATCGTGTTGAACGATAATAAAGAGGTTTAGTTTGAATACACAGCAACACGAAGATATCCATTCTCATAAAATACTAATTTTAGATTTTGGTTCGCAATACACACAGTTAATTGCTCGACGCATACGCGAAATAGGTGTGTATTGTGAAATTTATCCATACGATGTTGAATCGCAATCGATTAGCGATTTTAAGGCGAATGGCATCATTTTGTCGGGTGGCCCCGAAACTGTTACAAATGGTGATGCGCCCCAAGCGCCCAGCATTGTTTTTGAATTATCTGTGCCTGTCTTAGGTATTTGTTATGGCATGCAGACAATGGCGGCTCAAATGGGTGGTCGTGTTGAGGCATCTGAGGTTAAAGAATTCGGTTATGCCAGTATTCGAGCACGTGGACATACAGAGTTATTAAGAGATATTGAAGATCATACCACGCCAGAGGGTTATGGCATGTTGGATGTGTGGATGAGCCACGGCGACAAAGTGGTTGAGCTGCCTGAAGGTTTCAAATTGATGGCAAGCACCGAAAGCGCTCCTATCGCAGGTATGGCTGATGAGGATAAACATTTTTACGGCCTACAGTTTCACCCGGAAGTAACGCATACAAAACAAGGAGGGCGAATTTTAAGTCGCTTTGTTTTGGATATTTGTCAGTGTGAGGCATTGTGGACGTCAAAAAACATTATTGACAGTAGTATTGAATCTGTTCGCGAACAAGTTGGTAACGAACAAGTGGTGTTAGGTTTATCGGGTGGTGTTGACTCTTCTGTTGTTGCTGCGTTATTGCATAAGGCGATTGGTCAACAGCTGATCTGTGTATTTGTTGATACGGGTTTGCTTCGTTTAAACGAAGGGGATCAAGTAATGGCCATGTTTGCTGAACACATGGGGGTTAATGTTATACGTGTTAATGCCGAACAACGCTACCTTGATAAATTAAAAGGTGTTTCTGACCCTGAAGAGAAAAGAATTATTATTGGTAATCTATTTGTTGAAATTTTTGATGAAGAATCAGCAAAGTTAACCAATGCAAAATGGTTGGCCCAAGGCACCATTTACCCGGATGTTATTGAGTCAGCAGGGGCTAAAACAGGTAAGGCGCATCTTATCAAGTCACACCATAATGTAGGTGGCTTACCAAAAGACATGAAGTTAAAGCTGGTTGAACCTTTACGTGAGCTTTTTAAAGATGAAGTTCGGCAAATTGGGGTGGAGCTTGGCTTACCATCGGATATGGTCTATCGTCACCCGTTTCCCGGTCCAGGCCTTGGCGTAAGAATATTAGGTGAAGTAAAAAAAGAATACGCAGATTTATTGCGTCTGGCCGATGACATCTTTATTAGCGAATTATATAAACACGACTTGTATCATAAAACTAGTCAGGCATTTGCGGTGTTTTTACCGGTTAAATCAGTGGGTGTTACTGGTGATGGTCGGCGCTATGAATATGTTATTGCATTACGTGCAGTTGAAACGATCGACTTTATGACAGCGCGTTGGGCGCAGCTTCCTTATGACTTTTTAGGACATGTGTCGAACCGTATTATTAATGAAATATCAGGTATTTCCCGTGTTACCTACGATATTTCAGGAAAGCCACCTGCCACGATAGAGTGGGAATGATTCCACGTCTGGCAACACCAAGCATCTACAAGCAGTAAACCTACTATAACCCATTGTTCTCAATGGGTTTTTTCTTTATGGGCTTGGTAATTTCAAGCACCTTCTAGCACCGCCAAGCAAACTTTGTTCATGGCATTTTCCATGGTATCGTCTTTTTCAATGTTGATGACCAAAGACAATACCATGCAGTGATTTTTAAGGCCTTCATGGTATTGGATTCCGGTAAGTATTTGTTATTTAAAAGAAAAACACCCTAAAAATCGCTAGTTTTCAACATGGTATTAGGGGCGTTTTGAGAGGGTGCCTTTATGTTGACTGATACCAAGCTTCGAAACCTGAAACCTCAAGACAAAATGTACAAAGTTGTCGACCGCGACGGGCTTTACGTCGCTGTATCCAAGACCGGTGTCGTTTCATTCAGGTACAACTATTCATTAAATGGTCGCCAGGAAACGCTGACCATCGGGCGCTATGGCGTTGGTGGTATTACCTTGGCTGAGGCCAGGGAGCGTCTTAACGAAGCAAAGAAAATGATTGCTTCTGGTAAGTCTCCTGCGAAAGAAAAGGCTCGTGATAGGGCGCGAGTGAAAGGTGCCGAAACATTTGGCGCATGGGCAGATAAATGGTTACGTGGATATCAGATGGCGGATTCAACCCGCGATATGCGCAAGTCTGTCTATAACCGAGAGTTGAAGAAGACTTTTGGCAATCAAAAGTTGGCTGAGATTACCCATGAAGATCTACGATCTTTGACCGACGCTATTGTGGAACGAGGTGCCCCGGCAACGGCTGTTCATGCGCGCGAGGTAGTTTTAAACGTCTACCGTTGGGCGATTGAGCGAGGGCAGAATGTTGAGAATCCTGCTGAAATGGTACGGCCAACTACCATCGCTCGGTTTGTACCGCGTGATAGAGCGTTAACACCGGCTGAAATCGATCTGATGTACACGTACATGAACCGAATAGGGACATCACCTCAATACAGAGCTGCGATTAAATTATTACTACTCACCTTAGTGAGAAAGTCAGAGCTCTCCAACGCAACCTGGGATGAAATTAATTTTAGTGAAGCCCTTTGGACGATTCCGAAAGAACGCATGAAAAGACGTAAGCCTCATTTAGTTTTCTTATCTCAACAAGCGATGGATATCTTTATTGCATTGAAGACGTTTGCTGCTGGTTCAAAGTATGTGCTCCCGTCGCGTTATGATTCGGATACACCGATGAGCAATGCAACACTTAATCGGGTTCTAACGTATACGTACAAAGCGGCTCAGAAAGATGGAAAACCTCTAGCTAAATTTGGCCCACACGATTTACGCAGAACAGCCAGTACGCTACTGCATGAGGCTGGTTACAATACGGATTGGATCGAGAAAAGCCTTGCTCATGAACAGAAGGGGGTTAGGGCAATTTACAATAAAGCGGAATACCGAGAACAGCGAACAGAAATGCTACAAGACTGGGCGAATATGCTTGATGAATGGACTAGCGTGAACCAAGAAGTAGAGGCATACCAGGCCTGATGGCTTTAGCATCCGACTGTTTGCGCTCTTCAATCCAATTTTCTACTTCTGCTAAATCCCACGCGACATTGCGGCTTGTTAATACGATGCGGCGAGGAAATTCGCCGCGTTTTTCCATATTGTAGATAGTACGATCCGAGAGGGGGATCATCGTTAGTAATGTTCTGCGGTTTATCAGTGTCTTCCCTGAATTTAAAGTGTTCCCATTACCCCGATGCTTGGTTTCTCTGGTGTTACCCACGGCTATTATTCCATCTACTCAATTTACGGATATATCGAGCGAGAACACTAACAACTCTTCTATCGCCGATCTGCCATAAATCTTTCAATGCGCCAAAAAAGATTACTCTGATACGAAATGCTGTTGTGCAATTAGATTATTCAGCCACTGCCGTAAAAACGCATTCAGTTCCTTACGCAGGTGAGGGTATAACTTCCTTGGCTCTGGAAAGACTTGCTGGTAGATCGGCGGTATCGACATTTCAAAGGTAAAGGCTTCCACCATCCGCTGCGACGGGTAGATAAGCACTACCATTTCGGGGTCTTTGCACATATCGCTGTTCTGCTCAAAGTAATGCGCTAACGACACTGCAATGCCTTCATCATTGCCGGAAGCACCGTCGAGATGTGGTAATCGCTCGACCACCCAATCCATCAGCCCCGCTACCTGGCTGCGGCGATATTGGTCGGTTACAGCCCCCACATTAGTAATAACACCTAGCTTAATCAGCCGGTCATAGTTGGTTTCATAAATTGTCTTTCTCATGATTTTTCCTCACTTGTTGTTTAACGAGCGCAGCACCCGTCTGCGCTCCTGCACCGCTGGCGAAGCGTGGGGGTAGCAAATTGCTGGTGGCTCACCGGAAGCCGCAGCTAAGTGGAGGAGCGAAGCGGGGGGATCTGAACGGGTGAGGAAGCGCGAAGCCTTGCACTTGCAATGCGCGTGGGGCAAAGCCCCTAGCGGGGTTTGATCAGCATGGGTTTATTACTGAATTTAAGCAGCCCGGAGGGATGAAGCGTTAGGGATTGTTAGGGCGGCAGTTCCCCGCAGGGGAATGAGCGTTCAGCGAACCCGGTAAAGCCCGTTAAAATGCCCAGCACACTGAGTATGGTAAGTGGCTTGATAGTGAAACCTAGTGGAAACGTGATGGCTGGTATAACAGTAGTACGGTAAGCTATTCGTAACACTACATCGATTAGTCGCTAACCAATAATGTGAGCAAATAGGTTAGAAGTAGCGGTGAGCTAAACCGCTATCAAGTAGTTGAATAATCATTTTATTTCAGTGAGGGTCGTTAATTGAGTAAGGTATTTGTAAGTTCTGTGGTCGGAGGGATGGAGGCGTTTCGAGATGCCGCAAAACAGGCCATCACATTAATGGACTATACACCGATTATGTGTGAAGCATTTTCCGCAAGGCCATATTCGTCAGAGAAAGCGTGTATCCACGAAGTTGAACAATGTGATGTGTACTTGCTCATATTAGGATCAACCTATGGCTATGAGACGCCGGAGGGTATATCCGTTACGCAAGCTGAATTCGAGGCTGCCAAGGCAACCGGAAAATCGATATTGGCTTTTATTCAACAAACACCGGTTGATGACGAACGTCAGAAGGCCTTTATTGGCGAAGTAGAGGCGTATCAGGGAGGGGTATTTCGTGCCAGTTTCAGCACAGAATTGGAGCTGAACAATGAAATCGTCAAAGCTTTGCGCCATGTCGACACTATGAGTCAGGCGGTCTCGGAAGACGCCTTCAAAATACTTATCAAGCAAGTGATAAACGAGCGGCGTGGTTATCAGGATGACCCCCAATTAATACTTGCGTTTCTACCGCAGCCAGAGCGAGTGACGGACATTATTGCTTTAGAGCAGAAGATGGATGACTACTTTGCGAGACTTTGCCAGGGCGGCGTTACCCAATACCGAGATGGCTATGAATTGATTGATCATGCGCATTGGACAGGCTTAAGCAGCGGGAAGTGCAACGTCTATTTTTGCGCAAACGGTTTGACGGTACTTACGGCTAATCCGACACAAGCCAATGACGGGTTTTTCTCGGGACACTTTGCACCGCCACAAACCATTGTTAATCTGACGAAAGGCTTTAGACATGTGATCACTGCTAACTCAGGATTCGCGCATATTGCTTTGCATAATATGGAAAATACCTATGTCGCTAATTCACCGGGCGGTTCATCCATGACCATGCGGATGTTCTCGAAAGATGAAGAGGTAGATTTCAATCGACTCTTTCTGCCCTTGACGGAAGGTAGCTACAACGAGTGGGTTGAGCAATGTGTTAATCGAATGGCGAGAATATTCCGTTACAATTCAAACAATGAATAATTGTGCAAAGATGCTACCCCACGTCACTGCAAAATAAATGCAGTGACGTGGGGCGCAAATCATCGCTAATCCCCATGAATACTGATCCCTATAAATATTCCTAACATGACGAAAGCATTATCAGGGTTCTTCTAACCCTACTCACTGATAATACAGATTCCATATGTGGCTATTGCATCCTCAATAGCAAACCGGCTCGAAAGGGCTTTTCAAGTTGACTCACGCAACCGCGATGAGTGGCTTATCACTTAGCTTTATACGTAAATAAGGAGAAATGCCTGGCAAAAGAAAGAACGAAAGTAGTAGTACTGTCTAAAGCGTGAAAACGAAACCCTGTCGTACCCATCCGGGAATTGGCATTGTTGGTTATGCCGCTATTCAGGTTTTGTGGGAGTGGTGTCCCGTGACGTTAGCAATCTGATTTTGAGATTGCTTCTCCATCCACCGTGGTGGCTGGACAGTCATAAACACTGACCGAAACTTTAACACCGCACTGTTCCAGCTTGAAGACGACTGTTCTGAACGGTCGCACGTCTGTTCCATAGGGCAACTTGTCCGTTCAGAACAGTCGTCCCAGGTAAGGAACGGACAACAAACCTGACTGGAACGATTAGACACAAACGAAGCTATCTGTAGCGCATGACCTATCAGCCCTTCGCAGAATTCCGTTGGTTCAATAATTATTCTGCTTGAGTGTCGGCTATTGGCATCAGATAGATGCATTAATAAATCCTTGAAGATTATTTCCTTCAGCCTTGAAAGGTTAACTAACGACTCAGTACGTCTTCTTTTTCGAGAATGTGAACACGCTTTAATTCTCGACGAGGAGTTGTCTGTGAAAGATCTCAATTACCAATTAAAGGATTTATGTCAACGCAATCAGGATGGCAGCCGCAGTACTCAGGCTGAACGTTTCCAGTTGTTACAAACGATGGCGAATCATCTTAATGAATTAGGCTATCGGCGTATGGAGGCGAAATCTCTCAAGCCCAAGCATGTTGATGCATTGGTCGCCAAATATCTGGAAGAAGGGCTAACTCCCGGTACGATCAAAAATCGTCTCGCCGCATTGCGTTGGTGGGCTGAAAAGATCGGTAAGCAAAATGTCGTGGCTAAGGACAATGCCTATTACGGCATTGACTCTCGGGTCTTTGTTACTAACGTGTCGAAAGCGCGTGACCTAGACCAGGAGCTGCTTGAAAAAATTAGCGACCCGCATTTAAGAATCAGCCTGGAACTGCAAAAAGCCTTTGGCCTGAGGCGGGAAGAAGCGATCAAGTTCAGTCCGGATTACGCAGACCGAAATACCTACATTCGTCTGAAATCTACCTGGTGTAAAGGAGGGCGGGCACGGGAAATTCCTATTCGAACCGACGAGCAGCGGGATGTTTTAAGACGCGCGCGATTGGTGGCAGGGAAAGGCTCATTGATTCCATCCCACCTGATGTATGTTCAGCAAATGCGCCTCTATGAACGTGAGACACAAAAGGCAGGGCTATCCAAGTTGCATGGTTTGCGTCACCGCTATGCGCAAGAGCGATATTACGAACTCACCGGAAAGCAGGCCCCGGCCTGTGGTGGCCCATCTAGCAGTGAACTCACCGAAGAAGAACGCGCGAATGATCAGGTAGCTCGCTGGGCGATTTCTCAGGAGCTCGGTCATGAGCGTGAGCAAATCACGGCGGTCTATTTAGGAAGGTAAGCAATGATTAGGGAATTACGCTCAACGGGCGCTGCCCTGGCCGCTAGGCCTTCCCGCCCTCGCCGGTAGCAAGGGTTGCAGCATCACTGCAACCCCTTTGAAAGGGTGAGAATGATCAATCGCATCAAGGACTACTCGGCTATTGCCTGCGTTCCTCCTTGACGCTGAAACCTCATAACGAATCACACTGTGGCTATTGCAGTCTCAATAGCACCCGGCAGTTACGCTGCCAATCAATCGGTATGGCTCGAAATCGTTACAAGCAACCGCTGATACGTTAGCCAGTTATACCACCCCTACGGGAGAAATGAATTCCCGTAGGGACATCTTTCTCTTGTTCATTCAACGATGAGGAGAAAGATGATGGAGTACCTGGAAATGCGAGGTGCAGTGAAACTCAAAGCAGATGCCGATAAAGCCGTCGTGCGATCCGTTCTCAGCAAGTTGCGAGAAACCGAGTTTGTCGATGCAGGCTATATCGATATAGGCATTGAGGAAAATACCCTGAGCATCAGTGCCGAAGGCACTATCTCAGAAAGCTACAGTACCCGCGCGTTGTTAACACAGCTGCAGGGTCAGTTGACAGAAACGTCGATGATAGGTGTCTCAAGTGTACGGTGGGAAACCCTCGTAGTACTGAAGCACTGGCAGCCAACACCGGCTATGCGACTAGAAGTTAACGATCAACTGGCTTTTGCCCAGTAACCCACGATAAAGGCCTGACTCCCGTCAGACCTTTATCATTTTTATTTCCCTGCCACTCCTTGAAAATCGATCAATCCTATTCTTTCTTTTGTCCATGAAAGCTTTTCGCTGCCACTAGCAAGCTGCCATCACTAATCTGGTGACCGATTTTAATGATTGGATGAATGGTGGTATTCATGCGAGAGACAGTGATTGACAGGTGGGTGGCGATACTGACGATGATATTCGCTCTTCCATTAACGGTGCAGGCAAACACTACGGGCACGGCGGATAGTCGTATTCTTGAGAGTCGCTATCTCACTGTTCAGGTGGGGCCTGAGGTTGCAAAAACCGACCTGCTGAAAAGCATTGTCGATCTACGAGTACCAGAGAAAATTACCACGGTAGGAGGGGCGCTGGATTTCCTGTTGAGACCCTATGGGTTTCAATTAGACGACTCTCATGAGGTAGATGAACAGCCAGAAGCAGACGAACAATACCTTTTGTTGGTTTTGACACTTCCGGAACCGCACCGGAATTTGGAGTCGATGACGTTAATGGATGCTCTGACCACCCTTGGCGGGAAAAGCTTTCTACCTCTAATCAATCCAGTCAAGCGCTCAGTACGCTATCAGTTGCGTGAAGGGTTTGATCAATTCGCAACTGCTGAAGATATGGAGGTCGCCAAACAAGAGTGGCTTGATCAGAAGGAAATGAATTTATTGCCGCCGAGGGATCTGGAGCCAATTTCAGCCGCTCAGCAAGAACATCAAACCTACGGGCCGGTGCAGCGGGGCGATAGTTTAAGTCACATCGCCAGTCAGCTTAATCTCACGGGTATGACAATCGACCAGGTGCTGGTTTACCTCTTTCGTGCAAATCCCCATGCGTTTGCCAATGGCAACATGAATCATCTATTGGCAGGCAAAGTGCTGAAAATCCCACCGGTTCATCCTGAAACATTGCCAACCGCATTTGAAGCCAGTCAGCTCGTTGACGAGCACTATCGTCTATGGAAGAAGCGTCTATGGATTCAGCGAGAGGTGACACCGTGAATCACCAGCGTACTTTAGCAATAGGGTTGATTTTACTTTTGTCTATTTCCGGCGCAGCGATTGCGGATACGAATGAGGTTTTAACACACACATCACAAACCCCTGGTGCTGAAACGCCGATCAGCCGAACGATTGAATTACAGACCTTGGCGAAACGGTGGGGATTAGATCAAGAAGAGTATCAGCGTTATCTCGATTTAATGCGTGGCCCATTAGGAAAATGGAATCCCGACCTTGATCCATTGTTAGCACTTGGGATGTTTGCAGAGTCTCCGCAGGAAGAACAGCGTTACGCCGAGCTGTATGCGCAACAGGAATTTGATTTAACCGGGCGCACGTTGAGATTTCAACAAGCCTACCGCGCTGCCTTCGAACGTCTGTTCCCCAATGCAAAGATGTTAGATCACCGCTTGTTGGCTCCTTACTTTGCGCACCAACAACAGAAGTCTGCAATGAAGGACGCGAAGCGATTAGCGCAAAAACGCTTTGTTGATGGTGACCGTCTGCTTCTTTTTGTACCGCCAAATTGCCGTGAGTGTTTGCCGGTTATTAACCGATTAATGGGGTTGCTGTCGAGTGCTCAACAAAGCGGTGTCGATGTGTACGTTCGCGATGCTCAAGATGATGAGGCTGTTAGAGCATGGGCGAATGCCCACGCTATAAAAACAGCCTGGTTCGATGGGGGGCATCTCACTTTGAACCGTGATGATGGGTTACTACAGCGATTGAAGAGTCAATCCACGGTTTCAACGGCAGATGCTATGCCGATCTTCTTAAAACGTAATGGACGTTTCTTTCAGTTGAGCAGGGAGAGTTTAGGGTTATGAATCCTTATTTGATGAGGTCATGTTTGGTTAAACCTTGTTTAGTGAAAAAATGGATCGCCGGGGTGACATTGATGCAATCAGTGGCGGCGGTCGCATTGGAGGACGTGCCAGTGGCCTATTTGATAGTTGCCAAGAGTCCATCAAGTCCCTGTCGATATTCTCTATGCGATAGCAATGGCAGAAAGTGGTACGCATTATCGCGGTGAGCGGGTACCGTGGCCCTGGGCGTTGAATATCGATGGCCAAAGCGTCTTTTGCGAATCCCAGCAAGATGCAATTCACCGAGTTTCCCAGGCTATCCGAAATAGGCAGTCAGTTGATATCGGGTTGATGCAAGTTAACTGGCGTTGGCACGGGCAACGGTTTGCCACGATTGACGAATCGCTGGTGCCCATTAAGAACCTCAGTGCCGGAGCCACGATTCTGTACGAGCAGTTTGAGCAGACTAATGACTGGTGGGA
This sequence comes from Cycloclasticus sp. PY97N, assembly GCF_002443175.1. Lineage (NCBI taxonomy): Bacteria > Pseudomonadati > Pseudomonadota > Gammaproteobacteria > Thiotrichales > Piscirickettsiaceae > Cycloclasticus > Cycloclasticus sp. PY97N. The sequence goes on along the minus strand of NZ_CP023664.1, from coordinate 2,057,251 downwards.
GGCGGTAGGGCGTTACCATGATCCCGGTCAGGATGCGGAATCGCTCGACAGCGCCCAGCGTTATCGTGAGCGTGTAAAACAATTCTGGCGGGAGTGGTTTTAATGCGAGGGCTGTTCGGACTGCTGTGCCTGTTGCTTTGTTTAGGCACTCACGCCAGAGAGCCACTAACCGTAATTTATGACTCAGGCGACACCTTATCGCTTGAGCCCTATCTGCCGAAACGAGCGCCACAAGAAAAGCCCACTGCTCAGGACGCGAATCGCCAATTGCCGTTCAAGCTGCCGATCACCACACCTTCAATGCAGCCGGGTAAAGTTACAGTCACCCCAAAAGCATTGCGCTACCTGCAGCGGCCTTTGTTTTTGGTGGGGTCTGATCAGAAATCGCGAAACTGGTTGGCTGAAAAGCGCGAGCAGCTTATCCGTATAGGAGCCGTTGGCCTGTTGGTTGAGGCGAAGGATCGCCAGGAGGTTGAGGCGGTTTTGGCTATCGCGGAAGGGCTTCGTCTGGTGCCCGCATCAGCGGAGGGTTTCGCCACTAAGCTGGGTCTGAGTCACTACCCGATCTTGCTATCAAAGGAGGGTTGGGAGCAGTGACTGATCGGTATGAAGTTGAGGTGTTATTACGTCCCCCTGTGGAACTGTCTTCGGCGATAGTGGCGCTGAGTTGTGCAGGGATCGTATTAGCTGCACCACACACTTTGATGATGACGCCATCGGTTGCCCTGTTCAGCGCCGGGTGTCTGGGTGGGGTCGGTGTGTGGCGTGGTCGCCAGGCCTGGCGAGTGATTCAATATCAGCGCCATCTCAAGCGCAGCCCGCGCTATGTCATGTCATCATCCCAAGTGCCGGTGAGTCAGTCGGTGTTGTTCTTAGGGCGAGGCTTTCGCTGGAACCAGACACACACCGAACGACTCTACGCTGCCCGCGATAAACGCGCTGAACGTTATCTGCAGCCCAGCGCCATCAAACAATGGGTTCGTCGCAAAGAGATCGAATGGGAGCATACGCCCCTATTGCGAACGATCATGCGATGGACCGCACTAGATTCCCCTCTGAATCCCGTCCGTCCCCCGCCAGCAATCGGGGGCGATGCCGTCATACATGGCGTCGGGATCAGAGGGGAAACCAATGCCACAATGCCGCTCAGTGACCGGGTCGGGCATATGGTGGTTATTGCCCGAACTCGCCATGGCAAAACCCGGCTGGCCGAAGTGCTGACTACCCAGGATATTAGACGCGGCAAAAACTGTGTCATTGTGTTAGACCCGAAAGGAGACGCCGATTATCTAAAGCGTATCTATGTTGAAGCCCAGAAAGAAGGGCGTCAGCTCATTATCTTTCATCTGGGCTACCCCGAGCTGAGCGCCCGTTACAATGCCATTGGTTCTTTTTCGCGGATTACAGAAGTAGCGACGCGAATCGCCAGCCAGCTACCGGGCGAAGGTGAGGCCAGTGCGTTTAAAGAATTTGCCTGGCAGTTTATCAACGTCATTGCCGTGGCGTTGGTGGCAATGGGTGAAACACCGGATTACCTTAAAATTCGTCGCTATATCACCGATATTGATGCCCTGTTAATTCTGTATGGCCGACATTGGCTGGCTGAGCATGGCCCGGAGGATTGGCAGGATGAGCTGGGAGAGCTGCAAGACAGTATCAACATAAAGTCATTGCCAAGGATCGATCAGGGCAAAGATCCTGAAGCACTGGCGATGGTGCGCTATCTTAATACTCATGCGACTTTCGATCAGGTATTAGAAGGGCTAATGTCTGCTTTTCGGTATGACCGTGAGTATTTCTTGAAGATCACGGTGTCCATTAAGCCGTTCCTGGAAAAGCTAACCACAGGCAATATCGCTTCTATCCTGGCACCCGATAAGGCGAATACCGACGATCAGCGTCCGGTATTGGAATGGGCGCAAGCGATAAGATCTAACGCCGTTGTCTATGTGGGGCTGGATGCGCTTACCGACCCAGAAGTAGCCAGTGCGGTGGGTGCTTCCATGTTCAGTGATCTGACCAGTCTGGCAGGCCATATCTATAAGCATGGCATAGCGCCAAGTAATACGAACGAGCGGGTCAGTAAACCACCGGATATTGTGATCCACGGGGATGAGTTCTCTGACTTGATCGGGCCGCAGTTTAAGACGCTGATCAATAAAAGTGGTGGGGCTGGCTACCAGCTTAATTTATATACCCAAACCTGGAGCGACCCGATTGCCGAGTTGGGTAGCGAAGCGAAAGCCGGGCAGTTGGCTGGCAATATTGGCACTATGCTGATCATGGGTGTGAAAGAGGTGGCGACCTGTGAAATGTTCACCAAGCAGCTACCGGAGGTGAGTGTCAGCGAAATCATGGCAGTTTCCGGCGTCACCGACAATGTCGATACCTCTGCTGGCATTGGTTTCACCTCAAATAATCAGGATCGGGTGAGTATTAGTCGCGTGCCGATGATCTCACCGGCGGATATTGTGGCGCTTCCCAAAGGGCAGGCTTTCGTACTGCTTAGAGGCAGTGAGCTGTGGAAAATCCGCATTCCCATGCCATCCAAAATGGATGATCAGGAACTGCCCGACGATTTGGGTGACATGCTTCAGCATATGCGGCGCAGTTATACGTCAGTCGTGGACTGGCCGAGCTATTATGGTCGATAGGCAAGGGTGATAAGCCCATGGCCAAGTCACAGCAGTATCAGCCCCCCAGGAGAAAAGAACCCGGCCTGATCGGCCAGCTGTTTTCTGCACTGGTTCAACTGGTGGTTTGGTTGGTGATCAGTTTGATGCTGTCTATCATCATTGAGTGGCTAGGCATGATCTGGTTCTGGCCAGAGCAAGGGGCAGACCACGCAAAAGCCGTTCTGGCTGCTGACCAGTCATATCTCAATCAGCAACTCTATGATCAATCGTTAGCGATCAGGCATGATGTTATTGCCATGACGCATGAGGCGACGAGCTGGATAGCCCGTCAATCCTGGCTTAATACGCTTCTATATAACGCACCTGATGTTCCTGACGGCAGCTTTTTTTCATCGCTGCAGGGGTGGGGATATGACTTATACCAACGTTTCGACGACTACCTTGAAGCGTCTACCTACGTCACACAAACCTTCATTATCCGGTTAGCGCTCATCCTGTTTTCACTGCCAATCTTCCTAGTTGCGGCGCTCGTGGGCGGTGTTGACGGGCTGGTGGAACGTGACCTCAGGCGATGGGGCGGGGGGCGTGAAAGCAGTAATGTCTTCAATCTGGCCAGGCGATCCGTCGTACCTTCATTTGTAGCTGCATGTGTGGTCTATATCAGCCTGCCGTTCAGTATCAATCCGGTGATCGTCATTCTGCCATTTGCATTTCTGCTAGGGATAGCTGTTCGTATTGGGTTTGAGTGGTTGAAGAAGTACTTTTAGCGATTCCTCGACATCAGATAGAGAGCCCCAACAGTTAGACTGCTTATTGCCAAAGCCTGCTTTACTTGGGTACTTTTGGCTACCCCGGTAATAACTTCGTGTACAAAGTGTTCGCAGTTGTATTGAAGCAGGTCGTATTTCACCCGGTTAATACAACTTCTCGCTTTGGCAAGTATTAAGCTCGGTGCTGTGCTTATCTCAATGTTGTGAACTTCGAATTTCCTATTCCCTACGACTTGATCCCACGACTCTTCCTTAACGGTGCCATTTCGCCAAGTGTTGGATATTAGCATTGGCTTGCCATCCGTCGCTCTATCGGACATAAGAGCCCAGTGCTTGTACAGCCCCATATAGACAATAACTACTTGTAACATTACAATTCCTCATAATTGATAAAATATTAAAATTGCTAAATTAGCAAATATGAGTAAATCACTAATCATATGGTGTTGTCAACATGCAATCTGGAATTGTCTTTGATCAGGTAGTCGGTGCCGTATTAGCTCACTATCGTAAAGCTGCTGGTTTAAATCAGAGTGAAGCGACGGAAGGCTTAAGCTTAGGGCCGTCTAGCTTATCTAGGTTGGAGAAAGGCGATTATTCGCTAAGCATGGAGCAGCTTTTTGAGTTGTCGAGGCGCTATCGTGTGTCTATGGCAGAAGTGACGGCCAGTATTGAACAAACCTTCGACAACGCGATAAAGAATGGTATAGCTGTAGAGACCGAGAAGAAATCAAATACTGGATTGTTGCTACTAGGTGCTGCGGCAATAGCTGCATTGGTGATTGCAAATAGATAAGCGTGAATAGCAAAGATAAATAGCCAAAGGAGCTAATAAGCCGTTATGAGTACTAACTCCGGGGATGGTGAGCGTACAGCAATGTTAGGGTATGTGCCGCAGTATGAAATAGCGGCAAGTCTAATATATGAAGCTTTGCTTGATGGAAGTCTAGAATGGTTTCGAGTAGCTGATCCAGATGCAGGAAGCTTGGATGACATACTTATAGCGACTACAGGGAAGCTTGATGCGTATCAGGTGAAGTGGGCGGAATATACTGAAGCAATAAGTTATGCCGATTTTGTAAGAGATGGAACTACAAAAAAGGGAGACGAAAAACTTAGCCTTTTTAGGCAGCTTACAGAAGGGTGGGTAGACCTAAATGATAATTACAAAGAAAGAACAGTAAAGGTCCATTTGCTTCACAAACTAGTACCTAGCTCAAACCCTAAAGCCCAAATTCCTGTTGGCGAAACACCGCCCCAACATGTTCATTTTCAATCATTCTTAAAAGAGTGTTGGTTCGATAGATCATGGTGCGAAACAGGCCTTGATAAAGCGGTCGTGGGCTGGAAAGAGGCATTATTGGATCTACAGCGTCGGTCAAATTTTAACGATGATCAATTTTTGAATTTCATTCGTTGTTGTGAGCTTGAATTCAACTATAAACGGCCAACCGAGATTCCTGTAACCAATCAGGGGCAAGCAAGAAAACAAGAGGATATTGGAAAAATATACAACCTCCTAACGAAAATGGCGGGAGGTGAACGCCGGATTATTGAGCTATCTAAAGATGATATGTTAGATAGATTGGCATGGAGTCATAGATTCAAGCACAAGTTTGTTCACGAATTTCCTATCGATCGAACCTATCAAGAAATTGAAGAAACTGTTAGTTCTATATCTGATGTTTTATCACAAACCAAGCAAGGCTATGTTGCGTTGCTTGGAAGTCCTGGCTCGGGAAAGTCAACAACGCTTACTCATACCTTAAAGTATAAAGCAGGATATAAGTTAGTTAGATATTACGCGTATGTTCCCGATAGCACGTACCAAGGGCGTGGTGAAGCGAGTACGTTTCTTCACGATATCACCTTGTCACTAAGAAATCACGGTTTTCGTGGTGAAAGTTCTGGGCAGCCTGGATCAAGAGAAGAATATCTGTCGCTGTTAGGGGAGCAGCTTCAGCAAGCCCACGAGAAATGGAAAAAAGATGACGTAGTCACCATTGTTATGGTTGATGGTTTAGACCACATCCAGCGAGAGCAAAATCCTCTACAGAGCTTATTGTCAGATTTGCCCTCTCCTAACACTGTGCCTGAAGGTGTGATATTTATTCTGGGGAGTCAGACGTTAGAGTTGGACGATCTCTCTGACATGATAAAAGAGCATGTCAAACATGAAGGCAGAACTATTGTTATATCCCCTCTGACTCGGCCAAACGTCTATGCGGCCATAAATGAATGGCCAGGTTGTTCCGAACTAACAGATGATAATAGAAGGAAGATTTTCGAAAAATCGTTGGGGCACCCACTGTCTTTGGTTTATTTGCTGCAATTTATCACCGGTAGTTCAGGTAGGAGTTTTGATGAAGTTATTGATGAGTTTCCTCTTTACCAAGGGCATATTGAGCAAAGCTACTCAGTTTATTGGCGGCAAATAGAGAGCAATCAGAATCTGGTTGATTTGCTCGCGTTGTTGTCAAGGTTGAGAGTGCCAATAAACACTCAGGTTCTTGATAAATGGTCCGATCACTCAACCATTCGCGAGTTTATATCGAACGCATCACACTACTTCAAGAAGGATAATGATGTAAGTTGGCGGTTTTTCCATAACAGTTTTAGGCAGTTTATTTTGGATAGAACTAGCCGAAATCTTTTTGGAAATTTTGATGATTCAAAAAATATAGAATATCACAAGGCATTGGCTGAGCACTGTCTTCAGTCGTCTGATAGCGATCCAATGCGATGGGAGGCGGTTTACCATCTTTTTAATGCACAGCAGATGGAAGCTGTTATTGATACAGGGACGCAAGATTATTTTAGAGAGCAGTTCTTTAGTCTTCGGAATATTTCGAGTGTGACAGATGACATAGATGCTGTTCTATTATCTGCGAAGGAGCTAAACGATCCTCTTGCGGTAGTGAGGTGTATCTTAATTGAGTGTGAACTCAGAGAACGAAGTGACGCCCTCAATGAAGTCGATGTACTTAACCTCTTGTTTTCATCTGAAGGGATAAGTTCGGCGATTAATTATATGTTCGATGGAGAACTGCTCAGGGTAAGTGATTCTGAAGCACTCTTATTTTCTAAAGTTCTTGCTGAGAACGGATTCTTTAGTGAAGCTAAAAGGGTGTTTGAATCTGCCGAGCCATTAAGTTACTTGTCGGGTGGGGATAGAGTTGACCCTCATCATGGTGGACTTGAAGATTTGAAGCGATGGGCTGATGTGGCTCATCATTTTATGCCGCTAGACGACATTGTATCGACTATACACCAAACGAAGTATGAAGCTGATGCGGATTCATGGAGTAGGGATGATGAAGACCTGCACGCTCGCTTAATGAGACGGTTGATCAATGGTGTTTACGAAACAAAAGACGAAGGAAAAATAGATGATCTTTTCTCTTTTTTGTCAGGAGAAAAAGAGCACTTTGATAGTCTCTTAGATTTATGCTTCTCGATATGTATTAGCCAACATCCATCGGCGTTGATAGACACCGCATTCAATAAGGTTATTGATTGGTCTGAAAATGAAAGCGATGATTTGGAGTTTTCAGAAAGGTTGTTGGTTGCTGAGTTGGATTACAGAACCAATGGAAGATTAGAGAAAACTAAAAAGTGGTTTGAAAACCCAGAACAGCCAAAACTTTATAAACACGGCCTTCACGGTCAATGGAGGAACCTAAGTCCGTTTGCAGATAGAATTCGGCTTAATAGATTACTGGCAGCGTTAGGCCAAGATGTTGACCCAGTTAAGGTGGTTCCAAAAGAAAGTGACGAAAGATACACAGGAAACGTCTTATTTGAACGTGCTTTAGTCAGATTTTCAAGCATTTGGGGACGAGGTTGGGCTGGAGAGAAGCTGTTGCCCAGCTTTATCGTTCAAGAAATAAAGCCATCATTTGATTTGTTACGAAAGCCGTATAGTCAAACAAGAGGTTGGACTGGGTGGTATGAGTTTGAATCAGCAGCGGTAGATTACTTCAACTTCGTAATAAGGGCTACATCTCAGCACGGGCATGATTGTATTTTGGCTTTGGCTGATGCTTTCAGAAAAGATTGGGATAGACGATATTGGCCGACTAGCTGGCGAAGAGAAATCGCCTTCACCTTGTATAAAGAAGGGTATGACAGGGATGGTTTGGTTGACATTCTCGATCAAATCGAAAAAGAGATACCCGAATTCGACGAAATTCACTCAAAAATATCTGAGTACTATGAACTTTCTATAATTTGGTCAAAGATTGGTGAGCCTGGTCGAGCGACCAGACTGGTGCCAAAGGTCTTTATGGGGTCTTTTGGAATACACCATAGGAAAGATAGGCAGTTCTCTCATTGGGTATTGTGGCTGGGTAGGTTGGTCAATCAATACCCTGATTTGGCCTACGATGAAATATGCCGATTCTCTTTGGCGTTAGTAAATTTGGAACAGTCGGGAAATGGTCGCGGCACTCAAGAGGCAGGGCTTGATCTCATCGCTATTGCCACGAGTTGGAATCCACAATATGGTTTAAAGCTTTTGAGATGGTTATTCGACCATAAAGGGCTTCACTATGCTCCGGGGCTAACAGGGCTGCTTTCTGGAATACTTGATAGCTCTGATCCCCCCTTTGAAGAAATATCGGTGACGGTGAGAAAGCTTCTGATTCCTTTCGAAGAGTACAACCCTTCTGATCTGCCCAAAAAATTGGTGTCTCAACGTTGCCTGTCATCTAATGATAGCGTGATGGGGGGGATAGAAGAACTAATCACATCTATTAGAATACATCTATTGCCTTCAAATCGATACTCGTGGTTAGAGGGGGTAGCGCTTGGTGTCAGGGAAGCTGGGTTGGACAATAGTCCTTATGCATCTCTGGCGATTTCTACACCTCAAGAAAAACATGTTACTCATGAACCCTCTCTGACATTAAATACAGGGGAGAAACTTACAGATGAAGAAGCTCAGCTGAAAGTAAACTCTGCTGAAAGCCTATTTCAGCTTCTTCGATCTATTGAGTCTGTCGATTATTTTCGGTGGGTGAATTTGATTCAGCCATTTTTAGCGGGTATGAGCGCCCCTCAATTGGACGAGCTTCATAATTTATTAAAGCCATTCAAGCCTGATAATAATGCTATTTCTTGCATTGCTGGCGCTCTGTCTTCACTCGGTGAGGCAGATAAGGCGAACAGCTTGCTTGAAGGTCTGTTCGATAACTCGGACGCTAAAGGCTGGGATTTGCATTGGGATGGAGGTTCTAGGCAGTCGATATTTAAGGCTCTTGTTGAAATAGATGCTAGACAGTGGCGACCTAAAGCGATTGCTTGCTTAGTGGATGATTATATTGGTGAATTTCGATACCCGAGCAGTTTAGTTTGGAATTTGGAAGAGATAGTCGACATCCTTTTTGAGGATAAAGACGTTCTGCCTATTTGGAAGGAAATCAAAGATCACGTATACCAGCTAGACGATTTTGAACAAGGTGCCGAAAAACCACCGATACTACTAGATGATATTGAAGAGAAGGCTCACGCTAGATTACTCATTGAGTTCGCATTCGAAATGCTCGATGTAGGCATCCCTGAGTTAGGGAGTATGGCTCACCAAGCAATCGTTGATTTGTCTAAAATTGAAGAGAATTGGCCAGAAGTTCGTAGGCAAATGGCTAATAGAATAGGCAAAGTTGGGCTAACACAGATAAAAATGGTGTCTTTGTTAAGTAGCTTGGCGAATGATTTCAAGGGGTTTGTTCTTCAGTTCGAAGATGAAATATCTTCACTCTGTGCGTCGGAAGACTTTAGTGTGAGGATGGTTGCCTTGGATTTGTCTAGTAGGTTAGAAATCGAAGGTAGGCTACCTCCGGAAGAGCGATCAAAGCTACCCTTGGTATACGAACTGGAGTTACCCGAAATAAGCAATAGAAAGGAAGCTATTCCTTTTTCCGCCATCCGGCCAGGGGAAACATTTCCTGATGTAAATGATCCGATTGAGCTGCTTAGGCCTTTATTAACTGAAGCGAAGCTTGTGGCTGATATGTCAAACGTACCATTTGAGAATCTGGCCTACAGAGTTTCCGATTTTATGAAAACCCTGGTTCCAGAGAATGAATGGAATAAGCAGGCAGAAGAAGCTTATAGAAACTGGATGGAAGGGTTTGGGCTAAAGCTGACGTATCATAGGCTGCGACCGAAAGTGGCAAAGCTTGCACTCTCTTATGTGGTATGCGAATTGTGGGATGCAGGACGAATACCTCCCCAAGGAATAGATTTTCTCGAAGCTATTTTCAAACGAAGTGATGAATTGTTGTTGGCGCTTGAGCCCACGATTCGACCTGAGTGTATTGCTGTACCTAAGGCAAAAGATCGAGATATATCCCACAATCATGATGAGTGGTTAGGAGATATTGAACAGGGTATTACACAATTTGTTGATAGCATCGAAACTGGGAAGCAAATTATTGGTGAACTAACAACCTGGAGTTGGTTGGATTGGGATTTGCCAACTGAAATTCGTATGTCTACGGTCTGTCATCCAGGCTGGAATAGCGATGTAGATGTTAAGTCACCCTCTACTTTATTTCCAAGCATGATGCACTGGTCTGCAATTGATTACCCTGAAATCACTGCTACTAATGAACCATCGTTGGTAATTTATGGTACAGGTTCATATATTGATCACGGAGGCCTTGAGTGGTTAGCGTTAAATCCATCTATAGGTTTTTCTCTGGGTTGGTCTGTTTCAAACGATGGAGTGTTCCGCTGGGTCGATGAGAAAGGTGACGTAATGGTTGAAAGCATCTACTGGAAAGATGGCCCTATTTCTCGACAACCACCAAAAATGGATGACATCTGCTCGAATGGATGGCTTGTCGTTGCTTCACACGAGGCAATTGATAAGATTCGAAAAATTATCGGTGAGGCCGTACGGGTGAATGCGGTTGTTCGCAGTTATGGACGTGGTACCTATGATCCCATAACTCATTTCACTCAACAGAGAGTCAATTGGTAGGCGCATTTTCCTGGAATTTTAAGATGTAAATACTACTGGACTTAATTTTCTAGAGCAGTTGAAAGGTATCTCGTTCTCTAGAAAACCACTTTCCATGATCATTGCTCCAACAAAGGACAATGATCATGCGAATGACAAAAACTCTCATCATATTGGTTGCTGTACTCTCAGCACCTGCCTATGCCGTAACTGACCAGGAACGGTCTGTACTCCAGCGCCTGAATGCAGAGCTGGAAGCTATCACCAAAATCATTGATGAAGCCCAGCAGGCAGCTAATCCTCATGACCGGAAATTGGTCGATTACCAGCGCCTGAGAGCTGATCTGCAAAAAATCCAACAAGGCATTGTCGATGCCGCCAACACTATGCGACGTGAGCCTAGGTCGTTGCCTCCCATTAAAGGAGATTATCACTGATGGCCGTCTCTGCGTCCCAGGAGGCAGCCTTCACCGGGGCAACGCTAGGCGTGCCTATGGGTAGCTTTAGCCTAACGATTCTTTTGATTTTGTATTCGGTGCTTTATATCTGGGTCGCCTGGGTCATTGTCACTCAGTGGAAAGCTTGGTCACATCGAAAAATAAATTTCTATGATTTCCTGACTCGGTCTGTCCGCTCGATATTTTTAACTCTCGTTCTTGGCTTCCTACTGCGATAGCGCTAACGAAAAACATTCAACGCGAAGTTTTTAGCACGAAGCTTTTACCACGAAATATGAGGAAGACTATGAACCCCGTAATGCATGAAACTACTATTAAACAGAAGCGCAATATTGCTCCCTTGTCGATGTTTTGGATGTGGCTGGTTTCAATATCAGCTCAGGCACAGCTGCCTACACCGGTCGATCCGTCGAGCGGTGCGCCTAATGGCAACTACTTAGCCTTTATGCAGGGATGGTCGGGAGATGCCATTGACTATATCGCCCTGGTTATCTCAGGTGCTGGCTTCCTGTGGATCGGCTGGATACTGCTCTCCAAATTCAATGAAGCGCGCAGTTCCAATGACCCTGATTGGGGTTCTGTGGGCTTGACCGCAGTCATAGCCGGTGTGCTGTTGGCCATCGTGTCTTTCTTCCTGAACGAAGCCGTTGGAATTATCTGAGGCATGGAATCGCAGCAAGCTAACGAACTGTTACCTGTGCGCTTGAATGCCGAGCCATCGATTTTCAGAGGTTGTTCGCTCTCAGAATTGATGCTGCTGGTCACTGTGGGCGGTATCGCTCTGGTACCCGGTAGTGTCATTGTGTGCGGTCTGTTTGGCTATCTCATGATGGGCGTTGGCATCGGTTTGCTATTGGTGATCGCCTGGGTCGTCATTGGGGCAACGGTATTACAAAAACTTAAACGGGGCAGGCCGCTGGGTTACTACCAGTTGCGACTACGCCTATGGCTTGAAGACCTGCACTTGTTGCGTTCCTCATTTATACGACAAAGCCGAGTTTGGGATATTGGCCGGAGAGTGAAATGATGAAGAAGCCCTTCAATAAACCAACGGCAATCAGAAACAACCAGGCGCGACAGCGACTGCTGGCTACCAGTGATCATATTCGTACTTTGCGTATTATTGTAGTGTGTTTGCTTGTTGCGGTAGTCGCGCTTTGGTGGCGTAACGGCGTATTGCAGGAAACTCGACGGCTCTATATTCCTCCCGATTTAACCCAGGGGCTGGTAACCAATTTTGATAGTGTGCCTGCTCCGACGGTATATACCTTCGCTTATTACATTTTCCAGCAATTGAACCGCTGGCCAAGTGACGGAGAGAAGGACTATCCCAAGCAAATATACACACTCCAGGGTTTTCTTACACCGGGATGTCGAGTTGCGCTGGAAACGGATATGAATACCAAACAGGAACTGGGCGAGCTGCGGCAACGGGTTCGCTCAGTACAGGAAATTTTCGGTCAAACCTATACCCGTCAACGTGTCCAGATTGAAACCAACAGTGCGTGGAAAATCTGGCTGGATGTCAATGTCACGGAATCGATTGGAGGCCATCCAGTTAAGGATGTCTTGTTGCGCTACCCCCTGCGTGTTGTTCGATTCGATGTTGATAAAGAGGTTAATCCCTGGGGATTGGCATTAGCCTGCAATGAAGCCATGCGCCCGGTGCTGTTATCAGAGGATCAGCTTGGAAAACCGTTCCGGCGTCCTGGAGATAAATTATGAAAAGCTGTATTCAAGGGTTGTTTGTGATCTTGCTGACTTTAGCCTCTGCTACCGTCATCGCCGATACACCAGAGCGTGTACTTTGGGACAAGCGTCCCATTAGCGTTCATTTACAAGTTGGCCATGAACGTATTATTCATTTCCCTGATGATGTGCGTTATTGGCTGCCTGATACGATTAAACGTCATGTGTCAGTGCTGGCGGCAAACGGCGTTTTGTATATCAGGGCAATGGAACCATTTCCGACAACCCGTCTTCGTATTCAGGGGCTGAACGATCAGCAAGTCTATCTGTTAGATATAACAGCCAGTGAAGTCGCGGCAGTTAGCGATGAACTGATTGTGATGACAAAGGAGAACACTCGGAATCGCAGTAAGGAAGTAACTGCGTACAAAACGACGGAGGACTGGCGTATCCGGCTGACCCGTTACGCTGCGCAACAACTCTATGCGCCGGAGCGGTTAGTCGATGGTGACAGCGCGATTAAACGAATTCCGGTTGAATCAAAAACGTCAGTGCCACTGATTCGCGGTGGTCTTATAGAAACGGTGCCTATAGCTTCGTGGCAAGGCCATGGATTAACAGTGACTGCGGTTAGAGTGCGTAATTTGTCGCGGCAGTCACTGCAGCTACAGTTTGATCGATCCGATTCTCACCAGGCGCTAGACCTAAGTTATCTTGTCCGTGGAGATTGGCTGACGGCGACATTACAACATGATCGTTTGGGGGCAATGGGCGATGAAACCGATACAACCACCTTGTATCTGGTCTCGAACCGGTCTTTCGTGGAAAGCCTGTCCTTGCCGATTGACAGCCGGGTTCTTCAAAGTGGGCAAACCGGTAAAGAGGAAATGCAAGATGGCTGAAAAGCGCATGAATCCGTTACTGATTGGAGGTGCTGCGCTGGCCATTGGCTGCCTGTCACTCGTGATGTGCTCGGAGCCACAGGAAAGTTACCAGCCTGTTGAACAGATGCCTGGATATGACCCTGCGGCCAAGCCTCAGGACGGTGATACGCAGACCGATACTATCAAAGCATTGCAGGCCTACGCCCGAGAAGCGGTAAAAAAAGCGGATACGCTGAATGCATCGACTAAAGAGAACATGGGTAAAGTGCTGGAGAATCAGCAAAAAGTATCAAAGCTGGAAGCGGCAAATCAGCAGGCCCAGGAAGCACTGAATGAAACCACGGCGACCATAGGTTCGCTTCAGCAGCATCTCAGTCAGCTAAGACGTGAAATTAAGGATTTGAAAGAAGATAAAAGCTCAGCTGACATTGGGCAATTAAATCAGGACGGGTTGCCCGTTGGTTTTGGTTTTGATGGTCAGAATGTGATTCCGATCAATCCAGATCAGGGTGCCTGGTATAACCCTCTTGATTATGTTGAGCCAGAAACAACAGAAGGTAATAAAGGCCGCTTTACTGGATTGCTACCTCGCTCACCTAATACGGCTGAAGCGAATAACGAGGTACAAGATTCTGAGAAGAAACATCAGATTATTGTCGAGCCGATTTATACGATACCCAAAGATGCAACATTGACGGACGGACTGGCACTAACGGCTTTGATTGGCCGTATTCCGGTAGAGGGACAGACACCCGATCCTTATCCGGTAAAAATCTATATCGGCAAAGAAAATCTGTTAGCCAATGGTCACGATATGCCAGAGGTCGAGGGCATGATTTTCAGTGGTTTGGGTTTTGGTGACTGGAATCTCTCCTGTGTCAGCGCTCGCCTAACATCGGCAACGTTCATCTTTGAGGACGGCTCTATCGTAAACCACAGTAGCCAGGGGCAACCATTGGGCTACATTTCTGACCCTAGCGGTGTGCCCTGTGTGGCCGGGCGCTTTGTCACCAACGCACCCTCGTTTATTTCCCAGCGTATTGGGCTGGCAGGACTGGGGGCGGCGGGTTCCGCCTACGCCGAAGCACAGCAGCAGAGGCAAACATCATCATTAACCGGGTCAACAACGAGTACGGTCGTGGGTGACATTAATAAACTGGTTGCTGGCGAGGCAGTGCAATCCGCAACGGATGAAGTCAGCCGGTGGTTGCTGGCACGACAAAAACAGAGTTTTGATGCGGTGGTGGTGAATCCGGGGGTAGAGGTATCCGTCCATTTAGACCGCAGTTTGCCACTGGATAAAAGTTCGATTGCAAGGAGATTACGCTATGCGAAAAATGATTCTGATATTAATCACGATTTGGATTAATGCCGGGTTACTGTCTGGTTGCGCCACTTCCTTTTACGGTGACAGAAAGGCAAAAGTATTTGGCACTGATATGCCTTCTATGAAGAGCATTCACGATGAAAAATTTCACAATGCTAACGATGAACAGCTGGTGAGGCCGCAACGTGCCATCGGCGATGTGGCCAATGCTGAACAAGAAGAGTTTCAGTGGTTACCTAATCCGACACTGCGAATGTATGTTTTCAGGCACTTGACCGCTGCAGGTCACCCGGTACCGGGATATAGCACCTTTTTCCGTCTTTACACTCAGGATCATATTGCGGCTCCGGGTGAACAAGCAGGGTGGGAATAGACATGGCAGATAAGCAATTAATAGGCAAGCAGCCAAAGCGTGATTCATCGATTACGGATGCTGATGTGGGTGAACTCTATCGTCACCCCGCGTCGTTAAGCGATTGGTTACCGTGGGTAGACTACGATGAGGCGTCCGAGACGTTTACCCTCGAAGATGGTTTTAGTGCTGCGGCAATGTTTGAAATTACTGGTGTGTCCACTGAAGCACGTTCAAGTAAATTCTTACAAGAAGTTCAGGACAATATACAAACCTGCATCAACCACACAATTCCGGCACACGATAACCCTTTCGTATTGCAGTGTTTTGTCTCAGATGAAGACTCGCTATCGGCATTATCACGATCTTTAAATACCTATACAGAGAGCCATTGCAGGCAAACCCCAGAGCACCGTTTGCTGGCAAGTAACTTTGTTTCCCGTATGCAAAGGCATTTCAAGCGAATGACGCAGAGCGCCGGGCTGTTCGAAGATAACACGGTGACGGGCGGTAGCTGGCGAGGAAAGGTGCGCCGTGTGCGAGTATTTTTGTATCGCCGGAGAGAGTTAAACGATAATGAACATATCGACCCCGTTACTGAGATCAACCAGGTCGCGGAACGCTTTGTCACCCAGATGGCAGCCACAGGCATTGGTATTCGGCGATGTGATGATCACGATCTTTATGCTTGGCTATTGCGTTGGTTTAATCCCAAGGCTGAAGTGACGGAAGGGGATTTGGATAGGCTCACTGAGCTAATGTCACTTCCCGAAAAGCAGGAACGGGCATTTAGCCACGATCTGTCCGACCTATTGTTTCTTTCTCAGCCCTCATCCGATGGCGGGCACGGTGTTTGGTACTTCGATGATTTTCCACATAGAGCGATCACTGTGGATGCGCTGCGAAGGAAGCCATTGCCCGGTCACTTTACCGGTGAGCGACAGGTTGGCGATAACCTGTATGCCTTGTTCGATAAGCTGCCAGAGGGCAGCATTCTTTCCCTATGCGTGACGCTTCAACCTCAAGACCTCGTTGAGAATCATGTGGTGCAGGTGCTCAATTCAGCAAAGGGTGAAACAGCCGAAGCGATGGCGGCTGAGCAGGATGCCAAGGAAGCCTTGAAATGGATGTCCCACGGGGACTACCTGTTGCCCACTGTTATAACGCTGTTTACCCGTGGGGATTCCCTCGCTGATCTGCAAAAGAGGACCAATGAAGTCAACGCGTTGCTTCTGGCTAATGGTTTGCATCCTATTCGAGAGAAAGATGAGTTGTTGCCGCTGGATACCTATATTCGCCAGTTGCCCATGAACTATGAGCCGAAGCGGGAGAAGGTGAACAAGAAGAGTCGTTTGGTGTTTTCCAGTGACTTGGCCAGGTTATTACCATTCTACGGTCGCAGTCGGGGAACCGGACATCCGGGTCTGGTTTTCTTTAATCGAGGCGGCGAGCCTTTGACCTTCGATCCGCTGAACAAACTGGACCGGGCTAAGAATGCCTTTGGTTTGGTTCTGGGGCCTCCTGGTTCTGGTAAGTCGGCATTGATGGTGTACATCCTGTTGCAGGTCGCAGCGATCTACGGTGCGCGAATTTACATTATTGAGAAGGGCGGGTCGTTCAAATTGTTGGGGGACTATTGTCGATATTTTGGGCTGAGTGTTAATCAGGTGACGCTTCACCCCAAGGAAGACGTTAGCCTGCCGCCCTTTGCTGACGCCTATGAAATGCTCAAAAGAGAACGGGCGCAGCAGGCTTCGTTTGACGAAGAGCCTTCAGCTTATGAAGACGTATCTTTGGATGCTTCGGATAACAGTGATGATGACGAAGAACGGGATCTGCTTGGCGAGATGGAATTGAAGGCCCGTATTATGATTACCGGCGGGGATAGTAAGGAAGAAGCTGTGATGACGCGGGCGGATCGCCTGACGATTCGTAGAGCGATCATCCTCGCTGCGGAGGAAAAGCAAGCGGCTGGCAGTCGAGAAATCGTATTAACCGAGGATGTGGTCAATGCGTTGATCAAGTTGGCGGCGGATGACTCCAGTACGCCGAAACGCCAAGAGCGTGCCAGAGACATGGCTGATGCCATGGCCTTGTATTGTTCCGGCACTGCCGGGCACTTCTTTAACCGTGTGGGCAAGGCCTGGCCTGAGGCCGATGTCACCATCATGGAAATGGGACTACTCGCTAATGAAGGCTATGAAGACCAGCTGGCCTTAGGGTTTATGGGGTTGATGAATCAGATCAACGGTGTCGTGGAGCGTGAGCAATATGATCATCGCCCGACCTTCGTGCTAGGCGATGAAGCGCACTTGATTACGACGAACCCCTTGTTAGCCATTTTCCTGGTTAAGATCGTGAAAATGTGGCGCAAGTTGGGTGCCTGGTTATGGTTGGCCACCCAGAATCTGGAAGACTTTCCCGACGCTGCCAAAAAACTACTCAGTATGTTCGAGTGGTGGATAGCGATGGTTTGTCCCAAGGAAGAGATTGAACAAATCTCACGCTTTAAAGACCTCACCGAGGAGCAGAAGGGCATGCTTCGCGCAGCAAGAAAAGAGCCTGGAAACTATACCGAGGGTGTTGTGCTATCGGACAATCTACAATGCTTGTTCAGAAACGTGCCGCCACCGTTAGCCCTGGCACTCGCCATGACTGAAAAGCACGAGAAACAACAACGGGCTGAGATTATGAAGTCCCAGCATTGCTCCGAGTTGGAAGCGGTGTTTACTGTTGCTGATGGTTTAGGGTCGACGAAGTAGGGAAGGCATTTACAGCTCCCTATAGATTTTTGGGCCAACGAGAAAATTAGCACACCCTCAAAAAGGAGGGTGTGCTCTCAAGTTTATCCGGCTTCGACACCTTGCTTGCTATGACGATGTACCCAGTGGTACAGCACGGGCAATACAAAAAGTGTTAGCAACGTCGACGAAATAATGCCCCCAATCACAACAGTTGCCAGAGGCCGCTGCACTTCAGCGCCAGTTCCCGTATTGAGTGCCATGGGTACGAAACCGAGGCTGGCAACCAGTGCAGTCATTAATACTGGACGCAATCGAATTAACGCTCCATCAACAACTGATGTTAGAAGATCACCTTTTTCATGCCAGAGGTCACGAATAAAGGCCAGCATCACTAAACCGTTGAGCACGGCGACTCCAGATAGGGCAATAAAACCAACGCCTGCCGAAATCGACAGTGGCATATCCCGCAACCATAGAGAGAGAACCCCACCGGTTAGCGCCAAAGGGACGCCGGTAAAAATAATTAGCGCATCTTTGAGTGAGCCAAAGGCCATCACCAATAAACCAATAATAATAAGCAGGGTGATGGGTACCACGAGGGCTAAGCGTTGGCTGGCAGACTCCAATTGCTCAAAGGTACCGCCGTAATTGATCCAGTAACCCGGTGGTATATCAACGTCGTTGTTAATGCGTGCTTTGACTTCGGTAACAAAGCTGCCGAGGTCACGACCTCTAACATTGGCAGTCACTACTACCCGACGTTTCCCGTTTTCGCGGCTGATTTGTGCTGGCCCCGGTGAAATATCTAATGTAGCGACTTCCTCCAGAGGGATGTAGTCGCCATTGGGCAGAGGTACGGGCAAAAACGAGAGACGGTCGATATCGCGGCGTAGCGTTTCAGGTAAGCGAACAATCAACTCAAAGCGCCGGTCACCTTCGTACAATAAGCCTGCCGATTCACCACCAATTGCCGCAGAGACCCAGTCTTGCAGTTCCACCACATTTAACCCGTATCGACCCAGGGCGGTACGTTTGGGAATTATCGACAAGGTCGGTAGGCCAGTGACTTGCTCAACACGAGCATCTGCGGCTCCCGGCACCTGGTTGATTGCCTTGAGTATATCGTTAGCCGTCAATACCAGTTGATCGAGGTCGTCGCCAAAGACTTTAATGCCGAGATCTGCACGTACACCGGATATCAGCTCGTTAAAGCGCATTTGTATCGGTTGGGTAAACTCGTAGTTATTACCGGGCAGTTCTTCGAGTGCGGTTTCCATTTCAGTGACCAGCTCATCCTTGGTTTTATCAGGATTAGGCCATTCATTGCGCGGCTTTAATATCACGAAGTTATCGGCAACATTGGGTGGCATAGGGTCGGTGGCGACTTCTGCCGTGCCAATGCGTGCAAACACCTTATCAACTTCCGGGAAAGATTTGATGCGCTGTTCAAGAATTTCCTGCATCTCTACCGCCTGCTCTAACCCTGTGCCTGGAATTCGCATGGCGTGTAGCGCAATATCGCCCTCATTCAATTGCGGAACAAATTCAGAACCTAATGTCGTCGCCAACCAGATACACCCCGCGATTAGTAGCGCAGCAAAGCTGACGACTACCCAGCGAAATTTAAGCGCCAGCAGTAAGAGTGGTTTATAAAAGGATTTAGTCTTGGTTATCACCACGCTTTCTTTTTCGCTGATCTTGCCGCGTAGGAAAACAGCGACAGCGGCAGGCACAATCGTCAGAGAAAACACCATCGCCGACAGCAATGCCATCACCACCGTGGCTGCCATCGGATGGAACATTTTTCCTTCAACACCGGTAAGAGAGAAAATGGGGATATAGACAACGGTAATGATCGCCACGCCGAATAAACTGGGCCGGATGACTTCAGCTGTGGCTGCATATACCGTATCCAGACGCTCGCGCAATGTTTGTTGGTTGCCATTGTGTTGTGCTTCTGCCAAACGCCGCACTGCATTTTCGACAATGATGACAGCGCCATCGACAATGAGGCCGAAATCCAGTGCACCCAGACTCATCAGGTTAGCGGAAACCCCTGTGCGTACCATGCCGGTCATGGTGGCTAGCATGGAAAGTGGAATGACCGCAGCGGTAATGAGTGCCGCCCTAAAATTGCCAAGTAGAGTAAACAGCACGACAATCACCAGCAGTGCGCCTTCAAGCAGGTTTTTGGCAACAGTAGCAATGGCCTTGTCCACCAGACGGGTTCGATCATACACAGGCTCGGCGATTACCCCGTCGGGTAATGAGTCCTGTATGGCTTCGAGTTTGCTGGCAACATCGCGCGCCACGGTGCGGGAGTTAGCACCGATCAGCATCATCGCCGTGCCCAGTACGGTTTCCTTGCCGTCTTGCGTCGCAGCGCCAGAGCGCAGCTCCTTGCCAATGCCAATGTCGGCCACATCCTGAATTTTTATCGGCACGCTGTCGTGCTCGGTAATGATCACATTGCCGATGTCCTCCACGGTCGCCAATTGACCGGGAGAACGCACCAGTAATTGCTGCCCGTTGCGCTCGATGTATCCCGCGCCGCGATTATCATTATTCGCTTGCAGGGCATTGACCAGTTCTTCGACACTGATGCGGTAGTACAGCAGCTTTTTTGGGTCGGGCGTAACGTGGTATTGCTTGTTGAAACCACCAATGCTGTTGACTTCGATCACACCTTTGACCTGTGCCAACTGGGGCTTGATGATCCAGTCCTGAATTTCACGCAAGGCGGTCGCATCATAAGGTTGACCATTCGCCATGGTGGCATCGGGCGATGCTTGCACGGTGTACATAAAGATTTCACCCAGCCCGGTTGAGATTGGCCCCATCTCTGGTTCAATGCCGGGTGGCAACACACTTTGAATCGCCCCCAATCGATTATCAATCAGGTTGCGCGCGGCATAGATGTCTGTGCCTTCCTCAAAGACGACGGTGACTTGTGAGAGGCCATAACGCGATAGCGACCGGGTGTATGCCAATTTGGGCAGCCCGTATAACGCCGTTTCTACCGGATAGGTAATGCGTTGTTCTGCTTCTAAAGGCGAATAACCGGGTGCTGCCGTGTTAATCTGTACCTGCACATTGGTAATATCAGGCACGGCATCAATCGGTAATTTTTGGTAACTCCAGACGCCAATACCGATCACAACAAATATTAAACTGAGAAATAAATAGCGCCGTTCAATGGCAAGGCGCAGTATAGAATCAATCATGGTGCGCCCCTTAGTGTTCGTGTTCGGCTTCGGATTTTTCGATATCTGCTTTGATCAGATAGCTGTTTTGGTTGACATAGCGCTGGCTCGCGTTAATACCTCCCAGTACTTCGACGTAATGCTCATCGGCACGGCCAAGTGTTAAGGGGGCGAAGCGGTAAGTCTCCTCCTCTTGAATAAAAACACCGGAACGTCCGCCTAACTGTTGCACAGCCGCTTTTTCAACAGCTAACGGCACCTTAAATTCGGCTATGACGATATGCCCCTCGACCAGCAAGCCGGGCGATAGCCCCAGCTGCCTGTTATCCAGCTGTACGCGAGCGAGTTGATAGGGTTTGTTTAGGGAAGGAATGATATGGCTGATCTTGCCAGTAATGGTTTGTTTGTCTGAGGCAATTTCAACGGTTTGCCCTGTAGAGACGTTATCCCGTTGCGCTGGGTAGATACGCAGTTCGGCCCATAGAGTGCCAAAATCGGCGATGGAAAATAACACCTGATCCTTGGTGACTTCGCCGGTGTTGGCGTGACGTTGTACGACCGTCCCAGAAATGGGAGCGCGCACCGAATATTTCTTCAGGCTTTCATCGGATTCCACTTCGGCGAGTAAGTCGCCTGCTTTGACCGTATCGCCGATACTGGCCTTAACAGAGGTAATCAACCCAGAAAAACGTGCCCGCATATGACTGAGTTGTTCCGGCCCGGTTGAGAGCACACCGTAACTGGTAATGGTTTGGTGGAGGATTTGTTCTGACGCGAGGGTTGTACCAATACCGACTTGGTCAGCCATTTCGCCACTAATGCGGCTGGCATTTTCTTCTTTATCGTGAGCATGATCGTCTTCGTTAGTATCGCCATCATCATGCTTGTGCTTATGCTCATCACTTTCATGATGCTTGGCACTGTCAGTGGTATGAGCCTCATGATCGTGGTCGTGATCATCAGAGTCTGCCTGAGCAAAAGCAGGGTTTGTTACGCCGATAATCACTGCGATTGTCAGGGTTAAATAGAGTGGTAAAGTTTTCATAGTTAATTCCTTGCGCTCTTGGCAAAGTGTTTTATTTGCCAAAATGCTGTGTTAATAAGATAAAGCGTTAGCTGCCAGTGGTTCTGCAATTAATTGCTCGATGAGTGTTTGATTGAGCTGTGCTGCAGTAGCGGCTTCAATATGTTGTTGCTTGGCAGTGAGCAGTTCTTCCTGTGCGGCAATCCAGTCTTGATAGCGATAGCGACCGTTTTCGTAGGCTTGTCGTGTCAAAAGTAATGCCTGCTCCAGCGCGGGTAAGACCTGAGTGCTGAACTGCTCGACAGCAGCCTTATTCTCTTCACGCTGAGAGAAGGCAGCGAACAAGCGGTTGTGTAGCTTGAGCTGGGCATCAGCTTGTTGGTAGTCCACGGCATTGCGCTCGGCCAATGCCGAGGCGACGCTCCCACGGTTACGTTTACCACTGAACAACGGAATCGAAATGCCCGCCGTTAACGCAGTGTCATCGGTTGCTTCGAAACGCCTGACACCCAATTGCCAGCCTATATCCACGCGACTTTGTGCCTGAGCCAGATTGACTTCGGCATCTTTTAGCCGAGCCTCGCTGGCAAAAATAGCAATGGCAGGGGAATGCTTGGCGCGTTGTAATAAACTGGCAAAATCATCCGAAGAGCCAAGCGCAGATAGGCTACCGCTGAGTTCAGTAAAGTGGGGATTGGTACTCCCCCAGAAGCTGCTTAGCATTACCTTCTGACGCTTAAAACTGCTGCGCAATGCCTGTAGGCGAATAGATGTACGAGTGTGTGCTGCTTTAGCGCGCATAACCTCCGCCTCAGGGGCAGCACCTTTAGACGCTCGCTGTTCAACGGTTTTTAGCATTTGCTCTGATAGCGCAACAGCCTCCATTGCAAGAGCAATGCTCTCTTGGGTGGAAAGAGAACGAATAAACGTTGTCGTTAGTTCACCGAGTACATCCAGCGTTGTCGCCTGGCGCTCAAAATTCAAGCGGTCGGTTCTGGCATCAATCACCGCAACCCGTGAACGCGCCTTGGCTCCCAGCTCAATCACAGAAGACAGTGCAAGGGTAGTTTCCGCGCTATCAAGCCCGTTAAACTCTCCGCTGCCCGCGATGTTTTCGACTTCCAGTCCCAGATTCAGGGCTGGAGAGAGCGAGCTGCTTTCGCGCTGTGCCACAAGGCTCTGCTGACGAAAACGGTATTGGTACAACTGCGGGTTGTTTTTCAGGGTGCGGGTGATGGCATCTTCCAGCGTTAGCGCTGTGGAAGCATTGACGCGCCGCGACACTTGTTCGGTGTTTTGCATAGGCGATTTAATCGAATCCGCCCAGCTCACCAAGGATAGGCTACCTAAAAGTAAGGCAGCAATAATGTTTCGTGTTTGCATAAATCATAGTCCGATATTCCATAAACATTCGTGCACACGTAGTTGTTGTAAGCGAATGTCGCTCCACAACAGTAGGTATGCTGATAAAGATCAGAAATGATTTATACGTTGGGCGGCGGAGTGGGTGGTGCTTGGGTAAAGTTGAGGAAGTGTGGCTGGTAGAAAGAAAACTGTTGATTAGCCATGTCACAGTTCAGTACTGGAGCATGACCGGCAATGCTGCCGGTATGACCGTGGCAGCAATGTGAGCAGTGGTCGTTGTCAGTAGTTGAATCAGATGAATGCGAGTCATCGCTGTCCAGGACATGCGCATATTCGTCACCGTGGGGGTGTTCACCACCGGTAATATCGACAGCGCTTTCGATACCCATAAAGAGTAGCGAAAAGATAAACAGGTATGAGATGAATGGCCGCAACATACTATTAATTCTATACCATTCGGTTTGTATAATCTATACGGTTAATGCGTTTGATACTAAATATGTCTATCTGATCAAGATTCTTAGTAGAATTGTTTAAAAATTCGACTGTTTTCATTTATGGTTGACTTCAAGGACTTGTTGGCAATGTTGTTTTGGTTGAAGTTGCTTCGCTATCTCGGCAGTCTTCATCGGGGAATTCTAATTCTATCGTTGTATGCGATAAGTCGTAGCGTTGTAGAGTCCTTGAAATTTCTCGTTTTAGCTCCTGTTGGCCTAAATCGCTTATCGCCTTTTCGAGTTCAAGGTGTGCGGTTAATACATCATTAGCACCATCAAGCGACCAGATATGGACGTGATGTACACTCCTAATTTTCTCAAGAGATTTCAAGTCGCTAATGATATCCTGCCGAACTTTTGTGTCTGGCGTTGCCTGAAGAAAAATCTTAATGGTGTCGATGAGTGTCTTGGTGACATTGAATAATATGAACAAGGTAAATCCGATGGATAAAAGTGGATCGAGCACAGGGAGATCGACAAAGCTAAGCACAACAGCAACGAGTAAAACTGCCACCCAGCCTAAAACGTCTTCTAATAAGTGCCAATTCAAAACGCGCTCATTTAATGATTTTCCATGGCTAAGCTTATAAGCGGCGAATCCATTGACGGCTATTCCAAATATGGCCAGAACAATCATGCCCTGTGCATGGGGCATTTCTGGATCGGATAAGCGGGGAATTGCTTCGCTTAATACCCATATAGACCCGCCGATGAGAACCGCGCCGTTAACCAGTGCACCCAATAACGAAAATCGCTGGTAACCATAGCTATAGGTATCGTTGGCTTGCTTATGCGCAATTTTGCTTAAAATCCAGGCGAGTCCGATGGATAAACTATCGCCAAGATCATGTACCGCATCTGCCATAATGGCTGTGCTATTGGTGAGCCAACCGCCAATAAATTCAACGATGGTGAACCCAAAGTTGAGAAAAAATGCCCAACCAATACGTGAGCTAGATGATTCATGATCGTGATTGTGCATAGCGGATTAACGTGCCTCTTTAATGGTATTCACGATTTCAATTGCAAAATACGTCGTGCGCCATTTAAAACGATTAAACCAATCACAAAACCAATCACTAGGTCCGGGTAGCGTGAACCCGTGAGTGCAACCAATAGCCCGGCCAGAATAACCCCTAAATTAGCGATCACATCGTTGGCCGAAAAAATCCAGCTCGCTTTCATATGTACGCCACTGTCTTTTTGCTTGTTGATCAGTACCAGGCACAGGGAGTTGGCAATCAATGCGAGTAAACCAAAGCTCATCATAAGCATGGATAAGGGCTCACTGCCAAATATAAATCGCCTGATGACTTCACTCAGCGCGCCAAGTGCTAGAATCATTTGTAACCAACCGGAAAAGTGTGCCGCTCGTAGCTTCATTTGAGCACTGTGACCTACCGCATAGAGCGCTAGGCCGTATACGGCAGCATCAGCAAACATGTCCAAGGAATCGGCAATTAATCCAGTCGACTGTGCAACCCAACCGATGCTGATTTCTACCCCAAACATGAGGGCATTGATCGCTAATAGCCACTTGAGGACGCCAGCTTCCTTGCTGTTGGTTGCCTGCGCGGAGGTGACCGCTGCTGAGAAGTCCTCCCCATCAATGGGTCGCGTATCATCTACGGTTGCCCCCAGTCCAAGATTTTCGATAGCGGCCTGAATGGGTGCAAAATTGTCGCCATGAAACACGGTGGCCTTACGATTCGGTGTATCAAATTCGAGTGCGACAGAAGGGTCGATGGCGCTAACAGCCATTCGGATCATGCTTTCTTCAGAGGGGCAGTCCATCTTGGGTATCGTAAATACGCTGGCGAAGCCTCCAGAGCCCCGCGTTCTATGCAGCGGCATGGCTATGCTTTTATCAGCAGAGTCAGCACATCCCCCATCACACGAATCAGTCATATTTGAGCCCTTGTTTTACCATTACTGCATAGTTTAAACTCTATAGTAACTATAGAGTCAAGCTTTGAGGAAGAAGGATGAAAATTGGTGAGCTAGCCAAATTGACCGGATGCTCCGTGCAGACAATACGCTATTACGAAAAAGAGAAACTGCTTGCATCGAAAAGGCGCAGTGAAGGGAATTTTCGTCTGTATGACCAGTCGGCTGTTGGACAACTTATGTTTATTAAAAATTGCCGTAGCCTTGACCTTGCTTTATCAGAGGTTCGTCAGTTGATTGAATTAAACCAATCGCCTGGTATGCATTGTGATGATGTGAACAAGATGATTGATAATCATATTGAGCAAGTGGAGCAACGTATGAAGGAACTGGAAGGGCTTCGGCGACATCTAACATCGCTACGGGATAGCTGCTCAACTAACCGCACTGTCGAGGAGTGCGGTATTTTGAGAAACTTGTCGGCAAAGCAACTGGAGAATCCGTGAAGCCTATTCCTTGTTATTGGACGCTATGCCTGCCGTATCGAATTCCTCCTAACTTTCGACCGTAGTATGACCACAGCGAAAGCGAGTAGTATCAGTGCCTGGGACAATACTCCCTGCCATGTTGAATTAACGCCAATCCATTCAATTGAAAAACTAACCGGCAATGGTGAAATATCGATAAAAGCAGCTTCTTGAAGAGCTGATACAGCCTTGCCCATTAGTACGAACGAGAGGGTCAATAATAAATAGGTGGTTGTCGCGAAGAAGCGAGCTATGGGGAGCTTGATTGAATACTTGATCAATACCCACGCCAACACGAAGAGTATAATTGTGCCGAGAAAGAACCCCCCTGCGACATAAGACAATTGAGCATCAACAGATTGTGTCAGCAGCGATTGGTAAAAGAGAACCGTTTCAAATACTTCGCGGTACACTGCGATAAATGCAAGGGCGGTTAATCCCCAGAGGGTTCCAGACTTAAGTTTGGTGTTAATATGTTGCTGGATATAGGCTTGCCATTGCTCAGCATGAGTTTTGTCATGCATCCAGATGCCGACATAAAATAACACCACCGCGGCTAACATCGCGGCGACACCCTCCATTACTTCCCTACTGGCACCGCTTATACTGATTAGTGTTTGGGCTACCAGCCATGTGGCACCACCAGCGAATAGCGCGGAAATCCACCCAGCATGCACATACTTTAGTGCATCCCGGCGTTGCGTTCGTATCAGCACTGTCGTTAACGCAATAATGACTAACAGCGCTTCCAAGCCTTCGCGTAGCAGAATCACCAAACTCGCTGAAAAAAGCGTTCCATTCGATAGGGCCGATTCAGTTAAAAGCCGTTCGGCTTGATCCAATTGATTGAATGCATTGGACATCACGCTGTCCAATTCGGGGTCATTTTGTGGCTGGCTGATAGCATGACGAAGTTTAATCAAGGTGGTTTCAATACTTTTCCGCAATGCTTGATTTCTTGCATCCAGGTTGTTTTCAACTAATTCAAAACCATCCAGATAAGCGCTAACAGTGAGATTGTGTGCCCGATCATATTCGCCCATGTGGTACGCAGATTGCGCTGCTTTAAGCCGTTCTCGGGTGACAGTTAATGGTGTACTCTTTGCGACAAACAATGGGTTTGGGTTGGCTCGAAGTTGTTCAATGACATTTGTGTGCTTGTCGGGCAGCTCTTTGGCTAACAACGAGGGACTATAGTTTACAAGCTGGTGCAGAGAAATGGCGGGGTCGGCTTGAGCGGGAAGTTGCTCAGATGGCTGGAAAGCAAGGCTACCCACATAGAACGCCAGCGACCACTTCTGTTGGTCGGTTAATTGAGCAAAAGCAGGCATAGCCGTGCCGTCGATACCGTTGGCAATCGCATCATATAGGCCGAGGATGGATCGGTTTAATGCGCGTTCTTTGTCAGTGAAATCAGTAGGGGATGGCTCTAAATTTGCAGCTGCAATTCCATCTCCCTGTCCGGTTACACCGTGGCAGCTAGCACAGTTGTTTTCATACATCTGTTGCCTTTTAGCTATCGCCATTAGCGCAGTGGGCAGAGATGATTGTGGTGCCAGGGTCAGTACTGAATACCTCAATTCAGCGGTTAACACTCGCACGGTATTGATGCTTTGTTTGTTCTGGATAGATGATTGAAGCGACTTTGCTTGGTGGACAATAGGTTGGAGCTTGCTAAAAGATTCAGCTACACGCGAGATTTTCGTAGTAATTAGGCTGGAGAACTCCAGCATCTCCTGATACTCACCGTTGTCAGTTATCTGACCGTCGTTGACAGCTTCGGAGTAATCAACACCGATATATTCTGCTAGTTGTGCAATCTGCCGTAGTTCCACCAGGTGATCTTCGGATGCGGCAAGGCCCACGATTGACCAAGATACGAACACAAATAAAAGGCAAAACGCATAAATACGCCTAATAGAATGCTTTCGTTCAGATGAAAGGGTCATTACAAGCGGCGGCATATGGGTTTTCCTTGGGCTAACTGATAATTATTCGCAATTGTAATGTCTATAGTAGCTATAGAGTCAAGCTGAGTTGTATTCGATATTCATAGTTACGATACTTGGCGTAGTTATTCCCGCCGGTCATTTGTCGAGGTGGTACTCATTGGACGGCTTCCTGATCTAATTCCCGGAAAAGCACCACTAAGTCTCCAAATATCTTACTTTTCAGCATGAAAGCTTTTCTATCGCTCTATTTCGTCTGCTGATTAACCATAGAGCCAACTGAGCCTATGTGTGAGATTAGAGCGTGTCGAAACTGAAGATTTTTGTTGTATCTGCTGCAATCGTATTCGCGGCACTGAGCATATTAGAAGCTGGCGCTGACGCTTTGCCACAATCAATTGTTGCAATCACCTCTAATCAGCGGCCCATTCAGTCAGTCAATTGGAAGAGTGCGAGCCCTTCCAAAAACAACCCAGAAATTACCATCTTAAGTCTTGATGCAGTCCAGTCTATCCAGGATCAATTGAGCGAAGGGCTGCCCAATGATGAAACGTTGGCGCGCGCCTTGGTTCAGCAGAAAATTGCTGAAATAGGACGTTCAAAATTGGAAGACGAATTACGCACTGCTTATCTTCCTCTGGGCACAATGATGGCGTATGGCCTCGACCGTTATCCAGTGATTATTTTCGACAAGCAAGCGGTGATCTATGGAATGACCGATCTCTCTCTAGCCATCAATCGCTACCGTCAGTGGCTTAAAGATAAAAAGGGGAGGCGTAATTGATGAGCAGAGTCTTACAAGTAGCCGTGTTAATTGTGCTGTTGCAAGGATACAAGCTACAGGCCTTTGAAGCAGAACCAACGACGATAACAACTGCTGATATTGTTGGTGCAATTACACTGGATCGTTCCTGCCTGAATTATTGCATTACTGGCGTCTGTGTCTGGCTGCGTTGCAGTATTTATGAATGTTCTATCGAGACCAGTATCCGAGTCGCACACTACAATCCGGATCTGGTGGTGAGTGTCTACGACGAGCCCGGTGATAACCCATGGCAGGAAATGGAATCCTTATTTGGCTCATTAGATTCCGACATAGCTAGCGGGATCGTCAGTACCTTTCATGGTGCCTTTGTAGGAGGAGGGCATCGAACCGAAGGCGGGAATCCAGCGACAGACCAGAGTCTGCGATTTAAAGAAGTGACCGCGATTGGTCACCCTTTCTCTTCAGTCTCTGACTTTATCGGCAACACAGGGTATTACTGTCCTTCTGAAGCCGAGTCCTTTAATCCCTATCTGCTTTCTTCACTCGATGCATTGACCTGGCGTCTTGGTTTACCCGAGATGCTGTATTTGCAAAACCTGCTACCCGGTCGGCGTGTCGTGGGCGATGGAATCCAGCAACAATGGGGGCCGGTTTGGCCGCGTACAGGATTTATCAATCAAAAGGATGATGCCAAGGCGGCTGCGGTTGTTGCACAGCGGGCTGGCAATATCGTTACCCAAACCCGCCAACCTCATATTTATAACGCACTTGATGGCAATGGCTATAACCGTACCTGGTTGCCCGGTGAATTGGTTGAGAACGATCCGGATACGGGGGTATGGCAAATGCTGGCACCTGAAGTCGATGAGCAATGTTATGCCTTTGGTGAAAACGATGTGTTGAGTACTTCGTGGTCCCAGGGGCGTCATTCTGAAGATAACCGATACGCGTTTACCTTGTGGCGCCCCTACGAATGCTGTGAGGCAAAGGGAGCTTACTTATTCACTGTTCCGGTGAGGGTTTGTTTATGATTGCCAAACATACAACCACGCGGTTCTGTCGCCGGTTGGTTATCCTGGCGGTTAGTGTTATGACGTGTCATTCGCTAATTGCCGCAGAAGCGCCAAGCGACGATAGCCTGTTTTACTACAAGATTGGTGGGGGGCGGGATATTGCTATTCCCCCCAGCCTCAATATCACTACGATTGATTTATCACTAAGCGGACAGGCCTCTGCTCTCAGTTGCAGCGGTTTTGATCCAATGGTGGCTATTGAAAGTTCACTGGACAATTTGCGAAATGGTGTCGATAACGCTGTTAATGCCATTGAATTGGCAGCCACAGCCGCGATAGCAAATTTGCCTGGTTATATTCTTCAAAAGGCAAATCCTGGCCTGTATGACCTGTTTCAAAACGCCTTATTGCGCGCCAACGAATCCTTTTCGCTGGCCACTAAAAGCTGTGAGCGTATCCAGTACGAGATCGCCAATAACACAAACCCTTTTGATGAGTGGATTACAGTCAGTTGGGGCGACTCCTGGAAGCGGTCGGTGGGAATTGGTGGAGCCAATATCCATGATGCGGTCGACGATGCAGAAGATGCGCCTAACGAGGGAATTGAATGGGTAGGTGGCCTGAGGGCGGGTGGAGTTAACCAGCCGCCGATTCGGGTGCTGTCAGATGTTGCCAAAGCTGGATTGAATATATTGTCGCAACGGCCTCCAGAAACAAGTAGTAACTTGCCTGGTAGCGCACCTCTTGCTCAGCATTTTGCCGGTCCTAACGCGGTTGACCGGTGGATCAATAATGTACTGGGTGAGATTGAGGTAGGTCTCTGTGACAGCTGTACCAAAGGGACAAGGCCTGGAAAAGGACTGATTCCCTATATTGAGGAGACTACTGACGATATCGTGCAGCTGTTAGTGGATCTGGTTTCAGGTTCAACACAGCCTACACGGGTAAATCTGGAGCAAGTCGAAGCGCCGGGTATTGCGGTGACGCTGCAAGTCATTCTGGCGATTCGAAATCAATCTCCCGACGAAATATCCATTGTCATTAATAAGCTCGGCCAGGAAATTGCCGAAGCGAGGGTCATGGAGGAGGCGATGATCATTCGACGCTTGCTATTGGCTGGTCGCAAGGAGGGCTATGTCGCAGCGAATGAGATCGCGCAGCAAGAGGTAATCCAGGCGCTGGATGAGCTGGAAAGTGAAATCAGTAATGTGATTTTCGAGAAAGATGCCCGCGATAAATTTGTCACTTCGACCGTTGTAGAGCTATTGCTGCGGGACAATGCGATCCGCCAATCGTCTGTGAATACGCCTGCCACAGTACCGACTGACCCTCGTCCCTTGAAAAATGGTGGTGTGGAGCAATGAAATTTTACTCTGTAAAGAGGCAGTTTTTGTTCTGGGGGTATACCTCCGTTGCGTTGGTACTGTTACTCATAGTGGGCGTCGCGGTCAGTATCTGGGGGAGTTCGCAGCCTCCTCAGGCGATAAGTACACTGGTCGCGAACTTGCCGTTGGGTTGGTGGCGCGCTGTTATCTATAGTCTGCTGGTGCTGTGTTGGCCTCGGCTTGTCTGCCATCTTACCCGTCATCGTCGGCATGACTCTTCATCCTCAGCAAGCCGTCGCCCATTAGTTATTTTGATCATCCTTTACGAATGTTTGATTGTTCAGAATCCTTTAGCGGCTTTGCTGGGTTGGGTGGCTTAATAGTATGGCTGTTGATAGTACGTTAGAACTTTACACCACGCTATTTGGTTGGCTGTTTTATAACAGTATTTGGGACGTGCTGGTGGCTACCGGCATCGTGTTTCTACCGTTTCTGGGTATTCTTCTCGATACTATTATTCGTTCGTATGCGGGTGAAGATGCCGAGGAAGCGGGCAATACCACATTACGTATTGTCGAGGTGGAGTTCTTTGTGGCCTTCTTCGTGATCTTGATTGCAGCTGTACCGGCGACACCGCTGAATGCTGTCGATTTGTCGTTTACTCCACGCGCAGTCATTGGAACACCTGCACAGCCAGTGGCGACGGTCAATAACTCACGCACTACCTATGGGGGAGGCATTTCGTTTAATGCCGCACCGGTTACTGTGAGCGTGCCCGTGTTCTGGTATGCGGTGATGAGTTTTAGTTCGGGTTTTAATCGCGCAGTGATGGAAAATGTACCGCCCACTTTGGATTTTCGGGGGTATATCGATGAATTGCGCGATGCATCCATTCAAGACCCTAATTTGCAACATGAAATTAACGATTTCTTTCGAGACTGTTTTGTTGAGGCGCGATCCAAATACTTGGCCGAGCGTCCCAGTAGCGCAGCAATCACTGCGTTGCTTAACCGTTATGGGGAGAGTGATCCCGATTGGATTGGCTCACATGTGTACCAGGAAATTCCGGGTTATTATGATAGCATCCGTGCTGATACCGTCAGGGAAGGGTACCCTTGGTCGGCACTCAGGGACGTGGAATGGGATGCGACTAATAATCCTGTTTATGGAAAACCATTTTGTTCGGAATGGTGGCAGGGGATTCAGCAGGCGATTCTTAATGAGCTGGGTGATCTCGATTTACTCTCCGCCGCAGCTGAACCGGGGTGGGACCCCGCACCACGTCGCGATGCGGTTATACAAATTGCACTGATTAATTCTCCGCCGCGTTGGACTACTCGCGGCTACGACTTCGCCTATGGAAACTTGGTCGACTTCAGCGTTGGGGAACCTGGGGTAATGGTATCGGTGCAGAATGCCGCGCAACAAGGTCTGGCTGCTTACGGCCTTGGAAAGACCAGTGTGTCGTTTGCCGCCTATTTGCGTGTCTTCCTTGAAGCGGCACCCATGGTGCAAGCGCTGATCCTGATGGGACTCTACGCGCTTTTACCATTCTTTATTTTGATTAGCCGCTATAAATTTTCTTTGTTGATTATCGGTGCCTTGATCTTGTTTACGGTGAAGTTCTGGACAGTATTGTGGTTCTTTGCCTGGTGGGTGGATCAAAACCTGATTCAGGCGTTTTATCCTGACCCCGGCAGTGTGACCACGCTGTTTAGTACTGATCTCACGCTTAAACGAATCATTCTTAACTTTCTCACTGGCGGGCTGTATTTGGTATTGCCGTTACTGTTATCTGTTTACCTCGGTTTGGCAGGTATTCGAGCGGCCTCTCAGCTTGATGGTGCTACCCAGGCGATCACCCGTGGCACAGCCGGGGCGGGGCGTATTAATCCCAGACTAGGAGGGCGTTTTAAGGGGAAGAAAGGGGCAAGTAAATGATGTTGTCAGCCAGCCTAACAGTTACCAACAGTCGCTATTGCTGTCTCAATAGCACCTTACATACCCGGATCAACGCTTCGGCGTGGTATGCAGTAATTCCTACGGGAGTACGGAATGATCTGTTTGTTCACTCACCCAACCGGGGAGCTTGTTGCCCCATTGGGTCGGCGGCTCTTTTTATCACATCAACTCATTGAATCAGGAGCACTGCTATGAGTAAACCAACTGAAAATACAACAACGTCCTCTGCTACTGCAGAAAACAATCGGTACTTCAACGAGTATGCCAATGGCATCGGTTATCTGAACAGCATTCGTGAATTCGGTGCTGAAGGTAAACCTGAGCGCTATGCAGCTCAAGTATCGGTTATCCAGGGGCCAGCGGATAACGTGCACTATGAATATCATGATCTCGTTATTTCGTCTGAAACCGTGCTCGGTGTTGTGTTAGAACACCGGGAAGCTATCGAAGCCGAGGATGCCAATGTGCTGATTCGCTTCAATATGGCTAACCCTCGTGCCAAAGCATTCATCTATAAACAAGGTGAACGTGCCGGTGAATTGGGGGCTGCGATAGGTGGCTTCTTGACGCGCATTCTCTCTATGAAAATCAACGGTGAACTGGTCTATGAAGACCAACGTACTTTTGATGATCATGAGGGCACGCCTCAAGTCGCAAATGGATAACACGCCACCAGGGCAGTATTGACCTAGCGTTAATATGCTGTCCATTTCATCCTTATGGGAACCACCGTTCCCATAAGGACCTGGTGTGTTCCCTATTCCTATGGGAGCACATTATGAAAACCGTTAAACCTTCGAATGAAATGTATTCTACCGAAACGGCATTCGAGCAGGAAAACCAACTGATTGCTGAAGCCAAACACTTGCTCTATGCACGACTGAAAACCCGTGACCAGGTGTTTAGTTCCCCGCATGAAGTACGCGACTATCTGCGCTTACAGCTAGCAGGCCAGCAGCGAGAAGTATTTAGCTGCCTGTTTGTTGATAGCCAATATAGACTGATTGAGTATCGGGAAATGTTTGCGGGCACCATTGATGGTTGCAGTGTTTATCCCCGTGAAGTGGTCAAGGCCGCTTTGCAGGTGAATGCTGCTGCAGTGATTTTTGCTCACAATCATCCATCTGGAGTGGCTGAGCCCAGTCAGAGTGATAGAAATATCACACAACGGCTGAAAGAGGCTTTGTCATTGATAGATATCCGGGTACTGGATCACTTTATAGTAGGTGATGAGACAGTGGAATCGTTTGCTGAGCGAGGGTTGCTTTAGTTGATCAAACCCAATGCCCGTAGAACTTCGGTTTTGCGGGCATTTTCTATAACTTATTGTCGTAAAGGCCGTCGACACGTTTTACCGGATCGATTTCACCGCTTCGGTGGTTGTAATGAATAATGTTGTCGGTTGGGGCGTGATCATTTTCGTCATCACCACCATCGATTAGATCAATTAAAAATAGCAGGGTGCGCCAGCATAAACTGAGCACACCGACAATTAATGCAGCAATGAACAGATAAGATGCTTTGAGCCATTTCATCAGATTAGGCACCTTTTGCAGGGCGCTTAAAAATACAAGTAAGCTTTGCACTGCCTTTGGCGCAATTCACAAGCTCCCACTGCTGCTCACCTAATTTATTCAACGTTTGGGTTAATGCCCCGTCATTGCCGAGTAAGGGGTAGGTTTTGACCAGATATTCCCAGTTTTGCTCCGCTGTTGCCGACGTGGACAAAAGTAGCATGGCCAAGATGCATGAGATGCGAAATGAGCTTTGAGTAAACATCCATTGTTCTCCTTCAAGGTTGGAGTCCGTTTAGGGATGAATAATTATACTGTATTTGGGATGAGAAAATGAGGTTTCGAGGTCACATTTCAGGCAGTCAACTGTCAATATGCTCGCGTAAAGCGCTCCATATAAGGTGAAGATCCAGACTGGTTTCGTCGGCTATTTTGAGAAAACGTTCACGTTCCTCCAGTTGTTTATGGTGCTGCCAAAGCTTCCAAATCCGATGATCGGAGGATTCGTCACATAGAGGTGGCCTACCACTACCTACTCCACGAATATTAAGAACATTTCGGCGACGGGAGAACTCTGAAGCATGCATGCCAAATAACCGACGCATAAGAACCAATGGTGCGCCATGAAAAAGATAAATATCTTCTAACTCACGCGCTTCACGTTTGTCTTCCAACTCTTTTAGCTGTCTTGTCAGTGCTTTTTCATCTACGCCCACTTTGAGAAAGTAGCGAGCGCGGTTTACAAGCGATTTTTGTTCGGTGAGATTGAGTTTGGACAGCGTGGTGAGTAGTTCATCGGAAAGCTTATGCGTTTCAAAATGAATAGAGTGAAGAGACTCTAGGGATGACATCAATGTTTTAGCCGCAGAGCGACACATCTTATCTTCAAAATTAGCCATAAATAGTAACTCCATCGTTCCCTGACGGTTGGTCAGTCCATGTTGTTCGGTAGCAATTCCATACTATTGACAACGAAGAAAAATAACGTTGAGAAACTTTTCAGAAATGGAAGAAAGTTTCTGTAAAACAATGTGTTAGAACCTAGGTTTAGAGGCATAGGTTTGATGAATAGCAGGCGGCTATTACTATGAAAACGTGGGCACGAAAGGCTTGTTGTTATCAGATACTATGTTGATTCCTAAAAAGTTTTATTCTGAACGGTAAGAAAGAATATGGATTAGAACTGGCGCGAGTAGGACGATAGAAGCTTATCCACTGTGAGATATGCCGCCTTGTGATGCGCCTGATTCAGATTGTTAAGTACACCTTTTGCCTTGTCAGTATGATTTTAACGAGCTTATTTGCTCTTTCTCTGTCGAGCGTGGCGTTCAGTGATGTAGTGATAGGGAATGGGCTAAGTAAAAATTTGCTGGCGGCGGGTTTGTTTATCTTGATCGGATGCTGTGTAGATTTCGGTAAATATTTATTTTGGTCCGAAAGGCACCGTAGTCATTATTATGGGGCTATGGCTTTAGTTCTCACAGGGTTTTCGTTATTGGCTAGTTGCGCATTTTTCCTTTCCGCTGAATTCGTCGCCATTAACAACTCTCAATTAGAATCCACGGAATATAGGGTATTGCAAGAAAGGGCAGATGCGATTAGGCAGGAGATAAACCACCATGAGCGTTTGCTGGAGAAACGCCTCAATAGTGAGTTTCATCGACAGTGGGTCGAAGGGGAAAAAAACGCTGAGAGAATACGTGAACTAAAAGGTTCACTGGTAAGGCTGATGGAGCTATCTTCAAATGCAGGCAAGAATACGGCGTTGAATGAAGTGCCAATAACACGCTTTTTTGCGGTCTTGGGGCGGATTTTTGGTGTGAGTATAGAAACCGTTAGAAACTTCGGCTATGGACTACTGGCGTTGTTGTTGGAAGTCATTACATTAGGTGCCATTAGTTTAGCAAATTCGATGCGGCGCGATGCTTTGTGTGCTGATAAAGCGACGGATGATGCTATCAAGCCGGAAGCATCCGTCGATGACTCCGAGCAGCGAGAGAAGATAGTCAATCTTTCTAACGATATTATTCAAGGCCGGATACAGCCAGTCATTCGGAAGATCAAGGCAGCGCAATATGAACTTGATATTGATGAAATCAGACAAGTACTGATGAATCTGTATTTAGCAGGGCTGATTGATAAGGACGCGCGTAATAGCTACAAACGGTCTAGCGCGGAATAGACAGGTGAAGTTGATGGGTAATCAAAATACGGTCAGCGACGATTTGGAATAAATCGTATGGAAACAGTTGGTTAAGACTGTTTTTGAGGTCGGGTGACTTGTTATAGGGCGTGGTAAGCCCTTGCGGAAGGAAAATAATTGAACTATTCTAGCCGCGATGTGCTCTATGTAAGCTGAAGCTAAATTGACCCACTACTTGCAATAAACCGAATCATGCGGACAGCAAAATACAGACAGTTGATCGTTGCGCTACTGATGATGGCATTCATCGGTCAGGTCGTTGCGTCTACGAGCATGTCTTGCCAAAGCATGTCTGCCCCTTTACAAGCCCACGAGCTGATGATGGATTCGGGTATGATGGATCACTCTCAGCATATGGGCTCAAATGCGTTCTCGTTAGATGGTGCGGCTACCGCCGATTGCTGTCCTGATTGCGATTGCAGTTTGGGTGGGTGCTCCTCAGTAGCATTGCCTGCATGCCAGTCCATTTTTTCTTCTAGTCTTAAATCGATAACTGGTCACTATGACGAGTCTGCGGACTTTCAACTGGCTGTCTCCCTCTTTCGCCCTCCCATTTCCCGCTAATACAGGGTAAGTGCGCCTGAAATTCGGCGCTTCTTGCTCGATAGTTGTTGGCGGGAGTCACCAAACTCCCGAATAGAAAGTCTGAAAAGGCCTTGTGCTCTGTGGGAGTTACCATGAAATGGGTTGTTAGAAGTTTGGGGTGGTTTGCCACCACCACGCTGTTACTGATGAGTGTTGTTGCGTGTTCCGATAAGGAAAGTTTAACCACTGCATCGAGTTCAATTGCCAGCGAAATAGTCTCGCTGGATGTCTATAAAAGTCGAACTTGCGGTTGCTGTAAAAAATGGATCTCGCATATTGAGGATTTCGGCTTTGAATCCGAAGTGCATCACCCCGCGAATCTGAACAAGATAAAATCTGATAAAGGCATAGAGCCACGTTATCAGTCCTGCCATACCGCTGTCTCAAGTGATGGTTATGTATTTGAAGGCCATATCCCTGGTCATATCATCCAGCAGTTTCTTGCCGATCCCCCTAAAAATGCCATTGGTCTGGCTGTGCCTGGTATGCCTGTGGGTAGCCCCGGTATGGAGGTGGGTGATCGCTTCGATCCCTACGATGTGTTGCTACTAATGACGGATGGCAGCAGCGAAGTTTATATTCATATGGCAAATGCGCAAAGTGGATTGCCTGGTGTCGGAGACAGCTCAAGCGGGGAGCACCCATGAAAACGTTGACTGCACTTTGTTTGATTTGTAGCGCAACCATCGTTTTC
Organism: Cycloclasticus sp. PY97N; assembly: GCF_002443175.1. NCBI lineage: Bacteria > Pseudomonadati > Pseudomonadota > Gammaproteobacteria > Thiotrichales > Piscirickettsiaceae > Cycloclasticus > Cycloclasticus sp. PY97N. Next base: position 2,018,913 of record NZ_CP023664.1, on the reverse strand, counting down.
GCACAGGAATCCGGGCCGGAATTGACGCTGGAGTCAGCCATTTCTCAGGCCGTTGCGTTGGACCCATGGCTCAACGGGAGTCGTTACCGGGAAGATGCTTTAAATAACGAATCGATATCTGCTTCCACTCTACCAGACCCCAAGATCAGCCTGATGGCGGCAAATTTTCCAACAGATACTTTTGATATTAATCAGGAAGCTATGACCCAGCTCACTGTGGGTGTCAGTCAAATGTTTCCGCGAGGCGATAGTCTGGCACTGTCAAGTCGCCAAAAGCAGGAGCTGGCGGCACAGGAGCCACTGCTTCGGCAGGATCGTCAAGCCAAGGTGACCGCGAGTGTAGCCAAGTTGTGGCTGGACGCGTTCAAGGCCCAGGAGAGCATTCGCTTAATTGAAGGGGACCGTTCGTTATTCGAACATTTGGTAGACGCAACGCGAGCCAGTTATTCATCGGCACTGGGGCGCGCACGGCAGCAGGATATTATCCGTGCCCAGTTGGAGCTGACTCGGCTCGATGATCGCCTGACGGTGTTACACCAGCAATTAGAATCCGCCCAGCAGCGCCTTTCTGAGTGGATTGGTGCACAAGCCCACATTCCGGTCAGGCAAGTATCACCTGACCAGGAGCCTTCTGCACTTGGTTTTCACGAGATGAGCTTACTTAATACATCAGGTGGTGATCGGCAGCGCTATAACTGGATCAATCAGCACCCTGTTCTGCAGGCTTTTGACCAACGCATCAACTCGATGCAGACCGGTGTCGAACTGGCGCGTCAGAAATACAAACCCGAGTGGGGCCTCTCGGCACAGTATGGTTACCGGGACGACGATCCATTAGGTCGTGATCGTGCCGATTTGTTTTCCGTTGGCGTGACGTTTGACTTACCACTTTTCACGGGTAATCGACAGGATAAAGAAGTCAGTGCGGCCAACTCCAGGGCTGAGGCGCTCAAAACTGACAAGCTGCTTATGGCGCGGCAACTGATGGCGGGACTCGATACGGCTATCGTCCAGCTACAGCGCCTGAATGAGCGCCGTGCACTCTATGGGCAGCAGTTATTGCCGCAGATGTCAGAACAGGCAGAAGCAGCCTTGGCTGCCTATAACAATGACGACGGTGATTTTGCTGAAGCTGTGCGAGCCCGCATCGCGGAACTAAACGCCAAGATTGACTTTTTAAACATCAGGATTGATAGGCTGAAAACGATTGCCGAGCTGAACTACTTTTTAACCGCAGCCAACGACGGCAATGCGGAAGGATTAACCCAATGACATCTCCCATGAAAATTCCACTGAATAAATCATTCTTCATCACCATTGCGTTACTGATTGTTACTGCAACGCTTGCCCACTATTCGGCCCTGTGGCGCATCGAAGAAAAGCGCGCTACCAGCGAAGCGGAGGGCAGCAAAGAACCCCTCTACTGGGTTGCGCCAATGGACCCTAATTACAAACGGGATGAACCGGGAAAATCTCCCATGGGAATGGATCTGATTCCGGTTTACGAACAAATGGGGGGTGACGAGGAAGTAGGTACCGTCACCATCTCTCCGGATGTAGTTAACAATCTGGGGGTACGTACAGCCCCTGTCACTCGGGGGCGTTTGGATCTAACCATCAGTACAGTGGGTTATGTGCAATACGATGAAGATCGCCTTGTTCACATTCATCCACGGGTGGAGGGTTGGATCGAAAAGCTCCATGTCAAAGCTGCGGGTGATCCGGTTATACAGGGTGAGCCGCTGTATGCGTTGTATTCGCCGACTTTGGTCAATGCCCAGGAAGAACTGTTGCTGGCATTAAAACGAAATAATCCAACACTAATCACGGCTGCCATGGAGCGGCTATCGGCCTTGCAAGTGCCTCATTCAGAAATCAATCGCCTAAAAAAATCCGGCAAGGTTAGTCAGACCATTACCATCACCGCACCTCAATCTGGGGTATTGGATAATCTGAACACTCGGGAAGGGATGTTTGTTAAGCCGGGTATGGAGATGATGGCCATAGGCCAACTGGAGCATATCTGGGTGATTGGTGAAATATTTGAACGGCAGGCGGCCAGTGTGCAAGTGGGTGATGCAGTGCGCATGCGACTGGATTATTTACCCGGTCGCGAGTGGAAAGGAAATGTTGATTATATTTACCCCTCTCTGAACGCCAAAACGCGTACCGCTCAGGTTAGGGTGCATTTTGACAGCTCGGATAGATTCCTGAGGCCGGGCATGTTTGCGCAAATGACAATAGTGACCAAGCCCTCGCGGGAGACTTTACTCATTCCCCGTGAAGCACTGATTCGTACCGGTAGCCAATCAAGAGTGGTATTGGCAAAAGGTGAAGGGCGTTTTAAGTCCATCGCAGTGAAGGTAGGCAGAATTGGTGAAGATAAGGTGGAAATCCTTTCTGGTTTAAAAGACGGTGAGCGCATTGTTACGTCTGCCCAGTTCCTGATTGATTCCGAATCCAGCAAAACCTCAGACTTTAAGCGGATGCACCACGGCGAAGATCAGCCTAGCTCAGTTTGGGTTGCCGCCACGATCAAGAGCGTGATGCCGAATCATCGAATGGTGACAGTCAAGCATGAAGCGATTGATGCTTGGGAATGGCCAGAAATGACCATGGATTTTCAGGTTAATCCAAAAGTTAATTTTGAGGCGTTAACACTCGGTACTCAGCTGCACATGGAAATTACCAAGCTCGATAACGGGCAGTATGAAATGACTGGCACACATATTATGCATGGCGAGAGTGAGGAGGACATATCTTCGGAGGACGAAGAGAAAGTGGATCATAGTCAGATGAATCACGGTGAGATGGATCACTCCAATCAGCAACAGCACTCAGGTGACGGGGAGTAAAGCATGATTGAATCCATTATTCGCTGGTCCGTTCATAACCGTTTTTTTGTTCTGTTGGCCACTTTGATGTTGGTGGGAATTGGTGGCTGGTCCCTTAAAAATACACCGGTAGATGCTATTCCCGATTTGTCGGACGTGCAGGTGATTATCAAAACCAGTTATCCGGGGCAGGCGCCGCAGGTGGTGGAAGATCAGGTCACCTATCCGCTGACTACTGCCATGTTGTCAGTACCGGGTGCGGTCACCGTACGCGGCTACTCGTTTTTTGGCGACTCCTATGTCTATGTCATTTTTGATGAAGATACCGATGCTTACTGGGCCCGCTCGCGGGTATTGGAATACCTGTCGCAGGTGGCGCCGACGCTGCCACCCAGTGCCAGACCACAATTGGGACCAGATGCCACTGGCGTGGGTTGGGTTTATCTCTACGCGTTGGTAGATAGAACTGGTCAGCACGACATCAGTCAGTTGCGCAGCCTGCAGGATTGGTTTTTGAAATACGAACTGCAAACTGTTCCGGGTGTATCTGAAGTCTCTGCGCTTGGCGGTATGGTCAAGCAATATCAGGTCAAGGTGAACCCGGACAAGCTGCGTGCTTTTAACATTCCTATCTCTCATATCCAGATGGCCATCCAACGGGGTAATCAGGAAGTTGGTGCTTCTGTTGTGGAGATGAGTGAAGCGGAATATATGGTGCGTGCCAGTGGCTATATCCAGGGTGTTGACGATCTGAGAACCATTCCTCTGGGTTTGGATATGAATGGCACACCGCTGTTATTAAAGGATGTGGCCGATATTGAACTGGGCCCGCAAATGCGTCGTGGCATAGCTGAACTCAATGGCGAGGGCGAAGTAGTGGGGGGCATTGTGGTGATGCGCTTTGGCGAGAATGCCCAGAAAACCATTGATGGCGTCAAAGCAAAGTTGGAAAAACTCAAGGCGGGTTTGCCGGAAGGCGTAGAAATTGTCACGGTTTACGACCGCTCTCGATTGATCTCTAGTGCCATTGACAGTTTATGGAAAAGCCTGATTGAAGAGCTTGCTATCGTTGCGTTGATCTGTGTCATCTTCTTGTTTCATGTCAGGTCATCACTGGTGGCAGTCGTTAGTCTGCCGCTGGGCATCCTGACGGCTTTTATTGTGATGTACTGGCAAGGCGTTAATGCAAACATTATGTCCCTTGGAGGAATCGCGATTGCCATCGGTGCCATGATAGATGGTGCGATTGTGATGATTGAAAATATGCATAAGCATATGGAACGTACGCCGTTGACGCGAGAGAACCGTTGGAACGTGGTGGCAGAGTCCGCCAGCGAAGTCGGCCCGGCATTGTTTTTCAGTCTTCTGATTATCACCATCAGCTTCGTGCCGGTATTTACCCTGGAGGCTCAGGAAGGCCGAATGTTTAGTCCACTGGCCTTCACTAAAACCTATGCCATGGCCGCCAGCGCCGCGCTGGCAGTAACTGTGGTGCCGGTGTTGATGGGATATTTTATCAGGGGCAAGGTGGTCGCTGAGAGAAAAAACCCCGTCAACAGGTTACTGATTGCAGGCTATATGCCGCTGCTCAAGGGCGTTTTGCGCTTTCCAAAAATCACACTCGTCATGGCTGGTGTTGTGTTTCTTGTTGGGATCTGGCCGCTTAACAAGATCGGCAGCGAATTCATACCCGATCTGGATGAAGGCGACCTGATGTACATGCCCACTACCTATCCGGGCCTGTCCATCGGCAAGGCGCGGGAGATCCTGCAACAGACTGACAAGCTGATTGCCACAGTTCCGGAAGTAGAAACCGTATTTGGCAAAATCGGACGGGCCGAAACTGCCACCGATCCGGCGCCGCTAACCATGATTGAAACCTTTATCCAGTTGAAACCCAGAGAGGCGTGGCGCGATGGCATGACCACCGACAAACTCAAGAAGGAGCTTGATGCGCTGGTGAAGTTTCCCGGCTTGACCAATGCCTGGGTGATGCCCATCAAAACCCGCATCGACATGCTGGCTACCGGTATAAAAACCCCGGTAGGTATCAAGGTAGCTGGCCCCGACCTCAAGGAAATTGAAAAAATCGGGCGGCGGTTGGAACAGGTGTTGAAGGATGTACCGGGTACGGCGTCAGTGTATTCAGAGCGTGTGGCGGGTGGTCGTTATATCAAGGTGGATATTCAGCGAGAAAAAGCCGCACGCTATGGCCTCAATATCGCCGATGTGCAGCAAGTGGTTGCCACCGCTATAGGCGGTATGAACGTAGCGCAGACTATCGAAGGGCTGGAACGTTACCCCGTCAACCTGCGTTACCCACAAGATTATCGCAACTCTCCCGAGCAGTTAGCTCTGCTGCCTATTGTCACGACCAGTGGTCAGCGCATTGCATTGGGGGATGTTGCTCGTGTTTATGTTGAAGACGGGCCGCCTGCCATCAAGAGTGAAAACGCCCGTCTTAATGGTTGGACCTTTGTCGATATAGACGGAGTGGATGTCGGCAGCTATGTGGAAGACGCTATGAAAGTGGTGGCCGATCAGGTCGAACTACCAACAAGCTACTCCCTGAATTGGTCGGGACAGTATGAATACATGTTGCGGGCCAAAGAGAAGCTCTCCTACGTGGTACCTCTGACTCTGGCAATTATCATCGTGCTGCTCTATTTAAATTTCCGCAGTGTTGCCGAGGTCGCCATCATTATGGGCACCTTACCACTGGCAATGATTGGGTCCATCTGGTTGATGTATTTGCTTGGTTACAACTTTTCCGTTGCAGTGGGTGTGGGTTTTATCGCGTTGGCGGGCGTGGCGGTAGAAATTGGCGTCATTATGCTGGTCTATCTCAACCAAGCACATAGGCTTTTCTTGCTTCAGTGTGAGGAGCAGGGCATCACACCGAATATGAAAGGATTACGGGAAGCTGTTCTTCACGGTGCAGGCTTACGTGTTAGACCGGTGATGATGACGACAGTCTCTACTATTGTCGGCTTACTGCCGATCATGTTCAGTACCGGTACAGGGGCGGAAGTGGTCAGCAGAATTGCTGCACCTATGGTGGGGGGCATGCTCAGTGCTTTGGTATTGACATTGTTGGTATTGCCGGCGGTTTATTTGCTTTGGAAGCAGAGCAAGGTAGATGAATAATCGGAAGAAAAAAGATCGCGGCATTACATGAATGTAATGAATGAGTCACCTTACGGTCAGGTACCCAGCCCTAGGATAGGCCTGATGTTTTCCTATGATCGACACTTTGCTTTTTTTCATGCGTAAGCTGGCGGACAGACAATTGATCGGTACCGACTGAGACAAATACAGCCAGATTCAGGGTGATTTAAATATTGAAAATCAAAAGTGGAAGACTGTTAAAAGTTGCTTGACCTGTGTCTTGGACACAGGTGTAAGGTGGCATAAAAATACGGATTAACTCCTCAGATTGACACTTTGGTTTTAATCCAGTGATCAATCAGGCATAGGCATCAACCACGCCCTTAAGTCTTAGCTGTGCGCCGGGATTACTTGACTGTGTTGGGAGGAAAGGAAATGAAGGTAAGTGAAATAGCCAAGTACCTGGGCGTTACGGCAGATACTGTGCGATTTTATACCAGGATTAATGTGTTGAACCCCAAAAAAAGCCAAGCGAACGGCTACCGGGAGTACAGTGAAGCGGATGTACACCGGTTGCGCTTTGTGCTGAGTGCCAGACAGTTGGGATTTTCGGTAGAGGATATTCAGGAGATTCTCGCCCATGCGGACAAGAAAAAGTCTCCTTGCCCAACGGTGCGACGCCTGATTGATCAGCGCCTGCATGAAACCGAGCGACAGCTCAGGGAAACGTTGAAATTGCGGGATCGCATGCAACAGGCTTTGTTGGAGTGGAGTCAAAAGCCGGATAAGGCGCCAACGGGCCATATGCTTTGCCATCTGATCGAAGAATTCACTGCGGAGGATAGGTTATGAATACACACAAAACGCCAAGTGCGAGTCAACTCCGAGGGGGTTGTTGCTGCGCCGGCAAGTCATCCGTTTCTGCTGAAGCCCGTGATATCCGCAGTGTTAGCGATACGTCTCTTCCTCTTCATCGTTTACAGGTTCAGGGTGCCACCTGCGGTGGTTGCGTGAAAAGTATCGAGCAGACGTTGAAATCCGTTGCAGGGGTTAGCGAAGTGTCGATGGATCTGGCAACGGGCATCGCTTCAGTCATTGGCGTGGTCGAACCAAACAGCCTTACCGAAGCATTGGATCGAGTGGGTTTTCCCGCAACGCTCATTCGCTAGTTGCTGTCAAGTAAACCAGGAGTATGGATATGAGTTCAACAAACACGGAATCTGGCAATCCATCCTGTCATGAAGGTACGGAAACTGGCCAGCATCATCACCATCATGTTCCTGGCGGCAGTGCAGTCAGTCAGGAACTGATGATCGAGGGTGCTGGTTGTGCCAGCTGTGTGGGAAAAATCGAATCCGCCCTAAAAGCGATACCGGGTGTGGAAAACGCGGAAATGAATTTCGCTCAGCGAACCGTTAGCGTGTTCGGTTCGGCGCCTGCCGAGCAATTGATCAAAGCCGTTGAGGGCGCCGGTTATAACGCCAAAATCAGCCTTGCTGACAATGAAGACGATGCATTGGCGGAAAAAGAAAGAGCTGATTGGGCTTACTACAAACGACTGATGCGGGAAATGACCATCGCCCTCAGTCTGGGCGTGCCGCTGATGATTTACAGCATCGTAGTCGGCGAAATGACGGTAACAAGCACTGGTGAGCGCATTGCCTGGTTGGCTGTTGGATTACTGACGCTTGGGGTGATGGTGTTCTCCGGCAAACACTTTTATGTCGGTGCCTGGCAATCCTTTAAAAATCACTCGGCCAATATGGATACCTTGATTGCTTTAGGCACAGGTACGGCGTGGGTGTATTCGATGGTGGTGGTGTTTGTTCCTCACTTGGTGCCGGAAATGGCGCGCCATGTTTATTTCGAGGCGACCGCGATGATTATTGGTTTAATCGATCTCGGTCTTGCCCTGGAATTGAAAGCCCGCGGTCGTACCTCTGAGGCTATTAAGCGCCTGATTGGATTGCAGGCGAAAACGGCGCGGGTTATTCGCGATGACAAAGAACTGGATATCGCTATCGAACAGGTTCTACTGAACGATGTGGTCCGCGTGCGCCCAGGTGAAAAAATTCCCGTCGATGGTGAAGTGGTTGAAGGGCATACTGCGATTGACGAATCCATGCTCACCGGCGAGCCGATGCCGGTTGAAAAAGCCACTGGCGATACCGTGGCGGCGGGCACCATCAATAAATCCGGCTCAATTCTGTTTAAAGCTACCCGCGTTGGTAAAGACACGGCGCTGGCGCAAATCATCAATATGGTCAAGCGCGCACAAAACTCCAAGCCGCCGATTGGTCGTTTGGCTGATGTCATCTCGGCGTATTTTGTACCGGTGGTGATGATTATTGCTGTGGTGAGTGCCTTGACCTGGCTTAATTTTGGACCGGAACCGGCGGTGGCATTTGCCATAGTATCGGCCACGACTGTGTTAATTATCGCCTGTCCCTGTGCGCTAGGTCTGGCCACGCCGATGTCGGTGATGGTGGGTGTGGGTAAGGCCGCAGAGGCGGGTGTCCTGATTCGCAACGGTGAAGCCCTGCAAACCGCGTCGAAGATAACGGCGATGATTCTGGATAAAACCGGCACCATTACCTTGGGTGCACCGAAGGTCACCGATGTACTGGTGGCGGGTGAGTATGATGAGCAGGCGGTGTTGCGATTGGCTGCAACGCTTGAATCCGGCTCTGAGCATCCGTTGGCCATGGCTATTGTTGAAAGTGCTCAGGAAAGAGGGATCGAAATGGGCAAGGTCTCCAATTTTAACGCCATTGCCGGCCACGGTGTGCAGGCGGAGGTGGGCGGAAAAACACTGTTATTCGGCAATGAAAAGCTCATGCGCGAGCGCACCATTGAGCTCGGTGATTTTGTCGAAAAGGCCCAGGCGTTGGCCGCCGAGGCTAAAACACCGATGTATTTCGCTATTGATAATCAACTTGCGGCGATTATCGCTGTGGCCGATCCGATTAAGGAAGACTCCATAGCGGCCATCAAGCGTTTGCAACATAACGGTATTCGGGTGGTGATGCTCACCGGCGACAACCGCGCCACAGCCAAAGCGGTAGCGGAAAAAGCCGGTATCAAGGAATTCTTTGCTGAAGTGCTGCCGGAAGAAAAATCCAAAAAAGTGCAGGAACTGCAAATGGAGGGGGAAGTGGTGGGCATGACGGGTGACGGCATCAACGATGCGCCGGCCCTGGCCATCGCCAATGTCGGTTTTGCTATCGGCACCGGTACGGATGTGGCCATTGAGAGTGCCGACATAACACTGATGCGGGGTTCGTTACATGGCCTGGCGGATGCCATTGCCGTCAGCAAGGCTACGTTGCGAAATATCAAACAAAATCTATTTGGCGCCTTTATTTACAATGTCGCCGGCGTGCCTTTTGCAGCCGGGGTGTTGTATCCATTTTTCGGTTTGCTGTTAAGTCCGGTGATTGCCGGTGCGGCGATGGCGTTTTCATCGCTGACAGTTGTAACCAATGCTAATAGGCTGCGCTTCTTTAAAGCGCAGGAGCACTAATGAGAATGTCGGGAAGAGGGCGTTGCGATGATGATTATTAATATTGCGGGTTTGGCGCTAATTGCACTGATTGTGTGGTGGTTCTGGCTCTACAAGCCGAAAGAAGCCGAGTTGGGTGAAAACGATCTGGTGATAACTGTGGAAAACGGTACCTATTCGCCTTCGCGCATTAAGGTGCCAGTTGGAAAGCCGGTAGAAATTAAATTTATGCGCAAAGATCAATCACCCTGTTCTGAGACTTTATTGATCCCCGAACTGCAAATCAGCGACACTTTGCCGTTGAATAAACTGAAGACCATTCAGCTGCCAGCAATGTCATCCGGCGAGTATGCGTTTCATTGTCAGATGCAGATGTACCGTGGACAAATCACGGTGCAATAAGCAGGAGGCCCGATGAACATCAATAAAGTCACGGCCATTTTTGACGAGTTTTGCCTGAAAAACGTGGAAGAAACTTTGAAACGACATGGTGTTAAGGGCTTTACCTTACACCCGGTTCGCGGCCGCGGCTATTACTTCGATAGTTTTAACGAAAACCACTTGATCAAGCATATTCAAATGGAGATTTATGCCAAGGCGGAGCAGGCGAAGGAAATTGCGCAGCTGCTTGTGGATGCGGCGCATGTCAATGCCGATAGCGAAGGACTAGTCTGCATTGTGCCGGTTAACGATCTGCTATGGATACACAATAAACGCGGCGCAACAGACAACGATTTTCAATTACACAGGTGAGGTGTGACATGGCGACTCAAAAAACATCATTCTGGTTAACACCCAAAGGACTGGCGGCACTGGGACTTATCGGCGCGGTCACATATTTTCTGCTCGTCGAGCACCGGCAACACGTCTGGCAGTTTTTGCCCTTCCTGATTCTCCTGGCCTGCCCCTTTATGCATCTGTTTATGCACGGCGGTCATGGCGGACACGGTGGGCATGAGCAGCATGAGGGTGGGTCCGAGCAGGATGCCTATCAGCGGGGGCTGGAGGAAGGCCGTCGGGAAAACGAACACCGTCATCACCATTAATCCAACAATATAACAGGAGAAAAAGCATGCACGGTGAATCGGCTTACGGCCTCTGGACGCTGGTGATACTCAATTCAGCGATATTTATTTTCTTTGCCTTCAGTTTTACCAAGCCGCAAACCAAAACCGACTGGCGAAGCTTTGGCGCTTTCTCCGCGTTTATTATTGCCCTATTTACCGAGATGTATGGCTTTCCATTAACCATTTATTTTCTCTCCGGTTGGTTGGCGGAAAAATATCCTGGCATTGATTTTCTGTCCCACGAAAACGGCCATCTTCTGCATACCCTTTTCGGTTTTGAAGGCAACCCTCATTTTGATCCGCTGCATATCGCCAGTAATGTCCTGATCATTTTGGGTTTCTTTTTGCTGGCCTCGGCGTGGAGTGTTCTGCACAAGGCGCAGCAGACCCGTTCGCTAGCGACTACCGGCTGGTATGCCCGTTGCCGCCACCCGCAGTACATCGCATTTATCCTGATCATGTTTGGATTTCTGTTGCAGTGGCCGACGATCCTTACCGTGATTATGTTTCCGGTTCTGGTAGTGGTTTACGTGCGACTCGCTAAGCGTGAGGAGCGCATGGCATTGAAGGAATTCGGTGATGACTATCGCCGCTATATGGAAGTCACGCCGGCATGGATTCCGAAATTTAACGTCGATAAAACTGTTTCCAACTGATGAGGGTACTCCGATGAAAAAACTAATCTCCACTTTGGTAATAGCCGCCGCGATTTCTTCGCCCGTCTTTGCGGAAAAAGGGCACGAACATGGCGACAGTAAAGATCAGCCGATGGGCGGAATGATGATGGGCCATGAGCAAATGATGGCTATGCATGAGCACATGCAAAAGATGCACGACATGATGGGAAAGATCAAAGCCGAAACCGATCCGGAAAAACGCCAGCAACTGATGCAGGAACATATGCGAGTCATGCAGAAGGGTATGCGATTAATGGGTGATGGCATGGGAATGGAAATGACAGTAGGTGAGTCATCAAAAATGGACGACATGGATATGATAAAGCGCATGGACATGATGGAAGAACGAATGGGCATGATGCAGATGATGATGGGGCAAATGATGGATCATGAGTCTGAATCCCAAAAAACACCTGTCCACAAACACAAAAAATAGATGGGTTGCTTACTCAACCTGTCGATTGGAGGAAAAACACTATGAATGAGCATCGATCGGGTATCAATCCAGGTTTTTTAACCAAGCATACCTTGAGCGTGTGCGGGATCAATGAAAACAATACCAAAGCGATTGTTGAGGAAATTGATGAACTTCCCTGTGTTGACAGCGTTCAGTTCGATGCACGTAGAAAAACCTTAAAAATCGCCTACGACGCTTCTCATCACAATATCGATGAAATGATCGCCATTGTCGAAAAGCATGGTGCGCCAATAAAAGACAGCTGGTGGTCCCGAACCAGGCTGAGTTGGCAATGGCAGACCGATGAGAATATCAGGGATAACGCTAAACATGAGGCGCACTGCTGCAACAAGATGCCGCCTCATTAGATGAAAGAGAAAATGAGCAACAAAGAACATCGATTAGGTGTCTCGGAAATTAATCTGGTGAGGGGCCAATTGACGTTGGAACCTGTCGATATGACTAGCAGTCTGTTGAGAAATGCAGTTTTAAGCATCCTGTATACCTTGCAACGAATGCCCAGGAAGAGGGCTGACCATTATATTAAGGGGGCATGAATGGAGGAAAAAGACGATCGTTCGACACATTATGACGAGGGTAGTCTCTCTCTGTCAGGTACGGTGATGCTCGGGACTGGGGTGATGATCGGCGCAGGAATATTTGCGCTAACCGGGCAGATGGCAGAGATGACTGGTGCATTATTCCCATTGGCATTCCTCGCGGCCGCGATCATCGTTGGTTTCAGTGCTTACTCATACATCAAAATATCCAATGCCTACCCATCAGCAGGGGGGATCGGCATGTATCTGCATAAGGCCTATGGCGACCGGTTGCCCACTGCGTTTAATGCACTACTTATGTATTTTTCGATGGTCATCGCGCAGAGTTTTCTAGCGCGTACGTTCGGTTCTTACACCATGCAATTATTTGGCGGTGACCCTTCAGGGCAAATGACTCCTATACTCGGCGTCTCCCTAATTCTGGCGGCGTTCATTGTGAACCTGTTGGGTAATCGGTTGATTCAAGGGGTTGCAGGGTTTATCGGCCTACTGAAAATTGGTGGAATTCTAATCTTTGGTCTCGTCGGCATCTGGTTAGCTGATAGCCTGGCAGTGGACTTTGACCATGTAAGCGAGACCGGTTCAGCCAGTAATTTCCTCGGCGCCACAGCGCTGGGGATTCTGGCATTCAAAGGCTTTACCACTATTACCAATAGTGGTTCCGAGGTGATCGATCCACACCGCAATGTTGGTCGCGCCATTGTTATTTCGATTGCTGCCTGTGTCGTTATCTATACATTGGTTGGTTTTGCGGTGGCCAGTAACCTCTCACTCAGGGAGATTATTCAAACTCGAGATTATTCCCTGGCTGCGGCCGCTCGACCTGCACTCGGTGAGTACGGCGTGTGGTTCACCGTTGCGATTGCCATGCTGGCGACGGCGGGAGGGATTCTTGCCAGTATTTTTGCGGTCTCCAGAATGCTGGCGATGCTAACGGAAATGAAGTTGGTGCCCCATAGCCATTTCGGTATGCCGGGTAGCATTCAGAAACATACATTGGTGTACACCGTGGTTCTTGGACTTGTGCTCACCGCGTTCTTTGATCTTTCCCGTATAGCAGCACTTGGCATCATATTCTATCTGGTGATGGATATCGCCATTCACTGGGGTGTTCTGCGCTACTTGTTGGACGATGTTAAAGCCAAAAGCTGGGTCCCCGTTACCGCGATTATATTAGATTCGCTTGCACTAAGCGGGTTCGTTTGGGTGAAGTTGAATTCAGATCCATTTGTGTTGGGTGTGGCCGTTGTCACAATGATGCTAATCGCGATCGGAGAGCAACTATTCCTTGGATCTGAAAAACGAAAGCAAGCTGTGTCCCAAAGTCAGGCGCATGAACATCATCATTAAAAATCATGTGGAGGAAGCCTGCCAGGCACAGAACGGGACTCTAGTGGTTAACTTTTGTTGTTTGGAGAATGGTAATGGATCAAGTTAGCACACTTAAAGCGATCTATATGGGCATCGACACCCACCAGGAACTGGTGGTGTGTATGCGCAGCTATCGTGACTTTTTGAGACTCTAATCGATGAGTCAATCCACAACTGAGAAAAAATTATGCAAATTGAAACCTTAAAAGATGTGCTGCACTGGACCCGGGAATTTCACCAACATCTCAGTCAGTGCTTATCCCATTGCGCAGACAAGAATACGGATGAACGGGCCCGGATGATTCTTGCTTACCTGTCCGATCACGAAAAAAGTCTCACAAAAGTTGTCAATGGCTTCGAAACCTCGGGCGATGAACATGCGCTGAACACCTGGTGTATGGAATATGTGGCAAAGCATCCTATCGTCCGACATGCACATTGCGACGCGCCTTTTGCCGAGCTTGATGCCGCGCAAATCATGGAGGTGATTGTCGATCAGCATCAGCAGGTGATTGAGCTGTATCGCTATCTCGCCTCAAGGGCGGATATCCCCTCTGCCAAGGAGTTGATGGAATCACTCCGGTCGCTGGAGGAACACGAAATGATGCGTATGGTGCAGTCTGCCAACCGGTTCGGGGATATGTAGAGACACTAATTTATTACAGATACACCACCATAAACGGAGGAATAGTCATGACACTTAATGCGTTCAAATTCGGGATAGCCAGCGCGATTACCGCGGCGATACTGTGGCTGGCTTGCAGTCTGTTGGTGATGTTAATGCCCGCCATGATGTTATCCATGTCTGGGGAAATGGTGCATATGCAACTGAATGAGATGGGTTGGCATTTGACATTCACTGGCGTTGTTGTGGGACTGGTGGCTTGGTCAGTGTCAGCGGGTATCGCCGGGTGGTTGCTGGCGGCTATTTACAACCGCTTGCAGTAAGCCGATGGATTATGAGGTGCCATATCAGTGACCATGCCCTTCCGAGTCTTGCCCACGTGCGGTGAGTATCTGGTATTGGTCGGGAGACAGTTCCGGCAATCGCTGCAGGAATGCCACCATATTCCAGATACGTTCATCGTCATGCCCCGGTCCCCAGGCGGGCATGCCCGAAGCCTTGATGCCGTGTTTAATAATCCAGAATTGTCGCTTAATGGCCTCGTCGTCATTTTCGGTGTCGCCGGTATGTTCGTGCCCATGTTCATCGCCGGCTAGAGTTAGATTGGGGGGAGCGGGATACAGTCCCAGGGTGAAATCACTTTCGGTTTTGCCCGGCTTCAAATGGCACCCTGCACACATATCATTGTAGTCGGCGCCACCCGCCAATAACCGCTCCGGTGCGTTTAGGTCGCCAGGAACCTTAATGTCACTGGCAGCACGTGCAACTGAACGTTCACGCAAGGTTTCCAGTAGCCAGTAGGTCAGCCGATTGTGTGGTACATCGGCTCCCATGGGGTAGAGACCTGAATAGAGAAACAGCCCACCACCCACCAGCACGATGACAGCGGTAATGACCAGACTTTTGATAAAGGTGGTGAGCGCCGACATGAAAACTCCTTGGGTTGATCAGTGTTGGTGTTCTGAATGTTGCTCGCCTGAGCTTTTTTCGTTGTCCTGATGATCAGCCTGCGCTTGATCCTTTTCAGAGTCGTTATGATGCGTGTCATTCATGCATTGTTTCATCATGGCTTGCATCACAGGATCATTCATATCCATCTTGCTGTGATCCATATTTTTCATGGCTGCACAATCCGGCTTTTCAGCGTCTTTCATATGCTCTTTAGGATCATGGGCCTGTGCAG
This sequence comes from Cycloclasticus sp. PY97N, assembly GCF_002443175.1. Taxonomy (NCBI): domain Bacteria; kingdom Pseudomonadati; phylum Pseudomonadota; class Gammaproteobacteria; order Thiotrichales; family Piscirickettsiaceae; genus Cycloclasticus; species Cycloclasticus sp. PY97N. Next base: position 2,003,529 of record NZ_CP023664.1, on the reverse strand, counting down.
ATAAAGCGATGCCCAGTGTGGAGAGCACGATGACAGTGGCTAGTGTTTTCATATTCATAAAGGTGTTCCTCATAGGTGTTTGAAAAGTTTCCGTATCAACTTGGTTATTGTTAAAACCAGAATCGCAGTCCCGCGACGAATTGGGTGCCTGACGTATCTTCGCCTGCCGCACGGCGGTAATCAGCTGTGTCGCCATAGGTGTCTGTCCATTCCACACCGATGTAGGGCGCAAATTGACGGCTGAATTCGTAACGCAGGCGCAAGCCCAGCGCGAGATCCGAGAGGCCCGCCCCCAAACTATTATCAGGGTCATCCTTGCCATACAGATTCAGTTCCGCACGGGGCTGTAAAATGAGTCGCTGTGTCAGCAGCAACTCGTACTCGGCCGCGGCAGAGAGTGCGGTCCGACCGTCGTCGCCAACATACGCAGTAACATCCAGCTCAAACCAGTAGGGCGCCAGGCCTTGCATACCAATTGCCAGCCACTGACGGTTCTTGCCTTCGTCATATTGGTCGAGTCGGACGCCGAATTGGGTGTCGAAATAGGCGTTGAGCGCATGGCCCCACAACAGCTCGGTTGAACTTTCCTCTAGTGTGCCGTCTGCGATATCACCTTCCGCTTTGATGACAAAGCGGTTGTAGGTGGTGCCATACCAGGCCTGTATATCGTAAACCGTGCTCTCGCTGTCTTCGTGATACTCCAGGCGATCGCCCAGAACGGACCAGAAGGCGTGTTCGTCCGCCAGTTTCAGTTGCCGCGGCCCCGGCTGTGCATAGGGGCCTTCGGTCAAGGTGTAACCGTCGGAATAAGCGTGGGGATCGCGGGCATCGGCCGGAGCGCTGCCGCCCTGCATTTGCATCTCGTCGTGATCCATTTGCGCCAGGGCCGTATTCACTTGAAGGGCACCGACAATAAAAACCAGTGTTGTGAGATATTTCACCGTATTAAGCCTCATGACACTACCACTTCGCGGAACATGCCCGCGTCCATATGAAACAGCAGATGGCAATGCCAGGCCCAGCGGCCCAAGTCATGGGGTGTGGTCAGGTAACTGATACGCTGCGCTGGTTGCACGGGAATGGTATGGCGGCGGGCCCGCAATTCACCCTGATCGGTTTCCAGTTCGCTCCACATGCCGTGTAAATGCATTGGGTGGGTCATCATGGTGTCGTTTTGCAGAATAATTCTAACGCGTTCATTGTGGCGCAGGGAGACCGGTGTGCTTTTACCGAATTCGAGTCCGTCGAAAGACCAGCTATAGCGTTCCATATTGCCGGTAAGATGTAGTTCCAGCTCCCTCGCGGGCGGGCGGCGGTCATCCAGCACACCATCGATGGATTTTAGGTCGGCCAGCGTCAGCACTCGGTGGCCCTGTGGGCGCAACCCACGCTGGCTTAAGTTGCGCAAGCCAATACCCGGATCGTCGAGATTGGTGCGTGGCATGTCCACTCGCATATCCACCGAAGCGCCGTATTCGGTTCGGGCGTGGCGTATGGTGGATGAGGGTTTGGCAAGAGGGTTATCAGAAGCCCGCTGCACGCCGTGCATACTGTGATCCATGGCCATGCCGCCGTGCATCTGGGAATGATCCATGGTGCTGTGATCCATGGGACCCATACTCATGGACCCCTGATCCATACCGCTATGATTCATGCCTTCGTGACCAGTGCCATGACTCATAGCCCCCATCATGTCAGCCATGGTCAACCACTCAACCGGGTCAGGATCTGGTACTGGAGCGGTTAAGCCTTGCCGCACGGTCAGGGTGCCGCGGGCATAGCCGCTGCGTTCCATGCTCTGGGCAAAGATGGTGTAAGCATCGTCCCGCGGTTCGACCATGACATCGTAGGTTTCTCCGGGGCCGAAACGGAATTCATCCACAGTGACAGGTTCAACATCCTGACCATCCGCTTGGATCACCGTTAGCTTCAAACCCGGAATGCGGATATCGTAAAAGCTGTTGCTGGCGGCATTAATAAAACGAAGCCGTACGCGATCACCGCGCTGGAACAACCCGCTCCAATTGCCCGCCGGGGTGGTGCCATTCATTAGGAAGGTGAGGGTGGCCGCCGACAGGTCCGCCAGATCGGTCGGGTTCATCCGCATCTGGTTCCACATCTGGCGCTTTTCCAGGGCTGCCTGTAAGCCCATCTTTGAAACATCGGCTGTGAAATCGAAAAAGGTGGGCTGATTGAAGTTGTAGACATCGCTTTGTACTTTCAGCTTGCTGAAGGTATGCATTGGATCTTCGTCGGTCCAGTCGGACAGCTGCACCACATAATCCTGGTCGGCACGGTGTCTTTCGCCTGCCCGCGGCTCAATAATCAGGGCGCCATACATCCCGGTCATCTCCTGAAAGCCGGAGTGACTGTGGTACCAATAGGTGCCGCTCTGGCGGAGGGTAAAGCGGTAAACAAAGGTTTCTCCCGGGGCGATGCCTGGGTAGCTGATCCCCGGCACACCATCCATTTGATAGGGCAGCAAGATGCCGTGCCAGTGAATAGAGGTAGAAACAGGTAATCGGTTGGTGACGCGGATGGTGACGTCATCGCCCTCGCGCAGCCGTAGCGTCGGTGCCGGAATGGAACCGTTGATGGTGGTCGCCATGCGAGCGACGCCAGTGAAATTGACGGGTTTTTCGGCAATCACCAAATCGATTTCACGGCCGCTGAGCACAGGCGCTGAGCCCAGCGCGGTCGCGCCTTTTACTGCGGCGTGTAACCAGGCCGGTGTGGCGGCCAGCACGCCACCAGCTGCGAGTCCTTGGACAAATCGACGCCGATTTAAATTGGGTCGTGTCAATACTGGTATCTTACTCATCGGGCAATATTTCCTGAATGGGTTGGATTGGTTTTGACAATTGGCTCTTCACGGTGAATTGCAACCTTGAAGACTGAGCCGGGCGGCAACGCTTTATCGCGGGTTGCTGAGAATCGAACACCGCCTTTCTTCTTCATGTTGTGGGTTAGAATTGCTGGTACATAATCAGTCGTGGTTTCTGCGATCAACTCACCTGAGGGCGAATGAGCGGCAATGTTTACATGACCTCTCGTGAGCCAAGTCGGTAGGTTGGCGGTTAAACGACCCGATATTTTGACAGAGCCATCAATGGTAGACGTTGTGAGGCGTTGGAATCGCCATTTCTGGTCCGGCTGCTTGGATACCTCGATCTGATGCCGATCGTTTGCCCTGCTTGATGTGGCGAATAGGGTGAATATCATCATTAGAACAATCAGATTCTTTTCCATGAGAACTCCTCAGCATGAGTACGATGTTATGCATTCTTGCCTGTCGCGTTATGTCGTACACGATAGGGGTTGTGTTCTGTCATCAGGATGACTGTAAGATGACAAAGGTGTAATCTACCTGTCATCTGGTTGTTGGGAAGCCCCCGCTAGACTTAGCCAAATAGATTGGAGCAGGAAGGCGATGCGAATACTGGTTGTGGAAGATGAGGTGAAAACTGGCGACTACCTGGCTCAGGGGCTCAGCGAAGCAGGCTTTACAGTAGAGCTGGCCCGCAATGGTTTGGATGGCCATCACCTCGCCATGACGGAAACGTTTGATTTAATTGTTCTGGATGTGATGCTGCCGGATGTTGATGGCTGGCGTATCGTGCAGTCCTTACGTGAAGCGGAGCGCCAGACTCCTGTTCTGTTTCTCACTGCACGAGATGGCGTGGATGACCGAGTTAAGGGCCTAGAGCTGGGGGCTGATGATTACCTGACCAAGCCTTTTGCTTTCGCCGAATTGTTGGCCAGAGTGCGAACTCTATTGCGACGGGGGGCTGTTCAACCCGCGATGGATCAGTTGCGTGTTGCTGATCTCGTCCTTGATTTGCCTCGGCGGCGGGCGCAGCGAGCAGGCAAGAAAATCAATCTCAGCCATAAGGAGTTTTGTTTACTGGAGTTACTGGCGCGGCGTCAGGGTGAGGTGCTGCCGCGCTCCCTTATCGCCTCTCAAGTCTGGGACATGAATTTTGATTCCGACACCAATGTGATTGATGTGGCAATCCGGCGCCTGCGCGCAAAAATTGATGATGATTTTACTCCCAAGCTGATTCACACCGTGCGTGGAATGGGTTACACGTTAGAGGCTGAAAGTGAAGATTAGATCAGCCCCGTGGGTCGCGCAAGCATGATTGAATCAGGTAAAAATACCTCAACCCAAGCTATCCATAGGCGTCGTCCCTTGTCGCTGACTGCAAGGGTAACTATTTTTGTTGCGCTGGCCATTGGCCTTAGTTTGTTATCAATCGGTTACCTGGTACAAAGCGAGGTTCACCGTCATTTCGTTGAGCAAGATGCTGAGGAACTGCAGGTAATGACGCAGGCAATAGAGAGTGTACTCAGTGAATACATCGGACAGCGGGCAGAGCTTTCAGAGGCACTGTCTCGCGCCATTTCAGGTCATCACGGGGTGTATTTTGAAGTGCGGGATCAGCAGGGCGAAATACTGTACTCAACATTCAATAGTGGCCTGTCGGCAAAGGTTGATGTTTACTTTCAAGTGCAGGGCACTCTGACGGATAACATACAGATTTGGCAAGTGGGTGATGCAACCTATCGCGGAATGAGCAATGTCATCGCGGTTCGTGGCCATGATTTTCGAGTGGCTACGGCAATTGATATGGGGTTTCACCTGAGCTTTTTGGCGAGCTTTCGCCACAGCCTCTGGTTAATCATGACGTTGGCGGGGGGTATTACAATATTTGCAGCTTGGCTTGGAGTACGACAAGGCCATGCGCCAGTCCAAGATTTGAGCCAAAGTCTGCGCAATGTGCAGGCCGATCATTTGTCCGAACGGCTTGATCCGGCAAGTGTGCCACGGGAACTACAAAATCTGGTGGAATCTTTCAATTTAATGCTTGGCCGCTTGGAGGACAGTTTTACGCGGCTTACACATTTCTCCGCAGATATCGCTCATGAACTACGCACGCCCTTAACCAATATTATTACCCAGACTCAGGTGGGACTGAGCAAGGCTCGTTGCGAGGATGAGTACCGAGAGCTGTTGTATTCCAATTTGGAAGAGCAGGAACGCCTGGCAAAGATGGTCAATGATATGCTCTGGTTAGCGAAGACTGATCACGGTTTGCAAAAGCCAGAAATTGAGTGGCTGGATTTGGCGGGCGAAGCCCGAGAAATACTGGAGTTCTTTGAGGCCCTGGCTGAAGAAAAGCACATCCAGTTACTGCTTGAAGGTGACGCTCCCAGCGTGCGGGGCGATCGCGCCATGCTGCGTCGGGCGGTATCCAATCTGTTATCGAATGCAATTCGCTACACTGCTCCAGGTCAACAAATAACAGTGCAGCTTGCAACAGCCGCCAATGAAGAAGTCACACTGTCGGTACAAAACCCAGGCCCGAAAATCCCAGCCGAACAACGGACAAAACTATTCGACCGATTCTACCGTGCTGATCCTTCGCGAGCTCGTCAAAGTGAGGGTGCCGGGCTGGGCCTTGCAATTGTGAAATCGATTATTGAAGCCCATGGGGGACGGGTGCTGGTGTCTAGCGACCATGAAGGCACACAGTTTACGTTGATTTTGCCGCAACAGAGAAGCTAATAGCTTCTACGGTCAAACTTTGCTTCAGGGTAATGGGGTTCATCCAGTGCTATTTGAAAACCAAGTATTTTTTAAAATGATAACAACTAGCTGCATAAGAATTAGTTGTTTCATAAAAATATGTCGCAATTGTTGAAGGTTTAGCGGCAGGGTTTGTTTTGCTGAATTGGCGGGCAAGGTACCGTTCCGTAAGAGCAGTAGACACAACAATCTCCCTGTTTGGGTTTTAGTACTGCATGACATTCGCTGCATTCATAAAACCATTGGCAAGCATCGGTGGGCATGGTTTCCAGCTTTTTATGGCTGCAGTGAGGGCAAGTGATTTCTGAGTCTAACTGAATATCTCTACTCATGATTCGCCAGCCTGCTTAATTGTGGATGGGTAACCGGCATTAGTTGTGGCATTGATCAGATGCATCCTGGCTAGTCAGTTCTTCGTCAAAACTAATAATAGCCTCTTTGCCTGATATGTTATGAAGTTTCGCAGGAGAGAAAGAGATTACTCCCGTTTGTATCCCAGGTGTATCCCAAGGCTTTATCTTGGATCTAGGGTAGGAAATAATCCGTTGGGTTTATGTGGGGGAAGATGGTACCGGAGGCCGGACTCGAACCGGCACACCCGTGAAGGCGGGGGATTTTGACATTAACCTACCATCTTTCGATGCTAGCCAGACTATATCATCACCCTAATATACTTAGGGGCTGGACGCTGTTTCACTTGGGTTCTAATCCAAGCTACTTCCTGTTATTAAGCCATCTCGCAACAGCTCAGGTAGTCGTTGAACCTTCCGTCTCAGACGGCTTGGCTGCTGATTGTCGTATCTATTTCTAGACTTAGAGTTTCCAGCAATTCATCCAGTTTTTCTCACTCGCGATTGCTCACGAGGGGGTGTAAGTACCCCCTAAACTAGCACAGCTCAAACGTAGAAAATTCTATAATCGCGGATGAAGCGAAGGAGTTTTTACGATGAGCAAACGACTGAATGAGACCCAGATTGTTGGGATACTGAAAGAAGCTGAAGCAGGTACGCAAGTGCCCGAGTTATGCCGCAAATACGGTGTGGGTAACAGCACGTTTTATAAATGGCGCAGCAAGTATGGCGGGATGGAGGCATCGGATGTTAAACGCCTCAAGGAACTAGAAGACGAAAATCGCCGCTTAAAGCAAATGTATGCTGATCTCAGCCTCAAGAGTCAGATGCAAGAGGAAATCATAAAAAAGCTGTAAGGCCAGCAGCGGATCGTCGAGCTTGGGTTGATCAGCTACGTGAGCAATTTACTGCCAGTATTGTGCTGTGTTGCGAGGCAGCAGTATTGAGTCGCACAGCCTATTACTATCAACCCAAACGTTGCGATGACACGGAGCTCATTGATGCACTGCTGGCCTTAGTCGATAAACATCCACGCTGGGGCTTTCCGAAGTGCCGTAAGCGACTCAGGGCGCTTGGGCATCGCTGGAACCACAAGCGTATTTATCGCGTGTATTTACAGCTAAAACTGAATATGCGCAGAAAAGCGAAGCGGCGTTTACCCAGCAGGCATCCGCTGCCATTGAATGTACCACCGGCAACGAATGTGTGTTGGTCAATGGATTTTATGAGTGATGTGTTGCAACACGGCCACCGGTTTAGGACTTTTAATGTGGTCGATGATTTTAATCGGGAGGTGCTAGGCATCGATATTAACTCAGGCATTACCGCTGATCGAGTCACCCGTTATCTCGATCAAATTGCAGCATGGCGAGGTTATCCCGAACGCATTCGTTGTGACAACGGGCCAGAGTTTACGTCTACCGAGCTGGCAACGTGGGCAGAGCAGCATCAAGTACACATCGACTTTATCAAGCCGGGCAAACCTTTTCAAAATGGTTTTGTTGAACGACTCAATCGAACCTATCGAGAAGATGTGCTGGATCTTTATCTGTTCAGCAATCTCGATGAGGTACGGCAAGTCACGGATGACTGGATACAGCTGTACAACCATGAACGGCCGCATGATGGGCTCAATGACATGACGCCCATTGAGTACTTAAATGTGGCTTAACTCTCTACGTTGAGGTTGTGTTAATAACGGGGTATTTACAGGGGGACTCAGTTTTTTAAAGACACTGGCTTTCGCTTATCCCCTGTGTCTACCAATTTCACCACTCTGGCACTAAATACATTTATTGTCTGCCGACAGTCCTTTTTTATACTACCCGCAAATCCTTTCACAGGTACACTACAGAAAAGCTTATTTTTCATTTGGGATACAAAATCGCTTGAGAATTTTGAATCCATCATGTCTACCAATTTCATTACTCTAACAACTCTACACATCTATGAATGAGCCTCTTTGGGGAGAAGAAGTGGTATGATCCGTAAAGACCGCTTGGATCAGATCAAATTTAAAGCTCTAAGCTATTACTTGTCTTGATGAATTTTGGTTGTTTTTTGTGCGTTCTGGAAATAAATGTAACTTTTTTAAATTTTTTTTTAATCATGGTATTTATCATGGTATTGCCTAAATGATAGATTTTAACTGTCTGAAAAATAAGAAGAAAAATGGCTTGTTCACAATCGAGTGGGAATAACTCCAGAAAACAGGTAACAGGCTGAATGAGTTTAAAATATTCAGCTTGTTACCTTTACTTCTTGTGCTATTAAGCTGTGTTAGGCAAATTCTTTCAACACTATAATTCGTGATACTCTTGCCCTTAAGTTAGGGGGTGAATAATGCCTATGCCGTGTCAAAAGTGCTATGTAGGGCACAAAAAATCGACAACTCCCTAATATTATTTAAAGCGTGTGGCAAAAAAATGCTATTTTGACCATAGCTACACCCTCATTGTATTGAACAGCACTACATAAGCGAGGGTTGGCAGAAAGCTTTATATATGCAGGCCTTTATGGAAGCTATGTGAAGTAACGCCAACATGCCACAAGATCAGCAGGAGTTTTAAAGATGAGTAATAAGTCCAGCCATAAACCAAGCTTGAAATGGCCCGTAAGAGTAAGAATTTTGCAGGCCCTCGTTGTTACGGTTGTTATTGGCCTAGCTGCTTGGCTGTGGTGGCTTGCACAAGCAAAGGGTTTGCCAGAAGGTTTTGCTGCAGGTAATGGGCGGATCGAAGCGGTAGAGATAGACGTTGCGGCTAAGACCGCAGGTCGGGTCAAGGATATTTTGGCTAACGAAGGTGATTTTGTCCAAGCTGGGCAGCAACTGGCAAGGATGGATGTGGCGGTTCTAGAGGCGCAACTGCGCGAGGAAGAAGCGCAACTGAGACGTGCACTTATCGGCATTGAAACCGCACAAAGCCATGTAACCCAGCGTGAAGCTGAGAAGCGGGCAAACGAAGCATTGATTGCTCAGAGGAAGGCTGAGCTTGATGCCGCGAAGAAACGCCTTATCCGTTCGCAAGAGTTAGTATTGAAAGGGGCTGGGCCTGTATCACAGCAAGATGATGACCGCGCCGCTTTTCAGGCCGCGAAGGCCGCCGTAAGTGCTGCTGAGGCTCAGGCGGCTGCCGCACAAGCTGCTATAGGGCGAGCTAAATCTGATGTTATTGGAGCAGAAGCTTCTGTGGAAGCGGTACGAGCGGGCATCCAGCGCATTCAAGCAGATATCGAAGACAGCGTCCTGAAGTCGCCGCGTGATGGCCGTATCCAATACCGTGTTGCACAGCCTGGCGAGGTGCTTTCTCCGGGGGGCGTGGTGCTGAACATGGTCGATCTAGCAGATGTTTATATGACTTTCTTTTTACCGACCGAGCAAGCTGGACGTGTCGCTTTAGGTGCCGAGGCTAGGCTCGTACTAGATGCAGCTTTGCAATATGTTGTTCCAGCCAAGATTTCCTTTGTTGCCGATGTGGCGCAGTTCACTCCCAAGGCAGTAGAAACGGAAGAAGAGCGTCAGAAGCTAATGTTCAGAATTAAGGCGCAGATTGACCCGCAACTGCTCAGGAAACATCTTTACCAAGTCAAAACCGGCCTTCCCGGTATGGCTTATGTACGGCTCGATTCGCAGGCAGGCTGGCCCCCTGAGCTGCAAGTCAAGCTGCCAAAATGAATCAAAATAACAGCGAAAAGACGAATAAGCACGATCAGTTAGCTATGCCGGTTGCCCGCTTGCAAGCCGTCACCTTACGATACAAGAAGGCGCATGCGCTTGACGGCATTAACCTTGATATTCCAGCCGGTTGTATGGCTGGGTTGATTGGCCCAGATGGAGTTGGTAAATCGAGCTTGTTGGCGCTGATTGCCGGCGCTCGCGCAGTTCAAGATGGTAAGGTCGAGGTACTTAGCGGTGATATGGCGAATGCGCGCCACCGACGAAGCGTGGGGCCGCGGGTTGCTTATATGCCACAGGGCCTGGGGCGCAACCTCTATGCGACACTGTCAGTACGTGAGAACCTCGACTTCTTTGGTCGTCTGTTTGGGCATGACGGTGACGAAAGGGCGCGTCGAATCGAGGCGTTAACCGAAGCCACAGGGTTAAAGTCGTTTCTCGATAGAGCGGCAGGTAAACTTTCAGGTGGAATGAAGCAGAAGTTAGGCCTTTGTTGTGCATTGATTCACGACCCGGATCTCCTGATTCTTGACGAGCCGACTACCGGTGTCGATCCGCTCTCACGACGCCAGTTCTGGGAGTTGATTGACAGAATCCGTTTCTCTCGCCCCGGCATGAGTGTGCTAGTGGCAACCGCCTATATGGAGGAGGCAGCTCGCTTCGACTGGTTAGCCGCGATGTATGGTGGCCAGGTATTGGCTTGTGATAGCCCCGAAGGCTTGTTACAGGGTCAAGGAGTGGATTCGTTAGAGGCGGCATTTATCCAGTTGTTGCCAGAAGACAAACGACGAAACTATCGTGCTGTGGACATACCACCGCGACTGAAAGATGGTGCGGATACTGCGATTGAGGCGCAAGATTTGACCATGCGATTTGGTGACTTTACTGCGGTAGACCATGTCAACCTGCGTGTCCCACGAGGTGAGATTTTCGGCTTCCTAGGTTCGAATGGTTGCGGCAAGACCACGACCATGAAGATGTTGACAGGTCTTTTACCGCCGAGCGAAGGCCGGGCTTGGCTGTTTGGACAAGAGGTGGACCCACACGATCTTGCAACGCGCCGCCGCGTTGGTTATATGTCACAGTTTTTTTCGCTGTACACCGAGCTGACGGTACGACAGAACTTAGCGTTGCATGCCCGGCTGTTTCATGTGCCCGCCGCTGATATTTCGCGACGAGTGGAAGACATGATTGAACGTTTTGACCTAGCCACCGTAGTGGATAATTTGCCGGGTGGGTTGCCTGTTGGTCTTAGGCAACGTTTATCGCTAGCGGTGGCGATGATCCACAAGCCAGAAATGTTAATCCTCGATGAGCCAACTTCGGGCGTTGACCCAGTTGCGCGCGATGCTTTTTGGCGTATGTTGGTTGAGCTGTCGCGTGATGATGGTGTGACCATTTTTATTTCTACCCATTTTATGAACGAAGCTGAACGTTGTGATCGAATTTCGCTGATGCACGCAGGTCAGATACTGGTGACTGACACGCCTGATGCTTTGATCAGGCAGCGGGGAGTGGAGACATTGGAAGAGGCGTTTGTGGCGCATTTAGAAGAAGCATCGGAGACAGAAACTGCTGAAAAACCAGCAGATGAGAGAGCGTCGCTCGATGCAATAAATGCTTCAGCCGCTCACGTTGAGCCGAAGGGTTGGCGGCGCTGGTTCGACTCTCGACGGATGATCAGTTATGCCCGACGAGAAGGGTTGGAGTTGCGCCGTGACCCGATCCGGCTGACCTTAGCACTGGTCGGTAGCGTGATATTAATGTTTGTGATGGGCTACGGCATCAGCCTAGACGTGGAGGACCTTACGTTTGCGGTGCTAGATCGAGACCAGACGACCATGAGTCGCGACTATACACTTAATCTTGCCGGCTCACGCTACTTCATTGAGCAAGCACCCATTACCAATGTTGCCGATTTGGATCGGCGAATGCGCGAAGGCGATATCAGTTTGGCCATTGAAATTCCGCAGGGCTTCGCGCGCGACATCGCCAGGGGGCGGCGGGTTGAGATAGGCGCCTGGATTGATGGCGCGATGCCATCACGGGGTGAAACGACTCGAGGTTATGTGCAAGGGATTCATGCCCAGTGGCTTGGGACCAAGGCGCGTGAAGCCGGTTACGGTGAGGCTTTGGCAGGTCTCGTTAATATTGAGACTCGGTTCCGTTATAACCCAGATGTTAAAAGCCTAGTTGCCATGGTGCCGGCTGTTATTCCGCTTTTGTTGATGTTGATTCCGGCGATGCTCGCGGCGCTCAGTGTGGTCCGGGAGAAGGAGCTTGGCTCGATTACCAATTTTTATGTCACCCCAACGACGCGGCTCGAATTTCTGCTGGGTAAGCAACTGCCTTATGTGATGCTATCTTTTTTGAGCTTTTTGTTGCTGACACTGCTTGCGGTGACTGTTTTCGGTGTGCCGCTGAAGGGTAGCTTTCTGACCTTAGCAATAGGGGCATTGCTTTATGTTGGTTGCGCAACTGCGGTGGGTTTGCTGATCTCTACTTTCATGCGTAGCCAGATTGCGGCAATCTTCGGTACTGCGGTATTGACGATCCTGCCAGCAGCCAATTTCTCGGGCATGATTGATCCAGTGTCGTCTTTAGAAGGAATGGGGCGGATGATCGGTGAGGTTTATCCAACGACTCATTTTTTAACAATCGCACGGGGTACTTTCTCAAAGGCGTTGAACTTTTCCGACCTGCATGCGTCTTTCCTTCCGTTGGTATTGGCTGTGCCGGTGTTGATCGGCTTGTCTGCCATAATGCTTAAGAAGCAGGAGAGGTAGTCCATGCGTCTTGCTAATATTTTCCACATTGGTGTTAAGGAGTTGCGCAGTGTCGTGCGTGATCCGATTATGCTTGTGTTGATCGTTTATGCCTTTACCGTTTCAGTTTATACGGCCGCTACGGCCATGCCAGAGAGCCTTAACAAGGCGCCGATTGCGGTTGTAAACGAGGATCGCTCTCCGCTGTCATGGCGTATTGTTAGTGCTTTTTACCCACCGTATTTTGTTCCGCCTGACGTGATTGATCAAGCACAGATGGATGCTCGCATGGATGCTGGCCTTGACACCTTTGCACTGGATATTCCGCCGAACTTTCAACGTGATGTGCTAGCGGGGCGGCGGCCAACGATTCAGCTTAATGTTGATGCCACGCGGATGAGCCAAGCCTTTACCGGTAGCCGATATATACAAACTATCGTTGCTGACGAAGTGCAGACCTTTGCGCAGCGCTACCGTGAGGTTCCGGAGTTGCCGGTTGACTTGGCGCTACGGGCGCGATTTAATCCCCAGCTTAATAAGTCGTGGTTTGGTGCGATTATGCAGGTCATCAACAACGTGACGATGTTGTCTATTGTTCTTACTGGCGCGGCGCTGATTCGCGAACGCGAGCACGGTACCGTCGAGCACCTGCTGGTAATGCCGGTTACGCCTTTTGAGATTATGACCAGCAAGGTCTGGGCAATGGGGCTGGTTGTACTTGTTGCTACCGCCTTTGCATTAACCGCGGTTGTGCAAGGCTGGCTGTCGGTGCCGATTCAAGGCTCACTGGGGTTATTCCTAGTTGGCGCGGCGTTGCATTTGTTTGCGACTACCTCAATGGGTATTTTCCTCGGCACTGTCGCCCGTTCGATGCCACAGTTTGCTCTGCTATTGATGTTGGTGTTACTGCCGTTGCAGATGCTCTCTGGTGGCTCGACGCCGCGCGAGAGCATGCCGGAGCTCGTTCAATTGGTCATGTTTGCTGCACCGAATACACACTTTGTGATGCTTGCTCAGGCGATTCTCTATCGTGGTGCTGGTTTTGCCGCTGTCTGGCCGCAATTTCTTGCCATTACGGCGATCGGCGTTGTGCTGTTCTCACTTGCGCTCTCACGTTTTCGGCGCACTATTAGTAGCATGGCATAAGAATAGTTTCTAGGTATCGAGCGAATGCGAGTAAAGCCCTAACGGCTCGACTTATGAAAATTGGCAGTATTGATAGTGGTTAAGTTATTGATGTGGTAGGTTAGTTTTATGAATCAAACGCTCCTAAAGTACAAGTTAGTGTTGCTTCCATTAGTGTTGGTCATGCTATTAGATTTTGCGTTGTTGGCGATTAACTACTATGTTACTGCTCAAATTGAAGTATCTGCTAAGAACATCAATATCGCGGGTCGACAGCGGATGTTATCGCAGAAAATTATAAAGTTAGCGTCCCTTATTCATAATTCATCGCAGCATCAGACAGTTCCTCTGGGTGATATGGATAAACTGGCTAAAGCAGTTGCCTTATTTGATGAAACATTAAATGCTTTTAGTGAAGGTGGTACGGCTACAGCGGCTTCAGGTGAGGTCATATTTATTGACAAGCTGGTTGATGAAGATGCTAGAGAACGCTTATTTGACGCTCAGTATATTTGGCGACCATTGCATGAGGAATTAAGCTATTTTCTATCATCTCAAGCAGTTTCAGCATCATTTTCCCACCAGATGATGAAGGACTTGGCTAAGCATGATGAAGAACTATTGAGCTTGATGAATGAACTAACCATTAGTTTAGAAGAAGAGGCTAAGGCTGAGACATTTTTTTTAAGAAGTATTCAAACAGCGACAGTTTTACTTATTTTTGTTTGCTTTTGTATTGCTACAATAAGACTTATTCGTAGAGAAGACTATTACGATAATCTGATGGAAAAAACGACAGATATTGTGATTGGGGTTGATGTTAAAACAGCGCTGACCACTTTTGTTAGTGGGTCTGTGGTTGAATTACTTGGCTTCAACCAACAACATTACCTTTTAAAGCCAGCGAGTTTGTTTTTTGTAAAAGAATCGAAAGCTGTTTTTTCGGAAATATTGGAGGCAGTTGATAAGACAGGCCGTTTACCTACTAGTCGGTGTGAGGTGCGATTGCTAAAAAGTGATGATAGTATTTTAGTCGCAGACATTGTGATGCAAACCGCGTTGAGTGAGAACGGCAAAAATGTAGAAGTTACGGCTGCCATTAGAGATATATCGGAAAGGAAAGCAGCTGAAGCCATTCTTATTGAGCAAGCACATAAAGACGAGTTAACGGGATTGCCCAATCGTATTGTGTTTTATGAGTTGGCGGAACATGCGCTTAGTATTGCGCAAAGAAATAAAACGAGACTGGCGATACTGTATATCGATTTAGATCAATTTAAACCTATTAACGATACCTATGGGCACGGTGTTGGCGATACGGTGTTGCAAACAACGGCGAATCGAATTGCTGCTTGCATTAGGAAATCTGACAGTGTTTTTCGTATTGGTGGCGATGAATTTATTGTGTTACTTGAAGGGCAAGTGGATGATGAGGGGGTAAGGCGTCTTGCCGAGAATATTATTCAATCAGTTTCTAACAGCATAATGGTCAACGGTGATAGTTGTCAGATTGGTGCCAGTATTGGCGTTGCATTTTATCCAGACGATGGCGCAGATATTGATGTGTTAACACAAAAGGCAGATAAAGCGATGTATACAGTGAAACATTCAGGACGAAACAATGTGGCCTTTGCTGAATAAATAATGCTTATGAATGATGAGGCTTGGATGCGCAGAGCGATCAATTTAGCGCATAAAGCAGAAGAAGTTGGTGAAGTACCTGTCGGTGCAATTATCGTCAAAGATAATGAGTGTATTTCTGAAGGTTATAACCTGCCTATAAAGAATAATGACCCAACTGCACATGCTGAAATAGTGGCTATTCGTGACGCTGGTCTGCAACTTGATAATTACCGCCTTGTTGATACAACCCTTTTTGTCACTCTTGAACCTTGCGTGATGTGTTTGGGGGCTATTCAACATGCGCGAATTAAACGCATTGTGTTTGGTGCGTTAGATGAAAAAAGGGGGGCTGTTTGTAGTGCGCTATCACTCACTAAAGCTAGTTATGCAAACCATCATGTTGAATGGACAGGGGGCGTGCTGGCGAAGGAGTGTTCTGAGTTATTAAGCGCTTTTTTTAAAAAAAGGCGTAAATGAAAGGGCTATAGGAAATGTTAAGGCAGTTATCAGCTTAATCAGGATGGCTTACTATGTTATTTCAACTGTGTTGATTATAGCGCAAGGAAAATAATGGCAAAATACAGTGAAAAGAGGTGGCTTGCTAACGATGGAATGCCTATGCATGCCGTTAGGTGGCAGCCTGATGTTGAGCCGATAATGACGGTGTGTTTAATTCATGGTTTGGGCGAGCATAGTGGTCGCTACAAAGACATGGTTGAATACTATACATCCTGTGGTGTTGAGATTGTTTCGTTTGATTTGCGAGGGCATGGAAAGTCTGGTGGTCAACGTGGTCATAGTGCTGATTTTCAACAAATGATACGGGATATTAAGTGTTTTATAGATGAAGTATCAAATATTGACGTTGCCAAGCCCTGGTTTATCTACGGTCACAGCTTGGGTGCAACACTGAGCATTCAATATGCGCTGTCACATCCAATTGGTTTCAAAGGCGTCGTGTTGAGTTCACCCTTGTTTAAACCTGCATTTGAGCCAGCTAAATGGAAATTACTATTGGGTCGACTTGTGCAAACAGGGTGGCCAACTTTATCGTTATCGAACGAGATAAACGAAGTCGCCTTATGTCGGGATAAAGAGATATTGAAAAGCCGAGCGGAAGATTCTTTAATTCATCACCGGATTTCAGCTAGATTAGGCATTCAAATGCTAAGTGAGGGCGAGCAACTGTTACGAAAAGCCTCAGAAGTGGACTTTCCAGTCTTGTTGATGCACGGTGATGCTGATGCGATCACAAGTCATACAGCGAGTACCATATTTGCTGAGCGCGTCGGTCAGCAATGCTGCTTGAAGATCTGGCAAGGTTTTTATCATGAGCTTCATCATGAACCAGAGAAAGAAAAGGTTTTTGAATACGGTTTAAATTGGATGAAAAGAGAATTACAGCGCTTGTAATTCGATATTTAGTGTGGCGTCGGTATCAATTTTGTTTTGTTCATCACTTAATGAGTTAGGCTCAAGCTTTTTAAGCATTTTGATATATTGGCGAACATTATCAATATAGGTGACGGGTTCTTTACCACGTGCGTAGCCGTATTTTGTTTTTTGATACCACTCCTTTTCAGCAAGTAGTGGTAGTCGCTGTTTTACATCAATCCATTTGTCTGGGTCGCCGCCTTGTTGTTGGGTCAATATGCGCGCATCTTCTAAGTGGCCAAAACCAATATTATAAGCGGCCAAGGCCATCCATGTTCTGTCGGGTTCTTCGATCCGTTTAGGGATTTTTTTTATTCGAGTTGATAAATAATGTGCGCCGCCTTCAATGCTTTGCTTGGGGTCTAATCGATTAGTTACGTTCATTTGTTTGGCAGTGGCTTTCGTCAGCATCATAATGCCGCGAACACCCGTTGGCGAAACAGCGTGTTTGTTCCAGTGAGACTCTTGATAGGCAACAGCCGCTAGTAATTTCCAGTCAAGATTGTATTTTTTTGCAGCTAAATGAAAAGACTTAATGAGCTTAGGGAGCCGAGTGTCAGCATGGTGCCAGAAGGTACAAATTCCAACGTAATCTAATTGTTTAGAATAGCCGAAGTGCTTGTCTTGTAGCTGCTCTAAGACACCGGTGGATTTAAGTTCTGCGAGAAATTTAACCGCTTCATTATATAAGCTGTGGTCTTCACCAAGAGGAAAAGCCCACGCTATTTTTTCAGGTTTTGAAATATCAAAAGCAACGTTTAAGTTGGGAAATTGACCGCGAATGAGTTGAAATTGATTGGAGTCGACGACGGTGTAGTCAAGTATATGATCGTTCACTAGAGAAACTAACTCTAGAACAGTTGAATCGGTGCTTTCTATCCAAGACAGGTTTTTATGTGTTTTTTGAATGCTACGTAAGTTTTCGGCATGACTGGTGTTGGCAATAACTTCTAAAAAAGAACCGCTCAGTTTCGCCACGGACTTAGGGCGACGCGTTCGATAATGATATACAAGCTGTTGCGTGACTTCGTAATAAGGCGGCGTGAAATGTAAGCGTTTTTTTCTGTCTGGGGTGATACTTAGTCCAGCAGCTACAAAATCAGCCTCATCCTCAGTTGATAATTGCACCAATTGTTGAAATTCTTTTGCAATAATGAAGCGTATATTAACACCGAGCTTTTCCGCAAACAGTGATGTTAATTCATACTCAAAACCATGGGTTCCGGCTTCGTCAATGATATACGTTGATGGATCTATTCGCGTCAGAACAACAAGCTCTCCACGGTTAAGTACTTTTTCTAATGATGAAGGCGCTGGTGTGCAGCCTGAAAGTACAGACACAGCAAGAAAAATAAAAACGTATTTTATGCGTGAGGGGCTAAGCATAACCGATAGGCTAAAGGGGGTTGTACATAAACGTAATGAATAAATTCTGATAAAGTTTTAGTGTTAGGTAGCTAGATATTAGCAAAAGCAGGGTATTTTACATAACCCAATTGAAAGTAGGGGCGCTCTGAATGAATGCTATAACTGGGTTATTGGTGAGTAATAATTAAAAAAGTTACGACAACCAGATTAGCAAACACTGCCGTGGTGCTAACCTGGTTGTTTAATAAGCCGACGTGAAACTTATAATTAGAGCCTGCCTCCTGAGTTGAAAGGCTTTAATTACTTAACTACTTGGTTGAGTTCGCCAGAGTCGTAACGAAGTACCATTTCTTCTAGGTTAATGGGTTTAATACTGCTTGCCTGTCCAGATGTTCCAAACGCGTCCATACGATCTTCGCATATACGTTGCATTGCGTCGGTTGATACAGCTAGGAACTTTCTAGGGTCAAAGTTTTTGGGGTTTTCTGCTAAGTGCCGCCTGATAGAACCAGTACTAGCTAAGCGTAAATCGGTGTCGATATTCACTTTTCGTACACCATACTTGATGCCCTGTTGGATTTCATTAACTGGTACGCCATAGGTTTCACCAAGGTCGCCGCCAAAATCATTGACAATTTTTAGCCAATCTTGAGGAACCGATGAAGAACCATGCATTACAAGGTGAGTATTAGGCAGTCTTGCGTGGATCTCTTTTATGCGTTGAATAGCTAAAGTATCGCCAGTTGGGGGTTTGGTAAACTTATAGGCACCATGACTGGTGCCAATGGCGATAGCCAATGCATCAACCCCCGTTTTTTTAACAAAATCAGCAGCTTCCTCAGGGTCGGTTAGCATTTGTTCGTGTGTTAAAACGCCAGAGGCGCCAACACCATCTTCTTCACCTGCTTCACCTGTTTCAAGCGAACCGAGACAACCGAGCTCACCTTCAACAGACACACCACAAGCGTGCGACATTTCAACTGTTTTCTTAGTAACCTCAACATTATATTCATAACTACTGGGTGTTTTGCCGTCAGCTTCTAAAGAACCATCCATCATGACAGAGGTAAAACCTAACTGAATAGACCGTTGGCAGATGGCAGGACTGGTGCCGTGATCTTGGTGAAAAACCACAGGAATGTGTGGGTACTGTTCAACCGCAGCGAGAATTAGGTGTTTTAGAAATGCTGAACCAGCATATTTTCTTGCCCCGGCAGAACCTTGAATAATAACAGGACTATTAGTTGCGTCTGCTGCTTGCATAACAGCATGAACCTGTTCCATGTTATTGGCATTAAAAGCTGGTACGCCGTAGTTGTTTTCAGCAGCGTGGTCGAGTAGTTGGCGTAGAGAAATTAAAGCCATTTGAAATCCCCTTATAGAATTAAGTTGTTTGGTGACGAATGAGTGTTATTCGTTGATAAGGCTAGTTTAACTTTTATGGCAGCGTGTTTCTATTTTAATAATGTATCAACTATAAAAAAACCACTACCGAGTGGTAGTGGTTTCCAAAATAGACTTAATTTGATGTTTATTTTTTTGGTGTTAGAGCCGCTGCGCTTTCTTTAACAATGTTAAGTACTTGCTCGTTATAAGCTTTCGTGTCTTCGAATAAAGATTTGCTATCAGCAACAAATTTTTCAAGGCTTGATTGAGCGAGTTCGACTTGCTCTTTGGCAAAAGCATTAAGTGCCTCAGGGTTATTAATGTTGGTTGCTGCTTTGATGCGGGCTTCAGCTAATTCGGCATAGTTTTTAGCAGCTTCTTGTTGTGCTGCGGCCATTTTTTTAAAATGAGTTTTGTTTAATTCAATTAATTTAGTGATAGGGGCTGCAAAAGCATTAAAGTCGTTCATGAAATTTCTCCAAATAAGGTTGAGTAAATCTAATTTAAAACAAAGGTTAGAAAGGCCAGTTTAAAGTAAAATTTATTGCGGCGCAACATTTGTTTTGTGAAGTGCTTCAACCCTAATAAAAGGTAGCTAACAATAGTTAATTAAAGAAACAAAAAATAATCAGGCTATTTTTTTGTTTCTTTATCAATTTCTTTTTTTAGCTGAACGGTGCTTTCCTGAAAAAGTTTAATTACTTCAGCGTTATAGCCTGTCATGGTTTCAAACATAACACGGCTGTTATCTACCATTTTTTCATAGTTACTTTGGGCGAGTGCCATTTGATCGGTGACAAAACTAGCTAATGCAATAGGGTCTTTGATTTTTGTTGCAGTTTGCATGCGTTGCTGAACAAGTTTTTTATAATCTTCGGCTGCTTTTTTTTGAGCGTCCATGAGGGTGTCGAAGTGATGAGTATTTAATTCAACAAGTTTTGATATAGGTTGAGTGAAACTGTTTAAGTCCTTAATCATTATGATCTCCTGATAAATTTTCACTAAATACATGACGAATACTTTTTTGTATATCTAAGGCAGCCTGCTTGGGATCTCGAGCATCACGAATAGGTCGCCCAACTACAATATGGTCGGCCCCATTATAAAAGGCTTGTTCAACGCTGACGACTCGTTTTTGGTCGTCATCTGGCTTATTATCGACGGGTCGAATACCAGGCGAAACAACCAAGAAGTTTGGACCTAATGAGTCCCGTAGTCCAGGGGCTTCTAGTCCAGAAGAAATAACACCATCACAACCCAGTTCAATAGCTCGTTTGGCGCGTGAGGTGACGAGTTCTTCAACATCGCATTTAAACCCTAAGTCATCTAGGTCGCCCCTATCTAAACTGGTTAAGACGGTAACAGCAAGAACTTTCAGTTGGCTTTTTTGCTCGGCGGCAGCCTGCATAATGGCGTTGTTGCCGTGTATGGTGACAAAATCAACTTTCTTATCGCTAAGCTGTTTAACAGCACGACCAACTGTTGCAGGCACATCAAAAAATTTGAGATCAACAAAGATGCGTTTATTTTGTTCATTGAGCCAGTCGATTAGCTCAAAATAATCACCAGACATGAATAACTCAAGTCCAATTTTGTAGAAAATAACGCTGTCGCCTAATAGCGTGACTAACGCTTTAGCCTGTGGAATATCAGGGACATCCAAAGCAACGATGAGTCGTTCATTAACAGGAATAGGTTTGTTAGAAAGCCATGACATGAGGCGCCGCTCCATAGTGTTTAAAGTATGATGGATATTATAACGCCCTGTCGCCCGCTTGCCGATGGAAATTTGTCATGGCATGGGTTAAGCAAATATTCAGCTTTTTGGTTATGATGTACGTTATTAATGATAAGACAATAGCTAGCATGGCGAAGTATTTAAACTAACATTATAGCTAGATAAGGAAGCCGTTAAATTAGGGTTTGGATTATGGGCATAAAAAAACATAAAAAGGGTTTAGGCCAGCAATTAAACCTTGCTTTGTTGATAGGAGCTATTTTTTTATCAGTCATCTCATCAGCTTTAATTTCATATAAAGCCTATGAGCAAGAGCGGGCCGATTATGTTCAACACGGTAAGAGAGTAGCTGAAGCTTTAATCGATCAGCTTTCAACTCCTTTTTCTGGCGGTATTGAAGAACTATTAGGCTATTTAGCGACCCCTTTTTTTAAACTTGAGGGTGTGCAAAGCATCATTATTTTTGATGCAGATTTCAAAGAAATATCATCAGTCAAAAAGAACACAGAGTATGAGTTAATAAGCGGCTGGCAAGATGTTGACTTGGAGGAAGCGAGGCTAGAGCGTGAGACGGAACAAGCCTTTTACTTTACCGCTCGGCTCAATAATAATGGGGAAATACCTGCTGCTTACTTAATGCTGATACTTGATAAGCCGTCCTTAATTCAGTATGCCCAGACACTATTTGTCGCCAACGTAGGCATTATTATTGCGGTTGCGTTGGTTTTGTTAGTACTGATGAGCTTGCTAGTTCGGCGTTTAACAAGGCCGTTAAAAGACTTTTCATCGATCATGATTCAAGCAGCATCAGGTGAGATCGGGCTTAGAGCCGAACATGAGGTTGCTGCGGAACTTGGCCATATGTCTGAAGCGTTCAACCAGATGATGAAGGTGCTGGAAACGCGAAGTAGTGAACTTGAACAGTCGAGGGATCAAGCCGTACAAACAGCTAAAATTAAATCAGATTTTGCAGCGAACCTAAGCCATGAAATTAGAACGCCTCTTAATGGCATTTTGGGCATGGTTAATTTGCTCAAAGAAATGGGCTTGCCACAGCATCAGCATGAATACCTTGAGGTAGCCAGTAAATCAGGTGACTCCTTATTGCAAATGATCAATGATGTGTTGGACTTTAGTAAAATGGAATCGGGGAATTTTCAGCTGGCACTGGAGGATATTGATTTAAGGTTGTTGCTTGAACAGCTAGCGTTGTTATATGCAGAGAAAATACAAGTTAAAGATTTAGAGCTTTGTTTGGATTTGCCCACCGACAATGTAATGTTTGTTCGAGGTGATGCGGTAAGGATTCGACAAGTCATCAGTAATTTATTAAATAACGCGGTCAAATTCACAAGCCAGGGGCATATTACTTTATCAGCAAAAATTGTGTCATCCTCAAAGGGGCGTTCTTTGATTGAGATAGCAGTGACTGATACGGGTATTGGAATACCGGAAGGCGCATTAAGTGAAATTTTTAGGCCTTTTGGTCAGGTCAGTGCAGAAACAACCAATCAATATGGTGGAACCGGACTTGGATTGACGATCGTTAATCAAATGACAAAGTTAATGGGGGGTTCTGTATCGGTTACTAGTGAAGTCAATGAAGGGTCAAGCTTCAGAGTATTACTTCCAATGCAAACGCATAATATTTCCTTCGAAGAACCTGCCGATGAGGTTGAATTATTGAGTGGAAAACGGGTGATGTTAATTGAACCGTTTGAAGAAACTCAACATTATCTTGAAGGGATGTTCGATGCGTGGGGGGTTGAATGTCAAATAGTTAACAGTTTAGATGAGGCCATTTTCATCCTAAAGGACGAGTTAAAGTCGAGCAGAGGGTTGGATAGCTGCCTGTTTAATGTTGATTATAGTTTGGGGGATATGACTGCGTTTTTAGCGAGTTTTAAGGCGAATGAGGAATTTTCTGGTACAAAGTTAATTCCGATGGTCCGGTTTGGCAGCAAAATTAGCTCTGCAGACGAAAGCTTGCCGTTATTTGTAGGATCAATTGACCGTCCTGTACGGTATGAGAAGTTACGGATGACATTAATAGATGTATTCTCTGAAGGTAAGGGGAGCACGTCAGCGGAGATTGGGAAAAAACCCAAGATCAAGACATCAGATGTTTTGCAAAGTATAAAGGCCCTAGTTGTCGATGATAATGTGACTAACCAACTGGTAGCCGAGGCAACACTAAAGGAAATAGGTATATCGTCTGATGTGGCCAATGATGGTCTTGAAGCACTGAATGCTTTTAAAGAAAAAAATTATGATCTGATTTTGATGGATTGCAATATGCCGGTGATGGATGGGTATGAAGCAACTAAAGCAATCCGGGCGTTAGACCTTAAGTACCGGCAGCCGATTATTATTGCTTTAACGGCGAAAGATCAACCAGGTGACTTTGAACACTGTATTAATAGCGGGATGGATGACTATTTATTAAAGCCGTTTCAATTGTCAGCGTTATTGGCCAAGCTTGAAAAACTATTCGGTTTCCCTCTAATAGACGATGAATCATCAGGTATAGAGCTTGAAGTGTCAGAAGGCTCAGTAATTGTTGAATCGGCATTCAAGGAGCTCGTTGCTAATACTGGCAGTGGTATTCAACAAATTGTTCAATCCTATCTACTCGATACACCTATCTATATTGTTACCTTAATTGCCGCAATGGAGGCTGGTGATACAACAAAGTGTTTGGATGTGGCGCATAAAATTAAGGGCAGTTCACGTAACTTGGGGGCGGAAGATTTTGTATCTGTTTGTGTTGAAATAGAGGAGGCCTGGTCTCGTAACACTGTTGATGAATCGATAATTGCGCCATTAGCTGAGCGGTTAGAAACAGAGTTCACCTTGGTTGAAGCATCTTTGAACAGCAAGTTAGCGACGTTAGAACTTTCTGATACAGAACAAACAAAGCGAACGAAAGAAGTGGTGTTAATTGTTGATGATGATCAAAGTACGCGAATGACGGTAGCAAGTGTTTTGGAGCGCGAAGGGTATCAAGTTGAACTGGGTGCTAATGGTCGTGATGCAGTGAGGTTGTTTGAAGTGTTAAGGCCTAATGTGATTATCATGGATGCAATGATGCCCATTAAAGATGGTTTTGAGGCCTGTCGAGAAATCAAGGCAATGCAGGGTGGTTCGGATGTTCCAGTGCTTATAACCACGGCCCTAGAAAGTGAAAAATCTGTGGATTTAGCCTATGAAAGTGGCGCCGCTGATTTTGTACCCAAGCCGATAAACTTGTCAGTTTTAAGACAGCGAGTGAGACGTTTGTTAGACAAGCAGTTTGCTGATCAACATGTACATAAATTAGCTTATAAAGATGCATTAACGGGTCTACCCAATAGAACTGCTTTTGTTGAACAGTTTCAGCAAGAACTTGAACATGCCAAGAGAAAAGATTCAAAAGTGGCGGTTTTCTTTATTGATCTAGATCGGTTTAAAGATGTTAATGACAGCATGGGCCATGAAGCTGGTGATATTCTGTTGAAAGCGCTATCTGGGCGGCTAAAAAACTGTATCCGCTCAGGAGATATGTTGGCACGAATCGGTGGTGATGAATTTGTGGTTGTATTAAGTGATATGACCGGTAAAACAGCGCCTGACCAGGTTGCTAAGGCCATGTTAAATGCGCTAAAAGAACCATTTAGCCTCGCCGGGAACGAGGTTTTTGCAGGGGTTAGTATTGGTTTGGCAATATACCCGGATGATGGTCTATCAAAAGAGACGTTGTTGAAAAATGCAGATACGGCGATGTATAGAGCAAAAGCCGCTGGGAGAAATACTTACCGTGCTTATACGCAGGAAATGAGTGAGGTATTAGAGCAAAGAATGCGTATTGAAACTGAGCTACGGAAAGTGTTGGCGGATAATGAGTTATCGCTGTACTTCCAACCGAAACAAGACACATCAACAGCGGAAGTGATAGGCTCAGAAGCATTAGTTAGGTGGGAGCACCGGTTAAGAGGAATGGTATCACCAGCCGAGTTTATACCTGTTGCAGAAGAAATGGGGCTGATTAAAGAAATTGGTTTGTGGGTGCTAGACACCGCGTGCGCAACAGCAAAAAAGTGGCAACTAGAATTTGACTACTATGGCACTGTTGCAGTTAATGTATCCGCGGTACAGATGGCAGAGGAGAATTTTGTATCATTGGTTGGTATGTGTTTGGCTAAACATGAATTAGAACCAAAATACATAGAATTAGAAGTAACTGAAAGTATGGTGTTGGACAATATTGATGCGATGTTGGAAAAATTAAACGATATTGCAGCAATGGGTGTGAGTATTTCTATTGATGACTTTGGTACAGGGTATTCGTCATTTAATTATCTTAAGCAGTTACCAGCGAACACCTTAAAATTGGACATGGAGTTCATCAAAGAGATACCAGAAAATGAAGCTGATATGGCTGTTGTTGATGGAATGATAGTGTTGGCACATAATTTAGGTATGAAGGTTGTGGCTGAAGGGGTTGAAGCACAAGATCAATATGATTTCCTAGCAGAGCATAGTTGTGACCTAGTTCAGGGCTATTTAATTAATAAACCACTGTCGGAAGACGAATTTATCGCAGAGTATGCCCGTTCAGCTAAAGAAGTAGGTCGCGTTTAAGAAGAGTAACAACTGATCGTTAATGATGGCAGGCCTGCAACGGGTCGGTTATCCTAATGGTTTATTTTTAATAATAGAGTTTTTCGTGCATATTATTTACTTACATGGTTTTTGCAGTTCTGTAGATTCCTTTAAAGCGCAGTTAGTTAAAAGCTATATTGAGCGAAACAATGTTCATACCTTGTTTTTAAAAGATTTACCCCCTTCTCCAGCTCAAGCGATGTCCTTGGTTGAGGCGCACATAGCTTCGTTAGATGATCAATATTGGGGTGTTGTTGGTAGTTCTTTAGGGGGCTTTTATGCAACGTATTTAAGTCAAAAGTATGCCAAGAAAGCAGTGTTAATTAACCCCGCTGTTGATGCGCATTTGATACTTGAAAAAGCCTTGGGGAAGAATACTAATTATCATACCGGAGAGAGCTTTGATTTTACTCTAACGCATCTCCAGGAGTTGCAGCAGTTACACTTACCAAAGCTTCAGCAAGCGCAAAACTTACTGTTACTCACCAAAGTGGGTGATGAGGTGTTGGATTTTCAAAAAGGGGTTGATTACTACCAAGGTAGCGAGCAAGTGGTGCTTGAGGGCGGTGATCACGGCTTTGCTGATTACGAAAATTATTTAGAGAAAACATTCGACTTCTTAACTTCGTAAAAGGTTAAGTTTCATCATAAATCGGTTGTTATACAGCCACCATGTTTCAAATCGGCATGGATTAATTGAATTAGGATAGAGAACATGATTGAAGGCCATTTAAAGAAAATGCTCAGCACCTTGAGTAACCCTGTTGAATATGTATTGCCCATCGGTGATGAGCGTATTGGCTTGAACCAATATTTGGGTAAAACCATCGCGTTAACCTATGAAGGTGAGATCAATTGTCTAAATTGTGGAAAACGAACAAAGAAAAGCTATAGCCAAGGCTTTTGTTATTATTGTATGACTAAGCTGGCTCAGTGTGATTTATGCATTATGAAACCTGAAACGTGTCACTATCACTTAGGTACGTGTCGAGAACCTCAATGGGGCGAAGAGTTTTGTTTTCAAGACCACTTTGTTTATTTAGCAAATTCATCGGGCTTAAAGGTTGGCATTACTCGCCATACACAGGTGCCAACGCGTTGGGTTGACCAAGGAGCAACACAGGCCTTGCCCATTTTTAAGGTGCGAACACGTCTACAGTCTGGTCAAGTTGAGATGGCTTTAAAACAACACGTGTCGGATAAAACTGACTGGCGGAAGATGTTAAAGGGCCAAGCTGACCATAAAAACCTATATGAACATAGAGACCGCCTTATTGAGGCTGCAGCCTCTGAGTTAAGCAATATTCAGGCGGCTAATAAAGACGGGGATATAGAGTTAATAAAAGATGCTAAGCAGGTAGAGATTAATTACCCCGTTGTTGAATATCCTCAAAAGGTTACCTCCTTTAATTTTGATAAAACAGCTAGGGTCGAAGGCCGCTTAATGGGCATAAAAGGACAATATCTAATATTAGATAGTGGGGTCTTAAATATAAGAAAGTTCACCAGTTACAAGGTTCAATTTGATGCATAAAACAGACAAGGCGCCTAGCGTCATTATTTTTTCACAAGGCGATGAAGTGATTACAGGTGCTTTGGTAGACACCAATGCTGCTTTTTTGGCTGATCAGTGTCGCCTGCTAGGCTTCGATGTTATTAGGCATATTACTGTTTCGGATGACTTGGCAGACTTGGTTCAGGTGCTTAAAGAAGTAGATGCGATGGCTGATGTTTGTTTGTGTACTGGTGGTTTAGGGCCAACACAAGATGATTTAACCGCCGAAGCCTTTGCTCAAGCCTTTCAAGTAGAGCTTGAAATGGATAGTGAGGCTTTAGTGATGATTGCTGAGTTTTTCGCGCAATTAAAAATTCCTATGGCCGATGTAAATAAGAAGCAAGCACTGTTGCCCACAAATTCGACACGAATTGATAATCGTTGGGGAACGGCGCCTGGGTTTAGTGCCGTCGGTCAGCAGTGCCGGTTTTACTTTATGCCAGGTGTACCGTATGAAATGAAACAGATGATGGAGACGTTTGTGTTGGCCGATTTACAGCGCCAATTTAAGCTGGAACAGCCCCGTTTGATTACATTTCGAAGCATGGGCATGGGAGAGTCTGATATCCAGCAAGCCGTTAATAGCTTAGAGATTGACAATGATATTCGTGTGAGTTTTAGAGCGGGTATGCCAGAGAATGAATTAAAGCTACTCTTTCCACAAAGCCATACTAAAGAGCAGGTTCAATATTGGGTTGATAACGTTAGTGATGCATTGGGTGCTAGCCTTTTTGCCATTGATGGCTGGGGTCAATCAGTCAGTAATTTACCGGATTGTGTCGATCAATTAATGACCGAAAAAAAGTTGACACTGAGTCTTATTGAAACCTTATCGCAGGGTGATATCGCCCGCCAGTGCCAAGCAGATTGGCTATTAACTTCAGCTGTTTATCCAAAAGTTTCAGGCATACAAACTGCGTTTAGCACGGTGCAGCAACCCATTGGTGAAGCGTTGGCGCTTGAGATAGCAAAGGAAAATCGTGCTCGGCATAAAACAGCGTTAAGCCTTGTGCAACTACATAAGAAAGTAAATGATACAACAGTGGCTGTTTTTACCGCAGTAGCAGATGCTCACGGCCACATTTCAAGCACAAAGGAAGTGTGGGGGAGAGCGCTACGTCAACAAACAGTAGCGTCAGCACTTGCGTTCAATTTAATTAGAAAATTTATTCAAAATCAATAATATGCCATTACTTAAGCTAGATAATGTTAGTGTAGCGTTCGGTTTAAAACCAGTGCTAGATAATGCCGACCTGCAAATCGATGAACAAGAGCGAGTGGGCTTAATTGGCCGCAATGGCGAAGGAAAGTCGACCTTGTTAAAAGTATTGGCTGGGCAAGTGTTGGCCGACTCAGGTCAGGTCTGGCGACAAGCGGGCATTACCATAGCAACACTTGAGCAGTCACCGTTACTGCCCGATGCCTCCACCGTTTATGATGCTGTTGCTGATAGTTTGGGTGAGGTGGGTCACTTAATTGCTCGTTATCACGACATGTTGCTTGACCCTGATGTTGACTTAGAAGCGCTGGGCAAATTACAACATCAATTTGAAGCATTAGATGGCTGGTCATTACAACAACGTGTTGACTCAGTGTTAAGTCGTTTAAATTTACCCGCCGATAAAAAAATAAATGAAATGTCAGGTGGTTGGAAACGACGTGTAGGGCTAGCCCGTGCCTTGGTAGTCGAGCCTGATGTTTTACTGTTAGATGAGCCAACTAACCATCTAGATATGGAAACAATTGTTTGGTTAGAAAAACAACTTGCAACCTTTCGCGGTGCCGTGGTTTGCATTACACATGACCGAGTTTTTTTACAAAATATAGCGAAACGTATTATAGAGATAGATAGAGGACAGCTAACCAGTTGGTCGTGTAGCTATGAGCAATACCTTGAAAGAAAAGCGGCCGCATTAGAGTCTGAAGCAAAAACAAATGCAGAATTTGATAAAAAGCTAGCGCGTGAAGAAGTCTGGATTAGACAAGGCATTAAAGCGAGAAGAACACGAAATGAAGGTCGTGTGAGGGCTTTACAACAGTTACGACGGGAACGTGCAGAGCGAAGAAACCTAGCCGGCCCTGCGAAACTAGAGGTTGAATCAGGTGAAAAGTCTGGCAAGTTGGTGATAGAGGCGGAGGATATTTCTATTGCCTATGGCGGGCGTAAAATGGTTGATCAGTTTTCATGTCGGTTAATGCGAGGTGACCGCATAGGA
The DNA here is from genome assembly GCF_002443175.1 of Cycloclasticus sp. PY97N. NCBI lineage: Bacteria > Pseudomonadati > Pseudomonadota > Gammaproteobacteria > Thiotrichales > Piscirickettsiaceae > Cycloclasticus > Cycloclasticus sp. PY97N. Next base: position 1,974,062 of record NZ_CP023664.1, on the reverse strand, counting down.
TTGGTAGGACCAAATGGTATTGGCAAAAGTACGCTCATTAAAGCGTTGCTAAAAGAAATTGAATTAGATTCCGGTGCTGTAAAACACGGAACCAAACTAAAAGTCGCCTATTTTGATCAGCACAGAGATGTTCTGGATCTAGAGAAAACGGTTATTGACCTAGTCTCCGACGGACGAGAGAGCATTACCATTAATGGGCGTGACAGGCATATTATCAGCTACTTAGGTGATTTTTTGTTTGCCCCTGAACGAGCACGATCACCAGCAAAAGTATTATCTGGTGGTGAACGTAATCGAATTTTACTGGCGAAGTTATTTAGTCAGCCGGCTAACTTTATCGTGATGGATGAACCGACTAATGATTTAGATGTTGAAACATTAGAGTTACTAGAAGAATTACTGGTTGACTATGAAGGTACCTTAATACTGGTGAGTCACGACCGTAAGTTCTTAGAAAACGTGGTTACTAATTTTTGGTTTTTTGAAGGGGATGGTGTCATTACTGATTATGTAGGCGAGTTGCCTAATTGGAGTCAAATTATTAAAGACAGTAGTCAGGCCGAGCAGTCGAGTAAAACGGTTAGTGAAAAAAAACAGCCTAAAATCGTTAAAAAGCCGAAATTAAGTTTCAAAGTTAAAAAAGAATTAGATGACTTACCAAAGCAGATCGAGGTGCTTGAAGAAACGTTAGCGAAGCTACAGCAATTAACGAGTACGGCGGAGTTTCATGCAGGAGACCGAGAAGAGATAAAAAGCAAAATGGCTGAATTAACGTCTATCGATGAACAATTACAAGAAAAGTATCAACGTTGGGATGAGTTAGAGTCTCAACTACAATAAATACAAAAGGTTTAAGTTTGCTGATATAATTCAGCGCCCTAAAACGCAAGCACAGTGCGTTTTATAAGTTTTATGGAGAGATGTCAGAGTGGCCGAATGAGCACGCTTGGAAAGCGTGTGTACCGCAAGGTACCGAGGGTTCGAATCCCTCTCTCTCCACCATTAACTGCAAACGAAGCGCCATCTGCCGCAGGTGGCATAGCCAAAAAATCAGTGCTGCCTCAATATTGAAGGCTTCTACAACTAGCCCTATTGAACGGTAAAAAGTAATAATCAACCTTCATGATTATTGATAGTAATGCTGGCTGTTCGCCCTGATATAAGTGCTATGTTATCAGGAATTTCATCAATCGCTATGCGGACTGGTACGCGTTGTGCCAGCCTTATCCAGTTAAAAGTTGGATTGACATTGGCGATCAGTGTATTAGAGGATGTTGCACGTTCACGGTCTTCAATCGCGGATGAAATCCCGACGACATGTCCGCTGATAGCTTGGTCTTCTCCCATAATATGAACTGTTGCAGGCATGCCAGTGCGAATATGGCTTAGTTTTGTTTCTTCAAAATATCCAGCGACATAAAAGCTATCAATATCGACCAACGCCATTACCGGTTGTCCGGCGGTTGCATAGGTTCCTGGGCGCAGTGAAAAATTGGTTACGATTCCATTGATCGGGGACTTCACTTGCGAGCGCTCTAGATTAAGGCGGGCGAGTTTCAGGTCTGCCAATGCTTGTTCATATTTCGCCTGGGCCTGCTCAGCAACAGAGATACGGTTATCACGTTCTTGTTCCGAGACAATGGTGTTTTTTAGGGTTTTATATCGTTTTTCCTCCCTGTTTGCTGCAGCAAGTGTTGCCCTAGCATTGCTTAATGCAGCTTCGTTTTGCGCTACAGTATTTTCCAAGCGATCGGTGTCGATAGAAAATAATACATCGCCCTTTTGAACCTGCTGATTGTCCTGAACAAAGACGGCCTCTACTTGGCCGGATACATCGGAAGATAAGGCAACAATGTCGGCCTTGATCTTGCCATCGCGTGTTTGCGGAGTGTAAGTATAGTAGGAATAGATATGCCAGAGCACAAACGCTGCAAGAACGGTCAGCGTGCATGTCATCATGACTTTTAGGATGTGAATTGTTTTTTCTTTTTGCATATTTTAACCGGTTATAAGGTAAAAAGTTTTAAGTGAGATCCCCAGTAATATAAAAAATAGGGACATATCGAATAAGGGGCGATGCCAGACAACTTTGTAGATGTTTGCTTTTTCAAAAAGAGTTGAAATCATGACTCTTCCAATAAATGCACTTAGCAAGCATAAGAGTAACGGCGAGATAAATATTCCAGCTATATCAATTTCTCCGATCATGGGGCATACCTCCAAGCAGGTGCATATTCAAACAACGCAAGACGAAGGCCAATGAGCCCCCTTAAGAGTGGATGTTTGGCCGATTTCGACTCATGCTTCCAGGCGGTTGAAAGGGCGTTGTCTATTATTGCCAAAAGCTTGTCTGACGGTTCTTTATGGTTAATGTCTTGGCGGATTGTGGTGAATAGGTCTTCCAGCACGCGACGAGTTTCTTCATTCAGGTAAGCACTGGTATGTCGTAGCTCGGCAATACTTGCAGCTGCACGCAAACGACTTAAAACACGAGAGCTAGTATTTATTTGACCGGTTTGTTCAAGCCTACTTGCAAGGGAACCAATTTTATCTAAAGACCGATTGAGGAAAGCATCTCTATCGCGGGGTGTGGCGCGGTAAGTTAGGTTTAATACTTCTTCGCGACCCTCACGAATAAGTCGTTCCATGGTGTGTTTGGCGCCCAACGTGCGCACTAAGCCTAGCGAACAAAAGGCAATAAAAATGCCTAAAAGGTTGGCGATACAAATTTCAAGAAAGACACCAAAATCATAGGGTTGGTAGCTGCTTTGAAAATTAATGCTGCTAAAAGCCATAGCCAATAGCAGTATCGCCATCGGGTTTTTCGTTGCCCAAGCGCCTATTGGTAAGATAAATATCGCCATTATGATCAGAAACATGGGGTAATCATTGGCAAGCGGAAGCAGGCCATAGCTTAATATACTTGCGGCGAATAAGGCGATAATTGTAAACCTACCAAATAAGGTAATGGCGCGACCACCTTCGTCTGAACCACCAAAGAAGGCGAGAGCAGCAACCCCCATTAAAACTGCAGCGGGAGCATGATGCCAGCCTGTTGCATACCATAATACACAGAGCAGGCTGTAGGAGATAAGGCTGCCAATAAATATTTTTTTGGCAATATAGGTATCCGGATAAAGCTTAAATGAACGTGTATTGCTGACTTCTTTTTCAAGAAGAGGCGGTAACGGCGAATCTTGTTCTAGTGACTGTTGGCATTGGCGTATTTCAGACCAGTTATGCAGTATAGTTTTTAGTAATTCGGCCATGTTTTCTTGAACTAAATGGCGCCACTCAGACATGGAATCCATACTATGAGCCGTTTGGGTTATTTGTGTAAGTAGGGCTTCGTCCGCTGGCTCGCCATTTTTTGCATGGGCGGCCGCTGTTTTTAAAGAGGCCGTTAACTTGTTGCGTATATCGGGTTCGGCATCGGCAATGCGAGATGAGATGGCTGATAGCAACGGCACTAAGCGCAATAAACGCAATTGTATGGAAAATATAAGTTGGTTTTCCCGTCGTGTAATAAGCGGGTCATAACGCAATTGAGCGGCCAGAGCAGATAAGGAGCTGATATCAGAGAGGGCTTTTAAGCGGTCATGTACTGCTTCGTCGTCGGTAATATGGCCTTCAAAGGCATCATCAATCCATTTCTCCATATCAGCCAGCCAACCTTGCAATTTAAACTGCACGCCAGGTTTTAAAGAACGTGGAGCAATAATGCTGTCGACCATGGTGCAGCATATGATCCCCAGACCAATTTCGCAGATACGAAATATGGCTATGTCAAACAGTGTGGCTGGGTGTTCTATATAGGGTATTGCGACGATCATTAAGGTCAGACCAAAGAGTTGAAAACCGTAGCTTCGCGGTGTGCGATCTAGTAAAGAACATCCAAATGCTACTGCACCAATTAGCCCTATAAAGGCAATCATTAAGATCGGTGTGTTTGCAAAAAAACTTACTAAAATCAACGAGACAAGCCCGCCACAAAATGTACCGGTAAATCGATAAACGGCTTTAGATCTTACGGCACCGCTCATGGGGTTCATAACCACGCAGCAGGTAACAATGGTCCAATATGTTTCGGGGAGGCCAATATGCGCGGAGATTGTAAACGCCATCATCGCTGCTAGGTACAGCTTGAATGCGAATAGCCACTGGTCAGGTTTAAAAATCATTTTTGATCAGTTTTGCCATTTAGTAAATAGGCTTGGCATCGCTCTTCCAACAGACGCATTACGCGCGTTGTTGTCTCAATATCTTCTTCTGGCACATCACCCATCAGCTTAAAACGAAGGTCCTTAAGTGTAGCTTCCATTTTGCTAGCGTGGCGCTTTCCCTTCGCTAGCAGCTTAATGGCTTTGCTTCTACGGTCATTGGGAACATCACAACGAACGAGTAGCCCGGCCTCTTCGCCTTGATCAAGTATACGAACCAGCGCGGCTGCATCAATACCAGCTTCGATAGCCAGCGTTTTTTGTTGAACATGAGGCCCGAAACGCGATGCTAGTAAAACGATAATGGCTAATGACGTGGAAATACCATGATCAAAAGGAAGAGTGCTAACAGTTTGCATCCAAACTCTCCGTGAAGGCTGAATAACATTAGTAAGATCAAAGAGATGTTGGTCTAGAGAGCGTTTTTTAGTAGACATTTTGTATAGTTCAAATGTAAGTTTTTATATATGTTATAAATCAATAGTTGATTTGTCAACTAGTTCAAAGTATCGACAAGCATCTAACATGGTTATGCTCAGTGTGCTGTATGAGGTTTATCAAACAGCATGTTTAAATATTTCAGGAGAGGGCGAGGTGACTAGCGTTATATCCGCAGCCACTGTTAGGACCAGTGAGAACTTGGCGCTGACGAGACAGTAAGTTATTAGGCTTTTATGACACGCTGGCCAGCTTTTAACTGGCTGAGCAGGCGACAAAAAACAAAGCGTTATACGCTTTTCAAATTGCCGGCGAGATTAACGATAAACCAAGCGTTTATCGGCTATTCATTCGTATTAGCCATACAGTGTCATTCATATAAAACTAGTTAGATGGCTTTTCTGCAGTGCTTTGATGAGCTTCATAATGTATTACTTGAGGCTCAGAGTAGTTTGGAACATCATCATAACTAAAGGCAGCATAATATTTTGAGATTTTGCTAGAGCCAAAGCTGTCGTATGTGTAATTATCCGAACCAGCATAGAGCTTTACACCATCATAGGGTGAGCGAGGTGGGCGGAACCTATTGCGTACGACATAAGTGCCAACAAATGCTTTGGTAGGTGGGTTCGCCCATGTTAATTTCATTCGACCATTTTCATTGCTTGCTTTTAATTCAGTAACCGCTGCCGTTGGTTTTTTGCGACGCTTGATATATTTAACGACTAATTTCACTTCATTTTTATGGCCAGCCTCATGCCAGTCAATCAATTTTGCATAAGATTCTGACTCAGAGGTGGCTCGTATTACAAAAGCAGCTGCCTCATTAGATTCGTGTTTTTCTTCTAATGTTAATTGACTATATTTGTCGAAAATGAAGTACTGCTTTTGCTTGCGAACAAGGTCTTGCGTGGTTGCTTCATAACCAACATATTCGATATTAGTTCGATTTCTGATATCAGAATAGCTGATGGCATTCATGTCGACAAACTCAAGATTAAAGCAGATATCACGATCACTGGGGGGTGTGTTTTTATTTTGTAAGCAAATAAAGGCTTCGGTAATAACCGTTTCTTCTGGGTTCGGTAAACTGTACAGATTAAACTCAATATAGCCGTATGTTTTACCATCATTTTCGCTAAAACCAGACAGGAGCTCGTTTTCAACAATACCTTCTTTTGACAGACTACTAAGGCGCGTGGGTGATAAGACCACTTGTGTTTCAGGGACAGTATAAATGACCTCAAGGTGTGGGCGATAATGAATCCCGCCACCAAATTTTCCATAGCCAATGTCGAATTGCATCATTTGTGAATCACGCCCAAGAGGTAGTGTTTTGGGGCCATCTATGCGAAATAATACCGAGCGTTTTGCTAGGTTTGATTCTAGAATTCGACATTCATGAGCACTAAAGGTCCAATGACTCCAGATACCTTGTGTTAGGGCGTCTGATGGAACTGTTTGGCCTAATGTTTCAATGCTTTCGGCCTGCTCTATATCTTCAAAGTTTGTTATATCGGCTACGTTATCTTGCTCTAAAAATGAAATCGACCAATCTCCAAACTGCTCAATTTTTGCGGCGACACGATTCATTGGGTAGAGTGAAGCCCTGGCAAACTTAATAACAGCATTTTCAGGGATGTTATCGAGGCTAAACTCAAGAACACCGGTACAGATACCTTTGGATTGGTTGATGCCAATAAAGAGTGAATTGTGACCAAAATGTTGGCGATTTTGCTCGCCAGTGTATTGACCAACATAACCGACATTGGATTTACCGGGGAATAGCACCCTAGAAAATTCATTATGATCTAGTAATGTTTTTAATCTAATTTTTGTAGCAAAAGGCGATTTAATATTACTCAAGCGATGAACGGCACGAATATAGTAAAAATACATGGTGCCACTATCGAGTTCTATATCTGTAAACTCTTGTGCATGGGTAATGCCAACTAAATTACTTTCGGTGCAGGCTTGTTTGTTTTTTGTATTGCGATAGATTTCAAAATAAATATCTTCATCTTCTTCATACGTCCACGTTAACGTGGCAGATTTACTTTCAATCTTAAGGATATTAAGTTCAGTAACGCGTTTTGGAGCGTGTGTGGAATAATTAATTGCCTCACCTAATGCATATTGTACCGCCGGTATATTTTCATTAATCGACTGGGTCATGTTTTGCATATAGTCTGGAATATTACGGGTACCGACTTCGACAACAGTGGCAAGAATGCCTCGGCTATAATAGTATTCTCGTCCGCTTCCACCGATCAAGTTTGTAGGCGGTTTACCACGATGAATACCGTATTTACGCCCTGTTACTTTGTAGATTTTTCTGGCCATATTGGCGCAAAGCATATTCAGGTCTGTGCCTTCATGTTCGGCTTCATGATTAAACTTGTGGGCAGGGAAAAAAACATTTCCCTGAGAGTGGTAATCTAAAGCAATCGTAATGTTTTGGTGACTGTCCACAAATTGTTTGATGGCCTGAGTTTCTGGCTCACTAAAGGATTGGGGGCCACTATAGACGTTTGATGAAGTGTTTTTTGAGCCCGGGAAACCGACACTAAAGTTACGATTAAGGTCAACACCATAGGTACCATCGTGATTGAGACGACGGTTCTTTCGCCAAAATGAGAAATGCTTCATTGAGTATTCGAAGCCATCCGGATTTAAACAAGGCACCATATAAAGCGTGTTACGGCTTAAGATGTTGATAAGCTCAGGGTTGTACTCATGGTTATCGACGATATATTCAATAAACTTAACAGCCAGCTCGTTACCAATCCATTCTCTGGCATGAATGGTGCCGGTATACAAAAGAGCGGGTTTAGACTCTGCCTTTTCTACATCGAAAGAAGCGGTGATTAGCATAATTTCACGTTGTTCGTGAGTGGTGCCGATACTCTGAAGTTTAAATAAATTGGGGTGCTGAGAAACAACATGTTGTAAATACTGTTCTGTTTCTTGGTATGTTTTATATTGTTTTTTCACTGCAGTCGTTTCTTTCTAAGTAAAGGGATGCGTTAGGTCAAGGGCGCTTATTAAGGCGATGCTAACATGTTGATTAAGTTAACAGTGATACTAATTTGTTAACGGTGGGTTTTATTGCGATCGGTATTGTTGAGTGTGCGTATCAAAGTTTATTACCTCTATTTAGAGTAAAACGGGTGTCATGTCATTTGCCAAACCTTTAATACTACGTGGTTGTTTTTTTACCGTTAGTTGAAAACATAATAAATTCGGTAGTAATGCTTTAACTTCATCGGCTCTTCCTTTGAATGTGCCATCATTACCCCATATCGCAATCGTTTTTTCGGCGCGTTGATGATTTTCTAATAAGCTGACATCATTATATGTGCCGATTGGGTCGCAGGCCTTTTTTAGGCCTGAAATGTTCTTCGCTCGGTACGCAAAAAGACTGCCAATAATAATGCTGCCATAGTCATGTTGTTTCGCATAAGCGCTACATTTTTTTATTAAAGCATCATCATAATGGTCTTCTTCGCAAGTTGGGTGTAAAGCAATAAAAAATAAGCTCGGTTTTTTAATATCCCATGTTCGGCTCAGTGAATAACGGTATGTCTCATCGGTGGGTGGTATGACAAACGCATTGTCGGCATTTGAGCTAATGGACTCAGCTGTTTTAGCATAATTTTTTGATGTGGCTGGAGCCGGTTTTAAATCGGATTGTTTTTGACGACCTAAATTATCTTGAAAATTCCAAATATCACTGGGCCACTCTTCTTGACTAAGGTCTTTTACTAAGAGCTCGTTAGTGCTTGTTTTGGCAAGTGGTGTAAAGCAGTCGGCATCTGAGCTAGGGGTATATTGACCAAAGGTGATTTGGCGCATGGTTCTTAATAAGTAGGGCGATATCTTACCAAGCTCCTCCCAGTTATTAATGGGGAAATGGGGCTTTTTAAATTGACCGTAACCAAATAACCACATCAAATATTGGCCTATCCAGTCCCTAATATAAGGGAAGGCCGCAAAGGCCGTTGCGCACTCTAATATGCGGTACTTGCCATCTTTTCCAACAGCGATGTCACAGGCCCAGTATTCTGCTTTTGCGGCTTTAGAAACGCGTACAGCTAAATCAAGCACTTCCTTTGGCACGTTTTGGTAATCAATGCTGCCACCCTGACTGGTATTGGTTAACCACTCACCTTCTGGTGGACGGCGCCAAAAGGCACACACCGGTTCGTGACCGATTAACATGACGCGAATATCAGCTGACATGGGGATAAAATCTTGAACGTAAATGGGGTTGTACTTTTTGCTTTCTAGTAGTTGTTTGGCTTCATCAAAAGTATCGACCTTATGAACAAAATAGCCACCATAATTTGACGGCCCATAGGATTTTTTAATAATTTTTGGGTAACGAGTTTTTTCAAGAAACTGGTAGCCTTTTTTACGGTCGTAAAAAATATGTGTTGGCGGAATAGGGATGTCATATTTTTTACAAAAGCGTGTAACGTTTTCTTTGGATTTATTAGAAAACTGTGTGTCTAGTGAGGGGACAAAGCGGACGTTAGGCAGTGCTTTGGAGATTTCACGAAACGTTTCATACGCTGTTGCCGGAATATTACCAATTAAAACATCAATTTTTTTGTTTTTAATGTCGTTAATAAGGCGTTGCTGGTCATTTTTCCAATGATAAGTGACGGTTTCAATTTTATCCGGCCAACCTTTAAAGTTAGATGGGTGAAAAAATTGCAGTACAAAGTCCATGTACAGTAAACCTAATGTTGGGCGTTTTTGACTGCTATTCATTTGTTTTTCTCGTGTAGTTTTTTTTCAATTAAGTTGACGATGGCGTTAATTTTTTTAGTATTAAAATCTAAGCCTAGTTGTTCTTGTTCTGGTGTGGCAAAAGCAGGGATGCCGTTGACCTCTAAAACCACATATTGTTCACGTTCTTGATCATAAATCATATCGACGCCAGCAATATCCAGGCCGGTTAATTTGGCGGCCTTTTTAGCTAAAGCGACCAGCTCATCAGTTGGTTCACGTAGTAACAATTTGCCGCCACTGGTAATGTTGGTTTTCCAGTCGCCAGCAGGGGCTTGACGACCATAGCAACTGATGTATTCACCGTCGACAATATCAACCCTGAAGTCAGTGTTATCGTAATCAATAAAGCGTTCAACGTAAAAATGCCGAAGATCGGTATGTTTTATAAAGGGTATCAGCATATCAAGGGCCGCGTCGTTTTCAATTTTAACAAGCCCCATACCTCCCCAGCCCTCAGTAGGTTTGTATATAATCTTGCCACCCCATTCTTTTAAGATTCTGCGTAGTGTATGAACATCATTACGATGGCATAACTCATATTCTGGCGTGATGATGCCATTACGTTGTAATAAATGAGCTGTTTTGAATTTATCTTCGGTTAGGCTAAAGGCCGTATAGTTATTAATGATCGGTATATATTGATCCAACGCCTCATAAAGATATAGTTGGTACTGTGTTTGTTGGCCAGCGTTGTAGCTAAAGAACAAATCTAACTCTTCCATTCTAATACCATCACAATAAATAGCGCCATTTGTGGCTGTTGCATTTCTTAAATTTAGCTCGGTAATTGCAGAAATGTCGCGTTCTTGTAATTGGGCAATGATCGAATTTTGAATAACATCACCACCACCATTTTGATAGATCCATAACCCAATTTCATAGGTAGACATGTTTTTTTATCCTCAGATGAAGCGCTCTATAAGATTACAGCAATATTAGTACCAAGCCTGTAAGTCTTTGTTTAGAGCTTGCTTAAAGCTGTTTTAGGTGCAAATAGTCGCACCATATCAGCGCTTTTTGCTTTTATATGGTGCGGTGCAAAAAATAAATGCTGGTTTTTTTTATTTGTTGTTCAAAACTGCGATATATTTCTAAGTATGGGGTGAATAATAGTGTTTATATCTTGAGACTAGGTGAACAGGGTTATGGCTATGTTGTTTGGATTTACCCTGAATTTGGTTAGGCCTTTTTTTGACTGTTAATAAAGCATGGTGAAGGGTGAAATGGATTTTTCTGAATTAGCAGAATTAATTAATATTAATTCTTATACGAAGAATAAGCAGGGTGTCGATAAGAGTGGTGCCTTGTTTCAACTATGGATGGAAGAGATTGGTTTCGTGACCTATGTTTACCAGCGAGAAATGATAGGTAATCATTTATTGTTTACCTCAACTCAATCAACAGGTAAAAAATTACTGCTGTTGGGCCATTTAGATACCGTTTTCCCGCCTTTGAGTTTTGAAACCTTTAGTGAAGATGAGCAGTGGATATATGGTCCGGGTGCTTGCGATATTAAAGGCGGTAACTATGTTGCTCTTTGTGCCTTGAGAGCTGTTAAAGCTGCCTGTGGTCAAATTGGCAATATAGATATGTTATTGGTCAGTGACGAGGAAACCGGCAGTGATGATTCCAAACTGATTAGCCAACAATTAGCCGAACAATATGATTATGTGTTGGTGTTTGAGGCTGCAGGAAAGAATAATGAATTGGTGACTGGGCGAAAAGGCGTGGGCACATTCTTTATTGATATTAAAGGTAAGGCCGCACATGCTGGAAACCATTATTCCGAAGGAGTTAATGCTAATTTAGAGGCGGCGCATAAATGTATTCAATTAACTGAATTGACCGACTTGGAAAGAGGGACCACAGTGAATGTTGGTAAGTTGGAGGGCGGTATTGGTGCCAATACTATTTCTCCGCATGCTCGTTTAATTGTTGAAATGCGTTATACCAATATGAAAGAAAGAGATCGAGTGCTTGAGGCAATACACGTGATTACCCACACGCATGAAGTTGAGGGAACTGATGCCAGCTTATCTGGGGATATTCAGCGAGATGTCATGGAGCCTAATGAAAAACAGCAGCGGTTTTTAAGACAATTAGAATCCATCACCGGTGATCGATTGTTAACAGAACAACGGGGTGGTGTTAGTGACGCAAATATTTTTGCTGCGAAGGGTTGTATTACCTTGGATGGGTTTGGCCCCTTTGGAGATGGGGACCATACTATTCATGAACGAGCGAATAAACAAAGTTTTATAACGCGTATTGAGCAAGTTAGAAAAATCTTGATGCATTATAACCAAGGTTTGGAGAAGGGTTAACGCGTCTACTCAGTGTAATGAAGTTGATAAAAACCATGTGTGATCAAGTCGTTCGCTCGCAAGGCTAAACAAATATCTTATTTTGGACGAATAAAAGGTCTACTTATCTTAAGTGGTCAGTAGGATAAATTGCATTTTGCAGCCGTGGCTACATCATTATTAAGCCTTGCTTGGTATCAAATTTTTCATCGCTATTCGTAAAACCAGTAGACGTCTAGCCGTTGTTTTTTTAGGCCGTTATAAAGCCCTTTGTGTTTACTTAATGGGGTATCATCATGACAGTAAAGTTGTTAAAAATTTAATGAATCAGTGGCTTAGCCCGCCCTCTGGCATTCATTGGTATAAGCAAGTTGTCAACGATCGGGGTTTATATGGGTCAACAAGATTTAAAACAAGAATCTAGGTGCTGGGGGGTGTTTGATTTGACACCCAACACAAGGTTGCAATTTAACTGTGGGGACCTTTTGCTGGATATTGCGTCTGGCGAGAAAGATTGGCTTATGCAGTATGAGTTGAAAACAAGCGACACAGTGCACAACCCGTGTATACAACTGATGGGTACGGGTGAGGAGGGCTGGAGCTTGGCGAACAAGCAACGTATTGTGTCAAACAATATGCCGCAAAAGCTTTCATTGACTCCTGTTATGTCTGACAGGGCTATTGTCTGTCGTGCGACCACGACTGTTGTCTTGTTGCCAAAAGAACAAATATCGCTCTATGTTGCTGTTCCATTGTGGTTGCAACTGAGTATAAGGGGCGGGGAAAAACCATTGTTAGATGTCTCAACAGAGCGTATTTCAGATACATGGTTTGGCTTAAATTCACGAGAAGGTGTGATGAGTTATGCTTTGCGTATGAGCGAGCAATTAGATATACAACCTTCAACCAACCACGGAATGCGAGTGACGATTGAGATTAGAATTAAAAATGAATCCAATGAACAACTAAATTTAGATAAAGTGAGTGTGCCAGCACCACATCTTGCGCTTTATGTAGATGAAGTTGGTCACTTTTGGACACGCCGTATTACTATGGTTCGTGAACAAGATGAACAGGCGACCCTGACCATAGATAAAGTAATGAGTACAGGTTTAGCCCATCAAAACCTGACCCTAGTGAGTGCAGCAAGAGACGACCTGGGGCAACATAAAATAACAAAGGCCTTATCAGCTTTGTTTGGTTAGCCAATAATACCCCAGGACATAACAGATGGATAATGTATTCGCCAACATAAATACCGAGTTAACAATGGCCGTTGTACGTGCGCTGATTTTTTTTATAGTCGGTATTATTTTATCTCGAGCAGCTAATAACGTGGTGACCCGCTGGTCAACGCATAAGCTGGATGCGCATAAACAGTTATTGGTCGCAAGAGTGGCCAGTTACCTTGTGCTGCTGATGTTCTTTTTTATGGGTTTAAAAGCACTCGGGTTTGATTTAGGGGTGTTGATAGGCGCAGCTGGAATTATATCGGTTGCGATTGGTTTCGCCTCGCAAACCTCTGCCTCAAACATTATTAGTGGGTTGTTTTTGGTGTCTGAACGGCCCTTTTCGATTGGTGACATGGTTCGTGTAGGTTCAACCATTGGCGAGGTTATTTCTATTGATTTATTATCGGTCAAACTAAGAACCTTTGATAATTTATTTGTACGAATCCCCAATGAAACATTGATCAAGTCAGAAGTCACCACATTGACGCGTTTTCCAATTAGGCGAATTGATTTGGCGATAGGTGTTGCCTATAAAGAAAGCATTAAGCATGTGCGCAAAGTGATGGAGCGGGTCGCCGATGCTAACCCGATATGTTTGGATGAGCCTAAACCGACTTTTATTTTTAAAGGGTTTGGCGATTCCTCGTTGGATATGCAGTTTTCGGTTTGGGTAAAGCGAGAAAATTTTAGCGAACTAAAAAATGCTATTTATGAAGAAATTAAAGAAGCCTTTGATGCCGAAGGGATAGAAATACCCTTTCCGCACCAATCCATCTATGCGGGTAGTGTTACCGAGCCGTTCCCTATACGCGTGGTAACAGAGGAAAATGAGGCTGGACGTTAATTCGTAGTGAATAACGCTACTTAGAGAGCTTTATCAACTGGGCTTAGCCGCAAAAACTAATGTTTGAAGCTGACTGATTGGGCTTTATGATATCTGCGCTTTTAGTCATGGTTTTCATCGGCAATTACTTTTTCTCGTTGGTATAAAATAATGGCGGCGGTTCGTAGTGCGCCTAGTACAAACAAAAAAGCAGAAAGGGCATAAAGCATACTGGGATCAATTTTATGCTTGAATAAGGCAATTAAAATTTCACGAATAATGAAAACAATCGCTGCGTCAATAATTAAAGAAATTTTTAGTTTGTGAGAAATAAAGTAGTCGGTTATCGAACGCGATAATTCAATTAACACATAGAGGGTGAGCACATCAGTAATAATGTTAATATACTGACCGGTTACCCCTTCTAATTTAAGCAAATCCCAAACAGAGAAAACGAGTTGGCCTGCCCCAATAGCAATGCCAATTATTATCAGTGCGAGAATCACCCCAAATACAATATCAATGGTCTGGCGATATAATTTTTTGAAAAACGTACTGAACATTATTTGCTCCTAAGCACGTCATTCGACGTGTGCTATTAACGATAAAATAGACAATAACACGAATTGCTTTGAGTCCTTATTTAATAATATAGAAAGCGCTAAATCAGACTGTCATAAACCCTTACTATGTCTTATGTTAAAAGAAACGAAAGGGCTAATAGTTGATTAAAAGATCCGCTGGCTGGTAGAGGTGGAGAGTGTATTTCATAAGAAGGGTTTGGCTGATTTTTACACATAAACAATGTATTTAAACATTAAGAAAGGGGAATAGAATGACCGATGAAGTAAGCCAGTTAGTCGAACGGCTCAATGATGCTCATCATGATGAACAAAGGGTTGTCTTTGAAGATGCTGTTGATCAACTCGAAGGCACTGAGCTGGCTTTATTACTCGAGTCATTACCTGTGGCGGAGCGCTTAGAGCGATGGGAACAAGTGCCAGATGAAGAGCGTATTAATGTGTTGGTCACAATGCGCTCGGAATCACGCCAGGCAATTTTTGACAGTATTGATGAGGAGAAATTACACGCTCTATTGAATAATGTTCATGCTGAAGACCTTGTTCAATTAGCCGATACGTTGCCTGAGTCAGTGGTTGACGAAGCCTTGCAAAATATGGCTGAAATGCAACGTGAACATTATCAGCAATCGGTTCAATATGAAACTGATCAAATTGGGCGTTATGTCGATCACGGGCTATATATTTTGCCCAGAACAGCACGTGTTCGTGATGCCTTACGGGGGCTTAAAAAATCGTCTTTTGAGTGTGCAGATTGCCTTTATTTAATTAAAAGAAATGGTGATTTTGCAGGGACCGTATTAATTCAAACATTATTTTCTGCTCCGCCAGAGCAATCATTGCAGGCATTAAGTATTGACGAGCCAATGACAGTGCCTGCTGAAATGAGTCGTTCTACAGCCTCCGATAAAGTTGAACATTCGGGTTTGATGGCGCTGCCTGTGGTTGATGCGAATAACAAACTATCTGGGCGTATTACTTTGCGCCAAGCCCTTGAAATAACGCGTGAAAATTATGAAAGCCAATTAATGGCAACAGCGGGTTTAAATGAAGATGAAGACCTTTTTGCGCCTGTATTACGCAGTTCTAAACGAAGGGCAACTTGGCTGGGCATTAATTTGTTAACCGCATTTTTCGCATCTTGGGCGATTGGCCTTTTTGAAGCGACATTGCAACAAGTTGTTGCGCTAGCTGTTTTAATGCCTATTGTCGCCTCTATGGGCGGGATTGCCGGCAGTCAAACATTAACCTTAATTATTAGGGGACTTGCATTGGGGCAAATTGCAAAAGGTAATATCCCACCCTTGTTAATCAAAGAGGTCAGTGTCGGTGCGCTTAACGGTGTGTTATGGGCTATTGTAATTGGCGTTATTGCCTCTTTCTGGTTTGCTAGTATCAACATTGGTTTAGTCATAGCAGCAGCGATTGTATTAAACATTATTGCGGCAGCTTTTTCAGGCGTGGTGATTCCAATTATTCTTGACCGATTGACTATTGACCCAGCCTTATCGGGTTCAGTTATCTTGACAACAGTAACTGATGTGGTGGGCTTTGTTGCATTTTTAGGTTTGGGAACCTTATTTCTGCTTTAATGCGGTATTGACGTTACTTTTACTCTTTCGCAAGGTTTAGTGGCGTGGTTATAAGGTGATGGTGCAAATTTAAAAATTATTTAGAGGTTATGCTTTGTTTACAGTGTTATTAAGGGGGAGCCTATTCGCTGTATTGTTGTCATTATTTTTTATGGCGGGCCTTGTGCAGGCGGAAGATCTGATCATTTCGGTGCAATTAGATGGCGCGCCTGAAGGCAAAAAGGACACCTTGTTAAGTGGTCTGAGTATTGTTAAACATCAAAAAAATCAATTGTTATCGTCTAAACGTATTCATCGCTTACATGAACAAGCAGTTGATGAGCTTTCCGAAATGCTGCCCGTGTATGGTTATTACAAGGCCAAAGTTACTAGCAAATTAGAAAAAAAAGACAATATCTGGTTGGCGAGTTATCAGTTAAATTTAGCTGAGCCTGTCACTATTCAAGCGGTCAACGTGACAATCGAAGGTGAAGGCTTGCACGATGAGAGTTTTCAGCGGTTATTAGAAAATTTTCCATTAAAGGAAGGGGAGGTGCTTAATCATGAGCAGTATGAATCAGCCAAGAAAAACCTACGACGATTAGCTGCTGAACGAGGTTATTTTGATGGTGAGCTGACTGAGCATCGGGTTGAAGTGAGTTTAGCTAACAACAAAGCGACTATTTATTTAGTGTATCAATCCGGTGTGCGGTATGTCTTTTCGAAGACTGTCTTTCCTAAAACGGTTATTAACAATGAACTATTGTTAAAACTATCGCCGATCAAGCAAGGCGCGCCTTATTTAGCCTCTAAGGTCTTGGCGCTGAGAAGTAATCTAAATAATAGTGGTTATTTTAATTCCGTGTCAGTGACGACGCTGATTGATGAACGTCAAAATGGCGTAGTCCCCTTAGCTATTTCCTTGGAACCGGAAACGCAGTATCGCTATTCTGCGGGGTTGGGGTTTGGAACCGATAGTGGTGCGAGGGCTTCACTCGGCTGGGAAAATAGATATGTTAATAATCGCGGGCATCGCTTTAGTGCGGGCACTAAATTTTCACAAATTGGTAATAGCTTGTCGGCGGACTACCAGATGCCCTTTTGGAGCCCTAAGATTTCTGATGTTGGTTTTAATGCCGAATTTAAAAACAAAGATACAGATAGCAGCGAAAGTCGTTCATTTGCAGTCGGCAGTTATTATAAAACTGATCGATGGGGCTGGAATGAAACCGGCTCAATAAAATTTCTAAATGAAAATTTTGACGTGTCAGAAGATGATAATACCTCGACCTTGGTGATTCCTAGTATTGCTTGGTCAAAAACATGGGCAGATAACAGTATCTATACCCGACAAGGTGGTCGGTTATCCTTGTCATTTTCCGGTGCCAGTGAAGCGGTATTATCGGATACGACGTTTGCGCAAATGGTTTTAAGAGGGAAATATATTCAATCGATTGGCGAAAAAGGTCGGTTTATTACCCGTGGTGCTTTAGGGGCGACAGACGTGAGCGATTTTACAAAACTGCCTAGCTCATTGCGGTTTTTTGCCGGTGGCGACAGCAGTATCCGTGGTTTTGATTTTGAATCACTAGGGTCTGAAGGTGACGATGGTGAGGTCACTGGTGGACGTTATTTATTGGTTGGAAGTGTGGAATACGAACGCATGCTGGTGGGCAACTGGGGAGTTGCCGTGTTCAGCGATTTTGGTAATGCCGTTAACAGTTTGCATGATCCCCTAGAATACAGTGCAGGCCTTGGTATTCGCTGGAAATCGCCCATTGGCCTTATTCGATTTGATATAGCTAAAGGGTTATCAGATTCAGCTGATTCAATCGGCTTCCATGTGGTCATTGGGCCTGACTTATGATGTATCGCGCTGGTCTACGTGTATTGTTAGCCACGTTTCTTTTGATCGTTGTGCTGGTGGCTTGGCTTGCGTTGACCGAATCTGGTCTTTCGGCGGTGCTATCGCTCAGTCAAAAATTGGTACCCGAATTAACGGTAAAAAAAGTGTCTGGCCGCTTGCTTGATGGCGCTGTATTTGAACAAATAGAGTATCAAGTTGACGAGCATAGCCAAGTGTCTATTAATAATTTAACGCTAAGTTGGCAGGCCGCTCAGTTAATAAGAGGGCGGTTAACAATTAACGAGTTGCTGATTGATGATGTGTTGATGACACAGCAGGGAAATGGGGCACAGACCTCAACGCCTATCAGTTTGCCTGCTATTTCATCGCCGTTAGTATTATCGCTGAAGAAGGTTCGTGTTAATACGCTAACAGTGCAGCAAGGGCAGGCTGTGACGCAGCCGATCAGAAACCTTCAGGCGGCGTTGAGTCTTTGGGGAGACATCCTAACGATTGATGCTTTATCCCTCGACAGTACAGGTAAAGCAGGTTTAAAACTGAAGGGATCGATACAGTTAAGCGGTGATTACCCTACAACCTTAGCGTATGAGTGGTTTGCAATTGATCCGACGTTGAAAGGGCTGGCTGGGAAAGGCGATATTAAAGGTAATGCGAGCGAATTACGAGTTGAGCTGAAGGTTATTAAACCGATGCAGTCGACCAGCGTCCTGACGATAAAAAATTTACTCGGTAAACTGAGTTGGCAAATGAATGCGCGCATTGCACAGCTTAATCTGGCTGATTATGTAGACGGCCAAACAGGGCATTTAAATAGCATTCAAGTAACAGCCCAAGGCGATATAAATCAAGCGGATATTAAGTTTGATGCAGGCTATCAACAAGAAGGCTGGCCCGTGTTGGCGTGGAGCGCTCAGCTGCTGAGTAAAGACCTTGATAGCTGGACGCTGAACAGCACTTTAGCCAATGAAAACGGACTAAGGTTGTCCCTGTACGGCGCTGTTAAAAACGTGATGACGTTACCAATACTTGAGCTAACTGGACAGTGGCAACAGCTCGCTTGGCCGTTGTCTAACGGAGTTAGCGGTATAGCAAGTCGAAGCGGCGAATTGACTATTCAAGGCGGGCTTGATGAGTATAAGCTTGCAATAAATGGGGTGCTTGAAGCGCAACAACAGGCCTTCAATTTTAAAGGGGCGATGGAGGGCCGCTCGAATAAGTTAAACATCACACAGTTACAACTGAACGGTTTAGACGGTCAGGCTTCTTTAATGGGCTGGTTAGATTGGCAGAACCAAATACCTAGTTTTCAGGCTAATGTCACAATAGAAAACATTGACTTGCCAAACATTCTGAGTGAGACGGCCTTATTAATTAAAGAAGGGCAGGTATCGTTTGCCGGTACGGTTGCCGATGCTACGGCTAAAATCGACGGCGATTTATCAATCAATTCGCTACCCTTGTCAGTACAAGCACAGGCAAAAATTAGCCAGCAAGGTGCGAAAGATTTAAATATTAAGCTGGCTGTTGAGTCCGGCCAAATGAGCTTTATTGGCGAAGCGCAATGGCAAGATATGCTCGCGCTTAAAGGCTCAGTGAGGCTCAATAAAGTTAACCCCGCATTTATTTCGTCACAATGGCAGGGGCAATTATCTGGTGGTTGGCAACTGGTGGCCGAAAACCTTAATACTAAGGCCGTGGGTGTATCAATAAAGGGGCTGGATATTAGCGGTACCTTAAGGCAACGACCGGTGCATTTTAGCAGCGATTTTTCATACCTTGCTGAGCAGCTGACGGTCAAGAAATTCCAACTACAGTCCGGCCAATCAGTTATCACAGCGTCGGGGCAAATAAATGAAGGGAAAACGCTAAATTGGGTTGTTAATTCGTCTAATTTAGCAGATTTTCATCCCGAGCTAACGGGAGCATTAACGGCGTTAGGAACAGTCAGTGGGAACCTTGCTACAGCGCAAATATTTGCCGATATTGATGGAAACAAACTAGCCTATTCTAACGTTGTGAGCATTAATCAATGGAAAAGTAAGCTTAGCCTAGATATGAGTCAACAGGGCGTTATGAGTGGTAAAGGCTCGCTTGTCGGCTTAAGTGTTGAAAATTCAGCGCCACTTGATGTCACGGTGGATATCAACGGTACGACAGATAAGCATCAAGTTTCTGTTGATGTGGCTAACAGGGAGTTAAAGGTATCGGCTCAACTGGCCGGTGGCTTGTCTGGGACAAATTGGCAGGGTGAGTTTTCACAACTGACGCTAGAACATGTTCTAGCAGGGCAGTGGCGCCTTAGCGAGCAAGGTGCAATACGTATCGCCAGTACGTATGGTTCATTTGATAAGCATTGCCTACAATCAGCCACTGGCTCAGTCTGTATACAGGCAAATAATTCAACCCGTGGCGATTGGAATATTCAAGGTGAGTTGACAGCTATACCGCTAACGCTGCTACAGAGCTTTTCACAGTCACTGGATTCATTCGAGGGGAATTTAAAGGGCCGGTTTGAGCTGACTGGTAAAGACCAGTATCCAATAAGCGGTCAAGGTGTTTTCAGTTTGATGGATGGTCGGGTTTTGCTAGAAAAAGATTTAACGCTTGAAAATACAGTGATCGGCTTGCGCAATGTCAATATCGATTTTCAGCTCAGCGGGAAAGGAGCTGTGGCGAATATGTTGCTTGAGCCTGATTTAACCGGTGTTTCAGCGTTAACAGGCCAAGTTAGCGTGCCTTATTTGAAAACGGTTATTGATACGCCACAGCAAGCTGGTTTGTCAGGCTATTTCAGCTGGTCGGTAAATGATTTATCTGTTTTTGATGGCTTGCATTCTGAGTATGAACACTTAAAAGGCCAGTTGGATATTGATCTCAAATTAGCAGGTACGGTGGCGAACCCTGCTGTTACAGGAAGCGTATTGCTTGCTAATGCGGGAGTAGAGCTGGCTCGTTCTGGAACCGTGTTGTCAGCACTTAATGCGAGTTTAGAAGGCGGGGTGGATACAGGTATTCACTTAAAATATAAGGCGACCTCTGGTGAAGGTGATTTTTATGGTGATGGCGAGCTTGTTTTTGCCGATAAGGGCTGGCATGCCTCGTCTACCCTGATAGGCGAGAATGTTGAAATTTTGAATTTACCCGAAA
This sequence comes from Cycloclasticus sp. PY97N, assembly GCF_002443175.1. Lineage (NCBI taxonomy): Bacteria > Pseudomonadati > Pseudomonadota > Gammaproteobacteria > Thiotrichales > Piscirickettsiaceae > Cycloclasticus > Cycloclasticus sp. PY97N. The sequence continues at coordinate 1,953,083 of NZ_CP023664.1, read as the reverse complement.
TGCATGTGATCGCATCACCGAATTTATTTTTTAAGATGACGGCTGATTCTGCTTACCTTGAAGGTAGCATTAATATACCGACCGCAGACTTAGCGCCGATAGAGCTTAATATTCCTGTATCGGCTAGTAAAGATGTGGTTGTTATTGATAAGGCGCTAGCAAAAGAAACAAAACCTATTTCAACCCGGGTCAAATTAAACGTTAATTTGGGTGATAACGTACAGATTAAAGGGCTGGGTTTTGAGGGAGCACTAACTGGCGGATTATTAGTTAGCGGTGAGACAGATAAACTGCTTCTTGGAACTGGCGATATCGTTATTAATAAAGCTACCTATAGGGCATATGGCCAACAATTAGCGGTTGATAATGGCAAAATACAATACTCCGGAGGCGCGCTGGATAATCCAAATTTGGATATAAAGGCGGTAAGAAAAGAGAAAAAATTTACAGCGGGCCTGCACTTGTTAGGCCCGGTCGATAACCTTCAAACCTCGTTATTTTCTATACCGTCGATGAGTGATGACGAGGTGCTGGCTCATTTGTTATTGGGTCGCTCTTTGTCGAACGCGAGTGCATCGGATGCTGCTTTGTTAGCCTCTGCTGCCAGTGGTTTAGGCATTAAAGGCGGTAATATGATTGGTGAACAAATAGCCAATGCGTTTGGGTTGGATGCTGTTACATTTGATGGTAATGGTGGGGATGATACGGCTTTGCATGTTGGTAAGTATTTGCTGCCAAATTTATATTTAAGTTACGGCATTGGGATTTTTGATTCGGTGAGCACGGTTAACCTGAGGTACGAATTGAGTAAGCTGTGGTCATTAAAAGCAGAATCGGGTGTAGATACGGGGGTGGATTTACTATACGTTCGTGAACAATAAACCTAATAGCTATCAGTGGCTTAGTAGATAAGCGGTTATAGTAATGGGGTAAATGAAGGGTTAGTTTTAACATATGTTCACATGCTAGGTGAGCATTGTACAGTCGATATATGATGCGAAGCGTCTAGGGTGTTTATAGTGTGGGGAATAAAATATGAAGTTATTGCGGTGTTTTAGTTATCTTTGTTTGGTTGTTTTTAATGTTCACAGCTCGGCTGTTGCTGCGCAGGAACTGATAAACCAAGAAGCGACTAAGTTATGGCTTAAAGAAAAACAAGAGACGATAGAACTTATTTCTCAACAGCTAGCTGACAATACGATAGATAAAGCTCGTTTGTTGGAATTGCGTCAAACGCTTCGCTCAGCGCGAACAGAATTACAATATAAGGTAGACGTTATTAAACCGGTTAATAATAGCGTGCAAGCAGATTTGGCCGACCTTGGCGCTGCCCCCGATGAAGATGTGCCACCAGAGCCCGATAATATTCAAAAGTTGCGCGCTGAGTTAACGAATGAGTCGTTAATTATTGAAGGTTTGCTGACACAAGCCGAAGCGCTGACGTCTAAATCATCGCGGTTGTTAGAAAAAATCACTTCGTTAAGACGCACATTATTTTTAGATGGGCTTTTTGAGCGGCAAATGGCAGTATTTAATACTACTTTATGGAAAACAGCAGAAGAGCCTTTTTATGCTCAATTTTCAAATTACAAAGGTATTTTTTACGATAAAACTCTGCGGTCGTTGAGTGTCATATCGGGCTGTATTCTTTTGGTCGTTTTCCTTTTCGCCACGTTAGTATCAAAAAAAAGGTTAACTATAAAATTACAAAATGCTGGGCGGGAACATGTGTTTCCATTGGTTTCAGCGTCGTTAGTTTTGCCATTTTTAGCGATAGGGCTAGGGCTGCTTTTCATTTATCAACTATTTATTAGCCAAGGCATTGTTACCGAGGCTAATCACTTGTTAATACAAAAGGTATTAATGCTTACGGGGTTTTTGTTCGCTGTGTATTTGATGACAGGGCGGTTTTTGAAAGCGGCTCTTATTCGTTCACATTTGCGTTATTTAATCTGTGTGGTGGCACTGCTGTTTGCTGTCGATACATTGCTTCTTGAAAGTGGAAAAATTATCGGGGTGCCCATAGAGCTGGCAGTTGTCCAAAGTTATATTGTGAGCTTAACTTTTGCGTTTATATTAGGCCTGTTTTCTTTGTTTGTATTGATAGGGCCAAAAGAGACTAAAGACTACTTTTTCCCACGCAAGATATTTGTTGTTTTTCTAACGATTAGCCTCTCCATCATTGTATTTAATGTATTTGGCTATGCAGCTCTTAGCCGTTATATCTTCGAAGGTTTTGTTCTTATTTTTTCATTATTAGCGTCTATTCTCGTTATAAGAGCGGTTATTCGTCCATACTTTTATCGCTTAGATAAACGCTTTTCTCAAGACAACATAGGGGAAGACTCAGAGCAGGTTATTTACTTCTGGTTATGCCTATCATTGGATCTTATTTTGTTCTTTATCTGTTTACCTTTTGTTGCCGGTATTTTTGGCACCGAATGGCAATATATTCAAGAGACGATAAAGCAGGCATTTTTTGGCTTTAAAGTTGGCAATATGACCATCTCAATTTCAAATATTGGGGTTGGTTTACTTGTCTTTCTAACCTTGCTGTTCATCACACGTGTTATTCAGCGTATTTTGGATCAAAAGATTTTGCCTAAAACGAACATGGATACGAGTGTTCGTCAGTCAATAACACAGGTGTTAGGTTATGTTGGGCTGATTATTGCGCTAATGGCGAGTATATCAGCGGTTGGATTTGATCTAACGAATTTGGCGTTGATAGCCGGTGCGCTGTCTGTTGGCATTGGTTTTGGTTTGCAAAGTATCGTGAGTAACTTTGTTTCAGGCCTTATTTTGCTGTTTGAACGGCCCATAAAAGTAGGGGATTGGCTGATTACCAATTCAGGTGAAGGGATTGTAAAGAAAATCAGCGTGCGTGCCACAGTTGTTGAAACCTTTGACCGAACATCGATTATTGTGCCAAATGCTGAGCTCATTTCATCGTCTGTTAAAAATTGGACGCATGCAGATAGAGTAGGTCGTGTGATTGTGAATGTTGGCGTGTCATACTCCTCGGACCCACAACAAGTTCGAGATCTTCTAATGGACATGATTACGGAAAATAAAGACGTCTTAAAAACCCCAAAACCAACAGTTCTTTTTAAGGACTTTGCAGATAGCGCATTGATATTTGAAATACGTTTCTTTATTAGTAATATCCAAGAAATTTTTCCAATTTCAAGCCAAGTGCGCTTTGATATTTGGGAAGTGTTTAAAGAGGCAGGGGTGGAAATTTCTTTCCCACAAAGAGACTTACACATTCGTACAGCACCTGGATTAGAGGGAGTGTTTGATGGAAAATAGTCATATTCTTTACGCTTGTAAGTTGAATGGCGACGGCTCGAGTACCTTACTCGAAGAGTCACAGATACAACAAACCATTAGTAGTGAATCCAAGGTTTGGATTCATTTAGAAGCAGAGCACCCAGAAAGCCGCCGTTTGCTTGAAAAAGAGTTTCCGCATTTAGATCACTTAGTTGTTGATGCCTTATGTGCAGATGAAACAAGACCTAGAATTCTTGAATTTGACTATGGCGCGTTGCTTATTTTACGCGGGGTAAATTTAAACCCTGGCGCTGAGCCGAATGATATGGTGTCGATACGTTTATGGGTTGATAAAGATAATATTATCAGCCTACGGCGTCGAAAACTAAGAGCTGCCATCGATATTCAAGGGAAACTGAAAGCGGGGAAAGGGCCAAAAAATAGTGGCGATTTTGTGACCATGCTAATCGCTGGTTTATTTGAGCGAATGGAACCTATTTTTTCTGAAATAGATGAGAAGTTAGACGAGGTTGAAGAAAGTGTTATGGAAAACCCTGACACAAATGAGCGACAGGAAATCACCTCTATTCGTAAAGACGCCATTATGTTTAAACGTTATATTGCCCCTCAAAGAGACGTGATTTCAAGCCTTCGTGTCTCTGATCAGTCGTGGTTGGAGCAAATGCATAAACGCCGCTTGCAAGAGTCATTAGACCGCGTAATAAGGTATGTTGAAGATTTGGATACGATTCGTGAGAGGGCTCAAATTGTTAAAGATGAGCTGGTCACCGGTCTTTCTGATCGGCTGAATAAAAATATGTATATGCTCTCGGTTGTTGCGGCTATATTTTTGCCACTAGGTTTCTTGACTGGGCTGTTAGGGATTAATGTTGGCGGTATACCAGGGGCAAATAATGAAGCTGCTTTTTGGATCTTTATGGGCATATTGGCGCTAATTATCTTAGCTCAGGTCTGGTTGTTTAAAAAATTAAAATGGTTTTAATAAGCGGTTTTTAAAGGTATGCGATAGTGACTATCGGCCAAGCGTTTAGCGGATAGTTTGCTGGCCTTAACTGAACCAGCAAACCATTCATGGCGTCTTATAAGAGAGGGGGTAAGGGGCTAAAACCTCTGAGTGTTTATAAAAATAATCTCTGCATACCGTTAGACAGGGGGAGCGCATGCAATGGCTAAATTTTGCTCTTTTTAGTTAATAGCGCGCAGGTGGTTAAAGTGTTTCTAAAACGCTAGAACTAACGGGTCTTTCCCACTTAAGCCTCTTTTCAATAGACGCAATAATATGCCCGGCTATATCTTTACCGGTGGCAGACTCAATACCTTCTAAACCTGGAGATGAATTAACTTCTAAAAGCAGAGGACCTTTACTCGAACGTATAATATCAACGCCAGCAACTTTAAGCCCTAATACTTTTGCCGAAAGCGTTGCTAAACGACGTTCTTCGGGTGTTATTTTAACCACAGAAGCGCTACCACCTTGATGAATGTTGGCTCTAAATTCGCCAGGAGCAGCAGTTCGTTGAATTGAGGCAACTACTTTGCCATCAATGACAAAACAGCGTAAATCTTTCCCGTCTGCTTCTTTAATAAACTCTTGAACTAGCAAGTTTGCATGTAGTGCTTTGAAGGCATTGATAACACTTTCGGCGGCTTTTTTAGTTTCAGCTAATACAACACCTCGGCCTTGAGTGCCTTCTAATAGTTTTACAATCAATGGCGCTCCGCCAACCATTTCTATCAAGTCGCTGGTATCCATTGGCGAGTGTGCAAAACCTGTTGTGGGGATACCAATGCCACTTTTTAACATCAGTTGAAGCGAAAATAACTTATCTCTTGATTGGCTAATAGCGGATGATGAATTGACGGTATAAATGCCCATGCTTTCAAATTGGCGAGCCAAGGCGCAGCCATAAAAGGTCATGCTAGGTCTTATACGTGTGACAACGGCATCTAAGTCATTGAGGATTTTACCGCCTCGATAATGGACTTCAGGTGCTTGTTCATCGACTTTCATATAGCAATATTTGATGTTTAAAAACACCATTTCGTGGCCACGTTCCTCAGCGGCTTCCATAAGGCGCATGTTGCTATAAAGGTCGGGGTTACTGGCAAGTAAGCCTATTTTTAGCCCACTTTTGTTTTTTTGAGGCTGGCCATACCAATCGTAAAGCTGTTCTTTTGACGGCTCGTTGAGGCATAGGCTTAGCTCAGGGTCTACCAAGATTCGTCCTTTCATCGCTTCACGACCTAACAACATACGATAGCCCATTGAATCACGGTTTGCTAAGGTGAGTTCTACTTCCCATGTTTCGCTTTCCACCTTAATTAAGGTGGAAATTACGTAGCGTGTTTCAGAAATTCCAGACGAGCTTTTGACGGAACGTTTGTCAACCACAGGGCGTTCACAGCGCAACACAGTGCGGCGATCCTTTTGTAGTGGGTGTACTTCAAAGCTAACCCATAAAAGGCCTTCGCGTCTAAAGGTTTGAATGTTAAAGGCATGAATAGAGGATGTTTTAGCACCTGAGTCTACACGCGCTTTGATAGCAGGAATGCCTAGGGCAGGGAAGGAACACCATTCTTCACTACCTACAATGATTTTATTATTGCTAGAAGTCATTTATTAGTCCAAATTAAAGGGTAAAAGGGGTACAAAACTAGATGATTGGAAGGTCGTCAGGGGGTGCTTCATCACTGGCAGGATCTAAGTCAAGCTGAAAAGCCTCCAGGTTGTCGACAACATCCTTAGGTCGTGTAAAACGGGCAATATGAAATAAGGCTTCACCTTCACTGACGAGGGGCAGATTAGTTCTGCCAATAATAATGCCTGAAATGGGTGAGATAATGTCGGTTTCTTTGCCGTCCTCACCATAAGGTGTTGCGACAGCACCGAGCAAATCGCCCTCAAAAACGTGCTTGCCCATGGAAACGGTCATCCGAAAAATACCACTTTGAGGCGCGCGCACCCAAAGAGTAGAACGCGCAACAAAGGGTTCTGCGGCTTTCTTTTTGGTTTTACGTTTAGGGACCGTCAACATGTCGATTGATTGCATTACAGCAAGAATGCCTTTAACACCCGCACGAATCGAAAACTCATCAAAACGGAGCGCTTCTCCTGCTTCGTAAACAATGATTGGTAAGTTTTTTTCTGTACTACAGGCATACCGTAAAGAGCCTTCTATTAGGCCAGAATTAACCACCACAGGCGCATTAAAGGCTAAGGCCATCTGTTCGGTCACCTGGTTGCTTAAGTCGGCGCGTATTTGCGGCAAGTTGTCTCTATGAATGGCTGCTGTATGCAAATCAATGCCATGTGTACATTGCTGCACCACTTCGGTCATAAATAATTTAGCTAAGCGTGCAGCTAAGGAGCCTTTTACCGAGCCTGGGAAACAGCGGTTTAAATCTCTGCGGTCGGGTAAGTAACGGCTTTGGTTGAGAAAACCATAAACATTAACAATAGGCACAGTAATCAACGTGCCTTTCATTCGTGAGAGTGATTTGCTTTTTACCAGTCGACGAATAATTTCAACGCCATTAATTTCATCACCATGCACGGCCGCAGAAACAAAGAGAATGGGGCCTTCTTGCTTTCCTCGAATGACCTGTACCGGCATTGATAAAGAAGAATGTGTATATAAATCTGGCAGGGGAACATCAATGATGGTGTTTGTTCCTGGTAAGACTTCTTGACCTGCAAGTATAAAGGGTTCTGACATTTTAATTATCCACTTGTATGTAGCTTAAATAGAGACCTTATCAGTCGGTTTTATTAATTAGCTAGAGATTAAACCGATCTGCTTATTGGTCTGCGTCGTCTTCATGAGGTTGGTTTAATTCATCTGATTGTAAATCCTGAACTTTTGGCCTTCGGCGAGCCTTTGTTTTCTTTGGAATCATGCCACGTAAAGAGTCTAATTTTCCAAAGCATAATAGCCTATCATCAGCTTCGAGTTCGCGTGCAGCACGTGGGTTAGGGATTGCCTTGGCCCCTCGATACAAGGTGAGCACGTTAATGTCTTTTTCTTCATCCATCACTTCTTGGATGGTCTTCCCAAGAAACTCTGATCCTTCAGGAATATATATTTCACTGACGCCATACCCTTTGCTAATGGTTAACCGTTGGCGTATATCAATTTCAGGAAAATCAACTTGAGCAGATACATAGTCAATCACAGCGCCGGCAATATCTAAACCGGTGGCCGTTTCAATACCTTCAAGTCCTGGCGAAGAATTGACCTCCATTATTTGAGGGCCGTTTTTACCTTCCAACATATCAACGCCAGCTACTTCTAGGCCTAAAATCTGAGTTGCTCGTACGGCTGTTTCTCTATACCGTTCATCAAGTTCTACCGGTTCAGCAATGCCGCCTCGGTGTACATTGCTACGAAATTCTTGTCCTTGGGCGACGCGGCGCATTGCGGCAACAACACGATCGCCAACGACAAAAGCGCGAATATCCTTTCCTTTGCTTTCTGCCACAAACTTTTGAATGAGCACATTTTGTTTTTGGCTTTGTAGTAGTTCAATAATCGACTCAGCCGCTTTCATTGATTCAGCCAATAGCACACCAATGCCCTGGGTGCCTTCAATCAATTTAATAACGACAGGTGCACCACCAACTCGTTCGATCGCAGGAATCACATCCTTTCGGTCTCGGACAAAGGTAGTTCTAGGAATACCAATATGATGACGACTTAAGATTTGCAGGCTACGTAACTTATCTCGCGAGTTAGAAATGCCATGTGCAGTATTAGCACAAAAAACGCCCATTTCTTGAAATTGACGGACAACAGCCGTGCCATAGTAAGTAATTGATGCACCAATTCTCGGTAACACAGCATCATAGCTACTTAAAACTTTTTGCCGGTAGTAGAGGTCGGGGATGCCTTGTTGTAAATCGATAGCAAACTTAAGGGTGTTTAAGACTTTTACATCATGCCCTCTTTGAAGGGCCGCTTCTTTTAAACGTCGTGTGCTGTAGGCATTAGGTCCACAGGATAAAATAGCAAGTTTCATAAGAGCACCCTTAGGTTTTATCGTTAAGAAGTGATTGTATAGTCTTAATAATTGAAGCTACAGCTTTATATCGCTAAAGGTTAAATCGGTTAGCTCAAATTTGTTCTCGTTTTGTTTTTAATAAGTTGAGCCAATTAATTTTTTTGTCATTGTAGGGTAGGGGCCATTTAGACTTAGCCAGATGGAAGGAAATGTATCTGAAAAACCAGCTTCATTTATTTTTCCTATAAATTGTCCATTAAAATAAAAGTAAGTGATTTTTTCATTATCAATGTAAACCGTAATGGTATCGTTGGGTTTAACACTCGGCCATATTTTTAATAATTGTTTTGCCCAGTTTTTTTTCTGCTCTTCGCTAATATTGAAACGTTTCAATTGGGTTAGTGTTTCATCTACAAGCTCAACATTAGAGATGACTCTTTTGTAAGTTAGCTCTAGAGATAGCGGCCTTTTTCCTTCTTCGTACGTTCCGCTTGGAGTTTTTAACTCAATATCATAAATATCCCAAAACCAAACGCTGAAGTTTGAACGACCGACAAGGTTTAGATCATCTAAATGCAATTTATTAGCACTTGTATTAGCTGTATGTAGCAACAAAAGTAAGATGAATATTTTCTTCATAAAATCTAAAAGTCGTAAGCGGTTTATTAAAAATAAAGTATTTCTAATATGCTACTTAATAACTGGCGTACCGATTTAAAAGCGGACCTAGGATACCTGTAAATTTTATAGGCGCTTCTGTTATGGCTAAACAAACACAGCCAGTATCACCAGCGACAGGGCTGTGTTCATCAGAACCATCACAGGCAATAAAATCACCAGCGGTATGTGTTCCCTTGTGATCTTTAAAGTCCCCTTCAATCACAAACGTAAATTCTTTACCTAAATGCGTGTGTTTGGGAATTTTAGTCTTCGCTGAAAAACGTAATACATTAACCTTAAAACTAGCATCGTATAATTCAAGCTCAACGGTTGAAATGTTTGGTGTTAGTTTTTGCCATTCAAAACCATCCTGATTGAAATTTAATAATTGTTTTAATAAGGGCCTATTGATTTCAGCAACGGCATAATCATCAACAAAACCGATGCCGCCATTATTTTCTCTATCATGGTTTGTCGATACTTGAGGCACTGCCTTGTTAGTGTCAGCCGTTGTCAACTTCGATATATCTGTAATTAAACGTTCAAAGCCAGCACCTTCGTTATGAGTACTCTCAGATAATTCAAGGTTTTCACCGTAGTGTGACTCTAAACCCTTAATTTTTTGTCGACATGTTGGACAGTGTTTTTGGTGAAGAGCAATGGCCAAACTCAAAGCAGGTTCAACACTGCCCTCTACATAATTTAATAATAATTCAGTATCAATATGATTATTCATTCGTTTTGATTTCCTAGATGGTGGCGCAAAACCTTCAATGAACTTCTAATTCTAGATTTAATAACACCCAATGTTAAACCCAGCTCCTGAGCTGCCAATTGGTGGCTTTTATCTTCGTAATAGACTTTTAATATTACCCGTTTTTGCTCCTCACTTAAGTGCTTGAGATTATTGCTTACTTGTATTTTTTCAGAAGTGCTAACAAGCCCTTTATGAAGGTTATCTTCAGCTATTTGCAGCGGAGAGTGTGAGTCATCAAGGCTAACTTCAGAAATTCTCTTTTGCCTTAGTACATCAATTTTTAAATTCCTAGCGATGGTGAAAATCCATGTTGAAACGTTTGCTTTTTCTGCTTGGTATGTTTTGGCTTTTTGCCAAACACGCATGAACACTTCATGGGTCATTTCTTCAGCATCACTGGTACTAGTGTGTTGCTTGAAGAATGTTTTGACCTTAGGAGCAAAGTAAAGATACAGTTTTTTGTATGCATTCTTGTCTTGCTTAACGGCAATAGCCTGCATGTATTGTTTACACAGCTTTGCTTGTTCCGTCTTGCTGATGATGGGCTCGTTCATAGAGTAATAAACTGGTTGCAGAAGCGTGCTCTGAGCTGACCAATATACTAAGTTTTCGGTTATTTGTCTTTGCGCCTGCCCATTCATATTTTTTAAACTCTAAGTGTTATAAACATCGATAAATAGAACAGCGATACACTGCCCTATTTACTGTTTTACGAAAAATATGCTTTTTTGGATCAAAAAAATAAATTTAATCTAATTGGCAATTTTTTACGTACAAGTAAATATGTCCCAGAAATTTGAGGTGTCGATGAAAGTACTGTGTTTGATCTTTAGTGTTTTTTTAATCAATGGTTGCGCAATAGATGCCGAGCGTTACCGCGATAAAACACCTGATTTTAAGTTTGAATCTTTTTTTCAAGGAAACCTCTGCGCAAAAGGCTTAGTGAAATCAAGAAATGGTCAAATTAATCGAAAATTTGCAGCTGATATTGTTGCCTCTCATTCTGCCAATCAAGTTATCTTAGAAGAAGTTTTTCTATTTGATGATGGAGAACGCCAAGAACGTAACTGGGTGTTTGATAAAACAGCTGAAGGTTGGTCCGGTACGGCCGGTGATGTCATTGGTATTGCAAACGGTGAAGTATTTGGCGATAGCCTGAATTTGAAGTATCAGCTGAAAATTAACATTGATAACTCTGAATATATTGTCGAAATGGATGATTGGTTAACGTTAGTTGATGATTCGACGCTTATGGGCTCTACAGAAATAACTAAATGGGGTGTTAATTTGGGCCGAATTGATATCGTTATTCAAAAAACCGAGAGTCTTCAGCAGAATGCAAGTAAGCTAGAAAACTGTATTGAGGCTGGAGTGTTATAAATGCGTTTGCTAAACCGCTTAAAACCGATGCTTGTATGGTTCGATACCCAATCCGGTTTGGATTCAGTTGCCACTAAAGACTCGAATAAATTGGGCTGGGCTCAAGTCACCCCATTCGTTTTTATGCATTTAATGGTATTCGCTGTCGTCTGGGTCGGGTTCAGTTGGGTAGCTCTTTGGAGCGCAATCATTCTATATCTAGTCAGAATGTTTGCTATTACTGGTTTTTACCACCGATATTTTTCACATAAATTGTTTAAAACGTCACGTTTTATACAATTCTTTTTTGCATTTATGGGAGCCAGTGCGGCGCAACGAGGCCCATTGTGGTGGGCCTCACATCATAGAGTTCACCATCAGGCTTCTGATAAAGAAGGTGACCCACACTCACCGCGGTTACAAGGCTTCATTTGGAGTCATTGCCTTTGGTTCTTAGCACCCAAAAACTTGCAAACAAAAACTGATAAGGTGAAAGACTTTAATAAGTTCCCGGAACTTAGGTGGCTTGATCGATTCGATATAACGGCACCTTTGGTACTAATAGTTACCCTGTATTGCGCCGGCTTTCTGATGGAAACGTATTACCCTCAGCTAGAAACAACAGGCGCGCAAATGGTTATATGGGGCTTCTTTATATCAACAGTTGCCTTATATCACGGCACTTACACGATAAATTCACTGGCACATTGTTTCGGTAGCCGACGTTTCGATACACCTGATGACAGCCGTAATAACGCACTCTTAGCAATTATCACACTCGGCGAAGGCTGGCATAACAACCATCACTTTTACCCAGGAAGCGCTCGGCAAGGTTTCCAATGGTGGGAAGTTGATGTGACATTCTATCTGCTAAAAGTAATGAGTTGGTGCGGCTTAGTTTGGGATTTAAAACCCATTCCGATTGAGGTTCAAAAAGAATTTAAAAGGAAATAGTGATGATAATTGAAGACTTTACTCAAATTTACCAACGGCTCAATAAAGATAATCTTGAGTTATTAACAGACCTTTATAGTGCAGATATTACCTTTATCGACCCCTTACATACAATTGAAGGGATCGATAATTTAACGGTTTATTTTGCAGGTTTATATGACAATGTTTCTTCCATTTCTTTTGATTTCGAAGAAGTCACATCGGATAAAAACAGTCATTTCATAACCTGGGATATGACCTTGGCCCATTCAAAAATGAACGGAGGAAAGCCCTATATTGTGCCTGGTATGACACACTTAAAAACCAACGAGGAAGGGCAAATAAGCTATCACCGAGATTACTATGATGCTGGTCAGATGCTGTACGAGCAAATACCGCTGATTAGAAACATCATCAGACTCATTAAACGGAGGCTCTAATGGCCTACGATTTTAACGGTAAAAAAGTATGGGTGACGGGTGCTTCCAGCGGAATTGGGAGATGCTTAGCTGATCAACTGCATGAAAAAGGTGCTCATGTATTTGTCAGCGCGAGAAATACCGAAAAATTAAGCGAAAACTTTTCCGGCAAGGAAAGAATAACCATTTTGCCCGGCGATTTAACATCTGCAGATGTTAATAAAAACATCGTGGCTGACATTAAAGCATCAGCGGGAGGGTTAGACTGCGTTATTTTTAATGCAGGGACGGCTGAATATGTTGATGCTTATCATTTCTCAGCAGCCCCGTTTGAACGAATGATAGAGGCCAACTATTTCACTATGATAAGGGGAATTGAAGCGGCCTTACCGCTATTAAAAGAATCTGAAAATGCGTATTTGGTAGGTATGAGTTCTAGCGTTGGGTGGCAAGGTCTGCCTTCAGGGCAAGCATATTCAGCGAGTAAAGCGGCTATTAGAAACTTATTTCAAGGCTTAAAAATAGAGTTGGCTCCAAAAAACATAGCGGTCAGCTGGATCTGCCCTGGCTTTGTTAAAACACCCTTAACCGATAAAAACACCTTCGATATGCCATTTAGGGTAAGCACCGATGAAGCCGCACATACAATTGTTAAACAGTTAATGAAACAAACAACAGAAATCCATTTTCCTAAACGGTTTACCTATTTCTTGAAATTTGTATCGTGCCTGCCCGCAGGCTTGGCAGCAAAAATATTAAGTAAAACCGTGCCGGAGTCAAGCTGATGAAAATTGCTGTTGTCGGTACAGGTATATCAGGTAATTTGGCGGCATACCACTTAAATAAAAAACATGATATTACCGTTTTTGAAGCTGAAAACTATGCCGGTGGGCATACACATACACACACGGTTGAGCTAGGTGGTGAGAAGCAAGTCATTGATACGGGGTTTATCGTCTTTAATAAAAAGACCTACCCTAATTTTATTAACTTATTAAAAGAATTGGAGGTGCCCTATCAATCAAGCAAGATGAGTTTTAGCGTTCAAAATCAGCGTACAGGTCTTGAATATAATGGGACTAACCTGAATGCTCTATTCGCGCAACGTAGGAATCTATTTAGACCCCGTTTTTATCGGATGATAAAACAAATATTACGTTTTAATAAAGAAAGCCTTAGCCTGCTAGCAGACGATACAGACTCAATATCGCTAGGTGATTATTTATATAATAATCAATACGGTAAGGAGTTTATACATGACTATATTATACCTATGGGAGCTGCAATTTGGTCAACCGACCACGATAGTATGTTTGCCTTTCCAGCACGTTTTTTTGTGCAGTTTTTTCATAACCATGGCATGTTATCGGTCGATGTTCGTCCCGAATGGTTTGTTATTAAGGGCGGCTCTTCGGAATATTTAAAACCCCTTATCGCTGGACATAAAGACAAGATCCGCTTGTCAGCACCTGTTGAAAATGTACGCAGGACAGCAGGTGGTGTATTTGTAAAAGCGACCGGCTATGAAGAAGAGCGTTTCGATTATGTTTTTATAGCCTCACATAGTGACCAAGCGCTAAGTTCCTTAGCAGAACCAACCCCATTAGAAAACGAGGTGTTGGGTGCTATTCCTTACATCAATAATGAAGTTGTTTTACATTATGACGAAAGCTTATTGCCAAAACGTAAAGTAGCTTGGGGTGCTTGGAATTATCACTTGTTGAAAGAGAAAAAAGAGCGCGTCGCATTGACCTACAATATGAATATTTTGCAGTCACTTAAAAGTGATTACACCTTTAATGTCACACTTAATAATACCGCAGCAATTGACCCCAAAAAAATCATTAAAGTACTTCAATACACGCACCCATTTTTTAGTGTAGACGGTGTAAAAGCACAACAAAAACACAGCGAATTAAACGGCCAAAATCGTACCTATTATTGTGGTGCCTATTGGCGATATGGGTTTCATGAAGATGGCGTTGTTAGTGCCTTGCAAGCACTTAAAGACTTCAATAGAGATGTGCTCGGTGAACAGTAAAATATTTACTGGCCGAGTGAGACATCGGCGGTTTAAGCCGAAAGAAAACGAATTTCAATACACTATATTTATGTTGTATTTAGACCTTGATGAATTACCGACGTTGTTTGATCGATTTTGGCTCTGGTCCTTAAATAAACCAAATGTCGCTAGCTTCCAGACTCAACAATATTTAGCGGATGAAAACGGCTGTATAAAAACGGCGGTTAAACATGAAGTTAAAGCACAGTTAGGCGTTGTTCCGAAAGGGCCCATTAGGTTACTGACACATCTGTCTTATTTTGGATATTGCTTCAACCCAGTTTCTTTTTATTATTGCTTTAACGAAGATGGTGAAACGCTTGATTTTATAGTCGCGCAAATTAATAACACGCCGTGGAATGAAAGGCACTGTTATGTTTTAGATAATAGGTCGTCCCACGCAAGCAATAGCCCCTCTAAAGTGGTTAGAAGTGAGTTTGAAAAAACATTTCATGTATCGCCATTTTTGCCGATGGGTATGCGCTATTTTTGGCGTTTTAATACGCCGAGTGAAAAATTAGCTGTTTATATGAAAAACACGCAGGATGACGAGACGTTCTTTGATGTTAATTTGTCATTAAGACACAAAGAAATTAATTCGTTAAATTTATGCGCTGCTCTCGTAACGTTCCCTTTGATGACGTGGCAAGTAATAGTTGGTATTTACTGGCAATCATTAAAGTTATGGTTAAGAAAAACACCTTTTTATGATCACCCCAAAACGCATAACACTAAGTAATGAATAGACTCGATAGTAACCTAACAATGATAATTTGAGGATGACATGAGCAAATCAGCATCAGTAAGAAAACTAACACAACACTTAGAAAATAAAGCCTCTCATCGCAGAGGCACTTTGTTTAGCAAGGTGTTGAAAAAAGCTGTATTTAAACAGCTAAATCACCTTCAGTATGGGCAACTAACGTTGACCGACAGTGGGGAAACACACCATTTTATGGGTGATAAAAGCAGTGATTTAGTCGTAGAAATAAACGTTTTAAATAACGAATTTTATTGGTATATCGCTTTAGGCGGTAGCATAGGGGCTGCCGAATCTTATATAAATGATTACTGGCGCACACCTGATCTAACCAAGGTTATTCAGCTATTTGCGTTAAACCAATCTGTTATGGACTCAATGGAGACAGGTTTGGCGAGCTTTACAAGCCCCATTAAAAAAGCATTTCACTGGTTAAACAAGAACACGCATAAGGGAAGTAAAAGTAATATCGTTGCGCACTACGACCTCGGTAATGATTTCTTTAAGCTATTTCTGGATCCAACGATGATGTATTCATCGGGTATTTTTTATCAACCAGATAACACAATGGAGCAAGCCTCGGCCAATAAATTAGAAAGAATTTGTACTCGTTTAAAGTTAAGGCCAGAAGATCAAGTGATTGAAATTGGCACAGGCTGGGGTGGTTTTGCGATGTACGCGGCTAAACACTATGGCTGCCATGTCACCACAACTACAATTTCTGAAGAACAGTACGCCTATGCACAACAACAAATTGACAATGCGGGTTTAAGCAACAAGATTACGCTATTAAAACAAGACTATCGTGAGCTGACAGGGCAGTATGATAAGTTAGTGTCAATAGAAATGATCGAAGCGGTAGGTCATCAATACTTTGACACCTTCTTTTCAAAATGTAGTGCGCTTTTAAAAGACGATGGTGAGATGCTTATTCAAGCCATTACTATTAGTGACCAGCGATTTAATAGCGCAAAAAAAGATGTCGACTTTATAAAGCGCTATATTTTTCCTGGTAGTTGTATACCGTCTATTAACGCGATTAGCCACAGCCTAACTAAATCGAGTGATTTGCGAATGACCAATATGGATGACTTCGGTATGCATTACGCAAGAACGTTAAATGAATGGAACAAATCGTTTAAAAATAATATTCAAGAGGTAAAGGCACAAGGCTTTAGTGATGAGTTCATTAGGATGTGGGAATATTATTTCAGTTATTGCGAAGGTGGATTTAAAGAACAGGTAATTAGTGTATCGCAGTTGCATTTAGTTAAACCTATGGCGCGGGTTCCAATGTCGTTAGTAGCACTGGAGACATAACAATCAACCTGTGGCAAACAGTTTTATTATTTCAGGCTGGTTGGCTAGTCCTCGTTTCATGCCACGACAGTTTGCTTTACTTAGTCTCAATCGCTTTGGTTTTGCTTTATTTGCTGCTCGACCTATATAAGACAAAGCAAAAAGACTATTTATCGTACGCCTTGCCGAAGCTTTTAATGTTTATAAGCGGTTGCCTGGCAGATTGGAGTTTAGCCAAACTTGAGTTTATTCAGTTTGCTGCTGATGGCCCGACTCTACCTTTTTGGTTAGTGTTGCTTTGGCTGCTTTTTTCTATTACGTTTGAACAGTGTTACCGCTGGTTAAGCGGTAAGCTAAAGGTTGCCGCTTTATTGGGAGGCTTATTTGGCCCAGCTTCATATTGGGCTGCCAGCAAACTGTCCGCTGTCAGCATACAGATGCCGGTTGAATTTACTCTATTAAGTGCTGTTTTTTGGGCCGTGCTGTTTGTTGCTTTTATTAAAAAAAGACCGCTGGCCACTTAAGCGCTCACTAATGTCGAGTTAACCGCGGTTGAAATCAATAAATCCACCATTAAATCAGAAGCGCCTAAGTGAGGCGAAAGGCTAATATTGATGTTTGCATGCTGAGCTGTACACCTATTAATAATATTAGGTATATCTTCCACCACATGCCGACCAGAATTAAGAAAGTAAGGCAAAACGGTAATTGATGTTGCACCCTCTGCAATACACTGCTCAATACCTTCAGGAATCAATATATCGCTTAGCTCCAAAAATGCCGGCTTAACAATATCGTATTGTTCACCGCAGTTCTTTTTAAGCTTTTCAGCTAGATGGACTACCTCATCATTCGATTGTTTGCGTCGGCTACCATGCGCAACTAGTAATAGTGCATTCATGATGTAACAGTCTCATCATGATTCTTTCCTAGCAAGTAGTAAGTGATACCTAAAGCCAGAATAATACTCGCTAGAGCAAACATATGCATAGGGTCGACAAACTTAAAGTCAATAATGATAACTTTCCTAGCCATTGCCATCATAGCCGTTGCGACGACTAACCTTAGCGGAAATACATCAGTCCTTAAGTAAAGCACAATATTTTGGAAAATTTCTATCGCGATTAAAACCGCTAAAAAAGCAGCGAAGGTCTTAAATATATCTGACAAGCTAAGCAACAAGAAAGGAGGCGCTAGCAGTTGCTTATACATCACATAAAAAACATCGGCGACTCCCCAAAAAATAACCAGCACCATTAATACAGCCAGTATTTTTATGGCCACTTTTATTGCCTTATGCAAAATGGAAATTAAAGGGTCGTGGTGCTCGGTAGGTAGTTCATCATGCTGGCTCATGTCAGGTCTCTTTAAAATATATAAGGTAATTACTGGTGAACGAAAATTAACGCTGAGGTGTCGAATCCAATAGATTTTGACATTGAGATAAACTGGTCTATCACCTCTGGTTTAACGGTAGGCGTTCTTGCTAACAACCATAAGTAGTCTTTATCTGGGCCCGATATGAAGGCATATTGATAGCCTACGGTATCCAACTCAAAAACAATATACGAACCATAGAAGGGGCCAAAAAATGATACCTTTAAATGCCCTTCATCGGCGTCATTCACAAAATAAGCTTTACCTTGGGCTTCTTGCCAGGCACTTTTTTCGGCAGAAAACCCACGGTTGACAACATTAATACCACCGTCCTCTCTTAAGCTATAGTCTGCGGTAACTTTGCTAAGCCCTCTTTCAAAAGAATGGTCTAGCCGCGCAATTTCATGCCATGTTCCTAAGTACCGTTCAAGCTGAAAATTTTCAACCGGTTTTACCCCCTCTGGTATGCCAACACATCCGGACAGGATAAAAACAACACTGAAAAAAAGATAAGCTATGGTTTTTTTTCTAAACATAGAGTGACTATACACCTTTAAAAGCAGACAGCGCTCTTAAGCGACCCCGCTTTAAATCAACAATCGGGCTAGGGTAATTCTCCGGTCTATTCTTGGCGCTGGGTAAATGAATGTCTTTATCTGATAAGTGTGCCAGCTCTGGCAGGTAATGGCGAATAAAAGCACCCTTTGGATCAAACCGTTGTGATTGAGTGACCGGATTAAAAATTCTAAAGTAAGGCACCGAATCAGAGCCTGTTGAGGCACACCATTGCCAGCCCCCATTGTTTGCCGACAGATCACCATCAATTAAATGTTGCATAAACCAACGCTCACCTAAGCGCCAGTCTATCAATAAATGTTTCGTTAAAAACATAGCCACTATCATCCGCAAACGGTTATGCATCCACCCCCTTGTTAATAGCTGCCGCATGGCTGCATCAACAATGGGGATTCCCGTTTTACCGTTCTGCCATGCCGCTAATTGCTCTTTATCATGTCGCCATTCAATCTGCTCTGTTTGCAGCTTCAAGGGCTTATGTTTAGACACTTGCGGAAAATCAATCAGGGTGTGTTTATAAAATTCACGCCACAGCAATTCGTTTTGCCAAATATGTACGCCATCACTCATTTCACAATGCAAGGTTGCGTGCCAACATTGTGCAGCGGAGAGTATTCCACTGGCTAGATACGGCGAAAGTCGGCTGGTGCCAGCTAACGATGGCGTATCCCTATCGGTTTTGTAGTGTTGAATAGGCTGCTGACAAAATTCAGTCAATCGAGTTAAGGCTTGCTGTTGACCGGCAGGCCAAAAGGTTTGTATTTTTTTTGAAACCGTTGGCCAGTGTATGTCTGCAAACTGACACTGTCCGCTCAACCTCTTCGTTGCGTTGTCGCTTATTTTTTTGCAAGGATTAGGTACAGGGTAGAGGCTAGGCGGGGTCGCAAGCCGCTGCCGAGCTTGTGTTGAAAACGCTGTAAATACTTTATACGGCGTGCCGGTTTTAGTCCGTATACTTGCTGGTGGAAGCAGCAATTGGTCGTGATGCTCTTGATAGGCCACGCCAATGTCTTGGCATCGTTCAATAACGTTTGCATCTCTTTGACTTTCGTTAACGGCCAGCTCCGCGTTAACGTGCACTTGATTTACAGCCCACTGCTGACAAATAGTGGCGATTAAATCAGGAATTTGCTG
The DNA here is from genome assembly GCF_002443175.1 of Cycloclasticus sp. PY97N. Classification (NCBI taxonomy): domain Bacteria; kingdom Pseudomonadati; phylum Pseudomonadota; class Gammaproteobacteria; order Thiotrichales; family Piscirickettsiaceae; genus Cycloclasticus; species Cycloclasticus sp. PY97N. The sequence continues at coordinate 1,933,455 of NZ_CP023664.1, read as the reverse complement.
GTAGTTATCATGCTGAAAAAAGTGCAATTCAATATTTAGCTCAGCTAACTCTTTTTCAAGTTGAACGAGATTGCGGTGCCAAAAGTCCAGTTTTACCGCAGCATCATCATGCTGATGCCATTGTTGTGGTGTGGCAATATATATTGCAATAACCGGCTGTGTCGATTGGCAAGCATGGTAAAGCGCAGGGTTATCAATGGTGCGCAAATCATTACGAAACCAAACTAATTCATGCTGTGCCGACATTAGCGTTTTGTTTTTTCTAGCCAAGTTTTCATCACAGCCGATCGCCAAGCATCACTGCTTTGCCCGCCGACAAAGTCGATACCCAGGCTAGTTAATTGCTCATGGTGAATATCCGATGCCAAGCCAAGGCAGATAATATCGTCTTTCCACAACGCGCCAAGTTTAGCTAACGGCTTAAATGCTGTTTGCTCTAGGCGTTGATCTGCATACACTATTAATGGCCATTCAGCATTATTATGTAAGCGTGTTAAACCCGCTAAATCCTCAACTTTACCAAAGGCATTAACACGAAGGCCGCTTTGCAAAAGCAGGCTATGCAGCAAGTAATAGCCCAATGATGGCCCATTAAGGTCTAGGCTTGCTAGGTAGCAATGCCCTTGTGGCTTTTGTTTTTCTGTACGCAAGGTCATTATTAACGTTTGCCGTTGCCAACTTTGTTGCCATAGCTGTTGTTCCAGCTGATAACCCAGTGGTTGCCGTTGCCAGCGCTGGGCTAATGTTGCCTGCAAAGGGTGGTAGACGTATTCACAGAGTGTAATAAACGGCACTGATTTGTTTAATCGGTCCAGCATCTGGTTTACACCAGGCTTGTTAAGCTCTGAGATGCTCGACAGCAATTCATTTTGCGCGACCAACCATTGTTCAGCAACCGGCTCAGCCGCAGCATATGACTTACCGCTGGCAAGCAAAGTAGCCACCTTGCTGATCGCTACACCACGGTTTAGCCACGACAATATGTGTTGAATATCCTGAATATTGCCTTCGTTATACACGCGATGGCCCTTCGCTGTTCTTTCTGGCTTAATTAAGCCATAACGCCGCTCCCATGCGCGCAAGGTGACCGAGGCTACCCCGGTTTGTTGGCTAACATGACCAATCGTATAGTTTTTTTCAGATGGCATTACGTAAACTCAAATCGTCTGGGTAAGGTTGCAAATATGCCTGCTTTTCAATGTAAGGGTCGGGGTGGTTATTAAAATGATGCTTCAGCAAGGTAATGGGCACAATTAGCGGCACCTGATGAGTACGGTATTGTTCAATAAGGTTACCTAGCTCTTGTTTCTCTTTAGCGGATAACACTTTTTTCAAATAACCCTGTAAGTGCATTAACACATTGGTATGCGTTTTACGGGTGGCAAGAACGCTTAAATTTTCCATTAACAAACTAAAATAGCGCTCAGCCAAATCATCAATATCGTACCTGCCCGCATCAGCTAGCAGCTGCCCAAGCTCCACATAATGCGTAGGGGTACGTGCCATTAAGCAATACTTATAACTCGCATGAAATTCTAGAATAGCGTGATGGCTCAACCCTTGTTTCTTGAGTTGTTGCCAATTGTGATAGGCATAAACCCGCGTGATAAAGCTTTCCCTTAGCACTGCATCTTCTAATCGGCCAGACTCTTCAACGGGTAATAATGGATTAGCCTGCATAACGGCTTTAGCATAAACCCCACGACCGGGTTCAGCCGCAGGATAACCACCTTCTTGATAAACTTTGACCCGAAACACCCCGCAACTTGGGGACTTCTGCATAAATACATAACCGCATAATTCATCTAGTTGTTGCGCTTTATGTTCACTGTATGTCTTTAGCTGATCGGTGTAATCTACGCTATTATCGTGAACAGCCACCACCTTAGGCGCCTGTACCTCGCCAATAAGGCGGATGGGTTTTCTAGGAATAGACATGCCGCTGGCCACTTCAGGGCATTCAGGTACAAACTCAAAATAGCGAGAGAGACTATCGGTACAAAGACGAGAGTGCTTATGACCGCCGTCAAAACGCACCTCATTACCCAGCAAGCAACTGCTAATTCCTACTTTTATTTTCATTGTTAATATCCCTTATAAACTGTAAGCAAGAATAGCAGCTTATAAAAAGTTGTACAAGGATGTTATTTTGTACAAATATATGCCATTATAAAGCCATCAATTAAAGGTCATTTCTATGAAACATGTTCTTATAACTGGTGGTACAGGCTTAATTGGCTCGGCTTTGTGTAAATTATTGCTAAGCCGGCAGCATCAGGTCACCGTGCTTAGTCGGCAGCCCGACACAGTGCCCGCTAAATGCGGCCAACAGGTTAAAGGTATTCAGTCGTTAAGCGATATTAGTAATGAGACACCGATTGATTGGGTTTTCAATTTAGCAGGCGAACCCATTGCCGATAAGCCATGGACAAAAAAACGCAAAGCCTTGCTGGAAGCAAGCCGAATTGAGCTAACACAACAGCTTGTTGACTGGATCGCCCAGCGCAAAACCGCGCCAGACTGTTTAATCAGTGGTTCGGCCATCGGCTGGTATGGCAATGGCAAAGACACGGTAATAATAGAGCACAGTGATTTTGTGGATGAATACACCCACCAATTGTGTGAGGCATGGGAGCAACAAGCACTGCGCGCCAAAGAATTTGGTGTACGCGTGTGCACTATACGAACCGGCTTAGTGTTAGCATCAACGGGTGGCTTTTTACATAAAATGCTGTTGCCCTTCAAATTAGGCCTTGGGGGAAAGCTCGGCTCTGGTCAACAATACATGCCTTGGGTGCATATTAACGATATGGTACGCTTGCTGGCGTTCCTTGCTGATAACGAGCAAGCCCAAGGGCCATTTAATGCGTGCTCTACTAACCCAGTACGTAACGATGAATTTACCAAAACCTTAGCGCAGACCCTACATCGTTATGCGTTTATTCCAATCCCTGCTTGGTTACTTAAAGGCGTATTAGGTGAAATGTCTGGCTTATTATTAACAGGGCAACGAGCCATTCCCGAGAAAGCTCATGCAATGGGTTTTAACTTTGCTTATTCTGATTTACAAACAGCGTTAACAGATATTTTACAAACCAAACACTAACAGCGGACGACATAATGACAAACAAAGCAGTATTATTGGCTAACTTAGGATCACCAGACAATACCGATACAGCCTCAGTTCGGCGCTATTTAAACCAATTTCTAATGGACCCCCACGTTATTCAATTACCGTGGTTATTGCGCCGAATGATTGTTAGCCTATTTGTATTGCCAACGCGGCCAAAAGCTTCTGCTGAAGCTTATAAAAGTGTCTGGATGGATGAAGGTTCGCCGTTGATTGTTTTATCAGAGCGGCTTAAAAACGCATTGCAAACTCAACTAGATATGCCTGTTGCAATGGCCATGCGCTATGGTAAGCCCAGTATTGAGACGGAATTATTAGCGCTCAGTCAACAAGCCGGTATAGAAGAAGTTTTGTATATCCCACTGTATCCACATTTTGCCGATAGTACCGTCACCACCTCTATTGAAGAAGCCGAGCGGGTTATTAAAGAACACAATCTAAATATCAAGCTTAACGTTGTTGCACCGTTTTATGACCAACCTGACTATATTAATGCCTTAGTAAACAGCGCCCAGCCTTATTTAGAGCAAGCCTACGATCACATCGTTTTTAGTTATCACGGCCTACCCGAATCGCATATTACAAAACGTGACCCAACGGGACAACATTGCCTGCAAAGTGCAGATTGTTGCCAGCGCCCAAGCGAAGCGCATAAAACCTGTTATCGCCACCAAGTGATGCGCACCACGCAATGTTTTGTAGAACAGGCGCAAATAGCACCTGAAAAATACTCGGTTAGTTTTCAATCTCGGCTTGGCCGCGCTAAATGGTTAGCACCTAATACAGAGGACCGCTTGCGTGAACTGGCCCAATCTGGCGTTAAAAAAGTATTGGTGATTTGCCCCGCTTTTGTAACAGACTGTTTAGAAACACTCGAAGAAATAGCCATTCGTGCAGACGAGGTGTTTAAGGAAGCAGGGGGGGGCGAGTTACAGTTAATTCCGTGTCTTAATGATCACCCTGCATGGGTTAATACGTTAGGGGCGTGGTGCGAAGCGAAGGAGGGATAAAAAGCTTAAGCTTGGAACAATATCCTTGTATTTAATCGCAGTTTCAATAATGGGTGACTGAGTAAAAGCGACATTAATACTTTAACCTTGGCCCCGAATTGTTTACATGTTGCCTAGGCATAAATACTTGATTTCTACAAACTCATCGATACCATATTTAGAGCCTTCGCGGCCAATACCAGACTCTTTAACGCCTCCAAATGGCGCGACTTCTGATGAAATAATGCCCGCATTGATGCCAATAATACCTACTTCAAGCGATTCAGCAACTTGCCACACACGCTTAATGTTTTGTGAGTAAAAATAAGCGGCTAAGCCAAAAGGTGTATCGTTAGCAAGCTCAATGGCTTGCTGGTCTGTTGTAAAGCGATAGAGCGGGGCAACGGGACCAAATGTTTCTTCATGAGTGATTTTCATCGCCGGAGAGACATTGCTTAATACCGTGGGTTGAAAAAAGAGCCCGCCTAATTCATGCGACGCTCCACCGGTTAGCACAGAAGCGCCTAATTGAACGGCGTTATCAACGTGTTCTTTAACTTTATCAAGTGCTGCGGTGTTAATCAGAGGTCCTTGCTCTGCGGTCGGCTCAATACCATTTGCAACGGTGAGTTGACGTACTGTTGCAGTTAGCTTTTCGGCAAATTCATCATAAATACTGTCTTGAACAAATATTCGATTTGCACAGATACAGGTTTGCCCTGTGTTCCTAAATTTACTGGCCATCACGCCTTCAATAGCGGCATCTAGGTCGGCATCATCAAAGACAATAAAGGGCGCATTTCCACCTAATTCAAGGCTTATTTTTTTGATCGTATCTGCGCATTGGCGCATTAAGGTTTTGCCAACCTCTGTAGAGCCAGTGAATGAGAGTTTACGTACGATGGGGCTTGATGTTAGTTCTTCACCGATGGTGCTGGCTTGTCCGGTGACGACATTGAGCACGCCAGGTGGTATTCCAGCTTGATCGGCTAATTCAGCCAGCGCGAGTGCAGAAAAGGGCGTTTCCGATGCTGGTTTAATGATAACGGGGCAACCAGCTGCTAGAGCCGGTGCGCATTTACGTGTGATCATCGCATTTGGGAAATTCCAAGGTGTGATCGCTGCAACAACGCCAATAGCCTGCTTGATGACGATGATTCTTTTATCATTACTGGGGGCGGGAATGGTGTCGCCGTATACTCGTTTTGCTTCTTCAGCAAACCACTCAACAAAACTAGCTCCGTATAATATTTCTCCACGTGCTTCGTTGATAGGCTTGCCTTGCTCTGTTGTCATTATGCTAGCAAGGTCTTCTTGATTGTCGATAATTAATTCAAACCATTTTCTTAGAATACTAGAGCGGTCTTTGGCGGGGCGTTTTTGCCATTTTTCCCATGCAGATTGAGCGCATAAGATAGCGTCTTGAGTTTGTTTTGCAGTAAGCAAAGGGACATGGCCTATAAGCTCATTATTTGCTGGGTTATAAACAGCAAGCCTTTGGTGGTCAGTACTATCTACCCATTGCCCGTTGATAAACGCGTGTTGTTTGAAAAGCTTTCTATTTTCAATGTGCATGATTTTATAGCGGCTTTATAAGACAGAAGATCATAGTAATATAAATTTAAAGGATTAAAAGCTTAAAGCAAATATTATTAGCATCGCGTTTTTAATTCTTACTACTGCAAATATTTAAGGGTAGGCCATGGCTTAATGCTCAATCTTGCAGTAAGGGAGTGTCAAGCTGATTGATTAAATATGAGCTGGGGTTATGATGTTAGAACACCTTGCAAATATCAAATAAAGGAGTAATGGTGAAGCAGTAATAAAAACAGTGGTAGATGTAATTGTGAAGTGCTAAAAAAATAATAAAGACTAAACAGGGGAAGAGCATGAATTACAGCAGAGAAACAGCGAAACAGTGGGCGAATGAACACATTAAGGGTTTGTTTATGTGTCCTATTTCACCAATGAATGATGACTTTACTTTTGATGAAGAAGGGATTCGTGAAAATATTGAAGCATTTATTGAAATGGGTGTGGATGGTCTAGTAGTGGGTGGTTTCATCGCCGAGTGCTGGAATGCAACGCTAGACGAATGGTACCGTTATCATGAGGTGGTTGCCGAAGCAGTTAATGGGCGGATTCCCTTATTTTCAATATTATTGGACCCCAGTGCTTATCAAACAATTGAAAAGATGAAGCGCCTAGAAGTACTTGGCTATGACGGTGTAGAAGTGATAAACCCCGTTGTTCAACTCAAAAGTGATGATGAAATTTATAATTGGTTTAAATTTATCACCGATAGCTCGGATTTGGCGGTTGTGCTATACAGAACGCCGGTTTCCGGCAAAGTACTCGGCTGGGATTTACTACAACGTTTGGCAGACCTGGAGACTGTTGTAGGAACAAAACAGGGCGTTATGAATCGCGTGGAAACGTTAAAAATTCGCAGCATCATTCGCCCTGATTTTATTGTAGCTGACCCGTTTGAATCTGTTTTTTGTGATGACCTGCGAAAGGGTGGGCAAACAGTATTTGGTGAGCTGTCTTATATTTTGTATGGCAAAAAACGTCATATCGTCAAAGATTATATGGCCTTGTCGGCAGCAGGCAAGTGGGAAGAAGCTTATCAAACAAGTGCACAGTTAAACGATATTCGAGAATTTTATAATGAAGTGTTTATTTGGGATGTAGTGCAAACATTCACCTATGCCAGTGCCTTAGCTAGTATGAAGGCATGGTTTGAAGAGATTGGTTTAAAAGCAGGGCCTATTCGTCCCCCTATCGAGCAATGTACGCCTGCACTAAAGGCGCGTATTCAGTCAACATTAAAAGAATTGGGCGTGAGTTAAATATAATGAAAAAAAAATTGCATATTTGCATACATGGCGCAGGCGGTTTGGGCTCTGTAATAGGGGGGTACTTAGCTAAATCTGGGCATCAAGTAACATTAATTGGTCGGCAAGCACATGCAGATGCTATCAGTCAAAAAGGCCTGCAAATGGTTGGGCGCTTAGGTGACATGTTAATTAAGGATAATTTACGTGCTGTTACCGTGCCGGATCAAGTAGAAGGCGTTATTGACTACTATATTTTATTAACCAAGGCCAAAGATGCACGGGCCGCCTTAAATGATGCCGAAGTTTTAGTTAATCAAGTTAACTGTGCGTTAACGATGCAAAATGGTGTTGGTAAAGAGGCTTTGTTGATTGAACGTTTTGGTGTTGAAAAAGTGATTGGTGGCTCAACGATTGAAGGGGGTACTTTGCTTGCGCCAGGGAAGGTTAATAATCATGTCAGCGCGCCAATAACAGCCTTTTTTGGTGAACTTGATGGCGGCACTACAGAGCGAACCGAGCTATTAGCCGAGGCCTTTAGTGGGGCAAATTTAAAAGCAGAATCTGTTGACGATATTAATCACGTTTTATGGGAAAAAGCGGTTCAGGTATCTGGCGCGTCGGCCTGGGCTGCCAGTACATTAAGTGCAATCCCAGCGCTAGATTACGCTGATGGTATTTCAGTACGCGAAGGGGCTGAGCACTATGTAACGATTGCCAAAGAATTAATTGGTGCCTACAAAGCAATGGGATATGTTCCACAGGATTTTTATGCGCCTTTTTCTTTTCTTAAAGTATTGGATGACGCTACGTTTGAGGATGCTGTTCAAGTTTGCCTTGATTTAGGTGTGCATATGAAAACCTTGCGTCGGGGTATCCGGACATCAATGCATGAAGATGTTATTAATGGCAAATTGACAGAAGTAGATGCTTTGTTTTTACCTTTAATTGAAGCAGCAAAGGAAAATAACGTGGCAATCCCTACCTTCGTTGGTGCATATCGTGTTATTAAAACTATCGACAGCCTACGCTAGAGGTAAAAAAATTACAGGGCTTAGGTGCATTTGTTTAGTGCTTATAAGGCAAGTAGCGTGTAAGGTGTCGAGCCAACTTAAGAATTGATAGTCATGGATAAAGAAACAATAAAAGCATTACTGTATTTAAATGTTGCCAGTATTTTATGGGGGGGTAATGTTTTTTTTGGCAGTTACTTAAAAGACTTTTTAGGTCCATGGAGCATCATGAGCGTGAGAATGCTGATTGGTAGCTTTATATTTTTGTTTTTACTGCACCAAGCAGGGCACCTTAAAGGAGTGACCCGCTTACTCGGCTGGAAAGAGGTGTTTTTAATTGCATTGTCGGGAACAGTTGCCTATCAAGCAACCGTGTATTTTGGTTTGCGCTATACAACGGCCATTAATGTGGGTTTGATTAATTCGCTAGCGCCGATTGCTGTGGCTTTTGCAGCAGCGTTTTATTTAAAAGAAAAGTTAGGCCGTCAACATTGGATAGCGGCGTTTGTTTCGGTTATTGGCTTGGTATTTATTTTGAGTAAAGGGAGCATGGAGAGCCTTTATGCGTTGAGATTTAATAAGGGTGACTTATTTATTTTAGGGTCCATTTTTATTTGGGCCGTTTATAGTATTGCGGCGAAACTGGCAATGGCGAAGGTTACCCCTTTAGTAGTAACAGCCTTGGGTATTTTATTATCAACTTTCATTGTGATCCCGTTGGGGGTGTATGAAGCCAATTACCTTATTAAGCCGGTTATCAATGCTGAGGTTATTATGGCAGTTGTGTTCATAGGTATTGGTCCTACGGTGCTGTCTTTGCTGTTTTGGAATAAGGGAGTGATGATTATTGGTCCAGCTCGTGCGTCATTATTCCTTAATATGGTTCCAATTTATGTAATCGTCTTGTCGTCGCTTTTATTGGACGAAGTACTGCACGATTACCAGTTAATAGGTATGGTATTAATTATTGGTGGCAGCTTATATGCCAATAGGCAAAAGGTTGTTAGCAAGAAAGACTGATATTTCTTTGTGCTGACTGGGTGATGAGTGATTATTTGAATGAAGCCGAGTTGTATTTGTGTTATCTAGGTTTTGTTAAGTCGGGTTAACATACTATAAACACATTATTGTGTAAGGCTTCTGATGAAACCGTACGGTAAAAACTTTTCAATACATGTACTTAGGTCTGCTATTTGACGAATGGGCGAGCCAATAGTCAGATAATGTTCTGTTATATGTTAGCTTTTTGCAGCCTATCAACTCTGCTTGTCGTTAAGGCGTAGAGCCATAAAATGATAACCATGGTGACCCCATAAATAGAAGGGACCATCGCCACATCGGCATTGTTGAGTAAAAAAGGGCTGATAGCAATGGTGACACCTAGCATTGCATTTTGCGCACCTACTTCAATGGAAAGCGTTTTGGTTTGGGGCCTTTCAAGTTTTGCAAATTTAGCGATACCGTAGCCCAGTAATATAGACAGGATATTCAGGCAGATAGTTAATAGACCCACTTGTACGAAGTGTTCAAACCAAGACCCACCGTTTTGCATAAAAATCCCAACAATCAGGAAAGGCAAGAAAGCACCACAGCCTCTTCGCACCCATTGTTTAGAGGCTTTCGCAAAGCGCGGCGCATATTGTAATACCAACATGCCGCAGCTGACAGGAATGACGGTAATCAACATGATTTGGCTGGCTGTTTTCAGAAGAGGTAAACTCAGCTGAATGGTTTCATCGTTAAAGTAGATCATGCTTAGGTTAAGAATAACCGGTAACGTAAAGACGGTGATTAGGCTGGAAATGCTGGTCATCGTGACAGATAGTGCTAAATCGCCTCGTGCGATCAGGGTAAACATATTAGATAACACACCACCAGGGCATAGGGTTAATAACATAATGCCAATGGCTATAGCGCCACTTAGATTTAATGTATAACACAGTATAAATCCAAGCAGTGGCAACATAATTAATTGCCCTATTAAGCCTGCCAAAGCGGCCTTTGGAATGGTAAAAACTCGGCTAAAATCTTGGATAGTGAGTCCAAGGCCCATGCCAAACATCAGTAAAGTTAAGAGAATAGTAACAAGGTAGCTGATCATGATATTTTTTTTATAGTTATCTTTTATCAGTATAGTCTTATATGTAAAGCAATGCTAATCAAGCCAGTTTTTGCTCAGCGCCTGGGCTGTTAATAGGCTTACTGATTGATTTCGCGTTATGAAATTTTAAGGCCTTGATGAGAAGGCTTGAAAAATATTTCGCAAGACCCCATATCTGGATTTGCAAATAAACTTGATGGATAAAAGGTAACTTTAATGAGTGAAACAATAGAAAAGAATGAAAAACAAACGCTAGGCTTTGAGGCGGAAACGAAACAAGTATTAGATTTAGTGATCCATTCGCTTTATAGCAACAAAGAGATTTTTTTACGTGAATTAGTCTCAAATGCATCAGATGCTGCAGATAAATTACGTTTTTCTGCACTGTCTAATGAAGAATTATATGAAGGCGATGGTGAGCTGAAAGTTCGTTTGTCAGTTGATAAAGAGGCGCGAACGCTAACAATTTCCGATAACGGCATTGGTATGACGGTAGAGGAAGTAAAGAAAAACATCGGCACCATTGCGCATTCAGGTACTAAAAAGTTTTTTGAGTCATTAACGGGTGATGAAGGCAAAGATAGCCAAATGATTGGCCAGTTTGGTGTCGGCTTTTACTCTGGTTTTATCGTAGCTGATAAAGTGACAGTGGTAACACGCAAAGCAGGCGAAGATAAAAGCATGGGCGTTCAATGGGAATCATCAGGTGAAGGTGAATACACTATTGAAACCGTAGAAAAAGCGGCACGAGGCACCGATGTTATTTTGCATTTGAAAGAAGGTGAAGACGAGTTTTTAGAGTCATACCGTCTACAGGCCATTATTCATAAGTTTTCTGAGCACTTGGATATTCCGATTGTGATGAAAAATGAAAACAAGGATGAAGAGAAAGAAGATGAGCCAGACGATATTACCGTTAATAGTGCTAAAGCGTTATGGACAAAAGCAAAAAATGATTTAACCGAAGAAGACTACCATGAGTTTTACAAACAAACACTTCACGATTATCAAGACCCACTTGCCTATACACATAGTAAGGTAGAAGGTAAAAATGAATATACATTGCTGTTGTATGTGCCTGCAAAAGCACCATTTGATATGTGGGATAGAGAAGCAACCAGTGGTGTAAAACTATATGTAAAGCGTACCTTTATTATGGAAGGTGGCGAATTAATGCCACGTTACTTGCGTTTTGTTAAAGGTATTATTGATTCAGACAGTCTGCCGCTTAACGTTTCGCGTGAACTACTACAGCAAAGCAAGCAGATTGATCTATTAAAAGCCGGCGCGGTTAAAAAAATATTATCGTTGATTGAAGGATTGTCTAAAAACCACCCTGAAAAATTTGATACCTTCTGGGCAGAGTTTGGCGCAGTCTTGAAAGAAGGGCCTATCGAAGATGTAAAAAATAAAGACCGGATTGCTAAATTATTACGTTTTGCTTCCACAAAAACTGAGGGTAAACAAACCGTAACCTTGGCTTCTTATATTGAAAATATGCAAGAAGGCCAAGACAAAATTTATTACCTAACGGGAAGTGCCTACTCAACTGTTAAAAATAGCCCACACCTTGAAGTGTTTAAAAAGAAAGGTATTGAGGTGCTGTTATTGACCGACCATGTTGATGAATGGTTAGTTCAGCATATGCCAGAGTTTGACGGCAAGTCTTTACAATCAGTCGCTAAGGGTGATCTTGATCTGGATTCATCAGATAAGGATGAAGCGGATAAAAAGACCGATGATAAGAAAGAGGATGAATCGCTAAACAGCGTGCTTGAGCAAATCAAAAGCACGTTAGATGGTAAGGTTAAGGATGTGCGTGTTAGTTCAAGGCTAACCGATTCACCTGCTTGTCTGGTTGCAGATGAACATGAGATGGGCGCACACATGGAGCGCATTATGAAAGCGGCAGGCCAAGACATGCCGACCAGTTTGCCAATCTTCGAAATCAATGCAGACCATGCACTTATTCAACGCCTAAAGGATGAAGCGGATGATGAGCGCTTTGCTGACTTATCGAACTTGTTATTTGAACAAGCGTTGTTGAGTGAGGGTGGTCAGTTAGAAGACCCGGCAACATTTGTACACCGCTTAAATAAATTACTGCAATCTTTATTGTAAAAAGTAAAGTTCTTTTTCAATGCTAAAAAGAAGGCGGCCAAATGGCCGCCTTTTAAGTATGTGAGATATAAATCTCACAAGGGAAGGGGCTAAAATTTTAAATACAGGTTGAGTCCTGGGTTGTAGTAATTAAGACGGTTTAAGGCATTATTAAACCGATGGCCTGATTGGTAATTATTGTAGTGATAATGCTTTGGCCGGTAACTGTTATAATTATAATACTTAGGGTGGTTGTTATAGTTTGAATAACGGCGGTCGCGGTAATTATGCTGTGAATGTTTATTCGAATGTTTTCTTGCCTTCCAATGTTGCTTTGTCGAGTAGCCGTTTGGGTGTTTATTATGTGAATAGTGCTTGTTATGGTGGCTTGAAAAGCCAGTGTTACGATCGGTATGATCTGAGCGATCAGAATGTCTTCTGTCAGCTAACGTGTCCGCGCTTATTGTTAACAAAGAACAAAAAATAATAGCGGAAATAATATGTAGTGATTTCATCATCTTATCCTTAACTGCAAAAGCAGTTCTGTTAATGTGCAGTTAAAGGATAAGACTTAGTGATGAATTGAAACTGAATGCTGGCCTTGATGCAGAAAAGTCCGTTCGTTTTTTTACGGAAGTTGCACAGGCGTGCTAGGTTCCCAGTTACTATCCTTATGTTCAGCGACGACCGTGGTATAAACACCACCTCGTACATTAAACTCGGCTGAAAGGCGCATAAAACGTGGCTCACAGGCTTTAACCAAGTCTGCCAAAATGGAGTTGGTTACCGCTTCATGGAAGGCGCCTTTGTCTCGGTAAGACCAAATATAAAGTTTAAAGGATTTTAGTTCGATACAGCTTTCGTTAGGCACATACTCAAGCGTCAGTGTTGCAAAATCAGGTTGTCCCGTTTTTGGGCATAAGCAAGTGAACTCAGGGGTGTCTATGCGGATCGTGTAGTCACGCTCAGTATTTGGGTTAGGAAAGGTTTCTAAGTCGGTATTAGGTTGTGTGCTCATTAAAATATCATTGATGTTGTCTTTAAAAGCGCATTTTACATTGAATATAAAGCGAAGGGTGTTAATCGGCTTTTTTATCGGCTAAATTTACCAGTATTCTTTGTGAAAAAAGTACATTCCTGTATTGTTATTCGATGCGCTTGGAAAAAATAAAACTATCCGGTTTTAAATCATTTGTTGATCCAACGACCATTCCTTTTTCTAGTGATTTGGTCGGTATTGTTGGGCCTAATGGTTGTGGTAAATCAAATGTGATTGATGCCGTTAGGTGGGTGCTTGGTGAAAGTTCAGCAAAGCATCTGCGTGGTGACCAAATGGCTGATGTGGTTTTTAACGGTTCAACAACGCGTAAACCGGTTGGCCAAGCATTTGTCGAACTTATTTTTGATAATACCGATGCCACCATAACAGGTGAATTTGCTGGCTATCAACAAATAGCCTTGCGGCGACAAGTGAATCGGGAAGGGCAATCGGTATACTTTTTAAATGGCACGCGCTGTCGGCGTAAGGATATTACAGATTTATTTCTGGGTACTGGGCTCGGGCCACGTAGTTACGCAATTATTGAACAAGGTACCATTTCACGCTTGGTAGAAGCGAAACCAGATGAACTGCGTGTGTTCCTTGAAGAAGCGGCCGGCATCTCGAAATATAAAGAGCGACGTCGTGATACTGAAAATAGAATGCGCCGTACCCGAGAAAATTTGGAGCGTATCGCTGATCTTTGTGATGAGATTGAAAAGCAATGTCGTCATTTAAAGCGTCAGGCCACTACGGCCGAACGTTACAAGCTCTTAAAAGCAGAAGAGCGTCAATTTAAAGCACAGTTATTGGCATTACGTTGGCAGCGGCTTGATGAGCAAGATGAGGGGCAGCTTAAAGCCATTAAATTGCTTGAATTAAAAGTGGAGCAGACGCTAGCTGCACAGCGAGAGCTGGAAAAAAATATAGAGCAGCAACGTGAGCAGCATAGTCTGCAGCAGAAACAGCTCGGCGAAGTTCAGGCGGAGTTTTATGCGACCGGGTCAGAGATCGCCAAGGTTGAACAAGCTCTGCAGCACCAACAAAGCTTAAAAAAACAGCATGAGTCAGAATTGGAAAATGTTAGCAAATTGCTGACGCTGTCGACACAAGAGCAAGACGAAGGTGATAGAAAATTGGCAGAAACAAATGATGCCATTAAGAAAAGTGAAGCTGAACTGGTTGAGGTAAAGCAACGGTTAGAAACAGCGAATAAAACGCTAGCTGATCAAGAACAAGCAATGGCAGATTGGCAGCAATCATGGGATGAATTTACTTATCGAGTAGCCGAGCCTAAAAGAAGCATTGATGTTGAAAACGCTAAAATAGCTCAGCTTGACAGACAACTTTTGCAAGCGTCGAAACAATTATCTAAGTTTACAAACGAGCAAAAAACACTTCAGGAAGCTTTGGAACGTGTTGACTTAAGCGACCTTGAAAAACAACATGCTCTGTCCGAATCTCAGCAACAAAAGAGTCAATCGGCAGTGCAAGAGAATCGCGAAAAAATGGCTAGCATGCAGTCGTTAATTCATCAAGAAAGTGAGCTTTTAGCCGACTTGCGTGCTGAAAAGTCACGTTTAACGGCAAGGGTTGAATCAATAACTGTCTTGCAGCGCTCTAGTTTAGGTGAGCCAGATGAAACGGAAAGGCAGTGGTTAAAGGGCCTAGGCTTAGCGCAAGCACCTAAGTTAATTGAGAAAATAGACGTGGTAACTGGCTGGGAAAAAGCAATAGAAACAGTCTTGGGGGTAAGGTTACAGGCAATTTGTACTGAGGGTATGGATGCTGTCGTTGATGCTGGCATGCAATACCCAGTTGATGGCTTAACATTCTTTGATACAACGGTTAAGTCTCAACAATTACCTTGTAAAACGTCGTTAGCGAACCTGATTACCTCTGATTTACCCGCAATGGCTTTGCTGAAAAATGTTCATTTTGCTGAAACGCTGGAGCAGGCAAAAGCCTTAATGAATGAATTAAAAGAGCATGAATCAGTTATCACTAAAGAGTGTGTTTGGCTGCATGTGGATAGTATTTATTTTCAGCATAATGCGCAAAAAGATAGTGCCTTGGCGCTAGAAAAAGAGAAAAAAGAGTTAACGCAACAATTGCACGTGGTGTCGACTAATGTTTTAGATAAAGAAGGTTGGTTAATAAAGGCTCGAGACGAGGTGTCTGAGCTCGAGAAGCAAGGTATTGAGTTGCGCCAACAAGAAGGCAGTGTGGTGAGGCAAGTGTCGCAGTTGTGGATGCAGATAAATGAACAGCGTTCAAAACTGGAGATGGCGACGCAAAGGCTGGCAGAGCTAGAGGCTGATATTAATCAGCTCGTTGAGGACCAAGCGACCGATCAAGAGCGTTTAACAGAAAGCAAACGCGTATTGGAGCAGGCCATTGGTCAATCAGCACAAATAGAAACACAGCGTGCTGCATTACAAAAAGAACGTTCAGTTAAAAAAGACCTCTTAGATAGGGTAAAGCAACAAGTGCATAGTTCGCGTGAACGAGTGCATTCATTGATGTTAAAGATCGAAGCGCAACGTTCATCACAAGCGCTGATTGTTCAAAATGCTGAGAGGGTTAACGAGCGTTTGCTTCATGCAAAAGAAAAAGTGGCTGAATTGCAGGCTCAATTAACCATGAGCGATGAGCCAATAGAAGAAAAGGAAGTGACTTTGGCTAATCTACTTAAAAATCGAGTTGCTATTGAAAACCGTCTTGTAGAAGTCAGGACTACGGCTGAATCAACAGAACAAACAATTAGAAGCTTGGAAACAACGCGTCATGAATTTGAGCAACTAGTGCAACAGGCAAGGGACAACATGTCTGCCGCAAAAATAGAACATCAGGCTATCTTGGTGCGAAAACAAACCTTAATTGAGCAGCTTGAATCATCGGGCGTTGAGTTGGCTGACACATTGAATGAGATGCCCAAGGATGCAAATGAGACTCATTGGCAAGAGCAGGTGGATGCGCTTGCTGAAAAAATAAATGGTTTGGGGCTAATCAACCTGACGGCAATTGAAGAGTATGAAACACAGTCGGAAAGAAAGCAGTACTTAAATGATCAGCAGCTTGATTTGACCGAGTCGTTGAGGATTTTGGAAGAAGCGATTGATAAAATTGACCGAGAAAGCAAAGCGCTTTTTAAAGAAACGTTTGACAAAGTAAATGCAGGTTTTGAAAAACGGTTCCCAAAACTATTTGGTGGTGGGCATGCGTATTTGCAGCAAACAGGCGAAGATTTGTTGGAAACCGGCGTAACGGTAATGGCGAGGCCACCGGGCAAACGTAATAGCTCAATCCATTTGTTGTCAGGTGGCGAAAAGGCACTGACGGCCGTGGCCTTAGTCTTTTCAATCTTTGATTTAAACCCATCGCCTTTTTGTATGCTAGATGAAGTGGATGCGCCATTAGATGAGGCAAATGTTGGTCGTTTTGCTGAACTGGTTAAAGAAATGTCAGATAATGTTCAAATGATTTTGATTACACATAATAAATCAACGATGGAAATGGCTCAGCAGCTAGCTGGGGTCACCATGAAAGAACCGGGCGTATCGAGATTGGTTACCGTTGATTTGGAAGAAGCCGCTAAAATGGCAACTGGTTAAACGCTAAATAAACGAATTTTTAAGGATAGAAAATGGAAGAAAACTCGTTAAGGTTAATATTGCTCTTAGTGGGTATGGTCATATTGTTGGGGATATATTTTTATGACGTGCTAGAAAAAAAGAAAGCGACCGTTCAACAAGAAGAGCTAGATGACTCGGCATTTGATGAGCGAGTGGATCCGGTGATAGGTGGTGAGCCGTCCTTTTCTGCGGTATTGGACGAACAGCAGGCCCCGACCATTCATGAGCATGTGGACGTGCCTGAAGCGCAAGAGTCAGACCCTTCACCCGTTGATCCAGTGGAGGATGTGCCAGTGGCAGAGCAGGCATTGGTCATTCAACTGGTTGTTTTGCCTCACAGTGGCGGCTCGTTATTGGGTACAGCTTTGATAGATGCGTTTACAGCCTTAGGTCTTGAGTTCGGTGATATGGGGATTTTCCATTATTACCAGCGACATGATGGTGTTGAGGCGCAACAGTTTCACGTGGCAAATATATTAGAGCCAGGCACTTTTCCTGTGGGTAATATGACTGAGTTTGAATCAACAGGGATCATATTGTTTTTTCAAGTCAGTGATGTCGCGCAACCAAGTGAAGCGTTTGAAAATATGTTGAATGTGGCGCGTGAATTAAGTCAGCGCCTAGAGGCGAGATTGGTCGATGCTGAAATGAACGAGTTGAGACCAGATAACATTATGAATATTCAGTCACAGCTTTCTAATTTATGACAATGCATGACGATGTTAAGCGACGTGTGCAGACGCTACGTGAAGAGATAAATCAACATAACCAGAATTATTATCAGTACGACGCACCAAAAATTCCTGATGCCGATTACGATGCCTTATTGCGAGAGCTTCAGTTATTAGAGGCTGAAAACCCAGAGCTAATGAGTGATGATTCGCCGACGCAGCGCGTCGGTTCAGCTCCGTTAGACTCATTTCAGCAGGTAGAGCATGCGGTGCCGATGCTGTCATTAGATAATGCCTTTGACGATGATGAGTTTGAGGCATTTGATAAGCGAGTGCGAGAGCGAGCTGACGGGTTTGAAGATATCGAATACCTTGTCGAGCCGAAATTGGATGGCTTAGCTATTTCTTTGTTGTATGCGGACGGTGTGTTAGTACGTGCTGCAACAAGAGGGGATGGTAAACGAGGCGAAGACGTTACCGAAAATGTTAAAACTATTGGTGCCATTCCACTCAGTTTAAAAGGCGATAATCTACCATTGAGGCTAGAGGTCAGGGGTGAAGTGTTTATGCCGTTGTCTGGTTTTCAGCAGCTGAATCAACAGGCATTGGCGTTAGGTGAAAAGCCTTTTGCTAATCCAAGAAATGCCGCTGCAGGTAGTTTGAGGCAGCTAGATTCAAAAATAACAGCAACCCGTCCACTGGCTTTTTATAGCTATGGTATTGGGGTGGTAGAGGGTTACGAGCTACCGCAGACACAACAGGCGCTGTTTCAGCTGTTGGCTACATGGGGTTTGCCAGTGAGTGATCAGGTGACGACAGCAAGGGGCATGCAGCAATGTCACCAAGCCTATCAAGTGTTGGCGCAAAAAAGAGCGCTATTACCTTATGAGATTGACGGGGTCGTTTATAAAGTTAACGATTTTGCCTTGCAGAAAGCCATTGGTTTTGTGTCAAGAGCGCCGCGTTGGGCAATAGCACGTAAATTTCCAGCACAAGAAAAAATGACCGAAGTAATAGGGATTGATGTGCAAGTGGGTAGAACAGGAGCCATTACGCCGGTTGCTCGATTGGCACCTGTTTTTGTTGGTGGGGTTACCGTTACGAATGTCACGTTACATAACGAAGGTGAAATGCGCAGGAAAGATGTTCGTGTGGGTGATACGGTGATTGTCAGGCGTGCCGGCGATGTGATTCCAGAAATTGTTTCTGTTGTATTGGAAAAGAGAAAGCCTGCATCGCAGCTTTTTGAAATGCCAGTGTCTTGTCCTGTGTGCGGGTCAACAGTGGAGCGCGCCGAGGGAGAGGCGATCGCACGTTGTCCAGCTGGCTTGTTTTGTCGTGCTCAAGTGAAAGAGTCGATCAAGCATTTTGCCTCACGTAAGGCGATGGATATAGATGGGTTGGGTGACAAGATTATTGAGCAATTAGTCGCTCAGGATTTAGTTAAAACGCCGGCTGATTTGTATCGATTAACTCACGAGCAGTTGTCGAGTTTGGAGCGAATGGCCGATAAGTCTGCCAGTAATATTATCGCGGCACTTGAAAAAAGCAAGGTAACGACCCTGCCGAAGTTTCTGTATGCGTTGGGTATTCGAGAAGTAGGCGAGGTGACTGCGGCAAGCTTATCGAGCTATTTTGGACAGCTGGATGTGATACAGAGTGCCACTGTTGAAGAGTTGGAGAAGGTGCCTGATGTTGGGCCTATTGTTGCACAACATATCGTGGCTTTCTTTGAGTTGGCGCATAACCGTGAGGTAATAGCGAGCTTGAAAAACTTAGGGGTTAGTTGGCCCAATGTTGAAGCAGTTCCCCAAGATGATCAGGCTTTATCAGGTAAAGTCTTTGTGTTGACCGGTACATTGTCGACGATGGGGCGTATTGAAGCGAAAGAAGCCTTGCAATTATTGGGTGCAAAAGTGACTGGAAGCGTCTCGAAAAAAACCGATTATGTTGTTGCCGGGGAGGATGCTGGTTCAAAGTTGAAAAAAGCCCAGTCGCTAGGGGTGACGGTATTATCAGAAGACGATTTAATAAAGCTAATAGCAAAGGACTGAATATAACTGTAACGCTATGGATGCCGATTTAGAAACGCAAGTTTGCGTGTTACAAAGCCATATGGATGGCATGATTTCGCGTGCGCAAAAGAATGAGGAAATGTTGAAACGTTTTCAAGACTTGGAAATGCGTTTATTGTCACTGAATTCTTTACGTGAATTAATTGAGCATATTAACGACGATGCCCAGTTAGCCTTTAATCTCGACTCTTTATCGTTGGTGCTCGCAGATGAAGATGATGAGATAAAGCAGTTTCTTACCGAGGATGGTTTTAGGTTTGATGAATACCCGAATATTATTTTTTTATCTAAGGGAGGGGTGTTTAAAGATGAGCTGGGTTTGTCTCAACGAATTTTGCTAGGCGCTGCTAATGATGTCCTACCCCAGGTTTTTTGGCCAGCTAATAAAACAGCGCCAAAGACAGTAGCGATTATTCCTCTTGTGCGGCGTGGTATTTATCTGGGCTGTATGGTGTTTGGTAGTGAAGATGAGGGACGTTTTCAAGTAGAAATGGCGACATATTTTTTGGAGCGTCTAGGTAAGGTGATGAGCGTGTGCATGGAAAACACGCTGAATTATGAACAGCTCAGGCGCACTAGCCTATTTGATACGCTGACAGGGGTGAATAATAGGCGGTTCTTTGAACAACGGATGGATGAAGAGATGCTTCGCTGCTTAAGAACGGGTGATAGTCTGTCGTGTTTGTTTATTGATATAGACTTTTTTAAGGCGGTGAACGATAACTTTGGGCATCAAGTAGGTGATCTGGCGCTTCGACACGTGGCGGAGACATTACGTGGTCAATTGC
This sequence comes from Cycloclasticus sp. PY97N, assembly GCF_002443175.1. Lineage (NCBI taxonomy): Bacteria > Pseudomonadati > Pseudomonadota > Gammaproteobacteria > Thiotrichales > Piscirickettsiaceae > Cycloclasticus > Cycloclasticus sp. PY97N. Next base: position 1,913,077 of record NZ_CP023664.1, on the reverse strand, counting down.
GAGCAAATGACATTCTGGCGCGTTATGGTGGTGAAGAGTTTGTGGCGATATTGCCAACTGCCTCTGAGAAGAAGGGTATTGAAGTAGCAGAAAGGATGCGGCAGTCGGTTGCTAATGCCTCAATAGAAATGGCCGGCGAAAGTTCACTAGCGCTGACCGTTTCAATTGGTGTTTCAACGTTTGTTGTTGCAGAACCAGGGGTATCTAAGCCTTTGGGGGGTAGTCAGTTAATAGATGTTGCCGATAAGGCTTTGTATCAGGCAAAAAAATCTGGGCGTAATCTCGTGCGTAGTGGTGGAGAAGTAAAGTCGTGCTCAGTTGTTGATAAAAGAGCCGAGTAGCACGCAGGGTTTGTTTCTATGGTTCAGTATAGGGCGTAGCGGCTTCTTAAGGCCATATTTTATGGCGATGTAATGGCGAAAGCTTAGAAGCATTGTTTTGTGCGGGCAAACAAAGTTATCAAGAGCACCGTTTTTCGGGTATAATTTCGGCTTTATTTAGCATAAATTTTTTGGCGATAAAAAGCTGATGTGAAGTATATTTTTATCGCTTTCTTAATGTTTTTTTGAATTATTTGGCATCCTAGGAGATACCGATACATGTCTGAGCTTGTAAAAGAAACGATCCCCGTCAATATTGAAGATGAGATGCGCCAGTCTTATTTAGACTACGCGATGAGTGTTATTGTTGGGAGAGCCTTGCCAGATGTACGTGATGGCTTAAAGCCAGTGCACCGTAGGGTGTTGTACGCAATGAATGTGTTGAACAACGATTGGAATAAACCTTATAAGAAATCCGCCCGTATTGTTGGGGATGTTATTGGTAAATATCACCCTCATGGTGATACCGCTGTGTATGACACCATCGTTCGGATGGCACAGCCTTTTTCTATGCGTCATATGTTGGTGGATGGTCAGGGTAACTTTGGTTCAGTTGATGGTGATTCTGCAGCGGCGATGCGGTATACCGAAATCAGAATGTCAAAGTTGTCGCATGAAATGTTAACTGACCTAGATAAGGAAACAGTTGATTTTACTGCTAACTACGATGAATCAGAGCACGAACCCAGTGTATTGCCTGCGCGAGCTCCTTTACTGCTCATTAATGGTTCGTCTGGTATAGCGGTGGGCATGGCGACGAATATTCCGCCACATAATCTTGCGGAAGTAACCTCAGCATGTCTGCGTTTGATTGAGGAGCCTGAAACAACCATTGATCAATTGCTGGAATATATTCCAGGGCCTGATTTTCCAACGGCAGGTATTATCAATGGTGCTACCGGTATTCGCGAAGCTTACCAAACAGGCCGCGGTAAAATTTACCTACGTGCGCGTTACCATGTTGAAGGCGAAGAAAGCTCAAATAGTAAGTTGTCTATTATCGTCACTGAATTGCCGTATCAAGTAAATAAAGCACGCTTGATGGAGAAAATTGCTCATCTTGTTAAAGATGGCAAGCTAGAAGGTATTTCAGGCCTGCGTGATGAGTCAGATAAAGACGGCATGCGTATGGTGATAGAGCTTAAACGTGGCGAAGTGCCTGAAGTGATTATCAATAATTTATATCAACACACGCAACTTCAGAATGTGTTCGGTATTAACATGGTGGCGCTGATCGATGGTCGCCCTAAATGTTTGAATCTTAAGCAAATCCTTAATGCGTTTATTGATCATCGACGTGAAGTCGTAACGCGCAGAACAATTTATGACTTACGTAAAGCGCGTGAGCGTGCTCATACCCTAGAAGGGTTAGCGATTGCGTTGTCGAACATTGATGAAATGATCGCGATGATTAAGGCAGCAAAGACCCCGGCCGAAGCAAAGGTGAGCTTGCTGGGAGCAGCTTGGGAGCCTGGTTTAGTAGCTGACTTATTATCAAAAGCAGACTCAAGCCGTTCTCGCCCAGATAAGCTTGAAGAGCAATATGGCATTGTTGATGGGCGTTATCATTTGTCTCCTGCGCAAGCGCAGGCTATTTTAGAGTTGCGTCTACACCGTTTGACAGGGCTTGAGCAAGATAAGATTCTTCAAGAATATAAAGATCTTCTTGTTGTAATTGATGACCTTTTAGATATTTTGGCGAACAGGGATCGCTTGATGTCAGTGATCAGTGAAGAGCTGAAAGCACTGATAGAAGAATATAAAGAAGAGCGTAGAACAGAAATTGTTGATAAGTTTTTAAACCTCACGGCAGAAGATTTAATTACCGAAGAAGATATGGTGGTGACTTTGTCGCATGAGGGTTATGTGAAATCACAGCCGCTTACTTCATATACTGCGCAACGTCGTGGTGGAAAGGGTAAAACAGCCGCAAACACAAAGAATGAAGACTTTATTGATAAGCTGTTTATTGCCAACACACATGACACAGTTTTATGTTTCTCGAGTAAAGGGAAAGTCTATTGGTTGCGCGTGTTCAATTTGCCGGTGGCCAGTAGGGTTGCGAGAGGTAAACCGATTGTCAATTTGCTGCCGCTAGAAAGTGACGAGCGTATTAACGCTATTTTGCCAATTCGTGAGTTCAATGAAGATGAATATATTTTCATGGCTACTGAATCGGGCACGGTTAAAAAGACCCATATTAAAGAGTTTGAAAAACCACGTGCGAACGGCAAAATTGCTATTGATTTGCGTGATGACGATACCTTAGTTGGCGTTGCAGTCACCGATGGCGAAAAAGACGTTATGTTATTTGCTAGCTCAGGCAAGGTAGCTAGTTTTAAAGAGGCAGATGTTCGGGTGATGGGACGTACAGCAAGTGGTGTTCGTGGTATGCGTTTAAAAGATGAAGAACATATTATTTCATTGATTATTTCAGAACCAGGCACTGTTTTAACATTAACCCAAAATGGTTACGGTAAGCGCACAAAAATTGAAGAGTATCCGATTCATAAGCGTGGTGGGCAAGGGGTTATAGCAATGCAAACCAGTGAACGTAATGGTGCGTTGGTCGGTGCTGTCTTGGTAGATGAAAGCGACGAGCTAATGCTGATCACCGATGGCGGTACATTGGTTAGAACGCGAACCAGTGAAATATCAATTTTAGGGAGAAATACACAAGGTGTTCGTGTTATTCGTCCCGCTAAGAATGAAAAAGTCATCGGTTTAGATCGTATTGCTAGCTTAGATGATGAAGAGGGTGAAGAAGTCGCCCTTGATGAAGAAATTACAGATTAATTGTTTTAAGGAGAGTTAGATGTCCCGTGTATATAATTTCAGTGCCGGCCCGGCTGCAGTACCTGTAGACGTATTGAAAAAAGCCCAACAAGAAATGCTTGAGTGGCATGACTCGGGTATGTCTGTTATGGAAATGAGTCACCGTGGGAAAGACTTCATTTCAATTGCAGAAAAAGCAGAAGCCGATGTTCGAGAACTAATGAACGTTCCTGAGAACTATAAGGTTCTATTTTTACAAGGTGGTGCAACAACCCAATTTTCAATGGTGCCGATGAATTTACTTCGCGGTAAAGATAAAACCTGTTATGTCAATACAGGTGCTTGGTCTAAAAAAGCCATTAAAGAAGCTAAAATTCATAGCAATGTGCACATTTCGGCCAGCTCAGAATCGACTAACTTCACTACAATCCCAGCAGTAGACAGTTGGGATGTTGATCAAAATGCGGCCTACTTGCATTACACCAGTAATGAAACCATTGGTGGTGTTGAATTTCACTCTATACCCGATGTAGGTGATATAGATTTGGTTGCGGACATGTCATCAAATATTTTATCTAGAGAGTTTGATGTCAGTAAGTTTGGTGTCATTTATGCTGGCGGTCAGAAGAATATGGGGCCATCGGGTATAGCACTTACAATAGTGCGTGAAGACTTGATTGGCAATGTGAAGGCCGGTTCGCCGTCCATGATGGATTATAAAAATCATGCAGATGCAGGGTCAATGTTTAATACACCTGCCACCTACAGCTGGTACTTAATGGGCTTAGTGTTTGAGTGGATAAAAGAGCAAGGCGGTGTGTCAGCGATAGAAGCACAAAATGTTCGTAAGGCTGAAAAACTTTATGCTGCGATTGATAACTCAGATTTTTATGCAAACCCTGTCGAGTTGACCTCACGATCAAGAATGAATATTCCATTTACCTTGGCAAATGCTGAATTAGAGGGCTTATTTTTAAGTGAAGCTAAATCAGCTGGCCTAGTCACTTTAAAGGGTCATCGATCAGTAGGGGGTATGCGTGCCAGCATTTATAATGCAATGCCAGAAGAAGGGGTTGATGCATTGATCAGTATGATGGCTGAGTTTGAAAGAACAAAGGCATAGACAAACAGTTAATAATTTATAGGTTAGTAAACATGTACAAAATACAAACATTGAACAACATTTCTGTAAAAGGCCTTGAGAAATTTCCAAGAGAGACCTATGAAGTGGCCTCTGAAATTCAAAACCCAGATGCTTATATGCTGCGTTCTTTAAAGCTGCATAATGTAGATATACCTGAAAGTGTTTTAGCAATTGGACGGGCCGGTGCCGGTGTTAATAATATACCCATTGAGAAAATGAGTGCACGAGGTGTTCCTGTGTTTAATGCACCAGGCGCTAATGCAAATGCGGTAAAAGAATTAGTTTTAACAGGTATGCTTTTAGGTTGCCGAAATATATGTCAGGCGTGGGAATGTGCAAAAAACCTTACAGGCGATGACGAGTCCATTAGTAAAGAAGTAGAGCAAGTTAAGAAAAAATTTGTAGGCTTTGAATTACCAGGTCGTACATTAGGCGTTATTGGCTTAGGTGCGATTGGCACATCCGTGGCGAATATGGCGCGAGATTTAGGCATGAACGTTGTAGGATATGACCCAGCGTTGACTGTTGAGCGTGCGTGGCAGCTATCATCATCTATTGAGTCTGCAAATACAGTCGATGAGTTGTTAGCAAAGTCTGATTTTGTGACGATCCACGTGCCGTTTAATGAGGGAACAAAGAACCTCATTAATGCACGTCGTATTAACACGATGAATGATAATGCGATTATTTTGAATTTTTCTCGCAATGGAATTGTAAATGATGAAGACGTTGTTGAAGCGTTAAATGCCGGTAAGCTGTATTCATACATTTGTGATTTTCCAAGTAACCTATTAAAAGATCACCCGCGTGTCATTACCTTGCCACACCTTGGGGCTTCTACAGGGGAAGCTGAAGAAAATTGTGCAATTATGATTGCTGATCAATTAAAGGATTTCCTAGAAAATGGAAATATCAAAAACTCGGTGAATTTTCCACAAGTCAAGATGCCACGAGTGAGTGGTTACCGTATGGCTATAGCAAATTCTAATGTACCTAATATGGTTGGGCAAATTTCGAGTATTCTTGCAGAAACAGGTCATAACATCTTAGATTTATTGAATAAATCGAGAGGCGACTTGGCGTATACCTTATTAGATGTGGATACAGAAATTACAAAAGACGTCGTTGATCAAATTAAAGCCATTGATGGTGTTCTATCTGTTAGAACGATTTAAGAGGTGAGCATGGGTGTTAATGATTCATTATCTGAGTTAAGAGGCGCTATCGATGAGCTAGATAGTCAATTATTAACCCTGTTTAATCAGCGAGCTGATTTGGCAAAAGCGGTTGCGGCTGTAAAGTTACGTGAAGGAGAAACGGTAGATTTTTATCGTCCAGACCGTGAGGCTTCGGTCTTAAGGCGTGTTAAGGAGCAAAACCCAGGGCCTTTAAAAGATGAGCATGTGGCACGAATTTATCGTGAATTAATGTCATCGTGTTTGGCGCTGGAAAAGCCGCTGACGGTGGCTTACCTTGGTCCGTCAGGCACCTTTACGCAAGAAGCTGCCTTAAAACATTTTGGACATGCTGTACACACTGTTGAGACGGCGACCATTGCTGATATTTTTCATGAGGTGGAAAATGGAGAGGCTCACTATGGTGTGGTGCCGGTTGAAAATTCTACAGAAGGTGTGATTAGTCATACGCTAGACATTTTCATGAATTCAGCCTTACAGATTTGCGGAGAAGTAGCGTTAAGGATTCATCATCATTTGTTGACCAATGTTGAAGCACTAGATCAAGTTAAGGTGGTTTATTCGCACCAACAATCCTTAGCGCAATGCCGGCAGTGGCTTATGTCGCATTTACCCGGCGTAGAAACTATAGCGGTAAGCAGTAATGCTGAAGCGGCAAGGCTTGCGAGTGAAGAAGGGGCTGCGGCGATTGCGGGTGAAATAGCATCTGATTTATACCAATTAAATATGTTGGCCAGCAATATTGAAGATGAGCCAAATAATACAACACGGTTCTTGGTCATCGGTCAGCAAGAAGTACCACCAAGTGGCGATGATAAGACCAGCATGATGATTTCTACAAAGAACATTGCTGGTGCTTTGCAAAGTGTATTAGCACCGTTTGCATATGCAGGTATTAGTCTAAATAAAATAGAATCTAGACCGTCAAGGCAAGCAGCTTGGGACTATGTATTCTTTGTTGATATTGATGGTCATCAAGACGATGAAAAAGTGTCCACAGTATTACAAGAATTGCTGCCTAATGTGAATCTATTAAAAGTATTGGGCTCTTATCCCAAAGCGGTTATTTAAAAATAAAGCAAAGGGTTGCCGGAAAGCAATAATAATAATGTCTATAAAAAATAATTTTTGTGATTTGGCGTTTGAGCCTATTAATGGCCTGTTCCCCTATCAGCCCGGGAAGCCTATTGATGAATTACAGCGTGAGCTGGGACTTGATAATATTATTAAGTTAGCCTCAAATGAAAACCCCTTGGGCCCAAGTGAGAGGGTTAAAAAAGCGATACAGAACTCGTTGAATGATATTTCAATGTACCCTGATGGCAACGGTTTTTATTTAAAAAAAGCCTTGTCAGAAAAACTCGGTGTAAACGCTGATATGATTACACTGGGTAATGGTTCAAACGATGTTCTAGATGTTATTGCTCGGGTGTTCTTAAGCATGGGGCGAGAATGTATCTACTCTGAATATGCGTTTGTTGTGTACTCCATAGCTACGCAATCTGTAGGTGCTACTGCACGAGTCGCTAAAGCCCGTTTGCCTGATGAGCTTGACGCTTATGGGCACGATCTTGAGACGATGGGGAGGTTAGTTAGTGAAAAAACGTCAGTTATTTTTATTGCTAACCCAAATAACCCCACAGGAACGTGGATAGAGCCAGACCAATTGGAGCAGTTCATAAAGAAAATACCTAAACACATTATTGTGGTTCTTGATGAAGCATATTGCGAATACTTGGAACCACAAAATGTCGTTGATACAACCCGTTGGCTACAGCGCTATCCAAATTTAATTATTACCAGAACTTTTTCAAAAGCATATGGGCTAGCTGGGCTGAGAATAGGTTATGCGGTCAGTCACCCGGATATTGCCGATTTGCTCAATAGGGTGAGACACCCATTCAATGTAAATTCTTTGGGCTTAGTTGCTGCCGAGGCTGCGTTACAAGATGATGCCTACATTGATAAAAGCCGTGAATTAAACAAACAAGGCTTACAACAACTCGCTAGTGGTTTTGAGAAACTAGCGCTGAGCTATATCCCTTCTGCTGGAAACTTTATCTCGCTAAATGTCGGTGAAAAAGCGGCAGATATTTACACGAAATTACTGCATGAGGCGGTCATTGTACGCCCTATAGCAGGGTATAACATGCCTGACTATCTTAGAGTATCAGTTGGCTTAGCCGAAGAAAATGAGGTTTTATTAAGTGCGCTGAAGAAGGTGATCTAGCATGTTTAAGAAAATGTGCATCATTGGTGTTGGCTTAATTGGCGGCTCTATTGCAAGGGCATCAAAGAAAAACAACTTATGTGAAGAAGTTATTGGCGTAGGGCGAAGCGAGAAGCATTTACAAAAAGCAGTTGAATTAGGTGTTATTGATGGGTATGAGCTGTCCATTCCATTAGCGACAAAAAACGCTGATATTATCGTTATTTGCTCACCTGTTGGGGCTTTTGAATCAATTTTCCAGCAACTAAAAACCACATGGTCAAAAGAGTGCTTGTATACGGATGCTGGCAGTACAAAAGCTAGCGTTTTAGACGCTTTAGAAAGCGTTTTTGCTGAGGTGCCCAGTAATTTTGTGCCAGCGCATCCGATTGCAGGCTCGGAAAATAACGGTGTAGAAGCGTCCAGTGATCGTTTATTTGAAGGAAAACGTAGTATCCTTACGCCCACTGAGTCGACAGATCAGCAGCTCACTGACCTATGTCAAACATGGTGGGAGAAAATGGGTGCAGAGGTGTCTATAATGAGCCCTCAGCATCACGATGAGGTGTTTGCTGCGACAAGTCATTTACCCCATGTATTAGCGTTCTCATTAGTAGAAGTGCTGAAAAATAAACAAGATGAACGTGAGATATTTGAATACGCTGCCGGTGGATTTAAAGATTTTACACGTATTGCATCAAGTGACCCAGAAATGTGGGCGGACATCTGCCTAGCAAATGGGCCTGAGTTACTTAATGTAATGAAAGAGTTAGAGCAACTTAACCAGAAGATATCATCGTTAATCGATGCAAAAGATAAACAAGGTTTATTAGAGATATTTAAATCAGCACAAAGTGCGCGGAAATATTTTTTAAGCCTTCAAAAAAAGTAAAATTCAATGAATACAATGTTATCAAGCCTCAGTCAGGGACTAAAGGGGCAATTTCGTGTCCCTGGCGATAAATCAATTTCACATCGAGCTATTATGTTAGGTAGCTTGGCAGAGGGTGTCACGCAAGTCAGTGGTTTTTTAGAAGCCGAAGATGCCTTGGCAACCTTAGAAACATTTCAACTTATGGGTGTTGATATTGAACGATTAGGTGAAGGTCGGCTACGTATAAATGGAGTCGGTTTGCATGGGCTTAAAGCGCCGCAAGAGGACTTATATGTTGGTAATTCAGGAACCTCGATGCGCTTATTATCGGGTATATTGGCTGGCCAAAAATTTGACAGCACGCTGACAGGTGATCATTCATTAACCAAACGTCCAATGCGTCGGGTCTTAGACCCACTATTATTGATGGGTGCAGCAGTTGAAAGCACTGATGCAGGTACATCACCTTTAAAAGTTCATGGTGGCGCGCCCTTACGTGGTATTCAATATAAGATGCCAATGGGTAGCGCCCAAGTGAAGTCGTGTTTGTTATTAGCGGGTTTATACGCAGAAGGGACAACAGAGGTGATTGAGCCTGCAATTACTAGGGACCATACAGAACGTATGTTGAAGGGCTTCGGTTACTCGGTAAAAACGGAAGGCAATGTGGTTTCAATAGAGGGGGGAGGGACACTTAAAGGTATGTCAATTGATGTGCCGGGTGATATTTCTTCGGCAGCATTTTTTCTTGTGGCGGCCTCGATTACACCCAATTCAGATATTACACTCCAACATGTTGGCGTGAATGCAACACGGACAGGCATTATCGATATTTTATTAAAGATGGGCGCCGATATTCAGCTACTAAATGAAAAAGTAGTGGGTGGAGAAAAAGTAGCAGACATACGGGTCAAAAGCTGTCAATTAAAAGGTATAGACGTACCTGAAAATTTAGTTGCTTTAGCCATAGACGAGTTTCCAGTCATTTTTGTTGCCGCTGCTTATGCTGAGGGTCAAACAATTGTAACGGGCGCCGAAGAGTTGCGTGTAAAAGAAAGTGATCGGATTCAAACAATGGCTGATGGCTTACAAACATTAGGCGTAGATGCCCAGGCTACAGCCGATGGTATGATTATTAATGGAGGGGCTGTGCAAGGCGGAGAAGTAGAGAGTTTTGATGATCATCGAATCGCGATGGCGTTTGCGGTAGCTGGTCTACAGTCAAGGGGAGCTATTAAAATTAATAATTGCGAAAATGTAGCGACGTCCTTCCCTAATTTTGTTGAGTTAGCGACTCAAAGTGGTTTTGAGTTAGCGGCAAAATGAGTAATTTAATTCCAGTTTTAACAATTGATGGTCCAAGTGGTTCAGGAAAAGGGTCTATTTCCAAGCGTATTGCTGAAAAATTAGGCTGGCGTTATTTGGATAGTGGTGCACTATATCGCGCACTGGGTGTAGCAGCGATCAGGTCTAAAGTGGATCTTAAGAATGAAGACGCGCTTGCAGATTTGGTTAGAGATATTGAATTAGAGTTTAAGCGAACAGAACTGGGAAACTGGTCGGTTTTGCTAAACGGGCAAGAAGTACAGAATGAATTACAAACCGAACAGGTTGGGGATGTTGCTTCAAAAATAGCCGTATTTAAGAGAGTGCGAGATGGTTTGTTAGCTAAGCAACAATCTTTTTTGAAGCCGCCAGGCTTAGTCGCCGATGGAAGAGATATGGGGAGTGTTGTATTTCCAACTGCGACACACAAAGTGTATTTGACAGCAAACGCGGCCGAGCGTGGAAAAAGGCGTTATAAGCAGTTGATTGAAAAAGGAATAAGTGCTAACCTGACTGATGTTATTCAAGATATTGAGCGAAGAGATGAGCGAGATAAAAATCGCCGTGCTTCTCCGTTGGTAGTGCCGACAGATGCTGTTTACATAGACTCATCTCTTTGCACTATAGAAGAGGTTGTACAGCAAGTTCTAAATTTACTGAAAAACAAATAAAACGTATCCGACAGTTTGGGTACTCTCGTTACCGAGAAATAAAGGTGGTTTGAGCTCGAATGACTCAAGCCTTTTTTTAACTTAACCCTTTTTTTAAGGTCTTAGGACGTTAAAAAATTTATAAAGAGAACATCATGAGCGAAAATTTCGCAGAACTATTTGAAGAAAGCATTAAGTCCGCTGAACTAACACCGGGCACACTGATCACCGGTTTAGTAGTGGATATTACTAACGACTCAGTTATTGTTAACGCAAACCTGAAATCAGAAGGCAATGTGCCACGTTGGCAGTTTGTTAACGCCTCTGGTGAGCTAGAGGTTGCGATTGGCGATGAAGTTGAAGTTGTATTGGATATGGTGGAAGACGGCTTAGGCTCAACACTATTATCGAGAGATAAGGCGAAAAAAGCTGCAGCCTGGAAATTCCTAGAAAAAGCAGCAGAAGAAAAAGAAACAGTAACAGGTGTTATCACTGGCAAAGTACGTGGTGGCTTTACTGTTGAAGTAGGTGGCTTAAGTGGCTTCTTACCAGGATCACTTGTGGATGTACGTCCACTTAGAGATACAACCTTCTTAGAAGGCAAAGACCTTGAGTTTAAAGTCATCAAATTAGATGAAAAACGTAACAATGTTGTTGTCTCTCGTCGAGCAGTTCTAGAAACAGAATACAGCGCAGAGCGTGAAGCATTATTAGAAAACTTGAAAGAAGGCGCTATCCTTAAAGGGGTTGTAAAAAATCTTACCGATTACGGTGCATTTATCGATTTGGGCGGCGTAGATGGTTTGTTACATATTACCGATATGGCTTGGAAGCGTGTTAAACACCCATCCGAAGTGATCGAAATCGGTCAGGATATTGAAGTTCTTGTGCTTCGTTATGACGAAGAGAAGAAACGTGTTTCACTTGGCATGAAACAGTTGGGTGAAGATCCTTGGGTTAATATTTTAGACCGTTACCCAGTTAACTCTAAACTGAGTGGTAAAGTAACAAACTTAACAGATTACGGTTGCTTTATTGAAATTGAAGACGGCATCGAAGGTCTTGTTCACGTGTCAGAAATGGATTGGACTAACAAAAATGTTAACCCAGCTAAAATCGTATCATTAGGTGACGAAGTTGAAGTGATGGTGCTTGAAATTGATGATACTCGCCGTCGTATTTCATTGGGTATGAAACAATGTAAAGGAAACCCATGGGAAGACTTCTCAGCGATTCATAAGAAAGGCGACAAAATTAAAGGCCTTATTAAGTCTATTACTGACTTTGGTGTCTTTATTGGATTGGATGGTGATATTGACGGTTTGGTACATTTGTCTGATATTTCTTGGGATGAGAAAGCTGAAGAAGACCTGCAAAATTACAAAAAAGGAATGGAAATTGAAACTGTTATTCTAGCGATTGACTCTGAGCGTGAGAGAATCTCATTAGGCATTAAGCAGTTAGAACAGGATCCTTTCCAAGAGTTCTTGGCATCGAATGATAAAAATAGTCTTGTCAAAGGAACGGTAAAAGAAGTTGATGCGAAAGGCGCGGTTATTCAATTAGCAGAAGGTATTGAAGGCTACTTACGTGCTTCAGAGCTTAATAGAGACCGAGTGGATGATGCTAGAAACTTACTGACCGAAGGGGATGAGGTTGAAGCTAAATTTATTGGGGTTGATCGTAAGAACAAAACCATTAATTTATCTGTAAAAGCTAAAGATGATGATGAAGAGAAAGCAGTATTGAGCGACTACTCTGCTCAAAATGCTAGCACACCGACATTGGGTGATATCTTTAAGAACTCCATGGAAGATAAGTAAAAAGAGTCGAACATTAGGCGGGATAATGTATTCCGCCTAATGTCTACTTAAGGTGATAACGTGACAAAATCAGAATTAATTGAAAAATTAGCAGATCAGCAAGTACATCTGCCCTATAAAGATGTTGAGTTGGCTGTAAAATGCATCTTAGAAAGAATGAGTAGGGCGCTATCCTCTGGTGAAAGAATTGAAATTAGAGGGTTTGGTAGTTTTTCGTTGCACTATCGTCCACCAAGAATTGGTAGAAATCCGAAAAATGGCGAATCGGTTGCCTTATCAGGGAAGTATGTTCCTCACTTTAAACCGGGGAAAGAACTAAGGTCTCGGGTAGATAATGCAAAAGAAAGTTACAGAATTAAATAAAAAAAGCCCCTTTTAAGGGGCTTTTTTTTGCTCGAAGAAAAGAACTAAATATAATTTTAGCTTGTTATAATCAAGTACACATTGTTTGATAAGCTACATATAAAGGCTAAGAAGGTGCGTATGAAATTCATATATTTATTAGTTTTCGTTATTGTTCTAGTCGTGGGCTTTGTACTATCGGTTTTAAACTCCGCGCCTATCAAAATTAACTATTACTATGGCTGGCTTGAGATGCCACTCTCTTTTGCGTTACTGTCAGCGTTTATATTAGGTGCCGTGCTGGGGTTAAGCTCAAAAATTTGGAGTAATTTGATGTTACGACAACGTTACTCGAAATTGTCAAAAGAAGCGGCAGTTACCAAAAAAGAAGTTTCTAGTTTAAGAACATACCCCGCTAAACAGATAAATTAATTGAATGTTTGAATTTGCAATAATGCTGCTACCGGTAGCAGCAGCCAGTGGATGGTACGTAGCATTTAGACATTATAATGCGAAGTTAAAAAAGCCTTCTAACGAATATGAAGGCTTTTTTAAAGGCATCAACTATTTGTTAAATGAGCAGCCTGATAAGGCGATTGATGTTTTTATTGATTTATTAGAAGTAGATGATGAAACCATAGAAACGCACCTTGCATTGGGTACGTTATTTCGTCAGCGCGGTGAAGTAGAAAAATCCATCCGTCTGCATCAAAATCTTATTGCGAGGCCTCAAATTAGCCTAGATACGCGAGCCAATATTTTAAATGAACTCGGTTTGGATTATATGCGTGCCGGACTACTTGATCGAGCCGAGAATATTTTTCTTGAATTAGAAAAAATGGAGCTTCATGAAGTTAATGCGGTTCGACAATTATTGTCTATTTTTCAACAAGAAAAAGAATGGTTAAAAGCGATAGATTATGCGACAAGACTTGAATCAATCGAATTCAAAAAGCAACCTTTACTACTGTCCCATTTACACTGTGAAGCAGCACTATTGTATCGTTTTGAAGAGGATGCGGATATTATCAAAAACCACTTGAGAAAAGCGCTTAAAATAGATCCATTGTGTGTCAGGGTCAATATTATTAGTGCGGAAATTGAGGTGGCTAAAGGTGAGTATAAGCAAGCATTGAAATTATTGTTAAAAATAATGGATCAAGATAGAAAGTTTGTGCCTGTATTTATTGATTTAATACTTAACTGCTATGACCGACTAGGCCAATCAAAACAAAAATTTGATTTCTTGTCTGAACTTCAAGAGAGCAATGAATCAACCATTGTTGTCAGTCGCTTTTTAGATGTGCTGTTGGAACACAAAGGCTTGGAAGAAGCATCTGCTTTCATGCATAAAAAGTTACGTCAACATCCGTCGAAAAGTTATTTGAAATTGTATGCAGGGATTACACGGCCGGATAAAAATACCGAGCTTGAGTTCTTAAAAAGTATTATTAAACAGTTCGATAATGACGTACAAAATTTTCAATGTAAACAGTGTGGGTTTACTTCAGTTGATTTAAATTGGTGTTGTCCAAGTTGCCAAGACTGGGGGGTTATTGAACCGATCGAAATATAAAAGGTATTCTGTAAGTCTTTACCGATAACACTTTAAGGTTTTACGTATAGACGTAGGCTATCTAAATAGACGAAAGTAAATACGGTTGTATGGAATAAGGATGTTTAATCAACGTAAATGAATAAGGATATTTATGAAAAAGATTATTATAGTATTGGTTTCATTAAGTTGTTTTTGCTTTTCTTTCATGGCATTGGCAGTAAATATAAACACAGCGGATGCCGATGATATTGCAAAAGAACTTAAAGGTGTTGGCCCAGCTAAAGCAGAAGCGATTGTTAATTACCGTGAAAAAAATGGTGCCTTCAAAAGCCTGAAAGAACTGACTAAAATAAAAGGTATAGGCGCGTCTACGGTTGATAAAAATCGTGAAAATATTCAACTGGATGTAATGTAGAGCTTTTCATGGAGTGAAAAAGCCCTGTTAATTCAGGGCTTTTTTATGCTCATACCTTGATGGTTAAAACTGCTCTTCCTTAAGGCTCATGGTGCTATTACAGCCAGCCAAGATGTTAGACAGTAGAGAGCCTGTTTGAGGCAAGAGGCGTTGCATATAAAATAGGCCTGTTTTGAGTTTTGCATCGTAAAAATCGGCACTCATTTCGCCTTTACGATAGGTGATTTGTTCAGCCATTTTTGCCCACATATAACCAAGAGCGACTAAACCAAACATATTTAGGTAATCGCTAGCAGCGGTAGCAGCTTCATCTGGGTCTGATAACCCTTTTTGTGCAATAAAGAGAGTTGCTTGTTGTAATCTTGAAAATGATTTCTGTAAGGGTAATATATAGGCTGTTAACGGCTTATCGTTAGCATATTGCTCAAGAAAGTTAGAGATGGGGTGAAAGAAATGCCGTAAATATTTACCCATTTGCTCGGGTAATTTTCGACCGACTAAATCAAGCGCTTGAATGCCATTTGCACCTTCATAAATTTTACTAATTCTTGCATCTCGTAAATACTGTTCCATTCCATTTTCACGGATATAACCATGGCCACCGTATACTTGTATACCTAGGCTAGTGACTGTTTCTCCAATATCAGTAAGAAATGATTTAAAGACCGGTGTTAATAAAGAAACAAGCTCATCTGCTTCTTGCCTTTGTTGTTTGTTATCAGCATGCTGGGATAGGTCAAGTTTGTAAGATAACCAGCTACTTAAGGCTCGCGCACCTTCTGTGTAAGCCTTCATTGTCATCAGCATGCGTCTAATGTCAGGGTGAACGATCAGTGGGTCGGCAGCTTGTTCGGGGTACTTTGCCCCACTAAGAGCTCTGCCTTGAAGACGTTCTTTAGCGTAATCTTTAGCACTGCAATAAGAGGCTTGAGCAATGGCCAAGCCTTGAATACCAACATGGAGCCTAGCGCTGTTCATCATAACAAACATCGCTTTCATCCCTTTGTTTAGCTCGCCAACAAGAAAACCTTTCGCGTTATCAAACTCTATAGAGCAGGTGGATGAGGCGTTAATGCCCATTTTATGTTCTATTCCGCTACAAAAAACACCGTTGAGTTCTGCCAGGGTTCCATCATCATGAACGTTGAACTTGGGCACTAAAAACAAACTAATTCCTTTGATTCCTGAAGGGGCATCTGGGGTTCTTGCTAATACTAGGTGTATTATGTTTTCTGTTAAGTTATGCTCGCCAGCGCTAATAAAGATTTTACTGCCGGAAAGGTGATAATTACCCTCACTTTGTGGAACCGCTTTTGTTCGAATAAGCCCTAAATCTGTGCCACATTGAGGTTCTGTTAAACACATTGTGCCACTCCATTGCCCGGAGACCATATTAGATAGAAATTTTTCTTTTAAATCTTCGTGGGCAAATTTTTCGATTGCGTTATAGGCACCAATAGTTAACCCCATGTACATGGTGAATGACATATTGCTTGAAATAAGCATTTCATCAACGGCATTGGCAATATAATGAGGTAAGCCCTGTCCGCCGTATTTAGGATCACAGGTTAAATTCCCCCAGCCAGAGGCTGTCATTTCTTGATAGGCTTCTTTAAAACCATCAGGCGTTGTAACGACGCCATCATGGTATGTGCAGCCTTGTTCATCACCCGCTTTATTTAAAGGAAATAATAATGTTTCGGACACCTTTCCAGCCTGTTCAAAAATAGCATCTGTCAGGTCTGTCGTCATCTCTGAGAAAGTAGGTATGTTACTGAGTTCGTCAGTTTCTAAAAATTCATTTATTAGATACTTAATGTCGTCAATCGGCGCTTTTAATGTAGCCATGTTTAGTTCCTCAGCGGTTTGCCAGTTTCTAGTGTGTGCTGCATACGATCTAATGTATTAGTATTTTTGATCAGTGTTACAAAGGCTTGGCGTTCGAGTGCGTATAAACCATCTTCAGAATGGAGTTCAGTAATATCTGTGTCACCTCCACTCAATACCATAGCTAATTGGTCGGCAACGGTGCTGTCGTAGGGTGTTGCCTTGCCTGTATTAACAAAATTGTTAACGGCTAAATTAAGCGCTATACGTGCGGTGCTGCCGGGTAGTGATACCTCAGCTTCTTCAGGAGCAAGGTAGCCATCAACCAGTTCTAAGGCTTTGTGTTTTGCGTCAAATAATAAGCGTTCACGATTCATCGTGATGCCATCTGTTGGGCGCATGAATAAGTGGCTTTTCGCTTCTTCTGCTGAGCTGGAGACGGTGGCAGTGCTGATTAATTCGAATGCTTTGCTGATCGCTGGCATGGGACCTTTAGCCCGTATTGGGTTTAGCATCCAGCGGGTTAATAGTTCTTTACAGCCCCCCCATGATGGAATAAGCCCAACGCCTACTTCAACTAAGCCGAGGTAAGACTCTGCGTGTGCTTGAATGGCATCACAATGAAGCAAGCTTTCGCAGCCGCCTCCAAGAGCCATTCCAGATGGCGCACCAACAACAGGAAAGGGGGCGTATTTCATGGCTTTGTAGGTATCTTGCCCTGATTTCACCATCTGATTTATTTGTGGCCAAGCGGCTGTGTTAGCAGCAAATAAGGCTAAACCAATGTTGGCGCCAACAGAGTAGTTGTCGGCTTCATTGTACAAAACTAAGGCTTTGTAGTTAGTTGGAATGATCTCAACTGTACTACCAATCAGAGCTAAAATATCAGGGTCAATCGAATTCATTTTGCTGTGAAACTCTAAGCAGAGAACACCATCACCAATATCCCATAGGCTTGCGGATGAATTCGACTTGATAGGGCGTTGGCTTTGCTTGATATCGGTTAATGTTAAAACCCCCTCGTGTTTTTCTACCGGACGATACTCACCGGCAAGGTTTAAGCTTAACGCCTGCTCGTTTTCAAAGGAGTAAAAGGTTTTTCCTTGTGCTGCTAACAAGAACGGTGGGATGGGTTGTTGGTTATCGTTTAGTTTATTGATAAACCAATCAACCCCGACTTTATCGAGCAGTTCGAACGGGCCATACTTCCAGTTATAGCCTAGCTTCATAGCTCGATCGATGGATTCAATATTGTCGCTTATTTCTGGAACTAAAGAAGCTGAGTAACACAAGGTTTTTGATAAAACTGACCAAGCAAATTGACCACCTTTGTCATCGAATGAAACCAGTTTTCGTAGATCCTTTTTAACTGAAGGTTTTAGTGACTCTAATGTTGTTTGCTTGTGTGGGGCATATTCTCCAGTTATTAAGTTAATAGACTCTTTGGTTTTTTTACCGTTTAACGTACTGAGTCTATAAAATCCACCTTTTCCCTTGCGACCTATATAGCCATCGGTAATCATTTTTTTTACGATGTCTGGAATAACCGCTTGTTCTTGAAATGGGTCGTGCTTAGGTAAGGAGTGAACCATGGACTCTAAAACATAGGGCATGATATCAATGCCCACTAGGTCCATTAAGCCAAAAATGCCTGTTTTAGGAACGCCCATTGGTGTGCCCGCTAGGCTGTCGGCCTCATCTACGGTTAGCTTTAGGCGAATGGCATCTAGTAAGGCAGTTTGTATCCAATATGTACCAATTCTATTAGCAATAAAGCCGGGTGTGTCATGGCACTTGACGACCCCTTTGCCTAGTTTGTAATCACAAAAATGACTTAAGCATTCCACAACTTTTGGCTGTGTATCTGGCCCGACAACCATTTCTAATAATCGCATATAACGAGGTGGGTTGAAAAAATGCGTGATGAGAAAATGACGTGAGAAGTCTTTGGATGTTCCAGCTGTTAAATCGCTAAGAGGGAGTGTGGAGGTATTAGATGAAATGATGCAGTCTGGTTTACGTATTGCGTCAATTTTTTTGTATAAATCTTGTTTCAAATCTAAGCGTTCAACAATTACCTCTATTATCCAATCTACAGTGGCTAAATCATTGAAATTGTCCTCTAGGTTTCCAGGTGTAATGTTTTTGGCGTTACGTTTATGCATTAACGCAGCTGGTTTTGTATTCAATAATTTTTTCAGGGCAGTTTGAGCAATGATGCTGCGATCTTCGGCACCCTCAGGAACGATGTCTAATAACAAAACTTTTTTACCGGCATTCGCAATCTGGGCTGCAATGCCGCTGCCCATTACGCCTGCGCCAATGACGGCGATGCTGTCTATTTTCATTAGAGAGACTCCAGGATAGTTGCAATACCTTGCCCGCCGCCAATACATTGAGTGGCTAATGCATAGTGTTTGTTTTCGCGCTTTAATAAAGCGGCTGCTTTTCCTGTGATTCTAGCGCCTGTCGCACCAAGAGGGTGACCGAGAGCAATGGCGCCACCATCAATATTAACTCGATTAATATCAACCTTAAGTTCTTGAATACAAGCGATAGACTGACTGGCAAAGGCTTCATTAATTTCAATGATGTCTATATCTGTAATCGTTAAGGATGCTCTTTGTAAGGCCTTTTTGGTCGCGAAAATTGGTCCTAGGCCCATTGTTTTGGGAGCGCAACCGGATACAGCAATGCTGTTAATTCGAGCCAAAGGCGTTAATTTATTTTGTATGGCGTACTCTTCGCTGCAAACTAATGTTGCTGAAGCGCCATCAGTCAGCGGGGAAGAGTTGGCCGCCGTTACGGTTCCGTCAGTAGAGAAAGCGGGCTTTAATCCTGCCATCTCTTCGATGCTGGTATTTGCTCGGATGCAGCCATCCATCTCAACAATGATTGAATCACAGTCTATGGGGATGATTTCATCTTTAAAGCGGCCTTGTTGCTGAGCGGCGGCAGCTTTTTGTTGGCTAGCAATGGCAAACTCGTCTTGTTGTGAGCGTGACAATTGGTATTGTTTCGCAACGTTTTCAGCTGTTTCCCCCATGCTGATATAGGCTGCTGGTAGGGTGTTGAATAAGGCTGGGTTTGGCATAGGGTTATACCCGCCCATGGGAATGCGACTCATTGATTCAACGCCAGCACAAATAAAGGCTTCTCCTGCATTCATTTGAATAGCACCGGCAGCCATATGAATGGCTTGCATAGAAGAGCCACAAAAACGATTAACTGTGACCCCGGCAACACTGTTGGGTATTCCTGCCATCAAACCACTCAGTCTGGCGATATTAAGACCTTGTTCGCCCTCTGGGAAAGCACAGCCCATTATAATGTCTTCTAGTGAGCCTGAGTCGATGCCTGTTTTGCTAACTAGGCCGGCGATCACTTGAGAGACCAGTGTGTCTGGCCTTAGGGTTGCTAAAGCACCCTTATGGGCAAAAGTTTGGGGTGATCGTACGTAAGCTGCTATAACAACATTTTTCATGATTTGCTCCATCTGATGGCAGGTTGAATGCTGAGAGTCTTTGAGACGGTGGGTTAAGTTTGTTTACGTTTTGCGTGTTTTTTTCAGTCCTATGTCGACGCTCAGTGAACGGCCTAATGTGGCCTGCTGAGCTGATAAGTAGAGGGGTTATATGTGTTGTTTGTTCTGTAGGACTGTTATATGACGCCGTAAAAACGTTGATATTAATGAATGAATAGCGAAAAGGTTTAGCGCAAAGCGTTAGCCACTTATGTGTGTAACCGTTATAAGGAAAGGTGAGGTTAAAAATAGGACTTTTAGAGTTTTTAAAGCGGCTCGTTTTATAGCGTGCTAGCGTATAAGTTCTAACATTTGCAATGCCAGTTATCGTTATTGCTATGTATAACGTGTCATGTTTCATATTATGCCTAATATGCAATATGCGCCTGCCTTATAGTAACGTCAATTGAACAAGCGGGTAGATACAAAAACGCAGCTTGGCATTGACTATAAAGACCGAAGTTCACGCCTTAAAACCTTACCGACATTGGTTTTAGGTAGTTCATGAATAAAAACAATTTTATCGGGTGTTTTATAGGCGGTAAGGCTCTTTCTGCAATGTGCCAGTAGTTCGCTTTCTGTTAATGATTGGTCTTTTTTGACAACAAACGCTTTAACAGCTTCACCACGTAGGTCATCGGGTACGCCAATAACGCCACATTCTAAGACGCCTTTATGTTCAACAATAACGCTTTCTATCTCGTTTGGGTATACGTTAAAACCAGAGACTAAAATCATGTCTTTTATACGGTCGACAATGTAGAAAAAGCCATTACCATCCATTTTTGCAACATCACCGGTTTTAAACCAGCCATCGTTGGATAGGACTTCTGCGGTATCTTCTGGGCGATTCCAATAACCCTGCATAACTTGTGGGCCTTTAACGCAGAGTTCCCCCGCTTTACCATCTGGAAGCGTATCACCCTGGTCGTTTATTAGTTTGCAATAGGTTGACGGAATGGGGAGACCAATACTGCCGTTAAATTCTTCCAAATTTAAAGGGTTAATACAGACAGCGGGTGAGGTTTCGGTTAAGCCAAATGCTTCTACAAGCGTGCATCCCGTTATTTTCTTCCATTGAGCAGCGACGGCTGGTTGTACCGACATGCCGCCACCTAATGATATTTTAAGTTGGGTGAAGTCTATATCTGCAAAGCCAGGTGTATTAATAAGAGCATTAAAAAGCGTATTCACTCCAGTTATGGCGGTAAATGGGGTGTTGCTAAGTTCTTTAACGAAGCCTTTGAAGTCTCTTGGGTTGGTAATTAATATATTGTTTGCGCCCGCTTCCATGAAGACCAGGCAATTAGCAGTAAGGGAAAAAATGTGATAGAGCGGCAAAGCAGTAATAATAACTTCACGACCCGGTAGTACGTCATTTTTTATCCATTCGGATGCCTGTAACATGTTAGCAACCATGTTTTTATGCGATAACATGGCGCCTTTGGCAACACCGGTTGTGCCGCCTGTGTATTGCAGAAATGCAATATCATGATGGCTAAGTGGTGTTGGTACAAAGTCCTGGTTTGATCCTTCAGATAAGACGGTTTTGAATGAAATGGCGTTGGGTAGAGTGTAAGGAGGGACCATTTTTTTTAGATATTTAACCGCCCAATTAATGAGAATAGATTTAGGGAAGTTAAGCATGTCGCCCATTTTGGTAACAATAATATGCTCAATATCGGTATCAGTTACAGCTGCTTGAACTGTGCTGGCGTAGTTTTCAACAACAATAATCGCCTTGGCACCAGAATCTTTTAGTTGGTGGTGTAATTCACGAACGGTATAAAGCGGGTTAGTATTAACGACTGTTAGGCCAGCTCGCAAAACACCAAAAATTGAAACAGGGTTTTGGAGTAAGTTTGGCATCATAATGGCAACACGTTCACCTTTTTCCAGCCCAAGTTTATTTTGTAAGTAGGCGGCAACTGATTCTGTAGCATCGCTAAACTCGGCATAGCTAATTGTGGTGCCGAAATTGCTAAAGGCTGGGAGGTTTGCATACAACTCCACACTGTGTTCAAAGATCTCGACGAGTGAGTTATATTGATGAATATCAATATCTGAATTTACACCATCGGGGTAACTGGTTAACCAAGGCCTATCCATGATGTTCTCCTTTGTCGATTAGGCGTTTAAGTATGTTGATATCGGTTTTTATAATGGCTATAAACGTCTACTGGACTACATATCCCAGCGCAGTTGTACGCTGATAATATCAGCATCAGACTCATAGTCTCCTCTAACAGCGCTAAGTTCTGCTGGGTTAAGTCCAGTGACTTCAGAAGATCTATTGATTTTTGTGTCCGGTACGAAGAGGTGAGCATAGCCCGCGTCAAGAGATAAATTATCGGCAAGTTGGTAACTAGCGCCAATGGCTAACCAATATCGGTCATTATCAGGGAAGCGTGAAGAACGGGAAGATGCATTTCTTGCAGCGCCTTCATCGTAAGCTGCGCCTATGCGGTATGTCCAAGGGCCCTCTGTTGAATAGGTAGCACCAAGAGACAGACGAATATTGTCTTTAAGTCGTAAGATATCGGTGCTATCTGCTTTAAGTGGGTTATCAAACATAATGACTAGAGCAGGCACAGAGCTCCAGCCGACCCAAGTGGCATCCGCCATAATATCAATACTATCATTCCATTGGTGGTGGATGCTTAATGATGCACTGGCGGGCAGATCAGGTTGAACGTCTAAATGGGTATCTGCTAAAACAAGGTCTAAATTTAAAGCGGATGTAATATTACGGAAATCGGCATCGCCTTCAAAGTCATGCTTTATTTCTGATCGATAGGAAAGCCCAATGCGTGTTTTATTGGTTATGTTGTACAGTGCTCCTAGGTTAAAACCATACGATATGTCATCGGCCTCTAAGTGAGAAAAGCCGTCAGGAATAGCTCCTAAAACAGAAAAATCTACCTTATTATTTAAAGTGGCCTCAATGTATTGAATGCTGATGCCAAAGCCAAGTGAGAGGTTCGTTGTGGCTTTCCAAGCTACGGAGGGGTTGATATTAACGGTAACAATTTCAGACTCAATCGCCTGATACTTTCCAATCCAGTCAGCGCCATATTTTGTTGCAAGTCCAAACGGTGAATTAATGCCTACGTCCACTTTGACATCATTATCTAGGCTATGGACATAGTAAAAATTGGGTACATAGGCAAAACGTCCGCCATCTTCTGAGCCATCTGCAAAGTTGCTAGCGCCAGCAGAATTAGTGCTTCCGTCGTCATCAAAATCAAATGAAGGCGCGATAAAGTGCATGCCGAGTACCATTTGGTTGCCTTTAATACGCGTCATGCCCGCTGGGTTAAACCAAATGGTCGAGGCGTCTTCAGCAGAAGCTGCGCCACCTGCAAAGGCGTTCCCCAAACCAAGTGCGCTTTGTTCGGCGACACCGAAAGCGGCTGAGTGAGACATTGGAGAAAAAAAAGGTAATGTAAACAGGGTGGATAAAGCAAAAACTTTAATAGAGCGAGTATTCATGTTACATCCTCCAGTCATTTACTTTTGTAATTAGTATTTTTATAAGTAACGCAATCCTTTTTTATGCCAATTATTAGAAAAGGTCAAATTTAGTTGCAAAAGAATAAGATCAAGGACACCATGCTTAATATTAAAATTATTAGGAATGAACAGATGTCGTCAGTTTTAGTAGAAAAGAAAGACGGTGTTGCTTGGCTTATTTTGAACCGACCTGAAAAGCTAAATGTGGTTGGTTCAACAATGCCGGCTGACTTACTGCGCTGTACTGAGGAGTTGAAAAATGATGAGAGCATTAAGTGTGTCATTGTCACCGGTGCGGGGGATCATTTTATGGCTGGGGGCGATATTGATTACTTCAAATCACTTATAGATGCTTATGCAATAGAGGGTGAGTCAGCATTACCGGGTGATATGTTTGATAATTTGCATCAGGCAATATTGAATCTTGTCATGATGGAAAAGCCCGTTATTGCCTGTGTTAAGGGAGCTGTTGCAGGGTTTGGGTTAAGTTTAATGTTAGCGTGCGATATGGTGGTGGCGGCGGATAATTCAGTGTTCTCCGTTGCATATTGTAAAATTGGCACTACACCTGATGGTGGCATGAGTTATTTCTTACCGCGAGCAGTTGGTCAAAAAAGAGCGCTGGAATTATCACTAACTGGGCAACGTTTCTCCGCAGAGCAAGCTGAACGTTGGGGAATGGTTAATCGAGTTGTCGCTGTCGAGTTGCTAGAGGCAGAGTCAATGACTCTTGCCGAGTCACTATGTAAGGGGCCGAAAGATGTTTTAGCAAGAACCAAGCGGTTATTTAACCAGACGTATGAGACCAGTCTAAAAGATAGATTAAATGAAGAAGCGGATAACTTTTTTTTGAGTATGTTAAAAGAGGATTTCGCCGAAGGGGTTACCTCATTTTGCGAAAAGCGCCCAGCAATTTTTAAAGAATAAATAGAGGGTTAGTGCAAAATGACATTTAATGTCGCCGTGATAGGCCTTGGTTATGTTGGTTTGCCATTAGCCGTTGAGTTGGGTAAACAGTTTCCAACGGTTGGCTTTGATATTGATAATGAGCGTATTTCTGCATTACATAAAGGCTCTGATGTTACCTTGGAAATATCAGCTGAAGAGATCAGTGCTGCGAAGCAATTGAGATTTACAGCAAAGGCAGATGAAATATCGGCTGCGAATATCTACATTATTACGGTTCCCACGCCGATAGATAATGGTAATAACCCAAATTTAACACCGATTAAAGAAGCGACAACAGTGGTGGCTAACTACCTGGGCAAAGGGGATGTTGTTATCTATGAGTCTACAGTGTACCCGGGGGCAACAGAAGAGGTTTGTGTGCCAATTCTTAGGCAGGTATCAGGGCTGACATATAACGAAGAGTTCTTTTGTGGTTATAGCCCCGAGCGCATTAACCCGGGGGATAAAACACGTAGTTTAACGTCTATTGTTAAAGTAACATCTGGCTCAACGCCGGATACCGCAGAGTTAGTGGATCAGCTTTATCAGTCAATTATTTCAGCCGGCACTTACAAGGTTAGTAGCATCAAAGTGGCTGAAGCATCCAAAGTTATTGAGAATACACAACGCGATATTAATATAGCCCTTATGAACGAATTGGCGCATATTTTTAGCCGTATTGGTATAGATACAGAAGAAGTGCTTGAGGCTGCAGGGACAAAGTGGAACTTCTTACCCTTTAGGCCAGGTTTAGTTGGCGGGCACTGTATTGGAGTTGATCCATATTATTTGGCGCATAAAGCAGAAACACTTGGGTATCACCCGCAATTGATTGCTGCTGGACGACGGATCAATGACAATATGGGGTCGTTTGTAGTCAGTGAAGTGCTGAAACTTATGGCCAAAAAGCGTTTGAGTATTGTTGGTGCTAACGTGTTAATAATGGGTTTATCGTTTAAAGAAAACTGCCCAGACCTACGAAATACCCGTGTAATAGGCATGGTTGAGGAGCTTGAATCATACAATGCTAACGTCGAGGTGTACGACCCTTGGGTAAACGTTGATGACTTAAAAAATGAACAACAACTTAAGGTGATAAAGCAGCCGACTAAAGGATCGTACGATGCCATTATTATTGCTGTGTCGCACGATCAATTTAAAGCCCTGGGTGTGAATGCTGTTAGAGCCTTTGGGAAGCCTAATCACGTGTTGTATGACATCAAGTATTTGTTTGCTTCAAATGAGACAGATGGGCGGTTGTAACAAACAGGAATGAATGTTTGTGTTCTCGACGCGCATTAAGGCTGATCAGTAAAATACGTTACTAATTTGAATTTGCCTGTTATGTGTGGCCAGTACTTGCATCGCTTTATTGGCGAGGGGGGGTATTAAAAGTAGCTTAAGGTAACTATGGCTTGCAAACTGAGCGTGTGGGCTTTAGGCTTGTCAACTCTATTATTAACTTTCCCATTAGTGTCTAAACAGAAGCGAAGCAATAAATTGTCAAACAACGAGACAACGTCTTTAGGTAGTAAAGAACCTATCAATAAAACCCAACTTATCAATTATTTAACTCAGCAAAAACGTCCGCAAAGTTGGATAGATATTGTTAGTGGGTTGAATGTCCAATCAAAGCGCGAAAAGAAAACAGTGTCGCGCCATTTATCTGAAATGTTGAAATCCGGCCAGTTGCTATTTAATCGAAAAGAGCAATATTGCTTGGTGCAACAAAGTGATCTTGAAACGGGCATAGTCATAGGTCATGCGGATGGTTTTGGGTTTTTAAAACGTGATGCGGGTGGTGACGATATGTTTATCCCTCCACATGAGATGCGAGCGTTAATAAACGGTGACCGTGTGGTAGTTAGCCGTGGAAAATTGAACCGTCAAGGAAAGCTTGAGGCGCGAGTGGTTGAGGTGCTAGAGCGGAAAGTTAAGACAGTCGTTGGGCGATTTTTTGATGTGATGGGTATTTTTCATGTTGAAGCAGAAAATAAACGGATTTTCCAGCATATTTTCATTCCCCCCGAGGCGACGTTAGGTGCTAAAGACGGCCAGATAGTGATGGCTCAGATGACCCATTATCCTTCTTCACGTACGCAAGCTATCGCCAAGGTGATCGAAGTGATGGGTGACCATATGGCGCCTGGCATGGAGATCGATATGGCCATTCGCTCTTACGAATTGCCAAACAGTTGGTCGCAGGCCGTATTGGATGAGGCCCAGCGTTTCGATACCAGTGTTGTTGAGGCCGACTTGGCCGACCGTAAAGATATTCGTAAATTACCTTTTGTAACCATTGATGGTGCAGATGCTCGCGACTTTGATGACGCGGTGTTTTGTAAAAAAATGGCGAAAGGTTGGAAGCTATGCGTGGCGATTGCCGATGTGTCTCATTATGTAAAGCCACAAAGTGCAATTGATACAGAGGCGTATGAGCGTGGAACATCCGTATATTTTCCCGAAAAAGTTATCCCAATGCTGCCCGAAGTATTATCAAATGGTTTGTGTAGTCTAAACCCACAAGTAGATCGTTTATGTGTGGTTTGTGAAATGCGAATCGATGAGCAAGGAACGGTTACATCAACCAAGTTTTATAATGCCGTAATGTATTCACATGCACGGTTAACCTATGATGAAGTCGGGTTGATTTTTGACGAGGCAGCACCTGAATTATTGCTTAAGCATAAAAAATTACTGCCTCATTTAAAAGAATTAAGGGCGCTCTATGAAGTAATGAAAGGTGCTGCAGATGAACGTGGTGCGCTTGAGTTCGATACATTTGAAACACGCTTTGTTTTTGATAAAGGTCGAAAAATCAAGGCAATTGAGCCGGTTGTTAGGCATGATGCCCATCGGCTTATAGAAGTGTTTATGATTGCAGCGAATGCATCAACAGCTAACTTTTTAGCGAAACACGAAATGCCTAATTTGTTGCGTATTCATGAAGGCCCCAGTGTTGATCGTTTGTTGAAATTGAGGGGGTTCTTGTCAGAGTTGGGTTTGAGTCTAGATGGCGGAGAAGAACCAAAACCGCAACACTATAAACAGTTAATTGCGAGCATACAAAACAGGCCAGATGCCCATTTGATTGAAATGGTGATGCTGCGCTCAATGTCTCAAGCGATGTATGGCCCAGAACAACAAGGGCATTTCGGCTTGGCGTTAGAACTGTATGCGCACTTCACGTCGCCTATTCGCCGTTATCCTGACTTATTAGCGCATCGTGCCATTAAGCACGTTATCGCAAAACAAAAGGCAGGGAGCTTTACCTATTCAAAGAGTGATATGACGCTATTTGGTGAGCATTGTTCTTTTTGTAGTAGGCGAGCAGACGAGGCAACACGTGATGTGGAGAGTTGGCTGAAATGTGAATTTATGATGGACAAGATTGGCCAAGAATTTAGTGGTGTTGTCTCTTCAGTGACCTCCTTTGGTTTGTTTGTAGAACTAGATAAGATTTTTATAGATGGTTTGGTTCACGTTACTGGCTTAGGTGATGATTATTACCACTTTGATGCCAGCAAGCATCGTTTGTTAGGCGAGCGTACCAATAAATCATTTCGTTTGGGCGATCGACTAAAAGTAAAGGTGGTTAAAGTAAGCTTAGATGATAAAAAAATTGATTTGGCATTGGCGGGTGTAGAGCAAAAGAAAAAAATTGTGACTAAACGTCGTAGGAAGAAGAAACGCTAATGGCTGAAGTGCAAAAAATTCATGGAATTCATGCTGTTCAAGCGCTTATTAAAGCGAGGCCTGATCATATCGTTAATGCATGGATGGATCGACAGCGCAAAGATGCAAAGCTGCAAGCAATAAAACAAAGCCTGGATGAGGTTGGTATTCGCATTGACTATGTTGATAAGAAAACATTAGAGAAATTGTCCAGCAATGCAAACCATCAAGGTGTTTTGTTAACCGCTAAATTGCCACAAGAACGAACAGAAGAGCAACTTAAGAAGGCGCTTAAAGAACAACAAGATCAAGCATTTTATTTAGTGTTAGACCAAGTGACCGACCCGCATAATTTAGGGGCTTGTTTAAGAACAGCGTTGGCCGCAGGGGTGCAAGGGGTTATTGTGCCAAAAGATAATGCCTGTCGCTTAAATGCGACTGTTTGTAAAGTAGCCAGTGGTGCCGCTGAACTGCTTCCGGTCTATCGTGTGACCAACTTAGTGAGAACCTTGAAATACCTTAAGACTGAAGGGGTTTGGGTTAGCGGGGCTGCTGGAGAAGCAACAAAAGATGTTTTTGAGGCTGAATTGACCGGGTCTGTAGCGATTGTGATGGGAGCAGAAGGTAAAGGTCTGAGGCCTTTAACACAACAGCAATGCGACCAATTAATTAAAATACCAATGTCCGAAAAAGTGGAAAGTCTAAATGTTTCTGTTGCTACGGGTATTATTTTGTATGAAGTGCTTAGACAAAATCAACGATCATTGAATTCATAAAAAATCAGTCAGGCATCAACCCTTATAAGTGTTCATCAGAATAAGCAAAAGAGTCTGTTGAATAAAACAAGTCTGTTTGGTTGGTTTTTGGGTTGTTGATGAGCCGACAAAGCTTGCTTAAGGCGTTTAAGCAGTAAAGGGCTTGTGTAAAAACTGAGCCGTTTCTATGGTTAACAGTTTAACTATTAGAGCTAACTTGATTTGCAGTACTGATACCTGTAAAATCGCGCGTTCGAAATTGTAGCTTGTATGATCAGACTACAATCCTTGCCTTACCTGAGTGTGTCAGGAAGGCTGATAATCCTAAAGGAAATAAAATGAGACATTACGAAGTTGTATTTTTGGTTCACCCGGATCAAAGTGCGCAAGTTCCTGCAATGGTAGAGCGTTATAGCGCATCAATAACAGAGCGTGGCGGAAACATTCATCGAGTAGAAGATTGGGGCAGAAGACAGCTTGCATACCCCATTAACAAAATTCATAAAGCACATTACACATTGATGAACATCGAGTGTGATCAAGCGGCTCTAGAAGAATTAGAAAAAGCCTTCAAGTTTAATGATGCTGTGATTAGAAATATGATCATGCGTCGTGATGAAGCAACGACAGGTACTACACCACTTGCCAAGTCAAACGAAAAAGAAGCGGCTAAACCCTATGTAAAGCCAGTTGAAAAGAAAGCTGAATCATCAGCCGAAACAACAGAAACGTCTGAGCCTGCTGCTGAAAAAGCAACAGACGCATAGACACTGTACAACGTATAATTTAAGGAATAGACATGGCATTTGATAAAGGTTTTAGACGCCCACGTTACTGCAAATTCACTGCAGAAAATGTAAAAGAAATTGATTACAAAGATTTAGATACATTAAAAGAATATATGACCGAAACTGGGAAAATTATTCCTGCACGTGTGACGGGTGTTAAAGCAAAGTACCAACGTCAGTTAACGGCTGCAATTAAGCGAGCTCGTTTCTTATCGTTGATTCCATATTGCGACGCGCACGAACGGTAGATTTATGTCGCGAGTAATCGCGGGCTAAGCCTTGTATGATGAAAGCAGTAGCAACATTTATTATGCAAGGTGGTCGGCAGGCCACCATTGTTTCAGCAACGATGGCAATTTTGTCATTGCTAATGCCGCCATTATTAATCATCAGCGTTGCCTGTGTTTGCTTGGTAACATTAAGAAATGGCTCTGCTGATGGGCTTAGGGTTGTAATTGGCTCAACGGTCGCGACTGCGTTAATAGGCTATATAGTATTAGGAACATCGTTAGTTTCTTTTACATATTTGTTTATTATGTGGTTACCTGCTTTTTTGATATCGCTGGTATTACGAGAGACAGGGGAGCTAAACAAAGCACTTGAGTTTTTAGTCATACTTGGGATGTTAGCGGTAACGGGGCTTTATTTAACAATAGATAACCCTGCACAGCTATGGGCAACAGGCATTCAAGAGGTTGTTAAAGCCCTTGCAGAACAACAAGAGTTGCCGGTAACCGAGGCAGAACTTGAAGAAGGTTTGCTGTTCTGGTCTCAGTATATTACTGGTGTTGTAGTGGCCGGTACGCTTATTAGTTTACTGATGAGTTTGCTGTTAGGCAGATGGTGGCAAGGCTTGTTATTTAATGAAGGTGGTTTCGACAAAGAGTTTAGCCACCTTCGTTTATTACCACGTGATGGGTTAGTATTTGCAATACTGGTTGTGTTAGGCGTGTTATTAGACGGACAGTTTGCCGAATATATATTGAACTTGGATATACAAGTTCTTTTATTGTTTTTTATAGTTGGTGTGTCAGTGGTACATGTAGTAATCAAGGGTAGAGGTGGTAGCCGTTATTTGCTCTTTGTTTTTTACATGGCGATATTTTTTGTGCCACATTTGATCTTGCCTTTGGTGTTGATTGGCTTATCAGATGTTTGGATGGATTGGCGTCAGCGGTTTGTTTGAATCGCACGCTGAGTTAAATTTTAAAATAAATAGGATTTAGTAAAGATGAACATTATTCTTCTTGAAAAGGTAGCAAATTTAGGTAACTTGGGTGACAAAGTAACAGTAAGGCCCGGTTTTGGACGTAATTTTTTAATCCCCGGTGGTAAAGCAGTTCTTGCGACGCCAGCCAGAATTAAAGAATTTGAAGCACGTAGAGCAGACCTTGAAAAAGCAGAAGCTGAGCGTCTAACAAAAGCTCAAGCAAGAGCAGAAGCCATTGAAGTGTTAAACTTAACTATTACTCACCAGGCGGGTGAAGAAGGTAAGTTATTTGGATCGGTCGGCTTACCGGACATTATTAAAGCATGTGCGGATGCAGGTGTTGAAGTTGATAAGCAAGAAATTAAATTACCTGAAGGCTCAATTAGACAGACAGGTGAATTTGAAGTGGCTATCCACTTACATACTGATGTTGTTGCATCACTAAAATTGGCGGTTGTTGCTGAAGCTTAGGACACCACATTTAAAAAAAGCCGGTGTCATTTGACACCGGCTTTTTTTTGCAAAGAAGATTTCACCTTCCTGTACAATCGTAAAAACTTTCAATTTATCTTCAAAAACTGCTCATGTCTGAAGAACCATTATTTGACTATGAAATGCCCGATGAGACAGAGTTTCTTCGTGTTCCACCGCACTCATTACAAGCCGAACAATCAGTTTTAGGCGGTTTAATGTTAGATAATCAGTGCTGGGATACAGTGGCTGATAAGGTTTCACCAGAGGACTTTTACCGTAAAGAACACCGGCTAATTTTTGAATCGATTGCAGACTTAGCAAAAAAAGACGAGCCTTTCGATGTTGTTACTATTTCCGAAGTGCTCGGGCAAGCTGGGGAATTAGAAAGTGTCGGTGGTTTAGCGTATTTAGGGGCGCTCGCAAAAGATACGCCTAGTGCGGCAAACATTGTTAGCTATGCAGCTATTGTTCGGCAACGATCTGTTCGGCGTCAGCTTATTCATATTGGTAATGAAATATCAGATTCTGGGTTTGATACTGAAGGCCGAGATATAAATGAATTGTTGGACGAAGCTGAAAGTAAAGTTTTTAAAATTGCCGAACAGGGTGCAAAAGGGCAAAAGGGTTTTGAATCGATTAAAAACTTATTGGGCGTAGCCGTTGATAAGATTACCGAATTACATGAAAACCAAAATGCTATTACCGGTGCGAGTACCGGGTTTTCTGATTTAGATGAAATGACATCCGGTCTTCAACCGGCTGATTTAATTATTGTCGCTGGCCGACCTTCAATGGGCAAAACCAGTTTTGCAATGAACTTGGCAGAAAACATAGGCATTCAAAGTGGCTTGCCTATCGCCGTATTTAGTATGGAGATGCCGGGTGATTCATTAGCGATGAGAATGATGTCTTCTTTAGGCCGTATTGATCAGCATAAAGTTAGAACCGGACAGCTTGATGATGATGAGTGGCCACGAATGCAATCTTCAATTAATCTGTTGGCAGAAGCTAAAATATTCATTGATGACACAGGAGCACTGAGCCCAATTGAGGTTCGTGCCCGAGCAAGGCGACTGATGAAAGAACATGGTCAGCTAGGTTTGATTGTTCTCGATTACTTACAGTTGATGCAATCACCATCGAAAAGTGAAAGCCGTGTGGCAGAGATTTCAGATATTTCGCGTTCATTGAAAGCTTTAGCCAAAGAGTTAAATGTACCAGTTATTGCTTTATCTCAGTTGAATCGTAATTTGGAGCAACGGCCGAATAAACGACCAGTGATGTCTGACTTGAGGGAGTCGGGAAGTATTGAGCAGGATGCCGATGTTATTATTTTTATTTATAGGGATGAAGTGTATAACGAAGACTCTGACGCAAAAGGTGTGGCAGAAATTATTATTGGTAAACAGCGTAATGGGCCGATTGGCACCTGTCGGTTGACGTTTTTAGGGCAATATACGCGGTTTGAGAACTATGCCAATGACAGTTACATTGATGATGAATATTGATCTGATGGTTAATTAGTGGTCCATCAACGCATTATGACGTTAGAATAATTATGTCTTTTCACCCCGAAGCGGTTATTGATTTGTCGGCATTAACACATAATGCTGATGTTGCTCGTCGAGCAGCTCCTAACTCAAAACTTATGGCGGTAATAAAAGCAGATGCTTATGGGCATGGCATGTTAGCGGTTGCTCAGGCGTTGTCATCGGTTGATGGTTTTGCTGTAGCACGGCTAGAAGAAGCAATAAAACTTAGACAAGCAGGCATCGATAAAATAATTCTTGTGTTAACTGGGTTTTCTTCTCAAGCAGACCTTGAGCAGTTTTGTGCCTATGACCTAGATGCAGTTATTCATAGTGAGTACCAAGTAGAGCTACTCCATTCAGCTGATGTTTCAACACCGATATCTGCTTGGTTAAAAATAAATACGGGGATGAACCGTCTAGGAGTTGATGCGTCCGCAGTGCCGAGACTTTACGACGCTTTGCAACTATCTGGAAAGCTGCGTTTGCCGGTTAAGTTAATGACTCACTTGGCCTGTGCGGACGATATGAATTCATCGTCTACCACCTCTCAAATTAGTGTGTTTGATGAGGCTACGCTCGGTTTGAATGGTGAACAAAGTATTGCTAATTCAGCTGGGTTGTTAGGTTGGAAGCATGCACAAAGACACTGGGTGCGTCCTGGCATAATGTTATATGGTGCCAGCCCGTTTTGTGACTCAACAGCAAGTGATGATCATTTGCTTCCTGTGATGACACTAAAAAGCAGGGTTCTATCAATAAGAACGGTTAGAAAATCGGGCTGCGTCGGTTATGGTTCAACTTGGCAAGCTAATAGAACCAGCCTAATAGCAATTGTTGCGATTGGTTACGGCGATGGTTATCCGCGCCATGCTGTGACAGGAACACCCGTTTTGGTAGCGGGCCAAGTAGCCCCATTAGTAGGCTGTGTTTCAATGGACTCGATTACGGTGGATATCAGTCAATGCAATAATGTTCGCGTGGGTGATGAAGTTGTTTTATGGGGACGTGGTTTGCCCATTGAGGAAGTGGCTGAAAAAAGTGGTACGATTTCCTATGAGTTATTGTGTGGGATTACTCATCGTGTCAGTCGATCTATACGGGAAACATTAAATGTCGAGTAAACCTAAAACTGTTTATAGCTGTCAAGAATGTGGGGCGAGTGCAACTAAATGGGCTGGACAATGCCAAGACTGTGGTGGCTGGAATACTCTGCAAGAATCAACGCTGAGCGGTTCCTCTAAAGTAAACCGTTTTAGTGGTTATGCTGACCAAGCCAGCTCGGCGGAAGTGCAAATCTTATCTTCTGTAACAGCGCAGCGTTTAGAGCGTACTCAAAGTGGCATGGATGAGTTGGATCGAGTACTCGGTGGAGGTATTGTTCCCGGCTCAGCAATTCTTATTGGTGGTGATCCTGGGATTGGTAAATCAACCTTATTGCTGCAATCATTGGCGAGTATGAGTCAACGTACTAAAACGCTCTATGTAACGGGTGAAGAGTCTGCTCAACAAGTAAGTATGCGTGCGACGCGACTTCATTTATCAGTCGATAAAGTTAATATTTTATGTGAAATTGCACTCGAAACCATATTGGCGACAGCAGAAAAAATGTCAGCAGATGTTTTGGTTGTAGACTCTATCCAAACGGTTTTTAGTGATGAGTTACAGTCTGCGCCCGGCTCGGTTGGGCAGGTACGTGAATGTGCTGCACGGCTGGTACGATTTGCTAAACGCACAAATACCACCATATTTTTAGTGGGCCATGTCACCAAAGAAGGGGCGATTGCTGGTCCACGTGTTTTAGAACATATGGTGGATTCTGTTTTATATTTTGAGGGTGATTCGGGAAGCCGTTTCCGCGTGATAAGGGCGATTAAAAACCGCTTTGGTGCGGTTAATGAGTTGGGCGTTTTTGCGATGACAGAAAAAGGGCTTCGCGAAGTGACAAATCCCTCTGCTATTTTTCTTTCGCGTCACGAACAAGAGGTGCCTGGTAGTGTTGTAATGGTGACTCGCGAAGGGACTCGTCCACTTCTGGTTGAGGTGCAAGCATTGGTCGATGAAAGTAGGCAAGGAAACCCTAAACGGGTTACTGTCGGGATGGACCAAAACCGTTTAGCTATGCTGTTGGCTATTCTACATAGGCATGGGCAATGCTCATTACTTGACCAAGATGTATTTGTAAATATCGTTGGTGGCCTACGTGTTATGGAAACAGGTGGTGATTTGGCGGTCGTTGCAGCGTTATTATCTAGCTTTAAATCTAAAAATATCTCTAAAGACTGGGTGGTGTTTGGTGAGTTAGGCCTATCAGGGGAAGTTCGCCCTGTGCCTAATGGTGAGGAGCGTCTAAAGGAAGCCGCGAAACACGGTTTTAAGTTTGCACTGGCGCCTAAAGGAAATATTCCTAAGGAAGGTGTCGATGGTCTAAAAATACACCCGGTGAGCGTGTTAAGGGATGCATTGCAGTTTTTTTAGAAGCATTTTTTGAAGAGTAATGACTAAAGTAGAAGCTGCCCTTCCACTCTGTTGCTTATATTTAAGGGTTATTCAGTAAAAAAAAGATATTTATTGTCTGCAATGTTTAAGACATTGTTATTAGCCAATTTGGTCTCGCTGGATATCGTGTTGCCGTCGATGGAAATGCTAATATCGTCCATTAACCTTGAAATATAATACCCGTCGGCTCTCTTAGCAATCATTGCGGGTGTGGTGTTAGTAATATTGACTTCATTAACAGCCTTATTTAACGCGCTAACTAGGCCGATGTTGGCACCATTTAGAGCTTGAAGGTTTGCTTTGCCTACTGGGCGTAACGATGGTTGCGCAGTTGATGTGTCTGAGGTGTCGATATCATCGATGGTAGAAAAAGAATAAAGAAGACTGTGTTTTCCAATGTTTATTTTGTCGCCTTGCTTAATAGCCTCTTTTTGAATTGGCTGCCCATTAATAAAAGTGGGGAACTGTTCAGATACGCTTTCAATAAAGTATTCGTTAGCAACCCAAGTCACTTTTAAGTGTGTTGGTGCGATAGCAAGGCTGTCGATAATAAATGTATTGTCAGGGTCCCTGCCGATGGTTGAGGTGTTTTGTTCGAGTTGGAATACCTCAATGGGCTTGCTGTTAAAAAAAAGAGTCAGTTTAGCCATAAGTCATATTCCATTATTTTTTTTATATTAAATTAGAGGCACCATAATCGTTATTTTTCATAACGATTATGATGATTGAAATTTCGCCAGCTTTACAGCATTGTCTTCAGTTAATACGATTTCAACAGAGTGTTTATAGAGTTTTAAACTGGTTCCTTGTTCTGGAATAGATTCAAGGTATTCAATAATTAGCCCGTTTAATGTTTTAGGGCCGTTGGTTGGCAATTTCCAACCCATAGAACGATTAAGTTCTCTAATGGTAATGTTGCCGCTAACGAGTATGCTGCCATCTGCTTTTTTCTGAATGTCAGGAGAGCTATCTGAAAAGTCGGTGGTGAATTCACCGATCACTTCTTCTAACAGGTCTTGTAAAGTTATTAAGCCCAAAATGGAGCCATATTCATTTACAACAAAAGCAAAGCGCTGTTTGTTCTGTTGAAAGTTAATCAGTTGTTTATACAGGCTTGTGTTATTTGGAATAAAGTAAGGTGGTTGCTTAATGTCTAATAATTGTTGATGACTAAAGTCTCCACTGTTAGCTAACTGCAAGATATCTTTCGTTCTTAAAAAGCCTTGAATAGAATCCATATTAGTGGAAAAAACCGGCAAATTAGAATAGGACGCATTCAATAATTGTTTTTTTATATCATCGATGTCGTCATCAAGATCAATACCGTGAATATCGTTAATAGGGGTCATAATATCTTCAACGGTGGCCTGTTGAAGATCAAGAATACCCAGTAGCATGCCTTTATGCTCATCGGGAATTAGGTTTCCAGCCTCGGTCACAACAGTACGTAATTCATCATGGTGCAAATGTGTGTCTGTATCATGTTGAACATGGATGCCCACCATTCTTAGTAATAAGTTTGATAAGGTGTTGATGACCCAAACGAGTGGGTAAAGGAGCTTTAATAAAGGTGTGTATATAATGGATGCAAAAAAAGCTAAACGTTCAGGATGGCTAGCTGCCCAAGTTTTTGGTGCGACTTCAGAAAAAATTAAAATAATGAAAGTCAGTAACCCCGCGGCAATAGCGATACCTGATTCGCCATATAGGCGTAAGGCTAGGATGGTTGCAATCGATGAGGCGAAAATGTTAATAAAATTATTGCCTAATAAAATAAGGCCGATTAATCGGTCTGGCTTTTTTAACAGGGTATGGGCCATCTTGGCGCCTAAATGGCCGCTTTTGACAAGATGTATAAGCCGGTACTTATTCAAGCGCATCAAGGCAGTCTCAGAGCCGGAAAAAAAAGCGGATAATAAAATAAGGATGAATAACGTGGAAAAAAGAAATCCCAGTGAAAGGTCTGTCACGGCGTGTGGCTCAAATTAATATAATGTACTTTCTAAGACTTGTTTGTATAGCTGTCAAGTTAAAACACAGCGGAAGTCTAAAACAGCACGTTAACGCACAAAAAATTGCACGAGGTGTCGGTTTTTTGACATACTAATTGAAATTTATATTTCATGACATGGGTTTATTGCTTTATGGCATTACAAAAAGTTTTTTTGATAGGTGATGATAAAGATCGCTGCTCAGAAGTAATAACAGTATTAAATTTTTTAGACTATAAGGTTAAATTATTAACCTTGGATAAGTTACAAAGTGAAGTCAACGATGATGAGTCACCACTGGTTATTCTTTGTGATGATGTGAGCTTTAAGGACGATGAGATACATTCTTTTTATTCAGAGCCTAAGCACCAGCAACCATTTTTGTATTTACATAACAAAGGGCGTGCGCCTAAATTGTCTAAAACCATAGCGAGCTACCTCGTCCCCTTAGAGTGGCCAACGACCTATCAGCACTTTATTAACAGTATTCGTCAGTTACAGTCTGTAGGGCATTCACTGACACAAGAGACTTCAGAGCGAGCAACTCAACTATTTAGAAGTTTGGTAGGTAATAGTCAGGAGGTTAAACGTGTTAGGCAGCTAATTCAACAGGTATGCGTTTCGGATGCAACGGTGTTAATTCTTGGTGAGTCGGGAACAGGAAAAGAAGTTATTGCGAGAAATATTCATTACCATTCGACACGCCGTCAAAAGTCTTTTGTGCCTATCAACTGTGGAGCAATACCAGCAGAGCTGATTGAAAGTGAGTTGTTTGGTCATGAAAAGGGAGCCTTTACTGGTGCATTAACAGCAAGGCAGGGACGTTTTGAGTTGGCAGAAGGTGGGACTCTATTTCTTGATGAAATTGGTGATATGCCGATGCAAATGCAGGTAAAGTTACTACGAGTGTTACAGGAAAAAGTATTTGAGCGGGTGGGGGGTACTAAGTCTATTGAGTGTAATGTTAGGGTGCTAGCTGCGACACATCGAGATTTAAAGCAGGAGATTGAAAAGGGCAGCTTTAGGGAAGATTTATTTTATAGATTAGATGTATTTCCTATTAGTATTGCGCCATTAAGAAATCGCGCTGAAGATATTCCTATGCTGGTGAGTGAATTAGTGCAACGTATTGAAAATGATAATAAAGGCTCTGTGCGCTTTACCTCGGGTGCATTAATGGCGCTATGTCAGTACGACTGGCCTGGTAATGTTAGAGAGTTGGCAAATATGGTAGAGCGACTCGCCATTATTCATGCTTACGGGGTTGTAGATGTTAAGGACTTGCCTGATAAGTTTCAGCAGTACGATAGTGCACCGGTGGTTACACAAGAGGAGTTGCTGCTTGAGTCGCCAATATTCGACGAGACAAGTTTATTAAATCATCATTCGGTGACTAATGGCCATCATGCGGTAGGTATCTTGCCTGAGCAAGGGATGGATCTTAAAGAGCATTTGAATAACCTTGAGTATTCATTAATTCAACAGGCGTTAAATGATTCGGATGGTGTGGTGGCGCATGCCGCTAAGAAGTTAAGTATGCGTCGAACGACCCTTGTTGAGAAGATGCGGAAACATGAGATTAACCGCGCGGATTAAGTGACCAATATTTGACATTCGTTAAATCAATACTTAATAACGTATTGTTTATTAAGCATTAAATAATATGGCACGTTTTTGGCATTGTTTGTGAGTACCACAATTACAATGGCAGAAAATGAGTTTACTTGCTACATCAGATAAGGTTCATCAGAGCCAACCACTTGAAGATGCTTTTCATGCGTTTAATCAAGTGTCGCAACACCTAACGGAGTCATACCAGCAACTCGAACAACAGGTGGTTGTTTTAAGTGATGCGCTAGCTCAATCAAACTCAGAAAAAATACAGCACTTATCAGACAAAGAGGCCTTAGCGACTCAATTGGAAGGGTTGATTGAGGCTATTCCTGGTGCAGTTATTGTTCTTGATGTTCAGCAGAAAGTTGTCAAGCTAAATGCTTGCGCTAGATCCTGGGTGGATGGAGATGTACTAGGGTTACCGTGGGATAATGTACAGACAAATTATTTGATTCCCGATGAGCAGCTTGCAGATCAATTTAGTCTAAAGACGGGGCAAATAGTCGCCTTATCCACCACAAGCTTAGGTGGGCAATCTGGTAGTGTCGTTTTACTAACCGATATCACTCAGCAACGAGAGTTACATCAACAGCTTGAGCATAAAAAGAAACTGGCTGAAATGGGTGAGTTTTCCGCAGGCTTGGCCCATCAAATCAGAACGCCTTTAGCGTCTGCATTATTGTATGCCTCGCAACTGAATACAGGTGTATTAAGTCATGAGGCGCAGCAAATTTTTGCCGCAAAACTACTTGATAGATTAAGGCTATTGAACACGCAAGTAACAGATATGCTGAATTATTCGCATCATGGTGAGTTTGTGAAGCAGCCCGTTAAATTAACAACGTTTATTAAGGACTTAAGCGATTTGTATCAGGATAAACCAGTTGCTTTTGAGGGTCGTGATGCAGAAGAGTCTATACAGCTTTATATCAGTAAAAATGCTTTGCTCGGCGCGATTGGTAATTTGCTAGATAACGCCTTAGATGCGATTAAGTCGGGTGAATCTGTGACATGTTCAATAAGCTTGAACGGTGACGCTAACCTAAGAATCACCGTGGCAGACCAAGGGCATGGCTTGAGCAAAAAGCAGCAACAACGAATATTCGAGCCCTTCTATACCAATAAAGCCAATGGAACAGGGTTAGGTTTGGCTGTGGTCAGTAATGTGGTTAACGCCCACGCGGGTGACATTAAATGGGCCTCAAAGGTAGGGGTTGGGACCACGATGGACGTTCAATTACCGGTGGTAATGTCATCGTCCATGAAGCAACTACAAGGGAGTATGTAAGGTGATAAAACAAATAGATGTGTTAATTGTTGAAGATGATGAACCGTTGCAAGAAGCTATTCAAGATGCGTTAACGGCTTACGGTTATCAAACAAAGTGCGCTGCTAACGGCCTTGAAGCACTTAAAGTGCTGGAGAAGTATCAGGCTCGTTTAGTGATCAGTGATGTTCAAATGGACGGAATGGGTGGTCAAGAACTACTTGAAATGCTCAAAGTGCGGTTTCCAAACTTACCGGTTTTATTAATGACTGCGCATGCCACAGTGGAGCAGGCCGTCAAGGCGATACAAGCAGGTGCATCAGACTATTTAACAAAACCCTTTGAGGTGGACCAACTCATTGTTCATGTGGAGCAAACGATCTCGCCAAGAGAAACCGCGTTTGGTGAACTACCCAGTAATGACAGCTGTATGAAAGACATTGTGGCGTTAGCAGGGCGTGTCGCTAAAAGTGAAGCGACGGTATTGATACAGGGCGAAAGTGGCACGGGTAAAGAAGTGTTATCGCGATTTATTCACAAAAACTCGCCTAGAAGTAAAAAAGAATTTGTGGCGATAAATTGTGCGGCGATTCCTGAAAACATGCTTGAAGCGATGTTGTTTGGCTATGAAAAAGGGGCGTTTACAGGTGCATATCAGTCGTCAGCAGGAAAATTCGAGCAGGCGCAAGGCGGGACTATTTTGCTGGATGAAATCTCTGAAATGAATATTTTATTACAGGCTAAATTGTTGCGTGTTTTACAAGAAAAAGAAGTGGAGCGCTTGGGCGGCAAAAAAACCATAGCGCTTGACGTGCGTGTATTGGCGACCACCAATAAAGACCTAAGAACCCTGGTGAACGAGGGTAAGTTTAGAGAGGATCTGTTGTATAGGATCAATGTGTTCCCCATCAATATACCACCACTAAGAGAGCGAAAAGCAGATGTTCTGGCTTTGTCGAAAACGATGATTGCGCGACATTATAACGGCGACCAATCGCCACCAACACTATCAGCTAACGCCATTAAGCTGCTTGAAAAGCATGATTGGAAAGGGAATGTTCGTGAGTTAGAAAATGTCATTCAGCGGGCTTTAATTATGGCAAATGGCTCAATGATTACTGAGAACGATTTGATTTTTGAATCGACGCCATCAGCAATAAGCACAGAGCCGCTTGAGAGGTCTGAGACGGCAGAAAATGAGTTGAGTGCAGGTGTTAGAGCGGTCGAAGATAAGCTTATTCTCGATACGCTAGTTAGTGCTAATGGCAGTCGTAAAAATACTGCCGAACGGCTTGGTATCAGTGCAAGAACACTGCGCTACAAAATTGCACGGATGCGTGAGGCGGGCGTTGAAATCCCTGCATGATGGTATTAATTGTTCAGAAACACGGTAAGGAAAAAGACTATGAGTAACATGGAAATAAATAATGTATTGGCCCAAATGCGGGCAATGTCGGCGCAAGCTTCAAATACAGTTGCAGAAGCAAAACCAACAAATTCATCAGACTTCTCAACAATGCTGAGTCAGTCAATTGAAGCGGTGAATAAAACACAACAAGAAGCCAGTACGCTATCAGAAGCTTTTACGAAAGGTGAAACGGATGCCAGTTTGGCTGAAGTAATGGTGTCTTTGCAAAAAGCAAACTTATCATTTCAGACGGTTCTGCAAACTAGAAATAAGCTAGTAGATGCCTATAAAGATGTTATGCGGATGAGCATGTAAGCGTGTTTGCTAATGCTCATAAAAATTACTTAAAGC
Organism: Cycloclasticus sp. PY97N; assembly: GCF_002443175.1. Classification (NCBI taxonomy): domain Bacteria; kingdom Pseudomonadati; phylum Pseudomonadota; class Gammaproteobacteria; order Thiotrichales; family Piscirickettsiaceae; genus Cycloclasticus; species Cycloclasticus sp. PY97N. Next base: position 1,871,013 of record NZ_CP023664.1, on the reverse strand, counting down.
AGGTTTACTAATATGGCAACTTCCGCCGAACAAGCAACTATTCAATTATCACCAAACAATATGATGGTGCGACAGCTGGGCGTGATGCTCGCGCTGGCCATCAGTGTCGCCTTAGGTGTTGCGGTGGTGTTGTGGTCACAAACGCCAAACTACAGCCTGTTATATAGTAATTTGGGTGATAGGGAATTAAGCGAAGTAATGTCTGGTTTGCAGCAATCAGGGGTTGAGTATAAGTTAGAAGCGGGTTCAGGCGCTATATTGGTGCCTTCGTCACAAGTTGATGAGTTGCGTTTAAAATTAGCCGGTTTAGGTCTGCCACGTGGTGGTGGACAAGGGTTTGAATTATTAGAAAAAGAAACCGGTTTTGGCGGTAGTCAAGCTATCGAAAAAGCGCGTATTCAACGTGCATTAGAAGGTGAAATAGCCCGCTCCATTGTAACTATACAAAGTGTACGTTCTGCGCGTGTTTTATTAGCCATTCCAAAGCAGTCCGTGTTTTTACGGCATCGTAAAAAACCCAGTGCTTCGGTGGTTGTTGATATGCATCAAGGGCGAGAGCTGAATAAACCTGAAGTTGCCGCTATTTTGCACTTGGTGTCATCAGCGGTGCCACAGCTTGATGTATCGCAAGTAACCGTTGTTGACCAAAAAGGTGCTCTATTAAGTGCTAAAACATCAAATGATGTTATGTCTCTGACAAGCAACCAATTTGAGTTTAAGCAAGGTGTTGAAGAGCATTTAATCAACCGGGTTGAAAGTATTTTATTGCCGATTGTTGGCGCAGGTGCTATTCGTGCATCGGTCTCAGCGGATGTTGATTTTACGACGACAGAGCAGACACAAGAGCAATATAACCCCGACTTGGCCGCTTTAAGAAGTGAGCAGGTGACCGAAGAGCAGAGCAATTTAGCAGGTGTGCAAGGTGTTCCGGGTGCGCTCTCTAATCAACCGCCTGCAGCTGGGGTCGCACCAGAAGTTGCTGAAGGTGAATTGGGAAGCACTGCATCGGCGACCACGAATGTTAATAAACGGTCCATTAAGAACTACGAATTGGATAAGAAAATCAGCCACACTAAATTGTCTAGCGGCCGTGTAAAACGAATAACTGTGGCCGTTGTAATAGATAATAAACAAGGAGCGGTGACCGCTGAGGGTGGAGCGAGTGCTTCAGAACCCTATAGCGATGAGGATGTTGCTAAATTCACTGTGCTCGTGAAAGAGGCTGTTGGTTTTAATGCATTGCGAGGAGATAGCGTAACCATTACTAATTTGGCATTTAGGCAGCCAGATGTTCCTGTTGCCTTGCCTGAAGTGCCCTTGTGGGAACAAGCCTGGGTGCTAGATGCTGCTAAACAGGTTGTCGGCGGGGTTTTTGCGCTAATCTTGATATTTTTTGTATTAAGGCCCACTATTAAAACGTTATTAGAAAAACCAACTGCAACGGGTTTACCAGCAGGCGGTCAAGGCACGCAGATGACTCCTAGTGGCGCAATGGCGACAGAGGCGAGTGCTTCTCAGTCAGCGGGGGAAAGGTCTTTGGAGCTTGAGTCAGATGAGGAACTGATGATGTTAGAAGCACCTAAAAGTTACGAACAGCGTTTAGAGATGGCCCAAAAGATAGCGGGTGAAGATCCTAAGCGGGTTGCCCAAGTCATGAAAACATGGATAAAAGAATAATGGCTGAAGAACAAATAAGTGCACATGAATTAAGTGGAACAGCGAAGGCTGCAGTACTATTGTTGTCTTTAGGCGAAGACTATGCGGCAGGTGTTATGAAACACATGGGGCCTAAAGAAGTACAACAAGTTGGTACAGCCATGGCCTCACTTGAAAATGTGACGACGGAAATGCTGGATTCAGTTGTAGGACACTTTATTACCACCATTGGCGGGCAAACGGCGTTAGGCATAGATTCGGACAAATACATTAAAAATGTGCTGACCAATGCGCTAGGAGTGGATAAGGCGGGTGGCGTCATTGACCGGATTTTGTTGGGCAGAAACTCTAAGGGGTTAGAGCAACTTAAATGGATGGATCCACGGTCGATTGCAGACTTTATTCGTTTAGAGCATCCACAAATCATGGCCATCGTCTTATCGTATTTAGACAGTGATCAAGCCGCTGAAACATTGGGTTATCTGCCAGCCTCGCAGAGGTCTGATGTGCTCATGCGTATTGCCGTACTGGATGGTGTACAACCAGATGCATTACAAGAGCTCGATGCGATTATGGAAAATCAGTTAGCTGGAAACTCTGGTGCTCAAACTGCCCAAATGGGTGGTATTCAAACGGCAGCCAATATTTTAAATTTCTTAGAAGGTTCGATGAGTGCCGAACTTATTGATGCGGTAGTCGAATCAGATGATGAAATTGGACAATTAATTCAAGATAAGATGTTTGTCTTTGATAATTTGATTGATGTTGACGATCGTGGCATTCAAAGCTTACTCAAAGAGGTGTCTACTGATGTATTAACGCTGGCATTACGTGCAGCAGAAGAAGCGTTGAAAGAAAAAATATTTGCAAATATGTCTAAACGTGCCGCCGAAATGCTGCGTGATGATATGGAAGCCGCTGCACCTGCTAAGGTGAGTGATGTAGAGGCGGCGCAAAAAGAAGTGTTAGTGATTGCAAGACGTTTGGCAGACTCAGGTGAAATTGCGTTAGGTGGCTCTGGAGGCGAGGAGTTTGTCTAATTCATCAACAAAAAAAGAGGTTGTTTCTTCTTGGCGTTTTCCATCATTTGTCGAGGGTGACTCTGTTGATGTGGATATAGCTCATGTTAAAGCCCCGACGGCTGGTGATCTTGAAAAACTGCAAGAACAAGCAATGCAAGAAGCCTCTAAAAAAGGCTATGAAGAAGGGCTTGCAAAAGGATTAAGGGCGGCTGAAGCACAAATTTCACAACAGGTTAAATCCTTGGAGTCTGTTATTCAGTCGTTAGTGAGCCCGTATGAAGAATTTGACGAGCGTGTAGAGAATGAAATTGCCTCGCTTGCGATTCAGATCTCAAAACAGCTAATTCGACGAGAATTAAAAGCCGATGCGGGGCAGGTCGTTGGTGTTGTAAAAGAAGCACTAAGCGCATTACCTTCAAGTTCACAAAATATTCAATTATTTTTACATCCTGATGATGCGGCGTTAATAAAGTCAGCGCTTTCAATTGATGATGAGGCCCGTTGGAAAATTGTTGAAGACCCAGTTATTACCAGAGGTGGTTGTCGTGTTGCTACCGACGCATCAACAATTGACGCAACCATTGAAAACCGCCTGTTAGCCATTATTGCTAAAGCCTTGGGTGATGAAAGAGCGGTGTCGTGAACGATTTATCATTTGTAACGCAACGTACAGATAAATGGCTTAAGCGCCTTAAAGAATATCAAGAACGAATTGAAGAGCCTCAGCCAATGTTGGTAGAGGGACGATTAACACGAATGGTCGGTTTGACATTGGAAGCGGTTGGTTGTCGCTCGACAATTGGAGGGCGCTGTATGATAGAAACGGCGGATGGCCATCAAACCGAGGCGGAAGTCGTTGGTTTTTCGGGCGAACGTTTATATTTAATGCCAACGGGCGATATTAGAGGTCTTGAGCAAGATTGTCGAGTTATTCCTATGGGTTTGAGTAGTATGGCGCATGTCGGACCTGGTTTATTAGGTCGAGTTGTGGATGGCGGCGGTAAACCAATTGATGGCAAAGGCCCTGTGCATACGACTGACACAATGCCTTTACACGGCCGTGCCATGAATCCCTTGGGGAGACGGGCTATAACGGAGCCTTTGGATGTTGGTATTGGGACTATTAATTCATTATTAACGGTTGGGCAGGGCCAGCGAATAGGCTTGTTTGCTGGCAGTGGCGTAGGTAAAAGTGTATTGCTTGGCATGATGACGAAATATACGAAAGCGGATGTGGTCGTGGTGGGCCTTATTGGTGAGCGTGGTAGAGAGGTGAACGAGTTTGTTAGAAAAACTTTGGGAGCCGAAGGAATGGCGCGAGCAGTAGTAGTGGCGTCACCAGCGGATGACCCACCATTGATGCGAATGCACGGTGCTATGTTGGCGACCAGTATTGCTGAATACTTTCGTGATCAAGGAAAGAATGTATTATTGTTGATGGATTCGCTAACGCGTTATGCACAAGCTCAAAGAGAAATTGCCTTAGCGATCAATGAGCCACCTGCAACAAAGGGTTATCCACCCTCTGTTTTTAGTAAGTTGCCCAGTCTAGTTGAGCGCGCAGGTAATTCAGACAAGGGTAATGGCTCTATTACAGCCTTTTACACAGTATTGACTGAAGGGGATGATACAAATGATCCAATTGCAGATGCAAGTCGAGCAATTTTAGATGGGCATATCCATTTGTCACGACGTTTAGCAGAAGCAGGGCACTTTCCGGCGATAGACATGGAGGCATCAGTGAGCCGGTTGATGACAGAAATTGTGCCAGAAGACCATCAAGAGATGGCACGTGAATTTAGAAAAATAAACTCGACCTATCAACAAAATGCAGATTTAATCAATGTTGGTGCCTATCAGCCCGGTAGTAATTCGTCGGTTGATGAGGCCATTGATATGCATGAATCAATGTTAGAGTTTCTTCAGCAGAGAATAACCGAATCGGTTAGTTTTGATGAAAGTATTGAAGGTTTGGAAAGTGTTTTACAACATAGAAAGCCGGCAGCTATGTCAAAGGTATTATAAATGGGGGGAGTGTTGAAAAAGTCAAAGAGGCTTGGTCCGGTTAAACAAATTGCTGAAAACAATGAAACAGCAGCTGCGATGAAAATGAATCAATCGCTTCAAGCCCAGCAAGAATCTCTAGCGCAACTGGAGAAACTAAAAGAGTACCGTAATGATTATACCGTTCAGTTTAAAACGAAGGGGCAAGTGGGGATGTCAGCGTCACGGTTGCGTGAATATCAGGAGTTTGTTCAAAAACTCGATCAGGCCATTGAAGAACATACCAAAACGGTGCAGTCATTACAGGAAAAGTTAGGCCAGCATCAACAGGCCTTTAAAAAAACGAATAGTCGAAAAAAAGTAGTTGAAAAGTTGATCGAAAAATCTAAACAGCATGAATTAAGAGAAACCGGCAGGCTGGAACAAAATGAGTCCGATGACCGTATGGTAAAAGGGTTTGAGCTGGATTAGGAGCTGTTTTTAAATACCTTTTTTAACAAAGCGTTTGTATATTTATTGTGTTTTTCAGCAAGGGGTGCTTTATAATACAGCTTATGAATATCACAAACTTATTAGAACAAGGTGTGGAACTAATGTTACTTGGAATGGGGATGGTATTCTTCATCTTGGGTATGTTAGTTTTTGCTATCAAAGGGGTTTCTGCTGTTATTCAACGATACGAACCCGTTGTTGAACACAGTAGTAAATCGTCTGTTTCCACAGATATTAGTGAAGATATCGTTACAGCGATTACGATTGCTGTTCAACGTTTTCGCTCTAAATAAACTTAAAAATCATGAAAAATCCGTTAAAAATTACTGATGTCGTGTTGCGCGATGCTCATCAATCCCTATTTGCAACAAGGTTACGTATTGAAGATATGTTACCGATTGCGGAAAAATTAGACAAAATTGGCTATTGGTCATTAGAAACTTGGGGCGGAGCAACATTTGATGCTTGTATTCGTTATTTAGGTGAAGACCCTTGGGAGCGTTTGCGATTACTAAAAGCGGCGATGCCTAATACACAACAACAAATGCTATTACGTGGGCAGAACCTATTAGGCTATCGTCATTATGCTGATGATGTTGTTAGAAAGTTCGTAGAGCGTGCTGCAGACAATGGTATGGATGTTTTCCGTATTTTTGATGCGATGAACGATGTGCGTAACTTAGAGACGGCCATTAAAGCAACTGTCGAAGTAGGCAAACATGCGCAAGGTACAATCTCATATACAGAAAGCCCAGTACACACGCTAGAAAATTGGGTCGATATGGGTAAGCGGTTAGAAGATGCCGGCTGCCATTCGATCGCGATTAAAGATATGGCAGGACTTTTGAAACCTTATGATGCTGAGATATTGGTGAAGCGCTTAAAAGCCGAGTGTGACCTACCAATTGCTTTACACAGCCATGCAACAACTGGGATGAGTGTAGCAACCTGTCTTAAAGCAGTCGATGCAGGGCTCGACATGCTAGACACAGCTATTTCGTCCATGAGTATGACATACGGTCATTCACCAACGGAAACCTTTATTGCAATGTTGGAAGGAACTGATCGCGAGACGGGTCTAGACATTGAGAGCGTTGAAGAAGTAGCGGCATATTTTAGATCAGTACGGCCAAAGTATGCGGAGTTTGAAGGGTCGCTGAAAGGTGTCGATTCAAGAATTCTTATTGCACAGGTCCCTGGTGGCATGTTGACAAACCTAGAAAGTCAATTGAAGCTGCAAAATGCAGGTGACAAAATTGATGAGGTGTTAGCAGAAATTCCACGTGTACGTAAGGACCTTGGCTATCTTCCTTTAGTAACCCCAACATCACAAATTGTAGGTACTCAGGCAGTGATGAACGTTTTGATGGGTGAGCGTTATAAATCTATCAGCAAAGAAACATCAGGTGTATTAAAAGGCGAATATGGTGCAACACCTGCAGCAGTGAATAAAGAGCTTCAAGAGCGTGTATTGGATGGCGCTGAAGCGATTACTTGTCGCCCAGCTGACTTGATTGATGATGAGTTGGAGAAAATTTCATCAGAATTTAAAGAAAAAGCCGAAAAAGATAGTTTGCCATTGGCCGATGAGGTCATTGATGATGTGTTGACATATGCGTTATTTCCACAGATAGGCTTGGACTTTATTAAAAATAGACATAACCCTGATGCGTTTGAGCCGGTTCCAACAGGCGTTGTTACTCAAGCAACAGCTGAAAAAGGCGGTAGTGAAGTATATGATGTGGCCGTTAATGGTAAAACATATCAGGTTGAAGTGGGTCCAAGTGGCTCGATTGAAAATCTAACACCTTCTTCAGCTGCTAGTAAAGTAGTTGCGAAAGCAGCTGAACCAACACAAGAGACAACATCAGGCGCGGTTTGTCAAAATGAACCCTTGTTGTCTCCAATGGCCGGTAATATTGTGCGCATAGCAATGGCGGCAGGAGATGATGTGTATGAAGGTGATGTAGTGATTATTTTAGAAGCCATGAAGATGGAAACTGAAGTAAGGGCGCATATTGAAGGTCAAATTTCAGATGTTTTCGTAAAAGAAGGTGAGTCAGTTCCTGCTGGCGCGCCGTTAGTACTTATTTGCTAAGGTTTATATAATATGGATAGTGGCGTATTACAAATTTGGCAGTCGACGGGTATTGCAAACTTTGAATGGGGCAATATATTAATGATAGCCATTGGCTTATTATTAATATATTTAGCCATTTCAAAAAACTTTGAACCCTTGTTATTACTGCCGATTGGTTTTGGTGGAATTTTAGCTAATATTCCAATTGCTGGCATTAGTGGGCCAGATGGAATGCTAGGTATTTTGTACCATATGGGCGTTGATACTGGCTTGTTCCCTTTGCTTATTTTTATGGGGGTTGGTGCATTAACAGATTTTGGAGCGCTTATAGCGATGCCAAGTTTATTGGTACTCGGTGCGGCAGCCCAATTTGGTATCTTTGCAACGCTTCTTGGCGCTTTGGCGATGAACCTAATACCGGGTATGGAATTTAGTTTGTCGGATGCGTCGGCGATTGCCATTATTGGTGGCGCAGATGGCCCAACAGCTATTTTCTTAGCCTCTAAATTAGCACCTGATTTATTAGGCGCTATTGCAGTGGCTGCATATTCATATATGGCTTTAGTGCCGCTAATTCAACCACCTATCATGCGTGCATTAACCTCAGAGTCTGAGCGAAAAGTTGAAATGAAGCACTTGCGGCATGTGAGTAAGAAAGAGAAGATAATCTTCCCATTAACTATATTAACGGCGGTTATTCTATTTTTGCCAGCGTCAGCACCTTTGGTTGGAATGTTAGCCTTCGGTAATTTAATGCGAGAAAGTGGTGTGGTTGATCGTTTAAGTTCTACAGCACAAAATGAACTTATTAATATTGTGACTATTTTCCTAGGCTTAGCTGTTGGCTCGAAACTATCAGCGGATAAGTTTTTAACTGCTGAAACACTTGGTATCTTAGTGTTAGGAATGGCGGCATTTTCCATTGGTACGGCAGGTGGTATTTTAATGGGTAAGTTAATGCACAAGGTAACGGGCGGCAAAGTTAATCCACTCATTGGTGCTGCAGGTGTGTCGGCAGTTCCTATGGCGGCCCGTGTGGTTAATAAAGTAGGGCTAGAGTCTAACCCTCATAATTACTTATTAATGCATGCGATGGGGCCTAACGTAGCGGGTGTTATTGGTTCTGCAGTCGCGGCAGGTGTTTTGCTGGCAATAGTTAATTAATATCGGTTATTATCTAGGTAAAGAAATGAACGCAGCATTGATTGCGCTCAAAAATATACCCTGAACACTGACCTGCATACAGTAAGGTTAGATGAGAGTAATCTAAACCAAAGCCATAACGTTACTGATTAAGTTAAAAATCACCCTTAATAGAAATATTGGGGTGATTAGCCTTAATAATTTGTGGGGTTATCTTACGGTTCTTTTCGCTGCCTTTTAATTCAATCTATCAATCACTGACACTGGATTTCTTAGAAAGCTTTAAAAGGGCCAACCATCTAGCTGTTTACATTAATACAGGTTTATAACAGCATTATTTTTGATGCTGATGGGCAATGTAAACAAATTGGGCTAACATCTAACAGAAATAGCAATTACTCTCATGCCAAGCATTAATAGACTGTTATCCATTGCACCGATGATGGATTGGACAGACCGGCACTGCCGATATTTCCATCGACTTTTATCACCTAATGCCCTGCTTTATACAGAAATGGTAACGACAGGTGCATTACTTCATGGCGATAAACAGCGCTTTTTGGCATTTGATCAATATGAGCAGCCAGTAGCATTACAATTAGGTGGTAGTAACCCTAAAGCCATGGCGCAATGTGCCGGATATGCACAGGAAGCGGGTTACCAAGAAGTAAATATCAATGTCGGCTGCCCAAGTGATCGTGTTCAAAATGGACGTATAGGCGCATGTTTAATGGCCGAGCCGCAACGTGTTGCACAATGCGTATCATTAATGCGACAAGCTGTGGACATTCCAGTCACGGTTAAAACACGAATTGGGATAGATGAGTTAGATTCATTTGAATTCCTGAGAGGCTTTGTTCAGGCAGTTACTGATGCGGGTTGCGAAACTGTTATTATTCATGCCCGTAAAGCCATCTTAAACGGCCTGTCCCCGAAAGAAAACAGAACCATTCCGCCGTTAAACTACGATAGAGCGTACGACATTAAAAGAGCTTTTCCATCGGTATCAATTATTGTTAATGGTGGGATTAATGCAATCAGTGAGATTCAACAACATTGGAAACACCTTGACGGTGTGATGATTGGTCGTGAGGCTTATCATAATCCCTTTTTTTTGGCGGAAATTGAACACCAACTGTTCAAACAGCCCTTGGCCGAAAGAAAAAAAGTGCTCGAAGCCTACCTTCCATATATTGAAAAACAATTAGAGTTAGGTGTTCCGTTACAAAACTTAACACGGCATATATTGGGGCTTTTTGCAGGTCAACCTGGTGGAAAACATTGGCGTAGGTACCTTAGTGAGAATGCTCGACAGAAAAATGCGGGGCCAGAGGTATTATTAGCCGGTCTAGAGGCTATGGCGCCATACGCTAAAACTATTTGATTTAAAGCAAACAAGAAAACGGTATACTTTAAATACTTTTAAAGATGATTGAGATTGATGGAAAAACTATATAAACAAATAATTTCACAGGTTGGAGAAGACGTTAATCGCCAAGGTTTGGTTGATACGCCAAAGCGTGCGGCAAAAGCAATGTCTTTCTTAACAAGCGGCTATCAGCAAAGTTTAGAGAATATTGTGAATGGCGCCGTTTTTGACTCTGATGCTGATGATATGGTGATTGTTAAAAATATAGAACTGTATTCTATGTGTGAGCACCATTTACTACCCTTTATTGGCAAGTGCCATGTGGCGTATCTGCCAGATGGAAAAGTACTTGGTTTATCAAAGGTAGCTAGAATCGTCGATATGTATGCACGTCGATTACAAATACAAGAGCAATTGACGACACAAATTGCAGATTCTATTCTCGAAGTAACGGGTGCAAAAGGGGTTGCAGTGGTTGTGGAGGCAAAACATTTGTGCATGATGATGCGAGGTGTGGAGAAACAAAACTCACAAATGACTACATCTAGTATGTTGGGGCAATTTCGTAAAAATTCTGAAACACGGGCTGAATTTTTAAGCTTATTAAAAATGGGCTAGTGGTGATTCAGCCTGTTAAATTACAGAAAAGCTGTTAATAGCACTGTTTTATTAGTTTAGGGAATGATGTGCCAAATAGACGGTCACAGAGTTTTAAAGGGAGTGATAGTCAGCGACTATCCCCACATTTAGGTGAAAGTAAAACACAGGCCTATGTGTTTTTAGAAGTTGATTGACAGTACGCCATAGGTGAGACGGTAATACAAAAGGAGGGAACGAGATGCCAAAGTTTTTTGGAGAAGGGTCCGATTGTAGTTTTTGTAGAATGATGAGAAGTATGGCATTCAGTGGCCTAGGTGCTGCGATTGGTGCGGGGATAGGTAGCCTGCTAGGCCTGCAGCGATCTGATATTTGGATGTGTGCGATTGGCGGGGCTTTTGTAATGGTCTTTTTGGTTTTAAGAAAACTGGAAAATTCATGAGATATATCGTATTGATAATCATAACCTTTGTTCTTTCGGCTTGTTCAGAAGAACAGCAAAATAAATTTTCACGATTAGGTGTGAGCTGGATGGAAGGCGATTATAAGGTAAGCTTTTACGAGGGTGAGCATAAAAAATCGTGGACAGTTCTTGATAGTAAAGTGACATCTGAATCACAAAAAGGTTATTACTACTTTTGGGTTAAAGAGAACGGTAAAAAGAAATACGTCCAAGTTCCTATCGAGCGGACTATCATAGAAGAGATTTAACAGTCTATATGTGTGAATTACTAGGGATGAGTGCAAATGTACCGACAGATATTTGCTTTAGCTTTAGTGGTTTAATTAAGCGTGGTGGGGAAACTGGTATACATAAAGACGGGTGGGGTATCGCTTTTTATGAAGGAAAAGGTTTTCGTGCTTTTCACGACCCAGTTGCTAGTGCTAACTCGGAAGTCGCAAAGTTTATTCAACAGTACTCAATAAAAAGTACGCAAGTTATTTGTCATATTAGAAAGGCAAACCGAGGGCGTGTTTGTTTGGAAAATACACACCCATTTTCGCGTGAACTGTGGGGTCAAATATGGTCATTTGCACATAATGGTCAATTAAAAGGCATCAAGAAAAAAGTACTTAATGGCTACACACCTATCGGCACAACAGACAGCGAGTATGCTTTTTGTTGGATTTTGGGCCAGCTTCGTAAAAAGTACCCTGTTAAACCAAAAAGTAAAGTGAAGTTGCGGAAGACTGTTGAAGAACTTTTCCGTAAGGTATCGCAGCATGGAGTGTTTAACGTATTAATGAGTGATGTAGATCATTTGTATACGTTCTGTAATACAAAATTATATTGGCTAACACGTCAAACACCATTCGTAGAGGCGCAATTATTGGATGCAGACTTGTGTGTAGATTTTAATCAAGAAGCGTCACCCGATGATGTGGTGACGGTGATCGCCACTGAACCGCTGACATCGAATGAGCAGTGGACGAAAATGGAGACCAATGAATTTAGTGTGTTTCGCTTGGGTGTAAAAACATTTACGCAGGTTTCTTAATCAAAAAATAACGCATAGGTTTGGCTAAACTGTTCGTCTACGTGATTAGCAGCGGGTGCAATAATGCCGTAAGGGAGGTCAAGCTGGTTCCATAAATTATCTTCTGTAGATATCGTTTTGTTGATGGTTTCTTCAGACGTACTGTTAGCATGAGTTAATTTATTCGCAAGGTAAACGATATAAACTTCGTCTTTATTATTAGTAGCTAAATCAGGCTGATGATGGAAGCTTGCCGAATCTTGAATGGAGGCTGGTATTTCCCATAGTTTTAACAAAGCACCACCTAGCTCGGCATGATTAAAACCTACAAAGGAGGCCTCGGCTTCAATTTCATTTACAGTTTCCGTCTTAACAAGCAAAGCGGCTGCGCGGGCTAGATCAGGTGCTTTGATATAAAAAATTAACCGCCCTATATCATGGAGAAGCCCACTCATAAATGCAGAACTAAGCTGCCTTTTTTTAGGGTGATTGTCAGCAAGGTACTTTGCAAATAAAGCAGTTTTTAAACTATGCATCCAAAATTGGCGCATATCAAGAATCGAGTTAGGTAAAGTTGAAAATTTTTCAACCACGCTCGTTGTCATGACTAGCATTCGAACGTCATGATTACCCAGAATAGAAATGGCATGCTCAATCGTTTTAATTGAGGCCGGGAAACCAAAAAAAGCGGAATTAACAATTTTTAGCATTCGAGCGGATAGTGAAGGGTCTTGTTCGATAATGGCCGCAATATCTTGAGAGTTTTTTAAGGGGTCGTCGAGTGCTTGTGTAATACGATAGAAAATCTGCGGAGCAGAGCACAGGTCAATGTCTCCTGTTAAAAAATCATCAACGGTACAAATATTGGCGTATGTTTGTGTCATATCGAATCATGATTAAAAAGTTAATGGCTCTAAGTCTAGTAAAAATAGGCGATATGCTTAACGTTGAATGACTGATTATTATTTTTTCTAGCAGATATATATTCTACGGGGTCCTTGTCTGGAATATCAAGCTGTTATGAAATTATTGTTGACACTGTATTAAGAGTAGGCGTAAAGTTGTTGATAGAAAAGAAAATTATGTATATATTTTGATAATTATTCGTTGCTTGTTGTTTTAAAATAACGGATAGTCAGCTCGAAAAGGCGACTGAAATGACGGAACAAATACCAAAGCAACAAGCTATTCTAATCATCGAAGACGAGGTGAGCCGCTTGTCTAGGCTGCAGGATATTTTATCAGCCGGTGGTTATAGAAATTTAATTTGTGCATCAAGCCAGGAACAAGCTTTTGAGCTTATCCGTCCTTATCAAGGTAAGGTAGACGAGATTGGCATGATATTTTTAAGTTATGGCTTGCCTCAAAGTGACCCCTTGAAACTTAGCCAGGTTTTAACGACTCTCGATGGTCATGATGCCATTCCGTTGATTTTACTCGCAGATAAAGCAATTACGATTAATGATGAGTTGATGGCCCAATGTCATAAAGCAAATGCCGCGACGATGACGCATTACCCAACAGAGGGCAAACATCTCATGCCTTTAGTTGAACTGGCGTTTGCACTTAAAAGTGAACGAGATGATCGAATTCAAAGTGAGGAAAAGTTAGTCAGAGAGCTTTCTGAACGACGAATTATGGAAGCCCGTTTACAATATTTAGTAGCGCATGATGAATTGACAGGGTTATCTAACCGAAGTGGCTTAGAAAAAACATTGGATTTTGCTATTTTAAGATGCAATAACTTTAAACAACATGGTGCTTTGTTAGACATTGATTTAGACCAATTTAAAGTCGTAAATGATATTGAGGGTCACGAAGCTGGTGATCGACTTCTAGTAGAAGTAGCCACCCTAATTCGCTCAACCCTCGATAATAATGCGTTTATTGCACGAGTTGGCTCAAATTTATTTCAAGTCTTCATCAGTAAAACAGCCGAAAAAGAGGCCATGCAATTGGCTGAAAAAATAAGGCTAACCATTGATGAGTTTGATTTTAAATCGGGTGAGAATATTTATAATATTTCAGCCAGCATCGGTGTCGCGATGTTGGAACCATTAAAATTAATTAAACGCCCTAGTGAATTGATGTCTAGAGCGAATCATGCCTGTTATTCTGCAAAGACCTTGGGCCGTAATAGGGTTAATTTATTTGAGAGTGATAACGACGAATTAATTAGCATTAGAGAGGATGCCAAATGGGTGCCTAAAATTCGTCATGCATTGAGTGAAGACTTATTTAAAATAGTTTTTCAGCCTGTCGTAAAACTCTCCAATGGGTCCGTTTCTCATTATGAAACATTGCTTCGGATGATAGGGGATGAAAGCGAGTTGTTAAGACCAGCCCAGTTTATTCCGGTGGCAGAGAGAATGGGGCTTATCCATCACATTGACCTATGGGTGGTTTCACATGCGATAGATCACATCGCTGGTTTACCAAAAACACAAGAGAATATTTGTTTTACCATTAACTTATCCAGTCACGCACTCCAAGGTGATTATTTGTTGCCGGTTATTAAACAGAAACTTGAATCTACATGGATTTCACCGTCAAGGCTAACGTTTGAAATAACAGAGACAGCAGCAGTTTCAAATTTCAATAAAACACGTGAAATGGTTTCTAAAATTCGTGCCCTAGGGTGTCGATTTGCCTTAGATGATTTTGGTGCTGGCTTTAGCTCGTTTAATTATATTAAAAACTTTCCGGTCGATTATCTAAAAATTGATGGTCAATTCATTAATAATTTAGCTGTGGACCATGCTGACCAAGTTCTTGTTAAATCAATGATAGAAGTAGCGCATAGTCTTGGTAAGAAAGCTATTGCAGAATATGTCTCAAATGCTGAAATATTACGAGTATTAAAAGAGTTGGGTGTGGATTATGTTCAAGGTTACCTGCTTGGTAAGCCTAGCCTAGAACTGTTAGAGGATCAGTATGTTTCTATTGACGGTTTGTTGAATAAATCGTTAGATATCGAAAAATTAATGACCCATTAACGCCAAGTCTATGACATGATGACGCAGCCGTGCTGCGGTGCAAATTTTGTAACCTTGTAAATCTGTTAAATTGACTATGGCTAAGCCAAAAACTAAAGCAAAATCGAGCAGAAAAAAAACGAAGAAACCTCAAAAAAAACCACAGTCTAGTGGTTTTCTAAAGAGGTTAATCCTGAAAGTAGGGTTGCTATTAATCGTTGTGATAGCTGTCTACGTTTTTTACTTAGATCATGTTGTTCGCACTCAATTTGAAGGGAAAAGGTGGGCGTTACCGGCTCATGTGTTTGCAAACCCTGTTGAACTGTATCAAGGGCTGTCCTTATCAGCACAGCAATTTGAATCGTTATTGAAAGACCTACATTACCAACGAACATCGACATTCACCTCGGGCGGTCAATACTATCAATCAGGCTCAACTTTTACGGTAAAAACACGTTCATTTAAATTCTTTGATGACCGTGAAGTATCTAAGACAGTCAAAATTTACTTTAGAAGTGATCATATATCGGCGATTCAAAACGTACAAACAGGTAAGTCTGAAGCCTTACTCCGTTTAGACCCAGTTCGAGTCGGTAGTTTTTACCCTAGTCAAAAAGAAGATAGGATTCTAATAAAGCTTGATGATGCGCCACGTACATTAATTGACGGCTTGATATCAGTTGAAGACCGCGATTTCTATCAACATTACGGCGTTTCTATTAAATCTATTTTGCGTGCGGTGTGGGCAAATATAAAAGCTGGAGGCGTTGTTCAAGGAGGCAGCACCTTAACGCAACAATTAATTAAGAATTTTTACTTAACGTCAGAAAGAAGTTTGTGGCGAAAGATTAAAGAAGCCATGATGGCGTTGATTATTGAGTTTCATTACGAAAAAGATGAGATTTTAGAAGCCTATCTAAATGAGGTTTTTGTTGGCCAAGATGGTGAGCGTTCGATCAATGGTTTTGGAATGGCCAGTGTGTTTTATTTTAATAAACCATTGATTGAATTAAAGCCACATCAAACGGCGTTGTTAGTTGGGTTGGTCAAAGGCCCTTCTTATTATGATCCGAGGCGACACCCCGAAAGAGCGCTAAAACGCAGGAACTTAGTACTTGATGAAATGACTCGCTTTGGAGTGCTACCGGACGAGCAAAGGCGTATTGCAAAACAATTTGGTGTGGATATTTCGCCGTTTAAGCAGGTTAAAAGTTCTCGCTTTCCGGCGTTTTTAGATTTAGTAAAGCGTCAATTAAGTCGAGATTATAAGGATGAAGACCTACGCTCGGAAGGCCTAAATATTTTTTCAACGCTGGATTACAATATTCAGACGACGGCCGAAAAACTGTTTAAGCAAAAGCTTGAAGCACTAAATAGGCAGTACGGTATCGAAAAAAATAAACTCCAAGGTGCAATGGTTATTACACG
The DNA here is from genome assembly GCF_002443175.1 of Cycloclasticus sp. PY97N. Taxonomy (NCBI): domain Bacteria; kingdom Pseudomonadati; phylum Pseudomonadota; class Gammaproteobacteria; order Thiotrichales; family Piscirickettsiaceae; genus Cycloclasticus; species Cycloclasticus sp. PY97N. The sequence goes on along the minus strand of NZ_CP023664.1, from coordinate 1,854,769 downwards.
CCGTGAGGGCGGTGAGATTGTTGCCGTTATTGGCGACAGAAATCCATTGTTTAGTGGGTTTAATAGGGCGCTAGATGCAATTAGGCCGATAGGCTCTTTGGTGAAGCCAGCAGTTTATTTGACGGCATTATCGCAACCAGCAGACTATACGCTCACGACAATGATTGAGGATAAGGCGGTTAGTTTAAAACAACGTTCAGGTGAACTTTGGATGCCGGAGAATTATGACAAGGTTGAGCATGGACCTGTGCCATTACACGAAGCCTTGTCGAACTCATATAATTTAGCGACTGTTCGCTTGGGTATGGCGCTTAAAGTGCCAAATGTAAAACGAACAATTGAAGAGCTAGGTATTCGGCGACCGATTAAGCCTTACCCGTCATTATTGCTGGGAGCACTTCGGCTATCACCTCTTGAGGTAACGCAAATGTATCAAACTTTAGCAGGCGAAGGTTTTTTTACCCAATTGCGATCTATCCAGTCAGTAACATCTAGTGATCATATCGCTTTGCAGCGTTATGCGCTAAGTGTACGACAAGTGGCAAACCCATCAGCGGTTTACCTTGTTAATACAGCCTTACAAGAAGTGATGACGAAGGGCACAGGGCGCTCAGTTTATCGACAGATGCCTCATTACTATAAGGTGGCCGGGAAAACCGGAACTACTGACGAATTAAGAGATAGTTGGTTTGCCGGATTTAGCGGGGATTATTTAGCAGTTGTATGGCTAGGACGTGATGATAATAGGCCCTCTAAATTAACTGGCGCTAGCGGCGCATTGCAAGTATGGTCAAGTGTTATGAGTACTATTTCAAAAGAGCCCGTGGAGCTGACAAAGCCACAGAATGTTGAGTATACTTGGGTAGACCCACTCGGCTATCGTGCTAATGAGTTTTGTGAAGATGCTGTACAATATCCGTTTATAAAAGGCTCCGAACCCACTGAGTATTCACCCTGTGTTGGGGCGGTTAATAGAACATTAGAGCGAGCTGGGAATTGGTTTGATCGCTTAACGAACGGTATGTAAATAATCATGAAATTAACCACCTTGATCGCGTTGCTGCTAGCTTTATCGGGTTGCGCAGATCTGTCGATGTATAATCAAGTACCTGCTCCGATTGGACGCACTGGTGAAGCTTCGCCATATCCATCGCAACCATTGCCACAAACGGCTCAAACATACCCTATTGATGAGCAGCCTATACAAGAGGGTATGGGGCAGTCTTATGATCAACCAATCGATGAGGCAAAAACCACACAAAACCCAGCTGTAGTTGCCTTACTGGATAGTGCGTACCAACAAAGTGAATCTGGCCAACCTGATATGGCGGCTTCAAAATTGGAACGAGCTGTTCGTATTTCTCCAAGAGACCCGCAGGTTTGGCATGCATTGGCGAAGGTGCGTTATCAACAAAAGAAATATACCTTAGCGATTAGTTTGGCTGAAAAATCTAACTTATTGTCTGCTGGGCAGGCGAGCCTTCAGCGTAGCAATTGGTTATTGATGGCAGACTGTTATGATGCCTTAGGTCGAACTGAGGATGCCCGAAAAGCACGTGTTGCTGCCAATAGGTTGTTTTAAAATGACGGAGCCAACGCAAGTTTATTCTGTTGATAAATTAATAGAGCAAGCAAGGCAGTTGGCCACAGATTATAAAAAAATGACAGGTAAGCCCTTGCCGGGGGTCAGCAACGAAATTGCTGAACATGATGCCTGCAAACTATTAGACTTAGCGTTAAGCGACGACCGCTCGCTAGGTTTTGATGCCTTACGTGTTAAAGGGCGTGGGCCAAAAAGAATTCAAATTAAAGCGCGAACTATATTCAATGACAATTATCGAGGCCAACGGCTTGGGCAATTAAAGTTAGATAAAGAATGGGACTCGGTTGTGTTAGTGCTTATGGATGAAAATTATCTGCCGTTTGATATCTTTGAGGCCACACGTAGCGATATTTTAGATAACCTGAATGATAGCTCAAACCGTATGAAGCGAGGCGCTATGTCGGTTGCAAAGTTTCGCAATATTGCTACCTTGGTTTGGACAAAAGAAGGTGGTTTGGACGCATCAGCGTGGACTGATGAAACAAGTTAATAAATTTAAACGGATAACCCTTTGTACGACCTCGATAGCATATTTGGCTCTAATGGCGAGCTGGTTAAACATATTAAAGGCTTTCAACCGCGAGATGGACAGTTGTCGATGGCGCAGGCTATCGAGCGGGCTATTGAGCAGCATACACATCTAGTAGCTGAAGCTGGAACAGGAACAGGAAAAACCTTTGCCTATCTTATTCCTGCCATTTTATCTGGTAAGAAAACAATTATCTCAACCGGGACGCGTAATCTTCAAGACCAAATATTCGAAAAGGACTTCCCGTTAATCCGTGACGTATTAAACGTACCTGTACAGGGTGCAGTGCTGAAAGGACGGTCTAATTACCTGTGTTTATATCGCCTTGATCAGGCAAAAATGCAAACATCTAGCTTTGACAAACAGACGGATGCTGAATTAAGAGAGGTCGAACGGTGGTCTAATCAAACAAAAGAGGGAGATATTGCTGAGGTAACCTCGGTTGCCGAAGATTCTTACGTTTGGCAACAAGTCACGTCAACAGCAGATAATTGTTTGGGCCAAGAATGTCCAATGATCAGTGAGTGTTTTCCAGTATTAGCCAGAAAAAAAGCACAAGAAGTAGATGTGTTAATTGTTAACCACCATCTTTTATGTGCAGACTGGTCATTGAAAGATGATGGGTTTGGGCAGTTATTGCCAGATGCAGAGCTAATTATTGTTGATGAGGCACACCAATTAATTGACACGGCGTCTCGGTTTTTAGGAGTGTCGGTCAGCGCACGTCAAATTTTATCGTTGATCGGTGATGTCAGTGCAGAACAATTAAAATTAGCATCAGATATGCCTGAATTGATTGATTTAACACATGTAATTAGTGAAGACATACGAGAAATGCGGAAGGTGCTGCCTGAGCCGGTTATTAAAGGCTCTTGGGATGAGCTTGAGCAAGGTACAGACTTCTTGCAAGCCTTAGATTGCCTGATTGAACGTATCGAACAGTTATTTAAAGTATTAACTAAGGTGGCTGTTCGTTCTAAAGGTTTAGAAGCGTGTTGGAAACGCTGCGAAGATGTTCTACTGCGACTGAAACTTTTTTCAAAGCAAGATCAGCACGATTGGATCCAATGGTTCGAAACGTATCAGCGGACGTTTACTTTTTATCGAACGCCTTTGGATATTTCTAAGGCATTTGCCAGTTTTGCTTTTGCCAGTGATGCCAGCTGGGTGTTTACCTCGGCTACTTTATCGGTGAATAATAAATTTGATTTCTTTTCTAAACGATTGGGTTTGGAAGATGCTGAAACGGGTAGCTGGGAAAGCCCTTTTGATTTTGTGCATCAGTCATTGATGTATGTCCCAACTGGCATGCCTGAGCCACGCGATTATCACTATACGGCGACGATGATTGAAAAAATCATTCCAGTATTAGAGGCTAGTGAAGGTAGGGCATTTATTTTATTTACCTCGCATAAGGCATTAAAAGAAGCCGCTAATATTTTATTGGCTGAAACGAGCTTTAAATTATTAGTGCAAGGTGATTTGCCGAAGCAACAAATGTTAGAGTCCTTTAGGCGTTCTGAGCGTGCGGTTTTGCTCGGTACTGCGAGTTTTTGGGAAGGCGTTGATGTGCGAGGGGAAGCCTTATCCTGTGTGATTATAGATAAACTACCGTTCGCATCGCCTGGCGATCCGGTGACTAAAGCTCGGTTAGAATATATGGCCGCTAATGGCCAGTCAGCGTTTTCAGATTTCCAATTGCCCTCAGCAGCCTTGACGCTAAAACAGGGGGTGGGAAGGTTGATTCGTGATGTTGAAGATAAAGGCGTGTTGGTGCTGTGTGATCCACGGTTATCTAGCAAAGGCTATGGTAAAGTGTTTATTAAATCCTTGCCAGCGATGCCTATTACACAAGATGTAAAAGATGTGAAGAGATTCTTTCATCGTATCAATAGTCAAAAAATTAGTGATAAAAAACACGTTATAAAATCAGCATGAAAATTTTAGCGATTGAAACAGCAACAGAAGGGTGCTCTGCGGCCTTGTTGATAAACGGCGAGGTAATAGACCGTTTTCAGGTGGCACCACGAGAACACGGTAACTTGATTTTGCCAATGGTCGATGAGCTACTGAACGAAGCTGGTATGACGTTACAACAACTCGATGCGTTAGCTTTTGGCCGTGGCCCCGGGTCTTTTACCGGCGTTAGAATGGCGACAGGCGTTATTCAAGGCTTAGCCTTTGCGGCAGAGCTACCGATCGCGCCGGTGTCTACGCTTACCGCGTTGGCATATCAGGCGGGTCCTCCCGTAGAAGGTCAGACAGTGTACGCAGCCTTAGATGCTCGAATGGGTGAGGTATATTGGTGCGAATATGAACGGAGTGATGACCAACTCAAAGCGGTTTCCAATGAGTCTGTTATTGCGCCAGCAGCGTTAAGCGTTACGCAAGGTAAACAGGCGATTGGTATTGGACACGGTTGGGGCACATATGAAAATGAGTTAACGCAGTTAGTTAACGCTAGCGAGTTGTTGCTTTTACCAAACGCGCTGCCAAGAGCAAGAGAGGTTGCTCAGTTGGCGGTCGGCATGGTGAGGGATGGGCAAACGGTGTCTGCCGACAATGCATTACCGGTGTATTTACGTGATAATGTAGCAAAGAAAAAAGCACAACAGCAATCATGACACAATATTTGAATATTCACCCCGATAATCCACAGCCACGGTTAATTAAGCAAGCGGCCGATATTATACGTCGGGGCGGTGTTATCGCTTACCCAACTGACTCTTCTTATGCCTTGGCTTGTCATTTGGGTGATAAGCAGGCGCTTGATCGTATTCGTCAGATTCGTCGAATTGACGATAAACATAATTTCACCTTAGTGTGTCGGGATCTAACTGAGATCTCAATGTACGCACAAGTGAATAACGATACGTACCGCCTGCTCAAATCATTAACGCCGGGCGCGTTTACTTTTGTGTTAAAGGCAACTAAAGAGGTGCCTCGACGCCTCCAGCACCCGAAACGAAAAACCGTTGGTATTCGTATTCCAAATAATTTGGTTGCGCAAAAAATACTTGAAGAGCTCAATGAGCCGATGTTAACCAGTACCTTGATCTTACCGGGTGAAACCGAGGCCATAGCCGACCCTTATGAGATTAATCAGCAGTTAGCCCGAGTATTGGACCTTGTGGTTGATGCGGGTGTTATTCCGTATGAACCAACAACCATGATCGTTTGGGATAATGACTTTCCTGAAGTGGTTAGAGAAGGTAAAGGTATTGCTGATTTTATTGCACGTAAGGATGAGCATTAATGTCAATGGACGAATTGACCTTGGTCGGTCGAATAGCGGTGTGGATATTACCGGTTATTTTTGCCATTACTGTTCACGAAGTCGCTCATGGTTGGGTGGCTAGCCAGTTTGGTGATAATACGGCAAAGAGCCTTGGGCGTTTAACCTTAAACCCCATTAGTCATATGGATTTGGTCGGAACCGTGATTGTGCCTGGGGTTTTGTTATTATTGGGTGGTTTTATATTTGGTTGGGCAAAACCGGTTCCGGTTAACTGGCACAATTTAAAGAACCCCAAACGTGACATGATTTATGTGGCCCTAGCGGGACCCTTCGCTAATCTTTTAATGGCGATTGGTTGGGGTGTTGTCATGAAAATAGGCTATATGATGGGCGCGCAAAATGAGTATTTTGCTATGCCATTGATATACATGGGCTATGCAGGTATTTTTATTAATTCGGTGCTGATGATGTTAAATTTATTACCGATTTTACCGCTTGATGGTGGTCGGGTGTTAGCCGGTTTATTGCCAATGAGAGCCAGTATTGAGTTTAGTAAACTTGAACGCTTAGGCTTTCCAATTTTGGTCTTTATTATTGTAATGGGATGGTTATCTAAAATTTTAGGTCCGCCCGTTTATTTTTTACAAACCAGTATTTTTAAAATATTGGGTATTTAGGAGGAAATGTGAGTTCAGAAGTTCCAGCGCAGTATCGTCGTGTACTATCCGGTATGAGGCCAACCGGCAAATTGCATTTAGGTCACTATCACGGAGTACTAAAAAATTGGGTCGATTTACAGCAAGAATATAAGTGTCATTTCTTTGTGGCAGATTGGCATGCGCTCACAACGCACTATGAAGACCCTTCAATTATTGCAGACAGTACTTGGGATATGGTTGTTGATTGGTTGGCCGCTGGTGTTGATCATGGTTTGGCTGATTTATTTATACAATCGAGCATTCCTGAACATGCAGAGTTACATTTGTTGCTATCTATGATAACGCCGCTGGGCTGGTTAGAAAGGGTTCCGAGCTATAAAGACCAGCAAGAAAAACTCAAAGAAATGGATTTAGCAACGTATGGGTTTTTAGGCTATCCACTTTTACAAAGCGCAGACATTCTTATATACAAAGCCGGTTTAGTCCCCGTTGGAGCCGATCAGGTGGCACACGTTGAGTTGACGCGTGAGGTGGCTAGGCGCTTCAATTATTTATATGGTCGAGGCTTAGACTTTGAAGAAAAAGCGGAAGCTGCGATTAAGAAAATGGGGAAGAAAAATGCCAAAATATTCAACAAGTTGCGAAGTTCTTTCCAAGAAAATGGTGATCAAGAAGCACTGGGTGTAGCTAGAGCTTTATTAGAAGCACAACAAAATATAACGGTTGGTGATAAAGAGCGTTTATTTGGTTATTTGGAAGGCAGTGGCCGCGTTATTTTGCCAGAGCCTATCGCCTTGTTGACTAAAGCATCGAAGATGCCTGGCTTAGATGGGCAAAAGATGTCCAAGTCTTATAACAACACAATTGCATTGCGCGATGAACCAGAAGAGGTGGAGAAAAAACTTAGAACAATGCCAACCGATCCAGCGCGTGTTCGTAGAACAGACGCGGGTGACCCAGCAAAATGCCCAGTATGGCAGTTTCATGAGGTGTATTCAGAAGAGGGTGTGCGTAATTGGGTTCAAGAAGGCTGTAAGTCAGCGAGTATTGGTTGCATAGATTGTAAACAACCCGTTATTGATGCTGTGTTACGTGAACTAAAACCGATGCAAGAAAGGGCTAAAGAATACACGGAGCAACCTGAGCTTGTTCGCTCTATTATTAATGAAGGCACTGAAAAAGCTAGAGATTTGGCAAAAGAGACGCTTGAAGAAGTAAAGTCAGCAATGGGTATTAATAACGTTTAAACGACGTTAAAAAAACAGAATAGGAAATAACATGTCAGAATTTAAAAATGTCACGATTGTTAAAAAAGCAAATGTGTATTTTGATGGAAAAGTGGTTAGTCGAACGGTTAAATTTGAGGATGGTTCGACAAAAACATTGGGCTATATGATGCCGGGTAACTATGAGTTTAATACCGCTGCCGCTGAGGTGATGGAGATTTTAGCTGGGCAACTCGATGTGTTATTGCCAAATTCGCAAGAGTGGGTAGCTGTTAAAGGTGGCGAATCGTTTGATGTGCCGGCGAATGCTAATTTTCAATTAAAAGTTCATGAGCCGACAGATTATTGTTGCTCATATTTTAAATAACGTGTGGGTTATTGTTGCCATAAAACTGTCATCTACACGCTATACTCTAAGCACTATTTCTTAATGAACGAGTAGAGTATGCCTCCTTTTAGAAAACCTAGACGGACTAAAATTATTGCCACCTTGGGTCCAGCTACCGATGAACCCGATGTTTTAGAGAAATTAATTAAAGCGGGCGTAGATGTCGTTCGCTTGAATTTCTCTCACGGCCATGCAGATGAACAAAGAAAACGTGCTCAAGCGGTAAGAGACTTATCAGAAAAACTCGGCCGTCATGTCGGTATCTTGGCTGATTTGCAAGGACCAAAAATTCGTATAGCGCGTTTTGAGGATGGAAAAGTAAGCCTTCAAGAGGGGGCTAAATTTACGATAGATGTAGCGTTAGCATCAACAGCAGGTGATATCACCCAAGTTGGTTGTGATTATAAACCGTTAGCCAATGATGTGACTGAGGGCGATCGTCTATTATTAGACGACGGACGTATCGTGCTGGATGTCGAGGCTGTTAATGGTTCAAAAATCAAGTGTACCGTCGTTGTGGGCGGGATACTGTCAAATAACAAAGGCATTAACTTACAAGGTGGGGGCTTATCCGCCAATGCGTTAACCGACAAAGATAAGCAAGACATTAAGACGGCTGCTGAGATGAGGGTGGATTTTGTCGCCGTGTCGTTCCCAAGATCTGCAGAAGATATGCATCAAGCACGTGCGTTGGTTAAAGCGGCCGGTAGCCAAGCGCATTTAATTGCTAAAATCGAACGGGCCGAAGCCTTGGATGTGCTGGAAGAAATAGTAGATGCATCTGATGCGGTTATGGTCGCACGAGGTGATTTGGGTGTGGAAATTGGTGATGCTAACTTACCGCCGGTTCAAAAGCATATCATTAGGATGGCTCGAGATAGGGATACTGTAGTTATTACCGCTACACAAATGATGGAGTCGATGATTAATAACGCCATTCCTACGCGTGCAGAAGTGTTTGATGTTGCAAACGCCGTTTCTGATGGTACAGATGCTGTGATGTTATCGGCTGAAACATCAGTTGGACAGTACCCTGTTCAAACCGTGGAGGCAATGGGGCGTATTTGCGAACAAACCGAACGTCAGCCAAGAACGACTCGTTCACGTCACCGTATGGGTAAAGCGTTTGGGCAAATTGATGAGGCCATTGCGTTATCTGCGATGTATGTGGCTAATCATACAGATATTACCGCTATAGCTGCCTTCACTGAGTCGGGGGGTACGCCGAGAATGATGTCTAGAATTAGTTCAGGAATACCTATTTTTGCAATGGCGCCAAATAGTGACGTTTGTCGCCGTATGACGCTGTATCGAGGTGTGGTGCCTATTTTGCTAAAAGCGCCACTAGGTCATGCTAAGGATGTTAATGAAGCGGCAATAACAAAATTGCAGCAGCTTGAAATAGTGGCCAAGGGCGACTTAGTTATTATTACAGCAGGTGAGCTGACAGGGCAGCATGGTGGAACAGATACCATGAAAATAAAGAAGGTAGAGTAGCTTGATAGGGTTTCATTGCCAAGCATTTGCTGTGGTAGACTCAGTATCATTAGCCAGCATCTTTTAAATTAATGAACAACCAGACTGACTATGTGGTGCCAATTCAGCAAACGTTAGCCTTGGTTGATGGGAAACCATTTAAAGAGTTACCCGACGACTTATACATCCCCCCAGATGCCTTAGAGGTTTTTTTAGAAACATTTGAAGGCCCTTTAGATTTGCTGCTTTACCTTATTAAGCATCAAAACTTAGATATTCTTGATATTCCCATTCTAAAAATTACTCAGCAGTACATTGAATACATAACGTTGATGCAGAATTTGCGTATGGAATTGGCTGCCGAATATTTAGTCATGGCGGCAATGCTCGCAGAAATAAAATCTAATATGCTATTGCCAAAGAATGTTGAACAGTTAGATGATGAGGAAGACCCTCGTTCAGAACTGGTTAGGCGCCTACAAGAATATGAACGGTTTAAGAGAGCAGCAGATGATATTGATGCTATGCCACGACTGTATCGCGATAATTATTTAGCCACAGCTGAATTGATCGTAGATAAAATGGAAAAACCGCTTCCTGATGTTGATTTGGACAGTCTCTTAATAGCGTTTCAACAGGTGCTTAAACGTGCTGAAAAATTTACTCACCATCAAATTCAGCGCGAAGCATTGTCGGTTAGAGAAAGGATGTCTAATGTTTTGACGCTACTCGATAAAACAGAGGAAATGTTTTTAGCTTTTCATCAGTTTTTTACCGCAAAAGAAGGGAAAAAAGGCGCTGTGGTGACATTTTTAGCTATTTTAGAGCTCTGTAAAGAAGAGCTGGTTGAGGTCGTGCAAGGTGAGGCGTTGTCAGAAGTATGGGTTAAATCGCTTAGAGAATAATTGAGAAACCAGGATGGACATAAAGAATATTATTGAGGCATCTTTATTTGCCGCCAGTGAACCCTTGTCGATAATGGAATTGCAAAACTTGTTTTCACTCGAAGATCGTCCAGATAAGCATTCGCTTCGAGAGGTCGTCAACCAGCTGCAAGATGAATATTCGACAAAACCGGTGGAGTTGGTTGAAGTGGCCAACGGCTACCGTTTTCAAGTTAAATCAAAGTATTCGCCTTGGGTAGCAAGATTATGGGAAGAAAAACCTGTAAAATATAGCCGTGCCTTACTGGAAACATTGGCTATTATTGCTTATCAACAGCCAGCGACTCGTGGCGAAATAGAAGACATTCGAGGTGTCGCTGTTGGGACTAATATTATACGTACGCTAGAAGACAGAAACTGGGTACGTGTAATAGGGCGTAAAGAAGTGCCGGGTAGACCAGCCCTTTACGCAACCACAAAAGCGTTTTTAGATTATTTTAATTTACAAACACTGGCTGATTTGCCACCGTTAGCAACTCTCCTTGAAGCTGACTTATTATCGAGCAATGAGCTTCAACTTAACCTGGGTGACGATACCCCAATAAATAAAGATATTACTCAAGATGAAAAACAACAACCCACGTAAAAACCCTCAGCAAGCGACTAATAAAAAAAAGGGTCAGCAGCCAGAGCGCATTCAAAAATTATTAGCGCAAGCCGGTGTTGGCTCACGAAGGCAAGTTGAAAAGTGGATTTTAGACGGTTCTATTCATGTTAATGGTGATGTTGCTAAGCTAGGCGACAAAATTACCACGCATGACATCGTTAAACTTAGAGGGCGGCCAGTTAAATTAGCTGGCAAGCTTGATGTAAATACACAAGTGTTGGTTTATCACAAACCCACGGGTGAAATTGTCAGTAAAAAAGACCCCGAAGGTAGGCCTAGCGTATTTAAACGACTGCCGCGACTAAAGGTTGGGCGTTGGATTGCGATTGGTAGGCTCGACTTAAATACGCAAGGCTTATTAATGTTCACTAATGATGGTGACTTGGCAAATAAGCTCATGCACCCATCAAAGCAAATTGATCGTGAATATGCAGTGAGAGTGATGGGGGTTGTGACACATGACATGCTTGAACGTTTGGTAAATGGTGTGGAACTAGAAGATGGAAAAGCGCGTTTTGAAGATGTACAAGAGTCTGGTGGTGAGGGAATAAACCGTTGGTTCCATGTGGTAGTGGCTGAAGGGCGTAACCGTGTTGTTAGAAGGCTCTGGGAATCCCAAGACTGTAAGGTGAGCCGTTTAATTAGGGTTCGCTATGGCAGTGTGTTTTTGCCGCCGGGACTGCCAGCTGGACAGCACCAAATGTTAGATAAAAAAGAAATTGAAGCGCTTAAACATTTAATTGCCGATTAGGCGCAAACGACTTTATTTCGACCGCTATCTTTTGCTTTGTACAATGCGTTATCTGAGCGACTCATTATGACCCCCAGTGAGTCGTTTTCTTTGTATTGTGTAATACCCATACTAGCAGTCAGCTGGAACTGAGTGTCATCATGTAGAATGCTTAAAGATTCAATAGCCGTGCGTAATCGTTCAGCAATGAGTTCAGCGCCTTTTAAATCAGTATCGTTTAGTAGTATGGCAAACTCTTCACCACCAAGCCTAAAAATATAGTCGCTTTCACGCAGGGTCTTTTCAATGCATTGTGTGACGTCTTTTAGGGCAGTGTCTCCCGCGCAATGACCGTATCTATCGTTTACTGTTTTAAAAAAATCAAGGTCTAGCATTATCAAAGATAAGTCAGAGTGGTGGCGCTTGGTTAAAGAAACCTCTTTTTGAAAAACAGAGCGTAATGTGGAACGGTTTAAAACACCGGTTAATGGGTCTGTATGTGCAAATTGAATTGCTTGGCTGTATAACAAGGTATTTTTCAAAGGGTAGAGCAAAACACTAAGAAATTGCTCTATGGTGTTAAGTTCACTTTCAGTAAACCGTTGACGACGCATAAATGTCAGCTTACCAAGAGAATTGTTTTCAATAGTCAGGCTGTATTCGCAACTGTGGTTGGTGCGTGAACCATGTTGAAAAACAATGCCTAGTTCAGGGTTTTCAAAAATGACACCACTATGGTCAACAGCTTTTAGTAATTCATTACTAAAGAGGGGGACTAATTCATCTAAAATAATAGTGGTCTGAAGCGCACTGATTAGATGATTTATAGCGTCTTGCTGTTTAAGTTTTTGCGAGACTGATGTGTCGTTTGATCTGCTGTTTATTGTTTTTTTTAATTCCATTGTTATTCAGCCTGTACAGGTAACTAGGTTAACCGTTATTGTTGATTTTAAAACTTTATAGCGAAAGTTGTGCCAAAAAAATTAAATCGATATAAAACAATGCGTTAATAATTTATTTAAAGGTAATTTTTTAAAACGACAATATTTTGACTTTTAATTGAGGGTCGTTTTGCAGGTAGGGATTAGTGGTTCTTATATGGTAATAAGAACCGAGCTTGGCAGTGCTATGGCGTCGTTAAAGTAGACGTTTTTGTGATCTTCCAATGGTTATTAGGTGGAGTGATGTATATATACCATTTGCCTTGTTTGGGTAATTTAAAAGGAGTTTGGTAGATACCGTTGGCTATTTTAACCAAGTTGAGAGTCTGGTCATATTGCTCAAGCGTGGGATGTCGTAGCGCAACGATTAAGTGTGACGGTTGAACCTTAGGGGCATTTAAATGGACGGTAAGAGCGGTACTATTAACACTGACAACTGCTGAGACACCAAGTCTTAGAGCCTTTTCTTCAAGCTGTTTGCTGGCGTTTATGGCGAGCCCCTCTTTGTAATAATCACTTTGGACCAAGGAAGGAGGGTTCCCTTGAGCAATGAGGAAGGTAATTATGCTGGCAACAACGACGCTTAGCGGAAGTAGTATTAAAAACCAGGGCCAAAATTGTTTATACCAAGGGAGGCTGTCTTCACGAAGAGTATTCATCATTAAGGTTCTAATGGGCCAATAAATCGGCCTTCTGATTCAGTTGAAATGCTGGCATCACCTGTTGCTTGCACCGATAAAGTCAGGTTGATTGAGGTTGTATGAAGCGTATCTGGGTCGGCGGATAATTGTAGCGGCATTTCTAATACTTGGCCGGCGCTAACATGGATAGGATCTTTGATAGAGGTTTTAATGCCTTCTATACCGGTGACCTTTAAGCTGTAGGTGTGGTCAACAGTATCCATATTTAAGATTTTAATCGTGTAAGTATTACTGATGGTTCCTTCATAATCTTCACGGTATAGTGCATTTCGATCTCTTAGGACATTTAGCTCAACAGCATCCCGTGTTTCAATAGAATAGATAACGCCAGATAAAATACCGATGAGCAGTAGACTGTAGATGACAATTCGTGGCCTTAGCAAGTTAGTTTTCTTGCCTTCCATATGGTTCTCGGTGGTGTATTTAATCAGCCCACGTGGGTAATTCATTTTATCCATAACGTCGTTGCACACATCAATGCAGGCGGCACAGCCAATGCATTCATATTGCAGCCCGTTACGAATATCTATTCCTGTTGGGCAGACTTGAACACATAAACTACAGTCTATACAGCTGCCTAACTGTTTTTCTTTGAAATCCTCGCCTCTTTTTCTCCGCCCTCTAGGTTCGCCTCTTAGGGCGTCATACGAGATCACTAAGGTGTTTTTGTCTAGCATGGCGCTTTGAAAGCGAGCATAGGGGCACATATACATACAGACCTGTTCTCTTAACCAGCCTGCATTGCCATAGGTTGCAAAACTATAAAATAGAAACCAGAACGTTTCCCATGGACCTAGGTTAAACGAGGCAATGCCCTGTGCTAGATCCCTAATAGGTGTAAAGAAGCCGACAAATGTGAAGCCGGTATACAACGAAAAGATCAGCCAAATGGCATGTTTGGTCGCCTTTATACGAAATTTCGTAAAACTATTTGCTTGTTTGTCCAGCTTCATTTGCTGAGAGCGAGTTCCTTCAACTTTTCGTTCAATCCATAAAAAAACTTCGGTCCACACTGTTTGTGGGCAAGCGTACCCACACCATAATCGACCGGCTAGCGCAGTAAAGAGGAATAGTGCAAATGCAGCACAAATTAAAAGTAGGGCAAGATAAATAAAGTCTTGAGGCCAGAAAATCCAATGAAAAATGTAAAATTTACGCTCTGGTAGATCAAACAGTACAATCTGGTGACCATTAAAATTAACCCAGGGAAGGAGGTAATAAAGACCAAGAAGGGTGACTACACCGAGCACTCTTAGGTTAGCAAATAGGCCATGGACTTCACGAGGGTAAAGTTTTTTTCGTTTTTCAAAAAGCGATGACTCTATAGAGTCATTTTTATGAGACGTCATTTTTTTCTGTTTACGCTACGAGAAAATATGATTGAGAATAAGCCACTCCAAGCACAAGCTAGCCAGAAAAAAATAAAGCCTAAGGAGTAAGCGGCGAGATAGGAAATATGATCAAAACCAATCTGTGATGCGATAATGATGGGATCAATGGCACTAAAAACAATGCCGCTGAGGACGCAGGCCATCCAAAAAGATGGCCACAGTGTTCCAATAATGATCCGTTTAGTATCTAAATTCATGCTTAATTTAGTGGCTAGATAAGCTATAGACGTAAGCAGAGAGAATATGGATTTTGTCCTCGCCCAAAAACTCCAAATGAGCTGGCATTTGGCCGTTACGGCCTTTACTAATGGACTCAATTATTTTGTTACGTGAGGCACCATATAACCAAATTTTATCAGCAAGGTTGGGTGCGCCAAGCAAAGGGTTGCCGGTTGCATCTGCTTGGTGGCAGGTGGCGCAATAACTTGCAAAAACTTTTTTACCACGTTGAGCATCGGTCGCTTTATGTTGTCTGCCAGTTAAGCTCATCAGGTAGTCTGCAAGGTAACTAATTTGTATGGGTTTGAGGACTGACTCCCAAGCAGGCATAACGCCGGTGCGTCCGTGAGCTATTGTGTGTTGGATATCAGTGGGTTGACCGCCCCAGATCCACTCATTATCCGTGAGGTTGGGGAAGCCTCTAGAGCCGGCAGCGTCAGAACCATGACATTGTGCGCAATAATTAACAAATAAGCGTTGGCCGACTGCATTGGCATCTTTGTTTTCACTTAGCTCAATAATGGGTGTTTCAGCATATTGACTGAAAATAGGACCGTAGGTCTCATTGGCTGCTTGGACTTCATCAGAGTATTTTTTATCCGATGTCCAAGCTAATAAGCCGGGGTAATTACCATAACCGGGGTACATTAGTAGGTAGATTAACCCCCACACAATGGTGATGTAGAACAAGTATAACCACCAGCGAGGCATTGGATTGTTCAGTTCCATTAGGTCGCTATCCCAAACATGGCCTGTTGCTTCGCCTTGCTTGGCCTCGCCCTTATTGGGCTTGGCAACCCATCTAATGAGTAGATAGCAGCCAATAATATTTAATAGAATGACAACCGTTACAACGATAGACCAAAAATCACTCATTTTTTATCCTCTTGTAAAGTTGCGCTGATCTCTTCACCTTGAAAGGGGATATTAGCGGCTTCTTCAAACTCTTTTTTACGGTCTTTGCTCCATGCCCATATCCAAATGGCAATAAAAAGTACAAATAGCGCTAGTGTCAAAATAGAGCGTAGTGTATTAAGTTCAAACATACGTTATCTCCTTGTGCTGACGTGGGTCCCGAGAACCTGCAAATAGGCAATGATTGCGTCCATTTCAGTTTTTCCTTTTACAGAATCAGCTGCATTGGCAATGTCTTCGTCTGTATACGGCGTGTTAAGAATGCGAAGGGCGCGCATTTTCTTTGCAATGAGCTCACCATCGACCTTGTTATCCTTAAGCCAAGGGTAGCCGGGCATATTGGATTCGGGCACTACTAAGCGTGGGTTTGTGAGGTGTAAACGATGCCAATCATCACTATATCGACCGCCAACACGTTGTAAGTCTGGCCCGGTTCTTTTCGAACCCCACTGGAAAGGTCTATCGTACGTAAACTCACCGGCTAATGAGTAATGGCCATAACGTTCTGTTTCTGCACGGAATGGGCGAATCATTTGTGAATGACAGCCATAGCAGCCTTCACGTACATAAACGTCTCGGCCAGCTAACTGTAAAGAATTGTAGGGCAGTAACCCAGACACAGGTTCAGTCGTTTGCTTCATAAAGAATAAAGGGACAATTTCAATCAAGCCGCCAACTGAAATAACGAGGACGATTAAAACAACCATTAACCCAATATTAGTCTCAACTTTTTCGTGACTCATCTTGATGCTCTCCAGTTAAACATGTTGAGGTACAAGAATATTAGAAGCTTCAGAGCCCTTAATAGTTTTGTACACATTGTAAGCCATGATAAGCATGCCAATTAGGAACATGGTGCCACCCAGAAAGCGAATAAGGTAAAAAGGCTGCATACGTAATAAAGACTCTACAAAACTATAAGTGAGTGTCCCGTCATCATTGATTGCGCCCCACATCAGCCCTTGCATAACACCAGCAATCCACATGGATGCTACGTAAAGAACAATGCCAATAGTAGCGACCCAAAAGTGTGTTTCAACAAGTGCCATACTAGACATATCTTGTTGACCAAATAGCTTTGGGATTAAATAATACAAAGAACCTATAGTGATCATGGCGACCCAACCTAAAGCACCGGAATGAACGTGCCCGATCGTCCACTCTGTATAGTGAGACAGAGCATTGACAGATTTAATTGCCATCATCGGGCCTTCAAATGTAGACATGCCATAGAAAGACAGTGAAACAATTAAAAACTTTAAAATGGGGTCATGGCGAAGTTTCTGCCAGGCACCTGATAAAGTCATGATGCCGTTGATCATACCGCCCCATGATGGCGCCAATAAAACGATCGAAAAGGCCGCACCTACGGATTGAATCCAGTCAGGTAGGGCGGTGTAATGAAGGTGATGTGGTCCTGCCCACATATAAATAGAAATAAGTGCCCAAAAATGCACAATAGACAAACGGTATGAATAGATAGGCCGTTCGGCTTGCTTAGGAACAAAATAATACATCATGCCTAAAAAGCCAGCGGTTAGGAAAAAACCAACCGCATTATGCCCATACCACCATTGCACCATGGCATCCGTTGCGCCAGCGTAGATCGGGTAAGACTCGGTAAGGCTTACAGGGATGGCTAAAGAACGGACAATATGCAAAACAGCGACAGTAAGAATAAAAGCGCCAAAGAACCAATTAGCTACATAAATATGTGGTGTTTTTCGTTTCACGATAGTGCCGAAGAAGACAATGCCATAGGCTACCCAAACAACCGCTAATAGAATATCAATCGGCCAAATTAATTCGGCATATTCACCGCTTTGTGTATAGCCTAATGGGAGCGTAATCGCAGCCAGTACGATAATCAGTGTCCAACCCCAAAAGACAAAGCTAGCCAAGGCGTTAGCAAATAAACGAACTTGACAGGTTCGTTGTACCACATATAAAGAGGTGGCCATTAAACCAGAGCCACCAAATGCAAAAATAACGGCATTTGTATGTAGCGGCCGAAGTCGGCTATAGGTTAACCAAGGCAGGTCAAAATTAAGAGCAGGCCAAACTAATTGTGCAGCAATGATGACGCCGACAAGCATACCAACAATACCCCAAACAACGGTCATGATCGAAAATTGTCGAACCACAGTATCGTTGTAGATAAGTGTACTCATACGAGAACCTCTGTCATTTAAGAGGCTAAAGTATAGGTGCTGTATTGCAGCAAAGAAAGGTCAGCTGGGGCAAACCTGATCTGAATCAGTTTTTCGTTAAATCAAGTTATTTTGTGGGCTTAGCTCGGGCTAAATGCTTTGTTTTTTGTGATAAATTAGATAGCCGTCAGTATGTTTTTCAGGCCTTCCAGGTTATTGATTTTAATCCGGCGTCTGTTTTCAAGCGTGATGAGGTTGTCACGTTCAAGTTTGCGTATGCCCCTGCTAACGGTTTCAGGTGAGAGGTTGAGTAAGCTGCCGATTTCACTACGCGATAAGAAAAGATTGAATTCGGTATAGAAGTAGCCCCGTAGTCGATAGCGATCCGATAAGTCTAATAGCAATGAAACAATACGTTTTTCAGCACTAACTTTACTAGTAGCGTTTGTATTGTTGCTTTGATTTATTGATTTGCTAGCATGCTTGAGTAATTGTTTAAAAATACTTGGGATGTTTTCTTGTAAACTCTCAAGGTCTATTTCACAAATATTGCTGGTTTCAAGTGCATGAATCGAACATTGGTATCTGTCAGTAGCGACACCATCAAAACCAATAATTTCGCCGGGAAGATAAACACCCATTACATCATCAGATTCATCACTTTTGCTGATAATTTTGACAGAACCAGATTTGAGTGCATATAACGACTTAAAAGGAGAGTTTTGGTGATAAAGAATATCACCCGCTTGCAACAATTTTGTATGGCTGACCGAGTCATCTAGCCGATCAATATCTTGTGGAGCTAAGCCATGAGGTATACATAAATCACCTAGGCTGCAGTTGCTACAAGATACAGTTAAATCACGAAATAAATTTTTAGCTGATACGCTCATTCAATCTAAACTATTGAAAATGAATATATTACCTTATTTGAACATGAATTCCACTGTCTAACTGATGACAATTGACACTAAATTAGAAAAAGAAGTTGTTTGCTTTCACTGTGGCCTTGAAGTGCCAAGCACAACGAAGTGGGGTATTAATTTTGATGGGCAGTGGAGAGCCATGTGTTGTCCAGGCTGTGAAGCCGTGGCGCAAGCGATTATAAATAATGGTTTGGCAGATTATTACCAAAAACGTACCGCTTATGCAGTTTCAATGGATTCGTTAAGTGAAGAGCTTGAGTTTAATACGGCTGCATCGTTAGAAACCGATTGCTCTAACGAAGAAGTCATAGAGACCTCACTTATCATCGAGGGGATTACTTGCTCTGCCTGTATATGGTTATTGGAGCGGCAAGTTCAAAAACTACGCGGCGTGGTGTCGTTTAAGATTAATTATGCGACTCGGCGTGGGTTACTTAAAACCATCGGTCACGAGGTTAATATTGCCGATGTACTAACGGCGATAAGAGCCATTGGGTATCAGGCAGTTACCTTTGATGCGAATAAGCAGTTCCTTAACTTGCAAAAAGAACGCAAAGACTTTCTCAGTAGAATTGGTGTGGCTGTATTTTGTGGTATGCAGGTGATGATGATCACATTAGGTATCTATGTAGCGGACCCAAGTGAAATTGACCCTAATATGTTGCAGTTTTTAAAATGGATTAGCGCCTTATTAACACTGCCGGTCTTATTGTTTTCAGCGAAGCCATTTTTATATGCGGCTTGTCGAGATATTAAAAATAAAATGCCGGGTATGGATGTGCCTGTTGCATTGGGTATAAGCCTGGGTTTTTTTGCCAGCCTTTTTAATACCTACCAAGGTAAAGGTGATACGTATTACGAGTCAGTTTGTATGTTTGTATTATTTCTTATGTTAGCGCGATATGTAGAGTTTCTCACCCGTTGGTACGCGATGAGTTCGAGTGAGCGTATTACACAGGCGGTGCCAATGATGGCTAAACGGATAGCTGAAAACAACGTTACCCATAAAGTTGCAGCAAATTCGTTAGCATTGGGCGATTACATACAAATTAACCCAGGAGAAGTGGTGCCGGCAGATGCAGTTGTTGTGGACGGTGAATCGCAGGTAGATGAGTCAATTTTAACCGGTGAAAGTGAACCGATTCGTAAACGCCTCAATGACAGTGTATTAGGCGGTAGCCATAATTTAGATAACACCTTAATAGCAAAGGTGAGCTGCGTTGGAAAAGACAGTACCTTATCAACCATTGCACGTTTAATCGAACAAGCCCATGCACAGAAGCCTGCTTGGGTCGAAACAGCAGACCGTTTTGCTAGTGTATTTGTTTTAATGGTTATTTTGGTCACCTTGGGTAGCGCTATATTTGGTTATTGGCAAGGTCATGTGGATTGGTTTTCAACGGCCTTGTCGGTGCTAGTGGTGACCTGCCCGTGTGCGTTATCCCTTGCGACGCCAACTGCTTATACAGCTGCGATGAGTGCGTTATTTGACCACGGCATTATTATTACAAAAGGGACTGCGTTAGAAAAATTAGCCAGTATTAATCGGGTTGTTTTTGATAAAACGGGCACGCTCACCGAAGGCAGTATGAATGTATCTGATTGCACTGTGTTTGATGGGCGTGATAAGCAAAGCATAATGGATATAGCCATTAGTTTAGAACGCTTTTCAGATCACCCTATCGCGCGTGCTTTTAAACATGAAAAAACGGTAAACCCTCAACCAGCCAGCGCAGTAGAGCAAATCAATGGCGCCGGTTTAAAAGGCTCGATAGAGGGTAAAACCTATTATATTGGATCTCAGCAATATATTAAGCAGTCATCTGGGTTAATGTTTGAGACTCATAATTCAAATGTAACACAGGTGTATTTGGCTGATGATGTGCAATACCTCGCTGTTTTTGAAATACATGATGACATAAGGCAGGGGGCTTCTTCAGCTGTTAATTGGTTAAAAAGCGATGGAAAAAAAGTGAGCTTATTAAGTGGTGATAAACTCAGTCCCGTTGCATGGTTAGCGAAAAAAGTAGCTATTGAGGATTTTAAATCGGATGCCACACCGAGTGATAAACTAAAAGAAATCGACCGCATGCAAAGGGGCGGCGAGCAAGTGGCTATGGTGGGTGATGGTGTTAATGATGCGCCCATTTTGGCTAAGGCGGATGTTTCTATTTCTGTTTCTGGTGCAAGTCAATTGGCACGTGCATCATCGGATATCTTGTTAATGAATAATGATATGCAAAACCTTCAACACGTCTTTAAGCTATCAAAAAAGACCAAGGCAATTATTAAGCAAAATATGGCTTGGGCACTGGTATATAACATTGGTGCTTTACCATTAGCAATGGCAGGGCATGTAGAGCCTTGGCAAGCAGCACTCGGCATGTCGATTAGTTCCTTGGTGGTTGTTTTAAACTCTTTTCTCTTGCGCTTTGTGCTCCCAGCAGCCAGTAAGAGCAAAAAAATATCGAGGTTACACGTTGGATAGCTTGTATTTTTTAATTCCCGTATCGGTTGTTTTGCTGGTGCTAATAGCCGCTATTTTTTTATGGGCGGTGCGGTCTGGGCAGTTTGATGATTTAGAGGGGCCGGGCCACAGTATTTTGTATGAAGAAGAGAATGAAGAATTAGGTGCTGATGACAACAAGGCTGACAATAAAACAGACAAATAACGTTACTGCATAGACATACCCATGGGGTTAATTAATTTAAACACCGCAAAAATAATAATTAAGCCACCAACACTGCGTCGAATAAGTAGTGAGCGTGTAAATTGGGTTAGTTTTTCTGACGCTATTCCCATGGTCATTAACATCGGTAAGGTGCCTAGGCCAAAACTTAACATAATTAAGGCGCCATTTAGAGGGTGCGCGCTGGCAAGACTCCATGCCAGTGCAGAATAGACCAGTCCACATGGCAGCCAGCCCCAGATAATACCGAGGAGAAACGCATCACGTTTATGTTGGATGGGTAATAGTTGACGACTAAGTGGCGACAGGCGTTTCCATAAGCGTTGGCCAAAACGCTCTAAGTAACTGAGAAAATTTAGCCAGCCTAAGAGGTAAAAACCGAAGGCAAGCATAAAAATAGACGTTAAGTACTTTGAAAACAACATCAACGCGGCTGTATCCATTGGCGAAAGAGCCACATGGCTTATGCTACCAGCTAAAAAACCAATAAAACTATAACTAAGAATACGCCCAGCATTATAGGACAGTGTTTTTGTAACAGTTTGATAACTAGACGAATTCGTTTGTTGGCTTAATATGCCGACTATTCCTCCACACATTGGAACACAATGGGTAGACCCCAATAGACCAAAGGTAAATGCAATAAAGTAAGTGCTTTGTGTCAACAAGGGGTAGCAATAACGGCTTTAGCAGATAAGCGCAGCGTCTAAAGCATCCCTAGTTGAAGTTTTGCAGCTTCAGACATCATGTTTTGATTCCAAGGCGGGTCTAAAACAACCTCTACTTCAACAGTCTCAACCCCTTCCATATGCTTAATACCCGATTCAATATCAGCTTGAATAACCGGGCCCATGCCACAACCCGGTGCGGTTAGGGTCATTGTAACGTGTACATGATTCAAGCCGTCAGTTAAGGCGCGAACGGTGCAATCATAAATTAGCCCAAGGTCAACGACATTGACCGGTATTTCAGGGTCGTAGACGGTTTTCATAAAAGCCCAACAAGCTTCACGCACTGATTCAGGGTCTGTGCCGGTTTCATAAGCATGAACAACTTCAACTTCCTTACCTAAAACATCAGCATCAATGGCTGAAATTCGAGCAATAATACCTGTTTCGCTTGATACGGTATAAGAGCCGCCCAGTGACTGCATGATGGTAACGACATCACCTTTTTTGAGCCGAACATGGATCCCCGCAGGGATAACGATGGCATTAACGTCTCTGTTTAGTTCGATGGATTCTTGTTCTGACATAAAAAAATAAAATGAAAAGTGAGATTGCGTAAATGATACCTGTGTTGTTTACGAAAAGCGAAGCCTGTAGGATATTTGAGGGAAAAAAAGAACAGACAATAACAAAGGCCTGGGAGCTAATACGTGCAAAAAAATAAATTTAACTTGCAAGATAAAGTCACCTCGTTGCTCTGGCCAGATGAAACAGGGCTGTCACCATTCCATCTACTGTTATTGAAAATATTACGTGTGGTATACGTGTCTGTCACAGATTTAATGGAAGGGCAGCTAAGCCTAAGGGCGATGAGTTTGGTTTATACCACGCTGTTATCCATTGTGCCCTTATTGGCGTTGAGCTTTTCGGTGTTAAAAGCAATGGGTGTGCATAATGAAATTGAGCCTTTCCTATTTCAATTTTTAGCACCGCTTGGTGAGCAAGGCACCCAAATTGGTGAAAATATAATTGGGTTTATCGATAATATAAAAGTCGGGGTGCTCGGCTCGGTTGGCTTAGGTTTGTTAATTTACACCGTTTTGTCGCTAGTCCAAAAAATAGAAAATGCATTCAATATGATTTGGCATGTTGAAACGACCCGTAGCATTGGAGAGCGGTTTAGTAGTTACTTGAGTGTTATTTTAATTGGCCCAGTCATGATGGTTTCTGCGATAGGGGTAACCGCTACCATCATGAGTTCCTCTATTGTGACTTATTTTGCGACCATCGAGCCTTTTGGTAGTTTGATTGTGCTAGCCACCAAATTGCTGCCTTATCTCATGGTGATGGGCGCTTTTACATTTATCTATATGTTTGTGCCCAATACGCGTGTGCGCCTATCAGCGGCATTAATCGGGGCAATCGTAGCAGGGTTTTTATGGGAATCATCAGGCCTTTTATTTGCAACATTTGTTGTTAATTCAACGAAGTACACAGCTATTTACTCCAGTTTTGCTGTGGTGATTATGCTGTTGATTTGGCTCTATATCAGTTGGTTAATTTTACTGTTTGGCTCTAACCTTGCCTTTTATGTGCAAAACCCATCGTCTCTCAGGGTCGATAGGGGCGGTTTTGAAATAAGTAATCGGGTTAAGGAACGCATTGCTCTATTGTTAATGCAATTGATTGGTGAAAAACATTATGCAGGGGAGAAGCCGCCTACAATGGCTGATTTAACCGGTGATATCTCTGCACCACATACAGTCGTTCGTTATGTTCTTAAAAAACTAATAGCGCAACATCTAGTGATAGGGACGAATGAGACACCGGTTGCTTATTTACCGGCCAAATCATTGGATGTTTTACTATTAAGCGATGTTATACAAGCGGTTCGATGTGCAGAAGAAGACCACTTCTTGGCGGCTAATGTACTAACATTAAAAAGCCAATCATTAGAGCTCGTTAATGGAATTGATAAGGCCATTAGTGCCTCTTTAGGCAATAAAACAGTGCGTGACTTGGTTGTTGATAGTAAGCAGCAGTGACTTTTTAAAGACGTTACCCGCAAGATGCTTTAAAATTCGGCGCTTAATTTAGAATTAGGTGTTCCGTCGATGAATGATAAGAAGATTGAGTCAAGCCCGAGTAATTTTATACGTACTATTATCGATGCCGATATAGCGTCGGGCAAGCATCAGCAAGTCATCACACGTTTTCCGCCCGAGCCAAATGGCTATTTGCATATTGGGCACGCAAAATCTATTTGTCTTAATTTTGGTATTTCACAAGACTACAACAATTCTGTTTGTCATTTACGGTTTGATGATACAAATCCCGGTAAAGAAAAGTCGGAGTATATTGATGCTATTAAAGAAGATGTGCAATGGCTCGGTTTCGATTGGGGAGAGAACCTTCATCATACCTCTGACTACTTTGATCAACTGTATGCCTATGCAGTTCAGCTGATAAAAAAAGGCAAGGCATATGTAGATAGCTTGTCTGCAGAAGACATTCGGCTTTACCGAGGTAATTTGACGGAACCCGGTAAAAATAGCCCATTTAGGGAGCGGTCTATTGATGAGAACATCGATTTATTAGAACGCATGAAAAATGGGGAGTTTGCTGAAGGTGAGCATTTATTACGTGCAAAAATTGATATGGCAGCACCGAATATCAATATGCGTGACCCAGCCATTTACCGCATTAAAAATATGTCACACCCTATGACGGGTAATAAGTGGCATATCTACCCAATGTACGATTTTGCTCATTGTGTATCAGATGCCATTGAAGGCATTACACACTCGCTTTGTACGCTTGAATTTGAAGATCACCGTCCTTTGTATGATTGGTTTTTAGATGAATTGCAAACGCCGGTACACCCACAACAGATTGAGTTTTCTCGTTTAAACCTCGATTACACGGTTATGAGCAAACGTAAACTGCACGAATTAGTAGAGGGCGGTTATGTTAATGGCTGGGATGACCCACGGTTACCAACGCTAAGCGGAATGCGTCGACGCGGTTATACGGCCAATGCTATACGTGATTTTTGTTCACGAATTGGGGTCACCAAAAAAGATAATATTGTTGAGATGAGCGTGTTAGAAAACTCATTACGAGAAGATTTAGATGATAACTCGCCCAGAGCATTGGCGGTTTTAGACCCCATTAAGTTAGTTATTGATAACTACCCAGAAGATCAAGAAGAAATATTACGTGGCGTCAATCATCCCAAAAAGCCGGAGCAGGGGCAGCGTGATATTCCTTTCTCCAAGGTGTTATATATTGAACGAAGCGACTACATGGAAGGTGCTCCAAAGAAATTTTTCCGCTTAACCGAAGGCCGTGAAGTGAGGCTGCGCTTTGCTTACTATGTCACGTGCACCCATGTTGTGAAAGATGCAAACGGTGAGGTAACAGAAGTTCACTGTACCTACGACCCTGAAACGCGCGGTGGAAAGTCGGAAGATGGTCGTAAGGTAAAAGGCACCATTCATTGGGTATCAGCAAAACACTCAGTTAACGCAGAAGTCAGACAATACGATCGTTTGTTTAGCATTCCTGCGCCAGCCTCAGAAAGTGATCAGGACTATAAAACGTTTATTAATAACGAGTCAGTACAGGTACTAAAAAATTGCCAGCTAGAAGCATCGTTATCCACTGCGGGATCATCAGCTTATCAATTTGAGCGTCAAGGGTATTTTTGCCAAGACAGTGTGGACTCAACACCAGAAAACCTTGTGTTTAATCGAATTGTAACGCTGAGAGATTCTTGGGCTAAAAAGAAGTAAATGGATTATTACTAAACAAGGAAACAGTGTTAATCACCAAGTCATCTGGTGAATAAATGCTTGGCTGAAAAAACAGTGTATTTAAAAAGCCCAACCGCCGATGGCGCTTGGGCTTTTTAAGGTGACAACATTTTTTTTAGAATGTCCGGCCTATACCAATACCCCAAACGATAGGGTCTATATCAATATCTACTTTGATATTGGCGCCATTTTTAATATGCGCATCCGCTTCGATATCAATGTACTTAACATCAAAGTTAACAAACCAAGTGTCATTCAGGTCAATATCAACACCTGCTTGTGCAGCAAGTCCCCATGAATCATCTATCTCAAGGTCTGCTCCGGGTGCATCTAAAGCCCCTTTTACAGTGGAGTCAAAGAAGTGAGTATAGTTAATACCGGCGCCTACATAAGGGCGGATATTTGATGTTGGTGCAAAATGATATTGCAAGGTTAGAGTAGGTGGTAATACTTTAGTATCGCCAATTTGGTTTAAGCCACCTAAAGAACCACCAGCATCAACTTTATGCTCGGTGTACGCTAAAATCAGCTCTAAACCCCAATGAGGATCGAGCATATAGGTAAAGTCTAGCTCTGGCATAATGTCTGAATTAACAGACGCACCACTGCCAGCTACCGATGCGCCATTTATACTGACACTGCTACTGTCGTCTTGAGGGTCAACACTAATAATTCGACCTCGAACAATAAGGTCACCCGTTTCATAAGATAACGAAGGTGTTGCTATAACAGTTAAACCTAAGGCCGCACATAAAACAGTCGTGTTTTTGATAAGCTTCATTCATCCATCTCCATAGTTAAGAATTGTTAAAAGCCAAAGCGGCTAATGACAAATATCTTAGTAAAGAGGCTGTGTTTTCTTCTATGATCTATATCAGAGATCGGCGAAATGCATCTCTACAGAGGGGTGAACGCTAATTAAAATGAGATGAGTCAATTTTTTTAAAAAAATGACGGCAAAAACTTAGTGCTTAAAGCTCTAATAGTTAAGGTTTATGGCCCTGATTTTTTACAGGTGGTTATCATTCATAAGGTTGCGTTGTTAAGGCATTGGCTGAAAAACCACCTGTAAAAATTTAACAGGCTATTGGGTTGTTTTTATAAGAAAACGTTAAGGTTTTTGCTTAATAACGAGGTGAAGTCAGGTGTTATTTTGCGTTTAGCAACCTTAAAAGAACCATCGGCTTCGCGTAAGACATCATCCCGTTTGGCAAGTAACCAATACTCTTCACGCTCTAATCTGCTTCTGTAAACTAATGTATTAGATCGCACCTTGATTTCACCTGCGGCGTCGCCTAGCTCCACTTCAACATTAGAAACAATATGTCGATAGCGTGTGCGCGGGTCTTCTGCCCAAGCGGCGCCACTATGAAGCCTTGCCACACGTAATTGTAAACTGGGCAAGGTTTCATTGTAATGGTTCATATTGTTGGTTGAATCGGGTTTTTCATCCTTGCGAAACACGCTTTCTCTTGCGGGCATCCAGTACTGTAAGTCTTCCGCTAGCATCGAAAACCAAGTTTCATAGTCTTCATCGTCTAATGCGCGTGCTTCTTGATTATAAAATTGGTTTACTTTATACCAAAGTAACATTTGATCAGTATCAGTCATTTTAGTTTGTGTGTTTGTTGTTGTAGTCATCTGAATTACCCCTTAACGGAACTTAGGAATATCGTCCCAAGAATCGGCGCTTAAATAGTCCATCCAGCGTTGATAAAACGCTAATTGATTAACATCGCTGTACATTGGTTTACTGATGTTGCCAGGTAATTCGGGGTCATCTCGGCGACTGGTTCCTGATCTTAATCCATAGTGCAGGCTTTGTTTTCGGGTTACAACGCCTTCATTGGCTTGAGTAGCATTTTCCCAGTTTTCACCATCGTCCATTTCAAAAATACCACTGGGTGAAAAGGTCATTACACAGGCGTTTTGAACAATTTCCCTGATATGGTCAGGCATGCTTTTGTTAACCATCGTCCAAGCACGTAATTCAAATTGTCTTGGGCCCTTTGGTAACCAAGTTCTCATGGTGTTAATGCCGGGTAAAAATGAAAAATTGGGGAAAACCGTTGCCGATATAACCGAGCCATATAATTTACGAGCACGAAGCTCACCAAGGCGTTTAGCCATGTTTTTACGCTCATTCTCAAAGTATTCGACCAACGTTGGGTCACCACTGGATATAAGTGCTAAAGTGCCCACACCATCGGTGCCGCCTTCCCAGCCATGGCCATTTGCGTTGGCATGAAAAGATTCAGGGTCGACTGGCATGTACTCAGGTACTTCGCCACCTTTACTAACCGCTCTTGTGCCTGAGGCATGTGTCCAACCAACATGAAGTGAGTCGCCAACAAAGTTTTCGGCACCGAACTTCCAGTTAGCGTTGTACATATTCTTGATGCAACCACCAATAAACTCGGTTCCTTCTTCGGTTTGGTCAAGAATAACATCTAAATACCAGCGAAAATCGCCCAAAAAGTCTTCTAGTCTGGGTGCTTCATCATCAAAACAAGCAAATACCAACCCTTTGTAGGTTTCAACACGTGCATTTTGTAAACCGTGTTCAGCTTTATTAATATACCCTTCGTAATGCGTTTCTTCATGCATCCCCAATAGGGCGCCATCGGTGCCAAAAGCCCATCCATGATAATTACAAGTAAACTGCCTAGCTTGCCCGCGGTCTGCAAAGCAAATACGGTTGCCACGATGAGTGCATGAATTGGTAAACACATGGATATTGCCATCTTTGTGGCGAGAAACAATCACGTTATCTTGTCCCATATAAGTAGTAACAAAATCACCTGTGTTTTTTACCTGACTTTCATGAGCGACAAATAACCATGATTTAGCAAATAGTTTTTCGAGCTCCAGCTGGTAAATCCAATCTTCCCAAAAAATACGTCGGTCGATGCGACCATTTTGTAGATCAACCATCGACTTAAGTTCTTCAATCCGGCTCATTTGTCTTATTCTCCAGTGTGTTGTATTTAAATTTAAACCAAACTATCATTAGTTTTAACTTTATAAGAATATCTTAATATTGGGTGTTCAACAACAAATCAGCAAACACAATTTAAAATAAGGAGAACACAATGAGCAGTATTTGGACAGATCTTATGGGTGTGGAGTACAGCCAGAAATATTACGATGTTAAGGGTATTAAAACCCGTGTTATAGAGGCAGGTAGTGGCCCGGTTTTAATTTTTTTACATGGAACCGGCGGGCATGCTGAGGCCTACGTTAGAAATATTGAAGAACACGCCAAGCACTTTCATGTTTATGCCTACGACATGATTGGTCACGGCTATACAGATAGCCCCGACTGTGAATACGATATGGATGATTTTGTTGAACATTTGGTTAACTTTATAGACACAATAAGGGCGGATAAAGTGTATTTGTCTGGTGAGTCGTTAGGGGCAATGGTGGCATCGTGGACAGCTATAAAACACCCTGAAAGAGTTATTAAACTAGTACAAAATACGGGCATCCTAATGGCACCGAACGGTGAAGGGAAAGCCGAATTGGCCGATGCGCTGGAACGTTCAAAAAAAGCAGCGGGTCAATTAACTAAAGAGATCGTGCGAGCTAGAATGAGCTGGTTGATGGCTGAGCCTGAAAAAACATTAACTGACGAGATTATAGATGTTCGTTATCAAATCTATGATCAGCCCGGTATGTTGCCGGTGATGGGGAAAATTGCCAATAGTATTTTAGGGGGTGTTATTAATGATCAATGGTGCGATAAATGGGTTAACCCTGAATCCATGCGCAACATTCAATGCCCTACATTGGTTTTATGGACACGACACAACCCAGGTCAGCCTGTTGAGTTAGCGCAAGAAGGCATGAAGAAAATTCCTAATGCACGGATGATTATTTTGGAACAAAGCGCGCATTGGCCGCAATGGGAAGAACCAGAAGAGTTCAATAAACTGCATTTAGAATTCTTGCTCGAATAATCCAACTTTATCGCTCTGTGTTAATAGAGGTGGGGTTAAAGTAATAATCGCAAAAAATTGCGATAAATCATTTCGTTTGTTTCTTTGTGTGTTATTTTTTAGTTAAGCGAGTCGCCTTTCTATAGGCGACTTTTTGAAAACTAAACCGGAGAATGAAATGAAAAACCAACAAAGCAGTGATTTTATTGATGTACTCGGTGCAGTTTACGAAAGGCTATTTGAACAGGTTGTCGAGGGCTTTCATAAAGCGGAAAAAGCCTCTGCACCGGTGCTTCATCAACTAATAGATGATGCAAAAGAAGAAGCCGTTAAGCTCGAAAAGGTTACTAGGGATGAAGGCGAAAAGTTAGCTCAATGGTTAAAGCAAGATATTCATGAAGCGGCTCATTACCTTACAGAAACAGGGCAAGAGTTAGAAGACTGGCTTGGTTTTGAAAGCAATATCTTGCAAAGTGTAGCCTTAGAAAAGCTACTTAAAACGGCAGATAAGGCAACGGTACAAATGTTGGCGCTAAAAATGGAATTGGCCCGGCGCATGACTCCACACACGGGTGAAGTAACAGGGGCAGGTACGCTGGTGTGTGATAAATGCGGCGAGAAACTACATTTCCATAAAGCCGGCAAAATCCCTCCTTGTCCAAAATGCCACGCCACAGAGTTTCACCGTGGGCATTAAATAATTCCTGTCTGGCTTAAAGAGGCTTATTGCTCATAACCAGCAAGGTAAGATAGCACCATTTTCATACCTTAATGGGGCGGTTGATTAGTGGTAAGCCTTAACAAGGCCGGTGGTCACTAACTGGGTATTTGTTATGCCTTAAACCCCCAAATAATTTTAAGAGAGAAAGTTTCAGCTAATGGCGCAAGCAAATAATTCCGATCAACCAAACAGCGCCAAACCAAAACGCGTTATCTCATTAAAAGATTTATGGCCTTTTTTAAGGCCTTATCGCTTACAGCTGGCTATTGCTTTTGTCTTGTTAAGCTTGGCGTCTGCCACCTTATTGTTAGTACCCTTAGCCTTTCGTGATTTAATTGATGTAGGCTTTGGTAATAACGATGCTACAACCCCCGCTATTAATATTAATACCAAGTTTGGTGTACTGTTTGGCTTGGCTGCTTTTTGGGCGCTGATGGTAGCTTCGCGCTTTTATGTGGTTTCATGGATAGGTGAGCGAGTAACGGTAGACTTACGTAGCGGGGTGTATGCCCGTGTACTAAGGCAATCGCCACAGTTTTTTGAAACGCTACAAACCGGCGAAGTACTGTCTCGTTTAACTGGCGATACAACGCTTATTCAAACGGTTGTCGGTAGTTCGGCATCCATGGGCCTACGCAGCTTGTTTCAGTTTACGGGCGGTATGATCATGCTAGCGGTCACCAGCTTTTACTTGTTTTCGATCAATATTGGATTAATGATCTGTTTGATTTTTCCCATTATCTTAATTGGTCGCTCAGTCAAAAAGCTGTCACGTGAGTCGCAAGATCGTATTGCCGACAGCTCCGCCATGGCGGGTGAAATTTTAAACGCCATGCCCACGGTGCAATCGAATACACAAGAAACGCGAGAAATTGATCGTTTTACGCAGAGCGCACAGTTGAGCTTTTTAGCCGCAATGCGCAGAACAAAGGTAAGAGCCTTATTAACAGCGGTGATTATTACAGCCGTGATGGGTACGATAATTTTTGTATTGTGGCTAGGTGCGCGCCAAGTGAGTGAGGGCATAATGACCGGTGGCGAACTGGCCTCATTCGTTTTATATGCCGCCATGGTAGCTGGTAGCGTTAGCACCATAGCGCAAGTATGGGGTGATATTATGCGCGCAGCAGGCGCCACCGAGCGATTACTTGAATTGCTGCATGCAGAAACAGCCATTACCGATACGCCAACCCCAGTTCCATTAGCCAGTGTATCCCAGGCCGATATTCAATTTACTGACGTCACATTTTACTACCCATCACGTCCTGCTAACCCCGCTTTAAACAACGTGAGCTTGCATATTAACGCAGGGGAAACCCTTGCCTTAGTAGGGCCATCCGGAGCCGGTAAAACCACCATTTTTCAACTATTGTTAAGATTTTACGAAACGAAAAGTGGCAGCATTGCCATCAATGGCCAAGCGATTAATGAGATTAGTTTAGATGACTTACGGCGCTTAATAGCCATTGTCCCGCAAGATCCGGTCATCTTTTCTGCCAATGTATTAGAAAACATTCGTTACGGGCAGCCCAATGCCACCGATGAAGCAGTAATCGCCGCAGCCAATGCCGCCCAAGTTGCGCCATTTATTCCGCAACTACCCGATGGTTACAACACCTTCCTAGGTGAACGCGGTACACGTTTATCGGGTGGGCAACGGCAGCGCATTGCCATCGCCCGCGCGATACTAAAAAATGCACCTATTTTATTATTAGACGAAGCCACCAGCGCATTGGATGCAGAATCTGAAATACTCGTACAAGAAGGGCTTAATGCCGCCATGCAAAACAGAACCACCCTGATTATTGCCCACCGCTTAGCCACGGTACAAAAGGCCGATAAAATTGTCGTTATGGAAAATGGCGAAGTAGTAGAAACAGGCGATGCGACAGAATTACGCAAAAAAGGTGGTCTGTACGCAAGGCTTGCTGAATTGCAGTTTGACAGTTAATTGTAAGGGGTAATTTACTAATTAAGTTGGTTGTTGTTGAGTAAGGTATTTTTTGGCAATAATGATAAGCAAGGAGCCTAATATTGAGTGCCGCACTTGATGTACGTTGCTTGATAAGCTGTAAAAAAATGCTCTACGATTATGCTTTCTACATGCTTAAATATTGCCCGTAATCTAAAACACAACGGAATAAATAAATGACCAATACGGAAGAGCAACAATTCCTAAACGAGCTAGAAAAAAAGCTATGGACCAGTGCCAATAAACTCCTACCATCGCTCGATGCCAGTCAGTACAAGCACGTTATGTTGGGTTTGGTATTCCTTAAATACGTATCCGATTCATTCGCCATACGTTCGGCGGAACTCACGCAGCAATTTAAAACGCCTGAGCATGAGTATTACCTAGACCCTGCCGATTTCGGTGGTGAAAACAGCGAAGACTACCAAGCAGAAATAACGCTAGAACTCGAACAGCGCGACTACTACACAGAAGCCAACGTTTTTTGGGTGCCGCAACAAGCCCGTTGGGACTTTCTACAAAACCAAAACAAAGTCGTTATCACCGGTGAAATTGAAGTAGGCGAAGGCAACGCCAAAAAGAAAATACGTTCCATCGGCCAGCTTATTGACAATGCCCTAGAAAGCATCGAGCACGACAACCCAAAACTCAAAGGCGTGCTAAATAAACGCTACACCCAACTGCAAATAGACCAAGCCAAACTGGGTGAGTTAATTGATCTAGTCGCCACCATTCCCTTTAGCCACAACACCCTCAGCAGCAAAGATATACTGGGCCATGTGTACGAATACTTCCTAGGCCAATTTGCACTGGCAGAAGGCAAAAAAGGCGGGCAGTTCTACACCCCCAAATCCATCGTAAGCCTCATCGTACAAATGCTAGAACCCTTCAAAGGCCGTGTGTACGACCCAGCCATGGGCTCCGGTGGCTTTTTTGTGCAATCAGAAAGCTTCATCCGCGAACATCAAGGCCGTATTGGCGATGTATCCATCTACGGGCAAGAATATAACCACACCACCTGGCAACTGGCCGCCATGAACATGGTTATCCGCGGTATCGACTTTAACTTTGGCAAAGAACCCGCCAGCAGCTACACCAACGACCAACACCCAGACCTGCGTGCCGACTTTGTCATGGCAAATCCGCCCTTCAACATGAAGGAATGGAACACCGGCGTAGACGATAACGACCCACGCTGGCAATACGGCACCCCACCCAGCGGCAACGCCAACTTTGCTTGGTTACAACACATGCTCTATCACCTAGCACCCAATGGCAGCATGGGGCTATTACTCGCCAACGGCTCCATGAGCTCCAACACCAAAGGCGAGGGCGATATACGCAAAGCGCTAATAGAAAACGATCTGGTGGAATGCATGGTCGCCTTACCCGGCCAACTGTTCACCAACACCCAAATACCCGCCTGCATCTGGTTTTTAACTAAAAATAAAAAAGCGCGTCAAACACCAATGGAAGACTATTTGCGCGATAGAAGCGGAGAAGTGCTTTTTATTGATGCGCGTAATCTGGGCTATATGAAAGACCGTGTACTGCGTGATTTCACCCAAGAAGACCTAGATTTAGTCACCAAAACCTACCATGGTTGGCGCATGAACTATGGCGAATGCGAGGGTGAAGATGGCATAAACGCAACAGTAGACCCCAATCCAAACTCTTTATACCAAGATATTCCCGGTTTCTGTAAATCCGCAACGCTCGATGACCTTAAAAAACACGATTACGTTCTAACCCCCGGCCGCTATGTTGGTGCCGCTGCCGAAGAAGACGATGGCGAACCCTTTGCCGACAAAATGACGCGTTTAACCGCCACCTTGAAAACACAATTTGAAGAATCCAGTCGCTTAGAAGCTGAGATTAAAAAGAACTTGGCGGGGTTGGGATTTGATGTCTAAAATCATTTTCAATCGAGAATATGAGTTATCTGAATTAGTTTCATTTGTAGGTGAAAAAATAGAGGCTGAACAGGTTACGACTAATACATATATCTCCACAGATAATATGCTCGTGGATCGGGGTGGTGTAGAACCAGCCTCAAAATTACCATCTGTGAATAGGTTTAACCATTTTAAGATTGGGGATACTTTGTTTTCAAATATTAGAACTTATTTTAGAAAGGTTTGGTTAGCAGATTTTGAAGGAGGCGCATCGGCTGACGTTCTTATCTTTAGAACAGATGATGATAAAGTGTTAGATCCATATTATTTATATTTCCTCTTAAGTAATGAAGATTTCGTAAACTATACGGTTTTAACGGCTAAGGGGGCAAAGATGCCTCGTGGTGATAAAGCCGCTATTATGCAGTACAAGTTTCTCTTACCAGGGATAGATAAGCAGAGAGAAATTGGACTGAAATTGCTGGATATAAATAAAAAAATCCAACTCAACCGCCAAACCAACCAAACCCTCGAACACATCGCCCAAGCCATTTTTAAAAGCTGGTTTGTGGACTTTGAACCCACCCGCGCCAAAATTATCATTAAACAAAAAGGTGGTAATGAATTAGCGCAAGAATTAGCCGCTCAAGCGGTTATTTGTGGCGCTATTACCCTACATAAACTGGCTGAATTAGAAGAAGGGCTATGTGGAATAGAAAAAGAGCTTCACCCGCTTATCACAAAACGCTTTCCCAACGAAGGCGGTGTGGACTTATGGCAACCCCAACAACTCGCCGCTATTGCCGCGTTATTCCCTAATTCACTGGTTGATTCAGAGCTGGGTGAGGTGCCGGAGGGGTGGGTTACTAGGTCATTTGGTGATGTATCCCAATGTTTTGACTCAAAGCGAATTCCACTATCGAAGAAAAAACGCGAAGAGAAAAAGCCAGGGAATATTCCTTACTATGGTGCAACTTCGATTATGGATTATGTGAATGAGTGGGTTTTTGATGATATATATTTACTTCTTGGTGAAGATGGTTCCGTTATAAAAGAGGACGGTACTCCTTTTGTTCAATATATCTGGGGTAAAGCATGGGTGAATAACCATGCACATGTGTTGCAAGGAAGGAATGGTGTTTCTACTGAACAACTAATGACCTTTATTCAAAATAAAAATATAGCAGCTTATATAACTGGAGCAGTTCAGCTAAAGCTAAATCAAGGGAACATGAATAGCATTCCTTTTTTAGATGCTGGTGAAGAAATTAATGGTGCATTCTATGAGTTAATATCGCCACTTTATGAAAAAAACAGAAAAACAATTGAGAGTAATAAGGTGCTAGAAGAACTAAGAGATGCTTTGCTACCAAAACTCCTATCCGGTGAACTGACCACTACCACCACCACTAAAAAGGCCAAGCATGTATAAAATTAATACGGCTGATAATCGATTGTCTCGGCTTGAGGTGAAAAGTTTTTCTTCATTGGGCTTTACCGAGCGCCATCATTTGCAGGAGTGGTTGGCCAATGAGCCTGATGCCTTGGGTGAAGAGCTGCTGATTATTCAAAAAGAGTTTGATGGGTTTGATGACACGCGTGAACGCTTGGATTTATTGGCGCTGGATAAAGACGGCATGTTGGTTATTATTGAAAACAAGCTAGACGATACAGGACGCGATGTGGTGTGGCAGGCGTTAAAGTATGCCTCGTATTGTTCTAATTTGAGCAAGCCTCAGCTGATTAGTATTTATCAGCAATACCTTGATAAGTATTGTGGTGGCGGCAATGCTAAAGAGTTGATTTGCGATTTTTTAAATTCACCGGATATTGATGAGGTGGTTTTAAACAGTGGGCACCAGCAACGCTTGATGTTTGTGGCGGCTAATTTTCGTAAAGAGGTAACGAATACGGCGTTGTGGTTGTTGAGCAATGGTATTCAACTGCAATGTTTTAAGGTAACGCCGTTTGCGATGGGGGAGGCGCTGTTTTTGAATGTAGACCAAATTATTCCTACGCCAGAAGTGAAGGAGTTAATGATTGGTATAACGGCCAAAGAAGCCGATGAGAAAAACACTAAAACAGAACTTAAAAATCGCCATACGGTTCGATTGGCATTTTGGGAGCAAGCATTAGAAGCGATAAGAACCAGTGACTGTGATTTGTTTAAAAATGTTAATCGCTCAAAAGACCATTGGTTAAGCGCAGGCTCGGGTGTTAGTTCATGTCCTTTCTCGTTGATATTTGGTGTTAAAGAAGCACGCGTAGAGTTAAATATATCCCGCTCGGTAACGGCTGAAAATAAATTTATTTTTGATGCGTTGCTAGAAAAAAAGCAGAGTATCGAATCTGCTTTTGGTGATGAACTAGAATGGTTAAGGCTAGATGCTAAAAAGTCATCACGCATTCAGTTTAGTAAAGAGTTTGATGGCTATAACCAAGATAACTGGGGCGATATTATCGAATGGATGGTTGAGTACATGTTGCGGCTTGAGAAGGCGTTAAAAGCACCGTTAGCTGAGGTTAACCAACGGTTAAGGCAGATGCATAGCGAGTAAGGGAATAGATAGAGCAGCATGAAGAAAAATAAGAAATGGATTTCATTTAAAGACCAGTTAGACGTGTTAAAAAGCCGTGGTCTTGTTGTTGATAACGAGCCAGCAGCGCTGGACTATCTTGAGCGTATTGGCTATTACCGTTTAAGCGGGTATTGGTACTCATTCAGAGCGCTTAAACTCGGGTTAGATGATGCTGTTGAAGCAAGTGAGCGAAGGCAAGATGCATTTCAGCAAGGCAGCCACTTTAAGCACGCGGTTGACCTGTATGTGTTTGATAAAAAGTTGCGATTATTGGCGTTAGATGCCCTTGAGCGAATTGAATTGGCCGTTCGAGTGGATATTGCTTATTTACTGGGCAAACAAGATGCGTATGCTCACGAGAACCCAGAT
Source organism: Cycloclasticus sp. PY97N (assembly GCF_002443175.1). Lineage (NCBI taxonomy): Bacteria > Pseudomonadati > Pseudomonadota > Gammaproteobacteria > Thiotrichales > Piscirickettsiaceae > Cycloclasticus > Cycloclasticus sp. PY97N. The sequence continues at coordinate 1,817,476 of NZ_CP023664.1, read as the reverse complement.
ATGTTTCATGGGAATTTTACAAAAATAAAAAGAAATGGCGAGCAGCCTGCTCATCAGGATTGGTTAGAAAAATACCATTCACACGTTCATCGTGCCCGTCGTGAACCATTTGTGAAACATTATCTGGATAAGTATGGAAAGCTACCGATTTGGGTTGCGATTGAGATATGGGATTTTGGTTTATTATCTAAGGTTTTTGCTGGTTTGAAGCATGAACATAGAGAAATTATTGCCTCTAAATATGGGGCTAAAAATGGTAAGGCATTCGCCAGTTGGTTGAGAGGGTTGAACTTTATTCGTAATGTTTCGGCGCATCATAGCCGCTTATGGAATATCAACGTTTTAGAACGCTCGGCAGAGATAGAAGATGATGCGTTTTGGAAGCAGTTAAACAATGCTCGTCCTTACTTTTACTTTTGTTTAATGAAAAGATTGCTAGATGTTATTTGTCCTAACTCGCATTGGTCATCGCGGTTCTGTACTTTGCTTGATGAGTTCCCAGTAATTGAGTCTGGGGCTGTGAGCCTGGTTGACTTTGGCTTAATAGAAAAGCAAGGTGAGTGGGCGTTATGGGAGCAGACATGAGAACCGACGCGTACACAGAAGTGAAGAGGCGCCGGGCATATTGTTTTGAAATATAGCACTTTGCTTTACTTTGTCAATAAAAACTGTTTGATGACTATTTAGAGGCGCTTGAAAATGATTACGGAAGACCAACTAGAACTAGCTTGCCTTGAGTGGTTTAAATCCATTGGGTACGACTATGTGTGCGGTTACGACATAGCGCCAGATGGTGTTGCGCCAGAACGCACGGATTACCGTCAAATTATTTTATTTGGCCGACTGATTAAACAATTGCAGCTGATTAACCCGCATATTCCTGTTGCGACAATTGAGCTTGTTGCCCAACAAATTGCCAAACCTGAAACGCCCATTCTGATTAAAAACAATAAAGTATTTCACCAGTTTTTATTGGAAGGGGTAAAGGTTGATTTTAAAGACGGTGAGAAATCTAAAACCGATTATGTGCAATTAGTCGATTTTAGCAACGTTAGTAATAATCAGTTTTTAGTGGTCAGCCAGTACACGATTACTGGCAGTAAAGGTAATCGCCGACCTGATGTTATTGTGTTTATTAACGGCTTGCCATTGGCGGTTTTGGAGCTGAAAAACCCAGCCGATGATAAAGCCGATATTTGGTCGGCCTATCAACAATTGCAAACCTATAAAGATGAAATAACGGATTTATTTATCTTTAATGAAGCCTTAGTGGTAAGCGATGGTTTAAATGCCCGTGTTGGTTCGTTAACGGCTAATAAAGAGCGTTTTATGCCGTGGCGTACGCTAACAAATGAAGACGATAAGCCGTTGTTTGAATATCAGCTTGAAACGATGGTGAAGGGCTTTTTTAGGCCCGATTTATTGTTGGATTATATTCGTTATTTTGTGTTGTTTGAGCAAGATGGCGACACAACGATTAAAAAGATTGCGGGCTACCATCAATTCCACGCGGTAAGAGAGGCCGTTAAAGCAACGGTGATTGCCTCGCAACAACAAGGGATTGCCGAACCGCGTGCAAACTATGCAAATACGGTAGAGGCAGGCTCTGGTAAAGCCGGTGTGGTGTGGCACACGCAAGGGTCGGGTAAGTCAATCTCTATGGTGTGTTATGCCGGTAAATTATTGGCGCAGCCTGAAATGAATAACCCAACATTGGTGGTAGTCACAGACCGTAATGATTTAGATGGTCAGCTATTTAATACCTTTGGTATGGCGAGTGATGTGCTTAAACAAACGCCCATTCAAGCGAGTGACCGTGATGATTTACGCGATATTTTGGCATCGAGCCAGTCGGGTGGCATTATCTTTACTACAGTACAAAAGTTTGCCTTATTAGGCGATGAGTCTAAACACCCGATATTAAGCGAGCGGCATAATATTGTGGTGGTGAGTGATGAGGCGCACCGTAGCCATTATGGTGATAAAGCTAAATTGGTAACGTACACCGATAAAGCAGGTGTTGAGAAGTCTAAATACACCTTTGGTTATTCCAAACATTTACGTGATGCGCTACCAAAAGCCTCATTCATCGGATTTACCGGAACACCCATTTCAGCTGAAGACAAAGATACCCGTGCAGTGTTTGGCGATTATGTGTCTATTTATGATATTCAAGATGCGGTGGATGATGGCGCAACCGTGCCGATTTATTATGAGTCACGTTTGGCAAAGCTAGACATTAAGCAAGCTGAATTAGACCTGCTGAATGACGAAGTAGAAGAGGTGATTGAGGACGAAGAGGACTTAGCCTCACGTGAAAGCACCAAATCCAAATGGGCAGCACTGGAAAAATTGGTGGGCAGTGAGCCGCGAATGAAGCAAGTGGGTAAAGATTTGGTAACTCACTTTGAAAAGCGTATTGAAACCATGCCAGGCAAAGCGATGATTGTGTGCATGAGCCGTGAAATTTGTGTGGATATGTACAATGCCATTGTGGCCATTAACCCGCAGTGGCACGATGTAGACCCTGCAAAAGGCGCTATTAAAGTGGTGATGACCGGTTCCGCATCGGACAAAGAAAAGCTGCAAGCGCATATTCATAATAAAGAGACTAAAAAGCTGTTCGAGAAACGTTTTAAAGACGTTAACGACCCTCTACAAATGGTGATTGTGCGTGATATGTGGCTAACAGGCTTTGATGCGCCTAATTGCCATACCATGTATGTTGATAAACCCATGAAAGGCCATAACTTGATGCAAGCCATTGCACGGGTTAACCGCGTGTTTAAAGATAAGCCCGGCGGCTTGGTGGTTGATTATATCGGTATTGCCAATGAGTTAAAGCATGCCTTAAAAACCTATACCGATTCGAAAGGCAAAGGAACGCCGACCCTAGACACACGTGAAGCCTTCGCCATTTTGCTGGAGAAATTGGATATTGCGCGTGGGCTACTGCATGGGTTTGATTACAGCGGCTATGAAACCAATGCCTTATTGCTATTGCCCGGTGCGATGAACCATATTCTTGGCTTAGATGACGGCAAGAAGCGCTTTTTAGATGTGATGGCGGCAATCGGGAAGGCCTTTGTCTTATCTGGCACAATGGATGAAGCCGAAGCGCTGAAAAAAGAAATTGCATTCTTAGCCGCTATTAAAGGCGCCATTACGAAATACACGAGCGTTGATAAAAAGCTAACAGATGAGCAAAAGAACTCAGCGTTAAAACAAATTATTGATAATGCAATTTTGGCCGATGGTGTTTCGGATGTGTTTGATTTAGTGGGTTTGGATAAGCCCAACATTGGTTTGCTCTCCCCCGAGTTTTTAGACGATGTTAAAAACCTACCGCAGAAGAACCTTGCTGTGGAATTGCTTGAAAAACTACTGCGCGATGAAGTAAAGGCGCGAATGAAAACCGACGTCGTGTCTGAGAAGAAATATTCCGACCGTATTCTGGAAACCCTGCGTAAGTATCATAACCGAGCGATAGAAACCGCCCAGGTAATAGAAGAGCTGATTAACATGGCGAAGGAAATGGCTGATGATGCCGAAGAGGCTAACAAGCTAGGGTTGAATTTTGATGAAATCGCCTTCTACCGTGCCCTTATTCAAAACGAATCAGCCGTTAAGGAACTGGGCGACAATAACCTTAAAGAATTAGCTAAATACGTGACCGAACAATTACGTAAAAGCACCACAGTTGATTGGCAAGTACGTGACAGTGTTCGTGCAAAATTGCGCAATTTGGTGCGTAGGGCGTTAAGGCGCTGGAAATACCCGCCTGACAAGGCTGATGAAGCGATTGATTTGTGCTTAAAGCAAGCGGAAGCATTGAGTGAGAGCTGGAGTGCTTAATTATAAAGATTGGCTATGAACCAGTTAATCCGTGGGTGATATACATTACCTTTATAGGAAATCTAAACCTGTTAAAGCTTGGGTAGGGTTATAGTTGTTATTTTTAGATGGGCTTGGAAGCCGGTTTTTGGGTGGTCATCCAATAAAAAAAGCCCTAGCGTTTTCACGCTAAGGCTTTGATATATGGCTCCTCCGACTGGACTCGAACCAGTGACCCAATGATTAACAGTCATTTGCTCTACCAACTGAGCTACAGAGGAATTGTTCAGGTCGCGTATCTTACGAAACGCGGCTGTTTTGGTCAATAGCTAATAAGCTTTAAAACTCATTTAATTGTCGTTTAGTAACTTTGCTATTCGATCCATGGCGTTTACTAGGTTATCCATGCTGGTTGCAATGGATATACGCATGTGACCATTAAGCCCAAAAGCTGAACCGGGAACAAGCGCGACGCCTGCCTTTTCAAGAATATATTCAGCTAAGTCTACATCGTTGTCGATGCTGTCCATGCGATTCAGTATGGCGTTGAAATCAGGGAAGCAGTAAAACGTTCCGTCAGATGGAATGCAGCTGACGCCATTTATTTGGTTCAGTTGTTCTACAACATAATCGTGGCGTTCTTTAAAGGCGACGAGCATTTCACCGATGCAAGATTGGTCTCCTTCTAGTGCGGCTTGCGCAGCGTATTGTGAAATAGATGTTGGGTTTGATGTGCTTTGCGACTGAATCTTCTTCATCGCTTTCATCAGCTCGCTAGGGCCTGCTGCGTAACCAATGCGCCAACCAGTCATGGAGTAGGCTTTTGATACACCATTAAGCACAATAGTTTGGTCGTATAGTGCTGGGCACGCCATAACGATGTTGCTGAAAGGCTCGTCAGCCCAAAGGATGTGTTCGTACATATCGTCGGTCGCAATGAGGATATGTGGGTGTTTGACCAACACATCGCCCAGTGCTGCTAATTCGTCATTGGTATAGGCTTTACCACTTGGGTTTGATGGGCTGTTGATCACAACGAGTTTGGTTTTTTCGGTGATGGCAGCCTCAAGCTGTTCAGGGGTAATTTTAAAAGCTTGATCTTGGCCTGCTTGAACGATGACCGGTACGCCACCTGCCAATAAACTCATATCAGGGTACGACACCCAATACGGTGCAGGAATAATAACTTCATCGCCATCGTCTAATAAGGCTTGAGCTAAGTTGAAAAAACTTTGCTTGCCGCCGCATGAGACAAGAATTTGGTCGGCTTGATAATCAAGGCCATTGTCGCGTTTTAATTTATTGATAATGGCATCTTTAAGTTCAACCGTGCCATCAACGGCTGTGTATTTGGTTTTACCTGCATTAATAGCGTCTCTCGCCGCTTGTTTGATGTGCTCTGGCGTATCAAAGTCAGGCTCGCCTGCACCTAGGCCGATGATGTCTTGTCCGGCTGCGCGTAAGGAAGCCGCTCTTGCTGTTACAGCAAGTGTTGGAGAAGGTTTTATGCGTTGTACGCGTTGTGACAGTTTAATGCTCATTTGTTATAGCCTCTATGAATAAAATTCAGCTTAAATGGGGTGTTGACAGCTTTTTTAGAATAAAATTAAGTATTTGGTCCCCTAAAGACAGTATTCTACTAGATGCTGCGTTCCCAGATAATCCCTATGAATAAAAAATTCGAAATTCACTCATCTTTTAAACCAGCAGGCGATCAACCAAAGGCGATTAAAGCGCTGGTTGAGGGAGTTAATCATGGCGAAGCGAATCAAACCTTATTAGGGGTAACAGGCTCAGGTAAAACTTTTACGATGGTGCATACCATCGCAGAGCTACAACGGCCTGCTTTGGTGTTGGTGCATAATAAAACGCTGGCCGCGCAGTTGTATGGCGAGCTTAAAGAGTTTTTACCCGATAATGCGGTTGAATATTTTGTGTCGTATTACGATTACTATCAGCCAGAAGCCTATATGCCGGCATCAGATACCTTTATAGATAAAGATGCATCATTAAATGAGCACATTCAGCAAATGCGCTTGTCTGCGACTAAAGCACTGATGGAACGCAAGGATGCGGTGATTGTTGCGAGTGTTTCTTGTATATATGGCTTAGGTGATCCGGAACTATATTTTAGTATGATTTTGCATTTATCTCGTGGTGAGCGGGTGAGTCAGCGCGAGATTATTCGTCAGTTAACAGACATGCAATACAAGCGTAATGATGTTGAATTGCTTCGTGCAACGTATCGAGTAAGAGGGGATGTGATTGATATATTTCCTGCCGAGTCAGACCAAGATGCGCTACGTGTGGAATTGTTTGATGATGAAATTGAGCGTTTGTCGTTGTTTGATCCATTAACCGGTGAAATTATCCAACGGATACCGCGTTACACAATTTTCCCTATTTCTCATTATGTAACCCCGCGCGAAACCATTTTAGAAGCGATAGAGAAAATAAAATCTGAATTGGCAATTCGCTTAGAACAGTTACGTTCGTTAAATAAACTGGTTGAGGCGCAACGGTTAGAAGAACGTACAAAGTTTGATTTGGAAATGATGCGTGAAATTGGCTATTGCTCAGGGATTGAAAATTACTCACGTTATCTATCCGGTAGAAAGCCTAATGAGGCGCCGCCCACGTTATTTGATTATTTGCCAGATAATGCCTTGCTCTTTATTGATGAGTCACATGTGACGGTGCCGCAAGTAGGGGCGATGTATAAAGGTGATCGTTCAAGAAAAGAAACGTTGGTTGAATATGGCTTCCGTTTGCCATCTGCGTTAGATAATCGGCCGATGCGCTTTGAAGAGTTTGAAGCGAAAGCGCCTCAAACGATTTATATTTCAGCGACACCTGCTAAGTATGAAATCGAGCGCTCGGGGGCGGTGGTGGAGCAAGTTGTTAGGCCAACAGGCTTACTTGACCCGATTATTGAAGTAAGGCCGGCCACAACACAAGTGGATGATCTGTTGTCAGAAATTAAAAAACGAGTGGCAGTTGAAGAGCGTGTGTTGGTTACAACGCTAACAAAACGAATGTCTGAAGATTTAACCGATTACTTAATGGAGCACGGGGTAAAGGTTCGCTATCTGCATTCTGATATTGAAACGGTTGAACGGGTAGAAATTATTCGTGATCTTCGTTTGGGTATATTTGATGTGTTAATTGGTATTAACTTATTACGTGAAGGCTTGGATATTCCAGAAGTGTCCTTAGTGGCTATTTTAGATGCAGACAAAGAGGGGTTTTTACGATCTGAGGTGTCTATGATTCAAACAATAGGGCGTGCGGCAAGGAATGTAAAAGGAAAAAGTATTTTATATGCCGATAAAATAACAGGGTCAATGCAACGGGCGATGGATGAGACCAGTCGCCGTAGGGAAACTCAGCAGGCGTTCAATGAAAAGCACGGAATTAGCCCAACCGGAATCATTAAAAAGGTCACCGATATCATGGAAGGGACGGCCCGATCTCAGCGAAGTACAATGAAAAAAGCAGCTGATGAAGCGGCAAAATATCAAGCCTTATCACCAGCTCAAATGGCTAAAAAAATAAAAGAATTAGAAGCGAAAATGTATCAACATTCACGAGATTTAGAGTTTGAAGAAGCCGCTAAAGTACGGGATGAGGTGAATGAGTTACAAAATCAGATGGTTTTGAATAGCTAGCATTGGCAAATTAAATAAACTGATAGCTTCACTAACGAGGCAACATTCAGTACAATGCGCGGTCTTAAGAAAATTGGCTTGCAGGCGCGTAGCTCAGTTGGTTAGAGCGCATCCTTGACATGGATGAGGTCGGTGGTTCGAATCCACTCGTGCCTACCAATTTTTAACACCAAATTCAAACATCAAAACACAAAGGTTCTAACGTGCCAGTTATTACATTACCGGATGGAAGTCAGCGCGAATTTTCACAAGCAGTTAGCGTGCTGGACGTGGCCGCTGATATTGGCGCAGGCTTGGCAAAAGCAACCTTAGCAGGGAAGGTGAATGATGTATTAGTTGATGGTTCTTATTTAATAGAGCAAGACTCAACGCTAGCGATTGTGACCGCAAGAGATGAAGACGGTCTTGAGGTTATTCGCCATTCAACCGCACATTTATTAGCACAAGCAGTTAAGCAGCTGTTCCCATCGGCTCAAGTCACCATAGGCCCGGTTATTGATAATGGTTTTTTCTATGATTTTGCATTTGAGCGTTCGTTTACGCCAGATGACCTTGAAAAAATTGAAAAGAAAATGTCTGAACTGGCAGAGCAATCTATACCGGTTGAGCGTTTTGAGCTGTCTCGTGATGATGCGGTAACGTTTTTTAGAGACAAAAACGAGGAATACAAAGCACAAATTATTGAAAGCATTCCACAAGATGAAGTGTTGTCACTTTATAAACAAGGTGATTTCACTGATTTATGTAGAGGGCCGCATGTACCAAATACAGGTAGTTTAAAAGCGTTTAAACTAACTAAACTGGCTGGTGCATATTGGCGTGGTGACTCTAATAATGAAATGCTTCAGCGTGTATATGGCACAGCTTGGGGCGATAAAAAGGCGCTGAAAAAGTACCTGCATAGAATAGAAGAAGCTGAAAAGCGTGATCATCGTAAGATTTCTAAATCACTGGATTTGTTTCATATTCAAGAAGAAGCACCAGGGATGATTTTTTGGCACGATGCAGGCTTAAGTGTTTATAGAACAATTGAGCAATATATTCGTTCTAAACTACAAGATAATAATTATGTAGAGGTACGTACACCGCAATTAGTGGATAAGTCATTGTGGGAAAAATCAGGTCACTGGGAAAAATTCCGTGATGATATGTTTACCGTAGACTCGGATAACCACGAGTATGCTGTTAAACCAATGAATTGCCCATGTCATGTGCAAATATATAATCAAGGCTTAAAAAGCTACCGTGACTTGCCCTTAAGAATGGCCGAGTTTGGTTCGTGTCATCGTAATGAGCCATCAGGTACCTTACATGGGCTGATGCGTTTGCGTAACTTTATTCAAGATGATGCGCATATCTTCTGTACAGAAGATCAGGTTCAATCAGAGGTGTCTGATTTTATTGACCTGTTGTTTGAAGTGTATGCAGATTTTGGTTTTACCGACATTCTTATCAAGCTGTCTACACGACCTGAAAAAAGAGTAGGCTCTGATGAGGTTTGGGATAAGTCTGAAAAAGCTTTGGAAGAGGCCTTAAATGCAAAAGGCTTAGACTGGGAATTGCAACCGGGTGAGGGTGCCTTCTATGGGCCTAAAATTGAGTTCTCACTGAAAGACTGCTTAGATCGTGTTTGGCAATGTGGCACCATCCAAGTGGATTTTTCAATGCCGGGTCGTTTAGATGCGCAATTTATTGCAGAGGATGGTTCAAGACAATCACCGGTTATGTTGCACAGAGCGATTTTGGGTTCTTTGGAACGTTTTATTGGCATTTTAATAGAAGAATATGCGGGTAAATTTCCTGTGTGGTTGGCACCGACCCAAGTCGTTTTAATGTCAATTACGGATAAAAATGACGAATATGCGACCTCAATTGCAAAAATCCTTCAAAAACAAGGCATCAGAGTCAAATTAGACTTGAGAAATGAGAAGATCGGCTTTAAAATTCGCGAGCATACTTTAAAACGCATTCCGTATCTCATCGTTATCGGTGACAAAGAAGTAGAAAATAACGAGTTGGCAGTGCGTTCGTTAAGTGGAAAAAACCTGGGTCATTTCAATCCTGAGGACTTTATTTCGTTAGTAACCAAAAATGTTACTGAACGAAATGCATTAGAGTCTTAAGTTTTTGCACAAAGTGCATTAGCGTACGTTGCTAATATTATAAATGACTTAATTTAGCGTTAAAAATTTTCGGAGATTGTTAAGATCGCAACAAAAAGAGTAAGAGTAAACGAAGAGATTACAATACCAAGTGTAAGACTCATCGATCATGAGGGTGAGAAAGTAGGTGTTGTTACACTAGAACAAGCGATGAGCTTGGCTGCTGAAGTCGATTTAGATTTGGTTGAAGTTTCTCCAACAGCTAAACCACCTGTCTGTAAAATAATGGACTATGGTAAGTTTAAATTCGAGGCTAGCAAGAAATTGCAGGCATCGAAAAAGAAACAAAAAAATGTTCAGGTTAAAGAGATTAAGTTTAGACCTGGAACCGATATTGGTGATTACAACGTAAAATTACGTAATCTGCGTTCATTTTTAGAGAACGGTGATAAAACCAAAATCACAGTAAGATTTCGCGGTAGAGAAATGGCCCATAGAGAGTTAGGTATGGAGTTGTTAAATCGCGTAGAAAAAGATTTAGAAGAATTAGCCTTGGTCGAACAGCGGCCAAAGTTTGAAGGCCGCCAAATGGTAATGGTTATGGCGCCGAAAAAAATTAATTAACGGAGTATTGTAATGCCAAAGATGAAGTCAAATAGCGGAGCATCCAAACGTTTTAAGAAAACGGGTACGGGCGCTTTTAAATGTAAGCAAGCTCACTTGCGTCACATTTTGACCAAAAAAACCACTAAACGTAAACGTCAACTACGTAAAGCATCATTGATTCACGCTTCAGATATGAAAAGCGTGACTCGTATGTTGCCGTATAGTTAATTTTAAGATTTTCGAGGATAAGAAATGCCAAGAGTAAAACGCGGTGTTGTTGCTAGAGCAAGACACAAAAAAGTATTAAAACAAGCAAAAGGATACTATGGGGCACGTAGCCGTATTTATCGTGTTGCTAAACAAGCGGTGATTAAAGCGGGTCAATATGCCTACCGAGATCGTCGTCAAAGAAAACGTCAATTCCGTGCTTTATGGATTGCACGTATTAATGCTGGTGCCCGTAGCTGTGGTTTATCATACAGCCGTTTTATGAATGGCCTTAAAAAAGCATCCATCGGTTTGGATAGAAAAGTATTAGCTGATCTAGCAGTGTTTGATAAAGATGCGTTTTCGCAATTAGTAGCGACTGCAAAATCTAACCTGTAGAAACAGCTTTTGGGTAATTAACATTACCCACATATTTTTTATACTGTATTGACTACAAGCTGATAGTGAGTCGTGAGGGAAAGGTCTAGAGGCCTTTCCCTTATTTATTTGGATTAAATAAAAAGATAACAACGTGGAAAATTCATTAGAAAACATTGTTAAGCAAGCGCAAAAAGAATTAGCTGATGCGTCATCTCTTTCAGTTGTTGAAGAAATTCGAGTTACTTACCTAGGTAAAAAAGGTGTATTTACGCGCCAAATGAAAACGCTGGGCAAGCTATCTGCTGAAGAAAGGCCAAAGGTTGGTGCCGTTATCAACCAAGCTAAACAAGAATTTCAAGCGCACTTAGAACAGCGTAAGGTACAACTTGAAAATGAATTATTAGCAAAGCGTTTAATAGAAGAAACTATTGATGTGACCTTGCCTGGCCGTGGCCAATCAGTGGGTGGTGTTCACCCTGTGACAAGAACGATGCGCCGTATTGAACAAATTTTTAATCGTGTTGGTTTTGATGTGGCAACTGGACCTGAAGTGGAAGATGATTTTCATAATTTTGAGGCATTGAATATTCCTTCTCATCATCCTGCACGAGCCATGCACGATACTTTTTATTTTGATGAGCATACCTTATTAAGAACACATACATCACCCGTTCAAATTAGAGTGATGGAAAATCAACAACCGCCACTTAAAGTGATAGCGCCGGGTCGTGTTTATCGTTGTGATTCAGATATTACGCACACACCCATGTTCCACCAGGTTGAAGGCTTTGTTGTAGATAAAGATATTAACTTTGCCGACTTAAAAGGTGTTATTAGTGCGTTTCTAAAGGCCTTTTTTGAAAAAGATGTCAAAGTAAGGTTTAGACCCTCCTATTTTCCATTTACAGAACCCTCTGCTGAAGTAGATATTGAATGTGTGATGTGTGAAGGTGAAGGTTGTCGTGTATGCGGGCATACCGGTTGGTTAGAGGTATTGGGCTGTGGAATGATTCACCCAGAAGTATTTCGTCATATCAATATTGATGCAGACCAATTTACCGGCTTTGCTTTTGGTATGGGTGTAGAAAGACTGACCATGCTTCGGTATAAAATCAATGACTTACGGTTATTTTTTGAAAATGATCTTAAATTCTTAAAACAGTTTAATTAAGCTTAAATAAGGACTCATAAATGTTAGTAAATGAAGCATGGCTTAAAGAGTTTGTTGACTATTCAATTCCAACGAATGAATTGACAGAAAAATTAACAATGGCTGGCTTAGAAGTAGACTCTGTAGAAGCGGCTGCGGCTGAGTTTACCGGCGTGTTAGTAGGTGAAGTATTATCAGTTCAAGCACACCCAAATGCGGATAAATTACGCCTTTGTAAAGTCTCTATTGGGCAAGAAGAGCCTTTAGATATTGTTTGTGGTGCGAGTAATGTTAGAACTTCGTTACGGATTCCTGTGGCAACTGTTGGTGCCGTCTTACCCGGTAATTTCAAAATCAAACCATCAAAGTTACGTGGTGAGCCTTCTAATGGCATGTTATGTTCCGAAGAAGAGCTTGGCCTCGCTGATTCAGCTGATGGGTTGATGGAGCTACCAAGTGATGCGCCGATTGGAACTGATATTCGGGACTATTTACAACTTGACGACACGATTATCGAAGTAGATTTAACGCCAAATCGTGCCGATTGCTTAAGCGTAGAAGGTGTTGCGCGTGAAATTTCTTGTTTTGCTAAACAGCCTGTCAAAAACAAACCAGCACCAAAAATAGAAACTTCAATAAACGACCATAAAAATGTAAACGTTGAGGCTATTATAGATTGCCCTCGTTACCTAGGTCGTGTGATTAAAGGCTTAGATCGTTCAGCGCAAACACCTATCTGGATGCAGGAAAAATTGCGTCGATGTGGTCAGCGTAGTTTAGGTCCGTTAGTGGATGTGACAAATTATGTTCTATTGGAATTAGGGCAACCGCTTCACGCATTTGATTTAGCTAAAATCGATGGTGACATTGTTGTTAGACATGCGAGAGAAAAGGAATCTCTAACGCTATTAAACGAACAACAAGTTGAGTTAGATGAGAGTGTGCTGGTTATTGCAGACCAACATAAAGCCTTGGCTTTTGCTGGTGTGATGGGTGGTGAAGCGTCAGCAGTTAATGACGAGACAACAGATATATTCTTAGAATGTGCATTTTTTAGTCCTCTGTCAATTGCGGGTAAATCTAGAAAGTTTGGCTTACATACAGATTCATCACACCGGTTTGAGCGTGGTGTAGACCCAGAGCTTTGTTACCGTGCATTAGATCGAGCGATTGAATTGTTGACCGATATTGCTGGCGGGCAAGTAGGGCCCTTAACGGACGCATCGTCAACCAAAACGCTTCCAGTTAATAAAGCAGTGCCTTTTAGGTTTCAAAGAGTGCAGCGTTTGCTGGGTATAGAACTTGATGAAAATACAGTCGAAGCATATTTTGATAGCTTGGGAATGATTGTTAATAAGACGGCAAGTGAGTGGTTCGTTACAGCACCAAGTTATCGATTTGATATTGCAATTGAAGCAGACTTGATAGAAGAGGTGGCACGCTTATATGGCTACGATAATCTGCCACAAAATGAATTAACCGTTTCGGGTACTTTAACAGCCATTGAAGAGCAGTTGCAGCCCCTAGACAGGATTAAAGACTTACTGGTTGATTTAGGCTATCAAGAAGCGGTTACATACAGTTTTACAGATGACTCGTCGCTCAAGCTGTTGACTCCTCAGGATGATGTGTACCGATTACAGAATCCAATATCGGCTGATTTGTCTGTTATGCGTACAACCTTATGGGCTGGCTTATTAAAAGCAATGGATGCAAACATTAAACGTAATGAAGAAACAATACGTTTTTTTGAAACAGGCTTAAAATTCACGGTTAAAGATGGGCAGCTAGTGCAAGAGCAAATGTTGTCTATATTAGCGACAGGACTCGCTCAGCCAGAACAGTGGGGTGAGTCATCTAGAAGCATTGATTTTTATGATGTTAAACACGATATAGAAGCTATTTTATCGTTGAATGGCAGTTTGTCAGACTACCAGTTTAAACCGGCTAAGCACGAAGCTTTACACCCGGGACAAACAGCAGAGCTGATTAATAATTCAGGGGAGCATGTTGGTTATATTGGTTTATTACACCCAGCTTTGGAAGGTGAGTTTAATATTAAGAAACCAGTGTATTTAGTAGAACTAAAACAATCTCTGATTCAGACAAAACAAATACCAGAATTTCAAGCAGTGTCAAAATATCCAGCGGTAAGACGTGACCTAGCACTCATTGTGGATGAAAAGTTCCACGTAAATGAAATGGTCGGCTATATTACTAAGCAATACACGCTTGTTAATGAGGTTATTGTGTTTGATATTTACCAAGGCAAGGGAGTAGAAACTGGTAGAAAAAGTGTTGCTTTGGGCTTGATTTTACAGGATAAATCTAAGACACTAGTTGAGCAAGATGTTGAGGAACTCATTAATGAATTGCTCGCTAATCTTAATAATTTATTTAATGCTCAGCTAAGGGAATAAAAAAATGTCATTAACGAAAGCTGATTTAACAGAGCAATTATTTGACGAGTTAGGTCTCAATAAACGAGAAGCTAAAGAGATCGTTGAGCAAATGTTTGAAGCAATAAAGGAATCGTTAGAAAAAGGTGAGCAAGTTAAAATTTCAGGATTTGGAAATTTTGAACTTAAAGACAAAGAGGCTCGACCTGGACGAAATCCAAAAACAGGCGAAGATGTATCTATTTCTGCAAGAAGGGTGGTTACTCTTAGAGCAGGTCAAAAACTTAAAGACAGAGTAGAAGCATATGCTGGAACCCAGTCATAACAATGAGTTGCCGGCGATACCGGCGAAACGTTATTTCACTATTGGTGAAGTGAGTGAGTTATGTGCTGTAAAACCCCATGTACTAAGGTATTGGGAGCAAGAGTTCTCACAACTTGAGCCGGTAAAACGCCGTGGTAATCGTCGTTATTATCAACGTAAAGATGTTGTGCTGATAAGGCAAATTCGTGGGCTGCTTTATGAGGATGGTTACACTATTGGTGGCGCTCGTTCACACCTTTCAGGTGAAAGTTCACAAAAAGACACCTCACAGACAAAAATAGAAATTCAGCAAATAAAAGCTGAATTAGAAGAAATTTTAGACATACTCAAGTAATTTTAATTCCATCGGGGCGTAGCGCAGCCTGGTAGCGCACCAGTATGGGGTACTGGTGGTCGGAGGTTCAAATCCTCTCGCCCCGACCAAATTTACTAACTTATTCAATAAGTTACGTCTATACTACAACCTTGATAATACAAGATTGTCTAACCTTTCACCTAAAATAAGTCACTTTTGCAACAGCACTAGCAAAGCCACTAAGCCACTAAGGTAATTAGCTTTTCCAGTTCCAACGTTGAAGCTTTTATTATCAGCGTGTTTCTTAGCGTAAGAGGCAGAATGTGTTCCCATGTGCCATCCATCAGCAAGTAGAGCCATTGAGCCAGATATAGTACCAACGGTAATTTCAAATGATGGTAGTAAGCCAAAATGCTATCTTTACTTTTTTATCACTATGATTATTATCAATACCGAAATCATGTGAATGATTCCACTGAATACTGTTATCGTCTTGAACTGTTGCTCCTAACTATAATTTTATTGCGTATTAATACACTGTACCCTCAGGATATTATCTAAAGTAAGCATAATATGTCTCATGCAACCATTGGTAAAAAAGTTACTAACTCGTGCCCAGAAGGTTAAAGGACTGGCATTAGCTCTAGAAAACAGATTAGAGGGAGAGCCTGACTGCATGAAAGTTTGCTTCAGATTGAGGCTATAAAAGGTGCAGTTAATGGACTAATGAAATAAGTACTGGAAGATGATTTGTGATAACTTTTGGGTGGGGAAGATATGTCACAGGAGCAGCGAACGGAAGAAGTAGAGCAGGTAACCTCAGTTTTAAAAAATTATTTGAAGTAAATCTCTTAATACCTTTTTAAAAAACCGATTGTTAATCGGTTTTTGTGCTACAATTTTATAAATTATCTTCATAGGCTTGGTTAAATAAAAAATGTTTCTTGGCGAATTGGAAAAATTAGTTCTTCAGTACCTATGGGAAATAGAATCTGCTGATGCGAAACAGGTCTTTGCCTACTTTGAGAAAAGTCGTGGTGGCACACTCAATACAATTCAGAGCACCCTAGATCGCCTGTTTAAAAAAGGATTGTTGGCGCGAGAGAAGCATGGGCACGCATTTCAATACCGTGCGGCAGTCGATCGTGACGTTTTCATTGGGCGATTAATTACTAATATTTCGAGTGACTTCGGTTCAAGTGGCGAGAATATGTTGCTCGCGGCATTTAATTCGCTGTCGAATGGGATGGATGAGAAACAATTAGATGAGCTAGAGCGGTTAATAGATGAGCGGCGTTTAAAAGCAAATTCGGATAGACAAATATGATACTAGGTGATTGGGGGCTAGCACTTAATATACTCACGATTGCTATTCTAAGCGTTTGTTTTACAGTGTTCTTAATGTCATTATTTATTAATAGGTTAGAAGGTTTATTGTTGCGGTTTGATGCCTCAAGTCGATCACTTTTACTTTGGTTTATTGTTATTTTGCCTTGGTTTGTAAGTTGTGCCTGTGTAGCTGTATTAGTATTTCCAGAATTATTTATATGGAAAACTCTACCATTCACATCGCCTTTACATTGGCATCATATTTACACCTTTCCTCTTGTGAGCTGGCATGGAGCTACTTTAGTGCTATTTAGCTTTTTATGTCTATTTTTGATGCTAACGAAGTTGCTTAAAGCCTTAAAGATTACATCGCATTTAAATCAACTCAAGGATTTTTTAAATCCGGCTACTTTGCCTAATGGGTGTGTACTCATTGAATCTCAAGAAATTAGTGCATTCACCTCGGGGTTTTTTAGGCCACAGGCTTATATTACACGTGGGCTGTGCGACCTCCTAAGTAAAGAAGAGAGTTTTATTGTTCAACAACATGAGCTTGCGCATGCTAAGTATGCGCACCCCCTTAAAAAATATATCTTTTCACTTTTTGCATTGTTTTTCCCACAGCGTGTCGAAAATAAACTGAATGATTCTTACGCACTTTCGCTTGAACAGTTAGCTGATGACACTGTGTTAAAACAGACGCTTGATGTCACTTTAATTTCAAAAACCATTCTAAGGGTTGTTCGCTTGCAAGGGGGGATCCGTGTTAATCAAAGAGAGTTTATCGCAGATTGCGCCTTCACTGCGCACCCATCGGCGCTGAGAATTAAATATTTATTAAATGATAATAAAGGCCGTTCTTTCCCATATCTATTTGTATTTATATCAACACTAACTGTTTTAGCTATTAACTCATTTTCAGTTGATTATATTCATCATTCTTTCGAACACTTATTTAGCCATTAAGGAAACATAATGCTTCTTATCCAATATAAACATGTGCCCAAAAAACCGACCTTTAATCGGTTTTTTGGGCATCGGTTATCTGTCCATGTAGGACTATTGTTTGCAATATATATAGCCGTATCCACTCCTGTATATGCGGCTGATTATTTAGAAAAGTCGCTTTCAATGCAAGAAGCGATTTCACGAAGTCTTAGCCTACATCCAGAGCTTGCAAGCATTGGTTATCGGATAAAAAGCGCAGAAGGTGATATTAAGTACGCCGCCGTTGGTCAAAAACCAGAACTGTCCCTGGCAGTAGAAGATGCTTTAGGTACCGGTGATTATTCAGGCTTAGATAATGCTCAATCTACGTTAAGTATTGGTTGGATTTTAGATGAGGGGTTATCAGGTAGTCGAGTTGGGAAATACCAAGTAAGAAAAACGCTTATAGAGATAGAGAGGGATATCAAACGATTTGATATTGCTGCACAAACTGCGCACCAATTTTCAACCGTACTTGCTCTTCAGGAAAATTTATCTATTGCTAAGAGAGCGCAGCAACATACAAAAGTGATTCTTTTCGATATTGTGAAACGTGTTAAAGCAGGAAAAGCCCCTGTTGCAGATCAACTTCGTGCGGAGGTTGATCAGGAGCGCCGCGAGCTTGAGGTCGAAGACATCACACATGAATTATTATCTGCAAAAAAAATCTTGGTATCTAAGTGGGGAGAGACTGACATAGATTTCATATCAGCAGTGGGTTCATTGGATACTTCAAGGGCATTAGTTGATTTTGCAAAGTTAGAAAAATCTATAAAAACCACACCAAAAATGCGGTACTTCTTAACGCAACAACGACTTGTTGATAGTGAGATTATTTTGGCAAAAGAAGAGGCTAAAAATAGATTACGTTTCGATGCTGGGGTCAGGCGTTATGAGCGAGAAGAGGATTACAGCCTAACGTTCGGGGTGTCGTTACCGATTGGAAAACCTAGTCGAAATCAAGGGAAAATTTCAGCATTAACTGCGGACAAAGACAGTTATCAAGCGGATGCTAATGCTACCAAAACTCAACTTCTCACTAAAATATTTGTGCTCTATGAGGAGCTGAAACACGGGCATCACATTATAGAGTCTATTGAAAACAAAATTATGCCACGCCTTGAGCGGGCATTAAAAGAAACCCAAAAGGCTTATCAAATTGGAAAATACAGCTATCAGGAGTGGTCAGTAGTTCAGCAAGAAGTACTCGATACGCAGCTAGCACTTGTTGATGCTCGTTTGAAAGCGCATAACAATATGGTTGAGCTGGAGCGCTTAACGGGGTTGTCGCTCTTAAGCCGTAAAGTAGCTCAGTAATAAATCAGGTTCTTCCGTACTACGCACTTAAAACATTAATTAATAGAGGAAAGAAATGAAGAAGAAATCACTATTGCGCCCTGTAACTTTTGGGCTTGTATTGTGGACAGTTGTAATGCTCTTAGTGACGACCTCAATATCGGCAGTTGCCGCTAAAAATACTGTAGAAGAGGCGGAGCCAGAAAAAGGCCCACATGGAGGGCGTCTATTAAAACAAGAGGGGTTTGTTATTGAACTATCTATTTTTGAAAAAGGTGTGCCGCCAGAGTTTCGTGTTTGGATAACAAATAACGAAAAAGCAGTACCCCCCGAGGCTGTTTCCTTAACCGTGGAACTCATTCGCTTAGGCGATGTTGTGGATGTAATTAATTTTAAACCACAGGGTGATTTTTTACGTGGTGATCTGGAAATTTACGAACCCCACTCTTTTGTTGTAAGGATTAATGCGAGCTATCAAGACAAGAGTTATCAATGGAAGTACGATAATTTTGAAGGACGCACGTCAATTGAGGCACAAGTCGCAAAAGCCATGAATATACAAACAGAGGTTGCAGGCCAAGCAACGCTTTCTGAGGTAATACATGTATTTGGTCGTATAGAGCCAGCACAGAATGCTCAGCGTCAAATTATGGCGCGTTTTGATGGGCAGATAAAATCGATGCCTGTGAGCCTTGGGCAACCAGTAAAAACGGGCGATGTGCTCGTTAGAGTTGAAAGTAATGAGAGTTTGAAACCCTACTCGATTACGTCGCCCATAGATGGTGTTGTTGCGATAAAAAATGCGAATGTTGGCGAACAAACTGCTGGGCGTGTCCTGTTGTCCGTTACTAATTTACAAGATTTAACGGCAGAATTTTCGGTGTTCTCATCGGATCGTGGGAAAGTTCTCCTTGGTGCTCCTGTGACCATTAGTGTAAACGGAGTTGAAAAGAACTTAATAGGAGAGGTGGTATCTTTTGGTAGCACTGTTCAAAGCAACCAATCCACGATCGTGCGTGTCTCAATAGATAATACTTCTGGCCGTTATTTACCAGGTCAATATGCGACGGGGAGTATAGAGGTGGATCGATACTCTGTTCCTTTGGCGGTTAAACGAGCCGGGCTTCAGGCCTTTCGAGATTTTACTGTTGTTTATGCCAAAGTTGGCGAGCAGTATGAAGTGAGAATGCTCGAGTTAGGGCGAGAAGCAGGGGAATGGGTTGAGGTTTTAGGTGGCTTAGATGTGGGTACTGAATACGTGACACAAAACAGCTTTATCATTAAAGCTGATATTGAAAAGTCCGGCGCGTCTCACGACCACTAACGATAACCACATTTAGGGGATTCCCATGCTCGAATATCTTATTAAGTTTTCTATTCAGCGGCGCGCCTTAATTATGGTTGCCGTTGTTGTTTTAAGCGCACTTGGTTTATGGAACTTTACGAAGTTACCTATTGATGCCGTTCCTGATATAACAAACGTTCAGGTTATGATTAATACTGAGGCTGCAGGTTATACGCCGTTAGAGGTTGAGCAGCGCGTGACCTTTCCTATCGAAACGGCTATGGCTGGGTTGCCGAACCTCCAATATACGCGTTCAGTCTCTCGTTATGGGTTATCACAAGTCACAGTTATTTTTAGCGACGAGACAGATATTTATTTCGCTCGCCAGTTAGTTGGTGAACGTTTGTCGAGTGTGAAATCTAATTTACCTCGTTTACTTGAGCCAGAACTTGGG
This sequence comes from Cycloclasticus sp. PY97N, assembly GCF_002443175.1. Classification (NCBI taxonomy): domain Bacteria; kingdom Pseudomonadati; phylum Pseudomonadota; class Gammaproteobacteria; order Thiotrichales; family Piscirickettsiaceae; genus Cycloclasticus; species Cycloclasticus sp. PY97N. The sequence continues at coordinate 1,797,158 of NZ_CP023664.1, read as the reverse complement.
CCTCTATCTACAGGCTTAGGTGAAATTTTTATGTTTACGGTAGATGCTGAGCCAGGTGCATTAAATCAAGATGGGTCATTGGTTTCACCTACAGACTTACGTTCCGTCCATGATTGGATTATCCGTCCGCAATTGTTGCGCGTGCCTGGTGTTGTTGAGGTTAACCCAATTGGTGGTTATAAGCGGGAGGTATTGGTCGCTATTGAGCCAGAAAAGCTTCTAGCGTTTCAACTTACACAAGCGGATGTTATTGGTGCAATTCAAAATAACAATCAAAATCGCGGTGTTGGTTTCGTCGAGCACAACGGTTCACAGTGGTTGCTACGTGTTCCTGGTCAGCGTGCAAAGGTGGCGGAGTTAGGTGAATTACTAATACGCAGTGATAACGGTATTCCTATTAGGATAAAAGATGTAGCTAGCATCGAAGAAGGCAAGGAGCTGCGAACAGGCGCCGCGACGCAAAATGGTAGAGAAGTTGTCATGAGTACAGTGTTTATGTTGATGGGTGAAAACAGTCGCACAGTGGCTGAAGCCGTTGCTAAAAAACTCGAGGAAATTAAGAAAGGCCTGCCGGAAGGTATTTCGGCTACAGCCGTATACGACCGTACAGGGTTAGTTGATAAAACACTAAAAACCGTGCAAACAAACTTACTTGAAGGGGCATTGCTAGTTATTGTTATTTTATTTTTTCTGCTGGGTAATGTTCGAGCTGCTTTACTTACTGCAGCTGTTATCCCCATTGCTATGTTAATGACAATAACAGGTATGGTACACGCAGGTGTAAGCGCAAATTTAATGAGCTTAGGTGCATTGGATTTTGGGTTGCTTGTAGACGGTGCGATCATTATTGTTGAAAACTGCTTACGTCGATTAAGTCATGCTTCATCTGATAATAAGAGGATGGCTATCGGGGAGCGTTTTGATATTGTATTTAATGCTACTGGCGAAGTTATTCGCCCTGCCTTATTTGGTGTGTTTATTATTACAGCAGTTTATTTGCCAATATTCGCACTAAGCGGTGTTGAGGGAAAAATGTTTCACCCTATGGCATTAACGGTGGTGATTGCACTGGGGTGCGCAATTGTGCTTTCAATTACGTTCGTTCCCGCCTGTGTAGCATTATTTTTTCGCAAGCCTATTGAAGAGAAAGACAGTGCAATTATTCGAGTTACACGATCAGTATATGAGCCTTTATTAACACTAGCGCTAAAGGCTCGCTGGTTAGTTGTTGGGTGTGCTGTGGTTTTAGTGTTGGCTTCTGCTTTACAGGCAACGCGGCTAGGTAGTGAGTTTGTTCCGAATCTAGATGAGGGCGATATTGCTATGCATGCGTTACGCATACCAGGTACCTCTTTAACTCAATCAATAGAATTACAAAAAGTGCTAGAAGAAAAGATTACAGAACTGCCCGAAGTTGCTCGCATTTTTTCGAAAATAGGCACGCCTGATGTAGCCACGGACCCGATGCCGCCGAGTGTCGCCGATACATTTATTATGCTAAAACCGAGAGGTGAATGGCCGGATCCGAATAAGATGAAATCACAAGTAGTAGAAGAATTAGCTGCATTGGTTGAGCCCATACCTGGTAATCGCTACGAATTTCTTCAGCCTATTCAAATGCGCTTTAATGAATTGCTATCAGGTGTACGGGCAGAGCTAGCCATTAAGGTATATGGTGATGACTTTGAACAGCTGCAGGCTTTGGGGGGTGAGATTGAGAGGGCTATTGCGAAAGTAGAGGGTATTGCCGATATTCAAATGGAAAAAATTACAGGCTTACCTATCATGACCATGCAACCAAAGCTAGATGTACTTGCACAATACGGGGTATCACTAAGTGATTTACAAGATCAGTTGGCCATTGCATTGGGCGGTGAAGTTGCCGGGCAGTTTTATGAAGGTGATCGGCGGAGCGATATTGTTGTACGTCTACCTGAGCAGCGTCGTACTGATATTGATCGTTTACGGTACTTACCCATTCATCTGTCCAGTACGGAAGCGGTGCCCCTACAGGAGCTTGCAACATTAGAGTTAGTGGAGGGATTCAATCAGGTAAATCGTGAAAATGGAAAACGACGAATAGTTGTTACAGCTAATGTACGGGGGCGTGATTTGGGATCATTTGTTTTAGATGTCCAGTCAGCCATTAATGAATCAGTGGAAGTGCCTTCAGGTTATTGGGTGGAGTATGGTGGTACTTATCAAAAGCTTCAGTCTGCATCGAAACGTTTAACATTGGTTGTACCTATTACATTGATCATGATTATTGGCTTGTTGTTTCTAGCTTTAGGTTCCTTTAAAGATGCCATGATTATTTTTACTGGCGTACCTTTAGCACTAACGGGTGGTGTTTTATTTCTTGTAATGCGTGATATTCCATTTTCTATCTCGGCCGCAGTAGGCTTTATTGCTTTGTCTGGTATTGCTATCCTCAATGGCTTGGTCATGGTGTCATTCATTCGAGAGTTAATACAGGAAGGGTTTACTGTAGAAAAAGCGGTGATTGAAGGTGCATTAACACGTTTGCGACCAGTTATAACCACAGCACTTGTGGCTTCTCTTGGCTTTGTTCCTATGGCGTTAAATACGGGGATTGGTTCAGAGGTGCAGCGACCTTTAGCGACGGTTGTTATCGGTGGCATAATATCCTCGACTTTACTTACTCTGTTTGTATTACCGGTGCTTTATCGCTTATTACATAAAGATGTACCGTTAACGGAAAACGTTTAGATTTAAAATATTCACGTGGTTATCAATATTGATAACCACGTGAAAAAATCGTGTTAGATTTTTTAGTCGTTGTGTTCAATTCGCAATGTAATTACACTATTTGAAATGCTTTTTTCATAAAACAAATAAACGTACGCAATTGCTGTGGTTAGTTTTTCTTTCCATTGCATTACTATGTAGCCAAGGAATGAAGCTTCGTTTGCATGGCATTGATAAACCACATCATGCTCATCAATCAATTCCCGCAGAACACGAGCATATAACGCTATCTAACTTAGACTCTTTAAATGCTCTGTCTCACTAGACCACTAGGACCAGAAGGTTGCTAAATTGATCTGAGCCAAAATGGTTTCTTGAAAAATCTTACAAGCAAAGTGCCTGTACTGGCTTTCTTGGTTTTTATAACATTATTACTTCGTAAGAGGCAGAGGGTGTGCAAAGCCCGTTAAGCAACTTATAGACACTGCAACAGTGTTAGCATATCTAGCTAACTAATTGTCGGTACAAATGAGGAAGCGGGTTGTAGTTGAAGTGTCTTATCATGTGCTTAAGTTTTTTGATACAGCCAAATTCTTTTTAATATCAACTGCTAAATAAGTTATCTACGATTGTAGGTCTGATTTTTAGTTAAGCATGAACGTGGTTAGACCATTTTAGTTGGTACTTAACAAATTCAAATAATTATGGCTATAAGATGCTAGTTATTAAGACTGGTGCTCTAAGTGGTTCGTTATTCCTCTGTAGTTACGTTATTGGGCTTTTTGGCTAGGAAAGCCTTTATTAAGAATATCAGGTAGTCTATTTGCAAGGGCCATTAATAGTATTCCCACCACAGAGGCAGGAGGATAGGTTAGTTGTAGCGCAATAAATTTTATACAGGACTTGAACTGTGTTGTGTCACAATGTTATTAGATTTATTGTCTTTTTGGTTAAAAAGAGGTGGGTCTTAGGCAATAGAGACTGTTCACTAAACAACAGTAGGGTAGATAAATGGATTTGAAAGGAAAAGCAGCGATAATAACCGGTTCAACATCGGGAATTGGTTTAGGCATTGCGCAGGGGTTTGCAGCGCAAGGCATTAATATTATGTTGAATGGGTTTGGTGATTCGGTTGAGATTGAAAAAGAACGGCAGGCGATTGAAAACCAAGGGGTTAAGTGTATCTATAATGATGCTGATATGACCCAACCGGATGAAATAACAGCCATGGTCGAAGAGGCTGTGAAGGTTTTTGGTTCTATTGACATTGTTGTTAATAATGCGGGAATTCAGCACGTTGCACCCGTTGAAGAATTTTCGCCTGAGAAGTGGGATAGCATTATAGCGATCAATATGTCCTCAAGTTTTCATACCGTACGTGCCGCTATTCCGCATATGAAAAGACAAGGTTGGGGGCGAATTATTAATATAGCATCGGCACATGGACTTATTGCATCGCCTTTTAAATCGGCATACGTTACCGCTAAGCATGGTGTGTTGGGGTTTACAAAAACAATTGCCTTAGAAGTGGCGGAAGACAATATTACTTGTAATGCTATTTGCCCGGGTTACGTATTAACTCCATTAGTTGAAAAACAAATTCCGGATACGGCTAAGGCTCGTGGTATTAGTGAGGAAGAAGTAAAACGAGACGTTATTTTATCGGCACAATGGACTAAGAAATTTGTGACTGTTGAGGAGTTAGCAGGGACGTCTTTATTTTTGTGTTCGGAACACGCTGAGAATATTACAGGTACACATATATCCGTCGATGGTGGTTGGACGGCTGGCTAAGTCACTCTATTGAGGTAATAAGGTGAATACTAGAGATATTTTAAGTTTACTTTCGATGCCGCTTGCATCGCCGAATTACCCAAAGGGCCGTATCGTTTTATTGATCGCGAGTATTTGATTATTACGTATGAGTCAGGCCCTGCTTGTTTGCAACTCATTCCACATGTAAAGGCACCCGTAACTGATCTGCCTGTTAAACAAGTTATTGGGCATGTAGATCTAACACTACCATATGGACGTGTAATACATGACTACATGGGCTCTAAATAATCTATTAACCGAGGAATTCCATGACGGAAAAAAGCAGTAAAGTAGAAAAGACAATCAACCTTGCGCTTCAGGGCGGGGGAGCACACGGTGCATTTACTTGGGGTGTGTTAGATAAACTATTAGAAGATGGTCGTATTGGCATTGATGGCATCTGTGCAACCAGTGCCGGAACGATGAATGCCTGCGTGTTAGCGTCAGGGATGCAGCAAGGCGGTCCTGAGAAAGCGCGTGAGAGTTTGCATAATTTTTGGTGGCGCATTTCAGAGGAAGGTAAAGCCTTCAAGCCAATGAAAAAATGGGCTCTAGATAAATATATGCCATGGAAAGTGCCTGATGCATTGAATTTTATGGTTACAGACTTCATGTCGCGGATCTTTTCACCGCATCAACTTAACCCATTTGATATAAACCCTCTGCGTGATGTATTGGCCGATACGGTCGATTTTGAAGCGCTAAATAATAGCAGTGACATTAAATTGTTTATCAGTACAACGCATGTCCATAGTGGCAGAGTACGGGTATTCAATACCAAAGATGTCACATTAGATGTAGCTATGGCATCCGCTTGTCTACCATTGATATATAAAGCGGTGTCGATAGACGATGAAGACTATTGGGACGGTGGTTATGTTGGAAACCCTGCCTTGTTTCCTCTGTTCTATAAAACGGATAGCAGAGATTTGTTGATTGTGCATATTAACCCCATCAACCGTTTTAGCACGCCTACAACATCGGCGGAAATTGTTAGCCGCATTAATGAAATTAGCTTTAACTCATCACTATTATCAGAAATGCGTGCGATAGCCTTCGTGAAAAAATTACTCGAACACGATATGCTCAAAGATGAGCATAAAGGCAATTTTAAGGATATTCTCGTACATTCTATTCGGGCAGATGAGGCATTAAAAGACTTGTCACTGAGCAGTAAGTACAGTTCAGATTGGGACTTTCTAACCTCTCTGCGTGATAAAGGTAGAGCAGAAATGTCTTCTTGGTTGGAACAAAATTTCGATGCAATAGGCGTTAATGACTCTGTGGATTTGCATAAGACCTTTCTCAATTCGAATACAAAAATATTTGAAGATGAAAATGGTCGGCATAGACACGAGAACAAGTAAGAAAGCATTAATTCATTACTACGGAAGCTTCCAAGACAAGCTGAGCAAGTAACATGCTAAAAAGCTAATCAGCGTTTTGCATGCCCCCAATGCTCGTTACTCCCTTTGTGAAACTTTGTAGTGGCCGGTTTTTTGGTGGGGATTTTTTTGCAGTGCCTTTAACTGATCAGTTGGGCCTTGTAATAACGAGGTGTTTTTCCTGTCTTGTCTGGAGAAGTCGTGGGTGTACGAAGAGTATCGAGATCGGTTTATTAATCTTTATATTGAATAGCTTTAAGAAAGCCCGTTCCGGTATGCAAGAAGGTAGTAGAAGCGGTTATCAGAGCAATGCTTTTATGGTGAGCCTCAAGTTAACGACAGCTTGATCATTAACATATTCTAGGCAGTTGCGAGCCACTTAGCAGTTGCAAAATACGTGTTGTACCAATTCGGTTTTTTATTGTAACCATGGCCTGAGAGCCCTTGTGTACGTTACCGATAACGGCGGCTTGTTTTCCTAAAGGGTGAGCGTGCATTATGGCTAATGCTTGAGCAGCTTGGGCTGATGGTAATATGCTAATAAAACGTCCTTCATTGGCAACATAGTACGGGTCTAGGCCAAGTACTTCACAAACACTACGCACGGGATCGGCAATGGCGATAGCGGTTTCGTCAAGCATGATTTGTTTGTTAGCGGCAGTGCTAATTTCAATTAAGGCAGTGGCTAATCCTCCCCGAGTTAAATCACGCATACAGTGAATGTCAATGCCGCTATCAAGCAATAATTTGACCAGTCCAGATAGGTCAGCGCAATCACTTTCCAGAGTTTGTTCGAGTTTAAAACCTTCTCTTTGCGCCATAATGGCGATGCCATGGCGACCAATATCGCCATTAATAATAACAACATCATCATGCTGTAGCATGCTTGGGGAGAGGCTCATGGCTGTATCTAGCACGCCGATGCCACTGGTATTGATGTACAGCCCGTCGCCTTTTCCTTTCTCAACGACTTTGGTGTCGCCAGTGACAATGTTAACGCCAGCCGCTTTGGCTTGGTGGCTCATGGAGTGGATAATTTTTTGCAAGGAATCAATAGCAAAGCCTTCTTCAATGATTAAACCACAACTTAAAAATAACGGTCGAGCGCCACTCATTGCCAAATCATTTAATGTGCCGCAAACCGCCAGTTTGCCGATGTCACCTCCGGGAAAAAATAGGGGGTTAACCACGTAGGAGTCAGTGGTAAAAGACAAACGCTCACTATTGATAGCCAGCACAGCGCTATCATTTTTTTCATTGAGTGCAGGGTTGTCGAATTCAGCCAGCATGAGTTTGTCGATGAGTGACTGTGTCAATTGACCGCCACCACCATGCGCCATCACTATTTTGTCATACAGGCCAATAGGTAGAGGGCAGGCGTCTTCTGAATTATCCGTTTTACTCACTGGCTAATGTTCTCCGTAATACTTTGTTGACGACGGTAGGCGTAATAAGCGGCGCAGGCACCTTCAGTGGAAACCATGGTGGCACCTAAAGGGGTTTCTGGCGTACAGCGGGCACCAAACTCTGGGCATTGTGATGGTTTGATAATGCCTTGTAACACCTTACCGCTTAGACATTGCTCGTGTTCTTGCGTGTTGATATGTGCGATTTGAAAGTAATTTTCTGCATCAAAAGCAGCGTAATCTGCACTGAGCTCAAAACCACTCATCGGGATATCACCAAGTCCTCGCCATGAACGAGTAACCGGTTTAAAAATTCGATTAACTATCTGTTGCGCGGTGGTATTACCTGATGCTTGGACGGCCCGAGCATATTGATTTTCAACTGTTACCTGACCTTGTTCTAATTGGGTAATACACAACAAAATTCCTTGCAGAATATCGACGGGTTCAAAACCAGTAACGACAATCGGCACCTGATATTTCTCAGTAATGGGTAAATATTCCTGATAGCCCATCACCACACAGACATTGCCTGCGGCGAGAAACCCTTGCACTTTATTTTCTGCTGATGAGAGTATCGCTTCCATAGCCGGAGGAACGCGAACGTGTGACACCAGCAATTTGAAATTTTTTAAACCCATTTGTTGCGCCTGATATACGCTCATGGCGGTCGTTGGAATAGTGGTTTCAAAACCAATGGCAAAAAACACCACCTGCTTATCAGGGTGCTGTTGAGCGATCGTGACCGCTTCTAATGGGGAGTAGACTGTTCGGACATCGCCACCTTCGGCTTTGACGGTCATTAAATCTTTTGTTGAACCGGGGACGCGAAGCATATCGCCAAAGGTGCAAAAGATAACGCCATTCAAGGCCGCTATGCCGATTGCCTTATCAATGGCTTGCAAGGGGGTAACGCAAACAGGACAGCCAGGGCCATGAATGAGGTTAATATCGCTTGGCAGTAGTTGATCAATACCGTATTTCATGATCGCATGTGTTTGACCACCGCATAATTCCATAATGGTCCAAGGGCGTGTGCAGGTATTCCTTATCGCTGTTGCCAATAACTCAACATGTGGCTGATGTCGAAAATCATCGATATATTTCACTGGGTTTATTCCTGTGCGCTTTTCAGGTCATCGAGGCTAGCCAAGGTGGCAAGGGCTTCTTCTTCATCTAGCAGATTAATGGCAAAGCCTGCATGCACAATCACATAGTCATTTTCTTTCGCTTCTGGCACCAGAGCGAGGCTTACAGTGGTCACTAGTCCTGAAAAACTGACATCCCCTGTACGGGTGTAGAGGTTTTCACCAGAAATGGAGATGATTTTACCGGGAATTGCCAAGCACATTCTGTGTTCCTCTATTAGCTGCGGCGAGTAATTGACCAAGCGCTAAGCCGCCATCATTACACGGTAGTTTTTGTTGCCAGTAGACCTTAATATTAAGGGCTGATAAGCGGCGGATGAGCGTTTCGCTTAGGTAGCGGTTTTGAAAACTGCCTCCGCTTAATATTACTCTTTTTTGTCCTGATTTGTGTGTCATATCAACCATCATTTCTACTAGCGTGTTATGAAATTTACATGCAATCAGTGGTTTTGGCACGGCGTTGTTTAAATCATCAATAATATCGCTCAGTAGGGGTTGCCAGTCAAATCTGGCTAATTCTTTGTCTTGTTGCCATAACACGCGATAGTAGTCGTCACTTGCTGTTGCGGCGAAACATTGTTCTAAACGCTGTGCAGCTTGACCCTCATAGCTTGAAACCTGACACAGATCGAGCAAACTGGCGACACAATCAAATAGCCGCCCAAGACTAGAACTGCGCGGGGAGTTGATTCGTCTGTTGAGCATAGCTTGTAACAGTGCTTTTTCTTCCTCGGTGAAGGCTGATATGGGAGCGAGTGAGTTGTGTGAAAATACCTTGTCACCCATGTATTCCCATAACATTGCCAATGCTGATCGACGAGGTTCTTTAAGGGCGATAGCGCCACCAAGCAAAGAAAATGGCCGCAGACTGGCGATGCGTGAAATGTTTGACGATGGGTCCAATGTGAAAAACTCACCGCCCCACAGCGAGCTATTATCACCGAGGCCATTGCCATCGCAAATGATGCCTAATAACGGTGGTTTAATAGCATGCTCTGCCATACATGACAGTAGGTGGGCGTGATGATGTTGTACGCTAACAGTCGGCAAATGGAGCGATTTAGCATAAAGGCTGCTGGCATACTCAGGGTGTTGATCCTGAGCAATCAGCTCGGGGTGGTATTCAAGCAATTGCGATAAATCAGCAATATTGTGTTTAAAACCAGTGATGCTTTCAAGGCTTTCAAGGTCACCATTGTGTTGACTGATCATGGCGTAATCACCCTTGCTAATAGCAAAGGTGTTTTTTAAATGCCCACCAACGGCCAATGTCGGCCTGTGCGGGTGTTGAGTAGATTGATTGTCCGCCAATTTGATTGTGACAGGCGCGTAGCCTCTAGCCGCACGTAGCAATGTCGCTTCGTTATGAATGGTTTGTACAACAGAATCATCAACGGGTCGTAGAATAGGGCGATTATGAATAAGAAAAAGGTCAGCGATATTAGCTAGCCGGTCTATTGCTAGTTGGTTATCAATATAGATCGGTTCGTTACTAAGGTTGCCGCTAGTAGTAACAAGAGGGAAAGGTAAATGTCTAAGCAGTAAATGATGCAAAGGCGAGCAGGGTAGCATGATGCCAATGCGGGTATTGTCAGGCGCGACTCCTTCAGCCAAGGTGGAACACGCGATTAATTTATCCATTAACACAATCGGAGCAGCTGCTGAAAGTAGCAGCTTTTTTTCCAGTGCTGAGGGTGTGGCGATGGTGTCGACTTGGGCAATGTCTCGGCACATCAGCGCAAATGGTTTCTCAGGACGTGATTTATGGATTCGTAATTGTTCAATACTGGCCTGATGGCTCGCATTTGCTAACAGTTGAAAGCCACCAATACCTTTTAGCGCGACAATTTTACCCTTAGTTAATGCCGCTGATGCTTGCTTGATAGCCGTTATATTGTCAGCAAGGTATTTACCTTGATGGCTTAATAACTCAACAGTGGGGCCACAATCTGGGCAAGCAATAGTTTGCGCATGAAAACGACGATCGCTAGGGTTCTCATATTCATTCTGGCATGCCTGACACAAGGGAAACGTGTGCATTGCTGTGCGTTCACGATCATAAGGTAATGCGTTAATAATGCTGTAGCGAGGGCCACATTGGCTGCAACTGATAAATGCATATTGATAGCGACGATTACTTGGGTCCAGCAGCTCATCGATGCAGGTGGGGCAGGTGGCAATATCGGGTGAAATAAACATCGAGTGTTGCTGACCGGCACTGTTGCGTAATTCGAATTGTTGGTAACCGCAGACAGGTAGATTAGTTATAGTTAATGATTCTATTTTGCTGTTGATAGGAGGGTTTTTCTGAACTGTTTCAATAAACGCCTCTAACGCGCTTGGTGAGCCTTCAATATCAACCGTTACACCATCACCGGTATTGCTGGCCCATCCCTTCAGTGCTAATTGGCTGGCTTGCCGGTAGATAAAGGGACGAAAACCAACACCTTGAATTATCCCTGTGACTTGTAGTTTTTTTCTGTTAATCTGAATGCTCATGGTGTTTCCATACTATCGAACTATGGACTTGGAATGAAATCAAATTTGTGCAGGTTTAATCGCTTTGGAAAGAGATGATGGAAACCAAAATCAGTACAATTATTGATGAGCATGCGGCTGACCCCGCACGGCTGATTGATATTTTACAGGCCTTGCAAAACCACTTTGGCTTTCTTTCGACAGATACCGTTGAACAAACAGCGCATCTTCTGAATATTCCCCGTAGCCAAATTCATAGCGTTATCGAATTTTATAGTTTCCTACATTCAAAACCCGTTGGGACTTACCGCATTCTGTTAAGTGATTGTATTATTGATACCTTACATGGTTTCCAAACAGTAATGGATGCATTTTGTCAGAAGCTTGATATTCAGCCAGAGACCATTCGCAGTGATGGCAAAGTGAGCATTGCGACCACCTCGTGCACCGGCTTTTGTGATCAGGGTCCCGCAGCACTTATCAACGGTATTGCAGTGGTCGCATTAGATGCCGATCGCGTTGAGCGGATTGTTAATTTTATCGAAAGGGGGGTGCCAATCAGTGAGTGGCCAGCTGATTTTTTTCACAATGAAGATAATATTCAGCAACACGGCTTTTTATTAAAACAAGGTGTTGAAGCTGGGTCGGCCATTGAGGCCTTGTTAGATCGTGGCATTGAACATATCTTAAATGAGTTAGAACAGTCTGGCTTACGTGGCTGTGGTGGTGCAGGGTTTCCTACGGTGAATAAATGGCGTTTTTGTCGACAGATCGAAGCTGATGCACATTATGTGGTTTGTAATGCAGATGAAGGTGAGCCAGGTACCTTCAAAGACCGTGTTTTGCTGAATAATTATGCCGATCAAGTGATCGAAGGGATGACGCTGTGCGGGCGCATTATTGGTGCCTCTCAAGGCTTTATTTATTTGCGTGGAGAATATCTTTTTCTGCGACAAAAATTACAACAGATCATTGATCAACGTAGACAAAACCACTGGTTGGGGCAAGCCATTGCTGGTGTCGAAGGCTTTGATTTTGATATAGAGATTCGCATGGGTGTCGGGGCGTATATTTGTGGTGAAGAATCCGCCTTGCTTGAGTCGCTGGAAGGTAAGCGAGGTGTCCCACGGATAAGGCCGCCTTTTCCAGTGACGCATGGTTATCTTGATAAACCGACGGTCATCAATAATGTAGAAACATTTGCCGCAGCGGCGAAAATAGCGCTAGCAGGCGCTTCATCTTATAACCAGGTTGGTACGGAAGACTCTCCCGGAAGCCGCTTGCTAAGTATTTCTGGCGATTGTGCTCGCCCAGGTATTTATGAATACCCTTTTGGCACGACGATTAAACAGATCCTTATTGATTGTGGTGCTAGCCATACACGTTGTGTGCAAGTGGGTGGGCCATCGGGAGTACTGGTGCCGAACACCGATTTTCAGCGACAGATTAGCTTTGAAGATTTGCCAACGGGCGGTTCATTTATGATCTTTGATGAGAGCCGGGATCCTTTAGCAATTGCGACTAATTTTGCCCATTTCTTTGCCCATGAAAGTTGTGGTTTTTGTACGCCGTGTCGAGTGGGCACAACGCTGGTGAAAAACACGCTCGATAAGGTTGTTAACGGCTTGGGAAGTGATAATGACCTTGCGGAATTAAAAAAACTAAGTCATTTGGTGAAAGCTTACAGCCATTGTGGCTTGGGACAAACGGCAACCAACCCAGTAATGGACTCACTGACTCATTTCCCCGAGCATTATCAGGCTAAGGTTAAAGATCAGGCGTTTACCCCTGCTATTGATCTTGAACAGGCTTTACAACAAGCACGTACGCTGACCGGTAGAACAGATGCGGATGCCCATCTGGAGCAATTTAACGAATGAAAACGCTGTCGATAGTGATTGATGGACAACAGGTTCCTTTCCAGCAAGGTCAGACGATTATTGAGGCTGCGTCAGCTGCCGGAATTTATATTCCTCACCTGTGTTACCAGCCCGAGTTTGCACCCCATGGTAGCTGTAAGGTGTGTGCTGTTAAGGTGAATGGTCGGGTTTGCTCTGCCTGTACAACGCCAGCGAGTGAAGGCCAAGTGGTCGATAATAATAGCGATGAAATTAATGCTTCACGTCGCAGCATTACACAAATGTTGTTTGTTGAGGGCAATCATTTATGTCCTTCGTGCGAAAAGAGTGGCGATTGTGAGTTACAAGCGCTGGCTTATCATTTAAAAATGTTCGATGCTCATTTTCCTCATTTGTTTCCCCAGCGTGAAATAGATGCCTCACACGACGATATTATGTTGGATCGAGATCGCTGTATTTTTTGTGAATTGTGTGTGCGAGCAAGTCGCGATGTTGACCAAAAAAATGTGTTTGCGATCAGTGGACGGGGTATGGAGAGTGAATTGATTGTTAATTCCCCATCAGGGACATTACACGACAGCGACCTTGATATGAACGATAAAGCGGCCCACGTTTGCCCAGTAGGGGCGATTTTAATTAAAAGAAAAGCATTTGATGTGCCCATCGGTAAACGTACTTATGACAAAAAGAGCATTGATGGAACCGAGTTGAATAAGGTGGAAAAATGACCGCTAAAATTAGTATCGCTACAACATCACTGGCTGGTTGTTTCGGTTGCCATATGTCCTTGTTGGACATTGATGAGCGCATAACCGATTTGGCGGAAGTAGCGGTGTTTGATCGTTCGCCATTGACTGATATAAAAAATTGCCATCACTCAGATATCGGCCTGATAGAAGGTGGGGTCTGCAATGCGGAAAATGTGCATGTATTACGAGAATTTCGAAAAAACTGTAAGACCTTGATTGCTGTTGGAGCCTGCGCCATTAATGGCGGGCTGCCGGCATTGCGCAATAAGATATCGCTAAAAGAATGTCTTGAAGAATCCTATATTGATGGGCTTGGTGTGGTGAATCCGCAAATACCCAATGACCCAGAACTGCCTTTGTTATTAGATAAGGTTTATCCGATTCATGAAATCGTCAAGGTTGATTATTCGCTACCGGGTTGCCCACCGTCAGCTGATGGGATATGGACATTTATTACCGATTTACTTGCAGGGCGCGAACCGACCTTGCCTGACGAGCTAATGCATTATGATTAATGAGACGTTGACTTTATGAGCACGACAGACCAGCAAGCATCGAATTCGGAGCCACTACGACGAGTTGTTATTGATCCTGTTAGCCGTGTAGAAGGGCATGGCAAGGTTACGTTATTGTTAGATGAAAACAATCATGTCGCGCAAGCGCGCTTACATATTGTTGAATTCAGGGGTTTTGAGCGTTTTATTCAAGGCCGCCCCTACTGGGAGCTACCGGTTTTAGTGCAACGTTTATGTGGAATTTGCCCTGTTAGCCATCATTTAGCTGCGGCAAAAGCCATTGATCAATTAGTCGGTGTGGATCAACTAACGCCTTCGGCAGAAAAGCTGCGTAAGTTGCTACACTTCGGTCAGGTGTTACAGTCACATGCGTTACACTTTTTTTATTTAGCCTCACCTGACTTGTTGTTTGGTTTTAGCAGTGACAAGAGTAAACGTAATATCCTCGGTTTATTAGCTGACTATCCTGAACTTAGCATGCAGGGCATTAAACTGCGAAAATTTGGTCAAGAAGTGATTCGGATTGTTACGGGTAAACGCATACATGGAACGGGGGCTATTGCAGGTGGAATGAATAAATCATTAACGCCTGATGAGGTTAATTATTTACTGAATGATATTGATGATGTCATTGAGTGGAGTAAAGCAGCGGTTAAGTTAGCGGCTGATATTCATTTAGCAGATGTCCCCTTTAACAATGAATTTGCCACCGTCAAAAGTGGCTTTATGGGTTTGACCGGCTCTTCTGGTGAGTTGGAGCTTTATCATGGCGGTTTGCGCGGTATAGATCGTAACGGTCATAGTGTGTTCGACCATTTTGATTACCGTCATTATCATCAAGTGATCCACGAGGAAGTGAAGCCGTGGACTTATATGAAGTTTCCTTTCTTTGAGTCGCTAGGGGTGGATGATGGCTGGTATCGTGTTGGGCCCTTAGCCCGAGTTAACCTGTGTGATGTTATTACTATGCCAGCTGCTGAGCAGGCGCGTGTGGCATTTAAAGCACAAGCAGGCGCTGATGCGATGGGAATGGTACAAAGCTCACTCGCTTTTCATTGGGCAAGAATGATTGAAATTCTTCATTGCGCCGAATCAATTAAAGGGCTGTTGCAGGACACCGATCTGCAGGGTAATGATTTGGTTGTTACGGGTGAAAAACGATTGGAAGGTATCGGGGTGATTGAAGCGCCACGTGGCACCTTGTTTCATCATTATGAAATTAACGAAGATGATATTGTGACAAAAGCCAATCTGATCGTTTCAACCACAAGCAATAATCAAGCAATGAATGAATCTGTGCGGCAGGTTGCCGCTCGTTATTTGGATGGTCAGGAACTGACAGAAGGGCTGTTAAATTATATCGAAGTAGCCATTCGTGCTTATGATCCTTGCTTGTCTTGCGCCACTCATGCTCTTGGTAAAATGCCATTACAGGTGGAGTTACGCGATGTTGAAGGAAAGTTATTACAGCAACTGGTTAAAAATAGTCAGGGTGAAGTAAGTGGCTAAGCTGCTGATTATTGGTTATGGCAATCCAGCGCGTGGTGATGATGGCTTAGGGCCTTTAGTTGCCGAGCATATTGAATCGCTTAAGTCGCTAAGACATTGGCAACATATCGATGTGTTAACGGCGTACCAATTACAAATAGAAAACGTCATGGACTTGGTCGATTATCAAACCGTATTGTTTATTGATGCAGATAGCCAAATCAATAGCCCCTATCTTCTAACGCGTTGCCAGCCTGAAGTCGGGCAAAGTTATACCTCGCACGCATTGACACCAGATGCGTTATTAGCGGTTTACCAGCAGGTGTATAAAACAGCACCACCAGCCTGTTATTTATTGAAAATGGCTGGTTATGCATTTGAGTTAGGTCAGCCATTGTCGTCGATAGCCACTGATAACCTACGGTTAGCAAAGGACTTTGTTGAGCACTGTTGTCAACGGTCAGAGCAAAGCGTGCTATTTGATGATCATGAAATGATGGAGCTTAGTACTGCTTATGCATGAACTATCGTTGTTAGAGGGTGTACTAAGCATTATTGAGGATAATGCAGACACTCAGGGCTACACATCAGTAAAAAAAGTGTGTTTAGAAATTGGAGCGCTTTCGTGTGTTGAGCCAGAGGCATTGCGATTTGGTTTTGATATAGTGATGAAAAATAGCGTAGCCGACGGCGCGATTCTGGATATTGTAACCATGCCAGGGCAGGCAATATGCCAACAATGTGGTTGCGAAACAAAAGTTTTTGAACTACATACGCCTTGTCCCGACTGCCAATCCTTTAGCTTGGATATCCAGTCTGGACTGGAGATGCGAGTGAGAGACTTGATTGTTAATTAGGAGAGATTTATGTGTACCACTTGTGGCTGCGGTTCGACTGAAACAGTAAACCATCAACATACTAGCAAAGAGAATGCAACTGATACGGCTGATCTTCGATTGGTGCAATTAGAAAAGGATGTGCTGGGAAAAAACAAACGCTATGCAGCAAAAAATAGACAGTATTTACAGCAACATGAGATTTTTGCATTGAATATTATCTCCAGTCCAGGCTCTGGTAAAACTTCATTATTAACGGCAACGATTGATGCGTTGAAAGATCAGCTGGACATTAATGTGATTGAAGGCGATCAGAGCAGTCAACTGGATGCTGAGCGCATTCGCAATTCTGGCGCGAAGGCTATTCAGATTAATACCGGTAAGGGTTGTCACTTGGATGCTCATCAGGTGGGGCATGCCATTGAGGACTTAAACCCAGCAGATAAAGGCGTGTTATTTATCGAAAATGTAGGCAATCTGGTCTGTCCGGCACCATTTGATCTTGGCGAGGCCTACAAGGTCGTTATGCTGTCAGTAACCGAAGGCGAAGACAAACCGCTTAAATACCCAGATATTTTTTATGCAGCGGATTTGATGATCATTAATAAAACTGATCTGTTGCCCTATGTTGATTTCAATATGGATAAATGTGTCGAATACGCTAAGCAGATCAATCCGAACTTAATAATTATTGAACTCTCAGCGACAAAGGGCGATGGTTTAAGCGAGTGGGTGCAATGGATCAAGGCGCAACTAACATTAAAGGCTGTTTAGGCGCGTCACTGAAATTTATAACGAACATTGTGCATAACCCACAGTAGATGATTAAAACAATCAATTTTAATATTATTTAGCAGAACCTGTTGGAGAAGAGGCTAGAGCACCAATCACAAGAAAACTCATCACATTAGCCAAGCAGTTGTAAGTCCAACTGCAGACGCAGCCAATAATGGCAGTAGAACGCGCATCCCCAGCCCCGGGCCGCCAATAAAGCTGGCTAATAATGCTTTAACAAGCGTGTTTGACGATGCAGCAATAACAATGCCCAATGCGGCGAGGTTGACTGATAAATCGCTGGTACTCATTCTGGACAGTGCCAGATTAATCGGGTCCACATCGGCAATGCCCGATATCATTGCCATCAAATAAATACCCGCTTCACCAAAATAATCAATCGCTGCCTTACTTAACAAGATGACGAGCACCAATAAAGCGCCGAAAAACAGTGCAGATTTTAGCTCTAGTGGATTAATCAAATGGGTCATCTTAGCGGGTGTCTGAGCGGCTTTTTTATGCCAGATGACAAGTGATGATAATAAAACCACAGCCATCATAACTGACATGGGAACCAGTAGTTTACTGAACAGCGCTGGATTGATAAGGCTAGAAACCAATAGAACACGAGGAAACATGGTGCCACAGGCAAGTAAGATACCTGCCGCTAGCAGGTTCCTCATGGTCTCTTGCTTTTGGGATAACCGAGCATAATGCAAGGTCAAGGCAGTGGATGATGCCATACCTGCTGCTAGTGCAGTTAAGATGACCCCTCTGCTTGGCCCAGCTATCTTCATCGCAAAATAACCGCTGAATGAAATGCTTGCGATGAGAACAACCATCCACCATATTTCATAGGGATTTAAAGCTTGCCAAGGCCCATAACCACGGTCGGGGAGGATAGGCAGAAGAACGACAGAAATAAGAAGAAGTTGCAAAGCGGCATGCAGTTCCTTTTTTTCTAGTTTTTTTAACCAGCCATGTAATGCCTCTTTATATCGTAATAATATTGCTGTCAGTACAGCGATAGATGCTGCCAGATCTACATGCTCTAGGGTAGCAAATACGCCCAATATAAAGGTCAGCAGCATTGTAATGAGGCTGGTAATGCTGGCATCTTCGCTATTGTTTCGCTGCACTGTATAGGCCGTTGCTACGGTGATAGAGAATCCCAAAAAAATAAAACCTAATACTATTGCATCAAGGTACTGTGACAGCAAACCAGCTCCGCCACCCAGAAGCCCTGTCAGACCATATGTTCGCAGGCCAGCTATCCTTTCACCGTCTTTTGCTTCACGGGATTTCCAGCCACGTTCGGCACCGATAAGAAGACCTATAGCTAGCGCTATGCCCATAAGCGTTATCTGTTTAGCATCAACAAAACCGTTCACTTTTTTCTCCAGTGGTTGGCTTATAGAAGGTTGTAGTATGTATAAAGTTGGATTTTTCCATCACTCTCCTTTCATTTTTTGGAATGCGAGCCGCATCTGTTTTTCTGCCTCAATAATAGTAAACAGTGCGATACCAACCGCGATAATGATAAGACCGTCTAAGAAGGGGATAGACTCAGTGGAAAAAATTGTTTGTAGTAACGGCAAATAGGTAATAGCAAATTGTGCAATCGTTATGGAGATAACAACAGCCCAGACGACTTTGGTGCCGCGTACTCCCTGCCAAGTTAATGAGGCACTATAAATGTTTCGAATAAAAAACAGATGAAAGATTTCCATCACGACCAAGGTGTTTAGCGCGATGGTTCTTGCTAAATTGACTGAATAACCATTATCTATGGCGTAGCTGTAAGTGCCAAAGACGCCACAGAGAAACAGAAACGATACTAGTACGATATGCCAAAGCAAACCACCATTTAATAGTAGTTCATGACGTGATCGCGGTGGTCGCCGCATGGTGTTTTTCTCGGTGGGTTCAAACGCCAAAGCAATGCCCAGTGTTATGGCGGTAATCAGGTTAACCCATAGAATTTGAATCGGGGTGATCGGTAGCGTCATTCCCAAAAGCAAGGCTAATACGATGGTCATGGCTTCACCGGCGTTGGTCGGTAGCGTCCAGCTGAGGACTTTTTTTAAGTTATCGTATACCGTGCGGCCTTCGCGTACAGCGGCCACAATGGAAGCAAAGTTGTCATCGGCTAATACTAGGTCTGCTGCTTCTTTTGCCGCTTCACTGCCCTTTAACCCCATGGCAATACCGGCATCAGCTCTCTTTAGCGCGGGTGCATCGTTAACACCATCACCAGTCATCGCAACGGTCTTTCCGTGGGCTTGTAAGGCCATGACCAAGCGTAATTTATGCTCTGGGTTGGTGCGGGCAAATATATCGCATTCTAATATTGCTTGACTCAGTGCTGTGTCATCAAGTTCATCAAGCTCTTTACCGCTGAGGACTTTAGTCGTGTTTTGTAGACCAACCTGCTTACCGATGGCAGCAGCTGTTTTCGTGTGATCACCAGTAATCATTTTTACTTGGATGCCAGCATCATGACACTCTGCTACCGCTGTAATGGCCTCTTGTCTGGGCGGGTCAATCATGCCCAACATGCCAATCAACGTTAACGAACCCGATACCTCTGCATGTTCTAATACTGTGTGTGCTGGTGAAGTGGGATTAACCGCAATCGCCAGTACACGTTGACCGAGTACGGCAATGGCGTCTGCCTGCTCGCTCCAATAAACGGTATCTAAAGGTTCAGTGCCACCATTGGCGCTTCGTTGATTTGCGCACATGGCGAGCATACGTTCTGGCGCACCCTTTACATGTATAGAAGCGTGATGCTCATGATCGTGATTGAGTGTTGCCATAAACTGATGTTTAGCGTCAAAAGGAATGGCATCGGTTCGCGCCCAGGAAGCTTGTTCTTGACGGGTATTCAAATCCATTTTTCCGGCGAAGCTTAGTAGCGCGCCTTCCATTGGGTCGCCTTCAACAATCCAGGCCCCATTGTGTTCGCGCAGCGAGGCATCATTGCAGAGTATTGAGGCGCGGGCCAACTCTTCCAGTACGGCGTGTTCCGCTGGAGACACAAAAGCGTCCTCCAGCATGAGTGAACCTTTGGGTTCATAGCCACTACCTTCTAGGGTAAAAAGATGGCGGTGAGTGAGTACAGAGGAAACCATCATTTCATTGCGAGTTAGGGTGCCAGTTTTATCTGTGCAAATGACTGATACCGACCCAAGCGTTTCTATGGCAGGCAAGCGTCGTACGATGGCGTTGCGCTGAGCCATGGCTTGCACACCAATAGCCAAGGTAATAGTAAGGACTGCTGGTAGGCCTTCAGGAATCGCCGCCACAGAAAGCCCCACTACAGCCATGAATATCTCAGTAAAATCGTAATGTGCAACAAAGTAGCCGAATGCCAATAAGATCACAGCGATGACAAGAATCAAAATGGTCAGCCATTTGGCAAACACATTCATCTGTGTCACTAACGGTGTTGTCAGCGTTTCGATTTGCGATAGTAGTCCACTGATTCGACCGATCTCAGTGTCTGACCCTGTCGCCACTATCACCCCTTTGCCCTGACCACTGGTGACGAGGGTGCCGGAGTAAGCCATACAGCTACGGTCTCCTAAGGCGGCATTCTCGGCAACTGAGTGTGTGTGTTTATCCACTGGTACAGATTCACCGGTTAAAATTGCTTCTTGCACAGTTAATCCATGTGCGTTAATTATTCGAAGGTCAGCGGGCACTTTATCACCGGCCTCCAGTATGACGATATCGCCGGGAACCAATTGCTCGCCAGCGATATTGGCGCGCTCTCCAGCACGAATAACATTGGCTTGAGGCGCTAGCATATGGCGGATGGCATCCATAGCCTGTTCGGCTTTTCCTTCTTGCATAAAGCCGATAATGGCGTTAACAACGACCACCGTCAAAATAACCCAAGTATCGACCCAATGACCTAGAAGGGCGGTAATTAGAGCAGCGCCGAGTAGTACATAGATAAGGATATTATGAAAATGCAGAAGAAAGCGTACCAAGGAGTTACGACGGGGTGCCTGTGGCATTCGGTTGGGACCATGGGTGGAAAAACGAGCTTCAGCGTCGATTTTAGTCAAGCCGTTTTGTGAGGAGCCTAGGGCCTCCAATGTAAGGTCGGAGGAAATTCCATGCCAATTAGTTTTTGACGACGCACCTGTGTTTTTCATATTTGCCCATTGTTAGCGTATAAAAAAATATCAACGTTGGTAAGCACCTTAACTATCATCCTAACAGATCTTGTATAAACTGCTTATTGGAAAAAAATCGGTTCTGGTAAGTGGCAGTGACCGGCAAAGTTTAATTTAATCGTTTTTCAGACACCGTATCGGATTCGCTATTATTTCAATCTATTTTCTTTTGTTCTTGAAATACCCCAGCTATACTATTTTCAGCTTGAGGTTTCTAAAACTAAGGTACATGGAAAGTTAAAATAATGAGAACAGTGGTTGTAGCGAGTACAATTTTTATATTCTGGTTTATGCTCTCAGGGCATACCGAAACGTTGTTGATCGGGTTAGGTGTTTTATCTACGGTGATCAGTGTCTATCTTGCAAGGCGAATGGATATTATTGATCATGAAAGTTACCCTTTTCATCTAAGTTTACGCTTGTTACATTATTACTTTTACTTGGGAGCGGAAATTATTAAATCTAATATTGATGTGGCGAAACGGATTCTGACGCTTGGGCCTGTTAATATTAGTCCGCAAGTTGTTACACTTCGCGCCAGTAAAGAAACTGACTTAAGTAAAGTTATTTATGCTAATGCGATTACGCTGACACCAGGTACTGTGACCTTGAAGTTATCAGACGATGAAATTGAAGTACATGCGTTAAGTAAAGAAGGCGCTGCTCATTTAAAATCGGGTGAGATGGCCAAGGCTGTTCCTGATATGCCAGAACACACTTTATGATGTACGCTGCCGCAACACTCGCCATTTTAGTTGTTATTTTATTGCCCTTGGTAAGAGCTTTACTGGGGCCAACGGTTTATGACCGTATTGCGGCAATGAATATGTTGGGCACTAAAACAATTTTATTAATTGCTGTCTATGCCTTTTTGACTGATCGACATGACTTGCTTGATATTGCGTTGGTTTACGCGCTGATTAACTTTATTGGCGTGGTTGCTGTTTTAAAATTAATTGAGCAGGGTAATTTTTATACTGAAGGTAAGACGGTAGTTAATAACGAACAGAAGATGAAAGAAAAATGATGATGGATATACTCAGCTGGGTCTGTTTAGCATTGGGTAGTTTTCTGGGTATTGTTGGTGGTATCGGTATACTGCGTTTCCCTGATTTTTATACAAGACTTCATGCCGTTGGTATTACAGACACCTTATGTGCAGGACTTTTTTTATTAGGGTTAGCTTTTCAGGCAGGCTTAACAATAGCCAGTTTTAAATTATTTCTAATTTTCGTGTTTATTTTTTTTACTAGTCCTACTGCCTCACATTCCCTCGCTAATGCGGCTATGTTGGGTGGGCTTAAACCTAAACTTTCAAACGACGACACAACGGATTCAAGCAAGTTGGGTGATCAATGATAGATAATGTTGTTGATATTATATTGCTCAGCCTTATTGCCATCCATGCGATTGCGATTATTCGTCTGAAAAGTATATTTACGGTCATCATGCTATTTGCTGGATTTAGTTTTCTATCAGCTGGTTTGTTTGTGGTTATGGATGCCGCTGATGTGGCTTTTACTGAGGCTGCAGTGGGTGCTGGTATATCGACGGTGTTGATGTTGGCAACGCTCGGGCTGACCTACTCACCCAAAGATATTAATAAAGAAGAAAAAAGAGCAACACATAACCCATGGCTCCCTTTCATGGTGGTGTTAGTTACCGGTGCGTTATTAATTTATGGCACATGGGATATACCCGCATTTGGTGATTTGGCAGCACCGGCGAATCAGCACGTAGCACCCTATTACTTAGGTAACAGTTTATCTGATACAGGCGTGCCCAACGTGGTGACTTCGATACTAGCGAGTTATCGTGGGTTTGATACCTTGGGTGAAGTCACTGTTATTTTTACTGCAGGTATTGCAGTACTATTGTTGATTGGTGGCCGTCGGCGTAAACCTCAATTAGAGAAAAGAGACGATAACGGTGAAGCATAATTTAATTTTACGGGTTGTTTCAAAATTCCTTATCCCCCTTATTTTGCTGTTCGCACTTTATGTTCAGTTCCATGGCGATTTTGGCCCTGGTGGTGGTTTTCAAGCGGGGGTGATTTTTAGCGCAGCAATTATTTTATATGCGTTAGTCTTTGGCGTAGATAATGCAAAAGCAGTGATTTCACCGTATGTTCTTCGCCTTCTTGCCAGTTTAGGTGTATTAATTTATGCAGGAACGGGTGTAGCGGCATTAATCTTAGGTGGTAATTATTTAGAATACAGCGTGCTAGGGGCTACGCAAATAGCGGGTCAGCATCTTGGTATCTTGGTCATTGAGTTGGGTGTGGGTATCACCGTAATGTCTGTGATGTTGCTAATGTTTTTTACGTTTGCTGAACGCGGCAGACCAAACTTAAAATCAGAGCCTGAGTCAGGATTGGAATAAGTTATTTATGGAGATGATTCTTGGGCATTATAATTACTGGTTGGTCATTGTTATTATGATGGCTGGGTTTTATACCGTTATTAGTCATGGCAATTTGATAAAAAAAATTGTTGGCTTGAATATTTTTCAGGTCTCAGTTTTTTTGCTTTATATCAGCATTAGTAATGTAGAAGGCGGTGCGGTACCGATTATAGAAAAGGGCGTCGATCTTTACTCTAATCCCTTGCCTCATGTATTAATTCTGACGGCTATTGTGGTCGGTGTGGCAACAACTGCCTTGGGTTTAGCGCTTGTCATTCGAATCAAAGAAGCGTATGGCACTATCGAAGAAGATGATATTCATCGTCAGGATCAATCATTATGATAGAAAGCCACCTAAGTCTACTGTTAGTTGTTTTACCTTTAATGGCAGCACCTATTATAGCGGTGCTACCAAATGGCCGTTTGCCTTGGGCCGTTAGTACGATAGTGAGCTGGTCAGTTTTTTATATGGCGGCTTGGCAATTAATCAATGTCAGCACAGGGCATACGATCAGTTATGAACTTGGTGGCTGGGCTCCTCCTTGGGGTATTGAGTACCGTATTGATGCGGCAAATGCACTGGTTGCCTTGGTGGTTTCTGGTATTGCTGCGCTAACCTTACCCTACGCATTAAAAAGCGTTATTAAGGAGATTCCAGAGAAGCAGCACGCGCTTTTTTATACGGCGTTTATGTTGTGTTTGACCGGTTTATTGGGTATTGCGCAAACAGGCGATATATTTAATTTGTTTGTCTTTTTAGAAATTTCGTCTTTATCATCATATGCATTAATAAGTTTGGGTAGGCAACGTCAGGCATTGACGGCGGCTTATCAATATCTAATTATGGGGACGATTGGAGCAACATTCTTTATTATTGGGGTGGGTTTACTCTATGCGATGACTGGCACGCTTAATATGGCGGATTTATCGCAACGGTTACCAGAGTTATATAACCATCGTACTATTCATACTGCTTTTGCATTTATTATGGTGGGCTTTGCATTAAAGTTAGCCTTGTTTCCATTACACCTTTGGTTACCTAATGCTTACACTTATGCGCCGACGGTTGTGTCTATTTTTCTTGCAGCGACGGCAACAAAGGTTGCAGTTTATGTCATGTTACGTATGGTATTTTCAGTGTTTGGCTTTTCGTTTATTGAAAATACACCAGCGGATGAGTTGTTTATATTGTTATGCGTAATGGGTATTTTATCGATGTCATTTTATGCCATTTACCAGAAAGACAGTAAACGCTTACTGGCATACTCTAGTGTGGCTCAAATTGGTTATATGATGCTGGGTATAGGCTTAGGAAGTGTCCTAGGTGTTACGGCAACTATGGTGCATTTATTTAACCACGCCTTAATGAAGGGAGCTTTATTTATGGCAATCGGTGCCTTAGTTTATAGAGTCAGTTCTAGTCGCCTTGAGCACTTTTCTGGGTTAGGTAAGCAAATGCCGTGGACCTTTGGGGCGATTGTGATAGGCGGGCTTAGTTTAATTGGCGTGCCCGGTACGGCAGGTTTTATTTCTAAATGGTATTTAGTACTGGCGGCGATTGAAAAACAGAATTGGTTTATTGTTGGTGTAATCTTAACGGGTTCGTTGTTGGCCGTTGTGTATGTTTGGAAGCTCGTTGAAGTACTGTACTTCAAAGTAGCTGATAAACCACAACAAGGGCAAATAAGTGCATCAGAGGCACCATTAATGATGCTAATCCCCATGTGGGTATTGGTATTGGCTAATGTGTATTTTGGTTTTAATACTGAGCTGACCGTGGGTACGGCAGAGCAGGCGGTTAAATTATTGCTTCCAGGTGCTAGCGAATGAGGTTGAATAAATGATCGGCTTAGCAGGCGAGCAAATAATCCAATTAGCTATCTTAATGCCGCTAGTGGCGTCAGTTTTAATTGTGTTAGCGGGTAAAAAACCTAATCTTCGTGAAGCAATAACACTTATTACAGCCGTGATGGTTGCTCTATTAGTGATGATACTTGCTGGCCAAGTGAACGCTGGTGAGCGACCAAGTTTTGATGTGTTTGAAGTGATTCCTGGCATCAATATTAGTTTTTCAGTAGAACCGTTAGGGATGTTGTTTGCCTTGGTGGCGAGTATTTTGTGGCTAGTAACCTCCATTTATGCGATCGGTTATATGCGAGGTCACCATGAAAAGAACCAAACACGCTTTTATGCCGCATTTGCCATTGCCATTGCTAGTACGCTAGCGGCAGCATTTTCTGGCAATATGTTTACCTTATTTCTTTGCTATGAAATATTAACGCTATCAACCTATCCACTTGTCACGCATGCGGGTACTAAAGAAGCAAGACGCAGTGGCCGTATCTATTTGGGTATTCTTTTGGGAACCTCTATTGGTTTTCAGTTGTTGGCTATTTTACTGACTTGGTCAGTAACGGGTACGCTTGATTTTAAAGATGGCGGTATTTTGGCTGGTAAGCTAGATCCTGCCTATGCTGGTATTCTGTATGCCTTGTTTGTTTTCGGTGTTGGTAAAGCGGCTATCATGCCATTCCATAAATGGTTACCTGCCGCGATGGTTGCACCTACGCCAGTCAGTGCTTTGTTACATGCTGTTGCCGTTGTGAAAACGGGTGTATTTGCGATCCTTAAAGTGACGATTTATATTTTTGGTAGTGATTTTATTACAAGCTCAGGAGCCGGTGATTGGCTTATTTGGTTTGCCGCAGTAACTATCTTATTGTCCTCATTGATTGCAATGACTAAGGATAACCTTAAAGCACGTTTAGCGTATTCAACCATCAGCCAACTCAGTTACATTGTATTGGGCGCACTGGTGGCTGTTGAGATGAGCTTAATCGGCGCATCTATGCATATTGCAATGCATGCATTTGCGAAAATCACCTTGTTTTTTGCTGCAGGGGCTATTTTAGTAGCAGCGCATAAAAAGGATATTAGTGATATGGACGGTTTAGGCCGTGTTATGCCGATCACTTTTGCCGCATTTACTATTGGCAGTTTGAGTATTATTGGTTTACCTCCTTTTGGTGGCATGTGGAGTAAGTGGTATTTAGCATTAGGTATGGTGCAAACTGAACAATGGGTATTGTTAACTGTTTTAATGCTTAGTTCATTACTTAACATCGCATATCTATTACCAATATCAGTGCGTGCGTTTTTTGCAAAACCTAAAGAAGGTGTGGTGTATACACAGATAAAAGAGGCGCCCATCAGTATGTTAATGGCTATAGGGTTTACATCACTCGCTTGTATCGTTTTGTTTTTTTATTCTGACCCATTTTATAACCTCGCTGTAGATGCAGCGACGGGTCGTTAGAGAGTACTTAATATGTCAAACAAAATTGAAGATGAAAAAACTTACTTGTTTGATAACCCACGCAATGTTTCGCGTCTGTTATTAGGCTTTTATATCATTTCTGCAGGGTTGTTTATTGCAGACTTCTTTGTTCATCGTCATACCGTTCACCCCTGGGAAGGCTTTCCAGGTTTTTATGCCCTATATGGTTTTGTGGCTTGTGTGTTGCTAGTTTTTATTTCCAAGGAAATGCGCAAGGTACTCATGAGGGATGAAGATTATTATGAAATGAAGGAAAAGAAAGATGATGTGGATAAGTAATTTACCACCCTTCATTCCTTTTTTTATTGCCGCGATATTGGTGCTGGTTACGCGTGGTCAGGTACGTAATATAATTCTACTTGCAACACCGGTTTTGGGTGGTTTACATTTATGGTTAGATGTACAACCGTTTGTTCCAATGCAGGCAAGTGATACCCTAGTCAAAGCAACTGCATTATCATATCCATTAACCGTATTTACGTATCAACTTGAGTTTATGCGAGTTGATAAGTTGAGTTTGTTATTTGGTTATTTATTTCATATTGCCAGCTTTATTGCCATCGTGTATGCCTTACATGTGCGGGATACCACGCAACAGGTGGCAGGGTTACTTTATGCAGGCAGTGCGCTAGGGGCAGTGTTTGCAGGGGATTTAATAAGTTTATTTATTTTTTGGGAATGCCTGGCATTAAGTTCAGTATTCTTGATTTGGGCTAACCGTACTGACCGTGCCATTCAGTCGGGCATGCGTTATTTGATATTTCAGGTAGCCTCTGGTGTGTTATTACTAGCGGGTGCTTTGGTCTATTACAATGAACATGCTTCATTGGCTTTTGATTATATTGGGCTTAATGGTATCGGCAGTTGGTTAATATTTTTAGCATTTGGCATTAAGTGTGCCTTTCCTTTTTTACACAATTGGTTAACAGACGCTTACCCTGAAGCGACCGCTAGTGGAACAGTCTTTTTATCTGCATTTTCGACTAAGCTTGCGGTATATGCTTTAGCACGTGGGTATCCTGGAACAGAGCTTCTGATTTATATCGGCGCTGTAATGGCCTGTTTCCCAATCTTCTATGCGGTCGTTGAAAATGATCTCAGGCGTGTTCTAGCGTACAGTATGATTAACCAGTTGGGTTTTATGGTGGTAGGTGTTGGTATTGGCACTGCTCTAGCGCTAAATGGCACAGTTGCACATGCCTTCGCACATATCATTTATAAATCACTGTTGTTTATGTCAATGGGTGCAGTCATGTATCGTGTTGCTAACATTAGAGGCTCAGATCTTGGCGGCTTGTATAAGAGCATGCCATGGACAGCAACATTTTGTATTATTGGCGCCGCCTCAATTTCTGCTTTTCCCTTATTTAGTGGTTTTATTGCAAAATCATTAATCATGGTTGCTGTGCTGAAAGAAGGGTATGAAGTAGTTTGGTTGATGTTATTGTTTGCAGCGGCGGGTGTATTCCATCACGCGGGTATTAAGGTACCGTACTTTGCTTTTTTTCATCATGATTCGGGAATTAGGGTTAAAGAGGCGCCGATTAACATGTTAATTGCAATGGGCGTTGCGGCTTTCTTATGTATATTTATTGGTACACAGCCACAATACCTTTATGCGTTATTGCCATGGAAATTTGATTATTGGCCGTATGATTTGACACATGTATTGACCCAGTTACAGTTACTCTTTTTCTCTGCGTTAGCCTTTGTTTGGTTAAACAAAAAAGGCTTGTACCCACCTGAGCTACGCTCGGTTAATATTGATGTTGAGTGGACGTATAGAAAACTATTACCTGCAACAGCAAGGGCGAGTTATAAATTATTGGATCAGCTTAACCGTGTTGTAGTAGCCACTCTTCGTCAAAGTTGGGAAGGTGCTCAATCGGCTTTTCAAGCCAGTCGTTTATCTCAATATCATTTAGCGAGTAGCTGGCCAACCGGAAGTATGGTGTTGTGGATTGGCGTTATTTTAGGTGGATACCTATTAGCTGATATTTATTTTAAATAACAGCTAATAGGCTTATAACAAGAACTTAAAGTCTTTTCGCTATTGGCATAGGGTATTAACCCACAGTAGAAAACCTTCTCTGTACTCTAATCGTTTTGTCTTTTCCCAGCAGTTTTGACTTGCGTCTCATCGTGAGCACAACAGGCCAAGGTTCCGTATTATAAAAATAATAACGTAGATGAGTGTTCACTCATTTCGTTAATAAATAGGGCTGTTTGTTATACGCTGGCCCATTTTTTTACGCCTACCGTATCTAATAATTACCTAAATATATCGTTTAAGACGCTTTATAAAACACAGATTTTAAAGTGGAAGACTGTATATAAGGCACATTTATGGTGCGCTGCATGATGAAAGTTGCGCATATATAGTGCAGTAGAGTATATGGATTCTTAAATTTGAAAATAAATTTATTTAGACATTTATTATTCGAGTTAAGTATAAAAATATTTATTTTTAATAGATTGATTCTAAAGTCTTTTTTAATAAGAAGGTGTTAAAAAAAATAGGGTGGCATTGTAGTTGCTTTAAGTAAACTTAAAGTGCGACGAGGTAGAACTAATTTTACGGCACTAGAGGTTGGTAATCATTATTTAGACTATTTATAAAGGAGTTTGCAATGACACGTAATGAGGTAACTGAATTAATTATCTTACAAAAATCTGCCATGGGTTTCACCTGGTCTGAGTTAGCAAAAGCGATAGATAAGAGTAAAGAATGGACAACGGCGGCTTTATTAGGGCAAATGACATTAACGAAAGAGCAAGCCGAGACACTTGGTACGATGCTTAATTTGCCTGTTGATGCGACGACCCAATTACAAGTAGTTCCTTATAAGGGCTCCTTACCTACAGCCGTTCCAACAGACCCTTTAATTTATCGTTTTTATGAACTAGTTAATGTGTACGGAACGACGTTTAAAGAACTGATACATGAGGAGTTTGGTGATGGAATTATGAGTGCTATTGATTTCAGCATGGATCTTAAACGTGAACCAGACCCATTGGGTGATCGTGTGAATATTGTAATGAGTGGGAAGTTTCTTCCGTATAAAAGTTACTAATCATTTAATTAATTTGTAAAACTGGAGTATATAAAATGTCATATTTAGAGCCGAGTGAATTCGTTACAAAAATGGTGGATTCTGGTGAATCCAAAGTGTATATGTCGACAAAAGATACGTTTATTCGTGCTTTTATGGCCGGTGCTATTCTTGGGCTTGCCGCCATTTTCGCCATTACGGTTGCTGTGAAAACGGGGTCTCCATTAATTGGTGCTATTTTGTTCCCTGTGGGTTTTATCATGCTGTACTTAATGAAGTTTGATCTATTAACAGGGGTATTTACCTTAGTGCCATTAGCATTAATTGATAAGAGGCCAGGTGTCACCATCGGTCAAGTATTTAGAAACTGGGGGCTTGTGTTTATTGGTAACTTTGCAGGAGCGCTCACAACAGCGTTTATGATGTCGTTTATCTTAACCTACGGCTACAGTGTCGATGGAGGCGCTATTGCTGCCAAAGTCAGTACGATTGGTGAGTCTAGAACGTTAGGCTATAAAACACACGGTGTTGATGGCTGGTTTACGATTTTTATTCGCGGCATGTTATGTAACTGGATGGTTTCAATGGGTGTGGTTGGTGCAATGATTTCGACTTCTGCTACCAGTAAAATGTTAGCGATGTGGATGCCTGTTATGCTGTTCTTCTTTATGGGTTTTGAACACTCAATTGTTAATATGTTCCTGTTCCCATTTTCAATGATTATGGGTGGGGAGTTTACGTTTGTTGACTATTTAGTTTGGAATGAGCTGCCAACAGTACTTGGCAACCTAGCTGGTGGTTTGTGCTTGGTAGGGCTTCCACTATACTTCACTCATGTTAGAACCAGTCCAAATCGTTCTATATAATCATTTCCATTAAACAACTGATGGACCAAGGCCAGCCTAAGCTTAGGCTGGCCTTTATTTAAAATGACAAATCGATTAAACATATCCGTAGGTCAATATTCAGATAAAGGTAAAAAGGATATAAACCAAGACTTTCATGGTGTTTATATTCCTGATGAGCCGATGCTAACATCTAAGGGCATAGCGGTTGTTTTATCCGATGGTATCAGTAGTAGTGATGTAAGCCATATTGCCAGTGAATCATCGGTGAGTGGTTTTATCTCGGATTATTATTGCACTTCTGAGACTTGGTCTGTTAAACAATCAGCTGAACGGGTGCTAAGGGCTACCAACTCTTGGCTAT
This sequence comes from Cycloclasticus sp. PY97N, assembly GCF_002443175.1. NCBI lineage: Bacteria > Pseudomonadati > Pseudomonadota > Gammaproteobacteria > Thiotrichales > Piscirickettsiaceae > Cycloclasticus > Cycloclasticus sp. PY97N. Next base: position 1,765,807 of record NZ_CP023664.1, on the reverse strand, counting down.
ACGCCCAAAGCCAACAAAGTACACACCGGTTTAATAAAGATCGTGGTTATGTGTGCACGTGCAGTGCCATGGTTATTAAGTCAAGAACAGCACACATTTTTCATGTTGGAGACAGCCGAGTATATCGCCTGAATGATCAGTCGTTAGAACAGCTTACCAACGATCATAGATTATGGGTAGCAGAGGGTAAAAGTTACCTTAGCCGAGCAATGGGGGTTAAGCAACAACTCGATATTGATTATCAAAGCATGGCTGTGGCAGAAGGTGATATATTCTTTTTGGCAACAGACGGGGTGTATGAGTTTGTTAATGATGCGTTTATCGTTAATACAATAAATGAGCACGCCGATCAATTAGATGAGGCGGCAAAGCTTATTGTTAATACAGCATATGAACAAGGTAGCGATGATAATTTAACGGCGCAAATTATTCGTATTGATGCACTACCAGATCATGAGACAAGTGAGCTTTACCAACACATTACTGAGCTTCCATTTGCCCCGTTATTAGATGCTCGCATGACAATGGATGGGTATAGAATTATTCGCGCTATTCATCAAAGTAGTCGTAGTCACGTTTATTTAGCGCTTGATGACGACACTGGAGAGCAGGTTGTTATTAAAACGCCCTCCGTTGATCTAAGAGATGATTCTGCTTATCTAGAGCGCTTTACAATGGAAGAGTGGATTGCCAGACGTATCAATAATGCACATGTGCTGAAACCCTGTAAACAGAGTCGCAAACGAAACTACTTGTATCTAGCAATGGAGTTTATTGAAGGGCAGACTTTAAAACAATGGATGATAGATAATCCTACGCCTGATTTAGAAACAGTACGCGGCATTATTGAGCAGGTTGCTAAAGGCTTACGGGCTTTTCACCGATTGGAGATGCTGCATCAAGATTTAAGACCTGACAACATCATGATCGATTCAACAGGGACGGTGAAGATTATTGATTTTGGTTCGACACGGGTGGCTGGCATCATGGACATATCAAGTTCAAGGCAGCAAGACGACATACTCGGCACTGCTCAGTATACTGCCCCAGAATATTTCCTTGGACAAAGCGGTACAAGCCGTTCAGACCTATTCTCTTTAGGTGTTATTACGTATCAGATGTTAACAGGTCGATTACCTTATGGCGTGGATGTGGCGAGGTGTAAAAGCAAGTCGGCGCAAAATAAATTGAATTATAAAACGGTGCTCGATGATGAAAGAGAGATTCCAGTATGGTTTGACGATGTGTTAAAAAAGGCAGTGCATCCTGATCCTTATAAGCGATATGGGGAGCTATCAGAGTTTATTTTTGACCTGCGACAACCAAATAAAGAGTTTATAAATAAAACTCGTCCACCTTTGATGGAGCGTGACCCTGTGCTTTTTTGGAAGAGCACCACGTTAATGTTAACGATCTTGGTTTTATATTTACTTAGCCAATAACGGGTTTTATGTTTATTGGTATAGGCTAAATCAAAGGGGAGCCGCCGAACCATGTTTGATGAAAGTACATAACGGCAAAGAATATGGCGGTACCTGCTAGTGCTGCCCAGATATTAAGTTCGCTCAAAACAAGTTTATTACGTTTGTCTAAAATAGCTACAAAAGGAATATAGGATGTTTGTTCGGTAAATTTAACCCAAGACTCACCATACCGAGCCTTGTATTTACGGTCTAAATTCATAGGCGCAATAAGCCCTTCAAATGCAATTGTTCCAAACAGAAGGTGAGAGGCCCAATCGCCGTTGACAATAAAATGAGCGAAGCCCCATAATCCTAACCCAATAAGTCCTGCATGCCGTGTGATGCGTACCATGCCACGGGTTGTGACTTGGTCGGGTGGAACAAGCCCCATTAAGGTTGGGTTTTTATCAAAAATACTCATTGGTAATAACAAAAAGGCAAAGAAGGTGAGCCCAATGCTGACTGGTTTTAAGGCTTCAGCTGTTCCCCAAGTGGCGATATAAGGAGCGCTTTGATAGGCGAACCCCATCCAAGCTAAAGCAATAAATATACTCAGCGAGAATAAGACCTTAAAGACGGTTTCGCCAAGAATGTTAACAATGTGAGCACGCAAGGGGCTGCCAGAAATAATCCAGTGCATGCCAAGAAAAAAAAGACAAGCCGCGGTTAGTGAGTTCATGGGGTTGCTCCTCCAGCTAGTTATTAGCGCCCTTTTTAGCTATGGGCTGTTATTCGAACTAGCATAAAGCATACTTAAAATTTTGCGAAGCGTCGTGTATTTATGTAATTGTTAATTCAAGAAGCTAGTTTTTTTTGGCATGAGAGGATGTAGATCAAGAAAACGCTAGTGATATAGGGTCGCTAAGATGATAGCGAAAAGCGTTATCGTTATGAAAACATGGATTTACTTTATGAGCAAAAGGGCTGCATTGGTGAATAAGCTTAATAGCGCGACTGCCTTCCAGAAGGCGAGAGGGTTACGTTCAACTAATGGCGTGTGAACGGCAGTGGTGAATAATTTATTCGGGTGTGAGAGGTCGTGAATAAATTCTGATATTTCCTCGTATCGATTTGAAGGTTTTTTGTTGACGATTTTTCTGATTGCACCATCAATCCAAAGTGGAATGTCCGTATCGATTTCTAATATTGGAATATAGTGCAATTTACTAAGTGCTTTTTCACCGTATTTTTCCCCAAAAGGGAGATTTCCTGTCAACATTTCGTAGGTAATAACGCCTAAAGAGAAAGCGTCTGAACGGTAGCTAGCGGGCTGACCTAATAGGTATTCTGGTGCTGTGTAGTGTTGAGTTCCCAATAAATTTAAACGTTGAATGGGAGATGCTATTTCTTCTACACCGGCAACTTTTGTAGAGCCGAAGTCTATTATTTTAACGGTGCCTTGGGTATCGATAATGATGTTTTCTGGTTTCAGGTCTTGGTGAATCATTTCCTTTTTATGAAAAGCTCTGAGGCCTCGAGCAATTTGCCTAACGATGCCTCTAACATCGTGCAAGCTGGGTTGGGGGTTGTCACTCATCCAATGCCTGAGTGTTTGTCCTTCGATGTATTCGGTGACGTAATAAAGAAAGCGACGTGTCCTTGTTTGTTCAATAATTTTTAGAACATGATTGTTATCAATTCGGCGGCCAATCCATTCTTCTTGCACAAACATATCTAAAAATGTAGGGTCATCTACATAATTAACAGACGGTGTTTTAATAACAACTTGCTGTTGTGTTTGAATATCTGTTGCCAGATACACTTGTGTACGATTACTGGCATGTAGTTCTCGCTCAATTCGGTAACCATCTAAGGTCATGCCGGCACTTAAGTCAGGAGGAAAAGGTAGCTCAGTTAATTTACGGTATATTTCCTGTTCATTAACGTGTGGTCGTTGATTAAACCTGACAATTTGGCAGGTGACATTGTCATGGCTGCCATTTTTCATTGCAAGATCAGTAATGTTTCGAGCAGCACGGTCAAAATTGTCGGTATTATTATTTACTTGTGCCAGCATGGTGTTGTCACTGACAAACTCATGAACACCATCCGTGGTGAATAAAAAAGTATCGCCTTCTTCCAATAGAAAATGGCTGTAGTCAATTTCTAAATGTAGATCAATGCCTATTGCACGAGTGAGGTAATTTTTTTCTTTGGATACCCAGAAACGATGATCGTCCGTGAGTAGCTCCAATTGCTTATCGCGTATTCGGTAAATACGTGTATCGCCAATATGGAATAAATGCACGGTGGAAGATTTAACAACCAAGGCGCTCATAGTAGTGGCTAAGCCTTTTTGGTTAGCACCACCTTGCTGTGCCATCCCCAACATCCAACGGTTAGTAGCGGTTAAAACCTTTTGAACAGAGGTTTTAACCGTCCAAGTGTCAGGTGTGCAGTAATAATCACCCAATAAGCTTTTTACACAAGATTCACTGGCAAGTTTACCTGCATCACAGCCACTAACACCATCAGCTATAACCGCAGCCACCCCTTTTTGCTCTAAAACAGGTGATTCAGGCAGTAAAACACCATAACTGTCTTCATTGTCCGTTTTAAGGCCTTTATCGGATGATTGACCAAGGTCTATAATCGATTCTGATTGCATGTTAGTGGTGTTGATGGGTTATGTCACATCGATAAGTTCTACTGTACCATCTTCAAGCACCTCGGCTGTTTGTCCTTTAGGCTCTTCTAAGAAAATAAACATAAATAATAAAACGGTGGCGGCTGTTCCACCAATCACCATAAAGAAGACTTGCGGAGAAACAAAAGAAAGAACAGTTAGAAATATAAGGCCACCTACATTGCCGTAAGCGCCCACCATACCAGCGACTTGGCCAGTCATACGACGTTGAATTAGAGGCACCATGGCATACACTGCACCAGACCCGCCTTTAGAAAATAGCCCACATAAAATAGTACATGCCACAACTAACGGTACAGCCCATGTTTCATTAACTTGACCGAGTAATAAAAAGGTAACGCTAATACCTGAAAACAAAATAACAAGCGATTTTTTGCGGCCAATTTTATCACTCATCATACCGCCGCCAGGTCGAGCTATTAAGTTCATCACAGGGTAAATGGCGGCTAGTAGCCCAGCTGTTACAGGCGATAAGTCAAACATATCGATATAGAATAATGGCAACATAGAGACTAGGGCTAATTCAGAACCAAATGTCACCATATAAGCAAGATCTAAAATGGCAACTTGTTTAAATTGATAGCGAAATAAATCAGGCACTTCTTTGCTGAAAATATCTTTGTTAACTTTAATAATATGCATCGCTTGATACAGGTAGACAATGGCAATGGATGTATAGGTGATAATGACTACTTGCTCATTTAACCAGCCCATACCATTTGGAGAGAGTTTCCATGTGAGCAATGCGAGTGCACCATAAATGGGCATGCTCATTATTAAGTAAAGCGCCAAATCAAGCTTACTGGTGACTTCCATTCCACCTACTTTTTTAGGTTTGAAATAGGTTGAACCTTTTGGTGTATCTGTGACACTTAAATAATAAAAAATACCATAGAAAAAAGCGATCACTGCGGTAGCTGTTAATGCATAGCGCCAGCCATCCTCACCGCCTATCCATAAAGCTAAAGCGGGTAAAGCCATGGCGGAACCTGCCGAGCCAAAATTACCCCAGCCACCATAGATACCTTGTGCGATACCAGTTTGTCTAGCGGGGAACCACTCGCCGATCATACGGATACCAACAACGAAACCTGCGCCAACAAAACCCAGTAAAAAACGAGCTAAGGCAAGTTGTTCAAAAGTTTGTGCCCAAGCAAAAAATAAACATAAAAAACTAGAGAATATTAGTATGCCTGAGAACATGCGGCGAGGGCCAAAGCTATCCACCATCATGCCTACAATAATGCGTGCAGGGATTGTTAATGCAACGTTCAGGATGAGTAAAACAGACACTTCTTGAGCTGTTAAGTTAAAGACATCTCTGATAACAGACATTAATGGGGCATGGTTAAACCACACCATAAAGCTGATAAAAAAGGCAAACCAAGTTGTATGTAAAATACGAATATTGCCTTTGAACGATAATAAATTTAGTTTTTGCGACATTGCAATGTGTCTCCTTCAATAGATTGTGAGGGTAAGAGCAAAAGCTATGCCAGCTAAGTATTTACTTACTCTTAATGGTCGTTGTAGTTATTTGTTTGGGGTAATGTGCTTTTTTGCACCAAGTTAATGCGATTGGGGTTTTTATTGCACAGCACTAAAGCAAAAAACTGTTTTGACAGTCTTTTTTTATATGTTTTTAAAAATTTTCTGCTTAAAAATCAATTGTTAGAGAGGTGGCAGTTGATGTTGGCATGTTGCGTGCTATGGATGTGTGACTATAAAGAATTTTGGATATACATAAAGCATGAGTAATAAAAAACAATTAGTTGTAATTGGTAACGGTATGGTTGGGCATAAATTCCTACAGTCCATGGTAAACAGCGATGAAATGCAAAACTACGATATAACAACGTTTTGTGAAGAAACGAGGTTTGCTTATGACCGTGTTCAACTATCGTCATACTTTAATGGTAAAACTGAAGAGGATCTGTCACTTGTTGAGCCGGATTTCTTTGAAAAAAATAATATTACCGTTCATATCGGTGATCGTGCAGCCCACATTGATCGTGACAAAAAAATCGTTACCTCCGATAAGGGTCAACGTATTTCATACGATAAAATTGTTCTAGCGACAGGGTCCTTTCCCTTCGTTCCACCTATCCCAGGCCATGAAAGGGAAAATTGTTTTGTCTACAGAACTATTGATGACTTAATTGATATTGCGAAAGCAGGTAAAGAATCTAAGGTAGGCGTTGTTATTGGTGGTGGTTTGTTGGGTCTTGAGGCCGCAAAAGCGTTAAAAGACTTGGGGTTGAAAACACACGTTGTTGAGTTTGCGCCACGGTTGATGGCCGTACAAATTGATGATGGCGCTGGCGCAGTGTTACGTAAGAAAATTGAAGAGTTAGGTGTTAGCGTACATACCCAAAAGAATACACAAGGCATTGTTGATGGTGAGCAGTGTCTGCATCGGATGAACTTTGCTGACGGCTCACATATTGAAACCGATGTTATTTTATTTTCAGCTGGTATTAGACCGCGTGATGATATTGCTCGTGATTGTGGTCTGACACTTGGTGAGCGAGGCGGTATTGTTATTGATGATCATTGTCAAACGTCAGATAAAGACATTTATGCGATAGGCGAGTGTGCTTTATGGGATGGCAAAATATTTGGTTTGGTGGCACCGGGTTATCAAATGGCCCAAGTTGTAGCAGACCGGTTATCACTCAAGGAGAATAGTTTTACCGGTGCAGATATGAGCACGAAATTAAAACTGATGGGTGTGGATGTAGCGAGTATTGGTGATGCGCATGCAACCACTGAAAAGGCGAAGATTTACACTTATGTCAATGGTGCAGATGACGTGTATAAAAAGATCGTCGTCAGTGAAGATAATAAACGCTTATTAGGTGCGGTGTTAATTGGCGATACGGTTGATTACGGTAATTTGTTACAACTTAAACTGAACGATATTGCTTTGCCAGAGTATCCGGATGCATTAATTTTGCCACAACGAGATGGCTCAGGCGCAACAGGTTTAGGTGTTGAAGCTTTACCGGATGCTGCGCAAATATGTTCTTGTTTTGATGTATCCAAAGGTGCGCTTTGCCAAGCCATCTCTGATGGCGCTACAACGATGGCAAGCCTTAAAGAGTGTACCAGTGCAACAACAGGCTGCGGTGGTTGTACGGCACTTGTTGGTCAAGTACTGAATAAAGAGTTAGAAAAACTGGGTATGGATGTTAATACAGATTTGTGTGAACATTTTGCGTATACCCGCCAAGACCTTTATCACTTGGTTCGTGTCGGCAAGATTAAAACGTTCGATGAAATGATCGAAAAACATGGTAAGGGGTATGGCTGTGATATTTGTAAGCCAACGCTAGCGTCTATTTTTGCTTCTTGCTGGAATGATTATGTATTAGAAACTCCACATACTGGCCTGCAAGACACGAATGACCGTTATCTTGCCAATATTCAGAAAAATGGCACTTATTCAATCGTACCTCGGATTCCAGGTGGTGAAATTACACCTGACAAGCTGATTACTCTGGGCGAGGTTGGCAAAAAATATAATTTATATACGAAAATTACCGGTGGGCAGCGTGTTGATTTATTTGGTGCGCACCAAGAGGACCTACCTGTTATTTGGAAAGAATTAATTGATGCGGGCTTTGAAACAGGTCACGCCTACGGTAAATCTTTACGAACAGTTAAATCCTGCGTCGGTAGTACGTGGTGCCGATATGGCGTTGCCGATAGTGTGACAACGGCGATTGATTTAGAGAATCGTTACAAGGGTTTGCGCACACCACACAAAATAAAGTTTGCTGTTTCGGGTTGTACTCGTGAGTGTGCAGAAGCGCAAAGCAAAGATGTTGGCGTGATCGCCACAGAAAATGGTTGGAACTTGTACTTGTGCGGCAACGGCGGTATGAAGCCGAGACATGCGGACTTGTTTGCAACAGGCTTAGATTACGAAACAATGATTCAATATATTGATCGTTTCCTTATGTTTTATGTAAAAACAGCAGATCGATTACAACGTACATCTACATGGATGATGAACCTAGAAGGCGGCATTGATTATTTGCGTGAAGTGGTCATTGAAGACTCATTAGGGCTTGCTGAAACGTTTGAAACAGAAATGCAAAATGTTATTGATACGTATCAATGTGAGTGGAAGACAACAGTTGAAAACGAAGAAAAATCAAAAACCTTTAAAGCGTTTGTAAATTCTGACAAAGGCGATAGCCAAATTGTATTTGTTTCAGAAAGGGATCAAATACGGCCTGCGCGAAAAGAGGAAATACCAGCACAACTTGAAGAAGTTTAAACAAACGGATGAATACACGAATGGTTAATGAATTAAAAAGTAGTGAAGTGGATGTCTGTGCGTTAACAGATCTAAATGAAAATGCAGGTACAGCTGCTTTGATAGATGAGAGACAAATAGCTTTGTTTTATGTGAAAAAGACCGAACAAGTTTATGCGCTTAGTAATTACGACCCTTTTAGCGAGGTGAACGTTTTATCCAGAGGGATAATTGGCAGTATAGGTGATGAACTTGTGGTGGCATCGCCGATTTATAAACAGCACTTTAATCTAGAAACAGGGCAATGCTTAGAAGACGAGAGTGTTTGTATTAATGCATACCCAGTAAAAATAATAAATGGCCGAGTTGTCGTCGGTACAAACAGTTAATGAAGGCTAAATAATGAAAGTAACTTATTACACTCTCGATGTTTTTACCGATACGCTTTTTCAAGGGGCACAGGTTGCTGTTTTCCCAGATGCGGAGGATCTGCCAGAAGAGCAGCTTAGTCGTATAGCACGTGAAATAAATTTATCTGAAACGGCATTCGTTTATAAAGCAGATGAGGGCCGTAGTACATTTAAAGCTCGAATTTTTTCGCCCGATGGCGAGAAGGATTTTGCAGGACATCCTATTTTAGCGATTGCCAATGTTTTAGTGGAAACTGGAAAAGTTAGCTTGGAAGGCGACTATACAAGCATTATGGTAAAGCAAAATAGCCAAGATGTTACCGCAAATATTTCTAAGGATGCGAATGGTAAGCGGTATGTGCAATTTACATTAAGTAGTATGCCTGTTGTTGACCGATTTACACCCACGGATCAAGAGTTAGCAAAACTATTATCGATTGATGAGAAAGATATAGACCATTCAAGCTATTACACACGCCTTGTGTCGAGTGGCTTACCTTATTTAATTGTGCCACTGAAATCACAGGCGGATGTACGTAAAGCATGTTTTGATGTGAAGGCTTGGGGTGAGTCGTCAGCACCCGCTATGGCAGCACAAGAAATTTTAATTTTTAGTGCAAAAACGGACCTAGACGATTGTAATTTCCACGGGCGTTTAATGGGTCCAAATATCAGCGATCGTGAGGACCCACCTCTTGGTTCGGTCTTGCCTACCTTTGCTGGCTACCTAGCTTCTCATGAGCATATACGGCTGGGTACTTATAGTTTTGCAATTGATCGTGGCACAGCAGAAACTCGCCGAAGTTTGTTACATGTAGAAATGGATAAACGAGAAGGCCGCCCAATAACTTTAAGGGTGGGTGGCGATTCATTGTTGGTCAGTAAAAGCGAACTGTTGCTAGGTTAAACGAGGGAGATAATAAGATGCTATTTGGTCGGAATAAAAAAAATCCCATCGCGATCGCGGATAAAAAAATTGAAAAATGGACCTATGCTACTTGTGGCTATTGTTCAACTGGCTGTGCCATTGAAGTTGGCACGGACAAAGATGGTGTGCCAGTAGGAAGTCGAGGAGTGGCTGATGCAGATGTTAATCGAGGCAAGTTATGTGTAAAAGGCCTTTTTGAACACGAATTGTTTGAGTCAGCAGGTCGTGGTGACGTACCGCTGATGCGCTCAAATATTCATGATGAATACCAAGAAGCGAGCTGGGACGAAAGCTTTGAAAAAATGGCCTCTGAAATCAAACGCATACAAGATACCTATGGGCCAGACTCATTTGCCATTGTATCAACGGGGCAAATTTTAACCGAAGGTTTTTATACCTTGGGCAAGTTGGCCCGCGGTGTGATTGGAACCAATAACTACGATGGCAATACCACGCTGTGTATGGCCTCGGCAGTATCAGGCTATAAGCGCTCTTTTGGTTCAGATGGCCCTCCAGGTTGTTATGAAGATTTTGAACATACCGATTGCCTGATTGCTTGGGGATCCAATTTACCAGAACAACACCCTATTATTTATTGGCGTTTTAAAGAAGCGCAGGAAAAACGAAAATTTCCTTTAATTGTTATTGATCCAAGAGTCACCATGCTGGCGCAAAATGCAGATATGCATTTGGCAATTACGCCCGGTACAGACGTTGTGTTAATGAATTCATTAATGCATGTCATTCTGGCTGAAGGATTGGAAGATCAAGACTATATAAAAGCGAATACTACTGGCTTTGACGAATTAGCAGCAGAAGTTAAAAACTATGACCCGATAACGGCATCTAAAATATGCGGTATTGATGAAGATACGATTCGTAATGTTGCTCGTTTGTACGCAAAAGCTGGCGCCGCAATGAATATTTGGACGATGGGTATTAATCAAAGCACGCATGGCTCAGATGGAGTGGTGGGGCTTAATAACCTTAGCTTGCTGACTGGCAATATTGGTAAAAAAGGTGGGACCAGCTTGTCTATTACTGGACAGTGTAATGCGATGGGAACACGAGAGTGGTCATCGTGTTCTGGTCTACCTGGCTATCGTTTATTAGAAAATGAACAGGACCGAATTGATATTGGAAAATACTGGGGTGTAGATCCAGAGTTTTTCCCAAAGAAACGGGGGCTTGCACAAACAGATATATTTCCTGCCATTGAAACCGGCGCAATTAAAGGGCTGTGGTTGGTGGGTACAAACCCAATGACATCAATGCCTAATACGGCGCGTATTCGTAAAACATTAGAAAAGCTCGAATGTTGTGTAGTGCAGGATTCTTACCTTGATGTGGAAACAACGCAATATGCACATATTTTTCTACCAGCGGCTATTTGGGCTGAAAAGGAAGGCGTGTTTACGAATACAGAAAGGAGGGTCAATATTATTCGTAAAGTAAAAGAACCCTATGGCCAGTCAAAAACAGATTTACATATTTTTAACGGCCTAGCAAAACAGTTTGAACAGGGTAGAAAGATGAACTTCCCTGATAATTTTCATGAAGTGTTTGATGAAATGCGCGAACTATCCAAAGGACGGCTGGTTGATATATCGGGTATGACTCATGATTTGATTGAGCAGAATAAGGGCATTCAGTGGCCTTATACGCAAGAACAGGTGGATAAGGGTGAAAAGCCGCTTAAAGGTGGAAAGCGCTTGTATACCGAACCAGCTACTTTTCGCCATCCCGGTGGTCGGGCTAAACTGATTCCGCTACCGTTTATCGATAATAATGAAAAACCAGACGAGCAATACCCGTTTTGGTTGAATTCAGGCCGGTTAGTTGAGCACTTTCACTCTCGTACACGAACTGGAAAAGTCGGTAATAACAATAAATACAGTCCAACGCCATTTATGGAAATGAACCCTGATACAGCAGCTGAACAGGGGATAGAGCATCAGTCCTATGTGCGTGTTATTTCACGTCGTGGTGATGCTGTTGTTATGGTTATGTTGACACAACGAGTACCTAGGACGATGGTGTTTATTCCCTTTCACTTTTTTGATTGCGTTAACCGACTTACATTAGGACTATTAGACCCACATTCACGGCAACCTGCCTTTAAACAATGCGCAGTACGAATAGAGCATGTAAATCAGGAAGTTGCTGCACGATTAAATTTAGAAGCAAGAACATTTTAAGTCCCATGATTGAAACACGTAGTGATGAACAAAAATATGCTTTTTTAAGGACAGAAGAAAGCCGAGAAAAAAACCGATATGGAGACAATATTGAGCTCGCCGAGGAGGGTAATGCGTTAAGGGAGGTGAGCCTTAATATAAATGGTGATACAGGTATTAGCGAAAACCCAGATCGATATAAACAGCATGGGTTTTATTTAAATGCAGATAACTGTATCGGTTGTCATGCCTGTGAAGCGGCATGCAGTGAAAAAAATGATAACCCTGCTCATATCTCATTCCGTTCGGTTGGTTATGTCGAAGGCGGAACGTACCCAGATTATCAGCGCCTTAATATTTCGATGGCCTGTAACCATTGTGATGACCCTGTTTGCTTAAAAGGTTGCCCAACAAGAGCTTACACAAAGTTTGCTGAATATGGTGCGGTGTTACAAGACCCAGATATTTGTTTCGGCTGTGGTTACTGTACATGGGTTTGCCCTTATAACGCCCCTCAACTTGACCCTGTTAAAGGTGAGGTTAGTAAATGTAATATGTGCGTTGATCGATTAGAGGTGGGGTTAAAACCGTCATGTGTATCAGCCTGTTTAGGTAATGCGTTGGATTTTGGAGTCATTGAGAATGTGCCAGAAAATAGGGAACAGGCTCAAGCTGAAATACCGGGTTTTCCAACAGCAGATATTACGCATCCGAATATTCGTTTTCAGCAAACGCGACAAAATAAGCGTGAAATGACGCGTACCGACTCGATGCCGCTTAAATATCATAAAGATGAAGAGGTTGGAAAGTATAAACCGGTAGTAGATGAAAAGCATGGAGTCAAAAAGCAATGGAATTGGAAAGCTTTGCTGATGACGCATGAAAGTTCTCATGTCATTTTTACATTATCAACACAAGCCATCCTTGGCGCGTTTTTAATCATTGTGCTTGGTAGCTTTACGGGTGTTGAAGCGATAGTAGCGATTCAGTCGTCTGCTGCGTATCTGCCGTTATTAGTATTGATGAATGTATTGCTGATGTTTGGCTTCTATAAACTCAATATGCATTTGGGCAAACCACATCGTTTTTACCGTGGTTTTTATAATTTACGCCATTCACCGGTAAGCCGTGAAATTGCTGGGGTTAGTTTGTTTTTTAGCAGCTTGCTTGGGTTTAGTGTTTTTAGTTATTTTGAGATTAAGCCATTGATTGGACTGTTTGCCATTATGGGCGTACTCAGTGGTCCAGTAGGTCTGTTTTATATGTATAAGCTATATAGAATTAAGGCACGCCCATTTTGGGATCACTGGCAAACAGCGAGTTCTTTTGTTGGAACATGTTTGAGTCTTGGGTCATTAACGATTGTTTTCGTTGCGTTAATAGCAGATGCTCTCAATACTACACAATATATTAGTTTGGTAGTTTTACTATTGCTGGGTTTGCTGCTTGAAGCCATAGGGCACGTCGCGCATGCCGCTGATCTTAAAAATAGTGAGGGAGAAGGTAGTGCTTCATGGTACTTACAAACAACCCGTTTTGCATGGCCTTATATTATTAGTAATGTATTGTTAGGCTCCTCAATTATTGTGTCTTGCTTATTGCTTGATTCTCCATCATCAACGCTGGGTTGGTTGATATTAGGGCTGTCATTACTTAGTACAGCTGTGATTAGGCGTTCTTTATTCTTTGCATTGGTTATTCCTACCACAATGCCGGGTGCATTCTTTTGGAAAAACAAAGCTTTTGAAGAACATGCAAAAGAAACTGGTTTAGCAAATATGCCTCAAGTGGGTGTGCGTTATGAGGAGCATAGAACCTTTAAAGTAGGTGAATTGATAGATACTATTAAAACCACAACCGCAAAAGAAGCGATTGACCAATTGAAAGAAATATTTTATTGGAAAAAGGTTAAATAGAAGCTCGGCTTGAAACTCACGTGACCTTGTTATTTAACAAGGTGTAACTTTTTAGAAAATCCTAATGTGCCTTAAATTTATCAATTCGTTAATACTTGTTTGTAGGCTACCTTAGGCCTACAGCATAAGCTGTAACGTATTAAAGGCGATGTTCAGGGGAATATAGGTTTTTATTATGTTTTTGCATTTATTCCAATTCTCTTAAGATTGGCTTAATTTTCAACAAGTACACTCGTAACCAGTCTATGAGAATAAGGATTGGTTATGAGTGCACTACAAAGTGAATCAGAGGGTAGCAAACAACGTGCTGATTCAGAAGCAAGCAAACGAGTTTTTTTACCTCACTTATCTGTTGTTTTAACAGGCCTTGAATCACCGCAACGAGCTAATGTAGAAGCATATATTACAAAGCAATTTTATAAAAACCATGCCGCGCAGATAAAGAGTTTTTTACCTTATTTATTATCTGCAGAAACCAAAAAAAATATAACATCAGTGCTTGGGTTCTATCCGGCTGAGATCGATAACCCAATGTTTTTAGAACAATATTTAGATGATAAGGCTGAGTTAGTGATTAGTCGGCTGATCAACCTTAATGTTGACCGGCAGAAGATAGCGGAAATTGGTAACTTAACATCGAGTTATCCTAGTACCAGTAAAATGTTGTTTGTTTTAATAGTGTCAACACTCTATCAATTAGATATTGATTGGGCATTATTTACCGCAACTAAGCAAGTTCAATCTATGATTTCGGAACTGGATATTGGGTGTATTGATATTTGTGATGCCCAAGCCGAAAGTCTTGCGTTTGATAGTGGTTCATGGGGCAGTTATTACAAAAACCAACCCAAAGTTATTGCAGGCGATATAAAAAAAGCTTATGCAATATTGAAAAGTCATCCGGTTTCAGGTTTTGTGATGACTAATTATCAGTCCACAATTGATCAGCTTGTATTGCGAGTATCTTTGGACCGGTAATGCTTTGGAACGAAATTAAAGAGCTTGCCAAACAGCGGCCAAGTGATATAGCCATTGTTGGCGAAAAAAAAGCATACACCTATAAAGAATTGCTGAATGGGGTTAATGTTATATCAAGGTTTTTAGTACGTTATCAGCATAAAGTATTGGCCTTGTTTTGTGATAATTCGCCGGAGTGGTTGTTAGTTGACCTTGCTGCTAATGTATCAGGGGTGGCCTTGTTACCCTTGCCGGCATTTTTTTCTCAGCAGCAATTAGCCTTTGCTATTGAAAAATCGGGCACATGTGCGCTGGTTCATAAACGCAATGATAGTTTATCGAACGTTATGGAGTTATTGAATACAGAGGTATTGATTGGGGATTTACTCTGTAGTGATTTGCAAAATATAGCGGATAGCGAATTACCCGTTTCTACTGCGAAAATAACGTTTACATCGGGTTCAACAGGAGAGCCTAAAGGTGTTTGCTTATCGAACAAGCAGCAGTTTGCGGTCGCGAAAGCTACTCATGATTCATTACAATTGCCAGTCGGGAAGCATTTATCAGTATTACCGTTTAGTACCTTACTTGAAAACACAGCGGGTTCGTACGTCACCTTGTTAAATGGTGGAACTATTATTGCCTTACCCAGCAATCAATTAGGCTTTAATGGCAGCAGTGACTTTAAGTTATCAACTTTGCTGGAAACGATTGAAAAATATCAGCCCGTTAGTTTAATTTTATTACCAGAAATACTATTGGCTATCGTTGGCGCTGTAAAAAAAGGTTGGACGCTACCCTCGTCCATAGCGTTTATGGCTGTCGGTGGTAGCAAAGTGTCTCAACAACTCATTCAGCAAGCGCAATCGTATGGCTTGCCCGTTTATGAAGGATATGGGCTATCTGAGTGTGCTTCGGTTGTGAGTTTAAATTCAGCTAAAAATAATAAAGCGGGGTCGGTTGGCAAGCCCTTGCCGCACCTTGAAGTACGCATTGTGGACGATGAAATTATTGTTTATGGAAACCCGTTCCTAGGTTACGTAGGAGAGCCTGCTTCATGGGGAAAAGCAGAAATTGGAACGGGCGATTTGGGGTTTTTAGACGAACAAGGGTATCTATATGTCAATGGGCGTAAAAAAAACCTTCTTATTTCAAGTTATGGTCGGAATATTAGCCCTGAATGGGTTGAAGGCGTTTTATTAAGCGATGGTTTGCTTAAACAGTGTGTCGTGTTTGGCGATCAACGGCCACACTGCATCGCACTAATATCCTTAAGGGACGAAGCAATGCCTGAAGAAATAATAAAGGATAGTATTATCAAAGCGAATCGCTCACTGCCTAATTATGCGCGGGTTAAAAAATGGACGGTACTACCACAACCGATGAGTTTTTCAGCAGGCACGATGACCTCTAATGGCAGACCCGTTAGGGAGGCTATTTTGAGGCAGTATCAATCAACTATACATCAATTATATTCGGAGTAAGGACAATGGCCTTTTTTCATCAATTGCAGCAACAAACCGAGCAGGAGCGTCATCAACTGTTGGCGGCCCCGATTATTAACAAAGCGGTGTCTGGAACAATCTCAAAAGAGGAATATATCGCTTTTTTAGAACAGGCTTATCACCATGTTAAACATACGGTGCCATTATTAATGGCAGCAGGTGCGAGAATTCCAGAGGAAAAAGAGTGGCTACGTAATGCATTGGCAGAATACATCGAAGAAGAGTTAGGCCATCAAGAATGGATTTTAAACGACCTTGCTGTGTGTGGGGTTGATAAAGAAAGAGTTCGGCATGACGCGCCAGCCTTTGAAACGGAATTAATGGTTGCGTATGCCTATGATGTTATTAACCGTGTTAACCCCTTGGGTTTTTTTGGTATGGTTCATGTGTTAGAGGGAACCAGTGTCACAACAGCCGATAGAGCGGCAGATGGCATTCAAGAGGCATTGAGTTTACCTGATGAGGCGTTTAGTTATTTACGCTCACATGGCGCACTCGATCAGGATCATGTTCAATTTTTTGAAAGCTTAATGAATAAAATAAATGAGCCAGCTGAGCAGCAGCTTATTATTCGTTGTGCCAAACAGTTTTATCGACTCTATGGTGATATTTTTTGTAGTTTAACTGAACAGCCTGAAAAGACATTAGCATAGAAGGTAAGCGTACTTATAAATATATAAAACAGCGTGACGAGTAGTGGTGCATTGGCTTATCAATGATGTTATTAAGCGCTGGCTGTTCAATCTACGGATAAACAGTGAGCAAACACTAAAGGTTGCTGAGTAACCTAAATTGGAGTTTAGGATGAAAAATATTGCGAAAATAATGTGTTACGTTTTGCTCTTATCATCAACTACCGTCTTGGCAGATGTTCAACAGGATGTGGCTCTTTTGGCAAAAGATTGGGCAAAAGCTAACTACCAATTGAATGGGGCGCAGCAAGAAGAAGCGTTTGACAGCTTAATAGAGCAATCTAACGAGGCAGTTAAGTTGCATCCGGCATCGGCGGAAGTGCTTATTTGGCGGGGTATTATTAAATCAAGTTTCGCAGGCGTTAAGGGTGGCCTGAGTGCGTTATCATTAATAAAAGAAGCAAAAAAAGATTTGGAAAAATCTATTTTATTAGATGATAAAGCGTTGTCTGGCTCAGCATATACAACCTTGGGAACATTATATTTTAAAGCGCCAGGCTGGCCTATTAGTTTTGGCAATGACGAACAAGCAAAAAGGTACCTTCAAAAGGGCATACTCCTTGATCCAAACGGCATTGATAGTCATTATTTTTATGCTTTGTTTTTGCTGGATCAAGGTGAGAAAAAACAAGCTCAAGCTAGCTTCATAAAAGCACTCGATGCTAAAGCAAGGCCAGGCAGAGCGCTTGCAGATAGCGGCCGCCGGCATGAAATAAATGAAGCATTGCATGAAATTAATTAGCATTTAAACTGAACAAGTGAATATTTTATTGGTTGAAGACGATGTAGCATTGGCTAACGCCTTGGTAAAGACGCTCACACACGAAGGTTTTGTGGTTAATCATTTGAAGCATGGCCAACAAGCGATAAACGTCGTTAAAACTGAGCCGACTGATATTGTGATTTTAGACTTGGGTCTGCCTGATATAGATGGCTTGGATGTACTGCGGGCCATTAGGCAGCATACAGCGCAGTTGCCGGTACTTATTTTAACGGCTAGATCATCGATTGATGACAAGGTGTCGGGCTTGGATTTAGGGGCGGATGACTATTTAGCAAAACCATTTGAAGTGGATGAGCTGTTGGCGCGTTTAAGAGTTGTTGAACGCCGTTCTAGTAGCTCCAAACATGCAGGCCTTCAGATCGGCGACGTTGAATTAGACACGGCTTGTTATGGTTTATCGGTTGCCAACGAAGCGGTGGATATATCGCGTCGTGAGTTTACCTTGTTAAAGGCACTGATGGAAAATGCTGGGCGTGTTTTAACACGCGAAAGCCTGGAGTCAAAACTGTATAGCTGGAATGAAGAGGTGGCGAGTAATACGATAGAAGTTCATATTCATCATCTTAGAAAAAAGTTACCTAAAGGTTTTATCAAAACACTTCGAGGTGTTGGGTATATAGTGAAGCCAGCATGAGGTCAATTCGTACCTTTTTATTGTTAACACTGTTAGCGACTATTACCGCGGTGACGTTTTTATCGTTATTGCTAGGCTACCGCTCGAGTCTTGCTAAAACGGATGCTTTGTTTGATGAGCGACTTAAAAACTTAGCCAGCATTATTGTACATGCTAATCATGATCTCACGCCTAGGGTTGAAAAAACACTCGACCTTAAGCCTTCGGTTTTTTTTCAAATTTGGTCGCATGATGGCGTACTTATTGCGCGCTCCGGTAATGCGCCTGAACACCAAATGTTTAACAGTCAATTGTCGGAAGGCTTTCATGATGAAAACTACGCAGACTTTCGTTGGCGTACTTACATATTACAAGACAGGCTTTTTAAACGCTGGGTGATCACAGGGGAACGTATCGACTTACGTTATGAAATAGCCGATAAAATTGTATTATCTGCCATCAAACCAACAGTGATGGCTATCCCATTGGCCGCCTTTATTATTTGGTTAACGGTGGGTTTTGGTTTAAAGCCTTTACGTGAATTAACCACGCAACTCGGTGATAAGAAAGCGGATGATCTGTCTGCAATTTCGATTAAACAACAACCCAAAGAATTAGAGCAATTACTTATAACAATCAATGACTTATTCAATCGCTTAAATGATGCATTCGTACGTGAGCAGCAATTTTCTGCGGATGCGGCGCATGAGTTGCGTACCCCTATTAGCTCCTTAAAAGTGCAGTTACACAACCTAATGTCTACTAAGGACATAACTGATGGCGATCTAGAACCTTTGAAAGAGGGAGTGGAACGAATGGGGCATGTGATTGAGCAGATACTGAGTTTATATCAACATTCAGCCGATCAAGCTGCTCAGCAAATGGAACCGTTAAACTTAACTGATATTGCTAAGATGGTGATTGCCAACGAATACATGCGGTTTGAGTCAAAGCAGCAAAGAATAAGTTTGAATGCAGAGCCTGTATGCCTTATCAAAGGTAATGAATTTGCACTAGAGAGTTTATTGCAAAACTTAATTCTTAATGCCAATAAATATACGCCAGCAAAGGGTGTTATTTCGGTAAATATTAAATCCAAAGACAATGCTGTGATGCTTTGCGTAGAAGACTCTGGGCCAGGCATCGCAGAAGAAGATCGGGTACGTGTTTTTGAACGATTTTATCGGGTGGGTGGAGATAGACATGCATCCGGTATATTAGGGTGTGGACTTGGCTTAGCCATTGTGCAGCATATTTCTACTTTTCATGGGGCTAAGGTTGAACTGGCAGTGTCAGCTGAATTAGGTGGTTTAAACGTGATGGTAGAATTTCCAGCTATTTAAGGGCACCTATGCGCATATTACTCATCATCTGCTTAATGTTGGCAATAACCCCGCTTTTCGCGGCACCTACAGTTAATATTGTCATTCGTCATCACCTGTTTTACCCGTCCACGGTTGAAATTCCCGTCGATACCAAAGTAAAGCTGTTAATTGATAACCAAGACCAGACAGCAGAGGAGTTTGAGAGTTATGAGCTTAACCGTGAGAAAGTTATTCCAGGACATTCAAAAGGCGTTGTTTTTATAGGTCCATTACCAGCGGGTGAATACCCCTTTTTTGGTGAGTTTTTTCCTAAAACAGCTCAGGGCAAGGTCATTGTAAAGTAACGTTATGCTTATCAATTCAGTCATTATTATCTTACGGGAAGTATTTGAAGCAGCGCTTATAGTCAGTGTGCTGTTAGTGCTATCTCAGAAACTGCAATTACCGCGTCGTTACTTTCTTTCTTCTTTGGGCTTAGGTGGGGTGTTATCAATTTTTTATGCTCGTCATATTGCATCTATTTCGATGTTTTTTGATGGTGTTGGGCAAGAAATTTTGAATGCGTGCATGCACCTAATGACGTTTATTTGTTTGTTATTTTTAATTTTTTCAATGGGGAGGCGACCTTATTACAAAATAACTGTATGGGCGATTGCTGGGTGTTTATCGGCCACTTTAGTGGGCGAAGGGTCAGAAATAATCATTTATATTCAAGGTTTTATAGGTAATGAGCAGCTATTAGAAACAGTGCTTGCAGGCAGCTTTATTGGAGCTGGAGTTGGCTTCAGTGTGGGAGTGTTTATGTATTATTTAATGATCAATTTGCGTCCTAGGAAGGGGGTTGCTGTTAGTTTAGTTGCGCTGGTTCTAATCAGCGCGAGTATGACCACTCAAGCATTTCAATTGTTAATTCAGGCGGATATTTTGATCAGTCAAGCACCATTATGGAACACCTCATCATGGGTGAGTGAGGGCTCTGTTATAGGGCAAATTTTATATGCCTTGCTTGGCTATGAATCAACGCCAACGCCTATTCAAGTAGGTGGGTATTTTTTAAGTTTAATGCTTTCATCGGCCTTAGCTTTTAAGACGTTTAAAACCTTTAAGTGGGAAATGGACGAGTGAGAAAGGTAACCGTACTAACGTGTTGCCTAGCATTGTTATCCGTTAGTGTAGCAGCATCGGAATTTTCGGTAGATAAAGTTTATCACCCGTATATTCAACCGTTAGAAAGGGAGTTGGAATGGCGAATGTTATCAGGAGATGGGCAGCAACTTCACCGGCTTGGTATCGGTAAATCATTATCGGATAGCTTGTTCGTTGAGGGTTATCTTATTGCAGAAGATAACGATCGGCACTTTTCTTTAGAGGCCTTAGAGCTGGAAGTAAAATGGCAGTTAACTGAACAAGGTGAGTACGATGCTGACTGGGGTGTTTTGTTTGAACTTGAGCATCAGCAGCATGATGATACTTGGGGCTTATCCAGTGGTCTTTTAATCGAAAAAGAGTGGGGGAAATGGGTGGGTGCCGCCAATTTTATTATTGAGTATGAGTGGGGGAATGAAATAAAGAATGAGCTTGAATCGTCGCTAGCTCTTCAGGCACGCTACCGGTATTCAGAAAAGTTAGAACCTGCCATTGAGTTTTATAGTAATGAAAATGGCCAGGCGGTAGGCCCTGTTGTAATGGGTGATATTCGCTTAGCTCATGCGAAAAAAATGCATTGGGAAGTAGGCTCCATATTTGGCTTAGGTTATAAAGGCCCTGATAGTACGTTGCGCGTATTAATAGAGTATGAGTATTAATGCAGAGGGATTAAGGTTTTCTACTTAACTGTAATTAGGGTTTCTTGATTGATTAAAGCGCCATGTCATGGTTGCTATGGGCACGTTATAAGAAAGTTGTTTAAGTTTCTTGATTATTAGTAAGGGTTTGCAGCAAGGTAAGAATGTCGCTTTTTAATGTAAGCAATGTCTGTATTTCATTACAAAAAATCTTGTGGAACTTTTGAGTATTATTTTTATCGTTTTCCCTCAATACAAGCTCAAGTTTTTTCGCTGCTGATTTTAATAAAGGTGTTCCACAATATGCTGCCGAACCGTGGATTTTATGGACTGCTTCTGCTGCATCCACTATGTTGTTTTGCCCAATCAGCTCTGAAATGTCTTCGCTTTGTTTGGGGAGTTCAGATAAAAACTTCTCAAGCATAATTAACATAAACGAATGGTCCGCATTCATGCTTTTTTTAGCTAAATGATAATCAAACGGTTGACTGTTAGAGGCTGAGTCGCCATTTGTAGTGGTTGATATAAAAGGCTGCGTATCAAAATCATGTTCGCTAAGTAATTGCTCAATTAAGGCGAAAAAGTGTACTTGATCAATAGGTTTTATTAGGTACCCATCAAATGAACTGATGTGGTGTGCCTTCTCTTCACCTGAGGTAATGTGTGCAGTAATAGCAATGGCGGGTGTTTTATAGTTAGGGTTTTGTGGGTGGTTACGTATTTCAAAAAGTGCCTCATTGCCCATTTTTAAAGGCATTCTTAAATCAAATAGCATCAGGTCATAGGGGTGCTTGAAGGCTAGTTCAATGGCTTGTTGGCCATCGTTAACACAGGTGACATTAGCGTGTTGTTTTTCTAATAAATGACTCAACAATAATCGATTAATTTCGTTGTCGTCTGCAACTAATATATTTAAAGAACTTAGGTCGGGCAGAGGGTGTTCAATCGCTATGGGTTTATTAATAGCTTGGTAGCTATCTTTCACCTGTGTAAAGGGTAGACTGAAGGTGAAATTAGAGCCTTCGCCTAAGGTGCTTTCTACCTTAATGCTGCCGTGAAGTGCATTTAGCAGGCGTTTAGTAATTACTAAGCCAAGACCTGTTCCCTGGTCGCTAGTAGCGCCATCAAGTTGAGAGTATTCTTGAAAAAGCTGTTTGAGGTTATGTCCACTGATGCCGATACCGTGATCAATGATGCTAATATCAATAACATCCTGCTTGTAAGGGTTCATTTTTAAGCGAACGATAACAGATGATTGGTGACTGAACTTGATAGCATTGCTAAGTAGGTTAATAAGTATTTGACCAAACTTGACGTGGTCTTGATTAATAACCACAGGGACATTGGCATCGTGCTGATAATTAATGCTGACGTGATTTTCCTTTGCTTGGGCAGATAAAAGCAAGATGGCATCTTGTATTGCTTTTTTCAGTTCAAAATTTGTTTTATGAATAAGTACTTTGCCAGATTCAAGCTGGGTAAAATCTAATACTTCATTAATAATGGTTTGTAAATTTTTTGATGATAAATGAGACGCATTGACCAATTTCAGTTGCTCATCATCAAGAGGGGTTTGTTGAATGATTTCAAGAAAGCCGATAATGCCATTTAACGGAGTTCGTATTTCATGACTTATATGTGAAATAAACCGTGATTTTGCATCGGCGGATTTGAGGATTTCTTCTTGGGCAGAAAAAAGCTTGTCGTTTTGAGACCTTAACTCTTGCGTCGCTTCAAGGACCCTCTGTTTCAGAATCCGTTGGTGATTATTAATTTGCTGAGCCATTTCATGAACACCGCTCTCGAGTGTGGCAATTTCATCTTTGCTACTGATATTTGGGGTGTTAGGTGGTGGAGTATAGTTGCCTTTAGTAATGTTTTTTACATCACGTGTTAATTTTAGAATGGGGCGACTAATTGTTGCGCTGAAGTATTTTGCAATAAGAGCGATTACCAATAGTAAAAATAAGGTGATGTAGATTGTGTTAGATAAAATATTATATTGCCGTTGTTGAATAGCCTCATATGAAAGCGTGAGTGTGACGTAACCAATGGTTTCATTTTTTTCAACCGGTGGGCCAACTAATAAGCTATCAAATTCATCCGTGTTTTCAATTGATTTAAGTGTGATTGGTTGAACAATTTCTTTTGATGGGTTGGATAGTAATGAGGGTGTTGCAATATCACTGCTTGCATAGGAAAGAGCCGTTCCCGCACTGTCTGTAATTTTAATAGAGAGGATATCTGGCTCATTAACTACTGAACGGACAACTGCATCGAGCGCCGCTAAATTCCCAGAAAAGACACCATTAACACTGGACTTGGCTATTGAAAGACATAAGTTCTCATTCGTTTTATGCAATAAATCGTACATGTCATTTAAACGCGTTGAGGTTAGGTAGGTGGCTAATATAATGGCTACGATGGCTGCTGGCATAACGCCTAGGAGAAGCAGCTTATCTTGTAATTGAAACCTACTTATCAAACTCATAGCTGATTAATTGCGCTTGTAATGCTTTATCGTTAGGGAAATGTAGGTTTAAACTTTTTGCGACATTTCTATTGGAAATAACGCTGAAATATTTAGGGTAAACAATACTGTTTGCCAGAGGCTTCTTTGCGTCCTCTAGGGCGAAGATTGTTTCGGTTAAATGCTTAGCCAACTGCTCGAGGCTACTGACTGTTCCTGCAATAGCCCCGGCTCTTATAAAGCCTTTAGAGAAACCTATGATGGGTGTTCCATAACGGTAACTGGTTAGTAGGATTTGTGAAAGAGACGTGGCGTTATAAATATCGGTATCGGCTATTGCGAGAATGATGTCCGAAGATTGTGAAACACGACCTATTTGGGAATTTACATTTTTTGAATTACTAAGGTGTTCGTTAATGGTTAATTTTTTATCCGCGGCAATTTTCTTTAAGTGTGTTAGCTGATCTTTTGATTGATGAGTGACAATAACACCAATGTTTTTAAATAAAGGGCTAAGACGTTGTATTAAATTTAATTGTCTAGCTGGTGGCTGATCCAAGACAAAGAAAAAGTGATTAGGCCGAAGCTCTCGGCATGACGGTAAGCATGGGATGTTCTTTTTAGCATGTGATAATGTTGTTAAGGCGTGAAATGTTGTGGTTTGTATATTCAATTCCACGAGTTTTTTTATGGCTTTATTATCGAGATTAATCAGGATGTCGGGTGAGTCTTTTATTAGCGTTTCGGTGCTTAATGAGCTGGTCGGTATGTTTCGTAATTGTATGCTGGGGTCTTGAGATAGCTGGTTCGTAATAAGTGTTTTATAGGTGGTTTGATAATGGCTAGCGTTATCAGAAATGATAACCAAATTTTGTGCAAGTAAGGGTATAGGCATCAGCAGTAAAGCCACTGCTAGATAGACACTATAAAATTTTCTGGGCTGATGGGTGTTAATCAGCACGCTATTTTATCCTTTGATGCATTTGGTTATTGGTGACTACGTATTGATGAAGAGGCTGCTTTTTATTGGATGCTAATGATGAGCTAAAACGGATTCCATTAGTTAGCTTTTTCGATAGTTTAAAGTACAGTCGAATATTAGCAATGGTTTGATACGTGGAGTTGCCTTTGGTGAGGAGTCGGTTCCTTTTTAGACGTTCTGCGAATAATTGTTGCTTAACAACATAGGAGAATATGTTATGACTATGACTAAGTTTAATGCCGAAAGTTAGGCAGATAATTTTAGCTATCAAAAAAGCATTAAAAATTATAGTCATCATGCTATTAATAGCTTAGCTAAGGAGCATTGCTGTGTGAGGCTATTCAAAATTAGGTAGAAGAAGAGTAATCGAGGGAACATTGAAAATAGGTATTGATTCTCAACATAAGGCACATAAATAAAGCCGACCAGTAATAAGCTGGTTAGTAAATACCTAGAGTTTTTTGTGCAACATTCCATGTCTTAACTTGTATTACTGTCGTCCTTTTAGTCATACCTATAGGTTAGTTCGACAAATGCTCGGTTATCGAGTTCAAATTCATTCAGGAAGTCTTTGTTTTTATCAAGAGCCAGTTGTAGGTTAAAGCTAAGGTCTATTTCTTGGCGTTGTGATAGGTTAAATGATTTACCTGTATTAATATCTAAGCGCCTTAACGGACCTTGTGGGTTACCCGAGTCTAAATACTCCATGCTACTAGTGTAGTAGAAAGCAATGCTAGCCCATAAATTATTATCAAACGTATGGGAGGCCAAAATATTAAAAACATCTTTTGGTACAGAGCTGCGAATATTTTCAATATCATTGTGAGTGATTCTCCCAACATTGGTATGGTTGTATGCATACCCTAGGTGAACTAAGTTATTTGCATCGGGTCGATAGTTCAGTTCAATTTCATAGCCGTTTATATTTGCATAATGCAGGTTGTCGACTGTTTGAACTTTGGTGCCAAGGTCAGCGGTAGCTATAGGGATGCCAAATAGTGACAGGGTCGCGTCAGTTGCTAGGCCCTTTACGTCAATCAGGTTGTCGTACTCATTTCTAAATAACTTAAGGTCTACGGTGAGTGCATTATTAAAAAACAAACCATGGTAGCCTGCTTCGAGTGAGTCTACTGTTTCAGGGTCAAGCCCAGCTTTGGTTCGTAATAAAGGTTGATTCAATACCAGCCCCGGTATGCTAATAGAGTCTATTGACGCATCGGCATTTAAATTATTTTCAACTAAGACTGGAGCTCTAATGGAATGAGAGGCAGAAAACCTAATACTTTGTGAAGGCGTTAGCAGGTAGTTTACTGCCAACCGTGGTGACAGATCATCACCTGATAATTGAGAATGCTCCCAAAGTGCGCCCATGTTGATAATTAAATTATGTTCGGGGCGCCACTCAACATTACTAAAGATGCGCTGAATAGAATTATCAAGTTTCTGTGTAGAGTTTTGTAAAAGAGGTAAATAGACACGATCGATTCTACTGCCAAGGCCCCAAGAAACGCGAACTTGATCATTAAAATGAAATTGATGCTCAAATTCCATATCATATCGATCAAAGTACTCGGTGAAGTCGAGACGACTAACGGAGCTCCCCATAAAGCCTAAACCTATATTGTTGGCATCAAAGAAAGTTGTAAATTTGTCTTTGTGTAGGTGTCTGGTATAGGAAGCTTGAGTAATAAACAGTTGATCATCAGGTGTTGAATGTTCCCATTTAGCATGAATTGAATGCTGCGAGTCATCAGTGTTTCTAGGTGGGTCAAAAGGATCTAATAAAGTGCCAGGTGTATGTGTTTCCCTTAAGGTATTGATGATACCGAAATTCAATTGCAAGCTATCGAGATGAGTAATTTGGTAATCCAATCGCCCGGTCAGCGAGTCATGACGGCTATCGTCATCATTATTGGCGTAGCCGTTATCATCAATGTGTGAAGCGGAGAGTCTAACGTCGATATCTCCAAAGGAATGGCTACCAGTTAGGAGCGTGCGTTGATAGCCCCTTTCACCGAGCGTGCTTTTAACTTGAAAATCATTTGTTTGCACCGCATGTGATGTGGTGATATTGATGACTGCTTGGAATGCATTCGAACCAAAGGAGGAGCCGTTCGGACCACGGATAACTTCAATTCTTTCAATATCTTCCATCATGATAGGAAGATTTGACCAGTCAACACCACCAAAAAGGGGACTATAAACAGAGCGCCCATCAATTAATACTTGAACGCCTTGGGGGAATTCACCACTAAGCCCCTGATAAGCAACAACAGGTTCATTGCCACGAAAGTGAGCAACATGAAAGCCGGGTACTAATCTAAATAATTCGGGAATGGCTTTTGCCCCCGATAGTTTGATCAGTTGACGGTCAATGATGGTGATCGTTGCCGGTGCTTCGGTTTGTGGTTGTGCTAACCGAGTGGCAGATAAGACAATAGGAATCTCGGTATTAAAAAAAGATAAATCGTTTATCTCATTTGCAACGGCAAAAGGTGTGATGAAGGCAATATAAAAAGCGAATAAGAGATTTTTTCTAGCAAAAAGGGGGCTTTTAACTATCTTCATTAGGCAACTATTTTTTTATGTAATTTTTAAAAAAATTTTAGCATAAGTCGATGGCCTTAAGGACATAACTCAAAATTATTAGCTACGTCGTAAAGGTATGATAGTCTTCTGTGCCAATTTTTGTTTTAAAGAGAGTAAATGACTTACCCAACCATTGAAGATTTTGTTGGAAACACGCCGCTCGTCAGGTTACAGCGGATGGACTCAACAACAAATACTATTTTGTTGAAGCTTGAGGGTAATAACCCAGCAGGCTCTGTTAAAGATAGGCCTGCCATTAACATGATTCAACAAGCGGAGTTACGTGGTGATATTAAGCCTGGAGACCGTTTGATTGAAGCGACTAGCGGAAACACAGGCATCGCTTTGGCAATGGCTGCGGCTATTAAAGGCTACAAAATGACACTCATCATGCCAGATAACATGAGTGCAGAACGGCGTGCATCAATGAAGGCTTACGGGGCCGATATTGTTTTAACACCGGCCGCTGGCAGTATGGAGGCGGCGATCGATCTAGCAAGGCAGATGGAGCAGCAGGGCAAAGGCACGATTTTGGATCAATTTGCTAACCCAGATAACCCTTTATCGCACTATAACGGCACGGGACCTGAAATTTGGCGCGACACGTCAGGAGAGGTAACCCACTTTATTAGTTCAATGGGGACGACCGGAACGATTATGGGTACCTCAATGTACTTAAAAGAAAAAAATAATGATATTCAGGTGATTGGTGTTCAGCCGGAAGGTGATTCTAAAATTCCAGGAATCCGCCGTTGGCCTGAAGAGTATTTGCCAAAAATTTATGATCGTTCACGTGTTGACGACATTCTTGAAGTTAATCAGCAGCAAGCCGAACAGACAATGCGAGCCTTAGCGCAGCGAGAAGGCATTTTTTGTGGTGTCTCGTCTGGTGGGGCCACTCATGTTGCTTTAGAGCTTTCAAAGCGTTTAAGCCATGCAACAATTGTTGTTGTTATTTGTGACAGAGGTGACCGGTATATTTCGACAGGAGTTTTTCCGGATTAAATTTTGTTTAACGTTTAAAATGTAATGCTTATTTAACATAGAAAGATGGTTTTAAAAGCAACATGGCTAGACGTAGAAATAGAAGAAAGAACTTACCGCCTGAAACGGCAACAGCAACAATAGAATCGTTAGCCCACGATGGTCGCGGTGTGGCACATGTAGATGATAAGGCGGTTTTTATCGCAGGTGCGCTACCAGGCGAAGACGTTGTTTTTGAATACAGTAAAAAGAAAAAAGATTTTGCCGAAGGCCGTGTTACTGAGGTGTTAAAAGCATCTGACGACCGTGTTGAGCCGGGCTGCCAGCATTACAGTATTTGTGGTGGCTGTAGTTTTCAGCACCTTGATCCTGAGAAACAAATTCTTGCCAAGCAAGGCATTTTGCTTGATCAGTTTAAAAGCATAGCTAAACTCGAAGATGTTGAGTTATGGCCTGCGTTAACAGGGCCTTTTTGGGGTTATCGTCACCGGGCGCGTTTAGGCGTGAAAGATGTTGTAAAAAAAGGCCGAGTGCTGGTAGGGTTTAGAGAAAAAGCCAGCCCTTTTTTGGCTGAAATTGAAAAATGTGAGGTGTTACATCCCTCAGTTGGGCAACGCCTAATGGATTTGTCATCGTTGATTGGTAACTTATCGATTAAAGATAAAATTCCGCAGATCGAAGTGTCTATTTGCGATAGCCGAACAGCATTAGTTTTTAGAATTCTCGAGTCGTTAAGTGAAGAGGATATAGCGGTATTAAAACGTTTTGAAGTGTCTGCTGATGTAGATATTTATACCCAATCCAAAGGCCCAGATACCATTATCCCATTAAGCGGTGAAAAAGCACCGCTCAGTTACCAATTGCCGAATAATGTAAGTTTGTTCTTTGGCCCTAGCGACTTTGTTCAAGTTAATGTTGATATTAATCGCTCTATGATTAATAGAGCGCTAGAAACACTGGCGTTAAATGAAAATGATAACGTGCTTGATCTATTTTGTGGTTTAGGAAACTTTACGCTACCAATGGCTCGAGTGGCAGGTCATGTAACCGGTGTTGAAGGCAGTGATGAGCTGATTATACGGGCAAAACAAAATGCCGATAAGAATGGCTTGGACAACGTGGATTTTTATACCGCTAATCTAATGGAAGCTGTCGCTGAGGAACCTTGGACGAAGAAAAAATACAATAAAGTATTAATTGACCCACCTCGTTTAGGCGCAAAAGAAATCCTACCTTATTTGCCAAAGTGGGGCGCTGAACAGGTGCTTTATGTGTCTTGTAACCCATCTACGCTTGCACGTGATTCAGCTATTTTAGTGAATGAATTAGGCTATACATTAAAAAAGGCCGGTGTCATGGATATGTTTCCGCATACCTCGCATGTCGAATCGATCGCGTTATTTGAAAAATAAATGAATCGCCCTAAACTGAACATAATAATCAGTATTAGCGATCAGTTATTAGCGTTATATGATAGTGATCGATTGATTAAGTCCTATCCGGTATGCACCGCAAAAAATGGTGCCGGTGAACTGTTTGGCAGTGAGTGTACCCCACGAGGGAAACATATCATTCGCGCAAAAATAGGTGCTGGTCAGTTGTCAGGCAGTGTGTTTGTAGGTCGCCGTTTTACAGGTGAAATTTACCAACATGGCTTTGCAAAAAGCCAGCCGAATAGAGACTGGATATTGACTAGAATTTTGTGGCTGTCTGGTTTAGAAAAAGGCAAAAATCGTTTAGGTCAGGTTGATACGATGCGGCGTTATATTTATATTCATGGTGCACCTGATGAACTGGTGACCTCTACACCCTCGTCACATGGATGTATTCGAATGTTAAATACAGATGTTATTGAGCTTTTTGATCGGGTATCAGTTGGGTCTAGTGTGTTAATTAATGAATAGTTTATTGAGAAACAAACTCAGTAAAAAAGACAGCTTCTACGCCTTCTTTTTTAGCGTATTTTTTTAGTGTGGTGTTTAGAACTTGCACTGCTCGGTTTTGTAATTCTATTTTATCGCTGCCGCTGGAAATATTTTCCACATAATTATTGCTTAGCAATACAATAAGTGCGTGGCGAATAGCAGGGTTATGAGCCTCTATCGACTCTTTTATTTCATCGTTACGTAGTTGTAATTGAATACTGGTGCGCAAATAATGATTGTCGCCCAATAGGTTTACAGTGAACTGAGGTGTCAGCGGTAGATAGATGGCTTCTGCAGAAGTTTCCTCATTGGCAACAGTGAAGGGGGAAATAAACATAAGGCCTAAAAGTAAAGCAACAAAACGCATAACAGCTCCAAATAACGATGTGTTTGATTTAAGAAAATTATATTGATAAGGATAGACTAAAAAAATGAAATCGCCTATGCCCCTTGGGCCTTTAATGATTGATATTGACAGTGTGGAATTATCGGCCGTTGATCGAGAGGTTCTTAAACACCCTCTAGTGGGCGGTGTTATCCTTTTTTCAAGGAATTATGACAGTATTGAACAAGTCTCAGTGCTTTGTGATGAAATTCATCGTTTAAGAGCAGAGCCGTTGTTGCTAGCTGTTGATCACGAAGGTGGGCGAGTGCAGCGCTTTAAAGAGGGGTTTACCCCCATCCCTTGTATGCAAATGTTAGGCGAGTGCTATCAGGAAGATAAGGAAAATGCTCTCAATTATGCGCGGCAAGTGGCTTGGTTAATGGCAATGGAATTGAGGCAGGTGGGTGTTGATTTTAGTTTTGCACCAGTGCTGGATATTGATTACGCTTGCAGCGATGTTATAGGCGATCGTGCGTTTTCGAGTGATAAAAAAATCGTTGCTGAGTTGGCTGAAGCATTCCAGCAAGGGCTGGCTGAGGCAGGCATGGCAAGCATCGGTAAGCATTTTCCTGGGCATGGTGCAGTAGCACCTGATTCTCATGTTGCGATTCCAATTGATGAGCGATCATTAGAAGACATTTTACAAGATGATGTGTACCCCTTTAGGCAGCTCATACAAGCAGGAATGAAAGGGATTATGCCGGCGCATGTGATTTATCAACAGGTTGATGAAATGCCAGCCGGTTTTTCTGAGTTTTGGTTGCAAACTATTTTGCGTCAGCAATTAGGCTTTCAAGGTGCTATATTCAGTGATGACCTGACCATGCAGGGTGCTAGTGTAGTTGGTGATATTGGGCAACGAGCGCAGCAGGCGTTAAAGGCGGGTGGCGATATGGCACTTATCTGTAATGATCGAACCGCAGCCGAACAGGTTATTGATCACTTAAATGGTGTTGAAATAAACACTAACTCTATCGAAAGGTTAAAAAAAATGCGACCGACAACAAGGCTTCCTGAAGGCCATCTTCAAGGTTCTTTAAAGTGGCAACAATGCCGAAAGATCATTGATGGGTTTAACTAAGCTGATGATGCCTTTAACAGAAATAGAGTGGGTAAAGAAAAACAGTACCTGTTTGTTGGATGGCGCAGCTGTAGAGCAGATGTACAATGCACTGGCCGTTGAAATTACTGAAGAATGTGGGGATAAGAATCCACTTATTCTTTGCGTTATGACCGGTGCAATTGTAGCCGTTGGTAGCTTAATACCTAAATTGGATTTCGCATTAGAAGTTGATTATATCCATGTGACACGTTACCACCGTGATCTGGTTGGGGGGCAACTTGAGTGGAAACAACTTCCCGCCACGCCGATACAAGGTCGAACAGTTATTATTGTTGATGATGTGTTGGATGAAGGTATCACAATGGCGCATATAAAAGCGTATTGCGAGGAACAAGGTGCTGTCTCTTGTTATACAGCTGTTTTAGTGGATAAAGATTTAAACAAGCAAAAGCCCTTGCGGGCTGATTTTGTTGGCTACCACAGTGGTAAGCAATATTTGTTTGGTTTAGGCATGGATTACAAAGGCTACCTAAGAAACATAAATGGTTTATATGCCTGCCCAGAAAATATTGAGGAACTAGTATGTCAAAGCTAGCGATTATTGGCGGCACTGGTTTAAGCAAACTTGTTAATTTGGAGCGTGTCCGTAAACGAGTGGTTAAAACCCCCTATGGTGAACCTTCATCACCGATCACTTTTGGTGAATTAAATGGCGTTGATATTGTGTTTATGGCACGTCATGGGTATGGTCATAATATTCCACCACACAGAATTAATTACCGGGCAAATATGTGGGCCTTGAAGGAAGTGGGTGTAACGGATGTTGTTGCAATCGCTGCTGTTGGCGGTATTAATCGATCAATGCCACCTGCGAGTCTTGTTCTGCCAGATCAGTTAATTGACTATACATGGGGGCGAGCCTCAACGTACTTTGAGGATGATCTAGAGCACGTTACTCACATAGATTTTACAACCCCGTATTCGGTGGAGCTGAGAAAAAAAATAAAGCGCGCAATGTATAAAGCGGAAATCGCTGTTTTCGACAAAGCTGTTTACGCTTGTATGCAAGGCCCAAGGTTAGAAACGGCAGCCGAAATAATAAAATTAGAGCGCGATGGTTGTGATTTAGTTGGTATGACAGGCATGCCTGAAGCAGCGTTAGCTAGAGAGTTGGCACTAAATTATGCCTGCTGTGCTTTGGTGGTTAATTGGGCGGCAGGTTTAGAAGGTGGTGAAATTAGTATGCGAGACATAGAAGGCCATGCAGAAGCGGGCATGATCAAAGTGGAGCATTTATTGAAAGTGCTGGTATATGAAATGAAAGTGGATGAATAACGTATAATTCTGTTGGTCTTAACGAAAAATCATAATCATGGATATAAAAAAGTTTTATAAAATAGACGATCAAAAAGTTAGTTTTACAAGGCAGCAAGCCAGCCTTTTTGCTAAATCAGTAGCTGGTGACTTTAACCCATTGCATGATGTTGAGACAAAACGATTTTGTGTACCAGGGGATTTATTATTTGCGGTAGCGTTAACGGAATTAGGTGTTAGCCAATCAATGCGTTTTAGCTTTGAAAGCATGGTGACTGAGCAAACGGTTGTTACTTTGCCTGAGAAGCTGAGTGAGCAGTTTATTTTGTCTGATCAAAATAATAAGTCGATGATGACGGTTCAGTGTTCTGGGGAACAGAGCAACAACGATAAGTTTATTTCGAGTTTGATTGAGAAATATGTTCAATTCTCAGGTCGAACATTTCCGGAAATACTCATCGATTTAATGCAAAAGAAAGGGGTGATGATTAACCCTGCTCGGCCATTAATTATTTATAAAGATATGGTCATTGAAATTCATTCGTTTCTAGAAGGCTCATTGGATCTCGAGTTTTCTGGTGCGTCGATGCGTGTTGATGGTAAAAAAGGCAGTGTGAAGCTTGAATTTAATTTGTTTGTGGATGGTCAAGCCATAGGGCATGGTACAAAAGATATGGTGGTCAGCGGTTTGAGGCCTTTTGAACAATCGGCGATTGACAGCATTGTAGATGAATATAATGCGGTTAAATTAGCCTATGTGAGCTAGCTGTATCAGTTAACTTTTGTTGAAATGGGTTAATTAGGCGAGTCAATTTTTTTCACAATAGCCAAAACACCAAAACGCGGATGATCAAAATAGTGTGACTCATCCGTTTTTATTCGCCGAGTTTCTGTTAATCGGTATAAGGTAACAGGTTCATGAAAGCGTTGTGAAAGATTGGTTTGAGTTATCGCTAACGAGTTCATCTCACTCAACTGCAAATCAATGTCTAGGTGTAAAAACCGTCCACGGTGAAAAGTAAGTGTCCCCTCAAGTTGTAAAGGCCCAGTTTGGTGGCTAATTTGTACAGGCTTCCGCTCGCCTTTTTGTTGAAGTGGTTGAACCCACCCCGCATGAGCGATGGGTGTATATGAGGATAGCTTTTCTAACCGATTATAAACGCCGTAAAGTTGTTGTTGGTTGGGTGCTAAAGGCTTAAAGGCTGTATTGCTAGATACATTGCTCAGCCTGATGGCATTGTCAGGTATTTTGAAGGCTGCGCTTGTCCAAGGCTCTAACGTTTGGTTACTCAATGATTTGTTTTCGAAAATGAGGTACTCAATACTGTACCAAGTGCTTGACTGAGATGAGCTTTCATTGTCGGCAAACGCCTGAATGTTGTATGAAAGCACAATAAGAATTAAAGCATATGAAAATAATCGTGTTGCTGTCATGTTTATTACTTGCTCAATGCGATAGAGTTAATGAGGTCGAGTATAAACTCAACTTTCTCTTCAGTGGTATTAAGTTTTTTACTAAAACGTAATTTTTGAGGTCCATCCAATTTAAAAATTTGTGGTTGTGTTTGGATCAATTCAATTATTTTTGCAGGGTCTATCGATGGGGCATTTGAAAATATTAATCGCCCATTGGATTTGGCAAAATCAATTTTATCAATACCAATACGTTTAGCCTGTTGTTTTATCTCGCTGATACCAAAGAGGCATTTTGTGCTGTCTGGTAGAAGGCCAAAACGATCTATCATCTCGACTTGTAAGTCCCTTAGTTCTTCTGCATCATCTGCACTAGCAATTCGTTTGTACAACACAAGACGTGTGTGAACGTCCGGTAAATAATCATCGGGGATTAATGCGCTGGCAGACAGGTCTATTTCTGGTCCTGTTTCGATACGTTCTTCAAGTTCTGGTTGCTTACCTGATTTTATTGCGGCTACTGCGTTATCCAGTAACTCGGTATATAAGGTAAAGCCAATTTCTTGGATTTCCCCACTTTGGTTGTCGCCCAGTAACTCACCCGCACCACGAATCTCCATATCGTGCGTTGATAAGGTAAAGCCAGCACCTAGGTCGGCACTGCTTTGGATTGCATCAATACGTTTTTTTGCATCTTTAGTCATAACACCTTCGGGCGGTACGATCATGTATGCGTATGCACGATGATGAGAGCGGCCAACCCGACCTCTTAATTGATGCAATTGAGATAAACCGAGTTTATCGGCGCGGTTAATAATAATGGTATTGGCATTGGGTAAATCAATACCATTTTCGATAATCGTCGTAGACACCAGTACGTTAAATCGGGCGTGATAAAAGTCGAGCATGATATGCTCTAATTCGCTTTCACGCATTTGCCCGTGTGCTTTTCGAATATTGGCGTCGGGTACTAGTTCTTCAATGTCACGAATAACCCTATCCATTGTAGCAATGTCGTTATGGAGAACGAACAGTTGACCGCCGCGTCTTATCTCACGTTGGCAGGCCTCTTGAATCAGTCCACTATTCCATTCAGATACAAAGGTTTCGATAGCATGTCTATTCGGTGGTGGTGTTGCAATGATGGAAATATCGCGTAATCCAGACATGGCTTGATTAAGTGTTCTGGGTATTGGGGTAGCGGTGAGTGTAAGCATGTCCACTTCAGAGCGCATGGATTTTAAATATTCTTTATGGCGCACGCCAAAGCGTTGTTCTTCATCAATAATCACTAAACCAAGGTTTTTGTAGGTTAATGATTTTTGTAATAATTTATGGGTACCAATAAGAATATCAACTTTCCCTTCGGCGGTATCAGCAATAATTTGATTTTGCTTTTTGCTGCTGACAAACCGTGAAAGTACTTCAATGCGAATGGGCCAATCGGCAAAACGGTCGGAAAAATTCTGATAATGCTGTTGAGCAAGTAAGGTGGTTGGCACTAAAACGGCAGTTTGGTAGTGATTATTGGCACAGGTGAAGGCCGCGCGCATAGCCACTTCTGTTTTACCAAACCCCACATCACCACAAACAACACGGTCCATTGGTTTAGCCAGGCTCATGTCATGTAGTGTTTGTTCAATAGCGGTTGCTTGATCTTCGGTTTCTTCGAACGGAAATGCACGGGCAAAGTTATCGTACTCGGTTGATTCAGTAACCATTGGGCGGCCAGGTTTGGCGGCGCGTCGAGCATGGATGTCTAATAATTCTGCGGCGACATCGCGTGCACGTTTCAGTGCTTTTTTGCGTGCTTTTTCCCACTGATCACTACCCAATCGGTGTAATGGGGCGCTA
This sequence comes from Cycloclasticus sp. PY97N, assembly GCF_002443175.1. Lineage (NCBI taxonomy): Bacteria > Pseudomonadati > Pseudomonadota > Gammaproteobacteria > Thiotrichales > Piscirickettsiaceae > Cycloclasticus > Cycloclasticus sp. PY97N. The sequence goes on along the minus strand of NZ_CP023664.1, from coordinate 1,729,363 downwards.
TCCCCTTGGGTGCCCATGTATCGACCAATTAAATTAAGCGATGAAACAGGCACATAGAGTTTATCGCTATTGGCATATTCTAAGGTTAAAAATTCGGTTTCAATCTCGTCTACAACTAAGTGCTTCAAGCCGATGTATCGACCAACACCATGTTCTTGGTGAACAACAGGGGAGCCGATTTCAAGGTCGGCTAAGCTGTTAAATACATTTTCAAGTCGTTGGTTAGAGGAGGACCGTCTGCGTCTACGTTGTTGAACACGTGTGCCTAATAGGTTGTTTTCCGTAATGATGCTGACGGTAGAGGAGCTAAGGCCTTCATCTATCGGTGCAACGACAATGCAGGGGGATACATCGTTTTGAACAAACGTCGCCCAATCTTCAACGAGGGTAGGGCGTACATTTAGTTTTTGTAGTTGCTGACGCATTGATTCACGATGCCCCGCAGATTCCGCAACAAACAAAGTTTTATGTTTTTGTTTGTTTAATAAGTCTAATAAAGGGTGTGCCTGGTCATTTTTATCGGTATTGATTAAGGCTGTTTTTTCTGTTTCATGGATGTCACTTTGTAATGAAGCAGAGGGGTAGTTGGCCATTCTTTGTTGCAGGCTCTCTAAGTCGTGAAACAGTAATTCTGGGCGTAATGCCGGGCGATCAATATCACGTTGCCTGTGTTGAAATCGCTCAATGACCTGTGTGGCAAATGTTTCTCCAGCAGCTAAGATATCACCGTGCAATATGAGAGTGGCCTTCGGGATGTAATCAAAAAATGATTCGGTATGTTCTACAAATAAGGGCAAATAGTTTTCTATACCATTAGGGATATTACCTTTAGAGACTTGTTGATATAAGGTGTTCTTATCAGATACATTTGGGAACTGGTCTCTAAATTGTTGGCGGAAAAGTTGAATGCTTTTGTCATTAATAGGGAACTCTCTTGCGGGAAATAGTTGAATGGAGTCAACTTTATCAATGGAGCGTTGGGTTTCGGTGTCAAACGTACGGATGGACTCTACTTCATCATCAAACAAATCAATTCTATAGGGCTTTTTGCTGCCCATTGGGAACATGTCTAAAATAGCCCCTCGAACGGAGTATTCACCATATTCATGAACAGAGTGCACATTCTGGTAGCCTAATTTATCTAGATTTAGGCAGGTTTTTTCAATATTGAATTGTTGACCTGTTGAGAGTGAAAAGCACTCATTTAAAAGTTGATCACGTGGCGCTAACCGTTGTAGTAAGCAAGCGGTGGTGACAATGAGTATGCCTTTATTTAGGCTTTGCAGTTTGTATAAAGTCGCTAGCCTTTCAGAAATAATTTCGCCTAGAGGAGAAAAGCTATCATAAGGTAAGACTTCCCAGTCTGGAAAATAAATAACCGGCAAAGGCGTGGTTAGAAAAAAAGGAACTTCTCGTTCTAATCTCAGTGCCGATTGGGTATCTGAACAAATAACCACCAGTAATTGCTCCGACTCCATTCCTGCGTTTGCGATGGTTAAGGCATCAGAGCATCCTTCGAATTTTCCCCAAGAAATGGATTGTGTGGATTTTGTAGGTAGGTTTGGCATAGCTGAGTAGACGTAAAAAATGGAAAAAATAAAAGAATTATTTTCTCATAAACAAAACAAGGGGTGTATTTCATTTGGCTTAAATAAAGCGCTAAGTGGAAATAGTTAGGTTGACTGGTTGAGACAGTGCCTTTTGATCATGCCAGCCAGTTAGTGGATGATTAGCTCGTGTGTAATGTATAGAGTAGGGCTGTGTGTTCAATAAGAATAAGGGTTGTTATTGAGCACCTTAATCTAAAGCAAAGACGGTGAGACCACAGTGGTTATATGCTTTATGAGGGTTTTCTCGTACAGGTATAAAGTCAAATTACAATATAGGTAATTGATTTATAACTGACTTTAGCCTTTGCCGATTATTTTAAAGTGCTTTTTTTGGCTTGTTAACAACACTATGAATAACAAGGTTGTGTTCAAAATAAACAGAAAATTTGACATATTGCCATCGGGTAATCGGTGGTTCGCCAACAGTAGGGTATATTCTTATGGGGTTGCCAAATTGAGAGATCACGGTATCCATTGATTGCCCATTTTTGGGTCTCAATAAGCCGGCTGGCGTGTTCGCTGGTTCCTTGTTAATCACGTCAATAAGTAAAACGTCAGCATGAGTGATCAATGGTGTGAAACAAAAAATGCTGGCTAAAATGATTTTTTTAAACGTCATGTTGATATCCCTATATGTTTTCTAGCATTAATATATCACCTCTTGATGAAATGTTGATAATTCTCTAGACAGTAAGTTAGGTTTACAAATTAAATATATGATCTAATTCGCACCTATGTTTAAACCACTCGAAATTTTTATTGGCCTGCGTTATACACGAGCAAAACAACGTTCGGGGTTTATATCGTTTATTAGCATGACATCTATGCTGGGTGTCGCGCTAGGTGTGATGGCGCTAATTACAGTACTATCTGTGATGAACGGGTTTGAGGCGCAATTACGTGAAAAGATTTTAGGGATGGCGTCCCATGTCACCATTTCTGAATACTACAATGCATTGCAAGACTGGCAAGTCTTAGGTGATACATTAAGTGAAACTGATGATGTGGCTGGCTGGGCACCGTTTGTAAGAGCGGAAGTAATGTTAAGTGCTAATCAACGAGTCAGCGGCAGCTTGTTAAGGGGGGTGTTACCCGGGCAAGAAGATGAAGTGTCTGATATTAACCAGAAAATGGTTGAAGGTCGTTTGGAATTATTAAAACCAAAGGAGTTTGGTATAGTCCTTGGGTCGGAATTAGCTCGTTATTTACGTGTGGGTGTGGGTGATAAAGTGACTGTCATCACACCACAAGTTACGCCGACGCCAGCAGGTATATTGCCTAGATTGCGTCGCTTTACGGTTGTCGGTGAGTTTGAAGTGGGCATGTATGAGTACGATCGAAATTTAGCCTTTATTCATCTTGATGATGGTTCAAAACTGTTACGTTTAAACAAAGGCGTGACAGGGGTTAGGGTGAAGTTGCATGACCTGTTTCAAGCGCCTGTTGTAACCGGCAAAATTGCGCAAACACTGACACCGAATTACAGTATTTCTAATTGGACGATGGAACACAGTAATTTCTTTAAGGCGATTAAAACTGAAAAGCGCGTGATGTTTATCATATTGATGTTAATTGTCGCTGTTGCGGCATTTAATATTGTGTCGACGTTAGTAATGGTCGTCACGGATAAACAGTCTGAAATTGCCATTTTAAGAACACTGGGGTTAACACCTCGCTCTGTGATGGGTGTGTTTATGGTTCAAGGTACATTAATTGGTCTGATTGGCACCCTTGTTGGCGTGGCTGCAGGTGTTGGTTTGGCGTTAAATGTTGAAATGATCGTGCATACCATTGAGCAATTCTTTCATGTTCAGTTCTTACCCGCTGATATCTATTACATTAGTGAGTTACCGTCAAAATTAGTTTGGTCGGATGTGACCACTATAGCGACGTATTCATTTTTATTATCTTTTGTTTCAACGCTTTACCCTGCTTGGCAGGCGTCACGAGTGAACCCTGCGGAGGCATTACGGTATGAATAATGACGTTTTTTTAAGTTGTTCAGGACTGACCAAAACGTTTGGTGAAAAAGACCTGATTGTACCTGTGCTCAAAGGGATTGATTTAAGCCTAAAGCAGGGCGATCGAGTTGCTATTATGGGGTCGTCCGGTTCGGGTAAAAGCACCTTGTTGCATTTGTTAGGGGGGCTAGATCAACCGACCTCAGGTGAAGTGATGATGAATGGCGTAAACCTGACCACACTCACAGAAGTGGAGCGTTCATCATTAAGAAATAAATGTTTAGGGTTCGTGTATCAGTTTCATCATTTGCTGGCAGAGTTTAGTGCCTTGGAAAATGTGGCGATGCCTTTGTTGATAGGTGGCGAGAGTGTTGCACTTGCCCAAGAAAAAGCAGACGAGATGCTCAAGCAGGTAGGCTTAGAAAGTAGGATAAAGCACCGTTATGGTGAATTGTCTGGTGGTGAACGGCAGCGTGTTGCTATTGCGCGTGCGTTAGTTACACAACCAGCTTGTGTCTTGGCAGATGAGCCAACGGGTAATTTGGATAAAAAAACAGCCGAGCAAATTTATGAATTAATGTTGGAGTTGAATCAACGCCTCAATATTAGTTTGCTGTTAGTGACACATGATCATGAGTTAGCAAATAAAATGGATAGGGTTTTAACGCTTGATGATGGAATGCTTACGAGCTAACCATTTTTTGATAACAGCAAGTCTCCAAATAATACGAGCAAGAACATAGCCGACGGCAGATGTTGCAGAACCCAATATAAAACAACCAAGTAAAAAAGGCTTCCAGCTAGCCCCCAAAGTGTCGAGAATAAAGGCTACTGAAAATGAAAATTCATGGGCCTCTATTGGGACTTCCATAAGGGTCGCACCAACCGAGTATGCGGCATAAAAAAGAGGGGGCATGGTGACCGGGTTACTGACCCAAACGGTGGCAACAGAAACCGGTAGGTTAACCTGTAAAAAAATGGCTGCCGCTGCGGCAATTAACATTTGTGTGGGTAAGGGAATAAAAGCAATAAATAGACCTGTCGCAATCGCCCCTGCAAAAGAGCGGCGGTTAAGGTGCCACAAGTTTTGATTATGTAATAAGCTACCAAAGACCTTTAGGTGTTTGTGTTGCTTTATCGATGTATTGTTGGGGAAGTATTTTTTAATGAATCTTTTTGGCATGTGACGATAAAAACAGCTTAAATTTAAGATACCTTTGTTTGATTGGGCTTAATAATCAAGGGTGGAAAAGTCATAACGATGGGTGCTTGTGAGTTGACCAAGCAAGCCAAGTGTAGCAGAGCATGGATGCGGCTAAATGAATAAATTTCAACAAATGACGTTGTTTTTTTGCATAGGCATTTTACCGGTGCAATTGTTAATCGCCTTACCACCAATATACATTTTAATTTTAGCCTTTTTTGTTGCATTAGGGGTATATAAGTGGGCCAAATGGTTGAGTTTTTTATTGTTTGGTTTTGTTATGGCTACTGGGTACGCTGCTTGGATAAACAATAATGGTTTGCCAAGAGACTTAGAGTCTAAAGAAGTACTGATAAGTGGCCAAGTCATTGGCCTGCCAATACAAACCGATCGCTCAACTGGCTTTTTGTTTAAGGTGGATAAGGTGCTAAGCCCTGCTAATATCGTTGCCTTCCCAACAAAAATTAGACTCAATTGGTATAACCTAGATAAACAAGTGCGCTCTGCTGAAAGGTGGCAGTTATTAGTAAAGCTAAAAAGACCGCATGGGTTGATAAATCCACATGGGTTTGATTTTGAAAAATGGCTATTTCAGCAACAAATAGGAGCAACCGGTTATGTTCGAAAAAGCACTAACAATCAACGGATGGGTGAAGCTTCTCGTTGGGCTATTAGTTACTGGCGAGAATCGTTAAAAAAATATTTAGAGGAGGCGCTTAATGAGCAACAACAGGCCGGTATTATCAATGCCTTAGTGTTGGGCGATAGGCAATCTATTACGCCTGGTGAGTGGCGCGTTTTTCGGCAAACTGGGACTTCCCATTTGATGGCTATCTCGGGTTTGCATATTGGTTTGGTAAGTGCTTTATTTTTTGGCGTTGTTCGCTGGTTTGTACTTAGACTGCCAACTCTACGTGGGAGCGCGACTCGCTGTGCGATTATTGTAAGCATAGCAGCAGCAACTGGGTATGCAGCGTTGGCGGGGTTCTCTATTCCAACGCAAAGAGCTCTCATTATGTTGGTGGTGATAATGGGAGGTGTTTTTTGGCAACGACATTACAATCCTTTCCATGTGATTTCAATGGCTTTGCTGGCGGTGTTAATTTACGACCCTTTGGCGCCTATGTCGGTTGGTTTTTGGTTGTCGTTTTGCGCGGTTTTTATCATTCTGCATGCTGTGGTAGGGCGTATGGAAAAAGTTGGTTTTATAAAACAGTTATTGTATGCCCAGTGGTGGGTGTCGATTGGTTTGATGCCATTGGTGCTGTATTTTTTTCATGAAGTTTCATTGGTTGCGCCGTTGGCTAATATTGTTGCCATACCGTTTGTAAGTTTTGCTATTGTTCCAATGTTAATTATTGCGTTGTTAATCGCATTGATAGCCCCATCTGCAGGTGCTTATGCCTTAAAGTTTTCAGCGTTGTTAATAGATGTTTTATGGCAGTTTTTAGAGGCTCTCGCTTCAGTAGACTATTCAACCTTAATGATGCCGGAGGTATCCATTTTTGCCTGTATTACCGCAATGGTGGGTGTTGTGTTTTTATTGATGCCTAAAGGTTTTATTCCTAAGCCTTTAGTATGTGTTCTTTTTTTGCCGGTGTTGTTTCCAATACATGAGAAAAGTTTAGCTTATGGCGAGTTTAAGCTGGTTTTACTGGATGTGGGTCAGGGTTTATCGGCGGTTGTTCATAGCGCAGATAATACCTTGGTATTTGACACAGGCGCTAAATATAGCGAAAAGAGCGATTTGGCATCTCGAGTTCTTGTTCCATATTTGAATTCGGTTAGAACAAAACAAATAAAACAATTAATTATTAGCCATGGGGATAATGATCACGCAGGTGGCGCGCAAACCGTTTTAAATACCTTTGATGTTAATCGCCTTTATACCAGTGTTCCTGAACTATTTAAGGGGTATAACCCTTTGCATTGTGAAAATACTATCAGTTGGCATTTGAATGGTGTTTTATTTGAATTTATAAACCCTTCTGCGGATAACTTATTTGAAGGGAATAATGCATCTTGCGTGTTAAAGGTCAGTTCAGTAAATGGCAGCGTTTTATTAACTGGCGATATCGAAAAAAGCGCGGAATATTCATTGTTGCAATATAAAGGGCATCAATTGAAAGCAGATGTAATGATTGCCCCTCATCATGGTAGTACTACATCTTCTAGTGAAAAATTTATAAAGGCTGTTGATCCTGATGTTGTTTTGTTTCCAGTTGGTTATAAAAACCGGTTTGGGTTTCCAAAGCAGGAGGTTATCGAGCGATATGAAAAACAAGGTAGTCGTCGATTAGATACGGCTCGTCATGGTGCAATTATAGTGCGTTTCTACAATCATCAAGGTCCTCGAATAGAAAGTGTTAGGGAGCAAACGGCTAAGTTTTGGAATTGGAGACATTAAAAAATTTTAACGGGTTGTAAAGGTGAATAGAGTTTAAAAATACAGTAATATGACAGCGTAATTAAATTATTGAAAATTGAGGGTGCTGTGCTAGAAATTTTGATGTCAGGTGGTTGGTTAATGGTTCCAATTATTGCGTGTTCAATTGTTTCATTGGCGATAATTGGTGAACGTTTCTGGTCATTAAATAGTGAGAAAATACTCCCGCGTGAACTGGTTTCTTCTGTATGGTCTTTACATAAGGCTAACCAGTTGGATAACAGCAAAGTGAGAAGCCTCTCGAATAGCTCACCCCTTGGTCGTGTCTTAGCGGCGGGCATTATTAATCAATCTCATGGCCGCGAAATTATGCGTGAAAGCATAGAAGAAGTAGGGCGCCAAGTAGCACACGAGCTTGAAAGGTATTTAAACTCTCTTGGTACAATTGCGTCAATTACACCCTTATTAGGCCTATTAGGCACCGTTATCGGGATGATTAATGTTTTTGCTGCTATTACAGCAAATGGTGTGGGGGACCCTACTGTATTGGCGGGGGGTATTTCTCAAGCATTAATCACAACGGCTTCGGGGATGTCTGTGGCGATTCCTTCATTAATGTTTTATCGCTATTTTAGGGGTAAGGTAGATGAGTTGGTGATAAAAATGGAAAGTGAGGCGCTTAAGTTGGTTGAAATGATGCACGGGGAACGTGAGTAAACCAGATGAATTTTAAGCGTAAAAACAGAGAAGGTTTTGATCTTAATTTAACCCCTCTAATAGATGTCGTTTTTTTATTATTGATCTTCTTCATGGTCACAACAACGTTTGACCGTGAAACACAGTTAAAAATTGAATTACCGCAAGCCTCTGGTGAGCAAAAGCAAGCGACTAAAACCTTAGAGGTCAGTATTGATTCAAAAAGTCGTTTTTTTATTAACGACAAAGAGCTCGTCAATTCAGGCTTGGAGACTATCAAGAAAGCATTAAAGCAGGCTGCGGGAGATCAAAAGAACCCACCGTTGTTGATTAGTGCAGATGGTCAAGCGACACATCAATCGGTGATTACGGTATTAGATGCCGCTGGTCAGTTAGGTTTTGTAAATATTACTTTTGCGGCGAACCAGCCTGTGCCAAAGCAATAACGTAGTTTAACGCTTTATGAGTCATAAAATAAGTCGGTTTATTGATAGCATGTGGTATGGGCAACGCCCTGTTGCCCTATTGTTCGTTCCATTATCATGGTTGTTTGGGGTCATTGTTAAGCTACGTGCTTGGCTCTATAAAAAAGGCTGGTTAAGGTCAACTTGTTTAAGTGTACCGGTTATTGTGGTCGGTAATATTACCGTCGGTGGAACTGGTAAAACGCCTATCGTGATTTGGGTAGCCGAACTGTTAAAGTCTGCTGGCTATAAGCCGGGCGTTATTAGTCGTGGTTATGGTGGTATCGCATCTAGTTGGCCCCAGCAAGTACGAGAGGACAGCGACTCAAGAGTGGTCGGTGATGAGGCAAAAATATTAGCAAGACGAACGCAATGCCCGGTGGCGGTAGGGCCTAGCCGAGCGGATAGCGCACAAGCGTTAATAGACCACCATCACTGCGATATTATTATCTCAGATGATGGGCTTCAGCATTATGCATTGCAACGAGATATTGAAATTGCCGTAGTTGATGGGGAGCGTCGCTATGGTAATCGTTATTTACTGCCCGCTGGGCCATTGCGTGAACCTGTCGAGCGATTAGAATCAGTTGATTTTATTGTCTGTAATGGGCTTGCAAATAAGCATGAATACCCATTGAGGGTAGATGGCAGTGAGGCGGTAATGCTAGTGGATGAGTCTGAACGACTTGATTTGCAGAGCTTTAGAGCAGCAGAATGTCACGCGATAGCGGGTTTAGGTAACCCCTCTCGATTCTTTTCACATTTAAAGAAATTTAACCTTTCTTTTGAACCACATATTTTTCCAGATCACTATAAGTACACCGAAAAAGATATAAACTTTAATGATGAAAAGCAGGTGCTGATGACCGAAAAAGATGCTGTGAAATGTACGCATATGGCGACTAGAAAACACTGGTATGTGCCAATCAAAGCGCAAATGACACAGAATTTTGGCTTAACGTTATTATCATTGATAAAAGAGAAAATAAATGGATAAGAAACTACTGGAAATATTGGCGTGCCCCTCTTGTAAGTCGAGTTTGGTGTACGTACAAGAGGAACAAGAATTAGTGTGTATACCGTGCCGGCTTGCTTATACGGTCCGCGATGATATTCCGATTATGTTGATTAATGAGGCGAGGGAGCTGAGCGCTGATGAGGCAGACGCGCTGAGGTCATGAAATGGTGAATACCTTTAAAGTTGTAATTCCTGCCCGTTATGGTTCATCTCGGCTGCCCGGCAAACCACTATTAAAGATAGCTGGAAAAGAGATGATCTTACATGTTTGCGAGAAGGCCTCCTTAGCGGGAGCGCAAGAAGTTGTCGTGGCAACGGATGATGAGCGTATTGTCGACTGTGTTAAACAAGCCGGCTTTAATGCGGTGATGACATCTGCAAAACATACCAGTGGCACAGAACGTTTAGCCGAAGTCGCGAATACACTGCAATGGAAGGATGACACGGTAGTGGTAAATTGCCAAGGTGATGAACCGCTAATCCCACCAGAATTAATCAAGCGAGCTGCAATAGCGTTAATGGAGCAAGAGGTGGCTCAAGTAGCTAGTTTATGCGCCCCTATCTTTGAATTGGCAGAAGTTTTTAACCCGAATGCGGTAAAAGTGGTTCGTGATGCAAAGGGGTATGCACTGTATTTTAGCCGAGCCCCTATTCCCTGGGATCGTGATGCATTTCCTGTTAAAGCAGGCAGTGGCCAAGGTGAGCATTTTAGACACATCGGTATTTATAGTTATACCGCCGGCTTTTTGAGGCGTTATATTACATGGCCTGTATGTGCACTTGAACAAATTGAATCGCTTGAACAGCTGAGGATTTTGTACCAAGGCGAGAGAATTATCGTGCCTGCGGTAGAGAAAGTGCCTGAAGCTGGAGTGGATACACAGGCTGATTTAGATAGAATTAATGCATTATTGAGCGTGTAATAACAACGCATAATATTATACGTGGAGCTGTTTCTAGCTCTTGAGTGCCTAAAAAGGTTCAAATTTATAAACTGTATACGCATGTTATCGTGTAGTTCCAGATCAATCGCAAAACCGTGCTGATGTGCAACTCAATGTGCTGGTTGAGAAGTGAACTGTCGTGACTTTTGGTCGATGACCATGTCAGTGCTAATATAAAGCGAATGGCATGCTTATTAGAATGATTGAATTTGTAACTAGTTAGCAATGTGTTTTCGCTATTTGTATAAATTTAAACGATTAATTAGTTTTCAAGGTGATATGGAAGCAATAAAAGTACTCTTTATTTGCATGGGTAATATTTGCAGGTCCCCGACTGCTCATGGTGTTTTTCGAGAAATGGTCAAGGCAAAAGGGTTTCAGCATTCAATTCATGTGGACTCGGCTGGGACGCATGCTTATCACATCGGTAAAAGCCCTGATCCAAGGTCAGTACAAGCGGCGCATGAACGTGGCATTGATTTGCACGATTTAAAAGCACGACAATTAGATGATTATGATTTTGAAGAGTTTGATTATTTGCTGGTGGCAGACAAAGATAACTACTATTTAACTTTAGAATCGTGCCCGAAAGAGCACCGGCATAAGATTAAATTTATATTGGACTTTGCAACACGCACATCGCTTAAGGAAGTGCCTGATCCATATTATGGTCAAGGAAATGGTTTTGAGCGAGTATTAGATTTGATTGAGGATGCTTGTGAAGGTTTGATGCTGGAATTGGAAGAAAAGCTGACGCGTTAACCTTGATCTAAGAGCATTTGTAAGACGAACTTACTACCAAAATAAGCTAACATCAAGGCAAAGTAACCACCATAGGTCCACTTAACTGCCTTTTGTCCGCGCCAGCCAAAAAAATATCGGCCACCTAATAATGCGGCAAATAAAACCCAAGCAATAATTGATAGGAAGGTTTTATGAACTAAATGTTGGGCAAAAATATCATCAAGAAAAATAAAACCACTTGCAAGAGCAAAGGTTAACAAAAGCATACCTAAAAAGATGGTTCTAAACAGTAGGCTTTCCATCAGTTGCATAGGCGGCAAACAATTGATTAATCGACTTGGGTGGCGGTTATGCAATTGTTTTTCTTGAAGCGAAAGCAGAATGGATTGAAAGGCGGCAACGGTTAATAAGCTGTACGATAAAACGGATAAAATGATATGCGCTTGTAAGCCGCCATCTAGGTTGCTAGTTGGTAAGGGTGGTGATGCATTATTAAAGTTTAGTAAAACAGCGAGCGCAGAAAAAGGAAAAATAATAATCGATAGAGTCTCTATAGATTGATTTGCTGCTGAGATAATAAATAATAAACCGATCACCAAAAAAACCAATGAAAGCATGCTAAATAAATCGTTGGCAATAATTTGGTTGACGCTATAGCTATGGGCAACCAGTGATGTATGTATAACAATGGCTAAAATAGCAGAGATTAAGACCCATTGACGTTGGCTCTTAAACGTAGGCTCTGTGCTGTTTAGATTAACAACAATAAGGCAGGCGCCAATAATGTATAAAAGGGCGCTAACAACGGTTAAGGTATTAAAAATCGTAAGGGAAAAAAGCATAAACGATAGTGTGTCATAAAGCACCGTTTGGTAGAAGTACTGATGTTCAAAATTATCTCTTTATCTGACTTTTAAGCTATAAAATCAACTGCACAGGACGTAAAGACGTGCGAAAATACCACTAATACATTTTTAAGGTAATAATCATGTTTGATAACTTAACAGACCGTCTTAATGCCACCTTTAAAAATATCCGGGGGCAAGGGCGTTTAACAGAAGACAATATTCAAGAGACAATGCGCGAGGTTAGAATGGCCTTGTTGGAAGCAGATGTCGCTCTTCCAGTCGTTAAAGCCTTTACTGATACAGTTAAGCAAAAAGCGTTAGGTCAAGAGGTGATGCAAAGTCTGTCACCTGGTCAAGCGTTGCTCAAAATTGTTAATGACGAATTAGTTAAAACGATGGGCGATGGCAATGAGTCATTAAACCTGTCGGCTACTCCACCGGTCGTCATTTTGATGGCTGGTTTGCAAGGGTCAGGTAAAACCACAACGGTTGCTAAATTGTCTCGTCTGTTAATGGAGCGCCACAAAAAATCAGTAATGGTAGTTAGTGCTGATGTGTATCGCCCTGCTGCAATTGATCAGCTACAAACATTAGCGACAGAAGTAGGGGCGGGTTTTTACCCAAGTTCAGCCGAGCAAAAACCAGTTGATATTGTCAATAACGCAATTGCACAAGCAAAAAAGGAATTTAGCGATGTGTTGATTGTTGATACGGCGGGTCGTTTACATGTGGATGATGAAATGATGAATGAAATTCGTCAGGTTCATATGGCTGCTAATCCCGCTGAAACACTTTTTGTTGTCGATAGTATGACCGGGCAAGATGCCGCAAATACGGCAAAGGCATTTAATGATGTGTTGCCGTTGACGGGGGTCGTGTTAACTAAAACAGATGGTGATGCAAGAGGCGGTGCGGCCTTATCTATTCGTCAAATAACAGGTAAGCCGATTAAGTTTTTAGGGGTTGGTGAAAAAATAGATGCTTTAGAGCCTTTCCACCCTGATCGAGTGGCTTCACGCTTGTTAGGTATGGGCGATGCGTTAAGTTTAGTTGAAGAGATTGAACGCAAAGTTGATAAAAACAAAGCTGAGAAGTTAGCTAAAAAAATTCAAAAAGGTAAAGGGTTTGATTTAGACGATTATAAAGATCAATTAAGTCAAATGATGGAAATGGGTGGTATGAGTGCAATGATGGATAAAATTCCTGGTATGTCGAATGTTCCCCAAAATGTGAAAAGCCAAGTCAATGATAAAGAGTTTACAAGACAAATTGCATTAATTAACTCCATGACCAAAAAGGAAAAAATATTTCCAACTTTGATTAATGGTTCAAGAAGAAAGCGAATTGCGGCAGGTGCAGGCTTACAAGTTCAAGATGTTAATAAACTTATGAAACAGTACAAGCAGGCACAAAAAATGATGAAAAAAATGTCAAAAGGCGGCATGGCTAAAATGATGCGTGGATTGAAAGGCCAGATGGGGCAAGGGCAAGGTTTCCCTTTCCAATAACTGAAAAGGCATCGAATTTTAGTAATTATTAGGTGGAATAATGAAAAAAACTTCACCAAATTAAATAATTCGCGTAAAATTAACGAGTTAACCTAATTAAGATTTATAAAACAGAATTTAAGGAAAATAAATGGTAAAGATACGTCTTTCAAGAACTGGCGCGAAAAAACGTCCTTTCTATCACGTTGTTGTTGCAGATAGTCGCAGAAGTCGCGATGGTCGATACATCGAAAGAGTGGGTTATTACAACCCAAGAGCTACTGGTGGCGAAGTTCGTTTAACACTCGATACTGATCGTGTAGACCATTGGGTTGCTCAAGGCGCCCAAACAAGCGAGCGTGTTGCAAAGCTTGTAAAAGAGGCTGCTGAAACTGCCGCTTAAAGGTGACACAAGTAACAAAAACAGAACAAATACAGAAAGAAAACAGCTGGCTAAAACTAGGGAATATCTCTGGTGTGTTTGGCGTTAAAGGCTGGTTAAAGGTCTACGCAAACACAGATAAAAAAGAAAATATACTGTCTTACCAACCTTGGTATATAGAGCGAAATAAGGTTCGTAAGCAAGTTAAAATAAAAGCAGGTAAGCCACACGGAAAAACAATCATCGTCCAATTAGAAGGTGTTGATGATAGAAATGAGGCTGAATTGTGGGTTGGTTCTGATATTTATATTAAGCCAGATCAGTTGCCAACCTTAGGGAAAGATGAGTATTACTGGTCTGACCTGATTGGTTTGAAAGTTGTCTCAACAAAAGGAGATGATTTTGGAATGATTGATCATTTGCTTGAAACCGGAGCGAATGACGTTATTGTTGTTAAGGGAGATAAAGAGCGGTTAATCCCTTATGTTACAGGCCAGGTAGTAAGGTCTGTTGATTTGGAAGCGCAACAGATGGTTGTTGATTGGGAGTTAGACTTTTAACGTCCATGCGTTTTGATGTTATAACGTTATTTCCTGAGTTGTTTGAACAAGCGGCATCTATGGGTGTTGTTGGTAAAGCGATAGACGCTGGTAAGGTGCAGTTAAAAACGTGGAATCCTAGGGATTTTACGAAAGATGTACACCGAACGGTAGATGATCGCCCTTTTGGGGGAGGTCCTGGCATGGTGATGAAGGTCGAACCGTTGAAAAAAGCAATACAAACAGCGGTAAGACAGATTGATAAGCCATCAAAGGTGATTTATTTAAGTCCTCAGGGGCGAAAACTAGATCAACAAGGTGTTGAATATTTGGCTGAATTCTCACATCTAGTGTTGTTGGCGGGTCGGTATGAAGGTGTTGATGAAAGGCTGCTAGAAGATTATATCGATGAAGAATGGTCGATTGGTGATTTTGTACTGAGTGGTGGTGAGTTACCTGCATTGGTATTGATAGATGCAGTGTCTAGGAGCTTACCAACGGTGTTAGGGCACGAATGTTCGGCTGTTGAAGACTCGTTTGTTGAGGGTTTGTTAGATCACCCTCACTATACGCGACCAGATGAGTTTGAAGGAAAGTCAGTACCAAGTGTGTTGTTAAGTGGGCACCATGAAAAAATTGCTCAATGGCGAGAAAAACAGCGGTTAGGAAAAACGTGGCAAAAACGACCTGACTTATTAGACAAAATTGTCTTAAATAAGCACCAACAGTCGTTACTTGACGAGTTTATAAAAGAATCAAATAATCAAAGAGTTAAAACTAAGGAATAAAAAATGAGTAATATAATTGCACAAATTGAAGCAGAACAAATGACTAATGAATTGCCTGCATTTAGTTCAGGTGATACGGTCGTTGTGAAGGTTAAAGTTAAAGAAGGCACCACAGAGCGTATTCAGGCGTTTGAAGGGATTGTGATTGCAAAACGTAATCGTGGCGTAAATTCAGCATTTACAGTTCGTAAAATCTCACACGGCGAAGGTGTTGAGCGTGTTTTTCAAACATATAGTAAATTGATTGCTGGTGTTGAAGTGAAAAGACGTGGTTCAGTTAGACGTGCGAAACTTTATTATCTTCGTGAGTTACGTGGTAAAGCGGCTCGTATTAAAGAAAAGCTATAGCATTATATTTAAAGTAACTAAGTTGCTTTAATGACGATTAGTTAATCGTTAGCAGACACATAAAAAAAGGCCGATGTACTGGCCTTTTTTTTTGCATGTGGTTTATGTGGTTGATGTGAATTAGCTGAGTTTTTATTGATATGATATGTTTTTTAATAGCTGAAAGGCCTGCTGCTTGAGTGATAAAGAATATATTGTTTCATTTCTTGATAACATATGGGTTGAATATGGCCTAAGTGATAATACTTTAGCGGCGTATAAAACTGATTTAACATCTTTTTCTAGTTGGTTACTTAAACAGCGTAAGAGCTTCTTGACAATAGAGTCATCGGATATATCTTCGTACCTAGCCGATCGATTAGCCCAGGGGGTCTCGGCTCGCTCTTCAGCACGTTTTTTATCTAGTTTAAAACGTTTCTATTCTTACTTAATACGTGAGGCTGTGATAACCGAAGACCCTACTGCGATAATTGATGCGCCAAAGCTTGCTAGAAGTTTGCCATCAACATTATCTGAAGCAGATGTAGAGGGCCTGTTAAACGCACCAGATACTTCTACAGCGCTGGGGTATAGAGATCGGGCAATGCTTGAATTACTGTATGCAAGTGGTTTGAGGGTTACTGAGTTAGTGGGCTTGACGCTATCAGAAATAAACTTTAGACAGGGGCTAGTTAGAGTAACTGGTAAAGGCAATAAGGAACGTTTAGTCCCAGTCGGTGAAGAAGCGTTGGATTGGTTGCAAACGTTTATTGAGCGATGGCGTTTAGATATTTTGGGTGACAAAAAAGCGGACGTTGTGTTCCCAACTAATCGTGGCGGAGGGATGACGCGTCAGGCTTTTTGGTACATCATCAAACGTTATGCGGCGAAAGCAGATATTCATAAAGATATTTCGCCACATACGTTGCGTCATGCTTTTGCTACACATTTGTTAAATCATGGAGCAGATTTGCGAGTTGTTCAGTTATTGCTTGGTCACAGTGACTTGTCAACAACACAAATTTATACCCATATTGCTAAAGAACGTTTAAAAGATATCCACGAACGGTTTCACCCTAGAGGTTAAAAAGTTAACGCCGCTGGTATGCTTTTTATCTTTAAACGTGTTTAATACCATCACAGATGAATAAAGAAGGTGTTGTAGATGAATAAGGTTTTGCTTGGTTGGTTTTTATTAGCGTGTTGTAGTGCACCGGTTTTGGCAGATGAGGCTTCTGTTGTCACAGGCTTATCTAAAGTGATACCAAATATTATGGAGAACCATGTTTCTAAAACACCTATAGAGGGTCTGTATCAGGTATTGATAGGGGCTAGGGTTGTTTATGCATCTGAGGATGGACGGTATATTCTTCAAGGTGAAATGGTTGATTTAGTCAGTCGTGAAAATATGACAGATTCTGCGTTAAAAACTGCTCGTCAATCAGAGATGGCAAAGATAGATGAAAAAAAGATGATTGTTTTTCCGGCTAAAAATGAAAAACATGTTATTACCATTTTTTCAGATATTGACTGTGGTTATTGCCGAAAACTACATGCCGAAATCAACGATTATACGGATGCTGGAATGACCGTACGCTATATGTTTTTCCCACGTTCGGGTCCAAATACAGAGTCTTACCATAAAGCGGTGTCGGTCTGGTGTGCAAAGGATAGAAATAAAGCGTTAACAGATGCAAAATTAAACAACAAAGTGGTTGATAAAACGTGTGAAAACCCAGTTGATGAGCACATGAGAATCGCGCAAGTTTTCGGTGTTACTGGTACACCGGCTATCATTGCTGATGATGGCACCATGGTGCCAGGCTTTGTTCCGGCTAACGATTTGATTCAGCACTTAGGCTGGTAATTAATTCGTTAAAGACTTTAACTGATACAAGGCCTCTAGCGCTTCTTTGGGGCTTAAATCATCGGGTGACAGCTGTTCAATAAAATCAGTAGTGGCTTGGTTATTAGCCGTGTTGAAAATATCAAATTGCGTATGCGTTTGTGTGGGCTTTTCAAAGTTGCTTTGCTGGTTTTCAAGGCTTGCCAGTTTTAGGCGAGCATTGCTGATAACTGTTTTAGGCACGCCTGCTAAAGCGGCAACTTGTAGTCCGTAGCTTTGATTGGCTGCACCGTCTTTAACGGCATGTAAAAAGACAATGTGGTCGCCGTGCTCAATAGCATCTAAGTGAACATTTTTGGCTGTGGGGGCTGATTCGGGCAGAGATGTCATTTCAAAATAATGCGTGGCAAATAAGGTGAACGGTTGAGTTTTATTAGCCAGATAATCAGCACATGCCCAAGCCAGTGAAAGGCCATCAAAAGTACTGGTTCCTCGGCCAATTTCATCCATCAAAACTAAGCTTTTGTCACTGGCGTTATGCAAAATATTAGCTGTTTCCGACATCTCTACCATAAAGGTTGAGCGCCCACTGGCAAGGTCGTCAGTTGCTCCAATACGCGTAAAAATTTGATCAATAGGGCCAAAATGGGCCTCTGATGCCGGAATGTAACACCCAATGTGTGCCATCAGCGTTAATAAGGCTATTTGCCTCATATAAGTTGATTTTCCGCCCATATTTGGCCCCGTAATAATGAGCATTTTTTGGCTAGAATTTAGTTCAATATCATTAGCAATAAACGGCGTGTCGATAACACTTTCTACAATAGGGTGCCGGCCTTGTTTGATTGATATGCCAGCAGTATTACTTAAAGAAGGTTGATTAAAATTTAAAGTGGCAGCACGTTCTGCGAAATTTGTCAGTAAGTCTATCTCAGCAAGCGCTTCAGCACACGATTGTAATGCGCTAAGTTGTGGGGCCATGCTTAAAAGTAGGGCGTTATATAGCTCTTTTTCATAAGATAAAGCTTGTTCTTTTGCATGCAATACTTTGTCTTCAAATGTTTTTAGTTCAGGCGTAATATAGCGCTCAACATTTTTTAGGGTTTGCTTTCGAATGAAGTAATCAGGTACCTTGTTGGCTTGAGAACGAGGCACTTCAATATAGTAGCCATGCACACGGTTATAGTTAAGCTTTAGCGTACTAATTTGACTAAATTCACGTTCCTTTAGTTCGATCTCTAGTAAAAACTGATCAGCATTCGCACTGATGTTTTTAAGTTCGTCGAGTTTCTCGTCATAACCATTGGCGATCACACCGCCATCACGTATTAAGACTGGGGGGTTGTCAACAATCGCCTTATCTAAGAGCTCAGCTAATGTTTGGTGGTTGCCAGTCTGATCAAGTAAGGTTTTTAGGCGTGGTGCATCGAGGTTAGCTAAGGTGTTTTGGATAGCAGGAACTGCCTTTAGTGTGTCACGTAAAACCACAAGGTCACGAGGTCTAGCCGTTAATAATGCGATTCGGCTTGTGATTCGTTCAATATCACCGGTTTGTTTAAGGCTTGCTTGTAGCTGGTCAATTATTGTTTGGGTTTGTAATTGCTCAACGGCTAAATAGCGGTGCTTTATGGTGCTCTGATCACGTAATGGTAAATGAATCCAGCGCCGTAAAAGACGTGTTCCCATTGTGGTTTTGCAACGGTTAAGTAAACCAAATAAGGTGAAATGCATATTACCGCTTGGGTGATAGTCCAACTCAAGGTGCTGACGCGTTGCTGCATCAAGGGTAATGAAATCTGTTTGTTGAATGACCTTAATGGATTGTAAATGCGGTAGCGATGATTGATGCGTATCTTTTAGGTACTGTAGTAATGCACCGGCTGCACTTAGAGCAAGTGTCATCGCATGGCAGCCAAAGCCTTTTAGGTCCTGGGTGCCAAACTGTTTATTTAACAGTCGAGTAGCTGTTTGCTGATCGAAGTGCCAATCAGCCATTAAATTTAGGCCTTTATGCGTTGCTAACAGTGTTGATAAAGAGCTGTCTTCACTAATTAATATTTCAGCTGGATTAATTCGCGCTAATTCGGTTTTTAACGATGCTTCATGATCTATTTCTTGTAATAAAAAACGCCCACTAGCTAGATCAAGTGTTGCTAAACCGTATTGTTTTTTTTGTTCGAAAACGGCGCAAAGCAAACTATCGCAATGAGAGTCGAGTAGTGAGTCTTCGGTTAAGGTGCCTGGGGTAATAACGCGAACAACCTTGCGTTCAACAGGTCCTTTAGACGTGGCGGGGTCACCAATTTGCTCGCAAATTGCAACGCATTCACTGGCTTTTAATAGTTTAGCGATGTAACCATCGGCAGCATGATGCGGGATGCCAGCCATAGGAACAGGCTTGTTTTCAATTTGCCCACGACTGGTTAATGTGATGCCCAGTATATTAGACGCCTTGATGGCATCATCAAGAAACAGTTCATAGAAATCCCCCATACGGTAAAATAAAAGAGTATTGGGGTGATCCTCTTTGATGCGCAAATATTGTTGCATCATCGGAGTGATGGCTTTTTTTGTAGGGGTACTTTTAGGCATCGTGATAGTGTAACAACCTTGCAGGTATTCGGTAAATTGTAATAAAAAAAATAGGTAGTGGTGAATGACAGATTCGATATTAAACGAAGCAGGCTTATTAGCGGAAAAATTGGCTGGCTTACTCATTGAAAAGAATAAAACACTGGCTGTTGCAGAATCCTGCACAGGTGGCTGGCTTTCAAAAATACTGACAGACTTAGCAGGTAGTAGCGAATGGTTTCTAGGCGGCGTGGTGAGCTATAGCAATGATTCAAAGCAGCGGTTAATCCATGTGAATAAAAAAAACCTTGATCAATATGGTGCGGTTAGTCAGGAGGTAGCTGAACAGATGGCTGAAGGTGTGATTGAGGCGTTTAACTCATCCATATCAGTATCTATTACTGGGGTTGCTGGGCCATCAGGCGGCACACTAGAAAAACCCGTTGGTTTGGTCTGGTTTGGGCTTAAAGCATCGCCTTATGAGACATATTCAATAAAGAAAAATTTTGAAGGAACTCGAGATCAAGTCCGGCAACAAGCCTTGCTAACGGCATTAACATTATTGGTTGATCATCTAAGTCAATAAGCCACCATAAAATAGTGATTTCATTATGTGCTCATCTTAAGGATGTGTGATAATTCAAGATTATTGACGATAACTAGCTTTTACAGGATGTGGAAGCCTTTAAGGGGATAAAAAATGGATGAAAATAAGAAAAAGGCGCTGAGTGCGGCATTACTTCAAATCGAGAAACAATTCGGTAAAGGGTCAGTCATGCGAATGGGCGATGGTTCAACCATTCCTGATATTGGAACCTATTCAACTGGGTCAATTGCATTGGATGTTGCCTTAGGTGTTGGTGGCTTGCCACGTGGGCGTATTGTTGAAATTTACGGTCCTGAATCCTCTGGTAAAACAACGTTAACTTTAGAAACCATTGCTCAATGTCAAAAAGCAGGTGGTACAGCGGCCTTTGTTGATGCAGAGCATGCTCTAGATCCTATTTATGCCGATAAAATTGGTGTGAATATGGATGAATTGCTCGTTTCGCAACCTGATACGGGTGAACAGGCCTTAGAAATTGTAGATATGTTAGTACGTTCTGGCGCTGTTGATATGGTTGTTGTTGACTCAGTAGCGGCTTTAACACCAAAAGCTGAAATCGAAGGGGATATGGGAGATCACCATGTTGGCCTGCAAGCCCGTTTAATGTCTCAAGCGCTTAGAAAGTTAACAGGTAATATCAAACGCTCAAATACCTTGGTAGTATTTATTAACCAAATTCGAATGAAAATTGGCGTAATGTTTGGCAACCCAGAGACCACAACAGGCGGTAACGCATTGAAGTTTTATTCATCAGTTCGTTTAGATATTCGTCGTATCGGTGCGATTAAGAAAGGTGATGAAATATTAGGTAATGATACACGTGTAAAGGTTGTAAAAAATAAGGTAGCGCCACCATTTAAACAGGCATTATTTGAAATTTTGTATGGTGAAGGGATTTCACGTGAGGGCGAACTGGTTGACTTAGGTGTGAGCTTAGACCTTGTTGAAAAAGCAGGCTCTTGGTACAGCTATGGCGGTGCTAAAATTGGCCAAGGTAAGGACAATGCCAAAAGTTTCTTTAAGGAAAACCCTGATAAATCAGCCGAACTAGAGGCAAACATTAGGGATGCTTTGTTACCTAAAAAAGAGCAGAAAGAAAAATTAATTGATGAAGGTGAGTAAGCCTGAGTGAAGATAAGAAAAGAGAGCTATCAAAGCTAAGAGCGAGCTGCCTTGCTATGCTGGCTAGGCGTGAACATAGTCAGCTAGAACTTATTCAAAAGCTCACAGGAAAAGGTTTTGCTGAAAATGATATTGAGCGCTTATTAGAAGAGTTTATTGAATTAAATTGGCAAAGTGATCAACGGTTTGCAGAGAGTTACAGTCGTTCAAGGGTTTATAAAGGTTTTGGGCCAACTCGAATAGAATACGAATTAAAGCAAAGAGGCGTTGAAGTAAATATTGACACCGTGTTTGATGAACCACCTGATTGGCAAGCGTTATTAAGCGAATTACATACTAAGAAATACGGGCATCAACCGCCAAAAGATATGAAAGAACGGGCAAAACGTACACGCTTCTTTCAACATAAAGGGTATACCAACGAGATGATTCGGCAATTGTTTAATCAATTGTCTTAATGCAGGTTTTAAACGAGATGAAAAATTTAAGCAGTGCTGAAATTAGATCAGCCTTTTTGA
Source organism: Cycloclasticus sp. PY97N (assembly GCF_002443175.1). NCBI lineage: Bacteria > Pseudomonadati > Pseudomonadota > Gammaproteobacteria > Thiotrichales > Piscirickettsiaceae > Cycloclasticus > Cycloclasticus sp. PY97N. The sequence continues at coordinate 1,707,301 of NZ_CP023664.1, read as the reverse complement.
CATATTTTGAAAAACGCGGACATCAGATTGTTCCGTCTAGCTCGTTGGTGCCTGGAAACGACCCAACGCTATTGTTTACTAATGCGGGTATGGTGCAGTTTAAAAACGTTTTCCTAGGAGAAGAAAAGCGTTCATACACGATGGCGACCTCTTCGCAGCGTTGTGTTAGAGCGGGTGGTAAGCATAACGACCTTGAAAATGTTGGTTACACGGCGCGTCATCACACCTTTTTTGAAATGCTGGGCAATTTTAGTTTTGGTGAATACTTTAAACGTGATGCTATTAAATATGCATGGGATTTTCTTGTTGAGGAACTTGGTATTCCTGCTGAAAAACTATGGGTGACCGTTTTTGATGAAGACACAGAAGCTGCTGATATTTGGCTAAATGAAGTCGGCGTCGATGCGGACCGTTTGTCAAGAATTGGTGCAAAAGACAACTTCTGGTCAATGGGCGAGACAGGTCCGTGTGGCCCATGTTCTGAAATATTTTATGATCATGGTGAGCAGGTTGCCGGAGGCCCCCCCGGCACACCAGAAGAAGATGGTGATCGTTACGTCGAAATATGGAATTTAGTTTTCATGCAGTACGATCGTAATGATAAAGGCGAGTTAACACCATTACCAAAGCCCTCTGTTGATACAGGTATGGGTTTGGAGCGTGTGGCAGCTGTTTTGCAAGGCGTCCACAATAATTATGATATTGAGCTGTTTAAATCTCTCATTAAAAATGCAGCAACATTAACGGGCACAAAAGATACAAGTCATACTTCTTTACGTGTTTTAGTTGACCATATTCGCTCATGTGCATTTCTTATCGTAGATGGTGTGCAACCTTCTAATGAAGGTCGCGGTTATGTGTTAAGGCGTATTATTCGCCGAGCCATTCGACACGGCTATAAATTGGATATGAAAGAGGTCTTCTTTCATAAGCTCGTGCAACCCTTAGTGGAGCAAATGGGCTCAGCGTATCCTGAATTAACTGAAAAAGCGGATATGGTGAGTAATATCTTGCTAAAAGAAGAGCAACGTTTTGCTGAAACGTTAGAGCAAGGAATGAAGCTTTTACAAGATGGCACGCAATCATTAAAAGATAAACTGATTACCGGTGAAACGGCTTTTAAACTCTATGATACCTATGGTTTTCCCGTTGATTTAACCGCTGATTATGCAAGAGAGAATGGCTTAACTGTAGACTTCGATGGTTTTGAAAAGGCCATGGACGCTCAACGTGAACGTGCAAGGTCAGCCAGTTCATTTTCAGCAGATGGCCCCGATTTGCCGCATTTAACACAAGCAACTGAGTTTATTGGCTATGAGTCGCTGCAAGCAGAATCCAAACTGGAAGCTATTTATAAAAATGGTGAACAAAGCTCGACAATTTGTGAGGGCGAAAGCGGTTATTTAGTGTTAGATAAAACGCCTTTTTATGCAGAGTCAGGCGGTCAAGCTGGCGATCATGGACAGATTACTACATCAATGGCAATATTTGATGTGGTAGATGTTCAAAAAAAGGCAGATGCCTATTTCCATATTGGTCAAGTCAGCAAGGGTGAGTTTAAAAGCGAGCAGTTTGTACACGCTGTAGTCGATAAGAATAATCGACAAGCAACGGCCTCTAATCACTCGGCGACACACCTTTTACACGCAGCCCTTCGTAAAGTGCTGGGTGAACACGTTACACAAAAAGGCTCGCTGGTTGAAGCAAGCAGGCTACGTTTTGATTTTAGCCACTTCGAGCCCATTACAGCTGCTCAGCTTCAAGAAATTGAGCGTTTAGTTAATGCACAGATTCGCTTTAATGAAGAGGTACAAACACAAGTCACCGATCAAGAAACAGCCATCGCTAACGGTGCTATGGCACTGTTTGGTGAAAAGTATGGCGATAAAGTCCGGGTCTTGAAAATGGGTGAGTTTTCCACAGAGTTATGTGGTGGTACGCATGTCAATCGGGTAGGTGATATTGGCTTAATTAAGATACTCTCTGAAACAGGGATTGCATCGGGCGTACGTCGTATAGAAGCTATCGCTGGAGAAGGCGCGTTATCATGGGTAGAGCAGAGTGATGAGCTACTGCAAAAAATTGCCAAAGTGGTTAAAGGTAATCGTGAATCTGCATTAGAGAAGGTTGTTCAAATTCAAGATAAAAATAAAGCACTTGAAAAAGAACTAGAACAATTAAAAGGTCAATTAGCAACAGCAGCCAGTGGTGATTTGCAAAACCAAGCAGTACAAATTGATGGGCTTAATGTGTTGGCTGCCAATATTGAGGGTGCAGACAATAAAACGTTACGTGATTTAGTAGACCAATTAAAAGACAAATTAGGCAATGCAGCGGTTGTTCTATCAACAACACAGGGTGAAAAAATCACGTTAATAGCGGGTGTTTCTAAAAATCAAACTGACCGTATAAAGGCGGGTGAGTTGGTTAATTCCGTCGCTTTACAGGTAGGTGGTAAAGGTGGTGGCAGAGCGGATATGGCACAGGCGGGTGGTAATGATCTTGCTGCGTTAGAGGGTGCTTTAAAATCAGTACCAACTTGGGTTGAGAAAAAATTAACGGATGCTAGTTAATAAGTATTAGGGTCTAACCTAGCAACGTTCAGACGATAAATTACGCAAGATATGATGAAGCAACGATGAGTTTACATGTACATAAATATGGTGGCACTTCGGTAGGCACTGCTGAAAAAATAAAAGGTGTTGCCAAAAAGTTAGTCCAAGAAAAAAAATCGACACAGCATGATTTAGTTGTTGTGGTGTCAGCGATGAGTGGTGAAACAAACCGTATGACGGAGCTTGCAAAGCAAATGCAGCACCGCCCCTCTGCGAAACAAATGGATGTATTGCTATCTACTGGAGAACAAGTAACCATAGCCCTATTGTGTATGGCGCTTGAAGAACTGGGTCAAGAAGCAACGTCTTATACGGGTGGGCAAGTCAAAATAGTGACTGATGACGCCCATGGGAAAGCTCGTATAGAGGAAATCCAAACAACGAACATTCAAGCAGATTTAGATAACAATAGAATTGTTGTCGTAGCAGGCTTTCAAGGTGTAACGGCTAGTGGGGCAATAACGACCTTAGGGAGAGGGGGCTCAGATACAACAGCTGTGGCCTTAGCTGCTGCGTTAAAGGCTGATGAGTGTAGAATTTATACTGATGTAGATGGTGTTTATACCACCGACCCAAGGGTTGAACCAAAAGCAAGAAGATTGGACAGAATTACTTTCGAAGAAATGCTTGAAATGGCCAGCTTGGGTTCTAAAATTCTGCAAATTCGTTCTGTAGAGTTTGCGGGTAAATACAATGTTCCATTACGTGTTTTATCGACCTTTGTTGAGGGGGAAGGCACGCTAATTACTTATGAGGACGATGAAATGGAAAAAGCATTAATTTCTGGGATTGCGTTTAATCGTGATGAGGCAAAAGTAACCTTGGCTGGCGTGCCAGATATGCCTGGCGTTGCTTCAGCAATTCTAAAACCAATTTCAGATGCTAATATTGAAATTGATATGATTGTGCAAAATATTGCGGAAGATAAAACCACAGATTTTACCTTTACAGTCCACAGAAATGATTATGAAAAAACGATGCAGATATTACAAAATATTTGCGCTGAGCTAGGGGCTAAAAATGTTGACGGCGATAATAAAATAGTTAAAGTATCGATCGTGGGCGTTGGTATGCGTTCGCACGCAGGCATTGCCAGTCAAATGTTTACAGCGTTAGCAGACGAAGGGATTAATATTCGAATGATATCAACCTCAGAAATTAAAATTTCAGTTGTGGTCGATGAAAAATACTTAGAATTAGCGGTTCGTACGTTGCATGAATCTTTTGGTCTGTCAGGTGAATAATCATCACTTGAGAGCTGTTTGAGTTTAATTAGCTATGGTAGAATACGCCAAATAATAATAAATATATAAATTGGTTGGCAACGCTTCAAAGAAGAAGCAATAAGGAGCTAATATGCTTATATTAACGCGTAAAGTTGGTGAGTCCCTTGTGATTGGAGATGATGTCTCTATCATCGTTTTAGGGGTAAAAGGAAACCAAGTAAGAATTGGAGTTGACGCACCTAAAAGCGTTACTGTTCATCGTGAAGAGATTTATAATAAAATTCAAGATGAAAAAGGTACAGACGGTAACAAATAGTCAGTAATAAATTCCGGAGAGATGGCCGAGCGGCTGAAGGCGCTCCCCTGCTAAGGGAGTATGGGTTTTATAGCCCATCGAGGGTTCGAATCCCTCTCTCTCCGCCATTTGTGAGATCAATCAATATTGTTCAATTTATTGGTTTCTCTTAGTTAATACATCATTGTTGGTGTGAATTCCCGTTCAAATCGACTTAATTAGCTTTGTTCATCAAAGCAAAATAGCCTAGTAGTTAGCGTACGGTGCAGATCGCTTGTGAAGCAATGAGCTGACTTTCTCTATATGACTACTTAAAAGCAGCAACATTATTCTTCATTCACGAGATACTTCACCAGGCTTTGGTACATCGTCCTTATTAACGTGTTGTTCGGCAGAAATTTCACTAGCCCATTGATGATCAGCGGCGCGGGAATCTAAACTACTTTGTTTGTTGTTTTCTAATGGCGTTAATGAGAGCCTAGTTAGTAAAGGAAAGTGGTCAGAACCAATAGAAGGTAAGCACTGAATGGCCCGTAAAGTGAAATGTTTACTATGAAATAAATGGTCTAAAGGCCAGCGCATAAAGGGGTAATCCACATGGAATGTGTTGAGCACGCCTCGTCCAACTCGCGGGTCTAATAAGCCGCTAATTTTTCGGAAAAGTCGGGTTGTTGCAGACCAGGCAACGTCATTAAGGTCGCCAGCTACGATGACAGGCTGGTCACTTTCGGCCACACTTCTAGCTACAATAACTAGTTCAGCATCCCGTTCTGATGACTCAGGGTTTTCCGTTGGACTTGGAGGAGCGGGGTGAAGAAAATGCGCGCGAATTTTGTCACCCGTGCGTAGTTCTAGCGTTGCATGTATCGATGGAATACCTTCTTCAACTAAATAGCATATTTCTGTTTCTGCTAACGCTAAGCGTGAAAAAACGTGCATGCCATAAAGGTTGTCGAGAGGGCACTTAACACTATAAGGCATTTGCGTTGCCAACACTTGAAGCTTTTCTTCCCACCACTGATCTGACTCTAGCGTAACAAGGACATCAGGTTGATGTTTGTTGACCAACGCTATTAACGCATCAGCATTATGGTTCGATTTAAGTACATTAGAGGTCAGAACACTCAGTTGATTATCTGGACTGTCATCAGTTGAAGTAAGGACCTCCTTAGGCCAAAAAAAGGTGTAGGGTAATATCCAGCATAATTGCCAGATTAAACAGATAAGCGTTATGCTTATTAAGCATTGAGTGATCAGCAATTGGCTGTCAAGAAAAAGAAAATGTGCTGCTAAAAGGACAATCGCCAACGTGGCAAACTGTAAGCGAGGAAAATCCATCGCTCTAATTAACCAATGTGAAATTTTTAATAAAGGCAGGAAAGTCACCAAAAAAATAAAAACTGTGGAGATTAAGAGTACGGATAACATTCTTCGACTACCTTTGTATGGTTAATAAAATCGTACGTATTTAGGCTCGAAATGGCCAATTTATCGTGGATAAGAATGCCATAAAAACTTATAAAGTGCAGCGTCAGTTGTTACTGGAGATAAGCTTTTGTGCCGAATTCTTATTTGGTAGTGCTATATGAAATAAAATTAGAAGCTTTAAGTTTAATTAAGGTGTGTCGTATATCTACCTACAGCTTATTAGCTGAAGGCTGTTCCATCAAGTTCAGCAGCATAAGATCTGACCGTTTAAGTAAACGATATCGTTTGTGTTGCTGGTGCTGTAAAAATCAGCATGGTTTTTTATGACAGTTATAAAAAAAGGCGCCTTTAAAAACGCCTTTTAATATTTTTAACTGCCAAAAATTGATACTTATCGGTCTTTTAGCTGGTCTCTTTGCCCATTAGGCGAGGTAGTTCGCTAAACACCTCATGGTTAACTAATGCTTGCAAGGCTGGGTCATCGTGAATACTCTCCAGGTAACTTTCTCGCCTATTAAGTGCTTCGATTAGAAAGTGAAGTGCTTCATCAAATTGCCTCATAGCGGTGTATGCGCAGGCCAATTGATAAAATGCACGACTATTTTCAGGGTCTATTTTAAGTGCTTGGTGACATAAATTAGCTGCCCATTGAGGTTCGTTCAATTCAAGTACGGCATTGGCTTTATAGGTTATTGCCTCGCAATCATCACGGCGTATTTTAAGAATTTCGTCATAAATGGTTATTTTGTTGGAAGGGGAGTCATCTTGTTGTGCCTGTAACCAAAGTGATTGGAGTTCTTGTGTTAATTCGATTTCTTCACGGTTTTCATCAATATGTTGCGTTTTTTGCTGTAATTGCTCTTCAATCATTTCTAATCGAGCCTCATATTCATGAATCAGCTTTGATATTTCCTCATCGGCGAGAGAATGTACGCGTTCTTTGATGTCCCTTATTGAGGTCCAGCCGACCAATACTAAAACGGATGTTGCTGCAGCTATCAAATAAAAGAAGTAGGTAACGGTGTCGGTTGCATAAGCCACGGCACGGTCAACGGAGTTATGCTCACGATCTAAAATTTGTTGCAGTAATTCTTGTTTTGATTTGGCTTGATCGATACGCAATTGTTTAATTTCATCTAATACATAGCGTTCAACAAATGGGGAGTAGAGCGGTTTCTCTAAATTATCAATTTTTTCCGGTATAGGGTCATCGACAGTGGTGGCGGCCGCTAATAATATAGGAAACAAGCAACTTAATAGAATCAGCTTTTTTATGATGCGAGACATATGGCCCTTCCGTGATCATGAACTTCTACCAGTGCGGCATGTAAGCTTTTCACTGTATTGTCATGGTCTGCTTCGTTGACAATAAATTGCATATCTACTTGGCGCATTGACTGGTGGACAGCCAAAACACTAATATTTTCGTTGGCCACTGCCTGCACCATTTTTGCTAATATCCCTGGAATTTGCATATCGCTGCCTATAGCAGAAACAATGGCTACTTTTTTATGATTTACATCGGCTTCTGGAAAACGTTCTTTAATTAAGTAAAGAATACGTTTTACGGTTTTTAAGTTTGTTGATAAGAAATGGGTAATAGCATTGGCATTGGTGTCCTTAGAGACGATATGTGCATTAAATCGTTTGATAATAGAGACTAATTCGCTATCGTAATTTGATAGATTTCCGGCCATATCTTGATCAAACACCTCAAGCGCATAGATTCCTTTACAACCAGCAATGATTTCAACGCAAGGCGACTCACTAACATAATCGCCAGTAATTAAGGTGCCCGTATGTACTGGCTCAAACGTATTTTTTATACGAAGTGGAATGTCATTTTGTCGTAAGCCTTTGGCTGCTTTTGGGTGAATGGCCTCCATTCCTAGGTTAGCCAGTTGGTCCGCCACGTCATAATTAGTACGGCCGATAGGAACAGCGTTTTCTTCACCAACTAATCGAGGGTCAGCGCTGCTTAAGTGAAACTCCTTATGGATAATGGCTTCGCTCGCCCCAGTTAACACAGCTAAACGGCTGAAGGTCATCTCGCTATAGCCTCTATCAAAAGATGACATGAGGCCAGAATCACTGTGTGCGTAGCCGGTCACAATGGGGAGTTGTTTTTCAAGGTTGATGTGTTGGAAGCTTAAACGAATACGTTCGTCTAAAGAGATATGGTGGTCAGCTCGCCAACCGGTTAAATCAACAAAGCAAGCATCAACACCGTCTCGGTTAAGTAGCTCGGCGGTGTTCCAAGCGCTATGTGCTTCGCCAATGCTGGCTAACATTTCTCGAACGGTTGCTAAATGCGCATCTAAGGCAAAATGGCCATGTTGGCATAGGCTTTGTAGGTCAGCTAAGCATTTTTTTGCGTCGTCCATCCGTTCGGCCAAGAAAGTGTTAGCCTTATCTAGCAAGGTCGTTTGGCCAAATAGTTCTAGATTAATAGCTTGTAATTGTTGGTGCAATTCGTCACATTTAGTCAGCCAGCTGTCATCTTCTATGCCGTTGGCAAATAGGCCGTAGATGCCCGGTTGGCCACTTTTTTTATGTTCCAGTAAGGCATCAGTAACACCGCCATATGCTGACACTACAAATATTCGTCGGTAAACGCCGTCTAGGTTTTGATTAAGAATGATGTTATCTCGAACGGACACATAATCGCTCATTGATGTGCCGCCGATCTTTTCTACAGTATGCATTTTATCCTCTATGTATTATGTTTAAAGCGCTGATTTTCAGTGCAAGATGGGCATAATGGTGAGCTCAGTTTAGTTATTAGTCTGGTTAATAGACTTTTGAGGTCACACATAAATAGTTCCCCTTATGCTCAGCTATGTATGGTTTAGTTATTGTTCAGAACGCTACTTTTTTCATGATTAATGGGTTTCTTCATGGTTAAGCTCCTTTCCTTCGCAGTATCTAATTTGTAATTTGATGTGTTAGCTGGCCTATCGGCTTTTGATGTTTGCCTGTTTCCATAATGGCTAAAATGAACGAGAAGGTGTTAATGGTTTGATGTTGGAGCGTGCACAAAGATACTCAGGCCGAGGCGGTTGCTCGCAAAATGGCTTGGCAACTTTGTTGCTTAATGCGTTATATACAAAAAACACATTGGCTCTAGGGTGAGGGGTAATATTACCGTTTGAGCCGTGTAGCGTATTACAGTCAAATACAATAACGCTGCCAGGTTTACTGGTCACTGTGGTAATGCCCTGTTTTTCTACCAACATGCTCAGGTGCTCGTTAGAAGGTACGCCATATTCTTGTTTTTTTAGTGAGGCTAGATGATGTTGCCGAGGCGTCTTACCTTCGCAGGCAATAAACTTCTTGTGCGAACCAGGTATCAGCATCAAGGGTCCGTTATGTGCATGGTTTTCTGTCAGCGTGACCGACATACTCAAGGCGCGCATATTAGGCATGCCGTCTTCGACATGCCAGGTTTCAAAATCAGAATGCCAGAAAAACTCTTTACCGATAAAGCCGGGTTTGTAATTAAGGCGTGATTGATGAATATACACTTGGTCGTTCAAAATGTACCTTGCGAGACCTGCTAAACGTTCATCCATCATTAGCTTTTTAAAGATTGTGCTGTTTTCATGTAAACTAAATATTGAGCGAACTTCGTGATGCCCCGGCTCTGTATATGCTTTTTCAGATTGTTCGTCGTTGCTAGCTGTAGACCGGAGTCGAGCGGACTCATCTTGAAGGGCTTCGATTTCAGCACTTGAAAAGATATTGTCGAGCACAATAAACCCTTGTTGCTCGAACTGCTCAATTTGTGAAAGGTCGATAGGCGGTGTGCTGTTTTGGGGAGCATAAATTACTGGATCCTGCCGATCCGTTATGCTGCTTAGCCCTTTGCGTGATGGGTAAGTATCTTCAACAGCGTGGCTTTGATCAATAGAGTGCCTACTTGCTGTGTTATTCATCAGTGCCATTGTCCTCAATGCCTTGGTCGTTTAATTCATAAGCACCTTCTGCGTTATGCACTTCCTTACCATTAAGTGGCGGGTTGAATACACAAGCCAAAGTCATTTCTTTTGAAGCACGAAGGATGTGTTTATCATGCTTGTCCAAAACGTAAATAGTACCGGGTTTGATTGGGTGCTTTTTATTGTCGGCTAAGGTTTCAACTTCGCCCTCGCCGGTAATGCAATACACCGATTCCAAGTGATTTTGATAGTGCATTTGAAAATCAGCGCCTTGGTAAATAGTCGTGATGTGAAAGGAGAACCCCATGTTGTCTTCCTTAAGAAGCAGTCGGGTGCTTTCCCAGTTTCCATCGGGGGAAATAATTCTTCGGTTACTTTGATTGGCGTCAGATAAATTACGTACGATCATTAGATTATCCTTTGGTTAAGCTCTTTTTACGATGATTGATAAAAATAAGTGATTCAGTAAGCAGGGCTTTATTGCCCCACTTTTACTGTGTTTTTATCGTTTAAATGAACGTTTAAACGTCACTAGGTCAGCAGTGAAGCGGTTAAACCTTAACTGGCTTCGAAATACAGATTCTTTTCTGGAATATCTTGTTTTTCACATACCTCTCGAATAGCTTCTTCAATAATATCAATACCTTTTTTAAGGTTCTCATCAGAGATAACTAACGGGCACAAAAACTTGACGACTTGATCATCTGCACCACTGGTTTCAATGATGAGCCCTTTTTGGAAAGCGTGATGTGTAATTTTCCCAGCAATGTCACCATTAACACAGTTAATGCCTTGAAACATGCCGCGACCTTTGGCGGTAAACTGACCTTCACCATATTGGCTGACGATGTTTTCAAGTCGCTCGGAAACATACTGGCCTTTGCGTTTAATCTCTTGCGAAAATTGATCATTTGTCCAATAGTGGTCAATGGCTGCTTTAGCGGTTACAAAAGCAAGGTTATTGCCTCTGAAAGTACCGTTGTGTTCACCGGGTTTCCAGAAATCAAATTCGGCTTTTATCAGCGCTACTGCAAATGGCAAACCATAACCACCAAGCGATTTGGATAAGGTGATAATGTCAGGTTCGATACCGGCTTCTTCAAAACTAAAATAGTCGCCTGTTCGACCGCAACCGGCTTGTATATCATCAACGATTAACAGGATGTTGTGTTTACGGCAGACAGTCTGAAGGTTTTGCAGCCATTTAATACTGGCAGCGTTAATACCACCTTCACCTTGGACAGTTTCAACAATTACCGCAGCAGGGGAGTTAATGCCACTGCTTGAATCGGATAGCACTTTATCAAGGTATTCTGTTGTATCGATGTTATCACCTAAGTAGCCGTCATAAGGCATACGGTGGGTACCGACTAAGCTAACGCCAGCCGCATCTCTATGATGTGAGTTGCCTGTTGCCGCTAGTGAGCCCAAGCTGACACCATGAAATCCATTGGTAAAAGTCACAATATTTTGTTGGCCAGTTACATTACGTGCAATTTTCATTGCTGCTTCAACAGCATTGGTACCGGTAGGGCCGGTAAATTGCACCATGTATTCCATGTTTCTTGGTTTTAAAATATGGTCATTAAATGCTTGTAGGAACTCACCTTTAGCTTTGGTATGCAAATCTAAGCCATGGGTAATACCATTGCTTTTAATATATTTAAGCAGCGCGTGTTTGAATATAGAGTTGTTATGACCATAGTTAAGGGTTCCAGCTCCAGCGAGAAAGTCTAAATATTGGCGACCTTCTTCGTCCCACATAAACTCTCCTTTAGCGCGATTAAAAACGCGCGGGAAAGAGCGTGCATAGCTTTGTACTTCAGATTCTATTTCATCAAAAATTTTCATAGTAATTTGTTTGTTTGGTTAAGGTTAAAAGGACCGATTCGGACTAAATTCTCAGAATCATGTTGGCCGTCAAAGTGCGTTTGCTTGTCCATCCATGGGGCATGCTGCAACTGTGTCTCTAGACTTTTTGATAAGGCCTTAAAGAGATGCCAAGAGGGCTTGTTATCTTCGGTGATAGTTGTCTCTATGTAATGCACATCCTGACAAAAAGGGCGGTTTAAGATGTGTAGCAACATCTGTGAAGCAAGCCCCCGCCCACGGGCCTGTTCATTAACAGCAACCTGCCAGATAAACAAAGTGTTTGGGCGTTTAGGCAGTAGGTAGCCTGAAATGAAACCGACTATTTCATCGTTCATTTCTGCTGCGACAGAGGTGCTTGCGAAATGCTCACATTGAAGCAGATTACAGTAGCTAGAGTTGGTATCGAGGGGAGGGCAATTTTCGATAAATCGATAAACGGCCATGCCGTCTTCAAGGGTCGGTTCCCTCAAATAAATTGGTTTGGAATATGACAAATTTTTTTATTACGCTATATATTTAGTTAGTGTGCTAATTAATAAAATTTAAAAATAAAGGCAAATTTAGTTTTTTTTGGGCTATAAAGCCTTGTAAATTTAATTTTTTATTTAATTAATCATTAGTACACTAAACATTGTAGCATGAGATCGTAGTTGATTTCCACCTGACAGCCTATGCATCAAATTAAGAATGGGCTAGGAGCTTGATAATTAAGTAGAATATTTTGACGATAAGGTTTTAGAGAATGGAGATCCTGATCAGAAGGGCTTAAATTATTCATTCAAATTAACTGCTAATGGGCGAGCTGAAAACATGGGTGTCAACCAGTTGAAAGGAAAACAATACGCAGGTCAGTATGTAGATGGTTTGGGTTAGGCGTTTATCTAGTGGTTTGGTTTTTTTACCATTAAAAATTATCGAAGATATAATGGACGTGAGTATTAATTAATCGAGAGGAGCCCAGTTGAATAACAGTCAAGAAGTATTGATGGCATTAAGGCGTGTAATTAGGGCAACTGACCTGCACTCTAAACACTTAGCGAAAACGACCGGCTTAACGGCACCTCAAATTTTGTTGCTGCAAACTATTCGAGATAAAGGCGAAGTGACCATTGGCGAACTTGCGAGTGAAATAAGTCTTAGTCAAGCAACGGTGACGACGATTTTAGATCGACTGGAAAAGCGTCAGCTGGTGTATCGTGAACGCTCTAAAGCAGATAAGCGAAAAGCGCATGCTTACCTTACAGAGCAAGCTATTGAGATTTTAAAAGACTCCCCAATTCCCCTGCAAGAACAGTTTGCGCGCCAGTTTGATCATTTGCATGAATGGGAACAAACGATGATTATCTCTTCTTTGCAGCGTGTTGCTCAGATGATGGATGCACAAGATATTGACGCTTCCCCTGTATTGGATCTTGGTGTTTTAGACCGTCAGGGAACAGCGATAACCCCATCTGACGTATAAGCAATAATGAGACTGCGGTTCCTGAGCTTTATTATTGAGTATTCTGCTGGGATAAATGATTGACGGCTTTGTTTTATTTTTCATTAAACGTTAATGTTTTTTATCGAGCTGCTTTAATTAATTTAAGAAATTAACTTTCTTTAGTGATTTTTGCTTGACCTTTAGTTCAGTCCGAATACAATAGCCACCTCAAAGCGCCTGTAGCTCAGCTGGATAGAGTACTCGGCTACGAACCGAGCGGTCGGGCGTTCGAATCGCTCCAGGCGCGCCATACATGAAACCCTCCTTTTGGAGGGTTTTTTTGTGCCTGCCGATTCAGTATGGGTGCTTTAATGCCTTCATTTTTTAAGGCAATATTTGTAAATAGGGCCTAACAGGTTGATATATAAAAATATTTTTACAGTTAATTCATTTTGTTTGGAATACAATATATAGTTAATATTAAAATTATTCACACACTATCTTGTGTTTCTATGGGCTTTCTTATAATCTATCTCTACAGGGAATAGGGAGCGCATCCCGAAAACATTTCATTAAGATAGATAGGGGAAATATGAGCACAGTCAACTTGAAAGTTATTAAAGAAAATCACGCTGAGATTGAGTTCCAATCGGCCTCGTTAGATATCTGGGATAAAAAATACTGTTTAAAAAAACAGGATGGCTCGCCCGTCGATAACAATATTGAAGAAACCTATGATCGTGTTGCAGCAGCAATTGCTGAGGTGGAAGAAAACGCAGATAAGAAAGAATATTGGCATGATCAATTTGTCTGGGCTCTAAAACATGGTGCGATTCCAGCAGGGCGTATTATTTCCAATGCAGGTGCTAGCGATTATAAACCAGCGACATCGACTATTAATTGTACTGTATCAGGCTCTATTTCTGATTCTATGGACGATATCTTAAGGAAAACACACGAAGCTGGTTTAACCCTTAAAGCGGGTTGTGGTATTGGTTACGAATTTTCAACGCTACGCCCTAAAGGTGCCTATGTATCCGGTGCAGGTGCTAATACCTCGGGTCCATTATCGTTCATGGATATTTTTGACAAAATGTGCTTTACCGTATCATCAGCGGGGGGGCGACGTGGAGCTCAAATGGCAACCTTTGATGTTGCTCATCCGGATGTGCGCGACTTTGTTCGTGTAAAGCGTGAAGATGGCCGCTTGCGTCAGTTTAATTTATCGTTGTTGATTACAGACGACTTTGTACAAGCAGTTAAAGACGATGCCGATTGGCCGTTAGTGTTTCCTTTGTCAGAAAAAGAATTGGCGTCAGGCGAGATTGATTTAAACGATAAAGACAAGGTGCTATGGCGTGAATGGCCTATTACCAAAGGCTACCAAGTAAATGATGTAGGCTTAGTTGCCTGTCGAATTTATAATCGAGTAAAAGCTCAACGCCTATGGGAAACTATTATGGCGTCTACTTATGATTATGCTGAACCTGGGTTTATTCTTATCGATAAAGTGAACGAAATGAATAATAACTGGTTTTGCGAAAATATTCGCGCAACTAATCCATGTGGTGAACAACCATTACCGGCCTATGGGTCTTGCTTGTTAGGGTCCATTAATTTAACTAAATTTGTATTAAACCCTTTCACCTCAAAAGCGTCTTTCGACTGGGAGAAGTTTCGTAAAACTGTCGGTATTTTCACCCGAATGCTGGATAACGTAGTAGAGATTAATGGCTTGCCTTTGGAAGGCCAACGTGAAGCAATTGAGCACAAGCGTCGCCATGGTATGGGCTTTTTAGGCTTAGGTTCAACCTTAACCATGATGGGTATTCCATATGGTGAAGATGCATCGGTTGAATTTACTGAAGAAGTCAGTAAGCAACTAGCGGTTACCGGTTGGGAAGCGGGTTTAGAACTGGCTAAAGAAAAAGGGCCTGCACCCATCATGGATGAGGACTTTGAAGTAACTGGAGATATGCTGCGTAAACGCCCAGAAATGTTGGACGATGGTTATCAGGTTGGCGATACAGTAAAAGGCCGTGTTTTACATGCAAAGTACAGTCGTTATATGCAACAAATAGCCTCTGTTGCGCCTGAGCTCGTGGAGCAACTTGCTGAAACGGGCGCGCGCTTTACTCACCATAGCTCTATCGCGCCAACAGGAACTATTTCTCTATCATTGGCCAATAATGCCAGTAATGGCATTGAACCAAGCTTTGCTCATCACTATGCACGTAATGTTATTCGTGAGGGGCGTAATGCGAAAGAAAAAGTTGATGTATTCTCATTTGAATTATTGGCGTACCGCACATTAATTAATGAAAAAGCCATGCCGTATTCAGAGCAGGCAGATGAAAAGCTACCCAGCTATTTTGTAACGGCAGAAACCATTACTCCAAAACAGCATGTGGATATACAAGCTGCAGCACAAAAATGGATTGATTCTTCTATTTCAAAAACCGCTAATGTGCCGACAGAATTTCCTTTTGAGGACTTTAAAGATATCTATCTTTATGCTCACGAAAAGGGGTTAAAGGGCTGTACAACGTTCCGCTTTAATCCAGATGTATTTCAAGGTGTACTGGTAAAAGACTCAGACCTAGAAAACACAACATATCGTTTTAAGCTTCAAGACGGCTCGACGTTAGAGGTAAAAGGTAACGAGATGGTTGAATATGAAGGTGAATCACATACCGCAGCGAACTTATACGATGCCTTAAAAGAAGGTTATTACGGTAAGTTTTAAGGTTGACGGCAGCGAACAGGAGAAAAAAATGACACACAAAATTACACAAGCCATCACCGGTTACGACGTTGTAAAAGACGATGAACCAAAAGTTGAAGAAGTCGCTCTTCAGAGTGAAGAGAAAAGCAATATCATCCAAATGCATGAAAGCCTAAAAAGGCCAGAAATGCTATTGGGTTCAACCTATAAAATTAAAACGCCGTTATCAGAGCATTCGCTATATATAACGATCAATGATTTGATATTAAACCCAGATACAGATCATGAGCAACGGCGTCCATTTGAGGTGTTCATCAATTCTAAAAACATGGATCACTTCCAGTGGATTGTTGCGCTAACAAGAATTATGTCTGCGGTGTTTAGAAAAGGTGGCGATATCACCTTCCTAGTAGAAGAACTACGTTCCGTATTTGACCCCAGTGGTGGTTACTTCAAAAAAGGCGGTAAGTTTATGCCATCACTTGTTGCAGAAATTGGAGACGTCGTCGAATCGCATTTAAAAATGATTGGAATGATCAAAACTGAAGAAATCAGTGAGCACCAACAAAAAATCATGGATGAGAAACGGGCTCAGTTTGAAGCAGAAAAACAGGTTAAATCCCCCGAGCATGAAACCACTAGCGAATTTCCAGCAGGCTCACAATTATGTACAAAGTGTAATGTGACCGCCTCCATCCAAATGGATGGCTGTATGACATGTTTGAATTGTGGTGATAGCAAATGTGGGTAGGATGAAATCAAGTTGGTTAACAGCTTGGTTACTGTGATCATTACAATAAACGATTTTAAGAAGCGTAAGTTGGCTGGATAAATAAACTCAATCTTATTGGATGATAGGCGTTAGTTAGCAGGCATTGGCAAGGCTAAAATAAAATACTTTTTTCCCTCAATGTAGGTCATGTTGGCCAAGTTACGGTGCTACAATTAGTAGGTTAGTGGCATATCTTTTACTAACGATTCTATTAAAAAAAGGGAGTTTTATAAATTGTTTAAACTAAAAAAATTAATCGTTGTATTAGTTAGTATCTACCTGTTCTCAATGTCATCTATAGTGTTTGCAGCAGCACACGGTCATGCTAAAGTCGGTAGCGGACCTAACCCATATAGAGATTGTGGTATTGGTGCGGCTATATTTCCTAATCACCACATAGCAGCGGCAACATCAAACGTTATTTGGGATTTAGGTTCTACGGCTGTTACGTCAGCAACAATGAGTCCTGAGACATGCTCAAATGTGCATGCTAAAACGGCTAAATTCATTATAGATAATTACGAGAATCTAATCGAAGATGTGGCTAAAGGAGAGGGTGAACACTTAGTTGCTGTTTTAGATATAGAGGGCTGTTCTTCAAGCCGACAAGCCGATGTTGTAACAATGATTCGTAGCAATATGGGTAGTAAGGTAGCATCAACAGAGTATTCACAAAAAGCAAGAATCGATAAAGCTGCTGATTATTATCATGCAGTTACATCAGCATCATCTAGTTGCTCAGTTTAAAGTTCTGAAAATTTAGTGGCGGGTTATCTCCGTCACTAAATTTATATATTAAGCCGTGTGTTCAGCAAGAAGCATGTTGTCAAAACTTGCACTTTTTTTTATTGTATTTTTCCCCGCAGCTTCATTTTCCAATACTGGTAAGTCTGATGTTGAACAGATAATAAATCATGCGAATGAATTAAGACTTAGTCAGCATCCAACATGGATAAAGCTCATGCATTATGAGCAAAGCTACAGTGGTTCAGTGAATTTTGTTAGTGCAATACACGATGATGCATTTTTTAATGCGGAAGATGGGGCGTTCAACCCGCACGCTGAACTTGAGGCAACAATTACAGCTTTTCAGAAGCCATTAGTTGATGAGCTTGTAGATAATCATGCGCAATGCAAGTTTCCAGCTCGTCTTCTTTGGTTGCAGCGCTCGTTAGGTGAAGTTGCAGCCGGCATCCAAACAATTTTCTGTCCAAAATATGATGAGTGGACACTAAGTAATTCAATAAAGACGATAAGTGTTGTCTATGCATCTGGTTTT
The DNA here is from genome assembly GCF_002443175.1 of Cycloclasticus sp. PY97N. NCBI lineage: Bacteria > Pseudomonadati > Pseudomonadota > Gammaproteobacteria > Thiotrichales > Piscirickettsiaceae > Cycloclasticus > Cycloclasticus sp. PY97N. Next base: position 1,689,728 of record NZ_CP023664.1, on the reverse strand, counting down.
TTAGAAAATCCTGCATCGTACTACGGACATATTTTATTAAAGCTTAATTCAAATAGGTCGAATGGAGCCGCGCGCTTGTTTGATCCAAGTGTTAATTATGGTGCGATTATTCCTCCTAATGAAGACCCCGTGACTTATATTTTGAAAGGAATATTTGGTGGCTATGACGGTGGGTTTAGCCAGACTGATTATTACTTCCATAACCGTAATTATGGTGAATTAGAGCTGCGGGATATTTGGGAATATGAAATAAATTTCGAGCAAAGAGAAGTTAACTTCATCGTAGCTCACGCGTGGGAAGTACTTGGTAAGCCCTATACATATTATTTCTTTAGAAAGAATTGTGCTTACCGTTTAGCTGAGCTTATTGAGATTATTGATGGGGTGTCTATCATGCCATCAAATCAATTTTTTACATTACCTCGAGCACTTCTTCAAAACATGTACCACAGTCAGATTCATGAAGAGCCATTGGTGCGTTCTGTTGATTTTCGACCATCAAGACAATCTAGGTTTTATAAAAAGTTTGATTCACTTATCTCTTCTGAGCGAAATGAAGTTAGAAAGATTATTGAGACTCGAGGGGCTGTTGATAGTGAGGCGTACGGTGCTTTGACGAATGACTCAAAGATTAGGGTGATAGATACAATATTAGATTATTATCAATTCGCAAAGTCTGCTGAGATTGTGACTAAAGAGGATGCAGATAACTTGCATCGTAAGGCCCTTGTTAAGCGATTTCAACTACCGCTAAGTAAGGATTCTGGTAATGAGCTTTCCTTAAATCCACCTCATACAGGGCGTAAATCTAGTTATGCTCAGGTTGGAGTAACATACAATGAATCTCTTGGTAATGGGTACTCGATACGAATTAGACCTGCTTACTATGATGTTCTAGATGCAGCATCTGGACATGTGCAAGATTCAGCTTTAACGATGGGGGAGATTGAGTTATTTACCCAATCTGGCGGATTACATATTAGCCATTTCGATTTTCTTAAAATTGAGAGTGTAAATACAGCCAGCACGAATTTACCTGGTGATAAAGGGAAGGCGTGGAAAGTAAAACTTGGTATTCAGCAACAAGATTTATCATGCTTTGACTGTTTAACGACGCGTTTAGAAGGGGATTATGGGTACGCCGTAAACTTAAATTCTCATGTATTAGTTAGCGCTTATCTTGGTGGTGGGATTCAGGGTAATCGTAAAGGAAGTGGTCATGCATTTATTAGAGCTTCAGCGTTCTCACATGTTAAATTTACTGATGGGTTAAATATGCGCTTAGGTGTTGAATTGCCAAAGCAAATTGACGGTTCGGGTGGACAGAAAAAGAAGTATGTCCTAGAACTCAGGCAAAGGTTGGGGATAAACTCTGATATACGATTCAAATACGAGGAAGATGAATCGAGGCAATTTGCTGTTAATTTAGGATATTATTTCTAATGTAAATTTATTTAGTTTAGAGAGTGTGATGATATCGCTTTGTCACTTCCTTAAATTAAATAACTAGGTTCAATAAATTGCTTAACCGCTTTAACAGCTGAAGAATGCGCCTAAAATTATTAGTGAGAAAATCCCTAAACTAGTTAATGCCGTTAGGGGTGTAACTGATGAAGTTGAAGTCCTAATTATAGTTATTTTAAAGGAATCTGTTGTCTTTTGGATAAAGTCGCACCTTATGGTGTAACCCACATGGTTACTGTTAAACGCTGGGATTGTGGTTGGAAAAAATGACCTATTTTCTGATGGACTACTGAAATAGGACATAACGTAAATTACAGCCCTGTTTTTTCTTGATTATTGTATTACAGGGAATTGTAGTCCTTATAAGTAAAGAAATTACCGGGAAATTTTAATTCCCTTAATAACTAGTTATGTATAGTCTAAAATGAAGTACTTTTTAACAACAGTAATTATATTGTTTAGCATTCTTGTGAATAGCTTCCTACTTGCCGGAACGCTTTTTTGGGGCACCATAGCTTGTTTGTATATAGATTTAGGGCTTCTTCTCAGCACCTATATAGTTTGCGTTATCTATTGGATGAAAAATACCTCTAGCGTAGTCAAAATAAAAACGCGGTGCTTGTTCATTGCTTATGTAGGGCTGGGTATATGCTTGCATGGTATATACATGGGTATAACTGGAAACCATTTCTATAAAGGAACGTTGTCCCAGACTCATGCAGTGAGAGTTTTATTGAATACACTTGGTGCTGAGTATGGTGCTTGGGCTCCAGCATCATTATTGCTGTTCACAGGAGCGGCTATGATATTCATAAGTGCCCGAAAACTTTTAATACATAACAAACATTTCAAAGCGGACGCGCAAAAAGCCGCGCGCCCTTTAAATTAAGCGTTATATGTAAAAATAATCCAATTTTCCCACGGAAACCAAAGGAGGTCGCTTTGACCAAACTTTTGAATTTCCCTTCTTCGCTCAACGACGGTAATCGTTGACGCTTAACCAAATGGGAATAAAAGGAAGCAATGCCAAAGTATCTATCCAATTTATGCTAATGGCCTAATGAGGACGATACACCACAGGTTATTACCGTAATATGTGGTTTCTTTTGTACTTAGAAATAAGGCAGGCTATTATAGGTTAAGCCTTGCTTTGCTCAGACCTCACCTTATAGTGAGACACCCTAGTTCAGCTCGCAAGTGAAGGTAATAGCCGCTTCCGCCTTTTATTTTTTAAAAATAGTTGTTTTACCCTCCTTATGTGTTAGAAACTCATATAACAAAAATATCAAGGCGACGCGATAAAGCCGCGCACCTTATATAAGGCGTTATATGGCATAGAAAGAATGGATAATTACGAATTGGAAAAAGCCGTTTGGAGTGAGCAGGACTTTCAGGTAATGGGTTGGCATGACGGGACTGTGTGGTCAATGACCGCAAACTCTGAAGACTTCGAATTTCTTCTTGATCTTGATTATATCTTTAAGTGGGTAGATCCAAAAGAAAATGAAACCTATTATAAATTCTGGGTATCACCAGTAACTATGGTATTCGAAAATGCACATGACGTTGTTATTGACATAGAGTCACAACAAGGAAATATAGAAATAGCTGAATTGGTAATGGAAGAACCTAGATTGTCACCTAATGGCAGATTTACACAACATACATATAGATTTGAGTGTCAAGAAGGTGCTATTTCAATTGTTGCTACTGGTTTCAAAATGTATGTGCGTCAAAATCCAAAATTAGTAGAAGTTCAAAGTCTTGGTTTAAATGAGCGGAATGGCATCAACTTTGGGAGAGAAATAAATGCCATATAACAAGTCGTTCAAAATGGACGGCGCAAAAAGACGCGCCGCCCTTTAACTCAGTCGTTAGGCACCTTAGAGCAATGGAAAGCGAAGAAAACAAACTATTTGCCCAAGCGGCCCATCCAATCAATTGGTATGAGGTCGCAAAATTGATCCATGAGAATGCTCATGCGCTGCATGATATGCCTCAAGGTATGGTCACATACAATGATGGCGCTAAGTCCATTACTAGACCGACGCCGAATAGGTCAGTTTTTTTACTTGCGGCGTTTGCTCTTGAGAACCTTATCAAAGCCTTTCTAATCTACGAAAATCCTAGTTACATAGAAGGTGGAAAATTATCTAACCAATTGCTAAACAGCCATAACTTAAGCAAACTCCAAAAAAAGTGTAAGAAAATACCGTCTCCAAAAAGAACTCGTCATGTCTTTGAAACATTGGAGGTTGGAGTCAACTCTTGGGCAAGGTATCCCTGTGCTACTGCTGTTTACCGAGAAACGGAAGAACGAACAGTAACGCCGGAATTCTGGAAGTGCTATAACAACGTATTCGAGCTCTATAGTAAAAAGCTTGAGCAACTTTTATCTAAAAAATGGAGAGGGCCTTATGGTGAACTTACATCGGTACAATTCCGATAAATTGCCTAACAAGGCTATCATAGGGACACTTTTTACTGCGCTCCGTTTTGGCATAGCTTCGCCATTTTTTGCCAAAACTCCACCAAATCAATAGGGTCAGACTCGATTGATTTTAAAAGGGGGCCAGTTTAAGTCCAAACGTTATGATTAAAAGGGCTTTATCATGGCGTAATTACTTTGTTGTGTTGTAATGGGTGAACCCCAGCACGCTTTCGTTCGTGGTAACAACGCTAAGCTCTTGGTTTCTTAGTCGCGTATTATGATCTAACCCACATCACTAGGGTGCGGGGTATAAGCTTCAACGGCCCAAAGATAACGTATTACTAATAAGTAAACTCAATATGACTTCGGTGATGAAGTATTAGGTACTACGACGGTATTTTATGTTTAGCTGCTTCTGCACTACAAAAGCTGTGGTCGTTATAGGCTTGATGTGTTTGGCGAGAGATTTTAAGCGTTTGTTTACGTGATTTAGTGCTAGAATTGGAAAACAACGAATAAAGTTGGCACTATATTTAAACGTTATTATTTGGCATAACTGTTGATGAAAAAAGTTGTTACATCGTTACTGATATTTTGTTTGATGGCCGCTCCGGCCGTGTCGATATCGGGTGCGTGTTCTAACATGGACAATGTTGATAATATTTCAACGGCCTTTAAGCATGCAAATAGCGGTGCGACTCATCAGCAACACCAGCAAGCATCTATGGTTAACGAGACTCATATGGGTTGTGAATGCCCTGATAATATAAATTGTGTCGGTCATGCATCTGCCTATGTGGCGACAAACAATGTAGTGCCTAACTCGTTGGGCTTGTCTTCCATTTTTATAACCTATAGCGCCATCGAAAGGCCTAATGAATCACTCTCGCCTGAAATAAAACCTCCCAGACCCTCTGCTTAAGACAGGGGGTTAATGCGCCTGTAGTTTAAGCAAAAAGCAACGCAGTAGAAGAGCTACACGTCTAGTTTTAGTTGTTTATCTTACCGGTTAAGAACCCTCAATACCCTTTGTTGATAACACAAAGTCAACGTTTGAAGAGATGAGGATAATATGGATTTATTGAGAAGGTGGGCACAATTAACTATATTGATAGCAATATTTAGCAACGCCCAAGCTGAAAATTCTGATGCGCTATCATTACAAACAGCGCTTGATCTAGCATTACGAAATAACCCGAGCCTAGCGGAAATAAGGGCACGGTCTGAGGCGATGGCTTATATTCCATCTCAAGTGGCAACATTACCTGATCCGGTGATCAGTTTTAATGCGCTGAACTTACCAACGGATAGTTTTGACGTAGGCCAAGAAAATATGACTCAGTTACAGGCTGGGTTCTCCCAACAGATTCCTTTTCCTGGTAAGTTGGCATTACGTGAACAGACGGCGACACATGAAGCACAAGCGGCTGCTCATACGGTTGTAGAAGCACGTTGGTTATTATTGCGTGATGTGAAACAAGCGTGGTGGAGTCTGTTGTACCTTGATCATGCATTAAAAATAATGGCTGCTAATCAACGTTTATTACAGCAGTTTGTGGATATTGCTCAATCTAAATATCAAGTGGGTCAAGGGTTGCAGCAAGACGTGTTGTTAGCACAGCTAGAATTGTCTAAATTGCTAGACAATACACTTAGCTTACAAGCCGCGCGTGATTCAGTTAGGGCACGTTTAAATAGCTTAATTGATCGTTCCTCAGACCAGCCGATAGTGTTGACAGTTATGCCTGATGAGCATTTGCCGACTCTAAAAAAAGAAGCTGAACTATTCGCGTTTGCTAATGGACATCGCGCCTTACTAGCAGTAAAGCGTGAATCTGTTAAGGCCGCTAAATCACAACGAGACTTAGCAGAAAAGGATTTTTACCCCGATTTTAATGTTGGTGCTTTTTATAGTGTGCGCGACGATATGCCCAATGGGCAAGAGCGTGCTGACTTGCTTAGTGTGCGGCTTAGTATGAATGTGCCAATTTTTACGGATCATAAACAGCAAAAAGCGGTTGATCAAAGGAACAAGGAAGTGCTGCAACAAAAGTTTTCCTTACGTGATGCAACGAATCGAGTACATAGCGAAATATCCACGGCCTATAGTCAATATCAAAAGAGTAGGCAACAAGTACTGTTATTTAAAACGGGCATTATTCCTCAAGCCAGACAAACGGTTGCATCCATGCTGGCGGGTTATCAGGTGGACAAGGTGGACTTTTTAAATTTAGTGCGAAGTCAGATTACGCTTTACAACTATGAAACCCAATACTGGAAAGCTTTAACAGAAGCCCAACAAGTGTTGGCACAATTAATTGCCGTTGTCGGCAAGGAAGAGATTTATGAGTAACAAGATATTATGGATAACTGCGCCTGCAATGCTGGCATTGGGACTGGGTTTAGGGTTTTGGTTTGCAAGTACGTCACAGACAAGTGCCCCGAGCACAATATCACCGAAAAAAAGTGATATTTTATTCTATCGTCACCCGATGAACCCCGAGATTACCTCACCTGTCCCTGCAAAAGGTGAAATGGGAATGGACTATACACCGGTGTATGCAGGCGATGAGCAAATGGATAAAGCACCGATAGGCACGGTTAAAATTGATGGGGTCACAACGCAAAATATTGGGGTAAGAACGACTAAGGCTAAAGAAGAGGCGATGTCACATACTGTTAGGGCTGTTGGCCGAGTGGATTATGACGAGCAGAACATGGTTAGGCTGCACCCTAAAATTGAGGGCTGGGTTGAAGACATGTACGTTGATAAAACCGGACAATGGGTTAAAAAGGATACTCAATTACTTAATATTTATTCGCCACAATTAGTTGCTAGCCAAGAAGAGTATTTATTGGCACTTAAAAATAATAAAGCCTTGGAAAAAAGTCCGATAGACACAATTCGTAAAGGCGCTGAACAGCTACTTAAAAGTTCACGTGAGCGACTTAAGCTCTTCGACTTTCCGGCTCATCAACTGTTGGAATTAGATAAAACCGGTCGGGTGAAAAAAAATATTCATATTCATAGCCCAGCTGAAGGGATTGTGATGAAAATAGGTGCGCGTAACGGTCAATTTGTCACCCCTCAAACAGAAATTTATATGATTGCAGACTTAAGGACGGTCTGGGTGTATGCGAATATTTATGAATATGAATTGCCGTGGATTAATGAAGGTGATCTTGTGGAAATGCAATTAGTGGGTATTCCAGGGCGCATTTTTAAAGGTCATTTAGCCTACATTTACCCATATGCAGAATCAGAAACAAGAACGATTAAAGTACGATTGGTGTTTGATAACCCTGAGTTATTACTAAAGCCGAATATGTTTGCTGATTTAACTATCCATGCAAACCCCCAGTCCAACGAAGTGGTAATTCCGACTGAAGCCGTGATTCGATCGGGTTCACGCAACCAGGTATTTGTGGTGCGTGATAAAGGAAAGTTTGAACCTAGACTAGTAACCTTAGGGTTAGAATCTAATGGCAAAATTGCTGTGTTAGAGGGGCTAAAAGCGGGCGAAGAGGTAGTTACGTCGGCTCAGTTTTTGATAGATTCTGAATCGAAATTACGTGAGGCCACGGCAAAAATGCTTGAGTCTATGTCGAGCGATAAACAAACAAGCAGCTCAAAAATGCAGATGCCGCAGGAGATAACGCATGATTAATGCAATTATCAACGGCTCGATTAAAAACCGATTCATGGTGTTAGTGGCCACGCTGATTGTTGCTGTGGCAGGCATTTGGAGTTATCAAAATACCTATTTGGACGCGATCCCCGACTTGTCCGATGTGCAAGTAATTATTTTTACCAAATACCCCGGTCAAGCGCCACAAGTGGTTGAAGATCAGGTGACTTATCCATTAACCACAGCAATGTTATCTGTTCCTCGGTCTAAAACAGTTCGTGGCTATTCCTTTTTTGGTTTTTCATTTGTCTATATTATTTTTGAAGATGGCACCGATATGTATTGGGCGCGTTCACGAGTGCTTGAATCGCTGAATTTTGTTAACAGTAAACTGCCTAATGGTGTAACGCCGACACTGGGCCCAGATGCGACCGGGGTGGGCTGGGTGTATGAATATGCCTTGGTGGATAAAAGCGGACAACATGATTTATCCCAATTAAGATCGATTCAAGACTGGTATTTACGCTACCCGTTACAAACGGTTGATGGTGTGTCTGAAGTTGCTTCGGTGGGTGGCTATGTCAAACAATATCAGGTTGAAGTTGATCCGAATGCATTGCAAGCCTATGGCATCTCGTTAAATAAAGTTAAACAAGCCATTAAACGTTCTAATAATGATGTGGGTGGGCGTTTAATTGAGCGTGCAGAAACAGAATATATGGTTCGTGGTTTAGGTTACATTCGATCGTTAGATGACCTGAATAGTATTCCTGTTGCTGTTGATAGTAATGGCACACCGATACGTTTAAAAGATATTGCTAATGTGCAAACAGGGCCTGAACTTAGGCGAGGCGTGGTTGAGTTGAACGGAGAGGGTGAAGTAGTCGGTGGTGTGGTTATTATGCGCTATGGTGAAAATGCATTATCAACCATTGAAGGGGTCAGAAAAAAATTAGACGAGCTAAAAAAAGGGCTCCCTGAAGGGGTAGAAATTGTGCCTGTATATGACCGTGGTCACCTTATCGAACGTGCAGTAGCAAGTCTTAATGAGGCTCTTCTCCAAGAATTGGCGGTTGTTAGTTTAGTGGTTATTTTATTCTTACTACATGTGCGCTCTGCCTTGGTCGCTATTATTACCCTGCCGATGGGAATTCTTATGGCGTTTATCGTGATGAAGTGGCAAGGCTTAAACGCTAATATTATGTCCTTAGGTGGTATTGCCATTACCATTGGTACGATGGTTGATGGTGCCATTGTAATGGTGGAAAACGCACATAAGCACCTAGCGCAAGCAACAAAAGAAAAAGGCGCTAAGCTAAGTGATAATGAACGCTGGACGACGATTGCAGCGGCTTCGCGTGATGTAGGGCCTGCGCTGTTCTTCTCCCTGCTTATTATTACCGTATCTTTTTTACCCATTTTTACCATGCAAGCGCAAGAAGGCCGTATGTTTAGCCCGTTAGCCTTTACCGCCTCTTACGCGATGGCAGCTGCCGCTATATTGGCAGTGACATTGGTGCCCGTAATGATGGGGTATTTCATCCGCGGTAAAGTAATATCAGAAAAGGAAAACCCTATTAACCGTGTGATGCACACCATGCATACACCAGCACTGAGATTAGCCATGCGGTGGCGAAAGGTAACGGTTTTATTAGCCTTGTGTTTAATCTTATTGACTGTATACCCATTTTCAAAATTAGGCAGTGAGTTTATGCCGCCATTAGATGAGGGGGACCTTTTATATATGCCGATTACCTTTCCGGGCATATCTATTACCAAGGCTAAAGAGGTACTTCAGCAAACGGATAAAATCTTAAAAACATTTCCAGAGGTGCACCACGTATTTGGCAAGGTAGGACGGGCCGAAACGGCAACCGATTCTGCGCCGCTCTCAATGATAGAAACAACTATTCGTTTAAAACCTAAAGAAGATTGGCCAGACCCGAATAAAACAACTCAGCAGTTAACTGCCGAAATGGACCGGGCAATCCAGTTTCCGGGGCTAACAAACGCTTGGACAATGCCGATTAAAACACGACTTGATATGTTATCGACGGGGATTAAAACACCGGTTGGAATAAAAGTCTCTGGTCCTGATTTAAACAAACTTCAGGTCTTATCTGGGCAGATTGAGCGTGCAATGAAAACGTTACCAGAAACTATTTCAGCGTTTGGTGATCGAGCTGTTGGAGGCTATTATTTAGACGTTGATATCAATCGAGCGACGGCTTCTCGTTATGGTTTAACGACCGGTGATGTGCAAGATGTCATACAAACTGCTATTGGTGGTATGAATGTTACTGAAACGGTAGAAGGCTTAGAGCGGTATCCCGTTAATGTGCGTTACCCAAGGGAGTTGCGTGATGATGTGGAAAATTTGAAACGAGTTCTGATTTCAACACCAACAGGCAGCCAAATTCCTTTAGTGCAGATAGCCGATTTAACGTATAGACGAGGCCCGCCGGTTATAAAAAGTGAAAACTCACGTCCCAATGCATGGGTCTATGTAGATATCAGCAGTTCTGATATTGGGGGTTTTGTTGATAAGGCCAAAAAAGTGTTGGCTGCGCAAGTAGACATACCTGCAGGTTATACGATTGTTTGGTCAGGGCAATTTGAATATATGGAACGAGCAGCGAAGCGATTGCAACTTGTTGTGCCAGCCACGTTAATGATTATTTTTATCCTGTTGTATCTAAACTTTCGTAATCTTTTAGAGCCGATTATTGTAATGCTTGCTTTGCCGTTTGCCGTTATCGGCGGTATTTGGATGTTGTATTTTAATGACTATAACTTATCGGTAGCGGTGTATGCGGGGTTTATCGCGTTAGCGGGTATGGCGGCTGAAATAGGCGTGTTAGTGTTAAGTTTTATTGATATGGAAATAGCTACACGGCGAACAAAAAGCACACAACCGCTAACACGAGGTGAACTTATACAAGCGTGTCAGCAGGCCACCTCAAAGCGTGTTCGCCCTGTAGTGATGACCGCGGTATCAACCATGGCGGGATTAATTCCTATTATGCTTAGCAGCGGTACTGGTTCGGACGTTACCCATCGTATTGCCGCCCCAATGTTAGGCGGTATGTTAACGGTCTTAATTTTGAATTTATTGGTATTGCCAGTGATTTATAGTTTTGTATTGCAGTACCAAGAGCAGAAGACGTGACACGCTGTTCAGTTTTAGTATTTAGGCATCAGGTGTCGGGGCATTTAGTTAAAATGTTCTATAAAGCAAGAATAATGTTATGTTACTGATCTATTAAGCTTTTTTATTAAAAAAGCGGTAGGGATAATCATGGCAAGCGAGTTTTTAGGATGAAACAAAGAAGCGTCACTATATGAGCAATGGAAGCACTTAAAGTATTACAAACAGCTTTGCATGGAATGCTCAACCCAGGTCTTGAGCTACTTCCTCAGTTGTTGGTATTAATTATTCTTCTTGTTATTGCCTACTTTTTTGTAAAGCTATTTAAAATAATTGCTAGGCGTATTTTGAGCCAAAGCAAAATGCATAAAAGTTTTATAGAGGTGAGCCAATCGTTGATGAAGTGGTGCGCTTGATAAAAAGTGCGCTTGATGACGCTAATATTGAAATTCCATTCTCGTATAGGACGTTGTCTTTGAGTGAAGAGTTAAACGTTGTTACGACGAATTTGGACTAGGCACTTTATACATACAAGCTAAGGAGAGCTTAAAATGATAGGCTGCGGTTTAAACGCGGTGTTAATAAAAAATTTATCATACCTAAGGCACGCTCCTTTCAATAAATAAACAAGGTTACTTATTAATGAATCATCATATGGCAGAATTATTAGCCTCGATCCTTATTGTTGGCATTGCATTACAGTGGATTGGTTGGCGTTTAAAAATCCCTGCGTTGATTCTACTTATTGCGGCTGGTTTTATTATGGGCCCAGTAACCGGCTGGCTTAACCCCAGTGAGGATTTTGGTGAGTTATTACAACCGATGATCGCGTTGAGTGTTGCGGTTATTTTATTTGAAGGTGGCTTAAGCCTACGCTGGCATGAATTAAAGCAGAATAGTCGTGTTATTTATCGTCTTATAACGTGGAGTGTTTTACTAACCTTTGCATTTGGTAGCTTGTCAGTTCACTATTTAATTGGTGTCTCTTGGCCTGTCTCATTAATATTTGGCGCTATTATTATAGTCACTGGGCCGACGGTAATAATGCCTTTGCTGAAACAAGCTAATCTTAAAAAAGGCCCGTCATCTTTATTGCGTTGGGAAGGTATAGTAAATGACCCGATTGGCGCATTATTGGTGGTGCTGATTTATGGTTATTATGTACGAACCGAAAATGAAACGCTTGCGCTGGGTGTTTTTATTGGGTTGGCCATTAGCCTTGTTGTCTCACTGGTTTTGAGTGTTAGCTTAGGGTTGTTTATTGCCCGTTCTTTTCGTAAAGGTCTTGTTCCTGAGTATCTGAAATCTCCATTAATATTGGTTGCGGTATTACTGGTATATACGTTGGCCAATAAAGTACAAAGTGAAGCGGGCTTATTAGCCACGACTATTTTGGGGATTACGCTGGCTAACCAAAACCTAAAGACTTTACATGAGCTAAAACGTTTTAAAGAATATGTCACCATTTTATTGGTTTCATCTACTTTTATTGTACTGACTGCGGATATTGACCCCGAAATAATAAAGCATCTGCAGTGGCAAAGTTGGTTAGTGTTAGCGCTGGTAATTTTCATTTTCCGGCCGCTTGCTGTTTATCTTTCAACTATAGGTACTGACATTAGTAAACAAGAAAGGGCGTTACTTGCTTGGATTGCTCCTCGTGGCATTGTTGCAGCGTCAGTTGCGGGTTTGTTTGGCTCAGAGTTAAGCAAAATAGGCTATGCGGATGCAGAGTTATTACTTCCCATGGTTTTTGCTTTGATTATTATGACGGTGCTCTTACATGGGTTGACTATTGGTTGGCTGGCTCGCAAGTTAAATTTAGCATCTATTCACCCAGACGGAATTATGATTGTCGGAGCCGCCGATTGGAGTACACGTTTAGCAGTTGAATTACAAAAAAATGACATTCCAGTAATGCTAATAGACACGCAATGGGCGCAGCTAGAATCTGCTAGGATGCAAAACATTCCCATTCATTATGGTGAGGTTTTATCCGAAAGAACAGAAGAGGTTCTAGAGCTTGCGCACTTTACCAAATTAGTTGCTGTAACACCCAATGAAGCCTACAACACGTTAATCTGTTCGCTTTTTGCGCCAGAACTTGGGAAACGAAATGTGTACGAACTGCGCTGGTCTAATGTTGATAAATTAAGCGATGAAAGTGTTAATAAGCCCAGTGAGGCGATCGGTGGGGATCGTTTGTTTATCGATGGGGTGGATGATGAGTATTTTAAAAAGACGTATGCTGAGGGGTGGACATTTAAAAGTACGCCACTAACGGAGGAATACACACTAGACGATTATTTAAACAGTAACCCGGAATCTACAAAATTAATTTGTTTAATCACGAAGGCGGGCTTTGTCAATTTTTATCCGTGGGATCAAAATATAGAACCAGAAGATATAGCTATTTTAATGAGTTATGTTCCACCACAAACAGATACTAAAAAGATAAACAGTGGCGAGAGATGAAAACACGAATTATTCATTTTTTTGAGGTTTTAAGTTCGAACTTTTGGGTGATCCCTTTACTCTTGCTAATAAGCGGAGCGGGGCTGGCTTTTCTTAACGTTTATTTAGATAAAACACTGTATGCCAGGCATATCGAATTGCCTGAGTTATATCTATACTTTAACAGTGCTTCAAATATTAGAACCTTATTGAGTGTTTCCGCTACGTCTATACTCGGTGTTGCAGGTGTTTCTTTTTCAATAACGATTGCCTCGTTGACACTTGCCTCACAACAATTTGGGCCGAGGTTACTAAGGAATTTCATGTCAGATAGGTTTAACCAATTAGTTCTTGGTTGTTTTATAGGTACCTTTCTTTATTGTATTTTGATGTTGCAATTTACGGGCTCTATGGAGCTTGATAAAACAACGCCATTTTTCTCCATGATGAGCTTGTTAACGATCCTCATTTTCAATTTATTGTTATTAGTATTTTTTATTCATCACATTGCTGTTGCTATACAAGCCGAGACCGTTATTACTGAAGTTAATAACGAATTGGTGACACAGATGAATTGCACATTTCCAAATAAGGCTGATAAAAATAGCCAGTCGATTCAACTCGATATACCTGATGATTTAACTAAAAAGTTTGAACAAAAAGGTGAGGATATATATTCAACGACATCGGGTTATTTACAAGCAATTGATACTGACAACTTAGTCAAATGCGCGACAGATAATGATTATGTTATTAAATTTATCATCAAACCTGGTGATTTTATTCTGACAAATAGCGTTATTGCCCATTGCTTAGCAAGCGACCAGATTGATGAGATAGAAAAAGACATCAATACTCATTTGTTAATCGGTAGTGAAGGAACGCCTGAGCAAGACCCAGAATTTGCTGTTCGGCAATTAGTAGAGGTTGCGGTAAGGGCTTTATCGCCAGGCATTAATGACCCTTTTACAGCTATTAGCTGTATTAAAAAATTGGGTGAAAATATTGCTTTTTTAATGCAGCGCCAATTCCCAACACAATATCATTTAGACGATAGTGGGCAGTTAAGGTTAGAGTTAAAGCCATTTACATTTAGAGGGATTGTCGATACATCATTCGACCAAATTCGTCAGCATGGTAAAAATGACATTGCGGTTGTAATCTGTTTATTACAAATGTTGAATAAGTTAATTCTACAATCTCAAACCAAAGAGCATATGGAGGCGCTGAAGGTTCAAGCTGAAGCCATTTCCTCAGTTAATACCGATGATGTCATTGCTCTAAAAGATAAGGAAGATATTAAAGAGTTATACGATGTGATTAATGTGTCGTTGAATACAAAAGAATCTACACTGCTAACTTAACCTTATTACACTATATTTCCTGCCCTTTATGCGTTTGGAAACCAGCTGGTGTCAATTTCAAAAAAACGATCGATAAAATTCAAGTCCTTCTTGAGCTTGTCCGGATCTAAGATGGTTATTTTTTTTCGATGGTTAAGGATTTTATTTTCTTGTTTTAATTGCGCAAATGCATTGCTGACACTGACATTTGTTAAGCCTAATGCGTCTGCAATAACATCTTGAGTTAACGGCATATTGAAGGTTGTAAATACCGTGTTATTGGTATGGATTTTTTGTCTTGAGTATAGCTCAAGCATGTAGTTTGCCACGCGGTTGACGGCGTTGTTCCTGGCTATCATGGTTATTCTGTCTAGTAAAATAGCTTCTTCTAACATGCCTAAGCTAAAAATGAGTGCGGTTAACCTTGGGGACTGGATAAAGACCTTATCAAGGTGCTTTTTTTGAAAAGGGCACAAGGTAACGTCTGTGGCAGTTGCAATGTCACCGAGTGTTTCGCACATGGCAATATCAGTAAGCCCGATAATATCACCAGGGTAATGAACACGTAGTACCTGTCGTCTGCCGTCCTGTAAGTCAGCATAACGATAGAGCCAGCCACGCTTTAATATAAACAAATTGTTTTTTTGTTGTTGTAAATTAAGCGTTCTACGGGCTTTGTAATTAACCTCTTGTTTTTCAAGTTCTAAAACTAGATTTTCATCATCTTCACTGATGTCTAGGTAGTAACGTAGTCGTGAAACTAAACAACTCATGATGGCCTGCTTGTTTTTGAGTGAGGTGTTGTTTAACGTTTAATGATATCAATGATGTTAAGAACCAATGACATAAACGATAAGCCTTGATCATATTACACCTTTCATCAGTATGCCGGTTAAAGTCTTTTAAGAAGGTGTGGGAATGGATAATGGAACAAGTGCGTTAGCTGACAATAATGACGCGCTTTATGAAGCGATGGCTTATAACGCAAAAAAGAGGTTTATTACTGCGGCGCTAGAAGAAGCTGAGCGACTTAAAAGTGGAAATAAATAAGTACTTAGTGTGTCTAGATCGTTAGGCTTACCGCAGCAAGCCTAACGATCAGACCAATACTAAAGAGTATTTGGAAATAAAAACAATTAAAACTGTGGGGTTAATACACTATCTATTGATAGAGTAAATCAGTTTTAATTAACTTTCTCTTGTAGTTTCTCTCCAGCATTTTCGATGCTTTCAGCAGCATCTTCTGTCATGTTGTCGATTTTTTCACCAGCATTTTCAGCAGGGCCGTCTGGTTCACAACCTGACACCGTGATAGCAAATGCAAGTGTGATAATAATGGTAAACATATGTAGTAATTTCATCGTACTCCCTATATTTTTTATTTCATAATGGTAGTGCACTAAAGATACTAACAAAAATTAGGATCTTTGTGACACCTAAGTTTTATTCATTAGCCTTTAGGCTCACGAATTGTATGATTAGCCAAGGTATTTATATCTTTGGTTTACGCCCGGTAATCATAAAAATAATGGCTAAAACAATGCCAACGACGAATAATATCCAAGCTATATTGCTGGCAGTGCCTGCAATACCGCTAAGTCCTAGTACGCCTGCTACTATAGCTATAATCAAGAATATGACAGCCCAATTAAACATATTAGCTTCCTTTTTTAAGTAAACTTTAATGCCCAGCTTTAAGGATCAGTTGCTAGAAACCTTAACCCTTTAGATTAGTTAGTTGTATTTCTTAAACCAGGCCTGAACTTGTCTATCTGCTTCATCTTTTTCAATACCATAACGTTCTTGCAATTTTCCAGATAGTATTTCAGTATTGCCTTCAATAATATCTACGTCTTTATCAGTTAATTCACCCCATTGCTGTTGCGCCTTACCTTTGAGTTGCTTCCATTTGCCTTTTAAAATATCGGTATTCATTTGTTACTCCATTAATAGTTAAACTAACACACAAAATATTGTGCTTTTCGACTTACGGTTTAAACCATAACAAGGCTTGAAATGAAAAACTTTAAAGCAGATTAAAGTTTTCTATCTTTGGCTAAGAAGCTAGTCGGTATGCAGATAGTGAGCTTGGGTGCTCTTTAAAAACAATGATATGTTTTTATTTTTCAGGTAAAAAGAGCGCCAGGCTATTTTTAGGTAGGCATTCTTAATACCTACCATCGACCATAACGATTTATGTCATATATTCCTGATTCTAATGGCCGCTTAGTATTAAGTGATGTGGTGAAATCATGCAAAACGTTCCAGAAATTTGGATTCATGCGTCGAATACCCCATTTATTAATCACGGTATCAAATGCCTCAGGGGTGTCTGCTTGAGATAAGGCAAAAACAAAATCATTTAGCTCTTTGATGCTAATAACAAACATTAGGTTAGGGTAGCTGCCAATTAATTCAGGGAAAATAGCTAAGGTATCTTGCTGATCTTGGTGCCTTAAAGATTCACCTAAAATAAAGGAGACACTACTGTGACGACGGTTTTTTAACATGCTGTAAGACAAAAACTGACCGTCTAGCTGTTCAATTTTAATAAAGCTGATTTCTGGTAACCAGTTGATTGCCTTTAATTGCGAAGCAGGGGTGCTGGCAAGCTTAGAGAGTAACTGGTTTATTTGAGTACCTTGATGTTCGAACGTTTCTTTTTTAAGGCTGGCTGCTTCATGACATTCAGCATCACAGCGGTTAATACTATCTTTTGCTTTGGTTAATGCTGGGTAGTCATTTAGTTGTGACGTAAGTAATTCTGAGTAAGGCTCTTTTGTCTCGTAGTTAATGGCTACCGGCGAATCTATATCTATATCATGATAGGTAAACTCGGTTTTAATATTGGCGAAGGTTGGGTACCATTTTTTATACAGTGGTTCTCGGTAATCAGCAGGCATTAAGCGTAAGAAATTAACTTCTGAACTATTACGAATTAAATCAAAATAGAGCCGAGTTTGTGTTTGATGAGAAGCGTTACCAAACACATTAAAACTGACTACTAATTCATAATAGGTTCTTTCGAGTAAGGGATAATCCATTAGCCACGTGGTTAATGGTAATTCTCCCTTCCATCCCTTTGTAACAGAAGCGTTATCGTGGTGGCGAAACACGGTAAGGAAAGCATTGTCATTGACCTGTTCCCCATTCCATATATGTTCCTTGGTTGCACCTTGTGGAAATATTTTTTGATAGGTGAGTTGACGCTGACCTATGTATTGGTTTCGTTTGGTCTCATATTTCATCCATTGGCTACCAAAATCCAGTAAGGATGTTTTTTCACCTGGCAGCCCTAAGTAAGGATTCATTGCATGTTGGTAATCAGGGTTATTGGTGTAGACCTCATGTTTTGGGTTTTCAAACATAACCCAAAATTGGTCACGGATAACATTGGTTGCTATTTGCCCTCGGCAGACTGGGCCGCGAATAAAGTTGCGTATAAAAAATTCGGCGTTATCTAGTAGAAAACGGTAACGGGCTTTTGCTGGAATAGCCTGATAAGTGATAAAAGGGTTTGACCTTTCTAAATAAGAATAGCCGGGAAGTTTGTCGACTGACCACCCAGGAGTCAGGAATAATTGTTTAAAGTGTTTTAAGCGTTGTTGATCAAACCTATATGGAATATGGGTTTTATGCACAATGGTTTCTTCGATAGCTTTTAAACGATAATAAAAAGCCTGATTTACATCGTCAAACGGCCTTGCTGTATTAACAGGCATAATTTTTTGACCGCTGGGAGTATAAGATCTCACCAGTGAATAAAACTGTATGCCTGCGTTGGGTGAGTTACCGGCAGATTGGTTGACTTGATCGAAATATAAATGGCCTAAGAAAAGGTGTTCATATAAATAGCGTGCTACCAATGCTGTACGTTTATCGTTACTGTTTAACCAAGTTTCCCACTGGACAATCATTGCCTGATGTTCTGGTGAAATATCGATGTTCTTTGTGACGATTTTAGCGCCCTCACTCAGCCAAGTGCTTAAGGTCTGTGCCTCGTTTTCATTTAGACCGGCAACAGCTAGGGGCATTCCTCCATGTGGGTTGTTTTTTGCGTAGTCAGAAAACTCTCCGGGAGCAGGGCAGGTATTCTCTCGTTTTAAGCCAAGTTGAATATTTTTTGGGATCGGCTGATTAGGTGTTAGCGGGTTTTGTAAGGCTAAATCAATCATGTTTTTAAACAAGGGCTGATTATTATTCTCTCCCCCGTGTTGTAGACGTTTTTCTAACACAGAAAAAAAGCCTTTTTCTCGCCATTCTTTTGCACTTTGAGCATCGATTGATAATCGAGTAGGGCTGGCATCATTTAAACGGGTAGCATCGTACACCGATTGCTTTGTTGCTCCACGCTCAAGGCCATCAGGTGACTGCATTTTTAGTTGACAAGGAGCGTCATAACAAGCATGACAAGCAATACATTTCTTTTCAAGAATAGGTTTAATGTCGCTGTGGTAATCGAAGGTTTGATGTTTGCCGATAACCCTTGGGGCCGTTCTATTGTCTTTTTCACAGGCTGCAATAACTAAAACGAGTGAAAAGAAAACCATAAAGTTCAGGTTTTTGTTACGAATGGTGTTTGTATGCATGAGTGAAAAATTACTACATAATGTTGATTACCTTAAAGACCAACAAGTTTACTCGACAATCGCTGACTGAAAATTTAATTATGAAAAAATTATGGACGATATTACTGAAAGGCAGTGTTGCTGTTTTTCCTGCATTGTTAACGTTGTACTTTTTTTATTGGCTGGTGACGACAATAGAAAAAACGGTGAGTCCTTTAATTATGTTCATTATCCCCGAGCAATATTACGTGCCCGGCATCGGTTTGTTAGTCGGTATTTGCTTTTTGTTTTGTGTCGGTTTATTGGTTAACGCTTGGATCTTTAAGTGGGTATTTGGACTTGGTGAGAAACTGTTAGAAAGAATTCCATTGATAAAGTCAGTGTATGGCGCACTTCGCGACTTTATGCACTATTTTTCACCATCAGGCGAGCAAAAAGAGCTTAAAAAAGTGGTGATGGTTAGCATTAATAATATGCAATTAATCGGGTTTATGGTCAGTGAGGCAGGTGAGCTTCCTGGTGTTGATATGCCTGATGATAAAGTGGCCGTCTATCTACCCATGAGCTACCAAATAGGCGGGTTTACTGTGTATATATCAAAAGAGAATATTCAGCTTATCGATATGTCTGTAGAAGATGCTATGCGCCAAGTATTGACAGCCGGCTTGTCTAAAAAGAAAACAGCTCCATAGTTTATAAAAAGCATCAATCAAGTGTGTTTTTATCTAAGGGTGAAGGTTTGCCGCAACTATCATTGTCGGCAAACCTTTTATTGATAACACCTTTATAAGACGATTTTTAATTTACCAATTTAATGCACCACCAGTTTGATATTCGGTCACGCGTGTTTCAAAGAAGTTTTTTTCTTTACGCAAATTAGCTTGCTCATCTAACCATGCTAGGGTGTTTTTTGCGCCTGGAAAGGGCTCTTTTAATGCCAAGGTGCGTGAGCGTCGGTTGGCAATAAAGCGAAACTGCTCAATATGGTCAGCTTTGTTGTAGCCTAAAATGGGCTTCTCTAGCAGGTAGTTGGCATAGTCAAGCTCGGCGGCTTCAGCTTCCTCCCAAAGTGCTTGTACTGCCTGTGGGTCTAACTGGATATTTTCTTCAATTAAAATTTGTTTGATAACGCGCAGACCAAAAGAGCAGTGCATGACTTCATCGCGCATAATATATTGAAGTTGCTCGGCAGTTCCCTTCATTAAACCACGCCGTTGTAAGGCAAAAATGGGGCTAAAGCCGTTATAAAACCAAGTTCCTTCAAAAATGGCAGCAAAAAAGAAATACGCCATGACAAAGTTTTGCAGTTCATCTTTATTCGTTAAATCAATGTCGGGGCGCATAATTGAGCCCAGCCGTTGATTACACAATTGAATTTTATGATGTATTTGCGGCACAACGCGATAGCGGTTGTAAATCTCCGATTGGTCAAGCCCAATGGTTTCTATGCAATGTTGGTAGGTCCATGTGTGCATAGCTTCTTCATACACTTGTCGAGCCTGATAAATTTGTAGCTCGGGCGCACTCATCTTTTCCATCACCGCCAATCCGATATTTCTCATGGCGAGAATGTCCGAGGTGGTCAGGTAAGCTAAAACATTTTCATAAACATGGCGCTCTTCGGGCGTTAGTTTATGTTGATAATCATGAATATCTTGAGTCATATTGACATCTAACGGTGTCCAATGATTTTTATTCGCATTGATAAAGTAATTCCATGCCCAGTGATATTTAAAGGGGGCCAGTTGGTTAATGTCAGCCATGCCATTAATTACCCGTTTATCTTCTGGGTTAATTGGCGAGTTAGCTGGCCGTGAAGACGTAGCAGCTTGCGCTTGGTTGACAGTGGGTTTGTTGCTTGATGTGTTTTCTTTGCTTGAGTTTTTCGCAAATGGATCATTCCAATTTAGCATCATAATTCCTCTTAATTTACATGTTAGGTGATGGCCTACTGGCAGGCATCACAATCAGGGTCTAAGATAGAGCAGACCTGCGGTGCTTGTTCGGACGTCGCGTCGTTATGATTATCATTTTGTTCCATATGGGTCGCCCCTATGGAGCGCAAATAATAGGTACACTTTAGGCCTCTTGCCCAAGCGAGCATGTAGAGACTATCGAGTTTTTGGCCTGATGCTTCAGCCATATAAAGGTTGAGACTTTGTGATTGATCAAGCCATTTTTGTCGCCGCCCAGCCGCTTCAATGAGCCAGCGCGAATCTATTTCAAATGCTGTTGCATAAAGGGCTTTAAGTGCTTCAGGTACACGTTCAATGTGTTGCACAGAACCGTCGTAGTACTTTAAGTCATTAATCATGACCTCATCCCACAGGCCAAGCTCTTTGAGATCAGCCACTAAATGAGTATTGATAACAGTAAACTCACCAGACAGATTAGATTTAACAAACATGTTTTGATAGGTTGGCTCGATAGATTGCGAAACGCCGCAAATATTTGAGATCGTGGCCGTTGGTGCAATCGCCAAACAGTTACTATTTCGCATACCTGTGTTCATTACTTGCTGGCGTAAGCTGTCCCAGTCTAGGGTTTGACTTTGGTCAACTTGTAAATACTGGCCACGCAGCTCAGCCAGCGTTTTTAATGAGTCAATCGGTAAAATGCCTTTGCTCCATAAAGAGCCTTTGAAACTAGGGTAGGAACCCCGTTCAGCGGCTAACTTACAGGAGGCGCTAATGGCGTAATAGCTGATTAACTCCATTGATTTATCAGCAAACTCAACCGCTTGTTCACTGCTGTAGGGTATTTTTAATTGTTGTAAACTGTCTTGAAAGCCCATTATGCCCAGGCCAACTGGGCGATGCTTTAAGTTTGAGTTGCGCGCTTGCGGGACACTGTAATAATTGTAATCAATCACGTTATCGAGCATTCGCATGGCGGTGGTAATTGTTTTTTCTAAATGTACAAGATCCAGTTCGTTACCCTGTAGATGGGCGGGTAGATTGATAGAACCCAAATTGCAAACAGCAATTTCTTGCTCACTGGTATGTAAGGTGATTTCGGTACAAAGATTCGAGCTGTTAACAACACCGACATGCTGATTGGTATAGCGAATGTTACAAGGGTCTTTAAAGGTAATCCAAGGGTGACCGGTTTCAAATAACATGCCCAGCATTTTTCGCCAAAGATCTACTGCTTTGATGGTTTTATGTAATTTTATCTCGCCTTGCTGAGCTTTCTGCTCGCAAAGCTGGTACGCCTTTTTAAAGGCTTCACCAGTTAAGGCATGAAGGTGGGGCACTTCGTCGGGTGAAAAAAGAGTCCAATCATCTTGTTCGATAACGCGTTGCATAAATAGATCAGGGATCCAGTTGGCGGTATTCATATCGTGGGTTCGGCGGCGCTCATCACCGGTGTTTTTTCGAAGCTCTAAAAAGGCTTCAATATCAATATGCCATGTTTCAAGGTAGGCACAAACAGCCCCTTTACGTTTGCCACCTTGATTAACCGCAACCGCGGTGTCATTGGCGACTTTTAAAAAGGGAATCACTCCTTGAGATTGGCCATTGGTTCCTTTGATCTCAGCGCCTAAGGCACGAACTTGCGTCCAATCATTGCCTAGCCCACCGGCATATTTAGAGAGTAAGGCGTTATCTCTGAAAGATGAGTAAATATCGGCCAAATCATCCTTAACGGTGGTGAGGTAGCAGCTGGACAGTTGTGGCCTTGGTGTGCCCGCATTAAATAAGGTTGGTGTCGAACTCATAAAGTCAAAAGATGAGAGTAATTGATAAAACTCAATCGCTCGTTCTTCTCGCTCAACCTCATTAATTGCTAAGCCCATTGCTACGCGCATAAAAAAGGCTTGTGGTAACTCAAAACGGGTGTCTTTTGTGTGAATGAAATAACGGTCGTAGAGTGTTTGTAAACCAAGGTAACTAAAATTAAAATCACGCTCACTTTGTAGCGCCTCGGCTAGCTTATCTAGGTCGAATCTTGATAATTCTTCATCTAATAAGTTTAATGAAACGGCTTTGTTGATATAAGCTTTGAAATACTCAGGATAGTCGGCGAGCATCTCAGCTTGGCTTCGGCTGGTGGTTTGTTGGTGAGTAAAACTTAATGCCTCGGTGCGTAAATTATTAAGCAGCAACCTTGCTGCCAATTGGCTATAGTCGGGGTCTGTGTCAATCAAGCCTCTGGCACCCATAACAATGGCTTGTTGGAAGGCGGACTCGGGCATTTCATCAAAAAGGTTATTTTTAATTTCGTTGATTACTCGTTCGACTGAAATATCATTAAGCCCTTCTGCGCACTCTGATATTAAGTTGCTCAGCGATTCTTCATTAAAGGCCTGAAGTGACTGGTCAACTTGCTGGATGCGAATTTGCCAACTGGATTGTTCAGCTGTTTCTTCGGCAGAGCGTTCAGCGGATCGTTGTTCACGATACAAAACATAGGCACGGGCTACCTTATGTAAGTCGGCGCGCATCAGTGCTAATTCCACTTGGTCTTGTATGCTTTCGATATGAATGGTGTCACTTATCGATAGATGCCTAACAATAGCCTGTTGTACTTGGCTGCTTAGTTGAGTGGCAAGATCGTGAATATGACTAGATTGTTGTGTATGTTCACCTTCTACCGCCAATAAGGCTTTACTGATGGCAATATAAATTTTATTAACATCGAATTGGGTTAGTTGCCCGTTGCGGCGAATAACTTGATAGTTGACAGCTTGCGCAGCTGCTGGATGATCTGTTGTTAAAGCGACAGAAAGATCGTTCATTGTTAAATCCTCAGGTTGATTATTAGGCAAACCTCGAGGCAACAATGGGAAAAAGTGATATCAATACGGGGCTGATACATCACTGATTACAATCCTTAACGCGAGGCTTGGCAAAAAATAGAGGTAATCGGACTGAGTGAATATAAGATTCACAACACCGTTGCGCGACAGTTCTGGATTCTAACCAGATTCCCCTCAAATACTATATATAGTGCTTAAATGTTTCTTGGCTAGCAAGATAATGTAAAATTAATGTATTTACAAGTGCTTGTTATTTTTTATTTTTGAACCCCCGTGCTAATTCAATAAAGGCACTGATATAAGGTGTTTCAATATCTTGGTCACGGCAAGCAGCATGTAACATCCCATGCATGCCCTTAGCGCCCAGTGGTTTTCCAATTAATGACTGTGCTGTTGTTGGCGCATCCAATAACCAGTCGGGTAGGGCAGCCACCCCTTGGCCAACGGCAATTAATTGCATCATCATTGTGGTTAACTCAACCTGACGAACTTGCGCGGGTTCTACATTGGCAGGGTCTAGGTAGTGTCTAAATACATCAAGGCGACTACGCTCAACTGGGTAGGTAATAAGCGTTTGCTCGGCTAAGTCTTCTGCGTTAATGAAGGCTTTATCTTTCAATGGATGCTGATCATTCATCACTAACAAGGCTTGATACGGAAACAGCGTTAAGAATGAAAGACCTGGTTTATCAACTGGGTCGGTACTAATAACTAAGTCAATTTCACCACGACTCAGCGCCGGTAGCGGATTAAAACTCATACCGAGTTTGATATCAATATGGATGTCTGGCCATTGCTTGCGGTATTGCTCTAAGGTTGGTAATAACCATTCAAAACAGGCATGACATTCAATGGTAATAAAAAGCCTTCCTGCTTTGCCATTAGCAATTTGTTTAAGCTCATGCTCGGTGTTTTCAACCAACGGTAATACTCGCTCAGCTAGATCTAATAAGCGTTGCCCCGCATCAGTAAGCCCGAGGGGCTTGTGTTGGCGGAAAAACAGCGTCGTTTCAAAGTGGTTCTCAATTGTTTTTATTTGGTGTGATAAGGCCGATGGTGTCAGATGAAGCTTTTGTGCGGCTTGATTAAGGTTTTTACTGCGGGCAATGGTGTAAATGGCCCTGAGGTGTCGAATTTCTAAGATCATGGTGAATTTATTTCAACTTAATGGTGAAAATTATGAGATTGATTCAATTCTATGCTTGCTGGATACTTCTCGCAACATAAAAATAATGAGGTTAAAGATGATTCGTACACATAATTTAGGTTTTCCACGTATTGGCGCGCAAAGAGAGTTAAAAAAATCATTAGAGTCGTATTGGCAAGGAGAGATAGATTCGCAAGATTTGTTTAATAATGGCCAACAATTAAGAAAGAACAACTGGCAAACTCAAGCTGACTCGGGCTTAGACCTTATACCCGTGGGTGATTTTTCGTGGTATGACCATGTGCTAGATATGAGCGCCTTACTAGGCTGTATACCTGAACGATTTAAGCATGATGGTGGTGCAGTGGATATTGACACGTACTTTCGGATGGCGCGTGGCCGTTCTGTTGATGGTGGTGATGTTAGCGCTTGCGAAATGACTAAATGGTTTGATACGAATTATCACTATATCGTGCCCGAATTTCAGCCCGAGCAGTCGTTTAAGCTATCCACTGAAAAGTTGTTTGATGAGGTAAATGAAGCGCTTCAATTAGGCCATCGTGTTAAACCCGTTATTTTAGGCCCGCTGAGTTTTCTTTGGCTTGGCAAGGCAGAGGGCGAGGAGTTCGATAAGTTAAACGTGCTCGATCAACTGCTGGCAGCTTATGGTGAGATATTAAATCGTTTATCTGATCTGGGTGTCGAATGGGTACAAATTGATGAGCCTATTTTAGTCCTCGATTTGCCTGATCAATGGAAGTTAGCCTTTGAACAGGCCTACCATAAATTACAACGAGGCGATCTAAAGTTATTGGTGGCAAGCTACTTTGGCGAGTTAGCTGACAATTTAAAGCTTGTTTGCGATTTGCCCGTGGCAGGGCTGCACATCGATGCGATTAGAAGCCCCGAACAAGTCCAACAACTGATTGACTGGTTGCCCAGTTATAAGGTGTTGTCAGTCGGTATTATTGATGGCCGAAATGTTTGGAAAAACAATTTGGGCGCGACAGTCAGCGTGACACAAGCTATTCAACAACATTGGGCTGGCGAGTTATGGCTGGCACCTTCTTGCTCTTTACTGCATGTGCCTGTTAATTTGGCGTTTGAAACGTCATTATCGGATGATATTAAATCTTGGTTATCTTTTGCCACAGAAAAACTTACCGAGTTACAGTTGGTAAAAGCCGCGGTGTTAGATAATAACTGTTTATCAAGCGATGAGTTTTCACGTAATAGGGAAGCGATTAGCAATAGAGAAAATTCTTCGCTGGTGCATAATAAAGACGTTCAGCGATGTTTAGAGAATGTGAAAAGCTTAAGCTTAAAGCGAGGCTTAGATTTTAACGAGCGGATTAAACTTCAACAGCAGCATTTGCGCCTACCTAATTTCCCAACGACGACCATTGGCTCGTTTCCACAAACCACCGATATTAGATCAAACAGGCGACGTTACAAACAGGGTGAGCTTTCTCAGGCAGACTACCAATCAGTCATGCAACAAGAGATTGCTGATGTCATTGCCAAGCAAGAAGCGCTAGGCTTGGATGTGTTGGTGCATGGTGAGCCAGAAAGAAACGACATGGTGGAGTATTTTGGCGAACAACTACAGGGTTTTGCCTTTACACAAAACGGTTGGGTGCAATCATATGGCTCGCGTTGTGTTAAACCGCCGATTATTTATGGGGATGTGTCTAGACCTCAAGCAATGACTGTGAATTGGGCTAGCTATGCACAATCGTTAACCGATAAGCCGGTTAAAGGCATGTTGACTGGGCCGGTGACTATTTTGAATTGGTCGTTTGTTAGAGATGATCAAGACCGTGCGACTACATGCCAACAAATAGCCTTAGCAATAAGAGATGAGGTACTGGATCTAGAAAAAGCAGGTATTCGCATTATTCAAATAGATGAAGCGGCTTTAAGAGAAGGCTTACCATTGCGAAAAAAACAATGGTCAGAATACTTAAACAGGGCTATTGAGGCTTTTTGTATTACCACCTCAGGGGTGAAAAATGAGACACAGATTCATACTCACATGTGTTATTCAAACTTTAATGACATTATGAGTTCTGTCAGTGACATGGATGCTGATGTGATTACCATTGAAACCTCACGATCAGACATGAAATTATTAGATGCTTTTGAACAGTTTCAATACCCAAATGAAATTGGTCCTGGAGTGTATGATATCCACTCGCCAAATGTTCCAAAAATTGAGCAGATAGAATATTTAATGCAGCAGGCAGCAAGGCGGATTCCATTGGAGAGACTGTGGGTGAACCCAGATTGTGGCTTAAAAACACGTGCTTGGCCAGAAGTGCAACAAGCGTTACGCAATATGGTCACAGCCGCTAAGCAATTAAGGCAGTCGGTTACAGTGGTTGAGTAAGGGAGCAGTGTTTTCATAGGATTTGTGTGTTACATCACCTAATCGGGTTGTGCCGGAACAAATAGTCATGGTTTGAAAAACATAGGACGTTTAAAATATGAGAAGGTCGGTGCTAGTCTTAATGGTTTAAGGCTGGCATTGATTTTTGTTTTAATACGCCATTGATTAAGTCAAAAATATGAGGGACTGTATGCACGAACGCACGTTAGATCATTTAAAACACAGTCATGATTTCTCGTTGAAAAATGAACGTGGAGAACGGCGCACACAATATGTGTTGATATTGACCGCTATTACCATGGTCGCAGAAATAGTGGCTGGTACTGTGTTTGGCTCAATGGCGTTGTTAGCTGATGGCTGGCATATGGCCACTCACGTAGCAGCCTTTTTAATTACTATATATGCCTATCGTTATGCACGTAGGCATGCAAAAAATAAGGCTTACACGTTTGGTACTGGTAAAGTCGGTGTGCTAGGTGGTTTTGCCAGTGCCGTTGCCTTGGCTGTTGTAGCATTTGTGATGGTGATTGACTCTATTCAACGCTTGATTGATCCTCAAGTGATACAATTTAATGCGGCGATTGGTGTGGCAGTTATTGGCCTTCTGGTAAATTTTATTAGTGCTTTTTTACTTAAAGAAGACCATCATCATGGCGACGCTCATGACCATGGTCATGACCACAATTTAGAAGCGGCTTATATGCATGTTCTCGCCGATGCATTAACATCATTACTCGCTATTGTAGCATTGCTATCTGGCAAGTATTTTGGTCTTAATTGGCTTGATCCAATGATGGGTATAGTAGGGGCAGTAATTATTACTCGCTGGTCTTATGGCTTATTAAAGCAGACGAGCCCTATTTTACTGGATGGCAGTGTTGATGAGAAATATAGGCTTGCCATTAAAGACAGCATTGAAAAAGACGCCGATAACCGTGTTTCAGATATTCATATCTGGAAAGTCAGTGCAAATCATTATGCCGCAATTATTTCTTTGGTCACACATGACCCGAAGCCGACAGAACACTATAAAGATCTATTAGCGGGCTTTCAGCAACTTTCTCATATTACCGTTGAGGTATATGAATGCGCTGATGAGGTTTGCGAAATTTAAACTTTACCGAATACAACGGTTGCTTGATTTTCTGTCCAAGGTTCGTGCTTGACCATTGCCTTTGTAAAAACAGCTTGTTGGTATTGGGCTGTTAACCATCGCTGTAGAGCGGGGTAAGGCGCTTGTAGATACCATTGCCGTTCAACACGAGAGAATTGCCTGATAAAGGGTAAAATCGCATAGTCGACTAAGCTGGGGTTATCGCCCATGATGAACTCATGTCGGTTAAGTCGCTGCTCAAGTTGTTTAACGTATTCTTCACAGTGCCCGCGGTAAGTGTTTTTCTCTTTGTCGTGATATCGAGAGGCCGCTTTATATTTTTTAAGTGAGTCTACGAAGGTGATATCGTTATGTTCAATGAACTTAAGCATATCCTCTAGCATGCTGGCTTGGTGCTTATAAAGTAAGTTACTAGGGTCATTTTTATTTAAGGCCCAAAGCATAATATCGATACTTTGATCGATGACTAAGCCATCATTTAAGACCAGTACGGGAACGGTTGCTTTTGCTGAAACAGATAGCATCTCTTCAGGCTTTTTTTTCATGTTCACTTCACGCAAAGTAACGACTTGTTGAGCCATTAATAAACCCATTCGTGCTCGCATCGCATAAGGGCACTGACGTAATGAATAAAGCGTTGGTAAAGAGGGCATAAAAGAGGTCGTTGTTTTGAATGTAATGGAAATGTCTTGAGTATAAGGGTGATTGTAGCGTCAAGTTGTGAGTGTCACATAGTTTTGATCTAATGAGGTTTAATAAATACCTCAGCATCAGAAAAGACTGCGTTAAACACTGTAAAATGCGGATTCAAGTTTTTTTACATATGCACTTCGGAGATAACCATCAACGCTTTTCTATCTATCCCTCTAGGTATTCGCTACATGATACTCAGTGCTTTTGCATTCAGCATCATGGCATTGTTTGTAAAATTAGTTGGTGATCACGGGATTCCTGTTTTAGAAATAGTTGCTGCGCGCTCGCTCATTTCATTGGTCATCAGTTACCTAGGGCTAAGGCGAGAAGGAATCGCAGTATTGGGTACACGTAAAGGCTTGTTGGCGGCACGCGGCTTAATTGGTTTTGCTGCCCTTATTTGTGTGTTTTATGCAATTACCCATTTGCCCTTAGCCGAAGCAATGGTTTTACAGTATCTGCATCCTATGTTTACTGCGTTATTAGCACTGTTTTTTTTAAAAGAGGCGTTAAGAGTTGGCACGCTGGTATGTATTGTTTTAAGTTTTTTCGGCGTATTGATTATAGTGCAACCGGACGTTCTGTTCTCTTCAACTACGGTTGATTTTGATTTTTTTACGGTGATGATTGCTATCGCCGGTGCGTTTGGCAGTGCCGTTGCCTATACCTTAGTTCGAGCCTTGGGGAAAACAGAGCACCCCTTAGTGATCGTGATGTATTTTCCGTTAATTTCCTTACCGGCTAGTCTGATTTTGCTATGGGGCGACTTTGTCATACCAGTAGGTATTGAATGGTTTTACCTACTAGCCATTGGGGTTGCAACCCAAGTAGGTCAGGTAGGTCTAACGAAAAGTATGCGCACTGAATCTGCCGGCCGTGCTACAAGCTTTGGTTACTTACAAGTTGTTTTTGCGATGTTATTAGGTATGCTTTTTTATCAAGAATATCCAAGTCTAAATACCTTATTGGGGGCGGGTTTGATTATCATAGGCGCATACCTCAATCTCACTTGGAAAGAAAAAGTTAAGGAAATATAAATGGCAAAAGCATGTGCACGACATATATTGGTTAAAACTAAGGAAGAGGCCGAGAGACTGAAAAAACAGTTGGCTGGTGGCGCTGATTTTGCAAATTTAGCTAAAAAGCACTCACAGTGTCCTTCAGCAAAAAAAGGCGGGGATCTTGGTGAGTTTAGCCCAGGTAAGATGCTAAAAGCATTTGATAATGTTGTTTTTAAAAAAGCATTGTTAACTGTTCATGGCCCCGTTAAAACGAAGTTTGGCTATCATCTTATTGAAACCATTTACCGGACTTAATGATCAGAAAACTGTCAGATTATGAAAATATTATTTAGTAAACCTCAGCAGTTGAGCGAGGGAAAAAATGTTGAGCTGGTGGCGCAATTGAGCGGTGTCTTGTCATATAAAAACCTTGATGATATGCATACTCACTTCTTATTAGAGTTGGACAATGAAACTGTAGAGTTTGATTCTATTAAGCAGTTGTTTAGTTTATTTGAGCAATGGAATATTGATCAAAGCCCGCTTGAATCTTTATTGCAGATGGTTAATATGAAATAAAAAAATCGCACTGGCTGATAGTTTTAATAAAAAAAGAGGGTCACTCATGGCAACTCAAAAATTTAAATTAAGTTACCTGCATCCTAAATATTGGCCAGCGTGGTTAGCGGTTGGAGTGAGCCGATGTATGGCTATTCTTCCGAGGTCTTGGCAGTTTAGCTTGTCAAAATGGATTGCGAATAGGCTGGCGAGTAAAGAAAATCGTCGCATTAGCACTATTCGACGAAATATTGACCGCTGTTTTGCTAATGAAACAGATGCTTATCGAGAGGAACTTGTTCGCGCTAATATCAAGTCATCAGCCTTAATGTTATTTGATTTGTTTAATATAATTTGGCGGCCACCCGCTGATATGACCGCTAACATTAAGGTTGTTGGTGAAGAATATCTAGAACAGGCGTTGCGTGCAGACAGACCTCTTTTGTTAGTCATTGGGCACTTTACGCCACTTTTTCACGCCATTAGTAAACTGAGTACCTTGGCCCCCTTTGACGTGATTTATAGGCGTATGAATAATCCAGTAATGGAAGCAAATTTGTATCAAAGGGGTGCTGGGAAATACCCGATAACCTTATTCCATCGTAAAGATATTCGTAAAATGCTAGAAAAATTGGCTGATAACGGGACGGTTTTTATTGCACCAGACCAAGATTTTGGTGTCAGTCGTGGCGCATTCGTCTCTTTTTTTGGTATTCCAACAGCGACGATTACCACTATTCCACAATATGCCCAACAGACGAATGCGCAAGTGATGTTACTTAGCGCATATCGAGATGGTGAAAAAGGTTCTGTAATTGAGTTTGAACCTGTTTTAGAGAATTACCCGACGGGTGATGATGTAGCGGATACGCAGCGCTGGACGGATTGGTTAGAAGAAAAAATACGTTTACATCCGGCAGACTATTTATGGATGCATAAGCGCTTTAAAACTCGGCCTAAGGGCGAACCTGGTTTTTATAAATGAAGATTAGGATTATCATCACTAAAATAACGAGCAGCTATGCAACAAGCTAAACGCCGATTATCGCAACGATTGTTACGTAGAGTTGAGGCGTGGGGTAATACCTTACCTCACCCAACGATGTTGTTTATTTACTTATGTTTTTTAGTGATAGGGGTGTCATGGATAGGCCATTATCTTGGTTTGTCGGCTATACACCCTGTTAACGGTGAACAAATTAGCGTAGTAAACCTGTTTAATGCGGCTGGTTTGCATCAAATACTGGGCAAAATGGTTTCAAATTTTATGACTTTTGCCCCCGTTGGTCCTGTATTAGTCGCAATGCTTGGATTAGGTATCGCCGAACGATCGGGTTTAATTCAAACCGCTTTGCGTTTAATGGTGATGAAGGCGCCGACAAAGTTTTTAACGTTTATTGTTGTGTTGGCGGGGGTGCTATCTAGTATTGCAGTGGACTCTGGTTATGTAGTGATGATACCAATGGCGGGCGTTATATTTTTAGCCGCAGGACGGCACCCATTAGCGGGCATTGCGGCCTGCTTTGCTGGTGTTTCTGGGGGATTTAGTGCGAACTTATTAGTTGGCCCATTCGATGCTATTCTCGGTGGTATAAGCACAGAAGCTGCGCGCTTGATCGACTCGAATTATGACGTAACCGCTACTGCAAACTACTATTTTATCGTTGTTTCTACGCTGCTGATCTCTGTAGTGGCGACGTGGGTAACCGAGCGTTTTATTAGCCCGATGTTAGGCGAATACCGTGGTGCAGAACAAGGTGATTTAAAAACGGTGTTAACAAGCGAAGAACAAAAAGGTTTAAAAGGGGCCTTTGTAGTTGGGCTGGTTATTGTCGTGGGTATTTTATGGGGGCTAATCCCTGATCAAGGGTTGTTAAGAGACCCTGTAACAGGCGGTATTATTAAGTCACCATTTATGTCTGGTCTGATTGCCTTAATTGCTTTAAGTGCCGCTCTTATGGGGATAACATATGGCAAATTGTCTGGCTGTTTTAAAACCCATGTCGATGTGATTAGGAGCATGGAAAAAAGCATGGAAATAATGGCTACTTATATCGTTTTGATGTTTTTTGCAGCCCAATTTGTTAATTATTTTAATTGGACTAATTTGGGGTTAATTCTTGCCATTAATGGTGCTGATGCTCTAAAAAACAGTGGCTTGGGCGCTGTTCCATTAATGTTAGGTTTTATCTTTTTTTGCACATTTGCAAATTTATTTATTGGTAGCGCATCAGCTAAATGGGCCATCATGGCACCTGTTTTTATTCCGATGTTTATGTTGATGGGAGTAGCACCAGAGGTTGTACAGGCGGCTTACCGTGTTGGGGATAGCTCTACTAATATCATTACACCATTGATGCCTTATTTTGCTTTAGTGTTTGCTTTTATGAAACGCTATGATGATAAGGTTGGTGTGGGGACAATCATGACGCTGATGCTACCTTACTCAGTAGCCTTTTTATTAAGTTGGGGGTTATTGTTAAGTCTATGGTTAATGTTGGGTATTCCATTAGGCCCAGGAGCCTCATTGTTTTTAGCCATACCCTAGTGAACAGGGATCGTGGTGCACATTACTATCAGTATCAATAAATATAATAAAGGGGAATAAGAAGTGAATATAGTTGGTCAAAATTTTATCTACGCTGCAGTGATGTTTTTGGCGGGGGTAGGCATTCCTATCATGGGTGCGCTAAGTGGCGGTTTAGGCGCAAGGTTACAAAGCCCAGCGTTAGCAGCGGTTATATTATTTGTAGTTGGTTTTGTGATTGCAGGTGTTTATTTGTTTGTTGTAGAAGGCCTACCTAGTGGATTACCTGATGCATCAATACCAATACAGTATT
Source organism: Cycloclasticus sp. PY97N (assembly GCF_002443175.1). Lineage (NCBI taxonomy): Bacteria > Pseudomonadati > Pseudomonadota > Gammaproteobacteria > Thiotrichales > Piscirickettsiaceae > Cycloclasticus > Cycloclasticus sp. PY97N. Next base: position 1,656,187 of record NZ_CP023664.1, on the reverse strand, counting down.
ATTTGGGCGGTGTATTTATTATTTTTTACACATTAGGTATTACCTATATAGGCCCTAAATTTGGCATTGGTAATGCTGTGTGTTTTGTGTTGTTAGGTCAGCTTATTTCAATGACTGTGATTGATCATTTTGGTTTATTAAGCTCACTTCAGTATTCAATTACTATGCAACGTTTTGTAGGCTTGTTATTTATGGCGACAGGCGTTTTTTTGGTAGTAAAGCGTTTTTAATTAAAAGACTTTAATGAGCTGAATTAAACGTCTCAGGAGAGGTTAAGTGGCAGACATGAAAATAGGGTTGGCATTAGGAAGTGGGGCCTCTCGTGGCTGGTCACATATTGGGGTTATTAAAGCGCTGATTAAACAGGGCATAGAACCAGATATCGTTTGTGGAACATCAATAGGTTCACTAGTAGGCGCATCCTATGTATCGGGTCATTTAGATGATCTGGAGCAGTGGGCGCTTTCGTTATCTAAGCTTAATACAGTTAAATTCTTTGAGATTAATCGTTCATTTAATGGGTTTGTTAATAAAGATCGGTTGCATCATTTTCTAAGTCAATATGTTGCTTCAGATAAAGCACTCATTGAAGAATTTGACAAGGACTATGCCAGTGTAGCGACAGACCTTAAGACGGGGAGAGAAATATGGCTGTCTGAAGGGTCAGTGTTAGAGGCTGTGTGGGCTTCTATTTCGTTACCGGGTTTGTTCCCAGCGATACAGCATGACAATAAATGGCTGGTCGATGGAGGCTTAGTGAACCCTGTGCCTGTTTCTACTTGTCGAGCCTTAGGCGCGGATGTAGTGATTGCAGTAAATTTAAATGGAGACATTGTCGGTAAGCATATAGGAAAACAAGAGAAAACCATTAAACCATCCGGAAAAGTGGTCGATAAGCTCACCAATTTAGTCGCTGAATATACCGATTCAATTTTTTCATTTGATAGAAACCAAGAACAGACGCCTAGTTTATTTGAGGCGATTGCTGGCTCAGTTAATATTACCCAAGACCGAATTACCCGAAGCCGTATGGCAGGAGACCCCCCAGATATTATCCTGACGCCTAAGTTATCACAAATGGGTTTGTTGGAGTTTTATAGGGCACAAGAGGCAATAGATGAAGGGATGGACTGTGTCGAGCGGATGATGCAAGAGATACAATGTACTGTGGGTAAATAAAAAAATATTGGTATCTAAAAATAATAATAAGAGGGTAGACAATGGCAGAGGGTTTAAAATTTAATGATGAGGTAAGTCATGCATTAAAAATGGCTTATCAAACGCCGGATATTGTGTCAGCGAGAGGTCAAGTGATTGCCTCACTTAAACTACAAAACGGTTTAAAGGTGCTTGATATTGGCTCTGGTCCTGGCTTATTAGCTAAAGATATCAGCCAGCATATAGGTCCTACAGGGTCAGTGGTTGGTGTTGATATGGCAGACAATATGATTGAGTCGGCTAAACAACTCTGTGCTGATGCTGTGAATGTCACCTTTGAGCAAGGTGATGCAATGTCCTTACCCTTTGCCGACAACAGTTTTGACTCGGTTGTTTCAACGCAGGTCTATGAATATGTTCCTGACTTAAATGCTGCTTTATTAGAGTTCGCAAGGGTACTTCGCCCAGGTGGGCGAGGGGTTATTGTTGATACAGATTGGGCGTTCCCGTACTGGAACGCAGCGGATGTTGATTGTCGTGACCGTATTATTCATGCATGGAAGCAGCATTGTGCGCAAGAGTCTGTTCCTATGCGTTTGGCTGGTGCCATTAAATCAGCAAGCCTGCAATTAAGTAAGGTGGAAGCGTTGCCAATTATGAACATTGAATATAATGATAAAAATTTTAGTTATTGGTTATCTAAAATTATTGCCTCGTTTGCAATTGACCGTAATGGTGTGACTAATAAGGACTCTGAGGCTTGGTTAGCAGGAATTGAGTCACTTGAGAAAAAAGGGGAATACTTTTTTTGTATTAATCGTTATCTTTTTGAAGTGACAAAATGATTTTTTGTAATGGTATGTTTTGCACAGAAAATTAACGTGCTTGCGCTTATTTATGTAATAGGTTTATCAAGCGAAAACAATAGCTCATTTCTAATGATTAAACGAGTTAGTACGAGGAGGTTGGCATTGGCTACTTCTATTCGATAGATTAAAAGAGGTGGTTTTTTAATGCCTATGCTATTTAAAAAGAACGCCCACTTCAGTGGGCGTTCTTTACACTGAAACTACCAAAGTTCAGTAAGTGCTAATCAGTGATGGCCTGAATATAGTGCCTTGTTATATATCAATATCCATACCATAACCAGACGCTTCTACACCATGACCAAAAATGTCACCAGCATAATGCTCTTGAGTTTCTGGTTTAACATAATCACCCCAACCCAGTTCCATCAACCAACCAGAAGGAGTAGCTGAATAGAAGGTATACAGTTGATCATTAGCATGTTTACCTAACTGCATAGCAACATCAATACCTTGGTCGCGAATAATATCGTGAGATTGGCCAAAATCGTCTAAGTGACTGTATTGGATATGAAGGTGGTTTAGCCGCTCAACCATGCCATGGAAACCAAAAGCAATGGAATGTTGACGGCTGTTACAGTGCATAAAGCAAGGCTCAGCAAAGTTACCATCGGGCATTGGAATTCTATACTCTACCGAGCCAACTAAGCCTAATAATTTATAAAAGTTATACGTTTCTTCATCGTTATCTGAACGCACAAGAACGTGACCTAACCCTTGGTCGCCAGCAATAAAGTTGCCAAATAATGGGCGTCCCGGGTGAAAGGGTTTCATAACATCTACTTGAGGGCTGTAATAAATTTCATTCGCTGTGCCTGATGGATCTTTAAGTTTTATCAGCGCCAATACATGACGTTCACGCGCTTCTTCAGGCGTTCCAACTTGAAAATCAACGCCAGCATCTGTTAGTTGTTTTTGCATGGCTTTGAATTCTTCTTGCCCAGCGACACGCCAGCCCATATAAGCTAAATCATCACAATCAGCTGTTTCATGAACAGTAATACGATGATGCTGAAGGTCCATTCTTAGATGAAAGCGGTCATCTTGACCACTTTCAACAATTTGAAGACCAATGCATTCTGTCGCGTATTTCCGCCAAGCAGCAGCGTCAGTGACATTAAGACCTAAGTAACCTAGTTCTATTACCTTTACCATTTTCTCTCCTCGTTAAGCTTAAAGATGTTTATAAAAATACGTTTAAACTTTTGTTCATAAAGATGTTTTGATCCAAAATAATTTTACGTTTGGCCAGTTTTAATTGCCCATCAACGCGACGTAAAATATCAGTACGATGACCAACCATTAGGTGTTCTTCATCTTCATTCATATTGCGGTTGACCGTTGTTAATGAATACACTTTGTACTCATCTGGATTCTTTGTATGTTCAACCTCGATATTGCTGATAACATGAGAAGAGCGTGTGGCTGGGTCTTCAGACCAACACGTTCCGGTATCATTTCGTAGAACTCGCCTTTTTAAGTTATGCATATCATCATTGTAATAAGCCATACCCTTCACGGTTGGTTCTACATGGTTTTTACGATAGCGCTGATAACGATAAGGCATCCAGTAGTGAATATCGTCGGTTAGGATACCCAACCAAGCATGAAATTCTTCGGTATCTAGTAAACGAGCTTCTTTATACAAAAACTGCTCAACCTCAAAAGTAAGCTCCATAGAGGCCGGTACTGGTGCTGCTACTGCTGCTGTTTTTTCTGATAAATTTGTCATCGACCTAGCTCCTATTTAGTTGTTTTTTGTATGACGGGGTCTGTAACGTGTTGGTACGTCATTCCATGAATCAGCATTCATCAAGTCAGCCCAGCGGGTATAGAAATGTCGTTGATTGGCGTCGTTAAACTGGCCTTTGTAAATGATGCCCGGTAGCTCTTCGTGCTCAATTTCTCGGGTAATACCGCAGCCATAATGAAGTTTTTCTTGGCGAGTTAAATAACCCTTATTGACCTGTGTATTGCCTTCCCAGTTTTCCCCATCGTCCATCTCAAGAACACCGGCTGGGTTAAAGGTCATCATGCAAGCATTATTAATTTCTTGTTTGATCTCTTCGGGCATGTTTTTATTAACAATGGTGAAAACACGTAGTTCTAACTTTTTAGGCCCTCTAGGTAACCAAACACGAAATGTTTGAATGCCAGGTAAAAATGAAATATTGGGAAATAATGAAACGGAGGCTAATGAACCAAATATATTGGAGCGAAGCTCACCATATTTCTCTTTAATTTTAGGTTTAATGATGTCTCTGACATAATTAAGCCACTTTTCAGACCCACCAATCACTACATCTGCGTAGCCATCGGTTCCAAACTCCCAACCATGCCCATTAATACTTGCGTGATAAGAGTTTTCAGTTACTGCTGGGCCAAAGCCTTCACCTTTATTCATGGCTTTAAGGCCAGAGTCATGGTTCCAAAGCGCATGGTAAGCATCACCAACAAAGTTTTCTACGCCAAATTTCCAGTTAGCGTTGACATACGATTTGATGCCGCCATCAATGAATTCAGTTTCTCCATCGTTGTCAAACATCATATCTAAGTACCAACGAAAATCACCGAGCCACTCATCCAACGAAGGTGCGTCTTGGTCAAATGTCGCAAATATTAAGCCCTTATAGGTTTCAACACGCGCTTGTTTTGGGCTCCATTTTTCTTTATCAATATCGCCTTCATCATAAACATGCTCGTTCGCTAAAGCGCCTAGCTTGCCGTCAATACCAAAACTCCAGCCATGGTAATTACATATAAAAGAGCGAGCATTGCCTTCGTCTGCAAAACAGAATTTGTTTCCACGGTGTGGGCATGAGTTTAAAAAAACTCTGACGTTACCATCTTTTTGTCGCGCCCCAATAACACCATCTTCGCCCATATAAGTGGTATAGAAATCATTAGCATTGGGAATCATTGAGTCATGAGCGATGAATTGCCATGATTTAGCAAAAATTTGTTTTAATTCTTGCTCATAAATTTCTTCTTCCCAAAAAATACGTCGATCGACCCATCCTTCGTCATTATCAATAAATTGATGGTAGTCGGTATTATTAGTCATAAAGTAGGTTCTCCTAAGTGACGAGTTATAAAATACAGTTGCTTTCAAGTAATATTTGTTTTTACTGTGGCGCAAATTCTAATGTTTAATGCCTATAACTACTCTGATGTAGATCAGGAAAATAAAAAGAAGGAAACCCTACTAAAGCAAGTTCTACTATTAAGTATTTACACAATAAAACTTGTTGAAAAAGCAGGATGAGAAGGGCCTGAAAGCCTTTGAATAATTGATGCTAACCATTGAGACCGATAATAAATTTAAAATTTGAGCTAGACTTTCTTTATCGACAAGGGGGTTTTTTTAAGGTCAAATGATCACTGATACGACCATGAGGGCAGTGTTTACACTGATATAAATTATGCGTTTTATAATCACCTTAACAACAGTCTGCTTACTTTATATTCCAAGCACTTGTGTGGCGGAAATATTTAAATATAAGGATAAAGATGGGCATTGGCAGTTTTCTGATTCGCCTATCAATGAGGATGGGGCTACCGAGGTTCGCGCATATAAAAATTCAACCGCCTCTGTCGAGAGGTCAAATGATTTTATAACGCTGCTAAATAGTAAATACCCATTTACTAATCCTGTTCAGCAAGCAACGAAGGCTGTTGTTACTGTTAAAAGTAAACTTGGTTCTGGATCTGGCTTTTTTGTAACCGAGGATTGTTATTTAGTGACGAATAAGCATGTGGTTCGCCCCGCTAAAGGTAAGCAATGGGATGCGACGCAGGCAAAGATCAAAAAAAATAGTTTAATATTTAATAGTAATAAAATACGGCTTAATCAACAAAAAGAGCGGCTCTTTATTAATAAGCAAAAACTCGATGATTTTCGAATATATATAGACGGTTTGAGATCAGAAAAAGAAAAACAAATCGCGTTACGCGAGTACGCGCTTTATGAGCAGCAATATCAGCAAGACCTGCAACAACTGAATGAAACGCAGAGGCGCCTGAGCTTGGATGAGGACATCTTTAATCGACAAAAATCTGACTTTAACTTCTCTAGCGCGGTGTCAAATGTTGCTCAGTCATTTGATATTGTTTTAAAAGATAATACTAAAGCAAGAGCCAAGCTAATTAAGGTGGCGTCGACAGATGACTTGGCTTTGCTGAAAGTAAATGCCTGTAAAGCGCCTTACTTAGAAATGGCACCTGGCTCAGTCGTACAGGGTACAACCGTTCATGCAATTGGAAGCCCCTTGGGGTTACGTGATCAGTTAACAGATGGGACGGTAACGCAGGTGTTGCAAAACCGAATAGTCACTGACGCACAGATTTTACCGGGTAACAGTGGTGGGCCATTGATAACCGATGATGGTCATGTGGTGGCAGTTAATACCATCAAAGTAGCAAAAGGGTCTGCGTTAAAGACTGGGTTTGGCGTTTCGATTCCAATTGCTAAGGTTAGGAAAAATTTTGCTGAGTATTTAAATAATTAAATAAAAGGTATTTATTAAGATTAGCGAGGGCCAGTCCATTCATAGATATCTATTGTCTCGGGGTCACAACTTCTACAACCACCTTGGCAAAGTGAGCCAGCTGGAAGTTTTTTTGCATAACCTTTTTTTACCCAGTGTTCGAGCATTGATTTGGCGTCATCTTGAGAGATTTTGAAATGTAAGGCTAAATCACGAACAGGAGCGCTTCGTGCGGCTTGTAAGTAATCACGGACCTCTAATAAAATCATGCGTCTTTAATCAGTGTTGGTTCAACAGCGAGTAATTTCTGGCCAAGTTGGCGAAGCGTAAGCCATATTCCTAGAAAGCCAGCAATGAATACACATAACCAAATCAGTGTTTGTGTTGGATGGCTTGAAAAGTTCGCAATTTGATAGAAAGAAGTCGCCATGCTGTATGCCAAATAAAGGCTCCAGAAAATAGAAAATAAGGCCCAACGTGTTCCTGTTTCACGTTTAACGGCGGCAATCGCAGCAACACAAGGGACATATAAAAGAATAAAGAGTAGATAACTAAAGGCACCAATTTTGCCATCAAAATATTTCACCAAGGTGCCAAAGAGAGCTGAGCTAACTTCTTGCTCAGTTGCGGCTTTATCAAGATTGTCGTTGGCATCAAGTGTCCTTAAACCAAGCGGGTCGCCCATGTTTTGGAACGCATCATTTAAATTATCTTTAGTTGTTGTCACAGCTTCTGAGAACTTATTTTTAAGGCTAAAGTTTTCGTCGTTATCGTCGGTGTTGCCTTCAATATTTGAATAAACTGCATCGAGTGTTCCAACAACCACTTCTTTAGCGAGTAAGCCACTAAAAATACCAACGATAGCGGGCCAATTTTCTTCTTGGATTCCCATCGGTTCAAAGGCAGGTGTGAATGTTTTACTGACTTCACTCAAGACTGATTTTGAACTGTTTTCATTACCAAAACTGCCATCAGTGCCAACGGAATTAAGAATATTGATCACCATGACCATCATGACGATAAATTTGCCAGCTTCTAATACGAAACCCTTTAGGCGTTCCCAAGTGTGGATTAGTAAGCTTTTGATGGCTGGTCGGTGGTAAGGGGGGAGTTCTATGAGAAAACTATCAGACTCACCCTCAAGCACGCTGCTTTTTAGTAACAGTGCGGTAAAAATAGCCGCTGCAATACCTAATAGATATAGTAAGAAAACAATATTTTGCCCAGATTGAGGAAAAAAAGCTGCAGCAAACAAGGCATACACAGATAACCGTGCACCACACGACATAAACGGCGCCATCATCACCGTCATAATGCGGTCACGTTGCTTTTCTAGGGTACGTGTAGCCATGATGGATGGTACGTTGCAACCAAAGCCAATAATTAATGGCACGAAAGCTTTGCCGGGTAGTCCAAGCTTACGCATAAAACGATCCATAACAAAGGCAGCTCTGGCCATATAGCCGGAGTCTTCGAGTATAGATAAACAGAAATAGAGAGTCGCGATGATGGGGATAAAGGTAGCAACAACTTGGATACCACCGCCTAAACCATCAGCGAGTAAGACTTGAAACCAATTGGGAAAATCCAAATTCTGGAGTTGAATTTTAAATCCATCAACAAACAGCGCGCTGGCGGTAATGTCAAAGAAATCAATAAAAGCGCCACCAAAGTTAATGGTTATACTGAACATTAAGTAGATGGCTAAAAAGAAGATAGGTAAGCCGAGATAGTCACTAAGAATGACTTTGTCTACTCGGTCAGACCATGTTTGTTGAATGTTTTTGACTTGCTTGACTACCTGTAAGGTTAGCTGGTGTGCAAATTCATAGCGGCTGGCAGCAATAAGAGTATCTGCATCTTCTCCAGTTGAATCTTTTATATAGAGCTGTCGGCTAGCACAAATTTCTTCGGTTTGCTGTGTTGTAGTGGGGGAGAAGTACCCCTCTAAGCATTGAAGCGCATGCCATCGTAGAATAAATGGGGAGTTGCGTTGCGTATTTAACGTCGGAATAATTTCATCAAGAGCTGAGGTAACGGCAGTCGGGTATTCAATGTTTAAGTGATGCTTAGGCTGCTCATCAATTACCGTTAATATGCTTTCTAAAAGTGAGGTGATTCCTTGGTTTTTACGCGCAACAATAGGAAAAACAGGGCAGCCAAGAGCGTTAGATAAAGCCTCTAGGTCGATGTTCATGCCACGAGATTTGGCAACATCCATCATGTTTAACGCAAGTACAGCTGGAATGCCGGTTTCAAGTAATTGACTGGTAAGGAACAGGCTGCGTTCTAGATTGGCTGCATCTGCAACAATTAAAAGTGCATCAGCCTCTTCGGATAAAATATATTGGCGAGCTATTTGTTCATCAAGAGCCTCGCGGTCACTATCAAGCGCATAAACACCTGGTAAGTCGACCAAAACAAGCTCTTGGTTGTTAACTTTAGTAAGCCCTTCACGACGGTCCACTGTAACGCCAGGCCAGTTCCCCGTTTTTTGTTTAATGCCTGTAATAACATTAAATAATGTTGATTTTCCGCAGTTAGGGTTGCCAATAACGGCAATGACAGGGCTTTTATTAGAGGGGCGTACGGGCATATTTTCTTCGCAACATTGCTTGGTCATAATGTTTCTATTACTACTTGTTTTGCGAGGGTTTCATTCAGAGCGATACGAGTATTTCCAATACTGACAATAATTCCACCTTTGCTTCTTTGAGTAACCTGAAGGGGAATTAATTTAGAAAAGCCTAGCGTTAGCAATTTTTTTTCTAACGAATGAGCCATTTGATTTTTACACAGCATTACTTCCTGGCCAATTTCAATATCAGCAAGAGTAGCGTACTGGTTTAATGCCTGGTTATTTGACATGTGATCTCAAACGTTAATGATAATGATTCCCATTCTAATCTATGATTGAGTCATGTCAAGGATGTGGAATTAAGAATGCGGTTGATACTTAGGTTTAATGACATAGATCAGGTAAGCAAAAATGATTACGCTAATCCAAATAAAACTAAGAATACCAATTATGCCATCGTATTGCCCAGTTAAGTAAGTCCAGCTTGATGCGGGGTTATGGTCAGTGAGTTCTTTAGTTATTTTTATGAGGAAAACCCAGCTAGCATGTAGACCAATGCAATAAGCAAGAGTACGTGTCTGAAGACGAACTAGGGCAAGGAAAGCGCCAACAACAAAAAGCGCTAGAAAGTCATCAAGCGGCATAAATGCAACTGCTTTAAATGCATTAACGATAACTTCAAAACCAGTGCCTATATATAAAAGGTTTTGATCAATATGTTCAATGGGTTTAATAAAGTGCAAAATGGCATAAAAAAAACTACTAACAACAACCGCCGTAAAACCGTTGTGCCATTGTTGGCTTAGCTTGAAGAATAGCCCTCTAAATAAGGTTTCCTCTATTAAAGCAACGACGATTCCGGCTAATAATGCTTTAGAAACAAGTTTCCATGTGAATTGAGAATCTTCTGACAGTACTCTAATATCAAGAACGATCAGAGTAAACACAACAACGCCAAGAATTAACAGACCAGAAATAAAGCCGAATGATGTTTTTTTAAAGAAGTTGCCATAGGTATTATTGTGTCCAATGGCGTTTAAACTCAATTTAAAAAACTTAAAACATGGAATCAGTCCTAAGATTAAAAATAAAAGGGCGGCGCGCGTAACCCATTTTTCAAAACGATATTCATTTGTGCCAAACGCTAAAAATAATGGATAGGCGATTAAAGCAGCCAAAACAGAGGCTGTTAAGAAGTAAAAAACAAAAAATAAGGTAGCTTTCATATGGTTTTTTTACATTTAAGTAAAATTGTATTCAAAAAGGAGTGCAAAAATGTTGAAAGAGTCGGTATGATACCGCACATTATTTCCAACCAAAATGCGAAAGTGGCGGAATTGGTAGACGCGCTGGATTTAGGTTCCAGTATCGTAAGATGTGAGAGTTCGAGTCTCTCCTTTCGCACCATCTATTTTTTTGAACAATCATCAATAAACTACACTAGAGAATAATTATGCAGGTTTCTGTTGAATCTATTTCTGATATTAAAAAAACATTAACAATCGTTGTCCCTCAAGAAGAGGTCGATACGGCGATCAATAAGCGTTATGACGATGTGAAACGAAACGCACGGATTGATGGATTTAGACCTGGTAAGGTTCCTATGAGCGTTATCAAAAAGAAATTTGGCGCAAGTGTGCGCGCTGAAGCGTTATCAGAGTTAACACAAAGCTTTTTTTATAAAGCAATCATGGAAGAAAAGCTAAACCCAGCCAGTGCGCCTGTTATTAAAGCTAACGAAGCTGAGGTTGAAGGGTATGAGTTCTCAGCAAGCTTTGAAGTCTATCCAGAGATTACAGTTAACCCAGTTGAAGACTTATCACTGAATAGCCCAGTAGTGGAAATTGCAGAGTCTGATATAGATAATATGGTTGAAAAGCTGCAAAAACAAAAAGCAAGCTGGAAAGAAGTTAAAACCAAAGCTAAAGACGGTAACCAAGTAACAGTTAGTTTTGAAGGTAAAGTAGGTGATAAGCCTATCTCGGAAGAGCCTATTAAAGGTTTCCCTGTTGTTCTTGGCTCAAAAAGCATGATACCTGGGTTTGAAGAAAACTTAAAAGGCGTGAAAACTGGTGAGAAATTAAGTTTTGAAGTGACTTTTCCTGAAGACTATCAACAAGCTGACTTTGCCGGCAAGGTTGGGGTTTTTGATGTAGAAGTGGATAAGGTTGAAAAGAGCGAATTACCTGAAATAAATGAAGAGTTTATTAAGGAATTTGGTGTGGAAAGTGGTGATGTGGCTGACTTTAGAGCAGACCTTGCTAAAAATATGGGCGGTGAGTTAACTCGTGCATTAGCAACTAAACGTAAAGAAATTGTCATGGATGCAATTGTTGAAAACAATGAAGTGTCTGTGCCAGAAGCACTTGTTGATAATGAAATTAATCAAATGCTTGCTTCGCTAAATGAAAAAGCAGCTCAGGCAGGTCAACCAGCACAGCCGGATTTACCAAAAGAGCTTTTTAAAGATCAAGCAACTAAACGCGTTAAATTAGGCTTGCTATTGTCTGAAATGATCAAGCAAAATGATATCAAAGCGGATGCTGAAAAAGTACAAGCACGAATTGAAGAGTTTGCTCAAACGTATCAATCGCCTGAAGAAGTTATCAATTGGTATAACTCTAACCCAGAAGAGCGCAATAAAGTTGAAAGCGTTGTATTAGAAGACCAATTGGTTGATTGGGTGTTAGAAAAGGCTAAAATAACAGAAACTCAGTTAACGTTTGATGAGCTAATGGCACCTACTCAAGCAACTGGATAAATGACAGATAATAAGGGAGTTAAGATGCAAAATAAACTAGAGGCGCAGGCACTTGGATTAGTTCCGATGGTGGTTGAGCAGACTGCACGTGGCGAACGTTCATACGATATTTACTCTAGACTCCTTAAAGAACGGGTTATTTTCTTAGTAGGCCAAGTGGAAGACCATATGGCTAATTTGATTGTTGCTCAGATGCTATTTTTAGAGTCTGAAAACCCTGATAAAGATATCCACCTATATATTAATTCACCAGGTGGTTCTGTCACAGCAGGTATGTCTATCTATGACACGATGCAGTTTATCAAACCAGATGTTAGTACTATGTGTATCGGTCAAGCAGCCAGCATGGGTGCATTATTGTTGACAGGTGGTGCTGAAGGTAAACGATTCGCTTTACCACACTCAAGAATGATGATCCACCAACCGCTGGGTGGTTTTCAGGGTCAAGCATCTGATATTGATATTCATGCGAAGGAAATTCTATTAATCCGTGATCGTTTAAACAAAATTATGGCTTCACATACAGGCCAGCCGTTAGATGTTATTCAAGGTGATACCGATAGAGATAACTTTATGGGTAGTCAACAAGCCGTTGAATACGGCCTGATTGACCAAGTATTAAAAACACGTAATATAGAAGAGTAGAATAGTTAGCGCTTGGACTGGACAGATTTATAATCTTTAGCATACTGTATATAGCATGTAACTAAAGATTAAGAGTAATGAAACAGTCAACCCTAATAATGAGTGTTAAAGAAAAGAGGTTTGTATGAGTGATGATAAAGACAATGGCGAGAATGATAGTAAGCTTTTGATTTGCTCGTTTTGTGGAAAGAATCAGCATGAAGTTAGAAAGTTAATTGCAGGCCCTTCTGTTTTTGTTTGCGATGAGTGTGTAGAGCTTTGTAACGATATTATTAAAGAGGAGCTTCAAGAGAATGAAGCGACAGGCGCAGGTGATAAATTACCTAAACCCTCTGAAATTAAAGAATCCTTAGATAAGTATGTGATAGGCCAGCAACAGGCCAAAAAAATCTTATCAGTTTCAGTCTATAACCACTATAAGCGTCTAAATGCCTCAAAAGGTGTTGATGATGTTGAGTTGGCAAAAAGTAATGTATTGTTAATTGGCCCCACCGGCTCAGGCAAAACATTATTGGCTGAAACATTAGCAAGAATGTTAAATGTTCCTTTTACCATTGCAGATGCTACGACGTTAACTGAAGCGGGTTATGTTGGAGAGGATGTCGAAAACATTATTCAAAAAATCTTACAAAAATGTGATTTTGATGTCGATAAAGCTCAAAACGGCATCGTGTACATTGATGAAATAGATAAGATCTCACGGAAGTCGGACAACCCATCTTTAACACGTGATGTTTCTGGTGAAGGTGTCCAACAAGCATTGTTAAAATTGATTGAAGGAACAATTGCTTCAGTCCCTCCACAAGGTGGAAGAAAACATCCACAGCAAGAATTTTTACAAGTAGATACCAGTAACATCTTGTTTATTGTTGGTGGTGCGTTTGCTGGTTTAGATAAGGTTATTAAAGATCGTTCTCAAAAAAATGTCGGCATCGGTTTCTCAGCTGAAGTAGTAAGCGAGAATGAAGCGCCAGATGTCAGTGATGTTTTGCAAAATGTTGAGCCGGAAGATCTTGTTAAATATGGTTTGATTCCAGAATTTGTTGGCAGGTTACCTGTTGTAGCAACGCTTGAAGAGCTAGATGAAGATGCATTAATTCAAATACTCAGTGAACCTAAAAATGCATTAACAAAACAATATGTAAGGCTTTTCGAAATGGAAGGGGTTGAACTTGAATTTAGAGAAGAAGCCTTAAGAGAGGTCGCAAAGAAAGCGATGGCTCGTAAAACAGGTGCTCGTGGTTTAAGGACAATTTTAGAGCATGTATTACTAGACACAATGTATGACTTACCTTCGCTAGATAATGTTTGTAAAGTTGTTATTGATGATAAGGTTATTCGGGGTGAGTCTGACCCTATGTTTATTTATGAAAATGATAAAAAAGTAGCATCATCGGAATAAAATAGACTTCAAAGAGAAAAAAAGGCGCTTTAAGCGCCTTTTTTTATGAGTTATGGCTTGAAAATAATGTTCGGTGCCCTGATATTCTTACTAATACTAAATTTAATTCTTTAAGGCGGTAACTAATGAACGAAAAACTAGATTTAACAAACTTACCAATTCTTCCGCTGAGAGATGTGGTTGTTTACCCACATATGGTGATTCCGCTTTTCGTTGGCCGGGATCGATCAATACAGGCGATTGATTTTGCGATGGAAGATAATAAAAAAATTGTTCTAGTTGCGCAAAAAAACCCAGATAACGATGATCCCAAAGAGGATGACCTTTATCAAGTCGGTACCTTAGCCACTATTTTGCAGCTCCTTAAGTTACCTGATGGAACGGTAAAGGTTTTAGTGGAAGGTGAGCAGCGAGTTAATATTGATAAGATTTATACCAATGAAAAATTGTTTGGTGCAGATGTCAGTTTGCTGGAAGATGCCGTAGACCTTGAAGAGCAAGAAATGGATGTGCTTATTAGGACCGTTAGTTCCGCCTTTGAAAGCTATGTGAAGTTAAATAAAAAAGTACCACCTGAAGTATTAACCTCATTATCTGGTATTGAAGACTCTGGCCGTCTTGCAGATACTATGTCAGCGCACATGGTGTTGAAAGTTGAAGAAAAACAAAAAATACTGGAAACATATAACCTTCGCGAACGTTTAGAACATTTGCTGTTATTGATGGAGGGTGAAGTTGATATTCTGGAAATGGAAAAACAAATCCGTAGCCGGGTTAAGCAACAAATGGAAAAGAATCAGCGCGAGTATTATTTGAGTGAGCAAATGAAGGCCATTCAAAATGAATTGGGAGACATGGAAGAAGGTTCAAATGAGATAGATGAACTCGAAAAGAAAATAGCTGATGCAGGGATGTCAAAAGAAGCAAAAGAAAAAGCTGAATCAGAACTGAGCAAGTTAAAAATGATGTCCCCGATGTCAGCTGAAGCCAGTGTTATACGTAATTACATTGATTGTATGGTTAATGTGCCGTGGAAAAAACGTACGCGTATTAGGCATGATCTCGCTGCTGCACAAAAAGTGCTTGATGCTGACCATTATGGGCTAGAGAAAGTAAAAGAAAGAATTTTAGAGTACTTGGCTGTTCAACAGCGGGTTAAAAACATGAAAGGGCCAATTCTTTGCTTGGTTGGGCCTCCAGGTGTTGGTAAAACATCCTTGGGGCAATCTATTGCTCGTGCGACGAACCGTAAGTTTGTAAGAATGTCTTTAGGTGGTGTGCGAGATGAAGCTGAAATACGTGGGCATCGTCGTACATACATTGGTTCAATGCCAGGTAAAATTTTACAAAACTTGTCAAAAGTTGAAACAAAAAACCCTTTATTCTTGCTTGATGAAATAGACAAAATGGCAATGGATTTCAGAGGCGACCCTGCTTCTGCTTTACTTGAGGTGCTAGATCCAGAACAAAACAGTACGTTTAACGATCATTACTTAGAAGTGGATTTTGATTTGTCTGATGTCATGTTTGTCGCGACTGCAAACAGTATGAATATACCGGGTCCTCTGTTGGACCGTATGGAAGTGATTAACCTCGCTGGTTATACCGAAGATGAGAAAATTAACATCACGGAGAACTACCTCATCACCAAACAATTAAAAAATAATGGTTTGAAAGAGTCGGAATTGCACGTAAGCCAATCAGCGATTAGGGATACGGTGCGTTATTATACGCGTGAGGCTGGAGTTAGAAATATCGACAGAGAAATGTCTAAAATTTGTCGAAAAGTAGTGAGAGACATTTTACTGAGCAAACCTAAGAAGCGAATCAATGTTACATCGCGTAACCTTAGTAAATACTTAGGGGTTAGGCGATTTGACTTTGGTAAAGCCGAAGAAACTAATCAAATTGGGCAAGTAACTGGCTTGGCTTGGACAGAGGTTGGTGGTGAATTACTAACAATTGAATCAGCTATTAGCGAAGGTAAAGGCAAGTTAACACTTACCGGTAAGTTAGGTGATGTTATGCAAGAATCTATTCAAGCTGCTTTAACAGTGGTCAGAAGTCGTGCTGCAATGTTAGGTGTTCCAGCTGATTTTTATCAAAAGAACGATATACATGTACATGTTCCTGAAGGAGCAACGCCTAAAGATGGTCCAAGTGCAGGTATCGGTATGTGTACGGCCTTAGTATCATCCTTAACGGGTATTCCTGTGTTAGCTGATGTGGCTATGACAGGGGAAATTACGCTTCGAGGTGAGGTGTTACCGATCGGTGGGCTTAAAGAAAAATTGTTAGCAGCTCTTCGCGGTGGAATCACAACGGTTGTAATCCCACACCAAAATGAAAAAGATTTAATAGAGATGCCGGCTAATATTAAACAAAATTTAACGATAATCCCTGTCCGCTGGATTGATGAGGTGCTGGAAGTCGCGCTTGAACGGTCCCCGACACCATTGAAAGGAAGTGAAAAGTTAACAAAAAAAGATGACAAAAAAAGTAAACCTGCAAAAAATAAAACGGTGACCGCACATTAAGCTGAAGTGTTTGATTTAATTGAGGCAAGTAAATTAATTGAAGGTATGCTTTAAAAAAATATAGTCATAAAAACCTTCTGAAGCTTGACACTGGTGGGGGGGGAAGGATATAAAATCTCCTGTTGAGTGAATAGTGAGGTAGATATAGCCGCTCTAAACACCAGTAACAAAAAAAATTAACTTTAAAAATTATTTAATCATCCTATTGGGGAAAATTTATGAACAAATCAGACCTTATCAATGCAATCGCTGAAGAATCAGGACTTACTAAAGCTGACGCAGGCCGCGCATTAGATGCCACTATCTCTTCTGTTAGTAGTGCACTTAAAAGCGGTGACTCAATCTCACTTATTGGCTTTGGTACCTTCTCTGTAAAAGAGCGTTCTGCACGCACAGGCCGCAATCCACAAACGGGTGAAACGATTCAAATTAAAGCTTCAAAAATTCCTTCATTTAAAGCTGGCAAAACTTTAAAAGACTCTGTAAACTAGCGCCTCTTCTGTTCTTGGGGTGCTTAGCTCAGCTGGGAGAGCGTCGCCCTTACAAGGCGAATGTCGGGGGTTCGATCCCCTCAGCACCCACCATTTAGGAGTGGTAGTTCAGTTGGTTAGAATACCGGCCTGTCACGCCGGGGGTCGCGGGTTCGAGTCCCGTCCACTCCGCCATTGGTACAAAAAACCATTAATTTGAAAAAATTAATGGTTTTTTTTTGCTCATCGAAAATGTGAGTTAATTTAGAACGCGATGCAATTAATAGGATGTTTATAAATGTCCCCTATAAAGTGCTATCAGTTGTTTAATAAATGCAGTTGCCAGCAGTAACGCCGCTTAATATCGTTTTCTTGGCTAGTGTCCTTGTTGTTGTAAAGGATAGTTTGTTCAAACTAACGCACACTAGCCTAAAATATGGTTTAATTTCCTCACATATAGTGCAATAGTGAATTCCCCTTTAGGATGCTGCGGCCACTGTCAATAAACATTAAATTGTTAATTCAGTGGTTTTATATAAACTGAGAGTATTGTCTTTTGAGACGACTGTTAAGCACTATTTTTTTAAATTTTTATGTGGATTATTTTTTATGTTAGATAGATTGCGGGTACACGTTAAAGGCTGGTTGGGTATGGTTATTCTTATAATGATCTCTATCCCATTTGCTTTGTTTGGCTTACAAAACTACACCAATGGTGGGTCCGAAAAAGCTGTCGCTGAAGTAGGGGATTATAAAATTTACCAAGCGGATGTTAATCAGGCTTATCAAAACCGCGTGGCTCAATTAAAAGAGCAATATGGTGATCAATACTCTGCTGACTTATTTAATCAAGAGGCAATACGCCAAGAGTCGTTGAATCGATTAATTCAAGAACAACTTGTTTTGCAAACAGTTAATAAAGATGGCTATGTCGCATCAAACAAGGCCGTTCTTGATGTAATTTCTAATATAGATGCCTTTCATAAAGACGGACGGTTTGATAAAACAACCTATGAGCAATTATTACAAGCAAGAGGCTTAACAACCACTGATTTTGTAGAAACGGTACGTGCAAGCATTGAACGAGAACAATTTATAAACTCTATTATAGGTACGACCTTAGTAGACGAGAGTGAAATAGATGAATTTCATCGTTTAACGAATCAAACTAGGGATATTAAGTATTTGTTGCTGCCTATTTCTTCAGTGGTTAATGAAGTGGTGGTAACAGATGAAGAGCTTAATGAACATTATTCACAAAATAAGCTTCTTTATAGATCACCTGAAGAAGCATCTATTGAATATATTTCATTAAACTTGTCTGACTTGATGTCGGAGGTTTCCCCGTCGAAAGATGAATTGTTAGCGTTCTATGAACGTGAGCGTCAGTCATTTACGGTATCCGGTCATCGAAGAGCGAGCCATATATTGATTGAAGCAACTGCTGATCTCGCAGATGCAGAGAGAGAGGAAAAGAGAGCAAAAGCCGACATGGTTTTAAGCCGACTTAACAAGGGAGAAAATTTTGCAAGCTTGGCTAAAGAGTTGTCTGAAGATATTGGTTCGGCTGAATCAGGTGGTGACTTAGGCATCATCACCGACGGTATGATGGGCGCAGAGTTTGAAAAAACGCTGGATTCTCTTGAAGAAGGCGAGGTTAGTAACGTAGTTCAAACTCAATACGGCTTTCATATTATAAAGCTGGTCTCAAAAGAGGCTGATAAGGTGCAACCATACGAAGCAGTAGAAGAGACAGTAACAGAACTGTTTAAATTAAATGTTGCTAGCGAAAGGTTTTATCAACTAGCAGAGCGTTTTGCTGAGTTAGCGTTTGAAAATCCAGATTCATTAAACCCTATCGCTGATGAATTAGGGTTAACGGTTGAACAACAAACGGGTATTACACGTACTAGTGATGAGGGCATTGCTGCCAGCACTAAAGTGCGTCAGGCTGTGTTTAATGAAGATGTTTTAGCGGGTAATAATAGCGATGCAATTGAAATAGGCTCTGAGCATTTAGTTGTATTACGTATTAATGACTATGTTCCTGAGGCAACAATGCCGTTAACTGCAGTAAAAGATAGAGTTGAATTGTCTGTTAAAAAAGATAAGGCTAATGAATTGTTAACACAGAAAGCGGCTGATTTACTGTCTCAGCTAACATCAGGGGTAACGATTAATACCTTGTCAACGTCAGATGATGTCCTGCTTGAAGATATTGGACCGGTGACAAGGCATGATAAATCGGTTCCAGTAAAATTATTAAACGATGCGTTTAGTATGTCTCACCCAACACAGGGAAAACCCTCTTTTAAATTAAGTACGCTAGACAATGGCGATGTTGCGATTATTGAGTTGAGTAAAGTAACTGATGGCGACCCAACAGAGATGACAGAGACTTCACGCCAAACATTTAAGCAGTTTTTATCACGTTTAACTGGTGAAGTAATGTTGGCCGCAACAATAGAAAATTTAAGTGTTGAGGCAGACGTGGTTTTAGCTAATCAAGCACAATAAGTTGAAATGAAACTACACTGGCAAATTTTTATTGCAATTGGCTTAGCGATTATTGCGGGTATTGCAACAGGAGAAGAAGCGGGTATAGGTTCATTCACTTTTTATGATGTGTATGTATTTTTAGGTACGTTATTTCTTAATGCACTAAAAATGTTGATAGTCCCATTGATCTTGTCATCGATTATTTGTGGAATTGCAAATATGGGTAACTTAGGTGGTTTAGGTCGTTTAGGTGGGAAGACAATTACGTATTATCTGTCGACCAGTCTGGTTGCTATTTTAATCGGTTTGGTTTTGGTTAATATCGTAGAGCCAGGCATCATTGCTGGCGAGCCAGTTCGTGATCGTGTTGGCTTAACGGAAGATATTACAGAGGTTGCTTCAAAGCTAGAAGGAAAAGGAGCTGCTGATATCACCGGTATATTTTTACGGATGGTGCCAACCAATATTGTCGCAGCAGCAGCCAATGGTCAAATGTTAGGGCTGATCTTTTTTGGACTATTATTTGGCTATTTTATGACTCAAATAATCGAACAAAGAAAAACAGTTTTGCTGACATTTTGGAATGCAGTATTGGATGTAATGATGAAAATGACCGATTGGGTCATGAAGTTTGCACCGATCGGTGTTTTTGGCTTAGTAGCTAAAGTAGTTGCTTCAACAGGCTTAGCTGCTTTTTTACCATTAGCCTATTTTTTCTTTACGGTATTAGGTGCTTTAGTTATTCATATGTTTGGTGTTATGCCATTAGTGTTGAAATACCTCGGTGGCGTTAAACCACTTCGCCATTACAAAGCGATGACCCCCGCATTGCTGACCTCTTTCTCAACAAGCTCGTCGTCAGCCACACTGCCCATTACGTTAGAGTGTGTTGAAAAAAACGCAGGTGTTTCAAATCGTACAAGTAGCTTTGTCTTGCCGTTAGGTGCAACTATTAATATGGATGGTACGGCGTTATACGAATGCGTGGCAGCTATGTTTATTGCTCAAGCTTATGGCTTAAGTTTAGGGTTTACTGAGCAGTTTCTTATTGTCCTAACAGCCTTGGTTACCTCGATTGGTGTAGCGGGTATTCCAGCGGCAAGTCTTGTTGCAATCAGTATTATTTTGGTAACAATAGGGCTTCCATTAGAGGGCATTGGGCTTATTCTTGCTGTCGATCGTGTTTTGGATATGTGTAGAACCAGCGTTAATGTATTTAGTGATTCTTGTGGTGCAGTTATTATTGCTCGAAGTGAAGGCGAAGATCAGGTTTTACAATCAAAATAAATCATCGTGAATAAGCCAGTAATTAAACTGCGTAGGGCAGCGGGTTTTCTCTTTTTAGTGCTATTAATGTCTGCTTGTACAGATAAGGCTTTAAATAACCCTTATGTTGAGGATCACGGAGAAGGCAAGGTCATATATTCGTCATTTTCTGAACGGCCTAAGCATCTTGATCCTGCGAAAGCGTACAGTTCAAATGAGTATGCCATTATTGCGCAGGTCTACGAACCATTATTTCAATATCATTATTTAAAACGGCCTTATCAATTAGAACCGCTATCGGCCGCTAAAATGCCTTCGGTCAGCTACTTAAATGCGAAAGGTGAATATTTGCCAGACGATGCGGATGTGGCCAATATTGCTTTTAGTGAATATCATTTAACAATTAAAAATGATATTAAATTTCAGCCCCACCCGAGTTTTAATCTTGAATTACATAAAACATTGCCCGAGGGTTGGGATACTCGGTCTTTATACGACTTACCAACGGCAACACGTACATTAACGGTAGATGATTTTATTTATCAAATAAAGCGTTTGGCTGACCCAGCAACACAATCACCAATCGCCAGCTTAATGGCGAACTATATAGTGGGTTTTAAAGAGTTTTCAGAAAAACAAACGGCATTACAAAATAAATCGCCTAGATTAAGTAAAACTCAACGTTTGCACTCTGAGCAAATGACTGGCATCAAAAAATTAACGGGTCAACACTTTACGATTCGCATCAAAGGGAAATACCCACAGTTTATAAATTGGTTAGCAATGCCATTTTTTGCACCAATGCCCTGGGAAGCAGATGAGTTTTATTCAAACCCTCTATTAGTAGAAAAAAACATAACATTAGATTGGTTCCCTGTGGGAACAGGACCATATTTTTTGCAAGAAAATAACCCTAATAGGCGAATGGTTCTGGCAAAAAACCCTAATTTTCATACGGAGTATTACCCTTCAGAAGCATACCCTAGTGCAGATATTCAGACCTTATTGATGGATGCAGGCAAACCATTACCCTTAACAGATAAAGTGATTTTCTCGTTAGAAAAAGAGAGCATTCCTTATTGGAATAAATTTTTACAAGGTTATTACGATGTCTCCGGTATTAGCTCAGATAGTTTTGACCAAGCGGTTAGTTTTTCGGCGCAAGGGGATGTTGGTTTAACCGATAATATGATTGCACGTGGCATTGGCCTACAAACAGCGGTGACAACATCGACCTATTATTTCGCGTTTAATATGTTAGATAATGTTGTTGGTGGTGATTCTGACAAGACTAGAAAGCTACGTCATGCTATTTCTATAGTTATGGATTATGAGGAATATATTTCAATTTTTCAAAATGGTCGTGGTGTTCCAGCACAAAGTATTATTCCTCCAGGTATTTTTGGTCATGTTGCTGGTAAGCAAGGGATGAACCCTGTTGTTTATAACTGGCGTGATGGCTTACGCAGACGGACTGTGGCTGAAGCAAGGGAGTTGCTGGCTGAGGCGGGCTACCCGAATGGGTTAGACCCAGCAACTGGGAAACCGTTGGTTTTATATTTTGACACAATGGACAGTGGGCCAGATAGTAAAGCTAGACTAAATTGGTTACGTAAACAGTTTGATAAACTTAATATTCAACTGGTTATTCGTAGTACAGATTACAATCGCTTCCAAGAAAAAATGCGTAATGGTAATGCGCAAATGTTTATGTGGGGTTGGAATGCAGATTACCCAGATCCTGAGAATTTTTTATTTTTGTTATATGGCAAAAATGCCAAATCAATTCATGGTGGTGAAAATGCTTCTAATTATCAAAATAAACAGTTTGATCGTTTGTTTGAGAAAATGAGCGCCATGGAAAATACCCCTGAACGTCAAGCGATCATTAAACAAATGGTAGCAATCAGCCAACAAGATGCACCGTGGTTATGGGGCTTTCATCCAAAAGCTTTTTCACTACATCATGCTTGGTATAAAAATGCATACCCCAATTTAATGGCCAATAATAAAACTAAATACATCAATATTGACCCTGAGGTGAGGGATGAATATCAAAAGAAATGGAATGCGCCGGTTTATTGGCCATTAGTGTTCGTTTTATTGGTGATAGCCTGTTTACTATTACCTGCTTACATTATCTATCGGCGAATTGAGCGTTCCACAGCCCTATGATTAATTACATTATCAGACGTTTGTTTTATGTATTACCTGTGTTGCTTGGGGTCAATATATTAACGTTTGTACTATTTTTTATTGTTAACTCACCCGATGATATGGCGCGAATGCAACTGGGTGATAAACATGTGACTCAGGCTGCGGTTGATAACTGGAAGCAACAACGTGGCTATAATTTACCGTTACTGTGGAACAAGCAAGAAGCGGGTGTTAAACAGTTTTCGGAAACAATTTTTTTTGAAAAATCAGTGGGTTTGTTTGTATTTGATTTAGGCGTTTCTGATAGTGGTCGTGATATTGTTGCCGATATTTCGCAACGGATGTGGCCCAGTTTAGCTATCGCTATTCCATCATTAATATTTGGGGTATTAGCAAATATTACATTTGCCCTCTTATTAATATTTTATCGAGGCAGTATTTTAGAGTTTGGTGGTTTGTTTTTATGTATAGCCTTAATGTCTATTTCAGGGCTGTTTTATATTATTGCTGGTCAATATTTTGTAGGCAAGTTGTTAGCGCTAACCCCCATTTCTGGATATGCTCCGGGTGTCGATGCGCTTAAGTTTATTATCCTACCTGTGTTGATTGGTGTGGTGTCTGGTTTAGGCTCTGGTGTTCGCTGGTACCGTACATTATTTTTAGAAGAGGCTGCAAAGGATTATGTTAGAACAGCAAAAGCAAAGGGGCTGTCTGATATCGAAGTATTATTTAAACATGTGCTTAAAAATGCCATGATTCCAATTCTAACCGGCATTGTTGTGATATTACCCTTGCTCTTTATGGGGAGCTTGATTACCGAATCGTTTTTTGGAATACCGGGTTTAGGCAGTTACACCATTGACGCGATCAGTAGTCAAGACTTTGCTATTGTTCGTTCAATGGTGTTTCTTGGTTCATTTTTATACATTATTGGCCTGCTTTTGACCGATATTTCTTACACCTTGGTTGATCCAAGAGTAAGGCTAGATTAATGCTGACGCTTTTATGGACAGATATGGCTGTGTTTGCCCTTGTGATCAGTGGGGTATGGGCTGTTTGCTATTCTCGAAAAAAAGAACATTTACGCCGGCCTTGGTTAAAAGTAATGAACAACTCGGTTGGCGTTATATCACTAACCGTTTTATTGGTGTTTTTATTGATTGGTACGTTAGATTCTATTCGGCTTGAGCATCATGAAACATTAGCGAATGGACAAATAAATGAACATGCAGAAGTCGTCAGTGTGTTGGATATCATATTGACGCCTTTGCGCACAAAGGTAGAGAAAACGTACTCTAAGCCTTTTGCACATTTGGCCTATGCTAAAGAAATGCGTGTCGATGCAAGCGGTGTTACTCGCTGGGTTTATCCTCCGTTGCTTCATGGAGGGGCGCATTTAGCTAAACCATCTGATAAGCAAAAAGATATCCTGGTTAAAATCTTACAAGGACTAGCAACGGGGGCTTTGGTCTGGTTCTTCTTAATAGCTATTTTTAAGCTGATAAGTAAACGTGCATTATTTACTGGCTCTAATGGCCTCAGGAGTTGTCTCTTAACGCTATTGGTTATATTTTGCTTAGTGTCTGTTTTAACAATGTTAGCACCTCATTACCATGTTTTAGGTACAGACAAGGTGGGCGAAGATGTGCTTTATCAAGCGATAAAAAGTATTCGTACAGGCTTGGTTATTGGTGCACTGACAACCATTGTTATGTTGCCTATAGCGATTACTTTTGGCTTAACCGCTGGGTTTTTTCGTGGTTGGATAGACGATGTTATTCAATACCTCTATACCACCCTAAGCTCCATTCCTAGTGTGTTACTGATAGCTGCAGCTATCTTAATGGCGCAGGTCTATATGGCAAATAACCCTGAATTATTTACCACAGTTGAAGACAGAGCGGATATGCGGCTCTTGCTGCTGTGTATGATTTTAGGTATTACGAGTTGGACAGGGCTTTGTCGACTATTACGTGCGGAAACCTTGAAAATTCGCGAAATGGACTATGTTGTTGCTGCCCGAGCATTAGGTGTTGGAAAGTTTCAATTGTTGAAGCGGCATGTGCTGCCTAATGTCATGCATTTAGTGATGATTACTATTGTGCTCGATTTTAGTGGATTAGTGCTGGCCGAAGCGGTTCTGTCTTATATAAATATAGGTGTTGATCCATCAACCCACAGCTGGGGCAATATGATTAATACATCGCGGTTAGAAATGGCGCGTGAGCCGATTGTTTGGTGGTCTTTAACCGCGGCGTTTATTTTTATGTTTACCTTGGTGTTAGCGGCTAATTTATTTGCGGATGTCGTACGGGATGCTTTTGACCCAAGATCAATATAATTGAAAGCGTAGATTAACTTAAATTAAATTTGTAACGTATTGAATAATGAATAAATATATTTTCCATGATGCTCTTTTTTCTGATCAAGACCTTTCTTATATCAGTAAGGTTTTTGATACAAAAGCTGAACCTAACGATGGGTTTTATAGCTTAACGAGTCCACAGTTTGTTGAGCTTTCAGCAGTACGCCAGGCATTAAACTGCGATGTAAGTCGGTTACCAGATCATTTCGATGGACAGCAAGTACGCTTAATAGTCACTGATATGGACTCAACATTAATTTCTATTGAATGTATTGATGAAATTGCTGATATGTTAGGTATCAAGCCAAAGGTGTCGAGTATTACAGAAGCTGCGATGCGTGGTGAGTTAAATTTTGAAGAGTCGTTGACTCAACGAGTTGCGTTATTGAAAGGGTTACCTGTCGGGGAGTTACAACGTGTCTATGATGAACGGTTAAAGCTAAACCCGGGTGCAGAGAAACTTAATGATTATTTAAAGCAGTCAAAGATAAAGTTGGCCCTAGTGTCAGGTGGTTTTACTTTTTTTACTGAAAAATTAAAAAACAGATTAAACCTAGATTACACACTAGCTAATACCTTGGAAGTTGCTGATGGTTGCCTAACCGGTGCAGTGGAGGGTGATATTGTTGGCGCACAATCAAAAGCAGATTTGTTATTAGCGTTGTCTAAGGAATTGGGGTTAGCGCAGCATCAAGTGATAGCAATGGGTGATGGCGCCAATGACTTGTTGATGATGAATTGTGCTGGTTTAAGCGTGGCTTATCATGCAAAACCAACCGTTCAGGCTCAAACAGATATTCAATTAAACCATCGTGGTTTAGATGCTGTGGTTGATCTACTGAAAGCTTAATTAAGATGCGCGCACCGATACTGTCCGTTGACGGACTGATGACTCAATTTAATCAACCGTCTGAAACGGTTAAAGCGGTTGATGGTGTAAGTTTTGACATTGCTGAAGGGGAGACCTTTGCACTGGTTGGTGAGTCGGGTTGTGGCAAGTCAGTGACTGCTTTATCAGTAATGAGGCTGTTGTCTAATAACGCGCAAATAACAGCAGGAAAGGTACTATATCGGGGCGTCGATCTATTACGGATGGCAGAAAAAGATATGCGTCAGGTACGTGGAGCGCGTATATCGATGATATTTCAAGATCCAATGACATCGTTGAACCCAGTGCTAAGTATTGGGGAGCAGATTGCAGAAGCAGTTTTAGTGCATAAGAAACAAGCCGCTGAGGATGTGAGAAAACGTGTCATAGGATTGATTAAACAAGTCGGTATACCGGATGCAGATGAACGTTATGCTGATTACCCCCATCAATTATCCGGAGGAATGAGACAGCGAGTGATGATTGCCATTGCGTTAGCAAATGAGCCTGATTTATTGATTGCCGATGAGCCGACAACAGCGCTAGATGTAACTATCCAAACGCAAATTCTACAGTTGCTTAAAGAATTGCAGCGAGAAATGGGCATGTCGTTATGGATTATCACGCATGACTTGGGCATTGTGTCTGATATGGCTGACAAAGTTGCGGTGATGTATGCAGGGCAGTTAGTTGAAATGGCATCGCGAGATGACTTTTTTAAAAAGCCAGTACATCCTTATAGTCAGCGTTTATTTGATGCTGTTCCTAAAATGGAAAAGCGCAAGGAGTCGTTGGTAACCCTGCCAGGCACAGTTCCTAAGCTATCGCAGCCATTTGTTGGCTGCCGGTTTGCAGATCGTTGTGATTTTAAACAGTCGTCTTGTGTAGATTCGACTATGGTTGAGTGGACCGAGGTATCTAATACACATCAAGTAAGGTGTATAAGGGTAGGCGAGCTTGAACTGGTTGAGAAACTAGGGACTACATTGGCTCCTTCAAATGAAGATGCGGTAAACCATTCATCGTTAACGGTTAATCAATTAAAAGTTCATTTTCCGATCAAGAAAGGCTTGCTAAAGCGCACGGTTGGGCAGGTTAAGGCGGTAGATGAGGTTAGTTTGGACTTAACAGCAGGCAGTACAACTGCGTTAGTTGGGGAGTCCGGTTGTGGCAAAACCACGTTAGGAAAAGCACTGTTACGGTTGTTGCCTATTACATCGGGTGATGTTGTATATAAGGGGCAGAATATCGCAAAGCTCTCAGAAAAAGCTTTTCAAGCATACCGCCAGCAGCTGCAAATTATTTTCCAAGATCCATTCTCATCGATGAACCCAAGAATGCTGGTTGGTGATATTTTGGAGGAAGGAATTAGGGCGTTAAAATCTAATTTAAGTGATGCCGATGTTGTGCGCGAGTGCAACAGCTTACTGCTTAAAGTTGGCTTAACAACAGAGGTTAGATTACGTTATCCTCACGAGTTTTCAGGCGGGCAGCGTCAACGTCTTTGTATTGCCCGTGCTTTGGCGGTTAATCCGTCAGTAATTGTTTGTGATGAACCAACCAGTGCGTTAGATGTTTCTGTGCAAGCGCAAGTTTTAAATTTGTTGAAACAACTGCAACATGAGCAAGGGCTTAGTTATTTATTTATTACTCATGATCTGTCAGTGGTGGCTTATTTGGCTGATAAGGTTGCCGTTATGTATTTAGGGCGAATTGTTGAATATGGCAAGGTTGAAGAGGTACTTAATCGCCCGGCTCACCCTTATACAAAGGCATTGATTGAAGCAGTTCCTAGCTGGGATAACGATTTGGGGAAAAAGGTCATTAAACTACCAGATAATATGCCATCACCCGCTAATCCGCCAACTGGCTGCCATTTCCATACACGTTGTGATCAAGCGATGGCTGATTGTAGCCAAATCAAACCGACTGATGTGTTATTGAGTGAAAGCCATAAAGTAGCCTGTTTGTTGTATCGGTAAACGTAGCTTGTTATGTCCTGGTGACATCAACAATAATTTTTAGTTTTTGTCCTGGCTTCAGGTATTTCTTATTTAAGGTGTTCCAACGTTTCAAATCTATAATGCTAACGTTGAACTTCCTAGAAATAAGGTACAAAGAGTCACCGCTTTTTACGGTATAGCGAATAGTCTGGTTTTTACGTTTAGAGGCGAGTTGCGTACGCGGGCTTGGATGTGTTGGGTGCTGACTCCAAATAACCAGCTTTTGACCAATTCTTAAGGTATCTCTGGGGGCCATTGCATTCCATTTAGCTAAGCTGCGAACGCCCACTCCGTATTGTTTAGCAATACTCCAGAATGAATCGCCTGACTGAACGTAATACTCTACTTTTTGCCCCTGGCGCGAGGTGTTAATAATGTCACTTTTACGCATATCCGCACTACTAGCGTATAAACGATTATTGTAATTAGCCGTAGGTATAAGTAGATGCTTGCCAGCTCTGATCAGGTTGTTTTTAATAGGGTTAGCTTGTTTTATTTGTGTAACCGTCGTGCGGTAACGTCTAGCAATTTGTCCCAAAGTTTCGCCGTTTTTAACTTTATGGCGAACCCACTTTAAGCGTTGTGAGTCGGGTAAAGCAGCCAATTTAGTTTTAAAATCGGCAGATTTAGACACGGGAAGTAGTAGGTAATGGGGCCCTTCAGGGCTGGTTGCCCATTGGTTAAATGAAGGGTTAAGAATGTATAAGTCTTCAATGCTAATTTCGGCAAGCTCAGCGGCGCGAGCAAGGTCAAGTTGTTTTGTAATGTTTACTTTTTCAAAAAATGGCTCATTAGGGATATCGATGAGTGTTACATTGTACTTGTCGGCATTTGCAAGAATACTTGCAATGGCAATTAATTTGGGGACGTAATGTCGCGTTTCTTTGCGAAGGCTAAGTGCCCAAAAATCAGTTGGGTGACCGAGTCGCCTGTTCTTTCTCATTGCTGACGACACAGAACCGCCGCCTGCATTATAGCCAGCTAAGGCAAGAAACCAATCATCATCAAATCGTTTAGATAGTTTTGTAAGGTAAGTTAAAGCAGCATTTGTAGAAGCGTACACATCACGTCGCCCATCATACCACCAAGTTTGTTTTAAGCCGTATGCGACACCAGTAGAGGGGATGAACTGCCATAAACCAGCAGCTCTGCCATGCGAATAAGCAAAGGGCTTATAAGCACTTTCAACAATGGGTAAGAGGGCAAGTTCACCGGGAAGTCCGCGTTTTTCTATTTCATTAACGATATGGAAAAGATACGGTTTTGCATTTTGTTGAACGCGTATTAAATAGTCAGGGTGTTTGCTGTACCAGTCAATCTCAGCTTGGATGCGGTCGTTTTCAATGGTCGGGAATTGATACAATGAGAACAAACGAGACCAGAGATTTTTCGACAAATTGACGTTAGATGAAGGCGTTTTTTGAACAGCCTTTATAGTGCTTGAACTAGCTAGCGATTGTGCTTCAGTAGAAGGGTTTAGTTCAGCTGTTGGCGTCGGTTTAAGCTGTATCGGGGTACAAGAAATAAGTATAGTAAAGCTGGCAAATAAAAGAAAACTGATCGTTTTATTTGTGATTAAATATCGCATTGAATTGGGCTAGTTGTGACGGGTTAGTTTAATATTCTAATTATAGGTTGTTTAATTAATGGTAGACAGAAAAAACTCATTTATAGGCAGCACTAGCGAACTTCGTCATTGGTTTGAGTCGCCTATTGGGCAAATTTTTCGGCAAACGGAATCTGTTTTATTAAGTGAAAAACTCAAAGAGGGGTTTCACCCAGAAGTATTACAGCTTGATTTTATCGGTTGGGAAGACGAGCTTCATGAAGCAATGCGTTTTGCTCATTACACTATTTTGGACCATGAGTTAAACAAGACGACAAACTACCCATGCATCGTCGGGGAGGCCGATAGTTTACCGATAGAAACACATAGTGTAGATGTTGTTATTATGCCTCATACATTAGAGTTTGAAGAAAACCCTCACCAAGTTTTGCGCGAAGTAGATCGAGTATTAAGGCCTGAAGGCATTATCTTATTGATGGGGTTTAATCCGTGGTCTTTTTGGCATTTACCTCGATTTTTACCAAAAGTGATGAAAAAAACACCTTGGAACGGTCATTTTATTAGTCGTTATCGGGTGGTCGATTGGTTAAGGTTGTTGAATTTCGAGATTGAAAAAAGCAAAGGTTGCTGTTTGTTTCCATTTCATAAAAAAGAAGCGACGACGACACGACAAAAACTTATTGAAAAGGTACTGGCCTGTTTGCCCTTTTTGCCAGCCGCATATTTTGTAATGGGTGTTAAGCGTGTTTCAGGTGGCACGCCTATTTTTCATTTAAAAGATTTAAAAAAACGATTTATTTCACCTCTAACTGAACCAGCGACAAAGATAATACATGTTAAAAAAGAGCGTACAAATATACACTGACGGCGCATGCCGAGGAAACCCAGGAATAGGCGGTTGGGGCGCCAGTTTGCAGTACAACGGGACTAAAAAAGAAATTTACGGGGGAGAGCTAGAAACGACCAATAACCGTATGGAGCTAACCGCGGTAATTGAAGCGTTGAAACTATTAAAAGAACCAGCGGAATTAACCATCAATAGTGACTCTAAATATGTTTTAAGTGGCATTAATGAGTGGTTACCCAACTGGAAAAAAAGAAACTGGAAAACGGCGAGTAGAAAGCCCGTTAAAAATGTGGATCTTTGGCAACAATTAGATGCATTGGCTCAACCGCACACTATTAAATGGGTTTGGGTTAAAGGGCATAGTGGTAATGTAGGTAATGATAGAGCCGATGAGCTGGCAAATATGGGTATAGATTCATTATGAGACAAATTATTTTAGATACTGAAACCACTGGGCTT
Source organism: Cycloclasticus sp. PY97N (assembly GCF_002443175.1). NCBI lineage: Bacteria > Pseudomonadati > Pseudomonadota > Gammaproteobacteria > Thiotrichales > Piscirickettsiaceae > Cycloclasticus > Cycloclasticus sp. PY97N. The sequence goes on along the minus strand of NZ_CP023664.1, from coordinate 1,625,252 downwards.
GAGCCAAAACAGGGGCACCGTATTATCGAGGTAGGATGCGTTGAGTTGGTTAATAGACGTTTAACAGGGAACAACTTCCATTATTACTTGAATCCGCAGCGAGATATTGATGAAGGGGCTGTTGAGGTGCATGGTTTAACAGCTGAGTTTTTAGCGGATAAACCGTTATATGAGAATATTGCAGAAGAACTTTTCGAGTATCTAAAAGGAGCCGAAGTGATTATTCACAACGCGGCATTTGACGTTGGCTTTATTAATCATGAATACAGTTTGATGGGTTCGGATCATACAGATATGGCATCGTGGTGTGAGGTGACAGACTCTCTGCATATGGCTAGAAAGATGTTTCCTGGCCAACGTAATAGCTTAGATGCGCTTTGCAAGCGCTTTGAGATAGACAATAGCCAACGAACGTTGCATGGCGCTTTGCTAGATGCTGAGATTCTAGCCGATGTGTATTTGATGATGACCGGTGGGCAGAACTCTCTGTTTGCTGATGAGCATCAAACGGATACTGTATTTGAGCCTAAAATGTTAGATAAGAATCGCCAGCTTTTACCAGTTATTAAGGCGAACAGTGACGAGTTAGAAAAGCACGCTGAGCGAATGGAAATGATTAATAAAGCGTCCGGTGGCCAATGTGTTTGGGATAAAATTAACCAAACTGCTCAGTAGATATAAGGCGTGTAAATATCAAGAAAAGTCATTGGTTTTAAATAGAGACTATTTTGTCGATCATGAGCAAATGACTTAATGCGATGTAACGAGCCATTACGGGGCTGCTAAAGCCTTAACGAAAGTTATTATTTTGTGAAGGCTTCATTTAGTAACAGTTTTTTGCTGACTTCAATGAAACTTACCCTCGTTGAGTATAAAATATCGCTTTTATTTTATCTGGTGATTTTAAATGACAGTCCGTACACGATTTGCTCCTAGCCCCACAGGTTACCTACATGTTGGTGGTGCAAGAACAGCCTTATTTTCATGGTTATATGCTAAAAAAACAAAAGGGCAGTTTGTATTAAGAATAGAAGACACCGACCGTGAACGGTCTACAGACGAATCTGTGCAAGCTATTTTTGATGGTATGAAGTGGCTTGGACTATCCCATGATGAAGGGCCTTTTTTTCAAACAGAGCGATTTCCCCGTTATCAAGAAATTATTGAACAGCTATTAGAACAAGGTGATGCTTATCATTGTTATTGTTCTGCTGAAGAAGTAGAAGCAATGCGTGAGCAGCAGCGTGCTAATAAACAAAAACCACGTTATAACGGGAAGTGCCGACACCGTACAGAAGCTGTTGAAGGCGTGTCACCCGTGGTACGCTTTAAAAACCCAGAAACGGGTATGGTTGTTTTTGATGATTTGGTACGCGGCGAAATATCCATTGCTAATGACGAGTTAGATGATCTGGTTATTGCCCGATCAGATGGCACACCAACGTATAACTTAACCGTTGTGGTGGATGACTTAGATATGAATATGACGCATGTGATACGCGGCGATGATCATATCAACAATACACCTCGACAAATCAACATTATGAAAGCACTTGGTGCTCAGGAACCTCGATTTGCACATGTGCCGATGATTCTTGGCGACGATGGCGCACGATTATCCAAACGACATGGTGCAGTTAGTGTTATGCAATATCGCGATGACGGTTTTCTACCCGAGGCCTTATTGAATTATTTGGTTCGTTTAGGCTGGTCTCATGGTGACAAAGAGTTGTTTACACAAGCTGAAATGATTGAGTTATTTGATATTAAAGATGTCAATAGAACCGCCTCAACATTCAATACAGAGAAACTACTTTGGATTAATCAACAATACATTATAAATAGTGACCCTGAGCGGTTGGTTGAGCCATTAAGTGAACAATTAGTAGCGCAAGGTTGTGATGTGGATAAGGGACCATCCATTATAGAGCTTGTAAAAACACAGCAAGAGCGCGCTAAAACATTAAAAGAAATGGCCGAAAAAAGTCTTATGTTTTATAATAACTATGAGGCGTTTGATGAAAAAGCAGCTAAAAAGAATTTAAAGGCAGCTAGTTTAGAACCCTTAGAAATGATGCTAGCAACATTTGAAGCGTTAGATGACTGGTCTAAAGAAAAGCTGCATGAGGTGATTATAAAAACGGCTGAAACTTTGGATTTAAAACTTGGAAAAGTTGCGCAGCCATTACGTGTTGCATTATCAGGTACATCAGTTTCACCAGCATTAGATGCAACGCTTTTCTTGCTGGGGAAAGAAACCTGTATAAAAAACATCAAAAGAGGGATAGATTACATAAAAAATAGAATTCTTCTGCAAGAAGGCTAGACACTTAGTTAATCATTCAGTACAATTCGCGTCCTGCCAAGAGGGGCCATAGCTCAGCTGGGAGAGCGCAACACTGGCAGTGTTGAGGTCAGCGGTTCGATCCCGCTTGGCTCCACCATTTTTTTGGTGATAAAGTGATTTAGACGATTCACTTTTGTAGTAAATATAGACTTAGTCCCCATCGTCTAGAGGCCTAGGACACCGCCCTTTCACGGCGGTAACAGGGGTTCGAACCCCCTTGGGGACGCCATTTAAAAAACCGCTTACAGAAATGTAAGCGGTTTTTTTTATGCGCGTAGATATTTCTCAGATTTAAACAGGCTAGAGTGCTTTAGTAGAAAGGTTTTAATAAGGCAGTATTTGTGAGAAACAACAATAAATGCTGAAAGGAGCAGACCTAAAAGGAGGGGTTAGTTTAAATTAAACTCAAGTTGATCAGCGGGCCCATTTTTTGCTTTTTTATCGTTCATACTTTGTAAACCACTGGCACTGATGCCGACTAATCGAACACCTTGTTGACCAGCGTCAGTGCGAGAGAGTAATTCTGTGAGTATGTTGGGTATTTCAGGTAATTGAATAAAAATTTTAGTACTGCTGTACGAACGAGTCACTGATTTAAAATTTGCGTATTTTATTTTTACGGTGATTGTTTTAGCCATGAACTGCTGAGCTGCTAAATTATCGAAGACCTTTTGCGCTAATTGATTGAGTTTTTCAAGCAGTAAGGTTTTATCATAAACATCCGTTTTGAATGTTGTTTCTTTACCTAATGATTTTCGAATACGTGTGCTGCGTACAGGGCGATGGTCGATACCACGCGCGATTTGGAAAAAGTACTCGGCTGATTTACCAAAATGCTTAGTTAATTCGACAGAGCTTTTAGAGCGTAAATCACGGCCTGTTTTAATGCCTAATTTATTCATTTTTATCTCTGTGGCAGGGCCAACACCGTAAAAACTTCCAATAGGTAGGGTTGCTATAAACGCTTCGCCTTGTTCTGGTCTTATAACATACAGGCCATCAGGCTTATCCATATCAGAGGCTATTTTTGCCAAAAATTTATTGTATGAAACACCCGCTGATGCAATCAGCTGCGTTTCGGCTTTAATGTCATGTTTAATGGCTTCAGCGATCCGCGTTGCTGAGCCTTTATATTCGCTGCTATGGCTAACATCAAGATACGCTTCATCAAGTGATAAGGGTTCAACGTCTGTGGCATAACGCCAGAATATTTCATGGATTATTTTTGATACGGCTTTATAGGCATCAAATCTAGGCGGAATAAATATAGCTTGTGGACAAAGTCTGTAAGCGCGTGAGCAGGGCATGGCAGAATGAATGCCAAATTGGCGTGCTTCGTAGCTACAAGCCGCTACCACACCACGACTATTGGGCTGGCCACCGACAATAACAGGTTTGCCTTGTAGTTCAGGCTGGTCACGCTGTTCAACGGAGGCAAAGAAGGCATCCATGTCGATATGGATAATTTTTCGTTGCAAAGGGGTCATTAACTCACATTATGCCGAGTTTTCTTTATTTTAAGATAGGCAAGGCGCATTGTAATAAATAAGCCAGCAATAAAGATAGTGATGCCTGTTATAGAACTGCGATTAAAGGGCCCCCGGAATGGAGAAAGTGTCTAAAGAGAAAAAATAATGGAAATTGAAACAGAGCCATTTAGTGACGGTGTCTGCAAAAATTAAATCTAGCTTTATGGTGCAGGTGAAATTAGTTTTATAATCGTCGGGCGCGTTATTATGTGGCTAATTATGTATCTGCGGTTTAAGTAAATAGGCGTAGGGCTTGTGTGGTTTATCTGTACGTTTATTATAGATTTACTAATTTTTCAGCTATACATGATGGTGTCAACATGGTTTAGTGGCTGTGAACAGCTAGGCGGATTACGGATGGCTAGTTACGAGAAGTTTTGCTTGCACCTGCCATACATAGCTCACTTTTCTGTTAGTATTTTTGGCGTCAGGTTATGTTGACTGTTGACCATTGATAGCAAACCAATAATGAAAATTAAAATAGGAGAAAATAATGTCTATAGATGTAACTCTGGATATGCACGTGAGTGCAGACAATCGTGAAACGTTATTGAATACACTGGAAGCTATTTTGCCAGATACACGGTCCTTTAAAGGTTGTCAGAGTATTGTTGTAACTTGCAATGATGATGACCCTTTAAATATTGTGCTACTTGAAAAGTGGGAAACACGTGCAGATCATGAAAGCTATGTTGCTTGGCGTGGAGAACGAGGAGATCTAAAAAAACTGGGTGCTCTGTTAACAGCGCCACCGGCTTCTAAGTTTCTTTCAGCCTTAGATATATAAGCGTTATTAAAAAATAATAGACTGGAGCTAAAGAAGCTTCAGATAAATAAAAATGATACCTTTTCTAGGTATTAATACTCGATAGGGGCTGACCTTCAGCCCCAAACTTTAATAATAATAAAAATTTATGCATATTTTATCCGTTGCTCTGATTGCTATTTTAGCCATCACTCTTAGTGCTTGTGGTGATGTATCGAATAGTCAACCATTAAATAAGCTCGTTGATGTAACTACTTTTTCATATCAACCGGCGACTCGTATTATGGATTACCCGGGTCGTGTTCAAGCTCGATATCAAACTGAGTTATCATTCCAGGTAGAAGGTCGTTTGATTGAGCGCCTAGTTGAAGTTGGTGATGTAGTGCAAAAAGGTGACCTTATTGCATTGCTTGATGCAAAAGACTATGCGTTGAGCAATGAAAGCTATTCCAATAAGAAAAAGGCTGCTGAAGCAGATTTACAAAGAGCTCAGCGTGATTTGGCTCGGGCTAAAGAATTACGTCAAAAGAAGTTTATTGGGCAATCCGAGCTTGATAAAGCGATTAATATTGAACGAGCCGCTTATGCTGAATTAAACGTGATGAAAGCGGAATATGCTCAACGTGTGAATCAGCATGGGTATACGCAATTATTAGCCCCAGCAGACGGTGTTGTTATTTCACTTAGTAAAGAAGTCGGTGATGTGGTTAAAGCTGGCGCAGCCATTGCTATGTTTGCCTGGAAAGATGGTTGGGAATTTGTTACAGCGGTAGCAGAAAAAGAGATTAATCAATTATCAATTGGTCAGTCAGTCAGCGTTACACTTTGGGCCTATGACGATAAAGAATATGCTGCATCAGTTCGTGAAATTAGCCCTATTTCAACCATTAACGCCCCCTCGTATAGAGTAAAACTGAGTCTTAATGAGCAACCCAACGGGGTAAAACTGGGTATGACAGGGCATGCGTTATTTTCAATAAAAGAGGATCGTGTAGGCTTGTTGCCAACGTCTGCTATTGTTAAGAATGATGGTCAAATGATGGTCATGACCGTTGATTCAACGACAAAACAGGTTCGTGCTAAGCAGGTTACTCTGGGTCAATCACTAGCAGACCATGTGAGTATTGTTGATGGCTTAAAAGATGGCCAATGGGTGGTGATTGCTGGCGCTAATAAAATTGAAGAAGGTAATACGGTTAGAGTTTTAACCAATGAGTGATAAAGAGCGCATAAACCTCGCACGATGGGGAATAAAGCACTCACAGGTGCTGATCTATTTTATGGTTGTTATTTTGGTGGCCGGAACGTTTGCCTTTTTCAAGCTAGGGCAGCGTGATTTACCCGTTTTTGCAATTAAAACTATTGTGGTTAATGTGAAATGGCCCGGGGCGTCGGCAGAAGAAATGTCGCAATTCGTGACAGACCCCATTGAAACAAAATTACTAGAAGTGCCTTGGCTTCGCGAAGTCAGCTCGTTTAGTAAACCGGGTGAGGCGTGGTTAATCGTTAATATTGAAGATTTTATGCCAAATGCCGCGATAGAGATGAAGGATCGTGCGTATGACATACGAAAAAAAATCAATGATATTCAACACCGATTGCCTGAAGGTGTTCAAGGTCCTTTTATTAATGATGAGTTTGGCGATATTTTTTCAATGGTGTACAGCTTCAATAGTGACGACTACTCATTTGCGGATTTGAAAGATTATGCTGAGAAAGCGCGAAATGCTTTGGTGCGTATTGAGTCAGTGGAAAAAGCTATTTTATACAGCGTACAAAATGAAAAAATATTTGTAGAGATGGATGATAAGCGTATGTCGGCGCTGGGTTTAGATCCTTTGCAAATTGGTATGTTGTTGCAACAACATAATAAGGTGCAAACCAGTGGCCGAATAGAAGGTAAGCAGTCCTATTATAGGCTTAGCCTTAATGATCGTTTTCAATCCATTGACGATATAAAAAAACTGCCTATTAAGCTACAGGATAATAGCGTTATATATCTTGAAAATATCGCCACTATTAGCCGAGGTTACGACGATCCGCCTGTATTCAGGATGCGTGTTAATGGTAACCCGTCTATTGGGCTAGGTATTACGATGCGTAAAGGCTATCAATTACTGACCTTGTCAGATGAGGTTAAGGCCACCATGGCAGAGTTTACAGAACAGTTACCCGCTGGTGTGGAGGTCGTTTTGGTGAGCGATCAGCCTAAATCTGTGCAAGCACAAATCAATCGGTTTTTGCTTAAATTATTAATAGCTGTTTTTATTGTATTGGTGGTTTGCTATTTCTCACTTGGGTTTCGTACCGGCTTTATCGTAGCGCTAGCCATTCCTGTGGTTTTGGGTTTGGTATTTGTCATGATGTCTATATTAGGAATCCCCCTTACCCGTACCTCTTTGGGTGCCTTAGTCATTGCACTTGGCTTGTTAGTAGATGATGCGATGATCGTGGTGGAATTAGTTCATGTAAAACTCGAGCAAGGTTGGGATAGGTTAAAAGCTGCTACCTATGCATATACTGCGACATCGAAACCGATGTTAAGTGGTACCTTAATTGCGGCCGTAGGTTTTTTACCAGTTTATATTGTCGATGCAGCACCGAATGAGATATTGGGTAATCTTTTTGTAGTGATTGGTGTGGCGTTAATTGCCTCTTGGATAGTGGCTGTATTGTTAACCCCTTATTTGTCTTTTAAATTGCTAAAGGTTGAACACCAGGGTAAGCAGCACATACAAACGGCTAATGTCGACAATTCGGCTATGTATCAGAGTGATTTTTATAATCGGTTTCGCCGCTTAATCGCTTGGTGTATGTGTCATAACAAAACGGTACTAGGGGTCACGGCACTCGCATTCGTTTTGACCATATTTGGAATGCAGCATGTAAAAATGGAGTTTTTTCCAGGCAATGATCGCCCTGAGGCACTGGTCGATGTCTGGTTCCCGGAGGGGACTAGCTACCATCAAATGGAGCGTCAGATCGCCGATGTTGAACGGTTGCTAGACGCACAAGATAATATTGAAAATTACCTTACTTATATCGGCGGGGATTCTTTGCGTGTACAGAATGATATGTACATAGAGCAACCTAATGCGAACTACAGCAAAATTATTGTGATTGCAAAGAACCTAGAGGCACGTGCACAAATAAAAACTTTGTTAAGCGACTATTTTGCAACACATCAACCCAATGTGCGAACCCGTGTGTATAACCTTGTATATGGTTTACCGTTCAACTACCCCGTTCAATATTTAATCACTGGAAATGATGCTGAAAAATTGGCTGATATTTCTGAGCAATTAAAAGACATACTCAGAAATAATCCACAAACAAGAGATGTGCATGATAATCGTCGAGAAAAACGGGTGGTGGTAGATATTAAGCTTGACTTGCCCCGTGTGGCAGCTAGTGGGACTGATCCGGCTCAGTTGAGCAAAACACTCGGTGTTATGCTTAATGGCTTACCGGTGACTCAATATCGCGAGGGTAATGACCATATTGATGTTGTGCTTCGTAATGAATCGGAGAATCGTTATAACCTAGATCGAATTAATTATTTACAAGTGCCCTTAGGCAACGGAACAACCGTTGCGTTGTCTGAGCTGGCAGATATCAGTTTGAAATTTGAAGAAGGTGTTATCTGGCGCTATAACGGATATCGTTCGGTGATTGTGCAGTCATTATTGGAAGAGGGCGTGTTGAATTTTGATGTGGTTAAAGCGTTAAAACCACAGATAGATGAGTTACGTGATTCATTACCTAGTGGTTATCGGGTTGAAGTGTTTGGAGAAGTGGATATCTCCAGAGAAGTTGATACACAATTAGCGAAAACAATGCCTTTTATGTTGATTGCGATACTTACCTTATTAATGTTTGAGCTAAATAGTATAAAAAAAATGTTCTTAGTTTTAATGACGGTACCATTAGGACTGATTGGTGTTGTCTTTATTTTATTAGTATTGGACTTGTCATTTGGTCTAGTAGCACGGCTTGGCTTACTGGCCTTGGTGGGTATTATTATTCGAAATTCGATTATTTTAATGGATCAAATTGATCAAGATTTAGCGGCGGGTTCATCACCTTGGAATGCGGTATTGGAGTCAACTGTACGACGTGCTCGGCCGATTATTTTGACAGCCTTGGCAGCTATTTTCGCGATGATACCGTTGATTACAGATTATTTTTGGGGTCCAATGGCGATCACTATGATGTCGGGACTGTTAGTTGCGACCTTGTTAACATTGCTGGTATTTCCAACGATGTACGTGGCGTTTTTTAAGGTTAAAAGTCAGTAAAGGATACTGGCTGAGCGCAGAAACTAATAACGATTATTCTGATCGCAGCGGTCTTAAAAGTATTGCTGTATTGAGGAAAGTTATAGGTTCTTGCACTTATAAACTGCTCTATATCAAGGTTGAAGTTCTTTTTTTTTATATTACTTGTATACTATTTCTTTTAGTTTAATAATTTTTGAAATGAAATTATCGAAAGGATTGGATAAGAAAAATAAAATATTTGATGTTGCGTTAACGCTATTTTCAAAATATGGCTTTAAGGCAGTTACTATGAGAGAGATAGCTGCTAAATCATCGACCAGTCTCGGTTCCTTATATATTCACTATAAATCAAAGGCAGAGTTATATGACATGGTTTTAGACAGTGCTTACCTTGAGCACGCTAAAGCATGGCGAGTAACCTCTGATCCTGATGAAACTTTAGAAAGTAAACTGTACCGATTTATAAATAACTTTTGCCACTTTATGAATGATAACGTTGAAGTGGCGAAGCTTTTTAAACGTGAACAACTGGATGCTGATCCTAAGCGTATTAAGAAGCTTGCAGAGAAGGTATTATCCGAGGAATATAATAATTTAAAAGAGCTAGTGATAGAGGCTAACCCTGCATGTCATGCAGATGTCACGACGGTTTTGATTTTTGGTATGGCACTAAATTATTATGAAACGATGGAATTTAGAAAATACTTTCCTGGTTATGATGATTCCATCAATAGTCCAGATTTTATTGCAGAGCAAATATTTAATATGGCAATAGCGGGGCTTAAAAGTACGTAAGCGCCTAGTTATTCTTCAATATGTTTATGTGAATTGTTCTTAACAACTGTAAGCAAATTCGTTTAAATATCTAAATTATTTAAATTCTCAAGCTAATTCCAGACTTATTGCGTTGATAATTCCTACTAACGCATTCAGTGTATTGACCACCACGAGTGGTAATAACCTTCATTGTTTTAAGGAATTGATCAGTGAAATCTCATTAATAATCAGATCCATTTAAATGTAATGTGACTCTAAAAAGGGGATGGTTATTTATTTCCTAAGTTATTGATTAATGATGAGTTAGATCGGCTTAAATTATTTCCCTGTGCACACTCCTTATGTAAAGTACTTTAAATATGTATGAACAAATGTTCATTTTGATGTTGAAGTTATAAAAACACGCTGATAATATTTATGTGAACAATTGTTCATATTGATTTAAAAAACATTAAATCTAAAGAACGTGGGTTATGAACAAAAGTTCAAATAATTGTTGCGATGCAAAAAAACAGGTGGTAGGATTTAGTGAACAAGTGTTCATTTGAACCAGAAATGAAAAGGTAGATGTTAAGTATTAAGACTAATTAATGAATAGTTAACGAAAAAAGTTTCAAAATTTTAACGTTAAACATTTAATTTATATCAGCAGAGGACGTATGAATTTAGATCAATTAACTCCATCCAGTTTGGGATATTTTGTTTTTAAATCGGATAAATTGGCGGAATGGAACACTTTTTTAAAGGACCTAGTTGGTCTGCAGCTTAGTGACAAAAGTAGTGACGATCAACTTGCTTTTCGTATGGATAAGCAAGAACAACGAATCATTATTGAAAAAGGGTCAGCAAATGATTTATCAGCAGTCGGTTGGGAATATGATAATGATCAATCGCTGAATGAAGTCGTTCTACATATCAAAGGAAAGGGTGTTGAGATTGTAAAAGCAGACCAGAAGTTTTGTGAAAGTAGGGGGATTAAGAAAGCCTATATTTGCACAGACCCGGATGGGGTTGATCATGAACTATATTATGGCGCATCGATTATCCCGATGAATGACAGTTTTAAATCGGATGTTTTGGTTGGGCAATTTTTAGCTGATCGTTTTGGTGCTGGTCACTATGTTGCTAATGCTGAAAATGTTGAGATGAGTCTTAACTTTTATAGGAATGTATTGTGTATTCGATTAAGCGATTATATCACCGGTGAGGTTTTTCCTGGTGGGCCAGTATTAGAAGCTACTTTTTTACATACAAAAACTGGCAGACACCATTCTGTCGCCTGTGCAAGTATCCCAATACCTAAAAAGCTACATCATTTTATGATCGAGTATGAAAATATGAATGACGTTGGTCTCGCTTTTGATCGCTTTAAAAAGGCTGATACACCTTTTTTTATGGAGCTTGGTCATCACCCAAATGATCAAATGTTTTCTTTCTATGTTCAAACACCCGATGGTTTTGGTTTAGAAATTGGTTGGGGCGGAATAATCATTGAAGAAGATAACTGGGAAGTTAAGACGTATTCCCAATTAAGTGATTGGGGTCATGTTGAACCTAGATCAAATGACAACTAAAAATTTTTTCAAAAAATGAACGTCTGTTCATAAGTGTGTGAGTTTGGTAACAAATTTGTATTAAGTTCTTTGGAAAATAATGATGAGGGTGAATAAAGTGAATGAAAAAAATAAAGTAATTAATAGCTTGGATTGGAGTGACTCAACAAAAATTCCATTTGAAGTTTATACAGACGAAAGTATTTATAAGCTTGAACAAGAAAATATTTTTCGTGGTGAAACCTGGAGTTTCGTTGCGCTGGAATCTGAATTAGCAGAAGCATTTAGTTATAAGTCGACATTTGTAGGTGATGTGCCTGTTGTCGCAACCCGTGATGATAAAGATAACTTCTATGTATGGGTTAACCGCTGTTCTCATAGAGGTGCAGAAGTTTGTAGAGAACGACATGGGAAGTCTGAAGATGGCGTTTTTACTTGCGTTTACCACCAGTGGGCCTTTGATGCGTCAGGCGAGTGTGTTGGGGTTCCTTTTCGTAAAGGCCATGGTGGAAAAGGTGGTTTTCCTAAGGACTTTAAGCCGAGTGACCGACCTTTACAAAAGTTAAAAGTTGAAAGATTGGGTGGGCTTATTTTTGCAAGTTTTGCTGATCAAGGGCCAACATTAGAGGAATACCTAGGCCCTCAAATGCTCAAAATGATGTTGAGGGTGTTATGCAAGCCGATCGAATACCTCGGCGTGACTCGGCAATATGTTAATGCTAATTGGAAGCTATATACAGAGAACACTAAAGACCCTTATCACGCCAGTTTACTGCATCTTTTTCATGCCACGTTTGGTGTTTACCGATCTACTATGGGTGGTGGTGCTGAAATAGGCGGGCCGTTAAATATGCATAGCCTTCTTAGCGCCTATGTTATTGAAAATGAAGATAAATCTGAGTACGAAAAAGGTGATTTAAGAACCTATGATACAGGTGTTAAGTTAGCTGATACCTCTGTTTTAGAAGTTACACCAGAATTAGACCCAGTTTTTACCAATCATATCCAATCTATTTTCCCTTCAATGGTGTTACAGCAAATTCATAACACCTTGGCGGTACGTCAAATTATTCCTAAAGGTGTCGACGAATTTGAGTTGGTGTTCCATTTTTTTGGCTATGAAGATGATACCCCTGAATTAAGAGCTGAAAGAGTTAGGCAGATGAACTTAGTAGGCCCAGCGGGTTATATCTCTATGGAAGATGGTGAAGCCACTGAATTGGTTCAAAACGCCATTAAGGGTGATCCAAGTCATCATTCATTGATGGCAATGGGTGAAGACGGAGATGAAGGTACGTTGTTAACCGAGTCGATATTACGTGCCTATTGGAAAGGTTATCAGCAAATTATGGGTGTGACTCAGTAAAGGTTTATTAATAATTAAATATAAGGATAAAGAGATGAACGAAGCAGATTTCGAAACAAAATATATTGATGTTAACGGTGTTAAAACTTGTTATATAGAAGAAGGGCAAGGTGAGCCGGTCATTTTAATTCATGGTGGTGGAGCAGGTGCCAATAGCTACGGTAACTGGTTTGCAAGCCTGCCTCTTTTCGGTAAGAAGTTTAGAGCGATTGCCATCGATATGATTGGCTTTGGTAAATCTGAAGGCCCTGCTGTCATTGGAGCGGACTGCTCACAAAAAACCCGCTATGACCATTTAGCTGGCTTTATTAAAGCCATGGGGTTTGAAAAAGCAACATTGGTTGGAAACTCTATGGGTGGCGCAACGGCTATGGGTGTTGCGATTGAGTACCCAGAGCTTGTTGATAAATTGGTGTTGATGGGAAGTGCTGGTCTCAATACAGAAATCTCAGAAGCATTGATGCCGATCTTGAAATATGACTTCACTAAAGAAGGTATGGTGAAAATGGTTCAAGCGTTAACCAATGATGATTTTGTTATTACTGATGAGATGATCGATTACCGTTTTGCCAACTCTATAGACCCGAGTAATAAAGAAGCTTATGGCAATGTGATGGAGTGGATTAAATCTCAGGGAGGGCTTTTTTACGAGGATGAATACATTGCGAAAATCACCCAGAAAACATTAGTTGTAAATGGCAAAAATGATCTGGTTGTTCCCTTAACTCACGCGCACAAATTTTTAGAATTAATTAATGATTCATGGGGTTATATAGTCCCTCATTGTGGTCATTGGGCGATGATTGAGCATCCAGAAGATTTTGCATCAGCGGTTAGCCAATTTATTGAATCTCACTAATTCGAAGGAAAATTAGATGCCTAATATACCCTTAACCATAGAATTAAAAAGCGAAGTAGAACAACTGCTTAATAGCTATGTCCAGTGTATTGATGATGATGACCTTGAACATTGGCCAGACTTTTTCACGGAAGATTGTTTGTACCAAATCATTCCTAGGGAAAACCATGAAATAGGCTTGCCAACAGCGGTGATCTGGTGCGATAGCCGTGGAATGTTAGCTGACCGTGTTACAGCTTTGCGTCATGCAAATGTATATCAAGTGCAGTGGTACCGTCACATTATTAGCAACCCAATGATCAGTACAGAAGACGGAGAGACCTTTCATGTGCAGTCTAATTATGCGGTCTTTAAAACATGTAACGACGGTGAAAGTAGCGTTTACAACGTGGGTCGTTATGTCGATGAAATAGTTCGTGATGAAGGGGTTCTTAAGTTTAAAAAGCGTTCTGCTATTTATGACACTCATCGAATTACGACTCTGATGGTTATCCCAATTTAAACCTAAGCATCACTTGTAATTTAAATTTAATTTAAAAGGAAAATGTTATGGATCAAAGTGAAAGAATTTTAGTCAACGAAGAGGTCGTGAAAAAGAACAAGTTATGGCCGAACTTTATTAAGGCCAAGCTGGGGTTTAGAAACCATTGGTACCCCGTCATGTTCGGTAAAGAAATAGAAGAGGGCAAGCCTGTTAAGGCGATGTTATGTGGTGAAAACCTATTACTCAACCGAATTGATGGAAAAGTTTATGCCATCAAAGATAGGTGTTTACACCGAGGTGTTGCCTTTTCTAAAAAGCCTGAGTGTTATACAAAAGAGACCATTACCTGTTGGTATCATGCTTGGACGTATCGATGGGACGATGGCTCGTTATGCGACATTATGACGGACCCTAAAAGCGATATGATTGGTAAGCATCGTCTTAAAACGTATACCGCGCAAGAAGCAAAAGGGCTTGTATTTATTTTTCTCGGCGATATTGAACCTACCCCTCTGATTAATGACGTACCACCTGGGTTTTTAGATGAAGGGCGTGCGATTAGAGGCATTAAACGAGAAGTTGGGTCAAACTGGAGAATCGCTGCTGAAAATGGTTTTGATTCAACACATGTTTTTATTCATAAAGACAGTAAGTTAATACCAAACAATGAGACCGTTATTCCATTAGGGTTTGCGACAGATCGTGAAGAAGAAGCAAAAGGCACCTTATGGGAAGTAGTTAATAACGAAGACGGACCTAAGGGTGTTTACGATAATATCGGCCAGCATGCGGTTCCCGTCGTTGAGGGTAAAGTAGATGGTGAAACAGTTCTTCGTCCGGTTATTGGTGGTGATAAACGCATAGCCAACCAAATCTCAATATGGATGCCAGGCGCCCTTAAAGTAGACCCCTTTCCAGACCCTTCATTGATTCAATTTGAATGGTATGTGCCAAGAGATGAAAACTCACATTGGTATATTCAAACGCTTGGTAAAGAAGTGGCTAATGAAGCTGAAGAGCAAGAGTTTGAAAAAGATTTTAATGAAAAGTGGGAAGACTGGGGGCTACGTGGCTTTAATGATGATGATATTTGGGCCCGTGAAGCGATGGAAGAGTTTTACAAGGATGACTGGGGTTGGATTAAAGAACAGTTATTTGAGCCAGATGGAAATATAGTCGCGTGGAGACAGTTAGCCAGTGAAGCAAATCGCGGTGTCCAAACACTAGAAGATTTATAACTGGGTGATCAAATGAGCACACTCAATAATGATGCTTTAGACGAACTGTTTGATAGGCGCCCCGACGACGGTATCTACAAGGTTAACCGACGTGTATATAACGACCCCGCTCTTTACGAGCGGGAGTTGGAGAGTATTTTTGAAGGGTCTTGGATATATGTCGCGCATGAAAGCCAACTACCGAATAAAGGGGACTTTGTTACAGTCACCATGGGTAGACAGCCTGTCATTATTAACCGCGATATGAATGGGCAAATTAATGGTTTCATCAATGCTTGCCCACATCGGGGCGCACGTTTATGTAGAACAGAACGGGGTAATACGAAAAGCTTTATATGCACCTATCATGGTTGGGCATTTGCTAGTGATGGTGAAGCAAAATGGATTCAGCGAGAAGAAGAGGGCTATCCCGAGCTGCTTGACCATAAGAATGACGTCGGCCTAAAACATGTTGAGAAAGTAGAAAGTTATCGTGGCTTTATCTTTGCAAGCCTATCTGCAGATGTTCCTACCTTAGATCAGCATTTATTGGGGGGTAAGGCTTATATCGATATGTTGGTTGACCAGGCGCCGAACGGGCTAGAAGTGTTAAAGGGCAGTTCGAGTTGTGTTTATAAGGGTAATTGGAAACTGATGCTTGAAAATGGCGGTGGTGATGGATTACACCCAGATTATGCACACAGCTCGCTATTAAAAGTAGCCGATCGAAAATTGCAAAGAAGCACTGCAGTTCAGACCATGCAGGTTTCAAAAATGTATGAGCAAGTTGGTGGGCAGTGGGCTTTTGGTAATGGCCATACTGGCATTTGGTTTAATTTTCCAAACCCTGAAGACAGACCGGCTTATAAGCATTTGGCTGAACTAAGTAAAGCGTACGGAGAAGACAGAGCTCATTGGATGACCGGTGTGTTTCGTAATCTATCTATCTACCCTAATTTACATTTGCTGGACCAAATGGCGACGCTTATTCGCACCTTTAGACCCTTAGATGTAAACCGTACAGAAATAACTTTTTTCTGCATAGCACCAGTCGGTGAGCCAGTTGAAGATAGAAAAAACCGTCTGCGTCAATTTGAAGAGTTTTTTGCCGGTAGCGGAATGGGTACCCCAGATGATAATGCTGAGTTTGAAGAATGTCAGTCAGGTTCTGAAGGGCGTAATTTAGCCACTAGCTATATTTCTTTTGGCCTACATTCACGCCACGAAGGTACCGATGAAGTTGCTAGTAACTTAGGTATTGAGCTGTCTCATAGTGGGATCATCGGCTATGAGGGTTGCACAATGACGCAATATGACCGTTGGATAGAGCTGATGACGAAGGAAGACAAATCATGAAAACACAAGTTGTAGATTTTGATACGTGGAACTTATTGTCCGGGGTTTTATATGAAGAAGCGGCTGCTTTAGATGAACAGCGTTGGGAAGATTGGTTGTCCTTGTATGCAGATAATTGCGTTTATTGGGTGCAAGCTTGGGATAGTGAACATGAGTTGTCATGTAATCCTGAGAATGATGTATCGCTGATCTATATGGATAACAAATCCATGCTAGAAGACCGTAAATGGCGTTTTACCAGTGGTACATCACCTGCTTCAGTGCCACTACCAAGGACTAATCACCTCATCGGAAATGTACAGCTTGTTGAATTCAGTGGTGAAAAGGCCGTATTAAAAAGCCATTGGCAAGTTGCTTCGTATAGGTTCCGAGAGCTTACCCAAATAGCTGGGCGTAGTCGATATATGCTGACGTTAGACAATGGTCTATGGAAGATCGAACAACGGCAGACAGTTCTTGTGAATGATCAGGTCCAAACAACCTTGGATTTATACCATATATAGATGTTCAACAGAGGTGTTTAAGCATTGAAGTAGGTTTTGGTAACAAAAAGGCGAAAGAAATATTTATTAAATTAACGAGTGATTTTGTACAGATATCTTTTATCCATAAAAAGCTAGAAATTAGTGAATGACAGTTAATGGATATGCAGATATGGGGATAAGGATTTAAATAGTTTTAAATACTTTAAATGGGAAATAGGAGCATAAAATGCGCACAACTCAGACTATAAAAAAGCTGATAGCAATCGGCCTGACAACGTTGGTTGTCAGTCCATCGGCACAGGCAATTGATTATCTAAACGGGGATTTACGTGTATCCGGATTCGTTCGAGCACAAACCGCTATCTCCACCACCAGTGATAAAAATGCGGCCAACACAGCATTAGGCCAACAAGATAATCCCGACTTTAACTTAAACCGCGTCTGGGGGATTGCAGACTTTGACTACCGTCCATCAAGCTTAAGAAACGGCTTGTTTGATAGCGTTCGCTTATTTTCACGGGTCAAACTGGCGTATGACCTCACCGAAGATTTAAGCGGCGGCGTCGATAGCTACGATGCCTTCTCTGCCTCCAATAACCTTAAAGATCGCGGCACGATGATGAATGCAAGCAACGACACCGCATCAGCCGATATCTGGGAACTCTTTGTCGACATTAAAAAAGGCAAATTATGGACACGCTTAGGTCGTCAAAACATCGTCTGGGGAGAATCTGATGGGGTAAGACTGTTAGATATTGTTAACCCACTGGACAATGCCTGGCACCCATTTGAAGGCGGCGGTGAGCTCTTTGATCACCGTCGTATTCCATTGTGGATGGCACGGTTTACCTACCAACTACCCATCAATGATATGAGCGTCGACTTCTTCTATAATCCCGGTGACTTTGTTCCCACAGTACAGGCGGATATCGGTTCACCTTGGAACGTAAACCCCTTACCACGTGATGGTGTTGGCGATCCGGCTGATGGGTTTTTAGTCGTAGGCAGCCCATTTGGACCCACCTTAGCACCCGGCACCACCTTCATCGTGGATGACGACACCAATGATTGGCGCGGCGAAGACCAATGGGGAATACGCTTATTAGGCTCACTAGGTGGGTTTAATTACACCTTAAATTACTTAAGCTTAATTGATCAAGATGGGGTGATTTCAGCGACCAACACACTCCCTGTTTTCACACCAACACCGCCAACAGCACCAGGTGCGCCAGTAGCCGTACTGCCCGTGCTACAAAACACCCATGAGCGCTTAGATATAGCAGGGGCTTCATTTAACTGGTATGCCGATAGCCTTGCCGCGGTGTTTAGAGGCGAAATGTCCTACACCTTTGATAAGCCGTTTGCAAAATCTGCCTCAAACCTACAGTTTGCTGGGCCTGTCCCGCTGAACCCGCAAGATGCACTCGGGGTCGCTCATCGAGATGAAATGAAAGTAATGTTAGGTATTGATCGACCTTCCTTTATTTTCTCAAAAACTAGAACGATGAACATCTCCGCTCAGGTGATCTATATCGAACGTGAAAAAATATCCCTTGATACAGATCTTAACGGATTAGCGGCAAGAAAAGATGAAACACAACTCACACTGAACTTAAGTCAGCCCTTCGACAATGATCAGTTTTTCGTTGAATTCTTTGGCTTGTATGACATAGACGGCGGTTATTGGTTACAGCCCCAAGTCAGATGGCAGCCGGGTAATAACTGGCGTGTATGGGCTTACTACAACGCCTTTGGCGGAGAAGAAGAACGCAGTATCGCCGTGTATGACCACGCTGACGAAATGAATATAGCCGTGTCATACCAGTTCTAATCAATCATTCATAAAAATTTAAGAGGTCATGAAAATGAATATAAATGAAATAATGAAACATGCTTTGAGCGCACTCATTATCAGCAGTGCATCAACAATGGCATTTGCCAAGGTTCCGCAAGTCGGCGATGTGATTGATGCCAGCAATGTAGACCAATACAGCGAATACTTAATTGAATCAGCGATTGCACTTGTTAAACAAGGTCAGGTACTCAAAGTCACACCGACTTCTGAAAAAGGCTCATTAAGTAACCCGGAGTTTTTGCAAATCACTGAGGCAAACAAAGGTAAAGCCAGAATACTGGACGAATACGGGACATTGGGCCTTGAAGATGGCTCGCCATGGATCGGTGGATTGCCCTTCCCGGTTGCTGAAAAAGGTATCGAGGTGATGGTTAATTATCAGGTCGGTAACCTCGCTTTAGAGGGTGATGACTTTGGTCATGTGAATGGTCCTGATTTTCCGATTAGTCGATTAACCTATATCAATAGCGATGGTGATGTTTATAAAGAAGCGACCATGGGGATGACGCAAATCATGATGACAGGTCGAGTGGCCGCTGAACCAAAACCAAGCATTCCTGGTTATGAAGATGAAACCACAAGAAGGATTATCAAGTTTATTGAACCCTATGATGTGAAAGGTATTATTTCCTTAGATATTCAATACCGAGACCAAAGTAAGTTACCAGAATCTTATGTTTACTTACCATCGTTTAGACGGGTTCGCCAAGTGGCTACAGCGAACAGAACTGATTCGCTTGCAGGCTCAGAATTAACACAGGCAGATTTAAGTGGCTTCTCAGACCCAATGGGCCTGTGGAAATTCAAAATTATTAAAAAAGGTTTAATGTTGGTAAACACAAGGAGCATAACGCCTACGGTTCCTTATCCAGAGCCTATTACACTGCATAATAAGTTTTTCCCACAACCTCAACGTCAAATGGAATTGCGTGAAGCCTATGTAGTAGAAGCGATTCCAAGGTATGACACGGTTTATGGTAAGAAAATTATGGTATTTGATGCTGAGGTTTATCGATTGGGTGACGTGGCTATTTATGACAATGCCGGCAAACTTTATAAAGCTTTTCAGCAAGACTTTGGTGTAACAGATGGTAATCACCCCATACCAACATGGATGGTGGCACTTAACTTGCAAACAGGAAGCGGTACCGTATTTGGTAATTACGATATGGGGCTTAATTTAAACCCATCGGTCACTGTGACAGAAAAATCATCAATGAAAAACTTAGCGAGATAATCAAAATGCCCCTTGGGCGATGAATCGCCAAGGGGCATTAGGTGGCTCTATCCATATTGACTAAATATTAAGGAAAGCAAATGATAAATTTTGATAATGAAAACGATACAGTTGTAGATCAAGAGGTTGTCAAAAAACTTAAAGGTTGGGGCAATTACATCCAAGCAAAACTTGGTTTCCGTAATCATTGGTATCCGGTTGGGTTTAGTGAAGATTTAGAAGAAAACAAGCCCAAGCCAATTCAATTAGGCGGCGAAAAACTATTAATCAACCGCATTGATGGAGAGGTGTTTTGTATTGCCGATACCTGCTTGCATCGTGGTGTGTCCTTCTCAGAAAAAATCGAATGTTACAGTAAAGACACTGTAACGTGCTGGTATCACGGATGGACCTATAATTTTAATGATGGCAAACTTTGCGATATTTTAACCGACCCAAATAGTCAAATGATTGGGACTCGTGCACTACAAACTTATCCTGTAGAAGAAGCAAAAGGGATGATGTTTGTGTTTCTAGGCGATGTCGCAGAAGGCGATGAACCGCCTGCGTTAGGCTTAGATTTACCACCCTGGTTTTTAGATGAAGACCGATATGTCATGGGGATAGGCCGTGAAATTGAATCTAACTGGCGCCTTGGTGCTGAAAACGGTTTCGACACAACACATATTTTTATTCATAAAGACTCATCTTATTTAACAGCACGCGATGCACCTATTCCACTTGGTTTTGCAACTGAGCAAAAATTAGAATTAGGCATTCACGACAAAGATGGAGCACCTAAAGGGGTCGTTGACCCATTAATGGGCAATTACCGACCTGTATTTGATGCAAATATCAAAGGTGAATCCGTTTTATCAAGTGTTCGCCCTGAAGGTGAGCATTCAACTATTTATCAAGTGTCGTTGTGGATGCCAGGCATTCTGACGGTAGAAAATCACCCTGAACCCGATATAACACAGGTTGAGTTTTATGTACCTATTGATGAAAAAAGACATATGTATTTTCAAATTCTGAGTAAAAAAGGGGTCACTGAGCCTGAGCAAATACACCGTTATAAAGAGGAATTCACGTCATTGCATGAACCGTTAGCGCTACGTGGTTTTAATGATGATGATATTTGGGCCAGAAAAGCATCTCAGGCATTTTATGATGATGATTATGGTTGGTTAGAAGAGCAGCTTTTTGAACCGGACCATAATTTAATCGCCTGGAGAAAACTGGCAAGTGAACATTGCCGTGGAATACAACGAGCACCTCGAACAGGGGCCGCTAGAGTAGTTGCACCAAAAAAAGAGTAACGGTTTTAAGTAACGTACTTAAAAGCTAAGAACGTTTAAATTTTATATGAGAGGGCATAATTTTGAATATAGAAAATGAATCACTATATGAAAAGAAATATATTGATGTGGATGGTATTAACACTTGTTATATAGAAGCCGGCGAGGGTGAGCCATTAGTGTTAATACATGGTGGTGGCGCTGGCGCAAATGGCTACGGAAATTGGTTTGCTTGTTTGCCGTTGTTTGCCAAAAGCTTTAGAACCATCGCTGTTGATATGGTGGGCTTTGGTTTAACAGATAGCCCTGACCCCAGTGATTTTGAATATTCACAAAAAGCACGTTATGAACATATTGCTAACTTTATTAAAAAAATGGGGTTAGAGAAAGTCAACCTTGTTGGTAATTCAATGGGTGGAGCAACAGCCATGGGGGTTGCCGTTGAGTACCCAGAACTGTGTGAGAGGCTTATCTTAATGGGCAGTGCTGGGCTAAATACAGAGTTGGATATAGCAGCGCTTAAGCCTGTTTTAGGGTATGACTATACAAAAGAAGGGATGATAAGGCTGATAAAGGTTCTCACTAATGATTCGTTTCAAATTACCTCAGAAATGATTGATTACCGACACGCAAACTCAGTAGACCCAAAAAATGAAGCCTCTTATGCGGCGACTATGGACTGGGTTAGAAAAGCAGGGGGCTTGTTTTATGAAGAAGACTATATTGCCAGCGTGCAACAAAAAACACTGGTTGTGAATGGTAAAGACGACCAAGTGGTTCCTTTATCGAGTGCACATAAATTTTTAGAGTTAATGGATAACTCATGGGGTTATATCATGCCGCACTGTGGTCATTGGGCGATGATTGAGTACCCCGACGACTTTTCTAGTGCCGTGTCGGCTTTTATAAAATCGCACTAGTATGTTGAAGTGCTAATGAATTTTTTAACTAACCATATTATAGATGCCCTGAAAGCTAAGGGATAAAAGGAGTCTTATGTCTGAATTAATGATGCTTTGTAAAACAGCCGAGGTGACCGAAGATGCACCAATTCAAGTGGTGGTAGATGGTTTGCCCCCACTAGCGGTTTATGAGTTTAATAAAAGTTATTACGTTACCAGTGATATTTGCACACACGGAATGGCGTTTATGACAGAGGGTGAACAAGATGGAAATGAAATTGAGTGCCCTTTTCATGGTGGTGCATTTAATTTTGTCACAGGGGAAGTGGTGTCTATGCCCTGTCATATTCCATTAGAGACTTTTCCAGTCGTCATAAATGATGAATACGTGTGTATTGAAAAACCAGTACTTGAGAAATGATTTATTACTCTTAACGGCGAGAGTAATTGTCTGCACGAATACTGGATAAAAGTTTATATGAGCGGGAAGTTTTTAAAAAGTACGATGGATAATACGCAAGCAGTGCTTAGTGTTATTTGAGGGTGAAAAATCCTTAATGAAAAAGCAATGGTATTAAAACCAAATAGGTTTAATCAGATAATAATTTTATTGTGAGGGATTAGAAAACAGTTGTGTTTGTGTAAGTGAGGTGAGAATGGCAGTTTACTGCGAATCGGTTTGATAGATAACACTGGTTAAGTAGTAGGGTGAAGACTCTAACCTTTATTGAAAAACAGTTTAATGAAGAACACCACTCCAATGTCGGGGATACGGATACTTATCTTTTTAGGGTTTGCATAGTGTTTAGGCAATCCCTCATTCGATAAGTTTTAAACAAGTTAAATATCAAATTATTCAGTTGGTATGAATAGTTGATGGGCATTTAAATATCGTTTAAGGAGTGGTTAAGTGAAGAAACGTATTTGTACAAGAAGGGTTATTGCTAGCCTATTGGTTTTTGCTGGGTTCAGCCAGGCATCAGGCGTTTTGTGGGCAGTAGAAGCGCAACAAAAAGTGGACATCAGAAACGGTTCCATGGGGTTAGCCCATATAAAATCGAATCAATTGGATGATCTTGAAAACCCAGTCTTAAAGCCCAGAGATAGCTTATTTGATATCACTCAACTGGCTGATCAATCTTACCTAATGGTTGGAAATGATGGCTTGATCATCAAAGCATCAAAGAAGCAGGCGGCAGAAAGGCTAGATTCCAATATTAACCACGACCTGTTTAGTACGCACGCCACCAAGCAAGGTGACGTGTTTTTAGGTGGTGCAAATGGGTCATTGTATAAGTCTAAAGATCATTTGACTAACTGGTCAAAACAAATAATAGCACCCAATGAATCGATCTTTAACTTTATTGAGTTGAGCACCGCTGAAGTTCTTTTATCGGGTAGTTATGGGCTGCTGATGTCAAGTAGGCCACCTTATCAGCAGTGGGAAGCCGTCAATATACCTTGGGCAGACTTTCTAAAAGAAGCGTGGAATGAGTTTGGCGAAGCAGCCCCTCATTTATATGCTGGTTGCACTAACCAACGCGATGAATTACTGGTAGTTGGTGAGTTCGGCTTAGCACTTAAACGTGATACTGACGGGCAGTGGAGCAAAATACATGGGGGGGCTATAGAACCGGCTATTTATGGCTGTCAGCTATCCAATAACGGCAAAAATATCATTTTGGTCGGGCAACAAGGCATGGTTTACCAAACCAGTAATGGCGGCGATTCATGGGTTGAAAAGAGTATTTCAAAAGGAAGTGACCTATATAAGGTGGAAAAGATCAAAGACCTTTTCATTATTCTGGGCGATAAAAAGAAAATATACACCTCATTAACTTCATCAGACTGGGTGTGCCAGCGATTTATTGGTGACAGGCCTTTGGGTTGGTTTGTTGATATGGCAGTGCAAGGGGAAGACATCGCCATTATCGGCAGTAATGGTGGTTTTAAAGTGACAAGCTATGCGTCATTTGTAACCGCAATAAATCAATTGAATAACTCAAAGGAGCTTGTTAGCTGTGAATAATTGGGCTGAAAAAATACTATCATTACGGATCATATTATTGGTAATAGCTGGCATCATTACGGTTATTGCTGGGTTTTATGCATCCACCATTTCATTTAAAACGGTGTACGAGGAGATTTTGCCTCAACACCATCCATACATTGATACACACCTTGCCTACGAAGGGCAATATGGTGGTCCTTTAACAATCAAGCTTATTTTCGAGTCTAAAGAAGGCTCCATTTATCAGGCTGATGCGCTAAAAAAGATTAAAGCCATTACCGAAGGACTTGATGCAACGCCTTATGTCAATCATGATCAAGTGTTTTCAATCGCTTCTCGCAAAGTAAGGCGGGTAAAAATTGATGAGTTTGGTGCCAGCAGCATTCCGCTATTGCCGGGTGATGAACCACTACCAAAAACTGAAGGGCAGTTAAAAGCGTTTTCAGAACTGGTTGATAGCACGCCTGGGGTTCTTGGAACGTATGTCTCATTTGATAAAAGCTCTGCTTATTTTCAAGCCAGCTTAATTCCAGGTGAAATAGATTATACAAAGGTATTTAATTATTTAAACGCATTGTCAGAGCAATATAGCAATGAGACGTTCACCTTGCATATGTTTGGTCAACCCGTGTTAACAGGGTGGATCTATATGTACAACGCAGAAGTCATACAAATTTTATGTCTTTCTTTTCTGGTGATGTTAGTGATGCTTTTTTACTTCTCTAAAAACACAAGAATGGTTGTTTTAGCAGGTGTTACCTCTTTAATTAGTGCGGTATGGGGCTTGGGCTTTGTAGGCTTATTAGGTTGGTCTTTAGACCCCCTAATACTAGTGATTCCAATGCTAGTTATGGCACGTACCTTAAGTCATTCGGTACAAATGGGGATGCGTTATTTAGAAATAGCGCATGATCAGTTAAGTAAAATTGATGCCTGCGTTATCTTACTAAAAAAGCAATTTAAGCCAGGTGTTTTGGGGATCGTAACCGATGCAGCAGGTATCTTCTTAATTGCGGTCGCCGATATTCCTGTGATGCAAAAACTAGCCACATTTGCAGGTATTTGGTCGCTTAGCGTGATTGTGACAGTACTTATCTTAATACCGTTAATGTTCAGCTGTGTAAAGCAAGTTGGTAAGGTCAATCTGTCAGTCGAAGATGAGAGTTATTGTCTTACAAAGAAAATATTAAGCGGTATATTCTATCTGTCAGATCATAAAACAAGCCGTGTCATCGTTTGGGTTGTTTTTATTACGGTATCAGCCAGTTCATTTTGGATTTCAAAAGATCTAAAAGTAGGTGAGGTTGAACCTGGCACCAGTTTATTATGGCCTGATTCGCCGTATAACCAAGCGGTGTCACTTCATACCAAAAAATTTATTGGTCCAGATCAATTGCTGGTGGTTGTTGAAGCCACACCAGCAGAAGAAAACAATGGTGCTAAGAAGGCTGACCGTGTGGATATCCGTGAATTGAGTGTTATAAAGAAAATTCAAACCTTTCAATATATGATGCAAAACACACCTGATATCAAAGGGAGTCTATCATTTGTGGATTTATTGCCCAGTGTAAAACGCAGTTTATCGGGTAACTATCCTAAATTTGAAACGCTTCCCGTGGACGGCCGTGAATCGGGGCAGTTGGTCAATTTACTGCAGGCAAATGCTTCACCAGGCGATTTTAGTTACTTATTTGATAATGAATATAAAAATGCCAGTGTGCGCTTTTTTGTTTCAGACCATAAATCAGAAACGGTTAATAATGTTATTGAAAAGACTAAAAAAGTTATCTCTGAAATAGAAGCCAATGATAGTAGCCCCGGCAAATTACGCATGGCCGCAGGCAGTATTGGGATTGCATCAGCAACAAATAGTGAGGTGTCAAAAGCTCAAGGTTTAAACTTTATCTTAACGACAATGGTTATTATTGTTGCGATATGGTTTGGTTATCGATCCTTGTCAGCGGTATTGATTTTAATTACCCCATTATTATTTACTGATGTGGTTGTCGCAGCCATTATGGTGAAACTCGGGATGAGTATTAATGTAAATACCTTGCCCATTTTGTCGGTTGGCATGGGTATCGGGATTGACTATGGTATTTATTTGCTAAGTCGCTCAATAGAAGAGGGTAAACGCGGAGTACATAGTAGCTTGAACGAGGCTGTGCATCATGCAATTTTAACCAGTGGTCGAGCTATCTTTATTACCGCTATTACGATGGTCTTTGCGGTTGGTATTTGGTATTTCATGTCTAACTTACGCTTCCAAGCTGATATGGGCCTTTTACTTGCATTAGTGATGATTATCAATTGCTTAGGTGCACTTATTTTGATTCCTTTGGCGATACATACGTTTAAACCAAATTTATTAAAGGCCGATGCGTAATGTTTTGGTTAATAGATCGCATAATTAGTAATGCTTGTTAATATGAATATTATAGGTATGGTTATATTATGAGAATGAGTGGAAAAGTAGCCCTCATAACGGGGGGTGGTTCAGGGATCGGTGAAGCAAGTTGTCAGCGTTTAGCGCAAGAAGGTGCAACGGTTATCGTGACTGATATTAATTTAGACAGTGCCGAACGTGTTGCAGATGCGATAAATAATGAAGGAGGGCAGGCCTGTCCTAAGTATCACGATGTAACCAAGGAAAAAGCTTGGGTAGCTTTGATCGATGAGGTTATCGATCAATTTGCTGGTTTAGATGTATTAGTAAACAACGCGGCTATTGCACCAACAGGGTCGGTAGAAGACACCTCTTTGGACGACTGGCGAAGTGTTCAGCAGGTCAATGTAGAAGGCGTTTTTATGGGTACACGTGAAGCCGTAAAAGCAATGAAAGAGAAAGGTGGCTCAATCATTAATATTTCATCTGATTTAGGTATTATTGGTGAACCTACAATGGCTGCGTACAGTACGAGTAAAGGGGCTATTAGAGTTTTTACGAAAGCAGCTGCCTTACATTGTGCCAGGGAAGGCTACGCTATTCGGATAAACTCTGTACACCCAGGTTTTATTGATACACCCGCTGTAACCAGCACGGTAGCGGAAATGAGCGAAGATATGGCGAAGGCATTTAGAGAACGAATTTTAGCTGGAATTCCAATGGGGCGAATGGGGAGGCCTTTAGATGTAGCGAACGGCATTCTTTTCCTTTCTTCAGATGAATCTAGTTATATGACCGGTTCTGAGTTGGTGATTGATGGTGGTTTTATCGCTTAATGTTAAGTTTGCCAAACTGCTAGGTTAATCTGTATGAGGCAAGGCAAGGCAAGCACTGACAGTTTGCCGAATATAATGCTTTTATTTAATTGCTTCCTTGATTAAAAGTTCATAAGGGATAAATCCCTGAGAATGATGCTGAGCAGTTACATTTATTTGTTATGTTAGACTTCTTTTTCCGTTATTAAAGACTGTGAAGAGGTTAACGAATTGACATTTAAAATTGCTTTTATCGGGCTTGGTGCAATGGGGCAAGCTATTGTTTCTAGAATTATACAAGCTGGCCATAGCGTTACGGTACATGACCTATCCGCTCAAGCTGTTAACGCGACGGTTGAGAAAGGAGCAACAGCACTTGAACAAGGTGTGCCGTTAGGCAGCGATAAAAACCTCGTGTTTGTCAGTGTGTCTCATGCCGATATCATGGAAAAGTTGATCTGTGAAGAAGGTGGTTTGTTAGATGGCATGGATGAGGGAGGCATTATTGTTGATTTAGGCACAACGCCCAGCGGGCAGTGTCGGCAGTTAGCAAAACTGGCCAGTGCTAAAGGTAAAGTTTTTTTAGATGCTCCTGTTAGTGGTTCAACGCCTTGGGCTGATGCTGGTACCTTGGCCATGATGGTTGGTGGAGAAGAGCAAAGCTATCAGCGAGTGCGGCCGATCCTCTCCTCGTTTGCAAATAAAATTCACTATTTAGGTGGGTCGGGTAATGGGCAATTACTAAAATTGTGTCACCAGTTGACCTTTGTTTCTACCATAACAGGCATATCGGAAGCCATTGCTTTGGCCGAAGCGCACGGGCTTAAGGCTAAAATGGTTCTTGATGTATTGGCAGATTGCGTTGCGCCGAGGCATGTTATTGACTTTATGCTGCCGATGGCTGAAAACGAGCGTTTTGACCAAGGGCGTGGAACCTTAAAACTAGGCCATAAAGACCTACAAGCAGTTAAGCAAAGTGCCGAAGATGTCAGTTTAAAACTACCACTCGCTGAAGAACTGTTGGGTTATATGGATAAGGCAATGAAAGAGGGTTGGCAAGATGCTGACTTGTTTGCTTTGGTTGATATGGCAAGAGATGAGTTTTATGCAACGATGAAAAGCCGCTAAGAAAAGACCTGTTTTAGATAAACAGGTTAAATGTTTATATGCTGACGTAAAGCCTCTAAATCTAGAATAGTAATCGTTTTGCCTTGTACCTCAATCAGGCCATCGCGTGTTAATTGTTTTAAAATTCTAGAAAAGGTTTCAGGCCGTACGGATAGGCGTGACGCTAGGGTTGCCTTTGGTGCTGTCCATTGTATTTTATAAGGGGATAGGGCATCGTTAGTGATGCCTTGGAGCATAAATTGAACAACACGCATGGTAGCATTTTGTAGGGTTAGCTGATCAATCTCCTGAATACTTCCATGTAAGCGTTGACTCATTTTAGCCAGTATTTTTAAACAAGTGGCGGGTGACTGATCAAGTAGTTTAAGAAACGTACTCATTTTAATTTGTATCAGTTGGCAGTCACTAATCGCTTGCGCATGCACTGGATAATGTTGAAAGTTCATAAACATTACTGCTTCAGCAAATGTTTGTCCTGGACGAATTAATTCGATCACTTTTTCCTCACCATTGGCAGAGAGGCGATACAGTTTAATCTCGCCGGCCTGTAAATAATAAAAGTACTTGGCCGGGTCTTGCTGGTGAAATAAATGGTTCCCATCGTTGAGTGAAAGCGTGCTAGTCGCCGTTTCAATTTGACTAAATTGTTGCTCATTAAAGCTGGCAAATAATAAATGTTGGCGTAATGAAGTCATGTTTTTTAGGTTTCTTGATGTAGGTCAATTACAACGGAAGGAGCGCTGCCTAGAATTCGCCACACATGTAAAAGACAAAGGAGACTAACATGTTTTGTTATCAATGCGAACAAACAGCACATTCAAAGAAAAATGGTATTGGCTGCCAAACAGCGCAAGGGGTTTGCGGTAAAGATGCCACCACCGCTGATTTACAGGATTTAATGACTTATAGCGTTAAAGGCATTGCGCAATATGCAAAGTTGGCTCGTGAGTTAGGCCACACAGACAATGAAGCAGATGTTTTTATTTTATATGGGTTATTTACGACCTTAACCAATGTTAACTTTAATGCAGATCGTTTTGTTGAACTCATTGCTGAAGCTAAGCAAATACGAGATCGTCTTAGGGAAGCGTATGAACATGCCGCCGTAGAACAAAATGTACCTATTGAAACGCCAGAAGGGCCAGCAGTGTGGGAGCCAGCGACGGTTAAAGCAGGTTTGTTGTTGCAGGTTGAACACGCAGCGATTGATAAAGACTTAGACATTGTTGGAGAAGATATTGTTGGTTTACGTGCCATGATGCTTTATGGCCTTAAAGGTGTAGCGGCATATTGCTACCATGCGCATGTTTTAGGTTACCAAAATGAAGAAGTTTTTGAGCGCATTGAAAAAGCGTTAGATTTGTTAGCGAACGAACCAACTGATGCAGAGCTTCTACTCGGAGGTTGTCTAGAAGTAGGGGCTATTAACCTAAAAGTAATGGAATTACTGGATGCGGCTAATACCGGTCAATTTGGTGCTCAAGAAGCGGGTGCAGCAAGAACAACGGCGGTTAAAGGGAAAGCCATTTTAGTCAGTGGGCATGATATGCAAGACCTTTATGACTTGCTTGAACAAACCAAAGATACGGGTATTAATATTTACACTCATGGAGAAATGTTGCCTGCTCATGCCTATCCAAAGCTAAAAGCATATCCTCACTTAATTGGTAATTATGGCACGGCTTGGCAAAACCAACATATGGAATTTGCTGCCTTTCCAGGTGCCATCATCATGACATCAAACTGTTTAATTGAGCCGCAAGACTCTTATAAAGATAGAATTTTTACTGCTGGACCGGTCGGTTGGCCTGGAGTTCCTCATCTAGAACATGGTGATTTTACTTTGGCGATTGAAGGGGCTAAAGCAGCCGAAGGTTTTACCGAAGATGAAGAAGAAAAATCAGTGATGGTTGGCTTTGGTCGTCATACCGTATTGAGTGTTGCAGACAAAGTGGTTGAAGCGGTTAAAAGCGGCGATATTAGTCATTTCTTTGTAGTGGGTGGTTGTGATGGTGCAGCACCCGGCCGTAATTACTATACAGAGCTGGTTGAGCAAACACCCGATGATACCGTTGTTTTAACCTTGGGCTGTGGTAAATACCGCTTCAATGATCAAGATTTAGGTGATATTGCTGGCATCCCAAGGTTATTAGATGTTGGCCAATGTAATGATACCTACTCAGCTATTCAAATTGCCTTAGCACTGGCTAAAGAGTTTGACTGTGGAGTAAATGATTTACCACTATCTTATATGGTTTCATGGTTTGAACAAAAAGCTGTGGCCGTTTTACTGAGCCTACTATCCTTGGGGATTAAAGGCATTCACCTAGGGCCAACATTGCCCGGTTTTATCACACCCAATCTTCTTAATATTCTTGTAGAAACGTTTGATATTAAACCGAATGGTGTGGCCTCAGAAGATTTAGCAAAAGCATTGGCTCAACAAGCCGCTTAATATTTAACTAATAACATTCTGATTAAAAAAGAGCGCCTAGAGCGCTCTTTTTTATATTAATAACCATTGATGTCACTGATGAATCGAGATGGCTTGTATAAGAAAAAATCACCAGCGGTGAATCTGATCTAGATCATTTAATAAGAAAATAGTGCTCTAAAACAAGGCTTGGCGAGAAAGCCAAAATAAAAAATTGATTAGGGTCAGTTTAATTAATAGGCGTAGCAGATAGAGTCACGTTTTTCGACATGATAATAAAAGTTAGATCATTTCACAGGAGATAAGATGAAGCCAGTTAATAAATTAATCCAACAAGACGGCGCGATTCAAGATCGTGCGATATTTTGGGATGAGGACATTTACCAAAAAGAGATGGAAGAAATTTTTGCTCGATGTTGGTTGTTTTTAACACATGAATCAATCATTCCCGATGAGGGTGATTATCAGTCGACAATGATGGGTGAGGACTCTGTTGTTGTTGCACGCCAGAAAGACGGCAGTATTAAAGCATTTGTAAACTCATGTACACATCGTGGTAATGCCGTTTGTTTTTCAGATGGTGGTAATGCTAAATCATTTACCTGCCCATACCATGGCTGGGTGTTTGGTATGGATGGTAACCTTGTTGATGTACCTTTAGAAAAACAGGCCTATCATAATGAAATTGATAAGGATGCCTTACACCTTAAGAAAATAAGGGTAGAGAGTTATAAAGGCTTTGTCTTTGGTACATTTGATGATGAAGCGCCATCACTAAAAGATTACTTAGGTGGAATGGCTTGGTATATGGATTCATTTATGGACGTGCCCGGTGGCTGTGAGCTAATCGGCCCTCCGATGAAATCTATTCTAGATTGCAACTGGAAAAACCCAACAGAGAACTTTATTGGGGATGGCTACCATGTCGGTTGGGCACATGCGTCCGCGTTAGAAATAGCAGGTGGCCCATTAGCCATTGCCAAAGGTAATGCCGTTTATGATGCTGAAACATCCGGGTTGCAAGTTACCGTACCTGAAGGTCATGGGTTCGGTGTTATTTGGGAAGGCGCGGCTGCGCTTCATGGCGGCCCTGTTTTTGAAGCCTATCAAAAATGGTTGGATGACAGATCGCCACTGATTAGAGAAAAAATGGGTGAGCACCGTGAGAAGTTTTACCGTGGGCACTGGGATGCTGCAATTTTTCCTAATTGTTCATTTTTATACGGCACAAATACTTTCAAAATGTGGCAACCACGTGGCCCGCATAGTATTGAGGTGCTGACATGGACCTTAGTTGAAAAAGAAATGCCTGATCAGCTTAAACAAATGATACATACCGATAATATGCTGACCTTTGGTACCGCGGGTATTCTTGAAAGTGATGATGGTGAGAATATGGAGCAATGCACACAAACTAATCGTGGCTATTCTACACGTCAAGGGACGCTTTATCTTGGTATGGGGAAAGGGCATGAATACCTTGATCCTGAGTTACCCGGTTTGGTTAGTAAAGGATGGGTTAACGAAGCACCTCAACGAGGCATGTATCGTCGATGGGCAGAGTTTATGGAAGGTAAACCTTGGAGTGAATTGTCAACGACGGCTCAATTAGAGCAAAAAAAAGTAGGGGGCTAAAATGAGCAATAAACAACAAGCAGGACAAAGCGTTGATCAATCTACTCACTTTGAAGTTGAGCGTTTTTTAGTACAAGAAGCAAGAGCCTTGGATGAAGAGCGATTTGATGATTGGCTTGGAAATATGCTATGTAAAGATATTAGCTACCAGCTACCAACTCAAGAAGTGCGCTATCGCCGTGACAACAAGGTATTGGGCAATTCCCAAACAACATATTTATATAATGATGACTACGGCATGTTGAGTATGCGTGTGGCAAGAATGGCGACAGGCATTGTATGGGCTGAGGACCCTAGGGTTCGTAATCGTCGTATTATCAGTAATATAGATGCTCAATGGTCTGAGGCCGACGACGAAATTGATGTGCGTTCTGCCTTTATTTTATTTCGTAGTCGTATGCAAAGGGACCAAGCAACACATTACGGTATTCGGATGGATAAATTAAGAAAAGAAAAGGGTAACTGGAAACTAGCATCAAGGGTGATTACCTTAGATCAACGTGTTGTGCTTGACAAAAATATTCACTGTTTCTTTTAGTAAGCCGCCCGTTTAATTCAACTTTACCAACCACCAGCCTAGTTAATATAGGCTGGTGGTTTTTTTAATAACTTTTTTTGGAATGCTCCATAGTAAGGTTAGAACATTCTTGCAAAGCCTCTAAATCCACAATGTGAATCTCTTTATTCATTTTATGAATACAGTTTTTATCAACCAGTTTAGTAAAGGCACGGCTGGTTGTTTCGTTGGCAAGTCCCAAGTAGCTTCCAATATCTTGACGAGACATCGGTAATTGAAAGTCTAATTGGTACTGATCAGATCGGCTGGTACGTTTGGATAAGGTTAATAGAAAAGTCGCTAATCTCGCAACAGCAGTGTGTTGAGACAGACAATTAAAAAAGTCTTGGCCAGAAGCCAACGACAAACTAAATAGGTTGATAGCCCAGTCAGACAAAGCGGGTGTATATTTTCTTAATTCGGCCAGCTCCTGATAATTTACCCTGCAAAGCCTACTGTCTGTGAGTGTTTTGGCGGTGTTTAGGTAGCGCCTTTTTGAAATACTCTCAAGACCCACAATATCTCCAGGCATGTAAAAACCTGTAATATTTTCATCCCCCTTAGAGTTAGTAATATAGGTTTTTAACGCACCCGATTTAACAATATATAAGGCCTGAAAGTTGCTACCTTGATGGTATATATTTCGATGCCGAGGGTATTGCTTAGTGGGCGATACAATTTTATCGAGTTTATGAATATTATGCTCAGCAAAGGCGCTGGGTATACAGGTGTTTGCTAATGAGCAATCCTTACAATCTTCAGGCATAAAAGTATACTGTTTTACAATTTGACGGTGAATTTCATCACACTCTTAATCTATTAGCAATTGATAATATAGCTTGCTTATCTTTTAATCTCTATCTATTAACAATTTGTTTACAATAAGGTTATCACACACATCAAAAATACTTCAGGTTAGAACAAGGAATGAAAATATGTTTAATATAGTAAGGCTACTTTTGCCGTTAGCATTTTTATTGGGGCTAACAGCTTGCTTAGAAACCGAGCAGCAAACACAAAAAAATAATGCCAATGAAGAGCTATCGTCCTTGGTTCAATTAGATGTTTTTAAAAGTCCCACCTGTCAATGTTGTGATGGTTGGGTAAGCCACGCAAAGCAACATGGTTTTATATCGACAACGCATCATCCGCTAGATTTAAATGAACTTAAATCAAAATGGGGAGTTGCCCCGCAGTACCAGTCTTGTCATACGGCGGTATCAAAAGAAGGTTATGTTTTTGAAGGGCATATTCCAGCGCAGGTAATACAACGTTTTTTAGCTGAAAAACCTGCTAATGCATTAGGTCTTGCTGTTCCTGGAATGCCGATTGGAAGTCCGGGAATGGAAATGGGTGACCGACGTGACGATTATGATGTTTTATTGCTGAAAAAAGATGGTGGCTCACAAGTTTATGCACGTATTCGTGCAAATAGTTAGTTTCAATGTATTCACGTCTATTAGGTGCTGCTGTGCTTATTTGTTGCCTTATGCTCACCTAGCGCCATACATGGGCGTTAATTGGACACAGGTGTACGGTAAAAGAGCAGATCATGTAAAAGAAGTTGGCTATCAGTTTTAATTGAATGATTAACGCAGTACAGATATATAGCTTAAATTAAAACTTTAGCCAGCAGACATTGATGAGAGTAATGCATTCACCTGCGCAGTAGACGTTGGGCGAACCACGCGAGCTAATTCCACACCATCTTTTAATAAAATTAACGTAGGCCAGCGTCTAACTTTAAAGGCGCGGCCTAAAGCCAAACCTTTACCGTCATAAACCTTAACGTGCGCAAATTGAAGCGGTTTTAAGGTTTGCTCAATGGCAGATTGTGCCGCTTTGCAATGCTCGCACCATGGGGCTCCAAATTCTAAAAAGGCATAGCCGGTCAGTTGGCTAATGTCTTCTAAAATCGGGTTATCTTCAGCGTATAGAGGGTTAAACCCTATTTGACTAGCTTGCATAATGATGGCCTTTTTTAACGAGTTAGTCGAAAAGTTTAATTCTACACCTTATGCCAAAACATGCGCGGCATAAGCGGTGGTAAAGGCGGTTTCTTGAAACACTTTTAATCCAGTATCAGAAAAACTTATTGGTAAACGGTTTTCAGATAGAGCTAACTTAATTTCTTTTTGAGATAGCATTATTACATCAAGTGTATCAATCAACTGAATAGTTGCTTCTAATTTAAAACCAATGGGGCCACCGGCAAATTTGCCTTTTAAAGCACGCTCTTTAATGGCCACCTTGTTAATGCCATAGTCGGCCATCAATTTAGCAAAAGTTTTTTGGAAGTGTCGTAAGTCATCAGTAGAATGCCCCTTTGGCAAACTTACTTTACGGACTCGACAATCGGGTAAATTAAACGTTTGCTGTTCAAATTGAAGGAAACAAATAACAGCATCATTAGCAGAGAGTTCTACACCACAAATTTTCATAAATAATTTTTAGTTGTTTGAAATAATGTGTGACAGATTAGCATTTTTAGCTTGTATGATCTTGTTAGATACATACGTTGCAGGCGATTCATATCACGTTGATTGGCGTTATAGGTAAGGTGGTATGTTTAGATATCAAAGGCTAATAAAAGACGATATTGAAAATCATTTTCTTGACTCTCACCGTTCGCTAATGAGTCATAGTCATTAACAAACCCTACTTTTAGATTCAAATTATTAATATCTGCTAGGCCAATTTTCCAATTGAGTTCTGTTAAATTTCTAAACTCGCCTAATTTATCCAAATTTGGGTATAGGCTGTTTTTAAACTCTACCGAATGATGTTTACTAATAGCCCAAAAACTTTCAAGCCCCAAAAGTGCTTCTGGTGTCCAGTCATCATTGTCACCGCTAAACTCTTTACTCACACCTAGGCCTGTTCTACCAATAAGTGACCAAGCGTCTTTTTTTATTAATTGGCTACCTACACCGGCCGATAGGTCAATTTGGTGATCCCAATCTTCGAACTCATCCCAGTCATATCGACCCTTTATAAAAGAAAAGTGGGGGTTTGATGGGTTAAGAAAATCTCTTGTAAATTGAGCAAAAAAATCACTTTTTGTCGTTTCATTATCATCGCTACCATTGTTATATGCACTGGATACCGACCAACGTCTTGTTGTGTTTGAAAAATCCCCATTCACACCAATATGAATATCCATATCTTGTGTATTACCTTCATTGCCATTAATCCCTAGTTCAGCGGATCTTTTCCAGTCTTTAAAAAAGCCGGTACCTAATAGGCCGTTATCTTTTTTATCGACTATTTTTTCTTCGCTCACTACAGCTGGTTTAATGTTGGACGAAGGGATAGTTACTAAGCCTAAAATAGGGTGAGAAAGGGTGACTTGTCCATTTTCTGTTTTAATAACATCACCGTTCAAGGTGTCTCCATTGAGTAATTTAATTTCAGTAGCGATTGCGGATTGGAAAAAAGCTAAGCTCAGCAGAAAGATAAAAGGCTTCATAAAATAATAATTAGATAGGGTAGAAAAACAGGTTAAACAAGAATAGTTTTGCTTGATAGGGGGCGCTATGGCCACGTGTGTTTATTGCAAACCGATTATTATAAACAAAGTTGATTTAGTTTTGCGTATTGGAGAAGCATAATAGTTTTGGCATCAACGATATCGCCTGTTGCGATCATTTGATATGCCGCTTCAAAATTAAGCTCTAAGACTTCAATGTTTTCTTGTTCATGCGCGAGTCCTCCGCCTTCACTTATTTTCATTTGCGGTGTGTATTCAGCAATAAAAAAATGCAGTATTTCAGTCACTGCGCCTGGGGACATATAGGCTTGAAAAATTTTCTTAACCGTTTTAACACTGTATCCAGTTTCTTCCTCAATTTCTTTTTTTATACATATTTCTGGTTCGTCGCCGTCTAACAAACCTGCACAGGTTTCAATGAGAAGGCCGTCATTATTGCCATTTAAATAACTGGGTAAACGAAACTGTCTAGTAAGAATAACGCTCTGTTTTGCTGCACTATAGAGCAGTACCGTAGCACCATTACCTCGGTCATAAACCTCACGCTGATGTTGCTCCCATTGACCGTTTTCTTTTTGGAAATCGAAGGTATATTTATTCAATGTATACCAGTTATCGGATAGTAATTTTTTACTTAAATTTTTAATACTCTGAATCATAATATCGAGGGGTATAGATATTTATTTGGCTGTTACTCATTATATTGCAATGTCGCAAGGTGTTCTTGCCGAGTAGGTAAGCTGTGGGTTTATAAATAAGGGGTAAAAAGCCACCAAAAGGAATCCCAAGCTTTTATTACAAAAGAGCGTTTATTGAGTTTTTGGGGCGTTATTTCAATGGCTTGTTGTTTATCGTTGTTTATAATTTTGGCCATTGATTGAGCAAAATCAGCATCAAATATTTCGACATTAAGTTCAAAATTTAATCGCAAACTACGAGAGTCAATATTAGCCGATCCAATTTGGCAATAATGATCGTCTATTAGTAACAGTTTTGAATGCACAAAAGGGCTGGGCTGATAATAAATTTTTACGCCATAGGCTAGAAAATGGCGCATGTTATTTCGCATCGCCCAATGTATATAAGGTTGGTTATTATGGACCGGCAATAATATTGAAACATCTACACCTCTAAGTGCAGCAGACTGTAAAGCAATAATCAGCCCATTAGGCGGTAAAAAATAGGGTGTCACCAGTGTAATACTCGATTGAGCACTGTTAAGAGCGCTAATCATTACTTTTGTTAATACATTTATATTAATGCCCGGACCATCACTGATAGCGCGACAGGATGATTGTCCGTATGTGTTAATGTCATAGTACTTGCTTGGTAGCTTTTCACCACAGGCGTAAAACCAGTCATTCTCAAATATTTGACCGATTTGTTGTACAACAGGGCCTTTCAAGCTAAACATAAAATCTTTAGTTGCCCTGTTAGGCTGACACGTTTGTACTAAATGACATTGGCGGATATTCATTCCGCCCGTAAACGCATGTTTTCCGTCACATAATAAAATTTTGCGGTGGTTACGCAGGTTAAGTGTAAAGCGCGGTAACATTTTTCCTATGGGTAAAAAGGTAAGTGTCGTTACACCACGAGCAACTAGAGCCTTTCTAGTTTGACCGAGACTGTACCAAGAACCTACACCATCAAGTAACACACGAACATTAACACCACGTTCCACAGCATCAGCCAGCGCATCGATAAACTGTTCACCAACACCGTTAGACTCAAAAATGTACATGGATAAATAAACCCACTCAGTTGCTTCATGAATACTTTTTAACATCGCTGGGTAAGCATTCTCACCCTGACTAAGTATCTGTATTTGGTTGCCTTCGCTTAAGGGTAGTCCGGTAACAGCCAAACTAAGACGTTGATGAGGTGATAAAGGTCTGCTTTTTTTATCAACAGAGGTAATAGGTTTGGGAATAGTGCTAAGTGAGGT
The DNA here is from genome assembly GCF_002443175.1 of Cycloclasticus sp. PY97N. Lineage (NCBI taxonomy): Bacteria > Pseudomonadati > Pseudomonadota > Gammaproteobacteria > Thiotrichales > Piscirickettsiaceae > Cycloclasticus > Cycloclasticus sp. PY97N. The sequence goes on along the minus strand of NZ_CP023664.1, from coordinate 1,586,559 downwards.
ATCAGCAACTGCGCCTAGTGATAAAACTTTATTGTGAGCGCGGTTTATTCCTAAAACAAGGTAGAGAATAGGGCCAACAAATGGAAGAGAAAAGCAGGTAATAATCCAAAGTAGTGATGACCTAGGATCGTTTTTATTCATCAGTGCATGTAAAGCCGTTGAAACCGACAACATAATTAGTAGCAGTTGGATCAGCCAGTTTAGAGTTAGCCAAAAAGTAATCATATTTTTCTTAACGAGAGGCGATGAAAATTAGCCGAGACTGATTAGTCTACGCTGATTTTTTAAAGTCACAAATCAACTTGCCGATGCTTACTAATCTTTAAAAATTAGGTAGCCCCCAGCGGCTAACATAAAACTACCGGCTGTTTTTCTAACCACGTTATCAAACTTATTAGCGGATGCAACAGCAACTATTTTAGCGGCTGAAAACGCATATAGAATTTTTACACTAGCCAGGCTAATAACCATAATAGAAATTAAAATTAGAATATCTGGGGTTTGAACGGTAGACAGATTAACGAATACAGGTAAGAAACTAGCGTAAAAAATAATGGCTTTAATATCGCCCAAAGTTAATATTAAGCCTGCAGCGAAACTAGCGAATAAATTTTGTTGTTTAACGCTTTTATCAACTAATATTGAGCTAGCACCGTTGGACGTGATGAGCGTATAACCTAACCTAAGTAGGTAAGCGGCTCCGAGGTATTTAATAACCATAAATAAGCTACCCAAGGTGTCAGCCACAACCGACAAACCAACAATAGCCAGTAGAATAAATATCAAATCACCCAGAATGATGCCGGCAGTTACAGCAACACCGTTGGCTACACCAAATGTGGCTGAGCGCGTAACAACTAAAGCAACACTAGCACTGGGTAAAGCTGCCAGCGCAACCATCATGCCGAATAGAGTAATAATCTCAATAATGCTCATTCTTTTTGCCTATTGATTGTGCTGGTTATTTATTAGCCGCCAACTGACTAATAAAGATGATAGAAACGGCTTCTTTTATGTGTGAGTTTACAGGCTCAAGTATTTCAATAAGCTCAAGCTTATTAAGATTAAACAGGGCTTTCCATGTTTCTAATGTTCTAAAGTACCAAGGTGGTGGGTTTGTAAACTGCTGATTAAAGCCAGCCCAAGTGCCTTTTCGCCACCCATCCTGGTATTTAACATGTCCGCAGCCGTTAATAGGGTGGATAGTTTGAATAATAAAATAACCTTGCTCATTTAGAACATGTGGTATGCAGTTAAAAACATGATTAACAGATTCATTACCTAATAATGAAAAGTTACAAACAGCCACATCAAATTTTTGTTTAATAACACGTTGGCTTAACTGCTCATAAGGTATTAGCTTAAAGATACCGCCGCCCAGTCTGTTAGCCTCATCAACAAGGTCGGGCACAACATCTATACCAAATGTAGTAATACCCGAATCGCTTAATTTTCTAGCTAACCAACCCTCGCCACAGCCTATGTCTAATACGGTTTGAGGTTTTTTTTGTAAAATAGTGTCGGTGATTGCCTTATTTGTAAGCAGCGTTCTGCTTGCTATTTCATTATCACGAATAGCAACAACCCATGGTTTTGCATTTTGTAACCACGAATTAATGATATGTTTGTCAGAAAAGTTATCATCCATATTGAAAAGGGGTGGGGTTTCACCTCATTTATATTCTCATAGGAGAGCTAACATTGTGCTGTGTTACACAACACTGTCAATAGGTATTAGAAGCAGGGTGGTTTGAACGGGGGAATAATTGAAGAATTTGCTATACGTTGATTCCCGCATATTAACTAGAAGGGCTAATTAGATGCCTTCTTTCTAGCTAAGCTGTAATTTCACCCCACTTAGAATGACGCGCACGCTGCTGATGAAAGTCCAATGCTTTGAATCAATAGGGTAGACTAGAGCAATTTAAACCTTTATCGTTTGTTTAAAATAAACTCTATGCCCTGTTTGTTGTCTTGTATATTTCTTCAGGTGTCCTTTACAGAGCCTTTAATCAATCGAGTCTGACTCTACTGATTATTTACAAGGGTGCTCTTTTATAATTCTTTTACCCCCGTTTTCATGAGTCTCTATAACATGCTAACGAAGCGTTCGTTCATCATATGTTCAGCTTGGAGTCCATAAAGTTATAATCCAACTTCATATATATAAAGGAATCAATATGAGCATACGGAAAATAACTACCAATATAGCCATGGCAAGCGCTATCGTTATGGCAGTCGGTTGCGCTAGTACAGAACAAGGAAGTACTAGTGTTTTAGAGTCTCAACTTAAGGGTCGCGCAGCCGCATTAGATAGTCGGGAATCAGCCATTGTACAAAGAGAAGCGGAACTAGCTGCTTCAGCTTCTAGCCAATCTTCAATGAAAAGCGACCTATTGCCACCTAATGCAAAGAGTGGTGAGTGTTATGCCCGAGTATGGGTGCCTGAAAAATTCAAAACAGTCAGTGAACAAATGCTGGCAACCGAAGCATCAGAACGTGTTGAAATTATCCCTGCTACATATGAGTGGGCCACAGAGACCGTTGAAGTCAGTCCAGCTTCAAGCAAACTTGTTGCTGTACCTGCCGTATACGGTACAGAGTCTGAGACAATAAAAATGAGCGATGAACAGCTTGTTTGGCGATTAGACCGCAGTAAAAATTCAACGCCTGCTAGTAGCGAGCTTTTAGCATTAGCAAAAAAATACGGTGCTGATCTTGACTCCGCAACGCCCGGTATGTGCTTTCATGAGCACGCACTTCCAGCTAAGTTTGAAAATGTAACAGAGCAAGTTTTAACAGCTGAGGCATCTGAAACAGTTAAAACAATTCCAACAACCTACCGTACCGTTGAAAAAACCGTTCTTGTTAGTGAAGCGTCAAGCAAAATCATTCAAGTACCTGCTACCTTTAAAACTGTATCAGAAAAAGTACTTGTTAAGCCTGCACACACCATCTGGAAGAAAGGCACTGGCCCAATCCAGCGTATTGATTCTGCCACCGGTGAGATTATGTGCTTAGTTGAAGTACCTGCAGAATATAAAACAGTAAGCAAGAGTGTACTTGCAACACCAGCCACCACTAAAACGGTTGAGATTCCTGCTCAGTATAAAACTGTCTCGGTCCAAGAAGTGGTTAAACCAGCATCAGAATTACGCACAGCAATACCTGCAAAATACGATACGTTAACAAAAACAAATCAAGTGACTGCTGCAACGTTTACTTGGCATGAGATTCATAATAAAGAGCATCCTACTTCTTCACGAACAGGACAAAAGGTATGTTTAACAAAAACGCCTGCTACGTTTAAAACAGTAACTAGACAAGTTGTTAAAACACCTGCAACAACTCGTGAAGTTACCATTCCTGCACAGTTTAAAACGATTAAAGTACGTAAACTAGCTTCACCAGCAACTGAAAAACGAATCGCCATTCCAGCGACATATAAAACAGTTACTCACCAAGAGTTAGTTAGCGATGGCTTTATGCAATGGCGCTCTATCTTATGTGAAACCAACATGACTCAAGGTCGTATTTCAAAAATTCAATCTGCGTTAAAAGCAAAAGGCTTCAACCCTGGCAGAATTGATGGCGTGATTGGTGCAGAAACAATCGCTGCAGTTAATGCATTTCAATCAGCTAATAAACTACCCGTCGACAAGTATTTGAATGTTGAAACAGTAAAGGCGTTAGGTGTATCTGTAAAATAACAACGTAATATTAACGATAAAAAAAACCCGCTACGGCGGGTTTTTTTATACCTTTCTAAAATCAATGGATCAGGCTAGATGGGGTTTGTCTGTAAACGTTTATATCTGACTTATTAATACTGTAGTTATAGCTATAAGTGATGCAAAGAGCTTAATATTTCCACAGTACATTTAAAGTTACTCATAACTCTCCTGAAAAGCTAACGAAGCCAATAAGCAGATACCAAAAGATGCAGAGCGAAGCGGCGCAGCTTTTGGCAGCCCGAGTTAATTTGCCTTGTTAAGTGATTGCTCTGCTGGGTTGGTTTGTAAGAGCACCAACCTAAACTCCCCATAATCTTTAGCCAAAATCATCTTGACTGGTACGATAGAAATCAGTAGTCCTATTATCATGCCGATTGGTGCTGTAATAAATTGTATGGTTTGACTAGAAACTCCCACAATTGCTAGTATGAATCCAATAATAAAGCCGATGACACCCCCAATTATCATTGCAACTATGATTGCAATGATATTTCTCCAGAGATACGCCCACCATACTTTTGCTGCTCGCTTCCAAGTTACTTCAAGTTCCATTCTTTTCTCCTTTTTGATTCACCTAACAGTGTTAATAAGCAAAACCAATTATCCGCGTATTACTTGCTCTATGCGGATAGTACTTCCATGTATTTTGATATTAAAGACATAAATATGGGTATTACTATGCGCACCAAATACCCTTAACTCAGAGTTTAGAGTGTTTGCTCAAAGGGATCAATGTTTAAAAATAAACTAATCAAAATAAGAAGTGGTTTTAAACCACTTGCCCTGCACACCATCCTGAAGACCAAGCCCACTGAAAGTTATAACCACCCAGCCAGCCGGTAACATCGACTACTTCGCCCACAAAATATAACCCTGTTGAGTAATTTGATTCCATGGTTTTTGATGATAGCTCATCGCAATTAACGCCGCCCAGTGTTACCTCTGCGGTTCTATAGCCTTCGGTGCTGTTGGGTTTTATTTGCCATTGGTGTAGTTGCTTGCTAATGGTTTTAAAGCGATCGTGCGAGATGGACTGGAGTGGTTGGTTTAGGAGTTGTTCATCAAGTAAGGCGGCGATAAATCGTTTGGGTAAATGCTCAGCTAATATGGTTTTTAAATGTGTTTTGGCTTGTGTTTGTTGCTTTGTTTTTAGAAGTGTTTCTATGTCTACATCGGGCAATAGGTTAATGCTGAGCGTTTCGCCAGCGTGCCAGTACGATGATATTTGTAAAATGGCTGGGCCGCTTAAACCACGGTGGGTTAGTAGGATATTTTCTCTAAAACTGTTGCGCTTATTACTCACCACGCACTCTATGGCAATGCCAGAAAGTTCGGCTAGCCATGCTTTATCGTCCGGTTGTAGGGTAAACGGTACCAGCCCTGCGGTTGTTGGGTGAACGGTATGCCCAAAACGTTTGGCTATGTTATAACCAAAGCCTGTTGCGCCCATTTTAGGAATGGATAAGCCACCGCTAGCAATCACGACCGATTCTGCACTGTAATCGTCTAGGGATGTGTTGATGATATAGCGGTCATTTTCTTTGTGAATGTTTTCTATACTGCAATTAAGGCGAATGTCTACCCCTGCATGAGCACATTCTGATAGCAACATATTGAGAATGTCTTTAGCGCTATCATCGCAAAATAATTGCCCGTGGCTACGTTCGTGATAGGGGATGTTGTAGTCGCACACCAGCGCAATAAAATCCCATTGTGTGTATCGACTAAGTGCTGATTTACAAAAGTGCGGGTTATGGGAAATATAATTATCTGCACTGATATCCATATTGGTGAAGTTACAGCGCCCACCACCGGACATGAGTATTTTTTTACCCGCCTTATTTGCATGGTCTAATACCACCACGTTGCGGCCACGTTTGCCGGCTTCTATTGCACACATTAAACCAGAAGCGCTAGCACCAATAATAAGAACATCGACGGTTTTATTCATGATGCGAATAGAAAGGTTTAGTTAGAATGGAGAACATTTGTAATGTTGGTGGTTGAATCATGAGATGGTTGCCCCCAATGTTTATAACGGATTAGAAATAAATATTGGGTCCGGTAAACGCACTATTGTATAAAACTCAGCATTAAAAAGGATAAATAAACCATGGTAGAAAGTAGTTTACGCGATTCTAAAGCGGCTATTCAGCAACTTAAAGAGACGATCAGCAAGCAGATTATTGGCCAAGACGTATTAGTAGAAAGAATGTTAGTTGCCTTGTTAGCAGATGGCCATATTTTAGTTGAAGGGGCTCCTGGGCTTGCTAAAACGCGTGCCATTAATGTGTTGAGTAAAGGGATTGAGGCAGACTTTCACCGGGTTCAGTTTACACCAGATTTATTGCCCTCAGATTTAACCGGTACGGATATTTATCGACCACAGCAGGGTACGTTTGAGTTTCAAAAAGGGCCTTTATTTCATAATCTAGTATTAGCGGATGAAATAAACCGTGCGCCTGCAAAAGTTCAAGCCGCTTTATTAGAAGCTATGGCAGAACGACAAATTACTGTTGGTGGTGCCAGTTATCAGTTGCCCAGTTTATTTATGGTAATGGCTACGCAAAACCCATTGGAACAAGAAGGCACTTATCCTTTGCCTGAGGCACAACTAGACCGGTTTTTACTGCATGTAAAAATAGATTACCCTAAGGCAGCACATGAAAAAGAGATTTTACATTTAGCCCGTCGCGAGGAAAAAGGCGGTAATACTAAAAAAGCAACAAGCGAGCCGATAACACAGCAACAGTTATTTGCAGCACGTCAGGAAATATTAGACGTGTATATGAGTGACGAACTGGAAGATTATCTGTTGCAATTGATATTAGCAACACGTGAACCGGCTGCTTATGGTGATGATCTAGCTGCTTGGGTTCAATACGGGGCTAGTCCAAGAGCGAGCATTGCGCTTGACCGTTGTTCTAGAGCCAAAGCGTGGTTGAATCAACGTGATTTTGTTACCCCAGAAGATATTCAAAATATTGCCTACGATGTATTACGACATCGTTTAATTATGTCTTATGAAGCCGAAGCAGAGGGTATTACAGCCGATAGGTTTATTAAAGAATTAATTAATAGAGTTGCTGTGCCTTAAATGAAGCAGGCTGTTTTACAAAACGAACGGGTTTCTGTTCAGTTAAAACCCATGGTCGATTTAGCGAAAAAGGCGGGGCTGTTAAAAACTCGTCGGCATCGCATACAGTCGGCCCAAAATGGCGGGTATGTGTCACGTTTTAAAGGCCGTGGAATGGAGTTTGATGAAGTTCGTTTGTATCAAGCAGGGGATGATATCCGTAGTATTGACTGGCGGGTGACTGCTCGTACGAATAAAACACACAGCAAAATATTTCGTGAAGAACGAGAGCGCCCTATTTTTATTTCTGTAGACTTACGCCCAGCGATGAACTTTGCAACACGCGGTGTGTTTAAATCGGTACAAGCGTCTAAAGTGGCTGCCTTAGTAGCGTGGGCTGCACAACTTAATGGCGATAGAGTAGGCGGGCAGGTTTTTAATCAGCACGGTTGCCAAGAGTTAAAACCAGCCAATGGTCGCTCAGCTGTTTTACATTTTTTAAATGCGTTGGTTAAACCTACGTTATCGATAACAGAGTCTTTCTCGTTAGAGCAAATTCTTAACCGCTTAATGCAACATGCCAGACCTGGTAGCTTGGTATATATTGTTAGTGATTTTCGTGGCTTAAATAATCATGTTGAAAAACAGTTATCTAAATTAGCTAAACACTGCGAACTTCAATTAGTACATATTTATGATCCGCTAGAAAGCCATTTGCCAAGCAGAGGGCGCTATCGTTTTACTAATGGTAAACAGGAAACAGTACTGGATACTGGCGATAACCAGCGGGTATTAGCCTATCAACAACATTTTAAAAACAGGCAACAACAGTTAACAACATTGTGTAAAAAATGGCGAATTTCACTGCTTGAATGTAGCACGGTTGATGATCCATATGAGGTGTTAAGTTAATGAATGAAACATTGCCCTTAAAAGACATTCATTTACCCGCTGAGGTTAGCTGGTGGCCACCTGCTTTAGGTTGGTGGCTTGTTTTACTGGTTGTTGTTGTGGTTTTGGTTTGTGCTTGGTGGTTGTATAAAAAATTAACACGTCGTACGGCGATTAAAGCAGCATCAGCCTTATTGGTTGATATAAAGCAATCCAAAAACAACGATGAATTAAACACACTTAAACAATTATCTATGTGTCTGCGTCGTGTTTCTATCAGTGTGAATCCGCGCAATAAGACGGCAGGTTTAACGGGTAAAGACTGGTTGGAGTATCTAGATCAATCGGTAGACGGTACGCCATTTAGTACCGGTATAGGACGTTATTTATCTGAAACGCCTTATCGGCAAACAGCGCCAGAAGACATAGAAATAGATGACTTAATTGAATTGTGTGAATGTTGGTTAAAGAGGCAACACCAATGATTCATATCGAGTGGCCTCAATTATTTTTATTATTACCGTTGCCATTGCTATACCGCTGGCTTTTGCCGGCTTATACAGCAGATACACAAGCGGCCCTAAAAGTCCCTTTTATAGAAGATTTTGGTGAGGCAAAGGCACGGCATAGTTCAGCAAAACAGCCTTGGCTTTTGTGGTTGGCTGTTATTGCGTGGGTGTTATTAGTGTTGGCGTCTGCTCGACCACAATGGCTGGGTGAGCCTATTGAACAAGCAGTAAGTGGACGTGACTTAATGCTGGCGGTAGATGTATCTGGCAGTATGAAAGAGGAAGATTTTGTTATTGAAAACACCCGTGTGGATCGCTTAACGGCTACTAAATATGTGGCAACAGATTTTATTGAGCGACGCATCGGCGATCGGTTAGGGCTGATATTGTTTGGCACTACAGCCTATTTGCAAACACCTTTAACCTTTGACCGTAAGACGGTTGCAACGTTATTAGACGAAGCATTTATTGGTATTACTGATGATGAGCCGGCAACCTCTATTGGGGATGCAATTGGTTTAGCTGTTAAACATTTGAAGGATGAGCAAGCAAACAGTCGAGTGCTAGTTCTGCTAACAGATGGAGCGAATACAGCGGGTGAAATTAGCCCCCTTCAAGCTGCAAAATTGGCAGCTGACCAGCAACTTAAAATTTATACCATTGGGATTGGTGCAGATGAAATGTTGGTACGCAGTTTTTTTGGTAACCGTAAAGTTAATCCATCACGTGATCTTGATGAAAAAACCCTTACGGCCATTGCAGAGGCAACAAATGGTCAATATTTTCGTGCGCGCAGCAAAGAAGAGCTAGAGCAGATATATGAGCTATTAGATCAACTAGAACCTGTTGAGAAAAATAAGCAATTTTATCGCCCCATGAGTGAACTATACCCTTGGCCATTAGCGCTAAGTTTATTGTTATTGGGCATTATTACTGTGATTCGTTTGAGGCTTATATGAACTGGGCAGACTTTCATTTTATAAGACCTTATTTTTTATTGGCGCTGATTCCGGCGCTGGCTTTAATGTTTGTATCGGTTAAAAACACACTGGCTAAAGGTGAATGGGCCGATGTGTGTGATGCAGCCTTATTGCCGTTTATTTTAGAAGATAAACAATCGTCTAAAAGTTATTGGGTAGTCGGGGCTTTATCAATGGCCGTTTTATTATCAATTTTTGCACTGGCAGGCCCAACATGGGAACGCTTAGAAACACCTGCATTTCGTAATGATGCGGCGTTGGTTATTGCCTTAGACCTTTCGCAAACCATGAATGCGACTGATATAAAACCCAGCCGTTTAGTGCGTGCTCGCTATAAAATTGCAGATATTTTAAGACAAAGAAAAGACGGACTGACGGCCTTGGTGGTGTATTCAGCAGATGCGTTTACCGTTACGCCATTAACCAGCGATGTGGCAACGATTGAGAACCAGCTGAATGCCTTAGAAAGCAGTTTAATGCCACGGCAAGGTAAAGATACACAAGCGGCTTTAACGTTGGCCGTTAATCTTTTACAACAAGCCGGTCAAAAGCAGGGTAATATTTTTCTTATAACCGATGGTATTAAGCAACCGGCAAAAACATTAGAAAAAGAGCTGGGCGATTATGTTGTCTCTATTTTGGGGGTTGGAACAGCTGCTGGTGGTCCGGTTAAACAGGCTGGTGGTGGTTTCTTAAAAGATAATCAAGGGAATATTATTATTGCCAAATTAAACGCTAAAGAACTTGCATCGTTAGCGAGCCGTTCAGGCGGGCACTACGGCACAATGACGGCGGATGATAGTGATATTAAAGCAATGTTATCTAGCCTAGAACGGCCGGTGTTAGATGAACTTGCTAATGATAATAATGGACTGATTGAGCAATGGAATGATAGGGGCGTTTGGCTGCTATTGTTGGTCTTGCCATTGGCCGCCTTTGGTTTTAGGAAAGGGCTACTAATAGGGTTGGTTTTTATTATTATGCCACTGGCCGAAAACAGTTATGCGGTGGAATGGGACGCGCTTTGGTTGAATAAAAATCAGCAAGCAAAACAGCTATTTGAAGAAAAAAAGTTTCAGCAAGCAGCAGAAAAATTCACCTCACCAGAGTGGAAAGCAGCGGCTCAATATAAAGCAGGTGAGTACCAACAAGCTGTAGAGCAACTTGAAGGGATTGAAACAGCAGAGAGTCTGTATAACAAAGGAAATAGCCTAGCAAAATCGGGTCAATTAAATGAAGCAAAACAGGCGTATGAGCAATCGTTAAAATTAAACCTTGATAATGAAGATGCACTACATAATTTGAAACTGATTGAAGAGGCTCAAAACAAATCACAGCCTAAAGGTGATCAAGGGCAAGACAATCAGCAAGAGGGAGAGGGTAACTCTAAAAACGCCGAACAAGCAGATCAGCCATCCAATACACAACCAGCCGATAATAAGGACGGTTCGTCCAACGAGTCTAAAGAGGCAGCGCAAGATCAGGCTGCTGAGTCATCAACGTCAGCTAATCAGGAATCGTCTGCAGAAAATACCGAGGAGGAAAGCAGGCCGAACGACAGTAAAGAGGTGGGTGAGCAGCAGCAAGCGGCAACGGCAGAGCTTTCTGATGAAGAACAACAAGCGGCTGAGCAATGGTTAAAACGTATTCAAGATGACCCTGCGGCATTATTAAAACGAAAATTTAAGTATCAATATGGTCAACGACAGCTACAACGTTAAGAAAAAGGCAGCAATGATGAAAAATAACCTGTTGAAATACTTTGTTTTAATATCAGTTTTTCTAGTTAGCACGCATAGTATTGCGCTTGATATAAATGTCTCTGTTGATAGAAATCCAGTCAGTATTAACGAATCTTTTAAGTTAATTTTTAGTATGGAGGAGTCGCCTGATGATGATCCGGACTTTAGCCCATTGGATGATAAGTTTGAGGTGTTAAATCAACAAAAAAGCAGTCAATCTTCTTGGGTTAATGGCCGATCAACAAAGTCTATTTCTTGGACTTTAGATGTCATGGCAAAACAGACCGGTCCACAACAAATTCCGGCTATATCATTTGGTGATGATGTATCAAAAGCGCTGAGCATTATGGTTTTAGCAAACAGCACAAGCGATAAAGTGGACATTGATGATGACCTATATTTACAAGTAGAGGTTTCGCCAGAGCAGCCTTATGTTCAGTCTCAATTATTGTATACCGTACGTTTATTCCAGCGTGTGCAAATTTCAAAAGCATCACTTTCTGAACCAACAATCGACAATGCCATCGTTGAAAAAATAGGTGAAGATAAGCAGTATAACAAGCAGTTAAATGGGGTTAATTATTCGGTTTTCGAACGTAAATATGCCATTTTTCCTCAACAAAGCGGGCCATTAACAATTCCACCCACGGTATTAACAGCACAAGTGGTTACCGGTGCCGGTCGGTCATGGAATGGCAGTCTGTTTAATACTCAACGTACAAAAACTAAACGGGTTCAATCAAAAGCAGTTAATGTTGATGTGCAACCTGCGCCAGCAAGCTTTACAGGTGAGCATTGGTTGGCTGCCAAAAGTGTTCATTTACAACAAACTTGGTCAAACGACGAGTTAAGCGTAACAGTAGGGGAGCCGTTAACTAGAACGTTAACAATGTTGGCGAGAGGTGTAACGGCCAGTCAACTACCAGAGTTAAATACTGATACAGCGTCTTCCCAGCTTAAAGTGTATCCAGATCAGCCCTTGTTAAGAATCCAAAGCGAAGAAGACGGCGTTATAGCGTTGAGAGAACAAAAAGCAGCTATTATTCCTGCTAAGGCTGGGGACTATACATTACCCGCTATAGAGGTGCCTTGGTTCAATACAATAACAGGGCGTATTGAAACAGCCGTTATTCCAGAAATGACCATTACTGCCGTTGCGCTTGAATCGGTCGAAATACCGCAGGTTATAGCCACAGAGCCTAATCAAAAATTAGTTACTGAGATAGACAGGCTTGATCAGGCAGCAACGGTTAATACCACAGAGCATTATTGGAAATGGTTAGCTATTATATTTGCAATAGCTTGGTTAATTACTCTTGTGTGGGTGGTTATAAAGGGACGGTTTAGACGTTCTTCAAGCTCTTCAATAGACGAAGAAAATAGCTCAGTGAAAAAAGCGATTAAAGACCTGCAACAAGCCTGTAAAGCGAATGATCCTAAAGAGTCAAAAAAGGCGTTAATAACTTGGGGCTTTGTACAATTTAACAGCAAAGAACTTGATCAAATAAGCCGGTATTGCAGCAAAGAATTACAAGCAGAAATTGAACAGCTTAATCAGGCGCTGTATTCAAATAATGATATTGAATGGAAAGGTGAGGATTTGGCAGGCTTGGTTAATGAACATAGTCAGCGCTTGCAAAAAAGAGATAAAAAAGCCGAGGGTTTAGAACCGCTTCATAAACTACAGGTCTAATAAATTAAATATTTATCATATAGTTAAAAGATTTTTATAATGTATTATATTATATTTATTTATTGTTAAAATTTAGAAAATTTGTTGACTGAATTAAGGCAAGGCTAAGTTTAAATGAGCGTGTATAAAGTTAAATTACTTACAACTTAACCACTTTTGCAGCTTAACCAGACTGCGGCTCTAATTAAATTATCTGCTATAAAAAAGGCCCCAGACGGGGCCTTTATATTGTTGACTCATCAGTCTAAATTTAACGGCTTAACAAGGTATTAACGTTGGATGAAAGATTCAATCACAGTACTGATTTTTTGGTCTTGGTAAGCCAAGGTTTTCACGTAAGGTATTACCTTCGTAGCTGGTTCGATAGACGCCACGTCTTTGTAGTTCTGGGACTAGTTTATCAACAAAATCATCTATGCCCTGAGGTAGGTAAGGAAACATGATATTAAAACCATCACAGGCATTAGAATTTAGCCACTCTTCCATTTGGTCCGCTATCATTGAGACGGTTCCTAACATTTCTAAACAGCCATAAGAGCCGCCTACATATTGGGCTAATTCGCGTACAGTCATATTGTCTTCTTTTGCCATATCAACAAGTTTTTGACGACCAGATTTAACTGCGTTGGTTTCGGGTATTTCAGGAAGAGGGCCATCAAGATCAAACTTGCTAGCATCACATCCTAACAAAATGGATAAAGAGCCCATGCCTGTGCTAGGGTCAACCATGCTATCTAGTTGACGTTTTTTATTTTTTGCTTCCTCTAAGGTATCACCAATAATAACAAAGCAACCAGGGAAAACTTTAAGATGATCTGGGTTTCTTCCGTAGGCTTTAGCGCGTGATTTTATATCGGCATAATATTCTTGTGCGGTACTTAGTGTACTAGCAGCTGAAAAGACCATTTCTGCTACTTCTGAGGCAAACTGGCGTCCTGCTTCAGAGGCGCCAGCTTGGACTATAAGAGGCCAGCCCTGAACCGGGCGTGCAACATTTAAAGCACCTTCAACAGCATAAAATTCACCTTTATGTTTAGGTGGGTGCAATTTATCAAGGTCTGCAAATATGCCCGTTTCAGTGTTTCTAAGAATAGCGTCATCTTCCCAGCTATCCCATAGTTTCGTAACCACCTCATAACACTCTCGTCCGCGTTTATAGCGCTCGTCGTGTTCTACTGCTTCTGGTAAACCAAAATTAAGGGCTTCTAACGGGTTAGAAGAGGTCACAACATTCCAGCCAGCTCGCCCTTCACTGATGTGGTCTAGCGAGGCAAATTTTCGTGCAATATGGTAAGGCTGGTTGTAGGTTGTGGATGCGGTAGCAATTAGGCCTATATGTTCTGTAACGGCAGCAAGCGCAGGCAGTAGGGTTAGAGGTTCAAGGGATACAACAGTTGCACTTCGTTTTAATGCCTCATCGGGCATGTTTAACAATGAAACGTGGTCCGCCATAAAGATGGCATCAAAAAGCCCTTTCTCTAAGGTTTGCGCAAAACGAATATGGTGTTTAAAGTTAAAGTTTGCATCTGAAAATGCATCAGGGTAGCGCCAACTGCAACTATGGATGCTGGCTGGGCGCATAAAAGCCCCAAAGTGTAACTGTTTTTTTGTACTCATCGTTGCCTCATTCTTTGTAGTATTAAGTTTTTATTTTAGGTTTGGAGGTTCTTTCCAATTAAGCTACTTCGAGCTTTTATTGCTGTTCTGAGAAAATTTTTTATTGTTATTATATTTTTATATGCGTTGAATCTAACGTTTGAACTGCCCTATATATAAACCATAAAAGTGGGAATAGTCCATACAAAAGCTATATAAATGTCTGTCATTAATTACTCGTAGCTCGTTTAAATGGCACATAGTTGAGTCGTTTTATTAATGACGTTACGTTAATAATTAGCCCTTTAATCATCTATATGGGTTTTGATAAAAGTCCCTATCGAATGAATGGCTTGGTGCGCTTCTGGAATCAATCTGGACATTAACTGCCAGACATGAACTTGGCCATGCCAAACTTCAAGCGTTGTATCGACACCTGCTTTTTTTGCAAATTTGTTCAAACGGACGGCATCGTCCAGTAATACCTCATCACTGCCAACTTGAATTAATAGGGGAGGGAGTCCGTTTAGCTCGGCAAAAAGAGGTGAAACTCGTCGGTCATCCGCGGCTACATCACCAAGGTATTGATCAGCTAACCATGTTAAGGATTCCTTACATAAAATTGCATCTGCCTTGGCATTCGTTTGCATCGAGTCACCAGAAAAGCTTAAGTCGACCCAAGGAGACAGGCAGATACCTGTAGCCGGTAATGGGATGGACTGCTCTTTTAAGGCAAGCATCAGTGAAATAGTAAGCCCTCCACCGGCTGAATCACCTGCAATAACAATTTTTTTCGGATCTTTGCCGTCATCTAACAAGGCTTTATATGCAGACACTGCATCGTCCAGTGCAGCTGGGAAGGGGGCTTCTGGTGCTAAACGGTAATCTAAAACAAATACCCTTGCTTGAGCTAAATTAGCTAACATGGCTGCCAAGCCTCTATGGCTGGTAGGCGATCCAACCACGTAGCCACCACCATGCAAATATAAAATAGTCGTTTCTTTACTGCCTAATTGCGCTTCATGCCATTCGCCGGGAACACCCCCTAAGGTAGTCACTCGCCCTCGTTCCGGTTTGACGCTCATGACTGCTAACTTGTCCATGTTATCGCGTTCTTGAACCAAATTACGACTGGCTGTGAATTTCCTTTTAATGGTCATTCGCAAAACCTTCGCTAATAACTGACTTCGTATGCTTGCCATTACTGCCTCCTTTATTTATTGATAGTAAACCATAAACCACTACGTAGTATTCATCAGATATTCTTCATCATTTTAGTAAGCGTATAACTTTTTGCTAATATTTAATATCATTAGCTAAAAAAGTTTTTATAATGAGTGTTAGAATTTGTAATATAAGAATTAAAACAATAACTAAGGGCTAGGCATGTCAACGATAAAAACAATTAAAGCGTTAAAGGATGGAGGCGTTAAGGAACCACGGGTGATTATTATGGGTGCCGGTATGTCGGGTATCTTAATGGGCATTAACTTACTAAAGGCGGGGCTAACAAATTTTAGTATTTATGAAAAACGTAGCACTATAGGTGGCACCTGGCGTGAAAACACCTATCCTGGAATTGCATGTGATATACCATCTTATTTTTATACGTACAGCTTCGAGCCTAACCCACATTGGACGCGGCGTTTTCCCCCGGGGTCAGAAATTCAAGCCTATTTTGAGCGAGTTTTTGAAAAGTACCAATTGGCAAGTTACACAACCTTTAATGAAGAAATAACCAATACCCAGCACAAAGATGGGCAATGGCATGTTGAAACGGCCAGTGGAAAAACAGATACCGCTGACTTTATTGTGGCGGCAACTGGGGTGTTACATAAGATCAACGAACCTAAATTTGAAGGTATTGAGAACTTCGAAGGCGATGTTTTTCATACGGCACGCTGGAATCATGACGTTGAGTTATCAGGTAAAAGGATTGGTGTGATTGGCGGGGGGTCAACAGGCACCCAAATGATCGATCCTTTATCTAAGGTTGCTAAAAAGTTGACTTTATTTCAACGTACGCCGCAATGGATTTTCCCGATTCCTGATAAGGCTTATTCTAAACTGTGGATTCGTTCGGTTAAACGGTTTCCTGTTCTTGGGAAGTCTCTTTACCGGCTTTATAAGTTTATGCAAGAAAGAACAGTCGGTGTTGCAACGGTTAAGCCTGGTTGGAATCGTTCAATACTCAATAAGTTGTGCGAATGGAATTTAAATCATGTGAAAGACCCTGTGTTGCGCGCTAAGTTAACGCCTAATTATGAACCTGGCTGTAAGCGCCTTGTGATGTCCACCAGCTTTTATCCAGCCATTCAAAAACCGAACGTTGACTTAGTGACAGAAGGCATCGATAAAATTGAAGCAAAAGGTATCCGTACTAAAGATGGCGTCTTGCATGAGCTTGATCTTATCGTACAAGCGACAGGGTTTGATGGTTTTGCTTTTATGCGCCCGATGACCATGCAAGGCACGAATAACACAACATTATCCGAGGCATGGGAAAGCGGCCCGCGTGCTTTTCGTGCGATTACTATTCCAAATTTCCCCAATTTTTTTATGTTAAATGGCCCCAATAGCCCTATAGGGAACTATTCATTAATTGCCATTGCCGAGACGCAAAGCAGCTATATCATGAAATGTATTCAAAAATATATGGAAGGTGTTTTTGATTATATTGAGCCTAAACAAGAAGCTGTTGATGATTTTTATAAAACAGTTCATGAAGCGCTCCCGGGCACCATTTGGACGACAGGTTGCCAAAGTTGGTATTTAGATGATAACGGTGTGCCATTATTGTGGCCGTGGTCACCACAACGTTATGCAAAAGAAATGAGTCAACCAGACTTTAATAATTATCATTTGAAAAAAGCGTAGCTATTAAGTGGAGACAGCTGTCTGTTCTATAAGGTTTCACAACCTTTAGCCGATACTTAAATAATACTTGTTAAACTGTTTTGAGCCTTAGTCGTTGAGATGAGGCTCTTTTTTGAGGGCTAGACTTTAGGGACGGTGAGCTATTTTTGTGTAAATAAGCCACTTAAAACAACCTTTATGTGGGGTTTGATAATTCAGCCAAGGCACCTTTTATAACATGTGCAGACGATCTTAATAAAATAATGGCCAAGAAAGAGGCAATGATAATATCGGGAATCCCAGAATTAAAAAACCACACGCCAAGGGCTGCTAAAAGAACAGATAAGTTAGATGCGATATCATTTCGTGAGCACTCAAACACAGAGCTCATATTTATATCCTCGTGCCGATGTTGCCAAAGTAGTAAAAGGCATAAGCCATTGGCCAGTAAGCCGGCAATACTAAAAATACTCATTACTTCGTAAACTGGCAGGGTGGGCGTTACTAGTCGATATATTATCTGGGCGATAACAACACTCGCGGCAATAAAGATTAGCCCACCTTTGAAAAGTGCAATGCGGGCTTTTAGTTCGGGTCCTTTAGATACTGCAAATAAACTTAGAGCATAGGTTAGTGCGTCGCCTAGGTTATCTAAACTGTCAGACATTAACGCTGTAGATTGACCATAAAAGGCAGCAGCTACTATTACCACGAACATAATGGCATTTATCCAGAGCACCTTAATTAGCGTGCTACGCTGTCTACCTTCTTTTGCATCTAGTGTGCAGCTATTGTCGCAACATGATCCCATATGGTTACCTTAAAGAGCGAATGTCATGGGTAGAATTGAATTATGAACATTGAGTGTGGGCATAAAGTCACCGGTATTATTTATGCTCTTTTTTTGATTGAGCCGACAATAAAAAGCAGTAATACCGCGCCCACAGTTGCGGTGATGATTGAACCAATCAAACCACCCGCAGAAATACCTAACAAACCAAAGACAAACCCACCAAAGACAGCGCCAATAACACCAACGACAATATTGCCTAATAAACCAAAACCGTTACCTTTCATCAGTGTGCCCGCCAACCAACCAGCAATGCCACCAATGGCTAAAAAAATTAAAATGTCCATTGTTTTATCTCTTAATATATAACGTTTATATAAGTTTACCCTAGCATACGGGATATTAGTTGGCGAATGAAAATATCAATCCGTCACCGGCTTTATTTGGTAGGTAGACATTCTTTAGGCCATGTCGTTTTTAAAATTAGCAAGTTCATTATATTTATTTGAACGAGTTTAAAACAACCATGTTGTTGGGTTTGGGTACTCTTGTTGTTGCTCTAGTAATTTTAGGCCTTTTATGCAGCGAATAATCAGCCATACCACAGAAAACATTAGTACTAAGTAACCGATTAGAACGGAGGCTAGTAGAGTGCCGACTAGGATAAAGAGAATACCAATCCAAAAGGTCCTAATCTGGAACCGATAATGGCTTTTTAACCATTCCGGTGAGTCGTTTTGGTTAAGGTAGGCCATGACGATGCCAATGATGCTAGTGATACCAAAAACAAGCCCTACCAGATACAGAATGTAGATAGTTTTAGCGGTTCGATCTGTGCTTGGCCCTAGTTGTGCGATTGGTTTATTCATAACTTTTGTCCATATTAGTTTTGTGGCTCACAGGTTCAACTTAGTTACCCTTATACTAAGGTGAGGGTGGTGCAATCATTACGCGATCTCGACCTTGTTGTTTGGCGTTGTACATAGCCTCGTCAGCGCGAGCTAAGAGGCTTTCAATGGACTCGTTGTTGTCAAACATGGCAACGCCGGCACTGATAGTTATCGTAATAAACTCTTCGCTGTTTAGCTTGACGGGGTGTAAAGCTAAAGTGTGTCTTAGCTTGTTACCAAATTCCTCTGCACGTTCTATGTTTGCACCAGTTAGCACAAAGATAAATTCTTCTCCCCCGATTCGTCCACAAAAATCAGTTTTTCGGCCTATACCTGACGCTATTTGTGCAAATTCTACCAATGCTTGATCGCCTGCGGCATGTCCGTATTTGTCATTAATGCTTTTAAAATGATCAAGGTCTATAGACAATACACAAAGCTTTTTGAAAAATCTATTGGATTGATCAATGAGTTGATGCAGACGCTCAAAGGTGGCTCGTCGGTTAGGTAGGCTGGTTAACTCATCAATTCTTGCTAAGGTTTCTAATTCTTCTTCTGATACTTTTTTGTATAACAGGTAGCTGAAGGTATCAGAGAGTAACTGCATCAAGATGTAGTCGTCCTTACAAAAAGGGTCTACAGGAGAGGAGCTGGTGAAATTTACGGTTCCATAGAGTTTGCCATCCAGTTTTAATGGCGTGCCTATGTATGATTCTAATTGGAAGTTCTTGTAGCAAGGGTGGTTTTGAATTTGACTCTTACCTACAAAATGAAAGCCAACAGTTTTATTTTCTTTTAATGTGTGAACACAGTAAGTTCCCTCTAGGTCAAATTGTGTTTTTGGCTTTAATTGACCATTAAAATCGACGCAGTTTTCAACCGTATACACATTGCCTGCAATATGAGACATTATGGCTGTTTCCAGACCAAAATGATTAAGGCCAATGGTCAATAATGATTCTATTTTTTGCTCATAACTTAAGCTAAGGTCAGAGGTTACATTGTGAATTTTTTGCAGGGCATCTAAAGATTGGTCGGCTGAGCGTGCAGGGCGGATAAGGCCTAAAAATCCAATGACAGCTCCATCAGAAGAATGCATAATGGTCCCTGTTGTTACGCCAAGGAAAATTTCTCCGTCCGAACGGCGATATAAAATCCTATAGTTTTCTGTAGGCTTTTCGCTTGCTAGGTTATAGCGATGTCGGCCTTGTTCTGAAAAATCGTTTTCATCTGCATACAGTATTTGGGACACTTTTCCATACAGCTGCTGTTTCGAGTAACCAAATAAACGTTCTGCTGCCAAGTTCATATACACTAGGCGTCGATTGGTATCGGCAACTAAAATAGCTTCTTCAAAACCATGGAATATTTCGGAAAGCAGTGCTGATGAAATCGCACTTACTTCGTCCGCAGCTATCATTGATTGCATATTGTCTAACTTAAGTTCATTCATAATTTACCTCAGTAAAATCTATTGCGATAGTGCTAGCAAATAGTGGATCCACAATAGAGAACGAAGAGATGTGGCGTATTGTAGGTCAGTTATTTTGAACAGTTGTGTACTGTAAGTGTTGGTGTTTATTGAGACTTTTATAAGAATAACCTGATATAGAGTCCAATAGCCAAACCTAAACTTGCCAATAAATAATCATGGAAAACATCAAATAAGAGATCAACCAAGGGCTTCTTTAAGGGGCACAATACTGCTGAGAACCCACACTACTACAAGGATTAAGACGGTTGCAAATAGAAAATATAAATACTTGTGGTTTTTTTAATATGGATCATTTTTAAGGCAGTTTTTAGGCGTATTAAGGGAGAATTAGAATTCAATGATAATGGACTCATTAAGTAGCCTCATAATGAGGCTGTTGTTCTGATTTAATAGATGGATTTTGATACGCTAGTTAAATGAATTTTTCAGATTTTTTTAAAGCAATAAAACAGGGCGCAGTCGTGATTACCGTGAATCAGCGTTTATCACGACACTTAACAAGTCGGGTTGAACAAGCGCTAGTGGATGAAGGTGCGGCTGTCTGGGATTCGCCTATGATTATGTCGTTTGATGTTTGGTTATTACAGTGCTGGCAACGACGGTTTGATCTGCAAAGCAATGAGGCATCGGCTTCGTTAGTGAATAAAACTCTATTAACACAGGAACAAGCGCTAGTTATTTGGGAACGTGTTATACGACAGACCTTGGGTGCTGAGTTATTAAACGTACCAGCAACGGCCAAAGCAGCCAGTAAAGCCAGACAACTAAGCCTGCAATGGATGATCGCTGAAAACGCGGTGAATGATATTTCTACCGGTGTTGATATGGCCTCGTTTAACCAATGGCATGATGCGTATAAAGATGAATTAAATAAATCAGCTTGGATAGATCGTGCGCAGTTAATAAAAACGGTAAGTGAATTGGTAGATCAAGATTGTTTGCCATTGCCAAATCAGATTATTTTTTCAGGGTTTGAAATTTATACGCCGACACAACAGTCATTGCATGCATTGTTAATAGAGAAAGGGCATCAACTTAGCGAGTTTTCTGCAGAGGCTGCTACAAACCAGACGCATGTGCTTAAAGCTATTGATCGTAAAGAAGAAGTGAAGCTAATGGCGCAATGGGCAAGAGAGCGTTTGGATGAAAACCCTGACAATATGATCGGTATAGTCGTGCCAGATTTAGAAGTCATGCGAGAATCGATTGAGTCAGCCTTTAAAACGGTTTTTTATCCCAGTGTTGTTTACCCAGTAGATGTACCTTTTGAAAAACCATATAACGTGTCGTTGGGCCAGTCTTTATTAAGCTATTCTCCCATTCAACAAAGCCTTCGGTTGTTACAATTTTGTAGCCAACCAATAACTTTTAGTGAACTGTGTCTATTGCTTCGTTCTTCTTTTATTACGGCGGGGCAAAAGGAATGGGGTCAGCGCGCACGATTGGAAGTTGTTCTACGTAAAAAAGGCATCTTGTCCTGCTCGGTCAAGCAGTTACGCAATAGTCTTCAGGCACCTAAAGACGATGAGTCTTTATGCCCGTTACTGCTTAAGTGTTTAAATGAGGTAATAGAGCTACTAGAGGCAAAGCCAAACCGTGTGCTGCCGTCAGACTGGGTACAGCTGTTTAGGTCTTTTTTAGCCACCATGGGGGTGCAAGGCGATCGAGTATTAAGCTCCACAGAATACCAAGTATTCCAAGTGTGGGACGATGTGTTGAAAAGTTTTTCAACCTTGGATGAGGTGTATAGTGTAATCACCTTTGAAACGGCACTAAATGCATTACGAAAAATACTACTTGAACGTGTTTTTCAACCTGAAACCCCAACAGCAGCGATTCAAATAATGGGTTTAATGGAGGCATCAGGACATACGTTTGATGCGTTATGGGTGTGTGGTTTAGATGATAAAACATGGCCACAATCGCCAAACCCTAGCCCTTTTTTACCGCTTGCCGAACAGCGCAATAAAGGTTTGGTTCAATCATCTGCTGAACACCAATATCAACATGCGAAAATAATCACAAAAAACTGGGCTCGCTCAGCAAAAACAGTGGTGTTTAGTTTTTCTCATGTTAAGGATGAAACACTACAAGCAAAGAGCTCACTGATAGAAGGTTACCCTGTGATAACAAAGGAGCAGTTATTACAACAACTACCCGTGAATCCAATTGAACACCGAGTAGGTAATAAGAATTTTAAATGGATTGAAGATGTTTCCGGGCCATTGCTAGAAAAAAGCGAAACAGTGCGCGGTGGTGTCAGCATATTGAAAGATCAAGCCGCGTGTCCATTTAAAGCTTATGTGCATTTTCGTTTGCAAACGAACGCTTTACAAGAGCCTGAGCCAGGAATAGATGCACGCTTACGCGGTAGTCTTGTACATCGAAGTTTAGAAGAGCTATGGACGAAGATTAAAACGCATAAAGCCTTATGTGATTTATCAGTTGATGAACAATATGAGCTGGTCAAAGCGATTGTGACGGCTGTCGTTCAAACTGAAAGTAAACGGACCGCTATTTTAAAGAAAGCACTGGGTCAGCTAGAAACCGAAAGAATCACGCAATTATTAATGGCATGGCTGAACATAGATCGCCAACGAGAGCCGTTTGAGGTTATTGCAACGGAATTAAAGCAGTTGTTAAGCGTTGGAGAATTACAACTTAACACCATTATTGATCGTGTGGATAAGCTACCAGATGGTTCATTAGCGATTATTGATTATAAAACAGGTGATTGCAGTATTAATAGTTGGTTTGGTCTGCGGCCTGAAGAGCCACAATTACCACTGTATAGTGTATTTAGTGAAGGTAATGTAGGTAGCATCAGTTTTGCACAACTTAAAAAAGGCCAAACTCAGTATCAAGGTTTAACGGATAGTGACGATCACTTTTCTACATTAAAAAACTTAGCGGATAAAAAAGTAAAAGCAGACTATGATCAATGGAATAGTCAAATGGGTCATTGGCGTACAGTGTTGGGTGGTTTGTCCGATGAGTTTGTTACAGCTAATGCACGTGTGAGCCCAACGGCCAAGGCTTGCCAATATTGTGATTTGACTAGTCTATGCCGTATTAATGAACAAATAACGCAAAGGGCTGCTGAAGATGAGTAAACCGCATGATATTGCTCAACGACAAGAGGTGCTGGATGTTAACCAATCGTTTATCGTTCAAGCGCCTGCCGGTTCGGGAAAAACCAGTTTATTAACGCTAAGGTTTTTGCATTTACTAAGTATTGTTAATAACCCTGAAGAAATTTTAGCGATTACCTTCACGAAAAAAGCAGCGGCTGAAATGCACCTGCGTATCATAGAGTCGATTAAGCTAGCGACCAAGCCTTGTCCTGAGAATG
Source organism: Cycloclasticus sp. PY97N (assembly GCF_002443175.1). NCBI lineage: Bacteria > Pseudomonadati > Pseudomonadota > Gammaproteobacteria > Thiotrichales > Piscirickettsiaceae > Cycloclasticus > Cycloclasticus sp. PY97N. Next base: position 1,562,955 of record NZ_CP023664.1, on the reverse strand, counting down.
AGTTTGAAGCACAAACATGGTTAGTTGCTGCAAAAGTGCTCGAGCGTGATGAAGCCTTACAATGGCATCTGTTACAAAACCCAAACCGTTTACGAGTGCAAACCATTGATTCATTGTGTGCGCACTTAGTGAAGCAAATGCCAATTACTGCACAGTTTGGTTCTTTGCCCAACATTCAACAAGATGCCAGTTCTCTATACACTCAAGCAGCTAGCAACTGTTTAAAAGAACTTGACAGTAATGACCGTGTTGGCGAAGCGATAAGGTTACTGTTAACTCATGTGGATAACCATTTGTCACGAGCTGAAGATTTAATTTCATCGATGTTAGCTTCAAGAGACCAATGGCTACGCCACGTCTTAATGAGTGACTCTGATGCAGCTAAACGTGAAGCATTAGAAAACGTTTTAACGCAAACGGTCGAGTCAACACTGGCTGATATTGTGCGGCATCTGAGTCAACAGCAAGCAGATGTTCTAAAAGATTTACTACAGTTTGCGGCAACTAATTTAAGTGATAAAGCGTCACCTGTGTGTTACTTGGCTGAACACCTTGATGAGTTGGACACCTCGGCTGATTCATTAAATGATTGGTTAATCTTGAGGGACTTTTTGCTCACCGGTGCGGGAACTTGGCGTAAACAAGCAGATGCAAAAATGGGTTTTCCACCCGTCAGTCAAGCCAGTAATAAAGATCAAAAGGCTCTGTACACAGATAAAAAGAATGACTACAAAGCGTTGTTGTTGGCCTTACAAGAAAATGATGAATTAACCGAAGCGATGGCTTGGTTGCGTTACCTGCCAAGTCCAGGATATAGCGATCAACAGTGGCAAATTATTCAAGCTTTATTATTGATCTTGCCGCAAGCCGTTGCTCATTTACGATTGGTGTTTCAACAGATGGGTTGTGTTGATTTTTGTGAAGTGTCATTAAGTGCCAGTCGAGCGATTCATGATGCGAGCGGAATGACCGATGTTGGTTTAAAGCTAGATTACCAACTGCAACACATGCTTGTTGATGAGTTTCAAGACACGTCTGAAACTCAATTTATGTTATTAAAAGATTTAGTGGCAGGTTGGCAAGAAGGCGATGGGCGAACATTATTTTTGGTGGGTGACCCGATGCAATCTATTTATCGGTTTCGTCAGGCTGAGGTTGGCTTGTTTTTAAAAACTCAGCAAGATGGTTTGGGTGAAGTTAAGAATATTAAACCGGTTAATATTGCGGTTAATTTTCGCTCGCAAGAAGGGGTTATTAACTGGGTAAATGAGGCGTTTAGCCGGATTATGCCGCCAAGTGATAATATATTCAGTGGTGCTATTTCTTATAAAGTTTCAATAGCATTTAAAACAGCACAAGCTGCAACTAATGGCGTTCAATATTACCCGTATGAAAGCAGAGTTCAAGAGGGTAAAGGCTTATTAGCCTTAATTCAGCAGATTCAACAAACATCGCCTAATGAGTCAATCGGTGTGTTGGTTCGAGGGCGTAAGAGCTTAAGTGAGTTGGTTATCGCGTTAAATGAGGCATCTGTGGCTTATCAAGCCAGTGATATTGACCCACTTAATACACGACAAACAGTGATTGATTTAATGTCCCTGACACGAGCCTATTTACACCCGGCAGATCGGTTGGCGTGGTTATCCGTATTACGTGCGCCATGGTGTGTTCTAAGTTTGGTAGATATGCATTTGTTACTAGAAGGCGAAACGAATGAAACGGTCTGGCAGTTAATACAACACAGTGAACGGATACAGGAATTATCGCAAGACGGGCAAAGGAGTATTGCCCATGTGGTATCACATTTTAAGGTTGCACTCTCGTATCGAGAACAGATGAGTGTGACCGACTCAATACTTGGTTTATGGTCTGAGTTGTTAGGCCCTGAGGGTTTATCGTCTGCTGCTGATTTAGCCGATTGCGAACGGTTTTTTGAGTGTTTGCAAATGTTAGAGCTTGATAAAGGCAGTGTTGATATCACAGAGCTTGAAGAGCAGATTGATAAACTGTACGCAGCTCCAAACACACAAGCGCCTGATACATTACAGATAATGACGATACATAAAGCTAAAGGTTTGGAGTTTGATCATGTAATTTTGCCGGGCTTAGATAGACGCTCAGGGCGAGATGAGTCACGTTTATTGTCTTGGCTAGAACGCCCTTCGGAGATAGCGGGAGGTAGTGAGTTAATGATTGCACCCCTTAAGGAAGTGGGGGCGAACGAGGATGATGCCATTGTTAATTATTTAAATAGGGTAGAGCAGGAAAAGGCCATTCATGAAAGTCAGCGATTGTTATATGTGGCGGCGACCCGTGCTAAAAAACAATTACATTTAAGTTTTTGCTTAACGCTTAACGAAAAAACACAAGAGGCTAAAACGCCTGCGAGTAATACCTTACTTGGTTTGCTTTGGCCGACAATTAAAGATGAGGTTGTTATTAAATTTTCAGATAACAAACTAGATGATAATAAGGCTCTAACAAATTGTTATTTAAAGAAAATAAATATATACGATATTGATAAAAAAGATTATTCAATGCTGGATTATCAGCATGGTTTAGATAATAGGATACGGCTACAAACAAATATCATTGAATATGATTGGGCCTCAGATTTAGCCGCATCGGTCGGGACTGTTTGTCATCAATGGATGCAAATAATGGGTGAGCAAGGCTGTTTAAAAGTTGATGATGGAATGATGCGAGTAAAGGTTCAACAGCAACTTGTAGAGCTTGGCGTCTTACCTCGGCACCTTGATGAAGCTACTAAGCGTGTTTTACACGTTCTTGATGTTTGTGTGAAAGATTCGCGTGGTCAATGGGTTCTTAATAATCAGCATGAAGATAGTCAGTTTGAATTATCGCTGTCAGGAGTAGTGGATGAAGCGATCATTCATTACCGATTAGACAGAACCTTTGTTGATGAGGGTAAACGTTGGATTATTGATTTTAAAACAAGCCGCCATGATGACGATGATAAGGAGCAGTTTTTGGACGCTGAAGTGACACGATATAAGGCTCAACTTGAACGTTATGCCCAATTGATGAGCAAAAAGGAGTCGCGACCTATTATGTTAGGGCTTTATTATCCAGAATTTGCTGGGTGGCGAAGCTGGGAATATATGGATGTTTAAATCGCGAAAAGTTTGCTTAATAGGCCTTCTAGCGTTGTTGTTTGTAGGTTTTTATTGGTTAGGTTTTGATCAATATATCGATTTAACTGTTTTAAAAGAAAAAAACGATGAATTAGCCGCTTATTACATTGCAAACCCCTGGCAAACTTCCGCTTGGTTTTTTGTTTTTTATATTATTTCAACGGCTATTTCTATACCGGGAGCTAGTATTCTGACCTTGGCGGCGGGTGCAATTTTTGGTTTGTTTTGGGGCGTTATATTAGTTTCATTTGCATCAACAATAGGGGCGAGTTTAGCTTTTTTATTGTCTCGTTATATTTTGAAGGAGACAGTGCAGCTAAAATTTTCCGATAAACTTACCGATGTAAATGCCGGGATCAAAAAAGAAGGGGCTTTTTACCTTTTTACATTACGTTTAATTGTGCTGTTTCCATTTTGGCTTGTTAACCTGTTAATGGGGCTGACACCTATTAAATTAAGGAGCTATTTTTGGGTTAGTCAAATAGGTATGTTGCCAGCCACAATATTGTTTGTTAATGCAGGTACGCAATTAACTAAGGTTGAACAGGTGTCAGATGTTTTATCGCCAGCAGTCGCTATTTCATTTGCGTTACTGGGGCTATTTCCCTTATTCGCCAAAACCGTGCCGACTATTATTCGACGTTATAAAATTTTAACGTCCTATAAAAAACCTAAGGTTTTTGATTATAACTTAGTTGTAATCGGTGGTGGTTCTGCGGGGTTAGTAAGCGCTTATCTTGCAGCAGCAGTAAACGCTAAAGTCTTGTTAATTGAAAAAAATAAAATGGGGGGCGATTGCCTCTATAGTGGTTGTGTGCCCTCAAAATCACTGATTAAGTCTAGCCGTTTTTTAGCAGAATTAAGCAGAAGTAAGCACTATGGTATAAACAGTGCTTCGGCAGAATTTGATTTTGCTGAGGTTATGGAGCGTGTATCGTCGGTTATCAAGCAAATTGAACCGCATGATTCTGTAGAACGTTACACTCAATTGGGTGTTGAGTGTATGCAAGCTGAAGCGCGTGTGTTATCACCTTGGGAAATAGCCGTTGGCGATCGAATCATTAGCAGCCGACATATTATTGTTGCGACCGGTGCTAAACCACGGATACCAACGATTGAAGGGGTTGATCAAGTTCCTTATTACACATCGGACACAATCTGGTCATTGCGTGAACAACCGAAACACCTTCTTGTTGTTGGGGCTGGGCCTATTGGTTGTGAATTGGGTCAGAGTTTTAGTAGATTAGGCAGCAAGGTAACCCTTATTGATAACGCCGATCGCATTATGCCGTCTGAGGATGAAGAGTCAGTCGGTGTGTTAATGACTCATTTGGAACACGATGGTGTTGAATTAAAACTACAATATTCGGTTGATTCCTTCGCAATGGACAATAATCAATGTGTCGCCACGCTTAAATCGGCACAAGGTAAGCCGTTAAAACTTATTTTTGATGCGGTACTCTTTGCTGTTGGACGAGAGGCCAATGTTGCTGGTTTAGGTTTGCAAGAGCTTGGGGTTCAATTAACACAATCGGGTACGATAAAGGTCGATAAATACATGAGAACCCATGTGCCCACCATATACGCTTGTGGAGATGTCGCTGGGCCTTACCAATTTACCCATACCGCTGCACATTTTGCTTGGTATAGCGTTGTGAATAGTTTATTTGGTGATTTTTGGCGTTTTAAAGCAGACCGAAGGGTGATCCCAAGGGTGACCTTTACAGAGCCAGAAATAGCCAGTGTGGGTTATAACGAGCAATCAGCAAAAGCGGCGGGCTTGCAAATAGAGACAACAAAATTTGAGTTTAATGAACTTGATAGAGCCATTGTAGAGGGTAAAACAGAAGGGTTTGTTAAAGTGCTAACTGCAGCAGGAAAAGATCATATTTTAGGCGTTACCATTGTTGGAGAACATGCTGGTGAAATACTGCCTGAGTTTGTTTTAGCCATGAAGCATGGGTTGGGCTTAAATAAAATATTAGCAACGATTCATGTGTACCCAACATGGGCTGAAGCAAGTAAATATACAGCGGGGGTCTGGAAAAAGAACCATCAGCCTACAAAATTGCTAAAAATTTTAAAACGCTACCATTTAGCTAGGCGGAGTTAACTATGCACCCAACGTTAGCTAAGCTAGTGGATACAAACTTCCCTGCGATAACACGAACTAAACTTCACACGTTACAAGTAAACATGGGGTATTTGTGTAACCAGTCCTGCTTACACTGTCATGTTAATGCTGGTCCGACACGTAAAGAAATAATGGCGAAAGAAACTATCGATCAAGTCTTTAATTTTATAGATCAGCAGGCTATTAAAACACTCGATTTGACCGGCGGTGCGCCAGAAATGAACCCTTGTTTTCAATATGTTGTTATAGAAGCGAGAAATAGAGGAGTGGAGGTCATTGATCGCTGCAATTTAACGATTCTTGAAGAACCGGGTTATGAATATTTGGCTGATTTTTTAGCATCTAATAAAGTACAAATTGTTGCCTCCTTACCATGCTACTCCAGTGATAATGTAGATGCACAACGTGGTAAGGGTGTCTTTGAAAAGAGTATCACTGCGTTAAAAAAACTAAATACCCTCGGTTATGGGGAAACATTAGAGCTAAACCTTGTATATAACCCACAGGGTACTCAATTACCGCCAGATCAGTCGGCTCTTGAAGCGGATTATAAAGACCATTTATTTGAACACTTCGGCATTGTGTTTACGCGTTTGTTCACGATAACAAATATGCCCATTAAGCGGTTTGGTAGCTGGCTGATTTCAACAAGTCAGTTTGACGAATATATGAACGTACTTAAAACTGCGCACCATGCGGTTAACCTTGATCAAGTGATGTGTAAAAGTACTTTAAGTGTTGATTGGGCAGGTTATGTGTACGATTGCGATTTTAATCAAATGCTAGGCTTGCCTGCTGGCCAGCTTAAATCAAAGAGGCATATTAGCGAGTGTTTAGGGCTTGATTTTGAATCACAAGCCATTACGGTAGCCGATCATTGTTATGGTTGCACGGCGGGTAGTGGTTCAAGCTGTGGTGGCGCCTTAAAGCAGTGATTATAAAAATATCCTATAGAAGGGGCTGTTATTAATGCCTGAGCTATCTATTATTATTCCCACGCTGAATGAGGAGACGGCCTTACCGGTAACGCTGGCATCGTTACAATCGCTTAGAAGGGAAGGTGTCGAAATTATAGTGGTAGATGGCGGCAGCACCGATAAGACGGTCTGCTGCACAGAAGGCCTTGTTGAACAGCTGGTGGTCTCTTCAGCAGGACGTGCGGTGCAACTTAATAAAGGTGCACAAGTAGCACGTGGAAAGGTATTGCTTTTTTTACATGCAGATACCCTGCTAGCAGGCAGGGCCATTAAAAAACTATTAAAGCAACCGAAACAGCCAACTCTTTGTTGGGGACGTTTTAAGGTCAAGTTGGACGACACAGCAATTGTTTTTCGAATAATTGAAACGATGATGAATTGGCGCTCTTGTTTGACCGGTATCGTAACAGGGGACCATGCAATGTTTGTTTCAAAGCACTTGTTTGAACAGGTAGGCGGCTACCCGTGCATTGAGCTTATGGAAGATATTGCAATAAGCAAAAAACTAAAAAAAGTTTCAAAGCCGATATGCCTTAAAGAAACTGTTACCACATCCTGCCGGCGTTGGCAGGTTAATGGGGTCGTGAAAACAGTCCTGTTAATGTGGTCTTTAAGGTGGGCATATTTTTTTAATGCGGAACCTAAAGTATTGGCGCAGAAGTACCGCCAAATTAGAATCAAGTAGTACTGTTTTGCGACGAAGTCAGTTTTTCAATTAAGCTTTCTTTTAGCTGATCGATGATCTCGGAATCTTCAATCATTTTGTTATCGCTATCGGTAATATAGAAAATATCTTCAGCGGTTGAACCTAAGGTGGTAATTTTTGCATTTCGCACGTTAACTTTACAGGCACTAAAGCATTGCCCAATGGTGGATAAAACACCGGGTTGGTCTTGTGTGCGTATTTCTAAAATGGTGTAGCGTTTTTGATAATCACTTTTAAAGCTGATAGTCGTTTTAATGTTGAAGTGTTGAGATTGGCGAGGCCTATGCCTATCAACCGATAAAACTGATTGGTCTGGCGCTATTAAATTAGCACGTAAGACGTTGACGATAGATTGTTCACGAGTAAGGTCGGGAATAGGGCTGCCGTTATCTTCTAAAACATGGAAACTAATCAATGCGAGGTCTTCATTAGTGGTAATGATTCGAGCATCTAAAATATTAAGGCCAAGCTGATCGAGCGTTGCTGTGCAGATAGCAAATGTGCCAGCGCGATCATCTACGTAAATAAAAATTTCTGCGCCACCGCGATGTGTTTGTGGGCGTAGTAAGACCAGTGGCATCTCTTCTTGACGACAAGATGATATGGCCAATGTGTGCCAAATACTATCTTCAACAGAAAACCGTGAAAAATAATCCTTACTGATCGTTCGCCATACTCGATCAATTTTATCATCACTTAAGCCACGGATATTAAGGCCTTGTCTAGCCTGATACTGCATGTCTTTGATTTCGTCACTTAATTCATCAGTGACCGTTTGTAATCCGCGACGTAAAAGTTGCTGAGTGTTGTTGTAGAGTTCTTTTAATAACGAGCCTTTCCAGTCGTTCCACAGCGTTGGGTTTGTTGCTCTAATATCTGCAACGGTTAGTAGGTAGAGGTAATCAAGGTACTCAAGACTGCCAATTTTAGAGGCAAATTTATGAATAACAGCGGGGTCATTAATATCCTTACGCTGCGCGGTCATTGACATGATTAGGTGGTTTTGAACCAGCCAACCGACAAGGTTGGTGTCATAAGAATTGTAGCCATGCTGGCGGCAAAATTCGATGGCATCATGCATGCCAAGTTCTGCATGGTTGCCGCCGCGGCCTTTAGCAATATCATGAAATAAGCCAGCTAAATAAAGTAACTCAGGTTTGCGAATTTCTTGAAAGACATCGAAACAATGCGGCAGGTCGTCACGGTGCTTTTCTAAGGCAAACCGTCTTAGGTTTCTAACGATAAATAGGGTGTGCTGATCAACGGTATAGGCATGAAATAAGTCATACTGCATACGCCCGATAATATCGTCAAAGGCTGGAATATAAGCCGCTAATAAACCGTAGCGATTCATCCGACGAAATTGATGGGTGATGCCATGCGGTTGGCGAAGAATATCTAAAAATAAACGTTTAGCTCGAGGGTTTGCCCTGAACTCATCATCAACGAGGTGTAAAGACTCGCGTATTAAGCGGATAGTTGCTGATCTGATCCCCTTTACATCTTCATGTTTTTGTAATTGAAGGATAATATCGAGTAGAGCAGTAGGTGTTGTTTTAAAGGTATCTGGATGCGTCACCTCGATATAATCATTAATGATCCTAAAAGATTCATTGATAGGGGTCACATCCATGACTTTATTTTCTAACGCCTCATTAAATATTTGCAAGACCAGTTCATTAATGCGCTCAAGGTCCATCACAGTACGGTAGTACAGCTGCATAAATGATTCGACAGCAAGGTTGTTATCGCCATCTTCAAAACCAAAGGCTAAGGCAAGGTTTTTTTGATAATCAAATAGCAGGCGGTTTTCAGGTCGATTCGCTAAAAGGTGTAATTCGAAACGGACTTTCCAAAGAAAGCGTTGCCCTTTTACCAGTGAGCGATACTCATTTTTAGTAAGAAACGCATGATTTACCAATTCACCAAGTGAATTGGAACCAAAATAACGCTGGGTAATCCATTGAATCGTTTGAATGTCTCGTAACCCACCTGGCCCTTCTTTCATATCAGGTTCTAGGTTGTAAGCGGTATTGCCAAACTTCAAGTGTCTGTTGTGTTGTTCTGCTACTTTTTCGCGAAAAAATGCAACCGGCGACCAAAGATTATCGATACTGATCTGATCTTGCATGTCAGAAAAGAAAGCCTCTGAACCTGTGATGAGGCGAGCTTCCATAAGGTTTGTAATAACCGTAATATCTAACTTAGATTGCTCTAGGCAGTCTGAAATTGTTCGTACACTTAGACCCGGCTTAAGACCAATATCCCATAGGAATGTCGAGAACGATTCGAGTTCTGTTTTGTAATTGTCGAGCTCGGATTCATCAAAGATAATGAGTAAATCAATATCGGAAAAAGGGTGCAGTTCCGCGCGGCCATAACCACCGGTGGCAATTAAGGCCAGTTGGTTAGAATAGGGACCTAATATTTCATTCCAATAGTTGGTAAGTAATTGATCGATAAAATCACTACGAGCTTTTAGAAGTGTTTCTACCGTTTCACCAGACTTAGCGCGTGTATGTAATTCATTATTAAAGGCTTGAATTAGCGCTTTAATATCAGCAATTTTATGCGCGGCTGGTTCATTTTCAGTAGGAAGAGATGTCATGATTTATATAACTCTGGTGGAATATGGGTTGCTTCAATGGCCTCGTTATCTCGAACGGTAAAAATTTCAAACCCAGTGGATGTGACCGTTAAGGTGTGTTCAAACTGTGCAGATAGGCTGCGGTCTTTAGTAACCACGGTCCAATCATCTGCCAGTGTTTTTACATTCCTTTTGCCAGCATTAATCATCGGTTCTATAGTAAAGGTCATGCCCTCTTCTAGTGTGGTACCGGTATTAGGTTCGCCGTAATGTAAAACTTGGGGCTCTTCATGAAAAACGCGCCCAATACCATGACCACAATACTCTCGAACAATAGAGTAACGCCTGCTTTCTGCAAATTTTTGAATAGCATGGCCAATATCACCAAGTCTTGCGCCGGGCATAACCATGCTAATGCCTAGGTATAAAGCTTTTTGTGTGGTATCGATAAGACGCTTGGCTAAAATGCTTGGTTCACCAACAACGAACATTTCACTGGTATCACCATGGAACTCATCTTTAATAACGGTGATATCAATATTGACGATATCTCCTTTTTTAAGTTTTTTATGGTTGGGGATACCGTGGCAAACAGTTTGGTTAACCGAGGTGCAGATTGATTTTGGAAAGCCATGGTAATTAAGCGGGGCGGGGATTGTTTTTTGGGTGTTAACCATGAAGTCGTGACAACGTTGGTTAAGCTCCTCTGTAGTGACACCTGGAACAACATATTCCCTGATCATCTCGAGAACTTCAGCAGCTAAACGGCCAGCGACACGCATTTTTTCAATTTCAGGGGGTGTTTTTAAAGTAATACTCATATTTTAATAAATAAAGTGGTTTCAGAATGTCAAACAAGTGACAGATTATAACGCTTAATAGATGAATTTAAGGTTTTTTTACAGCTTAGGCATAACACTAATATTTTAGGTTTAAATTGCTGTTTGGCTCTAGATATGGTATAAAGCGTCGCCACTTTTGGCAACAACGATCACATGCATCAACACATCCGGTAGGGTGCTTGAATTAAATCAGGTTACCGTTTGGGATGCGTGGTAGTTATCAACCCGAGTCATGTCAGATTATCTGGCTGGCTATAACATAAGGAATTAAAAGAAATGTCTAAAATCACAATGCGTGAAATGCTCGAAGCTGGTGTCCATTTTGGTCACCAAACGAGGTACTGGAACCCTAAAATGGCCCCTTACATCTTTGGTGAGCGTGGCAAAATTCATATCATTAACTTAGAGAAAACCTTACCTCTTTTTAATGATGCATTAAATTTCATCAACAAACTAGCAGCAAACAAAGGCACTATCATGTTTGTTGGAACAAAAAAAGCCGCTCGTAAAACAGTTGCAGAAGAAGCAAAACGTTGCAGCATGCCATATGTTGATCACCGTTGGTTAGGTGGTATGTTGACAAACTTCGGTACCATCAAAAAATCAATTAATCGTTTAAAAGAACTTGAAACGATGCGTGAAGACGGTAGCTTGAATCGTTTTAGCAAAAAAGAAGGTTTAAAGTTCATGCGCCAGCTGGAAAAACTAGAGCGCAGTGTTGGTGGTATTAAAGACCTTAAAGGCCCACCCGATGCTATTGTAGTAATGGATGTAGGCTATGAAAAAATCGCAGTTAAAGAAGCGGCTAAATTAGGTATTCCAGTGATTGGTATTGTTGATTCAAACAATAAACCTAATGATGTGGATTATGTAATACCAGGTAACGATGACTCAATCAGAGCCTTAACACTATATTGCCAAAGTTTTGCCGGTGCGATTCTTGAAGGTAAAGCCAGCGTAATTAAAGAATTAGTTGATAATAAAGAAGTGGCTAAATCAGTTTCTAAAAAACCGGCTGTGAAAAAAACAGCGGTAAAAAAAGCAGCAACTGAAGAAGTAAGCAAAGAAGGTTAATCGCTACAGCTTAGAAGACAATGAACGCCTCCTGTTGGGGGCGTTTTTATGATTAATTAATATAGACAGAGGTTTAGAATGAGTGTAACAGCTGCAATGGTCAAAGAATTACGTGAAAGAACGGGTTCTGGCATGATGGAGTGCAAAAAAGCATTAGTAGAAACAGGTGGTGATTTAGAAGTTGCGATTGAAAACATGCGTAAATCAGGCATGGCAAAAGCAGATAAAAAAGCAGGGCGTATTGCTGCTGAAGGTGTTTTAAAGGTTGCAACGTCCGGTGATGGATCAGCAACAACGATTGTTGAAATTAACAGTGAAACTGACTTTGTTTCAAAAGGTGATGATTTTGTTGAGTTTGCTACAGTGGTTGCAAACACGATTGTTAATAATGACGTCGCTGATGTTGAAGCATTAAATAATGCAACGATTGACGGTGAATCTGTGACAGTTGATGAAAAACGACGTGCATTGATTGCTAAAGTTGGTGAAAACATTAATGTTCGACGTTTTCAAACCATTAAGCCTGAATCAGGCGTTGTCGGTTCATATTTGCACGGTATCCGTATTGGGGTGTTGGTTGAATTGGAAGGTGGGTCTGTTGAATTAGCAAAAGATATTGCTATGCATGTTGCTGCGACCAATCCTTTATGTATTTCTGAAGCAGAAGTACCTGCAGAGGCTATTGAAAAGGAAAAAGAAATTTTTAAAGGGCAAGCTGCTGAAAGTGGTAAGCCACCTGAGATTGTTGAAAAAATGATCGTTGGTAAAGTTAAAAAATTCTTAAAAGAAGTCACCTTATTGGGTCAACCATTCGTTAAAGATGGTGATGTTACGGTTGAGCAATTATTAAAATCTAATAATGCTAAAGTCGTATCTTTCGTACGCTTTGAAGTAGGTGAAGGTATCGAGAAGAAAGAAGAAGATTTTGCATCTGAAGTAATGGCTCAAGTACGAGGCGATTAATTTAATGAGCGAGTTGACATATAAACGAATATTGCTAAAACTCAGCGGGGAAGCCTTTATGGGCGACTCCGCTGGTGGTATTGATGGTAATACAGTTTTAAGGCTAGCAGAAGAAGTTAAGCAGCTATGTGACATTGGTGTTCAAGTTGGTCTTGTTATAGGTGGTGGAAATATTTTACGTGGTTCTGAAGTAGCTTCAGATGTTATGAATCGTGTGACCAGTGATCATATGGGTATGTTGGCGACAGTCATTAATGCCTTAGCGATGCAAGATTCATTAGAGTCTCTTGGTCAGGATGTTCGCGTTATGTCAGCGCTTCAAATTAACCAAGTATGCGAAAGCTTTAAACGTAGAAGAGCAGTTAGACATTTTGAGAAAGGCCGCGTGGTTATTTTTGCAGCAGGGACCGGTAATCCATTTTTTACCACTGATTCGGCAGCGAGCCTCAGAGGTATTGAGGTTGAGGCTGAATTGCTGATTAAAGCAACAAAAGTGGATGGCATTTACTCTGAGGATCCGGTTAAAAACCCTGATGCCACGCTGTATTCACGTATTAGTTTTGATGAAGCCATTGATCAGCGTTTAAATGTTATGGACGCAACAGCATTGGTACTTTGTAGGGATCATAAGTTACCATTAAGGGTCGTTAATATTTTTGATAAAGGTGCTATTAAACGTCTTGTGATGGGTGATGATATTGGCACACTTGTAGAATAACGGTAGAGATAATTATGATTGAAGATATTGTTAAAGATGGAAACCTAAGAATGGGTAAATCCGTTGAGTCTTTTCAAAAAGCATTGACAAAAATTCGTACAGGTCGTGCGCACCCAAGTTTGCTAGAGCATATTGTTGTGTCTTACTACGATGTTGATACACCCTTAAATCAAGTAGCAACAGTTAATATTGAAGACGCTAGAACATTGTCTATTATGCCGTGGGAAGCAGGTATGATTGGCCCAGTTGAAAAGGCTATTATGAAGGCAGATCTCGGGCTTAATCCAGTGACTGCTGGTAATGTCATTCGTGTACCAATGCCACCATTAACAGAAGAAAGGCGTCGCGATCTTGTTAAAGTGGTTCGTGGTGAGGCAGAAGCTGCGAAAGTTGCGATTAGAAACATTCGTCGTGACGCAAACTCTGAGTTTAAAGAGGCGTTAAAAGAAAAGATGATTACTGAAGATGAACTTCGCTCTGGTGAAGAAAAAATTCAGAAAATCACCGATCAGCATGTAAAAGATATTGATAAGCACCTTGAGGTAAAAGAAGCTGACTTGATGTCAATGTAGGCAATGAACCTAACATCGTGTGCTGTCGTGCTTAACCTTGATCTAAGTTTTTACGACGTTGTCAAAAGAGATAAATAGGATTCTTGTGACTGACAACCAAGTTAAAAAAAATATAAAAAAAAGCCCTAAGCACATTGCCATCATAATGGATGGCAATGGGCGTTGGGCTACCGCTCAGGGTAAACCTCGTACAGCAGGCCATAAAGCGGGCGTTGATGCATTAAGAACCACTATCGAAACGTGCGCTAGCTACGGTGTAGAAGTGTTAACAGTGTTTGCATTTAGCAGCGAAAATTGGCGTCGTCCAGCGAAAGAAGTTAATGTACTGATGGACTTGTTTATGTTGACGCTAAAAACACAAGCAAAACGATTACATAACAATAATATTCGTTTGAAAATAATTGGTGATAAAACCAAACTGTCCCAGTCGTTACAACAAAAAATTATAGATGTTGAGTTATTAACAGCTGAAAATACTGGTTTATTGCTGGTCATTGCAGCAAATTATGGTGGCCAATGGGATATTACGCAGGCAAGCCAATGTATGATGGCACATGCAGTCAGTCAAGACATTCCTTTAACAGACCTGAACATAGAAGACTTTTTATCCACCGCAGCTATACCAGACCCTGATTTATTCATAAGAACAGGTGGTGAGCAGCGAATTAGTAATTTTTTACTTTGGCAAATAGCTTATAGTGAACTTTATTTTACAGACACACTTTGGCCAGATTTTGATAAGAATGCTCTTGATGTGGCCATTCAGTATTTCTCTTCTCGTGAGCGTCGGTTCGGACAGACAGGTGAGCAACTTGATGAAGATGGTTAAGGAATGACTAGTCTCGCTAAGAGGCTTCTAACAGCCATAGTATTGATTCCAGCTGTGGTCTGGGTTGTAATGTATTCTTCTGAACCATATTTTATAGGGGTTCTAAGTCTAATTGTTTTGATAGCTGGCTATGAATGGGCTGCTTTAAGTGCTGTAAAAAGCAAGCTATATAAATCTATATTTGCGATAACTGGCTTGCTGTTTTCGTTTGGTTTAACGCTTTTAAATGAACCTTTTTTAAGTGGTTTTTTTTACGCTAGTTTAATATTTTGGTTATTGGCGATCGTGTTGCTGATAACTAAAGCGCAAGATTTACTGGCAAATAAAGTAGCGCGCCCTGTGATGCTTTTAATTGGCTATTTATTGCTTGGTTTAATATTCATATCGCTTTACCAGTTGAGGCTCAATTTTGAACAAGGCCCTGAGCTTTTAATGTACCTATTATTGTTGATGTGGATTGCAGATAGTGGGGCTTATTTTGCTGGCCGTTCATTTGGGCATCATAAATTATCACCTCTTATTAGTCCTGGAAAATCTATAGAAGGCGTCATTGGTGGTGCATTAGCTTGTTTATTGTTGGCTTTTTTTGCAGATCAATATTTTGAAATTAACAACAGTGCCATATTTATAAGTGTGTCAGTGTTTGTTGCCTTTGTCTCGGTTTTTGGGGATCTATTTGAAAGTCTTATGAAGCGGCGTGTAAACGTTAAAGATAGTGGGGCAATTTTACCGGGTCATGGTGGTGTTCTTGATCGTATTGATAGCCTTATTGCGGCAGCTCCTGTTTATGTTGCTTGTCTGTTAATGACAAGACTGTTCACATGAAAAGTGTTTGCTTGCTTGGCTCAACTGGCTCAATTGGAGTTAGTACGCTTGATGTTATAAGACTCAATAAGAATGCTTACAGAGTAGTTGCACTGACAGCTAATAAAAACATTGGGCGGTTATTAGAGCAATGTATAGAATTTAAGCCAACTTATGCAGTGGTTCCAGATGCTGAGCTTGCAGATGCGTTTAGAGGGAAATTGGAACGCTCTGACGCATGTGAAACCCAAGTGTTATCTGGCATGGATTCTTTAGAGTTTGTTGCTAAACATTCAATGACTGATATTGTGGTGGCAGCCATTGTTGGAGCGGTTGGTTTATTGTCAACTTTAGCGGGTGCTAAGGCAGGTAAAACAATTTTACTGGCGAATAAAGAATCTTTAGTTGTATCGGGTGATTTATTGATGTCTGTAGTGAAACAAAATGGTGCCACCTTGCTACCGTTAGACAGCGAACATAATGCTTTATTTCAATGTATGCCCGATGCATACAAGGCTGGGCAACGTGCTGAGGGTGTTAGAAAATTAATTTTAACGGCTTCTGGTGGGCCTTTTTTGAATCTTAATGCCAGTGAGTTGGATAATGTAACGGTCGAGCAGGCTTGTGCACACCCAAACTGGTCAATGGGGCATAAAATCTCTGTTGACTCAGCGACTATGATGAATAAAGGTTTGGAGTTAATTGAAGCGAGTTATTTATTTGATATGCCCGCTGAATTAATAGATGTGCTGATACATCCTCAAAGTATTGTTCATTCGATGATTGATTATGTGGATGGGTCTGTTTTAGCGCAACTTGGAAACCCCGATATGCGCACACCCATAGCACATGCATTAGCATGGCCAAAAAGGCATGAGAGTGGCGTGTCAGCGCTGGATTTTCTAGTGAATAATCAATTAACATTTGAATCAGCCTCATATGAAAAATTCCCTTGCTTACGTTTAGCTTATGAAGCTTTAGATGCTAAAGGAACAGCACCAGCGATCTTAAATGCAGCAAATGAAGTCGCCGTTGAAGCATTTTTGGCAAAAGAATTAGCGTTCACTGGTATTTCCACATTGATTGAGCAGGTGTTGAGTATTACAACAGTGAGCCCTGCTGACTCAATTGAAAGCGTTTTAAGCGCAGATGCAGAAGCACGTCAGGTTGCAAAAAATTGTTTGGAGAATGGTTAATGAGCATTATTATTTCAATGGCCTCTTTTATCTTGGCCTTAGGTATTTTGGTTACCGTTCATGAATTCGGTCATTTTTGGGTGGCGCGTAAATGTGGTGTGAAAGTATTACGTTTTTCTGTCGGTTTTGGTAAACCGTTAATTAAATTTAAAAGGAAAAATGACGAGACAGAATATGTCATTGCAAGCATACCGTTAGGCGGTTATGTGAAAATGCTCGATGAGCGTGAAGGAAACGTCGAAGAGAGTGAGAAAAAGCTAGCCTTTAATAATAAACCTCTGCTAAGTCGTTTCCTTATCGTTTTAGCGGGCCCTGTTTTTAATTTGGTGTTTGCCTTCTTGGTTTTTTGGCTAATTCTAACAGTTGGCGAAAGAGGTTTGAAGCCTGTGGTTGGTAAACTAGACCCGGCTGGTGTTGCTATTCATTCAGGTATTGAAGTTGGTGATGAAATTCTTGCTGTCAATGATCGTCCAGCAACTATATGGCGTGTGGCCATTGGCTTAATTGCCAGTGAAATGATTGATAATGGCTCGGTTGATCTCACCGTTGAGACACCTGGTGGACAAACAAAAGACATTCAATTTAACGTCCAATCGGGAGGTATTCCTGAGCCAAACGATATTGTTAATAAGCTTGGTATTGAGCCTTTTTTGCCGACATTAAAACCGATGATTGGCAATATTGTTTCTGCTGAGCCAGCTGATTTAGCGGGGTTAAAGAGGGGTGATTTGATTCTGTCTGCCAATAATGAAGAGGTCGATAGTTGGCAACAATGGGTCTCAGTTATTCGTGCAAACCCAGAAAAAAGCATTTCTATAATAGTGCTAAGAAATAATGAGCGCTTAGCATTACGCCTTATTCCGCAAAAAATTATAGAAAATGATAGCCCGATTGGAAGAATTGGTGTGTCCCCATGGGTCGATGAGGTGTCAAATGACTTTTATACTACGTATTCATTGAATGGTTTTTCAGCGATAGCGGAAGCGGCCACTCAAACGGTTCATTATTCAATATTAACTGTTAAGTTAATTGGCAGAATGCTGATTGGAGAGGCATCTGTGCAGAATTTAAGTGGGCCTATTAGTTTGGCTCAATATGCAGGTAAAACGGCCACAATAGGTCTAATACCATTCTTAAAATTTTTGGCATTTGTCAGCGTTAGTTTAGGTGTTATGAATTTATTGCCGATTCCTATGTTAGATGGCGGTCATTTGTTTTTTTACCTCATTGAAGCGGTTAAAGGTAAGCCTGTTTCTGAAAAGGCTCAAGGTCTGTTTATGCGTGTGGGTTTATTTGTCCTACTTTGTATGATGGTGTTGGCCATTTTTATCGACATTGGTCGAATAATTGGTTAAATAAAAATACGTATTGAGTCAATGGATTGTTTTATCTATACTTGCTCGATACGCCTTAAACGAACATAACATTAAAACGCATTGTGATAAAAAAAATCAGAACACTATTTCTTCCAGTTTTTATACTATTTGTTCTATTCAGCTCAAATGTGGCATTTGCAGAAGAACCGGTGCTGGTTAAAGATATACGGGTTAATGGATTGCAGCGGATCACGGCGGGTGCTGTTTTTAATGCGCTAAGTCTGAAAGTAGGTGATCAATTTGAAGAGGAGACATCTGGGGAGATTATCCGAGAACTCTTTGAAATGGGCTTTTTTAGCGATATCAATGTGGACCTGAATGATGACATAGTCATTATTAATGTAAAAGAACGTCCAGCGATTACCAGTATCGAAATTGAAGGCAACGATGATATCGAAAACGAAACATTGCTTGAAGCATTTGGTGATGTTGGTATGGAAGTAGGACGTGTATTTAACCCACTAGTTCTCGATAAAGTTAAAAACGAATTACTTCAGCAATATTACAATAACGGTAAATATTCAGCAGAGGTTAGCAGTAAAGTGACAACACTTGAGCGTAATCGAGTGGCTGTATTAATCAGTGTTGTAGAAGGTTCAGCAGCAAGTATTAAGAAAATTAATATTGTTGGTAATAAGTCTTTTTCAGATGAAGAGATTTTGTCGGTATTTGAGTTAACAGGTCCAACTCTGATTAGTTTTTATACGAATAGTAATCAATACTCAAAACAGAAATTATCGGCTGATTTAGAACGTTTGAACTCATTCTATCAAGATCGTGGTTACATCAATTTTAAAGTTGAATCCACACAGGTTTCAATTAGTCCTGATAAAAATGGAATTTTCATCACTATCAATATCAATGAAGGGAAAGTGCACACAGTTAGTGAAGTAAAACTGGCCGGTGAGTTGATTGTTAATCCAGATAAGTTAATCCCTTACGTGATTGTTCAGCCAACAGATGTTTTTTCTAGGAAAAAAGCAACGCAAACATCAGAATACATTACTACCATTCTTGGGCAGGCGGGCTACTCGTTTGCAAATGTCAATATGATTCCTGAAATTGATAATGAATCATCAACAGTCAAAGTAACGTTTTTTGTTGACCCTGGGAAACGTGTCTATGTTCGACGTGTGTTGATGGAAGGGAATACTAAAACACGTGACGAGGTTCTAAGGCGAGAAGTTAGACAAATGGAAGCGGCATCCATTTCAACCAGAGCGGTTGATCATTCTAAAGCTAGGTTGTCACGATTAGGCCACTTTGATGAAGTGGACGTGGAAACCTTACCCGTTGCTGGTACCAGTGATCAGGTTGATATTAAATACACGGTTAAAGAAAAGTCATCGGGCAATATTTTAGCCGGCGCTGGGTTTTCTCAATCACAAGGAATTGTGTTAAATGCGAGTATTAGTCAAAACAACTTCTTAGGCACTGGTAAGCGGATGAGTGCTAGCTTTAATAATAGCTCAGTTAACACTATTTATAGTTTGGGTTATACCAATCCGTATTACACAGTTGACGGCGTGAGCCGTGGCTATAACATCAGTTATAGAACAACCGACTATGATGAAGCCAACAGCTCAAATTACGAAACTGAAACATTTAATATGGGCGTTAATTTTGGCTTGCCATTAAATGAAAGTGATAAGATTGGTCTAGGTTTGGATCTAGAGTTCACTGATATTCAGTTAGACAATAATCTGTTTTTTGGTGAAATAAATAAATTTATTGTTGAAAATGGTAATTCTTTTACTAACTTAAAAGCTTCTGCTTCATGGGGCACTGATACAAGGAATCGTGCTGTGTTTGCAACGCGAGGTGGGTCAAAACGTTTATCTGGCATCATTACAGTACCGGGTTCCGATCTTGAGTTTTATAAGTTGTCATATAATCAAGAGCAATATTTCCCAATCAGTACTAATACAACACTCTATTTGAATGCTGATTTTGGTTATGGTGATTCATATGGCGATGCTGAGAGCTTACCGTTCTTTGAAAATTATTATGCCGGCGGTAAAGGCTCTGTCAGGGGGTTTACAGATAATACACTAGGTCCTCGGGATATTTTTGACGATCCAATTGGCGGCAGTGTTAAATTAGTGGGTAATGCAGAATTCATCTTTCCTGTACCCTTTATGCCAGATAATAAAAGCGTCAGAATGAGTACTTTTGTTGATGCTGGTAATGTTTA
This sequence comes from Cycloclasticus sp. PY97N, assembly GCF_002443175.1. Lineage (NCBI taxonomy): Bacteria > Pseudomonadati > Pseudomonadota > Gammaproteobacteria > Thiotrichales > Piscirickettsiaceae > Cycloclasticus > Cycloclasticus sp. PY97N. The sequence goes on along the minus strand of NZ_CP023664.1, from coordinate 1,542,828 downwards.
TGATGATGAGATAGACGTAGGTGAGTTACGTTACTCTGTTGGTGTGTCAGCAAAATGGTTGTCTCCATTTGGCGCATTATCCTTCAGTTTAGCAATGCCTATTAATGATGGAGAAGATGATGAGGTGCAAACATTCCAATTTGCCTTTGGCTCAGGGATATAAAATCGGCTAAAACCGAGGCTACAGGCACCACTTCAACTTAACGAAATATACCTTGATGGGTATTGATAATAGTAATGTAAACAGTAGGAGAACACATTGAAACTTTTTAACCAGATCTTAATTGCTAGCATATTAACAGTAGGACTTCTAAGTACCGCGCAAGCTGCCGACATCAAAATTGGCTTTGTTAACGTAGCTAGGATTTTAGAAAAAGCACCTCAGGCAGAAAAAGCAAAGGTGGCTTTGGAAAAAGAATTTTCTCCAAGAAATAAACGCTTATTAGCGAGTCAAAAGGAAATCAAAAAATTAGATGAAAAACTTGCTCGTGATGCCAAATTAATGAGTGAGTCTGAAACACGACGCTTACAGCGTGATGTGCTAGAAAAGAAGCGTGCACTCAATCGTGACCAAGAAGAGTTTAGAGAAGACTTTAATTTAAGACGTAACGAAGAGTTAGCCAAGTTACAAAAATTGGTTTTCGAAGCAATTAAAGGGCTTTCAGAAGCTGAAAAATATGATTTAGTGCTTCATGATGGTGTTGTTTTTGCGAGTGGCGCAGTTGATATAACCAATAAAGTTCAAAACCGTCTATCTACTGGTAAATAGCGTTAACCAAAATGGCTGTTGATTAATGCTGACTTTACAAGAATTAGCGGTCGCTATTGATGCTGATTTAATCGGTGACCCAAACTATCAAATCAGTAGTTGTGCTACGCTTGAATCAGCTAGATCTGATCAGCTATCGTTTATCTATAATAAAAAGTACATTACAGATTTACAGACAACCAATGCGGGCGTTGTTATCTTATCGGATGCTTTTTTAGCAGGATATGATGGCAATGCATTGATTGTTAAAAACCCATATTTAGCGTACGCAAAAGCAGCAAATGTGATTCATGCCGCCCCTCCAAGAGTGGGCAGTATTCATGCTTCGGTTGTAATTGGTGATAATGCAAATATTGCTGAGGATTGCGTGCTGGCTCCTCATGTTGTCATTGGTGATGATGTCACCATTGGTAAAGGTTGTTATATAGGGCCTGGATGCGTCATTGCCAATAAAGTAGTGATTGGTAATAATCTTAAGTTAGTCGCCAATGTAAGTCTTGGAGAAGAGACGAAAATAGGCGATAACGTTACGATTCACCCAAGTACTGTGATAGGTAGTGATGGCTTTGGCTATGCACCATACAATGATAAAAAAGGTTGGTGTAAAATACCTCAACTTGGACATGTTGTTATTGGTAATGATGTTGAAATAGGGTCTAATACGTCGATTGATTGCGGTGCTTTAGATAATACAGTTATTGGTGATGGCGTTAAAATTGATAACCAAGTTCAGATAGCACATAACGTTGTGATTGGTGACCATACAGCTATAGCCGCTTGTACTGGTATAGCCGGTAGTACGAAAATTGGAAAATATTGCACATTTGCTGGTGGTGTTGGCCTAGTAGGGCATATATCGATAACAGATGGTGTGCATGTAACCGGCATGACAATGGTTACGCATTCAATTAATGAAGCCGGTGTTTATTCATCAGGTACACCGTTTCAAAAAAATACAGATTGGCTTAAGAATGCAGTTCGCTTTAAGCAACTTGATAAATTAACCAAAAAAATCAATTATTTAATAAAGTTAAAAAAGGAAAATTAATGTCGCTTGATGATGTAAGAAAAGTAATGGAATTCTTGCCACACCGTTATCCTTTTTTAATGATTGATAGAGTTGTTGAGTATGAGGCCGGCGAAAGGTTGTTAGCCGTTAAGAATGTCACTTACAACGAACCCCAGTTTACCGGTCATTTCCCACATAACCCGATTATGCCAGGCGTATTGGTTATTGAAGCATTGGCACAAGCAACGGGTCTGTTGTCGATGAAAACATTAACAGATCGTGGTGAAGATTTTGGCGAATACTACTTGGTAGGTATCGATAAAGCGCGTTTTAAACGGTCTGTTGTACCCGGCGACCAATTAATGATAGAAGCGGTTTTCAAAAAGAATAAACGAAATATTTGGTCCTTTTCAGCGTCCGCAACAGTCGATGGAGAATTGGTTGTGTCTGCTGAGATTATGTGTGCCTCAAAGGAGTCGACTAAATGATTCACCAAACGGCTATTATCGACCCAACAGCGTCTATAGATGAGAATGTAAAAATTGGTCCTTATACGGTTATCGGAGCGAATGTTTCGATAGGCACTGGAACGGTTGTTTCTTCTCACGTTACGATTAATGGAACAACAACAATAGGCAAAAACAATCGAATTTATCAGTTTTCGTCTATTGGTGAAGACCCTCAAGATAAGAAGTATGCTGGTGAAGAGTCATTCTTAGAAATTGGTGATAATAACGAAATCCGCGAATTCACAACAATTCACAGAGGCACAACACAGGATAAAAATATTACGAAAATTGGTAGTAATAATTTATTCATGGCCTATACACATGTTGCTCATGACTGTGTGATTGCCGACGATGTTATTCTTGCTAATGCTGCTTCATTAGGTGGTCATGTACATATTGGCAATAATGCTATCTTGGGCGGTTTCTCCATCGTCCATCAGTTTTGTCATTTGGGTGATCATTGTTTTTCAGCTATGGGTAGCGCGATTACAAAAGATGTGCCGCCTTTTGTAATGGTTGGTGGTCGACCTACCAAACCTCATGGGATCAATACGGTTGGATTAGATAGGCGTGGCTTTTCAGCGGACACTATTTTGCAGGTTAAACGAGCCTATAAATTGCTTTATAAATCAGGCTTAAAGTTAGCTGATGCTAAAGCAGAATTAGTCAATGTTGTAAAAGATCACCCCGAGTTAACCATCATGTTGGATTTTTTAGAGAATTCTAGCCGCAGTATTTTACGATAGTTAGACAGGTAAGCTTCATAAGGATTACCGTGCGTTTACTATGATGCCCACAATTATTGATAAACCTATAAAAGTTATGCTGGTTGCCGGTGAGCACTCTGGTGATATTTTGGGTGCTGGTCTAATAAAACGATTGAAAGAAAGGTACCCTAATGCAACGTTTTCCGGTATTGGTGGACCAAGAATGTTAGCTGAAGGTTTTCAATCGTATTATCCGATGTCTAAATTATCTGTTTTTGGCTTATTTGAAGTGATAAAACATTTACCGGAATTACTGGGGATTAGAAAGCACTTAAAAAAAATCATAATCAGTGAGAACCCAGATGTTTTTATTGGGATAGATGCGCCCGATTTTAATCTAAAACTAGAACGCGAGCTCTATAAAAAAGGAATTAAAACAGTTCATTATGTCAGCCCAACCGTTTGGGCATGGCGGCCAAAACGAATTAAGAAACTAATTGGTTCGTTAAATGCCTTGTTATGTATTTTTCCTTTTGAAGAAACTTATTTTAAAGATACTGCTGTCCCAGCTTATTTTATAGGGCACCCATTAGCCGATAAGCATCAACATCCTATCAATACACAGGCGGCTAGACAGTCTTTAGGATTACACAGTGAACAACCGGTATTAACAATAATGCCCGGTAGCAGGCTTGGTGAGCTTGAACGACATAGTTTTTTATTTTTACAGACCGCCTATAATTGCTCAAATAATATTTCTGGACTCAAAATTTTAGTACCAATGCCAGATCAAGTGGTTGCAGATAAATTTGAAGAATATTATAGAGCGTCGGGGTTGACGCTCGATTTAGAGATAAAAGTAAGGGCGACTACGGAAATGATTGCAGCTGCCAATATGGTGTTAGTGGCTTCTGGTACAGCAACGCTTGAGGTGATGTTGTTTAAAAAACCGATGGTGGTTGCCTACAAATTATCAGCACTAACTGCATGGGTCATTAAAACATTCGATTTACTAAAAGCACCCTTCGTATCGATGCCAAACTTAATAGCAGGCAAAGAATTGGTTAAAGAATATTTACAAGATGACATTAAAGTCGCTACGTTAACTGAAGAATTGGTTAGTTTTTACCAAGATAAAGATAAGACTCAAACTATAGTGAATGAATTTAATAAAATGAAAATAAAATTGACACGTCAGGCTGATATTCAAGCTGCAAACATTGTGTCAGGCGTTATTAATGGTGATGTTTCATTTTGAACAAGGTGGTTGTTGGCTTAGATGAGGTAGGTAGAGGCTGTATTGCAGGGCCTGTTGTTGCAGCGGCTGTCATTCTGGATGATGAAAAACCAATTGATGGCCTGATGGATTCAAAAAAGTTGACAAAAAAGAGACGAGAGGTGCTTGCACAACAGATCATCGAGTCTGCTAAAGCATGGTCAATTGGTCGAGCAGAGGTGGCTGAAATTGATGAAATTAATATTTTACAGGCAAGTTTGTTAGCCATGAAACGGGCATTTGATGGCTTGGATATTAAGGCAGGTTATGCCAAAGTTGATGGGACATTCTATCCAGATATTGATCTGCCGGGTGAATGTATCAAAGGCGGTGATAACCTTGTGGCTGAAATCTCCGCGGCTTCGATTATCGCAAAAGTGTATAGAGATGAGCAGATGGCCCTGCTTGATGTGTTATATCCCGGTTATGGCCTATCAAAACATGCCGGTTACCCGACCCCTGATCATAAAATGAAACTTGCCCAGCAGGGTGTTATTTCGATTTACCGACAATCATTTTCCCCAGTGAGAAAATTATTACCATGAGTGAGGCCATCAAGTTTATCCACCTTAGGAACCATACCGAATATTCATTGGTAGATGGCATTATTCGTGTAAAACCATTGGTCAAACGTGTAGCTGAACTAGCTATGCCAGCTATCGGGGTGACCGATCAGTCTAATTTATTTGCCACGGTAAAGTTTTATCGTGCTGCCTTAGCTGCTGGCATCAAACCTATTATTGGGGCGGATGTACAGATAAGAGATTCGGTGGGGCAAAAAAAGCCATATATCATCACCTTACTGGCCCAAAACCAACAAGGTTATTTAGCACTGTGTGAATTAATTTCTGAGGCGTATCTTAATGGTCAAGATAAAGGTGTTGCCTATCTAACCAGTAAAAAAATACTGGAGAAAAATGAAGGTTTAATTGCCTTATCTGGCTGTTTGGACGGGTTGTTCTCAACATCGCTTCAGTCAAATGATACAGAGCAAGCAGATACTATGTTATCTACTTGGTTGCAGGTTTTTAAGGATCGTTTTTACATAGAGCTTCAACGTATTGGTCGATCAGGTGAAGAGGGGTTAAATAACCAGTTATTAGCCTTAGCTAGTAAGCATCATGCACCTATAGTGGCTACTAATAGTGCATGCTTTTTAAAACCAGAGGAGTTTGATGCGCATGAGGCGCGAGTCTGCATTAATCAAGGGCGTGTATTATCTGATACTAGGCGGGTCAAAACGCATACCGAACAGCAGTATTTAAAAAGTCAGGAAGACATGTTGGCGCTTTTTTCTGATTTACCTGAAGCGCTTGAAAATACAGTAGAGATTGCAAAACGTTGCAATGTTGAACTTAGTTTAGGGGAGAACTTTTTACCTGACTTTCCCGTTCCAAAAGGTATGACCATAGATGAATATTTCGCAGATTTATCACAAAAAGGGTTAGAGAAACGAATTCAAGAAACTTCTCATCGAATTAAGTTTGATGATGAAAAAAGGGCCCAGTATCAAGCCAGATTAAAGCGCGAATTAGACGTTATTTGTCAGATGGGCTTTCCTGGCTATTTTTTAATTGTTGCGGATTTTATTCAATGGGCAAAAGATAATGGCGTACCCGTTGGCCCGGGTCGTGGTTCTGGTGCGGGATCTATTATTGCGTATGCATTAAGAATTACTGACCTAGACCCGCTAGAGTTTGATTTACTGTTTGAGCGATTTTTAAATCCTGAACGTGTGTCAATGCCTGACTTTGATGTGGATTTTTGTATGGATGGGCGTGATCGGGTGATCGATTATGTCGGTGAGAAATACGGACGAGATAAAGTATCGCAAATTATTACCTATGGCAGTATGGCTGCAAAAGCTGTTATACGTGATGTGGGGCGTGTATTAGGTCATCCTTATGGTTTTGTAGATCGCTTAGCAAAAGCAATCCCCTTTGAAATTGGTATGACCTTAACAAAGGCACTTGATGAAAGCCCTGATCTATTGAACGCATATAAAGAATCAGACGAGGTTCGTGAGCTAATAGACTTAGCTCTAATGCTTGAAGGGGTGGCAAGAAACGCGGGTAAACATGCGGGTGGTGTTGTCATCGCTCCGAGTAAGTTAACTGATTTTTCACCCTTATATTGCGAGGAAGGTGGTGCAAACCTGGTGACGCAGTTTGATAAAGACGATATCGAAGCTGTTGGTTTAGTTAAGTTCGACTTTTTGGGGTTACGAACATTAACAATTATTGACTGGGCCTTACAAAATATAAATCAACGCTTAGCCGCAAAGGGCGAAAAGGCCGTTAATATTGACCTGTTACCTCGCGATGATGAATTAACGTACGAGTTATTAAAAAATTACGCAACAACAGCTGTTTTTCAGCTTGAGTCTAGGGGCATGAAAGACTTGATTCGTCGTCTGCGCCCTGACACCTTTGAAGATATTATTGCTCTAGTGGCTCTCTTTAGACCAGGGCCATTGCAGTCTGGCATGGTGGATGATTACATTAATGTTAAGCATGGTCGCAAAAAAGCAGAATATCCGCACCCAACCTTGATACCAATTTTAGAGCCAACTAATGGGGTTATTTTATATCAAGAACAAGTGATGCAAATTGCTCAGGATTTAGCTGGCTATAGTCTTGGCTCAGCTGACTTGCTGCGTCGAGCGATGGGCAAGAAAAAGCCCGAAGAAATGGCCAAGCAGCGTGAGATGTTTACCACAGGAGCGGTTGCTAATAATGTCGAAGAAAGTGTAGCGACCTATATTTTTGACTTAATGGAAAAATTTGCAGGCTACGGGTTCAATAAATCTCACTCCGCTGCGTATGCATTAATTGCCTACCAAACCGCTTGGTTAAAAGCGCACTACCCATCAGAATTTATGGCCGCAGTGTTGTCTTCAGATATGGACAATACCGATAAAGTTGTTTTGTTCATCGATGAATGTCGTGATATGGGGCTCAATATTCTTCCGCCTGATGTTAATAGCTCTTACTATCGATTTACGACAAATGAAGAAGGCGACATTATCTATGGCTTAGGGGCGCTTAAAGGTGTCGGTGAAGGAGCTATTGAATCAATTATTCAACAAAGAGAACTTAACGGCCCTTATTCTAGTCATGAAGACCTTGCCAATCGTATAGATTTAAGAAAGGCAAATCGTCGTGTGCAAGAAGCTCTTATCAGAGCGGGTGCATTAGATTGTTTTGACACAAACCGTGCACAGCTGATGCAGCAATTAACGAATGTACTTCAAGTGGCTGAGCAGCAGGGGAAAAGTGCGATGGCTGGGCAAAATGATTTGTTCGGCGTAAGCCTTGTTGAAACAACTCAAAAATCTAATGCTGTTCGTGTAAAAGCTTGGAGCGAGCATGAGCGCCTTAAACATGAAAAGACAATACTTGGACTGTATTTAACCGGGCACCCATTTGATACAGTTCGAGATGAAATGAGCAATATTGTTTCAGGAAAATTGGCAGCCTTACATGATATGGAGTTAAGCTCCCCAGGGGGAGGCCAGTATCGGCGTGCAAAAGGAAAACCGATTACCGTCTCTGGTTTGGTGTTAAATATCCGTACACGTCCAACAAAAAGTGGTGCTAAAATTGCCACCATTATGTTAGATGATGGCAGCGCTCGCATGGAGGCTGTGGCCTATAGTGAGGTTTTTGAGACCTATAGCGAACAATTACAGGTCGAGCAAATTGTTGTTATTGAAGGCAGCATCTCTTTTGATGACTTTGCCGGGCAAAATAGAATTAGTATTGAGTCAGTGATGACAGTTGAGCAAGCACGTAAACGGTTCATAAAAGATGTATTGATAGAGTTAGACGCTGATGTTCTAAAACAAGACAATAAAATTAATCAATTACATACTGTTTTAAGTAAATACCGTGGTGGTGATTGCCCGGTTAAAATAAAATTGATGCTACCCGGCGCATCATCCGCACTTTTATTGCCGGATGAATGGAATATTAAACCTGAAGATGCATTGTTGACAGATTTACATAATGCATTGCCAGAACAACAAGGCTTTATTCGATATTGAATTTTGCTGGCTGAATTCATCGACTCAAGATAAAATAAGCTTATGAACTTAGATTACTTAGATTTTGAACAACCGATTGTTGAACTTGAAGAAAAGCTTGAAGAGCTTCGTCGAGTTGGATCGGATAATGAAATTGATATCCAAAAAGAGATCGATAGGCTGCAAGAAAAAAGCCTGTCTTTAACGGAGTCGACGTTTGCAAAATTAACTGATTGGCAAATATCAAAACTCTCGCGTCATCCTAAACGCCCATACTCTTTAGATTATATTGATGGTGTTGTTGATAACTTCATCGAATTACACGGTGATCGCCATTATGCTGATGATGCGGCTATTGTAGGTGGATTGGCAAAACTAGATGGGATGCCTGTTATGGTGATTGGGCACCAGAAAGGACGAGATACAAAGGAAAAACTTAAACGTAATTTCGGTATGCCAAGACCTGAAGGCTACCGGAAAGCGCTACGTTTAATGCATATGGCAGAACGTTTTAATTTACCAATTATTACGTTTATTGATACACCCGGTGCCTACCCCGGCGTTGGTGCTGAAGAACGTGGGCAAAGTGAAGCTATTGCAAGAAACCTTTTTGAAATGTCTAAACTTAAAACACCTGTTATCAGTATTGTAATTGGCGAAGGTGGTTCTGGCGGTGCGTTAGCATTGGGCGTATGTGATAAGTTGTTTTTATTAAAATATAGTACGTACTCGGTAATATCTCCCGAAGGCTGTGCATCGATACTCTGGAAAAGCTCAGAAAAGGCATCTCAAGCTGCTGAAGCGATGGCAATCACCTCAACGAAGTTATTAGCAAATGGCTTGATCGATGGTGTGATTGAAGAGCCGTTAGGGGGTGCGCATAAAGATTTAGCGTTAATGAAAAAAAGAATCAAAGAGGTTTTACTCAAAGAGGTCGCCGAGCTCAATAGTAAACCCATAGAAACTCTTTTAGCTGAGCGTTACGATCGTTTAATGAGTTATGGAAAATTCACAGAATCCTAATTCTATTTAGCTTCTTTATCGCCTTAAACAACGCTAAACTTTATCAATTAAGGTGCTACATTGGATGACCTTGTTAACACTGTTAAGCAGCACCTTGATTCAATAGAGGGTGTTACAAAGGTCGTTGTTGCTTATAGTGGTGGTGTGGACTCACATGTTTTGCTGCATGCCTGTTCAATATTAAGGCAGCAGTTAAAATCACTATTTTTTTCGGCTGTGTATATTGATCATGGTTTACACGATGATTCTGTGCATTGGTCTGAGCATTGTAAAAAAATAACGGCTGAGCTTGGTTTTCCTTTTCATTCTATACAGGTGAATGCGCAGGACAAGCACGGTGATGGCCCAGAACAAGCGGCGAGAGTGGCAAGGTATGCTGCATTATCAACGTTTATAGATAAACACAGTGTTTTATTAACCGCCCAGCATGAGGATGATCAAGCTGAAACGCTAATGCTTCAATTACTTAGAGGTGCGGGTGTGGATGGTTTGGCTAGCATGCCCTCGTTTAATCAATTTAATGCAGGTTTTATTTCAAGACCCTTATTAAGGGTGAGCAAACAACACATTTTGCACTATGCAAAAAACAAAGGTTTGAAATGGGTTGAGGACTCAAGCAACTATGATGTGTCCTATGACCGCAATTTTCTACGCCAAGAAGTCATCCCTTTAATACAAAGCCGATGGCCTGCTTTTTCAAAAACCACTGCACGATCTGCTTCCCACTGTGCCGAAGCGTCTAAAGTCCTTGCTGAACTAAGTAAGGAGCTGTTGAGTGATTCGGTAGAACATGAGTTAAGTATACAGTTACTTGCAGGCAATAAAGAAGAAACACAGCGTTTAATGATTCGGGAGTGGCTTAAAACACAGGGTGTACGTCTACCGTCTAAGAAAATCTTGCAACAAATACAGTCGATGCTAAAAATTGATAGTAATAAACCAACGCTGATTGCTTGGGCAGATCATCAAGTAAGACTGTTTGATAACCGTCTTTTTTACACACCAAAAACTGAACAGTTAATATTGCATAAAGTTAAATGGTGTGGAGAAGTCTTAACCTTGCCTAATTTGCTAGGGATACTCACAAGAACGACGGCTGTTGGAGAAGGGATAGATAAGGTATTATGGGACTCATCAACTACCTCGGTTCGTTATAGGCTAGGTGGTGAACGGATTAAATTAGCAAAAAGATCTGGCAGCAAGGCATTAAAAAAACTTCTTAATGAGGAAAAGATTTTTCCGTGGGTTAGAGATTCAATACCGTTGATTTATTTGGATGATCATTTAGTAGCTGTGGCTAATTTATGGTTGGATGAAAGGTTTTTAGCTAAAGAGGGCGAGCAAGGTTATGTTATTGAATGGGATCATCCTGACTGGCGAATTAAATAAGCGTTAAGTTTTACTTAATTATATCTTGCGAGTGCTTTCTTATTATTTGATTCGCGTATAATACTTGGCATTCAATTTTTCACTTCATAGGTTTGTATGGCTAAGTTTATTTTTATTACGGGTGGTGTTGTGTCTTCTTTAGGGAAAGGCATTTGTGCATCCTCATTAGCAACTATTCTTGAAGCTCGTGGTTTAAAAATAACCATGACAAAGCTCGATCCTTATATCAATGTCGACCCTGGCACAATGAGCCCATTTCAACATGGTGAAGTGTATGTAACAGATGATGGCGCTGAAACAGACCTAGATTTAGGTCATTATGAGCGATTTAGTAACAGCATTATGTCTAAGGCTAATAACTTTACGACAGGCCAAATTTATGAAACGGTTATTAAAAAAGAAAGACGTGGCGACTACTTAGGGGGAACAGTTCAGGTTATTCCTCATATTACTGATCAAATTAAAAAGAATATTATAGACAGTGCAGAAGGCGTTGATGTCGCGCTGATTGAGATTGGTGGAACGGTTGGTGATATTGAATCATTACCCTTTTTAGAAGCTATCCGTCAAATGCGAGTCGAGCTGGGTGATGATCGCTGCCTGTTCATGCACTTAACACTGGTGCCCTATATTGCTTCCGCAAAAGAAATTAAAACAAAACCAACACAGCACTCTGTTAAAGAGTTAAGGACTATTGGGATTCAACCCGATGTGTTGATTTGTCGATCAGAACGCCCAATCCCATCCTCTGAGAGAAAAAAGATTGCACTGTTTACCAATGTTGAAGAAAAAGCGGTTATTACGGCGTTAGACGCAGACAGTATTTACCGCATCCCAATGATGTTGCATGAGCAAGGCCTGGATCAAATTGTTGCTAAAAAATTACATTTAGATACGGTTCCTGCTGATCTATCAGATTGGCAAGCTGTTGTTGATGGGTTATTTGCACCGACCGACACCGTGAAAATAGCGTTAGTGGGTAAGTATATTGATCATGCTGATGCATATAAATCTTTAACGGAATCGTTGATTCATGCTGGTATACATACAAAAACACAGGTGGAAGTGGTTAAGGTTGACTCCGAAGATATTGAAAATCAGGGTACCTCTGCATTAGATAACGTGGATGCTATTCTTGTACCTGGCGGTTTTGGTGAAAGAGGTGTTGACGGTAAAATTGCAACCATCCGTTATGCGCGTGAAAACGATGTGCCGTATTTAGGTATTTGTCTTGGAATGCAATCGGCTGTTATTGAGTATGCACGCAATAAAATAGGCCTTGAAGGGGCAAATAGTACAGAATTTATGCCTGATTCACCTTTCCCTGTTATCGGTTTAATTACCGAATGGTTAACCGAGGAAGGGCAAATTGAGACACGTGATGCAAGCTCAGACTTGGGGGGGACGATGCGTTTAGGTAGTCAAAAATGTCAATTAACTCCTGGCTCATTAGCTCATAAGGTTTATGGCAAAGATGTTATTACTGAACGACACAGGCATCGGTACGAGTTTAATAACACCTTTATAGAGCAGTTTGAATCAGCAGGGCTTAAAATTTCTGGTAAATCAATGGATGGGCGCTTAGTTGAGATTGTTGAAGTGCCAGGGCATAGATGGTTTTTGGCTTGTCAATTTCACCCAGAGTTCACCTCAAAACCAAGAACAGGACATCCATTATTTAGTAGTTTTGTTGCCGCAGCCATTGAGTATTCAGGATCAACCGACAGAGTAAAAAAATCATGAAATTATGCGGGTTTAATGTAGGTATTGATCAGCCGTTCTTTTTAATAGCAGGGACCTGTGTTGTAGAAAGTGAGCAAATGACGATTGATACAGCCGGTCAATTAAAAGAAATAACTGATGAGTTGGGTATTCCTTTTATATATAAATCATCGTTTGATAAGGCTAATCGCTCATCTATTGATGGTTTTAGAGGTCCTGGCATTGAAGAAGGCTTACGTGTTTTGCAGTTGGTAAAAGACCAATTAAATCTCCCTGTTATTACCGATGTGCATGAAGACACGCCGATGGATGAAGTGGCCTCTGTTGTTGATGTGTTACAAACGCCTGCTTTTTTATGTCGTCAAACTAATTACATTACTAAAGTGGCGGCAACAGGCTTGCCGGTTAACATTAAAAAAGGGCAGTTTTTAGCGCCTTGGGATATGAAGCACGTAGTTGATAAAGCACGTTCGACCGGTAATCAAAATATCATGGTGTGTGAAAGAGGGGCATCTTTTGGCTATAATAATTTAGTCTCTGATATGCGTTCATTAGCCGTAATGCGCGAAACAAATGCACCAGTGGTTTTTGATGCAACTCACTCGGTTCAACTACCCGGGGGGCAGGGAAGTTCTTCTGGCGGGCAACGTGAATTTGTGCCGACATTAGCGAGAGCCGCAATGGCAGCTGGCGTGTCCGGCGTATTTATGGAAACACACCCTGATCCGGATAAAGCGTTAAGTGATGGTCCTAATTCGGTGCCATTAGAAAAAATGAAAGCATTACTCAGCATTATGAAAACAATCGATGACGCGGTTAAACAAGCCGGGTTTATTGAAAACGAATTTTAAGATAATTTATTTGAGGAAGTTATGGCAGAAATAGTTGATATTAAAGCGCGTGAGATTCTTGATTCACGCGGTAATCCAACCTTGCAAGCGGATGTGACGTTAGCCTCTGGCATTATTGGCAGTGCAATGGTGCCCTCAGGTGCGTCAACCGGGGAACGTGAAGCGATCGAATTACGTGATGGCGATAAAAGTCGTTATGGTGGTAAAGGCGTACTGAAAGCTATCGGCCATGTAAATGGCGAGTTAAAAGATGCTTTATTGGGCATGGATGCAAGCAATCAGGCAGCGATTGATAAGACAATGATTGAGCTTGATGGGACTGAAAATAAGGCTCGGTTAGGTGCAAATGCAACACTTGGTATTTCGTTAGCTACAGCACATGCTGCAGCAAATGAAGGTGGTTTGCCACTGTTTCGTTATTTAGGTAACAGCGAGTTTACGTTACCAGTACCGATGATGAATATCATCAATGGCGGTTCACATGCTGATAACAGTGTTGATCTGCAAGAATTTATGATTTTACCTGTCGGCGCACCTAACTTTAGTGAAGCGATGCGTTACGGCACGGAAGTTTTTCATGCCTTAAAATCGGTTTTACTAAAAAAAGGCTTAAGTACGTCGGTAGGTGATGAAGGGGGCTTTGCACCTGATTTGTCATCAAATGTTGAGGCAATTGAGGTTATTTTACAAGCCATTGAACAAGTTGGTTTGAAGATTGGTGATGATATTTCGTTGGGTCTTGATGTGGCAAGTTCTGAGTTTTGTGAAAACGGAGAATACTTCTTAGCGTCGGAAAATAAACGCTTTAACTCTACTGAAATGACCGACTTTTTAGCTGGCTGGGTTAATCAATATCCAATTATTTCTATTGAAGATGGTTTAGATGAAAACGATTGGGACGGTTGGAAATACATGACCGAGCAATTGGGTCATAAAGTTCAATTGGTTGGGGATGATTTATTTGTTACAAATCCTAAAATATTTAAACAAGGTATAGATAAAAATATCGCCAATTCGATTTTGATTAAAGTTAATCAAATTGGCACGTTAACAGAAACATTAGCGGCCATTAAAATGGCGCATGATTCAGGTTATACATCAGTCGTATCTCATCGTTCTGGTGAAACAGAAGATACCACAATCGCTGATTTAGCTGTTGCAACCTGCTCAGGCCAAATTAAAACAGGCTCGCTTTGTCGTTCTGATCGTGTTGCTAAATACAACCGTTTACTGCGGATAGAAGAAGAGTTAGGCGAGCAGGCTGTTTATGCGGGTAGAAAGGCATTTAAATACCTTCGCTAATCTGTGAAAGCGCTTTTGATCATTCTTGTTATTGTCTTCAGTTATTTGCAGTATAAACTATGGATAGCTGAAGGCAGAGTTCAAGACTCATGGTCTTTAGAGCAACGAATAAACACCCTTGAAGCAGAAAACAAAATTCTGAGCGAGCGCAATAACGCATTACAAGCCGAAGTTTCCAATTTAAAAAGTGGTTTAGAGGTCGTCGAAGAAAAAGCTCGAAATGAATTAGGGTTTGTAGGTAAAGACGAAACGTTCTTTCAGTATATTGAAGCTGGCGATGGTAAATAAACCAGAAAAAGTTTGGTGTGTAGTGGCAGCCGCTGGCATTGGTTCAAGAATGCAATCAGCAGTTCCTAAACAATATTTACCACTTGGTTCATCAACTGTTTTAGATGCAACATTGGAACGACTACTGTTATGCGAAAAGATTGAGCATATTGTTGTTTGTATTCATCAGAATGATAACTACTGGCAACACAGTAAATTTGCACAGGATGACCGTATTAGCATAACGTTTGGTGGAAGTGAACGAGCTGATTCTGTTTTAAATAGTGTGTCTTTAGTCAAAGAGCATGCTGATTTAAATGATTGGGTTCTTGTTCATGATGCCGCACGACCCTGTGTTAGATGTAGTGATATAAACGTGTTAATTAACACTGCATTAAAACAGCAAGTTGGTGCTATTTTGGCGACACCAATACACGATACGGTTAAAAAAGTAGTCAATAAAAAATCCACACAAACGCTCGATAGGTCAATATTATGGAGAGCGCTGACACCACAAATATTTAAACTCGACATGCTAAATAATGCCCTAATCAATGCGATCGAGTCTAATCGTGTAATCACGGATGAGGCCAGCGCTATTGAGCAGATGAATCAAGCTGTACAAATAGTAAAAGGACATGCTGATAATATCAAAATCACTTCGCCATCAGATTTAGATTTGGCTCGTTATTATTTAGAACAACAAGAGAGGCAAGTATGCGCATAGGCCACGGCTATGATGCACATCGGTTTGAAGCAGGGAAACCTCTCGTATTGGGCGGCGTGAAAATTTCTCATGACTATGGCTTATTAGCGCATTCAGATGGTGATGTGCTGTTACATGCGTTGTGTGATGCGCTGTTAGGTTCAATAGGTGAAGGTGATATTGGGCAACATTTCCCTGACAGCAGTGATGATTATGCCAATATCGACAGCCGTGTTTTGTTGCGGCATGTATATGCTTTAGTCCAACAAAAAGGTTTTAAGCTAGGAAATGCTGATTTAACAATTATTGCGCAAGCCCCGAAGTTATCTCCTTATTTAAATAAAATGGCGTTATATATAGCCAAAGATTTAAATTCAGGCGCATCGCAAATAAATATAAAAGCAACCACTACAGAAGGAATGGGCTTCCCCGGAAGAAAAGAAGGTATTGAAGCGCATGCTGTGGTTATTGTCGTTTCTGCGCGTTAAATTAAGATGCTGTTTGAGAAACATATTGATGAGCTGGCTTATGCCCATGGCGGCACAGTTGGGGCTGGCCAACTAAAGCAACAAGCAGAAGATTTTATCGTAAACGAGCGCTTAACATTTACCCCGTCTGGCGAGGGAGAACATGAATTTGTGTATGTGCAAAAAAAAGGGCTCAATACCGATGAGGTGCTAAAAAAACTTGCTGTTCATGCAGGTGTAACCCGGCGTTCAGTCTCTTATGCGGGTATGAAAGATAAACATGCGGTTACCAAACAGTGGTTTAGTGTACATTTGCCAGGCCGAGCAGCACCGGATTGGCAGTTATTAGAAGATGATTCAATTAAAATCGAACGAAGTACTCGTCACCTTAAGAAATTAAAAAGAGGGGTTATTCAGTTTAATGAATTTGAGATTGTTATTTCACAGTTAACAGTTGATCATGCCTTGCTGCAGCAACGTATTGAACAAATAAAAATGTTTGGTGTGCCTAATTACTTTATGCAACAACGTTTTGGTTACTTATGCCAAAATCTAGATCGTGCGTATGGACTGTTTTCTAGAGGCGAGAAAATTAAGAATAAGCAGTTAAAAGGCCTATTGTTATCTTCAGCCAGATCGTTTCTGTTCAACCAAGTGCTGTCTGAGCGAGTGAAGGCTGAAAATTGGGATAAGGCGCTACCCGGTGATGCATTTATGCTCAGTGGAACGCGTCAGTATTTTACAGATGAAGCCAACTCAACAACGACTCATACACGTTTAATGGAACATGATATTCATCCAAGTGGTCCATTATTTGGAGTAAATGATAAAGTGGTTTCTGCTTCAGTTGAGCAGCTGGAAGACACAGTGTTTACGGCTAACAGTGTATTTTGTAAGGGTTTATTGAAGGAAAAAGTTGACTCTGCTAGACGCGCTTTAAGGGTTGTGCCGACAGATTTTAAGGCAGAGTTGATATCCACTGATAAACTTCGATTATCGTTTAAACTCCCTTCCGGCAGTTATGCAACCGCTGTTATTCGTGAGTTAATTAACACAACAAGTCATGTTAACTAGGGTTTATTAATGGATTTTGAACATATCTTAGGCTTAGGGTTATTACAAGGGTTAACAGAGTTCCTGCCGATATCAAGTTCAGCACACTTAATTTTATTGCCCACTCTTTTAGGTTGGAAAGACCAAGGTTTAGCTTTTGATGTTGCTGTGCATGTGGGAACATTAATAGCAGTAGTTAGCTATTTTCAACACGATTTGAGGCAAATTATTAAAGGTTGGTTTGCATCTGTCTTCAAAAAAAATCATACGCAAGACAGTCGTTTAGCTTGGATGATAATCATAGCGACAATTCCGGTTGGTTTGGTTGGTTTATTAGCGGGTCATTTAATTGAAATTTACCTTCGCTCGCCCATAGTTATTGCAATAGCGACGCTCTTTTTTGGCTTGCTTCTTTGGTATTCGGATACTAAGGCACAGCGACATAAAGATGAATATGCAATATCGATTAAGACAGCCATTATTATTGGGTTATATCAGGTGTTGGCACTTATTCCTGGGACATCAAGATCGGGAATTACCATGACTGGAGGCTTGCTGCTAGGGTTGACGCGTGAGGCAGCCGCAAGGTTTTCTTTTTTACTATCCGTCCCATTAATCTTTTTAGCAGGAAGTTTAAAGTCAGTTGAGTTGATGAGTAGCCCAAGCCAAATTGACTGGTTCTCTATTATTATGGGTGTATTTATTTCAGCGTTAAGTGCCTTTGCCTGTATTTCAATTTTCCTAAAGGTGCTAGAAAAAGTAGGGATGCTGCCTTTTGTGATTTACCGTTTAATACTGGGTTGTTTTTTATTGTATTTATATGCAGTTTAGCGTTTTTGTCGTAACAAAACGTATAACGCCCCGGTTCCACCATCTTTAGGCTGGGCAGAGGCAAAAGCTAATACGGCAGAGTCATTTTTTAGTAGATTAACACAAAGGTTTTTTAAAACAGGCGATTGATTGAGTGATCTTGTTCCCTTGCCATGTATAAGCAATAGATAACGCTGCTGAAGCTCAAGCTGTTCTCTAATACACTCTCTAATGTAATGTTGTGCTTGTTGTTTATCTAAACCATGTAAATCAATTGTTTCATTAATTGTTATCGCGCCTCGTTTTAATTTTTTTATCGTTTTAGCTTGAACAGAGCTGTGGGCAAAGAAAACGTATTGCTCTGATGTAATGTCATTTGTGTGATCAACAATATATTCATGATCCGCTTTTAGAGGTGGAAAGCTTTTTTTTATTGGTTTTGGTTTCGACGTATCATCATAGAAATGCCGTTCTGTGTTCGAGAGTATGTTTACCTCTCCAATAAACTCACGGAATAATTGAGAATCATTATCGGAACTTAGGCGTTTTTTTTTATCTTCAGGCATAATATGAGTTTATCAAATTTGAGCGCTAATTTTTTTATAAGTAACGGTATCTAGATAAACTTAATGCATATTTTAGTAAGTAATGATGATGGGTATTTAGCCCCTGGTTTGTCGGCATTGGCGAATAAACTATCTGAAGTAGCTCGTGTTACTGTGGTCGCGCCGGATAGAAACAGAAGCGCGGCGAGTAACTCTTTAACACTGGATATGCCGCTGCGAGTACAGCAAATGGATAATGGTTACTTTAGTGTTGATGGAACCCCCACAGATTGCGTTCATTTAGCGATTACAGGCTTGTTAAAAGAAGACCCCAGTATTGTATTCTCTGGCATTAATAACGGAGAAAATATGGGTGATGATGTTTTGTATTCCGGTACGGTTGCTGCGGCAACTGAAGGGCGCTTTTTAGGCTTACCGTCAATTGCTATTTCAATTACCTCTAGTAAGCCAAGATACTTTGAAACAGCGGCAAATATTGCTGTGCTGTTACTCAATCAATTGATAGTTAAAGAGCTTCCGGCCGATACAATTTTAAATGTTAATGTCCCTGATTTGCCATTAACAGAGATAAAGGGTCTTAAAGCAACAAGGCTTGGTCAACGACATCGTTCAGAGCCGGTAATAGAGGGGCGTGACCCAAGGAATAAAAAAATATACTGGGTAGGGCCGCCTGGCGCGCAGCAAGATGCTGGTGAAGAAACAGATTTTTATGCTGTTGAAAATGGTTATGTTTCGATTACGCCGTTAAAAATTGATTTAACCAACTACCAGCGTTTAAATACATTAAATGATTGGCTTGAAGAGCTCGTTTTATGAAAGACTTAACAGGCATTGGGATGACTTCGCAGCGCACCCGAGACAGGCTTATTGTTCATTTAAAAGAACTAGGTATTAAGGATGAGCGGGTGTTATCGGTAATGAGAAAAGTACCGCGGCACTTATTTATGGCTGAAGCCTTATCAAGTCGGGCTTATGAGAATACCTCGCTACCAATTGGGCATGGTCAAACCATTTCGCAACCGTATATGGTTGCGCGTATGACTGAACTATTGATTGAAGATGGTTTGCCTGAAAATGTCTTAGAAGTTGGAACTGGTTCGGGCTATCAATCTGCTATTTTGGCCAGTTTAATACCCAGAGTATTTTCAGTTGAAAGAATCAGGCCGTTGCAAGAACAAGCAAAGAGAGTGTTGGCTGATATAGGGGTTAGAAATATAAGTTTCAAACATTCAGATGGCGGTTGGGGGTGGAAGGCATGTGGGCCTTATCAGGCTATTTTGGCGGCCGCCGCACCTGCTGAGATTCCTATGAAGTTATTAGAGCAACTAACCATTGGTGCTAGGCTGATTATTCCCGTTGGTAAAGAAGGGCAACAAGTTTTACAGCGAGTGACTAGAACAGAATCGGCTTATGAAGTTGAAACGATTGAAGAAGTTAGTTTCGTACCTTTTTTAAAAGGGCGTGCCTAGGAGGCGTTAGATTGTTTAAACGTTTATATCAGCAGGTTTTATTTTGGGCGGAGCACCCAAAAGCTAACTGGTACCTTTTTACTTTAAGTTTCGCAGAATCTTCATTTTTCCCCATTCCCCCAGATGTTATGTTGGCACCAATGTGTTTAGCAAAACCGTCGAAAAGTTTTTATTTTGCAATGATAACCACTATTGGTTCAGTTATTGGCGGAGTATTTGGTTATTTAATTGGAATGTTTTCGTTTGAGTTGATAGAACCGATTATTGAAATGTTTCACTACCGTGAGAAATTGGAACATGTAAACGCGTGGTTTATAGATTGGGGCTTTTGGGCAATTTTAATAGCTGGCTTCTCACCGATTCCTTATAAGTTGTTTACGATTGCTGCAGGCTTGCTCGGTATGATGTTTATCCCCTTTGTCCTTGCCTCTCTAGTCGGTCGTGGGGCACGGTTCTTTTTAGTGGCTTTCCTGGTGTCGTTAGGTGGTAATAGTTTGAAAAACAAACTCAATGACTACATAGAGGTAACTGGTTGGATCGTGACAGCGATGATTGTTATGGGGTTGTTAATCTCTAGATTTTATTAACGTGTTTAGCTTAAAAGCCATTAAAGATACTGTTACTTTAATAAGTGTTTTGCTCGTAATCTGCACGCTCATATCTTGTGGTGGCTCTAGTGTTCATGCGCCAGTCTATAATAATCATTTACCTACGAAATCAACTTCATCTAAAGTACATATCGTTCGTGCTGGCGATACCTTGTATTCAATTGCTTGGCAAAATGGTAAAGATTACCGAACATTAGCTCAATGGAATAATATCTCATGGCCTTATACAATTTATAAAGGTCAGAAATTGACCTTAATTGGTAGCAATTTAAAAACAAATGATAAGAATAAATCATTAAAACCAGCCAAAAAAACACTTAAAAAACAAAAGATAACGAAGAGTACTTCAAATAATTATCAAAAAAGGTTAAAGTTAAATTGGCAGTGGCCGATAAACGTTACAAGCTTTGAGAAAGGCCTTGTTAAATCTGGTCTGGTGTTATTTGGAGAAACCGGTGAGCAGGTTAAAGCAAGTGAAAGTGGTAAGGTTGTTTATGCAGGCAGTGGTTTAAAGGGCTATGGTAACCTCATAATAGTAAAGCATAATGAAGAGTACCTAACGGCCTATGGTTATAACAAACGTGTGTTAGTCAGTGAAGGCAGCGTTGTTAAAAAAGGTGAGGTTATAGCAGAAATAGGTGTCGACAATAAAAACCGTCGGGTTCTTTTTTTCGAAATGAGGCGTCACGGTAAGGCAGTTTCGATACTAGAGTATATGCCAGTATTAAGAAAGTAAATGCAAGGAAATGCTAACTAATAAATCATCTGATAAAAAATCAGACTGAGAGAATACTATGGACGATAATAAAAAATCAAAAACAACTACTAACGACCCAACTCAGCTGTATCTAAATCAATTAAGTGAATCTACCTTATTAACCGCTGAAGAAGAGGTATTTTATGGTCGTCTTGTGCAAAAAGGGGATCACCCAGCAAGACAGCGAATGATTGAAAGTAATTTGCGGTTAGTGGTTAAAATCTCACGACGTTATATGAACCGTGGTCTTCCTATGCTGGACCTAATAGAAGAAGGAAACTTAGGGTTGATTCGTGCGGTTGAAAAATTTGACCCCGAAAAAGGTTTTAGATTTTCAACCTATGCAACATGGTGGATTAGACAAACAATTGAAAGAGCGATTATGAATCAAACCAGAACGATTCGTTTGCCAATTCATATTATCAAAGAGATGAATATTTATCTCAAAAAAGCCCGTGAACTCAGTCAACAACTCGATCGTGAAGCCAGTGCTGAAGAAGTGGCTGAAGTAACAGGTAAGCCTGTAGAGGTCATTGAAAAAATGTTTCGTATGCACGCTGATAATGTTTCATCACTGGATGCGTCTCTTTCGCAAGACTCTGACCAACAAGTCTTAGATACGGTTGTTGATCAAGATGCTAAAGAACCTACTGATATTTTACAGTCTGAAGAAGTCCGAGAGAACCTGACAGTTTGGCTGGAACTGTTGAACGATAAGCAAAGAGAGGTGATCTCTCGTCGTTTTGGTGTTCGTGGCTACCATGCATCTACTTTAGAGCAAGTAGCTAATGAAATGGGGGTAACTCGAGAGCGTGTTAGGCAGATACAAATGAATGCACTTAAATCATTGCGCTCGATTCTTGAAAATGAAGGAATGTCAGCATCTGTTCTACTACATTAGTGATGCAGGGCCTAGATTAGGTCCTTTGTATTACATTAATGTTGACAGTTAAAATGCAGATGAGTACTGTATCGCGCTCATCTCGTCTTACATAATGGCCCTGATACAATATGCATGATTTCGCTAGAATACAACGTCTCCCACCGTATGTTTTTAATATTGTTAATGATTTAAAGGCACAAGCGCGTGCAGCAGGCGAAGATATCATCGATTTTGGTATGGGTAACCCTGATCAGCCAACTCCTCAACATATCGTTGATAAAATGACCGAAGCCGCTCAACGTGGTGATACTCATCGATATTCCGTTTCACGAGGTATCCCTCGTTTAAGAAAAGCTATTTGTGGCTGGTATAAAACAAAATATGACGTAGACCTAGATTTTGACTCAGAAGCCATTGTTACCATTGGTTCTAAAGAAGGTTTGGCGCATTTAGCAATGGCGACTCTTGGTCCCGGTGATGCCGTACTGGTTCCCAACCCAGCTTATCCAATACACCCTTATGGTTTTGTTATAGCGGGGGCTGATATTCGACATGTTCCAATTAGCCCTGAAGTAGACTTTTTTAGTGAACTTGAAAAAGCAATAAAAACGTCGTATCCAAAACCCAAAATGTTGGTATTAAACTTTCCGGGTAACCCAACAACGCAGTGTGTTGATTTAGAGTTTTTTGAGAAAGTAGTAAAGATGGCTAAAGAGCATGACATTTGGGTCGTGCATGATAATGCCTATGCAGAAATTGTATTCGACGGTTATAAGGCGCCGTCTATTCTTGAGGTTCCAGGTGCTAAAGATATTGCTGTTGAGTTTTATTCGTTGTCAAAAACGTACAATATGCCTGGTTGGCGAGTGGGCTTTATGTGTGGAAACAAAGAATTGGTGGGCGCATTAGCACGTATAAAGTCTTATTTGGATTATGGGATGTTTACACCTATTCAAGTTGCGGCAATTGCTGCACTAGAAGGTCCGCAAGATTGTGTTGATGAGATACGTACCTTATACAGAGAGAGAAGGGATGTATTGTGTGACGGGCTTAATGCAATTGGTTGGGCGGTTGAAAAACCTAAAGCAACCATGTTTGTATGGGCAAAAATCCCTGAACAATATCGCTCTCTTGGTTCTTTAGAATTCTCTAAAAAGTTGCTAAAAGATGCAAAGGTGGCGGTATCTCCGGGTATTGGTTTTGGTGATTTTGGTGATGAATATGTGCGCTTCGGGTTAATTGAAAATACTCACCGAACACGTCAAGCTGTTCGGGGTATTAAACAAATGTTTCGAAACGATAATCTGGCATAACTGCTTTTTCGTCCGAGGTTAAATCCTGTATAATCGCGCCCTTAATTGAACGAAGGGGAATCGCTTGAAAGTTGTAAAGGTTGGGCTATTAGGTCTAGGTACGGTAGGCGGCGGTACAGTTAATGTTTTAACTAAAAATGCTCAAGAGATATCACGTCGCAGTGGTTGTGAAATTGTTGTTAGTTCAGCAAGTGCACGGGATATAACGCGCCCACGAATTTGTAATACCGATACGCTGCACCTAACGACAGATTCGCAAGAGATTATCAACGACCCTGATGTTCAGATAGTGGTCGAGCTTATGGGTGGTATAGAACCAGCGAAGTCTTTAATTCTTGAGGCTTTATCTAAAGGTAAGCACGTAGTCACAGCAAATAAGGCGCTTATTGCGAACCATGGTAATGAGTTGTTTGTTGCTGCTGCTGAAAACAAAGTAACGCTGGCTTATGAAGCTGCTATTGCTGGTGGTATTCCAATTGTAAAAGCGATGCGTGAGGGGCTCAGCGCAAATAGCATAGAGTGGCTAGCCGGAATTATTAACGGAACGGGTAACTTTATACTGACCGAAATGTTTGAAAAAGGCAGTGTGTTTTCAGATGTATTGAAAGAAGCGCAAGAGCTAGGATATGCTGAAGCAGACCCAGAATATGATGTTGAAGGCATCGATGCCGCACATAAACTGTGTATTTTGGCCTCATTAGCTTTTGGTATGCCGCTTAATTTCGAGCGAGTCTATACAGAAGGTATTTCAACAGTCACCCCATTAGATATTGCCTATGCTGATGAGCTGGGCTACCGTGTTAAACATTTAGGTGTTGCGAGAAAAACAAAGATGGGTGTGGAAATGCGTGTTCACCCAACGTTAATTCCAGAAAAAAGGCTTATTGCCAATGTGGATGGTGTGATGAATGCCGTTGTAGTGAAAGGCAATGCAGTTGGACCAACATTATATTACGGAGCAGGGGCCGGTGCAGAGGCAACAGCGTCAGCTGTTATCGCAGATATTATCGATATTTGTCGAGACTTAGATACGCCTACAGTAAATGCTGTGCCTGCATTAGGTTTTGCAACCTCAGCGCTGGAAGAATTACCGATTCTTCCGATTGAAAGTATTACAACCGCATTTTATTTGCGTTTGTCTGTCGAAGATAAACCCGGTGTTATGGCAGCAATTACGAAAATCTTAGCAGACCATGGTATTAGCATCGAAGCAGTTCAGCAAAAAGAGCCAGAGCAACATGGTGATAAGGCTCAAGTAATTTTACTGACAGATAGCGTTGTTGAAAAATCACTGATCAACGCGTTAACAGAAATTGAATCACTTGATTCAATCAATCAACCAGCGGTTCGTATTCGCGTCGAATCGTTACAATAGGAATGACTATGCCAACAGGAAATCGTTATATCGGTCTAATAGACAAATTTAAAACTGTGTTGCCAGTGTCTGACAGCACACGCTTGATTAGTTTAGGTGAAGGGAATACGCCGCTTATTCAATTGCAGAATATTCCGGCGTTGATTGGTAAAAATGTCGATATTTATGTTAAGTATGAAGGCTTGAACCCAACGGGTTCTTTTAAAGACCGTGGCATGACGATGGCGGTAACAAAAGCAGTCGAAGACGGTAGTAAGGCTATTATTTGTGCATCTACAGGTAATACCTCGGCATCAGCAGCGGCCTATGCTGCTCGTGCAGGTATTAAAGCCTTTGTATTAATTCCTGAAGGAAAAATTGCGTTAGGTAAATTGGCACAAGCAATGATTCATGGCGCAGAAATAATACAAATTAAAGGTAACTTTGATCATGGGATGCAATTGGTTAAAGAGGTCGCAGAGCACGCGCCTGTAACCATTGTTAACTCTATTAACCCTTATCGTTTGCAAGGCCAAAAAACTGCCTCCTACGAAATTGTTGAGGCCTTAGGTAAAGCGCCAGATTATCATTGTTTACCCGTCGGTAACGCTGGAAACATTACAGCTCACTGGATTGGGTATAGTGAAATGGCACAACCAGCCGGTGAGCACGTAACCGATTCATGTGCATTTTGTGAAGGTGATTGCGAATATGATCGTACACAATATGCAACCGCTAAGCGCCCTGTGATGGTGGGCTATCAAGCAGCTGGCGCAGCTCCTTTCTTAAAAGGTGAAATGATTGATGAACCAGAAACAGTAGCAACAGCAATTCGTATTGGGCGACCACAATCTTGGGATCAAGCGTGGGCGGCACAAAAGGAATCAGGTGGTTGGTTTGACTTGCTGACTGATGAAGAAATTCTTGCAACACAAAAGTTACTCACTGAAAAAGAAGGGATTTTCTGTGAACCCGCGTCTGCTGCTTCAGTTGGCGGTGCTATTCGTGATATAAAAAACGGCAAAATCCCTGAGGGCAGTACGGTTGTTTGTACCTTAACTGGACATGGGCTGAAAGACCCTGATACGGCCATCGCGCAGTGCGCGGTAAATCCTAACGCCATTGAGGCGTCGTTGGATGCTGTTAAAGCGGCTATTTTAGACAAGTTATAATGCCGTAATGGCGGGCGAAACCGAATTAGCAAGCTCATCTATTGTTATAAAGCATCGTGAATCAACTGACCATGATTCAGATGCTTTGCCAGATTTACATCCTGTTTTACGGCAAGTGTACTTAAATCGTGGGGTTACCCATGAGCAACAACTTGACCGTACATTAAAGAACTTACCGAATTATCAACGCCTTTCAGGTATTGATAAAGCTGTCAGCCTTATTAAGACGGCAATTAAAACAGATCAAAAAATACTCATTGTGGCTGATTTTGATGCGGATGGTGCCACTTCGTGTGCGGTAGCTATTAGAGGTTTACGGATGTTGGGTGCAACTAATTTAGACTTTGTTGTGCCAGACCGCTTTAAATTTGGTTATGGCCTAACGCCTGAAATTGTTGATGTTGCACTAGAGTTAAAGCCAGATTTATTAATCACGGTAGATAACGGTATTTCTAGTGTGGAAGGGGTTGCGCATGCTATCAAGAAAGGCTGCCAAGTCATTGTTACCGATCATCATTTACCACCTAAAACACTACCAAATGCAGATGCTATCGTTAATCCACAACTACAGGGTGATGAGTTTCCTAGTAAATCCTTAGCGGGTGTTGGCGTCATCTTTTATGTTTTATTGGCACTGAGAGCCGCCTTAAAAATTGAAGGTGTGTTTGATAAGCAACCAGTGCCTAATCTTGCAAACCTACTCGATATTGTAGCGCTTGGTACGGTGGCAGATGTGGTACCCCTAGATGAGCTTAACCGTAAATTGGTCTATCAAGGCTTGCTTAGGATACAAGCAAAAAAATGCGTTCCAGGGATTATTGCCTTACTTAATATTGCTAAGCGTGAACCAGAGCGTGTTGTTTCTAGTGATTTAGGTTTTGCTATTGGTCCACGGTTAAATGCCGCCGGGCGACTTGATGATATGTCTCTCGGTATTCAATGCTTGCTCACCGATAGTGAACAAGAGGCACGCGATATGGCTGAGCAATTGGACATGTTGAATATAGAGCGTCGTTCAATTGAAGAGGATATGAAGCAAGATGCATACAAGATTTTGGCTTCGTTAAAACCAAGTCAGCATCAACATGATCAATGGGGTGTTTGTTTGTTCGATGAATACTGGCATCAAGGTGTGATAGGTATACTGGCATCGCGAATTAAAGAAAAACTTAATCGACCAGTGATTGCTTTCGCAAAGGGTGATGGTGAAGATGTAAAAGGCTCAGCACGTTCGATCCCCGGGTTACACATAAGAGATACGCTAGACGATGTGGCTAGTTTACACCCTGGGTTATTAAAAAAATTCGGTGGTCATGCAATGGCGGCAGGGATGACGATTGCTGAAAATAATTTAAGCCTATTTATCGAGGCGTTTAATGTAGCCGTTAAAAAACGTCTTAATAATGAATTGCCTGATGATGTGTTATTAGTAGACGGTGAGGTGCCTGATAACGATATTAATTTAACATTTGCTGAAACACTTCGACAAGCTGGACCTTGGGGTCAAAACTTTCCGGAACCGGTTTTTGTTGGTCGTTTTAAGGTAAAGCAAGCGCGAATTTTGTCACAAAAACACGTGAAGTTATCTTTTGAGATGTTAAGTAACAGCAGAGTGATAGACGCGATTTATTTTAATGTAGATAATCCAGACAGTATTATTGGTTTAAATGAGGTGGTTGTTGCTTATCAATTAGATGTTAACACCTATATGGGGCGCTCAAGGGTGCAATTATTAGTTAGGCATCTAGAAGAAGTGAAGCAATTTTAAATACGTTTAGCAGTAGAGAAGAAAATGATTAACGGCCTTTGTTTAGCTTCTAATTATTTGAATCATATTTAGATCTTTTGCTAATGATGCATCACAAATTCGGAGGATCAGATGGTTGAACAATATTCAAAGTTAGAAATTGACAGGGAGCTTGCCCTCTTAAATCAGCTTACATCTGTTCATTGGATCTTGAAGAGTGGAAAGCTGGCTAAGACATTTACCTTCTCAAATTTTATCGAGGCGTTTGGCTTTATGACAAAGGTGGCTCTTTATGCTGAGAAACTAGGTCATCATCCGGAGTGGTTTAATGTTTATAAAACAGTTAATGTGAATTTGATAACACATGAAGTAGGCGGGCTATCAAAAAAAGATTTTGAGTTGGCCAAAATTATGGAAATACTCAGTCATTAAATGATGAAAGCTATTTTTAAACATTTCTTCGTCATAGTAGTTATTAATTTACTAATAGCTTGTGCTGGTGCACCGAAAAACCCTCATTTAATAGATGGGATCAACCCTGAAACTCGACAGCGTGTTGAGGCATGGAAAACGCTGATAGAGCAAGGGGCTAAAAAGCCAGATATTGATAAATTGAATGCAGTTAATGATTTTGTTAACAAAGTTGAGTTTATTGATGATATTTATCATTGGGGAAAGCAAGACTATTGGGCAACACCGTTACAAACTCTGGTGACTAAGGCCGGTGATTGTGAAGATCTATCAATTGCAAAGTATTTTACTTTAACAGCGATGGGCGTCGAAGAAGAGAAACTTCGTCTAACCTATGTCAAAGCCTTAGATATTAATAGGGCGCACATGGTTGTAAGTTATTTTAACAAGCCAAATGCTGAACCGTTAGTGCTGGATAATTTAAACCCAAAAATACTTCCGGCATCTCAGCGTAATGATTTACTACCGGTGTATAGTTTTAATGCAAATGGTCTATGGCTTACAAAACGTAATGCAACGGCACGCTATGCAGGGAGCAGTGATCGAGTGGGGCTGTGGCAAGAATTGCTTCAAAGTATGAACGTCGAGGCTTCAAATGAACCTGCCATGATTTGTTTGTATCAGTATTATGATTTGCCAGACGAAAAAGCAAAAACATTTTGCCCATAAAGAGTTAATAATAATTATGATTGACGTTGAAATTCCAAAGGAACCAGTAGAGTTGTATAAAGTGTTGAAGTTTGAAAATCTGGTTGCCAGTGGTGGCGAGGCAAAATTGGTCATCAGTGAAGGGTTGGTCTTGTTAAATGGTGAGATAGAAACAAGGAAACGTAAAAAAATTGTTTCAGGCGATGTTGTGGAGTTTGCCGGTGAAACGTTGCGTATTAAATTAGGGTCAGCAACGTAAGGTTTATCATTTGGCACGTTTAGTTTTAGAATTTAACTGATTTCAATAATTAAAAAACAGGGCGCTAGCTTGTTGTTTTTAGGTGCATAACTGGCTCAGACTTACGATTTTAGGTGTACATTGAACCTATATAGTACTAAAATAGTCCTATATATGAGGTTATTATGTTAAGAGTCAGTAAACTTACAGATTACGCGAGCGTTATTTTGACGCATATTGCTCATCATCCAGATGCGCTTCATGCTGCTTCTGACTTAACCAATGCAACAGGTGTTGCGTTACCCACCGTGAGTAAGATTCTTAAATTGTTAACAAAAAATAACATTTTAGTCTCTCACCGTGGATCTAAAGGTGGTTACGCATTAGTAAACTCCCCCAGTGAAACAAACGTGGCTGACATAATTACCGCGATAGAAGGCCCAATTAGTATGACTGAATGCAGTACGATTTCAGGTCTATGTGAACAGGAAGCCTCGTGCGAAGTTAAGGGTAATTGGCATTTAATAAACAGAGCCGTCTATACCGCTATTGAGGCGGTTAGTCTGGCAGATATGATTACCCCGGTTAGGCAGCAAACAGTTAATTTTAGTGTGCCAGAAATGGTCAAAACAAGTGATTTAAAAGTGGAGAGCTAGATGTCAGCATCTAATGAAAATTTAAAAGATAGGATAGGTCAAGCGTACAAAGATGGTTTTGTGACGGATATTGAATCAGATTCTTTTCCGCCAGGCCTAAATGAAGATGTTATCAGAGCCTTGTCAGCAAAAAAAGAAGAGCCTGAGTTTTTGCTGGAATGGCGATTAGAAGCATATCGGCATTGGCTAACAATTGAACACCCCGAGTGGGCGTTTGTTGAATTTCCTAAAATAGATTTTCAGGATATCAGCTATTACTCAGCGCCAAAAAGTATGGAAGATGGGCCTAAGAGTTTAGATGAGGTGGACCCTGAACTTATCAGTACCTATAACAAATTAGGAATTCCACTGGAAGAGCAAATGCGTCTTGCCGGTGTGGCCGTTGATGCTGTGTTCGATAGTGTTTCTGTCGCGACCACGTTTAAAGATAAACTAGCTGAAGCGGGTGTTATATTTTGTTCATTCTCAGAAGCGGTTAAAGACCACCCAGAGTTGATTAAACAGTACTTAGGCACTGTGGTTTCACAGTATGATAATTTTTATGCAGCGTTGAATGCTGCGGTGTTTAGTGATGGCTCATTTGTATACATTCCTAAGGGCGTTCGCTGTCCAATGGAACTGTCTACTTACTTTAGAATTAATGCGGCTAATACCGGACAGTTTGAGCGAACCTTAATTGTCGCAGATGAAGGTAGCCATGTCAGTTACCTAGAAGGTTGTACAGCGCCTATGCGAGATGAAAACCAATTGCACGCAGCAGTGGTTGAATTGGTGGTTTTGAAAGATGCTGAAATTAAATATTCAACTGTTCAAAATTGGTATCCGGGTGATGAGAACGGCCTTGGTGGTATTTATAATTTTGTAACAAAACGCGCTGATTGTCGTGAAGACAATGCCAAAGTGTCTTGGACACAAGTTGAAACAGGTTCCGCGATTACGTGGAAATACCCCAGTGTTATCTTGAAGGGTGATAATTCTGTTGGCGAGTTTTATTCAGTTGCGTTGACAAATAATTACCAACAAGCAGATACCGGCACAAAAATGATCCACCAAGGAAAGAATACGAGTAGTACAATTATCTCAAAAGGTATTTCGGCGGGGCATGGGCAAAATACGTATCGCGGTCTTGTTAAAGTAGGTCGAGGTGCTGAAAATGCTCGAAACTATACACAATGTGACTCGTTGTTAATGGGTGACCAATGTGGCGCGCACACCTTTCCGTATATAGAAACAAAAAACCCTACTGCGACCATCGAACATGAGGCGTCGACCTCTAAGATCAGTGAAGACCAATTATTTTATTGCATGCAACGAGGCATTTCTGCCGAAGATGCTGTCTCGATGATTGTGAACGGATTTTGTAAAGAAGTGTTTAAAGAATTACCGATGGAGTTTGCGGTTGAAGCGCAGGCCCTACTTGGCATTAGTCTTGAAGGCAGTGTTGGTTAATAAATAAAATAGTTAAGGAATAAAGATATGTTAAAGGTTGAAAATTTACACGTCAGTGTAGAAGGAAAAGAAATTCTTAAAGGTATTAATTTAGAAATTGGCGCTGGTGAAGTACATGCGATTATGGGTCCAAATGGCTCTGGTAAAAGTACCTTGTCATACGTGCTCTCTGGTCGAGAAGGCTATGAAATAACCGAAGGCCGTGTATTATTTAACGGTAAAGACTTGTTTGAAATGAGTGTAGAAGAGCGTGCTTGGGCAGGCGTATTTCTGGCTTTTCAATACCCGGTAGAAGTCCCAGGCGTGAGCAATATTTATTTCCTAAAGGCTGCACTTAATGGTGTGCGTAAATTTAACGGCTTACCAGAGCTTGATGCGATGGATTTTATTTCCATGGTAAAGGGAAAAATGAAAGAGCTCGATATGGATGAAAAGTTTCTATACCGCGCAGTTAATGAAGGGTTCTCTGGTGGTGAGAAAAAGCGTAATGAAATTCTTCAAATGTCAGTATTAGAGCCCTCATTATGTTTGTTAGATGAAACAGATTCTGGTTTAGATATTGATGCGCTTCAAGTCGTTGCTAAAGGCGTTAACCGTCTACGTAACCCTGAACGTTCATTTGTTTTAGTGACTCATTACCAGCGTTTGCTAGATTATATTAAACCTGATTACGTTCATGTATTAGCTCATGGACAAGTCGTTAAGTCAGGTGGTCCAGAACTAGCATTAGAACTTGAAAAACAAGGCTATGCTTGGGTTGACGAAAAATTAGCGAGTTAATTATGTCTGTTACGCATTTACCAAATACTCATTACACTGGCTTAGTGCTAGATCAAAAAAAACAGCTTCTTGGTGAAGGGTTTGATTGGTTAGCTAATCTACGTAAACAAGCGGCAGAGCAATTTTCTGCTAGTGGTTTTCCAACGTTTCGTGAAGAAGAGTGGCGATATACGAATATTACGCCGATTGAAAAGAATCAATTTACACTGCCTGATGTCGCTGGACAGGTCGATTCTGCATTTGTCGATAGTGTCTTGTTAGATGACTGCCATCACATCGTGTTTGTTGACGGCTTTTATCAAGCTGAGCTTTCTTCGCTTAAGGATATACCGAATGGTGTGATTGTTTCCGCTTTGAGTGATGGCCTAGTCGATAACGAAGCGCTTATTAAGTCATTATTGGATTCTGTAGTAGAAACACCAGCGTTAGGGTTCATTAATTTTAATACCGCTCTTTTTTCTGATGGTGCGTTGATTTGTATTGAGGAAAACACGGTGGTCGATAAACCGATTCAGGTAGCGTTTATCTCATCAAAACAAGGCGCATTAACACTGAGTAATACAAGAAACTTAATACTTGCTCAAGCATCATCAAAAGCACAAATCATTGAAACCTATCATGCAGTTGATGACAGCTGTTATCTTACAAACGTTGTCAGCGAATTGGTTGTTGAGCCGAATGCAAACTTATCACACCACCGTTTACAATCTGAATCTACAAGCGCCTATCATATTGGTGGTGTTTATTCACGGCTTGAGAAAAATGCAATATTTAATCAGAACAGTTACACTTTTGGTGCAAGTATCTCGCGCACGGAGGCTCATGCAACCCTAGGAGAAGCCTCTGACTGTACTATGGATGGTTTATATGTTGGACAAGATCGTCAGCATATGGATCAACATACGCGCTTAAATCATGCACAGCCGCACGCTGTTAGTAATGAGTTCTATAAAGGAATTTTAGGCGACCATTCAACGGGTGTTTTCCAAGGGCGTATTATTGTTGCGCAAGATGCTCAAAAAACTGATGCAGCAATGAATAACAGAAATTTATTGTTATCCGATCGTGCCGAAGTTGACACCAAGCCACAATTGGAAATTTATGCTGATGACGTTAAATGTGCTCATGGTGTAACGGTTGGTCAGCTTGATGATGCAGCTGTTTTCTATTTGCAGTCTAGGGGCGTTGACAACCAGACTGCAAAAAATATGTTGACCTTCGCGTTTGCCAACGAAATGATTGAGCGAGTTAGTTTTGAACCATTAAGAATGGCCTTGTTAGCTAACTTGCTTAAACGCTTCCCACAGGCCGGTATGAAAAAAGAGTGGTTATGAATCAATCAGTAGAAAATTTAGCCGCGTATGATGTTGATAAAATCCGTCAGGACTTTCCTGTCTTAGATCAGCAAGTTCGGGGTAAACCATTGGTATACCTTGATAATGCAGCGACAAGCCAAAAACCTAAGCAGGTGATAGAGAGTATCGTTAACTATTATGAAAACGATAATGCTAATATCCATCGAGGTGTTCATACATTAAGTGAACGGGCTACTTTATCGTATGAGAATGTGCGTAAAACTGTTCAACAGTTTTTGAATGCAGCATCAGAAAAAGAAATTGTTTTCACCCGTGGGGCGACAGAAGCTATTAACTTAGTCGCCAATGGCTTAGCAGAAACAATTAAACAAGGCGATGAAATATTGATCACCGCGATGGAGCACCATTCCAATATTGTTCCTTGGCAGATGTTATGCAAAAAAACAGGGGCTAGCTTAAAGGTGGCACCAATTAATGAGCATGGTGAGCTGATGCTGGAAGAGTTTGAAGCATTGATAAGCAACAAAACTAAGTTTGCGGCTATATCGCACATGTCCAATGCGTTGGGAACAATTAACCCAATTAAGCAACTAATCGACCAGCTTCATCAGCATGATGTTCCTGTTCTTGTGGATGGCGCTCAAGCAATTCCTCATATTTCAGTTGATGTGCAGGCGCTTGATTGTGAATTTTATGTGTTTTCTGGGCATAAGTTGTACGCACCAACCGGTATTGGTGCTCTGTATGGAAAAATGGAGCAACTTGAACAAATGGCGCCTTATCAAGGTGGTGGTGACATGATCAGTGTTGTTACATTTGATAAGACGGTCTATAACAAAGTACCGTATAAGTTTGAAGCGGGAACACCAAACATTGCTGGAACGATTGGTTTAGGCGCAGCAATAGACTATGTAAACAGCATTGGGGTTGATGAGATAGCAGCACATGAAAATGCATTATTAAACTATGCTGTAGCACAAGCTAAACGCATTGATAAATTAAGAGTTATTGGTACGGCTAAAGAAAAAGGAGCGATTATGTCGTTCGTTTTAGACGGTATCCACCCGCATGATATTGGTACGATGATGGATCATCAAGGTATTGCAGTTAGAGCAGGGCATCATTGTGCAATGCCTGTGATGGATTTTTTTGGAGTGCCTGCCACTGCGAGAGCTTCATTTGCAATGTATAATACGCACCAAGAAGTCGATGCTTTGATGGCTGGAATTGAAAACTTAATAGAGATGTTTGGCTAATGTTGGATGATTTAAGAGATCTATATCAAGAAGTTATTTTTGATCATAATAGAAACCCAAGAAATTTCCGCGCGATGGACGATGCAGATCGTCAAATAGACGGCTTTAATCCATTATGTGGAGACCGATTAACGCTTTTTATAAAATTTTCAGACGGTAAAATTAGTGATGCTAGCTTTCAGGGTCAAGGTTGCGCAATTTCAACAGCCTCCGCATCATTGATGACAGATATCGTTAAAGGGCAAACCGAAGAAGAAGCTCAACACCTATTTTCATTGTTCCATAAAATGGCAACGGGTGAGCATGTTGAAATGGACGAGCTTGGAAAACTAGCCGTATTAGCAGGTGTCTGTGAATATCCTGCACGTGTTAAATGTGCAACATTACCATGGCATACGTTAGATGCTTTGTTACAAGGGTCAGAAGAACCGGTAACAACCGAATAACCACCTTTAGTAACTTTTAGCCATGCGTGAGCTTAACCCAATCATTAATAAGATTAGTGACCTAAAAGAGCGTACTTTATCGCTTAGGGGGTACCTTTGACTTCGAAACAAAAGACGAGCGTTTAACCGAGGTTTTACGCGAATTAGAAGACCCTGACGTATGGAATGATCCTGATCGAGCACAAACATTGGGTAAGGAACGTGGCCAACTAGAACTTGTTGTCAATACTATTAATGAATTAACTAGCGCGTTAGCAGATGCAAGTGATCTGTTGGAAATGGCTGTTGACGAAGATGATGATGAGACAGTCGCGACAATAGAAGAAGACTTATTATCTTTTGAAAAAAAAGTAGCGGCACTTGAATTTCAACGCATGTTTGCAGGTGAGATGGATGCAAATAATGCTTTCTTAGATATTCAAGCAGGCTCAGGTGGCACAGAGGCCCAAGATTGGGCTGAAATGATTTTGCGTATGTACCTGCGGTGGGCGGAGCAACATGATTTTAAGACAGATATCATCGAGATTTCAGCTGGTGATGTGGCCGGTATTAAAAGTGCAACAGTGTCTATTCAAGGAGATTATGTATTCGGTTGGTTAAAGACTGAAATTGGTGTGCATCGATTAGTGCGGAAATCACCATTTGATTCAGGTAACCGTCGTCATACATCTTTTGCTGCTGTTTTTGTATCACCAGAAATTGATGATGATATTGATATTGATATCAATCCAGCTGATTTGAGAATTGATGTGTATAGGGCCAGTGGGGCAGGTGGGCAGCATGTTAACAAAACAGAGTCTGCTGTGCGCATTACACATGAACCGACCAATACGGTTGTTCAATGTCAAAATGATCGCTCGCAGCATAAAAATAAAGCCACAGCAATGAAGCAATTAAAAGCTAAGCTGTATGAGCTAGAAATGCAAAAGAAAATGGCTGATCAACAAGAGCAAGAAGAAAGCAAATCAGATATTGGCTGGGGAAGCCAGATTAGGTCTTATGTATTAGACCAATCAAGAATTAAAGATTTACGTACAGGTGTCGAAACTGGCAATACACAAGCAGTCCTCGATGGGTCGTTAGACCAATTTATTGAAGCCAGTCTAAAAAGTGGAATTTAAGTGATGAGTGAACAAAAGAACAATAACCCAGAGCACGATGAGAATAAATTAATTGCGGTTCGTCGTGAAAAACTCGCTGAGATAAAAAAATCAGGCAATGCTTACCCTAATGATTTTAAGCGCCAACACTATGCTGAAAGCTTACAAGCCGACTATGATCAATTTGATAAAGAAACATTAGAAACTAAAGCAGTTAACGTTTCTTTAGCTGGCCGCTTAATGGGTAAACGCGTTATGGGTAAAGCGAGCTTTGCTCACATACAAGATATGACTGGGCGTATGCAACTATTCGTTCAACGAGACAGCCTGCCTGAAGGGCATTATCAAACATTTAAAAGTTGGGATATCGGTGACATTCTAGCTGTTGAAGGCGTTTTATTTAAAACCAAAACGGGTGAGTTATCAGTTCGCGTTGCATCAATTAGATTGCTAACAAAGTCTTTACAGCCCTTACCTGAAAAATTTCATGGGCTCACAGATCAAGAACAACGTTATCGCCAGCGGTATGTTGACTTGATTATGAACGAAGAGTCACGAAAGGTATTTCAAACACGTAGTAAAGTGGTTAGCTATATTCGTCAATACCTCGTTGATCATAACTTTATGGAAGTTGAAACCCCAATGATGCATGTCATTCCAGGTGGTGCAACGGCTAAACCATTTGCAACACATCACAATGCCTTGGATATGGAGTTGTTTTTACGTATTGCCCCTGAATTGTATCTAAAACGCTTAGTCGTTGGTGGTTTTGAACGAGTTTTTGAGATTAATCGTAGCTTCAGAAATGAGGGACTTTCAACACGTCATAATCCTGAGTTTACAATGCTTGAGTTTTATCAGGCGTTTTCAGATTACAAAGATATGATGGATTTAACTGAAGATATGCTTCGTTCACTGACTGAACGTGTTCTTGGAACAAATATCGTTCATTATCAAGGTGAGGATTATGACTTAGGTAAGCCTTTTAGGCGTATGTCGGTTATTGAGTCTATTTTGCATTATAACAACGATATAACTCGGGAAAACTTGGCAACAAAAGAAGCTGCATTAGAAGTGACTAAACGCTTAAAAATTCCAGTTGAAGACAGTTATGGACTAGGGAAAATTCAAATTGAGATATTTGAAAAAACGGTTGAAGAGAAGCTTCATGAACCAACGTTTATTACTGAGTACCCAACAGAAGTGTCACCGCTAGCCCGTAGAAGCGACAAAGACCCGTTTGTAACCGATCGGTTCGAGTTTTTTGTTGGCGGGCGTGAAGTAGCTAATGGCTTTTCAGAGCTTAATGATTCAGAAGACCAAGCTGAACGTTTTAAACAGCAAGTAGAAGATAAGGAAGCAGGTGATGATGAGGCTATGCATTATGACGCAGATTACATTCGTGCACTTGAAGTGGGCATGCCCCCAACCGCAGGTGAAGGAATTGGTATAGACCGTTTGGTTATGTTTTTAACTGATTCGGCTTCAATCAGGGATGTAATTTTATTCCCTCATATGAAATTAGAAAACTAACCGTTTTACTCGATTTCTAAGGTGTATTTCTTAGGCATGGATTGGTGCTAGGCCCATTGCCCAAAGACTAACTGTCGCAACTAAAATTCCAACGATGGTTACCAAACCGATAGTAAGGACAGCACTGGCAAATAGAAAACCTCTTTCTTGATTAATGCCCATTACAATGGGAATGCCGGTGTATAAAAGATAAACGGCATAAGCAATGGCGATAAGCCCCATAATAAAAATAAGCCAAGGGATGGGTGCGCTTGCAAAAATACCACTCAGGAAGAAAGGTGATAGTATCGTAATGCTTAATAACATACAGGTCGATAGATCTTTACTTGCCCCATATGTTGCTGCCATCCAATGGATTGCTTTACCTATAATCGCGGTGCCAATTATACAAGCCAAATAGAAAGCGACGGCTAGTGGAATGGTACTTTGATAAGTGAATCTAAAATTTCTGTCGCCAATATCCCAGCCAATTACTGCAGCACCAATGAAAGCAGATACTGCCGGGATTGCTGTCAATAAAAGGATATATTTATAAAAGCACTCAGCAATACTGATTTTTCTATCACGGATCTTAATCCATTCTTTATCTGATCGTATGAATTTACCGGTAAGGTGTTTAAGTATCATTTGAATTCCTTTTTAAATTATTAGCTGATATCTCAGTAATAAGTATGAACTAATCTAAGTATCTATCTCTAAATATTAATACTTTCTTGATCTAGATCATTATTAATTTAATTGTTGTGCAATGAATATTTATGAAGCTAATGCAGTACCGTGTAACACCTTTGTTATAATCTTGCTTTTTTACAATATTCATTTCAATGCATTTACTTGATTTCCTTAAACCATGGGAGTTTTCACCTGTCTTAATGGTGTCATTCTTATTGCTCTTTTGGTTATATACGCGTGGTTTTATGGCGATTAAGAGGGTGGATAGAACGGCTAAAACGTATTGGCAGGCAGTCAGTTTTTATATTGGTTTGTTCTCAATATATATTGTTTCTCATACCTACATTGATTACCTGTCTCAGTATATGTTTTGGGTACATCGTTTCCAGCATTTAGTTTTGCATCATTTAGCACCCATGTTAATGGTTCTGGGTGCTGTGGAAATTGTGCGTAAAGGCTTGCCGAATTACTGGCCGTGCTGGTCGTCTGTGCCGACACTTATTAGGTGGCCTTGTGAGCGTCTATACCACCTTATTCAACACCCTGTGTTAGCCCCTATTTTGTTTGTTGGTTTAATTTATTTGTGGCTAATACCCGACATTCACTTTATAGCGATGCTCAGTAAGAAGTTGTATTATGTAATGAATTGGTCGATGCTTCTTGATGGCTTTTTATTTTGGTGGTTGGTATTAGGCCCCGAATGGCGTGGGGAAGGGAAGGGGTTTAAAACGCGTATCATCATGATGTTCGTCGTTGTTGTTCCTCAACAATTATTAGGGGCTTATTTAACCTTTAGTACCGATGTTATTTATGATGTATATGATGTGTGTGGCCGTGCATGGCCCATTAGCCCTATAGCTGATCAAATTTATGGTGGTATTATTACCTGGATTCCAGCTAGCATGATGAGTGTTTTAGGGCTTGTTTTAGTATTACGTCGCCGTTTGAATTATCAAAAAAATGAAAATTATGAAAAAAATTAAGTGCATTGCCGTTATAGCTATCCTTATCACATTATCAGCATGTGCTGAAGACGAGCCGACACGTTTAACCAATGTCAGTGGTTTAATACCAGACCTTAGTTTTGAACTTATTGATGAAGATAATAAGGTGGTGACAGCAAGTGATTACCATGGTTATACAGTAGCGTTATTTTTTGGTTTCACCAATTGTCCAGGAATCTGTCCAACAACCATGCACCAACTATCACAGGTGTTAGCCGACGTTGACCCTGAGGGCTCTTCGATGAAAGTTTTATTTGTCTCGGTTGACCCTAAGCGCGACACGGTAGAAAAACTTAAAAAATATACGGATATTTTTGGCCCAGCGTTTATTGGGCTTCGTGGCGATGAATCAGCGGTTAAAGAAATGACAAAAAAATACCGTGTGACGTTTGGTTATGGTGACTCTGATGCCCAAGGCAATTACGAGGTTTCGCACAGTGGAGCGGTTTTTGTTTTTGATTCAAAGGGTGAGGCAAAGTTATTAGCAACTCAGTCATCAACGACAGAAGACATGATTTATGATGTGAAAAAACTCGTTAATTTATAAATTAACGAGTTTTTTAGTCACGATGCTCTGGCTGATTTTGATCGTCTGGTATCAGGGTTGATAAAAAAGCAGCTTGTAAATATAGCCTCTTATCGTTACGCACTACATTATTGCAAGCTTTATTCCCCTAAGCCGTAAGTTGGTTTATGTAGGATTAGCTCACTTTTATCATCTAACTGCAGTGCTTCATCATTAATAAACGATGTTTTAAGGACGACTAGTCCAGTGTTGGTTTCACCACCTATATTAAGTGAATTTAATATAGTCCCAACACTGTTAGGGTCGTCAGGACAATGGATGCTTTCACCTGCGGCGCGATCTTTTTCTGTGTGAAATTGAACCAACCGCCTTTTAACGGTGCCTTTATAATGCATTCTAGCGACAACTTCCTGCCCCGTATAACAGCCTTTTTGAAAATTAATTCCATTCAAAAGGTCCATATTTAACATTTGTGGGATAAATAACTCGCTTGTCTCTGTTGTTATTTCTGGAATGCATTCATTAATCAATAGTAGCTGCCAATCTGTCTCGTTGCTCTGTAATGCTATTGATGGGTCTGTCTTAGCAGTCGTGTATTGTTGGGTTGCAACGATTAATAAGGAAAGCTCGCTATCAGATTGATATTTAATGCTTTTTAAAGGCGCTAATAAGCTGCTCATTGCTGGAGGGAGAGGCTGGTTTATGCCAAATACTTTGTAGTCATTTGATGCGTCAGTAATCTCAACCTTTGATCGAAATACAAACATTTTCATACGTTTGATAATAATTGAGGCCATACCACTAGATAAAACCATGTAATAGGTTTCGTCGTGTTTTATTAGGTGAAATAATGTAATTACTCTGCCTTTTGGGTTACATACGGCTCCAAAAACAGCGTCAGAGTTTTTTAAAGCCAATACGTCACAAGTTGTTTGGCCTTGTAAAAAATGAGCTGCATCCTCTCCTGAAAAAGAAATAATTTTCTTACTACTTGAAAGGTCATATAGGGTAGTTGTATTCATATGCTTAGACTTACAATTCATGAGAGACATATTGTAACGTTAAAAAATTATGTTGCGGCACAAAAACCGTCAGTATATCCTTGAATATAAATGACTGATGTTTTAATCTAACGAGCTTCTGAATTGAGGTGTTTTAATGCGCAAAGAACTGGAACCAGCAGAGCAATTAAAAAAAAATAATGCTGAAAAAGACAATAAGCCTACACCGGAATTAACAAAAGAAATCAATGGTCGTTCTGGTCCAGAACCAACTCGCTACGGGGATTGGGAAAAGAACGGAAGATGCATTGATTTTTAATATATTTTTTACATCATCAAGAGGGTTTACATGAGTAGTAATAACAGACCACTATCACCGCACCTAGATGTTTACAGGTTGCCATTATCAGCATTGCTTTCAATCGTTCATCGCGGTACAGGGGCTTTTTTAACGCTTGGGACTCTTGTTCTAGTTTGGTGGTTAATGGCGTTAGCCGGCGGTGAAGAATCGTTTATCTCTGCACAACAGTTTATGGGGAGTTTTATAGGGCGATTGGTTTTGTTTGGTTGGACATTTGCTTTGTTTTTTCATTTATCAAACGGCATTAGGCACTTGGTTTGGGATGCTGGTTATTGTTTTGAAAAAGCTGACGTTGAAAAAACGTCTTATATTGTCTTAGGGGTATCTGTTTTCTTAACAATTGTTGTTTGGATTGTTGCCTTTTCATCTGGAGCGGGAGCATAACATGAGTTTAAGATCACCACTTGGCCAGGCTAAAGGCCTAGGTTCAGCAAAAGACGGCTTACACCACTGGTGGGCTCAACGTGTAACGGCCGTTGCCCTTATTCCATTAACAATTTGGTTTGCGTTTAAAGTGGCTGTACTCAGCATGGCTGATTACACAACCGTTGTAGACTGTATTGGCACGCCTTGGTCTGCTGCTTTGATTGTTAGTTTAGTTGTTGCTGCTTTCTATCATGCCGCATTGGGTATGCAAGTTATTTACGAGGACTATATTGGTGCTAAGGCTGTACGAATTGCCGCCATTATGGGGACTAACTTATTATTATTTTTATTGGCCGCTGCAAGCATTATTGCTGTGGTACGCATTGCTGTGGGAGGCTAGAGCTGTATGAGTATTGAAGATTATAAAATAACCGAACACAAGTACGATGTTGTGGTGGTCGGTGCTGGCGGTGCTGGTTTACGTGCAACCTTTGGGATGGCGCAAAAAGGCTTAAAAACAGCGTGTATTACTAAAGTTTTTCCTACGCGTAGTCATACTGTTGCTGCGCAAGGTGGTATTAGTGCAGCGTTAGGTAATATGGGTAAAGATGATTGGCGCTGGCATATGTATGACACCGTCAAAGGGTCTGATTGGTTGGGTGACCAAGATGCTATTGAGTATATGTGTCGTGAAGCGATTCCTGCAATTGTTGAGCTTGAACATTATGGTGTGCCATTTTCTCGTACAGAAGAAGGCAAAATCTATCAGCGTCCTTTCGGTGGGATGACCACTAATTATGGTGAAGGGACTGCACAACGTACTTGTGCAGCGGCTGACCGAACAGGTCATGCAATCCTTCATACGCTATATCAACAATCTTTAAAACATGATGCAGAGTTCTTCATTGAGTACTTTGCGCTTGATTTAATTATGGATGACGACGGTGTATGTCGTGGTGTATTAGCACTTAAAATGGACGACGGTACGCTTCATCTGTTCCGTTCACACATGGCTGTCATGGCAACCGGTGGGTACGGGCGTTCATACTTCTCTTGCACCTCTGCGCACACCTGCACTGGTGATGGTAATGCTATGGCGTTAAGAGCTGGCTTGCCTCTACAAGATATGGAATTTGTTCAATTCCATCCCACAGGTATATACGGCTCAGGTTGTTTGATTACTGAAGGTGTGCGTGGTGAAGGTGGCTATTTAACTAATTCTAAGGGTGAGCGCTTTATGGAGCGTTATGCGCCGAACGCTAAAGATTTGGCCTCTCGCGATGTAGTGAGTCGCTCCATGACGATTGAAATTAATGAAGGGCGTGGCGTTGGTCCAGATGGGGATCATATTAACCTTCATCTGGAACACTTAGGTCCTGAAGTTATTGAAGAACGTTTACCGGGTATTGCCGAAAGTGCAAAAATATTTGCAGGTGTAGATGTCAGCAAGGAACCTATTCCTGTTCTACCAACCGTGCATTACAACATGGGTGGTATTCCAACCAATTATAAAGGTGAAGTTGTTACTCTTGATGGTGATAACCCAGATAAAGTTGTAGAAGGGTTGATGGCTATTGGTGAGGCTGCTTGTGTGTCTGTTCATGGTGCGAATAGATTAGGGTCAAATTCACTATTAGATTTAGTAGTGTTTGGCCGTTCTGCAGCTATTAGAGCCGCTGAAGTGGTTAAACCTGGTACGGATCATCCAGACTTGGCAAAAACTGCCTGCGATAAAGCATTAACTCGCCTAGATAAGTTTAGAAATGCAAATGGTTCTAAAAGAACCTCAGAAGTTCGCCTAGATATGCAAAGAACCATGCAAAAGCATGCGGCTGTGTTTAGAACAGGTGAGTCTATGCAAGAAGGTGTTGAAAAACTTAGAGAAGTTCAAGAATCATTTAAAGACGTGTCGATCTCTGATCGTTCACTAATTTGGAACACTGATTTAATAGAAACACTGGAACTTGATAACTTATTGTCTCAAGCAGCGGTAACGATTGAAGGTGCTTTAAATAGAGAAGAAAGCCGTGGTGGTCATGCACGTGAGGATTTCCCAGATCGTGATGATGATAAATGGCATAAGCATTCAATTATGTGGTTTGACGATCAAAATAAGGTCAGTATTAAGTTCCGCCCTGTACATATGTATACATTGTCGGATGATGTGGATGTTGTTCCGCCTAAAAAGCGTGTCTACTAAGATTTAACGAGGATAAATAAATGGCTGAATTTACACTTCCAAAAAACTCTGTAGTACAAGAGGGTAAAACTTACCCTGCACCTGAAGGTGCTACCAATATTCAAGCAGTTGAAATTTATCGTTGGGACCCAGATAGCGGTGAAAACCCACGCGTTGATAAATACTTTCTTGACCTAGATACTTGTGGCCCAATGGTATTGGATGCAATTATCAAAATTAAAGATGAGGTTGATTCAACATTAACTTTTCGTCGTTCTTGCCGTGAAGGAATTTGTGGCTCTTGTTCGATGAATATTAATGGTAGAAATACCTTAGCCTGTACCAAAGATATTGGTGATATTGATGGGCCTATTAAAATTTACCCATTACCGCATATGCCCGTTGTAAAAGACATTGTGCCTGATCTAACGCACTTCTATGCTCAATACGCATCTATCAAACCTTGGATTCAATCAACAACACCACCTCCACCTGATAAAGAGCGCCTACAGTCAAAAGAAGACCGCGCACAACTTGATGGTTTATATGAATGTATTCTTTGTGCATGCTGTTCAACATCATGCCCAAGTTACTGGTGGAATGGTGATCGCTACCTAGGTCCAGCTATCTTGCTGCAAGCTTATCGTTGGTTAGCTGATTCGCGTGATGAAAATGCAGGTGAGCGTTTGGACGAGCTTGAAGATCCTTTCAAATTGTATCGTTGCCATACCATTATGAATTGCACTGAAACCTGTCCGAAAGGTT
This sequence comes from Cycloclasticus sp. PY97N, assembly GCF_002443175.1. Classification (NCBI taxonomy): domain Bacteria; kingdom Pseudomonadati; phylum Pseudomonadota; class Gammaproteobacteria; order Thiotrichales; family Piscirickettsiaceae; genus Cycloclasticus; species Cycloclasticus sp. PY97N. Next base: position 1,498,308 of record NZ_CP023664.1, on the reverse strand, counting down.
TGAATCCAGCAAAAGCCATCGCTGAGATTAAAAAACTATTGGTTGAACGAAAGATTGCTTAATGTCTGATAAATCAAAGCTCCTTTGGCGCTGCCGACGTGGCGTGAAGGAGCTTGATGTTCTTTTTACTCGTTTTGTAGATACCTCTTATGATGCGCTCTCAGCAGCTGAAAAAGAGGCTTTTAATAAACTACTAGAAATTGAAGACCCTGAAATATTAGGTTTCATGCTCTATGGTGATATTCCAAAGGATCAAAACGTAGCCCGTATCGTTGAAAAAATTTGTACCGACCTTTGAAATAAATATACAACCATCGAATAGAATTAGGTGGTTTGCTTATAGCGTCTTTATATTCGCACTGATGGCTTGTTGGTTAAATGCCTTGGCTTTTCCAGCCCAAGTTATGTTGAGCGTATTTGTCATATTGATGATTTCCCATACCGTTCACATTGGTGCTTTAAATGTTGCTCAAGTCAAAAAAATACGCTGTAAGGAAAATGCTGATTGGCTGATAGAGAGAAATCATGTTAAACCTCATGTGTATCGTCTTAAAGAAACCACAAGACTCTTAGGTCCGCTTATTTTTCTACATTTCCAGTCAGACACCAAGACCTTATATTTGGCATTAAGCAGTGACTCTATGACTAACGAGAAGAATAGAAAACTGCGTGTTGCGTTAAGGGTATATAAAAACCAGCTGCTAAACCCTAAGGTTTAAGGATTGTATCTTTTTTAAAGTGCTTATCATCTAGGTTAGGATAATCTCGTGTGTAATGTAAGCCACGGCTTTCCTTACGTAGAAGCGCACTATCGATAATAAGTTCTGCGGCGGTAACGAGATTCCTTAATTCGAGAAAGTCACTGGTTACATGAAATTTACCGTAATACTCTTGTATCTCTCGTTTTAATAGCTCAATACGATTTTTAGCTCGCTGTAACCGTTTGGTTGTTCGAACAATACCCACGTAATCCCACATGAACTGGCGCAATTCAGCCCAGTTATGTGAAACGACAATGGCTTCATCTGAATTAATGACTTTTGAATCGTCCCAGGCTGGGATGTTGGGCTGTTTTTTGGTGTTTTTTAAGAAACGAGTGATATCAACACTGGCCTGTTTGGCGAAAACTAAACATTCAAGAATAGAGTTGCTGGCCATTCTATTAGCACCATGTAACCCAGTGAAAGCAGTCTCTCCAATAGCATATAAACCGGTAATGTCGGTTAGTCCGTTTTTGTCAGTCATTACGCCGCCACAAGTGTAATGCGCCGCAGGAACAACAGGTAACGGTTCTTTGGTCATATCAAAACCGAAATCAAGGCACCTCTCGTGGAGCATGGGGAAATGTGATTTTGTAAACTTAGCGGTACGATGGCTAATGTCTAAGAACAAAGAAGAAACCCCTAAACGCTTCATTTCATGATCAATCGCACGGGCAACAATATCACGAGGGGCGAGTTCTGCACGTTTGTCAAAATTTGGCATAAAACGTGTGCCGTCTGGCAATAATAAAAGTCCACCTTCTCCTCTAACCGCTTCGCTGATTAAAAAAGACTTGGCTTCTGGGTGAAATAAACAAGTCGGATGAAATTGCATAAATTCCATGTTAGCGACTCTACAACCAGCGCGCCATGCCATAGCAATGCCGTCGCCAGTTGAAACATCGGGGTTGCTGGTATACAAATAAACCTTGCTCGCTCCGCCTGTTGCGAGCGTAATGCAAGGTGCTTTCATGCTAAATACGATATCTTTTTTAGCGTCCAGTACATAACAACCGATGACCCTTTTTTTACCGCTTAGGGTGTCTGTTTCTGTGACTAAATCAATAACATTATGGTGTTCAAAAATCTTAATATTCGGCTTATTAAGCACTTGTTCGTTTAGTGCAAGTTGCACCGCTTTACCCGTTGAATCATCTGCGTGAACAACACGCCTATAGGAATGACCACCTTCTTTAGTAAGGTGCAATTGACTGTTTGATTGCGTGCTCTTATGAGTGGAAAACGCGACATTATTCTTCATGAGCCAATCAATACTGCTTTTACCGTTTGATACCACTAATTCAACAACATCGTCATGGCATAAGCCAGCACCAGCACGCATGGTATCTAGGCGGTGAGATTCTAATGAGTCAGCGCTGTCTAAAACGGCTGAGATGCCACCTTGGGCATAATAAGTACTGCCTTCAGACATATTTAGTTTTGAAAGAATAGCAACTTGAAGGTGGTCAGGTAATGAAAGGGCAAGTCCTAGACCAGCGGCACCGCTACCTATAATGATAACGTCATAAGAAAGTGAATGATCAGGCATATTAATTTATTTGATTAGACTTACTCTTAAGGGTCATAATGGAAAAACTTTGTTACTTTACACGGAATAATTAATAAATTGCTTTTTTCTTCTAAACAATTGAACTCCTTCTTAATACGACTGTCTTTAGGGCAAGCGTTAGAGTTATCTGTACAAGTTTATGTGAGCAGGTATGTCTGACCAAGATGATCAGCAATTAATCGCGCTTGTTAAAGAGGGTGATAAGAAGGCGTTTGATAGATTAGTTATTAAATATCAGCAGCGTATTATTCAATTGGTGAGCAGGTATATTAGTGATGCAAGTGAGGCTCAGGATGTGGCGCAAGAAGCATTTATTAAAACGTATAAAGCCTTGCCGAATTTTAGGGGAGATAGTGCTTTTTATACATGGTTATATCGTATTGCCGTTAACACAGCTAAAAATCACCTTGTTTCTAGAGCACGAAAATCTTCTGATCATACGGTGGATGTCAATGATGCAGAAAATTTTGAAGGCGCTTTTCAACTTAAAGAAGGCGACACGCCTGAACACCTGTTACTTAGTGAAGAGATTAGAAACACTATTCAACAGGCCATTAACGACCTGCCAGACGAATTGAGAAATGCGATCAGCTACCGAGAACTAGATGGAATGAGTTATGAAGAAATTGCACAAAAGATGAAGTGTCCGGTTGGTACAGTTAGGTCACGCATATTTAGGGCTCGTGAAGCCGTGGATAAAATACTAAAACCATTGCTCTAATTAGGTTATTGATTAGGAAAAAAAATGAATGACACGCATAAACAACAACTCTCATCGCTGCTTGATAATGAATTAAGTAATTATGAGATGAAAGAGTTATTAGCCGAAATACAAAGTGATCACGAGCTCAATCAAACCTTAGATCGTTATGCACTTATTAGAGAAGTATTAAGTGAAGAACCAGATGTTCATCAACAATCATTTTTAAAGCAAGTTCAGGCGGCAATTGTTGCGGAGCCAACAGTTTTAGCCCCCCAACGTAATAAATCAGACAGCAAAACATATATAACGGCAGCCATAGCGGCCTCAGTGGCCATTTTCGCAGTCATTGTTTTTAATATAAATAATGTGCCCTCCGTGTCCCCACAACAACAATCTATTGCATCACTTGACCCTCAAAAGGAAGAACATTTAGCCCTAGAAGAGCCCGTTGATGATGAGTTAATAGTTAATGAAAATACATTACGTCCTCAGTTAGTTACCTTTGGACGGTAATTGATTAACTCTCCGGTTTATCGGAATAACGTGGTGAATAATTTGCTGTTTAATAACAGGTTTCAGTATTTTTAGTAAAAGCACTTAAAACTAATATAACCAAGTGGAAATAGATGTGATTGAAGAAATAGCCGTCGTACAATCGGTAGACCATTCATGGGTTAGTGTTGAAACCACTCAAAGCTCTTCATGCCAAAGTTGCAAAGAAGCGTCTTCCTGCTCGACTTCAACGTTATCAAAATTTTTTGGGTCCAAAAAAATTCAACTTAAAATGCAATCAACGTTACCACTAAAAGAGGGTGATGAAGTTGTTATTGGTATTAGCGAAAAAGTGTTTTTGGGATTAACCGGTTTAATATATTTTGTACCCTTATGTGCGCTATTTCTCTTTGCAATAGTAGGCCAATACCTAACCGAACAATTCAATTTAAATAATGAATTATTAACTATCGTTCTAGCACTTATTGGTTTTGCTGGTTGCTATCAATTTATTAAAAAATTAATTGAGAGCTTTTTTGAAGTACAGAAAATTAACCCAGTAATCTTGAAAAAAATTTAATGCTCCCCATTTATTTTGAATCGTTATAAAAAGGAAAACTTATGTATACACGTTTGAGCCGAAGTATTTTTTTTATAGTTATGTTATCGGGGTTGTTTACGAATGCTGTAGCTAATGGTTTGCCTGACTTCACGGACCTAGTAGAGAAAAATAATAAAGCCGTTGTAAATATCAGCACAACGCAAAAAGCGCAACAGCACAGTGTCTTGCCTGAAGGTTTCGAGTTTCCAGAAAACCAGCCTTATAGTGATTTGTTAAAACATTTTTTTGGTGGCCAAGGGCAAAGGCCACGCCAACGCGAGTCTCGTTCATTAGGGTCAGGGTTTATTATTTCAAATGATGGGTTTTTGTTAACCAATCACCATGTTGTTAAAAATGCAGATGAGATTTTCGTTAGGCTTCAGGACCGTAGAGAGCTTAAAGCCGAATTGATTGGTAGTGATGAGCGTACCGACGTTGCGTTACTAAAAGTAGATGCTAAAGACCTCCCTGTTGTGAAATTAGGTTCATCTAAATCACTTAAAGTAGGGGAGTGGGTATTTGCGATAGGCTCACCCTTTGGTTTTGATAGCTCAGTGACGGCGGGAATTGTTAGTGCTAAGGGTCGAAGTTTACCTAAAGAGAATTACGTGCCTTTTATTCAAACGGATGTCGCGATTAACCCCGGCAATTCTGGTGGCCCCTTATTTAATCTAGAGGGCGAAGTGGTTGGTATCAACTCACAAATTTATAGTCGCTCTGGTGGCTTTATGGGTTTATCATTTGCAATTCCGATTGATGTTGCGCTAAATGTAAGTAACCAATTGAAGGAATCTGGTCATGTTATTCGCGGCTGGCTAGGTGTTCGTATTCAGGATGTTACTCGTGAACTAGCAGAATCCTTTGAGATGGATAAACCTCAAGGTGCCTTAGTGGCTCAAATTGTTCCTGATAGCCCAGCAGAAAAAGCAGGCATTCAAGTCGGCGACGTTATCATAAGTTTTAACGGTGAAAGTATAAGTCGCTCATCCTCTTTACCTCCTTTAGTAGGTGCCGCTAATATCAAAAATAAGGCTCGAGTAACCGTTATTCGCAATAAGAAAACTAAAGTGCTTACGGTCACGCTAGAAAATTTACCAGAAGATGAACAAGCATCAGCTACCGATGTAATTGAGTCAAAGGGTAATAGTATTCTTGGCATGTCTATAAAAAACTTAACAAAACAGATGCGTGATGAGCTAGGAATTAAGCAATACGGTGTTCTTGTTGCCTCTGTTGATAATGGGAATGCATCAAATGCGGGTATTCGTGCCGGTGATATTATTATGCAACTTGATGGCCAGTCAGTTAAAAATACCCAGCACATGAAAAAGTTGGCTTCTAAAATAAAAGAAGGAAAGTTTATTTCTGTGTTAATAAATCGACAAGGGAACCCAATTTTCCTCGCATTGAAAAAATAATAGGTACAATACACGCTATAAAATTAAACGCCTCTTTTGAGGCGTTTTTAACTATGTGAATCGGATGATTTATATACGATTTAGCCTACATTTACGGTCTATGACCCCGATTGACGAGTAAAAACGTGCCTGATATTAGCTTAACAAGAAATTTTTCTATCATTGCCCATATTGATCATGGGAAATCTACTCTTGCAGATCGCTTAATCCATATATGTGGAGGTTTGAGTGAACGTGAAATGGAGGAGCAAGTCCTTGATTCAATGGATATTGAACGTGAACGTGGTATTACCATTAAAGCGCAAAGTGTTACCTTGCATTACAAAGCAAACGATGGAATAACCTATCGATTGAATTTTATTGATACACCTGGTCATGTAGACTTTTCATATGAAGTATCACGTTCTTTAGCAGCCTGTGAAGGAGCTTTATTGGTGGTTGATGCCGCGCAAGGAGTTGAGGCGCAAAGTGTAGCGAATTGTTATACCGCTATTGATTTAGGGCTAGAAGTTCTACCGGTACTAAATAAGATAGATTTACCCTCTGCAGAGCCTGAACGTGTTGCAGAAGAAGTAGAAGAAATTATAGGTATTGAAGCAATTGATGCGCCTCAAATTAGTGCTAAAACTGGATTGGGTGTTGAATTGGTTTTAGAAGATATTGTAAAGAATGTGCCTGCGCCTAAGGGGGATCCTGATGCCCCTTTACAAGCGTTAATTATTGATTCTTGGTTTGATAATTACCTGGGTGTTGTCTCTTTGATTCGTGTTGTTAATGGCACGATAAAAAAGAAACAGAAAATCAAAATGATGTCTTCAAATAATATTCATTTAGTCGATCAAGTTGGTGTTTTTACGCCCAAAAGGGAGGTGCTTGATGCACTGTACCCTGGTGATGTGGGGTTTATGGTTGCTGGCATTAAAGATATTTATGGGGCTCCAGTTGGTGACACGATCACCTTTTCGAGCCAGCCTGCGGAAAACTCATTGCCGGGTTTTAAAAAGGTTCAAGCACGTGTGTTTGCCGGCTTGTTCCCTTCAAGTTCTAATGATTATGAGAACCTTCGAGAAGCATTAAATAAATTAAAGCTTAATGATGCCTCTTTAAATTATGAACCAGAAACGTCTGATGCACTGGGTTTTGGGTTTCGCTGTGGTTTCTTAGGTATGCTGCATATGGAAATCATTCAAGAACGTCTTGAACGTGAATATGACTTGGACCTAATAACTACCGCACCAACGGTTGTTTATGAAGTGCTATTACATAACGGCGATATTATTGAGGTAGATAACCCAGCAAAGCTGCCTGATATTTCAACAATTGCTGAAATTCGTGAGCCGATAATTGAAGCCCATATACTGGTTCCTCAAGAGTATTTAGGAAATGTGATTACGTTATGTATTGATAAACGTGGCGTACAAACAAAAATGCAATACATGGGCAAACAAGTGTCATTAAGCTATGAGATGCCTATGAGTGAAGTGGTATTAGACTTTTTTGATCGTTTAAAATCTGTTAGTCGCGGATATGCATCGTTTGAATATGAGTTTAGACGTTTTCAAGCTGAGCCCTTAGTAAAATTGGACGTGCTTATTAATGGCGACAGGGTCGATGCCTTATCCCTAATTGTACATCGAGATATTAGCCAAGGGCGTGGCCGCGAGTTGGTTGAAAAAATGAAAGACCTTATTCCAAGGCAGATGTTTGAAATTGCCATTCAAGCCGCTATTGGTGCGAAAATTATTGCACGCTCCTCAGTCAAAGCACTTAGAAAAAATGTGACGGCTAAATGCTATGGTGGTGATGTTTCTCGTAAACGTAAACTATTAGAAAAGCAAAAAGCCGGGAAAAAACGTATGAAACAAGTTGGTAATGTTGATATTCCACAAGATGCCTTTCTTGCGGTGCTTAAACTAGGAAGTGACTAATGCATTTTGACTTTTCTGCCGCACTAACACTCGCCACCTTTATAACTGGGTTTATTGCCGCTATTTATTGGCTTATAAAACGGTTGAAAAAAAGCCAAACCGCCCGTAAAGAGCCACTGATTGTTGAGTATTCAAAATCATTTTTCCCAGTGCTTTTATTCGTTTTGGTTTTGCGCTCGTTTATTGTAGAGCCATTTAGAATCCCCTCCAGCTCGATGATGCCAACATTACTAATAGGTGACTTTATTTTGGTTAACAAGTTTTCCTACGGCATACGGTTGCCTGTTGTTGATACAAAAATAATTGATATCGGAAAGCCAGAACGAGGTGACATTATGGTTTTTCGTTACCCCCAAAACCCCTCATTAGATTACATTAAACGCGTGATTGCCTTACCTGGTGATAAAGTCGGCTATTTCGATAAACATATTTTTATTAATGGTGAGAAAATAATACAAAAACCCTTAGGTCTGTACAAAGGTGTTGGCCAAGGGGAGAATATGACAGGTGCCTTATTGCAGCATGAGCAACTACAAGCGAAAGAACACGAGATACTTATTATGCAACAACGTCCGTCAGTTGAAGGTGAAATAATAGTGCCTGATGGACATTACTTCATGATGGGAGATAACCGTGATAACAGTAATGATAGTCGATACTGGGGTACGGTCCCTGAAGAAAATATAGTCGGTAAAGCGTTTATGATTTGGATGAACTGGGATGCTGATAATAAAGGTGTCGATTGGTCAAGATTAGGTTCAATAATACAGTAGGATTAATTATAAAAAGGAAATATGGTATGAATTCATCAAAGCAAAAAGGGTTTACTCTTGTCGGGTTAATTTTAGTTTTCGGCTTAATAGGCATTATTACATTAAGTGTTTTGAAGGTATTCCCTGTTTATATGGAACACCTTGCTGTTAAAAAGGCAATGGAAGCGATCGAGATGGATCAAGACTTAAGTAAAATGAGTGTTGGGCAGATAAGGGGCTTGTTTCAGAAAAAACTGGATATGAATCAGGTGAACAGTATTAACGCCAAAAACGCCAAAATCAACCGTTCTCTTAGCGACATTACGATGAAAGTTGACTATGAGGTTCGTAAAGACTATATCGGCAATGTTGATTTAATCCTCTCATTTAGTGATGAGTTTGAAGTACCTATTTAAAGTAAATTAGATGATATGTTGAGCTTTGATGCTAGCAGGCTGCAAAAAAAAATAAATACAATATTTGATGATCATGCTTTACTCGAACAGGCATTAACGCATCGAAGTATTAGTAAAAATAATAATGAGCGTTTAGAGTTTTTAGGCGATGCTATTTTAGGGTTTATTATTGCCGATGCAATCTATGAGAAATTTCCTGCGGCTGATGAAGGCGTGATGAGTCGGCTTCGTGCGCATTTGGTTAATGGAGAATCGTTAGCAAATATTGCTAAAATGCTGCAGTTAAGCGATGAATTGGTACTGGGGCCGGGCGAGATGAAAAGTGGTGGTAAACACCGAGCTTCGATTCTTTCTGATGCTGTTGAAGCATTAATAGGTGCCATGTATAAAGATAAAGGGCTCAACGAAACGAGATCTTGGGTGTTGACGATATTCAAAACACAATTAGATTCATTAAGTTTAGATACCGCTTCAAAAGATCCAAAAACTCAATTACAAGAATATCTACAAGCGCGTGGTATAGCGGTACCTCGCTATAATGTAATCTCAACCACAGGACTGGATCATAATCAGCAATTTAAAGTTGAGTGCCAGGTTGACGGTGTGGAAGAAGTGGTATGCGCAACAGCTAGCTCTCGGAAAAAAGCCGAGCAAAAGGCTGCATCAAAAATTTTAGAGGGTTTATTATCATGACAAAAAAATCATTCAAAAGTGGTTTTGTTGCCCTTATAGGTGCACCAAATGCAGGTAAATCAACCCTTTTAAATAATATATTAGGGCAAAAGATCAGCATTACTTCTAGACGACCACAAACGACGCGTCATCGGATATTAGGCATTAAAACAACGGAAGCATCGCAAGTTGTGTATGTTGATACGCCAGGTATGCATTTAGGTGGTAAAAGGGCGTTAAATAAATACTTAAACAAAACCGCAGACACCAGCCTAATGGGGGTTGATGTGATTGTTTGGGTTAAAGATGATATGCAATGGGATGCTATTGATATCTCTATTCTTGAGAAGTTAAAAAACGAAGGAGCACCTGTCGTTTTAGCGATTAATAAAATTGATAAGGTTGCTGACAAAGAAAGCTTATTGCCATTTATTCAGAAAATTAGCCTCGAACACGATTTTCAGTCGATTATCCCTATTTCTGCTTTAACAGGTAAACAATTAGGTGAGTTTGAACAGTTGCTTCTAACGTTACTTCCTGAGGGTGAGTTGATGTTTCCGGAAGATCAAGTAACCGATAGCTCTGAACGATTTATGGCAACAGAAATTATTCGAGAAAAGCTTATACGTCGTCTAGGGCAAGAAATTCCTCATTCATTAAGCATTAGTATTGATCAATACAAAGTGGAAGAAAAAATAACCCGTATTCATGCTGTTATTTGGGTGGAAAGGGATGGGCAAAAGAATATAGTCATAGGCGATAAAGGCGTAGGGCTTAAAGAGGTTGGTACGCAGGCCCGTCTGGATATTGAGAAAATGCTCGAATCAAAGGTTTATTTGAATTTATGGGTAAAGGTTAAGAAAAACTGGTCGGACAATGAACGAGAATTGATCAGTTTAGGGTATCGGGGTATCGAATAACTGACTATATAAGGAACAGCGTTAATTCGTTTACACAAATGCGATGAATAGAGTGGAGCATCAGACGGGCTTTATTTTAAAAAGTCAGGGGTTTAAGGAAAACAGTTCAATTCATCAAGTGTTTACGCGCGATTATGGTGTTTTGTCGATTCTTTCCAAAGGCTCAAAAAAAAATAATTCTAAATACGGTTCTTTGTTGCAAGCCTTTCGAGCATTATCGCTGTCTTGGATCGGTAAGAGTGATCTTAAAACGCTTATCTCTATCGAGGACCCTGAAAATATACCTCAATTGAAAGGAGCTGCTTTGTATTGTGGCTTTTATGTTAATGAATTAATTCTATGTTTACTTCATAAACACGATGCGCACCCTTATTTATTTGATGCATATAGAGACGTTATTGTTTTGCTGTCAAAGGGCCTATCGCTGGAAGTACACCTGAGAGAGTTTGAAAAAAAGTTATTTGACGGAATCGGCTATGGGCTCATGCTGGAATATGACAGTGAATATCAACGACCGATAGACCCTAGTAAATATTACATCTATCATCCAGGGCAGGGGCCTCGGTTGACTAATAATGAAAATCATCCTGATACCGTTCTTGGTAGTACTCTAATTAACCTTAACAATAATAACCTACAAGGCAAAACAGAGCTAAAGCAAGCAAAACGTCTTATGCGACGGTTAATCGATAACCAGTTGGATGGTAAAATACTTAAAAGTCGCGATTTGTTCGCTTAATTTTCTACTTTATTACTATGCATAAAAATTCTCTCTTTTTAGGTGTTAATATTGACCACGTTGCCACATTAAGAAATGCACGAGGCACAGACTACCCGTCCCCACTTGATGCCGCCTTTATCGCTGAGCGAGCTGGCGCCGATGGCATCACTATTCATTTACGAGAGGATCGCCGCCATATTAGAGATCAAGATGTATACGACATCGCGTCCAATATACACACTCGGTTAAATTTAGAGCTGGCTATTACCGATGAGATGATTGATATTGCTTGTAGAACAAAGCCAGCGTCTTGTTGTTTGGTGCCTGAAAAACGTGAAGAATTAACCACGGAAGGTGGCTTAGATGTTTCTGGGAACTTTGAGCGATTAAGACAAGCTTGTTTATCACTATCATCAGCTGGCATTTTGATCTCCCCTTTTATCGACCCAGATAAAGAACAAATAGATGCTGTAAAAGAAACGGGTGCCTCGATGCTTGAATTGCATACCGGTTGCTACGCAGATGCAAAATCATTATCCGAGCAAGAAGCAGAATATAACAGAATTGTAACGGCTGCTAATTATGCCGATAGTTTGGGTTTGCAAGTTAATGCGGGCCATGGTTTGCATTATCATAATGTAGAACCCATTGCTAAAATTCCAGAAATTGTAGAGCTTAATATTGGTCACTCAATTATTTCAAGGGCGCTAATAACGGGACTTGAGTTAGCCGTACGTGATATGAAAACATTGATGCATAACGCACGTGTTAACTAGGCTGTATTAAATGATGAAATTTGCTGTTGGGGTTGAGTATGATGGAAGTTGCTACCATGGTTGGCAACGGCAAAAAAACACTCCTCAGACGGTTCAAGAGAAACTAGAGTCTGCCTTGTCTGTGCTTGCATCGAGTCCTGTATCTGTTGTTTGTGCAGGGCGGACCGATGCTGGCGTGCATGCTTTAGAGCAAGTTGTACACTTTGAAACCAGTAAGCAACGAGAATTACATCAATGGGTATTTGGTACAAATGCTAATTTACCCGACGATATTCGTGTTGTGTGGATTAAACCGGTTACGGAAGATTTTCATGCTCGTTTTTCAGCGGCTGCGCGTTACTACCGGTACGAGATTTTAAATCGTTGGGTAAAATCTGCCTTAAGTCGACATCATGTCACCACTATTTTTAACCCCTTAGATGAAAACTTAATGCAGAAAGGGGCTAATTATTTATTGGGTACTCATGATTTTACTTCATTTCGTGCACAAGCTTGCCAAGCAAAATCTCCGGTTAAACATATTCATTCGATTGTTATTAAACGTATCGATGATAAAATCATCATCGATATCATCGCCAATGCTTTTTTACATCATATGGTGCGAAATATAGTTGGCACCTTATTACCTGTTGGGACAGGGGAGCGACCTCCCGAATTCGTACATCATGCACTGAAGGCTAAAGATCGTCGACAGGCAGGCGTAACTGCTTTGCCTAATGGTTTGTATTTTAAAGGCGTGTACTACCCTGAAGCGTTCGGTTTAGATAATCTTGAGGCGTTTTCACCTTTTAGTGATGCCATTGAAAAAAAACAGAGCTAAGTAAAAAAATGCCATTTAGAACACGTGTGAAAATTTGTGGAATTACTCGGCCTGATGATGCCTATGCAGCGATAGAAAATGGTGCAGATGCGTTAGGTTTTGTCTTTTATGATAAAAGTCCAAGAAGTATAGAAATACAAAAAGCTGAAATTCTATTTTCTAATATATCGCCATTTATCAATAAGGTAGTGCTTTTTGTTAACCCAGATTATGATTATGTTAATCACGTCTTAAGTAAACTTCCGGTTGACCTTCTTCAATTTCATGGTGATGAAGATGAAGTATTCTGCTCATCTTTTAACAAGCCCTATTTAAAAGCGATTAGAATGCGTAACAGCATAAATTTAGATGAGGTAGCTGATACTTATCACTCAGCATCTGGGTTATTGCTTGACGCTTTTGACAGCAGCCAATACGGTGGTACTGGACAAACATTCGATTGGGATCTAATACCAAAAAAATGTAAATTACCTATCGTATTAGCCGGTGGGCTTAATCCGAGTAATGTCTCTAAAGCCATACAGAATACTAACGTATTTGCCGTAGATGTTAGTAGTGGGGTTGAAAAAAGCAAAGGGGTCAAAGACCACCAATTAATAAAACAATTTATGCAAGAGGTTAAACGTGCCAACGAGTGACAAAAAAATGCAAGCAGCTGTAACACATTATGACTTACCTGATGAACGTGGTCACTTTGGCCCTTACGGGGGGCTGTTTGTTGGTGAAACACTAATGGAATCGATTGAAGAGTTGAATGAGGCATATGCTAAATTTATGCAAGACCCCGATTTTCTTGCAGAATTGGATGCTGATTTGCATGACTATGTCGGTCGTCCATCTCCTATCTATCATGCAAAACGCTTAAGTGAAGAAAATGGTGGTGCGCAAATTTATCTTAAACGAGAAGATTTAAACCACACCGGCGCGCATAAAATAAACAATACAATTGGCCAAGCGTTATTAGCTAAACGCATGGGTAAAACACGAATAATTGCAGAAACAGGTGCTGGTCAACATGGTGTTGCGACGGCAACTGTAGCTGCACGGCTAGGCCTTGAGTGTGTTGTTTACATGGGCGCTGAAGACATTCAGCGTCAATCACCTAATGTATATCGTATGAAATTGCTAGGTGCCAAAGTGGTGCCAGTTACTTCTGGATCACAAACGCTTAAAGATGCTCTAAACGAAGCGCTTAGGGACTGGGTAACCAATATAGATGATACGTATTATATTATCGGCACAGTAGCCGGGCCGCACCCTTATCCTGCAATGGTCAGAGACTTTCAAACGGTTATTGGGCGTGAATCTCGTGAGCAAATGATTGCTAAAACGGGCCACTTACCCAATGCGCTAGTGGCCTGTGTTGGTGGTGGTTCTAATGCCATCGGGCTTTTTCACCCATTTATAGAAGATCAATCAGTCTCTATTTATGGCGTAGAAGCGGCTGGTTTAGGTGTTGAAACAGGGCAGCACTCAGCGCCTTTATGTGCAGGTAAACCAGGTGTGCTGCATGGGAACAGAACGTATTTGATGGCCGATGACAACGGTGAAATTATTGAAACGCATTCTATTTCTGCTGGTCTTGATTACCCTGGAGTAGGGCCAGAGCATTCCTGGTTAAAGGATATAGGGCGTGCAGAATATGTCAGTATTAAAGATGATGAGGCGTTAGCGGCTTTTCATCAATTAACCCGAGTAGAAGGTATTATTCCTGCGCTGGAATCTAGCCATGCAGTTGCTTATGCGACCAAACTAGCGAAAAAAATGAACAAAGATGAAACCATTTTAGTGTGCCTATCGGGTCGAGGAGACAAAGATATATTTACTATTGCGAAACTTGAAGGTATTGAACTATGAGTCGTTTAGACAAGTGCTTTAAAGGACTCGAAGGTGCCAAGCAAAAAGCTTTAATTCCCTTTATTACTGCGGGTGATCCAGATGCTGATTTTACTCTATCTTGCATGCATAACATGGTTAAAGCTGGAGCCAGCATTATTGAACTAGGCGTTCCTTTTTCTGACCCGATGGCCGATGGCCCTGTTATTCAACAAGCCAGTGAAAGGGCGTTGGCAAAAGGAATGTCTTTAAAAGGGGTTATAGAGATTGTTCGGGCATTTCGAGAAACTGATCAAGTAACACCGGTTATTTTAATGGGCTATTTAAATCCGATTGAATTTATGGGTTATGAAACCTTTGCCAGTACTGCTGCGAAAGCTGGTGTTGACGGCGTGTTAACTGTTGATATTCCTCCTGAAGAAAGCTCCGATTTAATAGCAGCGTTTAAACAGCATGGTTTAGCGCCTATATTCCTCTTATCACCAACCAGTAATGAGAGTCGTATCAAAAAGGTGTCAGCTGTTGCGCAAGGTTATATTTATTATGTGTCTTTGAAAGGCGTAACCGGTGCGGGGCACCTTCAACTAGACGACATTAAAACAAAAATACAAAATATCAAACAATACACATCATTGCCTATAGCCATTGGTTTTGGTGTTAAAAATGCCGATATCGCCGCGAATATTGCTAAAATAGGTGATGCTGTCGTGGTGGGGAGTGCGTTGATTAACTGCATTACCGATCACTCTGAGAATCAATCGAAAGGGCAACAAGCCATTTCTGGTTTATTAAGTGAAATGCGAACGGCGATGGACGCTGTCACAAAATAATTATAAAGGTTAGGTGATTTATGAGCTGGTTTGAAAAATTAATACCGTCTGGCATCCAATTAAGTGGTAAGAAAAAAGGCTCTGTGCCTGAAGGTTTATGGTGTAAATGTGATAGTTGCCATAGCGTTTTATATAAAACGGACTTGGAAAGCAATTTACATGTATGCCCAAAATGTGATCACCATCAGCGTCTAAGTGGTCGAGCACGCCTAGAGTCTTTCTTAGACGAAGCTGGCCGTGTAGAAATTGGTGGGAACGTCAGATCGCTTGACCCATTAAAGTTTAAAGACAGTAAAAAATATAAAGACCGCCATGCCTCTGCCGTCAAAGCTACAGGGGAAACTGATGCACTTATCGTGATGAAAGGCAGCGTTCTTGATATGGAGCTTGTTGCAGCAGCCTTTGATTTTTCATTTATGGGTGGGTCTATGGGTTCAGTAGTCGGTGAGCGCTTTGTGCGGGCTGTGAATCAATCCATCGAATCCAATATTCCATTGGTATGCTTTTCAGCAAGTGGTGGAGCGAGAATGCAAGAGTCCTTGTTTTCTTTATTCCAAATGGCTAAAACCAGTGCCGCCTTAGCACAATTGGCTGACAAAAAAATCCCCTTCATATCCGTTTTAACAGACCCAACTATGGGTGGTGTGTCGGCTAGTTTAGCAATGCTAGGAGATGTACATATTGCAGAACCCAATGCATTAGTAGGCTTTGCAGGACAGCGAGTGATAGAGCAAACGGTTAGCGAAAAACTACCAGAGGGCTTTCAACGCAGTGAGTTTTTATTAGAGCATGGTGCAATAGATATGATTGTTGACCGCAGAGATCTACGTCAAACGATCACAGATATTCTTTCCTTATTGCATGCGGGCCATGACAACTTGAAAGCACTCGATGTGCCTGTGGCTGAAGTAGTGCCCGATGACGAACTGGACGACGATCAATAATCAATAGTTAGCGTGCAA
This sequence comes from Cycloclasticus sp. PY97N, assembly GCF_002443175.1. Taxonomy (NCBI): domain Bacteria; kingdom Pseudomonadati; phylum Pseudomonadota; class Gammaproteobacteria; order Thiotrichales; family Piscirickettsiaceae; genus Cycloclasticus; species Cycloclasticus sp. PY97N. The sequence continues at coordinate 1,482,130 of NZ_CP023664.1, read as the reverse complement.
TCTGGTTTATCAGCGCTATCTTCTATTGACGAGTGGCTGGCTTGGCAGGAACAGTGTCATGTTAAAAATATTGATCTGGGTCTGGAGCGTGTAGCAAGCGTATACAAAGCATTAAAGCCAACACATTCACGGTCTATTTATACCATCACGGTGGCGGGCACCAATGGTAAAGGCTCTTGTGTTGCTATGCTAGAAGCAATTTTTATTGCCGCTGGCTACCGTGTAGGCGTTTATAGTACACCGCACCTTAACCACTATAATGAACGGGTTAGAATTAATGGCACGCCCGTGCTTGATTCCTCACTAGCCTCATCTTTTTATAAAATAGACCTCGCACGAAAAGAAACCAGCTTAAGTTATTTTGAATTTGGCACGCTGGCAGCCATAGACGTATTTGATCATTATAAAGTGGATATTCAAATTCTCGAGGTTGGTTTAGGCGGGCGACTTGATGCAGTTAATATCGTCGATGCTGATGCCGCACTTATTACGAGTATCTCTATTGATCATATTGATTGGTTAGGTGATGACCGTAATCAAATTGCGTTAGAAAAAGCAGGTGTTTTCAGAGCCAACCAGATCGCTGTTTGTGGCGATTCGACGGTGCCTAACAGCTTAATTGATTATGCAAAAAAACTAGGCACCCAATTATCGTTAGCAGGTAAAGACTTTGATGTTAATAAAAACGCTAACGACTGGTCTCTAGTGGCGAATCATGTGTTTGCAGGGCATTACCCAATGCCAGTTTTACAAGGTTATCACCAAATAAAAAATGCTGCTGCCGTGGTTAGCCTATTAGCAAACATACAGCACATTAAACCAGTTAGTAAAAATAATATTGACATTGGCCTTCGACACACCTCATTAAAAGGTAGGTTGCAACAGGTTAGTTCAGCGCCTGATATTTTTTTAGACGTTGCACATAATGCTGAATCAGCTCAGGTGTTATCGGACTTTCTTAAAAGTAAAAAGACTAATGGGCAAATCCATGCCGTCTTTTCTGTACTGGCGGACAAACAGTTAAATGAAGTGCTTAAACCTTTTATTGGGCTAATTGATAATTGGCATATTGCGCCATTACAGTCTCCCAGAGCGTTATCAGTGGCTGATTTATATAAATGCTTGGTAGATGATAATTCACAACAATGCTTTAAATATTCATCAATACAGCAGGCATTGAAAAATGCGCAGCTTGCTGCAAAGCAAGATGATTTAGTTATATGTTTTGGTTCTTTTTATGTGGTAGAAGCGTGTTTAGAAGCGTTATAATGCGCTCAAATACTCCCTAATAATAGTCTCTTAAATTTATATGGAACAACCTTTAAAACAGCGTTTAATTGGTGCCACTATTGTTATTTCTTTGGCTGTTATTTTTTTACCAATGTTCATCGGTCAAAAGCCAGCGGATACAGATATTATTACAATAGATATTCCTACTGAACCGAGCGAGCCAACGCCGAACATTCAGACATTGCCCGAACAAAAAGAAGAAATAGTGGCTAAGGTTTCAATCTCTAAAGAATCCGGTGTCAAAATTTCTGAACAAGCCCCGCCAACTATCCCCAGCCCACCAGAGGTTAAAACGGTTGAAGGTATTTCTGCATGGGTTGTTCAAGTTGGTAGCTTTTCAGACTCAAAAAATGCAAACAGCCTAGCAAGTAAACTTAAAAGTGCTGGTTTTACAGCATTCGTTGAACCGTCATCTGTTAAAACTGGTGATATTTTCCGCGTAAGAGTTGGGCCGGAATTAGACAAAGAGAAGGCAGAAGCTATTAGTGTAAAGCTTCAAAAAGAACAGAAGCTTTCAAATACCATCGTTATCCAATATCCATAGGTTTGTCGGTGAATGTTTTAAATAATATGATTTGGGTAGATTATGTCATCCTTGGCATTATCTTCATTTCGGCACTCATTGGTTTATTTAGAGGTCTAGTAAAAGAAGCCTTTTCGTTAGGCACATGGGTGGTTGCGATTATAGTTGGTATTAGGTTTAGCCAACCATTCTCATTTTACCTAACCGACTATATTGAGGTCCCCTCCGTCAGAATCGCTGCGGCGTTTATTATTTTATTGTTATTAACACTGATATTAGGCGCTATGTTGTCCTATTTAATCAGTCAAATAGTTGATAAAACAGGGTTAACGGGTACCGATCGATTTGCTGGTCTGCTTTTTGGTATAGCACGTGGCGTGGTCGTTATGGCCGTGTTAGTTTTATTGGCGGGTTTAACACCTTTACCTCAAGATCCTTGGTGGGTAGAGTCAATGCTTATTGGGCCTTTTCAGGAATTATCTCTTTGGTTAAGAGAACAAATTCCCGATGGTGTTAGTGAGTACTTTTCATATTAAGTTTTTAAAAGGTTGAATCAAAATGTGTGGAATTGCGGGTATCGTTGCTCATCACAACGTTAATCAAGAGTTATATGAAGCGTTAACTGTTTTGCAGCACCGCGGTCAAGATGCCGCTGGTATTGTCACTTGTGAAGGCAGTCAGCTGCATCTTCGTAAAGCAAACGGCTTAGTTCGAGATGTTTTTAGAACCAGTCATATGCTAGAACTGAAAGGAAATATGGGTATTGCTCATGTTCGTTACCCAACAGCAGGCTGCTCAAGTTCTGCAGAGGCTCAGCCATTTTATGTCAATTCACCTTTTGGCATTACCTTGGCGCACAATGGTAATTTAACAAATGCCGCTGCGCTGAAAAAAGAACTGTTTATCGAAGATCAGCGCCATATCAATACTAATTCGGACTCGGAAATTTTATTAAATGTATTAGCCCATGAGCTGCAATCTTTAGGCAAATTAAAACTTAATGAAAATGACGTTTTTAAAGCGGTAGAAGCCCTACATAAACGTTGTGAAGGAGCCTATGCAGTCGTAGCAATGATTACAGGTTTTGGCGTTGTTGGGTTTCGTGACCCTAATGGCATTAGACCCATTTGTTATGGTGTGCGTGAAACTGATGAGGGTAGCGATTATATGATTGCTTCGGAATCAGTTGCCATGGATGCTCAAGATTTTAAATTAATTAGAGATATTGCACCGGGTGAAGCTGTTTTTATTAAAAAAGGCGGGGTAATACACACCAAACAGTGCGCAGAAAACCCTCGTTTAACACCTTGTATATTTGAGTACGTATATTTAGCTCGTCCAGACTCAATTATGGACAATGTTTCAGTGTATAAATCACGTCTAAGAATGGGTGAGAAATTAGCCGAAAAAATCATGAGAACTCGTCCTGATCATGATATCGACGTGGTAATCCCTATCCCAGATACTAGTCGAACCTCTGCTTTACAGCTTGCTAATATGCTAGATGTCAAATATAGAGAAGGGTTTATTAAAAATCGCTATATTGGCCGCACGTTTATTATGCCGGGGCAACTAGAACGTAAAAAATCGGTTAGACGCAAACTTAATGCCATTGATCTAGAGTTTAGAGGTAAAAACGTTTTATTGGTCGATGATTCCATCGTTAGGGGGACAACTTCAGGTCAAATTATTAAATTAGCGCGTGAAGCCGGGGCTAAAAAAGTTTATTTTGCATCGGCTGCCCCAGCCGTTCGCTACCCAAATGTCTATGGTATTGATATGCCGGCTGTTGAAGAATTAGTTGCGCACGATAGAACAACGGACGAAGTACAACAAGCCATAGGCGCTGATTGGTTGATCTATCAAGAGCTCGATGATTTATTTGAGTCGGTTAGAAAACGTAACCCAGAAATTGTTGATTTTGATGCGGCTTGCTTTAATCAAAATTATGTTACCGGAACGGTTAGCGATGAATACCTTAGAGAGCAAGGGTTAAGTCGGTCAGATGATCAAAAAGCGATCAACGATTTGGATCCTACAGTGATTGAACTGCATAACTCTCACTAATTATAAAAGGCGCATATATGTCAGATATTGATTGGCAAGATTACTCCATTGAAACGCAGGGTGTTAGAGCAGGTCAGCAAAGAACGCCAGAAAATGAACATAGTGATGCAATTTTTCCAACGTCGAGTTATGTTTTTGGTAGCGCACAAGAGGCCTTTGAGAGATTTTCAGGAAAAGCTGCGGGTAATATTTATTCGCGTTTTACAAACCCTACAGTTAGAGCTTTCGAAAATCGCCTTGCTGTAATGGAAGGCGCCGAACGTGCAATGGCAACATCGTCAGGCATGGCGGCGATTAATGTTGTTTGTTTAGGCTTGTTAAGCGCCGGTGATCACGTCATTTGTTCGCGTAGCGTTTTTGGAAATACTGCATTGATGTTTAAAAATATCATGCAAAAATTTGCCGTAGAGACCACCTTTGTAGATCTCGATGATATCAACGCATGGGCGTCAGCAATAAAGCCAAATACAAGGTTTCTTTTTTTAGAAACACCATCTAACCCTCTTGGCAATGTAGCAGATATAAAAGCACTAGCCGAATTAGCACATGCCAATGGTGCGTTGCTTATCGTTGATAATGTTTATTGTACGCCGGCCTTGCAAAAGCCACTGAGCTTAGGCGCTGATTTGGTTGTTCACTCGGCGACTAAATATATAGATGGTCAAGGTCGCTGTATTGGTGGTGCTGTTGTTGGCAATAACGCACTGATAGAAGAAAAAATTTATCCAATTTTACGTACCGCAGGTCATACGATGAGCCCATTTAATGCATGGGTATTTCATAAAGGCTTAGAGACTCTATCGTTACGGATGGAAAAACATTGTTCCAATGCACTGATTGTTGCGAGATGGTTAGAACAGCAATCGAATGTTGAAAAAGTCTATTACACTGGCTTAGCTAATCATCCACAACATGAGCTTGCTAAGCAGCAACAAAGCGGTTTTGGTGGCATTGTTAGCTTTGAAGTAAAGGGCGGTAAAAACAATGCTTGGAAAGTTATTGATATGACGCAGATGATTTCGATAACCGCTAACCTAGGTGATGTAAAAAGCATGATTACTCACCCATCGACCACAACTCATGGACGTCTAACCGAAGAGGAGCGTAACAAAGCTGGTATAACAGACGCCTTAATACGCTTAGGCGTTGGCTTAGAAAATGCTGGCGATATAACAGCAGATTTACATCGAGGTCTGTCATCCTTTTAATGTTTTCTATTGGCATCTAAAAAACCAAAGACGTTGAAGTTTATCGGTTTCTTTAAATCACAAAAAAGTTGTCTTAATGCAAGCAGACTAACCAAGACATTCTAATGATCGGTTGATATTAATCGACGTAAGTGCACTTTCAACATTCACATGTATTGTGCTTAGCTTTAAAATAAACAGTAAATAAATTAATTCGGAGTATCAATCGCATGGGTAGAGCCTACCAAAACCGCAAAGAGTCTATGGCTAAAACGTCTGATATGAAGGCGAAGGTTTATAGCCGTTATGGGCGTGAGATTTATGTTAGCGCAAAGTCAGGTGGTGTTGACCCTGAAGGTAATCTGGCACTTCGTAGCTTAATTGACCGCGCGAAAAAAGACCAAGTGCCTGCTCATGTTATTGAAAAGGCGATTGATAAAGCAAAAGGCGGTGGTGGCGAAGATTATTCTCCCGCACGTTATGAAGGGTATGGGCCTGGTGGAAGTATGGCCATCATTGATTGTCTAACTGATAACCCAAATCGTACGTTTGGTGATGTTCGCCAAGCGTTTACTAAAACAAAATGTAAAATTGGCACGCAAGGTAGCGTAAGCCATATGTTTGATCATTCTGCCATTCTAGTGTTTAAACACGATAATGAAGAAGCGGTTTTAGAGATACTAATGGATGCAGACGTAGACGTGACAGATATTGAAAATGAAAATGGTAAAATTTCCGTTTTTGCGTTACCTACCGACTACTTTAAGGCAAAACAAGCACTGCTTGATAAGCTAGGAGAAATTGATTTTGAAGTAGATGAAATCCAGTTTATTCCACAGGCATTTACTACTATGACAGGCGATGATGTAGAACTGTTTGAAAAGTTTCTTGCCATGTTGGATGATTTAGATGATGTGCAACAGGTGTATCACAACGTTGAGTTCAACTAGAAAGGATGGCCTAGTTATTAAGTAAGGGAATGCAGCAAATTGTTCTCAATTGATGAGATAGTCAGAAGGGTGCTTGGATAAGCAATTTGAGCACTCAAAAATAACTGCCTAATTAATGAAGGCCGCATTAAAACCCAAAATTTAAATGCTGTGTACCAAGTTGGTTACGCGTATCGTTTAGTGCTTGATTAGTCGGCTGTCATGTTTATGTTGGTTGATAAAAAAGTTTTAGTTTATCTAGTTATTAGCTCAATTTCTTCTTTTACATCACCTGTTATTTCTCCACTCGAGTCATAACTTATTTCTAGAAACTTAACACTTAGTTCATCAACAGTTAGTAATGTGGTGCATCGTGTACCGTAATCTTTCCCTTGAATAAAAATAGGTGATAAGAAACGCTCAAATTCGAGGCTAATCCCGGTGTTAGGTAAATCTTGGTCATTAGCTTGGGTTTGCGACTGCATCGTACTTAATAACTCAAATGGGTCGATTTTGTTGCTTGCTAACGATTTTTCTACGGCCGCAGTAGCGGTAGATAATTTTGGCCACGGGGTATTTAAGGAGGCATTACAAAGCCCATGAATACCAGCAGGTACTTGTTGAACATGTAACGAGTCATTAGAGTAATACCACAAGCCAGTGTGATCCATTAATAATAAATTGAATAAACCGTAATCAGCACGCCGTTTTTTTAGTTTTTCTATGAAGTCTGGAGCTGTGGATTGTTGAGATAAGAAATCACGCACTAAATGGCCGCGAGATAGTTTTGTATTTTCTATAAAGGGAGGTTTCCGCACATTAGTCAGTGCTGCTAGTCGGCCTGAGGTATCGGTACTTAACCAACTACCGCCAGCAACATGGTCTATGCCACCGAAAATATGCGGTTGATCTGGCCAATAACCAGCGGCTTGTGTTGCACGCTGATAATATTCGTCACGGTTAGCAACTAGCACTAATTTATAGAGGTCGTTTGGTTGGTATTTAAAAATGATTAGGCACATTGAGAATTGTGATATTTGTTTTAAATAACCGCATGTGTATATAAAACACCTTATCGCTAAACCTGTCAATTTTGAGTGCTAAATGCTAAAATATTCACCCTGATTGGTAAGTATTGCTTGCTTAAAGCCCCAAATTTTAAACCTAGGAGTGATCTGTGTTAGAAGAATATCGTAACCATGTAAATGAACGAGCTGCTTTGGGTATTGTTCCAAAGCCACTGGATGCCGAGCAAGTTGCTGGCCTTGTTGAGTTATTAAAAGCGCCGCCAGCAGGAGAAGAAGAGTTCTTGCTTGATTTGATCATTAATCGCGTACCAGCAGGAGTAGATGAAGCTGCTTATGTAAAAGCAGGTTTTTTAGCGGCTATCGCAAAAGGCGAAGCATCTTCTCCATTAATCGACCGAGTTAGAGCCACTGAGTTGTTAGGCACCATGTTAGGTGGCTACAATATTATGCCATTGGTTGAACTTCTTGATGACGCAGAACTTGCCGAAACAGCTGCAGATCAGCTGTCTCAGATTCTACTCGTGTTTGATGCTTTTCATGATGTTCAAGAAAAGGCAGAGGCTGGCAATGCTGCTGCTAAACGTGTGATTCAATCATGGGCAGATGCCGAATGGTTTACCAATAAAAAACCGCTTGCCGAAAAGTTAACCGTTAAAGTATTTGAAGTCACTGGTGAAACTAATACTGATGACTTATCACCAGCCCCTGATGCATGGTCTCGTCCTGATATTCCTTTACACGCGCTTGCGATGCTTAAAATGCCACGTGAAGGCATTCAACCAGATGTCCCAGGTGAAAGAGGACCAATCGCTCAAATTGATGAAATGGAAAAAGACGGTATTCCTCTCGCCTATGTAGGTGATGTTGTCGGCACAGGCTCCTCTCGTAAATCTGCTACTAACTCAGTGTTGTGGTTTATGGGTGATGATATTCCTTACATCCCTAATAAACGTGCGGGTGGTGTTTGTATTGGTGGCAAAATTGCGCCAATTTTCTTTAACACAATGGAAGATTCAGGCGCATTACCGATTGAAATGGATGTGTCTAAATTACACATGAATGATGTTATTGATATTTATCCATATGAAGGAAAAGTCACTAAAAGTGGCACCGATGAAGTGTTGGCTGAATTCAAATTAAAATCAAACGTGATTCTTGATGAAGTTCAGGCTGGTGGCCGTATTCCTTTAATTATTGGACGTGGTTTAACATTACGCGCACGTAAATCACTTGGCTTGGAAGCATCAGAGATATTTAGAACTCCAGAAGCTCACGAAGATAGTGGTAAAGGCTTCACCTTAGCGCAAAAAATGGTTGGTAAAGCCTGTGGCGTAAAAGGGATTAGAGCTGGCGTTTACTGCGAACCACATATGACCACTGTTGGTTCACAAGATACAACAGGCCCGATGACTCGTGACGAGTTGAAAGATTTGGCTTGCTTAGGTTTCTCAGCAGACCTAGTGATGCAATCTTTCTGTCATACTGCGGCTTACCCTAAGCCAGTTGATGTTACAACTCACCACACCTTACCAGACTTTATTATGAATCGTGGTGGCGTGCCGTTACGTCCGGGCGATGGAATTATCCATTCATGGTTAAACCGTATGTTGCTTCCAGATACTGTCGGTACTGGTGGTGACTCTCATACACGTTTCCCATTAGGTATTTCATTCCCTGCTGGTTCTGGTCTAGTAGCCTTTGCTGCAGCAACAGGTGTTATGCCATTGGATATGCCAGAGTCTGTTTTGGTTCGCTTTACTGGTGAAATGCAACCAGGTATTACGCTACGTGATATGGTCAATGCTATTCCTTTAGCGGCTATCGACAAAGGTTTACTAACGGTAGCGAAAGAAGGCAAAATTAATGCTTTCTCTGGTCGTATTCTTGAAATTGAAGGCTTACCTGATTTGAAAGTTGAGCAAGCATTTGAACTATCGGATGCTTCTGCGGAGCGTTCAGCGGCCGGCTGTACTATTAAGTTAAACAAAGAACCTATCATTGAATATCTGAATTCAAATATCACCATGTTGAAATGGATGATTGCTGAAGGTTATGGTGATGTTAGAACGATTGAACGTCGTATTACTTCAATGGAAGAATGGCTGGCTAATCCAGAACTAATGGAAGCCGATGCCGATGCTGAATATGCAGAAATCATTGAAATTAACATGAGCGATATTCACGAGCCTATTCTTGCATGCCCTAATGACCCTGATGATGTCAAAACATTATCAGATGTTGCTGGTACTAAGATTGATGAAGTTTTTATCGGTTCTTGTATGACAAATATTGGTCATTTTCGAGCAGCGGGTAACTTATTGCAAGAGTATGGCGGTGTAACCCCAACTCGTTTGTGGATTGCACCTCCAACTAAAATGGATGAGGCGCAATTGACAGCAGAAGGTTATTACAATATTTATGGAACATCAGGTGCACGTACTGAAATGCCAGGGTGTTCGCTTTGCATGGGGAACCAAGCACGTGTTGCAGAGAAGTCTACAGTTATTTCAACCTCTACACGTAACTTCCCTAATCGTTTAGGAAATGGTGCTTTTGTCTACTTAGCGTCGGCAGAACTGGCAGCAGTGGGGGCAATATTAGGTAAGATTCCAACTAAAGAAGAGTATATGGAATACGCCAATAAAATTGATACCATGGCGGATGAAACATACCGATACTTAAACTTTGATCAAATTGAAGAGTATCAAAAATCAGCGGATACAGTGAAGATTGCTGCTAAAGCTTGATATTGCTAGATAGTTAGGTAAGAAAAAAGGCGCTGTTTTAACAGCGCCTTTTTTTGTGATATTGTTTTTTCAAATGATTTTAAATTCATCTAAAAAAATGATGCGTGAATTTTGCAGTATGAAAGGCTCTGGGGATATTCAAATCAACTTATTATTTAATGTACCCCAGTCATAGATGGGTGAATGAACTGAATAAAGTTGTTTATCAATAATTTAATGATACAGTTATATATAAATTCCCGCTGTTTTACTTAGTTTCAAGTTTCGGGCAATATACCAATAAATATTATTATTTTGGTAAAAGTGAAACTCCATATGAATGGTAGATAAGGACTATGTTGATTTAGAAAAAAGGAATATTTTCGATTTTATTAACTTGGAGCGTTCTTAATGAGACTAAGTACCCGTTTATCCATTATTGTTTTTAGCCTTGGCTTAACAATAACTGTACTTAATTTATATGCTGTAAGACATGAGGTCCTCCAACAGCAAACACACACACACAGAATATTTGCTGAAACGTTAGTTCGCACCATGGCGAGTGTGGTTGCCGATGATGTTATTACTGGAGATAAGGAGCAATTAACACAAATGCTGCAGGTTGCTCAAAACTACAAGAATAACTCGATTGAGTATTTGTATGTTATAGATAGGGAGGGTCATCTTTTTGCCCATTCATATGATACAGACTTCCCTAAATTTTTAAATAAACAGATTGCTAAGTACCCATCAACACTGAATGGTTCGAGACCAATTAATCTCGTTGCTCAATATAATATTGAAAATCGGGGGCTTATTTATGAATATGCTGTTGCACTAACTCCCAGCCTTTCGGGGCAAATGCACCTTGGATTAAACCAAACGAAAATTCAGGTAGCTGTTAATACGGCTAGTAAAAAAACACTCTTCTTCGGTATGGTGTTATCTATGCTATTTACATTGCTAGCATGGCTCGCTACTCGCTATGTAGTTCGTCCAATTGAACAAATTTCCACTACGTTACAGAATTATCAACCTGGGGGAAGTATCGACTTTTCATTTAAGCAATCAGACGCCCTAGATATTCAAACACTTAAGTACTCGTTAAAAGAAGCTTTCAATTCTCGTGATTACTATGAAAACCTTTTAAAGCAACGAGAACAAGACTTAGAGGTGACATTGAGTAGTATTGGAGATGCGGTTATTACTACTGATGAACAGGGACATGTGACTCGAATGAACCATGTTGCAGAAACGTTAACTGGCTGGTCAATAGAAGAAGCGCAAGGGCAGACAGTCAAAACAATTTTTCCTATTATCAATGCGTCTACAAAAGAGCCAATACCAAACCCTGTGGAAAAGGTACTCGAAACCGGTGAGACGGTTTATTTGAGTAACCATACGACCTTAATATCAAAAGAAGGTGATGAATATCAAATTGCAGACTCAGCAGCAGCTATTCGTGATGTAAATAATAATATTTTGGGCATGGTGTTAGTGTTTAATGATGTAACTGAGCAGTATGAGTTACGCCAAGCAGCGCTTCAAGCTCAACAGCAAGTTGAAAAAGCATTTAATGATATGCAGACGATGGTCGCTGTCCTAGATACTGATTTTAGAGTTACTTTTATCAATAATACGCCGCTAGAATCTCTCAGTCTTAAAGCAGAGGATGTTATTGGAAAAGAATTTTGGATGAATGAGTGGTTTTCATATGACTCTGCTCTTCAAAAGACTATTCAGAGTGATTGTATCGAAGCCTTTAATGGGCGAAAGACGCTACGCGATATTGAGATAATGACTAATAACGGTGTACTGGCTCTTCAGATAGGCTTTCACCCTATACGCGATGAGAATAATAGCGTCATTCAATTAGTCGCTGAAGGTGTTGATGTCAGTGTACGTAAGCATCTGGAAACTGAGATGCGTGCATCAATGCAGCACCTACAGCTATATCGCGAACAAACGCCATTGGCAGCTATAGAATGGAGCATCGATTTTGAGGTTGTTAATTGGAATAAAGCGGCAGAGTTAATGTTTGGTTACACACTCAAAGAAGTCGAAGGGCGTAACTTTTCCGACATGATATTACCAGAAAGTGCAGTGATAGATGTCGATAAAATATGGCAAGGCTTGATGACGAATACGGGTGGTGAAAACAGTAGGAATGAGAATGTTACAAAAGAAGGCAAGATCATCTTATGTGAGTGGTATAACAACCCGCTGATTAATGAGTCAGGTCAGGTGATTGGTGCAGTCTCGCTGGTTCGAGATATAACACACGAACATGCTTCGCAACAAGCATTGATGAAAAGTGAACAAGAGCAACGCGATATTCTGGACACACTCAGGGACGGCATTATTACGCTTAGTGAGACGGGGGTCATACAGTCCTTTAACCGCGCTGCCGAGCATTTATTTGGTGTAAGTAGCGTAGAAGCAATTGGTCAAAATATATCGATATTAGTACGTGAAAAAGATGAAGGTCAGCCTGAGGGTTATAGTCAAGCAAACGCCATGTGTCTTTTAGCTGGTTCTCGTGAAGCTGTTGGTGTATACAAAAAAAACACCACATTCCCTATGCGCCTTACCCTTGCAGAGTTGCCAGTTTCAGCTAATGGACAACACCGATTTGCCTGTTCATGCCAAGACTTAACTGAAATAAAGTCTCAGCAAGCTCAGATTCAACGGGCACAGAAAATGGATGCTTTAGGCAAACTGGTGGGTGGTATAGCGCACGATTACAATAATATGTTGGGGGTTATTTTAGGTTATACCAGTCTCATGGAAATGAAATTTTCCAATGTTAAAGGTTTGCAAAAATACATTGGAAATATAAGCCAGGCAGGGGAACGAGCAAGACAGTTGACTAAGCGGATGCTTGCTTTTTCTAAGCAAAAGAGCACAGAGGCTGAAGCCGAAGCGGTTGATGTTAATAGTCTAGTGGATGATCAAAAAGATCTAATTAACAAGTCACTAACAGCAATGATCACAGTTCATTACCAACTGTGTGACTCACTAGGGCTTATATGGATTGATAAAAGTGAACTTGAAGACACGTTGCTGAATTTAGTGATCAATGCTAAACATGCCATGCCAGATGGAGGGCAACTAACGGTTAGTACAGGTGCCGTGCACCTTTCTCAGATAGAGGCAGAGATGCTTGGATTAACTGAAAATGATTATATAACATTATCGGTTAAAGATAATGGCTGCGGAATAGATAAAGACATTGTAGATTTCATCTTTGACCCATTCTTTACGACGAAAGGTATTGATGGAACAGGGCTTGGTTTAAGCCAAGTATATGGTTTTGCAGGACGATCTGGCGGTACGATAAAAGTATATTCAGAAAAAGGCCTAGGCAGTGAGTTTACCTTATATTTCCCTCTGTATCGTGGTGAGGAAAGGAATGATACTGGCCCTATTGAAGTAAAACCATATCGTCAAGGTGAAGGGCAAGCAATTTTAGTCGTCGATGACGAACCTGCTTTACGAAAGCTAGCTCTAGAAATTTTAACGTTGGCTGGCTATCAAGTGTTGCTAGCAAGAAATGGTAACGAGGCTATAGAGATGTTAGCAACAACGAAATTTGACTTGGTTTTAAGTGATGTCATTATGCCTCAAATGGATGGTTATCAGCTTGCGAAGCATATCAAAGAAAATTATCCGAGTATTAAAGTTCAATTGGCTACGGGCTTTAGCAGTAATCGTCACTCAGCAATGAAAGATAAAAGTTTGCAGAACAACATGATGTATAAACCGTATCGTACAGGTGAATTGCTAAGGCGAGTTTCAACGTTGATCTATGGTAATGATGATGATTGAAGTTAAAAGTTATGAGCTATGGCATTGGGCTCCAGAGATGAGTGTAGGGATAGATGCTATTGATAAATATCACAAACGCTTATTTCAGTTATTTTATGAAGCTCATGTGATAGCCGAGAATGGGGGTGAGAGGGCGCTGCTAAATAAATTAGCAATGGGCCTTCTCCTATATGGAGAATCATATTTTACGCGTAAAGAAGCTATTATGCAGTCATTGAGTTACCCGTTTGCTGATAGTGAAGTCGCTCTTCACCAAATGATAAGTCAAGAATTACACCAGAAATTCAAAAATACCGTTAAAGCAAATGGGGACATTGCAGGGTTCATTGTGTATCTAAAAGACTGTTTTATAGAGTATCTAAATAAAACGAATCAACATATTAAGCGGTTTAGCAAGGAGCATGAACGAGAAATTGAAGACGCTCTAAATGTAGATGGGTTTCTTACGCTACCAGAGGAAATTATTATTTATGTGGTAGATGATGAGCCGCAACAAGTTGAAATGCTTAAAGAATTGATTGAGGTGGCTGGGTTTTCTGCAAAAGGTTTTACATCGGCAGTTGAGTTTATCAATCAGCCTGTTAGTAGTGATGATATTGTTGTGCTTGATTTAAATATGCCAGAAATGGATGGTATCGAAGTGATGAGGCACCTTCATGCAAAAGGAAGCGTGCCAAGTTATGTACTGATTAGTGGATTTGATGAGAAAGTGTTACATTCCGCTAGACAATTTGCTGATGCAAAAAAAGTGGTCGTTGCTAGAACATTAACAAAACCACTGGAGCCATATAGTTTTATTGATGAAATAAAGCAAATATATACCCATAAGAAGATCATGCTTGATAAAACTGACCTTTCTCCATTAATCTCAACATCTAGCACATCATTATTTACTCTGGCAGATTTACAGCACGCAATTGAGTCTCACTATTTGATTATTTTTTATCAACCACAGATTGAATTAAGGTCAGGGAAAGTAGTTGGTTTTGAAGCATTAGTTCGTTTGCAACACCCCGAGCGTGGCATGATATTTCCGGATCAATTTATAGGTCTAGCAGAACAAAATAATCTGATTTCAAGTATTACCAATGAAGTGATAGATTTGGTCATCACTGATTACGGCTTATTTTGTGAAAAAGGTATTGAACCAAACATTTCAATTAACATTTCTGCACAAGATTTATTGGATTTATCTTTACCAGAGCAATTAAGTACGAGGCTAGCTAATGTTGGTATCCCAACAGGAGCCATTACTTTTGAGTTAACAGAATCAGCAGTTTTAACATCTATTTCTGACTCGCTAGATATTATGAATAGACTCCGAATGAAAGGCTTTGCCTTATCAATTGATGATTTTGGAACAGGTCACTCATCACTTGTGCAACTTTACCAAGCACCCTTTACAGAGCTGAAAATTGACCGTAGCTTTGTGATGAAAATGTTAGACGATGACGAAGCAATGTCTATCGTCAAAGTTTGCATTTACCTTGCTAAAGAATTAAAAATGGAAACGGTTGCTGAAGGTGTTGAAACAGAGGAGATATGGAATAAACTAAAGGAGCTAGGCTGTGACATTGCGCAAGGCTTCTACCGCGCAAAACCAATGTCATTAAAAGCGTGTTGTGATTGGTTAACGACAGAGTTTAATATCAAGAGTTAGTGTGAACCATGTATAGCGGCTTGATAGCAAAAACAATTCGAACATAATGATATGAAACCGAAAGAAAGTCTCTATAAGGTTTAACTAAAAATGTAAATAATAAGCGCCTTTAAAAGGTTTGAGGTTAGCAGAAATTTGTACGAAGGAGCATTTTTGAAAAATGGACCAATCCGCTGGTTTGTTAGATAAAAAGGCGCTGTTAAAACAGCGCCTTTTTATGGCTTTAGCGTTGCATAGCTTAGTGATTATCACACTCTGCTAGGAAGGTTAGCAGCTCTTCCCTGTATTTATAATAATCAGGGTGCGATACCAGTGCCTTACGTGTTCGAGGACGTGGTAAATCCACTTTCATAATTTTACCAACCTTAGCATTAGGTCCATTGGTCATCATCACAACACGATCAGCCAGTAAAATAGCTTCATCAACATCGTGTGTCACCATAATGGCAGTGACTTTAGTCCGTGTCCAAACTTCCATTAACACCTCTTGAAGCTCCCACCTTGTTAAAGAATCTAACATACCAAATGGTTCATCGAGTAACAGTAATTTAGGGGAGAGGGCGAAGGCACGTGAAATACCGACACGCTGTTTCATACCATTTGAAAGTTCAGCGGCTTTCTTATTGAAGGCTTCACTTAAGCCCACTTTACTTAAATAGTACTCAACAATGCTATTTCGTTCTGCTGGGGTGCAATGCGGATAAACTCGCTCGACGCCTAAAGCAACATTTTCTTTCGCGCTTAGCCAAGGAAAAAGGCTAGGGGCTTGGAAAACAACTGCCCTGTCAGGGCCCGCGGCACTGACTTCTTTCTTGTCCAAAACAATACCGCCATCGCTAATGTCGGTTAACCCAGCGGTCATAGACAATACAGTCGATTTGCCACAACCGGAATGGCCAATAATTGAAATAAACTCGCCTTTTTCTATATTTAGTTCAAATTTATCGACTACTGTTAAGGGACCTTTCGGTGTTGGGTAGACCTTGGTTAAATTGAAATACTCTAGGTATTTTTTATCACCCATATTATTTGAATAAGGTTTCAGTGCATCAGGCTTCTCGTCGTCACTAAGACCAAAGTCACTGGCTGTATTAGGCTGGACATTGGGTAATTGATAAACATTACTTGTTGAATCAGCACTATCACCGATGCCGACACTCATTAAATATTGAGTAATATCACTGCGTAATTTTTTAAAATTTTCATCATGGTTCATGGCTGTTCTATCGCGCGGCCTTGGCAGATCAACAATGAATTCGGGACCAAACGTAGCATTTGGCCCCGGGTTTAATGGAATAATCCGGTCGGCCATTATCAACCCTTCATCTACATCATTCGTGATGAGTACCACGGTTTTTTTCTCTTGTTCCCAAATTCTAATGATTTCATCTTGTAGGTTCGCGCGCGTCAATGCATCTAGTGCGCTGAGTGGCTCATCTAATAATAAAACATGTGGGCTTGCCGCCAAAGCTCGTGCAACATTAACACGTTGTCGCATACCACCAGATAGTTCAGAAGGGTGCCTATGCGTCGCATGCGACAATCCCACCATATTGATGTATTTTTCTATGCGTTCTGTTCGTTCAGAAGCAGAAAGATCACTAAAGACAGAATCAACAGCTAATGCAACGTTTCCAAAAACAGTTAACCAAGGCATTAAGGAGTAGCTCTGAAAGACAACACCGCGTTCTGAACTGGGGCCAGTAACTTTTTTACCTTCCATTGTCACTTCACCACTATCAGGTTTAATTAAACCTGCAATAGTGGAGATAAGGGTAGTTTTACCTGTGCCCGAGAATCCAACAATGGCAACAAATTCACCTTCTTTAATATCAAGGTTAATATTGCTCAGAACGTCACTTTTATTGTGACCACTGCCGTAGGATTTACTAATATTTTTAAGTGCTAAAAATGACATATCTTTTCTCCTACATTGCGTCGCCGTATGAAAAATATTTTTGCAGCGTCAACATGATACGATCGAGCATAAAACCGATAATACCGATAGTAAACACAGCAACCATAATTTTTCCTAACGATTGAGAACTGCCATTTTGGAATTCATCCCAGACAAATTTACCTAAACCTGGGTTTTGCGCTAGCATTTCTGCAGCAATTAATACCATCCAACCGACACCAAGTGATAGACGTAAGCCTGTAAAAATTAATGGCAGCGAACTAGGTAAAACAATTTTAGTGACTGTTTTCCACCACCCGAGTTGTAAAACCTTTGAGACATTCATTAAGTCTTTATCAATAGTAGATACGCCGACGGCTGTATTAATTAGAGTTGGCCATAATGAGCACAATGTTACTGTGATGGCCGATACAAGAAAGGACTTGCTAAATGTAGCGTCCCCCTCAACCACATACAGTGCACTAACAATAAGTGTGACTATAGGTAACCAAGCCAATGGAGAAACAGGTTTAAATATTTGAATAATCGGGTTAATGGCAGCATTAAAAGCAGGGCTTAATCCGCAAATAACACCCAGTGGAATAGCCACAACAGAGGCTAATAAAAAGCCTGCGAAAACAGTCCATAAACTGGTCATAATTTGTTGCGGATAGGTTGCTTTGCCAGTGTAATCACGAATTTTAATAACCGCATCTGGGTTCTTTTCAAGCTTTTTAGCATTACGAACTTCCTGACGTTTGTAAAAAGCGACTTCTTTTTCTTTCTCTTTGTAGTGGTCGGCGGCAAGGCTTTTTGTTTCTTGCCATACCGCAGCAGGGCCAGGAATAGCGCCTAGGCTCGTTTGAATTTTCGCAGCGCCCCAGTCCCAAAACCCAATAAATATCAACATGGCTAATACTGGCACACCAATAACTTTTATCGCTTCTTTTAGCTGTACAACAGGGTCTTCACCAGCCAACATTTTTACGATGGGTATAAACCAAGTAAAGCCAATTAGTTCTAAAAAATTATTAATTTTTACGGAAATTTTAACGCCTTCATTGGCGACCTTTTTTTCAGGCTTATTGGCAACAGACTCTGGTGAGTCTGCTGATGAACTTGTAGTGTTACTCGCTTCTTGATTTTTCATATTTTTATCTTCTAATGCTGTATCAACAGGCATAGTGTTACCTCTAGTTTTTTTGTTAAATAGGTACCCGCATCATCACGGGTACCTATCATTGTCATACCGTTATTTACTTAACAGTGTCTTTTCCTTTTAAACCAATGTTGAACTTCTCTAGGTAAGCATTGGGTGTGCGGCCATCAAAGGTGATGTTATCGATAAAGTGAGTTTGTGGTTCGCGGTAACCATCGGTATCCCAAGGCATATCTGCTTTAGAAATTTTCCCTTCTTCTAACAACTCTTTAGCGGCTGCTAAATAAATGTCTGGACGGTAGACTTTTTTTGCAATGTCGTGGAACCATTGATCTGATTTTTCGTCGGTAATTTGACCCCAGCGACGCATTTGGGTTAAGTACCAAATAGCATCTGAATAATAAGGGTAGGTAGCAAAGTAGCGGTAGAAAACGTTGAAGTCTGGTAAGTCACGTTTATCGCCTTTTTCATACTCAAATGTGCCTGTCATGCTGTTAGCGATCACATCGTAGTCAGCACCAACATATTCAGATTGAGACAGAATTTTTACCGCTTCTGGACGGTTTGCATCGTTGTTAGCATCTAACCATTGCGCTGCACGAATTAATGCTTTAATAACGGCTTTATGTGTATTGGGGTTCTTTTCTGCCCACTCTGCACTAACGCCAAATACTTTTTCTGGGTTATTTTTCCAAATTTCATAATCTGTCACAACAGGAACGCCAATACCTTTAAAGACGGCTTGCTGGTTCCAAGGTTCCCCAACGCAATAGCCATAAATAGTACCGGCTTCAAGCGTTGAAGGCATTTGAGGAGGAGGGGTAACCGATAATAAAGCATCCGCATCAATTTGACCGGTGATATCCGTTTTTGAATAATAGCCCGGGTGGATTCCGCCTGCAGCTAACCAATAACGTAGCTCATAATTATGTGTTGATACGGGGAAAACCATGCCCATATTAAAAGGCTTACCTTCAGATTTATATCGATCAACAACTGGCTTCAGTGCGGTCGCACTAATAGGGTGCACTGGCTTACCATCAGCACCTTTGGGGATATTAGGTTTCATTTCTGCCCAAATATCATTTGAAACAGTAATCGCATTACCATTTAAATCCATACTAAAGGCAGTAATAATATCCGCTTTAGTGCCAAAACCTATGGTTGCACCAAGTGGTTGCCCGGCAAGCATATGTGCACCGTCTAGCTCGCCATCAATCACACGGTCAAGTAACACCTTCCAATTCGCTTGCGGTTCAATGGTGACATACAGGCCTTCATCTTCAAAAAAACCTTTTTCATAGGCAACCGCTAACGGTGCCATATCTGTTAATTTGATAAAACCAAACTTAAGTTCATCTTTTTCAAGTTCTTCAACGGCATGTGCAGCCGTTAAACTACCTGCCATTGTTAACGCTAAACCAGCCAGACAGCTTTTAAACATGCCTCCAATGTTTCGTTTACTGAAAGTCTTACGATTTTTTTTCATTTTTTTTCCTGTTTACGTTTATAAAATGCAAAAAAACGCCCGCCAATTATTTTCGTTTTAAAGAAAACAAGCTAGCAGACGTCTTTGTCTTGTGACCTTAAAAGGTCTATTAAGTTTTAAGCCCCAAGTTCGGGGGTGGTACTATTCGTTAGAAATTAAAAAGCAATACCTATGCCAATATTTCACTTGCTGAGATTATGCTTTCTGCTAGATCTACCATTTTGATATTTTTATTCATCGCCATTTTACGCATTGCTTTATAAGCTTCATTTTCACTAATTTTAGAGCGTTGCATAATAATGCCTTTTGCTTTATCGATAATCTTACGTTCACTTAAGGTATTTTTCGTTCGCTCTAACTCTTCTTTAATAAGCTGTTGCTCGTTAAAACGAAAACAAGCGGTATCAATAATAGACACAATACGTTTGGCCTGAAGGCCATCTACAATATAAGCACTTACACCTACTTTAATGGCTGCTTGAATAACATCTCTACTGTCTTCGTAGGTAAAGACAATAACCGGAATAGGGTTTTGCACGTTAATTTGTTGTATACAACTAAATAATTGATCAAAACGTTTTTCCGTTACTGCCATCACAATATCTATAGAGCCAGTAAGAGCAGCACGACTAATGTCGCTTAACTGGGATGTAACGGCTGTTACCTCGTAAATAGAGTCAGATAAATGCCCCTGAACATCTAGGAGGTCATCAGCCGTTGTATTAAATAATAGGATTCTAGGTTTCATTAAGTGTCGATTAATGCTTCTTTAAAAAAAGGCTTATACCAATGCCATGACTAGAATTTTGCGCTTACAAAAGCCCACAATTTAGTCGTATCAACGGCTGTTGGGCCGATATTTAAAGCATTATTGTCAGCATTGTAATCTGCATACTTGAGACCAACGGTGTAGTTTTTACCTACTTTTTTAGTAGCCATCAAATCAAACTCAGTACCGTAATCGTAGCTATTATTATCTGAACTAAAGTCATGATAAGCTGCTACAAATTTTATGCCATAAGCAGTCGTCACAGCTGTTAAGTAAATATCTTCAACACCATCACCTGGGGTTACTAAGAATTTATCCGCCCAGCCTTGGTAAGCGTGATTTGTTCCAAGAATTGTTACAAAACGGTCAGCGCCGCCATTACCTTCTTGTAATTCATAACTGGCTTTTAACAATAGCATGTTGATAGGCCCATTAAATGATATTTTTGTGCCGAGTTCAGCCAAAATATAATCAGCATCTATTGAGTTAGGGTTATCAGCGGCATCTGATTGGGTGGCGTATTCAGCTGTATAAATAACCTTAGTCGCATCACTGATAGGCTTAGCACCGCTAAGTCTTAGACCATATGTATTGGTTGAAAAAGCATCTGCATTTTCAAAGTCATATAAATATGCATAAGCTTCAATTTTTGCAGCTTTAAAACCACTATATTGGATATTAAATAAATGTGAATCACTGTCAAAATTATCAAGTGGTTCAGGCGCATCTTCACCAAAGATACGATTTACATTCCATACATAAGCATAATTAATGGTTGTATCACTAAGCGACTGATTAGAAATAGAGAATGCATCCAGTGTTTGCCAATTTTGACGCCAAGCAACCGTACCGATATGCCGATGAAAGGGTGCACCACGATATGTCAATGCTTGTCGCCCCAATTTTACAGACATGTCTTCAAGCCCTGTGTAAAACAAGTAACCTTGATTAAGCTCTGTTTCATTAGGATCAGCAATAACAGGGTATTTAGCACCTTTGGCTTGAGATGGATGCGCATAATTGTTACTAAATAAGCTATGAACACTTTCTACTTCACCAAAAAGCCCAAACCCATAATACGTTCCTGTTTTATAGGCCGCCGTTAATCTAGCGGTATAAGCGTTTGCTTCTTCAGATAAGTTTTCTTGATCGACATTTTCATAACGTAGTCTAGCGCTGTAACTGGCTTTACCACTGGATAGGGCATTTAATATAGATTCCTCCGCCTGCGCTAAAGGAGCTGTTGTCATTAGTATCGTGCTAGCAATAGCGCCTACTATGATAGGGTTTGAGTGACTTTTTTTGTTGCTTTTCATATTAACTCTCTACGTTAAATTTTTTTAAAAAAACATAAAACCTAAAGCAACCAACACGAATATACCGAGTTAGCGCCTTTGCTTTATAAATTAAGGTGTTCATGACTGCGCCGTTACAGTGTGTTATGACTTAATCGAAAGAAATAACAGCTACAAGTAGTGCAATGGTTATGCCAAGTTTAATTTATTGGCAATACAGTGATTGGTAGAGGCTTATGAGGCAAATAAATGCTGCGTCGCATCCTTTAGGTGCTGATATGATAGATAGGCACTAAAATGGTGCGAATGAGAATTAAGCTTGTTAGCCTTAGTCTACTAGGCGAATTGAGCCATTAACATTGACTTGGATAGTTGACGTGTTCTGTTGTAAGTTAGCAGGAGCAGCTTCATCAGTTGCACTGCTTGAAAGCATTCTTGATTTGGCGTAATACACTGGGCGATGCTGATTGTTCGAATGGATATTAATTTGATGAACAATATACTTATTTTTATCGAACTCGTTAGTGATCGTTTGTGCTTGCGCCTTAAAGTCTGCAATAGCTTGTTTTGTTAATAATTGTTTAGTGGCATTTAATTTTTCTTCTGAGACTTGGTAGCGCAAGGATTTAATTAGTAATTCTTTTTGTAATAAGCCAATCAGCTTGCCTAAGTGCTCACTGTCTTTACTTTCTAGCGTTATAGTTTGAATACCACGCCAAGCTTTAAAAATACGTTTGTTATAAAGTTGATGAGATGTGTATTGCCCACCTTTAACTTTAACGGTTTTAAAGGGGGCGGCTGTTTTAAGAGCCCAAGACATTTTTTGGTTGATTTGTTCAGCCAAAACAGCGGGGTCGTAATGTTCAGCTTCAACAGCAATACTGGCCAGCATCGTATCGGTTTCAACCTCTAAACTAGCAGAAGCTTGTAAATTAACAACTCCATCAAACGGTTTATCATGAGCCATTAGAGGGCTGGTTAAAAATATTAAATTAAACAACAAAATCCATTTATTCATCTTTAACTCATTATTTTATTGGGGTGTAACTTACTATACGGGCCTAAGCTGAATACTATCTTAATGGTTATCTAGTCGGTTTAAACCATTTAAAGCAGCCACTCGATAAGCCTCAGCCATTGTTGGGTAGTTAAAGGTTGTATTAGTAAAATACAGCAGGGTATTTGCTTCGCCTTTTTGCGACATAATCGCCTGCCCAATATGTATAATTTCAGCCGCTTGGTCACCAAAGCAGTGCACACCTAATATTTGTAATGTTTCTGAGTGAAAAATTATTTTTAATAAACCCTGAGTTTCACCAGAAATTTGCGCTCTTGCCAGTGAATCGAAACGTGAATAACCGGTTTCATAAGGTACTTTTTGCTCGGTCAATTCTTTTTCTGTGTAGCCAACTGAACTAATTTCCGGATTAGTATAAATACCTGTTGGAATGTCTTTAACCAGAGTAGCGTCACAAAACCCATCAACGATATGGGTTGCGGCAAAACGGCCTTGATCATAAGCGGCGCTGGCTAAACTTGGATAGCCAATAAAATCTCCAACCGCATAAATATGTTCTTTACCTTCCACTTGGTAATTCTCGTTAACATTAATTTGACCGCGAGAGTTAGGGGTGATGCCGACTTTGTCTAATGCTAGGTCATCAAAGTTACCGGTCCTACCATTGGCCCATAGAAAAATATCAGTTTTGATCTTTTTTCCTGAAACCAATTGGGTAACAACGCTTTTATCGTCAGGTATTATTGAATCGTATTCTTCACTAGAACGGATAACAACACCCTGGTTTCGCATATCATGACTTAAGGCATGTACGATTTCTTCATCTAAAAAGGCCAGCAAAGTAGAGTGCGTATTAATAAGGTTAACTTTAACCCCTAACCCTTGAAAGATAGAAGCATATTCGGAACCAATAACGCCCGCTCCATAGATTGTAATTGAGCGTGGTGTGAAGTCTAAATCTAAAATAGTATCGCTATCAAAAACATTATGATGATTAAAATCCACATCATCAGGACGATAGGGGTGAGAGCCAGGCGCCAACACAAACACCTTGGCAGTTATTTTTTTTACTTTACCACCGGCATTAGGTTTAACCTGCATTGTATTTTCATCAACAAAACTAGCTGTGCCGTATAGCAAGTCAAGATTGTTGCGTTCATAAAAGCCATCTCGCATATCAACCTGTTTTTTTATTACGTCGGTAGCAGAACTTAAAAGTTGAGGAAACGTTAAGTGAAGTCGGCCACCGCAGGCTTCTTTAAACCATCTATTGCGATTAAATTGAATAACACGCTGAACCGCTTGACGTAATGCTTTTGAGGGAATTGTTCCCCAATGAGTACAGCCACCGCCAACCTCTTTATATTTTTCTATGATGGCAACTTTTTTACCTTCTTTACAAGCCTTCATTGCGGCGCCTTCACCTCCTGGGCCTGTGCCTACAACAATTACATCATAGTCATATGTACTCATTAATTGCTCTCATAATTATTTATAAACGTCTGAGCAAGTATACAACAGATACGATAAAATCTGCTTTTCGCCAAGAGTATTTATTCATGCCTGATTTTTTTAATTCGCTCGAAAATGCCTTATTGAGCTCATCGGTTAACGAAACGATTGAGATGACACGGCAAGCTTTTGAGTTGTGCCATCAAAATAGCTCTTTTATTGAGCCAGTAAACCGCATTATTAAACCAATAGACCTCGTACGTTTTCCTGACAAGCCCATCTGTGTTGCACCCAGAGATTTACCACGAAGGCGGCTAGGAACAGAAGCAGGCAAGCGCTCATTTATACACGCTATCGCACACATAGAGTTTAATGCGATTAAATTAGCCCTAGATATTGCTTATCGTTTTAAAGGTATGCCGGCACAGTTTTATAAAGACTGGGTCTATGTTGCTAATGATGAATGTAAGCACTTTCAATTACTATGCAATCATTTAGCGACCTATGATTGTCAATATGGTGACAATCCATCGCATGATGGTTTATGGAGTATGGCCGTTAAAACAGACGATAATTTACTTGCTCGTTTATCATTGGTTCCACGTTACCTAGAAGCTCGTGGACTTGATGTTACCCCAGCCATGTTGGAAAAACTATATACCCAAAAAGACATGGACACAGCGGCCATTTTAGAAATTATTTTAGAAGATGAAGTAACACATGTTGAATTTGGTACAAAATGGCTAGATTTTGTTTGTGAAAACGAAGGAGTCGAGCGTGAAGATGTGTTTTTCGAACATGTTGAACGCTTATTAAAAGGTCAAATACTCGGCCCATTTAATAAGCCTTTACGGCTCCGGGCGGGTTTTACGCCCAGTGAGTTGTTAGAGCTTGAACGCCTTGATAAACGTAAATTAAAGCAAACATAATATTCAGAACTAGCTACGTTAAGACTAAGAAAGTTCGATGAGCTGATAACCGTCTTCACTCCAGTCGAGAACACTGCCGCTATGATCCCACTCTGCTAAAACAAAACGTTCAATCTCTTCCCCGTCCGCAATATGCGAGTGAATATCTGGCCTGTGTGTATGCCCGTGAATAAGACGTTTCACCTGATGTTTTTTAACATAATTTACAACGGTAGAGGCATTAACATCCATAATCTCCATCGACTTGTTTGCTTTATTTAAATGACTTTCTTGCCGGTAGTGTTGAGCCATCGCCAAGCGTTCTTGAAGAGGTTTAGATAAAATGCTTTGTTGCCATTCAGGCGTGTGCGTTAAGTCTCGAAATTTTTGGTATTCGACATCATCACTACACAACAGGTCGCCGTGCATTAATAAGGTACTCGTGCCAAATAAATCAATAATATATTCGTCTTCTAAGCTGACCACCTGAGTATCAGCAAAAAACTTTTTACCGACCAAGAAGTCTCTATTGCCCGCCAAAAAGTACACCTTAACTCCCTTGGAAGTAACTTTGGCTAAGTGTGTTTTAACTGCTTCACTAGGCGGGGTTGGGTCATCGTCACCAACCCATACGTCAAACAAGTCGCCCAAAATATATAAAGCTGACACATCACTACTTAAGGACTCAAGATAGGCTAAAAATCGCTGCGTATTTTCAGGCCTATCTTGGGTAAGGTGTAAGTCAGAAATAAAATGTATGTGCTGAGTCACGAATTACTTAATAACCTCAGCTTTCTCAATAATGACAGTTTCTTGAGGAACATCCGTTGGGAACATACCACCAGAGCCAGTAGGAATAGCGGCCATTTTATCAACAACATCCATACCGTCAGTTACTTTGCCAAAAACAGCATATCCCCAACCTTGTTGTGTTTTTGAACTGTGGTTTAAAAAGTCATTGTCAGCCAAGTTAATAAAAAATTGTCCTGTTGCTGAGTGCGGGTCACCTGTTCGTGCCATTGCAATCGTGCCACGGTCGTTAGCTAAACCATTATCGGCTTCATTTTGTATAGCACTGTTGGTTTCTTTCTGTGCAAAATCAGCGGTAAAACCACCGCCTTGTGCCATAAAGTTAGGAATGATTCGGTGAAAAATAACGCCTTCATAAAAACCTTCTTCAACGTAAGTGACAAAGTTTTTAACAGTATTAGGTGCTTTTTCGGCATCCAACTCTAGAGTAATATCGCCTTGGTTTGTGGTTAGTTTAATAGTTGTCATGCTCATATTTTTATCCGTTGCGTAAGTTGCAGTTGCGAAAAGTAGGGCGCTAGCAATAGATACCTTTAAAAATTGGATTAACTTTTTGGTCATCAGTAAAACTCCTACAATAAATTAAGCTGTGTATCTTATCTTCTTAGCTGGTTTTGATAAAGCTCACACATTCGTTATTTTAAAAACTCGAGCTTTAAGCAAAACAGGGCGGCTTAATATGATTAATATCGCATGCTAATCATGCCGAGATTCAATGAATCGGTTATTATTCGCCCTTAAATAATGTTGGTTATAAAAATGAGCGCACTAAAAATACACAATACCTTAACAAAGCAGAAAGAAACTTTTGTTCCAATCAACAAAGGAGAGGTTAATTTATACGTATGCGGTATGACCGTTTATGATTTTTGCCATATCGGACATGCGCGAGTTATGGTCGTTTTTGATGTTGTTTCAAGGTACTTAAAGTACTTAGGGTATAACGTTAAGTATGTGCGCAATATTACTGATATTGATGATAAAATTATTACTAGATCGATTGAATCGGGTGAGGATTTCAAGCAATTAACTAAGCGCTTTATCGATGAGATGCATCAAGACGAAGCTTCATTAAACGTCCTTTCTCCCGACATCGAACCGTTAGCAACCGACTCGATGGAGGCTATTATTACTATGATCGAACAGTTGATTGCTAATGATAATGCCTATGTTGGGCCAAATAATGATGTGTATTATTGCGTTGAATCGTTTGAGAACTATGGCCAATTATCAGGTCGAAAACTAGATGATATGAATGCAGGAGAGCGGGTAGATGTTGATGGCAGTAAACGTAACCCCTTTGATTTTGTTTTATGGAAGTCTGCTAAGCCTGACGAACCTTCATGGTCATCACCTTGGGGCAATGGTCGGCCTGGATGGCATATAGAGTGCTCTGCAATGGCAACGTGTTGCCTTGGAAACCATTTTGATATTCATGGAGGTGGAATGGATTTACAGTTTCCTCATCATGAAAATGAAATTGCTCAATCAGAAGCAGCAACAGGTGAAAAATACGTTAACACATGGATGCACAATGGTTTTGTGCGCATTGATGATGAAAAAATGTCCAAATCACTGGGTAACTTTTTCACCGTGCGAGATGTGTTGAAAAAATACCGCGGGGAAGAAATTCGCTTTTTCGTGCTATCAAGCCATTACCGTAGCCCGTTGAATTATTCAGACGATCAGTTAAATGAGTCACGTTCCGCATTAGAACGGCTTTATACAGCGCTACGTGATGTCACGCCTGTAAAAAATGAGGTTAAATCAACGTATATCGAACAATTTGAAAATGCGATGAACGATGATTTTAATTCTGCAAAAGCCATTGCCGTACTGTTCGAATGCGCAAACGAATTAAATAAATTAAAACATACACAACCAGAGCAGGCGGCAAAAACCGCAGCTGACTTATTAATAATGGCCGAACCGCTGGGTCTTTTGAGCCAAGACCCGGATCTGTTTTTAAAATCAATGGCGGGACAGGATGCCAGTATCAGTAATGAAGAGATAGAAGCTCAAATTAATCAGCGTCTTGAAGCTAAAGCGAATAAGAACTGGAGCTTAGCTGATCAAATTCGCGATAGCTTAAAAGAACAAGGCGTTATTTTAGAAGATAAGGGGCCTGAAACAACTTGGCGCAGGGGTTAACTGCTTTGTAACTCAGCTGCTTGTAAGGTGTTTTCAAGTAAAGAAGCGATGGTCATTGGGCCAACACCACCTGGTACGGGTGTTATCCAACTTGCTTTTTTTGAAGCCGTTTCATAATCAACATCCCCAACCAGCTTACCTGACTCTAGACGGTTAATACCGACATCAATAACCACAGCGCCTGGTTTAACCCAGTCACCCTTTACAAAACTTGGAATCCCAACCGCGGCAATAATAATATCTGCACGTTTAACATGCGCCTCAAGATCAACTGTACGACTGTGACAAGTGGTTACGGTACAACGAGCCATTAATAATTCCAATGAAACAGGGCGACCCACAATATTAGAGGCGCCAATAACAACAGCTTCTTTGCCCTCAAGGGCAAGCCCAGTGCTTTTAAGTAAGGTCATAATGCCTTTAGGTGTACAAGACCTTAAAACCGGCATACGAAGCGCTAAGCGACCTATATTATAAGGATGGAAGCCATCTACATCTTTAAGCGGGTCAATCGCTTCGATGATTCTTTCCTCATTAATATGCTCTGGTAACGGTAGCTGGACAAGAATCCCGTTAATAGCCGAATTATTATTTAGGTCATCAATTAAATTAAGGAGCTCCTCCTCAGTAACACCATAAGGAAAGGTCTTTGATAAAGAATAGAAGCCGACTTCTTCACAGGCATTGCATTTATTACGTACATAAACTTCAGAAGCAGGGTTTTCACCTACCAAAATGACCGCTAAACCGGGTTTTGATAAACCACGAGAAATTCGACCGTCTGTTTGTTTTTTTATTGCAGCTCTTAGTTCAGCTGAGATTTTTTTTCCATCAATCGTTTGAAATGTCATATTTTTTAAATTTTTTAAGGTTCTTTGTTAAATTTGTTAAAGAAGCGTTGACCAAAATTACCGTGTGCCGTATTATCGCCCACCTACAGACTTATTGCATTATTTATGCATTTTTTCTGAAGGAAGTCGGGGTGTAGCGCAGCCTGGTAGCGCAACTGCTTTGGGAGCAGTGGGTCGGGAGTTCGAATCTCTCCACCCCGACCAATTTTTACTTATGCTGAAGCGCTTGTAGCTCATCTGGATAGAGCATCGGCCTTCTAAGCCGAGGGTAACAGGTTCGAGTCCTGTCAAGCGCGCCATTAAGGCTAGGTTAAGTTGGTTATACCCTTTAAGAGATAAAAATTGTAAATTTAAGTTCTGTTTAAAATCGTCGATGGTGGGTGTAGCTCAGTTGGTAGAGCCCCTGACTGTGACTCAGGTTGTCGAGGGTTCGAGTCCCTTCATCCACCCCATTTTACGATTATTCTTTCCGTTAAATATGCCTAGTCATTTCACTGTTTTAGTTTTTAAACTAAAATTCGGTGTTATTTTCTTAGCGGGCCATATTTTGCCATTTAAACCATTTCCCATCTTGCTCACTGAGCCAAGCGAACCACCTCCTGAGATCAAATACCTTATTAATAAGGGTGATTATCGACTCATCGGCACTGACGATACCTCTGAAGCTTGTTTGTTAATCTATAACGATAGACGCCTTAACCTTCAACTACGAACGACTAATAAACCTTTGCAGCTATGCATTGATTTCATCAATGGTAAAGCTAAGCACCGTAGACAATATGGTGGAGGTAAAAATCAGCCTCTGGCAAAAGCGTGCGGGCTAAATAAACACCCAGATTGGAGTATTTTAGATGCCACTGCTGGACTTGGAAAAGATGCCTTTGTTTTAGCTAGCCTGGGTGCGCAAGTCACTTTATGTGAAAGACACCCCGCCTTATATGGTTTATTAGCCGATGCCCTTGATCGAGCCACTCATGATAGTAGCGTTGCAGATATTGCTGATAGGATGAAATGCATTTATCAAGACTCAATAACTCACTTAAATACTTACCAACATATTAATAGTAAATTACCGGATGTAATTTACTTAGACCCCATGTATCCCGAAAGAAAAAAATCGGCAAAAATAAAAAAAGAAATGCAAGTATTACAATATCTTGTCGCACATAATTCAAATAATAATGAGCTTTTAGAGACGGCACTGAAAACTGCCATGCATCGTGTTGTAGTGAAGCGACCAAAATCTGCAGCTCCACTCAATGAGTGCTTTCCGAGTTACACTATTAATAGTGTGAATACACGATACGATGTGTATGTTAATTCATAGATTATGCCTGTCGAGAAGATCCCTTCTTTAAGCTCAACATTTGTTATGAAAATGATAAGATAGAACATGAGAATAGTCGCCTATCAGTCTTAAAGTAGCCTGTATATTGCAATTAATCAGTCGGAAAAAAAGCACACAATTAACCAGTTTAAATAAATTATTACGTGAATCAAAAAACGACAACTTCAACGCCTTCGCCCGCACATTTACAGATTGTAAAGCTGTTAAAAGAGTCGGCTTTTTTGGTATTACTTGCTGTCAGCTTATTTTTGCTGGGCTCACTTTTTAGTTATCACGTGGACGATCCTGGTTGGACGCATAGTGGCACGGGACAGGCTGTATTAAATATCACCGGAGTTGTTGGCGCATGGATAGCAGACTTCATGTTATCTATCATGGGATTTATGGCGTTTGCTCTTCCTTTTATGTTAATGAGCAGCGCATGGAAGTTCTTATCAGAAGCACGTTCCAAACATGTTGATACACTCACGCACCAAGTCATTCGTTGGGTTAGCTTTATTGTATTTTTAGTTGCCGGAGCTGGCTTGTTAGACATGCATTATTACCAACGTTGGCTCACCATTCCTGGTTCACCGGGAGGCATTATTGGCTTAGAGTTAACAGATTTTCTAACACATCTGTTTGCTTTTCAGGGCGCAACACTTATTCTCTTGAGCTTCTTCCTTATCGGTATCACACTTTCTACTGGGCTTTCATGGCTAGGTCTGATGGATAAACTTGGTGCCTTATCAATAAAAGCATTTCGCCTGTTAAAAGCCTACATTGAAGATAGCAAAGAACGTAAAACGTCTGTTACCGTCAAAAAACAACGTAGTGATTCATTCAAAAAGCAATCGAAAATATTTGCAGCCAAGCCGAAAGCACGAATTGAGCCTGTTATTAGAGAAATAAAAAGCAGTGAGCGTGTTGAAAAAGAGCGACAAGTAGCGTTATTTGATGAGCCTGCAGGTGCCTTGCCAGGCTTGGCATTATTAGATAAGGCTACCGAGCAGGTTGAAGGGTATTCTAAAGCAGCGCTTGAAGCACTGTCGAAATTGGTTGAATTAAAACTGCAAGATTTTGGTGTTGAGGTCGATGTAGTCGCAGTTAATCCGGGCCCTGTTATTACACGGTTTGAAATTCAACCCGCGCCGGGCATAAAAGCCAGTCGAATTAGCGGCCTTGCTCAAGACTTGGCGCGCTCGATGTCCACACATAGCGTACGTGTTGTAGAAGTTATTCCTGGCAAATCTGTGATTGGCTTAGAAATACCCAATGAAGCACGTGAAATGGTGAGGCTTAGTGAAATACTCTCTTCTCAAGCGTATGAAAAATCAAACTCTCCTTTAACATTGGTGTTAGGTAAAGACATTTCCGGTCAACCTACGGTTGCTGACTTGGCTAAAATGCCGCACTTATTGGTTGCTGGCACAACCGGTTCGGGTAAATCTGTTGCCATTAACGCGATGATTTTAAGCTTGCTATATAAAGCAACACCGGAACAAGTTCGAATGATCATGATTGATCCAAAAATGCTTGAGCTATCAGTCTACGAAGGTATTCCACATTTATTAACCCCTGTTGTAACTGATATGAAAGAGGCATCCAATGCATTGCGTTGGTCTGTTGCCGAAATGGAAAGGCGTTATAAATTAATGTCCTTATTGGGTGTGCGAAATTTAAGCGGCTATAACAAAAAAGTAAGAGATGCAATAAAAGAGGGGAGCCCTTTAGCTGACCCATTATGGGAGCCAACACCCTTTATTGATGAGGATGAGGCTGGCACACTGACTGAGTTACCTCAAATAGTCATCATAATAGATGAGCTTGCCGACATGATGATGGTGGTTGGTAAAAAAGTTGAAGAGTTGATTGCCCGGCTTGCGCAAAAAGCACGGGCCTCTGGCTTACATTTAGTGTTGGCAACACAACGCCCATCGGTTGATGTGTTAACTGGCCTAATTAAAGCCAATATTCCTTCAAGAATAGCCTTTCAAGTGTCATCAAAAATTGACTCGCGTACGATACTCGATCAGTCCGGTGCAGAATCCTTACTAGGTAATGGTGATATGTTGTATCTACCCCCAGGTTCTGGTTTGCCACAACGTGTTCATGGAGCATTTGTGGATGATCATGAAGTGCATAAAGTTGTTAAACAACTTAAAAAATCAGGCAAAACAAATTATATAGATGGCATTTTGACCGCCTCTGACCCGGCTGAGTTTGACGGGGGAGGGTCTGGTGGTGGCTCGGAAGATTCCGATGAGCTGTATGATCAAGCCTTAAAAATTGTAACAGAGACACGCAGAGCATCCATTTCTGGTGTACAGCGCCAATTAAGGGTTGGTTATAATCGAGCCGCACGAATGATTGAAGAAATGGAACGCTGTGGCGTTGTCGGTCCATTACAATCGAATGGTTCACGTGAAGTATTGGCCCCACCACCACCTGAGTTATAAATTATGAATACACTTCGTAGCGTTTTTTGCTGTTTTGTCTTATTTGCTTTTACTTTACCAAGCGTCGCAAAAAGCAGCGAAGATAATCTAGCGCTTCATTTGCAACACTATGTAAATCTTAGCGGTCAATTTACTCAGGTCATTAGCAGTGAACAAAGCTCTTTTATTCAATCATCAACCGGTGAGTTCTGGATAAAAAAGCCCAATCAATTTCGTTGGCACTACACAACGCCTTATGTGCAAAAAATTATCTCAAACGGGGATAAGCTTTGGGTCTACGACGAAGACCTTGAGCAAGTTACCATCAAAGATGCGTCGCAATCGGTTGGTTCCTCGCCTTTAGCAGTAATTCTTGGCTCTATTGAACTTGATACGCTTTTTAATATTACTCAGTTGGATAACAGCGAGCAATTAGAATGGTTAATGCTAACGCCTAAAGAAGACTCAAGTGGTTTTGAATTTATTAAGGTGGGTTTTAAAGATGGTCTACTCAACAAAATGCGTCTGCATGATAGTTTTGGCCAAACCACCGATTTATTATTTACTGATGTGACCATTAACGAACCTATTGTAGACGAAACCTTCGAGTTTATTGTGCCCGATGGCGCTGATGTTTTTGAAGAAACACCGAACTAATGAAACCCAGTGAACCGCTAGCCGACCGCCTTCGTCCCACCTCGTTACAGGAATTTTCAGGTCAACAACATCTTTTATCTGAGGGTAAACCCCTTTATGAAGCAATTCAATCAGGGCAATTACACTCGCTCGTTTTATGGGGCCCTCCAGGTGTTGGTAAAACAACCTTAGCAAGAATCATTGCGCAACAAGCCGAGGCCGACTTTATTTCACTTTCAGCTGTTTTAGCCGGCGTTAAAGATATTCGAGCCGTTGTTGAGCAAGCAAAAAAAAATCGTATAGATAAACAACAAAACACGCTTCTTTTTGTTGATGAAGTACACCGTTTTAATAAATCACAACAAGATGCTTTTTTACCACATGTAGAAGCCGGAGTTTTTACGTTCATTGGCGCGACCACTGAAAACCCCTCTTTTTCGCTCAATAATGCATTATTATCCAGAGCGCGTGTTTACACATTAAAATCACTTGAAGAAGACGATTTGCGCGCTATCCTTAATCATGCCTTAACGGATAAAAACAAAGGGCTCGATAGCCAGTTTACTATCGACAATGAGGCCATTCAATTGTTACTGAATGCCTCAGACAAAGATGCCAGACGGTTATTAAATTTTATTGAATTAAGCGCTCAACTGGCTTCTGCAAACGAACATAAAACCATTACAGCCAATATAATTAATGAGGTTGTTCAAGACGGAGTGCGGCGTTTTGATAACCACGGTGAAGACTTCTACAATCAAATATCGGCGTTACATAAATCCGTTCGTGGTAGTAACCCCGATGCCTCGTTATATTGGTTAAAACGCATGCTTGATGGCGGATGCGATCCGTTATATGTCGCACGACGTATTGTCCGTATTGCCTCTGAGGATATCGGTAATGCAGACCCACGTGCGTTACAAATAGCTTTAAATGCCTGGGAAACACAAGAAAAATTAGGCAGCCCTGAAGGTGAGTTAGCACTTGCGCAAGCAGTAATTTACTTGGCCTGTGCAGCAAAAAGTAACGCCGTATATAGCGCTTTCAATGCAGTTGACAGCGTTATAAAAAAAACAGGTAGTTTGGATGTTCCTTATCACCTTAGAAATGCGCCAACAGCCTTAATGAAACAAGAGGGCTATCATGAAGGTTATCGTTACGCACATAATGAGCCCAATGCCTTTGCTGCAGGGGAAAATTATTTACCAGAGGCGCTTATTGGTTCGACTTATTACGAACCAGTTGATCGTGGACTTGAAATAAAGATTGCTGAAAAGCTTCGATACTTAAGAGAACTTAACCAACAAGCAAAAAAATAAAATATTCCGCTATATTAAAAGGTATTATTAACACTCATTAACTGACACATTATTTGATTTAGCAATGAATAAATTTATTACTCTGCTTATTTTACCCCTTCTGCTTTTCCTAAGTGCTTGCACAACCGTGTTAATTGGTGGCGCTGGTGCTGGCGGTTATGCAGTTGGTACTGACGAGCGACCTGTTGGTGTTATATCAGAGGATATTTCTATAACCACTCGAGTCAAAACTACATTAATCAAAGATAAGCAGATTGATGCTTTTGATATTAATGTTGATACCTACCGTTCCGTGGTTACCTTATATGGACATGTTAAGAGCTCAGCTCAATTAAATCGAGCCATAAGTCTTACAAGCTCGGTAAAAGGGGTTAGTAAAGTGATTTCAAAATTGACGGTCATTCAATAATAGAGCCGCTATGAAAATTTTACTTATTATTGTTGTCATTGCAGCCGTTTTTTATCTGGTCCAGTATTTTTTAAATGGTAAAGCAACGTTAAACGCTAAAGAAAATATTCAAGCTGGTGAAGAGTTCTTAGCAAAAAATGCTGAACAAGAGGGCGTTATAACCACCGCATCAGGTTTACAATACAAAGTGCTTTCACCAGGTGATGGTGAAGTGCACCCAACTTCGACCGATAAAGTGACCGTTCATTACCATGGTACTTTGTTAGATGGAACGGTCTTTGATAGTTCTGTAGATCGAGGTGAGCCCATTGCCTTTGGCCTAAACCAAGTCATTAAAGGCTGGACTGAAGGTGTGCAGTTAATGGTAACAGGTGAAAAAACACGTTTTTTTATACCCAGCAAATTAGCGTATGGCAACCAATCTATGGGGGCCATTAAAGGCGGTTCAACGCTTATTTTTGATGTTGAGTTGATTGCTATTGATTAACGTATTTTATTAGGCATTATGCAGTTACTGAGTAGGATTAAATAAGGAAGTTTATGATTCCAGTTATTATGTCGGGTGGAAGTGGTACACGCCTGTGGCCACTGTCTAGAAAGAACAAACCTAAGCAGTTTATTGCTTTATTTGGCGAAAATACCATGTTTCAAGAAACGCTAAATCGACTTAGTGGACTTGAGGGTATTCAATCACCTATTGTTGTCTGCAATAACGATCATCGCTTTATGGTAGCAGAGCAATTGCAAGAATTAAGAATCACCTCAGCTAATATTATTTTAGAACCTGTTGGGCGAAATACTGCGCCAGCGCTCGCTACATCAGCGTTAGAAGCTCAAAAAATGGGCGATGATCCAGTTTTATTAGTCTTAGCCGCAGACCATGTTATTGATGACCTTACAGCTTTTCATCAAGCTATTGAAGCTGCAAAAATACAAGCAGAACAGGGCAAGATTGTAACGTTTGGTATCGTGCCCACTTCCCCAAACACCGGTTACGGTTATATTCAGGCCGATCAAAAAAACACCATCAGCCCCGTTAAAGCGTTTGTAGAAAAACCAGACTTACAGACTGCTACGCAATATGCCGACTCAGGTAATTTCTATTGGAATAGTGGGATGTTTATGTTCAAAGCATCCACGTTGATTTGTGAATTAGAAAAATATTCACCTGAGATTTTGTCCAGTTGCCGTGAAGCTTTAGCTAAAGGTACGAAAGATCTCGACTTTACTCGTTTGGATGTTGCTTCATTTGAAGCTTGTGACTCAGACTCAATAGATTATGCAGTGATGGAACATACCAGCAAAGCCGTTGTTGTACCGTTAGATGCCGCCTGGAGCGATGTTGGTTCCTGGTCTTCCTTATGGGAATGCGCGCAGCAGGACGCCGATAATAATGTTTTACAAGGCGACGTGATCGTTGAAGATGTGCAAAATGCTTATATTCATAGTGAGCACCGTTTGGTATCTGTTATAGGGTTAGATGATATTGTTGTTGTTGAAACCGCTGATGCCGTCATGGTCGCGAGTAAAAAATCTGCACAAAATGTAAAAAGCATAGTCAACCGACTGGTAAATGAAGACCGTAAAGAGGCAGAAAACCACCGTCTATGTTATCGCCCTTGGGGACATTATGACGCTATTGATGTTGGTGAACGGTTCCAAGTTAAACGAATTACGGTTAAACCAGGCGCTTCATTATCATTACAAATGCACCACCATCGTGCTGAACACTGGATTGTAGTGACAGGCACGGCAGAAGTTACCTGCGATGATAAAGTTATGCTGGTTTCAGAAAACCAATCCACTTACATCCCAGTTGGTACCAAACATAGATTACATAACCCTGGTCGAGTTTTGCTCGAAATGATTGAGGTACAGTCAGGGGCTTATTTAGGTGAAGATGACATTATTCGTTTTGAGGATGATTATAGTCGGACATAATCATCGAGCCCTCTGAGATATTATATAAAGCTCTATAATGACTAATACAGGGTTGTTTTTGAATTAATTAGATAGAACCCGAATGTCGACGAGTGCGAATTAACATCTATTTTTATCGTCTGTAGAAAAATGTTTTTAAATGAAAAATGGCGTATTATTTAAAAGCTCTTTAATCACGCTTGCTAACTATTGTATGTTTGCCTCCCCAGGACGATAGATTGTCTTTCATGCCCAAAATACGTGGTGTACTTATAGCGTTTAGCGCTATAGTTTTCTTATTCCTTCTCTCATACATCGCGTTACCTTGGCTTGTACAAACAGCACTGACATCTTCATTAAGCAAGTACGACATTGAAGTTACAAACATTCAGTTCGATCGCCCATCGTGGAAACAACTTTCTTCACGCTCATTTCAGTTAAAGTCATTATCATTAAGATTTGAAGAGCAGGTAGACGTTGATATAGCAAATACATTCATCAACTTTAATACACCTTCCGCATACTTGGTTTTGGTTAACATCGACTCTATTGATATACGGATAAATAAACCTTCTTCGAATAACACTGTTACTGACATTAATTTATTTGATGTTTTGCCAAGTGCTTTAATCGATGATCTACCTCAAGTACGTATGCTTGTTAACTCGTTAACGGTCCATCAACCTCATTTAGAACTCAAGGCGTTCAGGATTGATTTATCAAATGGATTATTAACCGTCCAAACCATATTAGGTGACGGTTTTTTTAACAAAGGTTCCAAAGTATTTAAGCAGTTAATCGACACCAATATTTTATTAAAAATAAATACGCAAAATGAACTTGAATTAAACATATCAGATACCGCCGCTAATCCATTACTAGCGTTGAGCCTTAAGTTAACAAAACAAGGTGATCTACTGAAAGGGGACGTGCAGCTTAACAGTGAATTAAATGCTTTCGAGTGGCCAACAATTAATGGTAGTGCGATAAGTGTTAATAGCAATCAATTGGTCAGTAGCAACCAATTCACATTACCTGCCACACAACGGTTCTCTATAGATGAGATTACACAACTTACCGGCGTTACTAAGATACAAAATACCAGTCATTTTTCTAACCAACACACAGCAGCAACGACTAAAGTCACCACCGACTCAACGCTAAGGTTTTCATTAGACAAAGGAAAATTTCGTTTAACGCTCGTAGACCCTAAACAACCTATTGTAGAAATAAACGGCTATCTAAAACGTTTCCTTATGCCCGATAACAACTACAAAATGATGGATGAACTGGGCACTTTGCTTGCCAATCTAAAGGAGCCTCTCACCATCGAGTATGATCTATTGGCTGATTTGAATAACCCTTTCTCAATTATTGATGGCAGCTTCACCCTAGAATACATTGAAAAGAACAAAAAACTGATCGATGTACAGTTTTCTAACATGGAGGTTATTACCCCAGAAAACAGTCAAAGAAGCCATTATCAGTTTCAGCTCAAAGGTAATCTACACCTTGCTAATATTTATCGTCCACTCGATATAGAAAACCTCTTTATTAGCAAACTAAGAGGTGAGGTTAACAGCCGAGTAAGCATTCAAGATCATCACTTGATGATTCAGCCGTTGTCGAAAAATCGTTTTGAAATACATTCTTTACGTTTTAATGAATACAAAGCCAAAACACTTTTCGTAAACATTCCAAACCAAACGCTTTCTATTAATTTAAACACGCAAGATGTTTCCGCTGTGAAATTTGCATTAGGTGGTCAAAACCTTGATAGCAATCAATTGAACATTAAAAAATGGGGGCTTACAGCAAACGCAAACCTCCAGCAGCATAAGATGAGTATTCGTTCTTCAATTGACGCAATGAATCTGGCGTTGTTAGATCAGACATACTATATCCCACCCATGATTATTAAAAACCAACTCTGGTTTAAAGACTTAAGTGCAACTAAAGCATCGCTTAAACTCGCCAATATATGTAACGACCCCATCCTTTTCGCAAACTGGCAACCTAAAAACAGTACAGAGCATTTAATTGATATCCATTGGCAGCAGACTTTTTCAACACATAAGACATTCAGAAAATGGCTTAACACACCAATACTTCCATTTGACATGACTGGCGGGAGCTTTGCGGGAGACGCGGTTATTGAATTAACTAAGGGTGAAACTGAATTTAAGCAATTCAAGGTCTCATTACACGACGCACAAGGCGTTTATC
This sequence comes from Cycloclasticus sp. PY97N, assembly GCF_002443175.1. Classification (NCBI taxonomy): domain Bacteria; kingdom Pseudomonadati; phylum Pseudomonadota; class Gammaproteobacteria; order Thiotrichales; family Piscirickettsiaceae; genus Cycloclasticus; species Cycloclasticus sp. PY97N. Next base: position 1,442,818 of record NZ_CP023664.1, on the reverse strand, counting down.
AGACAGGTACATTTAAAGGGGTTCAGCTTCAGTTAAGTTCACCCTCGCAACAATTGGGGTCATATAAAACACAACAGGCGGTTACGTTTGACACCTTTTACGCAGAACTTAACGGCCACATTAATGAATTAAATATGGGTATAAAGGCAAACAATATCGAGCTTAATGGCGTACTTTATAATCAACTAAACGAGTGGCATTTTAAAACCCCGTTAAGCAAAGCGACCGTTTTTTCAGGTTTAGTAGAAATTCAAAATGAAGACATTAATTTTAACGATGCTCTACAACTGGAGTTGATCGTAGATCGCTTGGATTTATCTGAATTGGTCAGAACGCAAAACATGGATGGCTTATATACCAGTGGCAAATTATCAGGACGTATTCCTGTGCACTATATAAACGGGCAATTCAACGTATCGGGTGGCCGTATGAGTAGCATCGATGGCGGGAAAATCCGTTACACCACACCTTTAAGCCAAAGCACAAATATAAATGATCAACTAAAATTAACCTTCGATGTACTGGAAGACTTTAACTACACAACGTTAAACAGCAAAATAATTTACGATGATGATACGCTATTATTTAAATCTGCTATTTCTGGGCGTAATCCAACTGTTGCCAATGGCCGTTTAATCAACTTAAACTTAAATACTGAAGTCGGCTTAAAAGGGGCTCTTGAAACAATGCGCATTCAATCAGGTATTGATTTAAACATAGAAGCGTTTATACGCTCTAAAATAAAGCATTCAAATAATCAATATTATTGCCAATAAAAACATGAGGTTTTGTATGAAAAAAATAGCCCCCATCGCATATATAACATGTATTGGCTTGTTGCTAAGCTCAATATTTGGATGCACGCCAACCGTCAAAGTAGAAGCGTCAGACAAGCCCATTACAATCAATTTAAATGTAAAGATTGAACACGAAATTCGAGTCAAGGTTGATAAAGAGCTAGACTCCATACTGTCTGAAGATTCAGGCTTATTTTAAGAGGAACGATGATGAAATACGTACAAATTTTATTAACTGTTTTTATGCTCACACTATCAACAGTTTCTTTAGCCATTGATCTACATAGTGCAAAAGATCAAGGTTTAGTAGGAGAAACGCCGAACGGGTATTTAGCCAGCCCCGTTAGTGCTCCATCAGCTGACATTAAAGCACTCATCAGTGATATTAATGCTAAACGGAAACAAAAATATGCCCACGTTGCAGCAAAAGTTGCTAAGCCATTAAGCGTCGTTGAACAACTGGCTGGGAAAAAAGCTATTGAAAAAACAAGCAAAGGGCATTTTATTCAATTTCCAGATGGCCAATGGGTCAAAAAGTAACGACAAACGCTTATCCCTTTAACTTTGAAACTATTTTGCTTTTAGCATTAAGCGCTTGTACATGTCTAAGTAATTAAAATTTATTGGCATCCATTTCTGCAGTGACAGGCATAACATATTAGCGAATACTACGAAGTAGTATCTGTCTACACTGTACGCTGCTGAGCAAGAGGTTAAATTAAATACTGTGTTATATTAAGCTCCAGTAAATACTCGGAATCCACTACTTTATTCATTTTTTATGCTCTAACCAGCACAAAAATAGCGTGATACCATAATGGACACGGCTATACCTAAACTTTCAATCTACTTTGTCGGTGACGTTTGTGAGCACACTGTTTTATCCCATCCAACTTCTTCGTTCTACAACAAGCTTTATTTACACCTTATTTCTATTAAGTGTTTTGTTTATTAGCGGTTGTAGCACAATACCACCGATCGATAAAAAGGAACCAGTAATAACTGCACCGGTATGCCCTGTGTGTAAACCAACGACTTGCCCTAAAGTTGCTGAACCCATAAAAAAAGTAGCTAAAAAAACAAGAGGGGAGTTAAATCTACCCGTGATAGGAGGCGTTGAAAATGTTGTTGTTGAGCCTCTAAATTTAAAATTTGAAGCACGTATAGATACCGGAGCAAAATCCACCTCGATACATGCAGAAAACATCCAGCTCATTGAACGTGAAGGCAAGCGCTTTGTGCGCTTTTCATTATACGATAGTAAAACCAAATCACTCGTTGAGGTAGAACGTCGTTTTCGTAGGCGAGTAATTATCAAACAGCAAGATGGAAATAATGAAATGCGATACGTCGTCACATTATGGTTAACTCTTGGCAAGAATAAAGATGAGGTTGAAGTGAACTTGACCGACCGATCTGCCTTTGACTATCAGCTATTAGTTGGGCGTAATTTATTAACTGACCGAGCTATAGTTGATGTTAGTTTACGTCATACCTTAAGGCCTTAAAACTTGTCATCTACACATAAAATCACCATCATCGCGCTATTTATGATCCTGCTCGGTCTTGGCTTGACCTTGTACAAAAATATAGTGTTAGGGTTCCCGCTTTTACCGGGTATTAGAGAAGATGTTTGGACAATAGAATCCAAAATAAACCTTAAACCCCTACATGAAGGGCCTGTTCAAATAGCGCTAACCTTACCTGAAGAAGATGCTGGTTGGGTGTCTTTAGACGACCACTTTGCCTCATCTGGCTTTAATTTTTCAGTGACTGAACAAAACGGTCATAGACGAGCACATTGGACACGCGAAACAATGGAGCGGGCTACGACCTTGTTTTATAAAAAACAAGTTTATCGTATGCGAGACAGGGCGCTCACAGACCGAGTTGTCCCTAATGTTGAGCTGCCTATTTTAACCACCACGAATGAAGAGGTGATGGAAAAGGTGGTCGAATCCTTAAAGACAAAATCGACAACGCCCGCAGAGTTTTCCACTTTATTATTCGACAGTATCAACCTGCCGCAACCCGACCCAGACATGAGCTTTCTTTTGTCGAGCTATGGTGGCGTACATCTAGATGTGGTTATGGATGTTCTAGCTTATGCCAACATTCCAGCACAACTCATTAAAGGCATTTTCTTGGAAGATGGTCGACGTCGACAACGTATCAGCAGCCTTGTTGAAATAGTCGCTGGCGATCGCTGGTTAATTTTTGACCCTACAACAGGTGCTGAAGGGCTGCCGGATAACTTTTTTGTTTGGCAACACGGTTCCACCTCAATATTAGACGTCATTGGAGGGCGCAACTCGTCCATTGAGTTTGCGTTAGTAAAAAACACATTACCTCTTAAATCCATCCTTTTCATGGAAGGGCATCTTGAAGAACAACCCTTATTAGATTTTTCAATTTATGCTCTACCTGTAGAGCAACAAGGTATTTTTAAGGGCTTATTACTGATACCAGTGGGTGCTTTAATCATCGTTTTACTGCGAATACTGGTTGGCTTAAAAACATCTGGCACCTTTATGCCTATTCTGATTGCACTCGCCTTTATTCAAACCTCACTCTTAGTGGGATTGGGTATTTTCCTTACCGTGGTCGGCTTCGGCTTATGGATACGCTATTATTTGTCTTACCTCAATTTATTATTAGTAGCACGAATAACCGCTGTGGTCATCGTGGTTATTCTATTAATGGCAGGTTTAAGTATTATTAGTTATAAACTTGGCTTTCACCAGGCTTTAACAATCACCTTTTTCCCAACCATTATTCTTGCTTGGACTATCGAAAGAATGTCACTTTTATGGGAAGAAGAGGGCGCGCACGAAGTCTTAGTACAAGGAGGCGGGAGCCTATTAGCGGCCATTTTGGTTTACTTAACCATGTCAATGTCGATGGTAGAGCACCTTACCTTTAATTTCCCCGAGTTAATGATCAGCCTACTGGGCATTGTTTTATTATTAGGTAAATACACTGGTTATCGCTTGTTTGAACTGTATCGTTTTCGTGCTTTTGGCCACACTGAATGAAGTGGGTATCGCCTAAAAAACTAAGGGAACTTGGCATCCTTGGTATGAACAGCCGAAACATTGATTATATCGGCCGTTCAAATGACAGGCGTCTTTTTCCATTAGTAGATGACAAGCTAAAAACTAAAAGACTCGCTGAAAAATTTGGCATGTCTGTGCCTCGACTTTTTGCTGTTATTAATAATCAACATGACATACAAACATTAGAAAACCAACTTAGTGGGCGAGACCAGTTTGTTATTAAACCAGCGCAGGGCAGTGGTGGAAAAGGCATTTTAGTCATAGCCGAACGTGTAGACGATCAATACATCAAATCCAGTGGCCCCTCGCTTAAACTAAGGGACTTAAAACATCATGCCACCAATATATTAAGCGGTTTGTATAGTTTGGGTGGCCGCCCCGATGTTGTCATGATCGAAGACATGATTGTTTTCGACCCTATTTTTTCACCGTACAGCTATGAAGGCGTTCCAGACATAAGAGTTATCGTTTATAAAGGATACCCTGTTATGGCCATGCTTCGTTGCTCAACCCATGCATCAGATGGCAAAGCGAACTTACACCAAGGTGCCGTCGGGGTAGGGCTTGATATAAACACAGGAAAAAGCCTTTTCGCAGTGCAAAATAATATTAAAATTGAAAAGCACCCAGACACTGGCTTTAGCTTTGATCAGCTAGTCATTCCTAACTGGGACCATATTTTACAGCTCGCCTCTCATTGTTATGAAATGGTCGGCTTAGGTTACTTTGGCGCTGATATTGTATTGGATAAAAATAAAGGCCCTATGATCTTAGAACTCAATGCTCGCCCAGGCCTCGCTATTCAGGTTGCAAACCAAACCGGTTTAACCAAACGACTTCAACATATCGATCAACATATATTAGCTATGACATATGGCGTTGATGCGCGCATCGCGCTAGCAAAACAATGGTTTGCTGACTCCCTACGAAACGCCTAAACCTGTACTATAATATTTAAAAACAACAGGTAATGACATTGAAGCATCCATTAAATAACTAATATTAAACCATTACGGAGTGTAAATAGATGGTAGAAGAGCAAAAAACTCTCGTACAAAGGAGAAAGTTAATACAGGCAGGACAAATGCATATAGTACATTGGCTAATTGTATTACTTTCAATTGTACTAACCCTTACCGCATGGCATTTTTCGAGATCACAATTAAACCAGAAGCTTGAAGCTAAATTTGAACGTAATGCAGCGCAAGTTGTAAATTTAGTTAAAGAAAGAATGAAACTTTATGAAAATGCACTGTGGAGCAGTGTAGCCTTTATTGACACAGTTAATACTCCAATTACATCAAACACATGGTTATCTTACTCAAAGAGCCTTAAAATAGAGTCAACCTATCCAGGTGTCAATGGGATTGGCATTATTTATAATATTCAACCTCATCAACTGGATAGTTATCTGCTAAAACAGCGAGAACTTAGGCCACATTTCACCATACACCCTAAGCATGATGAACCTGAATATTGGCCCATTACCTATATTGAACCCGCATTACCGAATCAAAAAGCGATAGGCCTCGATATGGCTTTTGAGAAGAACCGCTATGTATCCATTCAAAAAGCACGTGATTCAGGGCAGGCGCAGTTAACAGGGCCAATTACCCTAGTACAAGACGCAAAAAAAACGCCCGGATTTTTATTCTACACACCCTTTTATGAAAATGGTGCTAAGCCAGACAGCCTTGAAACACGAAGAGCGTTAATTGAGGGTGTGACGTACGCCCCGTTCATTATGAAAAACCTTATGCAAGGCACCTTGGCTGAAAAATATAGGTATGTCAGTATTCAAATTCATGATAACGGGGAATTGTTGTTTGACGATCATGCTGGCAGAAGCCTAGAAGATGTGGATCAGAATCCACTATTTACCAAAGAAGAACATGTCGAGTTATACGGCCAAGTATGGACTTTCTCAATTCAATCAAATTCAAGTTTTAGGAATGAATCATCGTCAAATCAGTCGTCAGTCATTTTAATTGGCGGCTTATTAATAGATGGCCTATTATTAGGGTTATTTTTATTCTTATCTAAAGCTAATCGCCAAGCGCTAGCTTATGCCGATGAAATGACACAGGATCTAGAAGAAAAAAAAAGCAATCTAGAAAAATCAAATAACGATTTAGAACAGTTCTCATATGTTGCCTCACATGATCTCAAATCGCCTCTGAATGCGATCAAAAATCTCGTAGAATGGATAACTGAAGACTGTCAAGATATTATTCCCGACGAGTCAAAAAAGCACTTAGCATTGTTGACTCAACGAAGTGACCGCATGATGAAATTACTGGATGACCTTCTTGAATACTCCCGTATCAATCGAAGTGAATTTAAAAATGAGTCTGTAAACTTAAAAGATATCAGCACAGATGTGTTTTCAATGCAGGATAAGACAGAGGGATTTACATTATCTGCGCCAGATATAGAAATAACTATTCCCAAAACACCCATAGAAATAGTGCTCAGAAACTTAATTTCAAATGCAATAAAACATCATAAAAGTAAAAGTGGTGCTATTACTGTCTTGTATGAAAGCAATCCAGATTACCATATTATTATTGTTGAGGATGATGGCCCGGGCATTCCATTAGAATTTCATGATAAAGCACTGGAAATGTTTCAAACATTAAAGCCGAGAGATAAAGTGGAAGGTAGTGGGATGGGATTAGCGATGATTAAACGAATTGTCGAACATTATAAAGGCAAGATATTAATTACTTCTGATGGTAAAAACGGAACAAAAATATCTATTTATTGGCCATTATCAAATGCATAAATATTCACACTATTAGAGTATAAACTATGGACACTAACCCAAAAGACGTAACCTTATTATTAGTTGAAGATGATGATATTGATGCCATGACAATTGAGCGGAGCTTTCTTAAACAACGCATCGCCAACCCAATCGTTAGAGCTTACGATGGTATAGAGGCATTAGAGTTATTAAGAAGCAATAAAGTATCTCGCCCATTGATCATCTTACTTGATTTACAAATGCCAAGAATGGGCGGTATTGAGTTCTTAAAACAGTTACGTGCAGATGAAACTTTGTCTGATTTAGTTGTTTTTGTATTAACAACCTCTAAATCTGAAGAAGATATGTTATCAAGCTACAAACAACATATCGCAGGATATTTTATAAAAGGCGATTCAGGCGAAAAGTTTTTAGACATTGTGAATGTTTTAGATAGTTATTGGAAAATTGTCCAATTACCTAAATGAAAAACAATAAAACCAAATAATATAAAACTTAGCAACTATACTGATTTTAATAGCTGGTTAACTTTGGAAAGCGTGTCAAGATATGAATATACTAATAGTTGATGATGATATTGTTGACAGAGAACTTATTACAAGGACTTTAAAGCGCAGCAATATATCGTGTGAAATTTCGGGTGTAGAGTCAGTAGATGAAGCACTTGAACAACTAAAAAAAACGGAATTTGATGCCGTTTTACTCGATTATAACTTACCAAAACGTAATGGTATTGAGTTATTAGTTGAACTGAGAAGCGTCCATGAACGACATGACATCCCAGTTATAATGATGAGCACGTCAAAAGACGACGAACTAGCGCTTAACTGTATTAACGCAGGCGCGCAAGATTTCCTTGTAAAAACTGAAATAAACGTTTTTCGATTACAAAGAGCTATTGTTAATTCACATGCGAGAGCTGATCTAGAAAAACGTCTCTATCAAAGCTATCAACACACCAAAGAACTTGCAGAGCAAGATAGTTTAACTGGTATATCCAGCCGCTATCATTTTGATGAATCTTTGATTAATGATTTAAAAAGTAACGAAAGAAATAAAACAACGCTCGCGTTATTATTAATTGACCTCGACCATTTCAAATACGTTAACGATAATTATGGACATGACATTGGTGACAGCTTATTAATAGAAGTAGTCAACCGAATACATCATTGCTTAAGAGGAAATGAATTATTTGCTCGTCTTGGTGGTGACGAATTTGCAATAACCTTAACCAATATAAACTCAGCTAATAATGCCACGCATGTTGCACAACGTATTATAGATGCATTAAGTGAGCCATTTACGATTGATAATCACATCATCACTTCAGCAGCGAGTATTGGTATTTCCATTTCTCCAGATGATAGCGTTAACCCAAAAGAACTATTTAAATACGCTGATATAGCAATGTATAAAGCTAAAAGCAAAGGGCGTAATCAATTTTCGTTTTTCGAAGAAGCAATGCAAGTAGAGTTTTTATCGAATTTTCATATTGAAAATCAGTTAAAAGAAGCGCTTAAAAATAAACATTTTAACCTGCATTACCAACCTGTTATGGATCCAAAGACTCAACAGTTAACAGGGGTAGAAGCATTAATTCGCTGGGAAGTCGATGGTGTAGCAATAAGCCCAGATAAGTTTATACCTATTGCTGAAAAATCTAGGTTAATTTTCGATATTGGTCAATGGGTCATTGAACAAGCAATAAGGCAATTAAGTAACTTAAATCTAGACCATTCGCAATCAATTACTATGGCTATTAACTTATCAGCCGTACAGTTAACAAATGACAGTGTAATCGACGTCATTCACGACTGTATAAAACAATATAATGTCGATGCCAATTTAATTGAATTTGAAATAACAGAAACAGCCTTAATTGTTGAACCAGAAAAAACGGTGAAAATAATACAAGCAATCAGTGATTTAGGTTGCAAAATATCACTGGATGACTTTGGTACTGGCTTTTCTTCATTGTCGCACTTACATAGCTTTCCTATTGATATTGTAAAAATAGACAAATCTTTAATGCCTAGTTATTTCTCAACAGAAAAAGTAAAAAAATTATTATCAGGTTTAATTGTCATGCTTAAATCTTTAAAGCTTCAAATTGTTGCCGAAGGTGTTGAAACACAGGATGATTTAGATTTATGTATAAATTTAGGCGTTGATAAAGTTCAAGGCTACTTTTTTGATAAAGCATTGCCAGTTGATGTGTTTGAACGGAAATATTTACAACTAAATAACAAAAAAGTGCTGTAAAACTTTATACCGTCATTAATTAAACATCTTAAGCTTTTTGTACTCAGCAAAAGTTTTAATTCAGGAAGTACGCTTTCATCAAACGGGCTGAAGTCATCATAGTCTTCTTACTTAGCCTAAAGAATAATTTTAAGTAATATATATTTACGCACCTGCTAGGGTGTTGACTATCTTTTTCAATAGAGTGTTTATCCGAAACTGCAATAAAAAAGCCCCAGCACGATTAAGTGCTGAGGCCTTGATATAAATGGTGCTGGGGCCGGAACCGCGAAAATCTCTCCAAGCCATAATACAAAAGGCATCTAATTTCTTTAATTTTCGACATACCCCCAGAAATACCCCCGTTTAATGAAGGTTATTGATAGAAAATAAGTATATTTTCATATATGAGTTATTATTTAAATTAACTTTTTTTTCAATAACATGATGACGTTTAATGAAAAATAATAATTTCACGATAAGTTACAAAATCAATCCGACTGATTTTCCTCAAGCATCAACAAGTTTGGAATTAAAAAAGCACAATAATAATTGGGTTTTAAAGGGTGTTTACGGCATGTATTCCGAAAATGAAGTCAATCGTATTATTTCTGAGGATGAAGTCCAGGCCGTTATCACAAAATTAGAGCACTCTAAACTTCCGGTTCTACCGAGTGAAATTGTTGGGTGTGATGGTGCCTTTCAAGAAATTAAATTAGCAAGAGGGGTGGGCCACATTATTTATCGTTGGTGGGATGATGAACTCGAGGGCTACAAAGTATTGGACAAATTAGTTGATACATTACTGGAATGGGGGAGGATTGATTATGGCAAATGTAAGATGTAACAACGTAATCATAGCTACAGATGTTTAGCGGAACCCCCTATAGCCTGACAAGGCTGTAAAAAAAGTGCGCCTCTTTGTCCGCAATGTTTTAAGTGTCACACAGTACCTTTTTAAGGTCTCCATCAAAACCCCTACTTTGGTAATACTTAAATAACTTTGTTGAGCATGTTTGTTGGCCTGCTAGTTTTATCTCAAGCAGAAAATACGAAATAATCTTTAAAATACTGATATATAAAGCTTTATGTTTGCTCATCAAAACATGCTGTCGAGAGCCATAAAAGCGTAGAAACTCATTAAAAACAGGGCACCAATTACCCGTTTCTTGAACAAGTGGCTAGGAGTGCCTTTTTAATACCCCCCATCCAAAACTACCGCGTCTGAATATAGATAGAGTACGTCGGTCGCTTATGCTTCAATTTGTAGAGATTTATACCCCCCTACCTCTTTAATGCCAACGTAAAAATATTATTAATCCGTCGGTCGTTTATCTATTAAAGCATAGAGATTTAGACCGCCCCTACCAGCTATATGAAAATCTCTTTATCGCTTTTAATTAATGACATACTCATGGTTATGTAGGTGTGGTGTATATATGACCTGTCTAGGCTTGTGTAAGTTGTTGATTTTTTGTTGTTGAGGTGTCATTTATACACTTGTGGCATGTTTAGGTTTACTAGAGGCATCATATTTACACCTCTAACGGCTTAGAACAGGCAAATATACACCGGTAGGGTTAATTTTAATGCACTCCTATTTGGTCAATTTCTTTCATTAAACGATCTGTTTCTACTAAAGCGGTAACAATGTTTAAATAATGGCGAATATCATCAAGATTAAGCGTTCTACCGTGGCGATCTTTTAACCATTTTTGTGCAGGTTGATAGCCGCCTATATAAAATTCCCATGCGAGTAGTGGCACGTTATCAAAATACTGTTCGTCATTAATCCATACTTTACCTGCTGTATCGCTTACTGCTTCGTAACCAATGCTTGTTTTGGTAAATTTGCGCGTAATCTCGTTATTACCGGCTATGGGGTAACTGGCAATAGGCTTGTTTAATAAAGAACTTTCTAATAAATGTAATTGACGTAATTCGCCCCCTAAAGCGACTAAATCCCAAAAGGTATTGATATTCGGATAAGGCACGCGTGGGAAGTCCATTTTAAGGAACTCTTTGTACGTGTTTCGATAGCTAGGGCTGTGTAAAACCGCATAGATATAGTCCAGTACGTCTATGGGTGCAAAGGTGCCTTTTTTGGGTTGTTTTTCGTCAGTAAATTCAAGGTTTAGTTTTTGGGCTACCTTCGCAATGATTGAGGTTTCCATGTTTGGGATTCGTTTTGATTTTAGCTTGTCGTTAGTTGGATAGATATAAAGAGGGAAGCAGGAGCAACGGTCTAGCAATGAAACGGTATCCTTACCTATAAGTTTATTGGATACAAAAAAAGTACCTGCATCATTTCCTCTGGATTGCCTTAAACAATTAAACGAATAATTGTTTTTATCAATGAAGTGTTGCATTACTTCGTTCCTACAAAAGTCTATAAGACTGGCTTCGTAGTAAATGTGTCTTGTGTCAAAAGGGCGGTATTCAATAGTTTGTATTTTAGAAGTATTTAGTTCTTCTTGTGCTCTCGCCTCTATTATTTTCCAATCTCTGTTATCTTTAATTTTTAGTTGTGTTGAAACTTCGTGGTCACTTAACTCAGTATCGTAAAATTTTTTGATTCGGCTAATCAAACTCGTTTTTTCAATATCAATTACTAGCTTATCTCTATGCGTACTAATACCACTTGAAAAGTGAGGCATTAACTTGTTAACAGAAATATTGTTTTCGTAGTTTTTTTGTAACTCCAAATCCTTTTGAACAAAGAAATACTCAGGTGTTCTATATTCAATTTGTTGCCACTTTATCGAGCGTATATCATTAGCCTGCAATGTGTCGTACTTGCTTTGGCGTAAGCCAAATAAGTCTGAATGAAACACTTTTGCTAATTCACCTTTAGCTTTTTTACCTGTTTTGACAAAAATATTAATCGACACGCCTTGCATAATGTCGAATACATTTTCATCTTTACTGCCTTCAGGGGCTGTTTCTTGTTTTTTACTATTGCCGTGTAAATCTAAAATATAAACGGTATCGAAGGTTTCTAAAATATGCTTACGCATTTGGCGGTGTATTACGCCATCTATAAAGCTGTTGTTGCTGATATAGGCCAGTACGCCTTCACCATTTTTTTCTATGTAGTGCTGGCCATAACGAATGAATTTTATGTAATCGTCTGATAGCGGCTGTATGTTCTTTTCGTTTAGGTCTCTTTTATAATCGACTAATAAATCGTTAATCCAATCGCCTTTATTGCTGCTACTAACAGAATAGGGCGGGTTGCCCATAACCACCATGACGGGGGTGTCGCGTTTTATGTAATTGGCTTCGCTGGCCTCGTTAGATAGCCAGCTTGCAAACAGCGTGCCTGTATCGGGATGGTGTTCTTCTAGCGAGTTGGTTAAATAGACGTTAAGGCGTGGATTTTTAACGGGTTTATAGCCTGTTTCTTCAAGTAATAGCTCTAGTTTTAGGTGAGCCATTGCATACGATGCCATGAGTATTTCAAAGCCGTTTATACGTGGTATTAAGTCTTGTTCTACGTATTGGCTCCATGCGCCTTGTACGGCTTGAAAATGGCTGTCGTGAATATGTTTTATGGTTTCGGCTAAAAAGGTTCCCGTTCCTGTTGCAGGGTCTAAAATTTGTACTTTGTGAACGTCCTTTTTTTGTTTGGCTTGTTTGGTGGCTTTGTTTTTGCCACGGCCTGCTACGTAAACGGTATCAATTTCTATGGTTGTTTTACTGGTATCGGCTAGACCATCTTTTAGGTTGAAGTCGGTTTTTAATATGTCATCGACCGCTCTAACGATAAAATTAACCACCGGGGTAGGGGTGTACCAAACGCCACGGCTTTTGCGTAGTTTTGGGTCGTATTCGGCAAGAAACGTTTCGTAGAAGTGAATAATGGGGTCTTGCTGCCGTGTTGCTTTGCCAAAGTTTCTGAGTATTTTGTTTACATCAGTGGCTCTAAAAATATCGGCTAATGAGTCAATAATCCATACGATACGGTCATCTAAGTCATAACCGGCTATGTATTGAAACAGCTTGCGTAAAAAGGGGTTACTTTTGGGGATTAGCTCGGCTGCTTCTTGGCGGCTAAAGGTGTTGAGTGTTTTGTCGTGTAGCCTTGCTGCAAACATACCATAAGCGATGGTTTGCGCGTATACATCGGCAAATTCTTTGTTGGTGATGTCGTGTATTAAAATGGATTTAAAGGCTTCCATTTGGTCTTTAAGCGTACTGTCTGCTTCATGGTTGGTATCGCTTTTTAGGGCTTGTTCAATAATGTTGGCTAATAGCTTGGCTTTGCCTGCCATCATTTTTGATAGCTTGGTTGGCGATGTTATGTTTTGCCCTACATGGGTGGCAAAGCTTTTGATTAAGTCTTCAAAATGTTTGAAGTTTTCCGCACAGGGATTTATTACGTTGTGTTCGTCTATTGTTGCCAGGGTTATGCTGGTTACTTTTTCACCATCCAGGTAAAACTGGAAATCTAGGTAATCAGTGATGATTAGGTTACTGAGTGATTTTTTGTAACGGTCGAATTGCTCTTTATACTCTTTGCTGTCTAGCGGTTTGCCAATGTCTTTGGCTTCTATAAATCCAACGGGAATATCATTTTTGGTGAGAATGTAATCAGGTGAGCCGCAATCAATGCGTGCTGGTTCGTTGGTTACTAGAACATCGGTTAATAGATGTTCTAATAAATACTGTAAATCGCCTCGGTAGGCGTGTTCACGTGAAATACCGGTTTGGTAACGTGTGTTGATGCGTTCTAAATAATCAGAAATTAATGGTTGCACTGATGCTGTCCTTGTATCGGCTTTTTATGATTTTATTCGCTAAACTCTATCATAATTGGTTCTAGTTAGAGGCCAGTTTCTCTCGGTGTTTGGCTGCCTTTTTGATAATGGCATTTTTATTGGCATTGATAGTATCCCAATCGTTTTCTGGTGGGTTGCCTTTGTAGGGCATCCATAAAAGTTGCCATGTTCGTGATTTGCTTTTGATTCTTGTGCTGAATATAGACTGTTCAATACACCGTATAAAACCGTTGCGCTCAAGTTCATAAAAACACTTGCTGGCTGTTTTGTTGCAGCAAGGTATTTTTGCTTGTGCTTCCCTGATTCCGTAATCTACCGGCTTGTCATTTCGCCAATGTAGTTGCATTAACGTCATTAGGGTTTTGGCTTGAGCTGTTAAGCCGATGTAAGCTTCAGACTCTAGCAAATACCTTGAATTGGTAATGCTTCCACGTCTACTATCAAAAGGTAGGGCGTTTTTTTTAGCCATGATGATTACTTAATTGGCTTTGGTCTAACGGGATGCAAATGGCACTGCGTTATCGTGCACCGTTCAACTTGCTTTCGCCACGTGCCTTTTTCTTTGGGGTCGTATAGGCAATCTTTACAGTGGGCATTTATAGAGGCGCGTAATGAAATACGCTTTGTGGTTGAAGACATGATTAAGCCTCCTTTCTTGAATCTTTAATGCGCTCTTCTAACCAGTCATCAATTTCGGCTTTAAGCCAGCCACTAGAACGGCTAGATAACTTTATAGGTTTTGGGAATTGATTGTTTGCAGCGAGTCTGTATATTGATGAACCACTTAAACCGGTTATTGCAATTACAATAGATAATTTAATGATTTGGTTTGCCATGTCTTATGCCTCCTTAGGGCTTTGTAATAAGTCAAGGCAATAATGGCGTATGCTTTTCCAACGGCGTGAACGGTCTCGTTGGCTTTATATAAGTTTTTTACCTCTCCAGTCTAAAATTGTACTTTTGGGAACATTAATACCGTGGTCTTTCTTCAATCTTTTTGCTGTATGTAGCGCAGCTCTCGATTTTGAAAAGTCTTTCTCAATAAATGAATTAAAAATAGGTTTTGCTAGAGACTGGTTCTTAGTGGCCGTTTTCATTTTCATTTTAGATGCCTCAGATACTCTGGATTTCCCAGCTAAAATTTTTGGCTCAAGGTTGCTGAGGTTAAAATCCGATCTATCTTTTTCAAGATGTAAAGCGCATTGAACTGCTTCAAAAATATCGCCTTTTTCAATCCATTCGCGTAGTTCATGAGCGCGCTGTATGAATGAAGCAGCATACCATTCTGGTTGTAATTTAATTCCTTTATCTTGAGTTATATATTTTAATATTTCAGGCAAATGCGCACCTCCATTACTCCCTTCAATTTCGTATTCATAACACTTAGGGTAAATATGCGGTAACTCTTTTTCTTTAAGATAGTCTTCAAAAAAAGTTACCGATGAATCTATATAGTCAAATATATGGTCCTTTGCAGTTTTTATGGATTTGAGTCCAGAAAAAAACTCTTCTAGAGTTTCCGTTTTAACTTCTTCCTTATTAAACATGGAAGTATGTTGTTTCTTTTTGCCTACTTTGCGAGTTATTAGAGTTTTTTTCACAATATTGAAACGCTAGGTTTTTCGGTTCTTATTTATTGAAACGATATCAGCCCCATTAGCTAATCCATCTAAATAATCAGCATAGTGCTGCATCATCTTGATTCGCTCGGGTAGGTGTTCAGCATAGTTATAAGCGGCTCTAATACTGTTTCTTTCTGCATGGGCTAACTGCCTTTCTATGGCATCCCAATGCCAGCCTTGTTCGTTTAGCAGGGTAGAGGCCATGCTTCTGAAACCGTGGCCTGTTATTTCTTCTTTGGTATAACCTAAACGTCTTAGACCTGCGTTTACAGTGTTTTCTGACATGGGCCGTGTGTTTGTTCTGACGCTAGGGAATACATATTTCCCATGACCTGTTACGGTGTAAATATCCTCTAATATGGCAATCGCTTGTTTTGATAATGGCACGATATGTACCGCCTTCATTTTCATTTTTTCGGCAGGAATTCGCCATTCTGCTTTTTCTATATCCACTTCTTGCCATTCAGCATGGCGCAATTCACCAGGGCGGACAAAAACAAGCGGTGCAAGCTTTAAAGCACATTGAGTAATAAAGTTTCCTTCATACCCATTAATGGCCCTAAGCAATGCGCCAATTTTCTTTGGGTCGGTAATGCTGGCATGGTGTTTTGGTTGAGTGGGTGGTAAAGCTCCTTTTAATGCGGTGGTGGGGTCGGTGGTGCATCTTGCCGTTGCCATTGCATAGCGAAACACTTGCCCACAATTTTGCAATGTTTTATGGGCTGTATAAATGGTACCTGTTTTTTCTATACGGTTTATAACCGTTAAAAGGTCAGGGGCCGTAATAGTTGAAATGCTCTTATTTCCAATATGGGGAAAAACATGCTGCTCAAGTCGCTTCGATACGTTGTTCGTATTGCTGCTTGACCATTTCGTGCTGTTTTTACTTATCCATTCTTGCGTAACGGCTTTAAAACTATTTTTGGATGCTGCAAGCTTACTTTCTTTTAATTCTTTCTTAACGACACTAGGGTCAATGCCTTTTGATAATAAGCTCTTGGCTTCATCTCTATACAATCGAGCTTCTTTCAACGTTACTATCGGAAAGGCTCCAAAAGAAAGTAACTTTTCTTTCTTTAAAAAGCGGTATTTCATGCGCCATAACTTACCTCCACTTGGCGTTACTTCCATGTATAAACCACCGCTGTCGGATAAGCGGTATTTCTTATCTTTTGGCTTGGCACTTTTGATAATTAAGGCGTTAAGAGGCATGTTAATTGCTCCTGTCTAATGCGTCATAATTTGGGGGTATTTTTTGATACGAATTTCGACATACCCCCACTAATACCCCGTGTGTTGGGGGTATTTCTTGAAACACTATAAAGCACCTTGAGAATTGAAAGCAATAAAAAACCCCGTAACATCTAGTGTTCGGGGTTGTCTGGGACTTCTTGAAACTATCAAATGGTGCCTGGGGCCGGAATCGAACCGGCACGACTGTTAAGGTCGCGGGATTTTAAGTTACATGTAGTACGGTTTTACTAGCCCCGCTTAAATCAATGCATCAGACCTCTAAAGCCTTGTATGTAAAGGGATGGTGACTTATTTCTTTGTCTCTTTAGATAACTAGGATATACTCATAATCACTGGAAATCATTGACCCGGCATTGACCCGAGATACTCCGGCCCCATCAAAAGGTGATTACAATGAGTAAAAGAATTACGTTCACACAGCCACGAATCAAAGCGTTACCGATACCCGAAAAAGGTCGTGTTGATTATTATGACAACGAAGTAAAAAAACTATCCTGTCGAGTGAGTTGCACTGGCAATAAATCATTTGTGGTGCTCAAGTACGTCAAGGGTAATGCTCAACGTGTAACACTAGCCAACACTAACGACATGTCAGTAACTGAAGCAAGAAAGAAGGCTCAAAGCATATTAGCGGCTATTAATTCAGGCATTGACCCAACCGCTGAAAAACGCAAACAGAGAATAAAGAAGACTAGTCTTTCTGATGTACTTGAGCTGTATTTATCAGAACGTGACTTAAAGCCCTACACGATTGAAAACTACCGATATAAGTTAAAGCGAGGTTTTAGCGATTGGTTAACAAAGCCGGTCAGCAGCATCACCGAAGATATGATATTAAGACGGCACAAGAAAATTAGTCGAGCTGGTAAAACCACCGCTAATACAACTATGAGAGTTCTTCGCCTTACGCTTAACTATGCCAATGCAGTGGGCATGATAGATGAAAACCCAGCCAATATATTGAGTAAGGCGCGCTTATGGCATAAGAGTAATCGTAAAGACAGGGTTATCCCAAGTGATAAGTTACAGGCATGGCATGAAGCAGTTGAGGCTTTGGCAAACCAAAAGGCGAAAGTCTTTTTTTTAATGATTCTATATATGGGGTTCCGTAGTGGCGAGGCCTTAACGCTGGAGTGGGCACAGGTTGATTTAAAGTCAAAAAACATCAGGCTACTAGATACTAAAAATGGCACAAATCACAGGCTACCGATACCAGCACCGTTAATTAAATACCTTGAGAATTTAAAGAAGCAAACAGGTAATCATAAATGGGTGTTTTCTGGAAGGGAGCCCGCAATGCACATGCGGCATCCCCGCGAACCAATGAAGGTGGTTACTAAAGCAAGCGGTGTGGAATTTAGCCCGCATGATTGCAGGCGCACATTTGCAACGATTGCCGAAGCCGTAAACCTTCCGTTAACAATGATTAAACGACTAATGAACCATGTTACAACCAATGACGTGACAGGCGGATATATCGTTACAGAAGAAGCGACACTAAGAGAAGCCATTAACAAAGTGGCTGGTTATATTCAGGCAAGAGTGACCAAAAAAGATAACCTAATCAAGTTACACGGATAACGAACAGCAAAAAGTGCATTAAAGATGGAAGAAGTAATCAGCATAACGTCTTGCATTAATAACGAAAGGCGTTAATATATAAATATGATTAAAAGCTACGCTAACAAGCTAACGGAAAAGGTAGCAGTGGGTGAGTTTTCTAAGAAACTCCCAAGCAGTATAAGAACACGTGCCTTAATGCGGTTAGTACAGTTAGATAATGCCCATGATCTTGATGACTTAAGATTACCCTCATCCAATCAGCTTGAGAAATTAGGCGGTGACAGAAAAGGGCAACACAGCATACGCATAAACAAACAGTGGCGCGTGTGTTTTAAGTTTAAGAATGGCGATGCTTTTAATGTAGAGACAACCGACTACCACTAGGAGTAGCTATTATGATTAACAATCCATTCCATCCTGCCGTGTTTCTGCAAGAACTTCTTGAGGATATGAGTATTACCCCCTATCGCTTGGCTAAAGACACATTTATGCCAGCCACAAGGGTTAGCGAGATTCTAAAGCAAAGGCGCTCTATAACGCCTGATACTGCGCTCAGACTGGCTAAATACTTTAATACCACGCCTGACTATTGGGTAAGCCTACAAAGCAGCTATGACCTGAGCAAATGCCACCCACGGCATATTGAGGATATACAGGCAATAGCGTAAACAAGAGGGCTATATCGTGAGTAAACAAGCAGTCATTAGGCTTGAAGATGACACCTATACAAGGTTACAAGAACTTGCCGCAAAAACAGGCAGAACCGCCACATTTTATATGCGAGAAGCCATTGAAACACACTTAGACGATCTTGAAGACGTGTACCTAGCAGAGCAAACGCTTAAGCAAGTTAAGAGCGGAAAACAGCGCGCATTCTCATTAAGTGAAGTGGAAAGTAGCATAAAACCAAAAGAGTAAACCGACTAAACCAAGCCTAGGATAGCTCCCGAAAAGCTGGACACGTTCACCAGGCTGACTTGGTTATTATTTGAACGATGCGAAGGAACGAGCGTATGAAAGGTTTGCCCCCACTTCTTAAACCCTATTATTCAATTGAAGCAGCATTTAAGCGCCTAAATTTAGCAGGTGCTAATTTAGATAATGAAAATGATATTTATTTATTGGCCGCAGAAAATAATATATCAATACATGTGCTACTACATGGCTCTGTTACGTTGCTAAAAGACAGTTTTTATAAGCCCCACTATCTGAAAGTTGAAGATGCCTTGAATTTCAACCCTGGGCAGGAGGCTATTGACTTTTCCCTTGAGCACCTAAATATGTCAAAGGACGAAATAAAAACTAAATTACATCGGATTAATCACCCAACCTTGATGATACCTAGGCACTTGTTTGAAGATGATATTGTTGATGCAATTGATAAAGTTGAGCTGGAATATGTTTTTGATGAGGATGGAGACTGTATTTCATCTGATATTCAAAGCCATATTTCGGTCTTACAAACACCAGGGGTCTTAGACTCTTTTTTCTCCCTTTCTTCCACGTCGTTTCCTATACCAGTTAAGTTAATGGACGCTGGGATCGACTGGAAACGACAGATGTACGGCGAACTTAAAGAATTAGATTTTATTAACAATAACATCAATTTTTCTTTCAATGCCGCTGTTAATTTCAACAATGAGGCTTATTATATTTGTGAAGACATGGATAGTACTTATTTCGATGAAATGGTTCGATACAAGGTTTCTTTCAAAAGTGGAAGCTGCTTTTACCCAAGCTTTAGAATAAAATATGGCTTAGTCCATCGTTTGCTTAAAGACAAGTGTCTTGCTATCACTAAAGGTTCAATTGAAAACTTTGAACAGAAGCACTTAGGCATCAATCACGGGATAAATACTGCTGAAACACCGCCTTACTTAGATACTGAGAGCGAGCATTACGCAAGAGAGCTGGCTATAGCTATCGAGGCGCATACAGCTATATTTGTCAATAATGAAGGCAATGCAGCGGATAGCAATGGCGGAAGAGTTAAAGCGTGGCTTAAAAAGAATTACCCTGATGAGTGTAAGAAAAGTAAGACGTTCAGTAAAAGAATAACGACAGTTGTTTTGCCAAAAAATAAATGAAAAAACACCCTGACCCAATTTAGCCTATTACCTACGCCATTCTGACCGTATTTATGGCACAGGGTAGCCCTAGGGTTACCCTGTTGGGTTAGTTATATCTATCAAAAACACTCCCTAAAATAATCTTTAATCCTGCCGTATGGCGCAGGCTTATAGAGATTACTTTCATGGAAAACAAACAAGATATTCAAGATTTAATGCCACCCTTAGCAGCGGCTATATTTCTATGTACCACTGTAAAATCACTTGCAAAATGGCGATCAACGGGTGAGAACAACGTACCTTATCGAAAATTAGGTAAGAAAGTTTTATACAGTCGTTCGGACTTAGAAAAGTATTTAGCAAAGCATAGCTTCAATAGCGTTGAAGGTGGTGAGTCATGAGCATGCTACCAATAACTGGCTCGTTCTTAGTTAGTATCGAAGGTGAACAGCGTATTAGTTCGGCATTAATTGCTGATTCAATCGGTACAACCCATAAGGTAGCTAACAACTTGATCAGGAAGTATTTATCTAGGCTTGAGGTGTTCGGTGAACTGCCTTTTAAAAAGGCACTTGGTGAGAGAAAAAACCTTGCTTATTTGAACGAAGACCAAGCCATTTTTCTAATGACCTTGAGCAAGAACACCGAGAAAGTGGTTGAGTTTAAACACCAGCTTGTCACCGCTTTTTCTAACCTCAGGCGCAAGCAAGCTATCGTTGACGAAAATCATGCGAAAGCTGAATGGCAGGAACGTAGAGAGCTGGGTAAATTAACACGCCATACTCAAACAGATGCAATACAAACGTTTCTGGATTACGCGGGCAATCAAGGCTCAAGCAATTACCCATTACGCGGTTATTCGATATTAACAAAGATGGTGAACAACGCACTCCAAATAGACGATCGTGAGACCGTATCTGAAGAGCAACTACACCTTGTCGCAACTGCTGAGTTACTGGTCGCTAAAACACTGATAGAAGGCATGAATGTGGGTTTGGCGTACAAAAATATTTATCAGCGATGTCGTACAAAGGTGTATGACTTGGCTGATTTAATCGAGGTAGATAAACGTAACGCTGCTTAGTTATGTTTTTCAAAGCCGCCCCATCAGCACAAGGGGGGATAAACCGAGCATTCGCACATCCATTATACCTAGTCACTTATCAGTGTTCTAGGCATGGCTGCGAACCCACCACCCCCGAATAACAATCAATCAAGGTGGGTAAACGTGCAGAAAAAGCAGCAATCCAACAGCAACAAATCGTTGAGTCGGTGGAAACGCTTGCCGGCTTATGTATGCCGATAACTCACACAACAATCAGCAAAATGACAGGAATATCACGAAGAACTGTAGAGCGTAAATTGGAAAAAGATCCGGCTTTTTCTCTAAAAACGCTACAAAACAGACAGAAAGTGCGCACGTTCTCGGAAGCATATAACACTACTATTATGTTACCCAAAAGACGGGCACTTTATACCGAATCTACAAACATGAGAAGTGAGTCGTTGGGGCGGTTTGGCGACGGCACCTTGTTTAGTTGTTTATGCGTCTTGATAGGCTCAATCGTACGCAGTCTTGGTGAAATCAACTCGTCCAATCGTTGCAATAACGCATTCAGTTTTGGACATGACTTCACTAATGTGATGATTCGTGTTGAAAATAGCAATCAAAAGCGCAGGGGGATCAGCAGTCGTTTTGTGCCATTAAGAAGGTTACGCGAAGAGGGGCACTTTGGACTGTGGTTTACCCGCACGGGTAACTATAAGTGCGAAGAGAAGTGTTTTAGTTACACCACAACTTTTCACAGTGCAGCAATTTGGGGCGAGGCCATTCGGTTATTCGGCCAGCTATCACATCCAGACTGTAACGAGGTACACGACTACAAGGTTGCGGTTGCCGACCTAGTACACATAAAGACACATGACGTTAAATTATTGCTTAGTCGTTGCATTGGAATCCGTGACGGCTACATTCTTATGCAAGACGATTGCAAGCCTTCAGCTAGTGATACTGAAAATAGAAGTCGCGTTTACGGCACGATTGTTTCATTAGGTAGCAAGACACGGCTATGTGCCGGTTTAATCGGCTATGACGTGACCGCCTGTTTTCAATCAATCGCCATTACTCGATGTGATCAATCTATCGAATCAGCCGAGTACCGCAAATTTATAGCCAACCCAAAACAGTATCGAAAGGATTTGGCATCAAGCGCTGGCAAAACTTATCCAACCATCAAGCGTGCCATGAATGCGATTGCGTTTGGCGGTAAGAATTCAATCCCTGAGCTTGATGTTTATGCGAAAGAAGCAAAGCAGATTGGCGCATCAGTTATTGCACAAGCCAAGCTACACCGTCCTAAAGATTATGAGTATGCGAAACGCTTAATGGAGCAAAAACAGGGAGAAGGTAGTACATACGAAAAAGAGCAGAACACCGTCTTATTTCACCTGTTAGCAATGGATGAAAGGCTGGCAAGGGATGCGATGAGTGATTGCTTTGATGATTACCCACTGCAAGTGCATGACGCGGTGTACAGCCATCAAGTTTTAGACGTGAGCGTGCTTGAGAAAGCGATAGCGCAACAAACTAATTTCAACATGAAGGTAACTAAGGAGATAAAGGATGACTAAATCAGAGCTATACAATTTCTTCAATCAAAAAATATCTAAGACTGCGATTGTTAATGAAGGTGATGAGTTTCAGTTGATTGGGAAATTCTGCAAGGTGAGTGTAGATGAAGGTGTAATTGACCTGTGGCTATGCAATCCAAGGGATTTAGCTAAAGGATTGGGGGCGCGAAGGCTAAATAGCATCGTTGCTGGCATAAAAGGTACTGTAGAACGCCATTTTACGGTATTAAACGGTGAAGCTTATACCAAGACAAGGGATAAGGATTTAATTCTCACAAACGGCCGCCTACTAGGACTGAGATTGAAACGACAATTAAGTGCTGAAGCTCTTGTTGTTGCGAAAGAAAGATTGAGTCGAGCTAGGATGCAAAACAGGAAAAGCGCATGAGTACTAGACCTAGAGGATTTGCTGATTACGAACCTAAAGTACTTGAGTTAATAAACAAAGCCCAAGAGGTGTTGGTAAATGTTGGTATTGATGAGGACGATATGACAGAAGATGAAAAGCGCAAAGAGTATATTGCCTACTGGAAGGCAGGTAATCCAAATACACCATTCCCGCAACATTTGCATGACTGGCAATGTGGCGCAAAAACTCGAAGCGGTACACCATGCAAACAACGTGCGCTTTATTCAAGCGGCCGCTGCAAATTTCAGGGGGGTTTAAGTACAGGCGCACGAACAGCAGCAGGGAAGAAAAAGGTTGCTCTGAATGGTTTTAAAAAAGGATGGCGCAAACTAAGTCCATGCGAACCTAACAAAACCTAACTTTAATTTATACCGCACATCTATTTGTAGGTTGTTCACAATTGTAGACATTAGTGACGAAACAAAGCCCATGATAAGGGGGGGGTATTGGGGGGCGGTTCTGGTGCGTTTTCGTACTAAGTAATTATTCAGCCATAAACGAAGCCCATGTAGACCACAAGATTACCACAAGGTTGATGGGTCGCCGGTTGCCTAAGTAATTTATAAACCTTGGTCTTTGAACTGCTTAAATGAGTACGCTTTGTAATGCTGGGTAGCAACAAGACCGCAACACGGTTAAACGAGCATAGAACGGTAACTTCACGGTAAGGGTAAATAGTTTAGTGGCAACTACGCGCACGCACGCGAGGGGTGACAGATAACGGCAAGTTTACGGCAAGATTAAATAGTTTCCTCACAAGTACGCGCGGGCGCGCGAGGAACAGCACGGGGAGGTTGCGGGTAGTACCGACGAATTGCGTAGTACGCACGCGAAGGAAGCAACACTAAGGTTGCACTAATGTTTTATCTTTAGCATCTCAATGTTGCGGCATGTGTAATAGGCAGTCGTTACTCCTTGGGTGGCAGGCGGCAGCTTGCTTCAGGACACATACGCGCGCACGCGCGAGGAAATGAGTAGTTTTTACCCTCCCTAAAGGCGAGGTGTAAATAGTTTATGCACTCCCTAAAAGAGGGGGGGGACAAAGGGGCGGGAGATACGCCCATAAAGAATTACTGCATTTGCAGTATTAATCGCTGAGGGCGGTGCTACAAACACCAGCCCCAGCTAATCAAAACCAAAGCTAAAAAGGAGCTTTAATAATGACTGATAACAATTATACCAATAACGAACACATCGGAAATCCTCTTCCATTTCAAGCGGCCTTTGATAAAGACAAAATGAGAAGCCTTGAAAACAATATGCAATCAAATGCGCAAGATGATGCTGTGAATAGGCGTATAGCACTAGGCGTACTAACCAGATCATCAGACGAGCTAATAAGCAGCATGGATAGTGACAAAGACAAAGAGGCGTTTGTGACTATGGTTGAATGCATAGGCGGCACAATCGAGGCAGAAAAAGGAAAGCTGGAATTGCTAGAGGCCGCGAGGGCAAGATTGTTTCTAGTTTTAGAAGCTGTGCTTGATGCTGATACGCACGAACCCTTGCCAGAATAACCTGCAGCAACCCAACCCTTGAGCCGTGCAAATTAGTGCGGCTTGAGTCATGGGGCAACGGCAAGAGAGGGGCATCACTTATGATAATGTATCTTATCAAAGACTATTATTCTCTAGCTAAAGTAGACATAAGTAGACATATTTAATCCATGCAGAAGGTACTAGGTGAGCTACTTGAATTACGGGTAATTACAACCCCTGCTTTCTTCTAGCGACAGCGGTTAGGTTTCGCTTTTTGTTTCCTCTCAACCTCAAGCAGGGGACTCTAGGCTTATCCAAATCATGCGGGTGCAATGAGGCGCAGCTAGTCACTACACATGAGTTTTTTATAGCGTTGTCTATCCTCAATCAGCGCGGTGAGGTCAACAATTCCTTACCGTAACCTTACCGTTGGCAGGGGCATTAGACTTGTACAGGGGAAGGGGGAATTAAATCTCCACAGACTCAAGTAACGTAGACCGACGCCAAGCTTAATTTTCACACGGGCAGTTGAGCGTTTTTAGATTCTTAAGCAATGAGCAAAGGCTAAGGTACTCCCTGGGCTTTATGAATCACGGGTAATTACAACCCCCGTGTTTTTCTAGCGACAGCGGTTAGGTTTAGCTTTTTGTTTCTATGTAATCTTGTTGGAATTGCTGATTGATACAACCCCTTAGTACAACCGTTACAGATGATAGGCGTAACAACAAATGACTGATTAGACTTTTACGACAGCCTCAAGGCTAGTATTCACGTTGAGTTTCTTGGTTATTGAGAGTATCTTAATATTTAAATCATCAGACAATGGTGATTTCAGAGCTTCTGAACCCAAGGCTTTTTCCTCGGTTACGTCAGAGGCTTTTTTCTTGTGTTAAGTTGGCGTTGTC
Source organism: Cycloclasticus sp. PY97N (assembly GCF_002443175.1). Lineage (NCBI taxonomy): Bacteria > Pseudomonadati > Pseudomonadota > Gammaproteobacteria > Thiotrichales > Piscirickettsiaceae > Cycloclasticus > Cycloclasticus sp. PY97N. The sequence continues at coordinate 1,417,242 of NZ_CP023664.1, read as the reverse complement.
GCTCCCTTTTATGAGTGACACAGAAGGTCACGAGCTTCGCGCTGAGAGGTCGCCTGCATTGGACTCCGTTGTGGCTTCGAATGGTAGTCATAGTGGGAATTACTTGTATCTATTTTGAGAACTACTCTAAGTCTGTGTTTAAAGTGCTCTTAGCCTCACGAATAACACCCCAAGCAGAACGCATAACTATCACGGCAATGATCAAGCCAATAATAATGTCAGGTAACGGTGTGGAGAACCAATAAACCAAGCCGGCCGCAATGAGAATACCGACGTTGTTTGTCATATCGTTACGCGTACAAACACATGTTGTCGCATATTTATATCGCCATCTCGATAGGCCATCAATAAGAAGAAAGAGACAGTATTGGTGATAAGTGCCAAGTCTGTGGAAGCGGGACAAAATCTAGTTGTTTGATTGTATCAACAATAAAGACATTAAAAGTTAATTGATTTATTAGATGCGAATGATTATCATTTGTATTCTATTCTCACTTTGGTTTTTTAAAAATATGGTTAAAAAAATAGGTTTTCTTTTATTCATATTCTTTTTTTCATACTCAGCTTATGCATCAATGCCAATTCAAAGGCTTCTGCAGTTAATTGACTATATTGGCGTTGATTATCGTGAGGCCATAAAAGATGGTCAGGTGATTAACACAGAAGAATACGGTGAGATGAAAGATTTCGCATTAGCAGTCCGTGAAAATATTCTCCAGCTGGAAGGTGTTGATAAGAAGCTTATAAATCAAGTCGCTATGCTAGAGTCACTAGTTAATTCGAAAGCAGACCCTGACGAGGTAGCTAAGTTAACTACCGATATGCATAGTCAAATGGTTGCTGACTATGACATCTTAGTTGTGCCTCGTGCAGTACCGAATACTTTGATTGCAAAACAACTCTATGAGAAAAACTGTATAGCCTGTCATGGCGTGAAAGGTAATGGAGGTGGACCGTTGGCGAAAACAATGGAGCCATTACCGACGAATTTTCTCGATAGAGAGCGTTACAAGGAAAGAACACTTTATGGTCTTTTTAATAGTATTACGCAAGGTGTTTCAGGTACGGGAATGCCATCATTTAGTCAGTTGTCAGAACGTGATCGCTGGTCGTTGGCTTTTTATGTTGGTCAAATGGCTGTTCAAGCGAATGAAGTTGAGGCCGGTTCTGCCCTCTGGAAAACTAAAAAGAGTAATTCAGATTTTTCTTTAGAACGGTTAACGACTACCTCTCCTAAGCAGGTAGAAATTTCTTCAGGGGGTGATGCAGTTGCTATAACAACCTATTTACGCCGTAATCCACACGAAGTAATGAAAAAGACGAAGCAATCTCCTTTGGAGTTTAGCATTCAGGTTCTAGAAGAAAGTAGGACTGCTTATTCCTCTGGTGATAGAGCTGGTGCATATGATTTAGCTATAAATGCATATCTAGAAGGTTTTGAGTTGATCGAAAATAGTCTTGATGCTATTGACCCGACATTACGTCGCCAGATAGAAAGTGAGATGACAGCATATAGGAACTTGATTCGAAAAGATAAAGGAGAAGCTACTGTAAACAGCGCCTACAACAGCATTAAGTTGTTATTAGAAGCGGCGCAATCTTCACTAAGTGAAAAGCGACTGTCGGGCAAAACGGCATTTGTGGGCGCAATGGTTATTTTACTACGGGAAGGTTTAGAAGCATTATTAGTTATTGCCGCGCTAGCAGCCTTTTTGATAAAGACAGGTAAACGTGAAGGCTTGATTTATCTCTATGGTGGACTTGTTGTTGCTCTGTTAATGGGTGGAGTTACTTGGGTTGTTTCAACGACGTTGATTCAAATAGGTGGGGCAAGTCGTGAGTTAACTGAAGGTATAGCTGCTATAACCGCAGCATCAGTACTCTTTTATGTAGGTTTTTGGATGCATAATAAAACCAGTGCTATGCAATGGAAGCACTTTATAGAGAGTAGTATTAAAAAGGCACTGAATAAAGAAACGTTGTGGGGAATCGCAGCTTTGTCTTTTATTGCAGTGTACCGAGAGGTGTTTGAGAGTGTGTTGTTTTATCAAGCTTTGTGGGTGCAAACTGATCAAAATGGGCAAGGTATGATTGTATACGGACTTCTTCTTGCCACAGCAATTTTAAGCCTATTGGCATGGCTTATTATGAAATACAGTACACGCTTACCATTGCGACAATTTTTTGCTGTTAGTGGTGGCTTCATGTTTATTCTGGCCATTGTTTTTGCGGGTAAAGGCATGTCAGCATTGCAAGAAGCTGGAAAAATCCCCTTGGATCCTGTTGACTTGCCAAGTGTAGAGTTACTTGGGATTTACCCGAACTACCAAGGTCTGGCACTCCAATGTCTAATGTTGATATTGGCTAGCATTATGATCATTAGGGATAATCAAAAGAATCGCAACGGAGGAGTTTGATAAGGTCAATTTTTTGACAATAAAACAGGTCAATATTTTACTTTAGAAAGGCTCAGGATATGTTCATACTGAAGTAATCTAAGATGGCTGTAACCTTTATTACTAGAATGAATAACCCTAAATTGAATTCTGTTTTATTTGCCTGTGTAGTTTTCGGTTATGTAATCACCACCTAAAGAAGGCAAGTGCATGATTATTTGGACAGTCAGATCAATAACACTGCTTCACTTAGGTTTTCTCAATACTTTGATGCGTAAATTAAGGAAATAAAAAATTAATGCTGCTCTTGAAGTAAAAACTTATCGAAGGTGCCCCACTCTATTATAGTTACCGTCAAGGAAGAACTGCTTATAAGTCAGCTTTCGACCAGTTGGATCCACTGCACAAAGTTGACACTCCAGAAATAGTGGATGGATGAATATGAACGGTCACTTTCCTTAATCGCGCTAGCGAGCTCCACACTATACATAGCGTCACTTTATCCATCACTAACCGAATGGTTGGAGTCTGGTGAAAGAGCTTCTAAAATTCCACATTGATCAATAGATCTTGTACTGTTACACCGGCGCCGAAGTTTTCTTAGGTCGCTTTGAAGTTTTTGAAGATCAGCAATACGCTTTTCGACAATACTTAAGTGATCATCGATCATGACATTTACTACCTCACAAGGTGTATTTGGTAAATACTGTAGTTCAAGGAGATGCTTGATTTCACTTAACGAGAGATCTAATGAGCGACAATTTTTGATAAATGACAGTCTTTCGATCTCTTCAGAGCTATATAAACGGAAATTCCCTTCTGTTCTGGATGGTGCCGAAACCAAGCCTTCTTTTTCATAGTACCGAATCGCCTGAATTGAGCAGCCGCTACGTTTTGATACTTCACTAATCTTCATAAACTCACCACTTGACTCTATAGTAGCTATAGAGTTTATACTCTTATTTATATTTTTATCAAGGACAAGTTATAGCAACTGGAATGAATGCTTACTGTAAATACGATGACAAACGATCTAAACGACAAAACTGAATCTCTATTGAATGGCGATATAGAGACTTGGATAAGCTGTGTGAGTGTGTTCAATGTTACTAAGATGGATTGTCCCTCTGAAGAGAACCTAATTCGAACAGCATTTGCAAATTTCGGCGAAGATGTCACGTTTGAATTCGACATTTCAAGTCGGACAGTGCGTTTATATCATCACCCTAATATAACGGAGACAATCGAAGCAACACTTAATTCTGTTGGGCTAGGAGCCAAATTGATCTCGCGTGAGTCAGTGGATTGCGATACATCACAGAGAGTCAAAGATGCCAGCTTACACAGTGAACAAAGAGAATCGCGTGTTTTGATCTGGTTGTTGGTGATCAATGCCATTATGTTTCTGCTAGAGATTATAGTGGGAATTATGGCTCAATCCACAGGGCTTATTGCAGACTCATTAGATATGTTTGCTGATGCAGCCGTTTACGGGGTTTCATTATATGCAGTAGGCAAATCGGCTCAGCTCAAACTCAAATCAGCCCATTTTTCAGGCTGGCTACAACTAGCACTTGCTCTGGGTGTTCTGTTTGAAGTTATGAGACGTGCTATCTATGGAAGTGAGCCGGTATCTACTCTCATGATGGGTATGGGTGCTATAGCCTTAATAGCAAATATTGCGTGTTTATTACTGATTTTCAAATCACGCAATGACGGGGCTCATATGAAAGCCAGCTGGATATTTTCGGCCAACGATGTACTGGCCAATATTGGGGTTATTGTCGCAGGGTCATTAGTAGCACTGTCAGGATCTCAAATCCCCGATTTAGTTATCGGATTAATTATTGGTTTAATCGTTTTATATGGAGCACGCCGCATACTTTCGTTGAAAATTACTGACAACGATGAAAAAAATGAGGCATTTTGAAAAAATGCTCAAAAACCTCTTAACCTATTTCATACTTAGCCTGATTGTACTGCAGTCTAGTGCCGCGTTGAGTTATCCGGGCCAGTTACATCTGTCAGATGTAGAACATGTCTATCTTGACGGTTTTCTGGGTACTTCCGATGAGTCAGCGAAGAGTATTGAATTAGTAGATTTGCTTGAAGAGCATGAACGAGACTGCTGTGACTGTTGTCACGGGCATTGTTGTGTTGTAATGTTCGTTAACTCCTCTAATGCTGTAATTCAAACAACGCGCACTGTTATATCCTATTACAGTGAAGATGCGCCAAATGGTAATACAAAGCCTTTAATACGTCCCCCCATCGAACATTCCTAAATAAAGCAAACTTCATCCGCTGATTGAAGCGGGAAATTTTGAATAAATTAGGATCTTTTTATGCGATTTACCTCAATTAATGGGTGTAGAACACTCTATCTGTCCGCTGTATTTTTGATAAGCGGATTATCTCCGCACCTTGCTTATGCGGACACTAATACTGATTTGACATTAAAAAAAGCGATTGCTCAGACACTCGAACAAAACCCTCGCTTATACCAATATTCTTTCGTTAAGGATGATTACAGCGCTCAACGACAAACTCAATCGTTACGTCCCGTAATTGAACTAGGGCTTGAAGTAGAAAACTTCGCTGGTTCTGGTGAACTCCGAGGGTTTGATAGCGCTGAGGCGACTTTATCATTGTCATCCGTTATTGAAATGGGAGGCAAGCGGCAGGCTCGTATGTCACTCGTAGATGCGCGATTAGCTGGCGTGCAATGGCTGCAACAGGCAGCCACCTTGGACGTGCTCGGTAAATTAACTCAAGTATATATCAATGGATTAGCGTCTCAAGAAAACATAGCGCTTGCCAATGAAGCTTTAGACTTATCCCGTTCATTATTTCAGACAATAAAAAGCAGTGCAAAGCGAGGGGTAACGCCAGAAGCAGAAGTCATGCGTGCACAGGTTGCGGTTACTCAGGCAGAAATTCGACTGGCTGCATTGCTTAGCAAGTTTGAACGACAGAAAGTATCTCTAGCCAGCTTCTGGGGAGAAATGAATCCTCAGTTTATAAAACTTACTGGAAACTTATTTGAATTCGGTACGAGCGAAAGTTTTGAACAACTATATACCCGTATAAAAAAGTCTCCGGCTATTGAGGTGTTTGCAAGTGAACAGCGAATTAAAGATGCCGAAGTTACATTGGCTCGGACGAACGAAAAGAGTGATATTACATGGCAAGCTGGAGTTAGGCGCTTTAAAGAAAGCGATGATGCCGCTTTAACTGCTGGGTTTTCAATACCGCTATTTTCAAATAAGCGTAACCAAGGAGAGGTGAAGGTGGCACTGGCTCGTCGTAATGCAGTCGAATATGCCAGGTTAGATGCGTTACTGCAGTTACATACAAAACTCTTTGAAGCCTATTCCCTGCGACAACAAAATATTGAAGCAGTTGATCAAACTCAAAACACTTCAATTCCTGCTCTGGAAAAAGCGCTTAACTTAACGCGACAAGGTTATGAAAATGGGCGATATAGCTATCTAGATCTGATAACCGCACAAGAAGAGTTGTTGGCAACCAAGCAAGCTCTGATTGATGCTGCAACCAATGGTTTGGTTAGCCAGGCATTGATTGAACAGCTAACCAGCGAAGCGTTCGCTCAAAAAAGAATATTAAAAAAACATAGTCAATTGATTCCGCCGCGTGCGAATCACATAGGAAATCATAATGAATAAATACCCACTTACACTATTGCTGTTAATGAGCATTACATTGCCTGTTCAAACTAGTTTTGCAGACGAAGGTCATGACGAGGAAGAATATGAGGAGATTAGTCGAATCAATGATAATTTAGCTGCACAAGTTGAGATTGTCACAGCCGTTGCGTCACCCGCTATTATTAATCAAACCGTCACCGTTTATGGCAAAGTAACACAAGCACCTGAACACTTGAATGTAATTCAAGCTCGTTTTCCGGGTGTTATCAAGTCAGTAAATTTTTCCATTGGCGATATAGTAAAAAAGGGCGATCGACTGATAACCATTGAATCAAATGAAAGCCTAAAAACCTACTCCGTTCGAGCACCTATCTCAGGGACCATTTTACAACGTCAAGCTAATCCAGGGGAGTTAACACAAGAACGGCAATTATTAACTATTGCCAATCTAGATACTGTATGGGCTGAGTTTCGCATTTACCCAGAAAAACAAAGGAAAGTTAGCTCTGGGTACTCTGTAATGGTCCTTGTTAATGAGCAAAGGATACAGTCTCAAGTTGCTCACATAGTATCGGCAGCATACAAACCTTATATGCTTGCACGTGTAAAACTTGACAATACGGAACTAAAACTAGCACCCGGTCAATTTGCCAAAGCAAAAATTTATACTGGTAAATTCGAGGTTTCACTAGCTGTGGAGAAAGAAGCAATTCAAGAGCTAGGGGGACGACTTGGTGTGTTTGTTAAAGAAGATGAATCTTATGAATTTACCCCGCTGAACCTTGGTAAGTCTGATGATAATTTGATTGAAGTGATTTCAGGTATCGAGAAGGGATCTGAATATGTATCAAAAAATAGTTACTTAATAAAAGCGGATATTTTGAAATCCGAAGCTGAAGACAACGACTAAGGGCGCATGATGATTGAATCAATTTTACGCCTTGCTATAGAAAGGCGCTTTTTATTTCTAAGTTTTATTTTTGTGATCATCGGTATTGGTATGTGGAATTATCAAAAATTACCCATCGATGTTGTACCTGATATTACCAATGTTCAGGTCCAAATTAATACTGCGGCACCAGGCTATTCACCACTGGAAGCAGAACAAAGAATTACTTATCCGGTTGAAACTGCGTTGGCGGGATTGCCAAGGCTTTCCTATACACGCTCTTTGTCCCGATATGGCTTATCTCAAGTCACGGTTGTGTTTGAAGATGGGACAGATATTTATTTCGCAAGAAACTTGATTAATGCTCGCCTTGCTGTAATTAAAAGTGTGTTGCCCTCTGGATTGGAGCCAGAAATGGGACCGATTTCAACAGGTCTTGGTGAAATATTTATGTATACCGTAGAGGCAGAGCCATCAGCGCGCATGGTAAATGGAAAACCATACACAGCAACAGCCTTACGGGAAATACAGGATTGGATCATCAAGCCGCAACTAGCGCTAGTTAAAGGGGTTATAGAGGTCAACAGCATAGGCGGATACAATAAGCAGTATCACGTAATGCCTAGCCCTGAAAAGCTTCTTTACCATCGCGTAAGCTTAGAAGATGTTGCCAATGCATTAAGACAAAATAATGATAACCGCGGCGCAGGCTATATTGAGGCAAACGGGCAACAATTGTTGGTGCGTTCTCAAGGGCAATTATCCACGACAGATGAAATTCTTAATGTCATCATCAAGCAAAATGATGGGGTGCCAGTAAAAATTAATGATGTTGCAGAGGTTGCTATAGGCAAAGAACTCCGCACAGGTGCTGCGACACGTGATGGTGTAGAGACCGTATTGGGAACGGCAATGATGTTGATCGGTGAAAACTCTCGCACTGTGGCGAGGGATGTCGCCCTCAAACTTGACGGTATTCAGGCATCGTTACCAGATGGCATTATTGCAGAAGCTGTTTATGACCGTACAAGCCTTGTTGATAAAGCCATAGCGACGGTGACAAGAAACCTATTGGAAGGGGCTCTGCTTGTTATTTTTGTGCTGTTTTTACTTTTGGGGAATATGCGTGCGGCACTCATTACGGCAGCTGTAATTCCTTTATCAATGCTGATGACTATCACGGGTATGGTCAACGCTGGTATATCGGCCAATTTAATGAGCTTAGGCGCTTTAGACTTTGGCCTAATTGTTGATGGCGCAGTAATCATTGTTGAAAATGCGGTACGCCGGTTGGCTGAAGAGCAGCATCGGGGTGGGCGACAAGATCTCAGCGAAAGACTAAACACTGTATTTGAAGCAACGTCCGAAGTAATACGCCCAAGTCTATTCGGTGTCGCTATCATCACCATTGTTTATATCCCTATCTTTAGTTTAAGTGGTGTTGAAGGTAAGATGTTTCACCCTATGGCTGCTACCGTTGTGGTGGCGTTACTTTCAGCTATGGTATTGTCATTAACCTTGGTTCCAGCAGCCGTTGCAGTCATTTTAAATGGCAAAATAAGCGAGAAAGAAAGCGTTGTGATTAGTGCTGCCAAATCACTTTATCACCCACTCTTACTCCTAGCCTTAAAATTTCGTTGGCTGGTTATGTTAAGTGCAACGGTTCTAGTCGCATTCAGTATCTGGCTTGCAACAACTATGGGTTCTGAGTTTGTCCCACAACTGAATGAAGGCGATATAGCAGTTCAAGCATTACGGATACCTGGCACAGGCTTAGAGCAGTCCGTCGAAATGCAAGAGATATTGGAGCAGCGAATAAAAGACTTTCCCGAGGTAGAGAAAGTATTTGCTCGTATTGGGACGCCTGAGGTGGCCACTGACCCAATGCCGCCAAGTATCGCAGACATTTTCGTCATTCTGAAACCTCGTAACTTATGGGTTGATGCTGCAAAAACGAAAGACGAATTACTTGAGGAAATGGAACAGGCTTTAAAACAACTACCAGGTAATAATTATGAATTCACCCAACCCATTCAAATGCGTTTTAACGAGCTTATTTCCGGTGTGCGTGCCGATTTGGGGATCAAGGTGTTTGGTGATGATTTAGACCAATTGGTGTTGACTGCTAGTGATATTGTAAAAATTGTTAATTCAATTGAAGGTGCTGCAGATACCCGCATGGAACAAGTGGAGGGGTTGCCTTCATTATCTGTAAATCCTAAACGAGAAAAACTAGGTCGTTACGGTTTAAGTGTGGTTCAACTACAAGATTGGGTTGCTGCAGCTATCGGTGGCGAATCTGCAGGCATTCTATATGAAGGCGATCGCCGTTTTGAACTGATTGTCCGTTTACCTGAGTTGCTTAGGCGAGATGTAGAAGGACTAAAATCATTGCCTGTTCCGCTTCCTAATGGTGATTATGTGCCTCTTGAAGAGGTTGCCACAATCAGCATCAAACCTTCCCCAGCTCAAATTAGTCGTGAAAATGGTAAGCGACGAGTTGTAGTGACGGCCAATGTGCGTGGGCGTGATTTAGGGAGTTTTGTCGCAGAAGTTCAAGAAAAAATACAATCACAAGCCGATATACTGCCAGGCTATTGGTTAGAGTATGGTGGTACTTTTGAGCAATTGGAGTCGGCCAGTAAGCGATTATCTATGGTAGTACCAATTACATTAATTGTAATTATTGCTATTCTGGTGATGGCATTTTCTTCTCTTAAAGACGCACTGATTATTTTCAGTGGTGTGCCGTTGTCATTAACGGGCGGCGTATTATTTCTGTATTTTAGAGAGATGCCTTTATCTATATCGGCAGGTATTGGTTTTATTGCCCTATCAGGTGTTGCGGTATTAAACGGTTTAGTCATGCTAGCTTTTATACGCGATCTCTGGCACGAAAAAGGTGACCTATTATTAGCTGTTACCGAAGGTGCAATGATTCGCTTGCGACCAGTACTGATGACTGCATTGGTTGCAAGCCTGGGTTTTGTGCCTATGGCATTGAATACTGGTATAGGCGCTGAAGTACAACGTCCCTTAGCCACTGTTGTTATTGGTGGCATTATTTCATCGACATTACTAACATTATTGGTATTACCGGTTTTGTATCACTGGCTGCATCGAAAAGAGAACGTTTGCATTTAGTAATCGAGAGGCTTAAAAGTAACAGCCTTCTTCGCTATAGAAATGTACGACACATTGAAGTAGCTGGACAGATGAAGAAGGCTGTTTTTTAATCTCGGCAACCTGTCTAAGTTTATTACTTTCTGGCCGTGAATATTTCTAATTTCAGTTATTATGAAATGAGCTTTCAAGTAATGTTTATTTAATTACAACAAAATTGTTGTAATTAAAACCCTCTATAAGTTTCTTATTTATATCATTACAGTAATGTGCCGTAACCGTGGTCATGAGAGCTTTCAGAAAAACCTACTAATGGAAAAAGAAAGATAATTAGACTAAAAATTAATGATTGAATTCGCATATTAATGCTCTTCTTGAATTACTCAATTGTTATATGAGTTGTTTTTTTGTACCTATAAATAGGCTTACCCAACGTGTTTTTTTTCAATGCGGGGAATAAGTAACCACCTTTTACTTTAAGTGTTATCACTACTGGTGAAGATATATTATTTTCCCAATGTCATCCATGAGTACCTGAAAAGATTGCGGTTAATGAGCCTCTAGACTTATTTTTCGTACTCACTTTAAAGCTATTCTAAGTCTATGTTTAAAGTGCTCTTAGCCTCACGAATAACACCCCAAGCAGAATGCATAACGATTATGGCAATGATCAAGCCAATAATAATGTCAGGTAACGGCGATGAGAACCAATAAACCAAGCCGGCTGCAATGAGCACACCGACGTTGTTAATCATATCGTTGCGCGTGCATACCCATGTGGCTCGCATATTGATGTCCCCGTCTCGATACGCCATTAACAAGAAGAAAGATATTGAATTGGCAATGAGCGCCAACACCCCAAACACCCCCATATTGAAGGCATCAGGTATATTGTTAGTGCTTAGTAGGTAGATTGGTTGTATTAAAATTCCTAAGCCCAATATCATCTGAAATATACCGCTAGTTAATGCCGCGCGACTCTTCCAATGAGTTGCACGCCCTAGGGCAAATAGCCCTAGAGCATACACCAAAGCATCGGCCAGCATATCTAATGAGTCCGCCATTAATGCGGTGGAGTGGCTTAGCATGCCAGCAATAAATTCAACGACAAACATCACCGCATTTATTAATAAAACTAAGATCAATACGCGTTTTTGTTGTTTCGTTGCCGCTTCTATTTTATCGCTGGAACAGCTATCACATCCGGCCATTTCTATTTCCTACCCTTCATTATGTTGCTTTGAGAAATACGCATATAACGCAGGTATTACCACCAACGTTAACAAGGTTGCTGAGAAAAGCCCGCCAACGACAACCGTTGCCAGTGGCTTCTGTACTTCTGAGCCAATTCCTGTCGCAAGTAACATAGGGATAAGCCCAAGAGCTGTGGTTGCGGCGGTAATGAGCACGGGACGTAAACGTGATACAGCACCTTCAAACACGGCCTGTTGACTAGATAGCCCATCTGCAATTCGTTGATTAATGGCATTGATCATCACCACGCCATTCAATACCGCAACACCAAACAAGGCAATAAAGCCAATTGAACCCGGTACAGACAAGTACTGACCAGAGATAAATAATGCAACGATACCGCCAATCATAGCTAGGGGCACATTCAACATAATTAATAAGGATTGCCCGACAGAATTGAATGCAAAGTACAGCATTAAAAATATCATTCCCAGTGAAACGGGAACGACAATCATCAGCTTATCTTGTGCTCGTTTTTGGTTTTCAAATTGCCCACCAAACACAACGGTATAACCAGCGGGTAAATCAATCTCGTCATTGATTCGCTGATTTATTTCAGCTACAAGGCCACCCATATCACGGCCTTCAACATTGGATTGAATGACCACTCGTCGTTGCACATCATCTCGACGGATTTGTGGTGGACCGGATTCGATTTTTACCTCAGCTACATCAGCCAATTTAACCCATGCACCGTTTGGTGCTTGTAAGGTGATATTTTGAATGGCTTCTATGCTGTTGCGATAACCTGCATCCAAGCGAACAGTAATATCATATCGTTCGTTGCCGTTAATGACTTGACCTGCTTCCATGCCACCAATGGCATTGGCGACTAGATCCATTACTTGCGCAACAGGAATGCCATAACGTGCTAATGAATCGCGATTAGGACGAATAGCCAATTGAGCTTCACCCGCAATTTGTTCCATTTCAACGCCGCGAGTACCCTCAATTTTGCGCACCAAGCCTTCTATTTTTTTACCGGTGCTTGCAAGCGTGGCTAAATCTGGGCCAAACAGCTTTATAGCTAATTGTGCTTTCACACCCGACAGTAACTCATCTACGCGAGTAGCAATGGGCTGTGAAAATGAGAATAGCAAACCAGGATGAACTGACATCTTTTCCTCCATCAATTTTTGTAATTCTTGACGGTTGGATGAGCTTGTCCATTCATCTACAGGTTTCAAGCCAACAAATATCTCAACGTTGGATACAGGTTCAGGATCACCGCCAATTTCAGCACGTCCAGCTCGACTGGAAACGTATAGAACTTCTGGGAAGGTCATCAATTTCTTTTCAAGCTTCCCAGATACTTCTAATGAGGTTTCTAAGCTAGATGAAGGCGCTAGTGTGACACGAATGTTTAAGGTGCCTTCTTCCAATTCAGGCACAAACTCTGTTCCAAGAAAAGGCACTAAAGCGAGTGAACCAATAAACAAGATGACGGCGCCGAAGACAATTTTACGAGGTGCACCTAAAGCCCGTGATAACAGCGGGCGGTACATATTGTCAAAAAAGGTAACAATTGGATTGTCTTTTTCTTTAACCCCGTGACGGAACATGTATGTTGCCAATGCGGGCACAATAATAAGCGCAACCAATAACGAAGCTAACATAGCCAATACAATTGAAATAGCCATTGGTTGGAACAACTTGCCTTCGACTCCTTCCAACGTAAATAACGGTGCAAATACGATGATAATAATCATCACCGCAAAAAACACCGGCCTGCCGACTTCACGGGCAGCTATTAGAATTCGAAGTGAAATCCCATGATGGTCTTGAGCTACGTTATATGGATCGGGTGCACCTTCCGCTAGCACTGTTTGAGCGTATTGCTCGTGCTCCCTATCAGGCTTACTTAAATGACTGAAAACATTTTCCATCATCACAACCGAACCATCCACCATCATACCGATAGCTATGGCTAAACCACCTAACGACATCAGGTTCGCTGAAATACCCCAATAGGCCATAAACATGAGTGCTAAACCAACCGATATTGGCATTGAGATGAGCACCAAAAAGGCGGCACGGATGTTCATTAAAAACAGCATTAAGACAACGATAATCAACACGAATGCTTGTAATAATGCTGAGCTTACCGTCTTAACGGCTTGATTGACTAAGTCTGCTTGATCGTAAAAAGGTTCAATAGTCACACCGTCCGGTAATGCCGTTTGTATCGCGGGTAGCCTTGCCTTAATACCATCGATAGTCGCTTTTGTATTAGCGCCTAAGCGTTTCATTACGATCCCTGCTACTACTTCGCCCATTGCAACTGGGTTTCCTTTAACATCACGAGTCGACATAGTCACAGCGCCTTGACGAATTTCAGGGCCAAAATCGACTATTGCCACATCACTGACTCGTACTGATACGCCGTCAATATTTTTTAACGGAATATTACCGATGTCACGTAAACCCTCTTTGTCGCTTCGTACCCAGCCTACACCACGAATAATGAGTTGTTCCGCACCTCTGTCTAAATACCAGCCACCTGCATTACGGTTGTTTTCTTCAATAGCTTCAGCAATATCTTTAATGGTTAGTTTATAAGACAGTAATTTACTGGGATGTACTTGCACTTGGTACTGCCTTACTTCACCGCCGAATGATAAGACTTCGGTTACCCCACTAACAGGCATTAATAGCAGCTTGACCACCCAATCGTTTAGACTTCGCAAGGCAATAGCATCAAATTTTTCAGGATCGTCAGCACGCAAAATATATTGATATATTTGCCCAAGCCCTGAAGTATTTGGCCCCATTTCAGGGGTTCCAATACCATCTGGAATTTGCTCACGTGCCGATTGCAGGCGTTGAAAAATAAGTTGCCGGGCAAAATAGATGTCGGTTCCTTCCTTGAAAACGACAGTGATAACAGATAGCCCTGTTTTAGATATTGAGCGAACTTCTTCAACATCAGGCAAGGCGTACATCACGGATTCGATAGGGAAGGTGATTAGTTGCTCGACTTCCTCCGAAGCAAGTCCACGAGCTTCAGTATTAATTTGTACTTGAACATTGGTTACGTCCGGAAAGGCATCAAGATTAAGTGAAGGTAATATTAATGTTCCGCCAACAAGAGTCGCCAGCAGTGAAAGCACTACCAGCAGACGATTATTAATACCGAGGTCAATAATTTTATTAAACATGGTTGTGGCCTCAATGGTTATGAATGTTAAAACCAGACTTTGCTAATTCTGATTGTAAAAAGAATGCACCATGAGTTACGACGCGAGTGCCTGCATCAATACCATCAATTACCGTCACTCCATTATTTGTTCGTAATACATTGATTTCTTTAGGCTCGAATTGGTTGTCTTCGTGCTCAACAAATACCATCCAATCGCCATCAGGGCTACGTAGAACCGCATCGGCAGGAACAGACAGTACTTTTTCTGCGTTATTTGCAGCAATGTTTACGTCAACAAAAACACCTGGGTGTAATACGTCATCAGGGTTTGCTACTTCGATACGAATACCAATAGTACGTGTGCTTTCATCCAAAGAATGATGACGTTGAATAACGGTTCCCTTTAATGTTTTTTTACCAAAAATGACATTGGCCATAGCTCCTATTTGCACGTCTGTAACTTGTTTTGCGGTTAGTCGAGTATTTACCCAAAGTTTCGTTTCATCACTAACTTTAAATAACATTTGACCTGCATTAACTACTTCACCCAATGTAAATTGATCCTGAATTACGGTGCCACTTTGCAACGCTAATAGTTGGAAGCGACCGTTGGCCAGTCTGGCATTACCCGCTTTTAAAATGGCCTCAACTTGTTGTTGGTTCATGCCATATGCCTGCACTTTTGCACGAGCCTGTTCATTGTTTACTTTGGCTTGTATGTATCGAGCCGCAGAAACTACTTTTTGTCCTAACTTTCGAACACGGGTCCATTCTCGAGCAGCTACTAAAAGGTCGCCCTGTGCCTGTGCCATTTCAACACTAGATAACGTGACTAATGGCTGCCCCGTAGACACTAAATCACCTAGTTTTGCATGTCTTTTAACAACCTGAGCATTAATGAGTGATACAGCCTGACTGGTTGCATAAGCATTTAGGGTTATTTCGCCTGGTGCACTAATGCTGAGGTCTATATTCGTTAACTGGAGGGGCGTAGTGGTTATGCCTGCTGCTTTTTGTTGAGCAGCTGTTAAATGAATTCCTTCCTCTTCTTCATGTGCATCACCGCCTTTTTCATGTTTTTTGCCGTCATTTTCATGCGTATCATGATCTTCTTCATGGGCATCACCGTCTTCTTCATGCGTATCATGATCTTCTTCAGTATGTGCGGTTTTGTGGTCATGGTCATCTTCTGATGCATGGATGGTTTGAGCACTTGATAGAGTTAAAAGAGTGATCAAAAAAATGGTATTAAACTTATTCATTATTATTCTCCACTGCCTAATTTCTTAGGGATGCTGTTTGTTTGTAGGCTACTTTGGGGGCTTATCCATTTAGCAATATCGCCAGAGGCAATGAGCCATTGCGTCCAAGACTGCCATAGTTGAGCGCGCTGCCTAATGACACTTTCTTCGGTATCAAGTGATTGTTTGAGTTGCACCAAATAGTCGGCTGTACTTAATTCACCTGCTTTCCATAGACGGCCTAACAGTTTTTCTTTTCGTAATAAATGCTGACCTCCGGTCGCTTTCCACTGAGCCCATGCTTGACGATTAACCTGAAGTGTTTGTTCTGCTGAAGTCAGTTGAGCGAGTAATGCTTGTCTCGTACTTGTTGCTTCATATTCACGCTGTATAAGCAGTAATTGGGCGGCTTCTACTTCAGCGCTTAAATTATTTCGTACAAACAGAGGCATTGAGAAACTAAGGCTCGTTAAATTATCGTTGCCTTCCTTACCTGCTTTTATTCCAATACTTGGGTTAGGGCGTTGTTCGCGCTGACGTAATTTAATTTCTGCACGAGCAATGTTCATTCGAGTAAGGGCAAGACGCATCTCTGGTAAGCGATCGAGTGTTTGATTCGAATCCTTTACCGGATATTCTGAGCTGGTAGGTATGTCACTCATTACTGGTAATGACATTAGTAAAGAGTTACTCCCGCTCCCTAATACCACGTAAAGATTCTGTTTATTGATAATTAACTCAGAACGAGCATCAGCTAACTCAAAATTCGCTTCGCTGCTTGCTAGTTGGGCTAGAGCCAGTTCAACTTCGGTAAGGTCTCCAGCTTGATAACGCTGTTTGGCAATACTGAAAAACTGTGACATCGAATTTGAACGTTTTTCAATTATTTTCAGCGTATCAATACTGGCTTGATATGTAACCAATGCTAATAAAACTTCAGCAGTTAATTTTTGCTGTGCAACAGTTAATTCGGTAAGGCTAAGCTGCAATTTGAAATCGGCAAGATGTGTTTGCGCTAATCGTTTATCACCCCAGTCAATGGTCTGAGTGATGCCCGCTGTTTTTGTATCAACACCTGCTCGTTCATACTCAAATTCAAGTTCTGGGTTGAACAAAGGTTGATTGGCAGCACGAAGCTCAGCTGATGCCTTATCAGCAGAAGCTTGAGCTGCTTGTAATCTAGGATGATGTTGTACAACTTGGTTTAGCCAACTTTCGAGCTTCTGTTGCTCGTTAGCGCCAACTGTTGAAGGTAACAATAAGGCGCATGCAAAAAGGCTAATGACATTTAAAAATCTCATGGAAATTCCTATAAATAAAATAAAACATAGACGATTTAAATTAATGAATCGTGTAGGTATCGCCGGCTATAACCGACAAAATTATTAGGAATTAGCTAAGAGGGGGACGCTGGAGCGGGCTGGTTTGGTGTGACTGAAAAAGTAGGTTATATGCCAAGGTGTCACGTTTAGCTACGTGAAGTGATACTTTTGTATAGAGACCAATCAAGCCTAACAAATGAGCACCGGCGTGACAGCAGTGATCATCATCTAGGTGGTTGTCTTGATCACTAGTTAGATCAGTGCTGTGTAAATCAGCTATATGAGATATAGTTTGCTGATGTTCCCCGGCAATATCATCATGACCGCTCATTGCCCACACACTGCTATAGCTTAGTGTGCTAAGAATCAGAAGCAGTATGCTTAGGTGTTTAAGCACGATGTGTTTTTTCGGGAACATTGGCGCGAACTCTAACCCTTTGAACTGTCGCTTGTCAAATAAGTGTTTATTCTAAATTAAGTGGTTTGTTGGGTTTATTTTGAGGTGAATGTTGCTAGCAATACAGAAATAGAAAATGGACTGAGGAAATGAACTATGAGCCCGTCGTGGTGGTGACGGTACATCAAGGATATATCTGAAAATAAAAAAGCCCCAGCACCGCAAGGGTAACTAAGACTTTGATATATGGCTCCTCCGACTGGATTCGAATCAGTGTTCCAATGATTAACAGTTGTTTTATATAGTTGATTACTGCCGCAAACCTTTTGGGAGCAAAGTATTCTATGTTTTTCTTGGTTATTTGTGATCTAGGGAAATATGTTGAGCGCGAGTCTATCGACGCTTTATATTCGTCCCATTCTTACGATGGGGAAACGATTGCTAAAAAGATAACAAATAACAATTCAGCATTGACCCCGCATTGACCCGAAAACTATAGGCAATAAAAAAGCCCCAGCAAATAATTGCTGGAGCCTCGATATTCAATGGTGCCTGGGGCCGGAATCGAACCGGCACGACCGTTAAAGTCGCGGGATTTTAAGTCCCGTGTGTCTACCAATTTCACCACCCAGGCAATCAAATTGAGCGCGAATTTTACCCTATGATGACGATAATGACGAGTGGAAATTATTATAAATTTATAAATTTTTTAGCAGACCTTCATTAATGGCCAATTTAACAAGTTCGATATCGTTAGAAACGCCTAGTTTTTCGTGTGCTCGATAGCGATGCGTGTTAACTGTTTTGGGGCTGATCGATAATGAATTGGCAATATCTGCAATTCTGTGGCCATCAACAATTTTTGTTACTATTTGTAACTCTCTACTGCTTAACTGGCTAAAAACATTCTTTTCTGGTTCTTGCCCACTGAAGATTAAGTTGGTTGCCACTGCAGAGGACAGGTAGTTTTTACCTTGGTAAACCGACATAATCGCGCTTGTCATTTCATTAACCGCGCAGCCTTTATTGATATAACCTTTAGCACCTAACTTTATAGCCTGATGCGGGATAGGGCCATCGTCATACACACTTAGGGCAATAATTTTAGAACTGGGTTCGCGCTTAATATTCGTTTCAACGCTTCGGCGCCACCTATACCCGGCATATTTAAGTCCATTAGGATAACGTCTGGCTTGAGTTGTTCGGCTAATTTAACGGCTTCTTCACCCGATGAGCCAATCGCCACAACTTCAATATCCGGGTCAGATTGCAAGATGTGCTCTATACCACTTCTAACTAACTCATGATCGTCAACAAGTAGAACCTTAATACTATTCGAATTCATTAGATATTGATTTTCTTCAATTAATTAACCTAGCGCTCATCTTGACTAGCATAGACTAAATCAAAGATAATGCCCACGCTTTTTGGTATTAGGCCTTTGCCTAATTAAAAGGGAAGTTGGTACGATTTAATCAAACCCAACGCTGCCCCCGCAACGGTATATAAGTAACATGTATCAACAGCCACTGTGTCAAAACATGGGAAGGCGATACATCGGTTAACAGAACATTAGCCACTTATGAGCCCGGAGACCTGCCAAAGGCAAACCGGTACGTTGCGGGTGGGCAACTGGGCTGACGTTGTTTACTCTATTTCAACTTCATCACATTTCCTCACGTGCGTCTTTTAACTGGCGCGGGGCTGCGCCTTCTAACGAGGAAATCTCATGAAAAAAACTCTTTTGGCTGCAAGTGTTGCCGCCGTTCTACCTTTTGCTCCTTCAATTGTATTCGCCAGTGATGATGCGCTTATTGTGACGGCTACACGTACGACGCAAACGGCTGATGAAACATTAGCCTCTGTCTCAGTTGTGACCAAAGAAGAGATCGAAAAGTATCAATATAAAACGGTTGCGGAGGCTATTTCAGGGCTTCCTGGCGTAACAATTGCCAACACTGGCGGTTTGGGCAAGCAAACGTCATTATTTTTACGTGGTACAGAGTCGAACCACACCCAGGTTTTATTGAACGGCGTTAAGTTGGCAACGAATGCCTTTGGTGCGCCTCAAATTGAGCATATTCCACTTAACCAAATTGAGCGTATTGAGTTGGTACGTGGGCCGCAATCAAGCTTATATGGCTCTGGTTCTATTGGTGGAACTATTCAAATTTTTACTAAAAAGGGAAGCGGTGAGCTAACACCTCATCTTTCGGTTGGTTTTGGTACGCATGATACGAAAGAAACCACCTTTGGAATTTCTGGTGGAGATGCATCTAATTGGTATAGCTTAAGCGGCGGCTATACAGAAACAAATGGTTTTAACAGCTGTGATGGTCGAAGCGGCACATCATTCATTGGTTGTTTCGCTACCGAGCCTGACGACGATGCTTATAGAAACAGCAATGCCTCTATACGAGCAGGGCACCGCTTTGCAAACTCTGCTGAGCTAGAGTTTTTTAGCTTATACAGTGAGGGGCAAAGTGAATACGATGGTTATTTCAACACAACGGACTTTTTGCAACATACCTTTGGTGCTAAGTTGACGGCTGATGTGTCAGACACATGGACTGTAAAAGCAACCTTAAGCCAAGGCAGAATTGAGGCTGATAACGAAGGCGCATTTGCAGCCAGTTTTGCTGATAATCAACAAGACCATTTTAGCCTGCAAAATGACTTCCAAATTAATGATGAACACGTGTTGGTGTTAGGTTATGACTACGAAGATGACAAAATAAAAGAATCGGGTGGCTTCACAGAAACCAATCGTCATAGCAATGCCGTTTTTGCTCAATTATTAGGTGAATATGGTGCGCATTCTTATCAATTAGCCGTTAGAAATGAAGATAATGAGCAGTTTGGTAGCAATACTACGGGCAACATTGCTTGGGGTACGTCGCTTTCTAATAATTTACGCTTAAACGCATCGTTTGGAACAGCTTTTGTTGCGCCAGCCCTTGTTGATCTTTATTCTCCATTTGGTGCAAATCCTAATCTAGATGCTGAGCGCTCTAAGTCCTTTGAACTAGGTTTAGTGGGTAAACACGCAGATATTACGTGGTCGGCCAGTGCTTACCGTACAAAAATTAAAGACTTAATCGCACTGGATAGTTTATGGGTTCCTCAAAATATCTCCGAGGCGTTGATAAAAGGGCTTGAGCTGCAAGCAGCTACTGATATTGCCGGAATAAATGTCGATGGCCAGTTTTCTTGGATTGATCCTGAAAATAAAAGCGGCGGTGTGAACGATGGTAATGTGTTGGCTAGACGTGCTGAACAAACCTTTACCTTGAATGCTAATAAAGCATTTGGTGATTTTAGTCTTGCAAGTAAGGTGTTTGTGTCGGGCCGTCGCTTTGATGATGTTGCAAACAATCGCCGTCTTGCCGGTTTTACCACAGTCGATTTAGTAGGTGCTTATAAAATAAACAAGGACTTAACAGCACAAGTAAAAGTTGCTAATTTATTTAATGAAGAATATGAAACAGTAGCGGGTTACAACACAGATGGTGCCAATGTGTTTTTCTCATTGAGCTATCAACCAGCTAATTAGCATCGTTAGCCGTTTCTAAATGGACTAGGGGGAGGGCTTATGCCTTCTCCCTTTTTTTATGCTGCCAAGGTAAAACCCATTGGCTTCCTTGGTGTTCTCCAAAAATCGCATCAACACCATAAACAGCCTGCATGTTCTCAATCGATAGTACATCGTTGGCGATACCTTCAGATGTTTTTACCCCGTTATTCAGTAAAACAAGATTCTCACAATACCTCATGGCTAAGTGCAGTTCATGTAAAACAATAATAACTGTTTTTCCTTTTTTCGCCAGCGTTTGCAATAACGCCATAACCTCAATTTGATGCCGCGGGTCGAGTGATACGATCGGCTCATCTGCCAGTAAAATAGGGCTCTCAGTGGCCAGTGCTCGAGCTAGCATCACTCTCGCTCGCTCACCGCCAGATAGCTCATTAACCGAGCGGCCTATTAGGTGCTCTATATCCACTTCTTTAATAGCCTTTTCTACTGCTTGTAAGCTTAAACTATCTGCATGATGGCCATCATTATGCGGGTGCCGGCCTAACATAACGACCCGTTCAACGGTTAGCGGCCAATGGCATTCACCAAGTTGCGGCAAATAGGTTATTTCTTTTGCTAATTCAATCGCTTGCATGGCTTGAATGTCTTTGTCTGCCAAACGTATTACACCCGATTCAATCGGCAGTAAACCAGCTAAGGCACGCATCAGCGTGGATTTACCGGCTCCATTAGGGCCAATTAATCCAGTGAGTTTTCCTGCTGGAAACTGAATACTCATATTTTTTAATATGCTGTGGCCGGATAAACTAACGGCTATGTTTGATGCCACTAAACTCATGAAAGCCACTCTCGTCTTGATTTTAAAATTAAATGTAAAAAGAAAGGGGCGCCTAATAAGGCGGTTAATACGCCAATTTTAAGTTCTTGTTGCGTCGGTATTAAGCGAACAATCATATCGGCTGCTAATAGTAATATAGCACCACCCAGTGCGCTGCATATTAATAGCCGCCCAGGTTGGTAGCCTACATGTGGCCGCAGTAAGTGCGGGACTACCAAGCCTACAAAGCCAATACCACCGCTTACCGATACCGCAGAACCAACTGCTAAGGCAACGCCTAAAATAATACGTCGATTAAGCTTTGCTAAGTTAACACCCAAGGATTGGGCAGTGTCTTCACCGAGTGAGAGTACATCTAAATCGCGCCGTCCTTTTAGCATTAACCACCAACCTAATAGGGTTGGCAGTAGAATCAACCAAACGTGTGTAAAGCTTCTATCGGCTAAGGAGCCCATTAACCAAAAAAATATTTCAAGAGAAGCATAGGGGTTAGGCGATAAATTGAGCGCTAACGCTGTTAAGGCCGCTGTAAGGCTACTAACAGCGACGCCCGCCAATATTAGGGTGAGCATGCTGCTATTTTTACCGGTTAATAAGTACAGAAAAACAACCGCTAATAAAGCACCGGCTATCCCCCCGAGCGGTAATGCAATGGGAAAAATAGCGCTTAAACCAAAGTAAAAAACAATCACTGCGCCCAAGGCGGCACTGCTTGATACGCCGATAACACCGGGTTCGGCTAATGGATTTCTAACCATACCTTGTAAGGCCGCGCCGGATAAACCTAATGACGCGCCAATCAGCACAGCGAGTAGGGTGCGAGGCAAACGAATTTCTTCAAATACAATAGATTCTAGTGTAGATTCGTTATTAACAATACTTTTTAAGCTATTGATAATGCTTATATTTAATTCGCCTATTATTAATGACAATGCCATTAACACTAACAGGCTCATTAATAAGATCGCTGTTAAGCGGGTTTCGTTATGGTTAGTCATTAAGCGAGTTTGCATGGGCGTATTAAAGAGGTTGCGCTAATAATTGCTGCTGTAGATAACTCGCTGCAGCGAAACTAGACGGTCCTGCACAACTCCAATATCTATCAGGAATGGTTATTCTTTTTACCTGTTTGAGCGCTGCGTATCGCTGGATGGCCTGGTGCTGTAAAATTTGGTGCGCTAAGCTGTTGGTGTTGTTATTGGAGCGTCCTAATAAAAGAATGTCTGGCTTTGATGCTAATAGGGATTCTAGCGATAAAGGGGCAACAAAATCTAAATTCAATTCCGCAGCAATATTTCTTAACCCCGTCATTGTTAAAATTTCATTGACGATCGTCTGCTGGCCTGCGGTAAAGCCGTTGGCATAGTAAACAGCTGCTCGTTGAGACCTGTTATCTTGTGCCCCAATAATGTTAGCTAACTGTTTGCGCATAGCCAGAATAAGCGCCTCGGCACGAGCAGGTTCACCAATTTGCTGACCTAAAAAGCGCACTTGCTGAAAAATGCCGTCACTGTTAATAGGTAAGCCTAACTTGATCACCTTATAACCTAACTCTTCAAGTAGCTGGTTAGTTGGTTGGGCGGTAAATTCACCAGCAACAATTAAGTCTGGCTTAAGTGCCATAATCTCTTCAATACGGCTACTATGTTGATGATATTGAGCCGCTTTTTGGTATAAATAAGAGGCTTCTGGGTTCGCTGCTAATGGCGTAATAGCAATTAATCGCTCGGGCGGTAATAATAGCGCCATTAATAGCTGATCGGCACATAGGTTTAGCGAAACAATCCGTTGAGGTTTTGCTAGTACGTTAACGCTGATCAATAAGCTGATAAAAAAGGCGATGAGTCGCTGTGTTTGTTTCAATTGCATGCCAGTAATTATACGGCTATTTAACAAAAAACAAGGGATATAAAAAAGGCTAAACCTGAAGATAAGGTTTAGCCTTTTTGTTGACTAACTAAAAAATGTAACCTTTCTTACATAACAATCTGCCAGATATAAGAGATTAATAATGCAACTTGAACAACAAAGAAGATACCGCGAATCAGCACAGCAATAGCTGAAGTAGAAATCAGATGTACGATAGATTGAGCCACTCTAGCATACAGAATGTACATAACGGTTGGTTCCAATAAAGCCATTTGACCCGCCAAAGAGGCCGTTAATACGACGGCAGCAAAAACCGGTAGCAGTTCAAGGCTGTTTAAGTGTGCACGGGTTAATCGTTGACCAAAACCCGGTACATCTGAGCCATCCGGTTTAAAGCCGTTTATAGGAATACCGCGCTTAAGAACAAGGTCACTAACCGCACGAAATGTGGCTATCGATAAAACAAGAATTAAGGTCCAAAACGCGAACCCGCCTAAGGCTACAACTGCATTACTCATATTTATATCTCCCAAATTTATTATTAGTTTGTATCACTGTTCACCAACATAGTGATTCAGATATAGTATCAGAGTATTTAATTAACCCTTAATGAAAAGGCTCCTCTATGAAATTACTCAATGTTGGTTTACCTGGTCAGGAAACTCCTTGCCTGTTAGACAGTAACAATAGAATTCGCTCTTTAGAGGGTGTGTGTGATGTTATTTCATCTGATTTTTTAGCCAACGATGGTTTACAGGCACTGAAAAACCTCGATGTTGATAGTCTGCCCATTATAGAAAAGCCTGACCGCATTGGCGCGCCGTTATTAAACCCAGGCAAGATTATTGCTGTTGGTTTAAATTATGATGAGCACATTAAAGAAACAGGGGGCAAGCAGCAAGACGAGCCGGTGCTCTTTACCAAAGCAGTTAGTGCTTTAAGCGGCCCCTTTGACCTTATTGAGCGACCTAAAGGCGCGACACAAGTGGACTGGGAGATAGAGCTTGTCGTTATTATTGGTAAGCCAGCTCGATATATTTCAGAAGACGATGCAGAAGCGCATATTGCTGGTTTCTGTACGGGCATTGATGTATCTGAGCGATATTTTCAAAAAAGCCGAAGTGGCCAGTGGCTTAAAGGTAAAAGTGCAGATACCTTTGCCCCCATTGGACCATACTTTGTGACCTTGGATGAGTTTAAACAGTACCAATCATGCGCTGTGAGCTTAGATGTTAATGGTAAACGGATGCAGGCCAGCAACACCGATACGATGATTCATTCAGTTAAAAAATTGGTGAGCTATATTAATGAGTTTATGAGCCTTCAACCGGGTGATTTAATTTTTACCGGCACGCCAGAAGGAGTAGGGCTTGGTATGAACCCACCACAGTTTCTTAAAGCAGGCGACAAAGTGGTTGCCGAAGTCGAAGGACTCGGTGCTCAACAGCATAACGTTGTTGATTATAGCGCTTAGAAACTAGCAAAATATTATGGCTGGTCAAAATTAGACCAGTTTTTATAAGTAGTCGCCAGCACTACCTTTTTTTCGCTTTACGATACTTCTTCACAAAGTTATCCACAGTTTTAGTGGATAACTTTTAAAAGCCCTTTTCATTCCAACTTGATTTACGTACACTATTCAAGTGTCTTATAGAAAAGAGTTTTATCATGGTCGAAAAAGTAACAAAACATGGAGGAGCGCGTGCAGGAGCAGGTCGCAAAAAAGGCTCTTCAAGCTATGGCGAACCTACCAAGGCCGTTAGAATACCAGAAAGCCTTATGGCGACTGTTAGCGAATTACTGGAACACAAAAAGCAAAAAATTAACGCTGAAAAAATACCTTTTCCTAATATTTTTTTACCCGATTTAGATAGCCCCGTACCATCTATCCCACTCTATGGTGTGAGTGTTGCCGCTGGTTTCCCGTCACCGGCCGATGATTACATAGAAAAAAGACTTGACCTGAATGAACTCCTTATTAACAAGCCGGCGGCTACTTTTTTTGTTAGAGCAGAAGGGGAGTCTATGCTGGGCGCTGGTATTCACCCCGATGATATCCTTGTGGTTGATCGCTCTGTTCATGCGGGCGTGGGTAAAATAGTTGTTTGTGCTCTAGATGGCGAGTTAACTGTTAAACGGCTGCGCTCAAAAGAAGGTAAATTGGTGCTTGCTCCCGAGAACCCAGATTACCCAGATATACCCATAAAAGAGGAAGTAGACATGGTTATTTGGGGTGTGGTAACGAGCGTTATCCACAATGTATAAAAACCTATAAAAACGCTAACTTACCGTGAAATACCCCGCAAACATTGCACTGGTTGATTGCAATAATTTCTACGTCAGTTGTGAGCGATTATTTCGTCCCGACTTATTGAATAAACCGGTGGCCGTGCTCAGTAATAATGATGGTTGCATTGTTTCTCGTAGCCAAGAGGTTAAAGACCTAGGCATAAAAATGGCCGTCCCTGTCCACCAAGTCAGGCAGCTGGTTAGACAGCACGATATACAACTGTTTTCCTCTAATTACCCTTTGTATGCAGATTTATCCGCACGCATCATGCATAGCCTGACTGCTTTTTCGCCCTCGGTAGATGTTTACTCGATAGATGAGGCTTTTATCGATTTGGAGCGACATAACGTTAACGCAACTGACTTAGGCTTAGAGATAAAAAACAGCCTAGCACGCTGGGTTGGTATACCGGTTGGGGTAGGGATAGGCCCAACAAAAACGCTGGCTAAACTGGCAAATTATGCGGCAAAGAAATGGCCAAGTAGCGGTGGGGTAGTAGATATTAACGAACCCATTAGGCGCCAGAAAATAATGCAAATAACGCCGGTTGGCGAAGTGTGGGGAGTTGGCCGCCGATTAAACGAAAAGCTTAATACGTTGGGTATTGAAACTGTATGGGATTTGCAATCCCAACCCATTAATTCAATAAAAAAGCATTTTAATATTACCTTGGCTCAAACAGTGCAAGAATTGCAAGGGACTCCAGTTATGTCTTTTAATGAAGAGCAAAAACCAAAGCAACAAATTATTTGCTCTAGAAGCTTTAAAGATAAAGTGACTGATCAGCAAGAACTTGAACAAGTATTGAGTGTTTTTTGTCTTAAAGCAGCCGAAAAACTAAGAGCCCAGCAGGGTGTTGCGCTGCAAGTGAGTGTTTTTATTCGTACCAGCCCATTCGATAAAAAACCGTTTTATTCTGAAAAAGCGACTTATAAATTAAAATCGGGCACACAAGATAGTCGGGATTTAATTAAAATCGCCAAAAAACTATTAGCGGGTATTTTTCTCCCAGGCTATCAATATCAAAAAGCGGGTGTAACGTTAGGAGATATACAGCTGGCTCAGAGCAGTGTGATCCATCAGCAGGATATGTTTAACAGTCAGTCGACAGAGAATGAAAAAAGCGTAACCCTTATGAAAACGATGGATGCTATTAATTCACGATTTAATAACAGCCTTCGTTTTGCTGCAGCAGGTAATAAGTCATTACAGCAGTCAGTTCCCATTAATAGGTCCAGCCTTTATACAACAAACTGGAAAGAAATAGCGCGGGTTAAATAGATTTAATAAAATATTATATTTCAATAGTTTATGATTAAAAAGTAATCTGATTTATTACTATATTTGGTTGCTATGCATTAGCCCATTAGCAAGTTATTTATACGTTTTGATCTTGAAAAAAGTCAGTTTCCCAGCATCGTTTTTTTCTAGCTTCTATCATTAAAATTGAAAAGTATTATCAATAATCGATGATTTATCTGATGAGGTTGAGGAGTCATTAGCTCGGTTCTCTACTAGCTTGTGTTGCTTACCTACTAGGGCAGCTACGATCTAGCTTTTCGGTAACTGCTCAACGCAGGAATGATGGCGACAAAAATAGACGTAATGATTAACGCAGCCATCAAATACAGGCTATTTTCGGTCAATAAATTTAATTGAATAGGTAGCCCGAAATGCGATATTAAATAATCCTGTAAGAAAAATAGGCAAAGAGCCAAAAGAGCGATTGCTAAAACACAACTTAGCAGTGTAATCAGTAGGGCTTCTAGCTCAATGAGTAAAAACAAAATATAGGGCGGTGCGCCAATAACACGCAGTAAGTGGATTTCACGGCTGCGCTCGCGAATCGATGCCAGTAGCATTGCGCTAACCCCCAAGCAGGCAGCAATAAAAACCAATGCAGAGACTAACAGTAGCGTATTTTCTAAAACACTCATCATTTGCCAGAGTTCTGATAAAGCAACCCCTGGCAAAATAGCCAGTAAAGGTTCTTGTTTGTATTGATTGATCATCCTTTGAAACTGGAATGTGGTCATTTTTGATTTAAGACCCAGCATAAAAGCATTAAGGCTTTTGGGTTTTAAATTGGTTTGTTCTAGTTCTGCTTGAGTGAGTGTATTGTTATGTGTTTTCACGCCTTGTTGCCAATCGGTATGAATGGCTTCAATACCTTGCAAGCTAACATGCAAGGTTTGATCAACCGGCGTTCCGGTAGCTGCTAAAATCCCAACCACGGTAAAGGGTCGATCATCGTGCATACTAAAACTAGTGGCGGCAAGACCATGAGCCAAGGTGATTTTATCACCCAATTGATAACCGAGTTGTTGTGCGACATTGGAACCCAATACGACATCAAACAACTGATCAAATGCCTGTCCTTGAGTAAATGCTAAACGATGCTGTTTGCCATAGCTGAAATAGCGAAAATAGTCTGTCGAGGTGCCCAGCACACGATAGCCTTTGTGTGAATCACCGAGAGACATCGGGATCGCCCATTCCACTTTTTCATTGCTGGCAATATTGTCGTAGGTTTCCATACGGATATTGTTGGTCGGCGAGCCGATTCTAAAAACAGAATATAACAGTAAGTTGAGACTGCCTGTTCTAGCGCCTACAATCAGGTCAACACCGGACACTGTATTAGAGAAATTCTCTTTAGTTTGTTGACGAATTTGCTCGACACCGAGTAACACAAAAATACTCACTGTCATCGCCATCAATGAGAGCATAACTGAGCCTTTACGGTCGAGTAAGCTTTGCAGGGCCAGTTTGGCTAGCATGAGGCTGAACCCCCTAATTGATTGATATCATGCAAAGATTCAACATTCTCAAAATAACTGGATAAGCTAAGGTCATGGCTGACGAACAGTAATGTCATGTTGTTATCAGCCACTATCGTCATTAACAAGTCCATAAAGGCGTCTCTATTTTTCATGTCTAGCGAAGAGGTAGGTTCATCAGCCATCAGTAAACGCGGTTTGTTGATCAAAGCGCGGGCAATGGCAACGCGTTGCTGTTGCCCAATACTTAGCTCGCGGGTAGGGCGGTACCATTCTTTCTTGGCGATGTGCAATGCATTTAATAGCTCTTGAGTTTCTTCGTTTAGGTCGATTGAGGACTGTCGTTTTGCAAACCGAGTCGCCAACAAGATATTGTCGACTGGACTGAGGTAGGGAACCAAATTAAACTGCTGGAATACATAACCGATATGCGCAGCACGGAAGCGATCACGCTGCCGGCCGCTCATTTTATCTAAAGGTTGGCCAAGAACGTTCAACTGTCCATCGCTCGGCGGAAGTAAACCACTCAACAGGCTCAGTAAAGTTGATTTGCCACTACCTGAAGGGCCGTGTAAAAATATCCGTTCTTCACTAGCTAAAGACCAATGGGGAATATTTAATATATTCTGCTCAGGCTGTGCCGGGTAGTGAAAGCGGATATTGGTGAGCTCAATGGCCATTAAACGCCTCAACAATGCATCAATTAAAGTGCTATAAATGATATAATGTAACATTGCAGAATGAAATCAATTTTTAAAATTTTTGAATACTTAACATAATGCCTAGACTGTTAAACGTAACGTTTTTTATATTCGCCACATTGACGCTCTTAGCATGTGAGATGCCAGATAGTGAGGTTGTTAACGAAGCAATAGATCCAGTATTGAGGCCAGAAGTAGTAGAGTCGCCAACTAAGCAACCGTTAATAACTGATAAGTCTGAACAGGCAACATTGTCAGGATCGAGCTTCAAAACCATTGAATGGACGGAGTTGATGCCGAAAGAAGACTTAGAAATACTTCTTAATCCGCCTAGCTACATAAATGATATTGAAGATGGTTCATTTGAAGATCAGATTAGTAGCCAAGTTGCTAATGCTCTTGCTGCTGCCAGCGATGACCCCTATCAAAAGGCACTCTCTTCAACACGGATTGTTCAGGAAATGGATGGGCAAGCGATTCGAATTCCAGGCTTTATTGTGCCCTTAGAGTTTGATGATGAACAAACCATCACTCAGTTTTTTCTAGTACCCTTTTTTGGTGCCTGCATTCATGTGCCGCCACCACCACCTAATCAGATTATTTTTGTAAACTACCCAAAAGGCTTAAAAGTAGAGGCTTTGTATGACCCTTTCTGGGTATCGGGTATTGTAAAAACATCGCTTGTTGAAAATGAGGTGGCAACAGCCGCTTACAGCATGCAGATGCAATCATTTGAGCTTTACTCAGAATAAACCATTAAAAATCAATCGGCGATACAAGCCATTAGCTGAGGCTCTATGGCGTTATCGAGGCGGTCAGAAATAATTTCAATACGGCTTTCTAAGCACTCGTCCAGTCCAATCTCTGTTAACGTATCATTAGCAAGATTATAAGCAAAAAAACCAGCCTCAGTTATAAAAACGGCTTTCATTCGTTCGACTTGCAGGCCGGTTAAAAATACCAGTAATTTTTCGCGCTGAAAAACCTTATGAGGAGAAAAGCGCCAGCCGATACTTTTATATCCTTCACCCTGATTGATGGCCTTTAAGAATCCGCAAGCCGGTATGGCAGCCTCTGAAACAAATGGTTTTGAACCCGATTCGTGATGATGGATAGGGAAAGGTTGCTGTGAACTAGAGGTTGAGCCCTGTAATGCTGAAAAGGGTATTTCCCCATGCTGGGTAAAAATAACACGCGTGTTCGTCTGTCCTCGTTGTTTCACGTATGCAATTAAGTTGGCTTTATCAGTGTCTTGATATAAGTCCAATTTATTGCCAACAACGGTATCGGCAATTGCAATTTGCTGGTTAAACGTTTCATGCTGGGTATAGCGTGAGTCAGACAAGTTCCTTGCATCCACCAAGGTAATGGTTTTCTGCAAGGAC
The DNA here is from genome assembly GCF_002443175.1 of Cycloclasticus sp. PY97N. Taxonomy (NCBI): domain Bacteria; kingdom Pseudomonadati; phylum Pseudomonadota; class Gammaproteobacteria; order Thiotrichales; family Piscirickettsiaceae; genus Cycloclasticus; species Cycloclasticus sp. PY97N. The sequence continues at coordinate 1,386,415 of NZ_CP023664.1, read as the reverse complement.
AAGACCTCCTGATAATACTCCATAGAAAGCGCCTGCAAGACTTCTTTAGGGTGTCCGAGCCCGGTGGGTTCAATCAGTAAGCGATCTGGTTTGGTTTTCGACAAGAGTTGGTTTAAGGCAGTTTGCATGGGTAAGCCGGCAGCACAACACATGCAGCCCCCGGGTACTTCACGAATGAAAATCCCCTCGTCGGTTGAATGTTGACCCGCTACAACACTGCCGTCGACACCAATTTCTCCAAATTCATTGATTAATACCGCCCAGCGTTCATCGTTTGGTTTGCATTTAAGTAAATGCAAAATTGCAGAGGTTTTTCCAACACCTAAAAAGCCTGTAATGATGTTGGTGGGAACGGCTTGAACGTTACCGCTTTCAGAGCTCATTGCTGTCAGTGATCCTAACGTGCTGACTATCAACGTCAACGTGCAAATAAAAACACGATTTGCGGCCGGTATGGCAAGCAGCTCCTTGTTGCTCGACTTCACAAAGAATAACATCGCCATCACAATCGAACGACATGGCTAGCAATTTTTGCCAGCTACCACTGGTTTCACCTTTAATCCAAAGCTGCTGACGGCTTCTCGACCAGTAGGTCATACGTTGAGTTGCAATTGTCTGTTCAAGTGCCTTTTTATTCATCCAAGCGAACATTAATACTGACTGGGTCTTTGCATCTTGAGTAATAACAGGAATTAAACCTTGCTCGTTAAAGGCAAGTTGCTCTATAACTTCAGACAATGCTAATAAAGCGTTATTGTTTTTTTGCTCTAAGGCGATAAAGTAGTCGCGTTTCAATTTACACCAGAATCTTTATCGTTAGGGCAGGCGCAGTCTTCATGGTCTAGTGCATGACAAAGGCGGTAATTAAACCAATGGCCAATGGCAACGAAGCAGGCGCCTAAAACTGTCAGTGTCTTTTCACCTGACTCACCAATTCGCTCTTCTCCTAAAGCTAAGGCCAAGATGAGTAGTGCCACTCCAATTGCGCCTAAATAGAACAGTTGATAGCGTTTGTGCTGTTTGCAGCCCAAGGTCAAAGCGTAAAGACTGCTTGGAATGACAGCCACAACCATCCATAGATGGAAGTTTTCGTTATCTAACCCCAGTGCCGCCATACTGGGCAGTAAGACCAATAAAACCGGTAGGGCTAGGCAGTGGAGGGTGCATAATAATGATAAACCAATCGCTAGTTTGTCTGTCATCACTTGTGTTGTTTTCATTTAATACTGTCCTAGGTTGTTAGGCTGTATGTGCTAGGCAATCAGCACAAATGCAGTTCATTTCAAATTGGGGGCTGATAAGTTTAAATCCGGCTTTGTTAACGGTCGTTTGAAGTTCCGCCATAGTCGCTGGCTTAATGTTGATTTCTTTAACTTTATTACATTGCCCGCAAATCAAAAATTGCGACACACCATGAGCATGGTCGCAGCTAATATGCTCGCAAGCGATGTACTTATTTGCTAATTTGAGCTTATGAACCAGTTTTTCACTTTCTAGAAAATCTAAAATACGATAAACCGACATGGCGGCAAGGTCTTGATTGTATTGTTTCTTTACCTCAGCAATTAATTCATAAGCGGAAAGAGCCATCTCAGACTGTATAAGCCCCGTTAAAACTAGCTTTCTTTTTTCCGTCAATCGGGTGCCGTGATCTTTGCAATGACGTTCTGCAGATTGAAGGATGCTATCTGTGTTATCCATAAATGTGACCTAAAAGTTAATAGTACGGTTATTGTGTCGGAGTGTTACCGCACCTTGCCCTGTTTGATTAATCCACATGGTGTTTATTTCTTCAATACCCGTAAAAAACTCAAATAAATTCACGGTTATTGAGGGCAGGGAAGTGCTGTCTTGGCAGTGGTATTTATAGGTGACCATTATTTCACTGTGGTTCTCATCATGATGCTTCCCATTATCGTTATGTTCATGCTTATGGTTACTTGAACTTCTGTCATGATCATTATCCTGATGGTCTATGTCGATAATTTTGGATAGGTCGACAGACATATTAATCAGCTTGCAATGGGCATCAGACATTAAGAAAAGAGCCTCAGGTTGACGAAGCGTTGAAGCAGCTTTATCAACCGCCTTAAGGTCTTTTGATGATTTCGCCTGATGCTCAAAACCAACGAGGTTCATAGCGGGTGATTTAAATTGAATTTCAAGCGCATTCTCTTCGGCCACTACCATTAGCTCAGATACGCCATGAACATGTGCATCTAAGTTCGTCCTTGCTTCCTCAGCCTGTATTGCAGCGCTTAGGAAAACTAGATTAAAGCTAACGAACTTAAGTAATGTATTCTTCATTCTAGTGACCCTCTAGGTAATAGTTTTTTTAATCTTCAATCTGCCAGAATGGTTAAGCGGTATATCGCTTTAGATATCGACATACCTGATATTATTAGTATCAATTACATCATTGAGATAGCATGCATCCCATGCGATGAAAGTTATGATACAACATAACATTTATATCGTAAAGGCTACACGTTTAAGCCAAAAACCAAAACGTGACCAAAGGGTTTCGACATAACTTTGTCTTAAGCCTGTACCTTGGCCGAGCAGATAATAAATAACCTCGCTAATTCACACATTAAATAGAGTAGCCCCTGTTAAATGGCTTTATTTAAATAAATAACCCGTTAACTAAAAATTAATAAAGTGAGGTCCTAAATTCATTAACCCTCTTAATTTTCAACTGTCGTTTAGGTATTAATTTAACATAATATACATTATACGAAGTAGGATATTCGGCAATATCATTAAAGCTAAGGATTACAGCGTGTACTCTTCAGATGCTATGGAAAATTTTTCCAGTTATATAAAAAGGCTTTAGGCGACGTTAAACGTTCAATATCTTCTTTTAGCCTGGTGTTCTCGTAAGCTCTAAAATCAATCGTCACATTAAGGTATTAATGAGCGCGAATTTTACCCAGTGTGACAAACTCATTTTCAGGTGTAACCAGTTCATCATCAATAAACTGAAAGCCGATCCAGTCATCAACCGAATGCGATAAATCGATTTTAATGGCGACTGAGAGCTAATTATTCTTTATCTTTATGTAAACAGCAGGCTCTACGAACGACAAAGGTTTTTATACAAATTCCATTGACAATATCATTAACCTTCAGCAATATTCCTTATTAGGCAATCTACACGCACTGGCCATTAATTTAAGTTGGACTAACCTCATCAGATTCCTCATGTTAATTAAGAAATCAAAGATAGGTCTATTTTTTCTGTCTTTAACACTGATCGCCGTCTCATCGGCGGCTCTAGGTGATACACAGCACCTATATTCAGACAGCTCTTTTAAGCCTGCCTCTTCGCTTGTAGAGTTTGAGTTATCAGATGAAAACAATCCTTTTGATAACGTTGATGATTTTTTATCAACGCACGTCTATCACAACAAAAAACACGCTACTCATAGCGACCGTTCACAGCCTATTTACGTTTCAGCACATAATATTGCTGGCAAATTTTCTATCCGCGCCCCTCCCTCCTTCATCGGCTAACGTTATACAGACTAGACTTTTCTGGTCAAAAACAACTATTTTTTAAGGGCTGCCTAATAGCTGCGCATTCGCAATAGCCGTCATCAGCTATGCAATACTGTAAGACAACACGCCTCCCTTAAAGTCATTTTCTGCCTTCCCATGGCATATCATTATCATTTAAAAACTGGAGAGCACAACGATGAAAGACTTAGCATTTTACGATACTACTCCCTTCGATGAATTAGCTTGGCCAGAGCTAAACAAACAAATTAGCTTGAAGTCACCAGCGCTCGAAATCTTCACCGATTTTGAAAAAACCCAACCGATGGTTATAAACTCCTCTATGTCTGCCATAGATGCTGAAAAACTCATGCAAACAGAACATGTTCGCTTAAAGTTTGTTGTTAATAGTAACAATCATTTATTAGGTGTCGTTAGCCTAGAGGACTTAAATAGCCGGGAAATACTTAAGCGTGTATCTAAAGGTGAAAACAGAGAAGAACTGTCTGTTACTGACTTTATGAGACCGAGAAATAAATTAAAATCTTTTGATTATTCGGATCTGGCACACGCCTCTATTAAAGATGTTATTGGTAGCCTTAAAAACAGCGGTTACCGACACTGCCTGGTTGTGGACCATAAGCATCACAAAATTCGAGGAATCATTTCAGCCAGCGACATTGCTAGATCACTTCAATTACAGATAAACATTAAAAGTGACTCCAGTTTTGTTGGGATTTTTAAGGCCATTCAACATTAAATTAAACCTTATAACGGTGAGGCTGGGTTCCCACGATCAATCGTGGGAACCTTTACCTTAATAGAACAGATATCTACGTTCATTTCGTTTCATACTCGATAATTTTTTTAGCATTTTTAACACAGTGCTAATAATAAGGAGCACTTTAGATGAAAATACTTATGATACCAGCCGCTTTACTGCTGCTAATAACCCCCTGCCTTGCATGGTCCTCCTCAGCTACTTACCAACCGATGGACCTTACATCCACTATAGTTGGATATTTATCATTATTAGTTTTTGCTCTCGCCTACACACTAGTGATCTTTGAAGAGCAACTTCACTTACGTAAATCCAAACCGGTCTTATTGGCTGCTGGGCTCATCTGGATCATGATCGCAATCGCATACAAGACCCATGGGTATGATCATGCTGCAGAAATCGCCTTACGCCATAACTTTCTTGAATATGCCGAATTATTCTTCTTTTTATTGGTAGCAATGACCTATATAAACGCGATGATAGAGCGCAAAGTATTTGATGCGCTCCGTGGCTGGTTAATTGATAAAGGCTTCAGTTATAAAAACCTATTCTGGTTAACCGGTACCCTAGCCTTCTTTATATCACCGGTGGCAGACAATCTAACAACGGCACTTATCATGTGTACTGTTGTGCTTACCGTTGGCAAAAACGCTCCTAAATTTGTGTCTATTTCCTGCATCAGCATCGTTGTTGGTGCAAACGCAGGCGGTGCGTTCAGCCCGTTCGGCGACATCACCACGTTAATGGTGTGGCAAAAAGGCTTACTTCAATTTACTGAATTCTTTAACCTTTTTATACCATCACTGGTAAATTATTTAGTACCCGCAGCCATTATGAGTGCTTTCATCCCTGCTGGAATGCCTAACTCTGTCGATGATAATGAAACATTGCTTATTAAACGAGGCGGTCTAACTATTGTTATGCTTTTTGCATTAACCATTTTGACCGCTGTCTGCTTTCATAACTTCCTGCACCTACCTCCTGCCATTGGCATGATGACCGGTTTAGCCTACCTGAAATTTTTTAGTTATTACCTCAAAATTAGCGAGCATTCACGAAACTCACCAGGTTTTGAAGAAAGATTTCAAGAAGGCAGTAAAGATAACGCACAGACTGATTTTCGTGAATTTGATGTTTTCGAGAAGGTTGCAGGCGCTGAATGGGACACCCTATTCTTCTTCTATGGTGTGATCATGGCGGTAGGAGGGTTAGGCTTTCTTGGCTACCTAGGTCTGGCTTCCGAATTCATCTATGGCGACCTAGGGCCAACTACCGCAAATGTATTACTGGGCCTTATGTCTGCCATTGTCGACAACATTCCAGTGATGTTTGCCGTTTTAACCATGTCGCCCGATATGTCTCAAGGTCAATGGTTACTGGTTACATTAACCGCTGGAGTTGGAGGAAGCTTATTATCAATCGGCTCTGCTGCAGGTGTTGCCCTAATGGGGCAAGCACGTGGTATCTATACATTTGCTTCACACCTTAAATGGGCACCGATTATCGCTCTCGGTTACGCTGCCAGTATTTATGTACATATGTGGATCAACGCGGGGCTTTTTTAAATAACATGTTCTATAAAATAGCTAAAGCTTAATATAAAACATTCGGTTAATTTATCCCATGGAGTCACCGCTTAGGCCCAATTTATTAATTTTTTTGCGCACTTTAATAAATAATATTAAGATTTTTATACGGTTAGAATAAAATTAAAATGCGTATTAAATACCTCGACTGTCAGGTTCAAGTTATATATAAGAAAAAACTGATAAAAGTCCTTGGTATATAAAATGTTATCAATATACAATTCTCCCTCTCATATTTATTTTAAAAATAACAAATAGGTGGACATAATTATGGCTAGAAGACAAGACAGGTTAACAGTAGAAGATGTGAATGGTGCTTGGGCAATCATTCCTACACCAGCGATTGAAACTGGTGATCAATGGCAAACAGAAGACAGCGTTGATTATGACGAAATCGCTAGAGCTGTTGACGGCCTTATTGAATCTGGTGTTGACGCCATCATGAGCCAAGGAACTTTTGGAGAAGGCGCTACCCTTACTTGGGAAGAAAAGAAAAAAATGATGGAAGTCATGGTTGAAACTTCAGCCGGACGAGTACCTATCTTTGTTGGTGTTACAACAATGAATACTCGCGAGACTATTCGTCAATTACGTCATGCACGAGATATTGGTGCTGACGGAACAATGTTAGGCTTACCAATGTGGCAGCAAATTGATGTACCTGCAGCTGTTCGTTTCTATCAAGATGTTGCTGAAGCTGTGCCTGAAATGGCAATCGCTATTTACGCTAACCCAGAAGCATTTAAATTTGATTTCCCAGCTCCATTTTGGGCTCAAGTTGCTAACATTCCACAAGTCATCACTTGCAAGTACATAAATATTGCTCAACTACACTTGCACACGATGGTTTCAAAAAAGCAAATTAGATTTTTGCCACTAGAAATCGATCACGCAGATGCTGCTAAAATGGATCCAGAATTCAACACTGCTTTTTGGTCACCACTTGCTTGTACAGGCCCTGAGCTAACCATGCATTGGCGTGACAGTGTTAGAGAAGCCGCTAAAACAGGTGACTGGAGTAGACCAGACGAGCTTTACCCACAAATGGCATTAGCACTGTCTAGCTTATTCCCTCCTGGAGGCTTTGCTGAATTTTCTAAATATAACATTCAGTTAGAAAAAGCGCGTATTAATGCAGCTGGTTGGATGAAAGCAGGTCCATGCCGCCCTCCTTACATGACAGCACCTGAACACTACTTAGAAGGCGCTGCTAAATCTGGTACAGGTTGGGCTGAGTTAAATAAAAAATTACTTGAAGGCACACTTTAAGTAAAATATTGATCTCGTCATTAATGTCTAAAGCAGGTCAATAAGTACTTTTCCTGCTTTGACATTAATGGCCGATTTCATAACCGCATCTCGTTCAGACCACTCTTCTTGTGCAAGTCGATGGATATAGGCGGGTAACACTTCTGAAAGAGCTTGCGTAGCCGTTCTAGGTACCGCTCCTGGCATATTTGCCACACAAAAATGAGTAACTCCCTCCTCTACAAAAGTCGGTTCGTTATACGTTGTCGGACGAGTTGTTTCAACACATCCCCCTTGATCCACTGAAATATCCACAATAACAGAACCTTCCATCATTAATTTTAAATGGGAACGGTTAATAAAATGCGGCGCTTTCTTCCCGGGAACATGCAAAGCAGCCACTAACAAGTTTGTGGTAGCCATTAACGACAAACATTCCTCTTGATTATTTATAGGGTTAATTAAAGGATCCAGTTGAGTGACTGATGCAAGTGCCTCAAGTGACTTATCATAAACAGACACATTCGCGCCTATATTTCTTGCTAATAAGGCTGCTTGCCTTCCAGCAGAACCAGCCCCAAGTACCAATACTTGCCCTTTTTCGACACCATCGTCTTGCAAACCACCTAACAATAAACCAGAACCACCGCGGTATTGATGTAATAAAGTAGCACCTATCTGAACAGATAGTTTTCCGGCTATTTCACTCATGGGTTTAAGGATTGGCAGCTGTTTATTATCTCGCACCGATTCAAAACCAACAGCCGTCAGGCCTATTTTTGATAATTTACTCGCTAGTTCTTCGTTCGCAGCAAGGTGAAGAAAACAAAAAAGAAGGTGATTAGGTGTTAAATATTGAAGGTCCCCCTCTTGCGGCTCTTTTACCTTTACAATTAAATCGCCTGCCTTATAAAGCGCTTGCGCTGTAGGGCAAACAATCACACCAACTTGCCTATATTGCTCATCATCAAAGCCGCTTAAAACACCAGCCTGATGTTCAATATAAAGGCGGTGCCCCTTCGCAATGAGTTCCTGACAAGCCATTGGCGTTAATGCAACACGCCCTTCAGCTGTTTTAATCTCTTTTGGAATACCAATATTCATCAGCATAATACTTTACCTAGTTAGATCTTATCGCCATACTACAGCGCTTTAAAATTAAATTAAATGAGCCAGCGCTCATTTTCAAACATACCCCCTTGGGTATAAGCATAGTTTAAACACAGTTATTTAGGAGCCACTTATGAGCGACAACTCACATCATCGATTAATTATTTTAGGGTCAGGCCCTGCAGGTTACACAGCTGCTGTATATGCTGCTAGAGCCAACCTAAAACCCTTATTAATCACCGGTATTGAACAAGGCGGCCAACTGATGACAACTACTGAAGTTGATAATTGGCCTGGTGATGTAGAAGGCTTGCAAGGCCCAGCTTTGATGGAAAGAATGAAGCAACACGCTGAACGCTTCGATACAAAAATTCAGTTTGACCATATCCATACTACCGAATTACAACAACGCCCATTCACTTTAAAGGGCGATGCAGGCACATACACCTGCGATGCCTTAATAATCGCCACAGGTGCTTCTGCAAAATATTTAGGCTTAGCGTCTGAAGAAGCATTTAAAGGAAAAGGTGTTTCAGCATGTGCCACCTGTGATGGTTTTTTCTATAAGAACCAACGTGTTGCTGTTATCGGCGGCGGCAATACTGCCGTTGAAGAAGCACTTTACTTATCTAACATTGCAGAACACGTTACAGTTATTCATCGACGTGACTCATTTCGTTCGGAAAAAATCTTATCCGATAAATTAATGAAAAAAGTGGCCGATGGTAATATCTCAGTCGAATGGTTTAACCAATTGGATGAAGTACTCGGCGACGATATGGGTGTCACGGGTATTCGCATTAAAAACACTCAAGATAATAGTACGAAAGAGATTGACCTAGAAGGTGTTTTTATTGCCATCGGTCATTCACCTAACACTCAGATTTTTGACGGCCAATTAGATATGTCTCATGGATACTTACATACTGAACGTGGCAGCTCAGGCAATGCAACACAAACCAGTATTCCAGGTATTTTTGCCGCTGGGGATGTCGCTGACTCTATATACAGGCAAGCCATTACATCGGCAGGCTCTGGTTGTATGGCTGCGCTTGACGCCGAGCGTTTTCTTGATGCTTTAGAGGATGCATAAAGATCTGTAATCTATCATGCTCCACTGGTTAGATATAGAAAATGATGCTGAACCATTTCCTTCTCTAGATTATGCATTAGAGGAGCCAAATGGCTTACTAGCAGCTGGGGGAACTTTAAGCCCCCAGCGCTTACTAAATGCCTACCGTTGCGGTATCTTTCCTTGGTTTGAAGAAGATCAGCCTATTCTTTGGTGGTCACCTGACCCTCGTTTAGTTTTAAAACCGAATGATCTACATATTTCTCGCAGCCTGAAAAAATGTATCAATAAAAATTTATATAGCTGCACCGTTGACAAGGCATTTAATGAGGTCATCGTGGCCTGCTCTACGAGTCGAAAGGAGCAACAAGGCACTTGGATTACCGATTCAATGATTGATGCTTATCAAACTCTGTTTACTTTAGGTCACGCTCATTCAGTTGAAGTTTGGGCGGACGAAAAACTAGTTGGTGGTCTTTATGGTGTCAGCATTGGGCAGGTTTTTTTTGGCGAATCAATGTTCAGCCGGTTAGATAACGCATCCAAAGTGGGGTTTGCTTTTTTATGCAAACAGTTAAGTCAATGGGAGTTTCAGCTGATAGATTGCCAAGTCCACTCCGACCATCTAGAGCGATTGGGCGCATCAACCATACCGAGAAAAGAATTTGCTGAACAACTTGCAGTATATTGTCTAAAAAAACCGTCGACAAACGCGTGGTTACTTTCATGAGCTCACCCTCCCCAGCTGGCAGACAGTTACAACTCTATATATCAACACCACAAGCGTGTGATTACTTAACGGATCGACAATCACAAAATATTTTTATTTCGCCTGATGTCACAGTAACACCTAGCATTTACGAATACCTTATTAGCATCGGTTTTAGGCGAAGCGGACAACATACGTATCGCCCACACTGCCCTAGTTGTCGTGCCTGCATTTCCTCTAGAGTGGATGTGCAAACATTTAACGCATCAAAAAGCCAACGAAGAGTGTTAACAAAAAATAAAGACCTAAGCGTTAGCTCTGTGCAATCTATTTTCTCAACAGAACACTACGAGCTATACTGCCGATACCAAGCTTTTAAACACCCTGGTGGCTCGATGGAAAGTTTCGGTGAAAATGAATACGAAGAGTTTTTATGTCAATCATTTGGTAACAGTTTGATGTTTGAAACCCGTTTGGGTGAAAAACTATTAGCTGTTTCAGTAACAGATATTTTTGGTGATGCCCTCTCTGCAGTCTATACTTTCTTCGACCCAGAATACTCAGCTAGAAGTCTGGGGACCTTTTCAATTTTGCAGCAAATCAAGGCCACTCAAAACCGCGGGAAAAGGCATTTATACCTTGGGTATTACATAAAAAATTCAGTAAAAATGGCTTATAAAACTAATTTCATGCCCCTTGAGATGTTAATTGAAGGAAAATGGCGTCGTTACACTAAAGATGATGAGCTACCCGATCAAAGCGCATCTTTGGACTCCCCAATAACTTTTTAAACCAATTCGTACTTAACACCGCTCAAATAGTGTAAAATCGCGCCGCATTAGCTTGTTAATCAAGTGTTTAGTTTATTATTTTTTAAAGGAAATCATGGCAAAAGAAGATCAAATTGAAATGGAAGGCGTAGTAAAAGATACGCTACCAAATACAATGTTTCGTGTTGAGTTGGAAAATGGTCACATTATCACAGCGCATATCTCAGGAAAAATGCGTAAGCACTATATTCGTATTTTAACGGGTGACCGCGTTAAAGTAGAAATGACACCATACGATTTAACAAAAGGCCGAATCACCTACCGAGTTAAATAAGCATCACTCTATACGTATTACTTAACGGGGACACACCCCGTTAACTCATACCCGATCAGAACCTTATCATTTGGTAAGCGTTATTAACGCTGCTCAATTAAGTCTTTCGTTGCTTCTGTGATAATAAAATCAATCTTATTATCCTTTACGTAAACCTTCACTGTTCCGCCGTTGGTTAATCGACCAAATAACAGTTCGTTAGCCAATGGTTTTTTGATATGTTCTTGCACAGTACGTTCCATCGGTCTTGCGCCCATTTTAGGATCGTAGCCTTTTTTCGCTAACCAACTACGTGCTTCCGGCTCCAATGTTAACGATACATTCTTATCATGTAATTGAGACTCTAGTTCAAATATAAACTTGTCTACCACATGAATAATGGTGTCTTCGTCTAGTGATTTAAATTGAACAACCGCATCGAGTCTATTTCTAAACTCTGGTGAAAATGACTTTTCAATCACTTGCATACTATCTGATGAGTGCTCTTGTTCAGTAAAACCAATTGAGGCACGACTCGCTTCTTGCGCGCCAGCATTCGTCGTCATCACTAACATGATGTTTCTAAAGTCTGCTTTTCTGCCGTTATTATCTGTTAACGTGCCGTGATCCATAATTTGCAGTAATAAATTAAAGATATCAGGATGGGCTTTTTCAATTTCATCAAGCAACAAAATTGCATACGGGTGCTTGTTCACTTCCTCTGTTAGTAAGCCACCTTGGTCATAGCCAACATAACCTGGGGGTGAACCGATCAAACGAGAGACCGTATGACGCTCCATGTACTCTGACATATCAAAGCGAATTAAATCGACACCCATTATTTTGGCTAGTTGATTGGTCACTTCTGTTTTACCTACACCCGTAGGACCAGCGAATAAAAATGACCCTATGGTTCTTTCTTCTTGGCCAAGCCCAGCTCGACTTAAAATAACAGCATCAGACAGTTTCTCAATCGCTTCATCTTGGCCGAAAACAACCATTTTAAGATGGCGCGCCAAGTCCTTCAGCTTGTCTTTATCTTGAGATGAAATGCTTTTCTCAGGAATTCTCGCAATTTGAGCAATGATTTTTTCGATATCACTAGTTAAGATCACCGGTGGCCGATCCGCTTCAGGCAACAAACGCTGTTTTGCGCCAGCTTCATCAATAACATCAATTGCTTTATCCGGTAAAAACCTATCATTGAGATAACGGTCTGCTAATTTAGCTGCCGTTTCGATACTTTCAGCGCTGTATTCAATATTATGATGTTCCTCATAACGTGGTTTTAAGCCTTTTAAGATACGAATAGTATCGTCAACTGATGGCTCATTGACATCAATTTTCTGAAAACGTCTTGCTAAGGCATGATCTTTTTCAAAAATACCGCGGAATTCTTTATAGGTAGTAGAACCAATACAGCGCAACTCACCCGATGCCAAAGCTGGTTTGATCATGTTTGAAGCATCCATCACACTACCTGAGGCAGAACCTGCTCCAATGATAGTATGTATTTCGTCAATAAATAGTATGCTTTTTTCTTGTTTTTTAAGTTGATTGACCAAACCTTTTAGTCGTTTCTCAAAATCGCCTCGGTATTTTGTTCCGGCAACTAATGTGCCCATATCTAATGAATAAATAGTGGTCTCTTCAAGTACTTCAGGAACATTACCCTCAACAATCTTTAACGCTAAGCCTTCCGCAATTGCTGTTTTACCAACGCCTGCCTCACCAACCAATAAAGGATTATTTTTACGGCGCCGACATAGGGTTTGAATCGTACGTTCTAACTCTTTTTCACGACCAATTAAGGGATCAATTTTTCCAAGTTTCGCTTGTTCATTCAAATTAACTGCATACTTTGTTAGTGGATCATTTGAAGCCTCTTCCCCCTCTGATGCAGGAACTTCCTCAAAGTCAGACATGTCGTCCTCTTCAATTCTTGCAATACCATGAGATATAAAATTAACCACATCAAGCCGAGTCACATTTTGGCGGCTCATTAAATATACCGCTTGTGAATCTTGTTCGCTAAATATAGCCACCAGTACATTCGCACCAGTCACTTCTTTTTTACCGGACGACTGAACATGAAATACCGCTCGCTGAAGAACCCGCTGAAAACCTAGTGTCGGTTGAGTTTCACGTTCGACATCACTTGGAATGATCGGTGTAGACTCTTCTAAATATGCCTCAAGATCACTGGTCATTGCCTCTACATTGCCACCAGATGCTTCAAACACTTCACACGCAGACTTATTACTCATCATCGCTAACAGCAAGTGTTCTACTGTTATAAATTCGTGACGTTTCTCATGCGCTTGTTTAAACGCATCGTTTAATGACTGTTCTAACTCTTTGTTAAGCATTGTTCACTCCACTTCTTCTAATGTGCACTGCAAAGGATGCTGGTTCTCTTGAGAATGCGCTATGACCTGTTGCACTTTTGTTTCCGCTATATCTTTAGTATAAATACCACATACACCAATACCACTAGTATGCACATTCATGGTGATTCTAACGGCCTCTTCTTTATCTTTATAAAAAATTGTTTGCAAAATAGACACCACAAAATCCATTGGCGTGAAATCATCATTTAACAACAACACCTTATACATCGGCGGCTTTTGCAACTTCGGTTTTGATTCTTGAACAGCTAAATTGCCGTCGTCTTGGTCATCTTCAAAAGGTAAATCAGGCATACGTTTCAATAATTAAAATTAAGTTATGTCATTTTGACAGAAAAAACATCATCTTGTTCTATATAGTCGAACTAAATAGATAGACTTTTTCATCAGGCCGTTGAGCAATGGTATACCATCTGCTTCAAATCTGAACAGCCTTTTAACACCACTATATTTTATTGCTACAAACTCCAGTTAACTTACTAAATGGTGCCTGTGAAATGATTTTTCAAGTTAACTTAAATCATCCGCACGTTCACATAAGTGCACTGCTTGTGTTTATAACACCTCATGCTTTAGAAAAAACAGCTCAACTTAATTTTATAAACACATGTACTGATAACTCCTACAGCACACTATTTAGGCCTATTAATCGCTTCAACCCTTTTTTTCACTCAGACACCAATGAAATAAAGTCTGCCTTAATATCTTCATTAATATAGGCCATTCCGAGCTTATTTAAATAGTCTAAACGAGGTGCGTTCTTCAAATCTATACGCAGTTCTCCGGCCTGACAGTGTTGATAAAGCGCGGCAACATACTCAAGGTAGTCCTGCCCGTCCTTAATCATTAACAAACTGGCTGCGCCAACATCAGGGCGAACAGCTTGATGTTGTTCTTGCGTTAATGCAATAGCAAAAACAACCGGCGATTCTTCAACGCCAACCCGTAAACGTCTACGGCGTACAGTTTGCTGAGCCCAGTAATAGGCCAGTTCTTTACTGGGTGTTAAAAAAACTGGCTCAGTCGTTTCACGATAAGTATTTCCAATAGTCGCCATGGTGCTCTTTGCTGCTTCGTTCATAAGGTGATCACCTGAACGTTTTAAGCCAGCAGACAAAATAGAGTCAACTAAAGATGAGGAGGTACCGTGATACCAAACATGACTAGTAATAAAACCGTTTCTGCTTAGAAGCATGTTGGCATCTTTTAAATAATGGGGTATCTCACGCATTTAATGGTCCTTTCTATCTATACTAACCTTACGTCGAATTTTAAACTCAGCCAAATAAAAAGGCGACTTCAGTAGAAAAAGCCGCCTTTAAAGTACATAAGTTTCAACAAATACGCTTAGCTAACGCATCTCTCTAGGTATTTAAGAAAACTGATTGGAGGTGTTTTTCGCGCCACCCGCTTTCAGTGCATTTTCACCCGCAAAATATTCTTTGTGGTCATCGCCCATGTCTGATCCCGACATATTTTGATGTTTAACACAGGCAATACCCTGACGAATTTCTTTTCGCTGTACGTCCCTTACATAGCCTAGCATTCCAGCCTCACCGAAATACTCTTTAGCCAAATTATCTGTAGACAATGCGGCTGTGTGATACGTCGGCAGTGTAATCAAGTGATGAAAGATATTTGCTTCTCGAGACGAGTCAGCTTGGAACGTGCGAATTTTATCGTCTGCATCGGCAGCCAATTCCGTTGCATCATATTTAGCATTCATCAGATCTTCTCGGTCGTAAGCCGATACATCCTTACCCTCTTCGACCCATCGATCGTAAGCCTGTTGACGGAAATTAAGCGTCCAGTTGAATGATGGGCTATTGTTGTACACTAACTTCGCATTAGGAATCTCTTTACGTACTTCGTTCATCATGTCTGCAATGTCTTTAACGCTTGGTGTTGCCGTTTCAATCCAAAGAAGATCGGCACCCGCTTTAATGGCTTCGATTGAGTCAAATACGCAACGTTCAGGACCAGTACCTTGACGAAATTGGTATAGACCAGAAGGTAAGCGCTTAGGGCGAACAAGTTTACCGTCACGATTAAAACATACGTCACCTTCAGCCATATCAGCTACGTCAATTTCTTCAACATCTAAGAAAGAATTGTATTGATCGCCTTGGTCACCAGGCTCTTTAACCACCGCGATTTCTTTGGTTAGGCCAGCACCTTCAGAATCTGTACGAGCAACAATTAGCCCATTGTCGATACCCAATTCTAGAAATGCGTGACGTAATGCACGAATTTTGGCATGAAAATCAGCATGAGGAACCGTGACTTTGCCATCTTGGTGACCACATTGTTTTTCATCCGCCACCTGGTTTTCAATTTGTAAACAACAGGCCCCCGCTTCAATCATTTGTTTGGCCATTAAATAAGTCGCTTCCGCATTACCAAAGCCCGCATCAATATCAGCAACAATCGGCACAACGTGGGTCACATGATTATCAATTTCATCTTGGATTTGTTCGACTGTAGCCTCATCACCTGCTTCGCGAGCCGTATCTAATTGACGAAACAGGCCACCTAATTCACGCGCGTCAGCCTGCCGAAGAAATGTATAAAGCTCTTCGACTAATGAAGCAACCGCGGTTTTTTCATGCATTGATTGATCGGGTAAAGGACCAAACTCAGAGCGTAAGGCCGCCACCATCCAACCAGAAAGGTAAAGGTAACGGCGATCCGTCTTGCCACCAAAGTGCTTCTTAATAGAAATCATTTTTTGTTGGCCAATAAAACCGTGCCAGCAACCTAATGATTGTGTGTATAGCGTGTTGTCTGCATCGAAGGCCGCCATGTCTGCATTCATAATATCAGCGGTATATTGCGCGATATCAAGGCCCGTTTTAAATTTGTTCTGTGCACGCATACGTGCAACAGATTCTGGGTTAATGGCAGCCCAAGAATTTCCCTTAGCTTGAACTAACTCTGAAACAGCATTTATATCATTTGTATAAGATGACATTTAGATCTCCTTTCAATTAATGACGTAAAAAGTAAACATGTATAGCGTTAAAATATATGGACATTTTACTGCCCAACCTAACGTAACTGATTCCTAGCAACTACAAATACTCGTAAGCTGGTACCGTTAAGAAATCCACTAGTTTTTCAGATGTGGTAAAGCGGTCCATTATTTTTGCCGCCTCGCTGAAACGGCCCTCTTTAAAGCGCTTTTCACCAATCTCACTCTTAATTGTTTCCATTTCTTCAAGCATTAATTCGCGGAACAATTCAACGGTTACTTTTTTGCCGTTGCTTAAGTTTTTGCCGTGATGTATCCATTGCCAGATTGATGAGCGTGAAATCTCAGCAGTTGCCGCATCTTCCATCAAACCATAGATCGGCACACAACCATTACCTTGGATCCATGCTTCAATATATTGAACAGCTATTCGCAAATTAGCCCGCATCCCCTCTTCTGTTCGATCGCCTTCACAAGGCTCTAATAAATCCTCTGCTGTCACGTCGGCATCTTCAGTACGCAATACGTCCATTTGGTTTGCTTTACCTTCACCAATATATTCATTAAAGACCGCCATTGCTGTATCTGCCAGACCTGGGTGCGCGACCCATGTTCCATCATGGCCATTTTTTGCTTCTAGCGTTTTATCGCCAACGACTTTTTTTAAGACAGCGGCATTAGCCTCGGTATCTTTTGCGGGTATAAACGCTGCCATTCCGCCCATTGCTAAAGCACCGCGTTTATGACAAGTTTTAATTAATAGCCTCGAATATGCACTCAAAAAGGGTTTATCCATGGTCACAACTTGGCGGTCTGGAAGCACACGATCTGGGTAATTTTTAAGCGTTTTGATGTAGCTAAATATATAATCCCAACGACCACAGTTAAGTGCCACAATATGATCACGAAATTCGTAGAGAATCTCCTCCATTTCAAAGACAGCCGGTAGTGTTTCAATCAAAACAGTTGCTTTGATAGTACCCCGCTCTAACCCTACCAAATCTTCAGCTTTATCCATTAAGTCAGCCCACCAGCGAGCTTCTTTATGCGATTGCAATTTAGGAATATAAAAGTATGGCCCTGAGCCTTTTGCTAATAAGGTTTTATAGTTATGGAAAAAATAGTATGCAAAATCAATTAAACCACCAGGAATTTCCTGTCCGTTTAAATGAATGTGCTTTTCAGGAAGATGCAAACCTCGTGCGCGGCAAACAAGTACCGCAGGGTCATCATTTAGTTCATAGTGTTTGCCTGATTTAGGGTCATCCAATGAGATAGTCCCATTAACTGCATCACGCATATTAACTTGGCCCTGAGCGACTTTATCCCACGTCGGCGACAATGAATCCTCAAAATCGGCCATAAACACTTTTACATTGGCGTTTAAAGCATTAATGATCATTTTACGATCAACAGGACCGGTAATCTCTACTCGTCTGTCTTGTAGGTCATCTGGAATACCTAAGATACGCCAATCACCCTCACGTATATGTTTTGTTTCCGCTAAAAAGTCAGGCAATTGACCCGCATCAATTTCGGCCTGCCTTACTTTACGCGCCTCGAGTAATGCTGCAACACGAGGGGAAAACTCTTCCGCTAATGTTGACACAAAAGCATTTGCTTCATCGTTATAAATACTGGCATAACTTGGTAACAGTTCACCTTTAAACGTTAATGCATTCATTTAAACCTCCTAAGTCGGTTATAAAATAATGTTTGTGCAGTGCATTATATTAACTTTATACCACCGTACAATCCCAATAAAGCTATTTCTATCATTAATTAAATTAATGATAGAATGCAATCCAATGGAAGAACATACGATAAAGTCTAACCGTCATAAGCAATTAAGGTCATTTTGTATGGCCGCCAAAGTTGGTGGCTTTTCAAAGGCCGCTGATTTATTACAATTAAGTCAACCGTCCGTATCACTGCAAATTCAAAGCTTAGAAAAAGAATTAAACGCTAAGTTATTTACTCGAAATGGTCCGAAAATAACCTTAACGGATGCGGGGAAAAAATTACTGGAACTGGCAAAACCACTTGTTGAGCAAATGGATACTCTGCCAACACGGTTCACTGCCGCCAACAACCCAGAAGAAACAACTGAAATTAACATCGCTGCTGGTGAGGCGAGTATCCTTTATTTATTACCGAATATCGTAGAACGCTTTAAACAAC
The DNA here is from genome assembly GCF_002443175.1 of Cycloclasticus sp. PY97N. Taxonomy (NCBI): domain Bacteria; kingdom Pseudomonadati; phylum Pseudomonadota; class Gammaproteobacteria; order Thiotrichales; family Piscirickettsiaceae; genus Cycloclasticus; species Cycloclasticus sp. PY97N. The sequence continues at coordinate 1,367,768 of NZ_CP023664.1, read as the reverse complement.
GATACCCTCATGTACATATTAAGTTGCATCAGGTATCAGGAAACACCAGCATAGACGCCATTAGAAATGATGAAGTAGACTTTGCTGTTGGCCCGATGTTAGAAGTCCCCGCCGATATTCTATACAAGCAAGTTTATCGCTTTGTCCCTGTGCTGATTATGCCATTTGGTCATCCGCTAGCCTCGGTCGACGAGGTTAGCCTGCATGAGATTGTTCAATATGACCTTATTTTGCCACCTAAACACTTAAATACATGGCGTATTGTTGATGACGTATTACAAAAACACAAATTACGCTATCGGGTTTCATTAGAAGCTTGGAGTTGGGAAATCATCAAAAAATACGTCGAATTAGGTTTAGGCTTATCAATCGTTACCAGCGTGTCATTAACGGGCAACGAACAGCTCATCGCAAAACCATTGTCAAAATACTTTCCTGATTATTACTACGGTGTCACCATGAAAAGACAAGGGTCATTATCATTACCAGCCAAAAACTTTCTTGAGTTAATAGACCCCAGCTTTTTTCAAGGTTGATAAATACAGCATAGCTTTATTCAACAATAAATATTTTTAAATTCAAAACATTAGCACTGTTAAATCCATAAGTTTAATTCAATTGAAGCACTCTTCAATTAATTCAATTAAAATACGTACTCTAAATAATTTTTACTACACCCGATGATCTGGAAACCAAACGTCACCGTCGCATCTATTGTTGAACTTGACGGAAAATTTTTGATGGTTGAGGAAGAGTCCCCAGTCGGCCCTGTCCTTAACCAGCCTGCTGGACATTTAGACCCAAACGAAAGTATGGAAAACGCTGTCATTAGGGAAACTTTAGAAGAAACGGGTTACCGTTTTACACCGGAAGTAATTATCGGCTCGTATTTATGGCATAACACTGATAATGAAACCACCTATTATCGAAGTACTTATGCTGGCAGCGTGTGTCATAAAGAAGTCTCAACAGAACTTGATGAAGGCATTATTCGTGCGTTATGGATGAGTCTCGATGAAATCAAAGCAAATACCGATCGCTTACGTAGCCCTATTATTTTAGAAAGCCTTAATGACTACCTGTCAGGGGTTAGTTACCCGCTTTCAATCATTAAATCTTACATTAAATAAAACCTATAACCTACTGTTTTAAATGGACAATAAAAAAATAATGATCGGCATGTCAGGTGGGGTAGACTCTTCTGTAGCCGCATTGCGCTTGCTTGAACAAGGTCACGAGGTAACCGGTTTATTTATGAAAAACTGGGATGAGGATGATGGCAGCGAATATTGTACAGCGAAGGAAGATTTAGCCGATGCCCAACAGGTCAGTGATAAATTGGGTATTGAACTTAAAACCGTCAATTTTGCAGCTGAGTACTGGGATAACGTTTTTGAAGACTTTTTAAGCGAATATGCCGCTGGTAGAACACCCAACCCCGATATTTTATGTAACCGTGAAATTAAGTTTAAAGCCTTTTTAGATTATGCCACTGAACTCGGAGCTGATTACATAGCAACCGGACATTACACACAAATTGCTCAACAACACAATCAATTCCAACTCCTGCGTGGTTTGGATAACAATAAAGACCAAAGCTACTTCCTTTATACATTGGGGCAAACGCAATTAAGTCGCTCACTCTTTCCTATTGGGAATATGGAAAAGCCGGCTGTTAGAGAACTTGCACAAAAAGCGGGGTTTATTAATAGTCGGAAAAAAGATAGCACCGGTATTTGTTTTATTGGTGAACGCAAATTTAAAGATTTCTTACAACGCTACCTGCCCGCTCAACCAGGCCTTATGAACACACCAGAAGGTGAAACCATTGGCGAACACCAAGGTTTAATGTATTACACCTTGGGCCAGCGTCAAGGGCTCGGTATTGGCGGCATTAAATCCGCTGCCGAAGAACCTTGGTATGTGGTTGAAAAAAACCTAAAAAATAATATTTTAGTAGTCGCTCAAGGCCATGACCATACCTTAATGCAAAGCAATACACTCAACGCATCGCAGCTCAGCTGGGTTAGCGGTCAAGCTGTATCAAATAGCTTTCGCTGCACCGCTAAAACACGCTACCGTCAAAAAGACCAAGCATGTCAAGTCACCCTGATTGGTGATGATCATTGCCTAGTACAATTTGACGACCCTCAACGTGCCGTGACCCCGGGTCAATCTGTTGTTTTTTATAACAATGAGGTTTGCCTTGGTGGCGGTATAATAGACACCACTTCCACTATAAACTCATAATTCACTATAATTTCATGACATTAAATAAACTAAATGCCCTTTCGCCAGTTGATGGCCGTTATGCCAGCAAAGTTGATGAACTACGCCCTATTTTCTCAGAATTTGGCTTAATTAAAGCACGTGTGACCGTTGAAGTCCGCTGGCTACAAGCCTTATCAGAACACGATGAAATTTCTGAAGTTAATCGCTTTTCGGACACTGCTCATGCCTTGCTTGATAGTATCGTCGAGCAGTTTTCATTAGACGATGCTCAACGTGTAAAAGACATTGAAAGCACAACAAACCACGATGTAAAAGCAGTTGAGTACTTTCTTAAAGAAAAAATCGCTGACAATGCCGAATTACTGACCATTAGTGAGTTCATTCACTTTGCATGCACTTCTGAAGACATTAACAACTTATCTTACGCCTTAATGCTTAAAGAAGGTCGCGACGAAGTAATAGGCACTGCGATCGCAAATGTTATTGATGACATTAAAGAGAAAGCGCTTGACTATGCGGCAGCGCCATTGCTCTCAAGAACACATGGGCAGACTGCCTCGCCAAGCACAATGGGGAAGGAGTTTGCTAACGTTGTTGCCCGCTTAGAGCGCCAATTATTGCAACTGGAAGATGTAGATATCATGGGTAAAATAAACGGTGCCGTGGGTAACTACAACGCACATTACTCAGCCTATCCAGCCGTTGATTGGCCAGCGTTTGCAGAAGCATTTGTTGAATCATTGGGTTTAACCTTTAACCCATACACTATCCAAATCGAGCCTCATGACTATATTGCTGAATACTTTCATGTCCTAGCAAGAATCAATACTATCCTGATTGATTTCTCACGAGATGTCTGGGGTTATATCTCAGTCGGTTATTTCAAACAAAAAACCATTGCTGGAGAAGTTGGCTCATCAACTATGCCACATAAAGTTAACCCCATTGACTTCGAAAACGCAGAAGGTAATTTTGGTATTGCTAATGCCTTAATGAACCACTTTTCTGAGAAATTACCTATTTCAAGATGGCAACGTGATTTAACTGATTCTACTGTGCTTAGAAACCTAGGCACTTGTTTAGCACACAGCTTAATTGGCTTTAAATCATTACAAAAAGGCATTTCAAAACTAGAAATCAATGAAGCAAAACTATTAGCTGACTTAGATGCCAACTGGGAAGTTCTTGCTGAACCTATCCAGACGGTGATGCGTCGCTATGGTATTGAAAAACCCTATGAAAAATTAAAAGAACTCACTCGAGGGCAAGGCATAGATCAAAACTCCATGAAAGCCTTTATCGAAACTTTGGAGATTCCTAACGATGCCAAACAATTACTGCTTGAAATGACACCTGCTAGCTACACCGGCTGTGCAGAAACACTAGCAAATAATATTAGTAAACTCTCATAAATGTGACATAACTCATACTCAAATTATTTTAAATAATTATAATGAATCACCTGCAAGACGACACCTAAAGTCTATTTTTTCCCCATTTATAGGCTTTAAATCTTGTACGTTAACCGAATCAATTGATTCGGTTTTTTTTTGCTTTATTTGCTATTCATTACCGGCACTGGTTAACTATTAGTAATATTCATTTTACTTGGAGTTTTCAATGTCAATTTATGAGCTTGAACACGCCGTCTTTAGAGAAACAAAAACAACATTTAACCTAAACTCTTTTGAAGAAAACAAACTAGCCCTAGTTTGTTTGATTAATCAGGCCCACACTGACATTAATATCTACAGTCACACGCTAAACCCTTTAGTTTTTGATACCGAAGCAGTTATTTTTGCTTGTGAACAGTTTTGTTTAAAAAATCATCGCACTCATATCAATGTATTAGTGAATGAGACACGTCCAATCACCCGAATCTCTCATCGCTTACTGGGTTTATCACATCGATTTTCTAGCAGCATTTCGTTTAAGAAAGTGGCCGCTGCTAGCCCTCCTCGTGAGGATGATTTTGTTTGTTTCGACAAAAGTGCCTACCTTCAAATACCTAACTATCAACATTATGTTGGCCTCTGTAATTTTTCAGACGCAGACCGTACTGCACAGTTCTTATCCTATTTTAAAAGTGCTTGGGAAATCAGTTCGCCAGACATCGAACTTCGGTCACTGCCATTATGATTAATAAGTTTACTGCTGCTTTTCTTTTGTTACTGTTTACCACACCCGTTCTTGCTGAACTTATTTTTCACCCTTTAAAGCACAAACAACCTGTCGATGTTATCAGTAGCATCAAACCTTTTTTACAACCTCATGAGACAGTGGGAGCCGGTTACAACGAATTAATTCTGCGCGTTGACCCTCAAAACCTATCCGATATTAAAAGACTCATTGAGCGATTAGACCAACCTGCTCACCGCTTAGTTATTCATGTAAATCGCGATGGTCAGTTTAATCAGCAAACAAAGGGGTATAACGTCAACAGTCATATCAATATTGATACCCGTCATAATGCAAAAAGTGCCATCGATGGCGAACTAAAAATATATAGCACAAAAGATCAATCAAATGAAAAGAACAATCAGAGCATACAAGTTTTAGAAGGACATACCGCTTATATATCAGATGGTGTCAGTGAACCTGTTAATAGTGTCCATATCCAACAATATAACAACCATCATCATATCTCAGCCTCTACAGACTATCGTGAAGCCTCAAACGGGTTTTACGTTACGCCTCGGTTATCGAATGATTCCGTTATTCTAGACATTGCTCCTTGGTATGAAGAAGCCTTGTCTGAAAATAGAACCTCGGCCCACTTTACCCGCGCCTCAAGTGTTATTCGCGGGCGGCTAAACACCTGGATTAAATTAACAGGCATTGATGAAATCACTCAGCAAACCAACTCTAAAATTCTTGGCAGTCAGTCTAAAACATCTATAAAAAATAATACTATTTGGGTAAAAATTGTCGACCTAGATGCACAATCAACTCAATAAATGTCAGTTTTTAGGAAACACTATTGTCCATTTTTGCCCGCCTAACCGACTTTGGCCCGATGTTAACGTTCCTTTATACAGTGATACCAATTCATTCACGACCGCTAAGCCAATGCCATGACCATGAACAGACTCATCAGCCCTAATCCCCCTTTTTAAAACATTTTCAATTTCATCATCACAAATCCCAACCCCATCATCCTCAATGGTAATTTCAATACTTGAAGATGAATCATTCGTTACCTTTTTAACACTAACTTCTACAATCGTGTTCGCCCATTTAAAAGCATTATCTAATAAATTACCAAACAGCTCAAAAACATCCCCTTTTTCTGCATTAAACAAAAGATTCGGCTCAATATCTTTTATCACCTTCAATGATTTATCAGCATAGACTTTGTTTAATGAATCGATAATTTGCGACACTATTAACTCTACATCTAACGGTTTTGCTAACGTCTGGTGTCCTTTAGCTGCAGCTTTTTGCAACTGATAATCAACCATTTGCCTCATTAGCAAGGTTTGATTCTCAATAACTTTTTTATCGTCTTGCGATAAATTTTCTTTTTCATAAATCCCCGTTAAAACGGATAAAGGGGTTTTTAAACTATGTGCCAAATCAGCCAAGGTATTTCGGTAGCGTTTTAAATGTGTTCTCTCGTTATCAATAAGCTTATTGAGTGTATTAGCAACCTCTTTTAATTCATGACTATAATCGTTATCTAAATACTTTGCATCGCCGGTTTGAATGCTTTCTAGGTCATCAACTATATGCCTTAACGGCCTTAAGCTAACCCTTATAATCCAAAACTGTAAAATAATTAATATCAGCCCGATGCCACCTAACCATTGCCATAAAACAGATCGGAATCCAGCTATCTGATAATCCACACTTGAGGTAGACTCAATAACAACAAATTCAAAAGTCTTCTGCTGAGAGTGTTCGTTTTCCAGCGTTGCTTTATAGTGTAAAGCAACACTTTCTTGACGGCCCGGGTGGTTTTTTATATAGGCTTTTTGACCTAGCTTTAAACGCTTAATGGGCTCTATTAATTTACCTATCGATGAGGTACTTCGCCAAACCATTTCACCGTTAAGGTCAAAAATATAGGCATATAAGCCTGAACTAAGCTGTGAGAACCTCGGTTCTGATAAGTTAGTCGGCATCACTAGTTTATTGGCACGGCTGATTTCGGCTTTTCCAAGAATAGAGTACAGGTGAATTTGAAGTCGGTCGTTTAAAGCATTTTGTGCGCCTTTTTGATAGGCCGCATCTAAAACTACGCCTGCTAAGCCTAAAAAACAAAACAGCACCACACTGGCAGAAAAAATTAACCGAGACTGTATGCTGTTATTCATCTACAGCTTTAAACTAACTAGTGATTAAGCGGAATGGAAAAGCGATAGCCTCTTCCTCTTAGCGTTTCTATCGGCTTGTGTTGATCATTGGGGTCTAATTTTTTGCGCAATCGGCCTACAAACACTTCAATTACATTACTATCACGGTCAAAATCTTGATCATATATATGCTCCGTAATTTCAGTTTTTGAAATAACCTTACCAGAATGCATCATCATATATTCCAGCATTTTATATTCATAAGCGGTTAATACAACAGGCTTTTCATCCACCAAAACCTGCTGTGCACTGCTATCCAATGATATTGGGCCACACACAAGCATTGGAGATGCAACACCGGCAGAACGACGAATCAACGCATTCATCCGCGCTAATAGCTCTTCGGTATGAAATGGCTTAACTAAATAGTCATCTGCGCCTGCCTCTAAACCCTCAACCTTTTCTTCCCAACGTGCACGAGCCGTCAATATAAGTATTGGGAAATTGATATCTTTAGCACGAAGCTGCTTTATAACTTCCATCCCTGGGATATCTGGCAAGCCAAGGTCTACAATCGCAATATCAATGGGGTACTCTGTACCAAAATAAAGAGCATCAGTACCATTATCTGTCGCATCGACAGCAAACCCCCTCTTCGTTAAATTCTCAACCAGTTGCTCCTGCAAGGATTGATCATCTTCAACTACAAGAACTCGCATAAAAAAACCTTTCCGTTATTTTCGTGTACCTTGAACACGAATTTTTTTAACATGTCCTTTATCAGTCAACACCTTGATTACGTGAACTGGTTGCCCATTCATTTGCTTTGTTTGAGCGTCAAGAACCTTCCCTTTACTATTCTTTTTAACTGTCTTGATCGCTTCATCCAAACTGATAATATCTGCAACAGCTAACACAATCATCTCATCACACGCTAAAACATGACTTGAAATAGCCATATTGCAAAAAATAGTGAACAAAATTACTTTTAAAGTGCGCATATCATTATAAAAAGCTCATTGAGTGGGTAACAGTTTATTCATTTCGCATGAATTTTAGCTGAATATTTTATCTTCTATACGCCTCTAAAACAAAAAGACTTTATTCAGTGTTGTAAAGTTAGCCATGAACGATGCCGTAGCAGCGCCCATACTTTTTGCCAATTTCTCAAGAAAGGGTTGCTGGGCTGTAAAATCAACAATTTTCTCTTCGCCAATTTCATTCTTCGCAACAGATCGAACATCACCAATAGCATCAGTCAAACCTAATTCAATACTCTCAGAGCCAGCCCACACTAGACCACTAAATAAATCTGGGTTTTCTGCTAAACGCTCTCCTCTGCCACTTTTTACAGACTCGATAAATTCTGTATGAATATCGTTCAACATCCTTTGAACGTGTGCTTTTTCAGCAGGTTTTACGTTGGAAAATGGGTCTAAAAATCCTTTATGCTCTCCGGCAGTATATAAACGACGCTCTACACCCAATGATTTCATCGTGTCCGTAAAGCCAAAGCCATTCATCACCACGCCAATTGAGCCGACAATGCTAGATTGGTTGACAAATATTTTATCCGCCGCTGACGCGATAAAATAACAGCCAGAGGCACATAAATCCTCAACCACCGCATAGATTGGTAGTGTTGGGTGAGTATTTTTGAGCTCTCGAATAGCCTCATAAACATAACTCGATTGTACGGGACTTCCACCAGGAGAATTCACCCGTAAAACAATTCCTTTAGTGTTGGGGTCCTTAACTGCATTTTTTAGACTTTTAATAATACTCTCAGCATCTGCCTCGCCACCCGAAACAATGATTCCTTTAACATCAACCATCGCGGTATGTAGACCTTTTGATAATGTGCTTACATCAGACATCGGTGACATAGCCAAGCTACTGATAAAAATGATGTAGGTTAACAATAAAAGCTTGAAAAAAATATTCCATCGTCGTGTCCGTCGTTGTTCTATGACAGAAGCCAGAGCGACCTTCTCTAATACAGATCTCTCCCATTGTTGATCATTCGGTATTGATTTATCTTTGTTAAAAAACGCCATTCTTACCCCTCAAATATTTCCATTAAATTATTAATACACGCTACCGGCATCTGTTTTGATAATATTTCATGTGAGTGGGCACCCGTGGTGACGCCTATGCTGGATACACCTGCATTATTCGCCATCTTTAAATCTAATGTTGAGTCACCAATCATTATCGCCTTGTCTGGCTGGATACCACTTTCGTCAAGAATATCAAATAACATATGTGGGCTAGGTTTCGATTGCATTTTTTCAGCACACCGAAGGTGGTCGAAATAAGGGCGAAGCCCCGTTCCATCAAGGCTTCTATCCAAACCTGATTGCCCTTTACCCGTCGCTACTGCTAACGTTTTACCCATTTGTTTTAACTTTTCCAAGGTCGGTAATGTATCAACAAACAAGTCTTTTGTTGAAATCTTTTTAGCTAAATAAACCTCACGATAGGCAGCAACCATGGCTATTTTTTCATCATCAGACAGCTCTGGAAATAAGGTTACCATTGCCTCTGACAGGCTCAGGCCAATAATATCTTTACAGGCTTGTTGGCTAGGTTGATCTATGCCTTGGTGCTTAGCTATTGTCTGAATGCACTCAACAATCCAATCGATAGAGTCTACTAGGGTGCCATCCCAATCAAAAATTATTAAATCGTACTGAGTAATCATAGTGTTTTTAAAAACATTTCAAGTTCGTTATCTAGAGGCGCTTCAAACATGACCTTTTTTTCACTTAAGGGGTGTATAAACTCAAGCTTGCTTGCATGTAAAAAAAGCCTCATTAAGCCTTTCTCGCGGTAAGATTTATACTGTGCCGGTGTTGAATAGCGCTCATCTCCGGCAATAGGGTGACCAAAATGCTTAGCATGCACCCTTATTTGGTGTGTTCGACCCGTTTTAGGCGACGCTGATACTAAGGTTGCCCCTTTATATTGCGCCAATTTCTCAAACAAGGTTTCCGACTTTTTACCCTCAGGGTGAACACGCACCCTGTGTTCGCCACTTTCTAATGTCCGCTTTTCCAACGGTGCATTCACGTTGACGGACTGTTTATGGATAACACCACAGAGTAATGCTGTGTATGTTTTGCTTATTGTTCTATTGCGTAATAATGATTGCAGTCCATTTAACATTTTTCTATTTTTTGCGATCAATAAACAGCCAGAGGTCGCCTTATCTAAACGATGAACTAATTCCAAATAACGCTCCTCTGGGCGTAAAAACCGTAATGTTTCAATTACCCCGTGACTGTTTGCCGTTCCGCCATGAACAGCCATACCAGAAGGCTTATTAAGCACCAATAAGTGTTCGTCTTCATATATCACCCTTTCCTCAAGGCTCGACAACATCCACTTTGCTGGTGATGACGTGCTTTTTTCTTCCATTTTTACTGGTGGCACCCTCACCAGGTCATTGACCTTTAAACGATAGATGTTTTTTGCTCGCCCTTTATTAATCCTGACTTCCCCACGGCGAATAATCTTGTATATATGGCTTTTAGGAACGCCTTTTAACTGCGTCATTAAAAAATTATCCAAGCGTTGACCTACTGAATTTTCGTCGACCTCAATAAACCGAACTTTGTCATACGCCTCTGTTTTCATATAGTTTTAACTTTAGTGTATATCTGATTGATGTTATTAGCTTAATTTGCTATAGTCCGAAAAGTTTAATAGGTATTAGATAAGAATTATTAAACTCAGTGAACATGATAACGATTGTCTGTTAGCAAAGCTAATCTGTCGTTTTATAACTCGCCCTTTGGGGTGGTTACATTGAAGTAGGTCAGCTACTTTATTCAGCTTTACAACAGGATCTGAATGCATCAGTTACACAACTGGCATTCAAACGGGTTTTATTTGCTCGACCCATGATGAGCGATTTTTAATTGCCCATAAATACAGAAATTTAATACGGACATTTCAATAAAGCCAATTAATAAAATAAGTTTAAGCTTTTATGTCTGAACCAAGTGAGAAACAAACTATTTTTAAACCACTAAAATTTAAAGATAACAATTAGTATATGAAACTACTCCACCTTTCTCGCCTCCCAATAATTTCTGTGCACTATGCGGCATCAGGAAAAGAAACAAATGAAAAGAATGTTAATCAATGCCACTCACACAGAAGAGTTACGAGTGGCCCTTGTCGACGGACAAAAACTTTATGACCTTGATATAGAGGTACCTGCAAGAGAACAGAAAAAATCAAATATATATAAAGGACTTATTACCCGCGTAGAACGTAGCTTAGAAGCCGTTTTTGTTGACTATGGTGCTAACCGCCATGGTTTCCTTCCATTTAAAGAAATTACCGGTCAAGCGATTGGCTTAGACACCCAAGATATAAAAGACAAAAACCAAATTAAAGAAGGTTTGGAAATTGTCGTACAAGTTGAAAAAGAAGAGCGTGGCAATAAAGGCGCAGCGCTGACAACACAAATTAGCTTAGCAGGTAGCTATTTAGTATTAATGCCAAACAACCCGGGTTCGGGCGGTATTTCACGTCGTATTGACGGTGATAATAGAACAGCTTTACGCGAAGTACTTGATCAACTTGAAATTCCAGAAAATATTGGCCTCATCGTTCGTACTGCCGGTGTTGGTAAGTCAGTCGAAGAACTCCAATGGGACTTAAACTATCTTACACATTTGTGGGATGCCATTAGTCTCGCTTCAAAAGACCGTAAAGCGCCCTATTTGATCTTCCAAGAAAGCAACTTTGTTATCCGTTCTATTCGTGATTACTTACGTGCTGATATTGATGAAGTTCTGATTGATAGTGAAGCATCATTTAATTTAGCACATGATTTTATGCAGCAAATTATGCCGCAATATTTATCGCGCGTTAAACTTTACGAAGACTCCGTTCCTTTGTTCACGCGTTACCAAATCGAAAGCCAAATTGAAACCGCTTACGGACGTGAAGTCCCTCTTCCATCTGGTGGGTCTATTGTTATAGACCCAACTGAAGCGCTCACCTCCATCGACATCAACTCAGCTCGTGCTACAAAAGGTGCTGACTTTGAAACGACCGCACTCAATATCAACCTTGAAGCTGCTGATGAGATTGCAAGACAACTTCGTATTCGTGATATGGGCGGCCTATTCGTCATCGATTTCATTGATATGGGGCCTACTAAAAATCAACGGATGGTAGAAAATCGCATTAAAGAAGCGATGAAGCATGACAGAGCACGTATTCAATTCAGCAGAATTTCACGCTTTGGTTTATTGGAAATGTCTCGTCAACGAATCCATTCATCGTTAACAGAGTCTAGCTTGCCTGTTTGCCCACGCTGTCATGGTCAGGGTACTATTCGAAGTGTTGAGTCGCTGTCTTTATCCATTATTCGCATTCTGGAAGAAGAAGCGATGAAAGAGCATACAGCGCGGGTAGTTGTTCATGTCCCCATTGATTGCGCGACTTTTGTTCTTAACGAAAAACGTTCTGAAGTTGAGCAAATTGAAGAGACTCATAAAGTATCGTTGATTATCGTTCCTGATAAACATCTTGAAACACCTCATTACGAAATAGAACGAATTCGTACAAAAGAAGCAAAACAAGATACGGCTGCCAGTCATGAGCGCCTACAAAATAGTAAGACTCGAGACGCTAAACCATATCAACGTGAAGCCGTCAGCCAAGAAACGGCCGCCGTTAAGAATGTTATGCCTGCTACACAACGCCCAACAGCACCATCAAACGTAGCCAACGATGGTTTCTTTAAGCGTTTGTTAAGCAAAATAGTGCCGTCATCAGAAAAACAACCTGTTAAAAAAGAGCCGGCTAAAGCAAATAAAACGAGCAATAATCAGCAAGGCAACCAACAACGCAACGCTAACCCAAACGAAAATAAAAATAGAAACCGTAATAAAAACAGAAATAAAAATAGAAATAACAAAGATCAGAGTAAGCAGAACCCAAATACATCACAGGCTGCTAATGTTGATGGTTCAAACGAAAAAACAAACCCAAAACCAGCTCAAACCAAACAAAACGATGCTGAGCAACCATCACGACCTAGAAGACGACGTAGATCCAATAAACGTTCACCTAACAGCGATGCACCTAAGTCACAAAACAATAATATTGCCGAATCTAAGCCTCTAGAGTCTAAGCCTGTAGAGTCTAAGCCTGTAGAGTCTAAACCTGTAGAGTCTAAACCTGTAGAGTCTAAACCTGTAGAAGCTAAGCCCACTGAAACTGGTAACACAGAGGTTAAAAACGGTACTCGCCACCCTCGCAGAAGAAGGCGTACAACAAGCAACAAACCTAAGCCTCTCGACACGGCAAATGGCTCACCAGAAGCCAATCAAGGTGCAGCCACTTCAAAGCCAGTAGATGTAGAGTCTAAGCCTGTAGAGTCTAAGCCTGTAGAGTCTAAGCCTGTAGAAGCTAAGCCTGTAGAAGCTAAGCCTGTAGAGTCTAAGCCTGTAGAGGCTAAGCCTGTAGAGGCTAAGCCTGTAGAAGCTAAGCCTGTAGAGTCTAAGCCTGTAGAGTCTAAGCCTGTAGAGTCTAAGCCTGTAGAGTCTAAGCCTGTAGAGGCTAAGCCTGTAGAAGCTAAGCCTGTAGAGGCTAAGCCTGTAGAGTCTAAGCCTGTAGAGTCTAAGCCTGTAGAGTCTAAGCCTGTAGAGTCTAAGCCTGTAGAGTCTAAGCCTGTAGAGTCTAAGCCTGTAGAGTCTAAGCCTGTAGAGTCTAAGCCTGTAGAGTCTAAGCCTGTAGAAGCTAAGCCTGTAGAAGCTAAGCCTGTAGAAGCTAAGCCTGTAGAAGCTAAGCCTGTAGAAGCTAAGCCTGTAGAAGCTAAGCCTGTAGAAGCTAAGCCTGTAGAAGCTAAGCCTGTAGAAGCTAAGCCTGTAGAAGCTAAGCCTGTAGAAGCTAAGCCTGTAGAAGCTAAGCCTGTGGAGCCTAAACCTGTTGAGTCATTAACCAAAGATCAACAGTAATTACACACTGTCAAAAAAAGTAGTTAAAACGTTATAAACCAATAAAGGCCTCAGCAAAAACTGGGGCCTTTATTGGTCTTCTAATCTTATAAACCGAACAAACTAAGAGTCACTGTGCTGCTTTAAGTTGAATCGCTACTACATCGCCTCTGACACAGGTTATGCCATCACTTTGTAACTCTGTTTTAATAAAATATTTTCTACCCTCAACCTTTTCCACTGTGGCACGTAATTCAACTTCCCTCATCGGAACTGGTTTTATATAGCGAAGGTTCATTGAGCCGGTCACCATCTGAATGCTTCGGTCGTATTTATCATCATTTCCGACCTTTTTATGAGCATACGACAAGGCTGTATTGACTGAGTGACAATCAATTAAACTGGCAGAAATTCCGCCATACAAATAATTTGGCGGCCCAATCATGTATTCCTTAGGCGTCCATTGGCAAACTACTTCGTCACCTTCCCAATGACTTTCAATTTGCAAACCATAAGGGTTATCTTGCCCACAACCAAAACATCCATTGGGTCTCATTTTTTCTTGTATTGATATTTTTTTCATAACACCCTTTATATAAGCGCTTCAATTAATAACTAACGAGTTGTTGTTTTTCTAGATACCGCGAATCATAAGAATAACAAAGTCTATTATTTTTCTTAGACTAATTTAAAGCCCAAGCTTTTGTCGCCATAATTTCAACTAAGTTCATGAACAAGCAATAGGAGCCCGAATATAAGCCCTGTATAAAAAACCCCAAGCATAACGACTGACATCCGTTTTTTTCTCTTGCCAAGTCACCTAACGATTTTTATTGTCAGCATCCCTAGGTACTTTTTTATTCGTTGCATAAAGAGTTTTTATCAATTCTTTATTGTCTGCGTGGTTATTAAGAAAAGCTTTAACTCGTCCTGTTAATATTCACTGGTAACCACTCAAGCTATCATTATTCTCGCGTCCATTTGTATTAATTCACTGGATAAACAACATAACAATTGTTAGAATTTCAGGTTTATAAAAAGACTATTTAGCCTCAACAAAACCTGTACAGGAGTTAATATAAATGAGCACCAAAAATGAGCGATTTAGCGGCCCAGGCCCTGATCAAATCTACGATGATTTTTTAAAAAAAGGTGTTTTTTCCTTACCAAAATGTCAAGACTGCCAAGAATTTCATTTCTTCCCTCGAGTCGTTTGTCCTCATTGCGGTAGTTTTAACCTTGAATGGACAGCGGTCAGCGGAAAAGGTGAAGTTTATTCAACAACAACCGTTCGACGTAAGCCCGAACGCGGCGGTAATTACAATGTATGTCACGTCACATTAGAAGAAGGCCCTCGCCTGATGAGCCGCGTTGAAGGTGTTGACCCATTAGATGTAAAAATTGGTGATCAAGTCAGCGCCGTTATCAAAAATGATGAAGACAGTTCTTTTATTGTCTTCGTACCAGCACAGGGAGTTTAAAAGATGTCACATGAATTAAGAGGTTCATCTGCGGTTGTTGGCGTTGGTTTGGCCGGTTGCGGCGAAGCTCATGGGAGAATGCCATTAGATATCCTAGCCGAGGCTACGCATAACGCGTTAGATGACGCTGGCTTAAAACTATCCGATGTAGACGGTATTTTCACCGGTTCGTCTTATCATTTTATGCCGGCATTGAGTACAGCAGAGTACTTAGGCATCAAACCGCGTTTTTCTGACAGCAGTATGGTGGGTGGTTCATCATTTGTAGCGCATACACTAAATGCTGCTATGGCCATTAAAACAGGCCAATGCGATGTTGCTTTAATTTGTTATGGCAGTAATCAACGCACAGCCGGTGGCAAATTGGCCACCATGTCTGAACAACAAATTTATGAAGCACCTTATAAACCCCGTTATCCAATAAGCTCCTACGCACTCGCTGCGGCTCGTCATATGCATCAATACGGTACAACGCGTGAACAAATGGCTGATGTAGCTGTTGCAGCTCGTCAATGGGCGCAATTAAACCCGGCAGCCTTCGCTCGCGATGAACTTACTCGCGACGATGTGCTTAATTCACGCATGATTAGCGACCCTCTTTCCTTACTAGATTGCTGCTTAGTAACCGATGGTGGTGGTGCTGTTATTATGGTATCGAGTGAACGGGCAAAAGATTTTCCGAATAAACCCGTTTATGTATTAGGCACTGGTACCGCTCACTGGCATCGTCAAATCACTCAAATGCCGGACTTAACAACCACCGCTGCCGTAGACGCTGGAAAGCGTGCGTTTGCAATGGCCAGTTTAACAAAAGACGATGTTGATGTAGTTGAGCTTTATGATGCGTTCACCATTAACACTATCCTTTTCCTTGAAGACTTAGGTTTCTGCGCTAAAGGTGAAGGTGGTGCTTTTGTCGAAAATGGTAATATTGCACCCGGCGGTAGCCTACCAGTTAACACCAATGGTGGCGGTCTATCATGTGTCCACCCAGGTATGTACGGCATCTTCATTCTTATTGAAGCCATTCAACAACTACGTGGTGGGTGTGGCGCACGACAAGTTGATAACCCAGAAGTTGCTCTGGTTAACGGCAATGGTGGTGTACTATCCAGTCAGGTAACAACAATTCTAGGAACAGAGGCAGTTTTATAGTATGAGTAACCCTTCTTTAAACGGCATAAAAGTCGTTGATTTATCACGCGTTTTAGGCGGCCCCTTATGTACTCAAATTTTAGGCGACCATGGCGCAGAAATTCTAAAAGTTGAACCTCCCGCAGGTGATGAAACCCGCGGCTGGGGCCCTCCTTATCATGAACGTGGAAGTGCCTATTACGATGGGGTTAATCGTAATAAAAAAGGCATTGCCTTAGATATGCGTCAGCCTGAAGCACACCAAATTCTATTCCGCTTACTTGAAACAGCAGATGTTCTTGTTGAAAATTTTAAGGTTGGCACACTCGAAAAATGGGGTATAGGCTTTACTGATGTATTACAAAAGAAATTCCCTCGCTTAATTCATTGCCGTGTAACTGGTTTTGGCAGTAATGGTCCCTACGCTGGTTTCCCTGGTTATGACGCCGTTGCTCAAGCCACATCCGGCTTAATGAGTATTAACGGTGACGCTGATCGCCCACCTGTTCGAATTGGTGTGCCTATCGTTGACTTGACCACCGGCATGAATGCAGTTATTGCGATATTATTAGCCTTATATGAGCGAGAAACTTCTGGGCTAGGCCAATCGATAGAAGTCAGTTTATATGATACAGCGGTGAGCTTAATTCACCCGCATGCCGCCAACTGGTTTTTAGATGGTAAACCACAAAAACGCCTAGGTAGCGCGCATCCAAATATCACACCTTATGACCTCTTCCCTACCGCTAATGGGATGTTGTTTCTAGGGATTGGTAATGATCGTCAGTTTGCTGGCTTATGTAAAGAATTAGGTCACCCTGAAATAGCACAAGACCCACGGTTTACGATTAATGCTAACCGCGCCAAAAATAAAGCTGAGTTGCGCGTTATTCTTGAAGATTTACTGGCTGACCGCGATGGCAAAGCGATGACTGCAGAATTAATGAGCAAAGGTATCCCTGCTGGCGCAGTACAAACGGTTGAAGATGCTTTACAGCACCCGCAAACTAAAGCAAGAGAAATGGTCATAGAGTCGGGCGAGTACAGAGGCACAGGCATTCCTATAAAACTGTCGCGAACACCGGGGAAATTTAAATGCCGCCCTCCCCAATATGGTGAAAACAATACCGAAATATTAACGGATGCCGGCTACAGCCCAGAAGAAATAGAGCGCTTTAAAGAAATGCAAATAACATTAGAAAAACCACGCAAATAACTGATAAATAATTGTTTTTTTATATAAAATGAAACGCTTAGCTATTATTGCTCATGCACCCTCGCCGAATATAAAACGGATGATAAATGCCGTCTTAAAGGGTGCAAATAGTGATGAGGTAAACGGCGTCGAAGCTATTTTTATACCCGCGCTAGAAGCAAAAGCAGAAGATGTAATCAATGCAGATGCATTAATTTTAGCTACCCCAGAAAACTTAGGTTATATGAGTGGTGGCTTAAAGGATTTTTTTGATCGTAACTATTATCCGTGCATGGATAAGACAGAAGCCATGCCCTGTGCAGTCCTTATTCGTGCAGGCAATGATGGCACTGGCACAAAACGAGCGATTGAATCTATTTTAACCGGCCTACGATGGAAAGTTGTTCAACAACCGCTTATTTGTCGTGGTGATTTTAAAGAAGAGTTTATAAACCAGGCAGAGGAGCTCGGGCTTTTTATGGCTGCCAGCTTAGAAGCAGGAATTATTTAATAGATAATGGATCATGAACTTCTCATACACTGATGAACAAGACGCCATTCGGGACGCTATAAAAAAAGTCTGCGAGCCATTTACTGATGATTATTGGTTAAAGCGCGATCAGCAAGGTGGTTTTCCGCATGACTTTTACCAAGCAATGGCAGAAGGTGGCTGGATGGGAATTTGTATTCCTGAAGCTTATGGTGGTTCAGGTTTAGGTATTACCGAAGCTGCCATTATGGCGAGTACCATTGCTGAATCAGGAGCGGGTATGTCTGGCGCATCAGCCGTTCACATTAATATTTTTGGCTTAAACCCCGTTGTCGTGTATGGTACCGAGGAGCAAAAAAATCGCATGCTACGACCCATGGCTGAAGGTCGCGAAAAGGCTTGTTTTGCTGTTACTGAACCGAACACCGGATTGAATACGACGCAGCTTAAAACCTTGGCTATCCGTAAAGACGACCGTTATATTGTTAATGGGCAAAAAGTATGGATTTCCACTGCGCAAGTGGCTGATAAAATCTTATTATTAGCACGAACAACTCCTTTAGAAGACGTTAAAAAACCTACGCATGGTTTAAGCCTTTTTTATACCGACTTCGACCGTAATAAAATTAGCGTTCATGAAATTGAAAAAATGGGGCGCAAAGCGGTTGATTCAAATGAATTATTTATTGATGGCCTAGAAATACCGCTTGAAGACCGTATTGGCGAAGAAGGAAAAGGCTTTGAATACATTCTTCATGGGATGAACCCTGAACGTATTTTAATTGCAGGAGAAGCCATAGGCCTTGGAAGGGTTGCGCTAAAAAAAGCAACCGATTACGCTAAAGAACGTAATGTTTTTAATCGCCCCATTGGCCAAAACCAAGGCATACAACACCCATTAGCTGTGTGCTGGTCTGAGTTAGAAGCTGCTTGGCTGATGGCCATGTCGGCTGCTTGGCAATATGATAATAATCAACCCTGTGGTGCAGCGGCTAATGCAGCTAAATATTTGGCTGGAGAAGCAGGTTTTCATGCTTGTGAAACAGCCGTTATGACTCACGGTGGTTTTGGCTACGCAAAAGAATATCACGTTGAACGCTATCTTCGTGAATCAATGATACCAAGAATTGCCCCTGTCAGTCCTCAGCTTGCCTTATGTTATATTGCAGAACGCGTATTAGGTTTAGCTAAATCGTATTAACCATTATTAGGTAATCAACCTAGTCATCTAATGTACGTTTGCCGGTATACGGCACTGTGTCTTCAATGTGCGAGTAAATAAATGGTGCAATGGGGTGTTCCCTTTCTTCACTTATATGGCCTAGCAGACCAGCACTGCGAGTCACTACTGCTATACCACGCATCACATCCCATGGCACACCAATTTCTGATAACACGACCGCTATCGCACCGGTTGCATTAATGGTTAAGTGCTTGCCGTATACCTGATCAACCGTTTTAGATAGTGTAGTAACAATATCTATATAATGCCCCTCTACACCTGCTTGACGAGCTATTTCAAAGAGTCGCGGCGTTCGCGGGTCATCTGGTTTGTGAAAGGGGTGACCAAACCCGGGGATTGCTTGGCGTGTTGCTTTGAAGCCGTTCACAATGCGTAAACAACTGGCCTCTAACCCTTCTTCTGCGGTGATAATATCTTGTAAATTCTTAGCCATGCCCTCCATTGTGCCCACTAATCCACTACCAATTCCTTGTAAACCTGCCGATATAGCACCTTGAACCGATTCTGGGGCTGCCATTATTGTCAATCGAGTGGCTATCGCACTGGGCGTTAAGCCATGCTCCATTAAGGTGACCAAAACAGCATCGAAAATAGCTATTTCCCCCTTACTAGGCATGCGTTGCATCAAATGTAAAAAGAACATTTCGGTAAAACTAACATGCCCCATCAACTCATTGACCAGATCTTTGTTTCGAACCAAAATCTGTTGCTCATTTGTGGTCGATATTTTCGTTTCAGGTGTTAAGTGCTTTGCCATACATACCCCCTTTTTACCGCTAAATAGTTAATCGATTGCCTGTATCCTTATTTTGATATTTTGCTAATGACAAAGCCTTTTAAAACGGTTCTTTCACCACAGAAACATGCCAGTTGGCATCGAGCATACACGCCATCTTCTCTTTTCTCTATCTGTTCAATATCACCTGATACGCACACAGTATCACCGGGGTAAACGGGGCCTAAAAATGACACATTCAATTCACCACCATAAGCCCATCCTTGCCAGTTCCAAGCTGATAAAACTCGAGAAACAAATGCAAGTGTCAATAAACCATGAGCAATCGTCCGACCAAAAAAAGTGGTTTTCGCAAACTCAGGGTCAATATGTAAAGGATTGATATCGCCTGACGCGTCAGCATAAGCATCAATCATGCTTTGATCGACAGCTTGAGTCAATTCACCTATCGAAGCACCGACACAATACCCTTCATAAGATTTTAGTTCGCTCATGCCTCTTTCCCCCAGATCCGTGTAATCATTCCGCTGGTCACTAATTCTCCTTCTTGGTTGTGCGTTTGCGTTGTCATTTCAACATAGTTACGCCCTTTCCTTTCATACAACTTAAGTACCTTTGCCGAGGTATAGAGCGTTTCACCAATATAGGCAGGCCGATGAAATTTAAATTGTTGTTTTGCATGAATTCCGCCCGGTGGGCCTACGCGTGTTCGTAGTGCTTCAATCACATATACCGCCGCCAACATGGGTGGTGCAATACGGCGCCCTTGTTGATCCTCTTCTCTTAGCTGAGGTGTTTCATCCTGTGTCGATTCAATGTATTTATCCACACGCTCCGCTGTCACCTCAAAAAATGGTACTGGGTCGAGAAAATCATCACCTTCCGACATACTGCTATACTTCACATAAGTGCTCATCATCAATTCTCTGTTTAATTTGTTTTGTATTGATAAACCAGGTCGCCACTACGTGTCACCTCACCTGTTCCAATTAAATAATTTAAATGCGCCATCGCTTCACCCGTTGCCAACGATAAATTGAATAGACTTAATCGTTTGCCATAGAGCATATGCAATACCTCCAACCCTGACCGAGCTTGTTGGCAAAATGCTAAAATTTGATCTAATGATTTACGATGCCCTTCTTTAAGCATTGTTGCACGTTCCTTAATGCCCTTAAAAATTCGACCGTGTGATGGCAATACCACCGTATCGGCACCTAAGGTTGCCAAGGTGTCTAAACTGGATAAATAATCAGCCAGTGGATCTGCATCACTTTCATAGAAATTAACACTGACATTCGGCGAAATATTAGGCAATATTTGATCTCCGGAGACAAGAAGGTCTCGTTGCTTATTATGCAGACAAATATGCCCGGGGCTGTGGCCATTAAATTGTAATAAATGCCATTGCTCGCCATTAATCAACAGTGACTGCCCATCAACCAAACGCTGATATGAGGTAGGTGCCTCCGGAACACCGGTAACATAACCGCCGACTTTATCTTGTAGCTGTTGAATGTCTTCTTGAGCTAAACCAAAACGCTCAAAATATTCCCTACGTCTAGCTTTTTGCTGCTTAGAATACTCTTGACATGCCATCTGGGTAGTCAAAAATTCAATTTGACTCATATGCACGGGCGCATTTGTTTTATGCGCTAACCATTGAGCCATGCCTACATGATCAGGGTGAAAATGAGTAATGATTATTTTCTGAATCGGTTCATTATGACAAAAATCTACCAATACCTTATTCCATAGTAAGGTTGCCTCTTCACTATAAAACCCAGAATCAATAATCGTCCAGCCTTCCCCATCCCTCAACAACCAAAGGTTGATATGATCTAACGCATAGGGAATAGGCATTTTCAGTAAGAAAATGCCTTCTTCTACCTTCATTGGAAGACCAAACTCCGGTTTGCTGGCTATCGGAAAGGTCAACATCCCCATATATTAATACGTCCTTTAAGCCTGACTAAAACGCTGTAGATGATAATCACGGTCTCCAAACACAGCATTCATCATGGTTAAACGTTTTACATAATGTGCAACATCTAATTCATCGGTTACGCCGATACCACCGTGTAATTGAGCGGCTTGCTCACCAACAATTGATCGTGCGTCTCCCAAATAAACTTTAGCCGCAGAGACACTTTTTACACGTTCAGTCGTATCATCTTCTGACACCTTGATAGCGGCCAGATAGGACAACGAACGCAGTTGTTCTTCGGTCATAAACATATCAACACAGCGGTGCTGAAGTACTTGAAAATTACCAATGGGCTGATCAAATTGTTTACGTGTTTTAAGGTATTCTACAGTTTTATCACGCAACTCAGTCACCACACCAACCCCTTCGGCACAAACTGCAGCTGTTGCAGCATCAATCACATATTCAATGTCGGAAAATGCACCATCTAAGTCACCAACAAGGGCGCTTTCATCTACCATGACATTATCAAATGTTAATTCAGAAGCACGTAAGCCATCGACTGTTTCATAATCACGCGAGGTTAAGCCCTCTATATCTTTATCAACAATGAATAAAGAAATCCCTTCTGGCGTAAAATTATCACCACTGGTTCTAGCTGAAACGATTATTTTATCCGCCGTTTCTGCATTAAATACCACCGATTTTGCACCAGACAAACAGTATTGAGCTGCTTTTTTCTGTGCGCTAAATTCAACGTCAGTTAAGTTATAGCGTGATTGACGCTCAGCATAGGCAAATGCTAGTTTCATTTCCCCTGCAATAAGAGCAGGTAAAATGGCTTCTTTTTGTTCAGTATTTGCAGCTCGTTGAATCAATAAACCACCCAATACAATAGAGGCTAAATACGGTTCAACAACAAGACCTTTACCAATCGCCTCCATTATTACAATCAAACCTGTTTGGCCAAAACCAAAACCGCCAAACTCTTCATCAAATGGCACGCCCAATAAACCCATATCAGCAAAATTTTGCCAATTTTCTTCGCTGTAACCAATGCCTGTACGACTAAGTGATTGGCGAGTCTCAAAGTCATATTCATTTTGCAAGAACTTATGTATCCCATCTTGCAACATGATCATTTCTTCAGTAAATTCTAAATTCATTTAACTACTCCTACTGCTTAAAGGCCCAACACGGCCTTCGCCATGATGTTCTTTTGGATTTCATTTGATCCACCATAAATGGATGATTTACGCCAATCTAAATAGTGAGGCGTCAGTACTGATGCTTCTTCCGGCCCAATAGGTTCTTCTTGCCAACCTTCGGTCATAGACTCTTTTACATAAGGCAAGGCAAAATAACCAACTGCTTCCATTAATAAAGCAGTGATCGCTTGTTGAACCTCTGTCCCTTTAACTTTTAAAAGCGAGGACTCAGCACCCGGCGCATCGCCCAATGCAAGTTTGGACAACACGCGCATATTAGTCATTTCTAAGGCCATTAATTCAATTTCAACCGCTGATATTTTCGCTTTAAACATCGCATCTTCAATCAGTGGCTTACCATTATATTTTTCTTTTGAAGCGAGCTCTTTAAGACGTTTAATTTGTCTTTTTGAACGAGGTACTTGCGCAATATATGTTCGCTCATGCATCAATAATGATTTAGCAATTGTCCAGCCTTCACCTTCTTCGCCCACTAGGTTCTCTACCGGCACTTTCACGTTTTCTAGAAATACTTGGTTAACCACATGCATGCCATCAACCGTAATAATCGGCGAGGTTGAAACACCTGGCGATTTCATATCAATTAATAAAAAGCTAATGCCTTTTTGTTTTCGATCTTCTTGGCTGGTCCTTACCAGTGTAAACATCATGTCGGCGTAATGGCCGTGTGTTGTCCATGTTTTTGAGCCATTGACAATGTAATGGTCGCCCTGTCTTTCAGCTTTTGTTTGCAATGAAGCCAAATCTGAACCTGCATTAGGTTCCGAATAACCTTGGCACCACCACACATTACTATGAAGAATATCATTTAGATATTTATCGCGTTGTTCAGGCGTACCATATTTCATCAACACCGGTGCTAACATCACTAAACCAAAAGCTACTGTCCTAAGGCAATTAGCTGCACCGCACTCTTCCTCGAAGATATATTTTTGCACCGGCGTCCAACCTGGGCCACCATATTCAGCAGGCCAACCTGGAGCAACCCAACCATCTTTAGCCGCCAGAATTTTTTGCCAGCGTACGTAGTCTTCTTTTTTAAGGGCAATACCTTTAGCTACTTTTTCTTGTATATCTTTAGGGTAATTTTCCTTAATAAATTCACGCACTTCCTGCTGGAAGGCTTTTTCCTCGGGGGTATAATTTAAATCCACGTATAACTCCTTTATTGCCTTAGTTTATTAAATTTATCTTTTAAATAAGTTTTATTGATTGGTTATCTACACCCTAAACGGTATGGGTTGATAGTTTTATTGTTGATCTATAGCCGCTTAACTCTCGTTTTATAGTCTTCAACTAATTCGTGAAGCCATTATAGACACCCGGGCGGTTAATAGTGCGTCTGCCTAACTCTTGTTAGTGTCTTAGTCTTACCTACTGTTAGTTATCATCTTGCTTTGGATCACTAGAAACAGGCACACCTCTTCATTTACGCCCTCACGTTTCTAGTCTTCAATTGTTTTACTTTGCCTAAATTACTAAGCTTTCATAGGCAGTGGCTACCAATTAAAAAATTCGGCATCAATAAACAAAATGCCTTCAAGGCAATTTGCTCCTCACCCTTAGGGCATAAAGCACAACCATATAAAATACTAACAATCGTTAGATTTTGCAAGTAATTTAAGCTTTTTTATGTTATTTTTCACAATAAAATAACATTTACTCACATTGGATAACGCTAAATGAATAAACAAGCTTCTCAAACCATCTCAACTAAACTGTCTCAATTTGTTCATGGTTTCAATCTCAATAACGTCCCCCTTGATGTTCAGCAATATGCCTTACAACTAATTCTAGATGGAACAGGTATCGCCTATGCTTCAACTCAATATGATTTCAGCAAAAAAGGGCTCGAAGCACTACGTCTCTTTAAGGAGCCCGGTGAGCATATTGTACTCGGAACAGGTGAAAAAATGCCCTACCGAGATGCTGCGCTGGCCAATGGCTTACTCATACATGGACTAGATTTTGATGATACTCATGTCGCAGGTGTAGTGCATATGACCTCAGCAGTTTGGCCCTGTGTTTTAGCAGTTGCTGAAAAATGTAATTCAACCGGTGAAGAGATGTTAGCCGCCTATATAGCAGGCATGGAAGTCGGGGCTCGACTTGGAATGGTTGCAAAAGGAGCCTTTCACCAAGTCGGTCATCACCCCACCGGAATCGCAGGAGCATTTGCCTGTTCCCTTGTCGCTGCCATGTTAATGAAGCTGCCCGTAGAACAGATGACGATGGCGCAAGGTATTGCCTTAAGTATGGCTTCAGGTAATTTTGAATTTTTGGAAGATGGCGCATGGACCAAGCGTTATCACCCAGGCTGGGCTGCCGTATCTGGCATTATGGCAGCGACCTTTGCTAAGGCCGGATATATTGGCCCGAGTTTGCCTTATGAAGGGCGTTTTGGTTTATACAACAGTCACTTGATTGGGCTGGAACCGGGTTGTGATTATGATTTAGCAACCGCCGGCTTAAATTCTGTTTGGGAGGTTATGAATGTAGGCGTTAAGCCTTACCCTTCTTGCCATTTCACCCATGCTTGCATTGATGCTACTTTACACTTAACGAAAGAGCATCAATTAACGGTCGATCAAATTGAGAGCATTACAGCACTAGTTCCCGAGGAAGTTGTTAAAACAGTGTGCGAGCCGCTTGAGAACAAACAAGCACCAACCTGTGCATATGAAGCTCAATTTAGTGTGCCTTACTTAGTTGCTGTTGCTTTAGTCCGCCACGATTTTACTTTAGCAGATCTAGAACCTACACCCTTGGCAGACCCTGTCGTTGCAGCATTAGCAAAAAAAGTGATTTATCAGGTAGACCCAAACTCTGGTTTCCCAACCTATTACTCCGGTGAAGTACATATCACCTTAAAAGATGGGCGCGTCCTGAAACATCGCGAACATAAAAACCGAGGTTGTTTTGATAGGCCGTTAAGTGCTGACGATATTGCTAAGAAATTTTTCCTTAACTGCCAATTGGCAATCTCAAAAAACAAAGCAACTGAGATTCAACAAGCTATTTTAAATTTGGCCTCATTTTCTAGCGTGACAGAATTAACAAGTCATTTATAACGACCACTAAATTTAAAGTGAATAACTTAACAGTTGGCTGACGTTATTCACTTTAATACTATGACCCTTTAATACCATCCCAGAAAAAACCAATTTGAATTTCTGCAATTTCATCAATTGTTTTACCACCAGGTGAATACCAAGCGAGTGTTCTATTAAGTGAGCCTAGTAAAGACAGCCTTAATATTTTTAAATCGACATCGGCTTTAATGTCACCTTTTTCCTGTGCGGCAACTAGCCATTTTCGCCAAATATTTTCGTACCTATCTCGTCCTACACGCCCTTCTTCTTGGACTGCAGTTGGCATTTGCCCATAGTTACGAATACTCGTTGAGGTATAGTCTCCTTTTTCAAGCAAGGCGGTTAAATGTCCCTTTGCAGCCTCCATCAAGACCTCTTGAGTCGACGCGTCTTCTGGCAACGCATTAACACGAGCAAGCACGGTATTAATTATATTTTCAAGACCAATCTTTAAAATCTCAAGAACTAGCTGTTCTTTCGAATCAAAATGATAATAAAGACTACCCGCCTTCATATCTAATGACTTGGCTATATCTCTTAATGCTGTACCGTTATAACCTTGCTTACTAAACAAAGCTGCTGAAGCATCTAAAATTCTCTCTCTGGTTTTCTTCACTTTATTTTTTGGAGCAGCTGCTGGTATTGTCGACATGGCTAAATTTACGATTAACTGAATTGAATGATTATAACATAACTACATATTGGCATAGTTCGGCCCACCGCCCCCTTCAGGCGTCACCCAGGTGATATTTTGTGTAGGGTCTTTAATATCACATGTCTTGCAATGCACACAGTTTTGGCCATTAATCTGAAACGTTGGCTGGCCCTCAGCATCTTCAATCACTTCATAAACCCCAGCTGGGCAATAACGTTGAGCTGGCTCATCATACAGCGGCAAATTATGTTTAATTGGAACAGAAGGATCTATTAATTTTAAATGGCAAGGCTGATCTTCTTCATGATTCGTGCTAGATAAAAAAACAGATGACAATTTATCAAACGTAAGCTTTCCATCAGGTTTTGGATAGTCTGGCGCCTCGCACTGTGAAGCTTGTTTTAAAGTTTCATGATCGGATGTGGTGTTATGCCAAGTAAAAGGCATCTTCCCTGCAAAAATATTTTGGTCTAACCAAGCAAATGAGCCACCCAGTAACGTACCAAATTTATGTAACGCTGGGCCGAAATTACGGGTTTTATACAACTCATCAAATACCCAAGATGATTTGTATTTATCGTCCATTACGGTTAATGCCTTATTTGCAATATCACCGGCTAACATCGACTCCATAATTGCTTCAGCAGCTAACATTCCGGTTTTCATGGCCGTATGATTGCCTTTAATTTTTGCACCATTTAGGAAACCAGCATCACAACCCACTAACAGCCCACCAGGGAAACTAAGCTTAGGAACTGACTGCATTCCTCCTTTGTTAACTGCACGTGCACCGTATGCGATCCGTTTTCCACCTTCAAGGAACTGAGAAATTTTAGGGTTAAGCTTCCAACGTTGCATTTCATCAAACGGGCTCAAATGTGGGTTGTCATAATTTAATGCAACGATAAACCCAAGTGCGACTTGATTATTTTCCATATGGTACAAAAAGCCGCCGCCTTCAGTGTGGTTATCAAGCGGCCAGCCAGCCGTGTGCACGACAAGCCCTTCTTCGTGTTTTTCCGGCTCAATTGTCCAAATTTCTTTAATTCCTAAGCCATAATGCTGGGGGTCAACATTTTCACGCAGGTTAAAGGTTTCCATTAACTGCTTACCAAGGTGACCGCGGCAGCCTTCAGCAAAAATCGTCTGTTTAGCCAACAATTCCATACCTGGCATGTAGCCATCTTTTTCTGAACCATCTTCAGCAACGCCCATGTCGCCGGTTAAAATACCCTTAACACTGCCATCATCATTATATAAAACCTCTGATGCCGTGAACCCAGGGAAAATTTCAACACCCATCCCTTCTGCCTGCTCAGCCAACCAACGACACACATTAGCCATGCTAACAATATAATTACCTTCATTATGCATCGGTTTAGGAATTAAAAAGTTAGGGGTTTTGATACCTTTTTCTTGGCCAGTTAAATAATAAACATCATCTCCTTTGACCTTTGTTTTTAATGGTGCGCCTTTTTCTTTCCAATCAGGAAACAGCTCATCCATCGCTGTGGGTTCAATCACCGCACCCGATAGAATATGTGCGCCAACTTCCGAGCCCTTTTCAATAACACAAACCATTAATTCTTGGTTTTTTTCTTGCGCTAACTGCATCAGTTTGCAGGCCGCTGATAAGCCAGCAGGCCCAGCACCAACGATCACTACATCAAACTCCATTGACTCACGTTCCATATTACCCCCTAACATTAATACGAAAAAAAGGTGCCAGCGCTTATCAGTAGCCCTGGCACCTTCATTATTTTATAAAGTACTTATAAGGCTTTTTCAAGCTCTTCAATCACTTCAAATAAATCACCAACCAAACCATAGTCAGCCACTTCAAAAATGGGCGCATCCGCATCTTTGTTAACAGCAACGATAGTTCCAGCATCTTTAATACCCGCTAGGTGTTGAATAGCGCCTGAGATACCAAAGGCCATGTAAAGTTCCGGTGCAATAATTTTACCCGTCTGACCAACTTGATGATCATTAGGAATAAAGCCCGCGTCAACGGCTGCTCTCGATGCACCAACACCCGCCCCTAACTTATCAGCCAAACTATAAATAACACTGAAGTTTTCTTCGCTACCAACACCACGTCCACCAGAAACAACTTTTGTAGCCGCTTGAAGATCAGGGCGATCGCCGCCGCCACTGGTGGTAAGGCCTACATAACGCGTGTGTGAAGGCAAGTTAGCCGCTACTTCGCGTGTTTCGATCACAGCAGAACCTTCTGTTGAGACTGCTGAATATGATGCCGTTCTAACCGTCCCAACCACTAACCCTTCTGGTGCTTCAACCGTTACAACCGCATTCCCAGCGTAAACTGGGCGATCAAAAACAGTTGCACTTTCAACACGCATAATATCGCTGATTTGCGGCACACCCAAGTGTGCAGCAACGCGCGGCATTAAATCTTTACCAAATGTTGTGCTTGGCGCGAACACGTGACTATACTCTGATGCTAACACCTCAATTTGCGGAGCTAGCAATGCTGCCACAGCGTGCTCATTAACCTCGTTTTGAACCAAAATGACTGTTGCAACACCCGTTAGCTTAGCCGCTTGTTCTGCCACCGATTGTCCATCGGAAGCTAACACAGCCACATCGACAGCCTCTAAACCAAGTTCACTTGCGCAAGCTACAGCACGTGCTGTAGAACCATTTAATTCACTACCATTATGTTCTGCAATAACCAGTACTTTGCTCATTAGACCAACCCTTTTTCTTTTAATACGCTAACCAGTTCATCAACAGACTCTACTTTAATACCTGCTTGGCGTTTTGCCGGTGCAGATGTTTTTAAAACCTTGACTGGTGCTGCTGCTTCAACATTTAGTTCCTCAACGGTTACTGTTTCAATCGGTTTACGCTTTGCTTTCATAATATCGGGAAGTTTGACATAGCGCGGCTCGTTTAATCGTAAATCCACACTAATAACAGCTGGCAAATCAACTGATAACGTTTCAAGCCCAGCATCAATTTCACGAGTCACTTGTGCTGTGTCACCCTCAATTTTTACTTCTGATGCGAATGTTGCTTGTGGCCAATGTGATAACGCACCCAGCATTTGAGCTGTTTGATTATTATCGTCATCAATCGCTTGTTTACCTAACAACACAATCTTAGGCTGCTCTTTATCAGCCAGTGCTTTTAAAATACGTGCCCCTGTTAACGGTTGAATTTCATCATCTGTTTCAACATGAATTGCACGGTCTGCACCCATCGCTAGCGCAGTTCTTAATTGCTCCTGACAAACTTTAGGGCCTATCGTTACAGCGATCACTTCTTCTGCTGTTCCTGATTCTTTGAGACGTAACGCCTCTTCAACAGCAATTTCATCAAACGGATTCATGCTCATTTTAACGCCATCAGTGGCAACGCCTGAACCATCGGCCTTAACCTGTATCCGAACGTTGTAATCAACAACTCGTTTAACACCCACTAAAACTTTCATTTACTTTACCTTCATTTTCGTTACTTTAAAGGACATTCTAACAATCATTAGGTTTCTTTTAAAGATAATATTGAGTTGACCTACGATAAAATCTAATAGATATTTGAATTTAAATTGTACAACAAATTGAAAGCTTTAATCTTTCTAAAAACTGAGTAAAGACACATCGACCTTTAACCCCGTTTTATTTTATTAGACGCTCACAAAGCTGATAATATATATTTTTTAAAATGAATCGGTCTTAATTCCATGGATATAAAAGAAGCAATTAAAGGACGAATCTCGGTACGTGCCTTTCAAGATAAACCCGTAGCGAAAGAAGTAATTTATGATGTACTAGATACTGCGCGTTGGGCTCCATCTGGTACCAACACACAACCTTGGAAAGTCGTTGTTGCCCAAGGTAAAACAAAACAAACTACTTCAGATGCTTTATTAAACGCCGCCAAAAATGGCGTTAAAGCAAACCCCGATTATCAATACTACCCAAAAGAATGGGTCGAGCCGTTCAAAGGCAGACGCTTCCAATGTGGAATGGATCTCTACCAAGCCTTAGATATTGGCCGTGAAGACAAGGAAAAAAGAACCGAGGCAGCCTTGGCTAATTATCGATTTTTTGATGCGCCCGTCAGCATATTTTTCTTTATCGATAAAATAATGGCCCAAGGTTCATGGTTTGACATGGGGATGTTTGTACAAAGTGTTATGTTAGCCCTCCGCGGCCATGGTCTAGGAAGTTGCCCGCAGGCCTCAACCAGTGATTACCCTGATCTGGTACGTGAGAGTTTAAACGTCTCTGATCAATACTCCTTCATCTGTAGCTTATCTGTCGGTTACCCCGATAATGATAAAGCTGTAAATCAATATCGAACACAACGTGAAGACGTGGACAGCTTCACAACATGGGCAGATTAACACCTCGCTTAATCGTGTTATCCATTGTTTTTATAAAGAACCATGCTGCTAAGGGACACGTTTAACCTTCAGCAGCATCGGCTCTTGCTTTTGTTAAAAAAGGCACATTAACAACAAGGAAAATGGCAAAACCTATTATCCAAAGCAGTTGCGACATAAAAACCGACTCGAGATAAAAACGCTGAAAAAACAATGGTACGACAACTCGACTAATAACCCCCATTACTAATAACCATTGCGCCACCGTAATCCACGAAGAAGGTTGCTTAACCCCTCTTCCTGTGTGACCCAAGGTAACACGTGACATCATAGAAAGCGTCAACAAGCCAAACCCGCCTAAAGTAAAAGCATGAATTGAAAGCGAACGTGTTACTACATCCACATAAGGCACTAAAGCAAACAATAAAAAGCCCAAGGTTATAACCATAAAAGCGCTATAAATTCCCCATAAAAGCGGTTTACGCCATATGCCCTTTGCATACCAATTATATAAACGGGCGGAAGAAACAATAAATAACAATAACGCCAAATAACTACTTGTCATCACATCCAGAATAAATACTTCATTTATCCCAAATAGCAAAAACAGCACAATGCTTGCGCTATCCAAAAACAAGGAGTTTTTCAACTGAACCGTTTCATCGAGACCTTTTTCAATAAAAAAAGGCATCACACGTCTCAGCATTATCATCACTAGCGCTAACAACAAAAATAAAGCGCCATAAATACCCCAATAGGTACCGGCATCAACGACCCCAAACACGCCAAGATAAAACAACGTATTGAACAACGCCATTAAAAAAACCACTAACACAATGCCTGCTTGCCGCCACTGTTTCACCTTAAAAACAGGCACTAACACGGCCAACAATAAACAGAAGTTAAAACCTAAATCTAACATCGCCGCAGGAATGAAAAAATTCGCCCCAAGCAACATACAAGCTCGAGCACCCAGCCACATTAAGCACAGCATTATTAAAGCTGTATACTGAATAGTTTGCTGGCCAGTCCAGTTCTTAATAGCCGTTAATAAAAAACCAGCCACCACCGCCATCGTATAGCCGTACAACATTTCATGCGCATGCCAGTACGAGCTAGGCAAACCAGCCATAGGAATTTGTAACCCAGCACCATATATCGCCATCCAGGCCGACATACTGACTATTGAAAACACACCGGCTGCAAGGAAAAATGGGCGAAAGCCTAAAACAAATATATTGAATTTTATTTCTGCTTGCGAAGGATTTTCGTTTAACGTATTCATACAGTTAGCATCATATAAAGATGCTAAACCTATAACAAATGCCTTTGCCGCTTATATGACCTGCATCATAGTCAAGCACTTTAAAAACTCACAACGATGGGTATCTCACAGTAACTAAAGAATAGCTGCGTTAACCGCCATATAAAACAAACCCGCACAGCAAAAAAAACCAAGTGTAAATGCCGTGAAACGTAACATAGCCATATTCGCTAAATAAGCAAAAAAATAAACACACCGAATAACCACAAAAGCAACCGAGAGCATACCAACAGTTTCAATATTCGCACCAGCAAGAAACACAGCCAATATCGCTACAGAGAAAAGTATTAATGCCTCCCAGCAGTTGGCTTGAAGGTATTGTGATCGAGCGCCGGCGCCGACTAATTGCAGAGCTTGCGCACGAGGGTTAACAAGATCATACGTACCCTTTTGTGATACGCGATAATAACCACCAATAGTCGATGCCACATACGGCATAAAAGCGATGCAGCTTAAGCAAATGATAATAGTTAGCATGTGTTGTTCTCCCCTTAGTTATTTATTATTTTCTACAAAATATTTTAAATATCGCACACTAATCAGCAAACACAGTATGCTCGTTTTAATCTTTTTTTACTGCCACTAACGGAATATCTTGCTGATTAGCCCACGCCACCCATTCACTCGATGATTTTTGTTTTAACCTAATCGCAACTTCTTGTTTATTAAATGATTTAAGCGCTAACTGCTGTTTAAATTTAGTTTTAAAATGTGACTCAAGAGCTGCCACAGCAACCCAACCATCCAGTGTTTCGTATAAATCATACTCAGCTAAAGCACCGCTTAACAAACCACCGTCGCTTGTTAAACCATAATTAAACGGTTGAGCCATGTACTCAGCTCCATCCGACAAGGCGACTAAAGTCTGCCTAGCTTTTGCACCTTCTCTAGTAGCCATTATCATTGCCAAACCTTCAAATGCAGCCCGTTCTGCAC
Source organism: Cycloclasticus sp. PY97N (assembly GCF_002443175.1). NCBI lineage: Bacteria > Pseudomonadati > Pseudomonadota > Gammaproteobacteria > Thiotrichales > Piscirickettsiaceae > Cycloclasticus > Cycloclasticus sp. PY97N. The sequence continues at coordinate 1,334,486 of NZ_CP023664.1, read as the reverse complement.
CGGCTAAATCGGCAGTTAATGTTTTAGGCATATGAGGTGGATTCAATAAGCCCAGTGCGGCTTGATACGTTAAGTCATGACCAGCGTGATTATCATTCGGCGGCGGATAACCCACTACCGCAAGATGGTTTAACAATGGAAATTTTTCGTGCAATTCATTCCAACCGAGCCCTAATCGTTCTAATGCCGCAGGCCGTTGAGCGGTCAATAATAAGGTGGCTGACGACAGCAATGTATTTAATTGTGCACGCCCTTCAGTTGACTTTATATCGATAACTTCACGTTGCTGCCCCTCATTTAGTTGCGCATACCATTCTGGGCAATACTGCTCAAACGGATCGCCTTGAGGTGGTTCAACTTTTACAACGTTTGCGCCTAGCTCGCAAAAACGTTTTGCTGCCAAAGGCCCAGGAAGGTTTAAAGCTATTGTAACAATAGTTATATTTTTTAATGGTTTAAACATTATTTTTGAAACAATTTATTTAAAAACGTCCGCTGTTATTTGACGATGAAAACCATTAAATGGGGTTGAATTTTTCACCTGAGCTAATGGGTAAATAGCCGTATTACCCTGTGATGCAGCACCATCCACTCGAATAGTTGTGCCACTGATATAACTGGCTGAATCGCTTAACAAGAAACAAATAGCTGCGCTAATTTCAGCTTCATTACCTAAACGGCCTAATGGCACGGCATCTTTTAGTGTTTTAAGCCTCTCCTTAAATTCAGCGTCATAGGTATCCATTCCGCTCGACATAATCCAGCCTGGAGCCACCGCATTCACTCGTACATTTGCATGCCCCCATTCATAAGCAGCTGTCTGTGTAAAATTAGCCATGCCTGCACGTGCAGCCCCTGAATGCCCCATACCTGGCATACCGCCCCACATGTCTGCCACGATATTAACAATAGCCCCTCCATGAATTGACATGGACTGCTTATAAACTTCACGCGCCATTAAAAAACCGCCCGTTAAATTCGTGTTAACCACAGCATTCCAACCGTTCTTACTGATTTTTTCCAATGGCGATGGAAATTGCCCGCCCGCATTATTCACCAAACCATAAATTTGCCCATGGTTTTTAATGAATGTTGCCACCCGTTCTGTAACCGCTTGTTCATCACGTATATCACAGCTGCCAAGGTCACAAACCCCACCATCTTCGATAATTTCATCGCGAACCATTTCAAGTTTTTCAATTTTACGGCCCACTAACAAAACACGGGCACCTAAAGACGCTAACTCATGCGCATTACATCGCCCAAGACCACTGCCTGCCCCTGTCACAATAATATTTCTATTGTTAAATAAGCCAGCACGAAAATCTGATTGATACCCCATTGTTAACCCCTTATTTCAATGATTAGAAACTAGTTCGATTTATTTAAAAATGCCGTCATCATCTGTTTAGCATCTTCTGTATCAAACAATGGAATAAATGCGTTTCGTTCAAACAATAAGCCCTCTTCTAATGTAGAACTCATCGCCTTATTGACACAAGCTTTACCTGCACGTACTGCCAAGGGTGCTCTGGAAGCCAGTTCTGAAGCCAATTGAACGGCTTCGGCTTCTATCTCAGTAGGCTCGATTACGCGGCTAACAATACCTCGTTGGTGTGCTTCTTCAGCAAATAGGGCTCGCCCATTCATAATCATTTCCATTGCTAACGATTTACCAATAATTCGAGCAACACGTTGGGTACCACCCGCCCCAGGAATAACGCCTAAATTCACTTCAGGTAAGGCAAATTTTGCCCCTTTCGTCGCCAATAAAATATCGCACTGTAATGCGAGTTCAAAACCACCTCCTAATGCCATACCGGAAACAGCACAAACAGTCGGTTTGGTAAATGTCGATAAAGCCCTCCAACCGGTTGAGGCTTCAACCATTTCAAGCATCTGTTGACCACTAATACCGACCATTTCTGCAATATCTGCTCCGGCAGCAAAGGCTTTATCAGAGCCGGTAATAATCACCGCGCCAACCGCATCATCGGTTTCAAAATGGTTTAGTGCATCACCTAACTCAACCAATAAAGTTGAATTAAGGGCATTATATTGACGAGGTCTATTTAGGCGAATTAAAGCAACACCTTTAGCCGGGGTTTCTATTAATAATGTTTCGTATTGCATCATATCGCCTACTTAGCTGTTAACCGAACAGCTCCGTCCAATCGAATCACCTCACCATTTAACATGACATTTTCAATAATATGCCCTGCAAGTGAAGCAAACTCATTCGGCTGCCCTAAACGTGGCGGGAAAGGAACAATTTGACCTAAAGATTCACGTGCTTCATCTGAAAGTTCTGACAACATTGGCGTTTCAAAAATGCCCGGTGCAATAGTACAAACTCTTATGCCATATCGAGCTAATTCACGCGCAATGGGTAAGGTCATTCCTACCACGCCTGATTTAGATGCAGAATAACTGGCTTGGCCAATTTGCCCCTCATACGCAGCGATGGATGCTGTGTTGATAATAATTCCCCGCTCACCGCCTTCTGTTGGGTCATTTTTAGCCATCACCTGCGCCGCTAGGCGAATAACATTAAAGGTGCCAATAAGGTTAATAGTAACCCCTTTAGTAAATAGCTCTAACGAGTGTGGGTTACCGTCTCTATCTAGCACCTTACCAACAATGGCTACGCCCGCTGCATTAATGACACCATGCACACCTGTAAATGTAGTCTTTGCCAGCTCTATCGCTGCCATCACTTCTTCTTCACTGGTCACATCTGTTTTTATAAACCGGCTATTTACCCCTAATTCAGCTTCTTTCTCTTTACCGGCTTGCTCATTAATATCCAATATAACAACATAAGCCCCTTGCTCAATTAGCATAGACGCCGTTGCACCACCTAAACCAGAGCCTGCACCGGTTACCAAAAATGTTCTATCTTTATAATCCACTCTCTAACTCCTTAAATTCGTTCAATAATTGTGGCTGTTGCCATACCTAAACCAATACACATGGTCTGAAGCGCAAACTGTCCATCTGTCGCTTCTAAACCTGCCAGCATTTTTGCCATCAGGCCTGCGCCGGTTGCGCCTAATGGGTGCCCATGTGCAATCGCGCCGCCCCACGGATTAACTTTTTCTGGCGCTGGGTTTATTGCTTTCATCCACGCCAATGAAACCGTTGCAAAGGCTTCGTTTATTTCAAACCAATCTATATCATCTACCGTTAAACCAGCCTTTTTTAACGCTAATTTAGTGGCAGCAATTGGCCCGTCTAATTGTAAAACAGGGTCACTACCTACAACGACACGAGCACGGAACCTAGCCCTTGGCTTAAAACCATCCGCCACGGCTATCTTTTTATTGGCGATCAGAACGGCGGCAGCACCATCTGAAATTTGACTGGCATTACCTGCTGTTACTACACCGTCGCCTTTCGGGCGAAAAATGGTTTTTAGCGTACTTAATTTATTAGAATCTATAACCGCGCGAACACCTTCATCGGCCTCTAAAATAATGCTATTTCCTTCCTTGTCTAACCCTTGCATTGGACTTATTTCCTTGTTCGCGCCGGTATTAATAGCCGCTTGAGCTTTAGCATGGCTATCAATAGCAAAGGCATCCACGTCAGCACGGCTAATACCCCATTTATCCGCTATTAATTCAGCACTAACACCCTGATGCACTAGCGGGTATTGTTTAAGTAATTCTGCCCCCATTGGCGCAAAGTCTTTATACGGTTCTCCCAGAGTCATATCTGTTAACATCGCAACACGCGTCATGCTTTCCGCACCACAAGCAATAATATAATTGGCATCTCCAGCATCAATAACTTGTGAGCCAAAGTGCACCGCTTGCTGACCCGAGCCACAAAAACGATTCAACGTAACACCGGCCACTTCCACCGGAAACCCAGCCATTAAAGAGGATTGTCTGGCAATATCTGCGGCTTGTTCACCAATTTGAGTTACAGAGCCTGCGATAACATCTTCGATTTTTTCTTTATCAATACCTGACCTAGACACCACGCTTTGTAACGCATTAGCTAGTAATTTATTGGCAGGTATGTCTCTAAATGCGCCATTATATTTAGCAAAAGGTGTGCGTACTGCTTCGATAATGACCGCATCTTTCATATTATTCGTCCTATTTAAATGTTAATTAACGTTTCTAATTTATTCCCAAACCCAGTGTTTATACTGTTCTCGCAGTGCCATTTTCATAAATTTACCCGTTGATGTTTTAGGAATTTCAGCAATCACCTCCACCGCATCAGGCAACCACATTTTAGTAAACTTGCCTTCTAAAAATTGACGTATATCGTCCGTTGTTATTTGCTTATCTTCCTTAACCACAACAACCGCTAGAGGCCGCTCATCCCATTTAGGGTGTGCAACAGCAATGACTGCTGCTTCTAATACATCAGGGTGCCCCATAATTGCGTTTTCAAGATCCACCGAACTAATCCATTCGCCGCCAGATTTAACAAGGTCTTTTGTTCTATCGGTCAGTTTGACATAACCCTCTTGATCTATCTGGCAAACATCCCCAGTTTTTAGCCAACCATCTTCGCTAAAACTATCCTCAGCACCTTCATTCTTATGGTATGCAGCGGTTACCCACGGCCCTTTTAACTCGGCATTACCAGATGTTTTACCATCCCAAGGTAATTCAACACCCTCTTCATCGACAATACGTATATCAATAAAGGGCAACGTTAACCCTTGTTTAATTCGGCAGGCATATTTTGCATCTTCATCAAGGTCAGATAGGCTTTCTTTAACGATACCTACGGTGGCTAACGGCCCAGTTTCTGTCATTCCCCACGCTTGAATAATAGTCATATCAAACTTATCAAACGCCCGAAATAAAGACTCTGGAACAGCCGCTCCGCCAACCACCATTCGCATATTAGGCGCTGTCTTCCAGCGATTCGGCTCTGCTTCTCTGGCTGTTTTTATTGCCATCCAAATGGTGGGCACACCAGCGCTCAACGTTACTTGTTCGCTTTGGTATAAATCCATCAAACTCTCAGCATCTAAATGTGGGCCCGGTAACGCTTGTTTTGCACCGACTAGCACCGATGTATAGCTTAGCCCCCAAGCGTTGGCATGAAACATTGGCACCACAGGCGTCACCACATCAGACTGACTAACACCCAATGTATCAACCATAGCCTCTGCCATTGCATGTAAAACCGTTGAGCGATGGCTATACACAACCCCTTTAGGGCGGCCTGTTGTGCCCGAGGTATAGCACATCCCCGCTGCATCATTTTCATCAATAATAGGGTAGCTAAAGTCATCATCACCAAGCTTTAAATAATCCTCGTAATCAGTATATTCGCTATTAACCTTTTCGCCTGTTAGCGGAACAACGATCACTTCATCTAACGCCACATCATCTTTAAACTGCTCATATAAAGGCAGCAAAATATCGTCAATAATAAGTACCTTATCGCCAGCATGATTAATAATATAAGCAATATCTTTGGGCGATAATCGTAAATTCACAGTATGGAGAACACCGCCCATAATAGGCACCCCAAGGTAAGCCTCAAGGTGCCCGTAATGATTCCACATTAGGGTCGCTACGCCTTCTCCTTTTTTAACACCCCGCTTTGTTAACGCCGAAGCTAAGCGCTTAGTTCGTTTATGAATATCTAAATAGTGTGTTCTATGCAGGGTTTTATCTGGCAGTCTTGACACCACCTCCACACGCGGATAATACGTCTTTAAGCGCTCGACTAAGGTGCTTAATGTTAATGGGTAATCCATCATTGTGCTTTTTATAGACATCATATTTCCTCGAACGTATACTTAAATTCAAACTAGCGCTAGGTAAAATATGACTATACCCAAGCCATCAGTCAGGCGCAACGAGCTTATCGTTACAACCGCTTGGTTCTGCAACGATAAGCCATTCAAGCTGACTACAACCAAACACAGGCCAGGCAACACCTCAGCAACCTCGCTACGTTTGCAAATACAAAAAAACATATCCAAATATTGCACTCGCTCGCACAACAAACGACTAGAAACGATTATAATTTCAAGCAAGAAGTAACTCCCCACTGTAACTAAACGCAAAAAATCTTATGCCTTTACCTGAAAGCACCTATCCACGAGAAAACATACATACTCGCCAAATTACTTGTAACGGCTTTAAAAGGCCTGACGGTTTATGGGATGTCGATGCACAGATTACAGATATTAAAACCTACCCTCTTGAGAACTCTTACCGTGGCACCATTGAACCGGGTGAACCCATTCATGAAATGTGGATTCGCTTAACAGTCGATACCAATCTGTTGGTTCACGATTGCATTGCAGTAACAGACCATTCACCCTACGGTTGTTGTGGTGAGATCACGCCTATATTCAACAAACTAATTGGTAAACAAATAGCCCCGGGGTGGACACGTTTAGTAAAGTCTTTAGTAGCCGGTATTCAAGGTTGTACGCACCTAGCCGATCTTGTAGGGCCTGCCACGACAACGATTTACCAAACAATGGCGGGAATCGCAAAAGGCAAAACTGAGAACGAAACATCAAAACCCTTCTATATTGATGGTTGCCATGCATGGAGTAGCGATGGCGAACAAGTTCTTGCTTATCACCCAGAGTATTACACCGGAAAAAAAAGCACGCCCGAATAAGCGCAGCAAAGGTATAAAAAGGCGCAGAAACTAAGGCTTTCAAATACGGCAATGGTCGGCTTTATTGTCTGGCTTTAACGTACGAACCAATATCTATTGAATAAAAATAGCCACCATCTTCTACTGGCTCAGGGAAATCTATATAAATGTAAGTTCGGTGAACCTGCTCTGCTGGAATAAGCAATTCATAGAATTTTCCTTCTTCTGTATCATGAAGCCGGTTCAAAAAAGACCTTTCTGTTGGGCGCAGTGGAATAATCAATTCAACACCAGACAGGCTTAATTCTTTCCCCCAAAAACGCACTCGCTGATTCTGTTCATTAGGTGGTATAGACTGTGGCGTTGTTATAACCCACGCTTGTTTATAGGGGTATGCAACCGCTTTTAGCCTTACCAAATACGACCCATTGCCTTCACTTACAGGCGCTACATAAACTCTTAGATCAAATTCACTTTCTGTTACAGAAGACACATAAGCATAACTGCTCCAAAACGCATAAACGTACGATGAGGCGGATAAAAGCAGCAAAAACACAAAAAGCCTACGCATAGTTGGGCCCTTCCATATAAAGCTAATGTTAAATATTAAGATGCTAAATCAATCGAGTCTGAGCCTCTTGATTCCTATTATCAACGCTTAGTGGCTAGCGGAAAACCTAAAAAAGTTGCATTAATTGCGTGTATTCGAAAGCTGGTTATTATCTTAAATTCAATGGTACGTGATGGTGTGATGTGGGACCCTAAATTGATCGCCGGAACTAGCTACTACCATGTAGCTATTTCTTGAGCACATTGTTCCAATGCTTTCATGCACTGTTCAAGGGAAATTAAACCTGGGTGTTCAAGATTGAGCCGGTAATGGCAATAAATGCCTACCGATTCGCCTGCTTGAGGTCCACTTGCTATATTCATAATTTCGGAGAACTCTTGAGGATCAGAGCCTAGCGATTTTCTATGGTTTTCTATTGAGGCTAATATTTGACTAAGTAAGGCGCCTTGCCTTTGGCTTTTTACAACTGTCTCAACAATAGTGACAATGGCACCTTCTGGTGTTCCGATAAGTTGTAGTTTTCCCAGTTCCTTAACTTTCAGTCGTGAATCCATATCGTCAAAACCTTCTTCTCTCATTCGTTGCTCAAGCAATTCACGGATAAGCTCCAGCTTTCTTTTCCCACCAAACATAAAATCAAACATTTACTTTTCTCCTTAGGCTTGTGATGTTTCTGCTACCATATAACGCTTAGGGTAAAGCGCGCGGGGATTTTCCCGCGTCGCCTTTGACCCACTTGTTAGCTCTATTATTTGGCAAGGTAATCATTAATGTCTTGCCCTAGGTTTACAAATTCGATTGACAGCTGATTAAGTTCCTTTAGAAGGTCCTCTCCCCATTTGGCTGGATGCCTCCTATCTTTGCATGTGAAGCTCCGAAATTTCATACCGTTTGGATATTTATCCACACCAGCTACATCGACGGTATAAGCTGCTCCAACAAGCCTAATGTGTTTAGTGGTATTTACGAAATCTTTAAGATAGAGATAGGACTTTAATCCAAGGACGCGAACAACAGAGCTTTTAAGTGCACTAGGTGGAATTTTCGTCTGGATAGTTTTTAAATCGATACTGTCTTCGTCGATACCTTCGATAAAAAGCGCATCGTGGATTACATGACTTATTATGTCGCTAACAGAGTGCATTGTTTGAGCACAGGCTATAACATTAGATTCATATATAAAGCTAGCATCATTAAAATTGGATGCACCTTTGCCTGAACTAAGAATCATTTTGATAGCGTGCATTGGTTCATTTTCGATTCCAGAAAAGATCCCGTCAAAAGAATTTTTTGCTAGATATGAATGGTAACCCGCAGCTCGAATTTTCCAATCTACTGAATTTATATGATCCGCGGCCTTGGCAAGTTGCTCTGCCCCATAAGTCTTTTCCACTAAATCTCGTAATTCTTGAAGCTTCCAAACAGACATTCTAGCCACCTTCATGATTTAAAGAGATAACGACTAGGGTAAATGGCGCGCGCTGTTTGCGCGCCCAAGCGAAGCGAATTTGACCCGCTTGTTATGTTTTTTCATTTGACTCTAAAATTGTTGGTGAGTAAGTATCTTTCCATTCTTTTATATCAGCCTCGCCTGCCCAAGGCAAAATAATTATTGCTTTTAAATCTGCTTTAGATTCAATTTTATTAATCATTTTCTTAGAGGCGAAAACACCAAGAATGACTTGTGCCCTTGTTTTATTCAGTGTTAATGGAGAAACCATAGAGAGCGGGATATTGTCTTCGCCAAATAATAAAGTTTTGCCTTTGGAAAGTTCTTTTAATTGTTGTTCCGGAATTAGCCTTTTTAAAATGGTGCCATCGGCATGTTTAAGAGCGGGTACAACAAGTGCAATGTCACTATTGTATTTATTCCCAAGAATGCCAAGAGACTGAAGTGCAATACCCAATGCTTTTTCATCTGGCCCATATGCTGGCACTAAAAATCTATCGGTCATAATTCTTCCTTTTTAAACATAACGCCCGGCACAGCGGACGTTTTGTAGCGACGAAGGAGCGAAAAAACGTTCCGACTGCTGCCGCTTGTTATATGTCGTACACGTACAATGTGTCATGCCTAAACTAGCTCATTCTCAATAGCGTAATGCTTACCTTTGTCTTCTAGCCACACACAGCCATTCATGTGGTCCATGCTCACATATCCTCTTTCTACAGCTTTGCTGATGATCACATCGGCCATAGTCCTTGATGAGGCAAATCCAGAGGTTTGGAGTCTGCGAATTTCGAAAGAGCTATCGCCACGCTGTTCATAAGCTGTGATTACGATTTTCATTAAGTCTTTTACTGGATCATGGGATGGTTGTGGCATTGCATCGACAGATTCTTCAAACGGACTATTACCAATTTCTGGTTTCTCTACTAGAGGTTTTCCGAGTATGTTTCGAAGCAGGTCATCAAAGGCTGCTTCATATTCACCAGGTTGCGAGAAGTCGATGTACAGCTTTGTGCTAAAAAATGCTGGTACGGGTTCTGCTCCATGTTTCTTTATTACGGGGATAACTTTATTACTATCAATATTAGATAAGTACTCAGCGGTTAGAATCATCCGCTCCACACCAACACCACCCTTTCCCTCATTAGCTTTTTCGACGTAATTTGGAGTGCAAATCATCAACACCCTGTCTGCATTCGCTAAATTATTCGTCATAAAGGAGCCTAGATCATCACCTGCATCTAAGTCCCATTGGTCTAGAGTCACATCAATGCCGCTTTTGCGTAATCTGGTGGCTAAAGCTAAAACCCATCGTTTATGGTCTAGATCATCGTGGGAATAAGATACAAAAACTGAAGGTGTCATAATAATCCTTTTACATAATACCGGTTACTAGAGAGGCGTAGGCATAAAGCCATATAACAGTATTAATAAGCGGAAAGCCAATGTCCACGTATTAGTTGTATATAGGTGGATAGTACTTCCATGTATTTTGATATTAGCACAACGAACATGGATAAAACCCTTTTAGCCGCCCTACTTTCTTTAACGGTAGTACCTTAGCAGTGGGCTTATGCCATAAAAATAACTAATCCCCAGTCTAGTACGTGGTCATTTTTGCATTCTTTAGGCGCGTTTTCTCCGCGGTCAGCCCATACATTGATTTGTAAATCTACTAGCCCACCACCCGATGCTAACGGTGTTTTTTTCAATACTGATATTTCGCTACGTAAAATATCGTCTTCAAACACGGGGGCTAGGTGATTACAGTGCCTCCAAGCTAATATTGACAAGGTGTTTGGCAGGGCTCTTATTAGTTGGGCTGCTGCCATCGAGATAGTATGCCCACCATATACCAAGCGTTTGCCATAAACGCTGGCGCCAGCGTCTGTATGTGTCATAGCTAGGTTAAGCGTTGTTCTGGCTAGTTCTGGCGCGGAGGTTACTGTGTCCCTTGCTTTAATTTTAAATAAAACGTCTGTTTCTACTTGGTCAAAATGGATGCCCGCAAAACGCTTTTTATACATTGCCAAGTCCCAGTCTGTTGGTACTGCTTCTACCAAGCTTTGCGTAGAAATATCAGACGGCATAATATCTAAGTCATCTGCATGGCTGGTTTGTACTTTTGGGTCACGACACGGCACCATTGGGCAGCGCCAAAAGTGCAAAATTTCTTCACCCCCTTGGTTTGTGGTGGTAATTTCAAGCCCTACCATACCTGTTGAGGGACGCCCGCCTTTAACTTTATTTTGCCGTAAGGCAACAATTTTTGTTGTTGTGCTTAAGGTATCGCCGATATAAACCGGTTTTTTAAGAACCAAGCCTCTATAAAACAAATTACCCATTACATTTTGCGTGGCATAGGTTGTTTGCCCTATCGCAAAACCCATTGCCATAATAGCGTTTGCTAACGGACGATCTGAACCGGTTATTTCGTGCGTTAAATGACGATCTAACGGCAGCCTTAAACGATCACCAAACAACATTTGATGCAAGGTTGCATGGCCATCGGTAATGGTTATGGATGGCGGTTCTTCTAGGAACTCGCCAATTGTAAAGTCTTCAAAATAAGGGCCATCAATTAAAATCTCTTTCATGCGTATAAGTCTCTTATTATTGCGCCATTTGATAGCGCCTTAAAATACTCTGTTGGGCGCGAATAACAGGCAGATCAATCATTTTATTTTGGAAGGTAAATACCCCGTGGCCTTCTTTTTGAGCAACATCCCAGGCCGCTAAAATAGCTTTTGCTTTGTCTACTTGATCCAGTGTTGGGGTATACACTTTGTTAACAATGGGCACTTGGTTGGGGTGTATGCATAGCTTTCCAGCATACCCGAGTTTTAGGCCTTTTAAGGTGTCATCGTGTATTGCTTTTTCATCGGCAATTTCTAAGCAAACATTATCAATAGGCGATGCGCCAAACGCTCTTGCCGCTAAGGCAACTTGACAGCGTGACTGGTAAATAACCCCTTCACTGGCATCGGCTTCATTAAGCGCCATATCGGCAGCAAAATCCACATGACCAAAACAAACAGAGTCTTGCGGTGTTAATACCTTTGAAATTGACGCTACATCCAACACGCCTTTTGCTGTTTCAATAATAACAAACAGCGCAATATCGGCTTTATTAAAATATTTTTTTACCGCATTAACGTCTTCTGGCGTTTCGCATTTTGGCAACATCACTGCACTATTACCAGCCGCGACAACTGCCTTAATGTCTTCTTCAAACCAAGGTGTAGAAATGCCATTGATTCGCACAATCAATTGTTTGCCTTTAAAAGCGGACGACTTTAAGGCTTCTACCACCTGTTGCCTTGCACGCACTTTATCATCGGGCGATACGGCATCTTCCAGATCAAAAACTATCGCATCTGCAGGAATGTTCGCCGCTTTATCTATGCGCTTTTGAATCGCACCTGGAACAAATAAAATCGAGCGGCATAGTTGTATAGTGTTAATCATATTATTTATATATTTATTATTAAAAACGCAGCAAACCAAGGCTTTTCAAGCGCTATAGTTTAATAGCATTTCATCAGTCATTAGGTTTGTTTTTTAATTGGCTAGCTGATACATAGCGTTGCTATCAACACTTTTAATAAACTATTAGCCTATAAACACCATCGTGCAGCATTAACCGTTGTTATTGAAGTTAATCTTTATTATTTCTTCATCCGGCATCTGGGTCACTCACTTTTCTTTTCGTCCATTTAACGTAATATTCACAACACCATTGCCAAATTGATAGATTAACCCACCGTTATCATCGTGGCGCTATGCTGTATTTGTTCTGTTTGAGCGGTATAATTGCTTAACAATCTATCAAACAATCGTTAGTTTGTGAAGCGCTTTAATCTGCTTCAAAATCTTAAAGGCAAAGACGCATCAATACACTTATGCAAAAAAGGAAACGTATGCCAAATCACTTATTTTCACCCATTAAAATTGGTTCTTTAAGCTTAGCTAACCGTTTCATAATGGGCTCTATGCATACTGGGCTAGATCATAGTGACGACCCTTTTGGCCGCTTAGCTGCTTTTTATAAAGAACGTGCTGACGGCGGCGTTGGCCTTATTGTTACCGGTGGTGTTTCGCCTAATGAGCAAGGCTTGCTCAGCCCAGGTTCAATGAAACTAACAGACCCTGAACAAGTTGCCGATTATAAAATCATTACAGAGGCTGTACATGAATCAGGTAGTCATATTATTTTACAAATTCTTCATGCTGGACGTTACGCAAAGCAAAAGAACCTAGTTGCGCCCAGCCCTATTCGTTCACCTATTAATAAATTTGAACCCAAAGAAATGTCTGAGAAGGACATTCTAAGTACCATTGACGATTACGTAAATTGCGCCTCTCTTGCGCAACAAGCTGGTTTTGACGGCATTGAATTATTGGGTTCCGAGGGTTATTTTCTTAATGAATTTACCGCCTCGCGTACGAATAAACGAACCGATCAATGGGGTGGCAGTTTCGAAAACCGTGCTCGTTTTCCATTAACAGTATTGCAATCGATTCGAGAAAAAGTAGGTTCTCAATTTTTTATTCAATATCGCATGTCAATGCTTGATCTGGTTGAAGATGGTTGGACTATTCATGAAGCGCAACAATTTGCCCAGCTCATAGAGGCTAACGGTGTCGACTTGATCAACACGGGTATTGGTTGGCATGAGTCATCTATACCAACCATTGCGATGCAAGTTCCACGAGCTGCCTTTAGCTGGGCTACCCGTATGATTAAACAAGTGGTCAATATCCCTGTTGCCGCTGCCAACCGGATTAACACCACCGAGGTGGCCAACACGCTTATACAACAAGGAGATGCCGACCTAGTCTATTTATCTAGGCCTTTTTTGGCTGACCCTGATTTTGTTATAAAAGCCCAGCAACAACGAAGCGATGAAATAAATAGCTGCATTGCCTGCAATCAGTCTTGCCTAGATAATTTATTTAATTTTAAAACTGTTAGCTGTTTGGTAAACCCGCGTGCCTGCCACGAAACAAAAATGTCCAAATTACCACCAGCCCCTAACCCACAAAATATTGCCGTTATTGGTGCTGGGGCGGCTGGTTTATCTTTTGCTATTGAAGCTAAAAAACTTGGTCACAACATTACGTTGTTTGACGCTTCTGCTGATATTGGTGGACAAATGGCTTACGCACGTAAGGTACCGGGTAAAGAAGAGTTTGATGAATTACTTCGGTATTTCAACGTTATGCTTAAAAAATACCACGTTAATACTCAGCTAAATACGACGGTCACCTTAGCGCAGCTAAACGATGCAAAGTATGACTCAATTGTCATTGCTGCTGGTATTAAGCCACGCAAACCAAATATTCCAGGTATTCATCTCCCTAATGTCTTTAGCTACGAAGAGGCCTTTAATTCACCAGAGAAAATAGGTCAAACCGTGCTTATAATAGGTGCCGGTGGCATTGGTTATGATATGGCTGAATTTTTAACCCATCAAGATGACGGCCTAGAGCCCATTGACTCGTTTAACAAACATTGGGGAATTGATCCAACAGGTCTTCAGTCTGGTGGGCTAAACGCGTCAGTTAAACCGATAATAAAAAGCAAACGTACTGTTACGATTTTACAACGTAAGGCTGGAAAGTTTGGGCGTACGCTTGGAAAAACAACCGGCTGGATTCATCAAGCAGAATTGCAAAAACGTGGTGTTAAATTGCTTGGTGAACTTAACTATATAAAAATTGATGAAACAGGCTTACACATAGAAAAAGAAGGAACCACTCAGTTATTACACGCTGACAGCATTGTTATTTGCGCAGGGCAAGAATCACGCGATGAACTTGCCCAACAACTTGGCGATTTAGCTCCCAATGTATACAAAATAGGCGGCGCTAAAGAAGTACGAGAACTTGATGCAGCACAAGCCATTAGCGATGGCATTAAACTCGCCTACACATTAAGCACTTAATCAACATTCAACCACAACTTAACTTAAGGAGACATCCATGTTAGATGCCTACATTTACGATGGAGCAAGAACTGCTTTTGGAAAATATTGCAGCTCACTGGCACACGTCCGACCGGACGATTTAGCCGCTAGCGTTATTAAGGCGCTGGTTACACGAAACAATATTGACCCATTATTAATTGACGATGTTATTTTGGGCTGCGCTTGTCAATCCGGTGAAGATAGCCGGAACGTAGCACGTTATGCGACATTAGCCGCAGGCTTACCTGTCGAGGTAAGCGGGCAAACCGTTAATAGGCTTTGTGGCAGTAGCTTAGCCGCAATTATTGACGCCGCTCGTGCTATCTCCTGTGATGAGGGTAGTTTATTTATTGCAGGTGGTGTTGAAAGCATGACACGTGCCCCTTTAACCTTTAACAAAAGCAACACCGCATTTAGTAAAGACATTACGGTTTACGACAGCGCCATTGGTGTGCGTTTTCCAAACCCAATAATTGGAAAACTATATGGTCACGAAGCCATGCCAGAAACTGCTGATAACGTCGCTAAAGCTCTGGGTATTACGCGTGAGCAATGTGATGTTTTTGCTTATCAATCACAACAAAAATGGGCTGACGCAACAGCGAAAGGCTATTTTGATAAAGAAATAATTCCCGTTAACATTCCACAAAAACGTGGCAAACCTGACATTATTGTCGATAAAGATGAGCACCCACGGGCCGATACAAGCTTAGATAAAATGGCCAGCATGCGCACGCTTTATGAAGATGGCGTTGTTACTGCCGCCAATGCATCTGGTATTAATGATGGCGCAGCGGCTTTAGTTATTGGCTCACGTGCTTATGGTGAACAACATGAGCTTAAACCTATGGCCCGTATTCTAGGCGGCGCATCAGCGGGTGTTGAACCATCGATGATGGGATTAGGCCCCGTGCCTGCCTGCCAAAAATTATTAAAACGACTGGGTTTAACACTTCAACAAATGGATATTATCGAAGTGAATGAAGCGTTTTCTGCGCAAGTGCTTGGTGGTTTAAAACAACTGGGTATTGCCGAAGATGACCCCCGTATTAATCCCAACGGTGGCGCTATTTCTGTTGGTCATCCACTAGGTGCGTCTGGTGCAAGGCTTGCGATAACTGCTAGCCATCAACTACAACGCACACAAGGTCGTTATGCTCTTATTACAATGTGTATTGGTGTTGGGCAAGGGATAGCAATGGTTATTGAACGTTCTTAACGGGCGCTCCGCTACGTTTATTTAAAACGTTTAGTTAAAAAGGGGGTGTATTAAACACACCCTTTTTTATGCTGCGCTTGAATACCCTATTGACTAGCATAGAAGAACTCTAGACACCTTAACGCCTTTCATTTTTTAACAAGCCAGCTGGGACCTTAACTGGCATTTTTAAAATTTGCTGTGCGTAAGTTTTACCCTGTGTATCTATATTCATGGAACTGACCCCTCCTCCCCCTAGCGCATCTTGTAAGAGGAAATTAAACGCATCGATACCCGGCAAATAAAAACGTTCTACACGGCCTTTTACTACATGAGAAAACCAATCAGATACTGTCTGCTCGGTTAAGGCTTGAGCAATATACGGCATATATTCAGGCCGACGTGCAATCACCCCTATATTGGCAAACCGCCCTTTATCACCACTTCGCGCGACCGCCAGTTTAACCAAAGGTACTTGTATGGCATTTTTATCACTTTGCCTTACTATTGGGTCAGGCTTACGATGAACCATATTGTCATTAAACGTATTACCAGACGCTTGTGGGTAGGTTAACGGCTTACCCTCTACCTCAACCACGGCGTTTACCAAGTTTTTATCGATTAGAAATGAATATAAACTAATCACTGGCGACACCTTAGGCCGGCCTGCCTGACCAGCTGCACAACGCCCCGTCGTCATATTTAAGATAACGCCCATTACTTCTCTTGAAAATAAAGCAACCGCATCACGCTTATCATGATGAACCACTATTCTTAACACTATTTCTTGTATCTCTTGCGGTATAGAAAAGTGTTCTTTATTCCATAACGCATTAGCGCCTAAGTAGTTAATTGAATGTTGTTTAAAGTTTGCGTAACCGGCGTTAGCCAACAGTTTTTCGCAACGCTCTAAAATTGCATTGGCCGTTAGCTCGGCTTTTTTTAATACATCAAAGCCCGTTAATAGCTGCGTATAAACGGCGCGATAACCATCTAAATAAGTCGCCGAGACTTTATATTGACCGCTTGGCGGATAGCCAATAGCGCCTGTAACTAATACCCGATCAGTGCTTTGTTCGGTTAATTTAACCTGCGAAAAATCACAAACAACATCGGGTAAGAAATAGGTTTGCGGATCGCCTATTTCATACACCAATTGTTCTGCAACAGTCAGCTTAGAAACCAAGCCCCCCGTTCCGGCAGCTTTTGTAACAACAAAATCACCACTTTCATCACATTCAATAATGGGGTAGCCCATGTCTGCCCAGCCATCACAGCTGTCATGCCAGTCGGTAAAGTTACCTCCTGTTACCTGACAGCCACATTCGATTAAATGCCCTGCTAATGCCCCCATCGATAGTTTATCTAAGTCATCAACCGACCAGTTATATTCATGAATCAAGACCCCTAATGTGGTGGCTGAATCAACAACTCGCCCGGTAATGACAATATCTGCACCCGCATTGAGTGCCGCCGCTATGGGGAAAGCGCCTAAATAGGCATTAATGCTGGCTAGTTTGTTGGGAAACGGTTCGCCAGTTTCCATTTCAGTTATGCCAGATGCGCGTAATGCAGCTTCTTTTGGCATTAAATTATCACCATCAACGGTGCCAATTTTCAGTGCTAAGCCTTGCTCATCTAAAATGGCTTGGATCGCCTCTTTACACGCAGGTAAATTGACACCCCCTGCATTGGCAACGACTTTTACCCCACCTTCGGCGATCTGTTGTAAATTAGGTTTCAATATTTGTTGCACAAAATCAGTTGCATAGCCAAGCTGTTCAGATTTTGACTTTGCATTCGCCAACAGTGACATGGTGACCTCGGCCAAATAATCATAAACCAAATAATCAACATTACCTTTTGTCAGTAATTGTTCTGTTGCATAGGCGCTATCACCCCAATAGCCAGAAGCACCGCCAATTTTGATTTTATTCATCGTTAGCCTGCTCACTGGTGACGATATCTATCAACGGCATATTCACTTCTACTTGCTGATTAGGCTTTATATAAACGCCCGTTACCAGGCCGTCTTGTTGGGCCATAAGCTCTTGGTACATTTTCATTGACTCAAGCACTAACAGCACATCACCCTTGTTAACCGTGTCACCTTTTATCACCTTAACCTCAGCAATTTTTCCACTCATCGGTGCGATAAGGTTTGCACCGAGAGTGTCTTGGTTTTGTTTTTCTGAAAATGATATTTTTTCAAACATCGCGACCTGTGAACGATTATCAATATAAACAGTGTGTCGCTCATCTAGCGCAACATTAAGCTTGCAGCAAATACCATTAATCTGAAGCAATAGCTCGCCATCAGACTCCGCTAAAATAAGGATATTTTGTATTTCATCATCGCCGTATTCAACACGGTATGCAGAACCGTCTTGGAAAACCGTAACGTCACGTTGTTGTTGCTGGTATTTCAACCTGACCGGCCAGCTGAGGGTGCCAGTACTTCGCCAACCTGTTGTGCCGGGCATTCGCGATAACAAAATGGCGGCTATTGCCCACATTGAGTCACCCGGCACCTGAGCCGCCTGTTTTTGTTGCGCGAGTAGGTATTGCTCTTCAATATACCGCGTGGTTGCCTCAGCATTCATGAAAGTATGATCTTCTAGCAAGCCCAGTAAGAAAGTTTTATTACTAGGCAAACCTAATAAAACCGTGTCTTTTAAGGCCCGTGTTAAGCGCCTAATAGCTAGTTCGCGCGTAGTACCATAGGCAATAATTTTTGCCAGCATTGAGTCATAATAAGGGCTAATAATTTGCTTATTGACAATACCATTATCAACCCTAATACCCTTAGCGACTGGCATTTTCCACTGCCTTATACGCCCTGTTTGCGGCATAAAATCGCACTCACAATCTTCAGCATATAAACGCACCTCAATGGCATGCCCCTTTAGCTCAACCTCATCTTGTTGTAGCGCTAATGGTTCACCAGCCGCTACTGATAACTGCCATTCAACTAAATCTAAGCCTGTTATCAATTCTGTTACTGGGTGTTCAACTTGTAGGCGCGTATTCATTTCCAAAAAGTAAAATGATTGATCCTCACATAATAAGAATTCAACGGTACCGGCACCAACATAATTAACCGCCTCAGCCGCTTTTACTGCGGCATCACCCATTTTTTTTCGTAAGGTGGCATCGATATTCGGCGCAGGTGCTTCCTCAATAACTTTTTGATGCCGTCGCTGCATCGAGCAGTCTCGTTCACCCAAATAAACCGTGTTACCAAGTTGATCTGCAAATACTTGAATTTCAATATGTCGGGCCTTTTCAATATATTTTTCAAGCAGTAATTCATCAGAGCCAAAACTGCTAAGTGCCTCTGCTCTAGCCGCTTCAAGTTCTGTTATTAAGCGTTGTGGGTCTTTAACAATGCGAATACCACGCCCACCACCACCGGCAGCTGCTTTAACCATCACCGGGTAACCGACACGGTTAGCTTCTTTTTGTAACGTTGGGTTGTCTTGCGAAGGTCCATCATAGCCTGGCACTAGGGGTACATTTGCCTCAAGCATTTTATGTCGGGCAACCGTTTTGTTTCCCATAATGGCCATTGCCTTTGAATCCGGCCCAATAAACACTAAGTTAGCTTCTTCACAACGCTGTGCAAATTCAGCTGATTCGGATAAAAAACCATACCCCGGATGGATAGCCTGAGCATTAGTTTTCAGCGCTGCGGCTATTATTTTGTCAATGTTTAGGTAGGATTTTTCAACCTCTGACTCGCCAATACCTATCGCTTTATCAGCAAGAGAAACATGCAGTGCTTCACGATCTGCCTCGCTAAAAACAGCAACCGTTTCATAGCCCATCTGTTTAGCCGTTTTAATGACCCTAACGGCTATCTCGCCACGATTCGCAATCAAGATAGTATCAAAATGATTCATTAATCAGGCCATCCAGTGCGGTTTTCTTTTTTCAACAAAGGCGCGATGTCCTTCGCGACCTTCATCTTGCTTGTTTAGTCTGGAAAAAACATCTGCCGAAAACTCAATCATCTCATCATCAATTTGATGAGCCACCTTATGCATAATGTTTTTTGTTGCGGCACATGCCTTAGGTCCACAACGTTCTACTTGTTGAATCACAGACTCTAATTTGTCTCTGAGGGCTTCGTTAGAATCGGCAAGGTATTGCGCTATGCCTAAGCGATATGCTTTGTCGCCATTAATCCTTTCACCGGTTAATGCCATTTGCTTGGCAGGTGTTAAGCCTATTCGCTGAACGACATAGGGAGCAATTTGCGCAGGTGCAATTCCTAATGTTGTTTCTGGCATGCCCAGTGTTGCATCACGATGAACCAACGTAAGGTCTGCCAAACACGCCAAGCCAAAACCGCCGCCCATTGCCGAGCCTTCCACAACTACGATTAAGGTTTGCGGTAAGCCAAAAAATTTTTTAAATAGCTGCCCCGATCTAATATTTCTGTCACGCGCAGGGTCTAGGTGTTGAGCCGCCTGATCGGTTTGGTTTTTACGTTCTTTAATATCGCCACCGGCGCAAAAATGACCACCGGCACCTTGCAATATAACCAGACGAATTGCTGCCGACTTAGCTAAAAAATCGGCCATTTGATGTAACTCGTCATTCATCTGATCGTTCATTGCATTACGCCGTTCAGGCCTATTTAACGTAATGTATAGACGCCCGTTCACATGCTTTAGTAATAACGTGTCCACCTTGGGTAGATTAATCATTTTAAATCCTTGCCACGCCAAAGGTATTGGCATCTAATTTGGTTTCACGCCCTTGAACAACAATATCAATCAGCTCGGCAAGCAAACGACGACTTTTACGTGGGTCAATGATGCCTTCATCCCAAACCTGTGAGGTGCAATAAAATGCAGACGAAACACTTGAGTAGTAGTCTAAAATATCTTCTGTTTGCTTGGCTAAAAACGCTTCATCAATCGGCTTATTATTCGCTTTTTGTTTATTTTCATAAACAATGGACATCACCGTTGCGGCTTGCTCGCCCCCCATTACTGCCAAGGTATTAGTGGGCCAGGCAAATAGAAAGTCTGGCTCAAATGAGCGGCCCGACATAGCATAATTTCCTGCACCAAAGGCGCCACCAATATTGAGTGTTATTTTAGGCACAGTGGCATTCGCCACCGCTTGAATAAGCTTGGCACCATTTTTTATCATGCCATTTTGTTCATGCTCAATACCAACGATAAAACCTGTAGTATTTTGTAAAAAAATCAACGGTTTATTTGCTTGGCAACAGAGTTGAATAAACTGTGTCGACTTGCCGGCTCCCTTATTAGTAATAGGGCCATTATTTGCAATAATGCCACAATGTTGACCTTCGATTTCTGCAAAACCGCAGATGGTAAACGGATCGTAATTCGCCTTAAATTCAACAAAGTCAGAATCATCAACCAAGCGTGCAATCACTTCACGGCTGTCGTAGGGTTTATGATAATCAGCCGGCACTATGCCGCATAATTCATCAATATCGTATCGCGGTTCTTTATAAGTTTTTCTTGCCGTTGTGGTTAGGCGGTTATTCCAATTTAAACTTTTTACAATTTCTCGGGTCATTTCAAGCGCATGCGCATCATCTTCAGCTAGGTACTCGGCAAGCCCCGATTCACTTGCATGCATCTCAGCGCCACCAAGCTCTTCTTCCTCAGCTATTTCACCGGTTGCTGCTTTTAATAATGGTGGGCCAGCAAGATAAGCTCGGGCTTTATTTTTGACCATCACCACGTAGTCTGACATGCCAGGTATATACGCACCTCCTGCGGTAGATGCGCCATGCACTACCGTAATTTGCGGAATACCCGCGGCAGACGCCTGTGCTTGTGACATAAACCGGTGTCCGGCCAAGTTAAACCCAAGGTGTTGTAGAAATAAATTTCCTCCCCCACTTTGCACTAAACAAATAAAAGGCAACCTAGAGGTACTGGCAATCTCTTGCGCGCGACGTAACTTTTTATACGCATGGGGCATGTTTGTCCCCCCCTTAATCGCCGCATCATTGACATAAACCATACACCTTGTGTTTTCTACAAAACCGATACCAACAATAATGCCCGCACCATAAACATTTTCTTCGCCATCATCGTCATGTTGGCCTAGGCCAGCTAGCGTACTAAGCTCAATAAAACTGGCACCTGGGTCTAACAACATGTCTAAACGCCTTCTCGGTAATAACTGCCCTCTTTGCTCAAAGACCGCTTGCTTTCTTTTTGAGGCTAGATGCACCTTATTTTCGAGCTCCTTTAACTGATCGATCAGCTTTAATAACTCTTTCCTATTGTTCTTAAAGGCATCGCTTTGGGTATTTACCTTACTTTGTATAACAGCCATAACGTTTACTTAGCTTAGTGATGATGGGTGAATACCCATGCGCTTTGAAACAATTTCAAGCATCACTTCGTTTGCCCCACCACCAATTGAACACAAGCGCGTATCACGAAAAATACGGCTAATTAAGTTATCCCACATAAAACCTTGCCCACCCCAATATTGCAGGCAGGCCGAGGGTATGGTTTGTCCTAATTGGCCAACTTTAAATTTAGCCATTGAGGTGAGCATATCGACATCTTCGCCGTTGATATACTTTTCACAAGCATGGTAGATAAGCGCGCGAACAGCCTGAATATCGGTTTGCATTTCTGCTAATTTAAAATAAATATCTTGATTAGCAATTAACGGTTTACCAAATGCTTTACGCTGCTTTGTATATTCAATCGTAATATCTACCGCATCTTGAACTTGACTCAGGTATTTAGACATCGCAAAAAAACGCTCTTCTTGAAACTGTTTCATTTGATATATGAAGCCGCGCCCCTCCTCACCGATACGGTTAGTAACCGGCACTCGTACATCATCAAAGAATAATGGTGCGGTGTCCGAGCTATGCGCACCTAGTTTTTTTAGGCGTTTACCACGCGTTACGCCTTTAGCATCCAGTGGCACAATGATTAGCGATTTATTTTTATGGGGCCCCTTATCGCCACCGGTATTACATAACAAACAGACCCAATCAGCTTGCGTTGAAGTGGTAATCCACATCTTACTGCCATTAATAACGTATTCGTTACCAATACGGCGTGCTTGCGTTTTAATTGAGGCCACATCTGAACCCGCACCTTCTTCACTCACACCAATACAGCCAACTGATTCCCCTTTGATTGCTGGAACCAGAAAATTACGTCTTAATTCATCACTGCCATAATTTGCCAATGCAGGTGTGCTCATATCTGTTTGTACACCAATGGCTGTTGAAATTCCCGAGCAGTTAATTCGCCCTATTTCTTCGGCAAACACTAAGGAATAGGAATAATCTAATCCTAAGCCTCCCCATTTTTCTGCCTTATTAATGCCGAGAAGTCCTGCGTCTCCCATCTTTTTAAATAACTCATGAGCAGGAAAAATACCGGCTTCTTCCCATTCATCAACAAACGGGGCAATTTGACGCTCAACAAAAGTTGATACCGAGTCACGTAACATGGCATGTTCATGGTTAAACAACATAGTTAATTATTTTTATTATTGGGTTGTTCAGTATAAACAGAAAAATATCAAACTAACAACAGTTAGGTTAAATACTGCAATACATTTTAGATATTAGTGAGTTAGATCAATACTTATTTTTGGCAGGGTCGAAGGGATAACCTTCTATTGCAGAAAGACTTCGATGCCAAACGAAACAATTAAATTTGCAGATATACGTTATGAGTTAATAGCGCAACACACCACTAATCCATTGATGATTACACAGATTATCGACGTTTATGACAGCGGTTTTTTATTAAGCGCGAGTCCCTGTGTAAAAACACAGGGACTCGCGCAAGCACTAGAGGTTTTAAACGCCGTCGAACGGTATGCTTAGCAACATTCAGCTAAATAGCACTTTGACTAACAAATTTTACAATTCTATAGGCATCCAATCCCTCATAGCCACCTTCACTTCCATAGCCTGATTGACGCCGTCCGCCGAGTGGTGAGTCTAGAAAAACAACTGGGTAACCATTAATACCCACTTTGCCCGAATCTAAATCGTTACCCAGCTTATCAATGGTTTCTTGCGAGCCACTAAATGCATATGAAGCCAGTGCAAAATCAGTATTGTTGGCTTTTTCAATCGCTTCATCATAGCTGCTAAATTTATTAATAATTGCAATCGGGCCAAAAGGCTCTTCTTGCATTATTCTTGCTGTTGCTGGCACATCGGCCAATACCGTCGCTTCATAAAAATTTCCTGGACGATCAAGACGTTTACCACCCGTCATTAAGCGCGCACCTTTACTCACGGCATCTTGAACCAAATCATCTATTTCAGCAATTCTACGTGGGTTTGCCAAAGGCCCCATTTGAGTATCGTTATCCAAACCATTACCAATCCGAAGTGCTGAAAATTTTTCTGTAAAACCTGTTAAAAATTTATCGTATACAGCCTCTTGTACAAAAAAACGTGTCGGAGAAATGCACACTTGTCCTGAGTTACGGCTTTTAGTCGTTACTGATAAATCAATTGCTTTGTCTAACTTCGCATCATCAAAAACCAATACGGGCGCATGACCACCCAGTTCCATCACACAGGGTTTTGCCTGATCTCCGGCTAACGCAGCCAGTTTTTGACCGACAGGTGTTGAACCGGTGAACGATATTTTTTTAATAACCGGTGATTCAATTAGTTTTTTGCTAATCAGCGAAGAATCACCCATAAGTATGTTAACCACACCTTTCGGTAAACCTGCCTTATCAAGTGCATCAACTACCGCCATAAATGAAACTGGGGTTTCTTTTGCGGGTTTAACAATAACCGAACAACCGACAGCTATCGCTGAGGCCATTTTACGCGTTGCTAATGAGGCTGGAAAATTCCATGCAGGAAAAGCCGCCACAGGACCTATTGGCTCTTTACGCACGGTTCTGTCTACAAAACCTTTTAACTCAGGCAAGGTGCGGTCAACATGGTCCGCAGCTGCCGTAGAACACCACTCCAATAGACATGCGCAATTTTCTACCTCGCCTTTTGAATCTGCAAGTGGTTTTCCATGCTCCATCGTCATACAACGTGCGGTGTGCTCAGCATTTTCACGAAGAATCGCTGCGGCACGGTGCATAATTTCAATTCGTTCGTCATAACTTGTTTTACGCCATTGTTCAAAAGCGGCTTCAGACGAAGCAAGTGCACGCTCAATCTGCTCTTCATCTGCGATAGGAAATTTAGCTAATACTTCATCTGTCGCTGGGTTTAGTACCTCACCATAGCGACTGGTTTGTGTTACCCACTCACCATCAATAAACAAAGCAGGTTGTGTATAGTCATTGTCTTGCATGTTTGTTCTCCAAATAATTATTTTAGTGTTCAATAACTTTAATAATGCCTTGCCTCATCCATACGAAGGACGAGCGCATCTAAAGCGACTACTTTATCAGCCATCGCACGTAGGGGGTTAATCTCAATACTTGCGACCGTCTCAGTTTTTTGCACCGCCAATACAGACAATCGACTCACCACCTCAGCAACTGCTTGTATATTGATCACAGCTTCGCCACGGGCTCCTTGAAAAATGCCCGCACCACGTAATGATGTCAACATTGATAAAGCTTTGTTTGGCGTAACCGGTGCTAACGACAAACTAAGGTCTTTTAAAACTTCTGTATAAATACCCCCGAGGCCAACCATGATAATCGGCCCAATTGTAGGATCCTGTTGCGTACCAACAATAAAATCAACGCCCTCTTTAATCATTGGGCTCACCAGAAGTCCTTCGATATTGGCCGTCGGTTCACGTTCAGCCACCGTTTTAAACATTGAATGTGCAGCCGTGCGCACAGATTGCTCGTTTAGCAGATCAAGTGCGACACCTCCGGCTTCGGATTTATGTGCAATATCGGCTGAAACAATTTTAATGGCGACAGGAAAGCCAAGCTCTTTAGCACATAGAACTGCCTCTTCTGCAGTGCTAGCAACCTTTTCTTTTAATACAGGGATACCCGCTTGTTGTATCAATCGTTTGGCCTGCGCTTCACTAATTTTTCCTGCCGGCCACTCGGTTGTTGGAATAGAGGGTAATACACTTTGATCTTCATTAACTGTTTGAAAGGCCGTATTAAACTTGGCTAATGCTGATAAGGCCGCAATTGCTCTTGAGGGGTCTTCAAAGAACATCATCCCCGCAGATTCATATTTTTCTTTAATACTTTCGCTTGACTGGCCAATCACAGCAAATGGTTTTTTATGCGTTTTCATACCCGTATCTAGGGCATCAAAAAGCTTATCTCCATGTGCTGGTGAGCCGACCCATGAGGTAAAAAATGCAACCAACAAGTCATAATGGCCTTCTTCGCACATGGCCGCTAAACTTTCACCCACTAAGGAAAAGTCATTAAGCGCACTACCGGTGACATCAATTGGGTTGCGCGGTGCACATAACGGATTTCTCGCAATAAGCTTTTTTTGTGCCTCTATAGGCATTGGCGGCACAGGAAGACCGACTTCCTCGGCGGCATCTGCCATTAGTACCCCTGCACCACCTGATACCGTTAAAATACCTAATTTATTGCCATTGGCAGGTGGCGAAATACTGAAGGCGTAGAGGATATCAAACATTTGCTCGGTTGTTTTCGCACGTTGCGCACCGTATTGATCAATTAGTGCTTGGAAGCTTGCATCGGAGCCTGTTAACGATGCTGTATGCGATTGAACCGCCTTTGAACCAACCTCGGATACGCCGACCTTCATAATAACAATCGCTTTACCTTTAGCATGCGCTTTTTCAAGCGCGCGAATCAATACTTTTGGCTTTTTAACCCCTTCCATATAACAACCAACGACATCAACTGTCTCTGAATCGATCAAATATTCCAGACACTCGGCCACCGTCAAATCTGATTCATTACCGGTGGATACCCATTTTGAAACCCCTAAACGCCGAGTTTTGGCCATCGTCAACAAATGTGTGCCGTATGCGCCCGATTGAGTAATCAGGCCAACGCGCCCGTTGATTGGAAAGCCCCCTTCCAAACCAGAGGTAAAGGTAGGACAGTTTCCGGCATCTCCATTGTATAAACCTAAACAATTAGGTCCAAGAATGCGCATACCGTAACGCTGCACAATGTGGTCCAGTTGCACTTGTAATAAATCACCCGCCTCACCTTGTTCAGAAAAGCCAGCGGAAAAAAGCACAACTGCCTTAACGCCCTTATCGCCACACGCTGTTAAAGCCTCAGCCACCAAATTAGCTGAAATAGCTAGTACCGCTAAATCAACCTGATCGGGAATCGATGTGATATTAGGGTATGCTTTTAAGCCTTGAATCTCCGTTCTTTTCGGGTTGACAGGATAAATACGTCCTTTAAAACCAGCCTTTAAATAATAGTCTAGCGGTCGCCCACCGATTCGCGCAGGGTTAGATGAGGCGCCAATAACCGCAACTGATTTCGGTTCAAATAGTGCTTTTAAACTCATAAACCTGCTCCTTTATGTATTCAACACCACAATTTATCGCGCGCTCTTTAAAAAAAACTAACCGTCTCATTTAAAAATTACGACAAAAATTTATTTAAATTAAACCAATATAAACAGTAAGTTAAATCAACTATTTATTGTTATTTATTAGATTTTTTATTGAAAAAATTTTCTAACGCTGCTTGGTGCTCAGCGGTATGGTGAAACATCGCTTGATTTGCTGAACAAAGATCCAAGTGATCGGCATAACTTAAGCTATCGGTTGATCTTAGTAATCGTTTAGTGACCACGAGTGTTTCGCGTGATTTTTCTGCAATACTGCTTGCCAGTTCTGTTGCGGCTGTCATCAGTTGGTCATGTTCAACTAGCTTTAATAAAAGCCCCATTTCCAAGGCCTCTTGGGCAGCCACTGTTTTGCCCGTCAAAATTAATTCTGCTGCCTTTTGTGCACCTACGGTTTTACGTAACAACCAGCAGGCACCATCGCCAGGAATAACGGCTAAATTTAAAAATGAAGAGCAAAAACTGGCTCGTTCCGAGGCAATTCTAATGTCGCATAATAAGG
Source organism: Cycloclasticus sp. PY97N (assembly GCF_002443175.1). Taxonomy (NCBI): domain Bacteria; kingdom Pseudomonadati; phylum Pseudomonadota; class Gammaproteobacteria; order Thiotrichales; family Piscirickettsiaceae; genus Cycloclasticus; species Cycloclasticus sp. PY97N. Next base: position 1,306,687 of record NZ_CP023664.1, on the reverse strand, counting down.
CCATATCAAAACCTGCCCCGGCCGCCGCACCATTAACAGCTGCAATAATCGGTATTTCAATGGAGTACAGTAATTTAGATAAACTATGAATGCCTTTGCGATAATTGTTTTGCACCGCCAACTGATCACCTGCAAACATTTTTTCTCGATTGAGCATGTCTTTAACATTACCACCCGAGGAAAACCCTTTACCTTCACCGGTCAAAATACAAACCGATACAGCTGGGTTATCTTGAATACCCATAAAAACCGTTTTAACTTCTTCTAATAACGTAGGGTCCGTAATCGCGTTACGTGAGGCAGGGTCACTTAACGTCACCGTTGCAATTTTATTATTTATTTCTAATTTAACTGTTTTATAGCTCAATTTTTTATCCACTTAATGGCTGCAGGCTAGCAATAACGACGTGACACAATGCCACTGTCACGGGCTTGCTGTAACAAGCTTTCACGGTCATCGGGATGCGCAATGCTGATCAGTGCTAATGCTCTTTCACTAATGCTTTTACCTTTCAAATTAACAATACCAAATTCGGTCACAACATACATCGTATCCGACCTAGGTGTCGTCACGACGGTCCCCTCTTCTAGCCCGGGCACAATTCTAGAGCGAGGTCGGCCTTCTTTATCCATAAACCTAGATGAAAGGCAGATAAACGACTTCCCGCCTTTAGAAGCCACTGCCCCTCGGACAAATTGCAACTGCCCCCCAGTACCTGAAATTTGCCGATGACCATTACTCTCTGAGGCCACTTGACCGGTTAAATCCACTTGCAAACAGTTGTTAATAGAAATCACATTGTCATTTTGTGCAATTTTGTTCGTCAGGTTTGTTTCATCCACAGGAATGCTGACACACAATGCATTTTTATGAATAAAGTCATACGTTCTTTTGGAACCCAACGCAAAGGTATAGACAATTTGACCACGATAAGTTTGCTTGTAGTTCCCTGTTACTTTTCCTTTTTCAACCAGATCTACCATCCCATCAACAAACATCTCCGTATGAATCCCGAGGTCTTTGATAGTTGAATGTGCTAAAGCAGAACATACCGCATTTGGCATTCCACCAATGCCAATTTGCAAGCAACTTCTATCCTTTATCAGTGGCACAATATAATCAGCGACTTGCCGGTCAATATCGCTAATAGGTGCGCTTGGTAACTCAAATAATGGCGCACTATCACCTTGAAAAACAGCCGCTACCTCACTGATATGAACGGTGTTTTCATTACCGTAACAAACAGGAATGGCGCTGGATGTTTCTATGATAATTTTTTTCGCTATATCACAACACGCTCGTGCAAATGTGTTGGAAACACCAAAATTAAAATAACCATGCTGGTCCATCGGTGATGTTTTTAATACCAACACATCTGTTTTTAAATATTCGCGATAGATATGAGGGCCTTCTCCAAAATTAAAGGGGATATAACTAACCACTCCTTGTTCCGATTTTTTTCTATCGTAGCCAGAAAAATGCCAATTTTGATATTCAAAGTGCTGTTGATCTGGGTCCTGTTCAATAATTTGCCTAGCAGCGACCGACAATGTACCTCTAACAATCACATCTTTTAATCGATCTTTCTGTTTGGCTAACTCAGTATCAAATATATCTGATTGCGTAACACTAAACCCATAATCAATGGTGTCGCCACTGTTAACTAACGCTACCGCCTCGCTAACGCTCACCATTTTTTCCTGAAGCATTTGTTGTACTGGCATGTATCCCCCCCAAGCCTAACGATCTCTATATTATTTTTATAATGTTTTACCGAGTACGCTTCGTACTCAAAAAACTATGGTTTCATCATTGCGCAATCACCAATAACTACTTTTGTCTCTCCAACCATACATACCGTATCTAATTTAACAATTTTCTTATCGATATTAATATCAGTAATAGTGACCGTCGTTTTAACCGTATCGCCAATTTTAACCGGTGCTTTAAACTTCATATTTTGGCCCAAATAAATACTGCCCGGCCCAGGCAATTTCATCGCTAATGTTGCACTAATAAAACCTGCTGACAGCATGCCATGAGCAATTCGTCCTTTAAACATGCTTTGTTTGGCATATTCTTCATCAATATGAGCGGGGTTAAAATCACCCGTAATACCGGCAAATAAAATAATATCTGCTTCCGTCACTGTTTTGCTCATAGAGGCAGACTGCCCCACCTTCATTTCTTCAACACTAAACCCTTCTGACATTTTTATTCCTTTTATTTAATTAATCATTCTTTTTGAAACTTCTTCGAGCATTACCTCAGTAGCACCGCCGGCAATGGCTTGAATACGAGCATCACGATACATTCTTTCTATTGCACTTTCACGAACATAGCCAAAGCCACCATGAAATTGAAGACAGTCATACATGACTTCATTCACCAGTTCACCACAGTAGGCTTTCACCATAGAGACTTCTTTTATGCAATCAAGCCCTTGTGCATCTAACCAAGCAGAATGATAAACAAGTTGCTTACCCGCCTCAACACGCGCCGCCAATGCGGCTAAGCGCTGACGTATCGCTTGTTTATCAAATAGCACACCACCAAATGCTTTACGTGTTGTCACATATTCCATTGTTAGCTCAAGCGCTTTAGAAGCCTCACCCATTGACTGGGCACCTAACACAAGGCGTTCGTTTTGGAAATTACGCATAATGGAATAAAAGCCTTTATTAAGCTCGCCGATTATATTGTCTGCTGGCACGCGACAATTATCAAAAATTAACTCCGCAGTATCTGACGATAACCAACCCATTTTTTTAAGGTTTTTACCAACACTAAACCCTGGGGTGCCTTTTTCAACCGCAAATATAGTAATACCGCGCGACGGTTTAGCATCCATATCTGTTTTAGCAGCAACAAAAAACAAATCACCGTGTACGCCATTGGTAATAAACATTTTTGAACCGTTTATCACATAGTCATTACCGTCTTTTACTGCACGGGTTTTCATCGCAGCAACATCAGAGCCAACATCCGGTTCTGTTACCGCAACACCGGTAATTTTTTGTCCAGAGATAATCTCGCTCATGTATTTATTTAATTGCTGTTTATTACCAAAATTATCTAAATGAGGGGACGCCATATCTGTATGTACTAACACCGTCACTGCTAAACCGCCAAAGGTTGAACGGCCAAGTTCTTCAGCCAAAATAACAGACCCCAAAGCATCCATTTCACTACCACCATAGTCAGTTGAATAACGAATACCCAGAAAGCCTAAATCACCCATTTGCTGTAAAATTTCTCTCGGGATATAGCCTTTTTCTTCCCATTCATCAGCAACAGGCACCACTTTTTGTTCAACAAATCGTCGAATCTGATCGCGTAAAATCGTGTGCTCTTCAGAAAAATAAATTGAATTCATTCAATACCACTCCTAAGACTAAAAACTTAAGCCCAGCTTGCTTTGCGTTTATTTAAAAAGGCTTCTATGCCTTCTTTACCTTCTTCTGTTTCCCAGGCATCCGCCAAATTATCGGCCGTGTAAATAGCATTTTCTTCTGCCGTATGGGTATCTACATAGTCAATGAGTTTTTTAGTCGAGGCAATCGCTCCAGGCGCGCACTTTAAAATCATTTTTACTTCTGTTTCTATCGCTTGATCTAGTTCACCAACTGTTACAACATCTGTTAAAAGGCCGATTGTTTTTGCTTCCGTCGCACCAAACACTCTTGCGTTTAAAAAGTTTCTGCGTGCATTTGCTGCACCAATTCGTTTAACGACATACGGTGAAATAGTCGCGGGGGTCAGCCCCAATTTCACTTCTGTTAAGGCAAATTTTGCTGTCTCAACGCCGATACTAATATCGCACACCGACACCATACCAACACCACCACCATAAGCAGGGCCCTGAATACGGCCTATTATAGGTTTACTTAAGTTGTTTAAAGCCGCTAACATTTTTGCAAGTTTGCTAGTTTCTTCTACACGTTGCGCTCTTGTTTTACTGATATTGCTTTCCATCCACTTTAAATCACCGCCGGCACAAAATGTTTTACCTGCTCCCGTTAAAACAACCACACGAACAGCAGCATCCAATTCCACAGTGGCACAAATATGTTGCATCTCTTGGATAAAATCAGCACTCATAGCATTGTGTACGATTGGTCGATTGAAGGTCACATAAGCCACCCCTCTATCATCAATATCCATAATTATATTTTTATACTGCACGGTGCTCTCCATCTACATAACAACCATTAAGAAACAAATCAGCTTGTGATTGTGCAATTGCTTCCACGCTTGCACCACTATCAACATACCAAATACTTGCCTAATTCATACTCCCGAAAATGGCAAGACGCAATAAATGCTTATCTACCCCTGTACGTATAACACCATCTTTTTCAGCTTGCTCGAATAAATCACGCCAAAAATTCTCATAAGCATCACGGTCAGGTTGTGCCGCATTATGAACGGCTTCTGGCACTTGCCCATAATTTCTAATACTGGCTAAGGTATAGTCCGAGTGCCGCAAGATAGCGATTAAATGCCCCCGAATAGCAGCCCGTAACAAGTCAGGAAAAGAAGGCGCCTTAGCCAACTGTTCTACTTCGTATTCAACAATATCTCGGATCAGATGGACACTTTTATTAAGTACTTCCTGCACTAAAGCTTCTTTTGAGTTGAAGTGATAATACAAACTCCCTGCCTGCATGTTTATTGATTCTGCAATATCTTTTAAATAAGTTCCATGATAGCCATGCTGACTTAATTTTTTAGCCGCTGCATCTAAAATTAACTGACGGGTAACGGAGCTTTTTTTTATTGTATTTGTCACTGAACCTAACCCTTTGATGAAGCCATAGTTTAAATCTAATGCAGATTAGATTCTAATTAGCGTTAGAATGAGTATAGTGATATGATCCGGCAAACGCAATATACAATAACTCAAATAAACACAAGGAAATCCAATGACTTTTAATGTTCAAATTAATGATGAAGTGGATGCGTTACGTGAGGCTGTACGTAAGTTTGCAGACGGTGAAATCGCCCCACTCGCTGAATCTGTTGATAAAGACAATGAATTTCCAAATCAACTTTGGCGTGCCTTTGGAGACATGGGTTTATTAGGCATGACCATTCCTGAAGAATACGGTGGAACTGGGCTAAATTACCTATCACACCTTGTCGTCATGGAAGAAATATCAAGAGCCTCTGCCTCTATCGGTTTATCTTACGGCGCTAATTCAAACCTTTGCTTAAACAACCTTTACCTAAATGGTAGTGAGGAACAACGATATAAATATTTACCTAAACTCTGTACGGGTGAATATATTGGCGCTTTGGCTATGTCTGAACCCGGGGCAGGTTCAGATGTCGTCGGTTCGATGAGTTGTAAAGCCGAAAAAAAGGGTGATAAATGGGTCGCCAACGGTAACAAAATGTGGATTACCAATGGCCCCGACGCTGACGTGTTGATTGTGTATATGCGCACTGCTGGACCAGAAGCCGGTTCACGCTGCATGACTGCTTTTATTGTAGAAAAGAGCATGCCTGGTTTTTCAACCGCACAAAAACTAGATAAGCTTGGTATGCGTGGCTCTAATACTTGTGAATTGGTTTTTGAAAACTGCGAAATTCCTGAAGAAAATGTACTTGGCAACGTTAACGAAGGGGTTAAAGTACTTATGAGCGGCCTTAATACCGAGCGCATGGTGCTATCCGGTGGCCCTATCGGCATTATGCAAGCCACCATGGATATTTGCTTACCGTATATTCATGAACGGAAACAATTTGGTAAACCTATTGGCCTGTTTGAGCTAATGCAAGGAAAAATGGCCGATATGTACGTTGCTCTTCAATCAACGCGAGCTTTTGCTTATCGTGTGGCTGAACAATATGACAAAGGCAATGATTCACGTAAAGATGCTGCTGGGCTTTTACTATTTGCTTCAGAAAATGCCGTAAAAGTTGCATTAGAAGGCATCCAAACGTTAGGCGGTAATGGCTATATCAATGAGTTCCCTACTGGCCGTTTACTACGAGACGCCAAACTTTATGATATTGGCGCCGGTACCAACGAAATTCGTCGGATGTTAATTGGCCGTGAATTATTTGAAGATACAAAATAGATATGAATAAAAAAAGCGTTGTTATTGTTGCCGCCAAACGAACGGCTTTAGGTAGTTTTCAAGGTCAATTTTCCTCGCTTAGCGCATCAGACCTTGGCAGTTACGCAATAAGCGCCGCTATCGAAGACAGCCATATTGAACCCACTCAAGTGGACAGCGTGCACATGGGCTGCGTATTACCTGCTGGACAAGGCCAAGCACCCGCACGGCAAGCCTCATTAAAAGCAGGCCTACCGCTATCGGTGCCTTGTAATACTGTTAACAAAATGTGTGGATCTGGCATGCAAGCAGTGATGTACGGCTACAACCAAATATTAGCGGGTGATGCTAACTGCGTGGTCGCAGGTGGTATGGAATCGATGACTAATGCTCCCTACCTTTCAGCCAATCTACGTGGGGGCCTTAAAATGGGCCACAGCGAAATGATTGATCATATGTTTCACGATGGCCTGCAAGATGTTAAACATGGCAAATTAATGGGTTCATTTGCTGAACTGTGCGCAGAAAAATACGGCTTCACGCGTGAACAACAAGATGATTTTGCCATTACCTCATTGCAGCGAGCTAATGCAGCGACTCAATCAACGGCTTTTGAGTCTGAAATAACACCGGTTGTCGTTAAAAATCGCAAAGCTGAAACGCGCTATGCAACTGATGAACAACCGGCCAAGGCCGACCTTAACAAAATCAAAACACTACGTCCTGCTTTTAAAAAAGATGGCACGGTTACCGCCGCCAATGCCTCGTCTATTTCTGATGGTGCGGCTGCCTTGGTATTAATGGATGTAGATGAAGCGCGCAAACAAGGCCTGCAAGCGCTTGCAACCATCACCGCGCAAGCAGTACATGCACAAGATCCTGATTGGTTCAGCACCGCGCCTATTGTTGCTATTCAAAAAGTATTAGAAAAATCGGGCTGGGCTATTAACGATGTTGATTTATTTGAAATAAATGAAGCCTTTGCTGTAGTCACCATGGCAGCCATTGAAACGCTTAATTTAGACCCTGACAAAGTGAATGTTAATGGTGGTGCATGTGCCTTAGGTCACCCGATTGGTGCATCAGGCGCGCGCGTTCTAGTCACATTAATTCACGCATTAAAAGCTAGGCAACTGACTAAAGGGGTCGCCACGCTATGTATTGGCGGCGGCGAAGCCACTGCAATGGCGATTGAAATAATTTAACGCTGAGCACTTAACAATTATTAAGGTAAACAATGCCGGTCATTAAATCAAAAATTGAACCAGCATCTGCTGATTTCAAAGCAAACACGATTCAAATGGAATCGCTTGTTGATGAACTTAACGAACGCATCACTAGCGCTGCCAAAGGTGGCGGCGAACGTGCACGTAAAAAACATTTAGCTCGCAATAAACTACTGCCAAGAGATCGGATTAAAGCCTTACTGGACCCAGGCAGTGCTTTTTTAGAGCTATCGCAGTTAGCCGCTTATGGCATGTATGATGATGCTGCACCGGCAGCAGGCATCATTACCGGTATTGGCCGCATCCACGGTGGCGAAGTGATGATTATTGCGAATGACGCCACCGTTAAAGGCGGAACCTATTACCCACTCACCGTCACCAAGCACCTACGAGCACAAGAAATTGCCGCTGAAAACCGCCTACCCTGTATTTACCTGGTTGACTCTGGTGGTGCCTTTTTACCTCTACAGCACGAAGTATTCCCCGGCAAAGAACATTTTGGCCGTTTCTTTTATAACCAAACACGAATGTCTGCTGATGGCATTCCACAAATTGCCGTAGTGATGGGCTCCTGTACCGCTGGCGGCGCTTATATCCCATCACTGTGTGACGAGTCTATTATTGTTCGCGAACAAGGCACTATCTTTTTAGGTGGCCCGCCTTTAGTGAAAGCCGCTACCGGTGAACAAGTCTCTTCTGAAGAGCTAGGCGGCGCAGAGCTACACTGTAAGCAATCGGGCGTTACCGACCATATTGCTGAAGATGACTCGCATGCCCTGTCCATTGCACGTAACGTTATTGAACACCTCAACGAAACCAAAGAGCTTCAAGTAAAAGTTCGTCAGTCTCGCGAGCCCTTATATCCAAGCGACGATATTTTAGGCATTATTCCTAAAGACCCAAAACAACCGTACGACATACGCGAAATTATTGCCCGCTTAGTAGATGGTTCTGAATTCCAAGAATTTAAACCGCTGTATGGCCCAACGCTAGTGTGTGGTTTTGCCCATATCCACGGCTACCCAGTTGGCATTATCGCCAATAATGGTATTTTATTTTCACCCTCAGCACTGAAAGGCACGCATTTTATTGAGTTGTGCAATCAACGTGGCATTCCACTTCTATTTTTACAAAATATTACTGGCTTTATGGTCGGTAAAAAATACGAAGAAGAAGGTATCGCAAAAAATGGTGCCAAAATGGTCACCGCTGTGTCTTGCGCTAGTGTGCCAAAGTTCACCGTGTTAATTGGTGGCTCCTATGGCGCCGGTAACTACGGCATGTGTGGCCGTGCGTTTGGCGCACGTATGCTTTGGAGTTGGCCAAATTCTCGTATTTCAACCATGGGTGGCGAGCAAGCAGCCGCCGTACTAGCAACGGTTAAACGTGATGCACTTGAAGCCGCTGGCGAGAGCTGGGCTGATGAAGAGGAAGAAAACTTCAAAGCACCTATCTTGGCTCAATTTGAAGAGCAAGGTAACCCCTATTTTGCTACCGCTAGACTTTGGGACGATGGCTTAATCGACCCACGAGATACTCGCCGAATTCTCGGCCTATCACTCGCTGTAGCCGCTAAAACGCCAATAGAAAAAGCCAATTTCGGCGTTTTTAGAATGTAGAGAGTTGATCGAATGTTTAAAAAAATACTCATAGCAAACCGTGGTGAAATCGCTTGTCGGGTGATCTCCACACTTAAAAAAATGGGCATCACCAGTGTGGCTGTTTATTCAGACGCCGACCGTCATGCACGCCATGTCTCACTAGCTGATGAGGCTTATTATATTGGTGCTTCAAGGCCAGATGAATCTTACCTAAAAGCTGATGACTTACTGGCACTCGCTAAAAAGAAAAACATTGATGCGATTCATCCTGGCTATGGTTTTTTATCTGAAAACAGCCACTTTGCACGTGCCTGCCTAGAGGCGAAAATTACCTTTATTGGCCCCTCCGCTGACTGTATTGAAAAAATGGGCGCTAAAGATGCAGCAAAAGTGCTTATGGAAGCTGCCAATGTGCCGGTTGTGCCTGGTTACCATGGTGAAAATCAAGCACCTGAACACTTGCAAAAACAAGCTGAAAAAGTAGGCTTCCCCTTGTTAATAAAAGCGGTGTCTGGCGGTGGTGGTAAAGGCATGCGTGTTGTTAACAAAGCCGCTGAGTTTGCTAAATTGCTAGACTCAGTAAAACGTGAAGCGATGAATGCCTTTGCTGATGACCGTGTCTTACTCGAACGCTATATCAGCAAGCCTCGTCATATAGAGTTCCAAATATTTGGTGACTGTCATGAAAACTACGTACATTTACACGAACGCGAATGTTCATTACAACGTCGTCATCAAAAAATTATTGAAGAAACGCCCTCGCCCTTCTTAGACGAAAAAACACGTCAAGCCATGGGTATTGCTGCTGTTAATGCGGCACGTGCTATTCGTTATTCGGGCGCTGGAACTATCGAGTTCATCGTCGGTGAAGACCGTTCTTTTTACTTTATGGAAATGAACACACGCCTTCAAGTAGAACACCCTGTGACCGAAATGGTCAGTGGGCAAGACTTGGTTGAATGGCAAATTCGTGTTGCCGCTGGTCAAGCCCTTCCCTTAAAACAAGAGCAAATCCCGCGTACAGGCCATTCGTTTGAGGCACGCCTCTATGCTGAAAACCCTAACAATCAATTTCTACCATCCACCGGCAAACTTCAGCATTTACGTTTCCCCACAAGCGATAAAAATCTGCGCATTGAAACCGGGGTAGAACAAGGCGACAGCATCAGTGTGTTTTATGACCCAATGATCGCAAAATTAGTGGTTTGGGGTGAAGACCGCGAAACAGCACGTAAACGTTTATTAAATGCCTTAGGCGAAACCGGCATTATTGGTGTTGAAAACAATATTGCCTTCTTAGGAACATTGGCAACACACCCAGACTTTATTGAAAACAAGATTGATACTCAATACATTGATAAAAAGTTAAACAGGCTTCTTGCAGATAGCGAGGTGGAACTACCAGACAATGTCTTACTTGCCGCAACAGTAAAGCGTCTTCTTGAGGGTAAGCAATTAGTTAAGGAAATGGCAGCCATATCAGTTGATGGTAATTCGCCTTGGTTTGATACCACTGGTTGGCGGCCCAATGGGCAAAGCCAGCGCAGCCTATTTTTTAACTATGAGGAAACCGATGAGATAGAAGTTAAAGTGACCGAGAATGATGAACACTTTATTTTTCATCTAGACGATGATCTAGATGTTACCGCTGAGTCCTTGGCTAACAATGTCATCCGATTACAAATTAATGGTAGCTGGGAGCGTTTTATAGTTTTAAGGCACGAGACAAGCCTGCTTATTTCTTGGAAAAACCGTTGGTACGCCTTAACTGAAATCAACCCTTTCGAACCCGATCTGTCAACAATGAGCGCTGATTCAAACATTATTGCGCCAATGCCCGGTAAATTACTAAAAATACTGGTGAACAATGCTGATACCGTTTCTGAAGGTCAGCCCTTAGCCATTATTGAAGCGATGAAAATGGAACATACCTTAAACGCACCCTTTGATGGTGAGATTGATCAAGTATTTTATAGCGAGGACGATTTTGTAGAAGCAGATGCCACCTTAATTACTTTTAAGGAACAGGCGTAAAGCATGCTTCACAATTATCCAAGCCAAGTAAGAATTGTAGACGTCTCACCACGTGATGGCCTGCAAAATATAAAAACCACCGTCCCCACTGAGGTTAAAACTACTTTAATAAAAAAACTGTGTGATGCTGGCATTCAGCATATAGAAGTAGCCAGCTTTGTTAGCCCTAAATGGGTGCCACAAATGGCAGATGCAGAAGCTGTTCTGCAACAATTACCGCCTAGAGAAGATACCTCATATATCGTATTAACTCCTAATCTTCGTGGCTTTGAACGTGCAATAGACAGTGGTGCTAAAGAGGTCGCTATTTTTGCCGCCGCCTCAGAAACCTTCAGCCAAAAAAACACGAATTGTAGTATTGCTCAATCGCTTGAACGCTTCGAACCCATCATGCTCAAAGCGGCTACTTTGGGAGTTCGCGTTCGCGGTTATACCTCCTGCGTTTTAGGCTGTCCCTATGAAGGTGATGTAGCTGTTACTGAGGTTGTTCGAGTATCCAAAGCACTAATTGATATGGGTTGTTATGAAGTATCGTTAGGCGACACTATAGGCATTGGAACACCCATCAAAGCACGTGAAATGATTGCGTCTGTTATTAAAGAAGTTCCAGCAAAAAAACTAGCGCTGCACTTCCACGATACGCGGGGGCAAGCATTAGCTAACATTTTGGCCTGTTTAGAGTATGGAGTGGCAAATATTGATGCCTCAGTCGCTGGCCTAGGTGGCTGCCCTTATGCCGCGGGCGCATCGGGTAATGTTTCAACTGAAGATGTTGTTTACATGTTACATGGCATGGGCATTGAAACTGGTATTGATTTAAAAAAATTAGTCGCTGTTGGGCACTACATTAGCGAACAAATTGCTGGCCCTAATCATAGTAAAGTTGGCGCAGTCTACAAATAAGCCTTATACATAAAATAATTAAACAGGAGTAAAGCCATGAGTGGTTTTAACAAAGTGGTATCAAGCTACCAAGAAGCAATGGCTGGACTAGCAGATAATATGACCATTATTGCCGGCGGTTTTGGGCTTTGTGGCATTCCTGAGGGCTTGATCACCGAAATTAAACATAGCGGCGTTAAGGGTTTAACTATCGTCTCTAATAACTGCGGTACCGATCACTTTGGCCTAGGCATGTTATTAGAAGACAAGCAGATTAAAAAAATGGTTTCCTCGTATGTAGGTGAAAATGCAGAATTTGAACGCCAATATCTATCTGGTGAACTTGAGGTGGAACTCACCCCACAAGGCACCTTAGCTGAAAAAATGCGTGCCGGTGGTGCTGGCATACCTGCTTTTTATACGGCGACTGGTGTTGGAACCCTTGTTGCTGAAGGCAAAGAGCTTAAGCAGTTTAATGGCCGAGACTATATTTTAGAAGAAAGTATTAGCGGTGATTTTGCCATTGTAAAAGCATGGAAAGCAGACAAAACGGGGAACCTCATTTACCGTAATACCGCCATGAATTTCAACCCAATGGCGGCTACCGCAGGCAAAATATCCGTTGTTGAAGTTGAGGAAATTGTTGAGGTGGGTGAGCTTGACCCAAACCATATTCATACTCCCGGTATTTACGTTGACCGAATCATCCAAGGACGTTTCGAAAAACGTATTGAAAAAATCACTCTAGCTAAAAATTAAGGAGCCTCAAATGTCATTAAATCGTGACCAAATTGCCATGCGTGTGGCTCAAGAGTTAAAAGATGGCTACTACGTTAATCTTGGTATTGGTATTCCAACCCTAGTGGCTAACTATGTGCCTAGTGATATTGAAGTGATGCTACAATCAGAAAACGGCTTGCTGGGAATTGGCCCCTACCCGACCGAAGAGCAAGTGGATGCTGATATGATCAATGCCGGTAAAGAAACCGTGACAGCGGCTTTAGGCGCCTCAATTTTCTCATCGGCAGAAAGTTTTGCAATGATTCGAGGCGGCCATGTGGATCTAACCGTACTGGGGGCTTTTGAAGTTGATCAACAAGGTAATATTGCCTCTTATATGATTCCAGGCAAACTCGTTAAAGGAATGGGCGGTGCGATGGATTTAGTCGCTGGTGCCGAGAATATTATCGTTACCATGAGCCATGCAGACAAACGCGATAATTCCAAATTATTGGAAAACTGTACATTACCCTTAACAGGCGCTGCTTGTGTTAAGCGCGTCGTGACCGATTTAGCAGTCATGGATATTAAAGAAGGCGCTTTTCACTTAATAGAACGAGCACCGGGTATCAGCGTTGAAGAAATTAAGCAAAAAACTGCCGGTAGATTAGTCGTGCCGGCTTATGTTCCAGAGATGTCATTTTAAGAAACATCAGCTGCAAAATAGTTAAAACAATTCACATGACACTAGTTTAGAAAGGGTTAATAAATAAGGTATTAGCCGTCTTTTAATTTGATTCAGAAGCAGGCTTTTTACTTGGGTTAAAAAAACTAGCATCCTCATGATGGTTCTTGTGATAAAGGGTGCCAAAACTCACAACATTGGTTAATTTGTGCCAGACCTTGGTATTAAGATTTACTGGCGTGCTAACGCCCTTTTCATCAAACGGGTGATTGTAATAATTAATGACAAAGAACAACCACCACCCTGAAATAAAAACAGGCATCCAGATTGCTGCAAATAGCGTTGGCCCAAATACAAGTAACCAAAACAATGGAGTACCTACAAATATAAGAGCCCCAAGAACCATCGTTAAAATATAAATTGGTTTGGGTAAGTGATGCAATTCAAGATGTTTTGCATCAAGGTAATCAACTGTAGCTTTTTGCATAGTATTTGCGTATGGCCAAAAAGCTCTACCTTTAGGACAATGCGGGTCATTCTCAACATCATCCGCATGTTTATGATGATAATAATGCACCATTTTCCAACCAAAAAAATTCGTTCTCACTAGTAAACTAGCTAATTCGCCTATACAAGTATTTAACCAACGTGGTTTAAGAATTGAGTGACTAGTATTATGTACTAAAGCCGCAGCCGCAATACCAATTGAAACTGTAATTGGCAATAAACTTATCAGAAAAACTGTTGTTTCTAATGGCTCTGGAGATAATAAAACAGCAGGAACAATAGCCAATAACATAGTATCAAAGCGCATCGTTAATGTTAAGCCTATCACCAGTAAGGGCATCAACCAGCCCCCCGAATACGAAGGTAGAAGTATGAAAATCGCAACCCCTAATAAGGCTGCCCAAACAGCAAAATACTGCAACATAAAATAAGGCTTATCGAAAAAACTTTGAAACATGCTGTCCCCACTATGAACTCTAAAGATTAGAGATTGTATCCTAACGAAATGGATAAACAAAAAATATTACCCCCCTCACTTCTTCAGTAATACTTCCCTATGGGCTTTAGTTTTTCAGCATAAGACAAAATTTTCAAAGCCTTAGTTAGACTCTATTAAGAATTTTTCACTTATTCGCCTACTCCTTATCGGCGCATGATCGTTTGGGTCCATGCCCTATATAGGTTTTGTGACGACGAGTCAAAAACTAATATATATTTTTATTCCAAATTAAACCTCAAGCTTTGGCCTTATAAAGAGAGTATTCAACAACCCCTTCTGGCAAATGAATAGTGACGGAGACTGGCTTGCCTGCTTCGTCAATGTTTAGAAGCGGCTCAATGATTGGAACATTATTCTGTTTTTTAGAAAACGCTAAAATATCACTTACTTTTTCAAAGGTCGATAAGCGCTTAAGTTGAACATGTGTTACTGGCATTAACTTAACCTCGCCTTGCTCATAAAGCGATAAAATCTCTTCAGGCAACGCCCAGCAAGACGAGTCAGTTTCTATATTGTCATGACTAACTTGGTGACCCATTGAGCCTTTGGCTATAAAAAAACGTGTATCAAAACGCTTAGGTGTACCATCGGGAGCTATCCAATGGTCATAAAAAATAACCCTGTCTAAATCTAGCGATGCACACTGCTCCCTTAACAAGCTCTCAAAACTCACATCACCTTTATGCAGTTTTTGACGTAATGCTGCGTTAACCTGAATATCATCATCTCTCGTAGCAGCAAGGATGCCCGCCTCCTCTAAGGTTTCACGAATAGCCGCTATTTTATAAGCGTGTATCGATAAATCAGTGTCATTTGTATAAAAACAAAGGTTATTATTTAACCTAAGCTGTTTATCTTGCTCATCAACGACACCGCCGGGAAAAACATAAGCCCCTGCTGCAAAACCTGTTGTTTCGACCCGGCGTAACATACAAACTTCTGGGCCTTTTTTTGTATCCCTTAACAGGATTAGTACAGCAGCTTCTCTGATCATTTCAGCCTATTATTTCCAATGGTTAATCATTCGCTTTATAACGCCATAAAGACCATACTATAACAAGTGTTAGATAGGTCACAGGATTGAGTATGAACAATGAAAATGAACAGTTAATCTTAGATGCAGTTGATAAGTTTTTAATAAAAATAAAACCATCTGTACGTTCATTAGAAGCAAGCGATGAATACCCCGATGATATTGTAGAAGGAATGAAAGAAATGGGCTTATTTGGTGCTGTTATTGACCCACAGTACGGTGGTCTTGGTCTCCCCGTCTCGACTTATGCAAAAATTGTAGAACGCGTTGCCTGCGTATGGATGTCTTTAACGGGTGTGTTTAATTCCCATCTGATTATGGCCATGTCTGTACAACGGTTTGGAACCGAAGAGCAAAAAAATAAATGGTTACCGTTATTTGCTTCGGGTGAGATACGCGGCGCATTAGCGCTCACCGAGCCGAACTGCGGAACCGACCTTCAAGCCATTAATACTGTGGCAAAACGTGAAGGTGATAACTACATGATTAATGGCTCTAAGGCTTGGATTACCAACAGCCTGCATGGTAGTTGTTTTGCTCTGTTGGTAAAAACCAATGCCGCAGCCAATCCTGCACATAAAGGCATGAGTCTTTTTATCGCCCCCAAAGGTGAAGGTTTTGTAATGGGTAGTCAACATAAAAAACTCGGTTATAAAGGCATAGATACCGCTGAATTTTTTCTAGATAACTACCAACTACCAAAGGAAAACCTGATTGGCCTGCAGGAAGGGCATGGCCTACAGCATGCCTTAGGTGCGTTAGCCTTAGGCAGAATCAACGTCGCATCACGTGGTATTGGTGTCGCCTCTGCCGCACTAAAAGACTCTATTAAATATTCACAACAACGTAAAACCTTTGGTAAACCCATATGCCAGCATCAATCCATTCAAATCTATTTAGCTGATATGGCCACACGGGTCGAAGCGGCTCGTCTGCTCGTACAATCTGCCGCAACCGCATTTGACCGAGGTGAGCGCTGCGATATGGAAGCTGGCATGGCTAAGTTATTTGCCACAGAAGCGGCGATGGAGAACTCTGCCGAAGCATTACGCATACATGGTGCGTATGGCTACTCAACCGAATTTAATGTAGAACGATATTATCGGGATGCGCCACTACTCGCCATCGGCGAAGGCACGAATGAGCTTCAACGGATTATTATTGCTAAGCAACTGATCGAGAAAAATCCGCTTTAAATTGTCTTACAACTCTCTACAATATAGATTTTTCAGATTTAACACGTAATTTTATGAGCAACAAACAATTTGAAAGTACCAGTAACTACATTGCCACAGAAGAACTGAGTATGGCAGTTAACGCGGCTATCACACTGGAACGCCCTTTATTAATAAAAGGCGAGCCGGGTACCGGTAAAACGCAACTCGCTCTTGAAGTAGCTAAATCCTTAGATGCACCGTTAATTGAATGGCATATAAAATCCAGCACAAAAGCGCACCAAGGCTTGTATGAATACGATGCGGTCTCGCGTCTTCGCGATTCTCAATTAGGTGATGATCGTGTGCACGATATTAGCAATTACATTGTTAAAGGTAAGGTCTGGGAAGCGTTTGCCTCAGATAAGCGTGCGGTATTATTGATTGATGAAATTGATAAAGCGGATATTGAATTCCCAAATGACCTTTTGCAAGAACTCGATCGTATGGAATTCTTCGTGTACGAAACGCAAGAGCTTGTTAAGGCAAAAAATAGGCCTCTCATCATTATCACCAGCAATAATGAAAAAGAACTACCTGATGCCTTCCTAAGGCGTTGCTTCTTCCATTACATTCGTTTCCCCGAGCTAGAAACAATGCAACAAATTGTTAATGTTCACTTCCCTAATCTGAAAAAAGATCTACTGGCTGAAGCACTCGGTATATTTTTCGATGTACGAGAGATTGCTGGCTTAAAAAAGAAACCGTCTACCTCTGAGTTGCTCGACTGGATAAAGCTACTGTTATCTGAAGAACTAACCGCCGATACATTACGCGAGGCAAATACTAATAATATTCTGCCAAAGCTACACGGGGCACTATTAAAAAACGAGCAGGATGTCCACTTATTCGAACGCATCGCGTTTATTAACAGGCGTAAACAAGAGCAGTAATAGCTTATATGTTTATTTCTTTCTTTTTCAACCTGCGCAAGGCCGGTTTACCGGTCAGCATTACAGAACTGCTTAGTTTACTGAGCGCCCTTGATAAGCGGCTTGCCAGCTTTAACATTCAAGCTTTTTATTATTTATCGCGCACTGCTTTAGTAAAAGATGAGCGTTATTACGACCGTTTTGACCAAGTATTTGCCGAGACATTTGATGGGCTTGAGTACGACCACGCATTAGAAGGCGTCTTTAATCAAATTCCTGAAGAGTGGCTTCGCAAACAAGCCGAAAAACTACTCAGCGAAGAAGAAAAACAAAAAATCCAATCGCTGGGTGGCTGGGAAGAATTAATGGAAACGCTTAAAAAGCGTTTAGAAGAACAAAAAGAAGAACACCATGGCGGCAATAAGTGGATTGGAACCGGTGGTACATCACCTTTTGGTGCCTATGGCTACAACCCTGAAGGTGTACGTATAGGGCAAGATGAGTCTCGCCATCGTCGAGCCAGCAAAGTATGGGATAAACGAGAATTTAAAAATTTAGATGATAGTGTTGAACTAAACACTAGAAACTTAAAAGTAGCCTTACGAAAACTTAGAAAGTTTGCCCGCCAAGGCTCTGCTGAAGAGTTGGATCTAGACGACACCATTCGTTCTACTGCATCCAATGCCGGTTATTTAGACATTAAAATGGTGCCTGAACGCCACAACGCCATTAAAGTGTTATTACTATTAGATATTGGCGGCTCAATGGATGACCATATTCGTATTTGCGAAGAGCTTTTTTCTGCCAGCAAAGCTGAATTCAAGCATTTAGAGTATTATTATTTCCATAATTTCACCTATGAATACCTTTGGAAAGATAATACACGCCGATTTGATGAGGCCACCCCTACCGCTGAGGTGATTAACCGCTACCCCAGTGACTACAAGCTTATTTTTGTTGGCGATGCCAGTATGAGCCCGTATGAAATTACCTACCCTGGCGGCAGTGTAGAACATTGGAACGAAGAAGCGGGCGCCGTTTGGTTCCAGCGACTGTTAAGCGCTTTCCCTAGCAATGCTTGGCTTAACCCAGATGCCGAACAAAACTGGGATAGACGTCAATCTAACCGCCTCATTCGGCAGCTAAACGCCGATAAGATGTTCCCCTTAACGATTGGTGGCCTAGATAGCGCGATCAAATCGTTACTTTAATAATAAAGCCTATTTATCCGCCTTATAAACCGGTTGCTTCATCTCAAAAAGATTATCGACATGGCAGTAACTATGCCCACCTAAACGCCCCACCACATCAAGCCCTTTCATATCAACGTAACGGCCATCATAGAGCTCATCGTTAATATGGCAATAAACCACCTCTGCGATCACTAATCCACATTCTCGTCGTGTTCCTTCGTTAATCGGCACCACTTGCTTTAAACGGCATTCAAGGCTAACCGGAGACTCAGCAACACACGGCGGCGTTATCAACTCAGAAGGCATGGTGGTGAGACCGGCCAGTTCAAACTCATTCACTTCTGTTGGGTATTCAGCGGCTGTTTTATTCATCGCTTCGGCAATATCGCTATTCACAAGGTTTACAACAAATTCACCCGTTTCTTCAATATTCACCAAGCTATCTTTTGGCTTTTCGCCCGCAAAACGTGCAATCGATACGCTAATAGTCGGCGGCACATAACAAACACCATTAAAAAATGAAAAGGGCGCCAAGTTTAAAATACCCTCTTTAGATTGTGATGATATAAAGGCAATTGGCCTAGGGGCCACCACTGCTTTTAAAATATTGAAAAATTTATCATGCGTCTTTGGGTCAATTTTCATCTTAAATCCTTCGTTTAACTTTTCATCTTAATAATTCTAGCATCAACTAATTTGCCAATCTGCTGAATAACTTGTCAGCTGCAATACTGTTAATCACTGAAAGATTGCACCCTGTTCAATCTTTTCAGTATTAATACAGCCTTTGCTTAAATTTCCAAGTAATTCTAGTTATGGCTTTAAATCCCCCCATTAAAAAACGCTTGTATAAGCAAATAGTTAGCATAAGCGTTTTGATTAATGGGGTTGCTGTCAGTTCATTAACGTCAAAGCCGTGTTTTCTTTATACCGGATCCCAAGAAAACACATCAGGCGAACGCTCTAGAGGGTAGAAACTACTTTTCAATGCAGGAATTGCATGCTCTGAAATGGTTTGTGGCGTCCAACCTTCTGATCGATGAGTAGAGCGTAATGGTCTGGACTGTCCCATCAAGAAAACTTCATTATTACGCACCGCAAAAATCTGCCCAGACACTTCACTGGCCTCATCACTGGCTAAGTAAACAGCCATTGGAGCCACCTTATCGGGTGTCATTTCTTTTAATTTATCAACTCGGGCTTGTTGTTCTGGTGTATCAACAGGGATCGCTCCAATCATTCGGCTCCAAGCAAAGGGGGAAATACAATTAGAACGCACGTTATAACGCTGCATGTCTAATGCAATACTTTTAGATAACGCAGCAATACCAGCTTTTGCGGCAGAATAATTTGCTTGACCAAAATTACCGATTAAACCGGATGTTGATGTCATAAATACAAAACTACCGCTTTCCTGTTGTTTGAAATGTTTCGCAGCAAAATGAGCCGTATTAAAACTACCATTCAAATGAACATTAATCACCGCGTTCCATTCTTCAGGTGACATTTTATGAAAAATTCTATCGCGCAAGATACCGGCATTATTAACAACGGTGTCAATCCGACCAAAGTTATCGATAGCCGCTTGGATCATAGCCTCTGCACCATCAAGCTCTGCAACATTATCACCATTAATTACCGCCTCACCACCCGCAGCACGGATAGTTGAAACGACTTCCTCTGCTGGGCTTTCGCTAGTTTCTTCTCCACCAACGCCGGCACCTAAGTCATTAACAACCACTTTTGCGCCTTCTTGCGCCATCATTATCGCCATTGCTCGGCCAATACCTCGACCTGCTCCAGTAATTAGTACTACCTTATCTTTCATTATCATTTTATTGTCTCCAATTTTGTTGTTTTCTAACCTAGCTTATCGGCCTTTAAATTCACCCTGGCGTTTATCAAATATTGCATTCATTGCCTCTCGGTGGTCATCGGTACGATGCGATACCGCTTGCATAACGGCAGCCGTTTGTAAGTGCGTATCCAAATCGGTTTGTTGCCCCTCGCGTATTAACTGCTTGGTCATCCGAACCGAAACAGGTGGATTAACCGCAATTCGTTTCGCCAGCGCCATTGCTTCATCGATCAACTTATCATCTGCGACGACTTTTGAAACAAGTCCAAATTTCAACGCTTCTTGGGCATCAATCGGGTCACCTGTAAAAGCCATTTCAGAGGCTTTTGCCAAACCAACAGCTCGTGGTAATAACCACGAACCACCATCACCTGGAATAATGCCTAATTTAACAAAGCTTTCAGCAAACCGAGCACTTTCAGCAGCAATTCGCATATCGCACATACAGGTAAGGTCGCAACCCGCACCAATAGCTGGCCCATTAACCGCCGCTATAATAGGAACATCTAACGCTTGAAATGCACGTGGTATTCGCTGAATACCTTCGCGGTACCACGTGGCTAACTCGTGGGGCGTTTTATCTGATTCGGTCATTTCGGCACGAATCTTTTTAACATTACCACCTGATGAAAAGGCAGGCCCGTTACCCGTTAAAATGATCACCCTTATTTGGCTGTCTTTTTGTGCTTGTTCGGCCAATGATACTAAGTCATCAATCATTTTATTGTCTGTTATCGCATTACGTGTATCAACACGGTTCATACGCCAAACAGCAATGCCATCTGTTACTTCAGTTATTACTTCTGTTATCACTATTGTTTCCTTAATTGTTAACCTGTTTGCGTTGTTAACCAACTCCATAAACTATCAGTATCAAGCGCGAAGCACTGCTGACCTAATTTTGCAGACCAATAGGCCTCATTGCCATACTCATCACGCCAAGACCATAGTCGACGTGTACTCAGTTGTAATGGGTATTCTTGCGTAAATCCAATCGCGGCATGTACTGCATGAGAAGTTTTTGCTGCATAACCGGCGGCTTCTCCCGCCGTGATTTTTGCACAAGCAATCAACTCCCATTCTTGTTCTGTGTTTAAGTGATCTATAGCGGCATCAACAGCGCAAATAGCGGCACTGGTCATTTCAGCTAAAACGGCCATTTGTTGCTGAACTGCTTGAAATTTACCAATAGGCCGGCCAAATTGTGATCGCTCATTAGCAAAATCAACGGTCATTTCTAATACCCGTTGCAACGTACCTGTTATTTGGGCCGCGCGACAAAGTGCAAACCATGATTCAAGCTGTTTGAGACTCATCGCCTGTACATCGCTCGCATTATCCAGCAAGCTAGCTTTAAAGGTCACATCATCACGTGGCTCACCAGCCATATTCTGACCAGCATTAATCGTTATATCCTGAGCTTTAACAAGGCTCAACTGTGTTTTATTATTCTGAGTAAAAATAACCACTATCGATGCTGCATGACGCGCCCAAGGGATTCCATATAAATGGATATCAGGCTGCTCGTTGAACGGTGCATCAAGTATCACAGGGATAATCAATTCATCGCTAAATTCTGCGCCTGACTTAAGCGATAAATAAACGCCCATTAACGCTTCAGCAACCGGCAACGACACGTTGTAGTACCCAGCTAACCTCATTAATACACACCCAGCTTCAAGGCCAAGGCCCGCACCACCATCCTCTTCAGATAACAACGTTGTTAACCAACCATCTGCCAAGAAATCTGCCCAAAGTACTTCTGGAAACTGTCCTGTTTCCATTAACTCATGACCGTTAGTTGTTGAAAAGTCGTCAAAAAGACGGGTTGCTGACTCTTCAATTAATTGAGCAACTTCGTTCATCGTAACCCCAAACCTCTGGCAATAATGCCACGTAAAATTTCACGCGTACCACCACGTAATGAAAAAGATGGCGCTTTTAGTATTGATTCAGATAATAAGCGCGCAACGCCGCCGTTTGCAGTTGGGCGCGCTTCGGTTGCTAAAATCAATCGCATGGCTTCAGGAAGCTCTTGTTCGAACGAGGTCCCTAAATCTTTAACTACCGATGCTTCGTTAACCGGTAATTTGCCTTCTTGTAGTTGATTCGCGACCGATAAAGACATTTGGCGTAACACCATTAAGCGCGCTACAAATTGACCAATAACGGGTTCTGCTTGGTGCGTTAGATTCGCATCACGTAGTTCTTTAATCGCCGCTTCAAGTAGTTGATAACTGCTTAAAAAACGTTCTGGCCCGCTTCGCTCAAATGCTAGCTCGGCCACTACTTGACTCCATCCTTCGTTGACCTTACCTACCAGTCGATTATCTGGCACAAATACATCATCAAAGAAAATTTCATTAAAATGCGCCTCTCCGGCCAACGTAACAATGGGCCGAACCGTAATACCTTCATGCTTCAGGTCAACAATTAGTTGACTCATACCATGGTGGCGATCATCCGATACTGGCGCCGTTCTACATAACGTGATCATTTGGTGACAAACATGCGCCCAACTGGTCCAAATTTTGGAACCATTGATAAGCCAACCGCCCTCTACTTTCTGTGCACGAGTTTTAATCGACGCCAGATCCGAGCCGCTATTAGGCTCACTCATTCCAATGGCAAAAAAGCACTCCCCTTTTACAATTTTAGGCAAAAAGTGTTGTCGTTGCTCTTCGGTACCAAAACGCAATAAAAGTGGCCCGCTTTGACGATCTGCCACCCAATGGGCACCAACTGGTGCGCCCGCTGCGAGTAGTTCTTCAATAACTACATACCGCTCAAGATAACTGCGACCGCCACCACCGTATTCAGTGGGCCAGGTCATACCCAACCATCCTTTTGCAGCTAGGGCGCGACTAAGTTCGGGGTCACAAATAGACCATGAATCAATGATATTTGAAACATTAAAAGCACCATAGTTTTTTAAAAAAGAACGAACTTCATTCCTTAAAGCTGCTTCCTTTTCACCCGTTAAAAGGGGTTTAAAATTTAATTTTTTCATATGCTATAGACAGGGCTTAGGCTCTATAAATATTTTGGTTCAAAGGCTGAAACCCTATAGACTTGCTGTCTATTTTTAGTAAGATTTAGGCATGCCCAGTACATGTTGGCCAATGTAGCTTAAAATCATATTGGTTGAAATAGGTGCTATTAGATACAAACGCGCTTCACGCCACTTTCTTTCAATATCGTATTCTTTAGCAAAAGCAAAACCACCGTGAGTTTGCATACATGCCTCTCCGGCGTTCCAAGCAGCCTCAGCACATAGCATTTTTGCCATATTAGCCTCGGCTCCACAGGGTTCGCCCGCTTCAAACAGTGCTGCTGCTTTTCTTGCCATTAACTCAGCGGCCTCAATTTCAGCATAGGCTCTAGCTATGGGAAACTGAACACCTTGGTTTTTACCAATTGGCCCACCAAATATTTTGCGTTCGCTGGCATAGTTTTTGGCTCGTTCAATAAAAAATCGTGCATCACCTATACTTTCTCCGGCTATGATCACTCGCTCAGCATTCATACCACTCATGACATACCGAAAACCCTTACCTTCCTCACCAATCAGTGAATCAGCAGGAATTTCCATATTATCGAAAAAAACTTCCGTTGTATTATGGTTAATCATGGCGTCAATCGCACGAATTTCCATGCCATTACCAACAACATCACGCATATCGACTAAGAAAATAGACATCCCATCAGTAGGTTTTGACACCTCTTCTAAAGGCGTAGTTCTGGCGAGTAATAACATCAAATCTGATTGAAAGGCACGGCTAGTCCATACTTTTTGGCCATTAACGATATATTTATCGCCTTTCTTTACCGCTTTCGTTCTGAGTTTTGTCGTATCAGACCCTGATGTAGGTTCTGTTACACCAAATGCTTGAAGTCTTAATTCACCTGTTGCAATTTTTGGTAAATACTTTTGCTTTTGTTCTTCGCTACCATGCCTTAAAACCGCGCCCATAATATACATTTGAGCATGACAAGCCGAGGCTGAGCCACCCGATGCATGAATCGTCTCCATAATGACAGCCGCTGCGCGCAATGGTAGCCCAACACCGCCGTATTCCTCAGGAATCAAAGCTGATAAAAAGCCCGATTCGGTCAAGGCATTAACAAATTCTTCAGGGTATGCACTGTCGGCATCTAGTTTTCGCCAATATTCGCCCGGAAAGTCAGCGCAAATCTTACTAACGGCATCACGAATATCAGCGTAGTCATTGCCTAATGGAATGGAAATCTCTTTCATGTATCTTTCTCCGTTAATTTTTATAGGTGTCGTTATCAGCACCTAAGGCAGGCGCTTCATTTTGTAGTGGTGGCCGCTGGCCGTTAAACTTCATTGGCAGACCCACTAGCTTCATTGCATGTTCAACTGATTCTTGAACAATGCCTAATGATTGCGTTTGCGGGTCGTTTAATACCTCATCAACCAATTGAATTGGCGAATTAGGAATGCCTACATCATCTAATTTTTTCTGCCAATGAGAACGAGGTTCTTTTATTAAAATCTCTGTCATTCGACGATTCAATTCAACCTTATTCTCAAAGCGTTTAGGATTGGTTTCAAAATGCGCTTCATCCGCCCAAGCCGGGTTCCCCATAACACCTTTCAACAAATCAAATAATTTATTATTTGGCGCAGCTACCACAAGATAACCATCTGAACACTCATAGGCTTGATAAGGCGAAATACCTTGCACGCCAGAACCTTGCGGTGTTGGCAGGTTTCCTGTCGCGTGATACCCAGCCATGTGATAAGTCATCCAACTTAGTGCTGTTTCGTACAAAGCCGTATCAACGACACAACCTTCCCCCGTTTTTTGGCGGTTAAACAAGGCAGAAATAATAGCAATAGAACACCACATACCTGTTCCCATATCGATGGCTGATGTCCCTATTCGTACAGGGGGACGGCCTTCTTCACCATTTAAGCTCATTAAGCCGCTATATGCTTGCATTAATGGGTCGTAACCCGGTTTATCAGCCATTGGCCCAGTTTCACCAAATGCCCAAATATTACAATATACAAGCTTAGGGTTTTCCTTGCGCATTTCTTCAGCTCCAAGCCCAAGGCTAGTCACTTTACCCGGACGCATGTTTTGCAACACAACATCCGCCTTAGTGACTATTTCATTTCGAAGCCAAGCTTTATCTGCAGGGTCTTTCAAATCTACAGTGACTGATTTCTTATCCCTATTCAATGCTTGAAACATTGCAGAGGTACCATTCCAAAATGGAGGCCCCCAATGACGACAATCATCACCACGACCTTCTGGTTCAACTTTAATCACTTCTGCCCCTAAAGCGGCTAAAATCCATGTACCAAAGGGAGCGGCTACGCTAGTCCCAATTTCATATACGCGAACTCCACTTAATGGCAGTTCGATTTCTTGCTTATCCGACATTTTGTTCCTAGTGTGTATTGAAAAACCATAGTGTATGGTTGAAAAAAACGAGGCATAAAGCCTCGTTGGTAAATAGCACTGAACGCCATCTAACGCTTGTTATAATACAATAACTTTGTATATTATAAAAACAAATAATTGACTCAACATTAATGTCAAAACGTTAAGCCTCGACCTAAATGGTTAAACACCTATGTGACACTTCTTTGAAACAAAATATTTCGAGTCATTACTACTGTTAACCAGCCATTAAGGCCTTTTTAAAAGGACCTCAACATCACTAGCAGGAAGTGGCCTACTGTATAGGTAGCCCTGATAAATATCACAGCCTTGCTGTTGTATAAATTCTAACTGCTCTAGCGATTCAACACCTTCAGCCACTATTTTAAGCCCTAAACTTTTAGCAAGTGAAATAATCGCCATACAAATAGCGGCATCATCAGGGTTATAAGCGCACTCATTAATAAATGAACGGTCAATTTTCAATACATCAATTGGAAATTTCTTCAAATAACTTAACGATGAATACCCCGTACCAAAGTCATCCACAGATAATTTAATACCCAACTTTTTTAACTCGGTCATCGTTGCAATACTACTATCAGTATCGCCAGTTAAAGCATTTTCGGTTATCTCCACCTCTAATAGGCTTGGGTTAAGTTGATACTGATGCGCCAACGCTTTTATAAATAACGACAGTGACTCATCATGTAAATGAAAACCTGAAATATTGACAGCGACCGGCAATAACTCATAACCTGCCTTACGCCATTCAACTAACTGACGTGCAACTTCGGTTAGCACCCACTCACCAACATCAACAATCAAACCAGATGATTCAACAACCGGAATAAAATCTCCTGGGGGAATCAAGCCAAACTCTGGGTGCAACCAACGTAATAACACTTCAAAACCTACAACTTCGTTCGTTAAACACGATACTTTAGGTTGGTAATTTAATAGTAATTGATTTTGAGAAATAGCATCAGGAAGGTCAGCTTCAATTTGAATTCGTTTGCGTACAAACAGCCCCATTTCCTCGGTATAAAAACAAAAATTGTCCCTACCCAATTTTTTTGCCTGATACATGGCAACATCAGCGCACTGTAGTAAACGATCCGCTGATCGTTCACCATCAACCGAAAAAGCGACCCCAATGCTTGTTAACACATTTAGCGTATGCCCAGGCAGTTCAACCGTTTCACGCATTACATGAAGAATTTCTGTTGCTTTACTATTAATAGCTTCCTCATCCAAGGCACCACTTATCGCCACAACAAACTCATCGCCACCCCAACGACCCACCAAGTCATTACCACGTACTACTCCACTGAGTCTCTTACCCACCTCACAAAGCAATTGATCGCCTACCTTATGGCCAAAAACATCATTGACTTTTTTAAAGCGGTCTAAATCTAAAAACATTAACGCCACCACTCCAGCATGAGATTTATGGTAATTAATTCGTCTTTCAAGCTCACGAATAAAGGCGGCTCTATTATATAAACCAGTTAGCGAATCATTAAACGCTAAGGTTTCTAAACGTTTTTGTAACTTAGTTTGTTCGCTCAAATCGCGAATATGTAGCGTATACTCCAATGGTTCACTCGCTATGCTAACCGTTCGAGTCACTACTACTTCGGCAGGAAAAGACTCTCCGTCATAACGTTGTAATTCTGTCATATTCCTACGCTCCAGAACCCACCCACTGGTTAGCAAAAAGCCCTCGTCTAAACTCGCTGAATTTAACTCCTGAACCCGGTCTCTTGTAAACAGCTTAAAAAAGCTACGGTTAATAATCGCACCCGCTGTTTGACCAAAGCAACGCTCTGCCGCAGGATTAAAGCTTTGAATCCTGCCTTTCGAATCAATGCCAATAATGCAATCCATTGCTGCATCTAAAATAGCACCCTTTCTACGTTCACTTTGTTTAAATGCTAAGAAGGCCTCATCTCGCTGTTTAATTTCTTCGTTAACCTGGTCAATAACGTGATTATATTTTTCGGCTATTTGCCCCACCTCGGTATAGGGCTCAACGGCTACTTGAGTTGAAAAATCTGCTTTTTCCTGCTGTTTATGCATGGCGCTTAGCAAGTCAAAAACTTCGGTGCTTATATTATGTTCAGCAACATTTAGGCCTCTTAACTCATCTTGCTCACTGACTCTTAACGAGTAAACCTTGTTAACCAAACTAAATACTACATATGCAAGGCCAAAACTATAAAAACCAACACTGACGACCCCAATTAATTGGGTCCCTAATTGTTCCCACACTGAAAGATCATTTTGAAGTTTAGCCGGCAGCGCAAAAAAAGGTAACGCGATTGTTCCCCAAACCCCAGCAAATAAATGAACAGGCACTACGCCAATAGCATCATCGATTTTCTTATCGGCCAGGTACTTCTCACCAAAAAAAACAACTGAGCCGGCAACGGCGCCAATCATGACAGCCCCTCCTGTGCTCACAATATGACAACTGGCGGTAATAGACACTAAACCACCTAGAACACCATTAATTATTTGATCAACCTCAATATAATGTTCTGCACGAAGCTTTAACATCGTCGCAACCACCCCACCGGCCAAAGCAGCAAGGCATGTATTTAATAAAATAAGTGGAACTGAGTTATTCCAAGCTAATGTACTGCCGCCATTAAAACCAAACCAGCCCAGCCAAATTAATAAACAACCCAATATAGCTGTTGGGATACTACTACCTGGAATAGCGCTAGCACTGCCGGTAAATCGCCCTATACGAGGCCCAATAACTAATACTGCCGCCAGTGCTACCCAACCACCTACAGAATGCACAACGGTTGAACCCGCAAAATCAACGAAGCCAATTTTTTCAAGCCAGCCTATCGGCTCACCCGTAATGATTCCTGCCCAAGCCCAATGACCAACAAAAGGGTAAATAAACAGTGCTATTGTCACCGTTACTACCATATACCCCATAAAACTCATGCGCTCAGCGACGGCGCCAGAAACTAACGTCGCAGCCGTGCCACAAAACATCATTTGGAATAAGAATATTGCGATGAGTTTTGTATCTGCTGGTTCAGCGAATGCAAAATCAGACCATCCAAACAAGCCCCATTGACTATCTCCAAACATTAAACCGAATCCAAACAACCAGTACAGACTACTCGACACGATAAAGTCACTAATATTCTTGGCCGCGACATTAATGCTGTTTTTACTTCTAACAAGCCCGCTTTCTAAACACAAAAAGCCCGCTTGCATAACAAACACCAAAATGGTCGATACTATTACCCAGACAATATCCAAACTCTAAATCTCCTTTATGTTTACCTCTTGCGCGCGGCCAAAGGATGTTCGATTTAATAGTATCAGAACCTCTATGTGCTTTGTAGTCGGCCACAACGATGATTTTAGTTTTGTAGATAGGCTTTTTTAGTAGAAAAAAACAAACTGACTGTCCGTATTTCTAATGGTTTACTTTTTGTTAAGGCATAAAAAAAGCCCTACGTATCAGATACATAGGGCTATTGAATGGCGGAGAGACAGGGATTCGAACCCTGGAAGGGTTTGACCCCTTGCCGGTTTTCAAGACCGGTGCATTCAACCGCTCTGCCATCTCTCCAGTTTTAAGCGATTATATTGAGAGCAATCATTAAATGTTTTGCTTTCAAGCCGCGCATATTACTTAAGTCTGAGGATTTTTTCCAGCGGAATTGTTAAAAGACTTGAAGTATTTTATTGAATACGTAAGATTGAACCTTCTATGCGGTACAGAGTCATATCTGTTGAGCATTTTTTAATTATCAATGAGGTATTTTAAGTGAACCAATTTAATCAATCTATTTCTCGTAGTGAAGAGAGTATTTTAGCTACCAATAAGGTGTTAAAAAACACCTATATGCTACTTGCCATGACATTACTCTTTAGTGCAGGTACTGCTGCATTATCAATGAGCTTAAACCTTCCACACCCTGGGTTGATCATTACATTAGTCGGCTACTTTGGCTTACTATGGCTAACAACAAAATTTAGAAATAGCTCTATGGGTATTGTTTGCGTATTTGCTTTAACCGGCTTTATGGGAATAACACTCGGTCCTATCCTTAATATGTATATCAGTGCCTTTTCAAACGGTCATGAGCTGATCATGACATCGTTAGGCGGCACAGGTGTTATTTTTCTAGGCTTATCTAGCTACGCACTAACCACTAAAAAAGACTTTAGCTTTATTTCTGGTTTTTTAATGGTGGGTATTTTAGTGGCTTTCTTAGCAGGCATTGGCGCTATGATCTTTAACATCCCTGCTTTATCTTTGGGTGTTTCTGCTATGTTTATTATGTTGATGTCCGGCATGATTCTTTATCAAACTAGCGAAATTATTCATGGTGGTGAAACCAACTATATTATGGCAACCGTGTCGCTATACATTAGTTTATTCAACTTATTCACTAGCCTTTTACACATACTCGGTGCAGTAAGTGGTCGTGAGTAGTCTTTAGCTTTACCCATAAAAAAAGCCCCTTTTAGGGGCTTTTTTTATGCTTCGATTATTTACAACGTAATCGAGGTGACTTTTCCCATATAAGGTTGTAAAGCATCAGGGACTTTAATGGACCCATCGGCTTGCTGATAATTCTCCATCACGGCAATTAACGTCCGACCTACCGCTAAACCCGAACCATTAATCGTATGCACTAACTCTGGTTTACCTGTTTCTGGGTTACGCCAGCGCGCTTTTAACCGGCGTGCTTGAAAATCATTAAAATTACTACACGATGAAATTTCGCGATACGCCTCTTGACCAGGTAACCAAACCTCAAGATCATAGGTTTTTGTTGCCGAAAAGCCAGTATCACCTGAGCACAACAACATGAGGCGGTAAGGCAAGTTCAACGCTTGCAAAATACTCTCTGCATGTTGAGTTAACTGTTCATGAGCCTGTTCAGAATCAGACGCCTTGACCACTTGAACCAACTCAACTTTTTCAAACTGATGTTGGCGAATCATGCCTCTTACATCCCTACCATAGGCGCCTGCCTCACTTCTAAAACAAGGCGTATGGGCAACAAACTTTAGCGGCATTTGGTCGGCAGCGACAATCTCATCACGCACTAAATTCGTAACAGGCACTTCTGCCGTTGGAATTAAATAATACGGCGAGTCGTCTGAAATTTTAAATAAATCTTCTTCAAACTTAGGTAACTGCCCCGTTCCTAACAAACTGTCTTTATTAACAAGGTATGGCACATAAGTTTCTTTATACCCATGCTGATCGACATGCATATCTAACATAAACTGCGTCAATGCACGTTGAAGCCTAGCTAATGGACCCGATAGGGTAACAAAACGTGAACCCGCTATTTTTGCACCGGCTTCAAAATCTATTCCCGCCAATGATTGACCCAAATCCACATGGTCTTTAACGTCAAAATCGTACTGCGGTATCACGCCCCATTTACGAAGCTCAACGTTATTCTCTTCATCTTTACCGAGTGGTACATCATCAGCAAGAATATTGGGTAATGAGAGCTGAATAGCCTGCAATTTAGATTGGATTCCCTGTAATTCCGTTTCAGCGGCTTTTAACTCATCACCTAATTGAGAAACACTGTCTAATAAAGGCTGAATATCTTCGCCTTTGGCTTTCGCCATGCCTATCGACTTGGAGCGTTTATTACGTTCGTTTTGTAAGTTTTGAGTTTTCACTTGAATATCTTTACGCTGTGTTTCAAGCGCATTAAATACCTCTAGATCCAAATCAGCACCATGACGTTGCATGGCTGTTTTCACTTCTTCAGGGTTGTTTCTTAAAAGCTGTGGGTCAAGCATGTAGCTTTCCTTTTTAAATTTAGTTTAGTGGTGGTGTTCAGCTAACCAACTAAGGGTTTGACTGACATTGAAGTTTTCTTTTACATGTTTAATTGCCATCAACACTTTTTCTGATTGATCAAAAAATTCAATGGTAACAGGCAAATCAAACGACAAATCAATTAACGACGAGTCATGCATCTTTCCCGATAAGCCATAGCCCTCAACGCCTCTATAAGCCGTTGCGCCAGAGATGCTTTCATGATCATGAAGGTATTGCATAATTTTATTAAGCTGATGATCCGCTTCGGTTAAATAAATTCGAGCGATTCTGACTGATTCTGTTTTCATAATTGCCTCGCGATTAGCAGGCCAACCCAAGCAGCTAGCACGCATAAAATGACGCTGGCTAAAACATTAACAATGGCCTTTATTACATAACCTTGCTCAATTAAATTAATGGTCTCTATTGAGAAGGTAGAAAATGTTGTAAACGCACCCAAAAAGCCAACCAATAACACTGCTCTTACTTCAGGTGAAACCGACAAACGCTGCAAAAATAGTTCGTACAACAACCCCATTAATAACGAACCAATAACATTAACAACCAAGGTTCCGTAAGGGAACCCACGGCCAAGCCAGCTATATATGCCCGTCGATACAATAAAGCGCATCACTGCGCCAACTGATCCACCTGCTGCTATTGCCAGAAGTTGAGCCATTAAATTTACCATTAATGCTAATTAATTAAAGCCTTCATTTTACTGTCATCTGGCGCTTCAAGCACCTTTTTTTCGGTCACAATCGTTAATATTTGGCTCAACTCATGACACGTTATCAATTGTTAGCACCCTGTCTTCACTAATGCCTCGCCAAAAACCCAGCTTTTAATACAAAAATCGCCGCTGAACCAAAAAGCTACTATCCGGCGCTAACAACACTTTTGAGCCTACTTTTTTATCAAATGGCTAGGGCTTGCGTACTGTTTAGATCTGGCTATACTTTATTGTCACGTCATGACTGCTGGCCCTATTTAACACTTACTATTATCGCGTCATCTAGCGGAGCGAATGGCGCCCTATATTAACGTTTCTGGTTTCATCACTTAATTATGCAAGTAAGTCTTCAAATTAATGCCCGCTGGGTTATCACCGTAGATGCTGACGATAACGTTTTAGAAAATCACGCTGTTATCATTCAAGACGATATTATTATTGATGTTTTACCTCAACAAGATGCGAAGAAATACAGCCCCGTTGAACTAATAGAATGTAACGATCACGCCTTAGCACCCGGTTTTATAAATGCGCACACCCATGCGGCTATGAGCCTCTTAAAGGGCCTTGCTGATGATTTACCGCTAGACGAATGGCTAAACGACCACATCTGGCCTGCTGAAACAGCTTTAGCCGATAGTGATTTTGTCAAAGAT
This sequence comes from Cycloclasticus sp. PY97N, assembly GCF_002443175.1. NCBI lineage: Bacteria > Pseudomonadati > Pseudomonadota > Gammaproteobacteria > Thiotrichales > Piscirickettsiaceae > Cycloclasticus > Cycloclasticus sp. PY97N. The sequence continues at coordinate 1,273,658 of NZ_CP023664.1, read as the reverse complement.
GGTACTGAGCTTGCCATTGCAGAAATGATTAGGGGCGGCACAACCTGTTTTAATGACATGTACTTCTTTATCGACCAGACTGCAACTGCCGTCTCGAACACGGGTATAAGAGCCTGCCTTGGTATTCCGGTTATAGATTTCCCAACGCGTTGGGCTAAAGATTTAAATGAATATATCAGTAAAGGCCTTGCAGTTCATGATCACTTCCGTAGCAATGAACTCATTCATTTTACCTTTGCCCCGCACGCCCCTTATACCGTTTGTGATGATTCTTTAAAAACCATTCAACCCATCATGGATGAACTGGGCTTGGCGATGCATATTCATTTACACGAAACAGAAGATGAAGTCGAACAGTCAATTGCCAAACATGGTGTAAGCCCTATCGCACGATTAAACAATCTTGGCCTATTAAACCCCGACTTAATGGCCATACATATGACCCACCTAAGCGCCACCGATATTCAGTTAATCGCCGAACACCGCGTTAATGTTATACATTGCCCCGAATCAAACTTAAAACTTGCCAGTGGTTTTTGCCCTGTTAATGAATTAATCACGTCAAATATTAATATTGCTATTGGAACAGACGGTTCGGCTAGCAACAATGATATTGATATGTTGGGTGAAACCAAAACGGCTGCGCTGTTAACCAAAGGCCGCACTAAACAAGCAGATGCATTACCCGCAAAAACTGCTTTGCGTATGGCTACCATAAACGGCGCGAAGGCCCTACGGTTAGATAAAAAAATAGGCTCCCTTGAAATTGGAAAACAAGCCGATATGTTCGCAATAAATCTTAATAGCATTGAAACTCAACCTATTTATGATGTCATTTCTACACTGATTTATTCTGCAAACCGCTCTCAAATTACTGATGTATGGGTAGCTGGCCAACGTTTAATGCAAGATCAGCAATTAACCACCCTGGATGAAGCCCAGCTAATTGAAAAAGTAAAACACTGGCAAAGAAAAATTAACCCGTTTCATCATCAACCCAATAAAGCGGTGTAAAATAATCAAATGACGCAGACTAAAGACAATGTAAACCCAAGTGAAATCGAAAAATTTAGCGCTATGGCTTCCCAGTGGTGGGACACCGAGGGCAACTTTAAAACACTGCATCAAATTAACCCGTTGCGTCTTAACTTAGTTGATAAAACAGTTTCGTTGTCCGGCAAAGATGTTTTAGATGTTGGCTGTGGCGGCGGTATTTTATCTGAATCAATGGCGCTTAAAGGCGCTAATGTAACGGGTATTGATTTAGGCAAAGAACTGCTAGACGTTGCTGACCTTCATAGTTTAGACAGCGGTGTTTCCGTCAATTACCAGCACATCAGTGTTGAAGCATTGGCCAGCCAAAAACCGGAGCAATTTGACTGTGTTACCTGCATGGAAATGCTCGAACATGTTCCTGACCCGGTAGCAATTATTAACGCGTGTTCAACACTCGTTAAACCGGGCGGCTACGTTTTCCTATCCACCCTAAATAGAAACCCAAAGGCCTACCTATTATCCATTATCGGTGCCGAATACATCCTCGGCATGATGCCCAAAGGCACACATGATTATGCCAGCTTCATAAAACCTTCCGAACTAGCCTTATGGGCACGACAAGCAGGTTTAACACTGGAAGATAGCCGAGGTATTGAATACAACCCTTTTAACAAGTCCTTCTCTATGTCCGATGACATCAGTGTGAATTACATTTGCGTCTTTAAAAAGACGGTCTAAACCATTATGTCCATTGCAATGCATGATTGGCAAGTCGATGCGGTTTTATTTGACCTTGATGGCACCTTAGTCGATACCGCGCCAGACCTTGCCGCCGCATTAAATGTCGCCTTAGTACAAAACAATCAGCCAGCGTTACCTTATGAAACGATACGGCCTATCGTCTCAAACGGTGCTAATGGTTTAATAGAGCTCGGCTTTGGGTCTGCCCTATCCAGTGACCAGCATGAAAAAATTAAAGCATCCTTACTTGGCCATTACCAACAAAACATTGCTAATGAATCAACACTATTTGATGGATTTGAAGACAGCTTACTGTTTCTTGAAAAACATCAAATCCCTTGGGGTATTGTGACGAATAAACCAGCCTATTTAACACTGCCCCTCTTAGAGAAATTAGCGCTAATTAATAGAGCCAGTTGTATCGTTTGCGCTGATCAGGTCAACCACCCAAAACCACACCCCGAATCTATTTTATTAGCCTGTAAACAGCTGGATGTTTTACCCATGAACGCACTCTATCTTGGTGATGCAGAACGTGATATTCGTGCAGGTCGATTAGCTGGCCTAAAAACAATAGCCTGTACCTTCGGTTACATTCCAGACAGTATTGACTTTAATGACTGGCAAGCTGATAGATATATTGATAAACCCGCCGATTTATTAACATCTCTACAACCCTTACTCTAAGCGCATCAATTAATCATGGCTGGCATTAACGATATTTTTTTCCTTTTAGGTGGCATCGTCATAGGCCTTATTGGCGGTTATTTGCTCATGTTACGCACTAACACAGCACTTAAAAAAGAATTACTGACGCATGAAACACGCCAAGCCATTGAAAAGGAGTTAAGAGAAAAAACGAAGGCCGATGAAGACAGTATGATGCAAAACTTTCGCGATAGTTTTTCTGCCTTATCCAGTCAAGCATTACGAGACAATAATGAAGAGTTTCTAAAACTTGCTAGAGAAAACTTTAGCAAACAACAAATGACCGTCGAAACGCGCTTAAATGAAAAAGAGAGAGCCTTTAGCGAGATGGTCTCTCCGATTAAAGAGATACTTAAACAAACCGATGAACAACTCAAAAAACTAGAGGCCGATCGACAACAAACTCACGGCTCAATCAGTCAATATTTACAAAATATGACTGAAACCCAGCACCAGTTACACAGTGAAACACGAAATCTTGTTCAAGCCCTAAGACGGCCTGAAGTCCGTGGCCAATGGGGCGAACTAACCTTAAAGCGTCTTGCCGAATTAGCCGGGCTGGTAGAGCACTGTGACTTCTTTGAACAAGAAAACTTAAACACCCAAGAAGGTGCTATGCGACCTGATATGATCATTCGCATGCCAGACCAACGCGATATTGTTGTTGATGCTAAAACACCTCTTGACGCCTATCTATCGGCTACCGAACAAAGCAAAGATGGCGAACGAAAAGCACACCTTATCCGACACGCAAAGCAAGTAAGGGATCGAGTCAAAGAGCTATCGAAAAAGGCTTACTGGTCACAGTTTAAAAATACACCCGACTTCGTTGTTCTATTTATACCCGGCGACCAATTTCTTAGTGCCGCCTTAGAGCAAGACCACTCACTACTTGAAGATGCACTCGCTCAACACGTTATCTTAGCAACGCCCACCAGCTTGGTCGCCTTACTAAGAGCAATAGCATTTGGTTGGCGCCAACAAGCCAGTAGCGAAAACGCCGAAGCGATTCGAAAACTCGGTGAAGAAATGTACTCCAGACTAACAACCTTTGTAGAGCACATCAGTAAAATTGGTAGCTCCTTAGAGAAAAGCGTAGATCATTACAACAAAGCGGTGGGCTCTTTAGAGCGGCAAGTCTTCCCGAATGCACGTAAATTTAAAGACCTTGGTATAGAAACACGCAAAACCATGTCTGAAATAGAACCCATTGAAAAAGCAACCCGAAAACCAACACCTATCAGCAATATAAAAGATGACTAAACCTATAATAATCAACCCGATAAACCTCCAGCCTCAGGCGCTCAAAGATCACGTTTACTTAGTAACTGGCTCAACCGGAGGCTTAGGGCGAGAAACTGCCCTTGCACTTGCTAAACTCGGTGCAACAGTGGTTTTAACCGGCAGAAATGAAAAGAAATTAGAAGCCTTGTATGATGAAATAGAACAGGCCGGCAACCCAACGCCTGCTATTGTTCCCTTTGATTTAAGCCAAGTAGACGAAGAGCTTTACCAGCAATTAATAAAATCTATTTATAATGAATTCAAAAGGTTAGATGGTATAGTTCATGCAGCTTGTGATATGGGAATCATTGGCCCCATTGGCAGCCAAGAAGGCTCGATCTGGCAGAAAGTTCTACAGGTTAATTTAAACTCAGCCGTGTTACTAAGCAAAGTTTGCTTGCCACTTTTACATCAGGCTAAACAACCATCTATCACTTTTATTTCTGATTCCTCTGCTCGCCAAGGAAAAGCCTACTGGGGCGCATACGGTGTTTCCAAGGTGGCACTTGAATCTTTCTGCACCATGTTAGCAGATGAGCTAGAAGCGACGACTGTGGTCAGTAATGTCTTCATTCCAGGCCCCAGTATGTTACCGATTAGAAAGAAGACACATCCAGCTGAAGACGAAAAAAACCTAAGCTCGTCGACTGAATTAGCCAATAACTTGATTAACGTTATTCTTAGCGAGAAGTCTGGCCAGTGCTTTTCACATCAAGCCGACTGAGTCACAACCGATTTTAAGATTGAAACAAACTCTGCTACTTCTTGTTGAGTGTTTTGTTGCCCCAAACTTACACGAATAGCACTTAGGGCTCGCTTATCGGGCACGCCCATCGCCGTTAATACGGCGCTTGGGCTTTTACTATTGCTTGAACAGGCTGAACCACTTGAGATTGCCACGCCTTTTTGGTCAAGCTGCATCAAAAGCATTTCCCCATCAACCGATTCAATAAGCAATTGACTTGTATTGGGTAGACGGTCAACATCTGAAGCAACTACCCTCACCCCTTCAATGCCTTTAACCCCTGCTTCTAATGCTTGCTGAAGAGCTAACAAGTGCCTAGAGCGATTATCCAGCGTTTGTTGGGCTAACTCAGCTGCTCGCCCAAAACCAATAATAGCCGCAGCATTTTCAGTACCGGGCCTTATATTCATTTCTTGCCCACCACCATAAAGCATAGGCATTAACGACGTTTTTTTATCGTGAATAACCGCGCCAACACCTTTTGGGCCATAAATTTTATGACCTGATATAGACATTAAATTGACACCCAATGCATTAAAATCAACGGGTATTTTACCAACTGATTGAACCGCATCCGTATGAACAATAGCGCCCTTTTCTTTAGCCAACGCAGCTAATGGCGCTATATTTTGAAGCACACCAGTTTCATTATTAGCCTGCATAATACTCACTAGGCCAGTGTCCTCGCTAAGGCCACGTTTTAGTGTATCTATTGAGATCAGACCATTATCATCAACGGCTAATTGATCAAAAAAGAAACCTTTTTTTGACAACTGGCGTATTGGCTCAACCACAGAAGGGTGCTCTGTAGCGCCTAGTAAAAGGTGTTGTTTGTTCGAACAAACAGCCGCTGAGATACAAAGATTATTTGCCTCGGTTCCACCACTGGTAAAAATAACTTGCTCAGCACTCACATTAACAAGGTTAGCCACTTGTTGCCTTGCTTGTTCAATCGCTGTTTTAACCACCCGCCCGTGTCGATGCAAACTGGAAGGGTTACCATAAAAGGTCGTTAAGAATGGCTCCATCGCTTCAAAAACAAGAGGATCTATCGGCGATGTCGCATTATTATCAAAATAAATCATCAGTGTTCTAAATTCTAGCCTTCTTTAGCTCGCGCTTCTGGACAAGTAGAACCTGTTCCATCATCAACTGGTTCACTGTTAATTTCTTCGACCGACCGATCATCCATTCCACCACCCAATGATTTTATTTCATGGCACATGCGTTCCATTTCTTTATCCATTGTGTGGATATGCTCCAACATACTATTAATAGCTACCGCCACTGGGTCAGGTAGTTCTTGAGAGGCGCCGTATGCGTCAAAACCAATCTTTTTAGCCATCTCTTCTTGCTCAGGACTTGGTTTAACAGAATCAGTGGTTGCAACACGACCGGGTATACCGACGATTGTGGTGTCAGCAGACACCGATCTAACAACAACCGCATTAGAGCCAATCCTGGCATTATCACCTATCTCTATCGGCCCCAGCACTTTAGCACCAGCACCTACGACCACACCATTACCTAGCGTAGGGTGTCGCTTACCCTTTTTCCAACTCGTACCACCTAAGGTCACCCCATGATAGAGCGTACAATCATCACCAATAACAGCTGTTTCGCCAACCACGACGCCCATTCCGTGGTCAATAAAAAAACGTTTGCCTATCACCGCACCAGGGTGTATTTCTATACCGGTTAACCAGCGTGAAAAATAAGCGATAAAACGAGAAATAAATTTTAAATTCACTCCCCACAGCCAATGATTTAAGCGATGAAGCAGGAGCGCATGAAACCCGGGGTAGGTCATGATCACTTCAATTTTGCTACGTGCCGCAGGATCCCTGTCAAAAACTATATTAATATCTTCTTTTAATTGGTTAAACATAATGCTTTTTTATTTAATAGTGACTCTATTCTAACGTGCGTGATTTTATTAACACATTTTTTTACAACGTTAGGCTTTTTTGATTCCATCTATCTTATTATTGATCGCCGTTAACACGCCACGTAGGATATTCACCTCTGTTCGATTAAGTTCAGAACGGTAAAAAATACGCCTAATGCGTTGTTGCAGCCTTTTAGTTTTATAGAGCTGTAGAAAATCTGTTTTCTCAAGCGTCTTTAAAAGGTGCTCAAAAAAACCTTCAAACTCTTGGCTGGTTGCAGGCCTATCTTCAACATCAGGTGATTCAATTACCTGTTCACCTATCACTGCTGAATACACCTCATAACATAACACTTGCACAGCAGATGCAACGTTTAATGAACTAAAATTTGGATTAGTTGGAATATGTAATAAGTGCTGACACAATTCCAACTCTTCATTCGTGAGCCCGGAGTTTTCTCGGCCAAACACCAACGCAACCTTTGCATTCTTTGCCGATGCAATGGCCAATTCACTGCCTTTTTTAGGGCCAACCTCTGACCAACCCAAATGCCTAATTCTAGCGCTAGCCCCCAAGACTAACTCACACGGCTCCAAGGCTTCTTTTAAACTATTATAAACATTTGCTGTTGCCAAAATATCATCGGCACCAGACGCACGTGAGGTGGCCTCAGAACTCGGAAATATTTTAGGGTTAACTAAGGCTAAATCACTAAGCCCCATATTTTTCATGGCCCGCGCTGTTGCGCCTATATTCCCAGGATGTGAAGTTTGTACCAACACAATCCTTATATTTGACAATATTTCGTTATTTTCATCGACTTTCAAAAGACATCCTCCGGCTGTATCTGTTATCCTTGCGCCACATAAATAGTTAGGCATCATCATGCACCCAATGTTAAATATTGCCATTAGGGCAGCAAGGCAAGCAGGCGATATTATAATACGTTCAGCTGACTCAATTGACACACTTAAGATAACTATTAAAAATCAAAATGATTACGCCACAGAAATTGACCGGCGTGCTGAAGAAGAAATTATTAATATCTTATTAAGTGCTTATCCCGATCACGGTGTTTTAGCCGAAGAATCTGGCTATCTAAATCAAGACGCTGAATATATTTGGATTATAGACCCTCTTGATGGAACCACGAATTTTATACACGGTTTTCCGCATTATGCGGTATCTATTGCTTTAAAAAGAGGCGATATCGTAGAGCAAGCCGTAATTTACGACCCTGTTCGTCAAGACCTATTTACTGCAACACGTGGTAAAGGAGCAATGCTGAACAACAGACGTCTACGTGTTGGCCGACAACGAAAAATCGAAGGTTCATTTCTAGGCACTGGCTTCCCTTTTAAGAACGATAAAGATATTGAACCTTACCTCGATATCTTTCGTGATATTTTCTCTTCCACGTCTGGTGTTAGACGTGCAGGAGCTGCTTCTTTAGATTTAGCTTATGTAGCCGCTGGAAAACTAGATGGTTTTTTTGAAATCGGTCTAAAACCTTGGGATTTTGCTGCTGGCGTCTTACTCATTCAAGAGGCTGGTGGTGTTGTTAGTGATTTTTCTAATAATCACGATTTCCACAAAACAGGTAACATTGTTTGTGGCAACCCTAAAATGCATCAGGCCTTATTAAACAAAATTACACCGCATGCAGAAAAAGTAATTAACAGTTAAACAACACACAAAACTTGATCAATAAAAAAGCCGCTTTTATAGCGGCTTTTTTATTACAAATTATCAGCTCATCAAGGAATTTTATCTAACTCATCTTGATCAACCTTAACAACCATCAGGTCTTCTTTCGTCACTCCCAAGGCAAGCGTTATGGGGCTAGCAACATAAATAGAAGAATAGGTACCAATTAACACGCCAACAATCAGCGCAAGTGCAAAGTCATGAATAATTTCACCACCTAAAACAAACAATGCCATTAACACTAACAAAGTTGTTAGCGAGGTCATCACGGTTCGAGTAAACGTCTGGTTTAACGAGATATTAACAACATCAACCGGTGAGCCTTTTCGCAATGTTCTAAAGTTTTCTCTTACACGATCAAACACAACAATAGTATCGTTCAATGAATAACCAATAATCGCTAAAATAGCCGCCAGTACTGTTAAATCAAATTCAAACTGAAAAACAGAAAAGAAACCAAGGGTAATAATAACGTCGTGCGCCAGTGCCGCCACAGAGCCTAAGCCAAAGCGATATTCAAAGCGAATAGCGACATAAATCAGGATACAGATTAAGGCATATAATAGTGCCAAACCGCCATCTTCTTGTAACTCTTCACCAACTTGCGGGCCAACAAATTCTGCCCGTCTTAACTCACCTTGTTGTGAGAAATTCTCATTCACCGCAGCCAACACCTTATTACTTAACGCCGCAGTATTTAACGCATCATTCGGTAATAAGCGGATAAGCACTTCTTTTGATGAACCAAAATGTTGTACCACAGCGCCACTAAAATTAGCCTCTGTTAACAAATTCCTTAAACTTTCCAGCTCAACTGCTTCGGGAAAGCTAAGCTCTACCAACGTTCCACCAGTAAAATCAATCCCTTTTTTTAACCCCATGGTCGCTAAAGAAGCGATAGAAACAATAATTAATAGAGTAGAAAAAATAAGCGCTATTTTACGTTTACTTAGAAAATCAATCTTGATTGTATGTTGATTACTCATAATTTAAATCTTCAGTTTTTCTATTTGACGACTACCAAAAGTCACATTAACTAATGCACGCGTACCAATAATAGCGGTGAACATAGAGGTTAAAATACCGATACTTAAGGTAATAGCGAAACCTTTAATAGGCCCTGTACCAAAACCGAAAAGGATAATCGCGGCAATCAATGTCGTGATATTTGCATCCGCAATGGTAGAAAAGGCTTTATCGTAGCCCGCCGCAATACTGGCTTGAGGTGAGTTTCCATTTTTAATCTCCTCTTTAATGCGCTCAAAAATTAGCACATTAGCATCTACCGCCATCCCCACTGTTAGCACAATGCCGGCAATTCCAGGCAGCGTTAACGTGGCTTGCAAGAGTGACAATACAGCAACGATAAAAACCAGATTAAAGGCCAAGGCCACATCGGCAAAAAGGCCGAATGTCTTGTAATAAATAGCCATAAAAATTAAGACTAAAACAAAACCAATCATCACAGAATTGAAGCCTTTATCAATATTATCTTGCCCTAGGCTTGGCCCAACCGTGCGCTCTTCAACAATATCAATCGGCGCAGCCAAGGCACCTGCTCTTAATAATAAAGCTAGATCACGTGCTTCAGCTGAATTATCTAAGCCTGTTGTTTGAAAACGGTTACTAAAGTGCCCACGAATGGTCGCCACATTAATCACTTCCTCGACGACTGTTTTGTAGCGTACCGGCTCGCCATTAACCATTTTTATATCGGTTCTATTTTCAATAAATACAACCGCCATTGGTTTACCAATATTTTCTCGTGTGGTTTTGCTCATTTTTTTACCACCCGGACCATCTAATGACACAGAAACCATCGCGGAGCCTGTATCACCTTCTATCCCTGATGAAGCATCTACAATCTCATTACCGGTCACAATAACCTGTTTTTTCAACAGGATTTGGCCACCATCTCGACGGTTATATAACTTAGAACCAATCGGCACTCTTCCAGCTAATGCAGATGACACTGAATTTTGCGTATCAACCAGATGATACTCAAGTGTGGCAGTTGCACCTAAAATCTCTTTTGCACGAGCCGTGTCCTGGACACCAGGTAATTCAACAACAATACGGCTTTCACCCTGTCTTTGAATAACAGGCTCTGCAACACCTAACTCATTAACACGATTTTTTAACGTAATGATATTTTGCTGAACAGCATAGTTTCTTACGTCCATTAACTCATCATCTGACATCGTTGCCGTTAAGGTGGGCGTTGAGGACTCGCTAACTTCAGGCTTAAAGTCCCAAGTACGGAACTGAGACTCCAATTTGCTGATCGCCTCGTCATGAATCTGTTGGTTTCTAAATTTAATACCAACATTGTGGCCATTGACCATAACGCTTAGATAACGCAATTTATTTTCGCGCAAATATTGGCGAAAATCAGCCGCACCACGGTCTACTGCTTGCTTCTCAGCAGCTTGCATATCCACTTCCAGTAAGAAATGCACACCACCTCTTAAATCCAAGCCTAAATACATAGGCGCTGCATTTAACGAACGCAACCATTGAGGGGTTGTTGGCGCCAAATTAAGAGCCACAACATAGTTATTCCCTAAGACCGACTTAATAATATCAACCGCCTTAAGTTGATCATTCGAATGCTTGAAGCGCAACAAAATTTGGCTGTCATTCAACTCACCTTTTAATAAGGCAACACCATTTTGTGCTAGCTGATCTTTTACATCAGCTAAAACAGAACTGTTGATGACCGCACCACGCAAAGGCGAAATTTGTACAGAAGGGTCTTCACCGTAAAGATTTGGTAGTGCGTAAATAATAGCAACAACTAACGCCATTATTATCATTAAGTTCTTCCAAGCAGGAAAATGATTCGTCATAACAATAACTCGTTTGGCAGTTTATTTTTTTGCTTTTCCAGCAGATGCGTATGTGCCTTTAGGCATTACCGTTGAAATTGAAGTCTTCATCACTTGAACCGATGTATTAGGCGCAATTTCAAGTGTAATAAAATGATCATCCACTTCTGTAATTTTACCCAGCAAACCACCATTGGTTACAATTTCGTCGCCTTTCTTAGCGCCTGCAACAAGTTGCTTGTGTTCCTTATTACGCTTTTGTTGAGGACGAATTAAAAGAAAGTAAAAAATAACAATTAACGCAATTGGAAAAAGTAATCCTTCGAACCCTGGTGCTGCTGCTTCTTGAGTTGCGGCTGCGGTATCTGCTGCGATGGCGTTTGAAACTAAAAAATCTAACATATTTTTTCCTTATTAATGAATTAACTCAATCACGCATTATGCCACAGCATCTCGTGTTTTGCCTTGCTGCTCATAAAAATCATCCACAAATTCTAACAAGCGCTCTTGCTCAATAGCCTGACGTAAGCCACGCATCAAGTCTTGATAATAATGAAGGTTATGAATCGTATTTAAACGCGAGCCTAAAATCTCTTTACACTTATCTAAATGTCGCAAGTAGGAACGCGAATAATTCTTACAGGTATAACACTCACATGCCTCATCAACTGGCTTGGTATCAAATTGATACTTTTCATTTCTTATTTTCACTAAGCCTTTACGGGTAAACAAATAACCATTACGTGCATTCCGTGTTGGCATAACACAATCAAACATATCAATGCCTTTTAACACCGCTTCAACAATATCTTCGGGTTTACCCACGCCCATCAAATAGCGCGGTTTATCACTGGGCATAGCCGGAACAATATGTTCCAAAACTCGCTCACGGTCGTCTTTAGGCTCACCAACAGACAAACCGCCAATCGCAAAGCCATCAAAATCAATTTGCTTCAGCGCTTCTAATGACCTGTCACGTAAATTTTCATACATACCTCCTTGAACAATACCAAATAAAGCCGAAGGGTTATCGCCATGAGCATCTTTACTTCGCTTGGCCCAGCGTAGCGATAACTCCATAGATATACGCGCTTCTTCTTCAGTGGCTGGGTACGGTGTACATTCGTCAAAAATCATTACAATATCCGAGCCTAATTGCCGTTGCACTTGCATTGACTCTTCAGGCCCCATAAATACTTTTCGGCCATCCACCGGGGAACGAAAATGAACACCCTTCTCTGTAATTTTACGCATTTCATCCAAGCTAAATACCTGAAAGCCACCGGAGTCAGTCAAAATAGGTTTTTGCCAGTTCATGAAGTCATGCAAGTCACCATGCGCTTCAATAACCTCCACACCCGGACGCAACATTAAGTGAAACGTATTACCGAGCACTATTTCAGCACCGGTGTCTAATAACTCCTCTGGTGCCATTGCTTTAACCGTACCGTACGTGCCTACAGGCATAAAAGCGGGGGTTTCAATAGTACCGCGGTCAAACGTTAAACGTGCACGGCGGGCCTTAGCATCGGTATTTAATAAATTAAATTTCATATTATTCAGTTGTATCTGACATTTTTGTTAAAAACATAGCATCACCATAGCTAAAAAACCGATACCGTTGGGCTATTGCATGTTGATACGCCAATTTCATTCGCTGATAACCAGAAAATGCACTCACTAACATTAATAAAGTAGATTCAGGCAAATGAAAATTCGTTACCATCGCATCCACCACATTAAAGTGGTAACCCGGCGTAATAAATAAATCTGTATCGCCTGTAAAAGGCTTAATAGCCCCCTCTTTTGCTGCAGACTCTAATGAACGCATCGCCGTTGTACCCACAGCAATAACACGCCCACCATTTTTTTTAGTCGCTTCAATTTGTTGAACCGTTTGCTCATCTACCGTTAGCCATTCTTTATGCATAATATGGTCAGCAAGGTTTTCTTCTCTAACCGGCTGAAAAGTACCACTACCAACGTGCAAGGTGACATAAGCAAAGTTCACCCCAAGTGATTTTATGTCGTCAAGCAGGCGCTCATCAAAGTGCAGCCCTGCTGTTGGCGCAGCAACTGCCCCAGGTTTACGACCAAACACCGTTTGATAGCGTTCAATATCCAGCGTTTCATCGTCCCTATCAATATAAGGTGGTAATGGCATATGCCCGATGGCCTTCAACACAGTATCAATCGAGTCATCAAACGTAAGTTGAAACAAATCGCCTTCACGACCATCAACCAAACACTTATAACCATCATTTAAAATAATGTGGGTACCGGCTTTGGGTGATTTACTACAACGAACATGTGCCAACGCCGTCTTATCCCCCATAACACGTTCAATAAGGATCTCTAACTTACCGCCTGTTTCTTTATGGCCGAACAGGCGCGCAGCAATAACGCGGGTATTATTAAAAACTAACAGATCCCCTTCTCTCAATAACGTCGGCAAATCAGCAAAAACCTTGTCGGAAAAGTCATTCTCACCCACCACCAGCAAACGGCTATCAACCCGCTTCTCTAATGGGTAGCGAGCAATCAATTCATTGGGCAAGTCGTAATTAAAGTCACTTTTTTTCATGGCGACGGATCTTAACAGGAACGACCCTCATCAGCGAGCGCAAAACAGGCTATTAAATTAAAATTTTAATAGAGTTTGAATTTGAAACTGTCTATAATGCCCACACTTATTTGCCGGGGTGGCGGAACTGGTAGACGCGCCGGATTCAAAATCCGGTTTCTTCGGAAGTGCCGGTTCGATTCCGGCCCTCGGTACCACTTAAGTTTTCAGCAATGGACTGAATCAGACCTCAAAGCCCATTACTAAAGGGCTTTGAGGCTCTTAACCCTCTCTTTACTTTCCGCAATAAACCGCATTAAACGGCATCTTTTGCCTTTCATTTACGCCACAATTTACGCCACAATTTACGCCAAGTTATTTTTAACGGGGGCTTTGATGGCTAAACCAAGAAAAGTTAATGGTAAATGGCGAGTTGAATTCAGGCGTAGTAGTTGTACTGAATGAGCTTATTGATCTGCTTAATAAGCGCTGGTGGGTATTGTGCTAAATATTCATTTATTGGCATCTGAGTTTATTGCATCTATTGCGCTGCTAAAGCAACATAGAACAAGCCAAAACCCGTGAGGTGCTTATTAAGATTAATACGCACCTCACGATCGTAACCAATGTTACTTTTCGTTAAACACGTCAACCAGCTTGCTAACCTCAACATCGCTAACAATGCTGTGAGCTAACAATACAGCTTCAATGGCTGCTTTGTCTTCTTCAGTTGCTGAACCATAACGGTCATGTGAGGTAACAAAGCCTTCAAACTGCTCATCATCGTTATCCAGGCTAATTAACAAGTTTTTGTCTTCTGCTACATCCGCGAATGCTTCAAGAAATTCCTCGAATTGTGTATCAGAGTCGATATCAACTTTACAGGTGAACTCAAAACCCATTATAGCGAATTCGCCTACATATAATTTTTTGCGCAGACGTCTGCTGCGACCTATTTCTTTAGCCATGATATTTATTGCCTTTATTTAAGATGCGAGATAAGAGTGTGTGATCCGTATTGCCCAAAATGCTTCGTTAGGAATCCTTCCAAGCTATTGGACAGAGCGCGCATATTAGCACAAACAAGAAGGCTAGAAGTGGTGTTAATGAGCATCCTTAATATTCGCACTGATAAAGTTTATAACTTACTTAAGAACACCTCGATAGCAACAAAAAAGCCATGCTTAAGTTAAACGCATGGCTTTTTTATGAGATCGTTTGTAATTAATTAAAATTAGCCACAAAGTACCCACGCTTCTTTCTCTGAGCTAAACATTTTTTCTTTCCAATCATCACATAACGGAATCACTATTTCGGTGGTTACCCCTGATAAATAGTCTCGCGTATCAATATAATAATACTCAATCAACCCATCTATAGTACCGCCTTGGATTATAGGCATACCTAGCGCTTCTAAACCCGGCAAAAGAGCTTCAAACTCTTCCTTTGAGCACATTGAAGGAAAGAAATGATGCACGCCTTCACCCTGCTCTTTTAAAAAATCGTGATACACGCATTTATCTGACTCTGGGGTAATGAGCTCTAAAGCAAACTCACCCACACGGCCAACATGGTTATTATATTTATGATAAACCTGTTCACCAAAGTACGTCGTGTCGCTCATGGTGACACCCGATTCAATTTTAAATTCAATCCAATCTGTCATTGAGAATAATTTCGTTAAGCCTGCCTTGGCCACATCCCTATCTTTACAAACCACCCCAAGGTGTAACATATTGGCTGTTGGTAATAATTTTGGACCTAATAGCGTCAGGTCAATATCAAACACTTCATCAGGCGTCATGGATGCTTGCCAATTTTCTGTTTTTGGGCAAACCACTTCAAACATCACGTTGGACACCAATGAGCGCGTATCTAATAAATAAACATCTGCCACGTCGTAAATGGTGCCAGTTTGACGAATACTAATGTCTAGTTCATCGAGTGTTTTATTTAACGCGTCAACGTTAAAGGCCGTTGATTGAGTCAGGCTAACATGGTGTACGCCTTCGCCAACTGTGTCTAACATATGTTGAAAGCTAGATGGCCCGTCGATAGGCTGTATTAACTCTATCGCTAAATCTTTATTTCGCCCCATAACTCGTATAAAGCGGTGCTCAACCAATTCACCTTCAAAGCGTGTATTTGTTAAATGGTTACCGTCATAACGAAAAACCTCCCAGTGACTAATACCAAAAAATCGTGCGTAATTGGTTACCACTTGGCGGTAGTCACGAACCACTATGGAGGTACTATGCCAGCCGTCTATAGGTATGCTTAATGCCATTTATTTCCCCTTAAAATTATTATTGTTATTAGTCAAACGTAACATCTTCACCAAGGTCGGCAATTCGTGCGTATGTAGGTGGTGCAACCACCTCTAGGAACATCCCGCCTAATTGCTCACGTGTGTCTAAGTAATAAAGTTCTGCAACCCCTGCAATATTGCAATAATTTCCAACCTTTACCCCTTGGCGAGTATATTCTTTAACTAACTCTAAAGGGTTAGGGTGTGATAAATCACCCACATGTTGCATGCCGTCCCCGTGTTCTTTAACAAAGTCATCAAACACAGTTTTACCCGAAACCGGCTCGCATAATTCGACCAAGGTATCGCCCATCCGTGCAAAGGCTGATATCCAAACAAATTCAGCTGGCTCACCATAATATTCAGATGTTTCCATCATATCTGATGAAATTTCCATCACTCGCCATGTTTTTATACCCATTAACTTGGCATAGCTTTTTGCGGTTACTCTCCAGTCCTTTACTGCCATTGCCACATGGTTGATAGGCCCCATACTAATGTCTAAATCACTCATTCTTTGCTCCTATTGATTGCTATTTTGTTGTTCTTTTTGCTCGAGCATTTCTTTTATTTCTGGGCCCAAAACCTCATTAGCCACTTTCAAACCCAATACCATTGCAGGTGCTCCTAAATAAAACACGGTTTGGAATAAAACCTCAATAATTTGCTTAGGTTCCATCCCAGCATGCAACGCGACCTTCATATGGTCTTTTAACGGCCCTTCACGTCCTAATGCTAAATCAGTGCCCATTAAGATCAACGACCTTTCTTTTAACGTTAAACCTTCTCGCTCATATAAAGCTCCCCATGTTTTAGAAAAAACATAGCCCAGCTCATCACCAAACAGAGGGTTATCCAGCAAAGATTCAATATGCTCAGAGGATTCTTCTCCCAACACTTCACGCATCAACGATAGGCCTTGCTTAAAGTCCTCTCCTTCACGTGAAAAAGGAAAACCATCAGCATATTTATTGTCAATATCTGTCATTACTACCCCCTATTTATATTAAAAAACTTAAGTCGTATATTTCGCCATCACAATTAAGCAGTACTACTTTTTTGCTGGTCATTTTCCATTCACCGCCACGCTTAACTAATTTGTGCTCGCAATTAGCTGCCATTGTTTGCAATGGGTAAAACCGATCTTGCCGATTGGCACGGTACTCATGCAAGGTAAGGTATGAGTCAATGATGACGACTCCATCCACTGTTTTAACCCGTACGTTATTTACTGAATGTTGCGTTCTTGAGCCAGGTATTTGTGCATGACAAGCTCCGCTTTGTAGCCGTTTAATGCGCTCATCAAGCATCTCCATATCATCATAAATAATGGATACATGTTTTGTTGGGTCAACATTTACATCACGGCTATAAGGTAACCAATATAATGCATCGGCAGTGAATAGCTTTCTCCACTCATTCACCTCGCCTTCGTCAAGTAAACATGCTTCAGCAAATAAAAAGTCTTCTGCTTCAGCTCGTGTCATTTGTTCTGAATTATTAGCACTCATGATTGGCTCCCTAACGTCATTAAACGTCTGTATTCAAAATAAGGTGCTCTTTGCTGTGTTTCTTGCGTATGCCCACCATAACGACGCCCGTGCTCATCGACCTCTTCAGATTTAATACCTCGATTAAATAAAATCCACGGTACCATCTCTGCCTTCATCCCCTGACCGGCTCTATCAAACATCGCATAGTCATCTGGTCCACCAAAGGCGGCAGGGCTATAAAAGAACTCATGCTCACGCACCCGTCGAGTATTAATCTCATCAGGCGCATCTTTTAGCATCGTGTGATACATACGCACTTCTGTTTTATCAACCCCCATAGGGCGAATAACTCGGAATTGATATTCAAGTAGGGCTAAGTTGGGAAAAATCACTAAATTAAAACGATGTCGTAACACATGCATGGCGCGCTCTTTGCCGTGTTTCTCGATCATTAAGTCTATATATTCAGCTGGCCAGCGTTTATAAACCGCTTCGTCGGGCAAGCTGTACACTTCCAGTAAATTATTGCCATAACCACAATCCATACCTTTAGTGTCATAGCCTTGATAATTAGGTGGCATGCCCATTTTTCTGATCATCACATCAAAGGCGGTTGAATGGGTAACCGGCGCATGATAGCCCTCAACACTGCCTTCTGTTTGGATTTTCCAGTTAGCATGATAGTAATGTTTATTCACCCCGCTATTACCGACGATGATTTCGCCAACAGGAGAAAAATCCATGTACATGTCGATGTACTCTTTCACGCCTCTTAGTTTCTCGTCTAATGAAATATCAGGAACAGATAGTAACGACGCGAAGATAATACCCCGATAACTTTCAACTTTTTTAGCCGAAACTAAGCCTAAACTTTTATAGTCTAATTCACCTTCGTTATAACCACGCGGCATCGACACCGCTAATAACTCACCGTCCATACCATATTCCCAGCCATGATATTGGCAAACAAAACTAGGTGTATTACCTTTTTCTAAAGGACACACTGCTACCCCGCGATGAGTACAACGGTTAATAACAACGTTTATTTCATTATTTTCTCCACGCGTTACAATAACTGGAACATCACCCATAAAGGTCGTTTTGTAATCACCCGGATTCGGGATTTCACTTTCGTGTGCGACATATATCCAGGAGCGATAAAAAATCCGTTCCATTTCATCGCTATACACCCCTTGATCGTTATATAAGCTAACATGTGTTCGATCTATTCGAGCCAAATCATCATAGTCACGTTCTACTGACATAATCCTATCTCCCCTAGTTTATTTATTCTAATTTTTATGATCGTGTTACTAGAAAAATAACATACATTAGAAAATACTAATTTACAATATGATTATATTGAATAGAGAAATTGTCTTACGCAGAATTTATTAGGTGTAGCAACAAGTTATGCAGAAAAAATCTGCATAACTTGTTTTAGGTATTAGGCAGGAATGCTTGTTATTGCTGTATAAAAAAGCCCCGCGCAACACGCAAAGCCCAAGCCAAAAGCACTGAAACGCAAGGTTGCCATATTGGTTAAATAGGCAATAAAGTAAACGCCGCGTATAACCACGAAAGAAATGCAGAGCATGGTAACCGTTTCATTTATCGCATTGGTGATAAAAACAGCCAATACAGCAGCTGAAAAAAGGCCTAATGCTTCCCAGCAATTGGCATGTAAATATTGTGAACGAGCCCCTGCACCCACTAGCGTTGCGGCTTGTACACGTGGGTTAACAAGGTCATATTTACCTGTTTGTGAAATTCGGTAATAACCACCAATTGATGAGGCCAAATAAGGCATAAAAGCAATACAAGTCAAACAAATCACAACGGTCAACATAAGAAATCTCCTCTCTCGATTATTTTTAAATTAGTACGTGTCGTACCCGAGTGAGTATAAACATTATTTTCTCGCTTAACACCCATCAACTGTGGCCGTTTAATCGGCATCAACTGATAAAACTTCTCCACTTATTAACAATTGCTCAATGTCTTAATTTCTAAGCAACTTACTATTAATCGAGCATTAGAAAAATCATGCTATTAAAGATACTATCTACTTTCGATTTTCATTTACGACATTCGTAAAAAAACGGTTGCTTTGTATACAGTTAATCCGACCTAACCAAGCGCCTATCTTCATTCCTAGCCAATATCTTCTTCACTGCTATTCTTTATCAAAACCATCAACAATAATCGCTCCCATAGAAGCAGGCATCGTAATAATAATTAGTCGCTTCAAAGCTATCACCGGATCTAGCATTACAGGGAACTTATTTAATGACAACAACACCAAAGCAACCACACAAGCGGCTATAAAATAGGCAATAAATATTCTGCTTATAAATATTGATGTTCTATATTTTATATCGCCTTGAAATACAATTTGATAGGCAAAAAAGCTTAAAAATACAATCGACAAAATAAAAACAAGAAACAGGTTTGCAAAAGGAAGAGTTTCCCCTAGTTTCCAGGCCTCTTCGGAAAACGAAATAGGCACTGCCAAAGCAAAGGACCCAATAACTACCTGACTGGCGTCTTCTTTATTAAAGTTAAGATTCATAGCTAATTACCTGGCGGTTTGTTGACTGTTATGCATTATCGGCTGGCGATTCACGCCTTAACACCACCTTTATTGTTATCATGAGGGATGCTTTTTTGCCTCGCTATTATGTCAGATCCTGATAAGGGTTGTAGGCCACCTCCCAGTAATAGCCTTCCGTATCTTGAAAATAACCGGAGTAACCGCCCCAGAAAACCTCCAGCGCAGGTTTAATCAGTCGAGCACCAGCAGAGACCGCTTGA
Organism: Cycloclasticus sp. PY97N; assembly: GCF_002443175.1. Classification (NCBI taxonomy): domain Bacteria; kingdom Pseudomonadati; phylum Pseudomonadota; class Gammaproteobacteria; order Thiotrichales; family Piscirickettsiaceae; genus Cycloclasticus; species Cycloclasticus sp. PY97N. Next base: position 1,253,582 of record NZ_CP023664.1, on the reverse strand, counting down.
TCAAGCACAGCATCCACGTCTGACTTACTTGCAACATTGTGGGCCAGCGTTATGCCAGAGAAACCAACCTGATTCGAATCCGTTAACCCGATATCTTTAGCCAACTCTTCGCGCGGATAGAGCGCCAACCACGTTCCTTCCAAACTAAAAAACGATATATTGTCACCTTCAACATTATGCGTTGGCAAACCAAGGCCCTCACTATAAAAGCGAGTCGCTCTTTCTAAGTCATCTACACCAAGAGTAATAATGCTGATTTTCGGTTTCATAATTCCCTTCCTAACACTTTAAATATAAGACGCACGCCTCCTTTTCCTATCGTCATTGTCACACTTACAAAAACACAATAGGTTTGCCAGCCACAACCGTGCTACACATTAAATCCATCTCCACCCAATTCTTCATACTTATAGCCAACACTGTATACAGATTTAATTAACTCTTGCTCTTTATAGTGATGAGAAATCTTTTTTCTCAGGTTTTTAATATGGCTATCTACGGTCCGATCAGTCACTACACGGTTATCTTCATACAGTTTATGCATTAACTGCGATCGCGAAAATATTCGCCCCGGTTGTTTTACCAATGTGCTCAGTAAACGAAATTCAACTGGGGTTAAATCCAACGCCTGCCCTGCTACTGTTGCTAATATTCGCTGTTCATCCAAGGTTACCAATTGATTCTCAACGGTTGATATCTGTTGCCGGTAAGACAACGTACGAAACAAAGCTTTTATTCTTGCCATCACCTCACGAGGGCTAAAAGGCTTGCAGATGTAATCATTAGCACCTATTTCTAAGCCCAAAACTTTATCAATTTCTTCGACCCGTGCAGTAATCATAATGATCGGGATGCCAGAAAAATGTCGTATTTCCTGACAAAGAGTAATGCCATCTTTACCCGGCAGCATTAGGTCTAATAAGATAAGGTCCGGCTGCTCTTGCTGCACCCAATCAATAACAGCGTCTCCATGGTTAATCCAATGAGTGTTATAGCCCTCCTTATGGAGATAGTCTTGCAGTAATTGCGCTATCTTAGTTTCATCTTCAACAATTAGAATGGTACGTTCTGGTTCAGCAGTATTCATAGCGTGATTATCCTGATGAAATGGGTAGCTCCAAGGTGATTTTCAGCCCACCCAGTGATGAAGGCTCGGCTGTCAATTTTCCCTCGTGTGCTTCTGCAATACTCTGCGCAATAGATAAACCGAGCCCAGAACCACCGGAATCTCGGTTACGAGAATTATCTACTCGAAACAACCGTTCAAATAAACGTGGTATCAATTCTGGCGAAATACCGGGTTCGCTATCTTCAAAACAGATCGTTAACGAAGCTTCCTTTTTACATTGTATCTTTACGCGACCTCCTTCATGGGTATAACGAAGGCTGTTTTCTAATAAATTTGTGAACAGCTGAGTAAGTCGCTGAGGGTCAGCCAATACCATGGGGCAGGGTTCATCGCATGCTACGCTCAAAGTAATCTTCTTCTGCTGCATTGGAAGCTCATAGCCTTCCGCTACATTTTGTAGCAACAAAAATGGATTCACTGCTACCTTTTCATAGGTCAGCGAGCCTTGATCGGAAAGAGAAAGTTGGTACAAATCATCAACCAGCCGTTGTAAATGCTTAACCTCCAAAGAAAGGGATTGAATCGACTCGCTATTCAGCTCCCTAACATTATCTTCCATGGCTTCCAATTCACCTTTAAGGATGGTCAACGGTGTGCGCAATTCGTGAGAGATATCTGCAATCCACTGACGGCGACTTTGCTGATTTTGATCAAGTGTCTCAGCAAGGGTGTTTAAATCAGTGGCCAAGTCTCCCAATTCATCTCTAGAAATTTTCTCCACACGGCTGTCAAATTGACCAGATGTCAGTTGCCGTGCTATACCTGTTAACCTAGTAATGGGCTTATTAAATGCACGTGCCAGCAATAAAGAAACAATAACAGCAATCACAAACGAGAGTATTCCTGTTAATAGTAAATTTTTAACTTGATCACGTTCAAACCGCTGCTCTATACCCGTACGCATACCTTTCAAACGTCGCATACTCAAATAACCAATCACCTCATCATCCAGCATTATTGGCAGTTTCCGATCATTTTTCGAAGCGGGCGGACCAAAAATGGACGTTTGAGCACTATCCTGCAAGCCTATTCGGCCGCGCAAATGGGGCGGTAAAACAGCTGCGTGATGACGTCGTTCAGAATACACACGGGCTGAACCAAGCCTAGCCGAAGGCTCTTGTCTATGATGCTCTGGCTGTTTAGCATTTCTTGGCGGTTGCGATGCCAGTTCATGTTCAAACAACAATTGTTGCCACAAAAGAGGCTTATTTTTCAGAAAATCCCAATGGCCATATTGTCGGTACAGCCCACTTAAGGTTCGTTCAACGTTGTTCAGCCTTTTTAACCGAACGTCTTCAATATACTGGCCAAAACCCTGCTGGAAGCTATAACGAGTCACCGCCATATTAACGAGCAAAATCAGAAGTATCACCAATAGAATAGAGAAAAACAGCTTGTGCCAAATTCTAATTCGTATAGAAAACATGCTTTAAACAGCCCTTAGTAAGGATACATAGCCTGAAGCAGCCGTTTGCATAGTCTCTGCTAAATCTCTTCTAGGCTGTACACCTATTTGCTGAAAGGCAGATATGATCGCCTTAAATATGCCGGTAATAAATTCTGTGCTTGCTGTTGCGTTTAGGTTTATCATCTTATCCCTACTCTTTATTCATTATTCCACCAACAATAAAATTGTAGCGACTAAATATGGATTAAATATGAAGATTAATCACTTAATCATCTTAGGCCATATCTCCACATTTTCTTCACATTCTCTTCGTAATTGCTACAACATTGCCCCCTATTCTATAACTCAAGAACAGAGACATTAACCGCCCTGTTCTGCTTATTAAATTTAGGAGAAAACCATGAATATTAAAGCAGCTTTATTAACATCAGCAATCGCCCTTACAGTAGCCACCAGTGCCTATGCAGAAAGATCTGACGACTGCTCTAAAGGCAAAATGCAAAAAAGAGGCCCATCAATTACTCATTTGCAAGAAAAGCTTGATTTAACCGACAAGCAGGCCGATTCACTTAAAGTGCTATTTGAAGAGCAACGAGCCAAACAAAAAGCACTTCGAAAAGCGCATAAAGAAAACCGAGACATCATGCATGAAAAAATCTCTAACATTCTAACAAAAGAGCAATTGGAAGAATTCAAAGAGATGAAGCCTAAAAAACCTCATAGATAACATTAACCACACTACGCACAACAGGCTACACAGGCTGTTGTGCGTAGTGTTTCTTACTCAGAATGCTAGCTTAAAGTAGCCCACAACAAGCCCCCTAAATATGGCAATTTGATTTCCAAAAATAATTAAATAGCCACACTCTTAAGCTTAGTCAAATACCATAAAACCAAGTTCTTTCGCCCTTTATGGCAAGCATAATACGAGACTTTTAAGTATCGCTTTATTCCACTGACGATTATAAAAAGAAGAAAGAACTAATCCCTTATTACGTTAAACCCTGATGCGGATTGTAGGCTACTTCCCAATAATGACCTTCCGTATCTTGAAAATAACCGGAGTAACCACCCCATTTATGAAACATTTATTGACCATGAAAATGGATAATGCCTTAGCGGGAGTTGATGATTTTCATCCGATAGGCCGCATCGGCAAACCGGATGACATTGCCAACAGCATCTTGTTCCTTTTAAATGATTGCTCCAGCTGGGTAACAGGTGCCATTTGGGATGTGGATGGCGGAGTGACTGCAGGTAGAAACTAAACGATTAACTAGGTGCTTAAAATGACGACACAAATCAATACCGATTTTTCACAACGAATTGTAATTCAACCCGATGACTATCGCTGGGTTGACTCGCCCATGCCCGGCGTGGAACGCATGATGCTCGATAGAATCGGTGATGAAATCGCACGTGCAACCTCCATTGTGCGTTACGAACCCTTTAGTGAGTTCTCGTCACATACTCATACAGGTGGCGAGGAGTTCTTTGTGCTCGACGGTGTGTTTTCTGACGAGCATCAAAGCTATGGTAAAGGCTGTTATGTACGAAACCCCATTGGCACAGCACACACACCTAAAATAGGTAAAGAAGGCGCAACTATTTTCGTCAAACTACAACAGTTTGACGAAGCAGATACACAACAAAAAGTCATCGATACCCAAACACAATCATGGCACCCAGGGCTAGTGGAAGGTCTAAGCGTCATGCCGCTACATGAATTTGGAAGTGAGCACGTAGCGTTAGTAAAATGGGCGCCGAACACGCAATTCAACACCCACCAGCACTGGGGTGGAGAGGAGATTTTTGTATTAGAGGGTACTTTTCATGATGAGCATGGCAGCTATCCTCAAGGCTCATGGTTACGCAGCCCACACCTGAGTCGACATACCCCCCTTACCAAAGAAAATGGCGCATTGATTTACGTAAAAACCGGGCACCTGTAAATACAGTGCTTTTGTCCGTTGTGTTTGGTCTGTGGTAGCGTTTTGGCTACAGTGGCGAAGCCACCCCAAAGCGGAACGTAGACCAGAACATAAAACCAATAGGGTCCATTAATTGGTGGGAAGCCTCAGATCACGCCTGAACGACTGGCTATGTGTTTTATTTCTCTTTAAACACACCATTTTTTATAAATTCAATAGTTTGATCTGCCACTTCACTGTCATAACGCATCATCGAATGACCCGTTTCTATAATGATAAAATCTGTCATACCATCAATCTTGGTGGCTTCTACCGAAACAAGTCCATCATCTTTTCCTGGTATAACCGTGTCATTCAATTTACTCTTGAGCTCTCCTGCAATAATACCCACGGGATAGTATGGAGGCTTTAGTGATTGTGGAAAACTCTTATCATCGGTACCTAAGGCTTTAGCTGTTGGGCCGAGAATATCCATTAACCAACTGTTGTTGAAGTGGTCAGCCGCTTTGCTGCCTTTATTTGGGGTGCCCAATAAAACGACTCTTCCCAGTTTATCTACCTTATTATTTTGTAGGTAAGCTCTAACCATCAACCCTCCGAGTGAATGCCCTACGAAATTAACGTTTTGAGTATGATTTTGGCAACATTGGTTAATTTGTAAACTGATATCTTGCAAGATTTCATCAGGCTTTTGATGTAAAGAACTGTACCCCACACGCTGAACATAATACCCGGCATCTTCAAGTCGAGAAGCTAGCAACCACATTGACGTATTGCTTCGACCTAGGCCGTGAAGAAGAACAATAATTTCCTTATTCTCAGCCACCTCATCATTGTGATTAAACCAAGCGTTGGCAGCTTTAAAAGTAACTAATGTTACTAGTAATATTGTAAAAATAAGACTAAATAATTTTTTCATCTTACTGTCAGTTAGATTTATAAATGCAAGTGTTCAGTTGATTACAGTTAGCTCTAAAACACATAACGCTCGGACTCTCTAGGGTCGGAAATCAATAGGGTCAGGATCTATTTATTTTTAAATTACTATATTTTTCAAGACCTTGAAGATTTTATTTTACTCTAACCCCAATTGTTCAAGGCAGAAACCGATCATTCACGTTCAACGATGGGACAGTTACTGCTTTTGAATTTTATCTTAGGCTGTGGCCCCGGCATAGCTCGTGTCAAAAAGCTGGGTGTTTGCCGTTCAAAATGTGCTTCGCAGTCACGATCAAAAAAGATAGTCAGCGATATAAGGTCAATCTGTTTTAACGACTGAGCCACGCGTTGATGTGTCTTGATAAACAGCACCATCGTATCCAAGTCTCTCAAATTGACGGCGGAAGGTGGCAATGCTGCTTGCGTATAGCTAGCGCTGCTTAATAAAAGAAGACTGACAATACCGCGAATACTCTTCATGCTTTCTCTACCCTATCTCACATTTGGTGTGTTGCCATACAAGCGATACGACATTGCCCTTATATCAAACCGTTACTTTGGACTGATAATAACCTTTATTTTATTCGCTTGAGATTCAGGCGCACTAATATCAATAGTGTATTGATTGCCATAGGTCAACCAGGTTTCACCAACTTCATTCGCCGTCAAATAACACACTTCACTCCACTTACTTGCTTCGCAGTTCACACTGGCAATTTCAGGCGAGAATGAGACGATTGCAGGGTAGACTCCCCACCAGCCAGGAAAACCATTGCTAATGCTTAAAACTTCTTTGGTTTCGCCGACGGCTAAATAAATAGCCGAGTCATCGTCTCTCGTTTCAATTAAGGATTCGTAACTCGTTCGAGCGCTTGCACACCCTTGAAGTAGTACGACAATGAAAGCGAAGGCAATCATTTTAAAATTCATCATATAAAATCTCTCTGTAATATGGGCTCAAAACAAACCGCTTCATGTGTTGTCATACTCATTTAACACCCCATTGGAATGGCGATATTAATTACCGTTACGACCTGCCATTGTGTATTAATTAATTTTTCTATTTTAATGCGTGCCGTGCTAAGCGAAACATCGACGGGACTGTAACCTTCTGGCCAACCTTCTCCATTAAGTATCCTTACCCACTCCTCGCCGCCTTTCGCCAATACCGCTGCATTTATTTCATCATGCGTGACTTCTGGAAAGCAGTCCACATTCACCTCATCAAAATTCGGCAATAACACCGTATGATTGTCAGCGATCTTAAGCCGATGCCATTTGGTCGTGCAGTGTTTCCACTCCGTTAAGTCAAGATGTGGGCCTTCGGCATTGACTGATAAACTCGTTTCAAGCTGCAGGGCAACTCGATAGTTTTCGCGATCTTTACCATGAAGCATGACCGTTGCTTGAGACAGATTCTCGCCAGCCTCAAGCTCAGAAAAATACGTTTTTTTGAAAGGGGCATTATAATTTATCGGGTTCTGAAATGAAATCTGTCCATCGGGTATGAGCGTGATTCTGTCGAATGCGTAAGAATAATTCGACAAACCAATCATTAACAATGCCACAAAATATTTCATCTCTGTACGTCCCTTACCCATTGTTGTTTAACCTATTCATATGCCGTCTACATTTGTGTTGCTCAAACCCAAAAATCAATAGGGTCAGACTCGATTGATTTTATTTTTAAACGCTTTCGATTTCCTATCACCCCCTTTGCTCTTTGGATGCATGGGTCGGTTGACTTTAGCCTTTATCGTTTCTTTAAAAGAATCACTGCCTAACACCCAAGATTTGTTCGTTGCCTCGCATATTGCTTGAAGATTTTTTTGCAGAACCTCACCATCAAATAATGCACGGAAGGCTTCACCACGGGGCTGACTGCTTTTCCCTAAACGTTTATACAGCTCATGCTCAACAACTCATTCGTTTGCTTTGCTCAATCATTTTATACTTGATGATATTTTTATTATTTATCAATCGCTTTATAGAAAGCTTTAATAAATACGTTATAGTTTTCATAATGAGGCATATGACCTAGCCCATCCAACTCAATAAGCACTGAGTCTTTAATCATAGCTTTAGTGCTTTTTCCGAGATCTTTATATTCGCCTAACTTTCTAGTGACACCTTCTTTTAACCAACCTCTACCTGGGCCCGTTTTATCTCTAGTACCAATGATTAAGAAAGTTTCACTCCTAATTTGTGAAAACCTACTCACTATATTTTCTGAGAAAATAGGGCCATAAGTTAAAGCATTATTCCAAGCAACAACTTCCCAATCTTTCCCTGCAAGCATTCCTTTTAAAGGAATTAAAAGCTTCTCGTATTCGCTTGACCATTTCCCATCATAATAATTCTTACTTTGATAGCTTCTAGCTTTATCTAGTGTTGTAGCAAGCTCTCTTTTATAGAAGAAGTTAACATCTTTAAACTCTACATACTTTCCATAATCCTCTAAGCCAATAGGGTTAATCAGAATGAGTTTATTAACTGATGCAGGATAATTAACAGCAAATGTTGTAGCTAACATACCCCCCATTGAATGACCCACAAGATCAAATTTTTTGATATTTAAATCATCCAACAATGATTTAGTGTTTAATGCCAGCTGCCCAAAGCTATATTGGTAGTAATCTGGTTTTGAGGATTTACCAAAGCCAATTTGATCAGGTATAAGCACTCTGTACTTTTTCTTTAAAAGATCTTTTGCGACTTTTTCCCAATAATAACCTGAGAAATTTTTACCATGCAATAAGACAATAACTTTTCGTGCATCTTTATCCCCAATATCCATGTATCGCATTTTTAAATTTTGATTTTGAGAATCAAGATCGAATGTCTTGACTTCAAATGGGTATTCAAAGCCATCCAACTCTTTATTATACTTAATGTGATTTTCAGCAAATGCCTGTGAAATTAAGGCAAAAACTGAAACTATAATCAAAAAAAACTTTTTCATATTAATTTTATCTATCAATTGGTTATACTAAGCTAACGCCGCATTAAGGGGTGAACAACGCAATCCACCCGACCTAAAGCATTGTGCCGTTAACACTTAAGCTAATTCAAACCAAAACTGCCAAGCGTTGTGAATCCCTCTTGAATGCTTTGTTAGTTCTCTCGTCTACTCATCTGTTGAAGATATACTCCACGGATAGATTGCTAGGTTTTTTTTCCTTTACGTCATACTCAAAACTGCCATCTACACAAGTTCTTAAAATGAAAGACAACTTTGTATGTTCACCATCCAACTCAATATTGTAAAGAGACTTAATAGCTTCAATCTCTTCAACATGCTGTTTGAACTCTATCACATCTATAGTTATGACCAGATCAACTCTTCTCATTTCAAAATAAGCACTGATATAAACACTATTTTCAGGTAAGCGTTTGACTGATTTCACTTCTGGGTCTTCAAGACCTTCAAAGATATCAGACTCTATATCCATTACAGATGTTATCTTTTCTGAGAAAACTCGAGCGTCGAGAATATGCCCAATGTCATAATTACTCATAGAGTTCAGATAACTTTCCGTTTCCTCCATTAAGAATTCTTCTAAGTCATCTAAAATTTCTTGGCGATCAAATGAGTGCTCAATCTTGTCTACATTTTCGTTTACAAAGTCAAATATATTTAGATAAGGTTTAATTTTTGCTTTTAATGAGCGCTGATCTATGTCTTTTTGGAGATCTTCTTTAAATGTCAGTAACTTGCCTTTGCTTTCAAAGAAGTCATGTTTGTTGTTAGTAATAAATGCAACATCACCTTCAATGTCATTTTCTTGTAGATAAGCCAAAAAAGACAACCAAATCAAAGTGTCTCGATAGCCTTTTTCCTGATTCGTAAATGGTTTAATTGACTGTATAGCTCGTTCTACTACAACCTTTTGAGAAATATTTTCGTAACTGATATTCTCAATCAAATCTACTTTGTACTTTAGTACATCCGAAAGTTCATATTCATTGAAGTGCAGTTGCTCTGCGTGAAAGTTGAGCGGATTCTCGTTTAATTTGCTCGCTTTATTCACTAACCGAGTGATTTCAGCCCGAACTTCATTGGCTTCTCTGTTCCGGATATTATTTGTTTCTTGAACGACCAAGTCTGACAGAAGCAAATCAAATTTTTGGTTGTTCAGAAAATAAAAGAGCAGCTTAAAGTTAGGCTTATCTGCATACCAGTTTTTATAAAACACATTTGTATCAAGGAATACTTTCATTCTTTAACTTCTTCATAAAATTTTGCGTCCGCCCTGAGAGCTAACGCCCATGTAACCTGCGATTTTTTGTGGAGCGCTTTTGTGAAAAAATGTAGCGTAGCGAAATTCACAAAAGCGCGTAGCAAAAAATTGTCCAGTTGACATGTTTGTTATGTTTTTAGTCGCCTAACAAGTCATCAAGAATATCATCAATTCCTGACGCTTGTTCTCTCGCTGTATTAAATAAATCCAGTAAAGCGGGAGAAGGGTCATTTGACTCCCACACAACTCGACCTCTTGAGTCTACAATACAAAACCCTATACTTTCAGACCAATAGTATTCGTCTACGTCAGTGAAATGCTTTGAACGAAGATCATATACTCCTAATAATTTACCTTTATATTCAGCTTGAAGATAAAGTGGAACCGACTGCTCCGTTTCGCTATTCAATGACCTAGGGGCATCTTCGACTTCCCACTGCACATTACCTTTTGCAGTTTCTCGAATTAACTTTGTGATCAACTGTGCTGTTTTATTTTCTGTACTCATACTCAGTCCCATTTAGAATCTTTTGCTAGCTGTTGAAGAGAAGTTACTAAACCACTAAGTTCCGTGTATAGCTCCCAAGCAGAATCCTCACCTAATTCAGCCAAAGATGTATTTACAAATAAATATTTCTTTGGCTGCAACCGACTAAGATAGTCCTTCACTTTGTTTTTTTCCTCAGATGGCAGCTTAGGCTTTATGTTTTCTAATAGAGCTTTAACATTTGAAAAGGCCTCAAGTGCGGGAGTCTTATCTTCACCCCAGTTTTTAAGTTGATCAGAAACATTAGAGGTGGCCTTAGCTAGCTCTTTATTTATCTCCGGAAGCCTTGCTCTACGAAGAAAAGAATTCCTTATTTTTCTCGCCTCCACAAATATAAATATAGTAACAATAAGACCTAAAATAGAACTTATTGAACCAATTTTATTAAGGTCGGTTAGCCATTCAGGCATTTAGGTGATTCCTCGATGTTTGTAAACATAACGCTTTGCTAAACGGCGCAGCTTGCTGCGTCCAGTGGAGGCTGCTTTTGGCCGTAACGATGTTTGAGCAACTTGTTATACAGTTTTAATGCCTTTGCTACGATTACTATCTTTGTGCGTAACTTGAAGATTTCCCCGTTCGTCTTTTCCACCCAGGGCTAGTGGCTTTATATGATCAACTTCAACTTCGTCACCCCAATATAGTGGTGTTTTTGATATAGGGCAGATATTACCTTGCTTAAGTATAATATCTTTGATTTCTTGGTCAGTCAGAACAATTCTACGCTTTTCAATGGCATACTTTTCATGCAGCTCTTTCACACCATCAATGAATTTCAGATACCCTTTACCGTCACTATCTTCTTCAGGAATATTTTTTGAATATGCGATTAATCTGCCAAGAGATTTTGCTATATCATGTCTATTGCTTTTCAATATTTCTAAAGATAAAGGTGAAACAATAAACCAGAGAATATAAAAGTCTTGAAACGTTCTTCTAAAATTCGTTCTTTCTAGTGAATTAAATAACTTGTCCAGAGCTTCCTTTAAATGAGACGAGACATTATCCGCCCGTATATCATCATCTATTAGTAATATTCTTACTTTTTTTACAAAGGACTTGGTTTTTTTAATTTCATCAAAGAAATTACTCTTAACCTCATCATTAGAAGAAGCCTCATTAATTAAATGTGATATATCTTTTTTGTAACCGATTCTTGCATTAAGCCTATTTTCCTTCTGAAATATATCAAGGGACTTGGATTTCGGTTCATATTTGACCTTGTAGCCTAGATAAGCTAAGGATGTATATATTTCTTCATTTTCCATTCTGTCCCTGAAGTTTTTCCTATCGGACGACCTGACGTAAAACCAACTTTTCTCCTTTTCCACCTCTGACTTTATAGCTGTAATAATTTCTTTGTCAGCCCATGAGTTCCACATCTCAAAAGAATGTTCTTTTATTGGGTATGGTTTGTCATTCAATCTAATAAAAAGGTCTATTGGGTCAAATTCTGGGTTTAGTTTTTGCTCAATGGAAACGACAAAAAGCTCAAAATCTAATATCTTTTCTTGTGCTGCTTCAGGTAACTCATAGAATTTCTTTCCCTTGTATTCTCGCAATATTTTTGGGGATCGCAATGTGAATCCTGAGTTTTTTGGTTTTACAGAAACCCCTTCTTCATTAACATACTCACCGCCAATATATGACAGTATGGTCAGTATTCTTTGCTGCCCATCAATAACCTCAGAAACTCCATTTAATCTTTTGTATACGAATATTGCAGGAAGAGCTATTCCGAGAAGTATGCTTTCAATGATAGAGGATGCTTTTGGCAGATTTATGACCTCAGATCTCTGGTAGGATGGCCTGACCAAAAACTTTCTTCGCGTCATTACTCTTGATATATCCTCTATAGATGTCCGAGAGGGTTCAGGCTTGTTGAGCCGAAGAGACTCCAACTGACCAATAATATTTTCGTCTTCACTATCAGACATTAACTCTTTCATTTGCGCTTTGGATTCTTCATTCGCGCTCTTGTACATTGAAAGGTCAACGTCAAACTCCCCCTCATAAAAATCCAGGACAGAGTTGTACCTTGTTATTACTTTTGCATAGAAAGCGTAATCAACATCTGAAAAGTCCTCTTGTTTTTCATTGTAATATTCGACTATCTTTAATTTTATATTTTCTTGAGATAGCAACGTAATTGACTGTCCTTCGTTATCTATGACTTGAAGAACCCAAAGCAAGCATTCCAAGAAAAGTCTGTTTAAATTCGTTCCTCTATCTTTGGAGAATTTTTCTATATCAGATAAAATATATAGTTTTTCACAAAAATAATTGTAAATTTCAAAGTGGTCAGTTTGTGTATCTGTTACTTGATCATAAAGCCTTTCGAATATTTCGTTTTTTCTACCTGCAGCATAATAAGTTATTGGTATAAGGTGAAGAACTAGATTTTTCCTAATAAACTGCATCATTGTTTCAATCGGGACGCCATTTCCATCAGATCTAGTTTGTTTAGTATCCTTAAAAAATAGCGTTGATATAATCGAGTGAAGTTCAGTTCCTTTTTTTATTTTGCTTTTGAAAATATTCGATAAATCATCATTATCGTAAACTGCATTATCAATCTCTGAGCGTTTCAGCGGGGTTATTCCCGAGTTATAACGACCAAATATTTCTTTTTTAACTTTATCTTGTAATAGTGGATCGAGCTTTGGTTCGTTAACTATTTCAAATTCAATAATTCGCAATGTGGAATCCAAAAAATTATCTCGAATATTTCCGGGAAGACTTTCAAAAGAAAAGCCATCTAGATGCTTTAAAGCTGAAAGCCCTTTCCTTTTTAGTTTTATGGAGTCATCCATAAATATCTGTATAGTTTCAAATCGCTGCCTTCCATCTATGATCTCGATACTTTCGCCATTATTAAAGAATATAAGAGGTGGTATTTCCGTTCCTAATATGATGCTTTCAATAAAGTATGACGCCTTATTAATGTCCCATACGTAATTCCTTTGATAATAAGGCTTGTAATCAATTTTTCGTCGATTTCTTATGCTGAAAAGGCTTTCTATTGGCTTAGAATATGTCTCAATTTTGAGGTGATTCTTGAATATATTCTCAAATTGCTCTTGATTTAAGTAGATGTCGTTCATATATATTTCCTAATTCCACTGCCCTGTTGACATAGCATATTCGTGGGATTTGTATAACGCTGCCATAAAAGGCGAGCAACGTGTTGCGAGTCCAGCGCTGAAAGCGCGGTTTTTAATGGCCTTGTTAGAGGGTGGTTAACTACTAGCATAAGCGGCCCATGCTACAGTTATAAATAAGCCGATAATGCTTGCTAAGGCTAATGTGGATTCTGAAATCCAAGTAAAAGCTAAGTTATAAAAACGAACCGCATTAACGACAGCCATACAGAATGCTGCCACAGTAATAATAGCTTTGTACTTTTTTATGCGTTGCCACATACAATGGCTAAAAAAGAATAATTTACAACGTATTAATCCAATTTTGCCATGAGCTAAACTATCGTACTTTCGCCCTTTTGGGGTCACTCTAAATTCTAAACGAGGAGGAACCATTCCTCTTTTTCTTTCCATAAGCCCTAACTCACAGAGCACTCCTGCATTATGGATTATAGCTTCCATTAATTCTTCCTCTCTTCCTTGCCCTTTCTCGTAAGCAATGCCACTAAGCGAGAGCCTTTCTAGTTCAATGCGTTTAGCAAAATCATCAATGTTTATAAAGCCGCCGTTATCATTCGAGGCTCCATCATCTTGAATTTTATATATAACCACTCCAGCGAATAGTGACAACCAGGGAATGTATGAGTCTCCGAGCATATTTAGCCCTCTAACGCCCGTATTTGCGGCTGGTTTGGAGCGCAGCTGGAAAACCAGTCCGACAACATGCGCTTGTTAGGCGATTTCATTTGCCAACCTATCAAGAAAATCTTGGACTTCTTCACTACTGAGATCCTTATTCTTATACTTCCTGAAATCTCGGTACTGGATATCGCTGATTTTTAGTGAAGCTTGATTTAGGATAACATTTTCTTCGTTACCTTCTTCTTTAAATGTACTTCGAAGTCCGTTCTTTGCTTCCCGAAAATATAATGGATACACTTTTTTTTCGTAATCACTCGCGAGTTTAAACTCATAGATACACATTCTGCTATTGAAATAAGATGGCGTTAGAATTGTAATCAATGCATCAGACTCTTGAATTAAGTCTTTAATTTTCTGTTGCCACTCCACACCCCATTGAAGATCATTTTCATCGACAATAATTTGATTTATGGAGCCAGTTGTCTCATCAAGGACAACAGAAAGCGCCTCCCTAAGCTTCGTGAGCTTATGAGGCTTTTTGTTATCCAATTTAGCATAGCTCCAAAATATCTTCATGTACGCATCTTCTTCTTACGCCTAACAGTATTAATAAGCGGAACCCATTATCCATGTATTATTTGTATATAGATGGATAGTACTTCCATGTTTTTGCATATTAATAGCCAAAAGTGGATATGGCTTGGTTAATTTGCGTTTAAATCCTTTTGTTAAATATAGCATCTATTTCTATTAGATACAGAAGTGGCTATTGGTATATCCAACCTACTCGTTAGCTAGGTTGCAATATAACTGGCCTAGCCATGAATACGTTGGGCTGTTTCCTCATCTAGCATATCTGCAATTGTATAGCCTTGAAGGTATTCCAAATATTTACTTTGTGCTCCTTGAAAAGCGGTATTTAAGCGACAAGACTTTAGAATTAGGCAATTTTGACCAACACAATCAAATGGCACTAAGGTTTTTTCCATAAGTACGACAATTTCTTTCAGCGTAATATCTTGAGCAGGCTTTGCCAGCGAGATGCCACCCATTTTTCCGCGAATAGAACAGATATAACCCTTGGATGTTAGTCGGCTGATAACTTTCATCATATGGCTTTTTGGAATGTTAAATACATCCGAAATGGTGCCTATTGTTACGGTTTGTTCGGGCATTGACGCTAGATAAATCAAAGCGCGAAACGCATAGTCTGTGTGTCGTGTGAGCTGCAAAATATTTCTCCTAATGCCGTTGACTATAGCTTAGTAAGGTCGTATTCTAAACATTCACTTTAAATGAATGTTTAGAATACGAGGTTTCAAAATGCTATCTACCCAAACCATATCCGTTGTAAAAAGCACTGTTCCATTACTTCAAGAACATGGCCTAGAAATTACATCTACTTTCTACAAGCAATTGTTTGAAGAAAATCCACAACTACTGAATATATTTAATCGCTCGAATCAACGCGATACTTCTCAGTCTAGTGCATTGGCCGATGCCATCTTAGCCTATGCATCAAATATTGATAATTTAGAGGCTTTGTTACCTGCCGTTAGCCATATTGCTAATAAGCATGCAAGTATAGGTATTGAAAAAGAACACTACCCTTTAGTGGGCGCTAGTCTGTTATCAGCCATTCAAAAAGTTCTTGATCTACCCGACCAACACCCAGCATTAATTGCGTGGAAAGAAGCCTATGAGGCTTTGGCACAGATTTTTATCGATGCTGAAGCGAATTTATATAAAACTAGCGAAGAAAGCGATGGTGGCTGGCAAGGTTATCGCCCGTTTATCATTACGGACATTCGTCAAGAAACGCCCGATGTTAAAACCTTAATATTGCAGCCTAAAGATAACAAAAAAGTTAAGGGGTTTTTAGCGGGGCAATATGTCAGCATAAAATTGCCTGCAAGTGATGGCCAGCACGATGCAATTCGCCAATACTCCCTCTCCGACTGGGGAGGTCATTACCAAATAACGGTAAAAGAAGAAGCAAAAGGCGAGGTATCACCAAATATCCACAGCCATACGGTAGGTAGTGAGTTATTACTTAGCCCTCCTTTTGGCGAATTTACCTTAAACTTAGATGCAAAAAAACATGTTTTTATCTCTGGCGGCGTGGGTATTACCCCGCTATTTTCCATGTTAAAACAGGCTGTTTCTCTTAATAACCAGCAAGATGAACTGCTCTTTATAGAATGTTGTCGCAGTGCCGAGTACCAAATATTTAAAGAGCAACTCACTAGTTTGGCAAACAATGCCTCTGTACAACTTAAGCAGGTGTTTGAACATGGCCCAGGTGGTGATTTAAATGGCCGCTTAACACTTAAGGCATTGGATGAATGGCTAGATGATAAATCTGCACATGTTTATTTCTGTGGACCCATGCCTTTTATGAAAGAGCTGAAAAAATTATTAAACAGCATCGGCTTTGCAGATGAGCACTTACATTATGAAATTTTTGGACCAACAGCCGCACTGTAGACCATTTTACTGTTTCAATATTTAAGTGTTTTTGCGCCCTTGGTTGATATTTTTGTATGCCCATTAAATCAACTAGGGGGCTTACGGGGCATTCATGTATTAAGTACGCCATACAATAGGCATTGGCATGGCGTCTTCTTTCTCTTAAAAAAAACTACTAGCTACCTTCTAATACTACTTTGGGCTGCGGCAATGCTTTTGCAATAATCGCCGAGAATAATATAAAGCCCGCAGAAACCCATAGGCATATTTCAAAACTATAATATTGGTACAACCAGCCAGATAAAACAGTACCCAACAACCGACCTGCCGCGTTAGCCATATAGTAAAAACCAACATCTAACGATACGCCATTGCTATTAGCATAGCTAACTATTAGGTAACTATGTAGTGATGAGTTAATGGCGAATAACACACCAAAAGCGGCTAAACCAAGCCATAAGGTGGTACTTATTTGGAATTCGTAATGCAGTGCTATTGCCATTAACAGAGGGATGATAAACAGAATAACCGCCCATTGATGCAAATGCTGGCCATCCTTTTTAGTAGCTTGTTGCTGGCCGGATAATCTAGGTGCTAGTGCCTGAACAACCCCATAGCCAATAACCCATAAGGCCATAACACTACCGACCTGTGAATAGTCCCAATTAAACTGTGCCGTTAAATACACCGGTAAGGCCACTACAAACCACACATCTCTTGCTGCAAATAAGAAAAGGCGTGCGCCAGATAAGTAGTTAATGGCCGAACTTTTCGAGAACAGGTGTTTAAATTTAGGTTTGCTGCTGGCTTTGCCGAGTTCTTTTTTTAATAAAACGCAGCTTGTTAGCCAAACTATTAATAGACCAACCACCATAATGAGTATCGCATTATGAAAACCAAATTGGCTAAGCAGTAAACCACCTAGAAAAAAGCCAACCCCTTTTAAGGTGTTTTTTGAGCCGGTTAATAAAGCCACCCACTTATACAGTGTATTGTTTGCCTCTTTGGGAACCAGTAATTTAATGGCGCTTTTAGCGCTCATTTTATTAAGGTCTTTAGCCACACCGGATATGGCTTGCGCGGCCATTACCCAAACTATTGTGAGCATTTCGGGCGCTACCAATAACATTGACAAGGCTAGCACTTGCAAGACCAAGCCAATGTTCATGGTGGTATTTAAACCAATAATAGCGCCTAACCAACCACCCACTAAATTGGTGATAATGCCAAATACTTCGTAAAAAATGAATAATAGGGCAATTTCTAATGGCGTATAACCCAGCTCGTGAAAGTGCAAAACCACCAGCATTCTTAATGCACCGTCGGTTAGCGTAAAGGCCCAATAATTACCCGTAATAATGAGGTATTGTTGAATATCACTAGACAGTGATTGCAAGGTACGCATATTAGTTTATTGGTTCGTCAGCTGTACCTACCTTGCGAACTAACTCGATGGTTCGGTTAACGTAACCCCATTCGTTATCGTACCAAGCGTATAGTTTTACCTGTGTGCCATTTACCACCATGGTTGATAGCGCATCAATAATGCTAGAACGTGGGTCTGTTTTATAATCAATAGACACTAGGGGGCGTTCTTCATACCCCAAAATACCGTTTAATTCATTCTCTGCTGCTGTTTTTAGTAGCTGATTAACCTCTTGCACTGTTGTGCCTTTTTCCACCTCAAACACACAATCGGTGAGTGATGCATTGGCTAATGGCACACGCACTGCATGGCCATCTAAACGGCCTTTTAACTCTGGGAAAATATGTGTAATGGCCGTTGCTGAACCCGTTGAGGTAGGAATAAGGCTCATACCACAGGCTCTGGCACGCCTTAAATCTTTATGCGGTGCATCCAGTATGGTTTGTGTATTGGTTAGGTCATGAATGGTGGTAATTGAGCCATGTTTAATAGCCAAATTTTCATGAATAACTTTAACCACCGGCGCTATACAGTTAGTGGTACAAGAAGCAGCGGTTACAATTTTATGTTCCAAAGGGTTAAACAGATTATCATTCACCCCCATGACTATGTTTAGCACGCCCTCTTCTTTAACCGGTGCTGTTACCACAACACGTTTAACGCCCTGCTCAAGATACGGTTGTAACAATGCTTTGGTTTTCATTTTTCCAGACGCTTCAATAACCACATCACAGCCTGACCAGTCTGTATCGCTAATAGTTGTATGTCGGCTTGTAGTGATCTGTTGGCCATTAATTATTATGCAATCATCTAAATGACTCGCCTCATAAGACCAACGGCCATGCACAGAGTCAAAGTTTAATAAATGCGCCAAGGTTGCAGCATCGCCCGCTGGGTCATTAATGTGCACAAACTCTATTTGCTCCGTGCCAAACCCTGCTCTTAATGATAAGCGCCCCATTCGGCCAAAGCCGTTAATACCTACTTTTATCGTCATAATTGTTCAGCCTTTTTTTAACTATCGGTGTTAGAAAGAGTATATATGGAATTATACATATATGATTATCCATATATATAAAAATATTAAAATAAAAGCAAAATACTGATTCAGAAGATCGATTAAACGATTAACAGCAGGCTTGATCGCGCTCAGGGCGTGATCGCATTAGGGATAAATTATTCAGGCTTTCTTTGATTAAAGGTGATTGAGCCGCACCCGCTGTATTTAAAATATCTGTCGCCCAGCTTGGTAAAGATGGGTTAATACGATAAAAAACCCATTGCCCTTGTCGCCTATCGGACAATAAATTAAATTTACGTAGTTGTGCCAAATGCCTTGAAATTTTAGGCTGGCTTTCCTGCAAGGCCTCCATTAGCTCACAAACGCACAGCTCCCCTTCTTGCTGAATAAGCATCAGGCAGGTTAACCGTGTTTGGTCGGACAGGCATTTAAAGAAGGCTAAAGGTTCCATAAACAAATTATAAAGCACGATATGATGATCGGCACGGCTGTGATGAATAAAAAAAGGCCTTAGTAAAACACTAAGGCCTTTTAATGTGTCCTGCGTTAAAATTTAAGCCGTTGTCCCTGTTTTAACTTTAATGACTTTCATCGGGTTTTTAAAATGATCGTCTAAGGTTTTCCAGCGGCCTTCTGCTACTTCAACACTCTCTGTTCTTACATGACCATAACCACGAACAAACTCAGGAACGCGCGCCATTTCTAGTGCAACCTCTTTATTTTCCTCAGTTAGGCCAGTAATAATTTGGTTTAACACCGCTTTATACTGTTTCAACAGCGCTTTATCTTCTTTTCGCTCTGCAGAATAGCCAAATGGATTTAACGGCGTATGTCTCAGGCCTTTAAATTTAGACGCTACTTTAAGAGCCGATAACATCCACCCACCAAATTCTCGTTTTTTCAACTGCCCTGTTATCGGGTCGCGTTTGGAAATAAGCGGTGGTGCCATGTGGAACTTAATTTTATAGTCACCCGAGAAGTTTTCCTTTACCTCATTCGCCCAGGTGCCATCGGTATATAAACGGGCCACTTCTAACTCATCTTTATAGGCCATTAATTTATATAAGTACCGCGCTGCCGCTTGGGTAATCTCATCGCTATCACCCGCTAGTTTTGCTTCTGCTTCACGCACTTTATCAATTAATTTTGTGAATTTTTTAGCATATGACTTGCTTTGATAAGCCACCAAATCTGCCTCACGGCGACTAATCAACTCATCGGTAGTGGCAGATAGTACTTCCCACTCTGGCGTTGTCGCGCCTTGTTCTAATAGTGTTTTAACCGCATCTGGGTCGTGCGCCATTAAACGGCCAATTTTAAATACCCGCTGGTTATAGGCAACCGCTACGCCGTTTGCTGTAATGGCATCTTCCAACGACTGACGTTTAACCGGCAACCAACCTTTTTGACAGGCAAAGCCTAATAACATCATATTGGCGCCAATGGTGTTGCCCGTTAATGTTTCCGATACTTTAGTTGAATCGAAGAAATCACAATTGCCTTTACCTGTGAAACGCTCCAATGCTTGCTTCATATCATCTACAGGAATACTAAAGTCACCATCGCGAGTAAATGCGCCCGTCACAATACCGTGCGAATTAACCACCCCTTTGGTATGCCCTTCACGCAAGCGCGACATGCCTTCATCACTCGCACTGGTGACAATATCTGCACCAATCAATAAGTCTGCCTTACCAATAGATAAACGGGTTGAATTAAGCTCTTCCACATTATTAGCGACTTTAAGGTGGCAATATACCGCGCCAAATTTTTGCGCCATACCGGTTAAATCCAGCACTTGTGAGGCAAAGCCTTCTGCTTTGGCTGCTTCACCAATCATTGATGAAATAGTAACAACACCTGTACCACCAATACCGCAGACTAGGGAGCCAAACACGCCATCGAGTGGCTTAGGTGTTGGTTCTGGCAAGGTTGCGAACACATCATCAGATAAGTTAACGGAGCTGCCTTTTGCCAATTCCCCGCCTTCAATCGTTACAAAACTTGGGCAGAAACCTTTTACGCAGCTAAAATCTAAATTACAGCCAGATTGATCAATCACACGCTTACGGCCTAACTCTGTTTCTAGCGGCTGCACAGAAAGACAGTTCGATTGCACACCACAATCACCACAGCCTTCACAAACACGTGAGTTAATAAAGGTTAATTTTTTCGGTGTTTCCACCAATTTACGTTTCCGGCGTCTACGCAGTTCTGTAGCACACGTTTGTTCATAAATAAGAATGGTGACGCCTTTAGTGTCAGCCAATTCTTTCATCACCATTTGTAAATCATCGCGGTGATACAAATCAGTACCGGGCGCAAATGCGGTTTTATTTAATGCTTTTGGCTCTTTAGAAACCACTACAATACGAGCCGCGCCTTCTGAGTGCATTTGCTGCGTAATACCTTCCACGGTTAACGGGCCATCAAACGATTGGCCGCCTGTCATCGCGACAGCATCGTTAAATAAAATTTTATAGGTAATATTAATGTTTGAAGCGATCGCCTGACGAATCGCGGTAGAACCAGAATGATAGAAAGTTCCATCCCCCAGATTAACAAAGGTGTGGCGGTTACCCAAAAACGGCGATGCACCTGCCCAAGTAGCCCCTTCACCACCCATTTGCGTATAGGTAGTGCCTTTTCTATCCATTAAACCCACTAGGAAATGGCAACCAATACCAATCAGCTGCTCAGTGCTGTCATCTGGTAATTTGGTAGATGAACTGTGCGGGCAACCTGAACAAAAATACGGTGTACGTTCTACCGTATTGCGTGGCACACTCAATTGTTTATCGGTATTTTCCAACACCTCAATCCATTGGGTCATGGAGTCTGTGGTTTTATACGGCTTCAACCAATTAACTAATGCTTTAGAGATAAGCGCTGGTGTTAATTCACCATTAGATGGGAACTGTGTTTGTTGGTCACGGCCTTTTTTACCCATCACCAACGGACGAATACCCATTGGCATATCAAACAAAATATCTTTCACTTGCGTTTCAAGGAATGGGCGAGACTCTTCAATTACCAGAATCTCATCAACCGATTCTGCAAATTCACGCACCAAGCTTTCTTCCATCGGCCAAATAACGGCTATTTTAAAAACCGCTAAACCCAGCTCATCGCGCATTGATTCATCAATGGACAAATCATCTAAGGCTTCTAGGGTATCTAGGTAACTTTTCCCGGCAGTAATAATACCCACACGGCGTTGTTTTGCATCCAGCGTTACTTTGTTTAGTTTGTTTGCTTTAGTAAACGCTTTAACAGCGGGCAAACGCGCATTCACAATACGTTCGTCTTGATCCACCGAGCGATCTGGCCAACGGGTATGTACGCCACTGTCAGGAATAACGAATTCACTGGCATCAGGCAGTACGGTTTCTGTGCGTTTAGGGTCAATGTCCACCATATACCAAGACTCAGCAATATCAGACACTGATTTAACCGCAACCCAGACGCCTGAATAACGCGACATTTGATAGGCAATTAAGCCAAAATCATAAATATCTTGCACCGATGAACAGTGCATAATCGGAATACATAAGCCCGATAAAACGTATTCACTTTGTTGTTGAATACTGGATGATCGACTCATAGGGTCATCACCCACGGCCATAACAACACCACCGTGTTTGCTCGTTCCCCATAAATTTGCATGATGAAGCGCATCGGCTGCTTGGTCTACACCCGGGCCTTTGCCATACCAAAGTCCAAACGCGCCATCAAATTCATTGCCTTCAAAGAAATCTATCTGCTGTGAACCCCAAATAGCGGTCGCGGCCATCGCTTCATTAACACCGGGGTTAAAATGAATATCGCGTTCATTTAATGACGATTCCACCCCTCTACACTCGGTATCAAAATTACCAAATGGTGAGCCGCGATAACCTGAAATAAAACCACCGGTTTTTAGACCCGCTTCACGGTCACGACGTTGTTGCTCAAAGGCTAAACGTAAATAAGCTTGGTTACCTGATAAAAAAACAGGCCCATCTTCCCGTACAAACTTTTCTTCCTTAGATGTTGACATAAACCCTCTTTAATTAGTTTTTGCTTTTAATTTAGCCGGAATAGGTTTTACAACCGCCTCACCTGTAATGATTTTATTACCTTCCTGATCAAAACATTCTGTACTAAACGTTACCGTATTATTTTCTTTATGAATAGCCAAAACCTCTACAACTGCTCGGTATTGATTACCAAAAAAAGCTGGCCTTAAAAATTCTACACTTTGCTTAAGCCAAAGTGTTCCCAAGCCTGGAAGGTCCATGCCTAAAATACCTGAAAATTGAATCACCGAAAACATGCCATGCGCGACACGTTGTTTAAAAATGCTTTGTGCAGCGTAATCCTCGTCGTGATGAGCAGGGTTCCAGTCACCCGACATTTTGGAAAATTGAACCGCATCCTCGTGTTCAATCGTATAGGTTTTTTCTTTACGCATACCAATGGATAAATCATCAATACTCATACAGTTGCTGGGTACGGGAATACTCATTACGCTCCTTTTATTTATACTACACATATAGTCATCACAACTACGTTACCAAACCAGTGTATCGTTATACACTGCTGCCTCAAATCACATTATGTTAGATACTTAATAAATGATGACTTAAAACAAGCTGTACTCACTTTTCTACTAATGACAACCACTCTGGTATTTTATGATGCCATTGTTTTTTACCAACTATAATTAAAAAATACTCATTAAACCCTATGATTCCTTCTAAGCCGCCTCAAGATTTAACCATAGGGTCTATTTATCAGCACTTAATTCGCCTTGCCATACCCGCGTCAATGGGGATGTTTTTCAACACGTTATATAACCTTACCGATAACTGGTTTGCCGGTAAAGTATCTGATGACGCTTTGGTTGGATTGTCCATTTCAAGCATTGTCTTTTACCTTTTTATTGGACTTTTGGCTGGCCTACAAAACGGCACGTCAGTCATGGTTTCAACAGAACTTGGCCTAAAGCAACCTCAACAATTAAAAAACATTATTAGAAACTGTCTAGGCCTAGGCCTTGCTTTTTCTTTAGTGATTACAGTTGCGGGGATTCTATTTGCAAAAGATGCCATCCACTGGCTAAGCACTAACGACATAATAACTGGGCTAGCATGGGATTATATTGAAGTCTTAATCCTCGGCAATGTCGCTTTTTCTCTAAGTGCTGTTGGCGCTGGCGCGCTGATGGCCTTGGGTGACACAAAGTCTAACCGTAATGCGTTAGTTGTAGGTTTCTTTGTTAACTTGGGCTTAAACCCATTATTAACCTTTGGGCTAGATATGGGCGTTGCCGGGCTCGCTTGGGCAACATTAATTATTAAGTTTGCATCGGCGCTTTATTTACTCAACATTTTATGTAAGAAATTGGGTTACAGACCCCTGCCGTGTTTGAACAAACTTGTCTCACTGGCTATTTTGAGACAAGTGTTACCGGCTAGTTTTAATTTTTTCATTATGATTATTGGCAGCTTGATGATTACTGGTTTTGTTAGCCGCTTTGGTGATTATGCAATAGCCGGTTATTCGGTTGGTTTACGGCTTGAACAAGTTTTATTGCTCCCTGCCCTAGGCCTCAATGCCGCCGTTTTAGCTATTTCAGGACAGAACTATGGCGCTAAAAATTACCGACGAATCGCTGAAACTTACCGTAAGGGGTTAATACTTAGCTTATCTATTTCTCTTGTTTGTATTCCCGTTATGATTTTTCTCTCACCCCTGATGATGAGTTTTTTTAGTCAGCAAGATACTATTATTGATATAGGTACCACTTATTTAAGAATCGATGCATTGGCTTTTTTTTGCTACGTTTCTCTGTTTATTAGTGTGGCAACGCTTCAGGCTATAAAACAACCGGACTTCCCCGTTGTCATGGGTTTTTTCAGGCAATTATTATTACCTTTTATCGTCAATTATTTACTCATCATAAAATTCGACTATAGCATTGAATGGGTTTTTGGCTCTGTCGCCAGTATTGTTTTTATTAGTATGATTGTGACGCTGATCTATACACGTTCTCAATTAAAAAAACTGCCGCACATCAACTAGTTAACCTATTTGGATAGTCACTAAAAACCCCATCAACCCCGAGTTCCTTCATGCGCCTAATCTGCACGACTTTATTAACAGTATAAACATACACCTTAAGTCCCAAATCGTGCGCCCTATCTACCCATTTTGGCGTTACCTTTTGTAACCTTATGTGTATTGAAAAGGCCTTTAATTTAGTCGCCCAGGCAATAGACTCATTGATATTATTACCAGCCAAGACACCTACCTTAACGTGTTGGTTTAACCTAACTACTTGTTCAAGCTCAGGCATTAAAAATGATGAAACAAGCATTTTATTTTTGTAAGTTTCCGGTGTATTTCTAAGCAAACTGGTTAACACTTTACCTGTGCCTAGGCCCTTCAGTTCAATATTCAAGCCGACTTTACCTACGGTTACCTCAAGCACTTCTTGTAAGGTTGGTATTCTTTGCCCAAGACCTGCATCTAAGGCTCTAAGTTCTTCAAACGAATAATCAATTAATTTGCCACGTCCATTGGTGGTTCTATCAACTGTTTCATCGTGAATAACCAGCAGTTTATCGGCGACACAATGTACATCAATTTCAACCCAATCTGCGCCTAACTCGATTGCTTTATGAATAGATAAGAGTGTATTTTCAGGTGCACAGCCCATTGCGCCTCTATGTCCAATCATCAACATAACACACCTCTTTTAAATTTAATCTGGCAGATAAAGTCAGTCTATAAGGAACTTTTAAAAAAGGATAGAATATTCATTTTCTTAAGTGGGTAATGTAGATGACTGATCAATTTAATAATGAATTTAATTTAGACGATGATGTAATCTACCTTAACCATGCCGCAGTTGCTCCGTGGCCCGTTCGTACCGAAAAAGCCGTCAATGCTTTTTGCCGCGAAAACGTTACTATTGGCTCCAAGAAATATGCGAATTGGCTCAACGTTGAAGCCCACTTAAAAAACCAATTAGCTCAGTTAATCCAAGCTGATAATGCCGACGAAATTGCCTTAGTTAAAAACACCTCTGAAGCCCTTTCTTTTGTTGCTTATGGGCTGGATTGGGCTCATGGCGATACTATTGTTACCAGTGATGAAGAGTTTCCCTCAAATATGATTCCGTGGGAGTCACTTGAAAATCAGGGTGTTCGCGTCATAAAAACACACTTGAAAGACACAGAAGACCCAACTGCTGAGCTAATTAAAAATATTGATAGCCGAACTAAACTGCTAACCATCAGCTCAGTTCAATATGCCTCAGGCTTACGTGTTGATCTTGAACGTTTAGGCGAAGCCTGCCAGCAACGAGGTGTTCTATTCTGTATAGACGCTATTCAATCGGTTGGTGCATTCCCTATTGATGTAAAGAAGTATCAGGCCGATTTTGTGATGGCCGATGGACACAAGTGGATGCTTGGCCCTGAGGGCTTAGGCTTTTTTTATTGTCGGCAATCTAGTATTAACACACTCAAACTCACTCAGTATGGCTGGCATATGGTTGAGGATATGGGCAATTATGACGCCCTTGAATGGAGTACTGCAAAATCGGCAAGACGATTTGAATGTGGCAGCCCTAACATGCTGAGCATACATGCACTTTCTGCAAGCCTTAGTTTACTACTGGAAGTTGGTATGAATACGGTTGCCAACAACCTTATTGAGCGTGGCCAGTATGTGATTGATAAGGTACAACAAAGCCCCTCATTAACCTTGTTAACCAAGCCAGACGCACAAGGCAATAACATTATTGTTTTTAAGCCCACAAAGCATGACACAAATGAACTTTTTGACTACTTAACCTCAAAGCAAGTGGTTTGTGCAAAGCGTGGCGGTGGGATTCGTTTTTCACCACACTTTTACACACCGTTTAGTGTTATTGATCGTGCCTTTACTTTAATTAATCGTTTTTTAACAGATACATAACCACACGTACCCCCTTCAGTTCGCCAACGGTTTTTAAATTACTTCAGCAAGATTATCTTGCCAGCACATTTAAGTAAACGAACAGCTCCGTATTGAATACATTGCTCTAAGCCACTTTGTTGATTTCGTACGCTCGATTACTGTTACGCCCCCTATCTGAACTTCTTGCGCTCTTCATTAACGGATAAGCCATACAAACATATATAATGAAGCAGATATATTTACAGATAAAATGAGAAAAACAGCGATGACACGCAATGCTATAACCGTAAAGGTCGGATCCGTTTCAATAGGTCATGAACACCCCGTGGTTGTTCAATCTATGACGAATACAGATACTGCTGATATTGAACGAACCGTGGAGCAAGTTTATCAGTTAGCAAAAGCAGGCTCCGAGTTAGTGCGTATTACTGTTAACTCAGAGGCCGCCGCTGCTGCGGTCAGCACGATTAGAGAGCGACTTGACGCGTTAGATTGCGATGTACCCTTGGTGGGGGATTTTCACTTTAACGGGCACAAACTGTTAGAAAAATACCCGTGTTGCGCGCAAGCATTGGCTAAATACCGTATTAACCCCGGCAATGTTGGCCGTGGTAGTAAGCGTGACCCTCAATTTGCTCAAATGATTGAATGCGCTATTCGCTATGATAAACCTGTACGTATTGGTGTTAATTGGGGCAGTTTAGATCAATCTGTGTTGGCCCGTTTGATGGATGAAAATTCCAGATCCAGCACACCTCGCGATTCTGTTGCCGTTATGCATGATGCGGTTATTACATCGGCGCTAGAAAGCGCAGAAAAAGCCATTGAATTAGGCTTAGCCAAAGATAAGATTTTACTATCTTGCAAAATGAGTGGCGTTCAAGATTTAATATCTGTGTACCAAGACCTTGCCTCTCGGTGTGACTTCCCGCTTCATTTAGGCTTAACCGAAGCCGGAATGGGAAGCAAAGGTATTGTCTCATCCACCGCTGCCCTTGCGGTATTGCTTCAACAAGGCATTGGCGACACTATTCGTATTTCTTTAACACCTGAACCCGGCGGAGATAGATGCCAAGAAGTAGTTGTCGCACAGGAAATATTACAATCCATGGGCATACGTTCCTTTACACCAGCAGTTATCTCATGCCCCGGATGCGGCAGAACCACCAGCGATTATTTCCAGCAGTTAGCACAAGATATTCAATCATTTTTGCGCCATAAAATGCCGGAATGGAAAACTCAATACGCTGGTGTAGAAAACATGAAGGTAGCCGTCATGGGCTGCGTTGTGAACGGCCCAGGTGAAAGTAAAAATGCAAACATCGGCATTAGCTTACCAGGCACAGGCGAAAGACCCGTCGCACCCGTTTATATAGATGGACAAAAAGATGTCACCTTAAAAGGTAACGATATCGCAGAACAGTTTCAGAAAATTGTTGAGCAATATGTCACTAAGACCTACCAACAATAAAAATAGACAATCTATCTTTATTGAAAGCAGGAATCTTAATGTAGCGCTAAGGCAGCAAAAAACTGCCGAGACTTCGCTTATTCTAAGCCAGTAACTTCTTCTGCTTGAAGCCCTTTGTCGCCTTTAGTAATTGTAAATTCAACGGCTTGATTTTCTTTTAATGTACGGAAACCGTCACCTTGAATTGCTCTAAAATGAACAAACACATCTTCACCACCAGCATCTGGTTGAATAAAACCAAAGCCTTTTGAATTATTAAACCATTTAACAATACCGCGTACTCTTTCTGACATCTCTTTTCCTCATTATAAATAAACAAAAAAATCAAGCAGTTAGAACATATCCTTTATGATAATAGTTATTAGTTATCTAGCAAGCTTGAATCTTGAGTATACTAAAATCATTTGAAATGTCCTAACTTTTCCTTATGTTGCGTAATTTAATTTTTTTTAATCGCTAGAACCACTTCTTTTACTTTCTTCCCAAAGCATCATCAGTGTACTTGCGGGGCATTCTTCAACACCCTTTCCAGCTTGCTCTACTGATTGTTCAATATATGAAAATCGTTTTGTAAAACGCTCATTAGCCAGCCTTAGTGACCACTCGGGGTTGATGTCCAAATGACGCGCTAAATTTATACAGCTAAAAAATACATCCCCTAGTTCTTCCTCTATTCTTTTACGATTATTTGCAAGCACCATTTCATCTTTAAGCTCATCAATTTCTTCGTCTAATTTATCGACAACAGCGCCAACCTCATCCCAGTCAAACCCTACCGAGGCTGCTTTTTTCTGTAATTTGTAGGCTTGATTAATTGCCGGTTGATTGGAACTGACACCGGACAACACACTGCTGCGTGTCTCATTTTTATTTTCTGCTCGTTTTTGTATTTCCCATTTTTTTGCTAAATCGTCTTTCGAGGTTATTTCATTATTAAACACATGCGGATGACGTCTGGTTAACTTATCGCAAATTGCTTCAACAATATCGGAGAACTCAAAACTCTGCTGCTCTTTAGCTAACTGTGCATGAAAAACCACTTGGAATAAAAGGTCGCCTAATTCATCCTTTAAAGCAGGCAGGTTTTTTTGCTGAATTGCATCAGCAACTTCATAGGCTTCTTCGATTGTGTATGGCGCAATCGTCTCAAAACTTTGCTCCACATCCCAGGGACAACCGTTATCAACATCTCTTAACTGAGCCATAATTGTTAATAATTTATTCAAGTTATCATTAACGTTAATATTCTTATCTGCCATTGTATCGGTATGTTACAGTTTAATTGACTAAGTGAGCGTATCACTTAGGGAGATACCCTACCCTTTGATTGCTGATTGTTTAGACAAGGTTTGCCCTTTATTTTATGTTAAATATTATTTGGCTTGGCTTTTTTTTCATTGCCTTTCTAACCGGCCTTTATCGCCTTTTTATACTCGGCGATATGAACATTTTTAATGATATTACCCTCGCCACATTTACCTTATCCAAAACAGCATTTGAAATTTCTCTCGGCCTGACCGGCGTTTTATGTTTTTGGATGGGGATTATGAAAATTGGCGAAAAAAGTGGTTTTATTAACCATTTAACACGCTTTTTAAACCCTCTTTTAAAACGCCTAATGCCCGACATTCCAGATAAGCACCCTGCCTTGGGCGCTATGGTGATGAACTTGTCTGCCAATATGTTAGGGCTTGATAATGCGGCAACGCCCTTAGGTATAAAAGCCATGCAGCACTTGCAAACCATAAACCCATTAAAAGACACGGCCAGTAACGCTCAAATTTTATTTTTGGTGATCAACACCTCAGCTGTCACCCTATTCCCTCTGACCATTTTCACATATCGTGCACAAATGGGCGCTGCTGACCCAACCGATGTTTTTATCCCTATTTTAATTGCTACCTATGCCTCGACGATGGCTGGGCTTATAGCCGTTGCTAGCATTCAACGTATAAAACTTTACGAGCCAGTTGTGCTTTGCTATTTAGCTGCTTTTAGCACCGTTATCGGCTTAATATTGTTCTATTTTTCAAGCCTTGACCAAGCCAGCATGCAACAACAGTCATCGCTGGCGAGCAATTTTATTATTTTTAGTTTGATTATTGTTTTTATGAGTGGTGCTATCAAACAACGTATTAATGTTTATGATGCATTTATTGATGGCGCTAAAGAAGGCTTTCAAACCGCTGTAATGATTATTCCTTACCTAGTAGCAATGTTGGTTGCTATTGGTGTTTTTAGGGCATCAGGGGCACTTGAAATAACGCTGGATTACGCACGCTCGTTGTTAATCCATTATTCGCTGGATAGCCAATTCCTCGATGCGTTACCAACAGCGCTGATAAAACCGCTCAGCGGAAGTGGCGCTCGGGCGATGATGATAGACACCATGCAAACACACGGCGCAGACTCTTTTGCCGGCAGGCTTGCCTCTATTGTACAAGGCAGCACAGAGACAACCTTTTACGTCTTAGCCGTTTATTTCGGCGCAGTGGGTATAAAAAAAGCTCGGCATGCGGTTGCCTGCGGGTTATTTGCAGACTTGATAGGTATTATTACCGCCATCTGTATTGGCTATGTATTTTTTGCCTAAGAAGCGCAATAGCTTTGGTAGAATAGAGAATTTTTAACCCTACTGATTTTTACCTAGATTATGGCCAAACACCGGCAACCCTTTAGCTCTCGCTTTTACCCATTGCTTGGAAAACTTCCATTGCCGATGCTGCACGCACTTGCATATCCCGTTTACTTAATTGGCTATTATCTTGTTGAGCGCAAACGCAATGTTATTTATTCGAACATGCAAAACTCTTTTCCAGATACCCCGAGCAATGAGCTTAAAAAACTGGCTAAATTAAATTTTAAGCATTTGGTCTATGTAATATTGGAAGCCAGTAAAACCCGCACCCTCACGGAAGAACAAATTCGTCAGCGTGTTACCTTAAAAAACCCAGAAGTGATAGAAAAGTTTGCAAAAAACGACCAATCTGTCTTGATGCTTGCCGCTCACCATTGCAACTGGGAATGGATGCTGGCTGGTTGCAGCTTACAGCTTTCTTTTCCTATCGATGCTGTGTACAAACCTTTGCACGATAAAATTGTTGATGACTATATGAAAATCTCTAGGTCACGTTTTAACGCTCGCCCAATACCTAACAAAAATGCATTAATTGAAATTATGCAGCGTCGTAAAGAGGTCCGTGGCTTTGCGATGGTTGCTGATCAATCGCCTGTCAGAAAAGAAGAAAAATACTGGACTCAGTTCCTTAACCAAGACAGTTCATTTGCAGTCGGTGCTCAGAAGATTGCCAAGCTCACCAAATACCCTGTTATTTTTGTTGGTATGAAGCGCCTAAGTCTTGGTCATTACGAAGTGTTTTTTGAAGAACTTGGACAAGCCCCCTATGAAAAAGAGGGTCACGAAATCACCGAGAAATACGCTAGAGCAACCGAGCGAATGATTCTCGATGCGCCTGAAGATTGGATGTGGTCTAACCGTAAATGGAAGAGAAAGCGTGGTGTCTACGATTAAACCACTATCGTTTAGGGAGTTGTTTTATGCGCAATAAACCCAGCTAACTGTTCAATTGTTGGGTAATCGAAAAAATCTGTTAACTCAACAACCTCTGGATACTCCTCGTCTATCTTCTCGTGAATTTGTGCCAACTTTAACGAGCTTGTTCCCATTTCAAAAATATTGTCTTTCAAGCTGATTTTCTGATCAGCTACAACAGAGTGACAAATATCTAATAATATTCGCTCTATGGAACTACCCGCTGCAATAAACTCAGTTGATTGTGTTTCAGACAGCTCTGTTAAAGCCGCTATAATCTCATTAAACGCCCCCGCTTCAAATTGTTCCGCTAATGCAAAACGTTGAACCTTACCACTGGTGGTTTTAGGTACTTTTTTTATAGGTAAAACATGCGCCACATCTAAGCCAGATTTTTCATTTAATTGGCGTCTAACTTCTATCGTAGTTTGGTAAAAGTTTTCTAGCTCACCTCGATATAAAACAAAAACAACCAATTCATCCAGTGCATCTTCAACGTTACGAATACCACAGACGACCACTTTTCCTAACTCAATACCATCAACATGTTCACAAACAGACTCAAGGTCAGGGGCATAATAGTTTTGCCCATTAACAATGATTAGATCCTTGGTTCTACCTGTAATAACCAACTGCCCCTCGTTTAACAAACCTTGGTCACCTGTATCTAACCAACCCTCATCATTAATCAGTTTTTCATTTAACTCAGGCGCGTGATAGTAACCTTTTGTTACATTTTCGCCTTTAATTAACACTCGGCCGATTACATTATCAGCAACAGCTTGCCCACTGCTATCTGCAATTATCATTTGCGTCCCGATAATAGGAGTTCCTAAGCGAACCAACTCTATACTTTGATCGGATGCCTCGCTAACGACCTGTGCTGGCTGCCCCTCTACTAAAGAGCTGCGCAACACATGAAGAGTAGAAAGTGGTTGGGCTAATTCAGGGAAGCTAACTACCAAACACGCTTCCGCTAAACCATAAACCGTAAACATCGCTGTTTCTGCTAGACCGAACGGTTTCATTACCGCGCTAAACTCTCTACATAGGTCTGCAGAGATAGGTTCTGCTCCGTTAAAAAGCAGGCGGACATGTGATAAATCAAGATTAACTTGGTTTTCTGGTTTAAAGCGTTTTAAAACATGTTTATAACCAAAATTTGGTGACGATAAAATCGTCGCTTTTTTCTCACTGGCTTTTTCAAGCCACAATGCCGGACGACGAACAAACAAGTCGGTTGGCATAATATATTGATTTATATTGACGAATAAGGGTGTCAAATGAAAACCAATAATGCCTAAATCATGAGTCAATGGCATCCAGCTAAAAAAGCTGTCCCTATAATCAAATGCACTGCATTCAATAATGCCATATAAATTTGTTACTAAATTTTTATGTGTTAATACGACACCTTTAGGGTCGCCAGTAGAACCAGAGGAGAATTGAATAAACGCTGTTTGCTCAGGGTTAATATCTGCCAGCGCTCCTAAAGTATCAAAGGTTTCAATTTTATCGAGCATCAGTGCTTTTTGCTCAATCACTTTGTAAATAGACTCTTTTCCGTGTTCTTCAGCAAAAACTTTTAACCGCTGCAAAGCCTTTCTAGTCGTTGCGATATACGGTGTTTTAAGTTTTTCAAAAACATTAAATACTTTTTCACGGTGTCCATCACTGGTTCCAATCGCTAATGGCACAGCGACAATACCGCCATATTGGCACGCCCAAAACGCATCAATAAATTGTTCATTTTCAGCTAAGTGAATGATTAACTCGTTCCCTTCAGATGCTCCTTTTTGCTGAATATGGTGCAGCAAGCCTAGCGCCCGTTTTTTTAAAGCGGGGTAACTCACTTGGCGTTCGTTGTCTTTACTACTGATATAGGTAATGGTTTTACTGGCATCTTGGTTGTTATCAAGTGCTTCAACCAGTGTTTTTGGAAATTGATTCATAACGTATGTAAGGTCGTATTTAATAACGTATATTTGATGGCAGCGCGTATTTTATAGCGATTAAATAAATTGAGGTGGATTTTCGTGATCAAATGTAGAGATAATTGGTTCGCAATGCTTAGACCGTAGCATTAATGATGCACTGACTTTTTCACCTACCTTTAAAGATACACATGACCAATCTGATGCACTCCCATACTCAACTGGGCACTCTAAGAGCCTGTTTGGTGGTGTCAAACTAAAACCACAACGAGACACCCCCATTCCCAGCCCTCTACCCGTTGCTTTGATAAAAGCTTCCTTACAGGTCCAAATGTTAAAAAAAGTCTCTTCGCGTTGTGCTGCGCTTATGTTGCCCCATTGAGCTTGTTCACTACTTGAAAAGTTACGCTTTACTAAGCCCTCTAAATTATCTAAATAACGCCAATGCTCAAGATCAACACCAATATCTTCTTCTAAGGTCATTGCCACCAGGGCCTGCGAGCCAGAATGTGAAACATTAAACGATAGTGTTTGATTTTTTAGGTACGGTTTACCAAATTCAGTTGTATCAAATTGCAGCTCAACTGGGCTGATACCCAAATAACATGACAGCAATCGCTTAAGCTGTACTCTCATCGACAATGCTAATGCTCTATTTTGTTGATGCTTTAATCGATTTATTTTTAGCCACTCAGTTTCACTCACTATAGTGTGTGCCTTGCTAGTTATTGGCACCATCAGGTCAAACACCCATACATGTACCTCTCCTTGCTTCAAGTAAGGTAACTGTTGCCTATTTTTTGGAGTAAAACTAACCATAATGAACTACTATGCATTTAAACGTTAAGTTTTTAATTAAAACACGGGCATGAGCGACGACTCAAAAAATAAAATAGAGACGCAGCAATATACGATAAACCCAGGCACTTACCACTGGACTTATCATGCTATGAAAGCCTTATTTAAGGTTCTTAGCCTGACGGTTCGCACTCATGGCAACCCATCCTCTTGGTTAGAAGGCGATATCTTTTTATTCAATCACTTTGCTCGATTTGAAACCTTTATTCCACAATATTTAATTTACGAAAAAACAAAACACTACTCTAGGTCAATTGCTGCAAACGAGTTATTCGCTGATAATGTTTTCGGTCGTTATTTGATTGATTTAGGTGGTATACCAAATAACATTGATGGGCTTTTGTTTCATATAGCAAAAGATATTTTACACCAACAAAAGCTCGTTGCCTTCCCCGAAGGCGGTATCGTAAAAGACCGACGTGTGCTTGATGAAGAAGGCCGCTACAGTATTTATTCACGTTCACATAATGAGCGGCGAAAACTACATACTGGGCCAGCAGTTATTGCCTTAGCAATCGCTATTTTCAAACAAACTGTTCGTGACCTTAGTGAACAAGAAAACACAGAGACCCTCTCTTTATGGGCGAAAGAATTAGGCTTTGAAGACAAACAGCAATTGCTGGAACTGTGCAAAAAACCCACCCTTATCATCCCCTGCAATATTACCTTTTACCCCTTACGAATTGGTGAAAATGCATTAAGCAATACGGTACGATTTTTTGTTAATAACTTACACCATCGCATCTCGGAAGAGTTATTAATCGAAGGCAACTTTTTATTTAAAGATACCGATATGGACATTCGTTTAGCTAAGCCTATTGCTGTAGAGGATTACTGGACCAGATTAGAATCAACGATTACAACCACCTTTGTTAACCACTCAGATTTAGCGCTAAAACAACTTTTAAATAAAGTTGAGCATAACGGTAATTTGAACAACCTATTGTTTCGTCTGAGTTATCAACGCAACGCTAATAGAATTCGTGATGATTACATGCATGCTATTTATGACAATGTCACTATTAACATTGCTCATATTGCCGCAACGCTGATCATGCATTTTGTTGCCGAAGGAAAGACCCATATTAATAAAAAAAAGCTTCATCAATTGATTTATGGCAGCATTAAGGCGTTACAAAAAAGCGACACGCTAAGCTTTCATCGAACGCTGCAAAACCCCTCTATTTATCGCAATTTGTTAATGACAAAAAGCGAGACTTTTGACCTGTTTTTAAAAAGTGCCTACGAGGCAAACTTGCTTGAATCGTCGGGCGTGTACTATAAATTTACCGAACACCTTTCCGCCGAACAAGATTTTGATAGCATTCGATATAAAAACCCTATTGCTGTAAATGCAAATGAGGCTGCATCCATTCCTCAGGTCAGAATAGCTATTAAAACCAGCTTAGCCTTTAAATTTGACAAACAATCCCACCGGTTTGCCCACCTACTATTTGAAGATGAGTTACTTGAATACCATTGGGATATTTCACAGTTTAAAGACCCAAAACACCAAGTAATCAATCAACAACAACACATCAGCGAAAAGTCCGCCCTTCCCTATCTGTTAATGCCAAAAACATATAATGGGCAGTGCGTCGTGTTTGTTCACGGTTTGCTTTCAACGCCTATTGAACTTAAAACATTGGCTGAAAAATTTGTTGCCCAAGGATATATCAGCATCGGTTGCCGCCTAAAAGGCCATGGAACATCACCATGGGACCTACACAAAAGAAGCTGGCAAGATTGGCGTCAATCTCTTCAACAAAGTATCAAAATAGCACATTGTTACAGCAAAGATGTACACCTCGTTGGTTTTTCAAGTGGTGGCCTGTTGGCTCTGATGGTTACTGCGAGTCATCACCTTAATATACGTTCAGTTACCGCGTGTTCAGCCCCCGTCAGTTTTAAAGACCCTTTATCTCAACTGGTAAAAATCACTCACTACACGAATAAATTTATACAAAAAATCAGTAACTCGGATGGTATTTTGCCATTTAAAGCCAATCTACCCGAACACCCCCACCTTAATTACCACCACACCCCAATTGCAGCCATTAATCAGCTCTTAATTTTAATTAAAAAAACCCTCCCCAGATTAAAAAAAATTAACTGCCCTGTCTTCCTGATCCAAGGTGATAACGACCCTGTAGTTGCCCCATCCAGTTACCAAACACTTGCCAAACACATACCAACTAAACTATTACACTATCAATGGGTTAGCTCTAACCGGCATGGCATTTTGTACGAGAATACAGAGGGCTGCCAACAAAAGGTCATTGACTTTATCTGTCAGCAAAACAAATAGCGTAAAATAAACGTTCTTTAAACCACTAGTACTTTCCAATGCGCGTTCACCTTAAAACATTAGGCTGCCGATTAAACGAAGCTGAAATAGAATCTTGGGCAAATGATTTTGTTGCCGAAGGGCACCAGCTTGTTAATCAGGAAACTGAGGCCGATATTTTGGTACTCAACACCTGTGCGGTCACGCAAGGAGCCGTAAGAAAATCTCGCCAACTTGTGCGAAAAACACATCAAAAAAACCCGAGGGCAAAACTTGTTGTGAGCGGTTGTTATGCCACCTTAAATGAGCAAGAAACTGTTGCCTTAGATGGCGTTGATCTACTCGTTAATAACCAACAAAAAGACCAATTAGTCACCTTAACACTTAATGAACTAAGTGAAGAAACAATGCCGAGCATTGCAACTGAGCCTAATGAGGTTGCGTTATTTTCTAGGGGACGCCAACGAGCCTTTATCAAAGTGCAAGATGGCTGCCGATACCGTTGTAGTTTCTGCATCGTCACCATTGCCAGAGGTGATGAGAAAAGCAAATCTATTGACAGTATCGTCGCCGAAGCCAACGCCCTCCACCAACAAGGCATTTCAGAGATTGTTATTACAGGCGTACACCTAGGTGGTTATGGTAGTGATACAGGTAGTAATCTATACAATTTAGTAACAGCCTTATTACAACAAACAAGTATTCCAAGAATCCGTATGGGGTCTTTAGAACCATGGGATTTACCGCAAGGCTTTCTTGAATTATTTAAAAACCCAAGGTTAATGCCACATATGCATTTACCAATACAAAGCGGCTCAGACACGGTACTTAAAAGAATGTCTCGGCGCTGTAAAACAAGTGAGTTTCGTGCGCTTGTATTAGAAGCACGTAAAATAATGCCGAACATCAATATCACATCCGACATCATTGTTGGGTTTCCCGGTGAAACTGATGACGAGTGGCAACAAACGCTAGATTTTGTACAAGAAATGCAATTCGGTGACTTACATATTTTTACCTACTCAACTAGAGAAGGCACCAAAGCAGCCTCTATGCCAAACCAAATTAGTACGCAGATCAAAAAAAGCAGAAGCCAAGCTCTTCATACCCTTGCGGCATCAGCAAAACGCGCCCAAATGGATAAACTAGTCGGTCACACTGTTAATGTTTTATGGGAGGATAGCCACCAAGTTGAGACTGACGGTGTCAGCACATTATTCGGTTATAGCCCAAATTATTTACGTGTTAAAATCACTAGCACAGAGCCTGAAAAACTCAGTAACCAAATCATTCCTTGCAAGCTGACTTCAATTGAAAATAATGTATTTAATGCCGAATTAGCCTAACTCTCCTCGTTCATAAAATAGTTTAGTGGCACCTGCTACTGCTACTGCAGGTGCAAACAAATTGATGACAGGAATAGTGGTTGCCAACAAACTTATACTGCCAAACGTCATCGTGTTGACACGAGACCTGTTTAGCATACGTTTTTGATCATTAAATAAAATCTTGTGGTTTTCAAATGAATAGCCTGCATATTCAAATGTTAAAAACCAAGCACTAAATAATAACCATAGCGGCAGGCTAATTACATTAATGCCAGGTATCACCGACAGTATTAACAGTGGAACCGCACGAAGTAAATAGTATGTGATCTTACGTAATTCCAACCCTAACATCTGAAACACTTCTTTAAGAAACGTGTCAGCATTTACTTCAACATAAGGCTGCCCCTTTAGATGCGCTTCTACGCCTTTGGATAACTGGCCATAAAAAGGTGCCGCAATAATGTTAGCAACCAAGGTAAAGCAATAATAAACAATCGCTAAAATACTGGTCATAAAGATAGGCAAAATCAACCACGCTAACCAAGATAACCAACTTGGCAACATAGAATCGACCATTGTTGATAAATAGTGCCACAGCAGCCAACTTGCCACACTAAAGAGCACCACATTAATCATTAGGGGAATAATAACGAAACGCCTTAATCCTGGCTGGCGGATTAAGTGGAAGCCCGCAATAAAGCTACCAATACCATGAGAAAATGATGTTAGGTTTGTTTTCATTTTATAGAATATAAATTTTTAACTTATTGGGAAGGTATTTTGATAAAATCAAAGTTACTTTAACTTAACGTTTTACAGTAACGGACTAGCGATTGATCAAATGGAATTAGCTTACACTAACACAAGTATAAACAGTATGAGCCAGCCAAAAGCAAAAGTTATCACAGTCACCAGTGGTAAAGGGGGCGTTGGTAAGTCTAGCACGGCCACTAATCTAGCGCTTTCTCTTACCGCGTTAGACAAAAAAGTGTGTGTATTTGATGCTGATGCTAGTTTGGCCAACATTAATATTCTATTAGGTATTCAACCAACGTATACCTTACAACATCTTTTAAACGGCGAAAAAAACTTAAAAGAAATTATTATTGATGGGCCACGCGGCTTAAAAGTTGTTCCCGGCGCGACCGGAATTGCTGAATATGCGCAATTAACAAATGAGCAAAAACTGATCTTATTAGCGGCTTTAGATAAACTCCAACAAGATTTTGATTATCTCATTATAGATACGGCTGCAGGCATTGGCGATGATGTTCTTGATTTTATTAGAGCCTCACAGTTTTCAATTATTATTATTACCCCCGAACCCACTTCTTTAACTGACTCCTTTTCATTACTTAAAGTTTTAAAACGCTCAAACTATAATCGAACTTCATATATTCTCGTGAATATGGCTTTAGATGCCGAGAATAGCCAAGCAATATATAAACGTTTTGAGTCGGCTGTAAAAAAATATATTGATGTTGACATTAACTACCTGGGCTATATTCAAGTAGATGAAACCATGATTTCATCCATCAGGCTTCAATGCCCTGCTGTATTGTTAAGTCCAGACTCTAATGCAAGTGGCTGCTTTAAAAAATTGGCTCAAGAATTAGACAAAGAGGTTGCTGAACAAACTGTCGACTCATTCAGTGAGTTTTGGCGCCAGCAAGATGGCATTGACTCACGTGCTCAAACACCTTCTGAAACACCAGTCGTTACGTTTAAAGAAGACACTTTACCTAATACTGTTACACCGCCTGCTAGTGTAAAAACACCGCTTAGCTTTAAACAAGCCGCCGATTTTTGCATTGCCCAATTATCAACGGGTGATGTAACAGAAGAAGATTCAGCCGCTTTTTTAGAGCAACTTGCCCAGTTTCAACCACAAGTACCCGAAGAGCCCACGACTCAAGCAGATCAAGCACCCTCTTCGTCATCTATCCGAGAACTATACAGTTACCTTGAACAACGCTCTTTTCCTAAAGACGAACTGCGAGAAATCGTCACAACACTTGAGCAAGTATATTTTGAAAAACACGCGGAAAGTCTTAATAGTTTTGAATCGAGCAGCTTAAAATTATTTGCTCAGTTCAGCGGAAATGAAGACGACTTACACTATCTCAATCAGCAACTTAGTTCATGTTTCCAACGCGAATTTAAGAAGCCGCTATATGATGTTCTTGAGCACCTTGAAAGTTTAGTCAGCTCAAACAATTTTAGCCAGCAAAGCTTTGACGACCTGTTAAGTGAATTATTATCCAGTTATCAGAAAAAATTTAATGAGGCTTATAAAACCATGGCTGATGAAAACCTCAAATCCGCAAGGGAAGAAATTTCAGTTTTACAAAAGCAATTAAGCGACATTAATAACGAACTAAATGACACAAACAACACGCTAACCGAAAAAATAATGCTGTTAAATAAGATCCAAGCACTTCTACCCTCTTCCTAATTTCTTAAGATGGCGCAAAGCCTCGCTAGATTAACGATCAAACAAAGTAGAGTAGTTTTTAGCACTCATTTGTGCTGTGGCGTCTAAGGATAAACCTCTTAATTCTGCCATTTTTTCTGCCACATATTTTACGTAATTAGGGTAATTTGGCTTTCCTCGCATCGGAACAGGCGCCAAATAGGGAGAGTCTGTTTCTATTAAAAAACGGTCATTGGGCACTTTTTTTGCCACTTCTTGAACTTGCTTAGCATTTTTAAATGTAACAATGCCTGAGAATGAGATATAAAACCCTAAGTCCAGTGCTTGTTTTGCCATCTCCCAATCTTCAGTAAAACAATGCAACACACCAGCACACTCACCAGCAGATTCTTCCTGCATAATTCTAATTGTGTCCTGCTTTGCATCACGGGTATGGATGATAATCGGCTTATCAATTTTCTTTGCCGCCCTGATGTGATGACGAAAACGTTGCTGCTGGGTAAGTACCTCAGTCTCTTTTTCAATTCTAGAGTAATCTAAGCCGGTTTCACCAATGGCCACAACCTGATCTTTCAAGGCAATATCCACTAATTCATCAACACTTGGATCATGGCCATCCATCTCATTAGGGTGTACACCGACCGATGTAGAAATATTTGCAAAACCGTTCACCAAATCTCGCATTGCAGGGTAATCTTCCCAATTAATTGACACACATAACATATGCTCTAATGAATCAGCTTTCGTAGCTTCTAAATATTCACTAAGACTATTTGAGAAAGGGCTTAGATCAACACGATCTAGGTGGCAATGTGAATCTATAAACATAGGTATTATCCTCTATAAATAAAAAACGGCCTTAAAGGCCGTTTCAAGAACATTCATCAAGTAACATTACATGGTGTGTGTAGGTCGCCCAGTTGCAGAGGTTCCTGCCAAATATGTTTCTATTTTTGCTCGCGCTGCACCACCGTCTTGTTCATTAAATTGAACACCAACACCGTTCGATCTGGAGCCTTCTGCGCCCACTGGGGTTATCCAAATAATTCGCCCAGCAACCGGAATTCTTTCTGCCTCGCCCATTAGACTTAACAACATAAATACTTCATCACCTAAGCTATATTTCTTATGGGTTGGGATAAACAAACCGCCCCCCTCAACATAATCCATAAACGCCGCATACAATGCATTTTTATCTTTAATCGTTAAAGATAAAATTCCTTGGCGAGACTCTTTTCCTGTAGGGGTCATTTAACTAGCCTTTATTTACGTGTTAGTGAATAACTTTGTATCGCGAACTCTTCTAGCATTAACTGTTGGTTAACTTGATTAGACTCTAACGATGTTAAATAATTTAACTGCTCTAACAAAGTATGCATTCCTTTTAAGTGTAGCGTTTCTATAAAAACTTTCAAGTCAGCTCTCAGTTCAGGGTTCATTAGCTGATTATCTAACGCACCATGAGCGCACTTGATTGCATCAGATAGCCACGACATCAGCCATTTTAAAACAGGCAAGCCTTTTAGGCTAATACATTTTTCAGCAAATAGGACTGGATCTAAACGCCCTTTCAAAAGCTCTATAAAGTTATTCAGTAACAGCTTTCTGATCTTCAAGGCCTCTTTTTGCCATAATTCTTTAGCATAAAGAGGCGCGTTGTTAGCTAAACTCAAATATTGTTCTGGCTCCTTACAGCCCAAACCAACTAACCAATCCTTTGCCTCAGTCAGCTCAATACCCTTAACGGTTATAAGCTGACAACGACTTCTTATTGTTGCGGGTACTTTCGACAGTTGATTCACTATCAAAACCAGGCAGGTATTTTCGCTAGGTTCCTCTAAGGTTTTCAGTAAACTATTAGCCGCTGAATGAGACATCGCATCGGCTGGGTCAATAACAACAATTCTTGGTTTAGTATATTGATTGCTTAATGCTAATGATGACATTAACTGCCGGATGGGTTCAATTTTAATACTCGTTTTGCCCTCTTCAGGTATTACATGAAAGAAGTCTGGGTAATTATCAGCTTTAAACAATAAACACGCTTCACATAAGCCGCAAGCAAACGGCTCATCAAGAGATGAAGAACAAACAGCTCGATGGGCAAATGCGATAGCCAACGATGACACCCCTAACCCTTCGTTGCCAACTAAGATCAAAGCACTGGGTAAGCGGTCTTGCTTTAAGTAACGAGATAATGGCCCCCAATAGTTTTGTAACCAAGGGTAAACTGCTTGTAATTGATTACTCATCTAGCAATATTTTGTCTAAGTAAACGGCTATATTTTTCTGTACTTGTTGCAAAGGGTCAGAG
Source organism: Cycloclasticus sp. PY97N (assembly GCF_002443175.1). Lineage (NCBI taxonomy): Bacteria > Pseudomonadati > Pseudomonadota > Gammaproteobacteria > Thiotrichales > Piscirickettsiaceae > Cycloclasticus > Cycloclasticus sp. PY97N. Next base: position 1,210,560 of record NZ_CP023664.1, on the reverse strand, counting down.
GCATCAACAACACCAAAGCGTTTAGGTTCTGCCTTTGCTCTATCCAAATATACTTGCCGAACATTTTCAAAAAATACTTTTTTTTCAGATTCAAAACGGTCAGGATCACTTCTATTCGCCGCTCGTTGTAAGCCAATATCCACCGACAAGTCTAACAAAATGGTAAGGTCGGGCAACAAGCCCTTTTGAACAAATTGTTCTAGCCAGCTAATATCAGCAACTTTAAAATGACGCCCGCCCCCTTGATACGCATACGTAGCGTCCGTAAAACGATCACACACAACCCACTTGCCAGATTCTAAGGCCGGCATAATGACGTTTTTAATGTGTTGAGCCCGTGCCGCAAACATTAAGAGAAGCTCAGACTCATCACATAATGACTCATCATCATGGTCTAATAACAAGCCTCGAATTTTTTCGGCTATTTTTGTGCCACCAGGCTCTCTCGTTGTAACAACCTCTTGCCCGGCTAATTTTATATAGTTAGCAATGAACTCCAGATTTGTTGTTTTACCAACACCTTCAACGCCTTCAAGGGTTAAAAACTTTCCCACTTTCATTATTATTGCTTCCGTTGGTATTTGTTAACCGCTGCATTATGTTGCTTCAACGTTTCAGAAAATATATGCGTGCCATCACCATTCGATACAAAATATAAGTTTTTAGTGTCTTCTGGGTGTAGAACTGCGTCGATCGCCGCCTTACTAGGCATTGCTATTGGTGTCGGTGGAAGCCCATAACGTGTATATGTGTTATAGGGAGTGTCCTTACGTAAATCTCTATACCTTATATCACCGTCATACCCATCTCCCATACCGTAAATAACAGTTGGGTCTGTTTGTAGTTTCATACCTATTTCAAGTCTACGGATAAAAACACCCGCTATCTGCTTTCGTTCGTGAGCAGCCCCCGTTTCCTTCTCTACAATAGATGCTAGAATCAGTGCATCATAAACGCTTGGTATCACTGTTCTTACATCTCTTTTAGGCCATGCTGAATTAACGAAAACCTGCATCGAACGGTATGCACGACGAAGAATATCTACATCAGATGTATTTTTAATAAAAAAATATGTTTCGGGTAATAGCATCCCCTCTAAATGTTTTTCCGGAATATTCAATAACGTTAAATACTGACTGATACTCGCTTGTTCAGGCAGTGTTTTTTTAATCGCTGGATGCTCTCTAATGTCCCTTAAAACTTCCTTAAACGTTTGGCCTTCAATAATTGAAATAGCATATTGATTAACCTTGCCTTTGACTAGAAAATTCAATATTTGCACCGGTGTCAAACCTGGAGAAAATTCGTACTCACCTGCTTGTATTTTATTGGCAGCTCCTTCAAACCGTACATGCCATTTAAACCAAGGTCCATCTACCACGCCTTTCTTATCCAGCGTTGAAATAATTTGATTTAGGTTTTGACCTTTTTCAATGTTCACAACAACAGAGCCCATCTCGTTAGAAATAGACGATTCATTCATTGCATAGTTGTACATCATCCAAAACCAACCAAATAATAAACTACAAACAATAATTGTTATTGCTAATAAGCGCCGCATTAGTTTTTTCCCGCGTGTTGATCGACTTGATGCTGAATATCTGCCAGTACGCTATCTAACGCCCAGTGTGCATATGGACCCACCTCTTTAATAAAGGCTTTGTCATCAATTCTAAGTTGTTTAATAGCTCGTATAGGCATTAAACTATTTGTCATAAAAACCTCATCTGCATCTATTACGTTCTCCACAGACAGCTCCATTTCTCTACAATCCATTCCTTCTTGAGTCGCTTGAGCTATTAAGTAATCACGAATGATTCCTCTAACTCCCGCATTTTCTAATGTAGGCGTCATTAAAACACCCTTGCTAACAATAAAAATATTACTCATTGTTCCTTCAATCACTACGCCCTCAACATCGAGCATTAAACCTTCGGTTGAAACAGTATCGCCAAATTCACTACGTGCTAACACTCGTTCTAATTGATTCAAGTGTTTAAGCCCAGCCAATAAGGGTTGGCGGCTTAGCTGAGTATGACATAAAACAAGGTCTAAACTAAGCAGTGGATTTTTTACCGTTGCCTTAGTTGCAGAAAAAGACACTAGCCGTGTTACGTTAGGGTTTTTGGGCGGCAAAAAACCTCTTTTACCGACACCTCTTGAAATCAATAATTTTATAACCCCACATTGATTTGTCTCGATGAGCTGAAAGATTTCTCTTTCTAAAATATCCTTATTAAGAGGTGGAAAACCCAGCACTTCGCAACCTTTTTGTAAGCGCTGCAAGTGTTCTTCAAGATAACAAGGGCAACCAAACTCCACTAGAATGGTTTCAAACAGGCCGTCACCATATTGTAAGCCCCTGTCTGAAGCATTAATTGAGTCACCATATTGACCATTAATTAGGGTCTTATCCATTATTAATATTCAACGCTTGTAATAAAGCTTTGGCTTTATGTCGTGTTTCTTCAAGTTCTTTTTCTGCAATTGAATCCGCCACGATTCCTGCCCCTGTCCTCAATGTTAACTGCCTATCATTAATGGTAAAGGTTCTTATTAATATGTTTAGGTCTAGGTTGCCATTACGATTAATGTAGCCCATCGACCCGGTATAGGCACCCCTTGGCGTTTTTTCTAGTTCATTAATGATCTCCATACAACGAACTTTAGGACAACCCGTTATTGTACCGCCAGGGAAAACTGCTTTAATCACGTTTGAGGGCGACATGCCCGAGACCAATTTACCAGTGACGTTTGAGACTATATGATGCACTTCTGCATAAGATTCCAAGCTCATTTTCTCATCAACCTTTACCGTACCGGTTGTACAAATTCGCCCAAGATCATTACGAATGAGGTCAATCAACATAATATGTTCTGCGCTTTCTTTTGCATTAAAAAGTAACTCTTGCGCAAAACTATTATCTAACAGTTCATCTTTATCTCTGGGCCTTGTGCCTGCGATAGGTCGCATTTGCACAACATCGTCAACACAACTAATTAAACGCTCCGGAGATGATGAGCAAATAACCGTCTCGCCGAAACAAGCCAACCCAGCAAAAGGTGAAGGGTTATGTACCCTTAGTGAACGATAAACATCTAAATAATCACTCTGACCAGCAAACTCACCGGCCCATTGCCTAGAAAGATTAACCTGTAAGGTATCTCCTTCAATTAGATATGACTTAATCTTTTTTACACCCGCTAAAAAGGCGTGCGACGGGTCTTCTTTTAACTTGACTGTTGGATAGTTAAACTCACTCTTTTCCAGGCTCTCTAGATCAACCAATACTTGTTTAATTAAAGCATCATGTCCCTTTTCGCACACAATCCAGCAACGGTTATCCTGATGGCTTCTTATGATGGCTAAAGGGATTCTTACAGCACTCACCACCGGTAAGCTTTTATCTACTTGCAGATCGGAAAGTTTTTCTTCAATAACACCAATAAGTTCATAACTTAAAAAGACAAACCAGCCCCCCGTAAAAGGAAGGTTGTCAGCCTTGCTTGCTACTTTCTCTCGTTCAAAAGCATGATCAAACTTAGCGAAAAATTGATTATTTTTTATGTTTGATGATTCAATTTTTTCGCCAGGAAAACCGAACAATATATCGAAAGCATTGGCTGAATGACTCGCATCATTACTTTCTAATAAAAATGGATAGCGCTTAGAATTCGCCGCATGGCAATCTAATAGGTCAAAATCTGAAGCAATTTCGATTTTAAAGTAATCGCCACAGTCTTTTATATCCAGTGTCACCTGGCAGGGTATAAGCTAAAGTCGTTTAAAGACGAGCGTGCCGTTAGTACCACCAAACCCAAATGAATTTGACACAACAACATTCATTTCCATTTGACGTGCTTCATTTGGCACATAATCTAAATCACAATCAGGATCAGGCGTAAATTGATTAATGGTCGGTGGCGCCACTTGATCACGCAACGCTAAAACAGAAAATACTGCCTCTGCGCCACCGGCTGCTCCTAGCATATGACCAGTCATGGACTTGGTTGAACTCATCGGTACTTTATAAGCATTATCACCTAATAAAGTTTTAGCTGCGTGCGTTTCAGCAACATCCCCAGCAGGTGTCGAGGTACCGTGGGCATTGATATAACTGACTTGTTCTGCATCTAACGAAGCGTCTTTTAAAGCATTTCGCATGCAACGGTATGCGCCATCACCATTCTTTGATGGCATGGTCATATGAAATGCATCGGAGCTCATTCCATAGCCGGCTAATTCTGCATAAATTTTTGCACCGCGTTTTTTAGCATGCTCATATTCTTCAAGCACCAAAACACCGGCACCATCACTTAAAACAAAGCCATCACGGTCTTTGTCCCAAGGACGACTCGCCGTTTCGGGTGAATCATTCCTACGTGACAAGGCACGCGCAGAAGAAAACCCACCATAAGACGTCACTGACGTGGCCATTTCTGCCCCACCAGCCACCATCACATCAGCATCACCGTATTGAATAATGCGCATTGCATCGCCAATATTATGCGCACCTGTTGTGCATGCCGTTACAATGGCGAAATTTGGCCCTTTCAATCCACGTAAAATTGAAAGGTTTCCTGAGATCATATTGATGATGTTTGATGGCACAAAAAACGGTGAAATCTTTCTTGGCCCACCTTTTTGAAAGCCTTCAAAACCAGCTTCAATGCCTGAAATACCACCAATACCTGCACCAATGGCTACGCCGATTCTTTCAGCATTTTCATCCGTCACCTCAAGACCAGAATCATCTAAAGCTTGGATTCCAGCCGCAACACCGTAATGAATAAATGGATCCATTTTTTTTGAATCCTTACGAGAAAGATAGTCATTTACATCGAAATCTTTAACGGCTCCACCAAAATTTGATGGAAAATCAGTTGTATCAAACCGAGTTATCGGGGCAATACCACTTTGACCATTTAAAATATTTTCCCAAGAATCTGCAACATTACCACCAACTGGTGACAACAAACCCAACCCTGTAACTACTACTCGACGTTTAGACACAATATGAACTCTCTAACATAAAACAAGCACGGCTTACGATAAAGTAAGCCGTGCTTGATAAAAAGAAATTGATTTATTCTGCGTTATTATTAACGTAGTCAATTGCTTGTTGAACAGTTGTGATACCTTCAGCTTGTTCATCAGGAATCTCACAATCAAACTCTTCTTCAAGAGCCATCACTAACTCAACCGTATCCAATGAATCTGCACCTAAGTCATCGATGAATGATGCTTCGTTTGTTACTTCTTCTTCCTTCACACCAAGTTGTTCTGCAACGATTTTTTTGACGCGCTCTTCAATATTACTCATTTTTCTATTCCCTCTGTATTTTTGGAACCACAAATTTAATTTGTGGTGTTCATATTATATTGCTAAATTTGTGGTCTTCTTATTATATTGCTAAATTAAAAAAGTTTAAACAATTCTATATATCAAACCAAGGACTACTACTAAAAACTTACGATCAATTATTCATTACCCCATATACATGCCACCATTAACATGTAAAGTTTCCCCTGTAATGTAAGCCGCTTTATCAGAACATAAGAAGGAAACAGCATTTGCTATCTCTTTTGCATCACCAAGACGCCCAAGAGGAACCCCTTCCAATAATGAAGCTTTTTGCTCATCTGGTAAGGCTTTTGTCATATCTGTGTCAATAAAGCCTGGAGCCACCGTATTGACTGTGATATTTCTTGAGCCAACTTCTCTCGCTAACGATTTACTAAACCCGATAATCCCTGCCTTAGCAGCTGCATAATTTGCTTGCCCAGCATTACCGGTTACACCAATAACTGAGGCAATACTAACAATCCGCCCTTTTTTATTTTTCATCATACCGCGCAAACAACCTTTACTAACGCGGAATATTGAACTTAGATTGGTTGAAATAATATCATCCCACTCATCATCTTTCATTCTGAGCATAAGATTATCTCTGGTAATCCCAGCATTATTCACCAACACTGTAGGCGCACCCACAGTAGATGTAATGTCTTTCAAGACCGACTGAATTGAATCTGTGTCGGTAACATCTAACGTCATTCCTTTACCTGAATCAGATAGATAATCTGATATAGCCGCCGCGCCGTTATCAGAAGTGGCCGTTCCAACAACATAAAAACCATCAGCGACCAGCTGTTGCGCAATGGCTTTACCTATCCCACGACTTGCTCCAGTAACCAATGCAATTGGTTTATTATTCATCATAATGCCTCTATCGTTTTATTAAATGAGCGCTCATCACCTAACGAGTAAAGTGCTAATGATTTATTAATTCTTTTATTTAATCCACTTAGCACTTTACCTGGACCACACTCAATAATGGTATCTATTCCGGCATCAGTTAACATCTCAACTGTCTCAACCCAGCGTACCGGCGTGTGTAATTGTTTCATCAGAGCCTGCTTAATATCAGATGCATCGTTATGTTGCGCTACATCCGTATTGTGTATGACTGAAATGGTTGGTATTGAAAACCTAACTCCGCCCAATACAGCCATTAACTTTTCAGCAGCTGGAGCCATCAACGCACAATGTGAAGGTACACTGACTGGTAACGGCAACGCTCTTTTTGCGCCCTGTTCTTTCGCCAACTCTATTGCTCTATTAACTGCGTTCGTATTACCTGCAATAACAACCTGACCTGGTGCATTAAAATTAACAGCCGAAACAGTTTCTCCCTCAGCCGCTTGATTACAAATATTTACTAAGTCAGCTACTTCAAGACCTAATATTGCAGCCATCGCTCCCTCACCTTCAGGGACGGCTTGCTGCATAAACATCGCACGTTGCTCAACCAATTTAACTGCATCAACAAAGTCCAAACTTCCCGCACAAACAAGCGCTGTATATTCACCCAAGCTATGGCCAGCCATAAACGAGGGAGTAACTTCCGCTGTAGATTGGAGCACGCGCCACATGGCAACACTTGCTGTTAGTATCAAAGGTTGTGTATTTTGTGTTTGGTTCAACTCTTCAACAGGCCCATTTTGGGCTAACGCCCATAAATCACGGCCTAATGCTTGTGATGCCTCATCGAAGGTTTCTTTGATTTGATTATAGTGAGCAGACAGATCACCTAGCATACCGACAGCTTGGGACCCCTGACCTGGAAAAACAATGGCTATTTTGTTTGATGACATAATGTATTAAATGATTTGAATTTACTGAAGACTTACATTTTTACAAGAGCAGAACCCCAGACAAAACCACCACCAAAGGCTTCCATCAAGACTATTTCACCTTTTTTAATTCGCCCATCTCTAACTGCTTGATCTAATGCAAGAGGCACTGAAGCAGCAGACGTGTTGGCTTGATTTTCTATCGTGAGAACAACCTTTTCCATCGGCATATTCAGCTTTTTTGCAACCGAGGAAATGATTCTTATATTAGCTTGGTGCGGTATTAACCAGTCAACATCTGATTTATCCATGTTGTTGGCTTCAAGTGTTTCATCCACAACACGGCTTAATGTTTTAACCGCAACTTTATACACATCATTGCCGTGCATCGTCATGAAAGCCTGATCACCTTCTTGTTTTTGGTCTTTGATTGGATTGTTCACATACAGCAGATCTTGATATTGACCGTCGGCGTTCATATGCGTTGATAAAATACCGGGCTCTTCTGATGCTTCTACCACAACTGCGCCCGCACCATCACCGAAGATCACACACGAGCTTCTATCTGAATAGTCAAGAATCCTTGAATTCGCTTCTGAACCGACAACCAGTGCTTTTTTTGCGCCCCCAGCTTTTATAAATTGGGTTGCAATGCCCAAGGCATAAATAAACCCTGAACAAGCCGCCTGAACGTCAAAAGCTGCCCCACCGTTTGCGCCCAGCCTATTTTGTAAAATACACGCCGTACTAGGAAAAACCCTATCAGATGAACTGGTAGCAACAATAATAAGATCGATTTCAGAGGCATCTAACCCCGCTGCTTCAAGTGCGTTATTAGACGCAATCTCAGCCATACTGGAGACAGACTCTTTTTCATCGATAACGTGTCTTTGCTTTATTCCCGTTCTGGAATAAATCCACTCGTCAGTCGTCTCTAATGTTGATTCAAAATCTTTATTAGTAACAACTTTTTCAGGCAAATAACTACCTGTACCGGTTATTTTCGCATTAAACATAAACTAATGCCTTACCTAACAACACGAAGCTGAACGGCCCGAAGATACGTTAAAACAAAAACCTTATTAATCTTTATCAGCGACAACTTGTTCGCCGCGGTAAAAACCATCCGCACTCACATGATGACGCAAATGAACTTCACCAGTTGTAGGCTCAGTTGATAATGTTTTCGCTGTCAACGCATCGTGTGAACGACGCATACCACGTCTTGAACGTGATTTTTTACTTTTTTGTACTGCCATCTCAAATTCTCCAGAGAATTAATAACCCTTATCGCTTTTAAGCCATAAGTCTTTCCACAACAAAACACATTTGTTTTGCTGACATTAGTTTTTGCCCATTGGACATTATTTCTTGAGTAGACGCTAAACCTTCTGTCTAATTCAACTTTAACTTTTCTAAAACCTCAAACGGATTCTTCTTTTTTTCCGTTTCAAGCCCATAATCTTTGCTTGCGCTACTTTTAGGCAACTCAACCGGACACACTTCGTGCCTTGCTATGGATGGAAGCACTAACACCACTTCTGCCTCAACGACATCGCTGATCAGCAAGCGCTCACCATCATACAAGTAAGGCTCACAATCATCTGGTATTAATGATGCTCTAGCCTCATCATTGATAATCGCCAATTTCACATCTATATTGACCGGAAAATCAGTCAATTCTAAACAAGCGGCGCATTGTAACACGAGATCTGCTGAAATCCGACCTGTTAAAACAACAAATTTTCCGGCTTTTGAAAATGTTAAATCTGCCCTTATTGAAGAACTAGACGGATCAATATCAGCCTGTATTTGCTGTAATTCATCGTAAGGCAGTTCGCCTGTAATGTTTCGTTCTTGACTGGCGCACAACGATGGGTCAACTTCTATCTGCAATGTCTTGGTCATATTAGGTAAAATGATCTTAATTCAAATTAACTATATTATATGAAAAATCATCCGACATTAGTATTAGCTTCTAGCTCACCTTTTCGTAAAACGCTGCTAAAAAAAATTTATCCTAACTTTGAAACCGCCTCACCGAATATTGATGAATCGTTTAAAGCCAACGAAAGCCCTATTCAACTTTCAAAACGTCTCGCGTTTGAAAAAGCGACCGCGTTGACGCCAGACTTTCCTAACCACCTCATTATTGGCTCTGACCAAGTCGCCATGCTTGGGGATCAGCAACTTACTAAGCCCGGCGAATTTAACAAGGCCGTACAACAGCTAACACGCTCATCAGGGAAAACCATTGTCTTTTATACCAGCTTAACGCTTCTAAACTCTAAAACTCACGAGAGCATCACCGAAACAGACATCTGTAGAGTGCATATGAAAACCCTATCTCTTGGGGAAATAGAAAACTATGTACTCAGAGACAAACCATATGGCTGCGCGGCTGCTTTTAAATCAGAAGGCCTAGGCATCGCTTTATTTGATCGCATTGAAGGTGAGGACCCCAATGCACTTATCGGGCTGCCTTTAATCAAGCTGACTAATATGTTAACAGCAATGGGCGTTAAAATACTTTAATAGTCAGGCCAGCAACTCTATCGAATAGCCATCAGGGTCTTTAACAAACGCTAAAATACTGTCTGTGCCCTTCATCGGCCCTGCTTCGCGTGTTACCGCCCCGCCTTTTTGACGAATTAGCTCACATGCTTCATAGACATCAGCAACTTGTATGGCAATATGCCCAAACGCATCCCCTAGGTCATAGGCACCTTTATCCCAGTTATGCGTTAGCTCTATAACTGTACCGGCACTTTCAGGCTGATACCCGACAAACGCTAAGGTAAAACGGCCCTCAGGAAACTCCTTGCGCCTCAATAGCGTCATCCCTAACACCTCTGTATAAAATTCAATAGAACGGTCTAAATCTGCGACACGAAGCATCGTATGTAATAAACGCATATTTCTCCTTTAGAAAGTCTTAATAGTTAAAGCACCTTATGACCATTTAAATAATCTTGGTAATAAGTCACCACTTTTTTTACATACTGTTCTGTTTCCGGATAAGGTGGCACCTTATTTCCATATTTCAAAACAGCTGATTCACCTGCATTATAAGCAGCTAGGGTTAGTTTAATATTAAATTTAAACAGTTCTAATAAATACCTTAAATACTGAACCCCGCCACGAATGTTTTGCACTGCATCAGTACGGTTACTGACTCCATATCGTTTTGCCGTTCCAGGCATTAATTGCATCAAGCCTACGGCTCCAGCTCTTGAGACAGCCTTTCTATCATAAGCTGATTCAGCATGAATAATAGCCATCACCAACGCAGGGTCGACCTTATATTGCCTAGCTTGCTGTTTAATCAGCGGTGTCAATTGACGACGATTACGCTGAAAGTTTTTATACTCAATCGTGCCTTTTTTAGGCGTCCGCATAATAAGCTTAAAACCACCCCCGACGGGGTTATCTGTAAAATAAACATGGCCGTTTTTATCGACTTTTTTGTACAGGTCGGCCTGTGTTACTGGTATAGCAACCAGCAACAAAATAAGCAAAATAAAATGATTAACACAACCCATATATTTTCTCAAAAAGCCAAGGAGATTCAAAAGCTCTTTATAACACAGCTTCTTACCCAACTGCCTCGAATAAACCTTTACTGACAGTTACTAAACAGGCAAATAAAATGAGACCTCCCTCACAAATTTAATCATATAATGACTAAATAAAGCAGATAAACTCACCAAACCCCAGCTGTTTACATCTGGCTTCAAATTTTGTACTAATATAAATACAAACCGTCAAATAGAGGAATTAAATGTTACAACAAGACGAACCCAAACAAGCCGCCGAATATTTAAGGCAAGCGATCCCAATGTTGTCACAACATAACTTACCTCCCACCCCCATCAACTACTCTATTTTTTACAGTTATTTATCTGGTAATTCCCAGACCCTTAATGACGTCATCGATAGCATTATTAGTGAAAAAAAACCTTTTACATTAGCTATCATGCTGGAACTTTATGAAAAATACATCAATGGTGGAGCAACCCTAGAACAACAAGAAAAAATACAGCACTCCTTAGAAAAAGCCATGTCTTCAGCATCTGAAGAAGTCCAACAGGTCAGCAGTGGTGCCGGAGAGTTTGACAGCACGATAAACAAACATGCAGAAACTTTATCCTATACAACTGACCCACAAGCTGCTGCACTGGTGCTCAAACAAGTCATGCAGGATACACGAGAGATGGTTAAGAACAATCAGGCCACCCAAGCAAGGATGCAAGAAACAAATGCTGAAATTCTTAAAATGAAAGCCGAATTAGAGGCAGTAAAAGCAAGCTCTGAAAAAGATGCGTTAACAGGCCTTAAAAACAGAGGCGCGTTTGATAAAGCGATAGATAACGTTGTTCATAGTGAAACCAATTTAAGTGCAACCCTGGTTCTACTTGATATTGATCACTTTAAGCGTGTAAACGATAATTTTGGCCACCTTGTCGGCGATCGAGTTATTCGTTACGTTTCCGCACTTTTAACCCAGATTGTTGGCTCAGAGCACCATATTGCTAGGTATGGTGGTGAAGAATTTGCAGTTATTTTAACCGGCCTGGATATTGACAACGCGAAGCAGCTGACGGAAAAAATACGTATTGCAATGAGTAACAGTAAGCTGCAACGAAAAGAAAGTGGTGAAGCCATTGGAGAGGTAACAATCTCCGCAGGTATCGCAACAGTTAAAGCAACCGATAGTGTTGAACTGTTAATTGATCGCGCCGATAAAGCACTGTACCAAGCAAAAGAAGCAGGCCGAAATAAGGTTGTTATAGCCGCATAATTATAACGATTAATTCTTACCTTCAATCACAAAGGCTCATTTAATGAGCCTTTTCTTTACCCTATAGGCGGCTATACTACCCGCCGTTATACTAAATACCAACAAGACCAATACATGCAGCAGCACCAATGACACTTCTCCACCTGTCATTAACGGGCGCACCAAGGAAATAGCGTGATACAAAGGTAACACGGTAGCAATCCACTGAACCATTTGCGGCAAGGTATCTATAGGGAAAAAGACGCCACTAACTAAAACCATTGGGGTAATAAATAGCGTCGTGTAATAAAGAAAAAAATCATAACTTTTGGCGCTTGATGTCATTAACAACGCCAATGATGAAAAACACAGCCCCGTTAGAAAAGCAACGGGCAACACTAATAACGCCCAGCCATTTTCCACCAACCCCAAGAAGGCAGCGACAATTAATATAGCACTGACACTGATAAAACTTTTAGTCGCCCCCCAGAGTATTTCACCAAAAACTACCTCGCCGACATTCACCGGTGTCGTCAGCATGCCTAACCATGTTTGCTGCACTTCCATTCGAGTATAGGCGGAATACATGCCTTCAAAACTTGCCGAATTCAACGCGCTAGTGCAGACAACCCCTGAGGCCAAAAAAGCCATATAGGGCATTCCCTCAACCTCGCCCACAAATCGGCCCAAGCCATAACCCAATACGATTAAATATAACAAAGGCTCACCAAAGTTACCCAGCAATGAAGGCCCAGCAAGCTTCCCCCAAACGCGAATATTTCGCGACCAAATTGACCGACTTCTGGATAAAAATAGTTTCAGTTTAGCTAGTTTATTCACGCAAATCTCGCCCAGTTAACTTGATAAAAACATCTTCTAAATTCGCGGGACGAAACAGATAATCATCATGCGTCCCTTGCTCTAACACAGCCAAAGCATGGTTCATTTTCTCGCCATAAAAAAAGCAAATATCCCCTGATTTCTCAAACCGAGCGAGCGTTTTATCCTGCTTTAGCACCGATATTAAATCGTCCGAAGCTGCATGAACTTCAAGAACATGTGATTCAATTTCATCCTTAATCAACTCCTTAGGTGGCGAATCGGCCATCACCTCGCCGTAGTCCATCACAATAACCCGATCACATAAGCGCTCAGCCTCTTCCATATAGTGCGTCGTTAAAATTAGAGTAAGCCCCTGTTTTTTTAACTCGCGAAGCTTTTGCCAAATAGCTTGGCGTGCTTGTGGGTCTAGCCCAGTCGTTGGTTCATCCAGAATCAATAATTTAGGCTTATTAATCAAAGCCCTTGCCAATGATAGACGCCGTCTCATGCCTCCAGATAAAGCTGATATTTTACAGGCCGCTTTATCTTCTAACGATGCAAATGCAAGAAGCTCTTTTGTTCGTTCTTTTAATGTTTTTTCGTCGATACCAAAAAAACGTCCATAAACGTATAAATTTTCTTCAACGGTAAAATCAGGGTCCAAATTATCCATTTGAGGTACAACACCGACAGATTCCCTGATAAGCGATGCGTTTGCAGGCATCGGCAACCCTAAAATTGAGAGTTCTCCGGTATCTATCGGACAGTGACCAACCAACATCCTTAACGTCGTCGTTTTACCTGCGCCATTTGGACCCAATATTCCACAAAAACAACCCGCTTCAATATTTAAATCTAGTTCATTAACCACCTGTTTATTATTATAAAACTTGGAGATTTTTTTAATCTGTACGATGTGCGATGCAGAATTGACAGCATTCATTATTAATAACGATAAACTTTTTATTGGCTAGATATTATAACTGGCTGGCTATAAAAAACAGTTATTATTCTGGGTGCCTGATGCTCATAAAGACTGAACTTTTATCATTAAATATAGACTAACCTTTTATCTACATCATTGTAGGGATACATTTTAGATGAGTGAAAACAATGGAACCAACATTGAATACCTAAGCTATCTTGATGAACACGGAGCGTTATTACAACCTCTTCCAACGCCACTTCAAAACCGCGAAACGCTAACTCAGCTCTACCGCACACTCGTTACATCAAGACTTTTTGATGAAACGATCATCAATCTACAGCGGGTTGGAATCATCGGCACCTATGCCTCGAATAGAGGGCAAGAAGCAATAGGAACCGCTATTGGCAAAGCGATGCTTAAGGATGATGTCTTTATCCCCTATTACCGTGATATCTGCGCACAAATTCAACGAGGTGTACAGCTTGAAGAAATTTTGCAATATTGGGGCGGCGACGAAAGGGGCAGCCATTTCAAACATCAAGCTCACGACTTCCCCCTCTGTGTACCAATCGCCACTCAACTTTGTCATGCAATAGGGATTGCCTTTGCCCTAAAGTACAAATCCACTTCAAAGGTGGCGGTTGTAACTTGCGGAGATGGCGCCACTTCTAAAGGTGATTTTTATGAGTCATTAAACATCGCTGGCGCCATGTCGCTTCCAACACTATTTATTGTTAATAACAACCAATGGGCCATCTCCGTGCCCTTAGCTCAACAAACCGCTTCAAAAACGCTAGCTCATAAAGCACTTGCAGTTGGAATTGATGCAATACGTGTTGATGGTAATGACGTGCTCGGCATGTTAATTAGCATCGAAAACGCGCTGGAAAAAATACGAACTAATCAGCGACCTTTTTTCATTGAAGCCATCACGTATCGAATTTGCGATCATACAACGGCAGATGACGCGACACGTTATATAAACCCTGCATTATTCGAAGAAGCTCAACACAAAGAACCCCTAATTCGTTTTAAAAACTACCTAACTGAGCAGCATTCATGGACAACAGATGAAGACCAACAATTATATGCCGCAGCACAAAAGCAGATCAACATAGCAGTCGCTAATTACAAACAGCTCCCTGCTCAACCCGCCGGGGAGTTTTTTGATCATATGTACGAAAAAATTCCTGCCGATCTGGCCGAACAAAAACAACGCTTTCTCTTGGCGCTTAATCATCATGAATGAGTGGACGATGATTGATGCGGTCAACCGCGCAATGGCTAATCAAATGCGAGTTAATGACAACATTGTTGTATTAGGTGAGGATATTGGAGCCAATGGCGGTGTTTTTCGCGCCACAGATAAGCTGCAAAAAGAATTTGGGAGCAAACGCGTTTTTGATACACCCCTAGCCGAGTCAGCCATCGTTGGCATGTCTATTGGTATGGCCAGCCAAGGCTTAATTCCAATTGTTGAAATTCAGTTCATGGGGTTTATCTATTCCGCCATTGATCAAATTCTTAACCACGCTGCTCGCCTACGTAACAGAACGAGAGGCCGCTTAAGTTGCCCGATGGTTATTCGAGCACCCTTTGGCGGCGGCATACACGCACCTGAACACCATTGTGAAAGCACCGAAGCTCTTTTCGCCCATATTCCAGGCTTACGTGTGGTTATTCCCTCCTCGCCAGCCCGTGCATACGGCCTATTAATTGCTGCCATACAAGACCCCGACCCCGTTTTATTTTTAGAACCAAAGCGTATTTATCGTGATGGAAAGCAAGCTATTAAAGATAACGGCCAACCCTTACCTTTAGACACTTGTTTTGTGCTCCGTGAAGGTATTGACCTTACACTTATCAGTTGGGGCGCCATGCTTAAAGAAACCCTTGCTGCGGCAGAGCAATTAACACAACAGGGTATCGATGCAGAAGTTATCGATGTTGCGACCATTAAACCGCTCGATATTAGTAGCATAATCGATTCTGTTAATAAAACAGGCCGCTGCATTATTATTCACGAAGCCGCTAAAACAGGCGGTGTTGGTGCTGAAATAGCCGCCCAATTAGCTGAAAAAAGCATTACTTCTTTACTCGCTCCCGTTCAGCGGGTCACTGGTTACGACACCGTTATGCCGATGCTCAAAAATGAGCATTATTATATGCCCAGTGCTCAACGCATCATAAACTCAGCAATACAGATAATGGAGTACCGATGAATATATTTCATTTACCCGACTTAGGCGAGGGCCTTCCAGATGCAGAAATCGTAGAATGGCATGTTAAAGTTGGCGATAGCATCTCCATAAACGCTCCACTAGTCTCTGTTGAAACCGCTAAGGCTATTATTGATATACCGTCACCTGTCTCAGGTACTGTTAGCCATTTATATGGTGATATTAATGAGGTGATAAAAACGGGTGACCCACTTGTAGAATTTGAAGGTGATACAGAGCACGATAGCGGAACAGTTGTCGGCGAAATGGAAACCAGCGATGTTTTAATAGACGATAAATCGAGCAGCAACAAAAGCATACGCTTTAATGCCAAAGCCACGCCTGCTGTTAGAGCACTTGCTCACCGCTTGGGAGTTGATCTATCGATGGTCACGCCAAGTGGCCACGACGGCTTGATACAATCGGATGACGTTCGGCGTGTTGCAAGAATTCTATCTGCTGTCGGCCCAATGGAACCTTTACGAGGCGTACGTAAAGCAATGGCTAGGAACATGAGCCAATCACATGCTGAAGTAGCGCCTGCTACGGTAGTTGATGATGCCGATATCAGCCTGATCAAAAACACCGCCGATATCACCCCCAGGTTAATTCGTGCCCTTGTTGCAGCTTGCCAGACAGAACCAGCTTTAAATGCTTGGTTTGACTCACATGCTCTTGGTAGACGCCTATTAAGCTCCATTCATCTCGGTTTAGCAGTTGATGCACCACAGGGTTTATTCGTTGCTGTTTTACGCGATATTGAAAAAGAAAATCTAGACGGTATTAAACAAAAACTGGCAACTTTAAAAAGTAAAATTGAACAACGAAGTTTTTCAGCTGATGAATTACGAGGCTACACCATCACCTTGTCAAATTACGGCAGTATTGCAGGGCGCTACGCAATGCCCGTTGTATTGCCGCCCACCGTTGCGATTGTTGGCTCAGGTAAAGCTCGCGAAGAAGTTGTTGTAATAGAGGGAAAAATGCTGATTAGAAATATCTTACCACTGGCCATCACCGTTGATCATAGGGTCGTTACAGGTGGTGAAGCCACGCGCTTCTTAAAAGCTTTCATAGAAGACCTTCAACAGCCCCATTAACTAGCCTGCCATCGCTTTAAATCGCTTAACGTATCAACATCCCAAAGCATCGGCAACAAGCTATATGTTAGTTTTGCACCTGTCAATGCCTTCAAGGTCTGGCTTAGTACCGTTGCTTCACCCCAATCAACCTGACTAAACATATTGTCGCGCACCTTGGTGCAACCAATTAATACAAAACCACCATCTTCTGCCGGCCCCAAAACCACCTTCGAGTCTGTCAGCAACTGAAAGGCTTCCATTAAATAATTGAGAGTAAAAACTGGGCAATCGGCACCAATCAACACAACCCTATTTGCCTCGTGAAGCCCTTGCTCAAGAGCATACTTCATCTTATCACCCAGATTAGCGCCGCGTTGTTTGCGTAGGGCAAATTTATATTTCTTAGCAACCTGCTGAAAAAAGTCATGTTGTAAATCAGGCGCACACCATAGTTGGACGCTGTAATTACTGCTAGCAGCTAACTCAACAACACTGCTTAATAACATTATATATACATCAGTTGCTGCCTTCACACCTAGTTCGGGTATCAAGCGCGTTTTTACAAAACCGTCTATAGGTGCCTTCGCAAAAATTTGCAGTACTGTATCAGCCATCAGATTTGCTATTATTGTTAGCTTGGAGCGTTTTATCCTAAACGCTAATCACCTATACTACCACGCTACAAAAAATATCCTTTCGTTATGAACCCAGATTTAGCTTCTCTTCAACCGTACCCATTTGAGAAACTCGCTAAACTCAAGCACGGTATTACACCACCCAATCAGTTAGAGCATATCGCTTTATCTGTCGGCGAACCCAAGCACCCTACGCCTCAAATAATTACCGATGCGTTGCTAAAACACTTACATACCCTTGGCCAATACCCAACCACAAAAGGGCTAGACGAATTACGTCAAAGCATTGCCGCATGGCTTTCTCAACGTTTTGATATAAACCCTAACGCGCTTGACCCAAACACACATATTTTACCGGTTAGTGGCACACGAGAAGCCCTCTTCTCATTCGCACAATGCGTTGTCCAACGAAGTGATGAGGCCATCGTTGCCATGCCAAACCCCTTTTATCAAATATACGAAGGGGCAACTTTATTAGCCGGTGCAAAACCATTCTTCATCAATTGTGATCAAGAAAACAATTACCTGCCCGATTACGACAAAGTAAGCACAAAAACATGGAAAAACTGCCAACTACTTTATATATGTAACCCTGGCAACCCCAGTGGTGCAAACCATACCGAGGCACAACTAAGACAACTTATTGAACTAGCACACCGTTATGACTTCATCATTGCGGCGGATGAATGTTATTCAGAGATATACACCACTGAACACAATAAACCATTAGGTTTATTAGAGGTCAGCCAGAACATGGGCAACACAGATTTTTCACGTTGTGTTGTTTTTCATAGCCTGTCCAAGCGCTCAAACGCGCCGGGTTTGCGATCAGGGTTTATTGCTGGCGATGCTAAGGTTCTAAAAAGCTATTTTAATTACCGTACTTATCACGGCTGCACCATGCCAACGCCGACCCAACATGCCAGTATTGCCGCTTGGGGACACGAAGAACATGTTAATGAAAACCGCATTCTTTATGCTCAAAAATTCAAAGATGTGCTGTCTATAATTGACGATAGCTTGGATGTAAAAGCACCCGACGCGGGCTTTTATTTATGGGCAAAAACACCTATTTCTGATATCGACTTTGCACAGCAACTGTTCGAAAAACAACATATCACCGTGTTACCTGGGCAGTTTCTAGCCCGCAATACAAACGACGGCAATCCTGGTTTAAATCATATTCGTATGGCGCTGGTAGCACCAGTGGGCGAATGTTTAGACGCCGCATACCGAATTAAACAATTTATACAAACTCTTTAAACTATCATTAAATTATAGGATTAACACATGCAAAACCTTGAAAACATTATCAATGAAGCTTTTGAAAACCGCGCTGACTTTGATTCAAAATCAGTCTCCTCAGAAATTCGCAGTGCCGTTGAACAAGCACTTGCTATGCTAGACAGTGGCGAAGGTCGTGTTGCAGAAAAAAAAGACGGCGACTGGGTGGTCAATCAGTGGTTAAAAAAAGCTGTTTTATTATCGTTCAAGATCAACGACAACCGCGTCATGGACCGTGATGAAAACCGCTTCTACGATAAAGTAGAGACTAAATTTGCTAACTACACTGAAGAAGATTTTAAAAATGGCGGTATGCGTGCTGTACCAGGTTCAGTGGTTCGTGCAGGTTCATACATTGCACCTAATGTTGTCCTCATGCCCTCTTTCGTTAATATTGGCGCCTATGTAGATAGCGGTTCGATGGTTGATGGCTGGGCAACAGTTGGCTCATGTGCACAAATCGGTAAAAATGTTCATTTATCGGGCGGTGTTGGTATTGGTGGTGTTCTAGAACCATTACAAGCAGGCCCTACCATCATTGAAGATAATTGTTTCATTGGCGCACGCTCTGAGATTGTTGAAGGCGTTATTGTTGGCGAAGGTTCCGTGATTTCAATGGGTGTTTACATCGGCCAAAGTACAAAAATTTACAACCGTGAAACAGGCGAAATTATGTATGGCCGTATTCCTCCTTACTCTGTGGTTGTACCGGGCAATTTACCATCAAAAGACGGTACACATAGCTTATATGCGGCCATTATTATCAAAACGGTGGATGAAAAAACTCGCAGTAAAACTGGTTTAAACGATTTATTAAGGGATTAATATGCCCATCGTTATGTATGGTATTAAAAACTGTGACACCATTAAAAAAGCCAAAAAATGGCTGACTGATAATGGGATCGAGTTTACGTTTCACGATTACCGGCAAGATGGCCTAAACGAAGCTCTTTTAAGCGCTCTCGAAGGCCGCCTTGGTTGGCAAGCGATGATTAACAAACGAGGTACAACATGGCGCAAACTTGATGATGAGGTAAAATCATCAATCGATAGGGAAAAGGCCATTAGCATCATGTTAGAAAACCCCGCGATCATTAAACGTCCTATCTTAGATACCGGCAAAACCCTAGAACTTGGCTTTTCCGCTGATCAATACCAACAACTATTGTCTACATGAGTGATACATTAAACCTCACCCTTGCCTTACTTAAAAAGCAATCACTTACGCCTAACGATGCAGGCTGCATGGACTTGATGGCAGAGTACCTGCAAGAACGTGGCTTCAAAATAGAGTGGATGAACTTCGGCGAAACACGCAATATGTGGGCAAGAAAAGGCAGCGAAGCGCCGTTATTTTGTTTTGCAGGTCATACCGATGTGGTACCCACGGGTCCACTAGAAGAATGGAGCACTCCACCTTTTGAACCTACCATCAAAGATGGCTTGGTCTATGCCCGTGGTGCCGCTGACATGAAAGGCAGTTTAGCGGCAATGATGACTGCTTGTGATCGTTTTATTACCGAACATAGCACTCACAACGGCTCTATTTCGTTCTTAATCACTAGCGATGAAGAAGGCCCCGCCCATGATGGTACTGTTAAAGTCATTGACACACTGAACCAGCGCAAAGAAAAAATCGATTTTTGTATCGTTGGTGAACCGTCGAGCCATAAACGTTTTGGTGATATGGTACGCGTTGGTCGACGCGGTTCGATCAATGGTTATTTAACCTTATTTGGTAAACAAGGCCATGTTGCCTACCCCGAATTAGTTGATAACCCTATCCATGCCCTAGCCCCTATTTTGTCAACAATAACGGCAGAAAAATGGGATGAGGGTAATGAATATTTCCCCCCGACTAGCTTTCAAATCTCCAATATTAATGCTGGAACCGGTGTTGAAAATGTTGTTCCTGGGCAACTTAATTTAGTGTTCAATCTACGTTTCTCGAGCGAATTAACACCCGAAGACATTAAACGGCGTATCACTTACATAGTGGACCAAAATTCAGATAATTATGAGCTTAGTTGGCAGGTGTCGGGTTTACCATTTCTGACCGAGAAGGGAACATTAACCAACGCTGTTGAACAAGCCATTTATGAACTAACCGGCAGCACACCTGTTTTATCGACTGGCGGCGGCACATCTGATGGTCGCTTTATTGCCCCAAGTGGTGCCCAGCTCATTGAGCTAGGCCCCATTAACGAAACAATCCATAAGGTTAATGAATGCGTCCGTATTGACGATTTAGACACATTATCACTGACCTACTCTAAAATACTAGAAAATATTTTACTTTAACTACAAAACATAACTGGCTGATTTATATGAACTATGACTTTGATTTAATATCTATTGGTGGTGGTAGCGGTGGTATCGCTGGTGCGAATCGAGCAGCTTCTTACGGTGCTAAATGTGCAGTTGTTGAGCAAGCTAGGCTCGGTGGAACCTGCGTTAATGTTGGCTGCGTTCCTAAAAAGGTAATGTGGTTTGCCGCCTCGACAGCAGACATTATTCACTCGGCTAGCGATTATGGTTTTGACGCTTCACTCAATTCCTTTAACTGGCACTTGCTAAAGCAAAATCGAGACGCCTACATCAAACGCCTCAATGGAATTTATGGCAATAATTTACATAACAATAACGTCGAACATATTGAAGGAACCGCATCGTTTATTGATAGTCACACTATTCAGGTTGGTGACAAACAATATACGGCTAAACGTTTCCTCATCGCCACCGGGGGTAAACCGGCTGTCCCCAATATTCCTGGTGCGCAATACGGTATTACATCGGATGGTTTTTTTGAACTTGAAAAACAGCCTAGCAAAGTGGCCATCATTGGTGCAGGGTTTATTGCCGTTGAACTCGCAGGTGTCTTCCAAGCCTTAGGCACTCAAGTAACACTTATTATACGGGGTGACCACGCTCTTCGATCATTCGATAGTATGTTAGGTACTGAGTTAATGAAAGCCATGCAACACCAAGGTATTCAAGTTGAAACTCAAACCACACAAACGTCTATTGATAAAAGCCCAGAAGGAAAATTAACCATCAACACCACTACTGGCGTCGTTGACGGCGAATACGATGAAGTTATTTGGGCAATTGGACGTGAACCAAACACCGATTCATTATCTATTGAAAAGGCAGGTATTGAACTTGATAAACGTGGCTTTATCACCACCGATGAGTGGCAAAAAACATCTCAAGAGCATATTTTTGCCGTCGGCGATGTGACTGGGCGAGCTGCCTTAACACCCGTCGCTATTGCAGCAGCACGCCGCCTTTGCGACCGATTATTTAACGGTCAGCACGAGCGTAAATTAGATTACAACCTGATTCCTAGCGTCATCTTTTCACACCCGCCGATCGGAACAATTGGCCTCACACAAGAGCAAGCCATCGAGCAATTTGGCGATAACGTAAAAACCTACACCTCCACCTTTAACCCTATGACACAGGCGCTATCAGTTGATAAACAGCCCACCACTATGAAACTGGTAACCACAGGAAAAGAAGAAAAAGTGGTCGGTTGTCACCTGTTCGGTGAAAGCTCTGATGAAATTCTTCAAGGTTTTGCTGTTGCTATCAAAATGGGCGCAACCAAAAAGGACTTTGACGATACCGTTGCCATTCACCCAACAAATGCGGAAGAATTAGTGACGATGACCTAGCTTTTAATATCAATAGGCTCTTAGTCATCAACGGTTTTGTCACCCAAAAAACACTAACCTAGGTGACACCGGGGCAGCATGAAAGGAGGTTAGCTCTAACCTCCTTTACGTCTTGCCTCACCGGCTTCAAATTCCGCTAATTGTTCAGGTGTTGCTGGTAATTGATATTTCTCTTTCCATTCGGCAAACGTCATGCCATACACAACCTCTCTAGCCGCTTCATAATCAATATCAACATCTCGTTCTTTCGCTTCAGCCATATACCATTTAGAAAAACAATTTCGGCAAAAGTCTGCCAAATTCATCAAATCAATATTTTGCACATCTGTCTTCGTTTGAAAGTGTTTAAGAATACGCCTAAAAGTGGCGGCTTCAATTTCTAATTGTGTTTGTTTATCCATCATTATTCTCCTTTTTAGGGTAAGTGGGGCCTTTCTAAATATTCATGTGATTGCATTTCAAGCAAACGACTGACTGTACGTTCAAATTGAAAAGCCAGCTTTTTACCTTGATACAACTTCTCAGCAGACACTTGTGCTGACATAATTAATTTAACATTATGGGCATATAACTCATCGACTAAATTAACAAAACGGTTCGCATGGTCATTACTCATATCATTCATTACCACAACGTCTGATATCAATACGGTGTGAAAACAGCGCGAAATTTCAATGTAGTCAGCTGAACCACGTGGAATATCACAAATGACTTGATAATCAAACCATACAACCCCTTCTGAGCAATGCTTTACATCAATAATCCGCCCCTCTATTTCAAGTGCTGACTCAGGTTCAACATCTGCAACGGTTAAGTGTTCAAACAACTCATTTAATACCTTGTCTGTTTGATCATCCAAGGGAGAATGATAGATTTCCGCCTGTTCTAATTCTCGCAATCGGTAATCTGTTCCACTGTCTAATTTTCTAACCTTACAGTTGGCCTTCAATGCCTCGATAGCGGGTAAAAACCTTGCCCGTTGTAGTCCATCCTTATATAAACCATCCGGCTCGATATTAGACGTTGCAACTAAACAGATACCACGCTTAAATAAAGCCTCAAACAAGCGGCCTAACAGCATTGCGTCGGTAATATCGGAAACAAAAAACTCATCAAAACACAACACCCGACAACGTTGTGATATTCCATCGGCCACCTTTTGTAGTGGATCTTCAACATTTTTTATCTCACCGAGTTGTTGATGAACTTTTTGCATAAACCGATGAAAATGTGTTCGCTGTTTTTCTTTAAATGGTAAAGAATCGTAAAAGATATCCATAAGATAGGTTTTGCCCTGCCCTACACCTCCCCATAAGTAGAGCCCTTTGGGCGCCAATAAAAGAGGTTCTGATTTGGCCTTAAATATAGAAAAAAAACCTTTCTTTTCAGTTAGCTGGGAGGGTGTATTGAGCAGCTCTTTATACAAATCATTTAAACACTGAATAATGACTTTCTGTGCATCATCTTTAATAAAACTTTTTTGCGCCAGATCAAGTTCATAGCGTTCTAAAGGGCTCATAGTGAAATATCAATAATTGTGTTAAATTGTTAATTTGAAGATATTCAAGTCGTTACCAAGCCAGCAACTTAAATTAAGTATATTGTAGCAATTATCCCTCATGAACATTCAAGCAAATTTAACCGGTGTTAGCCTAATACCCAATCCTAAAAAGGCTGCCAACAAACCGACTGGCACACAGGAAGATTTAAATGAAAAGCACATAGCAAGTCAGGAGAAAAACAACCCGTTAACAACTAAAAACATTGAACGCGCTGAAATAATCCAAAAAATTGAAACGCTAAATGACAGTCAAAAAGCCAATATTCATATTGACAACCTAGACTACAAAAACCAAAAATCAATCCAGTCATACCTTGATCATCAGGCTCTAGAAAGCCAAACTCTACGCGATGAACTCCACAGTCAATTAGGCGTAGACTTTTCTGTTTAAATATACACCTCCTATACCATGAAACTTCTGACTGATTTTTTTCCAATATTACTATTTTTTATTGTCTACAAATGGCAAGGCATATACGCTGCAACAGTTGTCGCAATTATTGCGTCTGGCCTTCAGGTTGCTTCATTTTGGCTTAAAAATAAACGAGTCGATTCAACACATATAATGACTTTCTGCCTTATGCTTCTTTTTGGTGGCGCAACACTCTACCTACAAAATGAAACCTTCATTAAATGGAAACCCACAGTGATCAATTGGCTTTTTGCCTTTGCTTGCATTTCCACGCACTTTATTGGTAACACCCCTCTTGTTAAACGCATGATGAGCGGTGGATTAACACTTTCTGACAAAATTTGGACAAAACTAAATGGCATTTGGGCTCTTTTCTTTGTAGTACAAGGGCTTTTAAACCTGTATGTTATGTACAATTTCGACACAGATACTTGGGTAGATTTCAAATTGTTTGGAATGCTTGGGTTAACAATAATGTTTATTGTGGCTCAAGGCATTTACCTTACCAAGCACATCGAAGACCCTATAAACCAACCAGATAACCATAACTAGGAATTTTTCTACAGATAAAATGACAAACCGTACAGATATAATAAAAGACACTTTAAATAAGGCTATTCAGCCCGAGTTCATTCAAGTATTAGATGATAGCCAATCTCATGCAGGGCATGAAGGTGCTAAATCAGGTGGTGGGCATTTTTACCTGACCATTGTTTCTAATAAATTTGAAAATAAATCAAGAATTCAACGTCACCAGCTTATTTATCGAGCATTAGGTGACATGATGAAAAGCGACATTCATGCACTTAGCATTAAAGCCTTTACACCAGAAGAAAAACCGACAACAGGAGATTTAAATGAAGGGTAAATTAGTCATCATTGGTTCAATTTTACTAGCATCTATCGCCCCACAGGCATTCGCAAACGAAGACCCAACCATCGCTATTGTTAATGGACAAGAACTCAAACAATCAACCTTACAGTTTTACGCCCTAGAAAGGCGTCAAATCGATTCAAAAAACAATGTCCCAATGAACCAACTGGTTGATGATATCGTTAACATGCAACTCCTAAAAGAAGAAGCTCATAAGAATAAGTTAGACAAATCTTCTGACTTTAAGGCACGCATGAAGTTTATTAATTTAAGCATGCTTTCTCAAGTCGCTATGATTGACTTTCTTGACAACAACCCTATTCCTGAAGAGCGTCTAAAAGAAGAATATGATGCTAACATTAACGAAATGGATGTCACAGAACTTAAAGCTAGCCATATCTTAGTATCAGAAGAAGCGCAGGCGAAAGAAGTTATTGAGAAACTCAACAAAGGTACTCCATTCGCTACACTTGCCAAGGAATACTCAACAGGACCAAGCGGCCCAAAAGGTGGGGATTTAGGTTGGTTTGCTCCGCAACGAATGGTACCTGAGTTCTCGAAAGCCGTGCTTTCTTTGAAAGATAATGAATACACTAAACAGGCTGTACAAACTCAATTTGGTTGGCATATCATTTTACGCACTGGGAAACGTGATGGGACGCCGCCAACGTTTGAACAAGTCAAACCGAGCATTACGGCTAGTCTCGAACAAGAACATATTCAAAAACACATTAATGATTTAAGAAAAAAAGCAAAAATCGAAATCACACCACAAAAACCTCAATAGCCCTAAACACAACAGCATAGAGGCTATTTATCAAGGGCCTCTATGCTGCCCCCACCTTTCTACGTTTATCCGCACCTCATCAATTAAGACGTGACCAGTTCACCTTATAAAACGCGTACTGCTCATCCTCTCACATCAGATAGACCTACTTTATTTAAATAAAAAATATACCCGCCTTCCCGCTCTCCCATCAAAAACCGAGCTGATCAATGATGGTATACCTGCCCATTGAGAAGCTTAAAAATCACCACACCTAACGTCTATAACAGCGCTAACAACTGGATTAAAACCTCGTATTATGTTATTTTGCGCGATTAAAATAACAATGGTTTTGAGGACAATTAATGCGCATAATTTTATTGGGTGGCCCTGGTTCCGGTAAGGGGACACAATCGCAATTTATCACTGAGAAGTACGGTATTCCTCAAATCTCCACGGGAGATATGTTACGAGCTGCCGTTAAAGCTCGCACACCATTAGGTATTGAAGCAAAAAAGGTTATGGATGTCGGCGGCCTTGTCTCTGATGAAATTATTTTAGGCTTAATCAAAGAACGATTAACAGAAGATGATTGTTCAAAAGGTTTCTTGTTAGATGGTTTCCCACGCACAATCCCACAAGCCATTGGCCTTGCAAACATGGGCATAGAGGTTGATCACGTCATACAAATTGCTGTCGATGACGAAGAAATCGTCCGAAGAATGGCTGGAAGGCGCGTGCACTTGGACTCTGGCAGAACATACCACCTTACTTATAACCCGCCTAAACAAGAGGGACTTGATGACATTACTGGTGAGCCATTAATTCAACGTGCCGACGATCATGAAGACATTGTTCGCGATCGCTTAACAACTTACCACTCCCAAACAGCGCCACTTGTTGACTTCTATTCAAAGGCTGCTGAAACATCTGCAGTTAAATTCAGCACCATTGAGGGTGTTGGTGGTGTGCTAGACATTACTGCAAAAATATTCGCAGTGCTCGACGACTAGGTGTTTGCCGAGCAAATTCTCGGCGATACAACAATAAAGCATTAGCTTAACTTTTGATTAAGCTGATAATTTCACTTAAAACTTAATGATTTTGCAAGGAATAACCTAAATGAAAACATATGATATTGCTGTTGTTGGCGCTACAGGCGCCGTTGGTGAAACGATGCTATCTATCCTTGAGGAAAGAAAGTTCCCTGTTGGAAATATTTACCCTTTAGCAAGCAGTCGCTCTGCTGGTGGCACTGTTCAATTTAATGGCAAAAACGTAAAAATCGGCAACCTCGCCGACTTTGATTTTAGTCAAGTTCAAATTGGTTTGTTTTCAGCAGGCGGTTCTGTTTCTGCAGAGTATGCGCCTAAAGCTGCCGCTGCCGGTTGTGTTGTTATTGATAACACATCACATTTCCGCTATGACGATGACATTCCACTCGTGGTGCCCGAAGTAAACCCAGAGGCCATCGCGCAACATACCAATAAAGGCATTATTGCAAACCCAAACTGCTCAACCATTCAAATGTTGGTTGCTTTAAAACCCATCTATGATGCGGTCGGCATTGAGCGTATAAATGTTGCCACTTACCAAGCCGTTTCAGGCACTGGAAAAAGCGCCATTGAAGAACTAGCTGGGCAAACAGCAAAATTATTAAATGGCAAAAATGCTGAGGCCAAAGTATACCCAAAACAAATAGCCTTTAATGCATTACCCCAAATTGATGTCTTCCAAGACAACGGCTACACCAAAGAAGAAATGAAAATGGTTTGGGAAACCAACAAAATTTTTAACGATGATTCAATCAAAGTTAACCCAACTGCTGTCAGGATACCTGTTTTTTATGGCCACTCTGAGGCATTGCACATAGAAACTAAAGAGAAAATCAGCGTCGAAAAAGTCCGTGAGCTAATGTCCTCATTTGACGGAATTACACTTCTTGATGAACGCATTGACGGTGGTTATGCAACAGCAGTTACCGAATCAGCAGGTCATGATGATGTTTATGTCAGTCGCATCAGAGAAGATATCTCTCATCCTAGAGGACTTAACCTCTGGGTCGTTGCAGATAATGTTCGTAAAGGCGCTGCATTAAACAGCGTACAAATTGCCGAAGTACTAGTAAAAAATTATCTTTAGTCTATAGTTGATATTAATAATATATTTCACTAATTTATGGATAGACGACTATCGTTAGTTTAGGAGCAACAAAATGAACAAGCCTACAAAAACTATTGCCGCACTTTGCCTGTTAAATTCTGCAAGTGCCCACGCATTAGGTGTCGGGGAAATTACAACGTATTCTGCCTTAAATCAGTTGTTAAAAGCGCAGATTCCGCTTGTTGGCTCCAAACAAGAAGACCCCAGCAATATAAAAATAGGCATTGCTTCAAGAGAGACTTTTGATAAAGCAGGAATTGATAGGCCACACTATCTAACCCAATTAAAGTTCACCCCTGTGCTAGGTAAAAACGGTGAAATTACCGTTGATGTTCGTTCGACTGCAACCATAAAAGAACCTTTCGTAAACTTTATTCTCGAAGTTGAATGGCCCCAGGGGCGTACATTAAAAGAATTTACTATTCTTTTAGATCCCCCCATCACAATGTCTGATGTTAGAACCAACCCACTAGAACTACCTCAAACACCCAGCATTACACCAGTAACACCCGTAAACGATGCATCGGTAACAACATATACACCTCCTACCACTACTGTGCAAACTGCACCTGCCAGTGAATATGGCCCAACAAAAAGTCGCGATACTATCTGGGGTATTGCTAAAAAACTCATTACTAATAATCGTACTGTCACTCATCAACAAATGATGCTGGCCCTTTATGACAATAACCCAGAAGCCTTCTACAAAGAAAATATCAATGCTTTAAAAAAAGGAGCGGTGCTTAAACTTCCAAGCACTGAACAGGCAGAAAGCCTCAGCCCTACACAAGCCAGCAATGAATATATTAAACACAATACACTCTGGTCTTCATCAACTACCGTCTCCAGTACGCCAGCGGCCGTTGCAAAACTAGACCAGAAAGACCAAGCCCTTGCAGCGACATCCGACGTTAAAAAAAAACTTGAAAATAACCTAGATGAGGCAAAACTAACCTTATTAACACCGAAACAAGATACTGAAAAAAATATACCTATAGAAGGCAACACCACTGATACCCCAATAGGTTCAACAAGCTCTACAGAGCAAGCAAACATTGCCATTGAGATGGCTACAACCCTTGAAGAAGAAAACAAAGAGGTTAAATCACGTCTCAATGATTTAGAAAAACAAGTAGACAAACTACAACGTTTATTAGCTTTAAAAGATGAGCAGCTAGCACAATTACAAGCAGCAAAACCTGTCGTTGCTGAATCAACAGCAACAACTATAAATCCATCCCCTATTGACACACCTGTCGAAAAAAATGATAGCAAGGATAACAATAACACCCTTGCCCTTTATGGCGGCGGCGCGTTCCTTGTTCTACTTGGGCTATTTTTAGCACGTCGAAAAAAGCAACGTAAGGAAACACAGCCTGAGGACTTATTTTCTGATACACCAGCTGTTGTACCAACTATTGATACAGGCAATACTGATACCTCATCTACTATACTCGAAGAAGAGCCTCTTTTAAGCGAATTCATACCCAGCGAATTCGACAGCAGTGAACATACCCAAGAAGCGGATCCTCTAACAGAGTGTGATGTCTATATTGCTTATGGTCGATTCCAACAAGCAGAAGATCTTATCAAAAGCGCGATAGAATCAGAGCCAGAAAACCTAGCTCTTAAATTAAAATTGCTTGATGTTTACTTTTCATCCAATAACGCTGAAGCTTTTGAAGAACAGGCCAGTTCATTATCAGACCTAAAAGATTCAGACCCTGACGCATGGAATAGCATTGTTGATATGGGCATGGACATCTGCCCTGACTCACCACTATTTCTAGCACCAGCAGAAGAAAACATTGAAATTCAAGCAGCACCAATTCAAACTGATGACCTTGACCTTGATTTAGAAATACAACAAGACATTGAGCCTGAAGAAGCTAACCACGACGAAGAACCAAAGAGTGAGTTTGAATTTGATTTTGACCTAATCAAAAATCAAGATACACCACAGGATCAGAGCAACCCTACCAGTGAGAGTATTGAAACCATGTTTTCATTAGCACAAGCTTCTCTCGAAATGGAAGACACAGAGTCGGCTCGTCAAACATTAGAAGAAATATTGGAGAACGGTAACGATTCCGACAAAGAAAAAGCACAAAAGATGCTCGATAGTTTGTAAAAAACCACCTTTAATGCGATCGTAAGCATAAAAGCTGCACCTCCCTTTTATGCTATAAAATGCTCAATACGAACGTACGTAGACAAACAAAACCGACCCTTTAATAAAGGCACCTTGCTCATTTGCAAAGAGTCTGCTGCTTGATTGTCATAAAGAACCCTACTTGAAAATACGTTTAATAATGACTAAGACTAGCGACTGCACAAACGAAGGCTCCATTACAGACGGTTTTCCTTTATAGGTTTTAATCATAAAGAAACTATAAAAGAGATGATTATTTCACGTAGAGAATTTCTAAAATTATTAGCTGTGGGTACCAGCACTTGTTTAACCTTGATATCTCCCCTCACTAGTTGGGCGGCATGGGCTAACAATGCCTTTAATGCCGACACTCTTAATAAGGCATACCAACATTTATTTGGCTCATCGACCCTCATTAACAGTAACGAGGTAAAGCTAAAGGCGCCTAAAACAGCAGAAAATAGCGATGCTGTTCCTATTTCGATCAAAACCAAGCTAAAAGGTGTCGACTCAATTAGTATTTTTGTACAAGACAACCCTCAACCTTTAACGGCGACCTTTCAAATCCCACCAGATACATTAGCATCTGTGTCGACCCGAATTCGTTTAGTTAAAACTAGCACCGTCATCGCTGTTATCAAAGCAGGAGACAAGCTATATAGTAGAAGCCAAGAAGTAAAAGTCTCATCAAGTGGGTGTACTCGTTAGCAACTTAATAATTCGTTATTAATCTCATCTTATTTGGAGATATAAATGAAAGTGAGAGCAAAAATAATAAATAACATCACTCATGTTAGGGTATTAGCTATACACCCCATGGAAACAGGTGAACGTATTGATAAAGACTCAGGCGAAAGGATCTCTGCGAAATATATTCAAAAACTTAGCTGCGAACACAACGGTAAAGAAGTTTTTCTAGCACAATTTGGCACATCAATATCTCAAAACCCTTATCTGGCTTTCTCATTTAAAGAGGGTAAAAAAGGCGATATTTTATCGTTACGGTGGAATGATAATACCGGCGATGTAAAAAAGACTGACACAACCATTAAATAGCTTATTTCTAACTATTAACCTGTTGTTAAATAGGCATTAATAGCTTTATGTGCATGCCCTGCTTGCGACATTTCCATACGAAGACTATCACGCTGACTCAATAAAAATTGAGTTAGGATTTTATTTTTATCTAGCACCAATTGAATAGCTTCCGCCAATACTACAGCTTCGATATCTGGCGGTGTTTCAAACAGATGCTGTATGTCTGTATCACGTGCTTTTTCAAGCTTTACCACTGTATCCCATTCACCCTCTTGAGCTAGCTGAATTAGTTTTTCAGTATCCGCAAGAATAGAGTCAAGGCGTTGTAAATCACTTGGCATAAAAATTAACGTTGCGCGGCATCAGGGCTTATTGCATCCCACCCCATTTTGATCTGACTCAAAAGCTTACCCGCTTCATCAAGCAAGGCAGCATCATTCTTAATATTCGCCTGTAATAAAACGTGATTAATATATTCATAAAGTGCATCTAAATTCTTTGATATTTCACCACCTTGTTTGAAATCTAAACTCGCTCTAAGTCCTTCAATAATTGAAATAGCACTTCCAATTTGCTCACCTTTCTTAGCAACGTTCTGTTGCTTTAAAGCGCTTTTTGCAGACAATATTCGCGATAAGGCCCCATCCAATAGCATTTGGATTAACTTATGTGGTGATGCGTCCATTACACCACCATGTACGGATGTTTGTTGATACTGTTTTAATGCAGTTGCGCCATTCATAGGATTCTCCAATTATAAATGTACTTTAATTATTACTATTTGAATTATAAGCACCTGGTAAATTAGCCAGCTGCTGTGTTAAAAAATTACTCTGATTTTGTAAAGAACTTACCAGTATATCCATGGCGGTAAATTGACTTAATAGCCTACTTTCTAAGGACACTAACCGTCTATCTAGTGCTTCTCGCTGATCGGCAATATCATCCACGCTGACTTGTATACCGGCTGTTCTAGAATCAATGATTCCATTTGAGCCAATATAACCCTCAATAGCCATATCTAACGTATTGGCGATGCCATTACTCGCAGCAAATAATTGTCCAACTTGATCAAAATTACTGTCCAAAGCAGCGTTTAACGTCTCGCTATTTAAGGATAGCTTACCCTCTTCATCTGTTGTAATACCTAGCTCTGCTAACGTGCTAAAAGGACCTGTAAGCCCAGTCACAGAAGAGGAAATTTCTTGTCTTATTAATGTGCTAATACCGCGCAAAGTAGAGTCGCCCAATAGCAATCCTGCTGATTCTGTCGCCGCATCGTATGAACCCAGTGTATTAAAGGTATCAACTAAGCCGTTATAGTTGGCAATAAAGGTATCAATCTTAAACGTAATCGCCTCACGGTCTTGCGCAACCGTTAACTGCTCACCTGCACCAACTGAAACAGCATTAATCGTAATACCATCCAGCACATCCGAAAATGTATTGTTATTACTGCTGATTAATTGACCATCCACTTTTATTTGGCCATCTTGAGCTGCGCTTGGTGTATTTAATTGTGTATTGACTAAACGTGACAAACCAAATTCATCTGAATTTTCGCCATCACTATCGACTGCTGTTATTGTTATTGCATTATCTAAACCACTAGATGTTGCTGTAAAAACTAATTGTTGCCCCGAATCGACATTAATAATAGAAGCTGAAACACCTGTATTATCATTGGCAGCATTAATCGCATCTCTAATATCCGTTAGGGTATCTGTTGCATCAATCGTTAAAGAAAAAGAATCAGCACCCTGGGTAAATGTTAGGGTGCCGTCTCCTATTGTATCCGTATCAGCAAAACCACTGGTTGTTATCAACTTGTGCGCTTGTGCTAACTGAACAACTTCAATGCCATATTGCGAGACATCCGCTGTTTCATCAGCCGTCGCAGTAAAAACCTCATCATTACTGGATAAAGCAGACCTGAGTTGAAAATCCGCTGTATCTTGCAAGTCTCGAACAGCCCCTTGAAAAATAGATAAAGCACTTTTCAAAGAACCAAACGCTGAAATATCACCTAAATATTCAGCTTCATTAAAGTCAAGCCTGTTTGATTTATCGACACCCTCTGCTTCAACCAACTGAGTGATCAATGTATTAACATCTATTCCAGACCCGATACCTGCTGATGAAATTGACATAATGGTTTCCTTATTTACATAATACTGAAATAACTATGCAAAAAGCTTGCCTCCTACGCACTTTCGTTTACCAACAAACCACGAGCCGCATCTTCTGATTGCGCCTTGTTTTCAGCCAAATACGCTGCCATTGCTAACACATCTTCAGACGGAAAAGTCCGGATAACATCACCCGACTCCTTATCTGTTACCGTTATAACGGAACGACCAGTATCATCATGCACACTAAATTGTATAGATCGTTGAACGTTTTGAACAAAGCTATTCAAATCACTCACCGTTTCTTCAATTTTTTGTGCAGCTGATGACTGGCTACCGCTTACCTCTTCCGGCAAAGCTTGACCACCCATTGACTGATTACTTACCTTCTGTGCAATAACACTATCAGTTGATACGGTAACATTAGACGCCTTAGACGTTACCGCCTTTGGTGCCGAACTAACTAAATTTAATGTTTCCATAACTACCTCCTGTTTAGATTAATACTGGCTCTATTTTCATAAAGCCAGTATTTACCCTTAACGCCCTATTGCAACAAGGCTAATACGTTTTGTGGTAACGAGTTAGCTTGAGACAAAATTGACACACCTGCTTGCTGCAGAATTTGCGCTCTAGTCAACGCTGCTGTCTCTGCTGCAAAATCAGCATCTTGAATACGTGAGCGCGCTGCACTTAAGTTTTCTGAGGTAGTTGCTAGGTTAGCAATAGTAGATTCAAAACGGTTTTGAATCGCACCAAACGTACTACGCAAAGAACTCACAGCCGTTAATGCAGAATCAACCTGACGAATGGTCGTTTCTGAATTAGCCACAGTATCCACAGCAGCTGTCGATAAACTTCCAGATACATCTGTTGATGAAGCTAGACCCAATGTTGTCAGACCAGTAGTTCCCGTCACGGTGATGCTTTCGTTAGAAACAACGTTCAAGGTACCATCAGTATTAAGCGCCGCAGAACCCTCACCATTTAACGCTGTATTAATAGCGTCCACTAGGCTTTGTGCTGTGGTATATGTACTATCAGCAACTGTAAAAGCTGTCTGAGTACCTATTTGTATACTAAAATCACCTGCTACTGTCACTGATGTGCCAGCTACCCCTGCTACATCGCCGTCTGTGATTGCAGTTACCGTCTCTGAACCCGCCAATGCAAAGTTACCAGTAGAAGCATCCTCATCGGTAAAAGTAATATTAGTACCATCACTCTCTGCCGTAAAACCTGCGCTAGCATAACCTGTTGATCCAGTTATGGCTGCCAACAAATCAGCCGCATCCGTTATGTTTGTATCCAGTGTTACTGTGAACAAGCTTCCACCTGGTGCCGTAACAGTAAAGTTACTATTTGCTGATGTGTCAGCATCTGAACCAGTTACATCTTGCACAATCGCAATGTTGCCCGGTGTTGCAAATGAAGCGCTAACAGTACGTCCGACTGTTGCTGCTGTACCTTCATTTACATCTGACAATGTAACGGTATCAGTATTATCCGACTCTGTCGTTAATCCAGATAGGGCAGATGTAGTTAACGAATCTGCTTTTGCTGCAGCAAACGCTGCGGCAAAGGAGTCTGCATTTGTTGCAACCGAATCAGCTGCAAAATCAGTAGCAATTGTTACATTATTAGCATCAACAACAGTATAAACATCAGCGTTACCAGAGCCTGCATCTTGGAATGTAAAAACTACGCCTTCGACAGTGATCGTATCATTTGCCGCCGCAGGAGCATTTGCAAATGTGATTGTATCTGAACCCGCAGTGGCCGGTACCGTAGAGTAATCGGCAACAAGACCAGCAGCAGCCGTTGTAAAGGTTGCGGCAGTACCATCAATTAGATCAGTTAGATTAGTCGATGATGTTGCTGTTGCTACCGCTCCAATAGAGTCCAGACGTGTACTTGTTGATAAGTCTAAGCTGATCGTTTCGCCTACATTTGCACCCACTTGAAACTGGGCGCTACCAAACGTGCCATCAAGAATTTTTTGACCGTTAAATGATGTTTGTCCTGCGACTCTATCAATCTCAGCTAAACGTTGTTGCACCTCTAAGTTTAACGCCGCTCTATCTGATGATGAGTTTGTTGAGTTAGCAGACTGAATCGCTAGCTCACGAATACGTTGCAAGTTGTTACCAATCTCACCCAATGCGCCTTCAGCTGTTTGAGAAAGAGAGATAGCATCGTTTGCATTTCGAGACGCTTGGTTTAAACCACGAATTTGTGTGGTAAAGCGCTCTGAAATGGCAAGGCCGGCCGCATCGTCTTTAGCACTGTTAATACGTAAACCGGAAGAAAGTCTTTGTAACGACGTGTTTAACGAACTTTGTGATGTATCTAAGTTACGTTGCGCCGTCAAAGACGCAATATTACTGTTAATAAATTGAGGCATTTTATTGCTCCTATGTAAGCCTAATGCTTACTTTTTCTAAAACATGACGGATATATCTTTGAGTATGACTAGATATTCACCGCCTCCGCTTAAGGTATCGGCGCTATAAAAATATTCTTTAGGATTTATTTTAAGTTTTTTGTAGGTTACAACTAAGTGGCATCACCAAGCCTCAAACATCGACTCTATGAGTCAAAAATATTGACACCACATTTATAGAGTCGACCTAGGGTTTATTTAATTATAATAAATTAAATAATGATAAATTTTGCACTTTAACGAATGACTGCTGTGCTGCCTGCAAACTCACTATTTGAAGATTAAATCGACTGATCGCTTCTGCCATATCAAGGTCTTCAACCTGTGACTTTGCGCTTTGAAGGTTTAATAAGAAGTCTTGATTGGTTTCTTGTTGGCTATCTAGTGCATTTAGCCTTGCACCAATTTGAGAACGCACATCTAAAACACGGTTCAACGCGGTATCTAACTGATCCAAGTGATCATATAAAGGGATAGAAACATTTGTTGCACTGGCAGCGCTTGTAAGCGATACATCAATTGCCAGCTCTCCTTCACCTGGCGTGTTAGCAATGATACGGAGTGTATTATTAGTTTGATCGAGATCAACTGTTGAATCGTTACTGGCAACTGCCGCATTTAAAAGAGCAGCTACGTCATCGCCCGTTACAGCAGCAGAAATATCCACCGCTATGCTTGGTGGTGCAATCGCTGGCCCCGTCCCATCATCAAACTCATAATTAATACCGTTGATAGTCATTGACTGCGCATCTAAAGGCACCGAATTAAAGGTTAACTCTGTTTCTTCTACCGCCGGTCTATTGGTCGCTAAATCCGTCGCTAAACTGTATAACGTAGTGAACACATCCTCTGCATTGCCATTTTTATCTTGCAGATTAAAAAACAATTCTGCACCTGAATTATTGTCTGACACCGTACGGTTTTCACCAATCTGTATCAAACGCTGACCTTGATCGCCTTGAAAACTAAATACACCCGTGGCAGCCGAACCGGTAACCGCCTGTGTTTGTCCTTTAAAACCTGAATACAGATAATCACCATTAGCATCTTTGGTATTGGCGAGCGCCACCATTTCGTCAAGACGCTGAAACATCTCGTTTGCTATAGATTGTCGGTCAGCTGCCGTATTTGTATCGTTGTACCCCTGCACGGCTAATTCACGGACACGGTGTAAACTATTGGTTACACTTTGCAAGGTTGTATCAGACAACGATAAACGATTTTCTGCGTAATTTATATTCGTTTGAAACTGCGTGATTCGGCTGATGGATTGGTTAAAGTCGAGGACCTGAGCTGCACCCGACGGGTCATCAGATGGTGTAAGTATCCGTTTACCTAATGAGATTTGTTGCTGCGCTTGGTT
Source organism: Cycloclasticus sp. PY97N (assembly GCF_002443175.1). Taxonomy (NCBI): domain Bacteria; kingdom Pseudomonadati; phylum Pseudomonadota; class Gammaproteobacteria; order Thiotrichales; family Piscirickettsiaceae; genus Cycloclasticus; species Cycloclasticus sp. PY97N. The sequence continues at coordinate 1,173,094 of NZ_CP023664.1, read as the reverse complement.
AACTTGAGCCTGCTGAAACATAATCGCATTAATACCCAATTGTTGAGCAAGGCTTGTTGAAATTCTATCGACCATTATCTGAAAGCTCCTAATAGCGTTTCGAAAATTGTACGAGACGTTAACACAACTTGACTAGCGGCTTGATACGCTTGTTGAAAACGAATTAAATTAGCCGCCTCCTCATCTAAATTAACACCACTGACAGCATCTTTGGAGGCGATGGTTTGCGCCAAAAGACCATTTTGTGCAGCCGCATTAACTTCAGCCGACTGTGTCCGGCGACCCACATCGGCAATAACTTGACCGTAAACATCTTGAAATGAGGCGGTACCACCGGACAAACTCAAATTCGTTTGCAACCCAGCAAGGAAATGCCCATTTCGGTTATCACCCGTGCCACCTGAATTATCAACCAATGAGAAGGTATCACCCTCATCAGGCTGACCGGTTAGGGTAAAGCTAATATCGCCAAAACCAGCGACATTAACCGTATAGCTATCGCCGTTATTTGTTGCTGCATCGTAGGCCAAGGGCCCTCCCGTAGCATTACTAACCGTATATTGTTTTAATGTATTGTCATACGTTAAAACAACACCAGCCGGTAACGATGATGCTGATAAACCAGTCACCGCCACATTACTTAAACCGCCAGTTCCAGAGTTGCTGACGGTTTGCTCTGAGACAACCGGAAGCGCAACAGCAATATCTTTAGGGTCAGTTAACGCTAATGAGAAATTTTCAGCCGCATAACGTGTTGGGCTGATCACTCTATACTCATTATTAACATTTGCCGATGATAAATCGAAGGTTAGCCCATCGTAATCAACCGATGCTCCAGACGATATAACACCACTGATAGAGGTATTATCAGATAACCGTGTAATGTTATAGGCTGTATTTGGTAGCGCCGTCCCATCCGTTGTAACACGATAATCGCTATTAATTATTTGTGATGGATCGGAAACACTGACAGCCAATGAGCCTGCGTTGGCATCGGCCTTAACATGGGTAATATTTGCTGTACTAAAAAAGTTTAGCCCCTGTTCGCCCTCTAGGTCGATACCATTGGCATGTTGATTATTTACTGAGAATGACAGACCGATAGCTATTTCACCTAAGGCATGAACCGCTTCATCTAACACCTCATCTTTAAAACGTAAGGCTCCCCCTATTTCACCCCCTGTCATAAACTGGGTAATAGCTGTATCAGCGCCGCCCTGCTGAAAAATAACATCAACTCTAGTAGGGTCTAATGTAGACGGCTGCAAAGCCAGTGTATTGTTCGTATTACCTAAGACTAAGGTTTGCCCATTACCAATAAAAACATTGACCGCACCATTTTCTTGCTCATTGGTTTTTACATTCACTAACTGAGACAAATCATCAATTAATTTATCTCGTTGATCCAATAAATCATTCGGCAAGTTACCATCCGAACCACCTAATGCGCTGGCGATCCTGTCATTAATCAGAGCAATATTTTCAGATAGGCTATTTACCTCGTCTATATTTCCCTGTAACGAACCGTTAACTTGCGTGCTAACACCATCAAACAATCGGTCTAATGTAGCAAAACGGTTTTCCAACACCTCGCCTTCAGTTAATAGCACTTGGCGTGCTGGAATAGATGTTGGATCATCTGCAACAGCTTGAACCGCATTGAAAAAATCTTGTAAGGCCGTACTTAACCCAATATTTTCATCCGCCAACACACCATCAATTTGGTTAGCAAAGTTTAAATAAGTCTCTAATTCAGACACAGCAGTACTACTGCTTCTATATTGTGTGCTTAAAAAAGCATCATAAAGCCTACTAACATTAGTCGCACTAACACCCGAACCAATATACCCAGCACCAGCCAGTTGTGGATTATTAGCATCTAACTCGACCCGTTGACGACTATAACCTTCTGTTGAAGCATTGGCAATATTATGACTGGTCGTGTCAAGCACACTTCTAAAGGCAGTTAAACCAGACAAGCCATTGAGTAATAAGTCACTCATAGGGCTGCTCTTTTTAAATGTTGATATGTCATATTATGTCTTCCATTGTTAACGTATCGGCCTAACTGGCAAAACCTGAAGCTGGAACGGTAAGACCACTAAGCTGCGCACGATTAAGGATCGATAGTATTTTTTGGGCATACGCAGGATCGGTTGCATACCCTGCTTTTTGTAGGCCTTTTACAAACCCTTCGTTTGAATCTACTTGAGTTAATGCCTGCTGATAACGTGGGTTTTGTTGCAAGAACTGCACATAATCGTTAAAGCTCTCTTGGTAACTATCGTATGCTCGGAAAGTTGCTTGACGTTTTTCTGCAATACCATTTTCGTACTCAACCGTTTGTACTGAAACAGTTTTGCCTTCCCAGCCATGCGAGGCTTTTATACCGAATAAATTATGACTACTTTGGCCTATTTTATTTCGCATAATGTGTTTACCCCAGCCGGTTTCTAGGGCAGATTGGGCTAATAATACTTTGGCATCCACACCTAGCTCTTGCGCTGCTTGTTGTGCCTGCGGCCACATTTTATGAAGAAAATCTTCTGGTGAGTTAATGGCTGTTACGTTACTTGAAGGCTCAGCCGTTTTCACTTCTTGTAAGGCCCCTTGAATTCTTCGTACCGAGGCTTCTCGATAATCAGACAACCCCTGTGCCGCCACTGTATTTTCGCTTTTTACTTGGCCACCCATTTGCTGAACAATCATCTCCGCCAACCCCAAATGCCCCCGTTTGGATAAATCTAGAGAAATTTGATCGTCATACATCGATTCATAAAACTTTGTTTTTTCACCATCAATTAACTCGGAATCAGGCACCGTATCTCGCATGCTTTTAAGCATCATTTTTAAAAACACGGTCTCAAATTGACGCGCCACTTGCTCTAGGGCTTCTTGTTTTTCACCCTGCCCGCCAGTGGCCTTAGCTTTTAATTGCGCTAAGCCATTAAAGTCTGCATAAACATCTGCTTGTGAGCCGCTTATATTCATTAGATAACAATCAGCTCTGCAGTTAATGCGCCTGCGCCTTTTAGCGCCTCTAAGATCGCCACCAAGTCACTTGGACCCGCACCCACTTGGTTAACAGCCCGCACAATTTCATCTAGCGATACACCAGGATCAAAAACAAACATGCGTTTATCTTCTTCGGTAACGGTTATATCTGTTTGTGGCGTGACAACTGTTTGCCCATCCGAAAACCCGCCTGGCTGGCTAACATTTAAATTCTCGTTAATGGTCACTGTTAAATTACCGTGAGAGACCGCCGCTGGACGTACTTTGACTTGATTGTTTATGACAACCGTACCCGTTCTTGAGTTAATAATAATACGCGCTGCTGATTGCGCCGGCTGCACTTCTAAATTTTCAAGCAATGACATAAAAGCAACCCGTTGAGCTGGGTCACGCGGCATATTCACTTTAACGCTGCCACCGTTTATTGAATGTGATGTTTGCGGACCAATAGCTTGGTTTATCGACATTGCTAAGCGATTAGCGGTTGTAAAGTCAAAGGTATGCAGGTTTAACGTTAAGGAATTACCATCATTAAAGGGGCTATAAACAGATCGCTCTACTGATGCACCATTAGGGATATTACCTACGGTGGGTATGTTCACACTTATTTTAGAACCATCATTACCCGATGCACTCAAACCACCCACAACTAGATTACCTTGCGCTATCGCATATACTTTGCCGTCAGCACCTTTTAAAGGAGACATTAATAAGCTACCGCCGCGTAAACTTTTTGCCTCGCCAATCGCATTAACGGTCACGTCAATCATTTGCCCTGGTGTTGCAAAAGCAGGTAATGAAGCGTGAATAATAACGGCTGCAACATTTTTAGATTTTATTTGCACATTTGATGGGATTTTAACGCCCATTTGACTCAACATACTGCGCAAACTCTGGGAAGTAAAATCCCCCGATTTCACCTTGTCGCCGGTTCCATTTAAACCAACCACCACACCATACCCCACTAATTGGTTTGAGCGAACACCTGTAATAGAGGCTAGGTCTTTAATTCGCTCGGCATTAGCGTTTGTGATGCTCATTGCTAACAAAACCAATACTATTTTAAAATATCTCATCACCTTCTCCTAAAACGGGAACACCGCACTGATAAAGAAACGTGCTAACCAACCAATTTTATTAGCATCTGCCAGTGCACCTTCACCTGTATACATGATAGTGGCATCGGCAATTCTTGTAGATTCCACACTATTATCGGGGTTAATATCGGTTGGACGAATAATGCCCGATAAGCGAATATACTCATTACCCTGATTTAAACGAACACGCTTTTCACCACGAATTTTTAAATAGCCATTCGGTAAGACATCTATCACGCTAACGGTAATGCTACCGCTGAGGCTATTATTTTGTGTGCTTTCAGTCTCACCTGCAAAGTCACTCGCTGAAGCCAAACTGCTATCAAGATTCAAACCAAATTTAGAGGGGTCACTCATACCCAAAATGGTAGGCGTAGAAATTGAAGTACTGTTATCTTTTTTGATATCAGTATCGGCTTGTTTCTTTGCATTGGTTTTTTCAACCAAATTAATCGTTAAAATATCACCGATTCTTCTGGCTCTTATATCTTCAAATAAACTCACCTCATAACCCGCTTGATAGATAGAACCATTATTGCTTTGTGGCACTTGATAAGAGGTCGGCTTAGCAGGCACATACTCCGGATCGTGGCGAGGTTTACTCATATTATCCATCATCGCGCAACCGGATAGCATGAACACTAAGACAAAGAGTTTAAGGGTTTTCATTATCATGATTCCTTGTTTATAAATCCTGCATTAAACGTTGTAGCATTTGATCTGAATTTGAGATGGCCTTTGAGTTCATTTCATACGCACGTTGAGTTTCGATCATGCTGACCAACTCTTCTACAACGTTCACGTTAGAGGTTTCTAATGAACCACCTGATAACAGACCCACGCCTGTTTCGCCCGGTGTCGTTACCGTTGGGCTACCACTGGACAAAGACTCCCTAAACTGATTTTCACCAATGGGGTCTAGACCTGTTGGGTTAATAAAGTCGGCCAGTGTAATATTGCCTACCTGACTTGGCGTAGAATTACCGGCTTGTAAAACTGACACCGTGCCATCCACACCGACAGTAACACTTAAGGCATCTTCTGGAATGGAAATAGAGGGCTCTAATGGGTAACCGCCTGATGTTACCATTTGGCCATCGCCATCCAGTTTAAAGCTGCCATCACGTGTATAGGTAATACTGCCATCAGGTCTTAAAATCTGGAAAAAACCACGGCCATTTACCGCAATATCAAGCGAGTTTCCTGTTTGCTGAATAGTCCCTTGGGTATGCGTTTTTTCAGTAGCAACCGTACGAACCCCTGTACCAATCTGCAACCCCGTCGGCAAGATGTTATCTTGTGACGATTGCGCTCCAACTTGTCGTACATTTTGATACAACAAGTCTTCAAACACCGCTCTCGACTTTTTGTAACCGGTTGTATTAACGTTGGCTAGGTTGTTTGAAATAACCGACATCCGCGTTTGTTGCGCTTCTAGTCCCGTTTTACTAATCCACATTGCTTGCGTTGACATTTAACTCTCCTAACTGACGCGCATCAATTGAGCGCTTGCTGCTTCGTTTTCACTGACTGTTTTCATCATTTTGACCTGTAACTCAAAATTTCGAGCCAGCTCAATCATGCTGACCATCGCGTTGACAACACTCACATTACTACCTTCTACAGATCCTGATACCAAACGCACTTCGGCACTGGGTTGAGCATCTAGTCCGCTTTTTAATCGGAATAAACCATCCTTACCTTTTTCAACATCTGCTAGCTCAGGGTTCACCAATTTAATTCTATCGATGGTTGATAATGTTGCCGCACTATCACCCAGTGGAATAATACTAACCGTGCCATCGCTACCAATTTCCACCTTGTCAGCCTCTGGTATCGCCACAGGACCACCGCCACCCATCACTGCTAAGCCTGTACCGGTTGTTAGCACCCCATTGGGTGTAATTCTCAAATCGCCCGCACGGGTATAGGCTTCGGTGCCATCTTCTGCCTGAACAGCTAACCAGCCATCACCATTAATAGAGACATCTAAGTCTCGGCCTGTTGACTGTATGGTGCCGTGGTCAAAGTCTATTCCAGGGCGCTCAGCCATCGCATAAACATTCGACGGAAGCCCTGCGCCATATACTGGCATGCTTCTAAATTGAGACAAATCGGCTTTAAAGCCCGTGGTATTCGCATTCGATAAATTATGTGAATTCACCGCTTGCGCCAACATTGCTTGCTTGGCACCGCTCATTGCTACATAAAGGCTACTGTCCATTTAATTTCTCTCTTCTTGAATCAGTGATTATCGAATATTAATAATGGCTGTTTGGATTTCATTCTCAGTTGAAATCGCTTGAGCATTCGCTTGGAAGTTACGCTGAGCAGTAATCAAACTCACCAACTCCGTTGCAATATCAACATTAGAGGCTTCAAGCGCACCAGACTGAAGTGAGCCAAAGCCTGCCGTACCAGCAGAACCAATCACTCGGTCTCCAGCAGCAAATGTATCGGCCCAAGACGTATCGCCTAGTTGACGCAAACCATGTGAATTGGGAAAGGTTGCCAACGCTACCTGACCTAACTCTGTGGATTGACCATTGGTGAACGTTGCAGAAACAATACCTGCCTCATCAACACTGATGCCGCTTAGACGACCAGATGCAAATCCATCTTGACTCAGTGAGTTAACAGCAAAATCGCCGCCATATTGGGTAGTATCCGAGTAATCAAAGTTTAACGCTAAGTTTGCAGCCCCATTACTCATTGGCAATGCATCAAAGGCAACATTGCCACTACTGGGCGTTGCCGCCTCAGCAATACTTTGAAATGAACCAAGGCTATCAAAGGTCATCGTCAAAAAGTCATCGGCTCCCGCATTTAATGTTAATGGGTTACCATCTACATACGTATGCACTTGCCATTCATTACTACTGGGGTCACTTGCAACGTAATACATCGTGGCAGGAAAATCATTGCCTAATGAGTCAAAAACCGTTGTTGATGTTGAATGGTTGTAACTATCCGCATCTGTTGCACTAAATTCTGTTGGATCAATCGGGAAAGTCGTATACGTTGATGGAACAGTTTGTTGAGAATCCAGGTTTAATGTAGGTTCAACACTGGTTGTTGCCGACGGCGCAGAGTCTCCGGTACTTAATTGCAGCGAGGCAAGGTTACCTGTATTAAATGTGCCATTCCCATTTGATGGGAATGTTTGTAACTGTCGCCCAGAACTATCAACAACAAAACCATCCTTATCGGTTGAATAAGCCCCTGCCCGAGTATAAACATTAGTTCCATTATCACTTAGAACAAAAAACCCATCACCGTTGATCGCTAGATCTAAACTACTGGAGGTAAATTCAACATTACCTTGGCCAAACTGCTGCGACACACTGGCAACACGAACACCACTACCCGGTGTATTACCAGACACACCTGTAAAAGAGGTAGCAAACACATCGGCAAACTCTGTACGGGACTCTTTAAAACCATTTGTAGAGGCATTGGCAATATTGTTACCAATCACCGATAAATCAGTTGCTGAGGCATCAAGCCCACTTAATGAAGTACGAAATGACATAGTATTCTCCTAAACGTGTTTAAAATATTCTTGAAACATTGCTAAATGGCACACTGCCTAGACCCGACAGGTTCAGTTGCAATGGTTTACCTAGGCCGCCCAAGGTAACGCTGTCAACATCTGCCGAAATTTGTGTATCCAATTCAAAATTTTGACCGTCGATACGCGCTTTAGCATCAACGTTATAAAGCCCCGGAGACGCCACCGTTCCATCTGAACGTTTGCCATCCCATGAGAAAGCAACAGGGCCTGCAGATTGTGTTCCTAGTGGAATGGTCTGCACTATCTGCCCTGCTTGGTCAGTAATATTGATTGAAACGTCTGGTGAACTGGTCGGTAACGTCAGCTCTCCATCAATTGAGCCCCCCGCTGTTAAGACACCTGCCTGTAGCGGAACATTAACCCTTCTTCCCACTAAATTAGCTGCCTGTAGAGCTTGGTCATTTGATACAGATGACGCAAATTCTGAGAAAGAGGTATTCAATCCATCAATGCCAGTGACTGTACTAAATTGTGCTATTTGACCTAAGAAATCACCACTTTCCATTGGCTTCATGGGGTCTTGGTTATTTAGCTGTGTAACCATCAGTTTGAGGAAATCGCCCTGCCCTAGATCACTGTTTGATTTACTGGTATTTGTCGCCGTACTTTGTTGAGCAAGGCCTAAACTTTGTAGCGTATTAAAATCGACTTCTGACATGGTTATTCTCCGTTACTGACCAATTTTTAATGTTTGTTGTAAAAGTTGCTTTGCCGTATTTAGCACTTCAACATTATTTTTGTAGCTTTGACTTGCAGACATCATGTTGGCCATTTCTTCAACCACATTAACGTTTGGCTTAAAAATATATCCGTCTTGATTCGCCATTGGGTGTTGCGGCGCATATTCGCTGCGAAGAGGCGACTGGCTTTCGACCACGCCCAATACGCGAACTTTTTTTGCGGCCGATTGTTGGTTAGCCATTGCTCCGTCTAGCACTTCAGCAAAAATTGGCTGGCGCGCACGATATGTCTCACCGGTACTGCTGCTTACCGTTTCAGCATTCGCCATATTGCTGGCCACCAAATTTAAGCGGGTTGTTTGTGCGCTCATTTCGCTACCTGCCACATCAAAAATATTATATAAAGACATGCTTATTCACCCCTTAGCGCTGAAAGGTAACTGGAAATTTTGCCGTTCACAAAACGCAGAGACGTTTGATAGTCCATTGCATTTTGCGCATACTTTGCTTGCTCAACCTGTGCATCCACCGTGTTACCGTCTAGCGAAGCGCTTAACGGTGTACGATAAGCAAGAGCAACCGTCGCTGGTGTTTTATCAAACCCAATATGCTGATGATGTGTTTGTGTCACATGACCTGCCGCTGTGTTGAGCCTGTTTAAAACTGACTTAAAATCAAAGTCTCTTGCTTTATAGCCTGGCGTATCGGCATTAGCCATATTAGAGGCTAATACTTCAGCGCGTTTAGAACGATAAATAAGCGCTTGTTCGTGTACACCAAATAATGAGTCAATCGTTGTTGCCATCTGTCACTCCTGTTTCGTTGAAAACAATAAAGCAGAAACCATGCCATTTTTTTAATCTAATTAAATCAATAGGTTATAAAAATAAAAGGGTGGGTAAATAGCGGCAAGAACGGCAAAAAAGCGGCAAAGCGGAAAGCATTGGGGACAAAATTACATACTTTTAATAACGGGGTAAGCTTGTACCAAGCACCCCTTCCTCTGCATTACCTTATATAGAACTATCTAAACGGTTCGTTATTATCATCTCCGATTCCATTTACAAATGTCTTTATTACGGCATATTTAATGCATATATATTTCTAACCTATACATCGTCACGATATTGCACATAACGTTTATGAAATCATTGTTAACACTAATCACTTTATTACTGCTGTTTTCTCCGCTGCTCTTTGCAACAGAGCAACCGTTTGAAGATCATCAAAATATTCTGGACAATGCACATACCTATTTAACCGACAGACTGGCTAAGCAACATTTAGAACACAATATTACCGTTCAAAACATAGACTCACGGCTCAAACTCAAAAAATGTTCTTCAGAGATTGACATAAGCCTCACCCAAGCGCCTGTAAAACCAGGAAAAAATACATTAAAAATTGAATGCATATCGCAGACTCCTTGGCGAATATTTATGACGGCACAGGTTCAACTTTTCAGCCATGCTTTGGTTTTTAACCAGCCGTTCAACAAAGGGCACCTTCTTAAAGAATCTGACATTACATTAAAAAAAATTGAACTGACAGGACATCGATCCGCTTACTTATCAGAGTCTAAACATGCGATAAATCATGTCTTAAAAAGGCGAGTTCGCCGAGGCGATCTTGTCAGTGTCAATATTTTGTCAACCCCAACCCTTATTAAAAAAGGTGACAACATCACAATCATTGCAAAAAACAAAGGCTTCCAAATCAGCATGAAAGGCATTGCATTGATGGCCGGAGGCAAAAATGACAAAATCAAAGTGAAAAACATTAAAACCAAAAAAATCATCCAAGGAATTATTTCTGATTCGCAAACTGTTAGAGTAAGCATATGAGAGCGTCTATTAACCATCAAGTTTCCTTACAAATCGCCGATACAGGTGATGCATAGCCACAGGAATTATTATGTCTATTAATATCAAAAAAACCGGCCATAAATCAGCTCAGAGCCCTGTTAACAAAGCAAATAACACCAAGAAAAACACCAAAAGTAGCGCCAAAAACGCTACTAAAACAGCTGATAGTGATAGTATTGATTTAACTGAAAACGCATCCAAACTCCAACAAATTGAACAGTCTCTTCAAGACATTCCTGTTATTGATACCGGTCGTGTAGAGGCCATTAGCCAATCCATTGAAGAGGGTCAGTACAACATCGATAATGAAAAAATAGCTGATCGAATTATTAAAAGTGAAACAGCGCTTCACCTTAAAAAGAAATCATCATGACAAAAAAATCATCGGATCAACTTATTGAACTAATACAACAGCTTGAGCACATCTCAGGTCAATTAAACAGCACCTTAAAAAAAGAACAAGCCGTTTTGAAGCTGAAAGACAGTCAGCAATTATTGGAACTTTCTGACGAAAAAAAAGCCTTAGTTACCCACCTAGAAAACCACACCAAAACCACGCATATTTTTTTAAGAAACATGAATATCAACAAAGGTCTTTACGGTTTTTCAGATGCCCTTTCCAGCTTAGCGCCTGGAGGTATCAAGACATTACTAGAAAAAGCCTGGTCCAACATTCAAGCTTTAGCGGAAGACAATAAAGAACTGAATCAAATAAACGGCTCCATTATTGAGCTTAATCGTCGACACACCCAACGCTCACTGGATGTTTTACGTGGACAAGCGAGCACAACCACATCTACATATGGGGCAGACGGCCATGCCGCTAACAGTAAAGTATCAAGAAACATCTCCATTGCTTAATTACACGTGAACTTTATATCCAGTCTAAAGTCATTATTGCGCTCAGAAGAAGAGGAACAAACACCCAACCCTAACCCAAATTTTATCGTTCGGCCCTCTCGCATTAAACACATGTTGCAAATTCTAATGGAATCGCATGTACAAGTTTCGCTGGTATTCGATAATCAATTAGAGTGCACCAGTAGATTACTTGACGTATCAACAAACGAATTAATACTCGATCAATTAAATAACCGAGCCGCTCATCTTAAAATGCTACCCGGCACGGTTATACAAGTTAACGCCAAGCATCACGCCGTTCCTTTTAATTTTAGCTCAACTATTACCGGCACATTGCACGATGGCAGCTACCTGATGGCGATGCCCGAAAAAATATATCACCCCCAAAAAAGATCCTTCTTCAGAGTACCCATTGAGAATATCGAAAAGTATAAATTTACCGCTGCCATTCAGTTTTCTGAAAACCTTATTTCAGGCTATGTTTACGATGTTAGCTTCGGCGGTATTTGCATTGCGGTTTATTCAAACTCTTATGTGAAAAAAGGCTCTATTCTAACGCCTGCCAGCATGACCCTTAAAGACGGTAGTACTATTCAGTTAGATTTAACCGTTTGCTCTGTAAAAAAGTCTCCGTTAGAAGGCTTTACACGCGTCGGCTGCGAATTCCTTAACTTGGCCAGCCAAGAAAAAAGAGAGATCCATAAATTTATTACAGCATGTGAACGCGAACGCGCAAAAAAATAGTCTCCCTCAAGTTCACAAAGCTATAAAAATAAGCGTTTTGCGCTATCCCTAAAAAGCCCAATAGTGATATTATTTGACGCGAATTAATCAGGGTTCCATTTTTAAAATACATTTGACAATTCTTTAATATGGCCTCGGTAGCTCAGCTGGATAGAGCGCACCCCTCCTAAGGGTGAAGTCGCAGGTTCGAATCCTGCTCGGGGCACCACTATAGTGCTAAATATTAAGCATTAACAAAATGAGTAATTTAAACCCTTATCTTTTCTTAAAACTCGATTACACTTACAAACCCCTACATAAATTTAGACAGACGGAATATTTTAATGAACAATTTAATGCAGTTATTTAAAAGCACTTCCGCCCTAAATGGTGCTAATGCAAACTTTGTTGAAGACCTATATGAGCAATACCTCAATGACCCAGAATCAGTTGATGAGCAATGGCGAGAAAAGTTTCATTCCATACGATCGAATGCTGAAACAGTTGATATCCCCCATTCATCTATTAAAAAACACTTTTCTAACCTCGCCAAGGCTCCCACCGGAGTTCGTGTCATTCAAGGCGGCCTTTCTTCAGAGCAATTAGCCAAACAAGCTGCTGTTTCAAGACTGATGAATTCATATCGAATTAATGGTCATAAACAAGCTAATGTAAACCCACTAACACCACCAAAATCACAACTAATTGCTGAATTAGATATCGCTTTTCATGGGTTAAGTGAGCTTGACCTTAATACGCAGTTTGACACAGGTACCTTACACAACACACCTGAACAATTAGCACTGAAAGATATTCTGCCAATACTCAAAGAAACCTATTGCAACAGTATTGGTGTTGAATACATGCACATTAGCGACACTGAAATGCGCTCTTGGGTAAGACGCCGTATGGAAGGCCCACGCGCTCGCCTAAACCTTGAGGCCGATCAGAAAAAATGGCTACTAAAGCTACTGACCGCCGCTGAAGGCATTGAAAACCACCTGCACAGAACCTATGTTGGGCAAAAACGTTTCTCACTAGAAGGTGGGGAAAGCTTAATTCCGATGCTTGACGAAATGCTTCAACGACTAGGTGAGCATGGCGTCAAAGAAACCGTTATAGGCATGGCTCACCGTGGCCGGTTGAATGTTCTCGTCAATATTTTCGGTAAAAAGCCATCCATTCTTTTTGAAGAGTTTGAAGGCAAGCGTTCTGCCTCTCCAGCCAAAGACGGCTCTGGCGACGTAAAGTATCACATGGGCTTCTCCTCGGACATTAATACGCCAGGAGGGGAAATGCACCTTGCCTTGGCTTTCAACCCTTCTCATCTAGAAATTATCAACCCAGTTATTGAAGGCTCAGTACGTGCAAGACAAGATCGACGCGGTGAAACAGGCGAAGATGAAGTTGTTGCTATTCAAATACATGGTGATTCGGCTTTTTCTGGTCAAGGCGTGATCATGGAAACGTTGCAAATGTCTCGTACCCGTGCCTATGGCACAGGCGGCACGATTCACATTGTTATCAATAATCAAATCGGCTTTACCACCAGTAACCCTGCTGATACACGATCAACATTGTATGCTACCGATGTGGCTAAAATGCTGGAAACTCCTATTCTGCATGTTAATGCAGATGACCCAGAAGCCGTTTTGTTTGCAGCTCAGCTAGCCGTTGATTTCCGTCATGAGTTTAGACAAGACATTGTTTTAGACATGGTTTGTTATCGCCGACGTGGCCACAATGAAGCGGATGAACCGGCTGTGACTCAACCATTGATGTATAAAACTATTCGTGAGCTACCGACTACGCGTAAAATTTACGCCGATCGTGTTGTTAATGAAGGCTCATTATCTGCCGACGTGCCGAAAAACTTAGAGTCGGAGTATCGTTCTTCTCTAGAAAAAGGTGAAATTGTCTCACGGCCAATTTTAGAACATAAAGTTAACCCGTTTGTTGCCAAATGGAATGCCTTTTTATCAAGCAAGTGGGATGACCCGTGCGACACCACGGTACCTGCCAAAGAGTTTCATGAGATCTCCGACCTCATGCTTACCTTACCGCCGGAATTTTCACTTCAAAACCGAGTGGAAAAAGTACTAGAAAGCAGAAAAAAAATGTCTGTTGGCGCCTTACCTATCGACTGGGGTTATGCTGAAAACATGGCCTATGGAACATTACTAAGTAAAGGTAGAAATATTAGAATGACGGGGCAGGACGTAGGCCGCGGAACATTTTTCCACCGCCATGCCGTTTTGCATAATACGCAAAATGGTGAGACCTATACCTCGCTAAGACATATGTTTCTAGAACAAGGTAGATTCTCTCTCTATGATTCTTTTCTATCTGAAGAAGCGGTTCTAGGTTTCGAGTATGGCTACTCCACAACAGAACCCGATGATCTAGTTATATGGGAAGCACAATTTGGTGATTTCGCCAATGGTGCACAAGTGCTGATGGATCAATTTATAAGCTCAGGTGAAACAAAATGGGGGCGCATCTGTGGTCTTGTTATGTTATTACCTCATGGTTACGAGGGCCAGGGCCCTGAACATTCATCAGCCCGCTTAGAGCGTTACCTACAATTATGCGCCGAACATAATATGCAAGTTTGTGTTCCATCGACACCAGCACAGATCTTTCATTTATTACGCCGCCAAACATTGAGTTACTTCCGTAAACCACTGATTATAATGAGCCCTAAGAGCTTACTGCGACACAAACTAGCAACATCTACCTTAGAAGAGCTCACTGAAGGCAAGTTTCACCCACTGATTCAAGAAGTGGATGATATTGATCCTAATAAAGTCACAAGACTGATCGTCTGCTCTGGAAAAGTCTATTATGATTTACTCGAACAGCGCAGAAGCGATGGCCTTGAAAACGTTGCTATTTTCAGAGCCGAACAGCTTTACCCATTCCCTATCGATGAGCTACATGAGTCTTTTGAGCAATACCCTCAATTAAAACAACTCGTTTGGTGTCAAGAAGAGCCCAAAAATCAAGGTGCCTGGTACCAAATTAGACATCGGTTTTTTGATTTACTCAGCGAGAAGCTAGAACTTAAATATGCAGGTCGGCCTATGTCAGCATCACCAGCCGTTGGTCAATTTAGCCTACATGTTGAACAGCAACAAAAATTAATCCATACAGCACTTTATTAAAAAATAGACTTTAAAAAAAAGGAACAAACATGAGCATTGAAGTCGTAGTACCTAGCCTTCCAGAATCCGTTGCCGATGCCACTTTAGTAACTTGGCATAAACAAGCCGGTGACACCGTTTTAAAAGATGAAAATCTAGTTGACCTCGAAACAGATAAAGTAGTTTTAGAAGTCCCTGCACTGTCAGATGGCGTGTTAGCAGAAATCATTGAGCCAGAAGGTTCTACTGTATTAAGCGGCCAATTGCTGGCTCGCATAGAAGCTGGTAGCGCCAAACCAGAAACCCCAAGCCCAAAAGCAACACCGGCAAAATCAGAACCAGCAACAACGACTTTACCTGCTGAAAAAAATTCAGGTTCAACTGAAGCACTTAGTCCTGCTGTTAGAAAACTCGTTGCTGAGCATGGATTAGACCCCCAACAAATTGCAGCCTCAGGTAAAGGCGGCAGAATCACCAAAACCGATGTGCTAAACCATATCAAGCAACAGTCTAGTAATGGCGTCACAACAGCTTCAGCAACCATGAGCAATTCGGCACCGAGCAAAGCGGCTAAGGCAACACCAATGCCAACCTTACCAACAAGTGAGCGTGCAGAACAACGCGTGCCGATGACACGCCTTCGAGCAAAAATTGCAGAGCGCTTAATTCAAGCTCAGCAAAACACGGCTATGTTAACAACGTTTAACGAAGTAAACATGCAGCCTATTATGGACATTCGCAGTAAATATAAAGATCAATTCTCGAAAGTTCATGATACAAAATTAGGCTTTATGTCATTTTTTGTTAAAGCAGCCGTTGAGTCACTTAAGCTTTTCCCATCAGTCAACGCCTCTGTTGATGAACAAGATATTATTTACCATGGTTATTATGATATCGGCATTGCCGTTTCATCACCTCGCGGCTTAGTAGTGCCGGTACTGAGAGATGCAGACCTGAAAAATTTTGCCGCCATTGAAAGCGGTATTGCTGAATTTGGTATCAAAGCCCGTGATGGAAAATTAGGCATCGATGATCTAACCGGCGGTACATTTACAATCACTAATGGTGGTGTATTTGGCTCAATGATGTCGACTCCTATTTTGAACCCACCACAAAGTGCTATTTTGGGTATGCATGCCATTAACCAACGAGTGATGGTAGAAAACGGTGAAATGGTTATACGTCCTATGATGTATCTAGCCTTATCTTATGATCATCGAATTATAGATGGTAAAGAAGCAGTGTCCTTTTTAGTCACTATAAAAGACTTCTTAGAAGACCCCGCAAGATTACTGTTAAACGTTTAATAGGGAGCATCCCATGAGTTTAGATAATAAATTTGACGTTGTTGTCATCGGCGGTGGACCGGGTGGTTATGTCGCCGCAATTCGTTGCGCTCAACTTGGCCTAAAAACAGCCTGCGTTGATGAGTTTACTGATAAAAACAATAAAGCATCCCTTGGTGGCACCTGCCTAAATGTCGGTTGCATACCGTCTAAAGCTCTACTTGAGTCCTCACATCATTATGAACAGTTAAACCACGGCTTAGATGAGCATGGTATCAAAGTAACTGGGCTGAAGATTGACGTGCCCACAATGATCAAAAACAAAGACGATATCGTAAGTCGTCTTACCGGTGGCATCAGTGGTCTCTTTAAGGCTAATAAAGTCACCAGCTTTCATGGTCGCGGAAAATTACTGGCTGGGAAGCAAGTCGAAATCACTAGCAACACTGATGATGTTTCTGTTATTTCAGCAGACAGCATTATCTTAGCAACCGGCTCACGCCCTATCGATATCCCCTCTGCCCCTGTCGACAACATAAATATTGTCGACTCCACTGGCGCACTGAATTTTGATAAAACACCTAAAAAATTAGGCGTAATTGGGGCCGGTGTCATTGGCCTGGAATTAGGCAGCGTATGGAACCGCTTAGGGTCGGATGTTGTGTTACTTGAAGCCCAAGATGAGTTTTTACCGGCAGTAGATACAAAAATAGCAGCAGAAGCCAAACGGCAATTTAAGAAACAAGGACTTGATATCAAAATGGGTGCCCGCGTTACCAAGGCGACCACAAAAGCTAAAAAAGTAACTGTCAATTATGAAGATGCTTCAGGCGAACATACCATAGAACTGGACAAATTGATCGTATCGGTTGGTCGCAGGCCCAACACAGATAATTTATTTGCTCCAGAGTCTCCAATTGAACTTGATGAACGCGGTTTTATTGAAGTTGATGAGATCTGGCAAACAAGTCAACCTTGTGTTTATGCGATTGGTGATTTGATTCGTGGGCCGATGCTTGCTCATAAAGCTTCTGAAGAAGGCGTTGCCGTCGCTGAAGTCATTTACGGTGAAGAACCTGAAATAAACTACGATGTTATTCCAAATGTTATCTACACTGGTCCTGAAATTGCATGGGTTGGGCAAACCGAACAACACCTTAAATCTGCAGGTATAAAAGTAAAAATAGGCACGTTCCCTTTTGCAGCGAGTGGTCGTGCTCAAGCCCTAGGCGATACCACGGGTATGGTCAAAATCATCTCTGATGAAGAAACAGATCAAATTCTAGGTGTGCACATTATCGGCGCACAAGCATCTGAGCTTATCGCTGAAGCAGTATTGGCGCTAGAGTACTCTGCTAGCACTGAAGATCTCGCATTAACCATTCATGCCCATCCAACACTTTCTGAGGCACTGCATGAAGCTGCCCTCGCTGTTGATAAGAGAGCATTGCATATTCCTAATCGTTAAGTTGTAATAGTTAAGGTTGTTTATTGAAGTACGTCAATACCATCATCAAGACGATGTTGACGTACTTCAACACCTCCCCCTCCCCAGCACTAATCAAATAGCACATTATTTAATTATTACCCATTGGCTAGGCTCATTAAGAATATGATTTTTCAGAGCATAAGTTTTTCTCTTCTCCCAAAATTAAGGCTTTACAAACAGGGACAATTATATTAATTTTATTAACTTAATATAATAATTTAAGTTAATCTACTAACTTATTGATTGTTAAGTATTTAAAAATCCAATGGAGAACCGGATGAGTTTAACCCTAACACAAGCAGTCCCGCAAAATGAAATCGCCACATGCGAGCTTCTCCTCGATTATTTAGAAAAAATTGGTGTTGAATATGTTTTCGGCATTCCAGGTGGTGCTATCGAACCACTCTACAATGCCTTAGCTAAAAGTGAGAAACGTGGCGGCATAAAAGCTATCACCGCTAGACATGAAACAGGGGCTGTTTTTATGGCCGACGCCTATGCAAGAAATACCGGGAAACTAGGTGTCTGCTGTTCCACTACCGGCCCAGGTGCAACAAATATGATCACCGGTGTTGCTTCCTCATTTGAAAATAACACCCCGTTACTTGTTATCACTCCTCAAGCATCTCAGGATAAAGTAGGTAAAAAGGCTCTCCAAGAATCTGGAGATACAGGGGTTAATATCCCTGGAATGTTTCAGTTTTTTACCAAATACAATAGTTATATAACGCATGTGGGGCAATTTGAGCATAAACTTGTATCCGCTATCATGTCTGCTTTTAGTATGCCAGGAGGCCCAACACACCTGAACATTCCAACTGATGTATTAAAAAGCCATATCCCTCCTAAACAACATCCAGTCAATATAAATAATTTATTAAGCCGCCCCTACTTAAAAGACGAAAAAGCTATACAAGCTCTTATAAGTGAACTTCGTCATTCAAAAAAGACTATTTTCGTAATCGGTGCAGGCGCTAAAGGTTGTAGCCGATTAATAACCGATTGCATTAATGATTTAGGTATTGAATTTGTTGCTACACCTGATGGTAAAAGTTTTATTAATCCTTACCACCCATCCTATAAAGGTGTTATTGGTTTTGCCGGACATAAGAGTGCGAGTAAAGCACTTCAATCCGATGCCGTTGACTCTATTGTCCTTATTGGTTCTTCTTTAGGTGAGTTTAACAGTAATGCATGGGACCAATTATCTTTATTGAACAACAAACTAATACATATTGATAATAACGAAGATAACCTAACAAGATCTTCTATGGCGAAGCTCCAAGTAGGCGGTCATATTCCAACTATCTTAGAAGCCATTTTAGAAAATAATAGAACGCAAATTAAACATAAAGAAAAAATCTCAACTAAGTCCGTTATAGATAAAACTCAATTATTCGCTGATATATGTATAGATAATCAAAAAAAACTCCATTTTGAGCTTGATGACTCTACAAAAACCAAAGATCGGTCTAGCCCATTAAAACCACAGTTTTTAATGGCGCAGCTAACTCAACTTTTCCCACCTAATACCCGTTACTTAGCTGATAATGGCAATAATATGGCTTGGGCAGTTCATTATTTAAACCCCTATGACAGGCGCTTTAGTGGCCGCCGATCTTCACAAAGAGACCAAAAAGATAGACGAGCATTTAGCGCCGGGTTATTACAAATTAACACTGAGTTTTGTTCAATGGGTTGGTCAGTTGGAAGCGCCATCGGTACTGCACTAGCGCACCCAAATGATCCCGTTCTTTGTATTGTTGGTGACGGCAGCTTCCTCATGTCGGGTAACGAAATAACAGTCGCATTACAAGAAAAGTTAAATATTATTTTCCTTGTGATGAACGATCAACATCTTGGTATGGTTAAACATGGTCAACGATTAAATAAATCAGCCGATATAGCCAACACATTACCGAATATTAGTTACGCTTTAATGGCATCAGCCATGGGCATCATGAGTCATACCATTGAAACAGCCGATGACTTACTGCAGCTCGATACTAATAAAATTTGTGAACGCAAAGGACCCACTCTACTCGACGTTAGAATAGATGCAGAAGAAATTCCCCCTATTGCTACGCGCTTAAAAGGGATGAAGTAACAATGGAACAAGAAAAAATAAATACTAAAATTTGGTTTGAAGAAGAAGAACCTGACAACCCATTTGCCGCCAAAGCTTCTTATTGTTCTGGTTACAATGTTTATGGTGACTTATTGGGTAAAATCTCTTGGTCCGAATACATTTTTTTATTATTTAAACTTGAAAAACCCTTACCCTGGGAGTCTAAACTATTAGAGGCTATCGCTATTGCTATTGCCAATCCGGGCCCTCGTGATTTAGGTGTCCGTGCTGCTATGAATGGTGGTGTAGGCGGTTCAACCGCCGCTTCCTGTTTAATGGCCGCCTTAGCACCCAGTGCTGGCAAAAATGGAGGGGCAAGGGAAGTTTATCAAGTGATGCGCTTATGGCAACAGTGTGAATTTGAATTAACTCAATGGAAGCAAAGTTTATCCAACTATCAAGATGAAGAAGAAATTGAAGTTTGGCCAGCTAGTGAACACACCCCTGGCTTTGACCCGTATGGGGCAAGTTGTGCCACCCCCGTTTTACAAACATTGGATCACTTAACGTCCATATACTCTGACGGAGCTCTCAGCTATTTATCAGCTAATCGACAGATATTTGAAAAAGCTGCTGATGCGCCATTAGGCATGACTGGTGTCATAGCCGCAGCCTTCACCGACTTAGGTTTTACGGATGAACAAGCAGAAATGCTATACCTTTTACTTCGCCTTCCGGGCGCTGCAGCACACTCACTTGAACAAAAAAAGCTTGGCTGGCGTAAATACCCATTTTTTGGAAATGGCTTAACCCTCACCAACGACCCTGGCCCATCAAACTCTAACCAAACATCCCAAGACGAACTATGAAAGGTCCGATAACACTTAAGCAGGCTGAAGATAACTGGCAAACCGATATTGGCGCAGCATTTATAGGAGAACGTGTCGTTTATAGAGGCAAAGACTTATTTACAGAACTTAATGATATATCTTGGTTTAAACATTTCATTTTTGGAATCACAAATAAAATGTTTTCAGACAATGAAATTAAGTTGATGGAAAAAATATGGTCTCTAACGATTAGTTACCCCGACCCAAGAATCTGGAATAATAGAGTTGCGGCCATTACCGGAACATCAAGATCTACTGGCGCACTTGCAACAGCTGCCTCAACAGCTTGTTCAGAAGCAAACATCTATGGAACTAATGCAGGTTACCTCGCAATGGATTTCATAATAAGGGCGAAAAAAGCAGTCGATACCAATGAAAACCTTATTGACTTTACCTTGGAAGAACTTAAAAGAAAACGATCAATTCGCGGTTATGGTCGCCCTCTTGTTAAGGCTGATGAACGAATTGCACCAATACTTAAAGAAGCTAAAAAACTAGGCCTTGGAGATGGGCCTCATCTAAAATTAGCTTTTGAAATAGAAAAAATCTTAACAAACTCTAAATACCGACTTACTTTAAATGCTGCTGGCATTGATGCAGCCCTAATGGCCGATATTGGCTTTACTAGGCAGGATCATTATTACGCAACAATATTAGGTTTTTCGGCTGGCATCCTTCCTTGTTATATTGATTCCATTAATCAAAAAGAAGGGGCTTTTTTCCCTCTTAGTTGTCAACGAGTTAATTATACCGGGAAAGATAGCAGAGACTGGTAATTTTCAAAACATAAACTAAGCTCACTATAATTAATAAAAGTTTATCGACTCGGACATGAAAAAAACTCTTACTTGGCTGTTGTTAACAATATTTCTCATTTTTGGAAGCACTTCATATGCCTACGATGAGGGGGGTGATACCCTAGAAAACATATATGGTGATGAGGATTATATTTATATAGCCACTGGGCGAAAGCAAACAGTGTCACAAGCACCTGCTGTTGCTAGTATCATTACTTCTAAAACTATTCGTCAAATAGGCGCCCGTGATATTGATGAAGTGTTAGAAACTGTTCCTGGCTTGCATGTCTCTTATACTGCTGGTGGCTATAACCCTATATACCAAATACGAGGAATCACATCAAAATTTAACTCCCAAGCTTTACTTCTAGTCAACGGTATTCCTATTACTAATATATTTACTGGGGACCGTTCTCAGGCTTGGGGAGGGATGCCTGTTGAGAACATTTCTCGTATCGAAGTTATCAGGGGGCCAGGTTCTGCTATTTATGGGGCTGACGCGTTTGCTGGAACTATAAATATCATTACTAAAAATCCCACTGAAATAGATGGGTTAGAAATAGGCGCGTCCGCAGGGAGCTTTGATGAATACCGAGGCTGGATACAATACGGCGGTTCGAAAGCCGGTTGGGACATGGCGTTCTCTGCTCAAGTTTTAGATACACATGGCCAGCACGAAAACGTAAACTCAGATTTCCAAACAACACTTGATAATCTTACTGGAACCTCTGCCTCTTTAGCGCCAGGTAATATTAATTTAGGACGCCGCGCATTAGACACCCGACTTGATCTCTCTAAGGCCAATTGGCAATTACGTTTAGGGTATCAAGCCAGAAGAGACGGCCAGGCAGGTGCTGGACTTTTTCAAGCACTTGACCCCGTTGGTGAAGCAGATGCTGATCGTTATAATGCGGACGTTACGTATAAAAACACAGATTTCTCTAAAAACTGGGACTTTAAAGCGCAATATAGCTTTTTTAACAGTATCACCCGATCTGATTTAGTATTACTCCCACCGGGTGCTAATACAACAGGTATTCCAGCCCATACTTTTCCAAATGGTGTTCTGGGTAAGCCGGATGTATACGAACGCCATAACCGAATTGACTTATCTAGCTTTTTTACTGGCTTAAAAAAACATGATATTCGTCTCGGTGCTGGATTCCACCATCAAGACCAATACAAAATTGAAGAAAAGAAAAACTATTTACCGTTTGGCCCAGCCTTAATCCCTCTTGGCGGACTAGTTGACGTCAGCGATACGGCCCCTTTCAACCAAGAAAAAACACGTAAAATTTATTATGGCTTTGTACAAGACGCATGGGACTTTGCTCCTGATTGGACTTTAACTGCCGGCCTACGCTACGACCATTACTCGGATTTTGGCGACACCCTTAACCCACGACTAGCCTTAGTCTGGCAAACCAGTTACCGCTTAACCAGTAAGCTTTTATACGGACGCTCTTTTCGTGCCCCTTCATTTGCTGAACAGTTCAATATTAACAACCCTATTGCTTTAGGTAATCCAGATCTAGATCCCGGGATTATTGACACCTATGAAATAGCCTTTGACTATGTTGCATCCAACAACCTAAAACTCAGCATGAATATGTTCTACTATGTAATGGATGATATCATTCGATTTGCTCCTACGACGGCTAGCAATACTGGCAAACAAACAGGGCACGGCTTAGAAATGGAAGCAAACTGGAATGTAACAAACAAGCTTTCCATCTATGGTAATTATGCCTACCAGTCTTCTGAGGATAAAGACACTAATAGCGATGCCGCAGATGCCCCTCAACAACAACTTTATCTGAGAGCCAATTATGACATATCGCCCGTTTGGTCAATTAACTCACAGCTAAACCATGTCCGTGATAGGCAACGTGCTGCAAGCGATTTACGCCCAGACATAAGCAATTACACCACCATTGATTTAACTCTACGTGCAAAAGGACTTAGCCCTGACATAGAACTTGCTTTATCGGCTAGAAATTTACTCGATGAAACAGTCAAAGAGCCATCCGAAGCACCTGGAAGCATCCCCGATGACCTGCCTCTTGCTGGCAGAGCTTTTTTTGTTGAACTGAGAAAATCTTTTCATTAAATCGATAAAGCTGTCGATAATGGCAAATAAACAATAATCAGGGATGATTAAACAACATGATATATTTTAAGATATTTTATAGTACCGCTCTACTTGCCATACTTTTTTATACAACGACAATACTTGCTGATGACACATTAGAAGCTAGCGCTACCTTCAACATCACTGTTGTTTACCCTGATGTTAGAAAACCTTATAGTACACTTTTTGAATCTATTATTAGTGGCATTAAGGAACAGCCTAAGCTAAACGTACAAACACAATTAATGGATAACTCAATGCTGGAGACAGATATCCTAAATTCTCTTAGACAAGAGAGCCCAGACGCTGTTATTTTATTAGGTGGCGGCAGGCGAGCACTACAAGAAAAAATAAACTCTCTTTATAAAACAACCTATGGTGCCTTATTTCTTTCTGACCATGATATCAACAATGGCCGTTATGGCATTTCTATGACCCCAGACCCCACTCTTCTCTTTTCTGAATTAAAAAAAATACAACCAACAGTCAAGGAAATTCATGTTGTTTTTGATCCAAAAACTAATGGTTGGTTAGTTCAAAGAGCCATTGAAAACACCCCGAACACAGGAATAACCGTCATTCCATACGAAGCCTCAAGTTTGCAACAAGCGGCCCTAATTTATAAAGAGATTGCTCGCAATAATGACCATATTAACAGTGCTTTATGGCTTATACACCATGATCCCACCTTTGATAGTAAAAGCTTATTACCACGAATTTTATCGGACGCTTGGAAATATCAACAAGTCGTCATATCCACTAACCCCTCACATGTACGAAGAGGGGCTTTATTATCACTGCTTCCAGATAGTCAACAAATAGGAAGAGATCTAGCCACCACCACAGTTCGACTATTAAGTGGGCAAAAAGCATCACCCGTTACGCCAATGCAGTCATCCCTAGTTGTTGCGAACCTTAGAACAGCCAAACATCTTCCAAACACCATTCGTTTAGATCAAAAAACCAATTTTGCTTTGACCTACCCAAGAGCCTCAGCAAATGATTAAAACGTTTTACAAATTTTTAACACAACGTAGTTTTAAAAACCTCCTAACGACAACCTACTTTATTGGCATCATACTTTTAATATCCATTGCCACTTTAATCACCTCCAATTTATCGTCTAAAAGTGTTCATGACAGCCTTAATCAAACTGGACTCCAGCTTGTTGAGTCATTAGGAAATAACAGTCGCATCGCCCTTCTCTATCTCAGTCAGGATGAAGCTGAATTAGTCGTAGAATCAATCCTCTCCTTCCCGGATGTTAAAGCAGCAGGGATCTATGATGACAAAATGCAAGTAATCTACCAAAGTAGTGACCTGTTAAGTGCAGGCCCTAACACCTTGCCAGTAGAATCAACGTCTTTAGATTATGAAAATGAGCATGAGTGGAGCTATAGCTCACCTGTTTATAGTACGCTCGATGAAGAAACATTACTTTATTCAGATAGTGAATTTAAACCAGAACTTCTAGGTTACGTGCGCCTAACGGTTGGAAAAAATGTACTCAGGTCGCTTAAAAGTGATTTTTATAAGTACAACTTAATGGTGATAGGTAGCTTAGCCCTATTATTATTGTGGGCTCTTTTATTCATCACAAAACGTATTAGCAAACCAATCGATAATTTAGCTAAAAATATGCTAAATGCTGCTCAAGGCAAGCGAACTGAACGCAAAGGTATCGGTAGCACAGAAGACATTATGCGTATGGAACAAGCCTTTACAGACATGATGCATATTTTGGAAAATCGTGAACAAGAACTCATTACTACGCGTGACATCGCTATTGAGGCAGCTAAAGTCAAAAGCGAGTTTGCCGCCAATGTCAGTCATGAACTGAGAACGCCTTTAAATGGTATTTCAGGCATGCTAGAACTATTATCTGATATGGACCTTAACGTCCAACAGAAAGAATACCTAAAGGTTGCCTCTAGCAGTGCAAATTCATTACTAAGCCTTATCGATGATGTTTTAGATTTTTCCAAATATAACCAACAAGATGTCGACTTACACGAAGAATCGTTTAATTTACGTAACACGTTGGAAAACTCCATTACCCTACTCAGCGCTCAAACTCAGCACAAAAACATTTCTATCGCCTATTTTTTAGATGCCGATGTACCTCTTCATCTAATTGCTGATGAGTTGAGGCTCCAACAAATCATACAAAATTTACTCGGTAACGCCATTAAATTCACTCCGGCTGGTGAGGTGAGCATTTCTATCTCAACCTCAGCATTGAATGAAAACAACCTAACCTTATTATTTGAAGTAAAAGACACCGGCGTTGGTATCCCTCAAGAAGTTCAAAATAAAATTTTCACTGCCTTCTCTCAAGCCGATAACTCTACTACTCGAGAATATGGTGGAACAGGCTTAGGGCTTGCCATCAGCCGACAGCTAGTCACTATTTTTGGCGGTGAAATGGGCGTAAAAAGCAAAGTTGGTAAAGGCAGCACTTTTTGGTTTACTGCTAATTTTACTGTCGACATGCAAGCCGAAGCCTTTGAACTATCAAGCGCTGAAATATCACCCACTCAACCTAATGTTTTAACGGTTAGCGATGATGATTTTTCTCACCGTTTTATCGTTCAACAATTTCAAGCATCACCTTTTCATGCCGACCATGTCACTGATGGGATGACAGCTATAAAGAAACTACGTCAACACGAAACTTTATCAAAGCCTTACGATTATATTTTAATTGATAATCTTCGTTCAAACATTAGCCAAACAGCCTTAATTCGTATGATTAACGCTGACCATACTTTAGCCAACACAAAGATAATTGTCCTCATCGCTAACCAGTCAAGTCAGCTTAATGCAACAAAAGAGCTCAACGTATTTGGGCATATTACTAAACCAATTAAACAATCTGATTTATTATTGCATTTACGCTCAACCGTTGAATCAAAACCAACATTATTACCTGAACAGCAAGCACTCAAAGAACCCCTACCAGACTATTCATTTAAGAAAATTCTTGTTGTTGAAGACAATAAAGCGAATCAACTGGTTGCTAAAGCCATGCTAGAACGCTTCCACTGTAATGTAACCTTGGCTAACGATGGTCTTGAGGCATTAGAGCTTTTTTCCAGCCAGTCCTTCGACCTTATTTTGATGGACTGTCAAATGCCAGAGATGGATGGTTATGAAGCAACATTCCAAATACGTGAACTTGAAACTGTCGACAAACACACACCTATCGTTGCACTAACAGCCAACAAACAAAACGCTGACCGAGAACAATGTATCGCGGCGGGAATGGATGACTTCATGTCAAAACCATTAACACTGCCCACATTAAAAACCACCTTACAGAAATGGGTTACGCAAGAAGCTGCACAAACCAACCCTATCGAGGACAGTGAAGACAAACCTCTCATACAAACAGTCTTGGATGAAAAAACATATTTAAAACGGCAACAAAACCTTGGAGCTGAGTTCAAAACTACTTTACAGTCTTTCCTTGAGCAAACCCCTCTCAGCTTATCCCGCTTAACAGATAGTGTCTCAAAGCTCGATAGGATTGCTATAAAACGTCTTGCAGAATCTGTTAAAAATAGCGCTTTCGATATTGCTGCACTACGCCTTTCACAAGCCTGCAAGAAATTAGAAAGTGCTTGTGATGATGGAGAAGCTAAATTTCTAGGCCTTCAACATAAAATAATTCTATTTGAGGCTGAGTTAGTTATCAAAGAAGTCTCTATAAGACTAAACAACAGTGAGACTGAAAACCCAGTCGTCAGTCAACACCTTAACCCTGCTAGGGTTTTATTAATAAACGCTGACAAAAGAGACCGCTTTTTAATCAAAAATGCCTTGGAAGATAGTGGCCACAATGTAGATGAAGTAATTAACAATTATCAGGGGATGCTTTATTGCGAACGAAATAAACCTGATATCGTTATTTTAAATCATGATTTATCTCATGATGACATTGAGCTTGTCAAAACGTGTGAGGTTTTTAATAGCAGCGGTATTCCTTTCACTATCACCTCAAACTTAGAGAGTGAAACCTCGATTAATAATGCATTTAAAATGGGAGCACTCGATTATTTTTCAACACCATTAAACTTGTCTCTTTTTATTCATCGGATTAATCGAATATTAGCCACCAAACAAACTGAAAAACAAATATTTAACTTAGCGCATAAAGATCATTTAACAGGCCTAATGAACAGGTCTTTATTTACTAAGAAAGTTTCTGAGCTGATCAACAAACACGAGCGCGAGCATAAAATAATGGCCGTTATTTTCCTCGATTTAGACCGTTTCAAATTAGTCAATGATTCCTATGGCCATGAAGCCGGCGATTTACTGCTTAAAATTGTTGCTGAGCGCCTCTCAAGAAGTGTTAGAGATGTCGATATCATTTCAAGGTTTGGTGGTGATGAATTTGTTGTCGCTTTAACCGATGTTAAATCACATCAAATAATCGAAACCCTAGCACGTAAAATACAAAACAACCTCTCAAGGCCCTTTGTTTTCTTAGAGAAAGAAATGCACGTTAGCGCCAGTCTTGGCATCAGTGTCTATCCAAGTAGCGGCAAGACGGTCAGTAACCTGATAAAGAACGCCGATATTGCCATGTATTTATCCAAGCAATCAAAAAGCCCTTACGTCTTCTTTGACGATACGATGTCCGAGAGCATTAACCAACGTTTAGTCATAGAAAATGAACTACGTAATGTTATTTTACGCGATGAATTAAAGGTTTTTTATCAGCCACAATTTAGCGCCACAAACGGCGAGCTTATCGGTATGGAAGCCCTCGTCCGCTGGCAACACCCTAAAAAAGGCCTAATTCCACCGAATAACTTTATCGGTTTAGCTGAAGAAACAGGGCAGATTCATATGATTGGCGAGTGGGTTATGGAAACAGCCTGCAAAACGTTAAAAAACTGGATTGACCGAGGGGCAAAACCAATTAGAGTTGCCGTTAATTTATCTACACTTCAGCTAGAAGATGACGGCATCGTAAACAAAATATCGTCTATTCTAGAGACCACTCAGCTTCCACATAAGCTTCTTGAATTAGAAATAACTGAAAGTTCCGTTATGAATAACGAACAACTGATGATTGAAAAGCTAAACACATTAAAAGAGTTAGGTATCAAACTTGCCATTGATGACTTTGGAACGGGCTACTCTTCTTTAAGTTATTTAAAACGTTTGCCAATTAATTTATTAAAAATTGACCGCTCATTTGTTAATAACTGCCTGCTTAACTCAATAGATTCTGACATTATACGGACGATTATTATTTTGGCTCACAGTATGGGTATCGATGTCATTGCAGAGGGAGTTGAAACAGAGCAGCAAAGCACGCTTCTAAAAAGCCTCAATTGTGATTTCGTACAAGGCTATTTATTTGGCAAGCCAATGCCTAGTGAAGAGTTCGAAAAGCTTATTTTCAACAACGTAAGAGATAACGTATACCCGATCACTTTGTTACAATAAGTTTTTTAACCAAACAGGGTGTTTTAATGACCATTATCAAACAAAATGACCTTATTGAAAGTATCGCAGCTGCTTTTCAATTTATCTCTTATTATCACCCAAAGGACTACATTCAAGCGTTAGGCCAAGCGTATGAGTTAGAAGAGTCACCCGCTGCAAAGGATGCAATGGCACAAATTCTTCTTAATTCACGCATGTGTGCGATGGACCACCGGCCCATCTGTCAGGATACCGGTATAGCAAATATATTTTTGGAAATCGGCATGAATGTCCAATGGGACAGCAGCATGAGCGTCGAAGATATGTGTAATGAAGGAGTAAGACAAGCTTACCTCCACCCCGACAATGTATTAAGAGCCTCTATCGTCTCTGACCCATTAGGCGCAAGAAAAAACACAGGCGATAACACGCCCGCCGCTATTCACATGAAAGTAGTGCCGGGTGATACCGTCAGCATTCATGTTGCCGCTAAAGGCGGTGGCTCTGAGAATAAATCTAAATTTGTCATGCTGAACCCGAGTGACAGCCTAGTAGATTGGGTACTTAAAACGGTACCTACCATGGGGGCTGGCTGGTGCCCACCTGGCATTTTAGGTATTGGTGTTGGTGGCACTGCGGAAATGGCCATGAAACTAGCCAAAGAATCGTTAATGGAGCATGTTGACATTCAAGAGCTTAAAGACCGTGGCCCCAGCAATCGTGCCGAAGCTCTTCGCCTAGAGCTATACGAAAAAGTTAATGCTCTCGGTATAGGTGCACAAGGCCTTGGTGGTTTAACAACAGTGTTAGACGTAAAAATCAACCATATGCCCACACATGCCGCGTCTCTACCTGTCGCAATGATTCCAAATTGCGCGGCAACTCGTCACGCACACTTTGTTCTCGACGGATCTGGCCCATCCTATATAGAACCACCCAAGCTTGAAGATTGGCCAGAAATTGCCTGGGCACCCGATGCAAAAACTAAACACGTTAATCTGGATACTGTCACTGAAGAAGAAACGCATACTTGGCAGCCTGGCGACCGTCTACTGTTAACTGGTCACATGTTAACCGGCCGCGATGCTGCACATAAGCGCATTGCTGACATGTTTGCCAAGGGTGAAAAGTTACCAGACGGTGTTGATTTCAAAAATCGTTTTATTTACTACGTTGGCCCAGTTGACCCTGTGAAAGATGAAGTTGTTGGTCCAGCAGGCCCAACAACAGCAACCCGTATGGATAAATTTACCGAGATGATGCTCGATAAAACCGGCTTACTGGGTATGATTGGAAAAGCTGAACGTGGTCCTGATGGTATTGCCGCCATTAAAAAACATAAAGCCACCTATTTAATGGCTGTTGGAGGCGCTGCTTATCTTGTCTCTAAAGCAATAAAAGAAGCTAAAGTTATCGCTTTTGATGACTTAGGAATGGAAGCTATCCGAGAGTTTTATGTTGAAGACATGCCCGTAACCGTAGCAGTCGACTCTACCGGTGAATCAGTACATAAAACAGGCCCTGCTTTATGGCAGTCGAAAATTGCTGGTATTCCGGTCGTTAGTGAATAAAAAGTTCGACACACAAAAAAGCCAAGCGTTATGCTTGGCTTTTTTGTGTTTTCTCTTTTTTCTATCACTTAATTCTTGTTAAGTAATTCAATGGAACCTGGGTTTTGAAAACCACGTGGTAATTTAACACCACGCTGGGCCCGTTTTCCTTTATAAGCATCTAAATCAGATAATTTCAAATTAATATGTCGTTTACCCGCATTAATACGAATAGCTTGCTGCTCATTGACCACACAAAAACCGATCACTTTATCATCCCCTGATTTTAAATCTTTAGTCGGGATTTGAATCAGCTTATTTCCTTTACCGCGGCTTAATACCGGCACTTCACTCACAGGGAATATTAATAACCGGCCTTGTTTACTGACAATCGCAACCCAGCCCTCTTCAGCCTCGTATAACGCTGGTGATAGTAGCTTTGCACCTTCTGGTATTGTTAATAAAGCCTTACCTGCTTTATTTTTAGTTTGTAAGTCATTCAGATTTGTAACAAAACCATAGCCAGCATCAGATGCCAGCATAATATGCTCATCTACACCTGCAATAACATCCGTAAACATAGAACCGACAGGTGGTTTCAAACTACCGGTGATCGGCTCGCCTTGCCCACGCGCTGATGGCAACCCATGAACTGGTAAGTTATATACCCTGCCTGTTGAGTCTAAAAAGTAAACCCAGTGATTGCTGCGGCCTTTTGCCGATGCTAAGTATTCGTCACCTGACCTAAACGTTAAACTCTTTGGGTCAATATCATGGCCCTTAGCGGCACGAACCCAGCCTTTTTGTGAAATAACAACCGTCATAGGCTCATTGGGAATAAGCGCTCGCTCATCTAACGCCTGTGCTGCTGACCGATTGACAATCGGCGAGCGCCGAACATCTCCATACAATTGAGCGTCTGCCTGAATTTCTTTTTTAACCAATGTCCGCAAACGTTGTTTTGAGCCTAGAATTTTTTCTAACTCATCACGCTCCTTCGTCAATTCTTCCTGTTCTGCACGAATTTTAAACTCTTCTAACTTTGCTAACTGACGCAATTTAATCTCAAGAATCGCATGTGCCTGAACATCAGTAATATTAAATTGCTGCATTAATGCATCTTTAGGATGATCCTCTTCTCGAATAACCCGAATGACTTCATCAATATTTAAATAGACAATCAATAACCCATCTAAAATATGTAAGCGATCATTTACTTTATCTAAACGATGCTCCAAACGTTTTCTAACGGTTTCAAGCCGATAAGTTAACCACTCCGCTAATAATACTTTCAAGTTTTTAACTTGCGGTTTTCCACTTAAGCCGATTACATTGAAATTGACACGGTAGGTTCGCTCTAAATCGGTTGTTGCGAAAAGGTGCGACATTAATTGTTCGACACCGACTCGTTTAGAGCGCGGCACAATAACTAATCGTGTTGGGTTTTCATGGTCTGATTCGTCTCGTAAATCTTCTACTATAGGTAGCTTTTTGGCACGCATCTGTGACGCAACTTGTTCCAGCACTTTCGCCCCAGATACTTGATATGGCAGCGCAGTCACAATAATTTGACCCTGCTCCATTTCATAACGCGCTCTCGCACGTAGACCACCTGAGCCTTTTTCATACATTGCACGAATCTCATCACGCGACGTGATTATTTCGGCCTCTGTCGGAAAGTCCGGTCCTTTTATATGTTCCATCAGCGTATCGATATCTGCCTTTGGTTCATCCAATAGGCGGATACAAGCGCTCGCCACTTCATTTAAATTATGTGGCGGTATATCTGTGGACATCCCTACGGCAATCCCTGTCACACCATTTAATAATAAATTGGGTAAGCGTGCGGGTAACAACTTAGGCTCTTGTAAAGTGCCATCAAAATTATCGGTCCACTCAACCGTGCCGTGCCCTAACTCGCTCAACAAACTGTTTGAATAAGGCGCTAAGCGTGATTCTGTATAACGCATCGCCGCAAAAGACTTTGGGTCATCTGGTGAGCCCCAGTTTCCTTGCCCATCTACCAATGGGTAACGGTAAGCAAACGGTTGCGCCATGTGCACCATCGCTTCATAGCAAGCGCTATCACCATGCGGATGGAATTTACCCAGTACATCACCCACTGTTCGCGCTGATTTTTTAAATTTTGCGTTATTAGATAAGCCTAATTCAGACATCGCATAGACGATACGGCGCTGAACAGGTTTAAGACCATCTGCGATATGTGGCAATGCACGGTCTAAAATAACGTACATGGAATAGTCCAAATACGCTTTTTCAGTAAATGTTTTTAATGGCAGCGTTTCAATGTTTTCAAAAGATGTTGTCGTCATAATGTTCTCTTATATATCTGCCAAATTACCACTTTCTTCTAACCATGCTTTACGGTCTGAAGCACGTTTTTTTGCAAGTAACATATCCATTTTGGCATGGGTTTGATCACCCGATGTCATATCTAGTCTCACTAAGCGACGTGTATCCGGGTCAAGTGTAGTCACCCGAAGTTGAGCAGGGTTCATTTCACCTAAGCCTTTGAAACGCTGTACATTAATTTTGCCTTTTAATTTTTCAGCCGCAATACGATCTAACACACCTTCTTTCTCGGCTTCATCTAGGGCGTAAAACACCTGCTTACCCACATCAACTCGGTATAAAGGCGGCATCGCCACATAAATGTGCCCTGCTTCGACCAATGCCGAAAAATGCCGAACAAATAAAGCACATAAGAGAGTGGCAATATGTAGCCCATCAGAGTCCGCATCGGCAAGAATGCAAATTTTATTGTAACGTAAGGATTTTAAATCTAAGGAGCCGGGCTCCACACCGATTGCTATTGAAATATTGTGTACTTCTTCCGAGGCTAAAACATCAGCAGGGTCTACTTCCCAGGTATTTAAAATCTTTCCTCGTAACGGCATAATAGCTTGAAACTCACGATCACGCGCCTGTTTAGCAGAGCCGCCTGCAGAGTCCCCCTCAACTAAAAATAGTTCAGAACGATCGGAGTCTTGGGATGAACAGTCTGCTAATTTTCCTGGCAAAGCTGGGCCGCTGGTCACTTTTTTACGAATAACTTTTTTACCCGCACGTTGCCTATTTTGTGCACGTTGAATAGCAATCTGGGCAATTTCTTCACCTATAGCGGGGTGTTGATTTAACCACAGACTAAAACTATCTTTAGCCGTTCCCGAGACAAAAGCTGCACATTCTCTAGATGTCAGCCTTTCTTTTGTTTGGCCTGAAAACTGTGGGTCTTCTAACTTGATAGATAGCACATAATGGCAGCGCTCCCAGACATCATCTGGCGTAATTTTAACCCCGCGAGGGAGTAACGATTGGAATTCGCAGAACTCTCTGACCGCTTCGGTCAATCCTGTGCGTAAACCATTAACATGCGTACCACCTTGTGATGTAGGCACCAAGTTTACATAACTTTCAGTAATCCCTTCACCGGCATCTGTTGACCAAGCAACTGCCCACTCAACCGATTCGCGTTCGCTACTCGCACCCGACACAAAGCCTTCTGGCGGCAATAAAGTTAAATGTTTTAATTCACCTAATAAATAATCGGTTAGGCCATTTTGATAAAACCACTCTAATTTTTCAGCATTGATTTCATCCTTCAAATAAATATGCAAACCAGGGCAAAGGACGGCTTTGGCTCGAAGTACATGTTTCAACTTAGATAACGAAATCACAGCCGAGTCAAAATAAACAGGGTCTGGCTTAAAATGAACAGATGTACCGGTGTTTCGCTGTCCTACTGTTCCAAGCTCTGTCAAATCTGCTACTTTGATACCATTCTCAAAAGCCATGTGCCAACGCTTACCAGTACGCTTAACTTCCACATCAACCCGAGATGACAACGCATTAACCACAGAAATGCCGACGCCGTGCAAACCACCAGAAAATTGATAGTTTTTATTTGAAAACTTTCCGCCAGCGTGCAAACGGGACAGAATTAATTCGACACCTGGAACACCATGTTCTGGGTGAACATCCACTGGCATCCCTCGTCCATCATCGTCAATTTTGACCGAGCCATCTTTATATAAAGTTACGACTATTTCACTTGCAAAACCCGCAATTGCTTCATCGACACTATTATCAAGTACCTCTTGTACTAAATGATTAGGTCTCACCGTATCGGTATACATCCCCGGTCTTTTTTTAACTGGGTCGAGCCCCGTTAGGACTTCAATGTCAGAAGCTTCGTATTGACTATTCATAAACTGGGTTAATGACTCGTTAAAGTATAAATGAAGGCCGGATTCTAACCATTAAGTCTAATTCTAACAAGCTCACATGCCGGCTTATAATCATAATTGCTGGCGCGAATGATCACACCTCTAATTGATTCAAATGTTCACTTGAATAATAAAGGTTTTGAACTAGTATACATTGATAAAAAAAATTATTAACGTTAGGGAGATAGTTGTTTTGAAGGATAGGGATGAACTTTTTAATAAAATCCATGACACTCTGAAGTTGCCTCTGTCCGGATATCATCAACTTACAAAGTCACTCGAGTTAGTTCTAGAGTACTTGGAGGTAGATCGTTGTTCATTACTCTATCCTTGTACAGCCAATGCTTCAACACATATGATTCCTATTGAAGTAACCACAGCCAACTACCCTGGTGCCAATAAATTAAAAACCGACCTCTCAACAACCTCACTTTTTAAGCATATTAGCCAAACTGTTGAAAATACAACCGAGCCGGTCTCCTTTGACCTTAAAAATATCGAGTCAACTCAATTATCAAAGGTATATAAAGACTTCTCTATAAAAGCACAAATCGTTAAGCTTATTGAACAGGCTAATGGTGAAAAGTGGGGTCTCTCACTTCATCAATGTAATTCAACACGGATTTGGGACGCTGAAACGAAAGATATAATAAATACAGTCGCCG
This sequence comes from Cycloclasticus sp. PY97N, assembly GCF_002443175.1. NCBI lineage: Bacteria > Pseudomonadati > Pseudomonadota > Gammaproteobacteria > Thiotrichales > Piscirickettsiaceae > Cycloclasticus > Cycloclasticus sp. PY97N. The sequence goes on along the minus strand of NZ_CP023664.1, from coordinate 1,137,571 downwards.
AGATGATCCGCCCTATTCTTTCAACGCTTGTAGATATTCCAACACTCTTAAGTCTTGTTGAGTCTGCAACAGAGGCGATAGACAATTCCTCATTGCCGCAAGTGCTATACAACATGGATAGGGAAATTGCTTATGCTAATGAAGCCTATTGCCAATTGCATAAACGCGATTTAAATGATTTGCTACACCAGCATGGTAAACAATTTTTCTCCGAAGAAGAGCACGATAGGTACGATCAGCTTTTTGACGATATTTTAAAATACGGTAACGCAAACAATAATAGTACAAAAACCACAGGGGATGGTGAAACTATTCACACCGAATTTCACGGCTCCTTATTGAATTATAATGGTAGCCGACACTATCATGTTTCGCTCTATGACCAGACCGAAAAAATTAGAAACCAGCAACAACTCCAATCATACAGTGATATCCAACACGCTATTATGGAAGCCAGTGATGACGGTATGCTGGTCGAAGATACTGATAGAAAAGCTATCGCCATTAACCAGACTTTTTTTAATACCTTTGATATTCCACCCAGCTTACTAAAAGAAAAGAACAACCAAACACTAGAAATGTTAAAGGCTGGCATGGATAAAATGCAAGACGCTGAAAAGATCGCGCAAAATGTGTTGTCCTTAAGCCCTTCTTCAGAGGTTAAGACATCAACACTCATTTATTTAAAAAATGGCACTATATTAGATTTAGCGTCTTTCCCTTTAATTCACGATAAGACCATCAAAGGGCGTGTTTGGTACTTTAAAGACATCACAGAAAACACACTCCTTACACAAAAGCTAGGCTTCGAAGCAACACATGACCCCCTAACAAAACTCGTTAATCGTCGTGGTTTCGATGAAGAACTTAGTCGCTCTATTAATGCCTTAAAAGACAGTAATGCCGTTCATGCTTTACTCTACCTTGATTTAGACCAATTCAAAATAATCAATGATAGTAGTGGCCATGCAGCAGGAGATATGGCACTTATTGAAGTCAGTCAATTACTCTTAAAACAAGTCCGCTCGGCCGACCTGCTCGCAAGAGTAGGTGGTGATGAGTTTTGCATTTTATTAAAAGACTGCCCACCCGATGCAGCTCATGCATTAGGTGAACAAATCAGACAAGATATCGAAGACTTTATTTTCATATCCGGCGATAAAGAATATAACCTAGGCGTCAGTATTGGCATTGTTACCATTGATAAGAGCTTTAATTCATATGAAGATGTTCTCAAACTGGCTGACACATCGTGTTACCTTGCTAAAGAGGCAGGGCGTAACCAAATTCACATCCACACGAATGCAGATCAAGCAGTTGCGTTACGATTACAACAAAATAATATAGTCAGTCAAATAAATGATGCACTTAAGGCCAATCGTTTCGAGTGTTATGTACAAAAAATACGCACTGTTTCTAACGAAGACTCCAATACCAAAAATACGCTCTCAAATTATGAAGTATTGGTGCGTATGCTCGATGCAGATGGCAGTATTATCGCACCCAATGTGTTTTTGCCTGCTGCAGAACGCTATAAGTTAATGTATAAAATTGATCATTGGGTTATAAAAAACTCGATTCAGGCAATGGCAACCATTCAAGAGCAAGTCGACTGGTTTAGCATCAATCTATCAGGGCAGACCATCGCCCACCAAGGTAGCTTTGAGCTCATCAAAAAGTGTATCGATGACGCCAACATCCCTCCCCATAAGATTTGTTTCGAAATAACTGAAACAGCCGCTATTACTAACCCTGAGTTTGGAGTGAGTTTCCTAAATAAATTACAACAACTGGGTTGCTTAATTGCCTTGGATGACTTTGGCTCCGGTCTATCATCGTATGAGTACCTCAAGCGATTGCCCGCTGACATTCTTAAAATTGATGGTCAATTTATTCAAAATATGCTCTACAATCCTTTGGACCTTGCGATGGTGAAATCTATTAACGAAATTTCACACATCATGGGGAAAAAGACTGTAGGAGAGTTTGTTGAAAACGAAGCAACGCTCAAAAAAATGAAAGATATTGGGATTGATTTTGCACAGGGCTTCTATCTTGATACCCCAAAGCCTCTTCGCACCATATTAGAAGCCCACCCCATGCAAATCACTCTAGAGTAAACGTAGCGTTTACTTATTAATCCAAATCACTCGCCAACGAGTTTCGTATATTATCAGGCACCGTCACCTCATGTTTATATGCTGGGTGATCAACACCTGCATTGATAATCGCACCGTTTTGCACCGCTTCCACCATCGGTTGGGTCAACTCAAAGCGTAAAAAATGAACGGAAGATGTTTTCTCATTCGTTTCACGTTCTAAGTCTTCATTAGCAATGGGGTGAACCTTATCAAAACCCGCTACTTGAATCCACGTCGCACGTTCAATACCAATCATTTTTTCCAGCGCCACTTTACGATCACCAGCATTATCAAACTGAATCATCATTGTTGCTTTCCAGTTTTGCCCGTCAGGAATCAATGGGTTATAGGTTTCAATTTCTTCGATAATGCCCGCCGAGTCAAAGATTTTTTCGGCACGTAACATTTCTTGAACCTGGTAGCGCATGGTTAAATAGTCTTCAAAATGTAGGCTGACATTCTCCCCGATTCGCACTATTCGATTAAGTTTATGAGCACGAACCTTTTGCCTATATTCATCACGTTTATTCGAATACTCTTCAAGACCATACAGTTCTTCTTTAACTAGCTTTTTCATTTTCAACCTCTAATGTTCAAATGCCGTACGCTTGCTTTAGCAAACTAATAGGGCTCTTTACGTTTGACTCATCTTCCAAGCCACTTGCAATGTGATCAGCTGCCATAGGGCAATCGCTTGAAAACACATCGGCTTCAGCCTTTTTCACTCGGTTTACAACCGGCTTTGCAATTTTTTTAGCTATATCATGGAACTCACTTTTTAGCGCATACGTTCCATCATGCCCAGAACACCGTTCTATCGCATTTACTGATGTATTTGGAATTAACTCTAATACCTCTTTCGTCTTTAATCCAATATTTTGAACCCGTAAATGACAAGCAACTTGATAAGAGACCTGCCCTAATTCACCTTTAAACTCTGTTTTTAATAAGTTCGATTTATGGCGAAGCATCAAATACTCAAATGGGTCGAAAATAGCATCACGCACTTTTGCTACCTCTTCATCATCTGGAAACATTAACGGCAACTCTTGTTTAAACATCAAAACACATGATGGCACAGGGGCAATTACATCCCAGCCCTCATCAATCAATTTAACAAGTTGTGGAATGTTATTGTTTTTTAAACGCTCTACCTCTTTAAGATCACCCAGTTCAAGCTTAGGCATACCACAACAGTTCTCTTTACTTGCCATCGTTACCGCAACATTATTATGCTCTAGCACATCAACCAAATCATTTACTAAATCTGGTCGATTATAGTTACCATAACAGGTGGTAAAAATAGCCACTTTTCCGGTTGTTTCTCCGCAAGCTTGCACACCCGAAGCATCATGTTTTTGCTGGGCAAATTTTTTCCTTGCTGTTTCGGTATGATAGGCTGGGATAACCGCTTCGTTATGAATCCCTAATTGGCTGTCTAAAACTCGTCGAATTGTCTTGTTCTGGTTCGCTGCATTCACCACATTAACAACGATGGGGATAGACGCTAATTTACCAATTCTATCGGTGGATGTAATTAATTTATCGCGTTGTTTGACTTCATTTTTTTCAAACTTAACGGCCTTCGCACGAAGCATTAAGTGTGGGAAATCCAAGTCCCATTCATGAGGAGGCACATAAGGGCATTTTGACATAAAGCACATGTCACATAGATAGCAATTATCGACCACATCCCAATAGACTTTTTTATCGACGCTATCGAGTTCCATTGTTTCTGACTCATCAATGACATCAAACAATAATGGAAACGCATTACATAAATTAAAACAACGACGACAACCATGACAAATATCAAACACACGATCTAATTCGTTGAATAAATTAGCCTCATCGTAAAAACTAGCGCCTTTCCAATCTATTGGATGCCTTGTGGGGGCCTCTAAGCTACCTTCTCTCATTTATTTATCTCCAAAAAAAAGGAGAGCACATGCGTACCCTCCTTTTGATCTAAATCAACACTTAAGCGTTTAAGCTATCTAACGCTTTTTGGAAACGATTCGCGTGTGAACGCTCCGCTTTTGCCAGTGTTTCAAACCAATCAGCAATTTCATCGTGACCTTCGTCACGTGCTGTTTTTGCCATACCCGGATACATATCCGTGTACTCATGCGTCTCACCGGCAATCGCTGCTTTTAAGTTATCTTCAGTTCCACCAATTGGCAGACCTGTTGCTGGATCACCTGTTTCTTCTAAATATTCTAAGTGACCGTGTGCATGGCCTGTTTCACCTTCTGCAGTTGAACGGAAAACAGTAGACACATCGTTGTATCCTTCGATGTCTGCTTTGTTTGCGAAGTATAGGTAACGACGGTTTGCTTGTGACTCACCAGCAAACGCATCTTTTAAATTCTGTTCTGTTTGAGAACCTTTAAGTGACATAGTAATTCCTCTTAATAAGTTGAATGATATCAATTCTACCTTTAGACTGGGTCTAATAGTAAGCTCAAGATACGTTACCATCTATTTGATGTCAATATGATTGCTTCGTGCTAACTAACACGACAAGCATTTTAAAAAAATAGTGACCCTATCCAGTCTAGTTAAGGTAACGTATTTCCTTTTACAAAATCAACGACAAAACTAATGGCCAAAGCAAAAAAACTCGATTTAGAATCATCACTTCAATCCTTAGAAGAACTTGTTGACCGTATGGAAAATGGAGACTTGAGTCTCGAAGAATCACTAAAAGAGTTTGAATTAGGCATCAAGTTAATTCAATCCTGTCAAAAGTCACTTACAGACGCTGAACAAAAAGTTGAAACTCTATTAAACAGCTCCGCCTTGGCAAAACCCGTCGATTTCGATTAAATATTTAATTTACCCACAGCCATGACTGTTTTTAAAGACTTCCAAAGCGCCAAAACACAACAAATAGAAACCGCGCTAGCGCGCTATCTTCCCGCGAGTCATATTGAACCCAAGCGATTGCACGAAGCCATGCGTTATTCAACTCTTAATGGTGGCAAACGTATTCGTGCGATGCTCGTCTATGCGACTGGGGACTTACTTGAAATACAACAACCCATATTAGACAGCATAGCTAGCTCAATTGAGCTTATTCACGCTTATTCACTCATTCATGACGACCTTCCATCGATGGACGACGACGATTTACGTCGTGGCAAACCGAGTTGTCATAAAGCCTTTGACGAAGCAACTGCTATTTTAACCGGAGACGCGTTATTAACACTCGCCTTCAACGTGCTGGCAAAGGCGGATTGCAGCAATGAACAAAAAATAACCTGTATTCAACTGTTATCACAAGCTGCCGGTTCAAGAGGCATGGTCGGCGGCCAAGCCATTGATCTGACTAATGAAGGAAAGTCCATTTCCATTGCTGAAATTGAAAATATGCACCTACATAAAACAGGGGCCTTGATCTGTAGCTGTATCACTTTAGTCGCAAGTTTAAAGTTTCAAACAACAGATAGCCAGTATCGCCACCTAAAACATTATGCAGAATGTATCGGACTGGCGTTTCAAGTACAAGATGATATTCTTGATGAAACCTCATCCACTTCAACACTCGGCAAAACACAAGGTAAGGATCGGCAAGCTGAGAAGTCCACCTACCCTTCTATTTTAGGCTTAAAGGCTTCGAAACACTTAACCAAAGATTTGCATGACGAGGCTATACAAAGTCTTTCAAATTTTGATCACCGCGCTAATTACCTTAGGGATATCGCACAGTTCACTATCTCACGGATATCTTAAGTACATGGTCCTTAGACCAGTATTCACTTGCATAGTCTTTGCTTGCAAACGATAATACGCAACCTTAACCTAACGTATTATGAGCATTACGTGACGCCACTGGCAAAATACCCTATTCTCGATAAAGTTGATATACCAAACGACCTTCGTAACCTTACGGAAGAGGAGCTTATTGGTTTGTCACATGAGCTACGTGAGTTTCTAATTTCCTCCGTCAGTAAATCAGGGGGACATTTGTCAGCAGGGCTTGGTACCGTTGAACTAACCATTGCCTTACATTATGTTTTCGATACCCCTACTGATAAATTAATTTGGGATGTTGGCCACCAGGCTTACCCACACAAAATTTTAACTGGGCGTAAAGATAAGATTTCAACAATTCGTAAAAAACACGGCGTTACCCCTTTTGTAACACGTGCAGAAAGTGAATACGACGCATTTGGCGTTGGCCACTCGAGTACATCAATCAGTGCCGCTTTAGGTATGGCCATTGCCGCCGCTATAAATAACGATGAAAAACGTACAGTTGCTATTATTGGTGATGGTGGAATAACCGGTGGTATGGCTTTTGAAGCACTAAATCACGCCGGTGCCTTAGATGCAAATTTACTGGTTATTTTAAACGACAACGACATGTCTATTTCGCCAAATGTCGGGGCGATGAAAAACTATTTAGCTAAAATCTTATCCGGAAAATTCTACACAACCGTAAAAGAAGGTAGCAAAAAGGTGATGGCTAACATGCCCAGTGTTTGGGAATTGGCAAGACGAACTGAAGAACACGTAAAAGGCATGGTTATACCGGGGACATTATTTGAAGAGATGGGCTTCAACTATATTGGACCTATTGATGGTCACGACCTCCCCACTTTAGTTAAAACATTATCCAACCTAAAAGACTTACAAGGCCCACAATTCTTACACATTGTGACCCAAAAAGGTAAGGGCTACTCCCCTGCTGAAGCGGACCCAATTGGATACCACGGCGTTTCAACCTTTGACCCAAGTAAAGAAAAGTTACCAGAAAAGGCACCTAGTTCAGCCACTTATAGTGAAGTTTTTGGCCAATGGCTTTGTGATATGGCTAAAGAAAATGACAAACTCGTTGGCATTACCCCTGCCATGCGTGAAGGCTCTGGCATGGTGACATTTGAACAGCAATACCCAGAGCGTTTTTTTGATGTTGGTATAGCTGAACAACACGCTGTTACCTTAGCGGCGGGAATGGCTTGCGAAGGCTTACAGCCTGTTGTTGCTATTTATTCAACGTTTTTACAACGTGGATATGATCAACTTATTCACGACGTTGCCTTGCAAAAACTCCCTGTTCTTTTTGCTATTGACCGTGCAGGCTTAGTTGGCCCTGATGGCCCCACTCATGCTGGTTCGTACGACTTTAGCTACCTGCGCTGCATCCCAAATATGGTTATTATGGCGCCCGCTGACGAAAACGAATGTCGACTTATGTTAACAACAGGGATTCAACATAAAGGACCAGTTGCAGTACGTTATCCACGCGGTAAAGGTCCTGGGGTCACTATTAGTAATACACTTGATAACATTCCAATTGGCAAAGCCGTTACTCTAAGGGAAGGCAAAGATATCGCCTTATTAGCATTTGGCTCATCGGTAACACAAGCACTTGAAGTAGCCGAGGAATTTAATGCAACGGTGATCAACATGCGCTTTATAAAACCCTTGGATGAAGACATGATCAAACATATTGCTAGCACTCACAACACGTTGGTGACACTGGAGGAAAATGTTATCAAAGGTGGTGCAGGCAGCGGTGTTAACGAGTTTATTAACCAAGCTTCAATCGATACCAAGGTCTTAAACATTGGCTTGCCAGACCTTAATCTTGAACACGGTTCAAGAGAAGAACTATTGCAAGAAGCAGGTCTCGACACTCAAAGCATAAAAAACTATATAAGCAGCAGCTTAAATAAAACAAACACCTGATACAACACAGCCTACTTACTAAATATGACCATCGAAGACGTACAAAACCACCCAGATTCTAGAAATATGCCCATTAATAAAGTCGGCATAAAGGATATCCGCCACCCATTTGTTTTTGTCGATAGGGACGGTCACCAACGAGCAACTGTTGGCACCTTTAACATGTCTGTCAACTTACCTCATCATCAAAAGGGCACTCATATGTCACGTTTTGTGGCCCTTTTGAATGAAGATTGCCAGCAATTATCTATTAAGGGGTTCAGTGCATTATTAGAAAAAATGACCCACACCCTTGAAGCGGAAACAGGTTACCTAACCACAGAGTTCCTATATTTTGTTAACAAGTCTGCCCCTATTACTGGCGTTAAAAGCTTATTAGACTATCAAATAAAGCTTGACGGGTACTGGTCAAAAAGTGATCACAAAATCAAAATTACAGTAGTCATCCCCGTTACCAGCTTATGCCCTTGTTCAAAGAAAATCTCTGAATATGGCGCGCATAACCAGCGTTCTCATATCACCGTTACCGCAGAAATTGGTGACAATATTTGCGCTGAAGACATTATCCAGCTGGTTGAAAAGCAGGCATCGAGTGAACTTTTCAGCCTATTAAAAAGGCCTGATGAAAAATACGTTACTGAGCTCGCCTACGACAACCCTAAATTCGTAGAAGATGTCGTAAGGGATATTGCTAGTGCACTTAACGATGACCAGCGAATTTTAGCTTATACCCTAGAAGCTGAAAACTTTGAATCCATACACAATCATTCTGCCTACGCAGTAATCGAAAACAACAAATTAACTTAATAATACCGGAGCTCCAACAATGTCTAACACCATAGACCTCACCCAATACGGGATAACCAACCCTAGCGAAGTTATCTACAACCCTTCTTTCGACCTTTTATTTGAAGAAGAAACTCGAGACGATCTAACAGGCTATGAAAAGGGAACTGTAACTAACTTAGGTGCTGTTGCAGTCGATACCGGTATTTTCACTGGACGCTCACCAAAAGATAAATACATCGTGATGGATGACGTATCACGTGATACCGTTTGGTGGTCTACCCAAGGCAAAAATGATAATAAACCCTTATCAGAAGAAAACTGGGGACACCTTAAAAACATTGTCACTAAACAATTATCTGGTCAACGATTATTTGTTGTAGACACCTACTGTGGTGCCAATAAAGATACCCGTTTGGCGGTACGCTTTATTGTTGAAGTCGCTTGGCAGGCACATTTTGTAAAAAATATGTTTATTCGCCCAACAGAAGAAGAATTGGTTGATTTTGAACCAGACTTCGTTGTTTTAAATGGTGCCAAAACAAATAACCCCGATTGGCAGGAGCACGGCCTTAACTCAGAAAACTTCATTGCTTTCAACCTAACCGAAAAAATGCAGCTTATCGGTGGCACTTGGTATGGTGGTGAAATGAAAAAGGGCATGTTCAGCATGATGAACTACCTGCTTCCACTGCGCGGTATAGCCTCAATGCATTGCTCTGCCAATGTTGGTAAAGATGGCGATGTTGCAGTGTTCTTCGGTTTGTCTGGAACAGGCAAAACAACACTATCCACCGATAAAGACCGTCAATTGATTGGTGATGATGAACATGGCTGGGATGATGATGGCGTGTTTAATTTTGAAGGTGGCTGCTATGCTAAAGTTATCAATTTAAGCGAAGAAGACGAACCTGAAATTTATGGTGCTATTCGTCGCGATGCTCTTTTAGAAAACGTTACTTTATCTGAAGATAACGTCATTCAATTTGCTGATAATTCTAAAACCGAAAACACGCGTGTTTCTTACCCAATTGATCATATTGACAATATTGTTAAGCCAGTTTCAAAAGGTGGCCATGCTAAAAAGGTTATTTTTTTAACCGCCGATGCGTTTGGCGTAACACCGCCGGTCTCAAAATTAACAGCCGCGCAAACTAAATATTATTTCCTATCTGGCTTTACTGCAAAGTTAGCCGGTACTGAACGAGGCATTACAGCGCCAACGCCAACATTCTCAGCGGCCTTCGGTGCAGCATTTTTATCATTACACCCCACCAAATACGCACAGGAATTAGTGAAACGTATGGAGGCTGTTAATGCCGAAGCCTACTTGGTTAATACTGGATGGAACGGCACGGGAAAACGAATTTCGATTAAAGATACCCGCGCTATCATTAATGCAATCCTTGATGGTTCAATTGAAGAAGCAGAAACAACACATATTCCCTACTTCAATTTAGAAATACCAACCGCGTTACCAGGCGTTAACACGGACATTCTTGACCCACGAAACACCTATGAAAATGAAGCTGATTGGGAAAAACGCGCCCATGAGCTTGCTCACTTATTTGAACTTAATTTCGAAAAGTACACAGATAACGAAGAAGGAAAATCTCTCGTAGCTGCTGGGCCGCAACTAAAATAATAACGTCAATCATAAACGTTAACCTCAAAGGCCATGCTCATGCATGGCCTTTTTTGTGGTATCTTTGATAGCTACGTCACCACCGATCTCATCATTATTTATGCCCAATGATCCAAGCCATATCGTCAGACCTGGTAATAAAAAAAAACGTAAAGGGAAGTTTACTGAGAAAGGACGTCAACTCGATGCCAACGCTCAACAAGCGATAAAGCAATTACTTGCTAACAAACCACATCGAAAAGACCTTCTTATTGAGTACTTACACCTTATACAAGATACTTGGTCCTATATCAGCGAACAGCACTTAATGGCCTTGGCAGATATACTAAAATTACCTCAAGCGGCGGTCTATGAAGTTGCCACTTTTTATCATCATTTTGATGTCATCAAAGAAAATGAGGCCGCACCACCACCTATCACAATTCGTGTTTGTCAGTCCTTAAGCTGCTGTCTGGCCGGTGCTGATAATTTAATACTAGAATTAAACAAGCAAAACCCAGAAAACATTCGAATAACATCCGCCCCATGCATGGGTTTATGCAACCAAGCACCCGCTGCTGCTGTTGGCAAAAATTATCTCGGTCAGGTAACCTCCAGCTCGCTCCTGTACGCTGCACAGAACAACCTGACACAGGCCAATGTGCCTACATACCAACGTTATGAACAATACATAAACGCAAACGGGTATCAATTACTCGCATCGCTGAGCAAACAAACTCTCAGCGTCACTGACGCTATTAACGAAATTGAAAAAAGCAATTTAAAAGGTTTAGGTGGGGCGGGGTTTCCTACTGCCAGTAAATTACGTCTTGTAAAAGCCGAGCCCGCTCCTAAGTATTTTTGTGTAAATGCCGATGAAGGCGAACCCGGCACATTTAAAGACAGACATTACTTGTCCACCGCGCCACATCAATTTTTAGAAGGCCTGCTCATCGCAGCATATATTATTGATGCTAATAAAATCTTTATTTATTTGCGCGACGAATACCCCGCCATCCATCAATTATTGCACAACGAAATTCAACTCCTCATTAACCATAAGATCATTAAAGAAGATTATATCGAGGTTAGGCGCGGCGCTGGCGCCTACATTTGCGGCGAAGAATCTGCAATGATTGAATCAATTGAAGGTAAACGTGGCATTCCCCGCCAACGCCCGCCTTATGTTGCCCATCAAGGCTTATTTGGTCGGCCGACCTTAGTACAAAACGTTGAAACCTTGTACTGGATTCCCACAATTTTAACTGATGGCGGTGAGCACTTTGCACAACAAGGTAAAAATGGGGCCAGTGGCTTGCGCACATTTTCAGTATCAGGTCGTATCAATAAACCCGGTGTCATTGTTGCCCCCGCTGGCAGCAATATTCGCGAATTAATTCATTTAGCAGGCGGTATGCTTAAGGGGCATTCATTTAAAGCTTACCTACCGGGCGGTGCCTCTGGTGGTATCTTGCCTTCATCCTTAGACAATATTCCGTTAGATTTTGGCAGCTTAACAGAGTACGGCTGCTTTATAGGTTCGCATGCCATTATTGTTTTATCAGACAAGGATAGCATCAAGGCAACGAGTCAAAACCTACTTGCATTTTTTAATGATGAAAGTTGCGGTCAATGCAGCCCCTGTAGAGTTGGCTGTGAAAAGGCCAGCTCCTTGTTATCCGAACAGCAGTGGAATAAACCACTATTAAAAGAGTTATGTACAACAATGGCTGACGCATCAATCTGCGGACTAGGCCAAGCCGCTCCAAACCCAATTTTATCGAGCATTAAATATTTCGGCGATGAGGTCTAAATGAGCAATTTAGTTTCATTTGTAATAGATGGCAAAAAGGTTTCTGCTGAACCTGAAGAATCAATTTGGCAAGTCGCTAAACGACTCGGCACCACTATTCCGCATTTATGTTTTAACAATAAGCCCGGTTATCGCTCCGATGGCAACTGCCGGGCCTGCATGGTTGAAATTGACGGCGAACGCACACTCGCCGCTTCGTGTTGCAGACACCCTAGCGATGATATGGTCGTTCACACACAGAGTAAACGTGCCACAGCAGCTCGTCGGCTTGTCATCGAATTATTAAGTACCGATGTAGATGAGCAGACGATTGCGGGATCAACTTTCGATAATTTGGTGCAATCCATGGAGATTGGGCCTTCACGATTTCCAAAAAAAGTAACTAACACCCCCGACTTATCTCACCCAGCCATCTCTGTAAAGCTTGATGCCTGTATTCATTGTACGTTGTGCGTTCGTGCCTGCCGAGAAATTCAAGTTAATGGTGTGATTGGTCTAGCTGAGCGAGGTCATGATGAAAAAATAATTTTTGATTTTGACGACCCAATGGGGCAATCCACCTGCGTTGCTTGTGGTGAGTGCGTTCAAGCCTGCCCAACTAATGCACTCTCACCTGCTTCAGCCAAAGTCACTAAGACAGACAAACAAGTACAATCCGTTTGCCCCTATTGCGGTGTAGGTTGCCAAGTTAACTTAAAGGTTAACGATAACAAAATCTGCTCTGTCGAAGGTGCTAATGGCCCCTCTAACCAAGGCCGTTTATGCGTAAAAGGCCGCTTTGGTTTTGATTACATTACATCTGAACAGCGACTTACCGAGCCGCTAATCAGAAAAGAGGGTATCGAAAAAGGCGTTAATATCGACCCAGCTAACCCCTACTCGCATTTTAGAAAAGCCTCTTGGGAAGAAGCACTTAATCTTGCTGCGAAAGGTTTTTCAGACATTAAACAACAGCATGGTGCTGATTCCCTGGCTGGCTTTGGCTCTGCAAAGTGCTCTAATGAAGAAGCTTATATTTTCCAAAAACTAATTCGAGCCGGCTTTGGCACTAATAACGTCGATCACTGCACACGTTTATGTCATGCTTCCTCCGTTGCCGCACTCATGGAAACAATTGGTTCAGGGGCCGTTACCGCACCGTTTATGGCAGCTGAAGACAGCGATTTGATCATCATTATTGGCGCGAATCCAAGTGAAAACCACCCCGTTGCAGCAACCTTTTTTAAACAAGCTGTCGAGCGCGGTACCGAATTGGTTGTGATGGATCCTAGGGCTCAAGCGTTAAAACAACAAGCAACGCATATGCTACAGTTTACACCGAGCACAGATGTTGCCTTACTGAACGCCATCATGCACGTGATTGTTGATGAAAAACTTTATAATCAACATTATATTGATCAACACACCTCTGGTTTTAAGCTGTTTGCTACACACCTTAAAGACTATGCGCCTGAAAAAATGCAGAGTATTTGCGGTGTAACTGCCGACACCATCAAAACAGTTGCAAGGAAATATGCAACCGCCAAATCTGCCATTATTTTTTGGGGTATGGGCATCTCACAGCATACACACGGAACAGACAATGCGCGTTGCCTTATTTCATTAGCCTTAATGTGTGGTCATATAGGACGCCCCGGCACAGGCCTCCACCCTCTACGCGGCCAGAATAATGTTCAAGGCGCCTCGGATGCTGCTTTAATCCCAATGTTTTACCCCGACTACAAGCCAATAAGTGACTGTGAAACACAAACCTTTTTTGAATCCCTATGGGACACACCCTTGAACCCCAAAGAAGGCTTAACAGTCGTTGAAATTATGCATGCGATACATCGCAACAGCATTAAGTCCATGTACATCATGGGGGAAAATCCCGCCATGTCAGACCCTAATTTAAACCATGCCCGTGCAGCACTGGCTAAATTAGAGCACCTTGTTGTACAAGATATTTTTCTAACCGAAACAGCTATGTTTGCAGACGTTGTTTTACCTGCTACCGCGTGGCCGGAAAAAAATGGTACTGTAACAAACTCAAACAGACAGGTACAAATGGGGCGACAAGCTGTTGAACCACCAGGCAATGCAAAAGCTGACTGGTGGATTACACATCAGATCGCTCAGCGTTTAGGTTTAGAGTGGCCCTATTCAACACCAAAAGATATCTATCATGAAATGCTGTTAGCCATGCCCTCATTAGCTAACATCAGCTGGGAACGTCTTGAGCAAGAGCATTCTGTCACCTACCCTTGCCCGTCCCCTAAGGAAGCTGGTCACGATATCGTTTTTGCCGATGGTTTCCCCACTGAAGACGGACGCGGAAAATTTATCCCTGCAAGCTTTTTGCCGGCTAATGACAAATTAGACACCGAATACGACTTTATTCTGACAACAGGCAGACTACTAGAACATTGGCACACTGGCGCAATAACTCGACGCAGTGAAGTACTCAACACACTCGAACCAGAAGCTTTTGTTCAAATGAGCCCCACCGATTGTTCAGCGCTTAAGGTACAAGCAGGTGACATGGTTTGCGTTTCAAGCCGCCGAGGATCTATTAACATCAAGGTTCGTGTTGACCATAAAGTACAAACTGGCCTCATATTCATCCCGTTTGCTTACGTCGAAGCAGCGGCTAATTTATTGACCAGTCATGATCTGGACCCTTTTGGAAAAATACCTGAATACAAGTTCTCAGCTGTCAATGTAGAGCCAATTTAATGCCCAACAACTCAAATAAAATTATCGGCGTCATCCTGTCAGGTGGTCTCTCGAGAAGGATGAACAACCAAGACAAGGGCTTCATTCAACTCGCTCATAAGCCTCTTTTTGAACACGTATTAGAGCGATTGTCTCCTCAATGCGACTCAATTATTATTAGTAGCAACAAGGAGAGCCAGCAACTGTCTTCTTATGATTTACCTATTATTAAAGATTCATTAGAAGGGTTCTTAGGACCTTTAGCCGGGCTTTTAGCCTGCATGCAGTGGGTAAGAAAGCATCAACCCGGTGTACAATGGATTGCCTCTGTGCCCGTTGATACGCCTTTTATACCCCAAAATTTAGTTTCCACGCTTTATCAATCAATGCTTGAAAACACCGCCGATATTGCCTGCGCCACTTCAAATGGTCGCACACACCCCGTTATTGCCTTATGGCCAATAAGGCTACTTGATGATCTGGAAGCTGCACTAAGCAAGGAGAATATACGCAAAATTGATTTATGGACATCTCGCTACAAAGTCTCCCTCCCAGACTTCAGTGATAGCTTGCTTGACCCTTTCTATAACATTAATTGTCATGAGGATTTAGTGCACGCCGAAGCGTTGCTACGTAAGCCGAATGAAAATACAGCCTAAACTTAAGCTGTTACATCAAACACTATCCGCTCGGCCCCATTCAAAACTTGAAAATGTTGCCCTTTTGCTCGCGAAATTAAAGTTACACCAAACTCGCAGGCAAGCTCAAACCCCATCTTAGTGGCCCCAGAACGAGACAATAATATAGGCACCCCCATTTGCGCGACCTTGATAACCATTTCAGAGGTTAAACGCCCTGTTGTGTAGAAAACACAGTCATCACCTTTAATACCCTTCAACCACATATGTCCAGCAATAGTATCAACGGCATTATGACGCCCTACGTCTTCAACAAAGAACAATACCTCCTTACCTTTACAAAGCGCACAACCATGAACAGCACCCGCCTTTTTATAGACTTGGTTACGTTGCCCAAAATGATTAAGCAAATAATACAATACAGATTGTTCAATACTACGTTTGGCTAACACCTGCCCCTTTAAACTCTCAACAACATTACCAAACATCGTGCCTTGTCCACACCCTGAAGTAATTGTTCGACGTGCTTTTAATTTCTCAATATTAGGGTTCTTTTTACTCGATACAATCACTGCAGCATTGGTTTGCCAATCAACTTGAAGTACCTTTATATCTCCGATAGTCTCAAAGAAGGTTTGATTTTTAAGGTAACCCAACACCAACAATTCAGGAAAAGACCCCATCGTCATTAAGGTTACTATTTCTTTTTTATCGATATAGATGGTTAGCGCACGTTCTTCAACCAATTCAATTTCAATCGACTGCCCCTTCTCGTTGACGGCAAAAACACAAGATGAACCCTTAATTTTTGACGCTGTCATCTCGATCATTATGTTTTCTCTTTTAGAATTACCCCCTTATAACACGCAAAAAAAAAGCCATGCAAATGCATGGCCTTTTTAAACGCATAGAACAATTAAAGCAGGTGCTTTACACCATCACGTTCTTCTTTAAGCTCATTTTCCGTTGCGATCATTCTTTCACGACTAAAATCATTAATTTCAAGACCTTGAACGATTGAATAGTCACCGTCTTTAACAGTCACAGGGAATGAGTAAATTAAACCTTCTTCAATACCATAGCTTCCATCACTTGGAATTCCCATACTCACCCAATCGCCGTCTGCTGTTCCTTGCACCCAAGTACGCATATGGTCTAATGCAGAACTGGCAGCAGACGCTGCGCTTGACAAGCCACGTGCTTTAATAATGGCAGCGCCACGTTGTTGAACAGCAGGAATAAAGTCATCGGCATACCAGCTTGCATCGACCTTAGATAACGCATCTTCACCGTTGATTAAGCAATTGTGAAGGTCTGGGTATTGTGTTGCTGAGTGGTTGCCCCAGATTGTCATCTTAGTAACGTCCGTATTATGATTACCCGTTTTTTCGGCCAATAAGCTCATCGCACGATTATGGTCTAAACGTGTCATTGCTGTGAAGTTACGTGGGTCAAGGTCTGGTGCATTATTCATCGCAATCAATGCATTTGTATTTGCAGGGTTACCCACCACTAATACACGAACATCACGTTTAGCAACTTTATTTAAGGCTTTACCTTGTACCGAAAAGATGGCCGCATTTGCTTCCAACAAGTCTTTACGTTCCATACCAGGACCACGTGGACGAGCACCTACTAAGAATGCAAAATCGATATCTTTAAAGGCAACTTCAGCATCATCAGACATTGAAACACTTTGTAATAAAGGAAATGCACAATCGTTCAATTCCATAACCGCACCCTCAAGCGCACCTAAAGCAGGTGTGATTTCTAATAGGTGTAAACAAATTGGCTGATCTGGGCCTAAAAAGTCGCCAGATGCTATACGAAATAATAATGAGTACGAAATTTGACCAGCGGCGCCGGTAACGGCTACATGAACAGGTGCTTTCATTTCTAACAATCTCCTTAATAAAAAAGATGAATTATAGCTGATATTCGACTTTTTTTACTTAAAAACCATCATTCCTTATTAGCTAGGCGATATTAAGCTATTCTTTTTCTCGAGATTTAAGAATTTTTTTTAAATCATAATGATAGATAAAGCTCGGCAAAGCAAAGACAACAAATAAACATATTGTAACCACGTAGAACTCCCAATTCTGCGTAGTATTCGTTCCCATTATTTTGTATTCCAAAGCAAAGCCAACACTGAACGTCAGCACATACCAACATAGCCATTCAAACCAGCGAAACCAGCCTGATTTATGCGCGATTTGTCTAATACAAAAAAGTTTATCGCTTAACCATGGCAAATTAGCCATAAGAATCGAAAAAATCAGAAAGATAACAATTGTAAATTGATTACTCATCAATGAATTTTAATGCTTATAATTATTGGTGCCGAGAGCGGGATTTGAACCCGCACGTCCATAGGACACTACCCCCTCAAGATAGCGTGTCTACCAATTCCACCACCTCGGCAAATCCATTCAGTTAATCAGGAATGGGCAGGTCATCAGCAGGCTTCATACCGTTTTGCTTAGCCAGCTCATCTGTTGGTTCCACAAGGTTGTTGATTAAGTCCGCAGGCGTAGCTTCTGTTGATTTTGCTGGTTGTGAAACCGTCAAGCCATCAATAATATCTTCAGGTGCTGCTCTATTGCCTCCTAGATAAGCAAGCGCTAGACTTGTTGAAAAAAACAATGCGGCCAAAATAGCTGTCGAACGACTTAAAAAAGAGCCGGAACCTTTAGCACCAAATACCGTACCGGATGCACCACTGCCAAATGCTGCGCCAGCATCAGCGCCTTTACCATGCTGAATCAAAATCAACCCTATCATCAATGCTGCAATAACCACATGCACTGATAAAACTATTCCAAACACACTCATTCTCTTATCCTTCTATACCTAAACGGTATGAGTTTTATTACGGCAGAACTTACCCACCAAGTTTATTTTTACGCTTTTTGGCAAATTGAAACAAACGCTTTTGCATCCAAGGATGCGCCACCTATCAAACCACCATCAATATCTTTTTGTCCAAACAATGACAATGCATTATCTGGTTTTACACTTCCGCCATATAAAATGCGAAGCATGTTAGCTGCATTTATATCTCTCTCGCTAACCAATGCTCTTATAAAAGCATGCACCTTTTGAGCCTCGTCAGGGGAGGCCGTTAACCCCGTTCCAATGGCCCAAACGGGTTCATAAGCCAGAACCAATTGCGTCAAATCTACAGCGCTATTATTTAATAACGCCTCAACCTGATCTT
This sequence comes from Cycloclasticus sp. PY97N, assembly GCF_002443175.1. NCBI lineage: Bacteria > Pseudomonadati > Pseudomonadota > Gammaproteobacteria > Thiotrichales > Piscirickettsiaceae > Cycloclasticus > Cycloclasticus sp. PY97N. The sequence goes on along the minus strand of NZ_CP023664.1, from coordinate 1,118,958 downwards.
TAATTACATCAAATGTAGCACCAGACTTGTATTCTTCCTGTGTTTCACCAACACAATAAACAGGAGTAACGCCAGTCATTTGGGCTGCCAGCACTTTCTTAACCAGCTGCGCATTTGCTTCATTAAATAGTGTTCGCCTTTCTGAGTGACCTATTAGTACCCAGCTACAGCCAACATCTTCCAACATATGCGCCGACACTTCACCGGTATATGCCCCAGACTGATACTCTGAAACAGTTTGAGCACCTATGGTTATCACTGTCGGTTTAGTTATTTCTTGTGCAGCCGTTATATAGACGAAAGGCACGCAGACTCCTATATCACACGTTATTTTATCATCAATTGTCGTTTCAATTGCACGTAAAATTTCACTTGTTGAGTCAAGTGAACCATTCATCTTCCAGTTTCCAATAACCAGTGATCGACGCATCAAACTTCTTACCTTAAAAAACGAGCAAGGTTAGCGGCTATTCAGCAATAAATCAATCTTAATTAAGCGAGCACTCACGCCCAATTCACCCCTTAAGCGTCAAGTAGGCTTTCAACTGTTTTACTAAGGTCCATCGCCAGTTTTTCCACTAACTTCACATCTTCGCCTTCAACCATTACCCTAACTAATGGTTCTGTGCCAGAAGGCCTTAACAATACTCTTCCTGCGCCTTTTAAAACCTTCTCGATAGAAGCAACGGCTTTATTAATATCATCCGTCATCGCAAACTTTTTAGCACCACTTAGCTTCACATTAATCATACATTGAGGATACTTTTGAATATCACTTTTTAGTTCATTCAAAGAGGTGCTCTCGCGCATCATAATCTCAATCACTTGTAGAGCTGAAATAATTCCATCACCTGTTGTCGTTCTATCAGCACAAATTATATGCCCAGACCCTTCACCACCCAAGATTGACTCTGATTCATTCATCAACTGAATAACATGCCGGTCTCCAACTGCTGAGCGTAATAAGTCAATACCTAATCTGTTGAGTGCGTGTTCAACGCCTAGATTAGTCATCAATGTTCCTACAACAGATGAACCTGAATAACCATTTGATTGACGACCTTTGGCTAAAATATACAAAATATCATCACCATCCAACACTTCGCCTAAGTGGTCAACCATGATTAATCGATCGCCATCGCCATCTAATGCCACACCAAAGTCAGCATTATTGGATAAAACCGCCTCGGTTAACGCCTGAGGGTTAGTTGCTCCACAACCATCATTAATATTAATGCCGTTTGGCTCAGCACCTATTTTAATCACCTCCGCACCTAATTCACTAAACACATAAGGAGCAATATGATAGGTAGAGCCGTGTGCGCAATCGACAACCATTTTTAAAGAAGATAAGTCGATCATTGAAGAAATCGTGCTTTTACAAAACTCTATGTATCGACCCGCCGCATCATTAATACGGTTAGCTTTACCTAACCGAGACGATTCCACAACGATGAGTGGCTCGTCCATTTTTTGTTCTATCGCTTGCTCTATCTCATCGGCAAGCTTTTCACCTTCACTAGAAAAAAACTTTATACCATTATCATAATGAGGGTTATGTGAAGCACTAATGACTATTCCTGCATTGGCACGGAGCGTTCTCGTTAAATATGCAATTCCTGGGGTTGGCATAGGGCCTAATAACTGAACATTTGCGCCTGCTGCAACTAAACCAGCCTCTAATGCCGATTCAAACATATAACCGGAAATACGAGTATCTTTGCCAATTACAATTTTACAATGCCCTTGTTGCTCGAACACTCTCCCGGTCGCCCAACCCAGCTTTAAAATAAATTCGGGAGTAATGACCCCTTCCCCAACTAAGCCTCTAATACCATCGGTACCAAAATATTTTCTTGTCATAGTTTCCTCATTTGGCAGCCTGAACAGCCATATAGACTTTTAACGCATCAGCTGTTTCAGCAACATCATGCACACGAACAATAGACGCACCATTAGCCACTGCTAACAACGCGGCACTAACACTGCCAATTAATCTCTCATCGACTTTTTTATCTAATAACTGACCAAACATTGATTTTCTTGATAGGCCAGCCAATATTGGGCAGCCATGGCTCTCAAACTCTTTTAGTTTCGCCAATAATGTCAGGTTATGTTGTAAGGTTTTACCAAAGCCAAACCCTGGGTCTAATATAATCTTCCCTTTAGCAATACCGACTTGCTCACAGGCCGCTATACGCTGAGCAAAAAAATCATTCAGCTCTTCAACCACATTAAGGTAATATGGTTGATCTTGCATCGTGGTAGGGTCTGCTTGCATATGCATTAAACAGACAGGCACTCCTAAAGAAGCCGCCATATCCAGTGAACCCGGTCTCTGTAAGGCATACACATCATTGATAAAGTCCGCTCCGGCCTCTATGGCAGCCTTCATAACATCAGCTTTGCTGGTATCAATTGAAATGGCAATATCCGATTTAAGTCGAATTCCTTCAATAACAGGAACCACCCTTAGGATTTCCTCGTGTGTAGAAACAGGTAATGCATTAGGCCGTGTAGATTCACCGCCAATATCAATAATTGTGGCGCCTTGCTCAGCCATCTTCAAGGCATGTTGCACCGCTGATTCTATCTGTGTAAAAGAACCTCCGTCAGAAAAAGAATCCGGCGTAATATTAAGAACCCCCATAATTTGGGGGCTCTTTAGATCAAATATTTGGTCAAGACGACTCTTCACAGCATTAAGGTTGTTCAGCAGGGCCTCCAATAGTCGGCTTTGACTCCTTATCTGTAGCGTCTTTATCTTCTATCGTCGCTTTCCCTGAACCAGATTGATCATCATTTTCCCAATCTTTAGGTTCACTCACTGGCTGACGAGCCATTAATTGGTCTAATTGATCGCTATCAAGTGTTTCATACTTCATTAACGCTTCTGACATAGAGTGTAAAATATCAATATTTTCAGTCAATAAGTTCTTAGCACGCTCGTAGTTTCTATCAATAAACACTCGAACTTCTTTATTAATAAGCTCGGCTGTTTCATCCGAAATCATCTTAGTTTGACCACCAGAATGCCCCATTGCATTTTCATCTTCTCCGTAATTTAATGCGCCAAGTTTTTCTGAAAAACCCCATTGAGTTACCATATTTCTAGCAATAGCGGACGCTCTTTCAATATCGTTTGATGCACCAGTTGTTACCGCTTCTTCACCAAAGATAATTTCCTCTGCTAAGCGACCACCATATAAGCTTGATAATTGACTTTCTAACTTCTGTTTACTGATACTAATTTGATCTTGCTCAGGTAAGAACATTGTGACACCTAACGCTCGCCCACGTGGAATGATGGTCACCTTATAGACAGGATCGTGCTCAGGCACTAAGCGACCAACAATTGCATGACCTGATTCGTGATATGCCGTGCACCTTTTTTCGTCTTCACTCATCACCATAGAACGACGTTCTGCGCCCATTAACACCTTATCTTTAGCGTTCTCCATGTCGTTCATATCAACTAACTTCTTATCAGCTCTAGCCGCAAATAATGCCGCTTCGTTTACCAAGTTAGCCAAATCTGCACCTGAAAAGCCCGGTGTGCCTCGTGCAATCACATTAGGGTTAACACTGTCACCGAGAGGCACCTTTTTAAGGTGCACTTTTAAGATTTGCTCGCGCCCTCTAATATCTGGTAAAGGAACAACCACTTGTCGATCAAAACGACCTGGGCGTAATAAAGCCGGGTCTAAAACATCAGGACGGTTAGTCGCGGCAATAACAATCACCCCTTCATTACCAGAAAACCCGTCCATCTCAACCAATAATTGATTCAAGGTTTGCTCACGCTCATCATTACCACCACCAATACCAATACCACGGGCACGGCCAACCGCATCAATCTCATCGATAAAAATAATACACGGTGCGTTTTTCTTGGCTTGTTCAAACATGTCTCGAACACGTGAAGCCCCTACACCAACAAACATTTCAACAAAATCAGAACCCGATATGCTGAAAAAAGGCACTTTAGCTTCACCAGCAATCGCCTTCGCTAACAAGGTTTTACCTGTACCAGGCGAACCCGACATTAAAATTCCGCGTGGGATTAAACCACCTAATTTTCGAAACTTACTAGGGTCTGTTAAAAAATCAACAACCTCTCCAACCTCTTCTTTTGCTTCTTGAACACCCGCCACATCAGCAAACGTTACTTTTATTTCATCTTCACTTAATAGTTTCGCTTTGCTTTTACCAAAGGACATTGCTCCACGACCACCAGCACCGCCTCCGCCACCTTGCATTTGGCGCATAAAGAATATCCACACACCAATCAACAAGAGCATCGGGAACCATGATATTAAAATTGACATAAGCACCGATTGCTCTTCAGGTGGTTTGGCAATAATTTCAACACCATTTTTTAGTAAGTCATCAACAAGGTGGATATCACCAGGACTACGTGTTGTAAAACGCTCACCTAACGTAGTTTGACCACTAATATTAGGCCCATCTATGGACACTTTACTAACCTGGCCTGCATTAACAGCACTGATAAACTGCGAATAACTTAAATTACTAGTTGATGATTGTTTTGATCCACCAAAATTATTGAATACGGACATCAGCACGACGGCGATTACCACCCACATAATAATGTTCTTAACCATTTCGTTCAAAGTGTTACTCCCTCGTGATGTTTATGACAGTGCTCAATTAAACTGTTATTTTTAAAATTCATTCAGTAATTTATGGGGTTAGATTACTACAATTTCAAGCCCTTTGCCAAAAGGTAAACCTCTCGACTACGTGCGCGTGAAGCTTTGGGTTTTCGAATCAGTACTGTCGAGAAAACTTTTTTAGCCTCTTGAAGATACTGGTCAAACCCTTCACCTTGAAACAGCTTTATCAAAAACGAGCCCCGGCTATTTAAACTGTTTTTTGCAAAATCTAATGCCAATTCTGCTAAATACATGGATTTTGGTTGATCAATCGCCTTACTACCACTCATATTAGGCGCGATATCAGACATCACTATATCGACTGTTTGATGACCGATTAAGTTTTGTAAGCGCTCAAAAACCTCGTCGTCACTAAAGTCACCTTTAATAAAGTCAACACCATCAATAGGATCGATATCTAATAAATCTAACGCGATGACTCGCCCATCGCCTGTGATTTTTTTTATGGCATATTCTGACCAGCCACCCGGCGCGGCACCTAAGTCCACCACAATTTGTCCAGGCCTCAATAACCGGTCTTTTTTGTCAATTTCTTCTAATTTAAATACGGCGCGCGAACGAAGCCCCATTTGTTGAGCTTTTTTTACATACTCATCGTTAAAATGCTCATCCAGCCACTTTTGTTTGTTTTTATGCTTGGTCATACCTTTGCATTATTATTTGTTTACCCACTGTTAACATAGGTACATCTACAAAACAGACGCACCTTCTTGTATCTTTTAAGTGTAGAATGCGCGACCTAACTTAACAGAATTTAATGAAACACTATGGCATTATCAAATCAGCAAAAAAAGAAACTAAAGGCACACGCACACTCTTTAAAGCCTGTTGTTCGTCTAGGTCAGTCTGGCCTAACCAGTAATGTATTAGACGAGATTGAGTCTGCGATCACGCACCACGAGCTGATTAAGGTAAAAGTGTCTGCTGATGATCGAGACGACAAAAAAGCGATCATTCAAGAGATTGCTGATAAAACCGCCTCAGAACTCATTCAAAGCATTGGTTTTATGGCTGTTTTTTACAGAGAAAACCAAGATAAAAAAGCTTATTCGTAACGAACATCCAAAATTTCAAACTCTGTGACTCCACCAGGCGCTCTTACCTCAGCAACATCCCCTTCTTCCTTTCCTATCAATGCTTTTGCAAAAGGGGATGCATAGGAAATTAAGTTTTTCTTTATATCTGCTTCATCTTCGCCAACAATCGTATAGACAACTAACTCTTCTGTCTCGATATTTTCTAGCTCAACGGTACAACCAAAAATAACTTTGCCGTTAGCGTCCATGGTAGAAACGTCTATAATTTGTGCATTTCCTAATTTGCTTTCAATATCACGAACCCGTGCTTCTATTAAGCCCTGCTCTTCTCTGGCCGCATGATATTCAGCATTTTCTTTTAAATCACCGTGCGCGCGAGCATCAGCAATCGCTTCGGTCACTTTAGGACGCTTTACATTTTTTAGCTCGTCCAATTCTTTTTTAAGGCTTTCTGCGCCTTTTTTAGTTAATGGTACCTTACTCATAAATAATCCTTAATTTTTACAACTTAATGACGTGCTTGCAATGCGTGAAGCTCTCTGACTTCTTTCACAGTAATATCTGCCAATGCATCAATTGTCGCTTTAGCACCCGCCATAGTAGTGCAATATGTCACCTTATTTTGTAACGATTCACGACGGATTGAAAATGAATCAAGAATCGCTTGTTTACCTTCTGTGGTATTAACGATTAGCTGAATAGGTTCATTTTTAACCACATCTACAATATGAGGACGGCCTTCGTTAACCTTGTTGACTAGCTCACATTCAACCCCAGCTGCCTTTAAGGCATCTGCCGTCCCTTTTGTAGCCAATATTTGCTTCCCGCGTGAAACCAATACTTTGGCTAAATTAATCATTTTATCTTTGTCAGCATCTCTAACGCTAAACAATACTTTATCTTTATTTGATAATTCAATACCAGCAGCACGCTGTGATTTACCGAATGCCTCTCCAAATGTATCCCCTACACCCATCACTTCACCTGTTGATTTCATCTCAGGGCCTAATAACGGATCTACATTAGGAAATTTAACAAATGGGAAAACCGACTCTTTAACCGAGAAATACTTAGGAATAATTTCTTGAGTGGTGCCCTGATCCGCTAATGACTGCCCTGCCATACAACGAGCTGCAATTTTCGCTAACGGGTACCCCGTCACTTTCGATACAAAAGGAACTGAGCGTGATGCACGGGGGTTTACTTCTAAGATATAAATATCATCCCCTTTAATAGCGAATTGAATATTCATCAAACCGACAACGCCTAATTCACGAGCAAGGTCTTTAGCCTGTACACGCATTCTATCTTGCACCTGCTGACTCAAATCAAATGGAGGTAATGAGCAGGCCGAATCGCCCGAGTGAACACCCGCCTGCTCGATATGTTCCATAATGCCGCCGATTAACAACTCCTTACCATCGAAAATAGCATCTACATCGACTTCAACAGCATCATCTAAGAAACGGTCCAATAACACCGGTGAATCATTTGAAACACTAACTGCTTCTCGCATATATGTACGAAGTTCTGCTTCGTTATAAACGATTTCCATCGCACGACCACCCAATACATATGATGGCCTTACAACTAGCGGATAACCAATTTCTTCTGCATGAAGTACGGCTTGTTCTGGATTTCGCGCGGTTCTATTAGGTGGCTGTAAAAGCCCTAGCTTTTCAACTAATTGTTGGAAACGCTCACGATCTTCTGCCAGATCAATAGCTTCCGGTGATGTTCCAATAATTGGGACGCCTGCAGCTTCTAAATCTTCCGCTAGTTTTAGCGGTGTTTGACCTCCGTATTGAACAATCACGCCCTTTGGCTTTTCAAGGTGCACGACTTCAAGCACATCTTCCAGTGTTAACGATTCAAAGTACAAACGGTCTGAGGTATCAAAATCAGTTGATACCGTTTCAGGGTTACAGTTAACCATAATGGTTTCATACCCGTCTTCACGCATTGCCAACGCTGCATGGACACAACAATAATCAAACTCGATTCCCTGTCCTATGCGGTTTGGGCCGCCACCCAATACCATAATCTTCTCACGGTCACTTGGCTGTGATTCACACTCTTGTTCATAAGTAGAATACATATAAGCTGTAGAAGACGAAAACTCACCTGCACAAGAATCAATCCGTTTATAAACAGGGCGAATATTCATCTCGTGTCGGGCTGCCCTTACGGCACTTTCTTTAGCGCCCAGTAAAGCAGCTAATCGCGCATCTGAGAAACCTTTTCGTTTCAATCGATACATTGTTAAATTATCAATTGAAGCAAGCTCACTGTTTGATAAAACAGCTTCTTCATTTAACAAATCTTCTATTTGAATCAAAAACCAGCGATCAATTTTTGTTTGCTCAAAAATACTTTCTAAACCAAAGCCTTTCCTAAACGCATCTGCCAAATACCAAATACGATCAGCACCTGGTTGTTGTATTTCACGCCTTAAAATAGCATCAACCCCTTCTTCGTTTAAATCAACGATTGGGTCTAATCCATTCTTACCTGTTTCAAGCCCGCGTAAGGCTTTTTGTAGTGACTCTTGAAACGTTCGCCCTACAGACATTACCTCACCGACAGATTTCATCTGCGTAGTAAGACGGTCATCTGCCATTGGAAATTTTTCAAAGGTAAAGCGAGGAATTTTCGTAACAACATAATCAATAGACGGCTCAAATGATGCGGGTGTTGCGCCCCCTGTTATTTCATTACTTAGTTCATCCAAGGTGTAACCGATCGCCAATTTTGCAGCCACTTTAGCAATAGGAAAACCCGTTGCTTTTGAGGCTAACGCTGATGAACGGGAAACTCGTGGGTTCATTTCAATCACAATCATCGCACCATTTTCTGGATTGATGGCAAATTGAACATTAGACCCGCCTGTATCCACACCAATTTCACGCAATACATCGATCGATGCATTACGCATAATTTGATATTCTTTATCGGTTAATGTCTGGGCGGGGGCAACCGTAATAGAATCCCCTGTATGCACTCCCATTGGGTCAAAATTTTCAATGGAACAAATAATAATACAGTTATCTTTACGATCACGTACCACTTCCATCTCGTATTCTTTCCAACCTAAGACGGACTCTTCAATCAACAACTCATTAGTGGGTGATAAGTCCAAACCTCGCTCACATATCTCTACGAACTCTTCTCGGTTATATGAAATACCGCCACCACTACCACCCATCGTAAAAGATGGACGAATAATTGTTGGAAAACCGATATCATCCAAGGCTTCAAATGCTTGCTCCATATTATGTGCAACAAATGAACGTGGCGTCGACAAACCGATTTTAGTCATCGCTTTTTTAAACAGATCCCTATCTTCTGCTTTATCTATTGCTTCTTTTGACGCGCCAATCATTTCAACATTATGTTTTGCAAGCACGCCATGCCTATCCAAATCTAGCGCACAATTAAGTGCCGTCTGCCCACCCATCGTTGGTAACAGCACATCTGGCTTTTCTTTTTCAATAATTTTTTCAACCGTCTGCCAATCAACCGGCTCGATATAAATTGCATCGGCTGTTTCGGGGTCCGTCATGATTGTCGCTGGATTTGAATTAACCAAAATCACGCGATAACCTTCTTCTCTTAGCGCCTTACAAGCCTGCGTTCCTGAATAATCAAACTCACAAGCCTGACCAATAACAATAGGGCCTGCACCTAATAGTAAAACGGATTTTATGTCGGTTCTTTTTGGCATAATTCTCTTTATAAATTTTTATGGCTAATTGCCAGGTGTACACAAAAGGGTGTCAACGTTTTCATTGACCGCTCGCTTAATTAAGCTTTATATGAGTCCATCATTGTCGTAAACCGGTCAAACAGATACACAATATCTTGCGGACCAGGGCTCGCTTCTGGGTGCCCTTGGAATCCAAATGCGGGGCAATCCGTTCGCTCTATCCCTTGTAGGCTCTTATCAAATAATGAAGTATGCGTTGCCTTTAAATTAGCTGGCAAAGAATCCGCATTCACAGCAAAGCCATGGTTTTGACTAGTGATCATAACCCGTTGCGTTACTAAGTCCTGTACCGGATGGTTAGCGCCATGGTGACCAAATTTCATTTTTACTGTTGAGGCACCACTGGCTAACGCCAACAATTGATAGCCTAAACAGATACCAAATACGGGGACTTTCTCTTTTAAAATAGTTTTGATGGCCTCAATGGCATAATCACATGGCTCTGGATCGCCGGGGCCATTTGATAAAAACACACCATCTGGTGACATTGCTAACACCTCTGAAGCTGGCGTTTTCGCTGGTACAACACAGACTTCGCAGCCCGACTCCACCAACAACCTAAGAATATTTCGCTTAACGCCAAAGTCATACGCGACAACCTTGTAGTTTGCTTTCTTCGTTGCAGGCTTGCTTGTTTGCCCTAACTGCCAAACTGGGCTTGTCCAGTCATAAGGTTTTTTGCAGGACACCAGCTGCGCAAGATCAAGCCCTTTAAGTGGCGTCACCTCTTTTGCTGATGCTAAGGCATGCGCCTCATCAACTTCCTCACCGGCTATGATACAGCCTCGTTGCGCGCCTTTTTCACGTAGAATTCTTGTCAACCTACGCGTATCAATATCAGCAATTGCAACGATATTATTTCTAGCTAAATATGCAGATAAGGACTCTTCTGAACGCCAATTACTATGCAGTAACGGTAAATCCCTAATAACCAAACCCTGCACATGAACTGCGGCAGACTCTTCATCTTCAGCATTTGCGCCGACATTACCAATATGCGGGTACGTTAGCGTTACAATTTGATGTGAATAGGATGGGTCAGTGAGAATTTCTTGGTAACCCGTCATCGACGTATTAAAAACAACTTCGCCTGTTGTCAGGCCTTGAACGCCAATTGATTGGCCGTGAAACACACTACCGTCTTCGAGAACCAGTATCGCTTTGTCAGACAAATTACACCACCTTTAGATATACAAAACGGGAAGAACCTTTACTGGCACCACCCGTTTTGATTGTTAATATGTATGACCGCGAATTTTACTGGATTAAGTGCCCCATTGTCCATTCCAACACGAGCATATTTTTTAGCAAATTATTTTGCGACATCCAGCGATTTCGACAAATACGCATTCATTATTAGCGTGGGGTCTTCTTTTAACCTTTCTTTCCATTCCCCTAAAGGTATTTCCGATTGAATCAATCCTCGCATAACACCAATAAAATCCGTACGACCAACTGTGATAGCACCCACCAGCAAATCATCTTTAAAGTTTAAACGAATATATTTATAGTTATCTTTATCTAGCAAAACTGCACTGTCACCACCTTCTACTCCGCCCCAACTGCCAAATGAAGTTGATACTAAACCAGATGTATCAAGAACATTCATGCTTAAACTACCTTTATAGGTAGAGTTACCACCCATCATATTAACCGCAGCTATCCGCCCATGATCAACGGCTGTTGGCTGAATAGCGTGCACTGAATTTCCACCTGTTGAAAAGTCTGGCCCCTGAGCAACATCACCAGCAGCAAAAACATCTTCAACACTGGTATGCAGCCCCGCATCGACAAGAATACCGTTATCCGTTTCAATACCACTGCCTTCTAAAAACTCAATATTTGAATAAACCCCTGTTGCAACAATAATCAAATCGTATTCAGTTAAGCTGTCGTCATCACGCTTCAAAGCTGGGCCAGGCTCAATTGATTTAATACTACTGGGCAGGATCATCTCCACCCCTTTTGCTTCACACCAAGACTGAATCATTTTGCCTGCGGTTTCATCCATCATCCGGCTAACCATAAAGCCAGTACGCCCCAGCATAACAGTCAGATTAACGCCTTTTTTTAGCATTGCCTCAATAATAATAGAGGCAACAAAGCCAGCCCCTAATAAAGCTACTTTAGAGCCTGGTTTAATTGAATCAAGTATTCGTCGACCATCCGCTAATGTCCAACAATTCACCACACCTTCTGTTTCCGATCCCGGGAAAGGGCAATTTGCAGGACGTGAACCAGTCGCAATCATCAACTTGTCATACTCAAAGACATCACCACTATCAATAACAACCTGATGGCTTTTAGTCTCTACCTTTTCAACCCTTGCAATAACATGGTTAATATTCAAATCATCGAAATGGCCCGCTGTTTTTCTAAGGTGCGTGCCCGTATCTTGTATCATGCCACTTAAGTAATATGGCAACGCCATACGGGAATATGGTGACTCTTTTTCTTGACCAATCATCGTGATTGAACAATTTGCATCGGCTTTTCTCAGCGTCTCTGCTGCCCTCACAGAGGCTGGCCCAGCACCAATCAGAACGTACTTTTTAATATTCGATGAAGCCTGCGCCGGCTCAACTGTTTTAACTTGTGACATTACTTTTCTCTCCTATGTGTCGGCATCCGGCTTTATACTTTTAATTACCAGCTCCCAACAGTATTGATGTCCTGCTTTATTACTGATTCTTATAACAGTATTTACATAAACCCTTACGTTATCTTTAAATATTAACAGAAAACTATCAATACAAAAGACGGCATTTAATCTTTCAGACCTAGTACGTCTTGCATGTCATATAAGCCAGGAGGTTGATCGGCAAGCCAACAAGCCGCCCTGATTGCACCAGTAGCAAAAGTCATTCGACTTGTTGCTTTATGACTGATTTCAATGCGCTCACCTTCATCGGCAAACATAACAGTGTGCTCACCTACAATATCCCCACCTCTGATGGTAGAAAAACCAATGGTTCCCTCTTCACGCTCACCAGTAATACCTTCGCGCGCATAAACTGCACACTCATCTAATGCCTTACCCATTGCATTTGCAACCACTTCGCCCATTTTTAAAGCAGTCCCGGATGGCGCATCCACTTTATGCTTATGGTGTGCTTCAATCACCTCAACATCAACAGATTGGCCGATTGCTTTTGCCGCCAACTCTAAAAGTTTTAACGTTACATTGACACCAATACCCATATTAGGCGCAAACACAATTGGGATATTTTTTGACGCTGACACTATCTGCGCTTTATCCGCCTCGCTAAATCCGGTCGTGCCAATTACGATTGCTTTTTTCTGTGACTGGCAAAAAGACACCTTATCCAAACAAGCCTCAGGCCGAGTAAAGTCAACTAAAACATCAAAGTTAGGCGCTTGGTTTGAGAAATCTGAAACAACGTGAACTTGCTGCTGGCTTAACCCTGCCATTTCACCTGCATCTTTACCGATTGCAGGAGAGCCATCACGCTCAATAGCGACACCAAGTGTTGCCAACTTATTTTGTTGGCACGCTTTAATTAAGTTAAGTCCCATTCGGCCACTTGCGCCAGATACCGCTATTTTTGTCATCTTTTCCCCTTATCAACATCACCTAGGCTATACACATCACTAAAGCCTTTATTTTACTTTATAGAAACTCTAAACCTGTTAAGACTTCATTTTGTCAAAAAAACTTTTAACACCACCTAACCACGAATGCTCTTGTGGATTGTGCTTAGTGCCACCCGTTTTAAATGATGCTTCTAACTGTTCAACCAACGCCTTTTGTTCAGCTGTTAAACTAACTGGCGTTTCAACATTAACGCGACACATTAAGTCGCCGACAGGCCCTCCTCTTACAGGCTTAACACCTTTACCGCGCAACCTAAATAACTTACCTGTTTGCGTTTCGGGCGGAACTTTTAATTTAACTTTTCCAGACAAGGTAGGCACCTCAAGTTCGCCACCAAGTGTTGCTGTTGCAAAGCTAATGGGCATATCGCAATACAAATTTGCACCATCACGTGTAAATATGGCATGTTCACGAACATTAACTTGAACATATAAATCACCAGCAGGCCCACCATGATCTCCTGCTTCTCCTTCACCACCCAAGCGGATACGATCGCCAGTATCAACACCGGCAGGAATTTTTACCGATAATGTTTTTTGCTCTTTAGTTTTCCCTGTACCCCGACATTTACCACAAGGGTCTGTAATTTGCGATCCTGACCCATGACACGTTGGACAAGTTTGTTGAACAGAAAACATCCCTTGTTGCATACGCACTTGACCATGACCAGCACATGATGAACAAACACCTGACTTACCACTTTTAGAACCGGTACCCTTACAAGTCGTACAACTAACAGAAGTAGGGATTTTTATTTTGGTTTCCATACCAAAAACAGCCTCTTCTAAAGACAAATCCAAGTTATAGCGTAAATCCGCACCACGAGTCACTTGGCTACGATGACCGCCTCCACCACCGCCAAATATATCGCCGAAAACGTCGCCAAATACATCACTAAATGAATCGCCACCAGAGTGTCCTCTGCCGCCACCCATAGAAGGATCCACGCCCGCATGACCGAATTGGTCATAAGCGGCGCGTTTTTGCTCATCACTTAAAATAGCGTATGCTTCTTGAATATCTTTAAATTTAGCCTCGGCATCTGGGTTATCAGTATTTCTATCCGGATGATACTTCATCGCCAAACGTCGATATGCTTTTTTTATTTCGCGCTCACTGGCATTTCGAGCAACGTCTAGTGTTTTGTAAAAATCTGCTTTTTCCATGACTCTCAAACCTTTAATACGTCAAAGCCACCGATAAATCGGCGGCCATGTCGTAGCCCAACACGGGCTATAGTTAAGTAACTTAAAACTAATGTTTTAAGGCTTATTTTTTATCGTCTTCTTTTACTTCTTCAAATTCAGCATCAACGACATCATCAGCATTTGCATCAGAGTCAGACTTTGCTTCAGCAGAAGCGCCTTCAGCCGCCCCTTCAGCGCCTGCATCAGCGTACATTTTTTCAGCTAACTTAGCAGACAATGTTGTTAAGGCTTCAGTTTTTTGCTCAATCGCTTCTTTGTCGTCACCTTTAATAGCTTCTTGAAGATCCGCAATAGCCGCTTCAATATCTGCTTTTTCAGAGGCATCAACCTTATCACCCATTTCTTCAATGGATTGTTCAGTTGCGTGAATCATGCCATCCGCTTGGTTTCTAACAGTCACAAGCTCATGCAATTTTCTATCTTCTTCAGCATGCGCTTCAGCATCGTTAATCATTGCTTCGACTTCCTCATCAGATAAACCACTTGATGCTTTAATAACAACAGATTGTTCTTTACCTGTGGCCTTATCTTTAGCAGATACATTTAGAATACCGTTTGCATCAATATCAAAAGACACTTCAATTTGCGGCGTACCACGACGTGCAGGCGGTATATCTTGAAGGTCGAAACGGCCTAAAGATTTATTGCCTGATGACATTTCACGTTCACCCTGTAGAACATGAATAGTAACCGCTGTTTGGTTATCTTCTGCTGTTGAGAATGTTTGACTCGCCTTACTAGGAATAGTCGTGTTTTTCTCAATTAGCTTTGTCATTACGCCACCCATTGTCTCAATACCCAATGAAAGTGGTGTTACATCTAATAAAAGCACATCTTTAACATCGCCAGCTAAAACACCTGCTTGAATTGCAGCGCCCACGGCAACGGCTTCATCTGGATTAACATCTTTACGTGGCTCTTTACCAAAGAATTCAGCAACAACTTCTTGAACTTTTGGCATACGTGTTTGACCACCAACCAAGATCACGTCATCAATCTCAGAGGCTGATAAACCAGCATCTTTAACAGCTGTTGCACAAGGCGCGACCGTACGTTGAACTAGATCATTAACAAGAGACTCAAGTTTTGCACGTGTCAATTTAACATTCAAATGTTTAGGCCCTGACGCATCTGCCGTAATGTAAGGCAAGTTAACATCTGTTTGTTGATTAGATGATAGCTCGATTTTTGCTTTTTCAGCGGCTTCTTTTAAACGTTGAAGTGCTAATGGGTCGTTGTGTAAATCTACGCTGTTTTCTTTTTTAAACTCATCTGCAAGGAAGTCGATAATACGTAAATCGAAATCTTCACCACCTAAGAATGTATCACCATTGGTTGATAACACTTCAAATTGGTGCTCGCCATCAATTTCAGCAATTTCAATAATTGAAACGTCGAAGGTACCTCCACCCAAGTCATAAACAGCAACCGTACGATCACCACTTTTCTTATCCATGCCATAAGCTAACGCAGCCGCTGTTGGCTCGTTAATAATACGTTTAACGTCTAAACCGGCAATCTTGCCTGCATCTTTCGTTGCTTGACGTTGCGAATCGTTAAAGTAAGCAGGCACAGTAATAACGGCTTCTGTTACCTCTTCACCCAAATATGCTTCAGCATCTTTTTTAAGCTTCATTAAAATACGCGCAGCTATTTCAGGCGGCGCCATTTTTTTACCCTGCGCTTCAATCCAAGCATCGCCATTATCGGCAGCTAGAATTTTATAAGGCACCATGCTGACGTCTTTTTGCACAACATCATCTGTAAATTTACGACCAATTAAGCGCTTGGTAGCAAATACCGTGTTTGATGGGTTTGTTACCGCTTGACGTTTTGCAGACTGCCCTACAAGCACATCACTTTCTGCTGTAAACGCTACAATTGAAGGCGTTGTTCTTGCACCTTCACTATTTTCAAGTACTTTCGCGCTGTCGCCATCTAATACGGCAACACACGAGTTCGTTGTTCCTAAATCAATACCAATAATTTTAGCCATTTAAATATCTCCGAAATTTAATTTATTCTATTCTGTTAGTTACGATATAAGGGCGTGAAATTTAATTTTCAAGCCTGCTCATCAATTTTCTTTGTCTCTGTAGGTGCTTGAGGTTGCGACACAATAACCATTGCAGGACGTAATAAACGCTCATTGAGCGTATAACCTTTTTGAAAGACTTGTATCACCGTATTAGGCTCATGATCAGGGCTTGGAACCATAGAGATAGCCTGATGTAAGTCCGGGTTAAAACTTTCACCTTCTGGGTTAATTTGTTTAACGCCGGACTTTTCAAGCGAAGCTAGCAACTGCTTATGTGTCAACTCCATCCCTTCTTTTATGGCTACAACATCACCTTCTGCTGCATCCACTGATGCCAGCCCCATCTCTAAACTATCGACTACTGGCAACATCTCTTTAGCAAACTTCTCAACAGAAAAACGGTGCGCCTTTTCAATATCTTTTTGTGTTCGACGGCGAATATTTTCCACCTCTGCCTTTGCCAGCAACAATTTTTCCCAGTTTTCATCAGCACGAGTGGTCGCCGCATCTAGCGCCGCCTGCAAATCAACCTCTTCTGAGGCAGCAGTTTCCCCTTCCGCCTCATCTTTCAATGCATCCTCTACTATTTCACCAACAATACTTTCTTCCGTTTCAACCGCTGGTTGTTCAATATTCTCTTGATCTGT
Source organism: Cycloclasticus sp. PY97N (assembly GCF_002443175.1). Classification (NCBI taxonomy): domain Bacteria; kingdom Pseudomonadati; phylum Pseudomonadota; class Gammaproteobacteria; order Thiotrichales; family Piscirickettsiaceae; genus Cycloclasticus; species Cycloclasticus sp. PY97N. The sequence continues at coordinate 1,101,949 of NZ_CP023664.1, read as the reverse complement.
CTGTTCTTCAGACCCCATAGCCTTTCCTCTTTTTTACACTTAAATTTGATTGATAGCGACTTACCATTAAGGCAAGCGCATAAACTGTTTTAGTTAAATGGTGATAGTTTTCTAAATTTCAAGGTTCCAGCCAAAACTTTTACAGCAAAACCAAACAATAAGCTCAATTTGCCATAAAGTTCACCGATTACTCCACCCTTCGGCACTTTGTATAGAGGCCAAACAGTCGAGTGGCATTCAGCAACGCATACCTTATCAATAAAGCTATAGAAATGATCTCCAGCAATTAAAATTAGATATCTAACACACGCTTAGCACGCGTAAAATTCAAATTGATCCTTAAAATGCCGACACTCAGTAAATAAGCCGTCATTTAGATTTAGATTCTGGTGTAAATCGCTACATTTCGTGTAAACTTTTACCTTCAACTGAGGAGTAAAATGAATACAAAATTTAAACGAATTGGGCTGATTTCCAAGCCTAATGCCACGGATATATCTGCAACAGTTCAAGCATTATATACGCTGTTAATTGACGCCAATATTAACATCGTTGTTGATGAAGAAACGGCTCACCATATCTCATTGCCCTCTGAGCACATCATGAGCATCAGTGAATTAGCCGACCAATGTGATCTCATCATGTCTATTGGCGGTGACGGGACACTATTATCAGCTGCTCGCGCCTTGGTTGACAAAAAGGTTCCTCTCGTCGGTATAAACTTAGGTCGCATTGGTTTTTTGGTTGATATATCACCAGAAGAGATGAATGTTCAAATAAGGCAAATCCTCGAAGGCCATTACCATGAGGAAGAACGTATTATCCTCAACACTCAAATCATCCGTAACAATACGCTTATTCACGAACAGTCAGCGTTCAATGAAGTCGCCATTCACCGATTAAAATCCCCTGGTTTAATCGACATTGAAACCTATGTTAATCAACGTTTTGTGAATGCTCAGCGCTCTGATGGATTAATCATAGCCACCCCAACTGGCTCAACAGCTTATGCACTATCCGGTGGTGGGCCGCTAATGCACCCCTCGCTGGATGCCATTGTGCTGGTTCCTATTAACCCACACACCTTGAGCAACCGCCCACTGGTGGTAGATGGAAAAAGCGAAATTGGTATTCGCTTTAGCCAACGAGATAAGCACGAGGCGCAACTAACATGCGATAACGTCATTCTTCCAAGTATCCTTGAAGATGACCTTATAAACATCAGTCGCCATGAAAATAAAATTCATTTGTTACACCCAACGAATCATGACTTTTTCAATATTCTGCGCGTAAAACTTGACTGGAGCAAAGCTCCTCAAACATAAAATTTAGGTATGCTTAAATCCATCGACATAAAAGGCTTAGCTGTTGTTGATCAATTAAACCTCGAGCTTGAGCAAGGGATGACCGTGCTAACCGGTGAAACAGGTGCGGGTAAATCCATTTTACTGACAGCAATGAAACTGTGCCTAGGCGAACGAGCAGATGCTTCGTTATTGAGACCTGGGGCTAATAAGGCGGATCTTAGCTTAGAGTTTGACATTACCGATCTACCGGCCTCCCAGCAATGGCTTATAGACAACGACCTTGATGATCAAGGAGATTGCTTCATTCGAAGAACCATCAATGCTGACGGCCGTTCAAAAGCTTATATCAACGGTCAAGTCGTTAATTTAAAAGCCCTACAACAACTTTCTAAACACCTTATTAACATCCACGGCCAGCATGCACACCTAGATTTATTACACCCCGGCAAGCAATGTGAATTAGTCGATTCATCCTTACCCTCTCAGGCCTTGCTTCTTGAATGTCGCAAACAATACTCACATTGGAAACGATTAACCGAAGAGCTTCACCACCTAACCGATGGCAATGAAGACAATGAGAGTGAAAAACAACTACTTAAATATCAAATCAATGAATTAGAGCAAGCAAATATTATCCATATTGACTACGATGAGTTGGTGCAAGAACACGCGTTAGCATCCAATATGCGTAAAATCATTGAGACCTCAGCACACCAAATAGACATATTGTATGAAAACGAAAACGCTTCTATATATAGTCAAATTAATAATGTCTCGCATGAATTAGAGTTACTGGCTGACTTAGCGCCTGAATTTACAAGCGTGGGCGAACAAATCAAAGAAGCCAGCATTCAAATTCAAGAAGCCAGTCGTGATTTGAGGCATCAAATTGATCAACAAGAAGATGACCCAGAAAAACTCAGCTTGCTCGACCAGCAATTAAGCAGCATTCATGAATTAGCTCGAAAACTGCATGTTGAGCCCTCGCAACTTTCCGACAAATATAATCAGCTCACTGCACGACTTGACTTGCTTGAAAACCGTAACGAGAAATTAAGCGCGCTTCAACTAGACATCGCTGAGGCAGAAACACTTTACCGCAAGCAGGCCGAGCTTCTCCATAATGAGCGCAAGCAACATGCTTTAAAGTTAAGCCGTAACATTACCAACACTTTAAAAACACTTGGACTTCCGGATGGAAAACTAAACATAAGCGTTAACCATTTGGCGAAGCAGCCGCCACAAAAAAATGGTCTAGATGATGTCGTCTTCCTTATATCAACAAACCCAGGCATGCCAGATTCGCCGATTGGAAAAGTGGCATCAGGGGGCGAGCTTTCTCGTATTAGCCTAGCCATACAAGTGGTCACTAGCCGCCGCAATACGACACCTACCTTGGTGTTTGATGAAGTTGATGCAGGTATTGGTGGTGGTGTTGCTGAAACAGTTGGAATACGCCTACGCGAGTTAGCTTGCGACCGTCAGGTCCTATGTGTCACCCACCTGCCACAAGTCGCCTCTCAAGGGCATCAGCATTTATTAGTCAGCAAGCAAAAAAACCAACAACAAACCACAACGAAAATTGATAGCTTAAATCAAACACAGAGAATTAATGAAGTAGCCCGTATGTTAGGTGGTATTGATTTATCAGATAAAACCATCGCCCACGCAAAAGAAATGGTGGAAAAGGCTATTTAGCGCATGATGGGCAGACCCCATAGATATATAAACTATGGTCTGTTATTTTGTAGCCTTTTTCTTTAGCGATCACTTTTTGACGCTGCTCAATCATCTCGTCGTAGAACTCATCAACCCGGCCACATTTCACACATAAAATATGGTCATGGTGCTCATCTTGGCATAATTCAAAAACTGAGTTACCACCCTCAAAATGATGACGATTGACTAAACCCGCCGTTTCAAATTGCGTTAACACACGATACACCGTAGCCAACCCAATTTCTTCACCATCGTCTAAAAGAGCCCTATACATGTCCTCAGCTGACAGATGTTTATTCTCAGTACTTTCCAACATATCAAGAATTTTTAACCGAGGTAAAGTAACCTTTAAACCAGCAGCCCTTATATCTTTTGACTCCATTTCGACCTCTAATTTGGGGTGGATATAAAAGTGAGATGATGTATCATCTCACCATTGCAATCATACACAGAAGATCTTAAATGCGAAAGCGTCTCATTCTAATAATGATATTCATTTCAAGCTCAACCTTGGTGGCTTGTTCAACGACAGAAACCCTAAACGACAAGATGCTTGACGTTGCTGACACCCTACCCGGTGTTTATAAAATTGATGTCCATCAAGGAAATGTGGTGACTCAAAAAATGATTGACCAACTCCGTCCGGGCATGGATAAGCGGCAGGTAAAATTCATCTTGGGCACCCCTTTATTGGTGGATCCATTCCATCAGGAGCGTTGGGACTATTTCTACGATATAAGAAAGGCAGGCAAACCACATAAAAGAGAACGGATTACCGTTATTTTTAATGAAGGCAGTCTTGCTAGCCTAAAAGGTAATTTCAAACCTAGCAATGAGTTTAAGCCGATGACCATCGATACCAAGGTGATTGATGTCCCCAAACGAGAAAAAAAGGAAGTCGGTATTATGGAAAAAATACTTAAATTCATCGGCATCGAACCAGAAGCAAAACCCTAGCATGAGCATCCAATCTTATTTAAAAACAATTAACCAAACCCCTCACGCTAAAAAATTAAACATTACCTTGGTGAGCCATGGTGAAACATCCACCACATTAAAGCTTCCTTTTAGCAAACAGATTATTGGCGATTGTGTTAACAACTACATTCATAGTGGCGCTGTTTCCACTGCTATTGATACAGCCTGTGGCGCTGCTATTTTACAGGCACAAAACAATTTACGTGCTATGGCAACACTGGATCTAAGAATAGACCATATTCGCCCCGCTGCCTCCGGTGCCGATATAAACGTATATGCCGATTGCTACCATTTAACTCACACCATTGCTTTTGTTCGCGCCAGCGCCTATACCGATGATATAAATAGCCCTATTGCAACCGCCGTCGGTAGCTTTATGCGTTCTAACAAACAATTCCCAGTACAATAAAATGTCCTTAGTAGAAAAAATAAATGACATCAAACTGCGTCATGATTATGAGGCCATTGTAGAACTTATTCCGTATGCCAAAACAATCGGTGTAGAAACCAGCATGGTTGGCGAAAGCATCGTATCCAGCTTGCGCTTTATGGAAAGCAATATTGGCAACCCTGCGGTCCCTGCTTTGCATGGCGGCGTTATTGCTGGGTTTATGGAAAATTCCGCCCTGTTACATTTAATCTGGGAAATAGAACTCGTTAACATCCCTAAAATTATTGATGTCTCTATAGATTATTTACGCCCTGGGCAAACCACTACCACCTACTCAAAGTGCGATATTGTTCGCTTAGGAAGTCGTGTTGCTTTATGTAATATTATTGCTTGGCAAGAAGATATCAATAAGCCTATTGCGCAAGCGCGCGGACACTTTTTACTGTCAGAAAATAGACCTCTTTAATGCTATAAAAAAGCCTTGCTATCTATAGCAAGGCTTTACAGGTATCGATTTACTGTTTAACGCCTATACATCCATCATTTTCCTATACCCTTTCCACAAAGATCGTATCGCTCCCTCTGTCACAAAGTGATCATCTGTACCCGTTCCAACGCCACCCATTTCAAGTACATTAGTATAGTTTCCATCTCGCACAATAGCTTTTTGACACAACTCTGTTGATTCCCCATCTTCCATTGATATAAGCCCAGCAGGCCCGACAAGATTCAATTGTTTTAAGCGGAAGTTACGCATTTCTTCGGTATCATCGGCATAACCAAAAAACGTCCAAACTAGCTCAAACTCATTTTCATTCTTTGGCAGAATCTGCCGGAAAGCTAGTGTGTTTTGAATTTGGTGTACCACCAACGATGGAAAAAGCGAAAAAATGACGGTCGTGGTGTCATCATCAAATTCTTTCGACCCGGCTAACAAAGACGGGTCAGCTAACTGGTAAGTACCTTCTTGATAGGTTCTTGTGTTATCACTCTTAACATCAGATAACTTACTTTCATCTTCTTTACTATTTTCCACCCACAACACGGAGTGCACATCATTATTTACGATAGTACCACCACCTAATGAAGCACGATAAATACCAAACGTTGGGTGAAATAAATGTAACAGACTCGCATGATAAGGGTCTTTAGTATTTTCTGAATAAAACTTCCAATTACCAGCTATGTATTGACGAGTATGGCCGATCACTTCAATGGGCCCTTTTAAGATGCGCTTGAAATGATACGCTACATCTTCGCCCATATAAGTTTCAATATCAGGCGTTTCATCACTAAAGGTGCCAAAAATAACGCCCAGGTGATTAACAACACGAACTTTACGTAAGCTGTGTTGATCCTTAGCAAAGTCTTTTGGCATCCCTCCCTTGCCGCCAAGGCCACGTTGAAAAGGGACTCCACGCAAATCACCTTTAGCATCAAATGCCCACTGATGGTAGACACATGTGTAAGCACCATCTTCTGATTTGCCATGGCGCTCTCGGCAAATTTCCGCACCTCGGTGAGCACAGCGGTTCACCCAAGCGTAAATTTCATTATCTTGACCACGGGTAACAACCACCGGAGTGTCACCAATATAAGTAGACTTAAAACTGCCTTTTTCAGGCAACTCTGCTTCTGTCGATAAATAATTCCATGTCGGGCCGTTATGTATCTTTTTTTGCTCAAGATCGTAAACTTCACGACTATTAAATATTGAGTAAGGAACCGCCGTATGGTCTGTGCCAGCTGGCCATTTTAAATGTGGGGGAGTTATTGCATTCATCATCTTTCTCCTGACTTAAATAGGGATAACCATCAAGGTGGTAATTCTATGCGTGTCATAAATGACCACACGTTCTTTAAATTTAAGAACGCCATTTTCGCGAACAAGGAGATCAACATAGCGACCTACGTTATAAACGGTACTTTCACCATCATTACAGGTTTTAAAAACTGCGTAATTAGACTGCACCTTAATAGTGTCACCATCTTCTGTACTGATAACAGGGTTACTTGTGATATGGCGATACCATTGAACTTGATAAATATTAGCGTGCCTTAACGCCGTAATTCTATCTTGCAACATACCTTGGCTATCACACCACATAATAGCTGTCGGCATACCTATTTCATGGTTTTCTCTTGGAATAACCTTATACAAGCAATTTTCAGTAAAAAAATCTGGCCAACGTTCTAAATCATCATCATCGATACATTGAACGTAAGCATCAAGCAATTGACTGACTTCATGTTTTAATTCTGGCTCAATACTAGTACTTCTCATACCTTCTCCTCAATCTATTGGGTGCGCTAAAAACACCGGCGCGGATGAGTATCGCATTGAGCCTTAAATGAAAAAATGATCGAGATCAGAAAGGACGTATTACCTTTAATATCTTAAAATAAAAAAAGGCGCTCTGTTTAAATAACAGAACGCCTTTCGCGTGTGTTGCAGCGTTGCCAGCACATTAAAATATTAGTACTACTCTGCAAGCAAAGCCTCTAGTTTATTGGGCAGTCGATTCAAACCCCTTCATAGGCTTGAGGGTGAATCCGCACACTATCACCAAACAATCGATTGAGCGCATTGATATAGGCTTTTGCTGAGGCAATCACAATATCTGTATCCGAACCGTGGCCATTCACAATACGCCCTGCTTTTTCTAGCCTAACGGCAACTTCGCCTTGAGAGTCCGTCCCTTCAGTAACATTACTGACAGAATAAAGCTGAAGCGTAGCACCACTTTCCACGATTTTCTCAATGGCCTTAAATGTAGCATCAACAAGCCCACCACCTTGAGAGGTTTCTGTTTGCTCAACCTCATCTACCATTAACGTAATACAAGACTCAGGCATTTCCCCCGTTTCCGAACACGCTTTAACGGACACTAACTTAATCGCTTCACTAAAAGCTTCTTCCATTTTGAAGTCCGACACTAGGGCTTGAATATCTTCATCAAAAATTTCAGATTTTTTATCGGCTAAATCTTTAAAGCGACGAAAAGCATTATTTAACTCTTCTTGGCTATCCACCATTATGTTTAGCTTTTCTAAACGATCCTTAAATGCACTCCGCCCAGATAATTTCCCTAATACTAATTTATTAGAATTAAGACCAACATCTTCAGCCAACATAATTTCGTATGTTTCGCGCGATTTCAACACCCCATCTTGATGAATACCCGACTCATGGGCAAACGCATTAGCACCCACAATCGCTTTATTCGGCTGCACAGGAAAACCGGTTATACCCGACACCAACCGAGAGCAGGTCATAATCTGAGTTGTATCCAAGCCAACATCACAGGGAAATAAATCCTGCCGTGTTCGAACCGCCATCACAACCTCTTCAAGTGCTGCGTTTCCTGCACGTTCACCTAAACCATTGATTGAACACTCAACTTGGCGCGCACCATTCATAACACCGGCTAACGAGTTCGCCACTGCCAAGCCTAAGTCATTATGGCAATGTGTTGAAAAGATGGCCTTATCTGAATTGGGTACATTTTCAATTAACTGTCGAATCGTGTTGCCGTATTGGTCTGGCAAGTTATAACCCACAGTATCTGGAATGTTAATGGTTGTCGCACCCGCGTCAATAACCGCCTCAATAATCCGACACAAGAAATCAAGGTCTGAACGCCCCGCGTCTTCAGGCGAAAACTCAACGTTATCTGTGAAGTTTCTTGCCAATTTCACCGCATCAACAGCCTGTTCAAAAACCTGATCGGGGGTTAATAGCAACTTCTCTCTCATATGAAGTGGCGAGGTCGCAATAAAGGTATGGATCCGCGATGCATTTGCATCTTTAAGTGCTTCACCAGCACGTTCTATATCTGCTTTGTTTGCCCGCGCCAAACCACAAACCACACTGTCTTTAACGGTTCTTGCAATTCCTTGAACAGCGGCAAAATCGCCTTCACTTGAGATAGGAAAACCTGCCTCAATAATGTCAACCTTCATTTTCTCTAATGCTTTAGCGATACGAAGCTTCTCTTCTGCAGTCATTGCTGCACCGGGGCTTTGCTCACCATCACGTAAGGTTGTATCAAAAATTATTAACTTCTCTTTACTCATTTCTAAACTCCAAATGTCATCTTGATGACAAATTTTTACTTATACAATTAGCTAATTGCGTTTCACCTCGCCAGGTATATTCATTAGCCGCGTTGCGGCAGTCGAGCTAGGCTGAGAAGAAAAGACTTTGCAATGACAAAAAGGCGCACAGACACTTCACCAAAAGCGGCATTTAATGTTTTATTATTATCTGTGACTATCATAGTGACTAATATAATCCATTTCCTTGGTATTTCAAGGCAAATCATTCATTCGCTGAACGCGCACCTTTTTTGGTAACTTTTCCGGCTTCAGCACGTTGGCGTCTAACTTCTTTAGGGTCCGCAATTAATGGACGATAAATTTCAACGCGGTCTCCCACTCTCAATAGCGTATCTAGTTTACAAGGCTTACTGAAAACTCCCACCGCATTGTTGTCCAAATTAATATCCGGAAAATGTTTCAAAATCCCAGAGGCGTCTATCGCTTTTTGAACAGTCAACCCATCATGAAAAGGGACAACTAAAATTAATTGTTTTTCTGGCGTTGCGTAAGCCACCTCTACATTACCCATAAACCTCATCTGCCCTTTTGATAAAACAATCCATTAGTGAACCACATATTTGACTAAATATGGCACTAAAAACAAAATTACTAACGGAACTTTTAAACTCAAAGTCCACTTCCATTGTTATTTTACAAGCATCTTCACGAAGGTGCTTAAAACGCCATTCACCAGTCATAGACTTAAAAGGCCCTTCTAACAACTCAAGTTTAATGCTTTCACCTGCGGCTAATTGATTTTTCGTACTAAAGACTTTGTGCAACACCTTCCAAGCCACTTCAAGTTCCGCCGTCATACTGTCTTGCGTTTCAGACAGTACTTTACTACTTTTACACCATTTCAAAAACAATGGATACGATGCCACATCATTGACAAGGTCAAACATGTCTGCGGCTGAATGCCGTACTAAAGCACTGCGTTCTACTTTATGCATTGCCTTAGATCACATCAATTGATTTTAAGAAGACAATAACAACTGCCAGAGGCGATATAAATTTTACTAAAAACAGCCAAGTTTTATACAGCCACTGCCGCTTAAGGCTTAATTCCTTTACGCTATCTTCTTCACTCATCACCCAACCGGCAAAAACAGCTATGCATACACCACCCAAAGGCAACATGATATTTGCTGTTAGATAATCTAAAATGTCAAAAAATGTTTTACCAAAAAAAGTAACATCTGCTGTTAGGTTAAAGGATAAAACCGTACCTATACCCACGCCCCATGTGACAAGACCCGCCCAGATACATGAACGCATGCGGCTCATTTTTTTATTTTCAACCAACCAGGCAACAGCTGGCTCTATCAGCGATATTGATGAGGACCATGCTGCAAACACAAGTAATATAAAAAACAGCGTACCAAATATTGAACCATACGCCATATGCCCAAAGGCAATTGGCAATGTTTGAAAAATAAGGCCCGGTCCACTAGCTGGTTCCATACTATTAGCAAAAACAATGGGGAAGATAGCCAAGCCTGCCAATAACGCAACCACCGTATCCGCCAACCCAATCAGCATAGTGGTTGAACCAATTGAAACCTTAGACGGTAAATAAGAGCCGTACACCATGATCGCCCCCATGCCCAAACTAAGCGTAAAGAACGCATGTCCCATTGCGGTCAACACACCTTCACTGGTCATTTTCGTAAAATCTGCCTTAAATAAAAACGAAACGCCTTCTTCAAACGCACCACGCTCCATGGCGTAGCCCACCAATAAAATTAAAATAGCCAACAACGCAGGCATCAAGAACTTCACCGTTCGTTCAAGTCCTTTCACACCTCTAGCAACCACAAGCATCGTCACAATCATAAACAAACTATGCCATGCTAGTAGCTTTTCTGGGTCTGCCACAAAGGTGGCAAAGATATGACTAACTCCGTCAGCCGTAGCACCTTCAAAAACGCCCGATGCAACACGTACAACGTAGGCCATAGCCCAACCAGCAATAACACTGTAGTAAGACAAAATTAAGAACCCTGCGATAACACCCAGCCAGCCTAACCACGACCAATATCGGCTCGCTTTTGCTTCTGTTGCCAACGTTCTCATTGAATTAATGGGGCTTTGTCTTCCACGACGGCCCAACATTATTTCAGCCATCATAATGGGGATGCCTATGATCAAAATGCACAATAAATAAATAAGCACAAACGCACCACCACCATTTTCACCTGCAATATAGGGAAACTTCCATATATTGCCTAAGCCAACGGCCGAACCTGTAGCTGCCAAAATAAAGGCCAATCGGGATGACCATTCTCCATGTTGCGATATCTGTCTCATAAACCTTGAACGTTTGTTATTGATAATAAATTAACCCAACTTTACTATTTAACCAAGTTATTAGCTGACTTTTATAGCGATAAATCAACGCCTCGCTTAGAATATCGACATGGCAAGCAAAAAGAAAAAAACACATCCTAATTCCATCGCATCTAACAAAAAAGCGACACACGATTATTTTATCGAACAACGTTTCGAAGCAGGCATGGTCCTTGAAGGCTGGGAAGTTAAAAGCATCCGTGACGGACGCGTTCAATTAAAAGAAAGTTATGTCGTTATAAAAAATGGTGAAGCCTGGCTGGCCGGTGCACATATATCACCACTTTTGTCTGCCTCAACTCATATCGACCCAATGCAAACACGTTTACGAAAGCTCTTATTAAATCGTCGTGAACTTATCAACCTTGTTGCACTAGTCGAACGTAAAGGCTATACGATTGTTCCCTTATCAATGTATTGGGTTAAAGGCCGCGTAAAACTAGAAATCGGTTCGGCTAAAGGTAAACAGCTACATGACAAACGCGCCTCAGCTAAAAATAAAGACTGGCAGCGTGAAAAACAGCGCATCATGAAGCATTCAGGCTAGGCATACCAGCTACCTCACTTAAAATATCTAAGGCATGCTCCCCTTTTTTCACCTTTAAAAATTAGAACTTGGCTAAAACACATCCTCCCTGTGTTAATAACGGGTTGACATCCCTGCTATTAAGCCTACATAAACGCATAACCACCTGTTTTTTTTCTTCTCAATGAAAGAATTATTCACTATATTTGTGAACCTTTCATAATGTATAGTATCGAACCATAACCAAAGGGGGTGACCTGGCTTCGACGTGGGTAGCAAAACCTTAGGTGCATGCCGAGCTTTCAGGAATCTCGTAAAACATCTGAAAAATTATAGTTGCAAACGACGACAACTACGCAATCGCTGCCTAAACACCAGTAGATTGCTGTCTGACTGGAGCCGTGCTTATGCGTCCAGCGATCTTCGGATCATCTCAGGCATCATAGCTCATAAGATCGTATTGAAGCTTGTTCGGGGCGGATGTACTAAAACTTAACCGGAATCGTCTTTGGTCTTCCTAGCCTATCGGGTAGCCACTGATTAAACTAAAAGTTATAGGATAAGCATGTAGAGCCGAGGGCGGAGTGCTTGCGGACGCGGGTTCAATTCCCGCCACCTCCACCAATTACCAGTCTAATACAGACCGAGAAAGTCCAAGAAACCCTGCTATGTAGCAGGGTTTCTTGCATCTAGCACCCCAACCCACCCACTCGATCTATTCGCATCACATCTCAAATGGGGCAACATTAGGGGCAACAAGTCTTATCGAAATTGAGTTGCCCCCATATACCATTGACCAGCATAAAAATTAAAAATCCTAAACCGCGTATAAAACCTGGCGGAAGCACGACAACAAAAATTTGCCGTTTTTCAGGTAAAAAAGGCTTACACCTTGAGGTTGGTCTGAATAACTGTCGAAAACTTTACTAAACTGCCGCTTGTGCAAAATCCGGCTGCATTCCAACACCTCAATGCTCTAGTATAAACGCCTCTCCACATCTCTTTTTCGCCCTTCCCTCACCCCTACAACCTGCTAAATAAGCCTGAGTTTTCTATTTAAGTTCACTCTTAACCCTGCCTTAACCCTACTTTTGACATACTAAACTCAACAAAACTTTAAAACATGGGAGTGTTTTATATGAATAGAGTGATTCAATCGCTCGGCCTATTCGCAATATCTTTGGTATTAAACGCATGTGCGAACTTAGGTAATAAACAGCTTAGCGAATCGGCTCTGAATACAACGGGGCAAATGGTGACATGGCAAGCACAGGATGCTACTGCCGAAGATGCCAGTCAACTAACTGATTTGGTTGATATTGAGGCAATACCAAACCTTACGAATTTTATTCAAGAGGCATTAAACAATAATGCCAATTTACAACAAACATTAGTGACGTTACGAACGGCTCAGGTTGCTATCGATGTCGTAGAAGCAGACCAAAATGTTAATTTAAGTGCTGGAAACAGTGCTAGCAAAGCAAAGAATGAGAATTCTGGCTATAGCAACAACCTTAATATCAGCTGGGAGCTAGACTTATGGCAAAAGATCAGCAATGGTGTCAGCGCTGCTAACTTTCAGGCAGCAAGTGCTGAAGCTGCTTACCAATCAGCTCGCGACAGCTTGGTGGCCAATGTTTTACGTGAATATATTAATATTTTAAGCCAGCAACAGTTATTGAATATAGAACGCGCTCGGCTAACAGTATTTAAAAATAATGAAACGGTTATTTTAAACCGTTACCGCACGGGCTTGGGCTCATTAGACGATTTGGATACAGCCAGAACAAGCAGTGCCACCATACAGGCGACACTTGCTCAATATGAATATAATTTAGCAACGGCTAGGCGTACACTTGCGGTGTTGTTAGGTCGACAAGATCAAAGCCTAACCGAGCTAGATCAAACCTCTAGTTTTCCTGATGTACTGCTCCCTTTAGCGAACCTACCTAAACAAAATCTATCGCGTAGACCAGATTTACAAGCGGCTTATTACACACTCAAAGCATCTGAATTTGAGGTTGATGTTGCTTATAAAGCTTTATTGCCCAGTATTAACCTGTCAGCGGCATTAAGCGATAGCGCTAGTTCTGCTACTGACGCCTTATTTACTAATCCATTATGGAGTTTACTTGGGCAGATGACGGCGCCATTGTTTCAAGGTGGAGCACTACGCGCGCAGGTGGAAATAGAAAAACTAGCCTCTGTGAACGCTTGGTGGCTATATCAAGAGTCGCTATTAAACGCGGTACAAGAAACACAAACCGCACTAGACAATGAACGGGCATTAACTGAAAGAAAAAAATATACCAGCATGGCCATTGATAATGCCGAACGAAGCGTTAAAACCATTGAGGGCCAATATCGTCAAGGACTGGCTAACATTCTTGATTTAGTGTCGGTTTACAACAGCCGATTCGACTTACAAAGCCAGCTCATTCAGCTGCAAGCATCACAACTTCAAAACCGTATTAATTTAGGCCTAGCACTAGGCCTTGGAGTGCCCTATGAAAAATAAAAAACTTTTTGTCAGTTTAATTGCACTAGCAACTATTGTTATCGCCATCACTTATACCCTGATGAATATGGACGCTGGAAAAGCAAACAAGCCTCGGGGTAATCAGCCGGCAAATAAGGACAATAGCCCTGTTGAAGTTGATAGAAGCACAACTTCTGCCAAGCCGCCGCGAAACCTGTCAGCGCAAACCGAAAAGGATCGCAATAACAACGCTAGCGAAACCCAAGATGATGTAACTAAAAGAAACAGTGATAACTCTCAAGCGCAAGTTGGTGTTTATAAAGTGTCTGCCGCTAGCTATCATGCCGTTGTTAAAGGCTATGGCGAAGTTCAACCCGTTGACAGCTTAAGCTTAATCGCCCAAGTAAATGGACAGATCGATAAAATAGCCGCTAACTTTAAAACCGGCGCTTTAGTAAAAGCAGGTGAAACACTGGCATTTATTAATAAGACTCCCTACTTAAAAGCCTTAGCAAGCGCTCAGTCAGACTATCAAGCAGCCGTTGTATCGTTGGAAGAAGAACGTTTACTTGGCATACAAGCACGTGATGAATGGAGTCGTTCAGGTCTAGATGGTGACCCTGCGTCAGATCTGGTTTTAAGAGCACCACAATTAAAAGCTGCTCAGGCGGCCTTAGAAAAAGCTCGGCAAAGCGTGGCATCGGCAACACGTGATGTAGCGTTAACTGAGGTCACAGCACCCTTTGATGCACTGGTTATTAGCCGAGAGGTATCACCCGGTAGTTATATTCAAACTGGAGGGGCTGTCGCAAAACTATATTCTGTCGATAGTGCCGAAATAGCCATTGGTTTATCGCCTAGTCAATGGACATTGCTACCCAGCTATACCTCGCAAGCTGAACTAGACTGGCCGGTTAGCTTGTTGGATGCTTCAACAAATATTCAGTGGCAGGCCAATGTATCTCGTGTAGAACTTCATCAAGATATGACCACCCGACAACGAAATGCGATTGTTAGTTTAAACAAGCCACTTACCCAACAACCCCCACTACTTTTGGGTAGTTTTGTTAGTGCTCAAATACAAGGTATTAAGTTAGATAATATTTGGAAAATACCCGCTTCATCTGTCTCTCAAAAACAAGAAGTCTGGTTTATTTCACCGAGCAACAACACCTTGCAAAAATTTACCCCAAACGTGTTATTTGAAAATAAAGGTTTTGCATTTATCAGCCCATACCAACAACTTAAAAATGCGCTCATCGTTTCGCGGCCCTTAAACAGTTATTTGGCAAACACTCGAGTACAAGCTGTTATTGAAGCAACAACTGGAGAATCAAATAATGACTGAGCATAAGGGCATTATTGCTTGGTTTACTCAAAACCCTGTTGCAGCCAATTTACTGATGGTTAGTTTAATCATTCTTGGTTTGGTCTCCATGAATGACATTCGAAAAGAAGCCTTTCCGAGTATGGAGCCTCGCTTTATTACCATCTCTATGGTCTACGATAGTGGTGACGCAGAACAGGCAGAAGAAGGCATTGCAATAAAAATTGAAAATGCTCTAGAAGCCCTCCCAGGTATCAAGCGGATTACTTCAACGTCACATGCCAACGGCTCAACGGTGCAAGTTGAAAAAGAAACCGAATATGACCTCGATGTGCTTTTTACTGACATTAAAGCCGAAGTAGACAGTATTTATAATTTCCCATCCGATGCAGAAAAACCTGTTATAGAAAAAGCCCGCCGTCAACAACACGCCATTTGGGTGCAACTTTATGGCGATGTAGAACACAGCACTTTGCAATATTTAGGTGAACAACTTGAACGTGACTTGCTTGCAAAGCCTGACATCAGAGACGTAAATGCCAGTAGTTTTATTGACCCTATGATCTCCGTTGAAATCGACGAAGCCAAACTACAGGCTTACGGTTTATCCCTTTCTTCGGTGTCGGAGATTATTAACCAAGAGTCTAATACCGCACTAACCACCAGCTTGCGCAACAAAGAAAAAGTCATTCGCTTAAAAGCATCAGAACAAGCTTACTACGCCAAAGACTTTGCTGATATCCCACTGATTACCCATTCAACCGGCGTGGTACTGACGGTTGGCGATATAGCCAAAGTGACTGATATATTCGCCGATGACAGCTACAAACTATCGCGCTACAACGGCAAAAATGGTTATGGCATTCAAGTGATGATGGATGAATACGGTGACATCACTAGCATGGTAAATCAAGCCCATGAAGTGGTTGAAGCCTGGCATAAAAAGGGCTTGTTACCTGAAGGCGTTGAGCTGGAAACTTGGTACGACAAAAGCATCATGATCACCGAGCGTTTAAGCCTGCTAACCAATAATGCTTTAATGGGAGTAGCGCTGGTTTTTATAACCCTCGCGTTATTCCTAAATTTACGTGTCGCTTTTTGGGTTGCAGCCGGTTTGCCGTTTATCTTCTTTGGCACCTTGTACTTCATGACCGGCAACTACACCGACATGACATTAAATGAAATGACGACCTTTGGCTTTATTATGGCATTAGGTATTGTGGTGGATGATGCAGTTGTTATAGGTGAAAGTGTTTACTCTACGAGAAAACAGCATGGCGACACCGTGGATAACACCATATTAGGCACCCATAAAGTTGCTATACCGACGTTATTTGGTGTGCTAACAACGGTCGCCACGTTTTTTGCCTTATCTAATGTGTCGGGTGGCTTAGGCACCTTGTATTCACAATTCGGCACGGTTGTTACCCTCTGTTTATTGTTATCGGTGGTTGAGTCAAAACTAATTTTACCGGCGCATTTAGCCCACTTGCCCACCAAACAGCAAACAAGAACCGGCTTAGCAGGCATCTGGAATAAAATACAAACAGCCGCTGACAATGGCTTACAGTGGTTTAACTATCGAGTATACAAACGGCTGCTTAAGCTTACTATTGCGTATCGTTATGCGGCCATTATGTTTTTTATTGCTGTTTTTATCATTGTTATCAGCTTGCCGCTTACCGGTGCGGTACGTGTTAGCTTCTTCCCCAGCATGCAAGGTGATACCGTCACAGCCAATATGGCTTTGTACAGTGACGCGAGTTTTGGTCAAAATGAAAAGAACTTATTAACGCTAGAGCAAGCAGTACTAGAAGCTGACAAGCAACTATTGCAAGAAAAGAATAAACCAGGAACCGGCATTGGTAGTTTGCAAATATTGGCAAATGGCGACCAAAGTGGCAGCCTCACTATTTCGCTAGATGAAGCCAAGCCCTATTCTTTAGATGAACTATCCGCACGCTGGAATCAACTAGCGGGAAACTTAGAAGGCGTAAAAAGTTTAAAAATTCGCTCTCGTCGTGAAATGGTGGAAGGCTTTAAAGTTGAGCTTAAAAGCATTAATGAAGATACCCTGACGGCGGTGAACAACGCCTTTATAGAAAAGCTATCTGAAATCAATGGCGTGTATGCCATCGAAAGCTCTTTAACGCCAGGCGAAGCGATGATGCGTTTTGAGCTAACGCCTCAAGGACGCGCCATGGGGATGGACACCAGAAGCCTGTCCCAACAGCTGCTAAAAGCATTTGGCGGTGAAGTTGTTCAACGTTACCTGCGTGATAAAAATGAGGTTAAAGTGAGGGTGCGTTACCCAGAAAAAGACCGAATGAATCCCTCTGATGTATTAACAACGCAAGTACGATTAGCCGATGGCACGGTTGTTCCTTTAAGTGTTGTTGCCAGTATTATTCCCGATGTACAACAAAAACAGGTGGTGCGCATTAACGGGCTACGAGCACTCACTGTAAGCGCATCGGTTGACGGCGATCTGATTACTTCTACTGAACTGGTCAACCACCTAAACGAAAGTTTTGCTCCTCAGCTGGAACGACAATATCAGGATTTATCCTTGTATTTTGCCGGAGAAGCCGAAGAGCAAGCCGAAACACAAAGCTCAATGCAAAGCGTATTTATTCTCGCTTTATTGTCTATTTTTGCGCTGTTAGCTATTCCATTAAAATCATATGTGCAGCCATTAATTATAATGACAGCCATCCCTTTCGGAATAGTCGGCGCCATTATTGGGCATTGGTCTAACGGGCTTATGTTGAGCTTATTATCACTCAATGGCGTCTTGGCGCTAAGCGGTGTCGTGGTGAATGATAGTTTATTACTGGTTTCGCGTTTTAATACCTTACGCCAAGAAGGTTTAGCGATAGAAGCCGCTGTTATCGAAGCATGTACAAGTCGTTTGCGCGCTGTACTGCTCACCTCTATCACCACATTTGCAGGCTTATACCCAATATTAGGCGAAACATCGATGCAGGCACAATTTTTAATCCCGGCTGCAGCATCACTGGGCTATGGCATTTTATTTGCCACGTTTATTACACTTTTATTAACCCCCGCTTTATTGTTAATTTACGATGACATCTCTGGCGTCTTTAACCGTGCGTTATCTAACCAGCCGTTAAGCAAAATGAAGCTGCCAACTACAGAAAATAATCAGAGCTAGATCGATCAATGCACACTGGAGAGCAGATGATACGAGTATTATTGGTAGAAGATAATTTAGGCCTTGCAGGCAATATTATTGACTATTTAGAGTTGGAAGACATGGCCTGCGATCATGTCGTTAACGGTATTGCCGCTTTGAACTTAATGAATGCACAAAGATTCGACGTTATCATCCTTGATATCAACCTGCCAAAAATGGATGGGTTTCGTGTCTGCGAACATGTAAGAAATCAAGGTGATGACACCCCTATCATTATGCTAACTGCCAGAGACAAGCTGGAAAGTAAACTAGAAGGCTTTCAAATGGGGGCTGATGATTACTTAGTGAAACCTTTTGAAATGGCCGAATTGGTCGCCCGCGTGATCACACTATCGACACGACGCTCTGGACAAATAAAAAAACTCCAATTTGGTAATGTTTCTTTAGATCTAAAAGCACAAATCGCCTCTGTTAACGAGAGCCTTTTAAAGCTCAGCCCAACCACCTTTAAAATCCTTCAAGTACTACTTCGTGAACAAGGTAATGCCGTCAGTCGCCAGCGCCTTATCGATGCCGTTTGGAAAGATGAAGCGCCTGAAAGTAATACCTTAAAGGTGCATATTCATAACCTACGAAAATTGCTGGCTCAAGGCGGCTCTAGTATAGAGGTAAAAGCACTTCCAAACGCTAGTTTCTGTATTACTTTAACAAGCACCCCATCCTCAAAGGTTGCAGACGATAATGACATTGAGCAAACCGATAACAAGCAGGAGCGCAGATAGTATGGTGAATGATTTACGACTTAGTTTACGCCGTTATATTTTGTGGTCATTATTTAGCCTTGCAGCCATTTTGATCATTCTTTTTTCAATTCAAAACAGTGATAGTTTTTTTGATGGCATGGACGGCATGCTAAAAAGAACCATGATTCGTGTTGCTGAAAGGGCTCAATTAGATACAAGCGGTAGTGCAAAAATTCTTGATTTTTACATTTCAGATCAATACAACAAGTTACCTGAAAAAATTCGCTCAAGCTTTAAACCCACCGACTTTCAGCCATACGTATTGTTAAAAAACATTAACAAACCGAATTGGTTTAAAAGACCGGAATCTGCACAGTTTGCCTTGCTGGCACGCTTACCAAATGGCGATATTCGCTATGTATCACAAGCTTTTGAGGCCCCACCCACTCGTCAAACCAGACCTTTTCATATCAATCGCATTATCTATAACATACTGCTTGGCCTAATTGCTCTGGCTTCTTTTGCGCTTGCTTTGCAGTTTCTTATGCGCAGCGTCACAAGGCCAGTAGAAAAGCTTCAACAATGGGCCGCTAAGCTTGACGAGAAACAACTCGACTCACCCATTCCTTCATTTAAATACAAAGAACTAGATGCCCTTGCACATATTATTCATAACAGTTTGCAAGATGTTCGCACGACGTTATACCGCGAAAGAGAGTTTGTTAACCATGCCAGCCATGAATTACGCACCCCTATTGCCGTTATTCGCAGCAGCAGTGAACTTTTGCAAAGAGTTGTCGATCCTGAAAATATTAAAGGCAATAATGCCATTGCTCGCATTGATCACGCCTCAAAAACGATGGCCGATTTAACCGAAACACTGTTATGGCTAGGAAGGGATACACATGAAACCCTGCCGCTAAACGCCATCAACATTAAGTCAATGATAGAACAGATCAGTGAAAATTTAATGTACCTACTGTCAGGTAAAGAAGTCACCGTTAACTGTCATTTAGAAAACTGTGAGCTAACTTTGCCTAAAACAGCCACTGAAATAATCATAGGGAATATCATCCGTAATGCATACCAACATACTTATTGTGGCTCGGTAGAGATAAACCTTAATAGTCAAATACTTACTGTTATAAATAAAGAAAAAAGTAGCCCACGTGCACCCAACTATATTGAAAAAGAAAATCTAGATGATGGCTATGGTATAGGTATTAAACTGATCGATAAATTAGCGACTAAATTGGGCTGGTCTTATCAACATCGAGCGTTGAATAACGGTTATCAAGTGGTTCTTTCGCTCAGCGATTAAGCAACTTAAAGTAAGCTTCGTGTCTGCCAAAAATAAGCCACTAAAACTGCCCAAACCCTCACAGCTACAAAAACCTAGTTTTTTAAAGACACGAATAGTAGAATCTTACTTTTAATTTTGGTTATTTAGTTAAAATTAAATCTTCATAACCAAGCTTCATAGCGAATACCTCTCCACAAAAAAAGGACAATCATGGAAAAAATCAAGTGCGCATTGATTGGATCTGGCAATATTGGCACAGATCTTATCTATAAAATTCAAAGAAGCCCTTATCTTGAACCTGTTTGGATGGTAGGTATTGATCCAAAGTCTGAAGGTTTGCTCCGCGCTAAAAATATGGGCCTCAAGGTAACCTCTGATGGTGTCGATGGTTTATTACCTCATGTGCTTGAGGACAATATTCAAATAGCCTTTGATGCAACCAGTGCCTATGTTCACGCTGAAAACAGCCGTAAACTTAATGAGCTTGGCGTGTTAATGATTGATTTAACACCGGCCGCTATTGGCCCCTTATGTGTCCCACCCGTTAACTTAAGCCAGCATACTGAAAAGCTTGAAATGAACGTAAATATGATTTCATGTGCAGGGCAAGCCACTATTCCTATTATAAGCGCGGTATCAGGCATTCAATCTGTTGAGTATGCAGAGATTGTGGCCAGCCTTGCTTCAAAGTCTGTTGGCATTGGTACTCGTGAAAACCTTGACGAGTTCACCTATACAACCTCCGGCGCTATTGAAACGGTTGGCGGTGCTCGTAAAGGCAAAGCCTTAGCTATTATTAACCCTGCTGAGCCGCCACTTATTATGCGTAATACTATTTACTGTATTACCGATGATAAACCACAGGAAGACAAGATCGTTGAGTCCATCCTAAATATGATTGAAGAAGTTAAAAAGTACGTCCCAGGCTACAAACTTATTAATGGGCCTATTTTTGATGGCAATAAAATTTCTGTGTTTATGGAAGTTGAAGGGCTTGGTGACTATTTACCCAAATACGCTGGCAACCTTGATGTAATGACTGCTGCTGCCACTAGAACGGCAGAGATGTTCGCGGAAGAAATTCAAAATGGAACAATAACTCTTAAACCTGTGGAGGCTGCGTAATGTCAGAGTCAACAACCGAAAAACTAAGCTCATTAGATGGCCGCAAAGTTATTTTACATGACATGTGCCTGCGTGATGGCATGCATGCCAAGGGTGAACAAATTTCTGTTGAAGAAATGGTTCGCGTTGCAACCGCATTAGATGATGCAAACGTTCCATACATTCAAGTCACACATGGTGCAGGGCTGGGTGGTAATTCATTGCAGCATGGCTTTTCAATGGCCACTAATGAAGAATACATTTCTGCCGTCGCCCCTTTAATGAAGCAAGCTATTGTGTCGGTTTTGCTGATTCCTGGAATGGGCACGATGAAGGAACTTCAATCCGCTTATGATGCTGGCGCACGTAGTGTTCATGTCGCCACGCATTGCACGGAAGCAAACACATCACCTCAACACATCGCTTTTGCTCGCAAATTGGGCATGGATACTACCGGCTTTTTAATGATGGCCCATTTAAATACTGCTAAAGGCCTTGCCGAACAAGCAGCATTGATGGAGTCTTATGGTGCACAAACTGTTTACCTAACCGACTCGGCTGGTTATATGTTGCCTGAAGATGTTACGCGCTGTATTTCAGCCTTACGTGATACGTTAAAACCTGAAACAGAAATTGGCTTTCATGGTCATCACAACCTTGGAATGGGCATTGCAAACTCTATTGCAGCTATTGAAGCAGGCGCTAGCCGAATTGATGGATCAGCAGCCGGTTTGGGTGCTGGCGCAGGCAATACACCATTAGAAGTTTTTGCCGCTGTGTGTGAGCGCATGGGCATCGAAACAGGTGTTGATTTATTTAAGCTCATGGATCTTTCAGAAAATATTATTCTGCCATTAATGGATCATGTTATTCGTGTTGATAGAGAGTCATTAACCTTAGGTTATGCTGGTGTTTACTCAACTTTCTTATTGCATGCAAAACGTGCAGCTGAACGATTTGGTATTCCTGCTCGCGATATTCTCGTTGAACTGGGCAGAAAGAAAATGATTGCAGGCCAAGAAGATATGATTGTTGATACGGCGATGACAATGGCTAAACAACGAGGCATAGAAATTACTACCAGCGTGTAAGAAACAACGCTAGGAACAGTATAAAAAAGCCTTGCCATTAACATGGCAAGGCTTTTTTATTAGTTAATATAAAACTAAATTTAAAATACTTAAACGCCTAAAGCATCTCTGGCCAACGAACTGCCCGACCCTTGCAATGGCCCTAATGGGTTTTTGCGTGACTTTTCAGAATCTAGAAACGGCACGCCACTCCAAATTTTATAAACAGCTACGCCATTATCTAACACAATCAGCGCATCAAAACGCCAACCCGTTTCTATTGTTTTACGCTTAAAGCCCAACAAATCATTAAACACGCTACCCACGCGTTTTCTTTTAATAATACCCGGATGCGCCTCATAGGCAATACAGGCCTCTTGCTTCATCAAACAATTTCTAACACTTACTGGTAGGTGCTCCAATTTAACAGAATTAGTTGGCATAAATTTTTGCAGAATATCTAAGTACGACAGTATTTTTACATTTGGTGTTGAGTAAGGATTAAAACCCAATTGCTGTAACTCTTCGATTGTTGTTTGGTTAAGAATAATTTTATCGTATGCAGACATGGCCTGTTTGAAGCTATTCCAAGGCGATTTAGTCACATCTTCTGTTCTAGGAAGCGGGCTGCCGCAGGCTGTTAGGAAGAAAAAAACCAATAAACAAAGCAATAAACGATGCTCTCTCCCATTTTCCATTTTGCTAACCCTTTTTTTATTTGAATTTTATTAACTGCTTACCTTAAAGAATAGCTGATTCTTATTAATTTGCGCATCCTTTAAGCGCTTAATTCATCAACAAAATGGGTGATTACTGCTCTTGTTCGGTTAATCTCCAATTTTTAAGCATAAAAGTTTATAATAACCACTTTATCTCTGATAGAAGGTTTAGATGAATGCAATCTAACACCCCGACTATCCCAATTGAAGGCTCTAAAAATGACATCCCAACCTACCTTAGGCTTCGCTGACTTAGCGTTGTCTACTCCTGTAATGGACGCTCTAAAACGCATCGGTTACGAACAACCCTCTCCTATTCAAGCTGAAGCAATACCACATTTGCTAGATGGCCATGATTTAATTGGTACAGCACAAACAGGTACTGGTAAAACAGCCGCATTTGCTTTACCCCTTTTATCAAAAATTGACTTAACAGTCAGCGGCCCGCAAGTATTAGTGCTAGCACCCACACGTGAACTAGCCATTCAAGTTGCTGAGGCATTTAAAACCTATGCTAGCTCAATGAAGGGCTTCAATGTGTTGCCAATTTATGGCGGCCAAGCGATGGATACCCAATTAAGGCAACTGCGCCGCGGCGTACACGTTGTTGTTGGTACACCAGGCCGTGTAATGGATCATTTACGCCGTAAGACGTTAAAACTAGATAACCTAAAAACCATCGTCTTAGATGAGGGCGATGAAATGCTAAGAATGGGTTTTATTGAAGATGTAGAGTGGATTTTAGAACAAACACCAGAGCAACGACAGGTTGCCCTATTCTCTGCAACCATGCCTGCCCCCATTCGACGTGTTGCCGACAAATATCTAAGCTCACCAAAAGTCGTTAAAATTATTTCTAAAACATCAACCGTTGAACGCATTGAGCAACGTTTTTGGATGGTTAGCGGCTTACATAAACTAGATGCTTTAACGCGAATCCTTGAGGTTGAAGACTTTGACGGCATTATTATGTTTGTCCGCACAAAAGCATTGACCGTAGAGTTAGCTGAAAAACTCGAAGCCCGTGGCTATTCCGCCTCGGCTATTAATGGTGATATGACCCAAGCGCTTCGTGAACGAACCATTGGTCAATTGAAAAAAGGTCAAATTGACATTCTGGTTGCCACCGATGTCGCGGCCCGCGGCATCGATGTTGCCCGTATCAGCCATGTTGTGAACTATGACATCCCTTATGATACAGAAGCCTATGTTCACCGTATTGGGCGTACTGGTCGCGCAGGTAGAACAGGCAAGGCGATTTTATTTGTTGCACCACGCGAACGTCGCCTACTACGTGCTATTGAAAACGCTACCCGTCAGCCAATCAAACCCATGGAGTTACCAACTCGCCAACAAGTTAATGAAAAACGAGCTAACGACTTTAAAGCAACACTGACACAAGTGATGTCGAATAAGAAATTAGATTTTTTCCACCAGCTTATTCAGTCCTATATAGAAGAACACGATGCTGACCCGATTCAACTAGCAGGGGCATTGGCCTATTTGGCTCAAAAAGACAAACCATTGATGCTTGAGGAATCCTCTAAAAAATCATCAGCCAAAGAAGGGAAAAGCCCTCGTCAAGACGCCTCAATTAAAGGCGAAAGAAGAAGCAAATCATTGCGCCCAGATAAAGATGATTTACCCAAAAGTAAACGTGGCAACCCCAAAGTGCCGATGGACAACTACCGCATTGAAGTTGGAAAAAACCACAATGTTATGCCGGGTGATATTGTTGGCGCCATTGCCAACGAAGCAGATGTTGAACCAAGACACATCGGCCATATAGAGCTCAATGAAGACCACAGTTATATTGAATTGCCCGTTGGCATGCCAAAAATTGTTTTTCAAAGCCTGAAAAAAATTCGCGTTCGAAATCAGCCGCTTAATATCGAGCGAACCGATCATGTAGCAAAGCCTGCCGCAACCTCGGCGAAACCCGCTAAAGGTAAGAAAAAAACGTACACTAAAAAACCTAAAAAGAAAAAAACCAAGTCGTTTTAAACTTAAGTATGGACGAAAGAATTACAGAACTTGAAATAAAAGTGGCATATCAAGAAGACACGATCCAACAATTGGATCGTGTTCTTTGTCAGCAGCAAGATCAAATAGACTCGCTCAAAAAACAAATCAAAGAGCTAACAAACCGCTCTCAAGACACATCCACGGACACGAAAAGCCTATTTTCCGCCTTGGATGAAGTTCCGCCACATTATTAGAAACAACCGATACTCAACTAACAGATAAACCTAATCATGAGCATAAACTGGTATCCAGGGCATATGCATAAAGCCCAAAAGGAGATTAAACAGCGCCTCCCCGAGGTGGATATGTTTATTGAAGTATTAGACGCAAGGATTCCATACAGTAGCGAAAACCCTATGCTGGCTAGTATTCGTGCTGATAAGCCTTGTATTAAAATTCTAAACAAAACGGATTTAGCTCAAGCTGATAAAACAAAAGCTTGGCAGGAATACTTAGAACGCAACAAAAACACAAAGACACTGGCATTAAACTTAAATCAACCGAATAAAAGTGAACAAATATTCTCACTTTGCCAAAAACTAGTGCCAAACAAAGGAACAAAAATATCCCCTATTACCTGCCTTATTACAGGTATTCCTAATGTTGGAAAATCTACATTAATCAACACATTAGCAGGAAGAACCATTGCCAAAACGGGCAATGAACCCGCCGTCACTCAAACACAACAACGGATTGACCTAGGCAATAATATAATCTTATTTGACACACCCGGCCTACTTTGGCCAAAAGTAGAAAACGAAGATAGCGGCTATCGTTTAGCCATCACAGGGGCCATCAAAGATACGGCTATTGAATATGATGATATCGCTTATTATGCCGCTGAGTATTTCCTAAAAGAACACCCCGATGCCTTAATGGAACGCTACTCGCTAGATGAGCCACCAAAAAATGAAACTGCCCTACTTGAATCCATCGGTAAAAAAAGGGGGGCTTTAGTCTCTGGAGGTCGTGTCAACCTCAATAAGGCTTCTGCTATTTTTATTCATGATTATCGAAGTGGAACCTTAGGCAACATCACACTGGAAACACCCAAAATGATTGAGCTTGAAATCGCTAAAACTGAAAAAATACTAGCCGAAAAAGCTGCACTAAAAGCCGCTCGAAAAAAGAATTGGAAAAATAAAAAATAATAGCTGATCTTAGTTTTATCTAATAACGCTTGTTAGATCAGTGCGCATGTTTTTCATTTCTTGCAGTTAACCTATATCCACCTATTTATAATGCCCTTTCAATGGCCGTTTGCGCCTATTACATAGGCTCAAAAACAAACTTGCCTACGTCGCCTGATCAGGTCGGGCACAATTAAATTCAGAGTCACATTTGCTAATTAAGGTTTGCGATCCAGTAGTCTGTCAATGATATAATAGGCTTTTCATCTCTATCCCACCCACCTGTATTACACCTAAGGAATCAATGAACTTATCTACACGCTTTGCTTACCTACTATTTATATTTTTTGTACCCACCATAGCGTTTGCTAGTAATACCAGCGAAACAAGTCATCTTGATCTAACCGACAATATAATTGGCTATTTAGCCCTTGGCGTATTTGCTATTGCCTACCTATTAGTTATTTTTGAAGAACAGCTTCATTTACCCAAATCAAAGCCTGTTCTTTTAGCAGCAGGCATCATCTGGATCATGATTGCCATTGCTTACCAACAACATGGTTTTGATGACTCCGCTGAAATTGCAATACGACATAACTTTCTTGAGTACGCAGAGCTATTTTTCTTTCTCCTAGTCGCCATGACCTACATAAACGCCATGATAGAACGAGGTGTGTTCGATGCGTTAAGAGGTTGGTTAGTTGAGAAAAACTTTAGTTATAAATCGTTGTTTTGGCTTTTAGGGATACTCGCTTTCTTTATATCCCCAATAGCTGACAACTTAACCACCGCGCTTATTATGTGCACAGTTGCCTTGACGGTTGGTACCAAAGAACCAAAATTTGTGGCCATTTCATGTATTGCTATCGTTGTTGCAGCAAACGCTGGAGGTGCCTTTAGCCCGTTTGGCGATATTACAACACTGATGGTTTGGCAAAAAGGACTTGTTCGTTTTACCGAGTTTTTCACCTTATTTTTGCCGTCTTTTGTTAACTACCTCGTGCCTGCGGCCATCATGCATTTTTTCATTCCAAGCGGCTCCCCCGACAAAGTTGACGGCGAACAACTTGTAATGCATCGCGGAGGAATAGTCATTGTCGTCCTATTCTTATTAACCATTCTAACGGCTGTGAGCTTCCACAACTTTCTTCATTTACCCCCTGCTATTGGCATGATGACCGGTTTGGCGTATTTAAAGTTTTTTGGCTACTATCTCAAAAGAACCTATCGTTTTAGCGGCAACCCCACAGAAGACCGATTTAACGAGGGCATGGAAGCGAGAAATACTGACTATACTCGTGATAAAGACTTTGATGTCTTTAAAAAAGTGGCTGGCGCAGAATGGGACACCTTATTCTTCTTCTACGGCGTTATTATGGCTGTCGGTGGATTAGGCTTTATTGGTTATCTAGGCATGATTTCTGAAACGATGTATGGTGAGCTAGGACCAACGGTTGCCAATGTCATCGTAGGCGTACTCTCGGCTATTGTCGATAATATCCCTGTTATGTTTGCGGTACTCACGATGAACCCAGATATGTCACATGGCCAATGGCTGTTAGTCACTCTTACAGCTGGTGTTGGTGGTAGCTTGCTTTCCATTGGCTCGGCTGCAGGTGTAGCTTTAATGGGGCAGGCTCGTGGCATTTACACGTTTGCTTCTCACCTTAAATGGACACCGATTATCGCGTTAGGCTATATAGCCAGTATCTATGTTCACCTATGGGTTAATGCATCACACTTTTAACCACATGAAGAACTCGCACACAGCGGATAACTCGTCACCACCCGCGCCTATTTTAGGTTTTGTAGCCAATAGCGGTACTGGGAAAACAACGCTTATCAGCCAACTCATTCCTATATTGAATGAACGAGGGCTGAAAACTGGCTTAATTAAGCACAGCCACCATGATTTTGAAATCGATCAACCAGGCAAGGACAGCTATCGCCTAAGAAAAGCTGGGGCCTCCCCTGTTGTGTTGGTTTCTAGTCATCGTCGCGCGGTGATTACCGAGTTAGACGGAAACGAGCCCACTCTGGCAGAACAACTGGGTTGCTTTCCTCCAGGCTCTGTTGACTTGGTGATTGTTGAGGGCTTTAAACACACGTTTTATCCAAAAATTGAACTGCATCGAGCTGAATTAAACGCCCCTTTTCTATACACTAATGACCCTTCAATTATCGCTATAGCCAGCAACACAAACTTATCGACAGAGCTTCCACACTTTGACATAAACAAGCCTGAACAAATCGCTAACTTTATCATCGACCAATTTTTAAAGGCCACAGAATGACTGACTGTTGTAGCACCCCTGGGGTATTAACACTGGAGCAAGCATTAACTCAAATTTTACAAACGCTTCAGCAAACTGATCGTTATGAGCGTGTATCGCTAAAGGACTCGCTTAATAGAATCACCTATGAAGATATAAAGTCTTCTGTAGATGTTCCTAGTTTTAGGAACTCATCCATGGATGGTTATGCCATTCGAACCGGTGACCAACAAGGTCACTCACTAAAAGTGATTGGTGTTTCTTGGGCCGGCAAACCTTTCACCAAAAAAGTGGCTAAAGGGGAATGTATCCGAATTTTTACCGGCGCCTATGTTCCAGGTGATTGTGATTGCGTTGTCATGCAGGAAAATGTTCATCGAACCGGCGAACAGATTCAAATAACACAGCAACCAAAACACGGTGAAAACATCAGAAACATTGGAGATGACACAAAAAAGAATCAAGCAATACTCAATAAAGGCAAGCTCTTAAAGCCTGCTGACATAGGGCTACTTGCAGCTTGTGGCATTGCAGACATTAGCGTTTTCAAACAACTCACCGTGGGGTTCTTCTCAACCGGTGATGAACTCATTTCTATTGGACAACAAGCTCAACTTGGGCAAATTTTTGATAGCAATCGCTACACCTTGCAAGCCTTACTTGAACAAGCGGGTGTTACACCCATAGACTTAGGTGTCATTCCAGACAACCGCCTTGCTGTTGAAGAAGCGTTGGTATCCGCTTCTAAAAACTGTGACCTGATCATTACCACTGGTGGCGTTTCGGTTGGTGAGGCCGACTTTATTGCTGAAGTTCTGGCTAAAATTGGTACCGTTAATTTATGGAAAATTGCCATTAAACCAGGCAAACCGCTAGTTTTTGGTACTATCGGCGAGGCTGCTTTTTTTGGCTTGCCGGGCAACCCTGTCTCAGTCATGGTGACCTTTCAGCAAATTGTGCTGCCTGCATTACATAAAATCATGGGGCGAGCGCCACAAACAAGTGTTAATTTACAGGCCAAAACAACTGAAATCATCAAAAAACAGCCTGGGCGTACCGAATTTCAACGTGGGTTTGTTGAAAACAAAGACGGCGAGCTATTGGTTCATTCAACCGGCGGACAAGGCTCACACATGCTAAGCTCTATGTCTAAAGCTAACTGCTTAATTGTCTTAGAGCAATCAGCTAGCGACATTGAGAAAGGCCAATATGTAACCATTCAATTATTGGAAAACACCCTATGACAGCAAAATCCATTTTAGTGACCGGCGGCGCAGGCTATATAGGTAGCCATGTTGTTAAGTTGCTTGGCGAACGAGGCGAAAACATCATCATATTAGATGATTTATCAACTGGTTTTGAACACTCAATTTTGTACGGTAAATTCATTCAAGGTAACACCGGCGACAAAAAACTTGTAGACCGCATCCTACAACAACACAATATTGATTCTGTCCTACATTTTGCAGCTCACACCATCGTCCCTGAGTCTGTTGAAAACCCACTGAAGTATTATGAAAATAATACCTGTTGCACGCGTAACCTGTTGGAGTGCTGCTCTAAAGCAGGCATAGAAAATATAATCTTCAGCTCTACTGCTGCTGTATACGGCGAGCTTGAAACCGGTTTTGCTTCAGAAGAAACCCCTACCGCACCGATTAACCCGTATGGCAGTTCTAAACTGATGAGTGAGCAGATGATTCGCGACTTATCTAAAGCCACAGAACTCAATCACGTTATCTTGCGCTATTTTAACGTTGCCGGTTCGGACCCCGATGGAAAAATTGGTCAATCAACAAAAAATGCGACTTTACTCATTAAAGTCGCCGCTGAAGTTGCTGTTGGCAAACGTGAAAAATTATTTGTTTTTGGCACTGATTACCCAACACCCGATGGCACCGGTATTCGTGATTACATCCATGTGTCTGACTTAGCTGAAGCACATATTAACGCTCTGGATTATTTAAGAAATAATGGCGAATCAACAACCCTTAATTGTGGTTACGGCCATGGTTTTAGCGTTAAAGAAGTCATTAACGCTATTAATGAAGAACATGGCGTACCCATCTGTGTCGAAGAAATGCCCCGTCGTGCCGGTGACCCACCAGAACTCATCTCTGTGGCTGAAAAAATCCGTCAAACCATTGGCTGGCAACCTCAGTACGATGATTTAAACCTGATCGTTAAAACATCCTTAGCCTGGGAAAAGAAACTAATTACACACGGTAGCTAATAGGTTCAAGCGAGCCAACCCTGCACTATGCAGTTAATCTTAGCTACCACGTTCTGCTAAGAAGGTTTTAATTCGCTTTAAGCCCTCTTCAATACGTTCAATTGATGTCGTGTATGCAAACCGAAGATACCTTGCAGGTTCGCTAGAACCAAAGTCTTTCCCTGGCGTTGTTGCTACACCTGCTTTTTCCAATAACTCCAAAGCAAACGCATAACTATCATCCGTAAATAATCGGCAGTCCGCATAAATATAAAACGCACCTTGTGGCTTAGCCATCATTACAAACCCCAATGACTCCAAACCCTCGTAAAGCCTATCTCTACGCTGCTCGAACTCATCTCTACGTTGATTCAAAATCACTCGTGTATCCTCATCAAAGGCAGCTAAAGCGGCATATTGCGAAGGCGTTGGTGCAGAGATATATAAGTTTTGCATAAGCCGATTTGCAGCTGATATAGCGTATTCAGGCACCACCAACCAACCCAAGCGCCAGCCTGTCATTCCAAAAAACTTTGAAAAGCTATTTAAAACAAACACATCATCTGATATTTCTAATGCTGAAATGGCTCGTTGCCCATACACAAGCCCATGATATATCTCATCTGAAATTAAAAACCCTTCTCGCTCTGTTATTGTTTGAACAATATTTTGTAACTGATCAAAATTAACCGTTGCTCCAGTTGGGTTTGAGGGTGAGGCCATCATTACACCACGTGTTGCCTTCGACCATGCTTGTGCAATTAACTGCCCTGTTAGTTGAAAACCATGTTCCTCACCAACATTGATAGAGGTTGGCTGCCCCCCAAATAAAGTAACTATATTATTATTACAGGGATACCCCGGGTCGCAGGTCAGCACCTCATCACCTGCATCTATCAATGATGCTAAGGCAACCGTTAAGGCCCCTGATGCACCTGGCGTTATAAAAATACGTTCAGGCGATAGGTCAACGTTATACTCATCACGATAATACCTTGCTATTTTTTTTCGTAAGGCAGGTAAGCCTTGCGCTTTAGTATAGTGAACATCTCCTTTTTCCAAAAAACCTTGAGCAGCCTTTAAGATCGGTTCAGGGGTTGGAAAGTCTGGTTCCCCTACTTCCATATGAACAACATTTTCCCCTTGCTCTTCAAGCGCTTTAGCTTTCTCCATAATATCCATCACATAAAACGGAAAAACCTGTTCAACGCGCTTAGAAACTTTCCCAACATTCATCAAAAAACCTTTGTAGAAACCTGAAATAAAGTCTATATTTTAGAGCAATACAACTGAACGTACGAGCATTCAAATCGACGAAAAACATTGCTTATTTCCGCAATATCTGATATTTATGCGCGCTTGATTTTTTTAACCATTGGTAACAAATAAAATAATGGCTACAAACAAAGATAAAAATTTAGATGCAAGTCACCTAGAGTTTAAACCTTACAAAGCAAAGAAAGGTGAGGAACACATGAGTCCTGCTCAGGTTGAACACTTCAGATCTATTCTAATGCAGTGGAAAGAAGGCCTAATGGATGATGTGGACCGTACCGTTCATCACATGCAAGATGAAGCTTCAAACTTTCCAGATCCAACAGATAGAGCCAGCCAAGAAGCTGACTTTAGCCTTGAGTTAAGAACACGCGATCGTGAACGTAAACTGGTCAAAAAAATTGATGAATCCATTAGCATGTTGAACGCTGGTGACTATGGGTTTTGTGAAACATGTGGCATAGAAATCGCTATTAAGCGTTTAGAAGCACGCCCAACTGCCACACAATGTATTGACTGTAAATCTCTTGATGAGATAAGAGAAAAACAAAAGATTTGATGCCTTTGCCTTAAGCCTATCTTTTGGTTGCTTTGGACCCAGCTTATAGGGGGCGATTTGCCCCCTCTCCAACCGGCCCTTTACATTACGGCTCTTTATACACGGCTATTGCTAGCTTTTTACAAGCACGATCTAAAGGCGGCAAATGGCTTGTAAGAATAGATGACTTAGACTCCGCTCGCTGTCAGCAACAGTATTCCAGCAAAATACTTAAAACGCTCGAGCAATTCGGCCTTACATGGGATGAGCCTGTTTTCTACCAGCACACTCGCCATCATGACTATCAACAGGCGTTAGAACAACTCCTTGAACGTCAATTACTTTATCCCTGTCAATGCTCTCGCAAAGATTTAGCCAACAGAGGACTTCACGCAGGTCTTTATGACGGCCATTGTCTAAGCCATCCGCTAAAAGCCAATCAACCTTCTGCATTACGTATCCGATTAGCAAATAAAAAAATATCCTTTATCGATGCCGTGCAAGGTCCCTCCCACCATAAACTACAAACACAGCATGATGATTTTGTAATGTTTCGTAAAGACCGTGTTTATTCTTATCACCTTGCTGTTGTTATAGATGATAATACACAAGGCATTACTGAAGTATTACGAGGGCATGACCTTCTAGACAGCACCTACCAACAAATTCATTTACAACAATTATTGAACATACAAACACCTCATTATGCCCATATCCCTGTTATTACAGACACTAGCGGCATTAAATTGAGCAAACAAACTTATGCGAGCGACATCTCATTATCACCTGTTAAACCCACACTTTTAAGAACATTTGTTCATTTAAGCTTAAACCCACCCCAAGAACTGTTAGAATCAAGCACAGCAGACATTCTAAATTGGGGTATTAAGCATTGGTCACTTAAACAGATTATTGCGCAACAATCACTCCCCTTACAAAGCAACTAAACATCAAAGCCAGCATTACGTTTTAGTTTTATTTCAATATAATCATAGCTAGTTCATTAGAAACAACACAAATGACCACAGATACTAAAAGCCCTTATACTCAGTTTTTTACATTAATGAACAGTAAGCTGCCAGATGAGTACAAGGCCGTTTTGCAAAAGTTTCAAGAACATGGCGACTTTTATCAGCAGCTAATTAACAACGTAAATAATAACGAGACTGATTTATCAAAATTTTGGGACTTACCCAGCACTCTCGGATTTAACACAGCATCAAACCCACAAACTAAATGGCTCCAAAGCTTTTTTAGCCTCAATAACTTTCAATCAAGCACTGATACCCAGCTGATACAGCAATTTACCCAAGCAATCTGCGAACTTCCATTACAGGCCCAAGAAAATCTCTCTAGTATTCAAGCAGCGCTGTCTAAATTAAATCAGCTTTATGCCAAGTTAAGCCAATCAGCAATGAAGCACTTTCAAGCTTTGAAAGATGAGTCTCCAGACGCATCGAATGAACAGCTATGTATTTTTTGGTTAACTGCTGGAGAAAAGGCGTTTAGTGAGATCAGTCAAACAGATGACTATATAAATGCGCAAAAAAAATTGTTTGAATCATTAAATAACTTAAAAAATACACAACATGCTTTTTCTGAACAAGCAGCTGAGCTATTCGGCCTTCCAACACAACAATCATTAGAAGATTTACAAAATGGCCTGCATAAACTTAGAATGGAGTTTGCAGAATATAAAGCACAAACCGACGAAGTCATTAACGAACTTAGACAAACCATTTATCAATTAAAATAACGCCTGTTGAGCCGAGCAGATGCCGAATAAAACCAAAGATCACGAAAATATCTGGCAAGATGAGTTTGTGCTTCTTATGGAGAAGCTAGCTGACAAGGATAAACAACCCCCACCTGAAGTCGGCAGTAGCCTCAAAGAACTTATTTATAGTGAAAATAAGCTGCAACTTTTTCACTATAACCCTCTTGATGTTGCGCAGAAAAAACTCCCTATCCTAATAACCTACGCTCTGGTTAATCGCCCTTATATTATGGATCTTGAGCCTAAAAGATCCCTTATATTACGTTTATTAGAGAAAGGTTACCCGGTTTACCTCATCGACTGGGGATACCCCGATAGTAGTGATCGTTTTACAGACCTAAATGACTATATTAATGGTTATTTACACCGTTGCGTTCAGCAAGTAAAACACCACTCTAAAGAAGAAAAAATAGACCTCTTAGGTGTTTGCCAAGGCGGCGTCTTCTCCTTATGTTATACCGCGCTTCACCCAACTGAAATTCGCAAGCTCGTAACCCTAGTGACGCCCATAGATTTTCATACTAAAAACAACCCCTTAACAAGTTGGACCAGTCACTTAAATACACAAGCATTAGCATCTCATACAGGCAATGTGCCTGCTGAGCTTATAAGCCAACTTTTTAAAGCCATAAAACCTTTTCAATTAAACCGAGAAAAGTACCGTCGACTCAAGCATATTATTAACAACGCTGAAAGCTTAAACACGTTCCTACGCATGGAAAGGTGGTTACATGACGGACCAGATTTAAACAGAGCGGCTGCCGATGAGTTTTTAATTAATTTTTATCAACAGAACAAATTACATGAAAACACATTAACCATTGCTGGGCATGCTGTTTTACTGAACAAAATCACGTCTCCGGTGCTAAACCTTTACGCAACACAAGATCACCTTGTCCCACCCGAAGCAACACGCGCACTAAAGCAACATATAAAGCCGGAGCTTTATCAAGAACAAGCGCTTGTTGGCGGGCACATTGGTGCATTCACTAGCCCAAGAACTCAACAGACACTGATCCAATCACTGGAACAAGGACTAGCTTAGGATTTGCCTTTGTCTGTCGATGTTGATAGCTCAACCGTTTTCATCATCGCATCCCACATAGTCTTTTGAACACCTTCCATTGCCAACATTTGTTCAGGCATTGGCATATATAGTTTCATGAGTTCAACCATATCACTCGACTCAATACCAACTAGCATTTTATTACGAATTTTCTCTATCGCTTCGCGCTGAATAGCTTGAACATCAGGCAGACCCAAGAACTCTCTCATTTCTTGAGGTGTTGCCTCAATTTCAATCGTTGCTTTCATATACTTCCCCACCTCATACCGCTAAGGTCTACCTAACATTGTAGACCTTAGCGCGAGACATAATTATTTTTTAGCATCACCTTCTGTTACAGGGCGACCTGACGGATTTGGTAGTTGCGTGCTTCTAGCCGTTGCTTTAGGTGCCGTTTGTTTGACAGCGGGTTTTGGTGCGGCTTCCTTAGCTGTAGGCTTCGGTGCGGCTTTCTTAGCCGCCGGTTTGGGGGGAGTTTTTTTAGCGGCAGGTTTCGGTGCTGTTTTCTTAGCCGCGGGTTTGGGGGGAGCTTTTTTAGCAGCAGGTTTCGGTGCTGCTTTCTTAGGCGCAGGCTTGGGGGTCGCCTTCCTAGCGGCAGGTTTTGGTGTTGTTTTCTTAGCCGCGGGCGTCATAACCATTGAAGGCGCCTCTGCTAAGCCTTCTTGGATAAGCTCGCCCATCGCCTTCCTTGTCTCCATTGCAACTTTGACTGACGATTGCGCATTTTTCAATACTTTTTCTGATAGCTCCTTGTACAAACTAGATTGTAAATTCATCAATTCTGTCATTGACTCAACTTTGTTCACTGAGGTAACTTTTTTTATACTTCCTTCAAGACAACTCGACACCAAATCCATTTGTAATTGGGTTAGTTGTTTTACCGATTGGGTATTTAACGTATTAATTTTCTTTAATGATTCATTGGCTTTTTTACTTAATTGAGCCCACTGTTTGATAAGGTCATTTTGCATTTTCACCGCTCCCTGAATTATTTAAAAAATAAAAACCTAGTCCAGTAATATCGATTACTTAACTAGCTGTCAATAAAAAAGGCAACCAAATGGTTGCCTTTTTCTCTCTAAAGAAGTATTTCAGACTCCTTAGAAACTAGTAAACAAGCCACCATTAACAGGAATATTTGCCCCTGTTATATAGCTTGCTTCGCTTGAGGCTAAAAAGTTGACCGCATTGGCAATCTCAACCGGTTCAGCCAAACGTTGCATTGGAATTTGCGAAATTAATTCATTACGAATGCCTTCATCAATCGCCATAACCATGCTAGTCGCTACATAACCTGGGCTTACTGAATTAACAGTAATCCCTTTACGAGCTACTTCTTGTGCTAACGCCATTGTGAAACCGTGCATGCCGGCTTTTGCCGCAGAGTAGTTAGTTTGACCAAATTGGCCACGTTGGCCATTTACTGAAGAAATATTAATAATCCGTCCATGTCCTCTTTTCAACATAAAGTCTAGAACATTTTTAGTCATGTTAAACACGCCATCTAAATTAGTAGATAACACAGCATCCCAATTAGACTCATCCATGTTTTTCAAAAAGCCATCGCGAGTAATGCCTGCACAGTTAACCAACACTTCAATTGGTCCAACTGTCTCTTCAACGTGTTTAATCATCTCAGCACAAGCGTCAAAACTTGTAACGTCTGCTTCTTCAACTAAAAAATCAAACCCTTCTTTCTTTTGAGCAGCTACCCATTCGTCTGCTTTTTCAATTTCTTTGTTAAACGTTGTTGCAATAACAATATAGCCGTTCTGTGATAACTTTTTAGATATCTCAGACCCAATACCGCCAATACCACCTGTTACTAAGGCTACTGAATTACTCATACTCTGGCACTCCAAATAATTAATTAAGAATAAACTTGTTTATTGCATTGCACTATAGTTAAAGTAACTAGCTAAGTCAATTTTTGGCCCGCCAACATACCCTCGCTGCGTGTTTATTATTATTTTGCTCATCACGTTTTATAATAGAGAGCCCTTATAAATAAAGCTTCTTTTCTCACTTAACTGAACCAGTATATTTACCGTACAATACGAACACACATCACTTAAAATGAGTTAAGGCTATGTTATTGATTATTTCTCCTGCGAAAACCTTAGATTTCGACACCCCGCCCGCTACAACAAGCCATTCACAACCGGCGTTTTTAGATGATTCAGCGGAGTTAATTGATCAACTTAAAACCCTGTCACCATCAGACCTGTCTAGTTTGATGAGTATTAGTGATAAATTAGGCGTGCTCAATAGCAACCGGTTTATTGAGTGGCAGCGACCTTTCACCGATAAAAATAGCAAACAGGCATTATTATCATTTAAAGGTGATGTTTACGAAGGCATGGATACAAGCTCATTTTCAGAGGACGATTTAGAGTGGTCTCATAAGCACCTACGTATTCTTTCTGGTTTGTATGGTTTACTTAAACCTTTAGATTTAATCCAGCCCTATCGTTTAGAAATGGGCACAAAATTTAGCAACCAACGAGGTAAAAACCTCTATGAATTTTGGGGTCATAAAATTACCGACAAACTGAATCAAGAACTTACCGAACAGAAAAGCCCTGTTCTTATTAATCTAGCTTCTAACGAATATTTCAAGGCTGTCAAACCAGCTCAGCTGAATGCTCAAGTGATCACCCCGGTTTTCAAAGACTGGAAAAATGATAAATATAAAATTATCAGTTTTTATGCTAAAAAAGCGCGCGGTATGATGAGCGCCTACATTATTAAAAATAGACTGGAAAGCCCCAGCGATATCAAACAGTTTGACACCGCTGGCTACGCATTCTCAGCAGAACAATCTACAGACAAAGAATGGGTGTTTTTAAGAAAAGAGGCTGTTTAATTTTCTATCGCTTTTGCTACTGTCATGCCAAAATCGGTTATTCAAGCCGCTGTTTTAGTGTCTCTGGTTATCTTTAACTATAATCACAAGGCAGCAGACTTGCTCTAAGGTAAAACCCCACTTCGGCTCCAGCTCATTATAGACTGCTCCAAATCAGGCGACTGGTTAACTGGTCAATAAATTATTAACGCTAAAACCTATTAGAGGGTGCCTTATTAGTACGATACCTTTCGCCCTAGCCAGCTAGTCTGTGGTCAAGATAACGCGAATTGCATCTAACTTAAATGAGGCTCTTTTAATGTAGCTACCTAAGTCGTTAATATTGGCTTTTAGTTGAGTAATCTCGCTATCGCGAATATTTGGGTTTACCCGCGCCAATGCAACAAGCCTTTCTAGATTCAACGATTCTTGTTGTTGCATCTCTTCAACACTTTGTTTTACTAACGCTTCTTGGTGAACAACAACCAGTTTCTCAGCTTTTTCAATCAGTGTTTTAATCGCCTCTTGACCATGCTCAATAATATTCAGTGCAATTGACTTTTTAACAAACGTCACCCTAGACTCAATATGCTCTGGCTTTAAAATATCAGTCATATCCAAGCCATTTGAACCGACCACAATTCGCTTTACCGTTTTCGGCAAATAGCGGTGCAATTGTAAGCGTTTAGGTGCGGGACAATGCGTTGTAAAAATAGCTTCGAGAATCACCGTTCCAGCAGGAATAGGCGGTAATGCCATGGTACAAAACGTTGAATTACCAAACTCACTATTGATAATTTGCTCCATCGCGCCGGTCACCATGGGGTGTTCCCAGGTTAAGAATTGAAAATCTTCACGTGACAAGGCAATCTTTCGGTTAAACGTCGCCGTTAAACCGTCTTCAGGCAAACTAGGGAAAGCATCACTTTGCAAATGACCACTTGGCTTAATAACAATGCTGTCTTCGCTATGGTATTGCTGCTCAACACCAAAACTTTCAAAGACTTCTTCCATGTAATGAGACAGTTCTAAGTGGCTTGATGACAAACTAATTTCATCAATAATTTCTTGTGCCTGCTCTTTTCTGCAAGAGTTTAATTCCAACATCAAGTCACGGCCTGCATGCATATCCGCTATGCTCTGTTGCATTAACGTACTGGTTTTTTCAATGATCGCTGCAAATTCATCATCAGACGCATCACCCAGCAAGGCTTCTTTTAAATCCGCTTTAACAATCGCATAAACATGGTGCCCTGTTGAGCAGACATGGCTAAAGGCGTTGAGTCCTTTATCATACCAATTCATCAATCGATGTTGGCCGGTTCCCTCTATACATGGCACATGAAGGTGCACCGTATCGGTTTGACCAATTCGATCTAGGCGACCTATCCTTTGTTCTAACAAGTCTGGATTAAGTGGCAGGTCAAATAATACCAAGTGATGCGCAAACTGAAAATTTCGACCTTCACTTCCAATTTCAGAACAGATAAGAATCTGAGCTCCTTCCTCTGCATCAGAAAAATACGCCGCAGCCCTATCTCTTTCTATTAGGCTCATACCTTCATGAAAAACGGCAGACGCAAAAATTGTGCGCATTTTTAAATATTCATGTAACTCCTGCGCCGTTTGTTGCTGCGCGCAAATCAACAATACCTTTTCATTTTTATGCGTATCCAACCATTCCATCAACCAGGTGATACGTGGATCTAGCGTCAACCAGTCTTCGCCCAATAACATTTCAGGCAATAGCGTTTTGGCCAATGCAAGATCGGTGTCTAGCTCAAACTCATTTTCTACGCTAAGCGCAGGTAATTGATACGCGTGTAATTGCCTAGATGAAAACGCATCTATATTTTCTCGCGTGTTCCTAAACAACACGCGGCCAGTACCGTGCCGATCGAGCAATGCATCAATGAGCGAGTCCACAGATATATCGTCAGATAAAACCGCTTGCTCACCCAGTAGCTGCAACAGCGATTGCTTTAAATTAACATCAGCAAGTACCCCATCAATGGAGTTTGCCGCCATCAACTGTTTAATAAGCTGATTAATCTCCTGGTAACCGGCTTGTTCTTCACGAAAAGCGGCTAAATCGTAATAGCGATCGGGGTCTAATAAGCGCAACCTTGCGAAATGGCTCGTGACCCCTAATTGCTCAGGTGTAGCAGTCAATAACAATAAGCCCGGCACATGATTTGCCAATTCTTCAATACAGCGGTATTCGTTACTAACGTTATTCTCGTTCCAGAATAAATGATGTGCTTCATCAACAATCATCAAGTCCCAATTTGCTGCTACCGCTGAGGCATGATAATTCGCATTTTCAGATAAAAAAGATAATTGGCAAAGTACTAATTGAGCCGTTTCAAACGGGTTTATGTCACCCTCTTCTCTAATCGCATCACAACGTTCACGATCTAGAATTGTAAAAGACAAATTAAAACGACGTAAGAGTTCTACCAACCATTGATGAATAAGTGCATCGGGGACAACAATCAATACTCGCTCAATCGAACCGGTTAATAGTTGCTGATGTAAAATTAAACCCGCTTCAATTGTTTTCCCTAATCCGACCTCGTCGGCCAGTAAAACACGCGCTGCATTTCGCTCCGTTACTTTACTCGCTATATAAAATTGATGGGGTAGTAACTGAACACGTGGGCCCGATAAACCAAACCCTTTAAACTGATCTAGTTTGCGTTGAAAGTCTAATGTTTTAAGGCGCAAATCAAACAGCTTGTTTTTATCTAGCTGCCCAGTAAATAAACGACTTTGAGGTTTATTAAACGCCCCGGTACTATCCAAATCAATTTCGTGTAGCACCACTTGCTCACCCTGCCCATCAATACACAAATAAATCATGCAATGGTTATGCTCTTGGGTTTGCTCAATAGTTACTTCTTGACCACCTTGGTGGCTTACTGTGTCACCCACATTGAAAGTCACCCTACTTAGCGGTGCATTATCCAATGCATACACCCGAGGCTCTTCAACAGCTGGGTAAAACAATGTCACGTGGCGCCCTTCTATGCTCTCAACAACCCCTAGGCCCAATTCAGTTTCAGAATGACTAACCCAACGTTGCCCAGGATAAAAAATATGTTGACTCATCGACTGTTGACCTCACCACGGAATATAAAAGGCGTGGATGATAAAAGTAATCCCCCGTACTCGCAACCTAAGTTACACCTAAAATCATAAGATTACTTAAAGCCAAACAGGATTTCCATACTCGTTGTTAAAAATGTTTCACATCCAAATCTTTAGTTAAACGAACCTGCGCCGCAATCTCCTCAATCGAAATAGAGGTTACATTCAAAAACGGCACATTTTCCATATGCAATAATTCTTCTACTTGTGAAACTTCTCTTTGACAGGTTTTTAATGAAGCATAAGGACTACCTGGTCGACGCTCTTCACGAATCCTGCTCAGCTGCTCCGCGCTGATGGTCAAGCCAAATAATTTTTTCTTATACGGTTTTAATGCTCTAGGAAGCTCACAGTTATCTAAATCACTGTCTGTAATCGGGAAGTTAGCCGTAAAAATGCCATATTGAAGGGCAAGAAATAAAGACGTTGGTGTTTTCCCCGTTCTTGAAACACCAATTAAAATGACATCAGCCTGATCATAACGGTCTAAACGCGCACCATCATCATACTCCAGCGCATAATTAACCGCCCGTATGCGTGATTCGTAAGAACTTGTATCACTCAAACCATGACTTTTCCCGACCTCATGAGATGACTCTTGTCGCAAATCATTTTCCATTCTAGTAATATAATCATTAAACAAATCATAGAAAATACAATTACTTTTAGACACTATCTCACGCAAATCATCATTAGTGAATGTGCTAAAAACAATTGGGCGGCCTTCATTAACCGTATAAGCTGCATTAATTTTATTACACACAGTCTCTGCCCTTGATACCGTATCTATAAAGGGAATAACGTGTCGTTCACGCTCAACACCTGTAAATTGTGTCATTAGACTATTACCCAGTGTTTCTGCTGTAATAGCCGTTCTATCTGATATAAAAAAGATTGTTCTGCTTTTCATTGAATATAGCGGTGCATTTTTTGTTAAAATATTGGATTAATTCGAATTTTAAACCAAAAGGTAGCTTCTCAGCAGATAGATTTGCAGTGTGGAAGGTATCAACATTAGGGGATCAGAAGTTGGAAGATTATATTGTTTGGCTAGACTCAACAGGTATGGACGACGTCGAGCACGTTGGTGGAAAGAATGCATCACTCGGCGAGATGATTAGCAATTTAGCCTCTGTAGGC
Source organism: Cycloclasticus sp. PY97N (assembly GCF_002443175.1). NCBI lineage: Bacteria > Pseudomonadati > Pseudomonadota > Gammaproteobacteria > Thiotrichales > Piscirickettsiaceae > Cycloclasticus > Cycloclasticus sp. PY97N. The sequence goes on along the minus strand of NZ_CP023664.1, from coordinate 1,059,245 downwards.
GTTGATGTACCCGGTGGCTTTGCCACAACAGCAACGGCTTTTAGAGACTTTCTTTCGCAAAGTGGTATCGATGATAAAATTCACGAAAAGCTCAGCACATTAAATGTAGATGACGTTAATGCCTTAGCCGCAGCCGGCAAAGAAATTCGCCAGTGGATTATTGACACGCCCTTCCAACCAAGCTTAAAAACGGCTATTGAAAAGGCCTATGCAAAAATGCAAGCTGATGCAAATAGTGAGTTTTCTGTTGCCGTTCGTTCCTCTGCAACGGCTGAAGATTTACCCGATGCATCATTCGCGGGGCAACAAGAAACATTCCTAAACGTTGATGGTATTGACAATGTAATGCGTTCAATTAAAGAGGTATTTGCCTCATTATTTAATGATCGAGCCATTTCTTACCGTGTACACCAAGGATTTGAACACAGTGGCGTTGCCCTTTCCGCTGGCATTCAACGCATGGTTCGCAGCGACATAAGCGCTTCAGGTGTTATGTTTACACTCGATACCGAATCAGGCTTTCGTGACGCAGTTTTTATCACCTCCAGCTATGGTTTAGGTGAAATGGTCGTTCAAGGTGCCGTTAACCCAGATGAGTTTTATGTTCATAAGCCAACCTTAGAAGCTGGTCGGCCTGCTGTATTACGCCGCAACTTAGGTAGCAAGTTGATTAAGATGATCTATAACGATGAAGCAGGCGACCCTGTTAAAATTGTGGATACTGACCCATCAACACGCGGCGTTTATTCCTTGACCGATGCCGAGGTGGAAAAACTTTCCAGCATCGCTATTACTATTGAAAAACACTACCAACGGCCTATGGATATCGAATGGGCTAAAGATGGTTTAGACGGTCAGCTGTATATCGTTCAAGCTCGTCCTGAAACGGTTCAAAGCCGCGCCGGTAAAGAAATTCAACGTTACTCTTTAAACGAAACAGCTAAGGTACTTGTTGAGGGTCGTAGTATTGGCCAAAAAATTGGTTCTGGCCCTGCTCGCGTTATCGATAATATTTCTCAAATGGACCAAGTCCAAGAGGGCGACGTATTAGTCACCGACATGACCGACCCAGACTGGGAACCGATTATGAAACGCGCCTCAGCGATTGTAACCAACCGTGGTGGCAGAACCTGTCATGCCGCCATTATTGCCCGTGAATTGGGTATTCCTGCTGTGGTTGGCTGTGGTGATGCAACAGACCATATTACCCAAGACACTGATATTACCGTTTCTTGTGCCGAAGGAGATACTGGCTTTATTTACGAAGGTCTACTGGACTATCAAATAGACACCGTTAACTTAGACGCCATGCCTGACATTCCAGTTAAAGTCATGATGAACGTCGGCAACCCTGATCGAGCCTTTGATTTCGCCTCATTACCCCATGAAGGAGTTGGCCTAGCACGCTTAGAGTTCATTATTAACCGAATGATTGGTATTCACCCTAAAGCACTCTTAGAGTATGAACAATTACCAAGCGACCTAAAAGAAACCATCAGCAAACGAATTTCTTGTTATGAAAGCCCTAAAGACTATTACGTTAAACGTTTAGTCGAAGGCATCTCAACCATCGCTGCAGCTTTCTCGCCTAAATCCGTCATTGTTCGCATGTCCGATTTCAAATCGAATGAATACGCCAACTTAATTGGCGGCGACCGTTATGAACCGGAAGAAGAAAACCCAATGCTTGGTTTTAGAGGCGCATCACGCTACATCTCTGACTCATTCCGCGAATGTTTCAATATGGAATGCGAGGCCCTAAAGTTTGTACGCGACCAGATGGGGCTAACAAATGTCTGGGTGATGATCCCTTTCGTACGTACCCTAGACGAAGCCAAGCAAGTCACCGAGCTACTGAAAGAAAACGGTATTGAAAGCGGTAAAAATGGCCTTAAGCTCATTATGATGTGCGAATTACCTTCTAACGCTTTAATGGCTGAAGAGTTTTTAGAGTATTTCGATGGTTTCTCAATTGGCTCAAACGATTTAACACAACTAACGCTAGGGCTTGATCGTGATTCCGGCTTAATCGCTTCTTTATTTGACGAGCGCGACCCGGCCATTAGAAAACTTCTTTCTATGGCTATTCAAGCATGCCGCAAACAAAACAAATACATTGGTATTTGTGGACAAGGACCATCTGACCATCCTGATCTTGCCAAATGGTTAATGGAACAAGGCATTGAAAGCGTCTCGCTAAACCCAGACAGCGTTATTGAAACCTGGATGTTTATGGCGGGCCAAAAAATCGAAGGCTAAAAAAAACCATGACGATCACAACGTTTAACCCACCCGTTCGCACCTTGATGGGCCCCGGCCCATCTGATGTTCACCCACGTGTCCTATCGGCGCTTGCACGCCCAACGATTGGCCACTTGGACCCGAGCTTCAGCACCATGATGGATGAGGTTAAAACCTTGCTTCAATATGCATTCCAAACAGACAACCAATTAACTTTCCCGGTATCTGCGCCCGGCTCTGCTGGTATGGAAACTTGTTTTGCAAACTTATTAGAAGCAGGTGACAGCGTTATTGTTTGCCAAAATGGTGTTTTCGGCGGACGGATGAAAGAAAACGTTGAACGTTGTGGTGCTATTGCCATCATGGTTGAAGATGAATGGGGAAAAGCGGTTGACCCGCAAAAAGTTGAAGATGCTCTTAAAGCCCATCCTGAAGCTAGCGTGCTGGCTTTTGTTCACGCAGAAACTTCTACGGGCGCTTTATCGGACGCCAAAACTTTATGTGCATTAGCGCACCAATACAATTGCCTCACTATTGTAGATGCCGTCACTTCTGTGGGCGGTTCAGAATTACGGGTGGACGATTGGGGTATTGATGCCATTTACTCTGGCACACAAAAATGTCTTTCCTGCGTGCCTGGCTTATCCCCTGTTAGCTTTAGTGAACGCTCACAAGAGCGTATCAAACAACGTAAGGAACGAGTACAAAGTTGGTTCTTAGATTTAAGCCTTGTTATGGGCTACTGGGGTAATGACGGCGGACGCTCATACCATCACACCGCCCCAGTTAACAGCCTATACGCCTTACATGAATCACTATTAATGCTAAAAGAAGAAGGCTTGGAAAATGCATGGGCTCGGCATTCAATGCTGCACCAGGCCTTAAAAGCCGGTCTAGAAGCAATGGGGCTTAGCTTTATCGTTCCTGAAGGCTCTCGGCTCGCCCAACTCAATGCTGTCACTATTCCTAGCAATGTTGATGATGCTGTCGTTAGAAAACGCTTGTTACACGAATATGACCTAGAAATCGGCGCAGGGCTTGGTTCCTTAGCCGGTAAAGTATGGCGTATTGGCTTAATGGGCCAATCTGCTAGCGCTAGTAATGTGATGTTCTGCCTTGCCTCGCTGGAGTCCGTCTTGAATGACATGGGGGCAACTATCAACACTGGTGTTGCACTACCTGCAGCACAAAAAGCAACTTTCGGATAACGGTATTTAACATGGATAAACTCTTTATACTCCTTCAGCACATTTTGCCAAAGCATAGTTTATCGGCCTTAATGCATAAACTCGCCCGTTGTAAAACGCCTTGGGTAAAGCAATTTATCATCAATACTGTTATTAAACAGTTTGGCGTCAACATGTCTGAGGCAGCACAACCAGATCCAGAAGCCTACGAAAGTTTTAATGCCTTTTTTACCCGTCAATTACGTGAAGATGCACGTCCCCTAGAGCACGACGATACAACGATTGCCTGCCCTGTCGACGGCACCATCAGCCAAATGGGCAGCATAGAAAACGGCGAATTATTTCAAGCAAAAGGCAAATCATTTAACCTGTCTGCTTTGTTGGGTAATGACAGCCTAAGCAGCGAATTTGAAGACGGCCAATTCACCACGGTTTATTTATCCCCTAAAGATTATCACCGCATCCACTTCCCTGTCGATGGAACACTCAAAAAAATGGTACACGTACCCGGGGAACTGTTCAGCGTTAACCAAACCACTGTTGAAGCAATAGATGAATTATTTGCCCGTAACGAACGGGTTATTGCTTTTTTTGATACCCCTGCTGGCCCTATGGCGATGGTCATGGTTGGTGCTATTTTTGTGTCGAGTATTGAAACTGTTTGGTATGGAGAGGTTACCCCGCCTCGCCACAATCAAATTCGTCAATGGCAATATAGCGATAACAAGCAACAATATAAAAAGAATGATGAAATGGCTCGTTTTAATATGGGCTCAACCATCGTTATGTTATATGGAAAAGACAAGGTCACATGGGCTGAAAATTTAGCAGCAGGGGACGCCGTTCAATACGGGCAAGTGATCGCTAAAATTAATAAGTAAACAAGCAAATTGAAAACCAACACGGTTTACACATCGGCTTGGCTTTTTATTTTTTTCAGCACATTACTATGGTCTGCCATAGCACCCAATGATGCCCTAACATGGTTACTTGAGGCCCTTCCGGCAATTATTGCGTTAATAATTTTAACCTTTACCCGCAAGACCTTCCCACTCACCACGCTGGCCTACCTATTAATCTTGATACACGCTGTCATTTTAATGGTTGGTGCTCACTATACTTATGCTGAAGTCCCTCTTTTTGATGCCTTGGCTGAGCTAATGGGCTCAGAAAGAAACAATTACGATAAACTTGGGCACTTTGTTCAAGGCATCACCCCAGCGATTATTACTCGGGAAATTATCATACGACAAGATGTTATAACGTCATCACGCTGGATGAATTTTTTTGTCATCTGCGTGTGCTTAGCCGTGAGTGCATTTTATGAGTTAATTGAGTGGTGGATTGCATTAGCGTCAGGCAAAAGCGCAGACGCTTTCTTAGGCACACAAGGCTACATTTGGGATACACAGTCAGACATGATGTTTGCACTAATTGGCGCCATCACTGCCCTGCTCACCTTATCTTATTTACACGATAGACAATTAAGCTCGATCAATCGGAAACGTTAAAACATCATCAATGGCGTTCGCGCCTGTCATTAACATCAACAGCCTATCTAAGCCCAAGGCAACGCCTGAACATTCGGGCATTCCATGTGCAAGCGCGGCTAATAAATTTTTGTCCATCGGCAAACCATCTAAGCCACCTTGCTCTCTTTGTGTTAACTCATCTCGAAAGCGCCTAGCTTGTTCAGCAGCATCGGTTAGCTCCTCATAACCATTCGCTAACTCCACATTATTAAAGTACACCTCAAAACGCTTTGCGGTCACGGGCGGGCCTTCATCTAATTGGGCTAACATCGCCATGCATTCAGGGTAATCGGTTACAAAATAAACAAGGTCTTTTTTAAGCTTCGGCTGAACATATTGACTGAATACGTAATCTAGGCCGTTGGATAACTTCCCGCCACAAATATCACTCGCCTCTGGGTTGCCTTGCGTAGTCGCATAGGCCATTAAATCACTGTAGGTAAGCTGATGAGGGTTTAACCCGGTTAATTGCTGAAATAGTTGTTGGTACGTGACCGTTCTATACGCCAAATTTTGCCCGAAACAGAGCATCAACAACTCAACCATTTCATTGATTAAATCAGCCAGCTTAAAACCCACTCGATACCATTCTAGTAACGTAAACTCAGGGTTATGAAAACGCCCCCGTTCAGACTGTCTAAATGATTTTGCTATTTGATAAATAGAACCCGAGCCCGCAGCCAGCAAACGCTTCATGGCAAATTCAGGTGACGTTTGCAAGTACAGTTTTTGAGACGCCGACAGGGCCGTACAAAAACTATCTAAATTAATATCACAACTTGCTGCTGCTGACAGCACCGGCGTTTCGACTTCCAGAACAGCTTTTTCTATAAAGAAAGCCCTGATCGTTCGATAAAGCTCGGCACGCTGATGCAATAAAGCCGCTGAACAAGTCGGCGGCCATTGCTTATTGTTAAGGTCAGTCAATTAAAAACTAGTTTTTCACACGTGAAGTGTATTCGCCTGTGCGAGTATCAACCTTAATCACTTCGCCAATTTGCACAAATAAAGGAATTCGAACAACTGCACCTGTTTCTAATGTTGCGGGCTTACCACCACCGCCAGAAGTATCGCCTTTTAAGCCAGGGTCGGTGTCGGTCACTTCAAGCTCTACAAAATTTGGTGCCGATACCAATAAAGGCGCCCCATTCCATAAAGTCACAATACATTTATCTTGTTCTTTTATCCACTTTGCAGCATCGCCAACTGCGGTTGCATCACCGGATACTTGTTCGAACGTTTCATCATCCATGAAGTACCAAAAATCCCCATCGTTATATAAGTAAGACATTTCAGTTTCCATTACGTCAGCCGCTTCAACGGTTTCGCCCGACTTAAACGTGCGGTCAATGACCCTACCTGTTTTTAAATTACGAATCTTTACTCGACTAAACGCAGGCCCCTTACCGGGTCTCACGAATTCATTTTCAACAATCGTGCATGGCGAATTATCCAACATAATTTTTAATCCGCCTTTAAATTCATTTGTACTGTAAGTGGCCATGTAAATTCTCGTTAATTAATATAGTTAAATTATAAAGTTCTTCAATTAATGGTCATTATAATGGCTAATATGATGAACACAGAAAAAACTTCTTTAATTCCGAGCTGGCAGCAAGAACTCCAATCGGCCTTTACAAACATCAATGACTTATTGTGTTTTTTAAACCTTAATATTGACGACCTTAGCCTTCATACTGAAGCAGCTAAAGATTTTCCACTTCTGGTCACAAAAAGTTACGCACAGCGCATTAAAAAGTCTGATTGGGATGATCCGCTGCTTCGGCAAGTTCTCCCCGACCCTAGTGAGCTTTTAACAAACCCAGATTATTTAAATGACCCAGTTGGTGACAGCCAAGCCAGTGTCTTGCCCGGCTTGTTACATAAATATTATGGTCGTATTTTACTGGTTAGCACGGGGGCCTGCGCAATACATTGTCGTTACTGTTTTCGTCGTGAGTTTCCATATACTGACAATAGTGCAAACCGCTCACAGCTTGACTCTATTAAACAGTACCTCATTGAACACCCAGAGGTAACCGAGGTCATTCTCAGTGGTGGCGACCCGTTAACGCTAAGTGATACCAGACTTCAGCACTTATTTGACTTGTTTGAGCAGCTGCCACAAATTGAGCGTATTCGAATTCATTCAAGAATACCCATTGTGTTGCCTAGCCGGATAAGCAAAAAATTATTGGAAATACTTTCCTCAACAAATAAAAAAGTCATTATGGTTATTCACGCCAACCACCCAAACGAGTTAGATGATAGTGTTTCTAACACTTTGTTTGCTATAAAAAAAGCGGGGCTTACTTTACTCAATCAAACGGTATTATTACGGGGCATAAATGATAATGCAAAAACCTTAACTAAGTTAAGCCACCGTCTATTCCACTGCGACACCCTTCCCTATTACTTACACGTTCTTGACAAGGTAAACGGTGCTATGCATTTCGACACACAGATGGAGCATGTGTTTGATGTATACCAACACCTTCAAAAAAAACTCCCAGGTTATTTAGTACCTAAGCTGGTACGCGAAGAAGCCGGCAAGCCTTATAAAACATTATTATCTACAAATATTAACTTTCCTTAAAATAAGGCGCATAATCAAACCTAACTTATAAACAATGATTTAAAACACACTTTAAATAAATACTGACTTAAGAAACACCACATGGATATGCACAAAAAATTCACGGATAGAATTGGGCCTGTCGTAACTAAATCTCACGTAGATTTGCCTTTTGAGCCTAATACAAGATCCTGCCAAGAGTGGGTAGACGACTTGCCGATCTTAGACGCCGCATCGACAGCAGGAATGATGTTGACAGCAACGCAAGGGCTATTATCAACGACCGTTGCCCCCTACACTGAATTCAAAATTTCTGAGGTAGTTAGCCCTTATGTTATAAAACTAACAACTCTCTACCTTAAAGCAACAGAGGGAACCAAGTTACCGTTAAGCCAAAAGCAGGCTGAGCTTTCAACACAAACATTAAAGGTTTTAACAAACGCCCAAGCTGTTTATCAAAATATTATATGCTCCGCATACTTTGCTAAAAACAGCGCTGATGAGAGCGGTGACGATACTCCTATTTTTTCTAAACACCAAAAGGGCCTTATTATCCATAGGGCCGTAGAGCTACTGGGTATTATTCAGTTTTTTGAGTCCCTAGTTTACAAACCCACTGACGCTGGCTTTTGGAATGCGCTCAACGCCTTATTTACTCTCGCTGAAGACTTGCAAGTACATCAACTTGATTACCTTAAAGTAAACGGTAACAGCCACACTACGATAGAAAATGAATTCAAGAAAATTCATTTTTTTAAGTTAGCTCGCCCTAACCGGTTTAGACAAGGTGATATCAAAACGATCCAACGTATTTTATCCTTGCAAGCTAATAATATAACAATGTCCTCAAACCAAGAGGTATCAACAAGCTTTTATATTGACCTTTCATCATCTAAACCGATTTCCCATGTGGCGACTTTAAAAGAGCATGATCAATGCCGTTTTATAGACAATAAGCTTCTTGTTCAATTCATACAAAGTGATCAACTTGTCGCCCCAGAAAGACAGGTCACTATTTCAATGACTCCTGAGAAACCTATTTTGTCAAAAAAAGTAATCCAGCAACTATTACCTAGCTGGAGCACTCAACAAAGCCGACAATCACCGAGGTATGAACAAACTGAGGAGTTAACCGTTTACCCTGGTTTCGACAGTGTTATTAGGGCGTTGGTTCTTAAACAAAATCCCGATTACTTTGGCAAAAAACCCGCTCAAACAACAAAACCTCGTCACGACTTCGGTATAGATAACCTACACTTAATACCAATAGAGGAACGCTACAAAAGCCAACATACAATAAATGATACCGACGTAAACAAAGCGCTTAAAGCTTCCGCCGAAAACTCACTGTCTGCAAACAGCATTTGGACTAAAAACCTTATAAAGCCAGGTGAAAAAGGTCACTCAATGGAGGCAACAATGAACGATATCAGCTTACAAGGGCTAAGGTTTCAAATTGCTGCTAATAACCAAGCCCTTTTAAACGCAAATGACCTTATTGGCATCCAAACAAAAACTGGGCCCCTTCAACTCGCCATCATTAGGCGTATCAATAAACTTGAGGACGGCGATATTTCTGTTGGTGTAGAAATGATGTCGCCTAATCTTAAAATTGCCAATATCAAGTTCCATAATAAGGAACTCCCCCCTAAACCGGCTATTTTCCTCCAAGGCATTCCTAGTATTCATCAACCAGACTCAATTATCACCCCTCTATTACTAAACAATACAGCTAAAAGCATCATCTTAAAAACAAAGGACACCCTTAACACTTACCGCCTTGATAAACTAATAGAAACAAATCAAGTTTTTAACCATTACACAGTGTTAAAAGAATCAGATCTAGATTATGGTAAGCAGTAATCTAATAATTGGCTGAAAGATGACTAAGCGGACTGTATTAACTGTTGGTTTTTCAACAAAAGAAAGTATGGCTTTAGAGCTTGCATTGAACACAACTAAAACCGATGTTGTTTTAACGCCAACAACTGCTAGCCGCCTAAAATCTGAATCATACGCTGATGCGAACTTAGTTGTTGTAAAACTAAACGACGATGACTCAAAAAACGAAGATTTAATACGAAAAGTAAAACAATACTTTCTTCACTTCCCCGTTATTTTATTGACAGAAAAACACTTAAGCAGTGATGAAGTCAAGCGTTACGATGCTAACAACATTATCGATATTCGCAGCTTTAACCCTGTTCTTTTGGTCGCTAAATCTATCGCCCGTGAAGTAACCCTACAACATAATAAATATTTATTACACCAGGTTAATTCACAGTTTAAAAATGAATCTTACCGATTCGAGTCTTTTCTAAAACATACCGAAGACGGTGTCGCGCTTATCTACGATGGGCAATATTGGGCGACCAACTCAGCCTATAAACGTATTTTTAACATTCCTGATGATGAGAACATTATTTGCACACCCGTCATGGAGTTCAGTAGCCCAACATCATGCCCTGTGCGTGGCAACCTGCCTAAAAGAAACTTCAATACGTCGCTAGAATCGTTACCCGATGAAACCGTCTTATCGGTTCTTATACAAACTCGAGATGGCGACTCATTTGTCACCACTCTCTATAAGACGCATTGCTTTGTTAAAGAGCAGCTTTGCACACAAATCCTGGTTCATAACCCAGATGCATGGAGTAGCGTAGAAAAAGGCTTCACCGACCTACGAACCTTTGACCATGAAACTGGCTTGTACAACAAAAGATTTGTGACTGAATATATTGATAAAGAGATAGCCAGTGAAGAAGCACATGGCTCGCTGGCCATTATTCTGATTGATGACTTCCGTACTATTCGAGAACAGCATGGTATTAATTATACCGACGACGTTATTCGCTCCCTAAGCCGCACGATTAACGAAACCTGCTCGCAAAATGATATTCTTGCGCGCTATGGTGATGCTGTCTTCACCTTGTTTTCAGATGAGCTTGGGCGCTCTGAGTTTTTGTTAAGCTGTCAAAAAATACTAACCCAAGTTAACAACACCCTCTTTGGGGATGATAGCCAATACATTAAATTAACCTTAAGTATTGGTGTTAGTTTTATTGACCCGCGAGTCACCACCTCTAAACAACTCACCTCACAGGCTGATAAAGCCTGTGACAAAGCCAGTTCTCATGGTGGCAACCAAATTCATGTCTTTGATTCTGTCACGACACCCTTAACCGTTATCATCGATGAGGCAAAAAACACGCATTTGATACAATCTGCTTTAGAACAAGACAGACTTCACCCGTTATACCAACCCATTGTGGAACTATCCCAGAAAAAAACTGAAAATTATGCGGTGCTACTTAGGATTCTTGATAGCAAGAATGCACATATCCCACCCGATCATTTTATTTTAACAGCCGAAAAAACCGGCTTAATCAGCCAGCTTGATGAGTGGGTATTGAAAAGCACCCTAGAACAAATCAAAGAAGCCTCTCGCCAAGGGATTAAAAGAAAATTCTTTATTTCTATCTCTAATATTACCTACCGAAATACACCGTTCATAGAAACGCTTGTGAGTGAATTAAAGTTCTATAATATAGATGCCAGTTTATTGGTTTTCCAAATCAGCTTTTCCGATGTAAAAATTGAACCCACTGTTTTAAAGAATTTCATCACCGTCATTAAAAAAGAGTGTGGTTGTCAAATCGCTTTTGACCAGATTGGTTTTAGTCAAATCACTGACAGCATATTAAAAGAGTACCATGTTGATTACTTAAAAATAGACGGTACGTTTAGTCAAAACTTACTTAACAATGAAGAGTCACAACAAACCATTAAAGATCTTATTCAAGTCACTCGCAGAAATAACGTAAAAACAATTGCAAAGTCGGTTGAGAATGCAAATACACTCGCGCTGCTTTGGAACCTTGGTATTGACGCAGTACAGGGCTATTTCTTACAAGAACCCTCCGACATCATGCGTTTTGACTTTGACCTTAACAACTAATCTTCATTTGCCACGCCATGAGGCACATGTCCAGTAGCAACGTGTAGTTGAGCAGACTCGCAGTGCGCTGCTTGATCATCAAAGAAAATATCAGCACCAAATGATTTTAAAAACTCACCTTTTGCTAGCCCACCTAAAAAAAGCGCCTCATCAATTCTAATATCCCAAGAACGAAGCGTTCGAACAACACGCTCGTGGGCTGGCGCTGAACGAGCCGTTACCAACGCTGTGCGAACAGGGGATATTTCTTCAGCAAACTGACTTTGTAAATTATGTAAGGCAGATAAAAAGGATTTAAAGGGACCGCCAGACATCGGTTCTTTAGCTGATACCTGCTCATTTTCAGTAAACGCATCCAGCCCTTTTTCCTTATATATTCTCTCCGATTCATCAGAAAAAATAACCGCATCGCCATCAAAGGCTATCCGTAACTGATCATTAGCAGCATCCGTGCCTTTACCGGACAAAATAGTCGCTGCAGCATGCCCTACCTCCAACGCCTTACGTACATCTTCTGGAGAGGTTGAGAGAAACAAGTCCACTTCAAAGGCTGAGATATAACCAAACGGGCTATTACCACTGGTAAAAGCAGCACGCTTTATATCTAAATCATGTTCGCGTATTGAGTTAAATACCCTAAGTCCAGTATCGGCGCTATTTCTTGATAATAAAATCACCTCAACTGATGCCTCAGGTAATCGCTTGTTCAAGCCCAAAAGCTTTTTCACCAAAGGGTAAGCCACCCCGGGGTTTAAACTCTCATCCTCCCTAGCAATTTGATAAGCGCAGTACGCTGCTTTGCCTTCTGTTTCAAACACTTTATTCGATTCGACTAAATCAAATAATGCCATTGAAGAGATCCCAATCGTTAATTTTTTAGAACCTGATGATTGCATGATGAATACCCCTATTTCGCTCGTCCATATTAAATCATGTAGATAAGCCCCATAAAAGAAGCCCTTTACCGTGTACAACTAGTTGAAGATTCAAGCAGTACTGACGATAATAGTTGTTTATAAAGCCTCTATCAATAACACATATAAGCATAAACTAACTGCTAGTTTATTTGTTCATCTGTTGAAATCATATCAGCGCTTAATTAGACAGAACTAATGCCTTCGCCTGTGGCTGCTAAGTCCTCAGAATTACCTCGTTCCACCCAGTTCCATGCAACAAAAAAAGCTATTGCACTCAAGAAAGAGGCCATAGTAAATACCCATTGCGAACCAAACCCATCCCAAAGAAAGCCCGCTAGCAGCCCACCAAACATGCCACCTGCCCCATAACCAATACTCGTATATAAAGCCTGGCCTTTATCTTGCGCCGCACCTTTAAAGTAGTGATGTGTTAACTGTATGCAAACAACATGAAATGAGCCAAAAGATGCGGCATGTAATAGTTGCGCCACTAACAGCGCGACCAAACTTTCTGCTAGCCAAGCAATAATTAACCATCTAATAATGGTTAAAAAAATACTTAACAATAAAACAAACCGTAATTGAAGATGATGAAAAAGCTTCTGAATTATGATAAATATCGCAATTTCAGCAAAGACGCCTAACGACCATAACAGGCCTATTTCAGTTTCGTTGTAATCTAGTTTATCGAGTAATATCGAAAAAAATGCGTAATAGGCTCCATGTGAGGCTTGCATTAAAAAAACCACCATAAAAAATGCGACTATTGCCTTTTTGCTCAAAATGGAATAAATCGTAGGTCCCTTTGTTGGATGTTTTTTTCGCCCTTTCTCACTCAGCAGCAAGCTAGATAAAAAAATCATCACCAAGCACAGACTGACCAAGAGCGGCCATTCATCTAAACCGATGACTGTCAGCACATAGCCAACACCCAACACCGTCACAACAAACCCCACCGAACCCCATAACCTTATTCCGCTATATAGGTTTGTTCGCTGCGCCAATTTAGTTAATGTCACTGCCTCAAACTGCGGCAACATGGCATTCCAAAAAAAACTAAAAACAAAAAATATCAACAAGATAGCAACAAATTCTTGCTCAAATAGCACACAGGTATAAGCCGCCGCGGATACAAAAGAGGCCAACTGGATCAGTCTCATTCGGTCATTAAACCCTGAAGATATCCAAGCTAAAATACTCGGCGAAACCAGCTTAGTTCCCTGCATCACAGCAAAAACCAAACCTACTTGCACAGCCATATAGCCAATAGAATTTAAATACAGGCCTAAATACGGCGTCAGCGCACCTAAGGATGCAAAATAAAAAAAATAGAACCCAGATAACCGCCAATAAGGCAATTTTTGATTAGCCAACGAAATAAACCTTATGCCAGACTATTAGTGAACACTATAACGAGCTGTCTCCCGCTGGAATAATAGGTGCCGCTGATTTCACATCACTGTTTTGTCCTGTGTGTCTTAGCATATGATCCATTAACGTAATGGCCATCATCGCTTCTGCAATGGGGGTTGCTCTAATGCCTACACAAGGATCATGTCGTCCTTTAGTAACAACTTCTATGGGCTGCCCATGTATATCGACAGACTGACCAGGAATTCGTAAACTGGATGTGGGTTTCAAGGCGATACTGGCCGAAATCGCCTGACCAGTAGAAATACCTCCTAAAATACCGCCGGCATGATTACTGAGGAACCCTTCTGGCGTTATTTCATCTCGAAACGCCGTACCTAGCGCCTCCACACAGCCAAAGCCCCCTCCAATTTCAACACCTTTGACGGCATTAATACTCATTAAAGCATGCGCCAGTTCGGCATCAAGGCGATCAAAAATCGGCTCACCCAACCCTACAGGGACACCTGTTGCACTAACATTGACCCGTGCACCAACAGAATCGCCTGATTTTCTCAATGCATCCATATAGTTTTCTAATTCACCTACTTTACTGGGATCTGGACAAAAAAATGGATTTTCATGGACATAGGCCATATCAACCACATCAATTTTAATTGGTCCTAATTGAGCCAAATACCCTTTAATTTCAACACCAAATTTCTCTCGCAAATATTTTTTTGCAATACCGCCAGCGGCTACCCTCATTGCCGTTTCACGGGCAGAAGAACGCCCACCACCACGATAGTCACGAAAACCATACTTATGCTGGTAGCTATAATCTGCATGCCCAGGTCTAAAGGTTTCTTTGATATTCGAATAGTCCTTAGAACGCTGGTCTGTATTTTGTATCAACAGCCCAATAGAAGTCCCTGTTGTTTTCCCCTCGAACACACCCGATAAAATTTTTACTTCATCAGCTTCACGTCGTTGTGTTGTGTGTCTTGATGTACCAGGTTTTCTTAAATCAAGATCACCTTGTAAGTCTGCCTCGCATAGCTCTAAGCCCGGAGGACAGCCATCTACAATACAGCCAATAGCCGGACCATGACTTTCTCCAAAACTAGTCACTGTAAAAATTTTTCCTATTGAATTTCCTGACATATTCGTATTATTACTGTTAATTAATTACGCTAGTTTAGCTTGAAATAGCGTGTGATATTTTAATAATTGTTCTTTCGTTAACATGAAAACACCATGTCCACCATACTCAAACTCTTGCCATAGAAAGGGGACTACTGGGTAACATTGTTGCAAAGCCTCATCTGTGTTTCCAACTTCAACATAAAGCACCCCACCTTCTTTTAAATATTCTGGAGCCTTCACAAGAATGTTATGCACCAATTCTAAACCCGATACTCCACCATCCAAACCAAGTTGAGGTTCTTTATAAAACTCGTCAGGTAAATTAGAAAGCTCCTCATGGCCAACATATGGCGGGTTACTAATAATCAGATCATATTGCCGATTCGCCAAGCCTTCAAATAAATCTGACTCTATAGCCTCTACCCTGTCTGCAAGCTTATGCCGCTGTATATTTTTATTAGCGACATTTAACGCCAACGCTGAAATATCAGCCAAATCAACCTTTGCCTCAGGAAAGCTAAACGCACTAGCAATCCCTATGCAACCGCTACCGGTACATAAATCTAGAATACTATTTATTTTTGAGCTATCCACCCAAGGAGCAAACCGGTCTTCAATAAGTTCTGCGAATGGCGAACGAGGGACAAGAACATTATTATCAACAAAAAAAGGTAGGCCAGCAAACCACGCTTCACCCACTAAATAGGCAGCAGGAATTCTTTCTACTATTCTACGCTCAAAAGCATCTAAAACTTTTTGCTGTTCATCAACACTCACCTCTGACGATAATATCTGCTCATTATCTAACGGTAAATTCTTTGTGATGCCCAGCACAATATAACTGGCTTCATCTAGTGTATTATCTGTCCCATGGCCAAAATAAAGCCCTGCATCAGCAAATAAATTAGCGCCCTCAGTAATGAGTTCATTAATTGTCTTTATTTTTTGTATTTTAATTGTCATAAGGGCATAGAAAGGGCTATATTTAACTGAATAATAGGATGATTGGTGATTAATGATAATTTTAACTCAAATCATAACTTACAAAGCAGTTTAAAAAAGCAGTATAAAAAATGTCCATTAGAAGCTTAACAAACGAAGAAGTTAACACCTTATTTCCTATCAGAAACTTCTCTGATAATAGCAAGCAGCAACTTAAAGAAATGGTGAAAACGGAACAATATGATTCCAATAGCATATTGTTTTCTGAGGGTAGTAGTGATGACAAACAAACTTACTTATTAGAAGGTAAAATACAGCTAACGTTTAGTAACAAAAAAGAAAGAATTATAGAAGG
Source organism: Cycloclasticus sp. PY97N (assembly GCF_002443175.1). Lineage (NCBI taxonomy): Bacteria > Pseudomonadati > Pseudomonadota > Gammaproteobacteria > Thiotrichales > Piscirickettsiaceae > Cycloclasticus > Cycloclasticus sp. PY97N. The sequence goes on along the minus strand of NZ_CP023664.1, from coordinate 1,043,042 downwards.
TGGTCAAATGGAAGCCCGCTTTCCCATTGATAATACATCTCCTCACCAAGCCACAGCCGTTGCACTTGGAGATGTCACCGTTTTATCTGTTAAGCGCAACACATTAGATGATTTATTAAACGAGGTCCTGCCCAATAACAACGTTGAGATTCTTGATAATAGTCAGGACTCCTTACTGTATAACCAACTTTACTTTGAAGTTACCCAAGAAATGCAAGCGGGTAAACTAATATTGCCATCTATTCCAGAAACGGCGGTAAAAGTTCGCGCTGCTATCACAGACCCTCATGCAACGTCAGACACGATTGCAAAAATCACCCAACAAGACCCCGCTATTACCGCTCAGCTAATCAAAGTTGCAAATAGTCCCTTATTTAGGGGACGAGAAAAAATCGAAGCCCTCCCGCTTGCGATCACTCGATTAGGAATAAAAGCCATCAGCAACCTCATTACCACTTTTACCATGAGGATGGTTTTCACAGCTAAAACAAAAGACGTAAAGGATTTGATCTCAGCGTTATGGTTACATAGCCGAGATGTCTCAGGAATTTGCGCTGTCATGGCAAAAAAGCTTAAGGGATTTGATACTGACAAGGCTATGTTAGCCGGCTTGATACACGATATCGGATCCATACCTATTTTAACTCATGCAGACAAACACCCAAATTTAATACATAACAAAACCGAAGTACAACAGACGCTTGAAAAGCTCTCCCCTGTTATCGGCAAGATGGTATTAGAAAAGTGGAATTTCACTGAAGACTTCGTTGAGTTAGCCGTTAATGCTGAAAACTGGGAGCGCAAAAATGATCAACCCGCTAACTATACGGACTTAGTCATTGTTGCCCAATTACTCAGTTTTAAAAACACCCCTCACAAAAGTCACTACCCAGAAGCATCTTCTGTACCTGCTTATAATCGGCTGACCAAGTTGCTCCGAGACCCTAACGATTCGCTTGATGTGTTGGAAAATGCGCAAGAAGAACTGACTATCGTCAAACAACTTTTCAATTAAATAGCCACTAGCTTCATTGGAAATACCTAGCCTCCCAACCCACGTAACAACAGCAACTAGGGAGACAGCTTTAATTATAGACAAGCTCCAAACCGGTCAACCCTTACAAGTAAAAATAGTCGATCAATTAGCCAATAAGCATGACGTTATTATCCGTTTGGGTAATCAACTGATAGCGGTAAAAACAAATATTCCCGTCACTGTTGGTCAAACGATTAACGTGATAGTCGACAGAACCCCTACTGAACTGATCCTAAACGTTAAACAGCCACCACAAGCCAATCAACAAATACCGTTAAGCTTACGACACTTACTTCCAAAACAAACTCCCGTCAGTGATTTCCATCAGCCACTCGGCGAAGTGCTTGCTGGGATTAATAAGCAAACAGTTCAATCAGCGCTGACTCAGTCAAAAGAACTGGCGCTGCAATTACTTCAGCTTCGGCGTTTAGCCAATAATATTATTCACACCTTGCCCAAGCAAAAAAATATAACAACAGCTGCGGGACTAAAAGACGCAGTCCAGCACTCAGGTGTGTTTTTAGAACCAACCTTACAAAAAATGCTGTTGGACAATAAAGCCGCTTTAAAAAACCATTCTGATAACGCAACAACCAGACATCAGCTTCCACTCGAACATTTAGCCACTAAAGCATTAAACCAACAATCTACTGAGCTCTCTCGCGTTGATATAAAGGCAAACCTTATTAAACTCATACAATTATTGAATGCCTGGCCAAACTCCACAGCAAGCCAACAAAAAGCGCAGCCACAAAGACTAACGCAAGAAGCGGCACCATCGTCCTCAGTAAAACCTACCGTTATGACACAACAGGCAAGCGCAGCGCAATTATTCGACCAACAAATAAAGGCCTTACTCAATAAAACAGAAGGTGCGCTTTCTAAAATAACGCTAAACCAACTGGCAAGCAGCAATATCGATAACAGTACCGGTCGCCAAACATGGCAAATTGAAATTCCGTTTCTAAACCAACAAGCTACGGAGTCTGTTTTTCTAAAAATTGAACAAGAAGACCCCTCTCGTAAAAAAACGAATGAGACGAACCCTCAATGGGTCGTTTCGCTTGAAATGAACCCTCCAAAATTAGGCCTCATTAAAAACAAACTCACACTTCAAAACCATCAAATCAGCAGTCATTTTTGGGCAGAACAACTCGAAACACGGCAGCTAATTGATCGTCACTTAAATACCTTCAAAGAACAACTTAACCGCGCCAACTTAAAGACCGATAGTATTCAGTTACAAGAAGGGCCAGGCCCGATAATGCAAAACAACAAACCTAGCGAATCTATTTTAAGTGAGAAGGCCTAATGACTGACATAGTAAACCCTGCTGATATTGCCATTGCTTTAAAATACGACGGCCAACATGCACCTACTATAACCGCAAAAGGTAGGGGTGATCTTGCACAGGACATTATTGACCTTGCTATTGCTAATGACATCCCCTTTGATCACAACCCAGAATTAGTCAAAATACTCAGTAGTATTCCTCTCGGAGATGAAATTCCCGAAGCACTTTATATAGCCGTTGCAGAAGTCATTGCCTTTGCTTATTTACTATCCGGTAAAGTACCAGACAACTATACAGGGCAACCAGACTAAGCCTTATGTAAGCGAATCAGTAAACTGGCTTCATCAACTGTTAGGTGGCACTTTTCAACAATTTCATCAGCGCTAGCCCCTTTTTGCGCCAACTCTATCGCACCTTGGAACTCTTGTAAGTGCTCAAACGTATCGCTTTCTTCTAATTCTTCTATACGGCCCATTAAACTACGAACACGCCGCTCTGCCCCACCCACGCGCTCATCAACACCTAAACCACTCGCACAAAGGGCTGAAATATCATGTTGAACCGTGTTAAGTTTCTTACCAAGGTGGCTAACTGTAGACTCCAGTGCTTTAGTTCTACACCATTGTTTATAGGTTAGAAAAAACAGCATCACCACCGCCAACAGCAGCGCGGTAACAACTATAGGTATATAAAATTCCATCAAACCCTTTCGTCTATATGTTTAGGCACTGAGTCATCCTCAGTATCTTTTGGTCGTTGCTTTTCAATTTTTTTATTTGTTTGAGCGTCTGGTTTATTTTTATTGTTCGGCTTAACAGGACGAACAGCTCTACTTGGTGTTATTTTATTTATACCGGCCATCTTTACTAACCCATATATTAATTCAAAAATTTATTAAACCGACTATTTTTGGCTTTCTCAAGCTTCTCTATTTTTTCAGCTGTCGATTCATTTGGTTCACTCACATTACCCATTGGCAACTCAATCGCTTCTTGCAATTCGACCGCTTTCTTTTCAACAACCATAGGCTCTTCAATAACCGCCTGCGCTGATTTTCTTTTTTCTGCAAAACGTGAAATAGCATTCGATTGAACCACAATAACCACTCGTCTATTCCTTTCACGCCCTTCTGGGGTTCGGTTATCCTCAACTGGGTGGTGTTCGCCATAACCAACCGCCGCCAAACGTTGCGGATCGATCCCATATTTAGTCAATAAATGAACAACACTGGCTGAGCGTGCGGCAGATAATTCCCAATTAGAAGGGTATTCAAATGAATTTATCGGAATATTATCCGTGTATCCTTCTACTTGCACCGTATTATTTAATTTTCTAATTGGCTTGGCGACCTGCCATAAGACTCTTAACGCTTCATCAGACAAGCTCGCATTACCACTTCCAAATAACATTTTGCTGTTCAATTCAATTTCGACCCAAAGGTCATTTTTTTTAACCGACACAAGGTCACTATCTATTAGTGGGGACAAACCAGACTCCAAATTGTCGGCTAACTGGCCTAAGACTTTCGCTTCACTTATTGTTTGATCACTGTCAATGTCACTATCAACAATTTTAGCTGTTTGTTGTGGTTTGGCCTCAGAAAATAGCTCAGGAATCATTTTATCGCCCCCTCCTTCCAGCTCCATCAGCCTTTCAATCAGCGCTTTATTTTGCAGCACATCGCCAATTTCTATTGGATTCATGGTTCTAGGCTGACCTTTAAAAGCGCCATCTAAAGTGCTTGATAACACTCTATATTTCCCTTCATTCACCGACGAGACCGAATACATCACCACAAAAAAGGCAAATAAAAGGGTAATGAAGTCCGCATAAGAAACCATCCATCTCTCATGGTTTTCAACCTCTTCAAGCTTTTTTTTGCGTCTTGCCATTGACTATAAATACCCTTGAAGCTTTATCTCAACATTCCGTGGATTTTCACCTTCGGCTATCGCCGCAATCCCCTCTATCATCATTTCTCGAGATTGCGAGTATGCTTGAATTTGAACTTTTAATTTGGAGGCCATAGGAATAAATAATAAGTTAGCTAAGCCTACACCATAGATGGTTGCAACAAATGCGGTTGCAATACCAGCTCCTAATTTACTTGGGTCGGACAAGTTTTGCATAACATGAATAAGACCCATAACAGCACCAATAATGCCGATTGTTGGTGCATAACTACCCATCGACTCAAACACTTTTGCACTCAGCAACTGCCTTTCTTCTAGCGCTTCTAATTCAAGCATTAATATATCGCGTATTACTTCTGGTTCAGCTCCATCGACCAATAATTGCATTCCTTTTTTAGCGAACTCATCTTCTTCATCATCAACAACCGCTTCTAGACCGAGTAACCCTTCGCGTCTAGCAATTTCGCTCCATTCAATAATTTTAGTGATTGACTGTTTTAGCTTAAGCTTAGGAGGAAAGAGCACCCAGCTTAATAACTTAAGTGAACCAAAAAATATTTTTGCGGGTGATTGCAGCAAAACTGCGCCAATGGTTCCACCCAGCACAATCAAGGCTGCCGGGCCATTAATCAACGCAGACAGGTGGCCACCATCCATAAAATTGCCACCTAAAATAGCACCAAAGCCAATAATTACGCCCAAAATGGTCAAAATATCCAAATTACACTCTCCTGGTTTAGGGCGAATAACATCGAATGAAAAATCATCAATACAGCTCCCTTGTCTTAATTATTAGGCTTAATACCTGATGCTTATGAGGGCGCATAATTTACCAAACGTGATTTCAAGCGAAGCATTGCTTGATTATTAATTTGGCACGCTCGTGATTCACTTACCCCTAATACACTGCCTATTTCTTTTAAATTTAGTTCATTATCATAATACAATGATACGACCATTTGCTCTCTTTCCGGCAAGCTAGAAATGGCCCCTGCTAGTGCCACTCTAAAGTCTTCTTCATTGATGTTTTCTAAAATATTTTCTGTAGAGACTTGGTCGCTTTCTCCCTCCATCTCATCGGTACTGAATAACCGACAACATGTACTATCTTGCAATATTTTATGATATTCCTCTATTGTGATATCTAGCAGCGCGGCTATTTCTGTGTCACGCGCATCTCGCCCAGTTTGCTGTTCAATACGTCGCATCGCTTCAGTAATTTGACGCGCTTTTCTATGCACCGACCTAGGCGTCCAATCGGTGCGCCTAACATCATCCAACATGGCGCCTCGTATGCGAATTCCAGCATACGTTGCAAAACTAGCCCCATAGTTATCTTTATAGTTATTAGAGGCTTCTAATAAACCTATCATACCTGCTTGAATAAGGTCTTCTACTAAAACAGTATCCGGTAGTTTCGCTAATAAGTGATAAGCAATGCGTTTAACTAAAGGCGCATGTGTAGCAACCAGTTCCCCAGCAGTTTTTGCTTGAAGGTTGGTATACATCGCAATGCCGTTCACTCCGTCAACTCTCCTATTTAACTCGCCTGAATAAGCCGTTCTACAAAAAACTCTAGATAACCTGCCGCACCCCGTTGTACAGGCCATCGATCGATTTTATTTGCTAGGTTTTTAATCGCCACGGCGGCGTGACTATTTGGCGCAGACTCAAGTACTGCTTGTTGTTTTTGAACTGACTTACGGAGACTTGGATCAAATGGAACAGCACCTGTAAAATACAGCGCTACATCAAGATATTGATCCGTGACTTTACAGAGCTTTTGGTACAGCATTTTCCCATGTTGAAGCGACTCCACCATATTGGTAATAATATGGAAGCGAGACAAGCCATGATCACGGTTTAACAACTTAATCAACGCATACGCATCGGTTAATGACGTTGGTTCATCACAAACAACAATCAACACCTCTTGACAAGCCCTTGCAAAATTAATCACACCGCCATGAATGCCCGCTGCGGTATCAACCAATAATAAATCAATTTCTTCTTGAAATTCGCTGAACGCATTAATAATCCCAGCTTGTTCCAGCGTGCCCATTTCTGCCATATGCTGAACACCTGATGAGGCTGGAATGACTTTTAAGCCCTGAGGGCCTTCAACAACAATTTCGTCTAACGTTTTTTCCCCACTTAACACATGGGTTAAATTAAATTCCGGGTGCAGCCCCAGCAAAATATCAACATTGGCTAACCCCATATCTGCATCAAGCAGCGCAACTTTTCGGCCTAATTTACAAAAAGCGATTCCCAGGTTTACAGATAAATTTGTTTTACCCACCCCACCTTTACCACTGGCTACTGCAATCACTCTCACAGGTTTTTTATTTGTCATCTGTTTCATTCCTGATGCTTGATTCAAGCCTTCTTTAAACATTCGCATGTCGCGAAGACCCATCTAATAACACAGATAAACCAATATCTTCTTCATCTGCTAATAATTCACTGGGTTCAATAAACGTTGCCATAAGCTCGCTGGCAGATGGGTAATGGAGATCTTCAGGTACTCGTTGCCCATCTGTTACAAAACCCAAGGGTATTTGTTGTTCAATAATGGCAGATAGTGCACTGCCAGGGCAATCTGTTTCATCCAATTTACTAAGAATGCAGCCTTTTGGCTCTGCATCTGCAAACGTTTTAATCACTTCGCGCATAGCCCTAGATTCGGTAGTCGCCGAAATGACCAAATAATTATCTATCTCAAACTTATCGTCTTGCAATAATTTGAACTGTTCTGTCATCCGAATATCTCGTTGACTCATCCCAGCTGTATCGATCAATACCAACCGTTTATCGACGAAATCCGTTAATGCATCTTGGAAATCCTCTTCGGTAGAAGCAACACGCATAGGCACACCTAAAATTCTAGCAAAATTACTCAATTGCTCATGAGCCCCAATACGGAAATTATCTGTTGTGATTAATGCTAATGAATCAGGCCCATGACGCATTCTAAAACGTGCAGCAATTTTTGCGATAGTGGTGGTTTTACCCACACCTGTAGGGCCCACTAAAGCGACTAAACCACCGTCATCAAGTATTTTGTTCTCCATGATAGGTAGTGAATTGGCGGCTAGTGTTAAGCAATTAAGCCACGCCTCTTCAAGCTCTGTTTCTGTAACAACCGTTTCGGCCAACTTAACACTTAGTTTTTTTGAAAACCCGGTATCCAACAATCGTCTAATAACATCAATTCGTACTGGGTTTTGTTGCGTCCGGTCTGACCAAGACAATTCGTTTAATACGGTTCTAAACTCATGCCGCATCATGTCTAATTCATGTTTAACTGCCTTAATAGCTGGGTCTTCAACCCATGTTGGCTCAACCCCTGCCGGTTTATTTTTTGCTGGTTTTGGTTTAGCTAACCGTTGTTTCAGCGCCGGTTTTTTGTGGCCCGGCGTATAGTCCTCTCTATACGCCTGCTTAGGCGGCTCATTCCAGTCTATTGACACCCTGTCATCTTTTAGCTCCTCATCCAACCTAGCATCTAGCAACGTTTCTTTCTTATCGGCCGCTGCTTGAATGGCTTGCTCATCATAATCCTTAGCCGCCACAATTTCGACGCCACCGTCTACTCTATTATTTGATAGGATAACCGCATCCGCACCCAGCTGCTCTTTGACCAGCTTAAGTGCTTCACGCATATCGGGAGCAAAAAAACGTTTAATTTTCATCGAATATAACCTCGTAAAGTCTATTATCCATTTTGCCCAACACTCCCAACAACACGGACTTGTCTATCCTCAGGGATTTCGTTATACGACAAAACATTTAATGTTGATATTGAGTGGCGAACAAAATGAGCTAACCAAGGGCGCAAAAAGCCAGAGACTAGAAGAACGGCACTTTTCCCTTCCATTTCTAGTTTTTGAGTACTTTCTTGCAATGCATTTATCATTCTTTCTGCTAACCCTGGTTCCAATCCTGCGCTACCATCTTCTGACGCTTGTAAGCTTTGATGCAATAAGCGTTCCAAATCTGGATCTAAAGTAATCACTGACAGTTCACTGTCTAAGCCACTGATTTTCTGGACTATTGAGCGGCCAAGGGCAATTCTAACGGCCGCTGTTAATGCGCCAGCATCTTGACTGCTACGCCCATGTTCAATCAGTGTCTCGGCAATTGTTCGCATATCTCGAACCGGAATATTTTCCTGTAATAAATTTTGCAGCACTTTAACAACTGTACCTAATGAAATGGTTTCTGGTACTAAGTCTTCAACCAGTTTTGGCGCTGACTTTTTCAGCGTATCGAGCATTTGCTGGACTTCCTCATGGCCTAATAGCTCATGCGCATGTGTTTGAATAATCTGACTTAAATGTGTTGCCACAACAGTCCCAGGGTCAACAACGGTATAGCCCATTGTTTGTGCTTGGTCCTTTTGCGATGAGTCAACCCAAACCGCGTCTAGACCAAACGCGGGGTCTTTTGTAGCAATGCCTTGAATATCACCAAATACTTGGCCTGGATTAATCGCCAATTCCCTATCAGGGTGAATTTCAACCTCGCCAATATTAACGCCCATCAATGTTAGGCGATACACATTCGGTGCCAAGTCTAGGTTGTCACGAATATGCACAGATGGAATTAAAAAGCCTAATTCTTGCGAGAGCTTTTTCCGTACCCCTTTAATTCTTGACATCAGCTCACCACCTTGCGTTTTGTCAACTAAGGGAATCAACCGATAGCCCACCTCTAGGCCAATCATATCGACTGGGGCCACATCATCCCAAGACAGTTCTTTTGGTTCATCTGGCAATGCTTGTACAGGCGAATCAAGCTCAACAGGCGTTAATTCTGCCTGTTGCTGTTTTTTATGCACTAAATAAGCAACATAACCTAAGGCACCGGCCAATGACATAAACACTAAGTTGGGCATTCCTGGAATCAACCCTAATACGCCAATAATCGCACCAGCAATAGCCAATGCTTTCGGGTTACTAAGTACTTGCAGTGACACCTGCTCACCCATATCTTGATTACTATTCACTCGCGTCACGATAATGGCTGTTGCGGTAGAGAGTAATAAGCCGGGGATCTGCGCCACAAGACCATCACCAATTGTTAGCAATGTGTAATATTCCATTGCTTGAGAAAAAGCCAAGTCGTGTTGCAACACACCCACACCAAGGCCGCCAACAATATTAATTAGTAGAATCAAAATGCCTGCAATAGCATCACCACGAACAAATTTACTAGCCCCGTCCATCGAACCATAAAAATCAGCTTCCTGACTAATCTCTGCTCGTCTGTCACGTGCTTCATCTTGGGTTAACAGCCCCGCATTTAAGTCTGCATCAATAGCCATTTGTTTACCCGGCATTGCATCCAAAGTAAACCGAGCGCTCACTTCTGAGACACGGCCTGCACCCTTTGTAACTACCACAAAGTTAATGATAATCAAGATGCTAAAAACTACTAAACCAACCGCGTAGTTACCACCAATAACAAACGCACCAAATGCTTCGATCACTTTACCGGCAGCATCACCACCATTATGCCCCTCAAGTAAAACCACCCGCGTTGATGCAACATTTAAACTAAGCCGTAATAGCGTAGCTACCAATAAGAAGCTTGGAAAAACAGCAAAATCCAGTGGCCGTAATGCATAAACCACTACCAATAAAACAATCAACGACAACGCAATATTAAAGGTAAATAACATATCCAGCAAAAAGGGTGGCAATGGCAGCACCAACATCGCCAAGATGACCATAATCAAAATGGGTGCACCTAAACCATTTCGCGCGAAATCTAATAAAATTTTTGAAATGTCGTTAAAATTCATCGTCTATTGCTACCTTGTTAAACGCTAATCGGTGTTGTTTGTATATTTTTTGTATTCATCTGGAATAGAAATATCACTTGGCGCGACTGGTTTCTTCCAGCGCTTTTGTGTTGCAATTCGTAATTGATAAACATATGCCAAGACTTGAGCTACCGCTAGGTAAAGCCCTTTAGGGACTTCTTGATCAATTTCCGTCGTAAAGAATAAGGCCCTAGCTAAAGGTGGCGCTGAAACCAGCGTAACCCCATTACCAACCGCAATATTCCTTATTTTCGCGGCTATTAAATCCGCACCTTTAGCAACAACGATGGGGGCATCGCTTCCACCTTCCTCGTATTTAAGTGCTACTGCAAAATGCGTGGGGTTGGTCACAATAACATCAGCCTGTGGTACCGCTTCTAGCATTCTTCCTTGTGACATTTCTTGTTGCAATTGACGTATTTTACCTTTTACTTCGGGCCGCCCTTCGGTCTGCTTCATTTCATCTTTCACTTCTTGAAGCGTCATTTTTAGCTTTTTCTTGTATTCCCATAAACTAAACGGCACATCAATCGCCACGACCAATAATAAAGACGAGCATAAAATGACAAAAGATAAGGTCATCACATCGCTGGCTCGAAGCAAGGCATTTTCTAACGGTAATTGACTAAGATAGATAAACTCGCGCAAGTAGATATCCACTAACAAAGCCATAATGCCTAATATTAAGCCAAACTTAAGTAAAGATTTAACCAGCTCTATTAGACTGCGCATCGCGAACATTCGCTTAAAGCCTTCAAGCGGATTCATTTTGCTTGCCTTAGGAGCAAAGGCTTCAGCACTAAATGACCAGCCCCCATCGCAATAGGAGCCGCTAACGCAGCAACCACCATCGCCGCTAAAAAAGGGGCCACGAACATTAGTGCCTCCTGCATAGCGAACTGAAGGCTGTTAATTGATGCTAAAGGGTCAAACAAAGTGCTTCTTTCTATCGTAAAAGCCTCTTCCATCACGCGCCACATGCCTTTCATGATGCGCTCACCGGTCATCCAAATCATCACCGAGCCCACCATTAAAACAACGACCGTATTCAGTTCTTTAGAGCGTGCAATATCACCCTTTTTTCGGGCGTCTTCCTCACGTTTGGCGGTGGGTTCTTCGGTTTTTTCTTGGTCGTTATCAGTCGCCATATCAACGCCTTATCCGTAAAAAGTCGCCAATCACACCATAACTTTCTGCCAGCAAATTGGTAAAATTTCCAAGTACTGACGTAAGGGTAACCCACATTAATAATGTTCCTAAAATGAGTGTAATGGGAAAACCAACCGCAAAAATATTAAGTTGTGGCGCTGCTCTTGTAACAACACCGAAGGCAATATTGACCATTAATAACGACACAATGGCTGGTAATGCCATTAATAGCCCAGCTGAAAAAATTCTGCTTGACCAGGCAATAATGGACCAAATGTCCGAACGCTCCATGCCGATATCACCAATCGGTAGGGTATTAAAACTATCGATCAACATTTCAATTAACACCAAGTGCCCCCCAAGTGTTAAAAACAAAAGAGTAGCCAGTACCAAATAAAATTGACTAACCACCGGTACGCTGACGCCGGTAGTTGGGTCCATCATCGAGGCAAAACCTAGGCCCATACTGTAAGCAATTCCCTGTCCTGCAAAAATAATAGCACTGAATACCAACTGCAAAACAAACCCCATTGACAGGCCAATCAATAATTGTTGCAACCCCGTCATAATGCCTTCATGACTCAACACATCAATCGCTCGGTGTTCAGGTAAAAGAGGAAGCGTAAAAAAAGTCACCATCAATGCTGCGCCAACAAGAATTTTGTTATCAACAAAACGCCCACTAAACACAGGGATTGCAATAAACATGGCACTTATGCGAAGCAAGGGCCAAAAAAAACTCGATGCCCAAGCCATGATTTGTTGTTCACTATAGACCACGCTTAGAGTATCCGCTTAACCGATTAAATCAGGAATACTTAGATATGTTTGGCGCGTAAAATTAATAATTAAGCGCAACATCCATGGCCCGGCAATAGATAAAACAACTACGGTGATCAATAACTTAGGAACAAAACTTAATGTCTGCTCATTAATTTGTGTTGCTGCCTGAAACATCGCAACAATAAAACCTATGGCTAACGCCGATAATAAAATAGGTGCCGATAAAAGGACCGTTACTTGCAAGGCTTGCTCGCCTAAATTCATGACGCTATCAGGTGTCATTAGTTCTACCTCCTAAGTAAAGAAGCTCGCGGCTAAAGTCTCCATAATCAGCGACCAGCCATCTACTAAAACAAATAACATCAGCTTAAATGGCAAGGAAATAATCAATGGAGATAACATCATCATACCCATCGACATCAAGACACTGGCCACGACCATATCGATGATAAGAAAAGGAACAAAGATCATAAACCCAATTTGAAACGCTGTTTTCAGCTCACTGGTCACAAACGCCGGTAATAACAGCGATAACGGCACATCTGACTCATCTGTGATAGGCTCTGCTCCAGAAATTCTGGCAAACATTTCCAAATCATCACTTCTGGTCTGGCGCAACATAAAGCCACGAAACGGCTCTATTGCTTTTGTAATAGCAATATCTGCCGCTATCTGATCGTTTAAATAAGGTTGCAGAGCCTCTTCATTCGCCTTTTCTAACACTGGCGACATAATGAAAAAAGTTAAAAATAAAGCCAGCCCCAACAAAATTTGATTGCTAGGTGTTTGTGGTGTGCCCATCGCTTGGCGAAGAATGGAAAAAACAATAATGATTCGTGTAAACGAGGTCATCATTACTAACAAGCTTGGTAAAACTGTCAGCAATGTCATAACTGCTAATATTTGCAGCGTGACCGAATAACTTTTACCGTCTCCAGCGATAGTAATGGCCTCAATGCCATTCGCCGCAAAACTAGTCATGGGAACAAGAGAGAAAAAAATAATAAACAATAGTCGCCTTTTCATTCTGCGCCCTTTTTGTTCATTACTTTTTTTAAACTGTCTTGAAAAGCTGTCGGTACTGCTTCTTCCTGACTAAGGCTTTCAGATATTTCACCGGCCTCAAAGGTATGCAAGGTCACCACCCTACCCGGTGCAACGCCAAGCAGCAGGTGTTGATTACCCGCCTGTATCAAGACTGCTTTTTCTCGATGCCCCAACGACACACCAGACAGTACTTTCAAATGACCTTTATGACTAGAGACTAGCCCTGTAAAACGCTTTGCCGCCCAGGCAACGATAAGAATCAGCAATAAAACAAAGAACAAACCTATCGTCCACTGCGTTAGATTCGCTGTAGACAACGGATCTACGCTATTCGAACCAATAGCAGTTGGCACCGATGAGAAGGCAGCTGTTGAAGTGAACATCAATGATAAAGCCCGTAAGTAGTTCATTACTTCAGCTTCTTTACTCGCTCGGCGGGGCTGATAATATCCGTTAAACGCAGGCCAAACTTATCATTCACAACCACTACCTCACCACGCGCGATAAGCGTTTTATTCACCAGCACATCCATCGGTTCACCAGCTAGGCGGTCTAACTCAATCACCGAGCCTTGGTTTAGCTGAAGTAAGTTACGAATACTGATCTTTGTATTACCCACTTCCATTGAAACAGTCACTGGCACATCTAAAATAACATCCAGGTTTATTTCGCTGTCCATGCTGCTAGGCGCGCTGGTATCAGAGACAGGTGCGAACGCTGCCGCTTGTGCATCATCATGTTCATTAGTACTCTCATCGCCCCAATCAGCATTGTTATCTGATGGCTCATTTGCTGTCCCACCTAGGTCAGAAGTGTCATTAGTATTATCTTCATCACTCATTTTTTTATTCCTCATCATTGACCAAAATCTTCACTTCTTCACGTTCCATCTTCTCTTGAAGTTTCACCGCAAAGTGTCCATTACTTTCACCAAGCTTGCCTCTAAACAATGGCATTTCTCCAGACTCAACAATGACCTGCTCTGGTAAGGTAATCGGTAAAATATCGCCTTCCTTAAAGGATAAAACCTCTTTAAGTGAAACTTCTTTCTTTAGTAATACACAGTTAATATCCACATCTGCTGTTTTAATGTCGTTCCTTAATGCAGACTTCCAACGCACATCAATATCACCACGGTCACTTTGAATACCGGCATCTAACAGTTCACGAATCGGTTCTAACATGCTGTATGGCAAACTAAATTGAATATCTCCGCCACCCCCTTCAAGCTCAAGATGAATAGTCGATACCACCATCACCTCTGTCGGGCTAACGATATTGGCAAATTGGGGGTTTACCTCAGAATTAACATACTCAAACTCAAGTTTTAAAACCGGCTCCCATGCTTTCATCAAGTCTTCAAAAACAATGTCCAAAACAATTCGAACTACGCGTATTTCTGTTGCTGTAAATTCGCGTGCTTCGCTCGTATTATGAAATTTTCCAGAACCGCCAAAATAACTATCCACAATCATAAAGACCAAGCTTGGGTCAAAAACAAACAAGGCTGACCCACGTAAGGCCTTTATTTTTATAATATTTAAGTTAGTTGGTACAAACAGGCTTTGAACGTATTCTGAAAACTTCAACATTTGAATGCCTGATACAGACACCTCTGTTGAGCGCCTTAAGAAGTTAAACAGGCTAATGCGGAAATAACGTGCAAAGCGCTCATTAACCATTTCAAGTGTTGGCATTCGCCCACGCACGATTCTATCTTGGCTATTAAAGTCATAATTGCTCGCCTCACCGTTTGGCGCATCAACGCCTGTTTCTGTTTCAACATCGCCACCATCGACACCTTGCAATAAGGCATCAATTTCATCTTGCGATAATAAATCCGAATCAGACATTTACTGCATGACCAAGTCTGTAAAAAAAACTTCTTTTACGTTAGAAGAGACACTTCTCTTAACTAAAATTTTATTAATTTCTTCTTTAACATCTGATTGCAGCTGTTCTTTTCCTTTTGATGTTTTGAGTACTTCAGGATCTTGAGCAGACAGCATCATTAGAATATTGTTTCGAATCACAGGGTCATGTTTTTTTACCGCATCAATAACGCCTTCATCATCGACCATAATACTGATAGCCAGTTTTAAGACCTTTATATTGCCGTCTGAAAAATTAACCATAAACGGCGGCGTCAATGCTTGATAAACGGCTACCGCTTCAGCCTCATCAGCATTCTGTTCATCTGCTTTTTCTTCAATAGCTTCTGTTGACTCACCCACAACCGGATCTTTTTCTGCTTCAAAAAAACCTGTGAAATACAAGCCAGCGCCTAGCAGTATAATGGCCAACACAACACCGCCCGCGATCATGATTAACTTCTTTTTAGAACCCACCGCATTTTCAACTGCTGTTTCTTGCTCTTGCTCTTCGTCTGCCATAATATTTACGTCCAAAAGTTATTACATAAAAACAGTAATAGCAATTGCTGTGCCATATATTAAATCGATATTTTTCAATGACTTATAATAAATTAATACTCAGGCGTCAAAATCAAGTCATTAAGCAACGTAGTATTTTTGGTGTTTGTCAAAATTTAACCACCCTAAACGTAAAAAAGCCTAAGTGTTCTTAGAACAACTTAGGCTTTTAAAACATCCTACCTAACTGTCTATTTAAACGTCAGGCAAAGTCACTAAATAAACCAGTGTATCGTCGTACTTGTTCAGCATCTTGTGAATCAAACATTGATTCACCGGTGTCCCGATTAAACTCATCTGATTGAGCCATTCCACCTTCTTGGCTCTTGGATGCTTGTTCACGTTGATCACTAAATGAATGTTGCGATACATCAATATCCACCACGTTGACGTTTTGCTCATTCAACATATCGCGTAAGCGGGGAAGAGCCGCCTCAATGGCTTCTCTTGTTGCACCATGTTGTGCAGTAAATGACACCATTGCTTGATCATTTTGCATTTGGACTCTGACCTCAATAGGCCCCATATGCTGAGGGTTCAACCTAATCTGTGCGCCAGACATGGATTGGCCCACTACCCACTGTACTCGCTGGGTGAAGTGCTCCCCCCACTTCTGACTGTTCATTGGCGTATCAAGCTGCAAATTTGCCTTATCAATTACGGCATGTTGTGTTTGCCCAGCAACCGGTGCCCCTACATTTAATAACAAGCCTTCTGTTGCTGGTAAAGCTTTACTGCCTGCCGTTTGCTGAGTAAACATGGAGTTTACCGTATCAGACACTGTGTTTTTTAAATCACCTACAAGTGCATCAGGCAGAGTTGTAGATTGAGGCTTATTTAAGGATGGCAGCGTAGCCGACGAATTCAAAAAATTCACTTCGCCACCTTTCCCATTCAATCTACCCCTCTGGTCCGGCAACCGTCCGGCCGTTAGTGGGTCAAACACTATATCTTTGTCGCGCACATTAACATTAGCCAATATATCGCTGTTTAATGGGCCGCCCAAAGCTGCCGCTGGTGGCAATTCATTGCCGCTAATCGCAGCCATAGCTTCCCCTGCTTCAAGCTTAGGTTCAACTAATATTACGCCTGCCTCTGTGGGTATCTCAGCTGTATTTTCTACGATAATGACTTCTTCATGCAGTTGCCCTGAAGCGTTAGATAGCACCTCGGTAACCGTTGCCGTTTGTTCTGATTGAGTTTCATCAGCCGTTACAATCTTGGATGATGAAGCAGCTTCCGGCGCATTAGTCTTATTAACAACAGCCGCCGTGTTACCAGTGTTTTCAGCATGTTTATCCGATGATGCTGGTTCATGACTCTGCCTATTAAGACGGTCTATATTTTTTTCAAAATGTTTTGAAAACCCGTCATCGTTTGAGCGACTGGAATCACTTATAACCGAATCAGCAGCACCCTTCGAGGCGCTACCCATCTGTGGACTTAATATAGCTGGTACGTCCATTGCCATCTCCATATTGCTTTAAATATGTTTACAACAGAGCAATTGGCATGCCAGATCAATAAAAGCCTTAACAACTAGGTCTTAGCTTTAGTTTTATCAAGCTTATTTTTAGATTACTACCGCCTACATATTCCGGCGGTACTGTCCGCCGACCTCAAAAAACGCCTCTGTAATTTGGCCCAATGAGCAATAGCGACCTGCCTCCATTAACACCTCAAAAACGTTCTCATTATTTTGCACCGCCTGTTGTAAATCATGCAGTGCTTCTACGGCCTTATCTTCGTTTGCTTCGTGGGTAGCCTTTAATCGATGCAATTGACTTTGTTTTTCTTCTTCCGTGGAGCGCGCCAATTCGATAGACGTTACGGACTCATCAGCCGTTGGATTTTTAAACGTGTTTACCCCAATAATTGGCAGCTCACCTGTATGTTTCAACATTTCATAATTCATTGATTCATCTTGAATTTTCCCACGTTGATACCCCGTCTCCATTGCACCGAGCACACCACCACGTTCAGAAATGCGTTCAAATTCGCGTAGCACTGCTTCTTCGACTAAATCAGTCAGCTCTTCGATAATAAAAGCCCCCTGCAAGGCATTTTCATTTTTTGCAAGGCCGTACTCTTTATTGATAATAAGTTGAATTGCCATCGCACGGCGGACAGACTCTTCGGTTGGTGTTGTCACCGCTTCATCATATGCGTTGGTATGAAGGCTATTGCAGTTGTCATTAATGGCAATCAATGCCTGCAAGGTAGTCCGAATATCATTAAAATCCATCTCTTGAGCATGTAATGAACGGCCAGATGTTTGGATATGGTATTTTAATTTTTGTGAGCGATCATTTGCCCCGTATTTAAAACGCATTGCAACGGCCCAAATTCGCCGCGCTACTCGGCCCATAACGGTATATTCCGGGTCCATACCATTAGAAAAAAAGAATGACAAATTAGCGGCAAAATCATCAATATGCATACCTCGTGACAAATAGGTTTCTACATAAGTAAAGCCATTTGACAAGGTAAAGGCCAACTGAGAAATAGGGTTCGCGCCCGCTTCAGCAATGTGGTAACCCGAGATCGAGACTGAGTAGAAATTACGGACTTGTTTATCGATAAAATATTGTTGGATGTCACCCATCATTTTCAGGCTAAATTCTGTCGAAAAAATACACGTGTTTTGACCTTGATCCTCTTTAAGAATATCTGCTTGAACGGTACCTCGTACATTCGATAAAGCCCAATCTTCAATCTCATTGCGTTCGTCCTCTGAGGGGCAGCGTCCTTTTTCCTCTTCAAATTTATCGCACTGTTGATCAATAGCGGTATTTAAAAAGAACGACAATAAGGTTGGCGCTGGGCCGTTAATCGTTAGCGAAACGGATGTTGTTGGTGCGCATAAGTCAAAACCATCAAACAAAACTTTCATATCGTCTAAAGTAGCAATAGAAACGCCCGAATTGCCAACTTTCCCATATATATCGGGCCTCACACCTGGGTCATTGCCATACAGTGTTACCGAATCAAAGGCTGTTGATAGCCGTGTTGCCTCTGAACTTTCAGACAATAATTTAAAACGTCGATTGGTTCTGAAGGGGTCGCCCTCACCCGCAAACATACGGGCTGGGTCTTCACCTTCGCGCTTAAAACTAAACACACCGGCGGTATACGGAAAGCTTCCCGGTAAATTTTCTTTTAATAAAAAACGTAATCGTTCGCCATCGTCTTCATAAGCGGGTATTGAGACTTTTGGAATACGGGTGCCTGACAAAGAGTATGTTGCTATATTCGTTGTCACTTTTTTATCCCGAATAGTGTTCACATAGGTGTCTTCTTTATAGGCTTTTTTTGTATCTTCCCAAACATCAAGCAATCTTTTACAACGTGGATCGAGCGCATTTTCACGCTTCAAAATTTGTCTATTGAAGGCTTCGTCGCTTGCAGGCTCACCCAACATACGTTGCACTTGTTTCAATTGCTGACGTTCTCGTGCAACGGTGACTTGCTGTTCGATTTTTTTATGGTAATCACGCACTGTTTCGGCAATTTCAGCTAAATAACGTTGCCGTTCAACAGCAATAATCGCGCTACTTGTTGTTGAGCGTTTGATGGCTACTTGAGCAAAAAAGTCACCTTCCCAGCTGTTAAGCTCTTTGCTCTCGAAGATTTTTAATAAGCCCTGATACAACGCCGTTACCCCATCATCATTAAATTTTGATGCGATAGTGCCATAAATTGGCAGTTCTTCGATCGGGGTTGTAAAGAGTTCGTAATTACGTTGATACTGCTTTCTAACATCGCGAAAAGCATCGTCACTGCCTTTGCGATCAAATTTATTAATCACCACTACATCAGCAAAATCCAACATATCAATTTTTTCTAACTGACTGGCTGCCCCAAACTCAGGCGTCATCACATACATCGATACATTAACAAACGGAACAATACCCGCATCACCCTGCCCAATGCCTGGGGTTTCTACAATAATTAAATCAAAATTTGCAACTTTGCAGGCATCTATAATGTTTGGTAATGCTTCAGGGACTTCGCCTTTCGTGTTGCGCGTTGCGATCGATCGAAAATAAATATTCGGGTGATTAATCGCATTCATACGAATACGGTCGCCTAATAGGGCACCACCCGTTTTACGTTTGGTAGGGTCAATGGCAATAACCGCAATTTTTAAATGCTCAAGCTCAATATTAAAACGTCTAATAAGCTCATCTGTTAAGGACGACTTACCAGCACCACCGGTTCCCGTAATACCCAACACAGGGGTTTTTGAAAACGCCTTAGCACGCACATTGATTGCATCAGTAGATTGTTTTGAAACCGTATTTTCATCGAAGCCTGTAATAAGACGTGATAATTTTCGATACCCGTGTTCATTCAAATCATCAAAATCATCAGGTATACCCACCTGTGCAAGGTCATAGTCCGATGTTTCGATCATCTCATTGATAATCCCTTGTAGCTGTAATGATTGCCCATCGGCTGGACTAAATATATGAGACACACCATAGGCATGCAACTGTTCAATTTCTTCTGGCACGATAACCCCACCGCCGCCTCCAAAGACCTTGATATGCGATGCTCCCTTTTCTTTTAACAGGTCAATCATGTATTTGAAATATTCAACATGTCCGCCTTGATAAGAGCTTATTGCAATACCATGCACATCCTCCTGAATAGCTGCATTAACCACTTCTTGTACCGAACGATTATGCCCTAAGTGAATAACTTCAGCCCCCGTTGATTGAAGAATACGGCGCATAATATTAATCGCCGCATCATGACCGTCAAACAAACTGGCTGCGGTAATAAAACGCACGTGGTTATTAGCTTTATATTTTACAAGTTTACTGGGGTCAACGACCGTCTCTTGTGCTACTGACATGCTATAACTCCTAACTGTTTTGCCTTAGTTCAATACGCCTTATTTTTCCTGAAATTGTTTTTGGTAATGACTCAACAAATTCAATTTCTCGTGGGTATTTATAAGGTGCTGTCTGTTTTTTCATGAAAGCTTGAATGTCTCGTCTCAGCTCATCACTAGGTTGATAGTTACTGGCTAAAATAATAAACGCTTTAACTACTTCGCCACGTGCTTCATCTAGCTTTCCAATGACCGCTGACTCAAGAACGGCAGGGTGTTCTAATAAAGAACTTTCTACTTCAAATGGGCTAATTCTGTATCCCGATGAATTAATCATGTCATCTGAGCGCCCAACAAACCAAAAATACCCGTCTTTATCGACGCTACCATTATCTCCCGTATAGTACCAACCGTTTTTGAAACACATTGCCGTTGCTTCATCATCTTGCCAATAGCCCTCAAACATACCCGGCTGAAGCGGCTCTGTTAGTTCAATGGCTATACTGCCAATGCAATCTACCGCACAAATATCACCTTTTTCATCAACAACTTGCACATTAACACCCGGTACCGGCTTACCCATAGAGCCTGGTTTAACAGGCATGCATGGGTAGTTGGCAACAATATTAATGGTTTCGGTTTGACCATAGCCATCGTAAATTTTTCCACCCGTGGCGTTATACCAAACTTTAATCACTTCCGGGTTTAACGGCTCACCTGCTCCTAACGCATGACGAACTGAACTTAAGTTATAGCTTGATAAGTCCATTTGAGCAAATACTCGGTAAACGGTTGGCGGCGCGCAGAATGTTGTTACTCCTAACTTTTCAATTAATTTCAAGTGTAATTCGGCATCAAAACCCACACCATCAAACAACACCATTGCAGACCCCATTTGCCATGGTGAATACAACATTCCCCAGGCTGCTTTAGCCCAACCCGTGTCAGACAACGTCCAATGGATATCATTTTCTTGCTGACCCATCCAATATTTACCCGTAATCGTATGGGCGTGTGCATAGGCGTTATCTCGTGGCACCATTTTTGGCATTCCTGTCGTACCAGAGGTAAAGTAAATCATCATTAAATCTGATGCTTTGCTCGGTGCTAATTGCGACCTATCTAAGTGAGTGCTTGCAGGTTGAGTAAGTGATTCAAATGTACACCAACCTTCTTTTGGTTCTCCAATAACAATCAGCGTCTTAAGACTAGGGCAGTTCTTTTTAATCGCCTCAACCTTATCTGCGTTATTGGCACTCACAATTGCCATACTGGCCTTTGAACGATTGATACGATATTCAATATCTTGTGAGGTTAACAAATTAGTAGCTGGCATCGTTACCACACCTAATTTGCAACAGCCCAGCATTACTGAGTACCATTCACCAACTCGGGGAATCATAACAAAAGCCAAGTCGCCTTTTTTAGCACCTAAGCTTAGCAAGCCATTTGCAAATTGATTAGATCGTTTAGAAAGATCGCTAAATTGATAATATCGAATATTCTCGCCCGTACTATCGACTTCGATATACGCCAATTTATCGGCTTCATGCGCTCTTTTATCAATGACATCAAAAGCAAAGTTATAAAGTGCCGGCGTTTCTAATGTGAATGATGCTTTGACATCATCATAATTTGTCATATTAAACATACGCTTCCCCTATTTTTATTATTATTCTTTTAATCAGTTTAACACTGACCAATTATGAGTCAAAAATAGTAAAACTAATGCTTGAGCTATGTATATAGTCCATAGATCACTAATGTCGTGCAAAAAAAAGCCCTTATAAATATACTTTATAAGGGCTTTATGTATTAAGGCATCAATTGTTTAGCATTAACTGAATGGGTTATTCAGAACAATCGTCTCTGTCCTTTCTGGTCCTGTGGAAACAATATCAATAGGCACCTCTACGAGTTCCTCTAATCGTTTAATATACGCTAGCGCTTCTTTTGGAAAGCCGTCTAACGATTTACACCCTTCCGTTTGACCTTGCCAGCCAGGCATTGTTTCAAAAATTGGCTCACACTGTGCATAGTTTTCAGCACCAATGGGTGGTACGTCAATAATCTCACCGTTTAACTTATATGCGGTGCATATTTTTACTTCCTTGAGTCCATCCATTACATCCAGTTTGGTTAAGCAAATACCCGTTAAACTGTTCAAGCGGGCAGAGCGTCGAAGTGACACAGCATCGAACCAGCCACAACGCCTTTCACGACCAGTTGTTGCACCAAACTCATGCCCTTTTTTACCTAAGTACTCCCCCACTTCATCATTTAACTCGGTCGGAAACGGTCCGCTACCAACACGCGTTGTATAAGCTTTAGTGATGCCTAAAATATAATCCATATCACAAGGCCCCATTCCACTGCCACTGGCCGAACTACCAGCAGTAGTGTTAGACGAAGTAACATAGGGGTAGGTGCCATGGTCAATATCTAATAATGCGCCTTGTGCGCCTTCAAATAAAATATTTTGACTGTCGCGACTGTATTTATGCAGTTGATCAGCCACATCAATAAGCATTGGCTTAATGATCTGTGCTTGCTCCATTACTTGGTCATACATTGTTTGAAAATCATACGTTTCGGCATTGAAATAATGCTCCAACACAAAATTATGGTACTTCAATAGTTCTTGCAGTTTTTCCGCAAAAATCTTTGGTGTTAATAAATCGCCGGCACGCAAACCTCGTCTTGCAACCTTATCTTCATAAGCAGGCCCAATTCCACGTCCTGTGGTGCCAATTGCTTTGTTACCTCGTGCTCTTTCGCGCGCTAGATCTAAACCTATATGCACAGGTAATATTAATGGACAAGCTTCGCTAATCTTCAAGCGTCCATCCAACTTAACACCGGCTTTTTCTAAAATATCCATTTCAGTCAATAAAGCTTCGGGCGATAACACAACACCGTTACCAATTAAACACTGAACATTTTCTCTTAAGATACCTGATGGAATCAGATGCAATACTGTTTTTTCATTTCCAATCACTAAGGTATGGCCAGCATTATGCCCCCCTTGAAAGCGCACAACTGCAGCAACATCATCAGTTAATAAATCAACCAATTTACCTTTGCCCTCGTCACCCCACTGGGTGCCAATTACGACAACATTTTTTCCCATTTTATGTCTCTATCTAAACTATGATTATGAATTGATACAAGTGCGTTATTCACTCACTTGCCATTGACCGTTTATCTGTTTGATGGTCAACGTATGATCGGGTTGTTGCGTATCACCGGGTAGCGCTTGTATAACAATTCGGCCCGATGCTCGCAATTGACGAATAACATCATGCAAATCAGCATCCATTACATCGGGCGCTAAAATAACATTGTCAGTTTGTTCTTCGCTTAACTGACTTAAGCGTGATAACACTTTGACATCCGCACTAAACCCAGTGGCTGGTAGCAAATCGTCCATTTGTTCTGTTAAGTTATCGTATCGGCCACCACGCGCCACTTCTGAGCCAAAGCCCGGCACAAACGCAGCAAACACAATACCTGTTTGGTATTGATAACAACGAAGCTCACCTAAATCAAAGTATAAAGGTAACGCGGGGTAAATATTCTGCAGTAATTCAGCGGTCCGTTGAAGCTCGTCTATCGCTTGTAAAACATCAGCGCCGCCAATTGCTAAATTAGTTTTTGCATCATTAAGAACAGATATATCGCCATTTAGGTTTAACAACTGATAAAAAGCATCATACCAAGCTTTATCTAACTGGAAAGTTGTTAGCAACTCTTCTAGCTCTTCCGTCGCTTTTCGTTGCAATACTTCAAATAACTCAGCTTCTTGCTCAACCGTTAAGCCGGCGTTTTTGGCAAGCTCTCTAAAAATGGCCACGTGGCCTAAATCTAAGTGAACTTCTTGTAAGCCAGCTATTGCTAAGGTTTCGAGCATCAACCGTATAATTTCCACATCACTTTCAATGTGCTGGCTGCCGTAAAGTTCTACCCCTACTTGAATTGGGCTACGTGATTTTTCAATCTTAGCACCTCGTGCCTGTAGTATTGAGCCGAGGTAACAAAGCCTAGTAGGCGCCTCTTTATAAAGGTGATGTGAGGCCATACGAGCCACTTGCGGCGTCATATCGGCTCTAACCCCTAAGGCTTTACCACTGATCTGGTCAGTTAAATTAAACGTCTGAAGCGCTAATTCACTGCCCGTTCCTGTTAGCAAGGTATCGCGAAATTCAACCATCGGTGGAATAACATACTGATACCCCCAAGATCGAAACAAATCTAACAATTTGCGCCGCATGGTTTCCAAACGAGCTGCCTCATTCGGGAGTAAGGCATCAATACCTTCTGGTAACATCCAATTATTTTTCTTAGCCATTAACTTGTTAACCTTATCGCACCAGCGTTAATAAAATAACACCCGCAATCATGCTTAAAAGCCCTGACATGCGAATCGTTTTATCATCCATTTCTATTAACCGCTGATAGGTTTTGCGTAGTGCATCGGGGCTTATAAATGGAACAATCCCTTCTAAAACCAACACCAATGCCATTGCCGCAAATAGTTCTTGCCACGCCATTACAAAACCCCATTAGCAATTACTGCTTATATAAACTTACTGTTTCTTAAAATATTTAAAGAAATCAGATGTCGGTTCAAGCACAATAAGGTCATCTCCTGCCCCCATACTTTTACGATAGGCATCTAAACTACGGTAAAAAGCGAAGAACTCTTTGTTCTTATTATATGCACCGGCATAAGTTTCAGCCGCTTCGGCATCACCCCTACCACGTAATTCTTGCGACTCCCTATAGGCTGTCGCTAAGATAATTTCACCTTGTTTATCAGCATCCGCTTTAATTCTCTCAGCTGCCTCTTTACCTCTTGATCTAAAGTCACGTGCCACACGCTCACGCTCTGACTCCATTCTTTTGTATACAGACGCGCTAACTTCCTCTGGCAAATCAATTCGTTTAATTTGAACATCAATAATATCGATGCCTAGACCATTTGCTAACTCATTAATTTCTTTAACAAGCCCTAAACGGATTGTATCTCTACCTACCGAAATTAACTCTTTAATTGTTTGCTTACTAAACGCTGCTCGCATGCCTTCTTTTACAAATTGATTTAATCGTGTATCAACTTGCCTAGGGTCGCCACCAACAGCTCGATAGAAATTATCCACATTGGCGATTCTCCATTTCACGAAAGTATCAACAATCACATTTTTCTTTTCAGAGGTTAAAAAACGCTCTGCCTTAGAATCAAGCGTTTGAAGACGACCATCATATTTTCGAACGTTATTAATAAACGGAAATTTGAAGTGTAACCCTGGCTCTAGGTCTGTTCGAACAATTTCACCCAAGCGAAAAACGATTACCCGCTCTCGTTGATCGACCGTAAAAATACTTCCAGAGCCAATAAAAAGAACCGCTGCTAAAACAACCAACATCATTGGATTCATTTTCATTATCTTCCCCTCCCTCTATCTCTGTAACTTGTATCTCGCCCTGTGTTATCAGGCGTGGTTTTTTCTGGCGGTGTAATAAAGCGATTCGGGGCAGCCGATGCTTTAGCAGCGGTTGATTCCATCAATTTATCAATAGGCAAATACATTAAGTTATTGCCACCTTTAACATCCATGATGACTTTTTTAGAATTACCCAACACATCTTCCATTGTTTCTAAATAAAGTCGTTTACGAGTCACTTCTGGAGCTGCTTCGTACTGAACAAGCAGTTGATCAAAACGTGAAGCATCACCTTTCGCCTCTGATTTTACACGTTGCTCATAGGCTTGTGCTTCTTGCACAATTCTTGATGCCGCACCACGTGCTTTAGGTATGACTTCATTAGAGTAGGCTTGCGCTTCGTTGATAAACCGCTGCTCATCTTCTCGAGCCCGAATAGCATCGGAAAACGCACCTTGGACTTCTTCAGGTGGTTGTGCTTCGACAAGGTTCACAGACAAAATGATCAGACCGGTTTCATATTCATCTAGCATGGTTTGCAGCTTTGTCTCAACTTTTGCGACAACCTCACTTCTACCTTCAGTTAAAACAAAGTCCATTTTATTTTTGCCGATAACAGATCGTAAGGCACTTTCAGCAGACTGTTTTAGCGTAACCTCAGGCGCTCTAACGTTAAAAATATAATCTTGTGGATTTTTAACTCTATATTGCACTGCTAAGCGAACATCAATGATATTTTCATCTTCTGTCAGCATTAATGCTTCTTTTCGGACACCGCTGGCTGCTTGCTGGTTAGCACCAGAACGGTAACCAATTTCAATAAATCTTTGCTGATCGACATTAACAATAATCGCGCTATCGACTGGGCGAGGGAAACGCCAGTGGGGCCCGGGTAATGTTGTTTCATGATATTTACCGAAACGTAATATAACGCCTCTGTTACCTTCATCAACGATATATATCCCTGTGGCAAGCCAAATTAAAGCGGCAATTCCAACCAACACACCAAGGTTAGCGCCTGATGGGCCATTTGAAGGTTTCTTATTAGACGTTCCTTTTGAACCGCCCCCACCAAACAAGCCACCAAATTTTTCTTGTAAGGAGCGTACTAACTCGTCTAGATCTGGAGGAGTTTGTTGTTCTTTTTTACGCCCACTCCATGGGTCTTCCTTCTTTTTATCGTTACCTGAGTCATCCCAAGACATAGTTAAAACCTCAACTTTAAAAATTTATTTATTTCAGCATACAATTTTAGGGTGCTACGCCATGCTAAGCAAGAATTTAAACCACTAATTCAATGATGCCCTGCTAGATGGTCGTCAGCAAATGTTTATATTTATTGGATATATTGAGCTCTATAACCCAGCAACCATCATCCCGGTTTTCTTCTTTAAGAATTTGTGCAACTTGGAATAACTTCGCTCGTAGTTTAGCCTGCTCGGGCTTTAAAACGACACTCATTCGTGTGTTTTCATCATGACAAAGCGTCGATAGTGTCTCTAACAATAGGTTTATTCCATCACCGTCCATTGCTGATAACCAGACCGCGTTGACACTGTCTGTTTCGTCTTTATCTACATGCGCATCGACGGCTGGTAAGCAATCAATTTTATTGTAAACCATCACCTGTGGGATGTTGTCTGCTCCAATTTCTTTCAGGACAGAATTTACTTCGTGGATTTGTTCTTGCCTATTAGGACTACTTGCATCAACTACATGTAATAGCAGGTCAGCCTCAATCGTTTCTTGCAGGGTAGAACGAAAAGCTGCAACTAATTCATGCGGTAAGTTTTGAATAAAACCAACTGTATCAGCCAATACAAGCTCACCGTAATCAGGCAATTTCACTTGACGTAATGTTGGATCTAATGTGGCGAAAAGCTGATCCGCTGCATAAATAGCAGAGTTTGTCAGTGCATTAAAAAGCGTTGATTTTCCGGCATTTGTATACCCCACTAAAGACACCGTGGGTACATCAGCGCGCTGCCGACTTCGCCGCCCTTGATCGCGCTGCTTATTAACTTTTGTTAACCGTGTTTTAATTTGACGGATACGTTGGCCTATTAGTCGGCGGTCTGTTTCTAACTGTGTTTCGCCCGGCCCACGCAAGCCTATCCCACCCTTTTGTCTTTCTAAGTGAGTCCAGCCTCTAATTAAACGCGTCGATAAGTGCTGTAATTGCGCCAGCTCGACTTGTAGCTTACCTTCAAAAGATTGCGCTCGTTGGGCAAAAATATCTAGAATTAAGTTCGTCCGATCTAATACCCGAACTTCTAATTCTTTTTCTAAATTGCGTTGCTGACTTGGACTTAGGGTATGGTTAAACAACACAATATCAGCGCAAGTTTCATGCAACTGATGCTTCACCTCGTCTAACTTACCCTTCCCCACAAAAAATCTAGCGTCTGGCGAACGTCGTGAGCCAGTCACCGTTGCCAGCGGCTCAACATTGGCCGATATAACCAATTGCTCAAACTCGCTTAGATCATCTTCTGAAAAACTTTCATTAATCGATAAATGAACAATAAGCGCCCTTTCACCCGTACCGGGGCGATCAAACAACTCCATTAATTAGGCCCAGCGCTAATCATTAAATCAACCGAATAAATAAACTAAGCCTCCTCACCAGCACGAGGCATCGTAACCGCTCTAGCAGGCACAACCGTGGAAATAGCATGCTTATAAACCATTTGATTAATCGCATTTTTTAAAATGACGACGTATTGATCAAATGACTCAATTTGCCCTTGCAATTTAATCCCATTAACTAAAAAAATCGCCACAGGAATATGTTCCTTTCTTAATGTATTTAGAAAAGTATCCTGTAAGTTATGCCCCTTAGACATCTTGTTTCTCCTTATTATTTTGAATATTAACTTAATGACTCCAAAACGATCGAATCCATTCTATTTTGCAGTGCAACAAATTGTACCTCAAAACATCTCAATTTTGTTTATTAATATTGTCTATTGCTTATAGATGATGACGTCATCACAATATTTCAAGCCTACCGCGTTGTTTTTTTGTTAACCTCGCTCAACACCTGCTCTAACACCCTTGGAGCGGCTATGTCCAAAAGGGTTGTTTTAGTCTGTTGTCGCAACCAGGTAAACTGCCTTTTTGCCAATTGTCGTGTGGCTATAATCGCTTTTTCACGAAAAGTCACTTCGTCATATTCGCCCAATAAGTGTGACCATGCCTGTCGATATCCAACTGCTCTAATAGCCGGCAATAATGCCGTTAAATCACCTCGTTCAAACAAGCAACGAACCTCATCAAGAAACCCGTTTTCAATCATCTTATCCATTCTTAAGGCGATCTTGTCATGTAGCTCTATACGATTGCTTGGCATGATAGCAAATTTAAATACTTCAAACGGTAGCGGTTGTTTTGCCTGTTCTAACAACCAATCGCTTTGACTTTTACCCGACACCAAAAACACTTCAAGCGCACGTTGTATTCTTTGCGTGTCATTCGGGTGAATTCGCTTAGCCGCCTCCGGGTCAACTTTTTTTAAATGATCATGAACCGCCTCCCAACCTTCACTCGCTGCTTGCTGATCAATCTCTTGACGAATCGCTGCATTAGCATCGGGCAATTTAGCCATACCATTTAATAAAACATGAAAGTACAGCATGGTACCACCAACTAAAATCGGCATTTTCCCTCTACTCGCTACCTCATTAATCAGCCCGAGTGCCTGCTCTCGAAATTGCCCTGCCGAAAAACTTTCAGAAGGGTCTAAAATATCAATTAAATGATGTTTAACACCTTGTCTTTCAGCTAAATCTGGCTTTGCTGTGCCAATATCCATCCCTCGGTAAACTAACGCCGAATCAACACTGATCACTTCACCATCTAAGGCCTTTGCTATTTCAACCCCCAAGGCTGTTTTACCAGAGGCAGTTGGCCCCATCAACATGACCACACGAGGTAAAATTGACATACGTTTATTGACCTCTTAAAAACAATGAGTCTAATTGTTGAACATTAAGTAGCACCCATGTTGGTCGCCCATGATTGCATTGACCGCTATTCTCGGTCTGCTCAATGTCTCTCAACAAGGCATTCATTTCCATTTCTGTTAGGCGTCGATTAGCTCTAATGGAACCATGGCAGGCCATATTACCCAAAACGGTATAACACGCCTCTTGAATACTTTTTGTTTCCCCTGTTTGTGCCAAATCTTGAATTAGTTTCCTAACCAACACCTCAGCATCATCTTGTGCCAGCAAAACAGGTATAGCTCGAACCAAAAGCGTATTTGGGCCTGACAAACTTAAGTCCAACGCTAAGCCTTCAAGCATGTCTTGGTACTGCTCAAAAGCCACCACCTCTTCATCCGATAAATGTATCTTCTGTGGAATCAACAACGGTTGCGATGGTATCTCACCCGCGTCATATTGTTTTTTCATCTTTTCGTACACAATCCGCTCATGGGCCGCATGTGTATCTACCAATACCAAGCCTTGTTCCGACTCTGCAAGAATATAAGTATTGTGCAAGTGTGCAATGGCATACCCTAGCGGAGGCGCACCCTCTGCTTGCTGAACACGATTATCAACTGCTGGAGCCGCCATTGACATTTTTGGAGCGGTGTATGATGTTCCTTTAGTGTAATGAACAGGCGATTCAGAAACTGACATTGGCATTTGACGCTGCTGCATATCGCTGTAACTGGGCACAGTATTTGGCGTAGTCGGCGTTAGTGTTTTAACCGCATGATGGTCTGAGGGCCGAACATCCGTCAATAATTGTTTTATTCGCCGATAAACAAAGTCATGAACCGCTTTACTTTCGCGAAAACGCACTTCTAATTTAGCTGGGTGCGCATTGACATCAACTAACCTAGGATCAATACTCAAATACAAGACATAAACCGGGTGACGCCCATGAAATAAAACATCCTGATAGGCTAAGCGAACCGCGTGATTAATCAATTTGTCTCTGATCAAACGGCCATTGACATAAAAAAACTGCATATCTGCCTGCGACCTTGAATAAGTTGGTAAACCAACCCAACCTTGCAGACCTAAGTCTCCATTGGCGACATCCACTTCTAGCGATTCATGGACAAAACCATCACCACACAATAAGCCCACTCGTTCGCTCTTTTCAGCATTAGATAAGGCCGGTTTTAAATCCATAATTTGACGCTGATTATGCCTAAGGTTAAACCCTGTATCAAAGCGACTTAACGCCATCCGCTTAAGCACTGTTTCAATATGGCCAAATTCTGTCTTTTCTGTTTTAAGGAATTTTCGGCGTGCAGGCGTATTGTAAAAAAGATCACGCAGTTCTACGCATGTGCCAATAGGGTGTGCGGTGGGCACAGGGTCTAGTTCTTTTTCTGTACCGTCTGCCTTAACAGACCAGCCTGCATTATCACTTTCTTGTCGTGAGGTTAACGTTAATCGTGACACCGAACTCATACTCGGTAAGGCTTCGCCGCGAAAACCAAAGCTAAGCACTGACTCTAAATCATGCAAGGAACCAATTTTACTGGTTGCATGACGCGATAAAGCGAGCTCTAGATCCACTTTAGCAATACCTAAGCCATTATCGGTAACACGTATTAACCGCGACCCACCTTCTTCAATTTCTATCAAGATTTGAGTAGCACCGGCATCCAGTGAGTTTTCTACTAATTCTTTCACTGCAGAGGCGGGGCGTTCGATAACCTCACCTGCCGCAATTTGGTTAATTAGCTGTGGAGGTAGTTGCTTAATGAGCATAAGGCATTCGATACGTTTGTTGTTTTGCGTCTATATGAAGGTAGACACATTGTATCGAAAAAAAACTAACTGGGTATTTGAATAACTTGACCAACTTTAATTTTACTGCTGCGCATGTCATTGGCTTTTTTCAAGGAACTAAGAGAAACCCGATGGCGTTGCGCAATGCCGGACAAAGTATCACCTCTTTGAATTTTATAAGTTGCCGCAGCCATACGAATCGTTGGTTCTGACGGTAAGCGTTGATGAGCAAAATATGTCTTAACGCCTTTCATAATGGCATTCGCCATTTTCATTTGATGCCTTGGGCTTCGTAGCTTAGCTTCTTCATCTTTATTTGAGATGAAGGCCGTTTCAACTAAAATCGACGGTATATCTGGCGACTTCAATACCATAAAGCCCGCTCGCTGGACTTGTTTTTTATGTACATGGCCAACGCCTTTTAAGTTTTTCAGCACCTCACTTGCCACTTTTGCACTGGCATCTTCAGTATGGTTTTGCGATAAATCCAGCAGTACAGAGGCCAACATGCCGTCTTTATCATCCAAGCTAACACCACCCACTAAATCGGCTGCGTTTTCACTTTTAGCTAACCACCTCGCCGCTTCACTACTAGCACCTCGGGTAGACAACACATACACGGACGAACCTCTCGCACGTTGGTCTTTAAACGCATCGGCATGAATAGATACAAACAAATCAGCTTTAGCCTTACGAGCCTTTTCCATTCGCTCACGCAAACCGATGTAATAATCCCCTGAACGAACTAAATAAGCTTGCATATTGGGCTGTTGGTTCACCAGCGTCGCTAATTTTTTAGCAATCGCTAACACCACTTCTTTTTCACGCGTCCCTCTATGACCTTGTGCGCCCGGATCTTCTCCACCATGACCCGCGTCAATAGCAACAACCCACTTGTTATGCTGAGCAGAACTCACTGACTTTTTAACGGCTGCCGGCGGCTTAGCCACTGCATTTTGTTTAGGGTATAAATCAACCACTAAACGATGTCCATAATTATCATTTGGTTTTAAAACAAAACTTTTTGCCTTAACCGCTGTTTTCAAATCAATGACAACACGCAAATCATTTTTATTACGAGACGCTTGGCGTATTTGGTTTACGACTTTGTGATTGGTCGTAAATGCTGGCACTACCGCGTCAAACTTTGCGTTATTTAAATCAACCACCAACCGAGAGGGGTTATCGAGTGAAAACACTTTATGCACAACCGGTGACGACAAACCAAACACTAAACGCGTATGATCCGGTGCAGTCCAATAACGCAGTGAGTCCACTTTTTTACTTGCAGCGGCGATTGCCGTAGTACTTATTGATAAGGCAAAGACAACCAACATCAGCATTGACACATGCTCTATCAGTTTAAAATTATTCGAGAATAGTTTCATAACCAACTGTTTTTATGAGTCTTTATAGTTAGATATTAACAGTTCTCTCTCAGTTCCGTAAATATTTATTTTAATCAGTAAATCTGGTTCTGTTAATAAGTCTCCGCCATTAACTGGCCATTCAACAAAACAAATTGATTCGTTATTAAAATAATCACGTATCCCCATGTACTCGAGCTCTTCAGCATCCTTTACTCGATACAAATCAAAATGAAAGACTGGTTGATCGTTGATGATGTAGGGTTCAACTAAATTATACGTCGGGCTTTTAACGGCTCCTTGGTGCCCCAGGCCTTGTAAAACACCTCGAACTAAGGTTGTTTTTCCTGCACCTAAATCACCCTCTAAAAAAACAATCATTCCCGCTTTCAACTTCAATGCCAGCTGCTTTCCCGCTGCTAACATGCCCTGCTCATCTTTAATAATCATTCACTAACTCACGAATTGGTTGCATCAAATCACTTGCCAACAGGCCTCTTTGACCCTTTTGAGCCGCACGATCAGCTGCCATCGCATGAACCATCACAGCCATTTTTGCGGCATCTAAAATCGTTAAGCCTTGAGCCATTAAACCTGAAATAACCCCTGTTAAGACATCACCCATACCGCCTGACGCCATGCCTGGGTTACCAGCTTTACACATATAAATATCATCACCGCCGCCATAAACTAAACTACCAGAACCTTTTAAAACAACCACCCCTCCATATTCATTCTGGAGCTCTTTAACAGCTGCTTGCCGATCTAGTTGAATATCCGCAGCTGAACAGCGCAGTAGGCGCGCAGCTTCACCGACATGCGGCGTTAATACCCAATTTTTATTTTTCCGAG
The DNA here is from genome assembly GCF_002443175.1 of Cycloclasticus sp. PY97N. Classification (NCBI taxonomy): domain Bacteria; kingdom Pseudomonadati; phylum Pseudomonadota; class Gammaproteobacteria; order Thiotrichales; family Piscirickettsiaceae; genus Cycloclasticus; species Cycloclasticus sp. PY97N. Next base: position 1,009,299 of record NZ_CP023664.1, on the reverse strand, counting down.
GTGACCTAGACAATAAATTCAGCCCATCCGCATCAACCACTGCTGCTAGCCCCGTTTCTAAGGCCGCTTCATAGAGACTGCTTGACCACCGTGTTTGACCAAGCCCTGGACCGATACCAATAACATCACAGGCCGTGGCTATTCGCTTTAATTCTCTTTGATCAGCGACCCCATGGCACATTAATTCAGGTCGTGACAAAGTAAGGCTTGCCGCATGTTCTTTTTTTGTCGCAATACTAACTAAACCACTGCCAACTCTTAGCGCTGCTTCTCCAGCCAACCGTATCGCACCACAAAACCCACGATGACCACCCACTAGCAAAACATGGCCAAAATCACCTTTATGTGACTCCTGTTCACGAGGCGGCAATAAGGTCATCAGCTCAGCATGTGCCAATACCGATATTTTATTTTGTACTTTTTCGGGCATATGAGGACATTCGAAATTGAGATATAAATTCACTGATCATTTTAAGGTATCCTACCGCAGATGAACGAAAACAACATCGACTTACAACAATTAGCCAAGGAAATAAAATCACTTGGCCAGTCCCTTGGCTTTCAACAGGTCGGCATTACTGACACCGAATTATCTAACGCTGAAAAACAGCTAAATCATTGGCTTGAGGCGGGCTTCCATGGCGACATGGATTATATGCACAAACACGGTACAAAACGTACACGTCCCAGTGAGTTACATGAAGGCACGATACGTGTTATTTCATGCCGCATGGATTATTTACCAGAGCACATGGAGCGCACTAAAGACTTAATGAAAGACCCCGTTCGCGCCTATATTTCACGTTATTCGTTAGGACGAGACTATCACAAACTCATCAGAAAAAGGCTTCAAAAACTGGCAACCCTCATTGAACAAAAAATAGGCCCTTTTGGCTACCGTGTGTTTGTTGATAGTGCACCAGTTATGGAAAAAGCAATTGCTGAAAAAGCCGGCTTAGGTTGGATTGGAAAACACAGCAATGTATTAAATAAAGAGGCCGGCTCTTGGTTTTTTTTAGGCGAACTCTACATCGACCTGCCACTGCCCATTGATACAGCCGCCGAAAAACATTGTGGCCGTTGTACCGACTGCATTGATATTTGCCCAACACAGGCTATCGTCGCCCCTTACACCGTTGACGCTAGACGCTGCATATCATACCTGACTATCGAACTGAAAGGCTCGATCCCAGAAGAATTTCGCGCTCCAATGGGTAATCGAATATATGGTTGTGATGACTGCCAACAAGTTTGCCCATGGAATCGATTCGCCAGTTTGACGAACGAAGAAGACTTCCTAGCGCGCCAACATTTAGATACCACGTCTCTCATTGACATCTTTCGCTGGGATGAACACACTTTTTTAAAAAACACCGAGGGCTCTGCTATTCGTAGAATTGGTTATGTCAGCTGGATTAGGAATATTGCCGTTGCCCTAGGTAACGCGCCCCACGATAAGGAAATCATTAAAACCTTGAGCGAAAAACAACATGACGACAACCCAATTATTCAAGAACATGTGCAGTGGGCCATCACACAACAAAAACAGAAAAAGCCTTTAAGTAATTGCTAAGCAAAGTCACTTAGCCAATTTTTATAAAATGCTCTCTGTAGTACTTTAATTCTTCTATTGACTCGATAACATCGTCTAAAGCCTGGTGCGTCGCTTTTTTCTTAAAGCCCTTCATTATTTCTGGTGCCCAACGGCCTGCCAATTCTTTTAACGTGCTCACGTCCAAATTTCTGTAATGAAAAAATGCCTCTAGCGTTGGCATATAGTTCGCCATAAAACGCCGATCTTGGCAAATACTGTTTCCACACATAGGTGAAGCACCTTGTGGGACCCATTTCTCCAAAAAATCAATGGTTTGCTGTTCAGCATCGCGTTCTGATAATGAACTTTTTAAAACGCGCTCAATCAAACCAGACTGGCCATGGTGCTGCTGATTCCAATCATCCATTGCATCCATCGTTTGTTTTGTTTGACGTACTGCTAACACCGGCCCTTGTGCAAGCACATTCAGTTCCTTATCGGTGACAATCGTTGCTATTTCAATGATAGAATCGCTGGCAGGTTCTAAACCCGTCATTTCAAGGTCTATCCATATTAAATTCTGTTTATCTTGAGACATTTTATTACCTTATATAAATTACAAATATTAATAACACCCAGCATGCTAGTAAAATTATGAATGAGTTTAGCTATATTTTTTTATTTTTCTTAGTCGCCTCAACACTACTAACACTGTGGTTGAATAAACGCCAAATAATGCACATCATGCACCACCGGAATGGCGTACCCAATGATTTCAGTGACAAAATTGATTTAACCGCCCACCAAAAAGCGGCTGATTACACCATTGCTAAAACAAAAATAGACAACTTACAAACCCTGCTAAGTGCTGGCATTTTAATCATTCTAACCTTAGGCGGCTTGATTAATGTCATTCTTGAAACAAGCCAGACTTACCTCTATAGCGATATTTGGGCTGAGGTGAGCTTAGTTCTTTTTGTTTTTGTTCTTTCCCATCTTATTGGTCTACCTTTGAGCATCTATCAAACCTTCAAGGTCGAACAGTACTTTGGTTTCAATCGTACAACGGTAACGCAGTTTATCAAAGATCAGTTTTTACAACTGAGCTTAATGCTTGTGATCGGCATTCCGCTGCTGTACGCGCTGTTATGGGTTATGGATAAAATGGGTACATATTGGTGGCTGTATGCTTGGATACTAACCATCAGTTTTACATTTTTTATGACTTGGTTAGTTCCTACAGTTATCGCGCCCTTGTTTAATAAGTTCACCCCGCTTGAAGAAGGCGAATTAAAATCAAAAATCACACAACTTTTTGAACGGTGCGGTTTTAATAGCAAAGGCATTTACATCATGGACGGGTCAAAACGTTCAGGGCACGGTAACGCTTACTTTACAGGCATTGGAAACAACAAGCGTATCGTTTTTTTTGATACCTTAATTGACGCCCTAAGCCCCGATGAAATAGAGGCCGTACTTGCTCATGAGCTCGGTCATTTTAAACGCAAACATATTCTCAAGCAGATGCTCACATCAACGCTCATTACCCTGATAGGGTTTGCTATCTTGGGCGTGTTAAAACAACAAAATTGGTTCTTTGAAGGTTTGGGTGTCTTGCAAAATAACAACGCTGTCGCGCTACTACTTTTCATCTTAGTGATGCCGGTTTTCACTACTTTTTTACAACCACTTAGCAGTCATCTTCAGCGTAAGTTTGAGTTTGAAGCAGATGCCTTTGCAAGCACAATGGCTAACCCAGAGCACCTAATTCAGGCCCTTGTGAAGCTCTATCGAGAAAATGCCAGCACATTAACGCCAGATCCACTTTATTCAAGCTTCCACCATAGCCACCCGCCTGCTGGCGTGAGAATTAATCACTTAAAAGAGTTAGCCCATAAAGCTTATTAACGCTGCCTATGAACGTAAACGCCCGCTGCACGCTGTTTTTGCCTGTTAAGCCTTACTTTGTAAAAATGCTAACAAGCATTCAACGAATTGTTTCGCAAACAGCTTATCATTCACCTAAAACCCGTATTCTGTGAAGACTAACAAACGCGCGCAACACACTAAAAAGGAGCAACAAAAGCTTCTTAAAGGTCGCATTATTGCTCACTTAGGAAAGGCGTTAATTGTAGAGGACGAGCAAGGTCGAACGGCTCGCTGTAAAAAACGCACACAGCTACAACAACCTGCTGTTGGCGACTATGTAGAATGGATAAAAACTGAGGATGATGCGGGGCGCGTTGAAAATGTATTAGAACGTCGTTCGCTACTGTCTAGACCTGCAAAAAATGGGCAAACACGGCCTGTCGCTGCTAATCTTGACCAAATTGTTATTATTATTGCCGTTAAACCTACAATAGATCCGCTGCTACTCGATCAATACTTGATTGTTTGTGAGTTCCAAGAAATAAAACCACTTATTGTATTGAATAAAGTTGACCTGCTTGATGAGGGCTCGAGGAAAAGCACTGATGAGCTGATCCTACTTTATCGAAACCTTAGCTATGAAGTTATCGAGGTTAGCGCTGTAGAAAAAAGCGGGCTAGACAAACTAAGAAAACGGCTGAAAAATGAAACCAGTATCTTAGTTGGACAGTCTGGCGTGGGCAAATCAACCATCACTAATTCATTACTACCTGACCTAGACCTTCAAACAAAAGCTCTTTCCACGGCATCAGGCTTGGGCAAACACACAACCACCTCATCCACTTTGTACAAACTACCTGAGGGTGGTGACATTATTGATAGCCCGGGTGTTAATATTTTTGGTTTAGCGCACATTACCGAACAAAATTTGGCTTATGGCTATCGAGAAATCAAGCACTTAGCAGAGCATTGTAAGTACTCAAACTGTCTGCACCTAAAAGAGCCCAAATGTGCCGTTAAAGATGCCGTTGAAACAGGTGATGTTTCAAAAAAACGCTATTTACGATATTTAAAATTACGCGATAAACTTGCTTACTAGCCTGGAGGCCACTGCATTGCTCTTCCACCTAGCACATGCAGGTGAATATGGTAGACCTCTTGGCCAGCATCTTGTTTACAGTTAAACACGGTTCGATAACCTGACTCCGACAACCCCTCCATCTCAGCCACTTTTTTAGCCGCCTGCATAATTTCACCCATTAACAAAGTGTCCTCCTCGCCCATATCTGCCAATGTCGGGATATGCTTTTTAGGAATAACCAATATATGCGTTGGTGCTCGCGGATTAATATCTCTAAACGCTAAAACAGACTCGGTTTCATACACAACATCCGGTGTTATTTCACCATTCACCATCTTACAGAATAAACAATCCGTCATTTATTGCTCCTTTAAACTTCACTACGTCCACTAAACGCGTGAGACAACGTACCACTATCAATATATTCCAACTCGCCGCCAAAAGGCACACCGTGCGCTATACGCGTAGCCCTAACGGAGTATTTTTTTGCCATCTCACTAATATAATGCGCTGTTGCTTCACCTTCAACCGTTGGATTAGTCGCCAAAATAATTTCTTTAATGACGCCCATTTTCAGTCTATCAACCAATTTATCCAAACCGATGTCCGCTGGTCCCAAGCCATCGAGCGGAGACAAGCGGCCGTTCAACACAAAATACACCCCTTTAAAAGAGGTTGCACCGTCTATCGCCATCACATCAGCAGGTGTTTCCACAATACATAATAACTGTTGATCACGGCGATCATCTGAACATAATCCGCAAATATCAGCAGACGACAATGTTTGACAAACCGAACAGTGTCCAATTTTATCCACCGCTTCTGCAAGGCTTTGCGCCAATTTAAAGGCGCCCTGACGGTCACGTTCTAGTAGATGAAACGCCATTCGTTGGGCCGACTTTTGACCGACACCCGGTAAACAGCGCAAGGCCTGAATAAGGTCTTGAAGAATGGGTTCAGATTGCATTTAAAAAGGTAATTTGAAGCCAGGAGGTAGTGGAATGCCTGCGGTCATCCCCGCCATACTCTCTTTATTTTCACTTTCAACTTTACGCACCGCATCATTAATTGCTGAGACAATTAGATCTTCGAGCATTTCTTGGTCATTATCTGCGATCAAACTTGGGTCTATCGATAACCTTTTGGCTTCGTGTTTTCCTGTCAGTACGACCTTAACAAGACCTGCTCCGGACTCGCCCGTCACCTCAAGTTCTGCCAGTTTTTGTTGCGCCTCTTGCATCTTTTCTTGCATTTTTTGCGCTTGTTGCATTAAGTCGCCTAATTGGTTCTTCATTTCTTTCTCCGTACTATACCGTGGTTAATCTATTGGCTTAATTGAGCCCTCTATAATAGTAGCGTCAAACAACTCCATTATTTTCTTTACTGCGGGGTTGTTTCTTACTTCTTGCTCTGCCTGACGTTGCCTTTCAGCCACTTTATCATTAGCAATACTATTCGGTGTAACAATGTCTTTAGCCCCTTCGATGAGCTGAAGCTGTAACTTGCGCCCATAATAATCAGACAATGCCTGTTCTAAGTTTAGCTCTGATTTTTTATTTAGAGAAACATGCCCGCCCATTAACATCAACTCACAGACGTGCTCGTCCAGTTTCACCAATGTTGCATTATTCGCTAACTGAAGTGTCATGGGATCCAAGCCTAATGTTGGCACCAACTCATGCCAAGGCAGATCTACATTGGCAGCTGGTTTTACTGTTTCAACAGGTTGTATAAGAGCCGTGGGGGCTGCTTTTTTAGCGACAGGAACCGGTTCTACCGGACGCTTTGTTACTGGCGTTATATTTTCAGGTGTTTTTTTTTCAGGAATAATCAGTTTAGGGGCTTTTTTAGCTTTGCCCGTCTCTTTGCTGTCCTCTACTGTGACCTTTTTTGGCACCGCTGCTACTTCAGTTAATTTTTGAGCCGCCACTGGTGGCTTTGGCTTAAGGCTAGCTTGTGCGATGGGTTTATCACCCCCATTAGCAACATCAACCGGTGCAAAGGCTAGCATCCTCAATAACACCATTTCAAACCCAACTTTTGGCGTAGGTGCCAACGGCAAGTCTTTTTGGCCCATCAGTGCTATTTGATAATACAGCTGCACATCTTCTTTGCTTAACTGCTGAGCCAACATGGCCAACGCTTTATCTTCTGCGTCAGTTCCAACTATTTGACAGACTGCTATTTGATGCAGGTGAATCAATAACGACTGCAACACTTCTGCATAGTCTGGGGCAAATTCATCCAGTGTTTGAATGCTAGCTAGCACTTCTGATCCTTGCTGAGTTAATAATGCCTTTAGTAAATCTAATACCGGTTCGCGTGCAACGCTACCCAGCATATCAATTACATCAGCTTCATTCAGCTCACCGTTGCCGTGAACAATCGCCTGATCTAATAAACTAAGACCATCACGCATACTGCCATCAGCTGCACGTGCCAATAATTCAGTTGCTTGTTGTTGATATGCAATGCCTTCGCTTTCAAGAATTAGCTTAAATTGACCTTCAATTTGATCTGGCGATAAGCGCTTCAGGTTAAACTGCAAGCAACGAGATAAAACGGTCACTGGCATTTTTTGTGGATCTGTCGTTGCTAAAAGAAACTTAACATGAGCGGGCGGCTCTTCTAATGTTTTAAGCAGCGCGTTAAAACTACTTTTGGAAAACATGTGCACTTCATCGATCAGGTAAACTTTATATTTACCGCGACTCGGCATATATTGAACGTTTTCTAACAGGTCTCGCGTGTCATCGACACCTGTTCTAGACGCCGCATCAACTTCAATTAAATCGGGGTAACAACCTTGATCGACTTCTAGGCAAGTTTCACACTCGCCACAAGGCTCTGCATTAGTAAGATTAGGGCAATTTAATGCTTTAGCTAATACGCGGGCAATTGTTGTTTTCCCTACTCCGCGTGTTCCTGTGAAGAGATAGGCATGATGCAAGCGGTCATTTTCTAAGCCATTGACCAAGGCACGCACGATATGCTCTTGCCCAACCACTTGAGCAAAATTTAACGGGCGCCATTTTCTTGCAAAGACTTTATAACTCATAAGTTTTTATAGGGTAACAAAGGCAATGGGATTGTGCGAATTTTTAGCCCTTTAAGCTAAAACTAAAGAAGCCTCTAAAAAATGGGTGGTAACCCATGCCAGCCGCACCCCGGCACATGACTCCATCGCTACCGTTGCTCCCTTCCGGGCCTGGCGGAGTTCACGACTTCACATTGCGAGGGGACCAACATGAGTCACCATTGTTCGTTGCTTTCAATCAGGGTGGGGATTGTCCATCATTGTGTGCGATCAATCAAGAAGGGAGAATAAAGTTTATTCATTATTTTTAAACCAGGAAGCCTCGTTATGCTAAATATGCTTAGTAAGAACTTCCTTTAAATGCTAATTTACCGGAGAGTAGAAGTATACCTTGGCCCAATTCTGCATTATTGCGCATGAAGAACTCGCCAAACTCCCTCTTATTACAAAATTTAAGCTACAGCACGCTAATGCCTAACTGGCCGCTTTGCCAATTTACGCTGCAAGGTTCGCCGATGCATATTAAGTCGCCTTGCTGCTTCCGAAATATTCCCATCACAGTCCAATAAAATTTTCTGCATATGCTCCCACTCAACGCGTTTAACAGAAAGCGGTTTATCAGATGGTGTGACATCAGAGTCTGCCTTTTCTTGCGCAAAGGCCGCTAGAATCTCATCCGCATTTGCCGGTTTAGTAATATACTGAATAGCACCCAATTTAACCGCTTCTACTGCTGTCGCAATACTTGCATAGCCCGTTAACATCACTATGCTTATGGCCGTGTCTTTTTCTTTCAAGCGCCGAATCAGCTGCAAACCAGAACCGTGCTCTAACCGCAAATCCACTACTGCCATATGTGGTTTAAACACCTCTGCCTTATGAATAGCTTGCTCTTTTGTCTGTGCCGATGCCACCTCAAAACCACGACGCGTAAAGGCATCACATAATACTGAACAGTAAACTTCGTCATCATCAATAATCAGCATTCGTTTATGAGTGTCTTCCATGCTCTTTGCCTATGCTATTACCGGAATACAAATACTCACACAAACACCCTTTGGCTGGTGATTTTCCCATTTAATACTCCCTCCTAATCGTTCTAGAGTTGCCTGCGTAATATAAACACCAAGACCTAACCCTTTGTCTTTAGAACTCATCATATGTTTGCCTAATTTAAGTAATTGCGCTTCATCTATTCCGCAGCCTCTATCCTCAATACGAATATGTATTTTGCTATCAGTCCAGCTCAATACAAGTTTCACATACTCTGGGGAGACTCTTGCTGCATTGTCTAACACATTGATTAATGCACGCGTTAATGCAAGATCGGTTATCAACTTTGGGGCGTGCCCAACTCCTTTAACCTTTTCAATTAAAGGCACATTTAAATTAGATATTCGCCATTGGGCAACAACATTAGCCAAGTATTCATCAATCGCTAATAATTGCCCTGAGTCATATTTTTCAGACGTTGCTCTTTCAGTAATCGTCGACAGAACCTTTTTACAACGTTTGATTTGTCCTTGAAGAATCGATAACTTAGAGCTCGCGGCCTTATCTCCCGTTGCCTGAAAATCAAGCTCAAGCTCATGTGCCAACACGTCCATTGTCCCTAATGGCGTTCCAAGCTCATGAGCAGCGCCTGTCGCCAAAGTCCCCAGCGCAATTAAACGCTCATCTCGAAACATGCGTTCCTTCATAGTCGATAACAGCTCGTTTCTCTTACGTAATGATTGTGCCATCCCTGCTACAAAATAAGCCAGTAAGAATATAGACAATAAAAACCCTATCCACATACCGATCACATGGTCTTTAAAATGCCCACCTGCTTCCACTTCCACGGGGTTATTAATGTGAACAAGTGGCTGATAATAAAACACAATTAAGCTATACGATAGTGATGTCAATAATGCCATTAGCCAAACATAACGTTGTGATAACAGTGTTGCCGCAATACTGTGGGGGACTAATAAAAACCAAGCAAAGGGGTTTGTCGCACCGCCTGTGAAATACAAAATACCGGTTAGCGCAACCACATCACTAATCAATTGGTAGAAAAATGCCTCATCTGTAATTCTTGATGAATCCTTTAATAAAAAAAGAGTCGATACACTCCAAATAACTTGACCTACTAATATCGCCGCTAACGGTTTAACTGGCAATGCCATTTCTAAATAGTAAATCGTTGTTAAAATAGCAATCAATTGCCCGCTTATATTCAGTGCTCGTAACGATAATAAACGCTTTAGGTTCTCACCAGGTGCTGAGGTTGTTGTATTGGCCGACAAAGTAATCATTAAAATATTTAAAAAAATAAGCGCTTCTTACTTTAACAGCTAAATCTATTAACGAAGAGTCCTTGCGTCAATTTGACTCAGTTAATCACTCATTATTTTTTCTTTCCCATCTAGTAAATTCTCAATATCCTGCCATCATTAATGTATTTATATTTGGAACTTAACTTATGACCCTTGATCAACCAGAAAGTCGTTGCTCTATTACTGGCTTGCCCGATGCTGCGACTTTTTCAGAGCAAACAGAACAACTACTAGAATTTTGTACCCGTACTCATGCTAACGCCCTTATGCTTTTTATTACTTTTGATACGAGTGTTAGCGAGATCAATGGCCAACAAAATGACCTCGCCCTTAAAGCCATTGCAAAGCGATTACTCTCTAAAGCCCGTGATTCAGATATTTACGCCCATTTAGGTGAAATGAACTTCGCTAACCTAACTATTGAAACCAGTGAAAAACATACGCCGATCTTAATTGAAAAGCTCAAAATAGAACTCGCACAACCGATCACGTTAATGGACGGCTCTTCTATCAAACTAAACACTAAAGTGGGCCTTGCCGAGTATCCTAAGCAAGGAAAATCTTATGCAGAGCTGATTGAGGTTGCTAGAAAAAACACTCAAACGTTATAGCTTAGAAAGCAACATACCCCAGATACAAAAAAACCTGGCACCTATTGAATTAGGCGCCAGGTTCAACTCAATATTAACTACTTAAGTTGTTATTTCAATGAAGCAAGCGCCTCATTAAATATCTCTGAAGGCCTCATAACCTCACGCACTTTATCAACATCTGGCTTGTAATAACCACCAATGTCTACTGCATGCCACTGCTCTGTAGTTAATGTACCAACAATTTTCTCTTCATTCTCAGTTAGTGATGCTGCTAATGGCTGAAAATGAGCTTGTAAGGCTTCATCTTCTGTCTGTTCAGCAAGTGCCTGTGCCCAATACAACGCAAGGTAAAAGTGACTACCACGGTTATCAAGCTCCCCCGTTTTACGTGACGGCGATTTGCCAGTATCGAGTAATTTAGCCGTTGCTTCATCTAATGTTTTTGCCAACACAGCTGCCTTCGCATTGTCATCTGATATCGCTGTATGCTCAAGTGAGGCGCACAGAGCTAAAAACTCACCTAGCGAATCCCAACGTAAATGATTTTCTTCTATCAATTGTTTAACATGCTTAGGCGCTGAACCACCTGCACCCGTTTCAAATAAACCACCGCCTGCCATAAGCGGCACGATAGACAACATCTTTGCACTCGTCCCTAACTCAAGAATCGGAAATAGATCGGTTAAGTAATCACGCAAAATATTACCCGTCACAGAAATTGTATCTTTACCACGTAAAATACGCTCAAGTGTGTAACGCATCGCCCTTGTTTGCGACTTAATTTTAATATCTACGCCGGTTAGATCATGATCTTTAAGGTATTTTTCAACTTTTTTAATCAATTCATTTTCGTGCGGACGGTACTTATCTAACCAAAAAACAGCCGGCGTATTTGATAAACGTGCGCGCTTCACAGCCAATTTCACCCAGTCTTGAATAGGTGCATCTTTAACTTGGCACATTCTCCATATATCACCTTCTTCAACATCCATTTCAAGTAAGACATTGCCTTCTTCATCAACAATACGGGTGCTGCCATCCGCCTTCATCTCAAAGGTTTTATCATGGGAACCATATTCTTCAGCTTTTTGAGCCATTAGGCCAACATTAGGGACTGTTCCCATTGTGGTTGGGTCAAACTCACCATGCGTTTTACAAAAATTGATTATTTCTTGATAAATTCGAGCGAAAGTACTCTCCGGCATCACTGCTTTCGTGTCTTTCATTTTACCGTCAGGGCCCCACATTTTGCCGCCTGCGCGAATCATTGCAGGCATTGATGCATCAACAATCACCTCATTAGGCGTATGTAGGTTAGAAATCCCTTTAGCGGAATCCACCATAGCAAGCTCTGGGCGCTTTTCGTAACAGGCATGCATATCACTAAGAATTTCTTCTTTAATCGATGCAGGTAGCTTCTCAATATGTTCATAAACACTGCTCAAACCATCATTAGGGTTAACACCTAATTCATCAAACAGCTTGCCATGTTTTTCAAACAAGTCTTTGTAATACACTTTTACCGCGTGTCCAAAAACAATAGGATGAGACACTTTCATCATGGTCGCTTTTACATGAAATGAAAACATCACACCGGTTTCTTTCGCGTCGTTCATTTCATCTTCTAGATACGCACACAATTGCTTCTTGCTCATAAACATACTGTCTATGATTTCACCTTCTTGTAGCGCTAAACCCTTCTTTAATACGGTGACCTCACCATTCTTAGCAACAAATTCAATGTTCACCTTGCATGCTTTGTCCAGCGTTAAGCTTTTCTCACTAGAATAAAAGTCACCTGAGCGCATATGAGAAACGTGTGTTCTAGACGCCTGACTCCACTTACCCATAGAGTGTGGGTTTTTCTTGGCATATTCTTTAACTGCCTTAGGTGCGCGACGATCAGAGTTACCCTCGCGTAGTACCGGGTTAACCGCACTTCCTAACACTTTACCGTACTTTTGTTGAAGAGCTTTTTCCTCATCAGTTTGAGGATCTTCTGGATAATTTGGAATATCAAAACCCTTTCCCTGCAACTCATTAATAATTGCTTTTAACTGAGGAACCGATGCACTGATATTCGGCAATTTGATAATGTTCGTCTCGGGATTTTGCGTTAAACGTCCTAATTCAGACAATGCATCAGGGACCTTTTGATCATCAGGTAGCTGATCAGCAAACGTAGCAAGCACTCTAGACGCTAACGAGATATCACTCACCTCAACGTCAATGCCAGCTGCTCCTGCGAACGCTTCAACAATAGGAAGAAATGAAGCAGTCGCTAATAAAGGCGCTTCATCCGTTAACGTATAAATAATTTTGGACTTTTTGACAGTCATTCTCTCTCCGTGCATTGATAGGGTAATTTAAAGATGCCTGATTATACGACATTTTAAAGCCCTTCTAACTGTTTAGAGCACGAAAATTCAGCAATGACTAGATGAGTGTATTCCAGCTAGTTTGAACTTAATGCAAAACATCATCATCAAAAACCGCTTAGCTTTCGTATTGTAATTGAAATACGAGTAACCTTTTAGAGACACCGTTGTGTTTTAATTCCGACATGGAGGCTGAGAGCGGAATCGAACCGCTGTACACGGCTTTGCAGGCCGCTGCATAACCACTCTGCCACTCAGCCAGAGAGGACTTTATTGATAAAACCGTGGTGGTATCACGGCTTAAAATTTGGAGCGGGAAACGAGATTCGAACTCGCGACCCCAACCTTGGCAAGGTTGTGCTCTACCACTGAGCTATTCCCGCTTTGAGGCCGTGTATTCTATCTTTCGTAGCAACTCTGTCAAGTCAGAATCCCTACTATTTTCTAAATTGGGGTAAAGCAAGCTGAATATATTGCCACATTGACCAAAGCGTCAGCACTACAGAGATATAAATCAACACCACTCCTAACATCCGAACCGGAATCCCATAAAGGTCTGCGTTAAATAACAAACACACAATCGAAACCATTTGGAACCCTGTTTTATACTTTCCAATCCATGAAACCTTTACAACAGAGCGTTGCCCAACCTCTGCCATCCACTCACGTAATGATGCCACTGAAATTTCACGGCCTATAATGATGGCGACTGGTATTGCGATATAAATAGCTGGATCGGCTTGCACAATAAGCACCAATACAACCACCACCATTAACTTATCAGCCACAGGGTCGAGAAACTCACCAAACGCGGTCTGCAAATTCAACTTTCTGGCTAAAAACCCATCAAACCAATCTGTGATGGATGCCACTATAAATATTAGCGCACACCACAATCTAGGCTCTTCAATTGGCAAGTAAAAAATCACCATTATTACCGGTATAGAGGCAATACGGAATAAGGTCAAAATGGTTGGAATATTAAGAATCATTCAACTAAAAAGTATTGATGTAGCCACATATAGTACCACTTTATCCAGCTGGTCCGTCATGATAGAAGTTATACACTCTTTGCGCTAATGATTTACTGATCCCCTCAACCGTACAAAGGTCTTCCACCCCAGCAGATTGAATTTCACGCAAGCCTCCAAACTGTTTAAGTAATTGGCGTCTACGTTTCGGACCTAAGCCATCAATTTGCTCTAGGGTCGACTTTTTCTTCTCTTTACCACGCTGTTGACGATGGCCACTAATAGCGAAACGGTGCGCCTCGTCTCTAATTTGCTGAACAACCAATAAGGCCGGTTCATCTGCTGGAAAAATTAGCACCTTACCGTCCTTTGCACGATAAATTTTTTCCATCCCAACTTTTCTATCACTACCTTTTGAGATGCCGATAACAAACACTTCAGGGCTATCAATATCGCTTAGTGCTTTTAAAACAGCATTAACTTGGCCTTTCCCACCATCAATTATCAGCAAATCGGGCACTACATGTTCATTTTTTTTGGCACGAAGGAAGCGACGTGATACTGCCTGAGACAGTGCAGCATAGTCATCACCCGGCGTAACTCCGGTGATATTAAAGCGACGATAATCTGATTTCAAAGGGCCCTCTTCATTTAAAACAACACATGAAGCAACGGTTTGATCCCCCTGCAGATGACTAATATCAAAACATTCCATACGCGCAATACCTTTCTCAACGCCTAATAGCATTGATAATTTACTGAGTCTATCCCTTGTATTTTCTCTACTTTCTAGGCGCTGAGTTAAGGCCGTTATAGCGTTACTTTTCGCCATCTTCAGCCAACGCGCCCTTTCCCCTCTGGGGTTAGTAACTAGACTTACTTTCCTCTCTGCTTTCTCATTGAATACTTGTTGGATTAATTCTGCTTCAAGCAAGGCATGACTCAAAATAACCGCCTTAGGTAATTTTTTATCTAAATAAAACTGCAGCAAGAAAGCATTTAACACCTCTTGCTCTGTTTTTCCCTGCGGAATTTTAGGATAAAACGTACGATTGCCTAAATGTTGACCTTTTCGTATGAAAAACACTTGAACACAAGCAACATGCTGCTGTATTTCACACGCAACCACGTCAAGGTCCCCATCATTACCACTAACATATTGGCGCTCCATCACCTTTCTTAACTGAGCAATTTGATCACGGAATTGAGCTGCTTTTTCGAAATTCAACTCATTTGCTGCACTTTCCATTTTCTTAACTAGATCACTGATTAGTTTGCTATTTTTGCCCTCAAGAAATAACACCGTGTGAGCCACATCATCATGATAATCTTGCTGGCTAATAAGGCCAACGCAAGGGGCTGTGCAACGTTTAATTTGATGCTGTAGGCACGGTCTAGACCTATTTTTAAAAAAACTGTCATCACATTGCCTAACGGGGAAAAGTTTCTGCAAGACGTGTAAGCTGTCGCGAACCGCGCCTGCACTGGGGTAGGGACCAAAATACTGCCCTTGCTTTTTTTTAGCACCCCGATGGAATGTAAGTTTGGGAAACTCTTGATGTGTTGATAAATAAATATAAGGGTAACTTTTATCATCCCTTAAACAAATATTATATCTAGGCTTCAATTTTTTGATGAGTTGATTTTCTAACAGCAGCGCCTCACCTTCAGTATGCGTAACAACTATCTCGATCTGTTGCACATGAGACAACATCATTTTTTTCTTAGCGTCTTTATCTGTTTTATTAAAGTAACTCGACACCCTTTTTTTTAGGTTTTTCGCTTTACCTACATAAATACAAATACCACGATGATCGAGCATTTGATAAACACCCGGTTTTTGGGTCAATGTTTTTAGAAAATGCTCGCTATCAAAAGTCGTTAATTTGTCCTTACCTTCCATAACAATCAGTTTACTTATTTATTCAACTTAAGGGCAGCCATATTCATTTTAAATTAACCCTACAGGGTATTTTTATACTAAATGAACAGCCAAAAAAAAACCTCGTAAACGAGGTTTTTTCTTTTAGCTATTAACTGCTTATTTCTTTTTACTGGCTTTAGCAGGCATCACACTTTTGAACAGCCCTTCTTGCATTTCTTTAAAAACTTCCATATTTCTATTTGCTAATGAGGTCATCATTGCAAAAGGATCAGCTGCTTGCTCCAGTTTGCTCCTTACCTTGGCTCTTTGCTCGGCGATTAACTTCACCGAGTTTTCAAGGTAACTTGCAAAATTATGTTGAAATGGATCACCATAAAAACGAATCAATTGCTCTAACATTTCAGCACTCATTATCGGCTCACCATCCTCTTCTTGCTCAAGAATGATTTGCAATAATACGCTTCGAGTTAAATCTTCTTTTGATTTCGCATCAACAACTTTAACAGGTTCCCGTTCAATAATAAGCTGACGCACATCATTAAGCGTTACATACTTACTAATCTCCGTGTCATACAAACGACGATTAGGGTACTTTTTTATGATTCGAGAATTAGCCATAGTTATTAACCGTGAACTGATGAGTCGTTAATCTATTTCCTTCATGCTTAATCTAACACGTCCTTGGCGATCAACCTCAAGAACTTTCACATTAACAACATCACCTTCAGAAAGCTTGTCACTAACCTTCTCAACACGCTCTTCAGAAATTTGTGAAATATGTACAAGGCCATCTTTGCCTGGCAAGATCGATACAAATGCACCAAAGTCCATTAAACGAACAACTTTACCTTCGTAAATTTTGCCCACTTCAACTTCTGCAGTAATATCTTCTATGCGTTTTAACGCTTTTTCGCCAGCTTCACGATCAACCGAAGCAACTTTTACGATGCCTTCATCAGTAATATCAATAGATGCGCCTGTTTCTTCGGTAATTGCCCGAATAGTGACACCACCTTTACCAATAACATCGCGAATTTTTGCTGGGTCAATCTTAAGTGTAAGGATGCGCGGAGCAAAATCAGACATCTCTTCGCGTGCTTGTGAAAGATCAGAATTCATTTTTTCTAAGATATGCAAGCGGCCTGCCTTTGCTTGCTCCAACGCATTAGACATGATTTCATGCGTAATCCCTTGGATTTTGATATCCATTTGAAGTGCAGTCACACCAGAGTCTGTACCAGAGACTTTAAAGTCCATATCACCTAAGTGATCTTCATCGCCCAAAATGTCAGACAAGACCGCAAATTCATCACCTTCTTTGATAAGGCCCATCGCGATACCAGCTACAGGTGATTTAATCGGCACACCTGCATCCATTAGCGCCAAACTGGTACCACATGTGCTCGCCATTGAGCTTGAACCATTTGATTCTGTCACTTCGGCTACAACACGTAGTACATAAGAGAAATCTTCTTGGCTTGGTAGAACCGCTTGAATACCACGTTTTGCTAAACGACCATGGCCAATTTCACGTCTTTTTGGTGAGCCAACAAAGCCTGTTTCACCAACACAATATGGAGGGAAGTTATAGTGCAACATGAAGTGATCACGGTACTCACCTTCTACTGCATCAATCATTTGTGCATCGCGGTCTGTGCCTAACGTTGCAACAACTAATGCCTGCGTTTCACCGCGAGTAAATAGTGCCGAACCGTGTGCACGAGGTAAAACCCCTGTACGCACATGGATAGGACGAACAGTTGACAAATCACGTCCATCAATACGTTTTTTAGTCGACAGTACTAACTCACGGACATGTTTCTTTTCTAGAGAAGAGAAGATTTCTTTTACTTCTTCAGGGTCTTCGTCTTCAAGTTGGGCTAATACACTTGTACGTAGCTCTTGTAATTTAACTTGACGATCAAGTTTAACAAGAATCGTATACGCATCTGCAATGCCAGCTGTTGCAAGATCAGCCACTTTTTCAAGTAACGTTTGATCTTTTTCGGGTGCAACCCATTCCATACGTGGCTTACCCACCTGTTCAGCTAGCTCATTAATGGCCTGAATAGCCGCCTGCATTTGTTCGTGGCCAAAGGTCACGGCGCCCAACATAATATCTTCAGGCAAACAATCAGCTTCTGATTCAACCATTAAAACAGCATCTTCAGTACCTGCAACAACTAAATCTAATTTAGACTCAGCCAAAGCATTTTTTGATGGGTTTAATGCATATTCACCATTTATATAACCTACTCGTGCAGCACCAATTGGACCTTCAAACGGTAGACCTGAAATAGCCAATGCAGCTGATGCACCTAATAAGGCAGGAATATCTGGATCAACTTCTGGGTTTAGTGAAATAACAGTCGCAATAACCTGAGTTTCGTTTTTGTATCCTTTTGGAAACAGTGGACGAATAGGACGGTCGATAAGACGAGAAGTTAGAGTTTCTTTCTCACTTGGTCGCCCTTCTCTCTTAAAAAAACCACCCGGTATTTTACCTGCAGCATATGTTTTTTCTTGATAGTTTACGGTAAGCGGAAAGAATGAATTATTTTCTCCCCCTTCACGTTTACCTACTGCTGTTACTAAAACAATCGTACCATCTATTTCTACTAGTACTGCTCCGTCTGCTTGACGTGCAATCTCACCTGTTTCAAAAGATACAGTCTGATGACCGAATTGAAACTCTTTTTTTACTGAATTCACTATTTATGCCTACCTATTATTTATCTTTTACTTTCTCAATCCTAAACGCGCAATCAATGCACGGTAACGTTCTACGTCTTTGCCTTTTAAATAGTCTAATAACTTACGGCGACGGTTAATAATTCTTAATAAACCTTGACGTGAATGGTGATCTTTTTTGTTCTCAGAAAAATGCGGTGTCAAATGATTGATTCTCCCCGTTAACAAAGCAACTTGAACCTCTGGAGATCCTGTATCACCTTCTGATAACGCATATTCTTTAACAATTTCTTGCTTTTGTTCTGTACCGAACGACATATTTCTTACTCCACTTTCTATTATATTAATCTTAAGTAACAGTTCATTGTACTCTTCGTAATGTATGCTAACAAGCTTTAAGACAAATGCTTAAGCAAGCTTATTATGCAAAAATCCTGATAGGCGCCAAATAGTTACCCTCACTCCACTTACCAAGGCCAAAAATATTTCCCTTTGGGTCATTTAAACGAATAATAGGGGAATTTTCTAGACCGTCGACGTATATTTGCCGACCCAAACATAAATCACTCACCGCTTTATCATTACAGTTGATGATAGGGTATTGTTGAAGCGCCAAATCTAGACTATTCAACTGGCAATCTAAACTAGCCAAATCACCTTTATCAGCCTCTAATTGCTCTATGGTAACCGCATCATTAAGGTCAAACGGACCAGTTTTAAGGCGCCTTAAAAAGGTCACGTGAGCCCCACACCCTAACTGCTTACCAATATCTTCTGCCAAAGTGCGAACATACGTACCTTTAGTACACGACACTTCAAACGTTAGGGTTTCTTCGGATTGTGACAGCAAGCTCAATGAATTAATCGTCACCTCACGAGCTGGCCGCGGCACTACCTGCCCTGCGCGTGCTATGTCATACAACCGCCGACCGTTATGTTTAAGCGCCGAATACATTGGAGGGATTTGTTTAATCTTTCCGCTAAATGTTTCCAAGATTAAATTGAGATCATTTTTATTTATAGATGGCACAGGGCGCTCGGCTAGGACCTCACCCTCAACATCACCTGTAGTGGTGGTTTGCCCCAACCTCATTGTAAATTGATAGGTTTTATCTGATGCCAATAAATATTGCGACACTTTTGTTGCATGGCCTAAGCATATCGGAAGTACACCAGATGCAAGCGGGTCTAAACTGCCGGTATGCCCTACTTTTTTTGCACCATATAGACGTTTAATAATTTGAACGGCGCGACTGGATGAAATATGAAGTGGCTTGTCTAAAATTAGAATACCGCTGATATCACGGCCTTTCTTTTTTCGTTCTGACACTCGTTATTTCTCGTTATCTGGGTTTGTTGCTTTCAGCAGCGCATCCATTTTAATACCTTGTTCGATAGACTCATCTAGAAAAAAACGTAATTCTGGCACCATCCGCATGCGCATCCGCTTTGAAACGATACCGTGGATGTAGTTTGACGCACGATTTAAAGCCGCAACACTAGACTGCTTATCTTCTGCTTCTTGCGTTGTTAACACGCTGACAAAAACTTTGGCGACCGCTAAATCTTTCGTGACTTCAACATCACTAACTGTGACAAAGCCAACGTCAGGGTCTCTCAGGTCACGCTGAATAATTTCAGCCAACTCTCGTTGAAGTTGGCGTGAAACTCGTTGGAAACGTAAAAACTCTCTAGGCATTAATCACTGCTTATAATTTGCGTTTAACTTCTATGCGCTCAAAAACTTCAATTTGATCGCCATCTTGTACGTCATTGTAGTTTTTCACACCAATACCACATTCCATACCCGACTTAACTTCCTGAACATCATCTTTAAAGCGCCTTAATGACTCAAGCTGTCCTTCATAGATAACAACATTGTCACGTAACACACGAATAGGTAAATCCCTCTTAACGTAACCTTCTGTCACCATACAGCCTGCAATTGCGCCTAATTTAGGTGATTTAAATACGTCTCGTACGTTTGCAATCCCCACAATTTGCTCTTTAATGTCTGGAGCTAATAGGCCTGACAACGCATCACGTACATCATCAATCACATCATAAATAATACTGTAATAACGAACCGATACACCTCGGTTTTCAATCATACGCCTTGCACTTGCATCGGCACGTGTATTGAAGCCGATAATTAGCGCATCTGACGCAGCAGCAAGGTTAACATCACTTTCATTAATACCGCCAACACCTGCGGCCACAATTGAAACCTTCACTTCATCTGTTGAAAGATTTGTTAGTGATGATTTAAGTGCCTCTAAACTGCCATGTACATCTGTTTTAAGTAGTACATTAAGTGTAGCGCTATCCCCATCTTCCATTTGTGAGAATGCTTGCTCTAGTTTCGCTGCTTGCTGTTTTGCTTGCCTTGCTTGTTTCGATTTATTTTGGCGGAATTCCGCAATTTCACGTGCTTTTCGCTCGCTTGGTGCAGCATATACTTCAACGCCAGCTTCAGTTGCACTTGAAAGACCCAGCACTTCAACGGGTACCGCTGGCGTTGCTGATTTCACTGCTTTAGCATGTTCATCAAACATCGCCTTAACTCGACCATGCGCTTCACCGGCAACTAGATAGTCCCCCATATTCAAGGTGCCTTTTTGCACAAGAATAGTTGCCACTGGGCCTCGGCCTTTATCTAGTCGTGACTCAATTACAACGCCTGTAGCCGCCACATCAACTGGTGCAGACAACTCTAATAATTCAGCTTGTAGCGCAATTGCTTCAAGTAACTCATCAACACCGTCGCCTTTTAATGCTGAAATATTAACAAATTGCGTATCACCACCCCAATCTTCAGGTGTCACCTCAAGTTGAGACAACTCATTCCTTACTCGATCAGGCTGCGCCCCTTCTTTATCCATCTTATTAACAGCAACAATCATCGGGACACCCGCTGCTCGCGCATGCTCAACGGCTTCTTTTGTTTGCGGCATCACTCCATCATCGGCAGCAACCACTAAAATAACTAAATCGGTTATTTGCGCACCCCGTGCACGCATTGCAGTAAACGCGGCATGCCCAGGTGTATCAATGAAAGTCACCATGCTATCGCCTTGTTTAACTCGATAAGCACCAATATGCTGAGTAATACCACCTGATTCACCCGCTGCTACACGACTTTCGCGAATATAATCTAATAGCGATGTTTTACCATGATCTACGTGCCCCATAATCGTCACGACTGGGCCACGCGGCTCTTCTTTACCGTCTTTTTCTATGACATCTGCTAATAACTCAGCTTGGATGTCTTCATCGCTGCGTAAAACAACCTTATGGCCCATTTCTTCAACGACAATTACCGCTGTTTCCTGGTCTAATGGTTGATTGATGGTAGCCATAGTGCCTAATCCCATCAATGTTTTAATAACTTCTCCTGCTTTCACATTCATACGCTGAGCAAGGTCAGAGACAATAATGCTTTCAGGAATTTCTACACTATAAACAATACTTTTTGTTGGTACTTCAAAACCGTGCTTACCATCGGATTCTAGTCGTATATCACGTGTCTTACCGCCACCTTTCTTTTTATTTCGACGTGGTTTCTTGTCTACGTGCAAGATGCCTCCACCGAACTTAGAGCCCGCCTTCTTCTTGTCTGTCTTGCGGCCCAGTTCTTTTGCTTTTTTAGCGTCAGCTTCTGCCTTCACTCTGGCCATAATCTCAGGTGAAGCTATTTTAATCTTAGGCTCCTCAACTGGCTCACTTTTTGGTTCTGGTTCTGGCTGCGGCTCTGGTTTTTGCTTTGCTTCTAACTCAGCACGCTTAGCCGCCTCTTCTGCTTCAGCCGCTGCTTTTTTTGCAGCTTCTTTAGCTTGTTCAGCTTCTAAAATTGCTTTTTCTTCAGCTAACTTAGCCTGTTTTTCAGCTTCAATTTTATCTAAGGCTTCTTGTTTTTTGCTGGCTCTTTCTTGTTCTTTTTCACGAGCGGCACCTTGTTCCTGCACTAAGTCTTGATGTGCTTGGGCCGCTCTTTTTGCTTCTTCAAGTTCATCAGAACTCAAACCCGTCGCAATTTCTTCAGCGGAGCGTCCAAGTGTTTTCTTTTTTCTAACCTCGATACTAACCGAACTTGCGCCACGGCCTTTTGCTTGCTTCAGCTCTGTGACGGTAGTTTTACGTTTAAGAGTCATCTTTTTTGGTGCGGAGATGTCTTTTTTAGCTTTCCCGTGACTCTCACGAAGATATGTGAGTAATTTTACTTTATCGTCTTCACTAAGCGTTGAGGTTATTGTCTTACCTTTTACACCAGCATCTTTTAGTTGCTCCACTAGCTTTTCAGCGGAGGTACCAACTACTTTTGCTAAATGTTGAACTGTAATATCTGCCATACTTCTTTCTCCAGAGAGTTTATTGCTTACTCAGCGAACCAAGGTTCACGTGCTTTCATAATTAATGTTGTCGCACGCTCTTCATCAATACTTGCTATTTCGAGTAGTTCATCGGTTGCTAAATTAGCTAAATCTTCCATTGTGACAATTTCTTTGCTCGCTAATTTAAAGGCTAACTCACGATCCATCCCTTCCATATTAAGAAGGTCTTTGGCTGGCTCATGTTCTTCTAAGACTTCTTCAGAAGCAATTGCTTTTATTAAGTAAGCATCCTTAGCACGTTGTTGCAGCTCTTCAGCAATATCTTCATCAAATTCTTCAATATCAGTTAGATCATCTAAATCTGCGAAATTTATTTCTTCAATTGAGGTGTAACCCTCTTGCACTAAAATGAGTGCAACATCTTCATCAACATCAAGATCAAGCATTAATTGTTGAGCATAACCATCTGCTTCTGATGAATTTTGCTCATCTGCTTGCGTCTCGCTCATCACATTAAGCTTCCAGCCAGTTAACTCACTTGCCAAACGAACATTTTGTCCACCTCGACCAATTGCCTGCGAGAGACTATCGTCTTTAACTGACACATCCATGCTGTGCTTATCTTCGTCCACGACAATCGCAACCACTTCAGCTGGCGACATCGCATTAATCACGAACTGCGCTTCGTTTTCATCCCAAAGAATAATATCTACACGTTCACCTGCCAGTTCATTTGATACTGCTTGAACTCGTGAACCACGCATCCCAACACAGGCACCCACAGGGTCTAGACGTTGGTCTCGTGTACGAACGGCTATTTTTGCTCTTGAACCTGGGTCACGCGCAGCCCCCAAAATTTCAATTAAACCGTCTCCTACTTCAGGCACTTCTAGTTTAAAAAGCGCTGTTAGTAATTCTGGTGCGCTTCTTGAAACCGTCAGCTGCGGACCACGTGTTACTTCTTCTACTGACTTTAAGTAACCACGAATCCTATCGCCTGTTCTAACGGGCTCCCTTGGAATCATTTCTTCACGTGGAATAATGGCATCCGCTGTCCCTTCTAGGTCTACAAACACATTACCACGCTCAATACGCTTAATAACGCCTGTGACCAGCTCGCCCACTTTATCTTTATAAAGTTCGTATACTTTTCTTCGTTCAGCTTCTCTAACTTTTTGAACAATCACTTGCTTTGCAGCCTGCGCACCAATTCGGCCAAAGTCAGCCGACTCAATTGGCTCTTCTATAAAGCTACCCACTTCTAAAGTTGGGTCTTTTTTCTGTGCATCTTCCAGTAGGATTTGAGCATCTGGGTTTTCTAAACCATTTTCAAACTCAGGGTCAGCTTCAACAACCTCCCATTGACGGAAAGATTCATAATCCCCACTCACGCGATCAATAGCTACACGCACTGCAATGTCGTCACGGTATAGTTTTTTCGTTGCCATCTCTAAAGCAGCTTCAATTGCTTCAAAAAGAACACTACGATCAATTTCTTTTTCGTTAGAAACAACGTCTACAACCATTAAAATTTCTTTATTAGCCATCTTTAACCCTGAAATATTTTTTAATAATTAACTACTAGCCTAGCTTTCTTTATGAGAGAAAACGGAATTTCTATTTCCTCGTCATCAACATGTAAGTGCACTGTCTCACCTTTCACTTCTAGAATTTCGCCTGTAAACCGACGTTGCCCTTCAAGTGTTGATTGACGCAACTCCAATTTGACTGTTGATCCTTTAAAGCGTTCAAAATGAGCCAACTCAAACAATGGACGCTCCAAACCAGGCGATGAAACTTCAAGCCTGTATTGTCCTGTTATTGGGTCTTCAACATCCATAATACCGCTAATTTGATGACTCACTTTAGAACAGTCATCCACCATAATTCCTTTTTCCGAATCGATATAAACCAATAAAGTCGCCGCCTTACCTTGCCCGGTAAACTCCGCACCAACAAACTCATAACCAAGTCCAGTAACTGCGGGCCTAATCAACTCTAATATTTTAGCGGGTGCTTGATTCATCTCTATCCATCACGTACAAAAAAAGGGCCAAAGCCCCATTCAACACTTTAATTTTTGCCTTAAATCTTTAGTCTTATTTAGATTCATAAGGGGCCAAACAAAAATACCCCAAATGGGGTACCGTATATTCATTGGTAGCGGGGGCAGGATTTGAACCTACGACCTTCGGGTTATGAGCCCGACGAGCTACCAAACTGCTCCACCCCGCGTCCATTTAAGAGAAGAATAATACTGGATTTAGCTTTCTTTTACAATCACTATTAACGTTTTATTTACTGTTTTTAATTCTTCGTTTTAAAGCAAGCCTGTTAATACGTATAAACAGCCGGCAGACATCAGCCCTGCCAATAGATCATCGACCATAATGCCGAGGCCACCTTTTACTTTTGTATCTAACCAATTAATGGGCCAGGGTTTCGCAATATCAAATAGACGGAATAAAACAAACCCCAGTATTACGTTTTGCCAACTAAACGCCACCCAATACATTGTTAGTAAATAACCAGCAATTTCATCCCAGACAATACCACCATGATCATGCACACCAATATCATCCGCCGCCTTACCACATATCCACACACCTGAAACAACGACCAATATCAACGCCGCTGCATAACCATTTTCAAAAAACTTGATTAGTACATAATAAAATGGAATCGCCACTAATGTTCCCATCGTGCCGGGTGCTTTTTTAGATAACCCAGAACCAAACCCAAAAGCCAACATTTGCACAGGGTTAGCTAATAATTGTTTAAATGACGGGGTTTTATCAGCTCGCAAAATGATCGTACCCCTTATTAAGCGTAAATATTTTTCCGTTTTTCACTTCGACTCTCAAGCCCCCCTCTTTCTCAATAACACCAATTTTTGTAATGTCATACTTATGTAATTTACTTAATTCATCAGCATTTAGGTTCGAGGGTAATGTAAAGCATAACTCATAATCATCACCTGTCGAATAAGGCCATAAATCGTCACTCAGCTTACTAGCATGTTGGCGAACGGACTCAGTCACAGGTAAGCACTCATCCCATACGCTTGCCCCAACACCGCTTGCTTTAAGTAGGTGACTCAAGTCTGCAGACAAGCCATCTGAAACATCAATACAAGATGTCGCTACATTGAGCAGCTCGCGCCCTAAGGCCACTTGAGGGTTTGGCTTTAAATATGAACACAGTTCTGCGTCCATCATGTTGAGATAACCTTGGCGGGCTTTTTCTAAGCCTAAGCCGGCGCTACCAATATGACCGGACACATAAACATCGTCACCAACGTTTGCGCCTGAACGCATCAATCGTTGCTGTTTAGGTAATAGACCCATCACATTCACTGTAATAGAAAGGGGGCCTCGAGTAGTATCACCGCCTATTAACTGTAACGAATATCGCTCAGCCAATTCAAAAAAACCTTTTGCAAACGATGCAAGCCAAGCTTTATCTATAGCTGGTAGTGTAATCGCTAACGAGGCCCATGCTGGGGATGCCCCCATCGCGGCTAAATCACTTAGGTTAACAGCCAGCACTTTATGCCCTAACAATTCTGGTTCACTATTCGCTAAGAAATGTACATTTTCAACCAGCGTATCCGTGCTAACAGCTATTTGTTTATGGCTAGGCACATCGATTACAGCGCAATCATCCCCGATACCTAGCACTAAGGATTCGTTAGGGCCACCTGCTCTTGAGGCAAAGAACTCTTCAATAATCGAAAACTCGGGGGACGACATCTTGCAAGGTTAACCGGTTTTTTTCTTGCCTTTTGATTTTGCGTTTATTTCAACGGCTCGACTTTTTTGCGCTAATTTGTCCATGATGCTATTTACATAAGCATGACTTTTTTCAGAACCAAATTTTTTCGCCAAGTTTATCGACTCATTAATAGCCACTCGGTACGGTACTTCTGGCTTGTAAAATAGCTCATATGCACCCAAGCGTAAAACAGCCTTTTCAATGGGATCAATCTTTTCTAAATTTCGCGTAGTGAACTCACTAATTGCTTCGTCTAACTCACCCAGTTTATCAACGACACCGATCAATAGGTGCTCAAAATAGGCTGTTTGATATTTAGGCGTTTCTGAATCTTCTTCAAATTGTTTACAAATTTCATTAAGGTTTTGACCCGTAATTTGCCACTGATACAAAGCTTGTAACGCGACTAATCTTGCATTGCTTTTTGGTGAACTCATTCGGCGTCTATCACCTTAAGCACATTAACCATTTCAATGGCCGCAAGGGCCGCTTCTGCCCCTTTATTTCCAGCCTTTGTGCCCGCACGTTCTATCGCTTGCTCGATAGAGTCAACTGTTAACACACCAAACGTAACAGGGATATTCGCTTGCAATGACACAGTGGCTAGGCCTTTGGTGACCTCGGCTGAAACATATTCAAAATGTGGCGTACCACCGCGAATAACCGCGCCCAAACCAATGATTGCATCGTATTTTTGCTTCGCTGCTAGACGTTGCGCTGCCAAGGGCATTTCAAATGCGCCAGGTACTTTGACAATATCAATGTTTTTAATATCCGCACCATGTCGAACTAATGTATCAATTGCACCGCCTTCTAGTTGGTCAACAATGAAACTATTAAAACGCCCCACCAATAAGCAGAAACGTGCATCACGCACGACCATATTCCCTTCTATTACCTTTGCATCTGACATATAAAACCCTTGTTATGTGTACGTATAAACTTAAATTTAAAGAACCATTTGTATCGTTCGAAAAGCGCTTAAGCTGCTGCACTCTTCATTTATCAGCAACTTAATCTAATGGCACATGCTCAACAATCTCAATATCAAAACCAGTCAGTCCTGAATATTTCGTTGGCGTACCAAGCAATTTTAAGTTTTTAATACCGAGCGCTGTTAAAATTTGACAACCTACACCCACTTCTCTTGAGTCAACCAAGGGTTGTGGCGCCAAATTAGACACCCCTTTTTCTTTTAATTCTTGCTCGTGAATAAACTCAACAATCGATTGATTATCTTCTTTATTACGAATTAAAATCAACGCACCTCGCCCTTCAGCAACAATCTTTTGCATCGCACTTGGCAAGGGGTAATGATCACTCTCTTTCGCGTGTAATAAGTCGGCTAATGTGCTTTTTGCATTAATTCGAACCATTACTGGCTCATCTGTGTTGACATCACCATACGTTAAGGCCAAATGCAGCTTATTATCTATTTCATCTTGAAAAGCATGAAGTCTGAAATCACCGTATTTAGTCGGATAATGGCAACTACTGACAAGCTCTATCGTTTTTTCATTTTGTATACGGTAATGAATTAAGTCGGCAATCGTCCCCATTTTTAATTCATGTTTTTCAGCAAAAACGCTCAAATCTGCTCGTCTTGCCATCGTGCCATCATCATTTAATATTTCCACAATAACAGCAGCAGGCTCTGCACCTGCCAGACGCGCAAGGTCACAGCCAGCTTCAGTATGCCCTGTACGATTTAAAACCCCACCCGGTTGCGCCATCAGCGGGAAAATATGCCCCGGCTGAACAACATCGGTTGGCTTTGCAGTTGGATTAACCGCGGCTAAAATAGTTTTTGCACGATCAGCCGCTGAAATACCGGTAGTTACGCCTTCGGCCGCTTCAATTGACACCGTGAAATTGGTTGAGTAGGCTGCTTGATTATCATTAACCATTAACGGCAACCTTAATTGCTGGCAACGCTCACGCGTTAACGTTAAGCAAATCAAACCGCGGCCATAACTCGCCATAAAGTTAATGTCTTGCGGGCGCACATGCTCAGCAATCATTAGCAAGTCACCTTCATTTTCACGATCTTCATCGTCCATTATGATGACAATTTTGCCTTGCTTTAGGTCATCAATAATTTCTTGAGTCGTATTCATAAGTATTTTTAGTTGGTCAGTGGCACGTATTGTAGCCGATTCAACTCAGTTTCTTTTCAGATTATTTAACAAAGCCACTGCTTTCAAGTAATTTTTTATAATCGACTGGTGACGAGTCCTGCGCATCCCCCATCATTAAGCGCTCTAAGTAACGCGCAATAACGTCTACTTCAAGATTCACTGAATCGCCAATTGTTCGCTGGCCTAATGTTGTCATCTCTAACGTGTGCGGCACAATATTAACGGAAAACGAAGAATCATCCACGCTATTCACCGTTAAGCTAATACCATCAATACAAATGGAGCCTTTTTGCGCAACATAACGAGCTAATTGTTTAGGCATACTAAAACGAAAACGAACTGAACGTGCATCGGTTTTGCGCTCAAGCACCTGTCCAACCCCATCAACGTGGCCACTAACCATATGTCCACCTAAGCGAGTGTGTGCTTGTAACGCACATTCTAAATTAACCGCCGTACCGACTGTTAGTGCCTCCATCGTTGTTGCCGATAATGTTTCATTTGAAACATCCGCAACAAACTGGCCTGCCGCCAATTCAATGGCCGTTAAACAGACACCATTAACAGCAATACTGTCACCAAGCTGTGCATCACTCAAATCTAAATGAGCTGTAGCAACCGTCAAGCGCACATCACCTTGCTGTTGCTCAATACGCTTAATTTCACCGACTGCTTCGATAATTCCAGTAAACATTTAGCCTTCCCTTTTAACCCGATAAGTTAATTTAATATCGCTATCAAGCTCATGCATACCCACATAGTGTAGTTGAACTCTATCTGACAACGTTGACACTTGAGGCATAGAAAAAGCACCTCTTGCATCCGACCCTAAGGCACTTGGCGCCATATAAATGATTAACTCATCAATAATACCTGCTTGCAACAGTGCACCATTTAACAATGCACCGGCTTCAACCATTACACTATTAATATCCTGCGACCTTAACCACTCATGAACGGCGTATAAATCAACTTGTCCCTGAGCATCGGCAGCAATCACCTGCACAGTACAGCCAGCTTGCTGTAAAGCCGTCATAGCGTCTTGATTATTACTACAGGTTAAAATAGTGACCTTAACGTTCGACTTAAAAATACGAGCATTCACTGGGGTTTTTAACTGCGAATCTAGAATAACTCGATGCGGTTGCTCTACCGCTATATGCTCCAAACCATCTCTCGCTGTTAACTGGGGGTCATCAGCAAGGATTGTTCCTACCCCTGTTAAGACAATATCACTTTCAGCACGTAGCTGATGTACATCCTTTCTCGCCGCTGCTCCTGTTATCCATTGGCTTTCGCCCGATGCCATCGCTGTTTTACCGTCCAGACTCATTGCCACTTTACTAAAAATATACGGCTGGCCTGTAGTCATCCTATGATAGAACGCTTGATTTAGCGCTATTGCTTGCTCTTCAAACAAGCCAACAGCCACCTCAATACCTGCAGCCTGAAGTTTAGCAACACCTTGCCCGGACACAATAGGATTAGGGTCTTGCATAGCAATAACCACGCGAGATACCCCCGCGTTAATTAAACCATCAGCACACGGTGGTGTTCTGCCATGGTGGCTGCAAGGCTCTAATGTCACATACGCAGTTGCACCTTTCGCTGCTGCAGCAGCACTCTGTAACGCATATACTTCAGCATGTGGTTCGCCAGCTTTTTTATGCCAACCTTCAGCAATAACGCGCCCCTCGTCAACAATAACACAGCCGACACAAGGGTTTGGTTTTGTGCTGTACCTACCAAGCGCCGCCAGTTCTAGCGCTCGGTTCATATGGCGTTGATCATCAGACGTAAACGTCATAGCATCATATTATTTTTTGCTAACAACGGCTGATAACATCAGCTGTTCGCTTTTATCTTCTTTTTCAAGCTCATCAATTACTTTTCTAAATTCATTGATGTCTTCAAAACTTTTATACACAGACGCGAAACGAACATAAGCAACATGGTCTAGGTTTCCTAGTTCTTCCATCACCAGCTCACCAATTTTCATCGAGGGGACTTCGCGCTCGCCCAGTGACAGCAAGCTTTTTTTGATGCGACTCAAAGCAGCATCAATATCTTCGCTGCTAACAGGCCGTTTCTCTAACGCACGCAATACCCCGACACTAAGCTTTTCTTCCCAAAAGGGCTCGCGAACACCATTACTCTTCACTACCCTCGGCAGATTCAGCTCGGCTGTCTCAAAGGTGGTAAACCGCTCTTTACATGCTTGGCATTCACGACGCCTACGCACACTATCCCCTTCACCCGCTAAGCGCGAGTCAATAACACGTGTATCACTGTCATTACAAAAGGGGCATTGCATATGGCTTAAACCTTAATCTGCGTAAACAGGTAAACGTAAACAAATGGCCAATACTTTTTCCTTAACCGCTTGTTGAACGCTTTCGTTTTCAATGTCATCAAGAATGTCACACATCCAACCAGCAAGGTCTTTGCTGTCTTGTTCGCTAAAGCCGCGTGTTGTAATTGCTGGCGCACCTAAACGAATACCACTGGTCACAAAGGGTGACTGAGGGTCATTCGGTACAGAGTTTTTATTAGTCGTGATGTTCGCCGCTTCTAGGGCTGCTTCAGCTGCTTTACCGGTTAAGCCTTTGTCGATTAAATCAACCAAGAACAAGTGATTGTCTGTACCACCTGACACGATGTTATAACCACGTGCGATAAAGGTATCGGCCATCGCACTAGCATTTACTTTAACTTGTTTTTGGTAAGCTTTAAATTCAGGTGACAACGCTTCTTTAAAGGCCACTGCTTTCGCTGCAATCACATGCATCAGTGGGCCGCCTTGAGTACCTGGAAAGACCATTGAGTTTAATTTTTTCTCAATCTCAGGATTGGATTTGGCCAAAATTAAACCACCACGTGGGCCACGTAATGTTTTATGTGTGGTTGATGTAGTAACATCAGCAATCCCTACTGGGCTTGGGTATTCACCCGCCGCCACTAAACCGGCAACATGCGCCATATCTACAAATAAATACGCACCAACAGAATCCGCAATATCACGGAATTTTTGCCAGTCCATTACACGAGAATACGCAGAAAAACCGGCTACAATCATTTTAGGTTTATGTTCGTTTGCCAGTGCTTGAATTTCTTCATAATCTACCTCGCCGGTTACTTCATTTAAGCCGTATTGAACGGCATTAAATATTTTGCCCGAGAAGTTTACTTTAGCTCCATGCGTGAGGTGCCCACCGTGTGCCAAACTCATCCCTAAAATGGTATCGCCTGCTTGTAAAAGTGCGAAATAAACTGCTGCATTGGCTTGTGAGCCCGCATGAGGTTGCACATTGGCATAATCTGCACCAAACAACTCTTTAACACGGTCAATAGCTAACTGCTCAGCAATATCCACATACTCACAACCACCATAATAGCGTTTACCTGGATAGCCTTCTGCATACTTATTAGTCAACATAGAACCCTGCGCCTGCATCACACGAGGACTCGCGTAGTTTTCAGATGCGATCAGCTCAATATGGTCTTCTTGGCGTTGCTCTTCTTGTTGAATAGACGCCCAAAGTTCGTCATCAAATCCTTCAATGGTCATGCGCTTGTTGTACATTTAGTTTCCTCGTGCCGTTTCCAACGTCGTTAATTAAATAAAAAAGCGAATTCTACATCATATTGTGGTTACAAGGCTATTTTTAGCAGAAAGCACACAAGAACTTTGAAAAACCAACACCAATTGGCATCCTAAAGCCTGATCAACGCATGCTCAAGTTCTTTAATGTATATTATTAACATCATAAACTACCGGACCAATGTTGTATGAGAACGGCCTACATCACGCATGCTGATTTAATTAAACATGACATGGGGGATGGACACCCAGAAAGGTCAAGTCGCCTATATGCCATTCAAGATCAATTAAAACACCAACAGCTTTGGGACCTTTTAGAGCATATTGAGGCGCCAAATGTCGAGCAAGCCGCTTTATTGCGAGTTCATAGCCAGCAACACCTTGAATATATAGTTGATAACGCCCCTGGCAGCGGGCAAGCGCTCTTTCAAATCACCCCTGATACGCTAATGAACGAACATAGCCTAGACGCTGCGCTAAAAGCTGCAGGCGCAGGCACCACTGCGGTTGACCTTATTATGGACAAGCAAATAGAAAATGCTTTTTGTGCTGTTCGGCCACCGGGGCACCATGCGGAAAGGTCCAAATCAATGGGCTTTTGTTTTTTCAACAATATTGCTGTTGCGGCTGCACACGCTCTTGAAAAACACACACTAGATCGTATTGCCATTGTTGACTTTGATGTCCACCAAGGTAATGGCACACAGGAAATTTTTGAGGCAGATGATCGCGTGCTATTTTGCTCAAGCTATGAGCACCCTCTGTTTCCATTTTCTAATCGCCCGAGCATCCCCAACAAGCTCATTAACACGCCTTTAAAGTCAGGCTCAACAGGGGCAGAGTTCCGCGCTCAGGTACAACAACATTGGTTACCCGCCTTACATGCTTTTAAACCACAGTTTATTTTTATATCGGCCGGCTTTGATGCACACTGGGAAGATGATATCGCGACCCTGTGTTTTCAAGATCAAGACTTTGCTTGGGTAACACAGGAAATCATAGCGATTGCACGGCGCTACTCGCACAATCGCATTGTTTCTGTACTCGAAGGCGGTTACGCACTAAAAGCATTGGGACGTAGTGCCGAACAACACATACGTGCTCTAATGCAATTGAGCTAAATCAACTGTTTGACGCTTCGCGATTTAATAACAGCTTCACCGTCACCACCCCGGGTTCATTATGCTGACTTTGCATCGTAAAGCCGGCTCTTTTACACAGATCTAGCATGACTTTGTTTTCTGCCAACACTGAACCATACACCTCCTTAAGCCCTCTTGATTCGGCGTAATGAATAATCCTCTTCAACAATAACGTACCCAAGCCTTGTCGGCCAACGACATGATTAACAATTAAAGAAAACTCGGCCCTTGGTTCAAATGCCTCTAATATTAAGCGCACCACGGCGTACAGCTTCCAGTTTTTTTGTGTTCTTGGGTCCGTTATAACCAACGCCATTTCACGGTCATAATCAATTTGCGAAAAACGTGCTGCCATGGGGTGACTCATCGTCTTTATTGCATTAAAAAATCTAAACCGTATCTCTTCTTTGGTTAACTGATTAAAGTTTTCTATCAGCGCCGGTTCATCCTCTGGTCTCACCGGTCTCAATTCGTAGGTTTTACCGGACGCAAGCGTTATTTTCTCTTCAAGATCATGTGGGTAAGGGTGTATAGCCAGCCTGTTCGTCTTCACCTCACTTTTTATAGAAATACGTATGCGGGCATCGAGCGCAACAACACCCTGACTATTAACCAGCAACGGATTAACATCCAACTCAACTAAGCGATCAAAATCCACAACTAATTGAGAGAGTTTAATCAGTGTTAACAAAAGCGCATCCATATCAACAGCTTCTCGATCACGATAACCTTTTAGCAGATGATAAATATTCGTCCTCGCCACCATATCTTTTGCTAACTTAAGGTTCAATGGAGGCAAGGCTAGCGCTTTATCGTTATACACTTCAACCGCTGTACCCCCCTGACCAAACATTAAAACCGGACCAAATGTTGGGTCATTTAACACACCTAAGATCACCTCATGCGCATCTTTATAATTAGCCATATTTTGAACAAAAAAGCCTTCTATTTGCGCATCTGGCCGACGATGTTGAACCGTATTTTGAATATCCAGTACGGCTTGTTTTACCGCTGCCTCACTCGCCAAGTTCAGCGCAACGCCTTGAACATCTGATTTATGAAGAATATCGGGAGAAAATATTTTTACCGCCACTGGGTACCCAAGCTCTGTCGCAAAACTGACAGCCTCTTCGGCTGTCGTAGCCAGGCGTGTTGTTACCGTCGGAATACCATAGGCTGCCAACACCTGCTTTGCTTCCATTTCATTAAGCCATTCGCGCTTTTTCGCTACCGCTTTGTCAACAATAGACTGTGCTGCCTTAACGTCAAACTCTAAATCTTCTGTCAGCGCGGGCGGTGTTTCCATCAAAATTTTCTGGTTTTGACGATAATGTACTAAATACATAAATGAATTAACCGCCGATTCAGGCGTTGCATAACTCGGAATACCTCGCTCAGCAAACAAGGAACGACTTGCTTCGGCGGTTGCACTACCCACCCAACTGGTGAGCACACATTTTTTACCTGTTGCAGCAATATCAGCCACAACCTTCGCTATATCAATGCTTGATGAAACAGCCGTCGGACAATTCAAGACCAATATCGCACCAATATTTTCATCCTCTTGAAGAACACCCAAGGCGGCAGCATAACGGTCTGGTCCAGCATCACCAATAATGTCGATAGGGTTTGCACCCGACCATGTTTTTGGCAACACCTTATCAAGCTTTTGTTTGCTGACATCTGACAGCTGCGCTAACACCCCACCTGATTGAACCAATGCGTCTGTTGCCAATACACCCATACCACCACCATTTGTCAAAATGGCTAAGCCACTCTTATCCAGTGGTTTAACCGATGTCAGTGATGCAGCAGCATAAAAAAGCTCACTCATCCCATTGACCCTAAGTAATCCTGAACGATCAAAAACAGCTTGATAGACATCGTCAGAACCTGCCATTGCCCCCGTATGAGACGCTACTGCTTTACTGCCCGCATCTGAGCGGCCCACTTTCAGCACAACAATCGGCTTCGTCCTAGAGGCGGCCCTTGCTGCTGAAATAAAGCGCCTCGCATGCTGAACCGATTCCATGTAAATAACAATAGCTTCCGTTTCTGAGTCCATTGACATTGCATCTAAGACCTCTCCAAATGTAATATCAGCCATATCCCCCAGCGACACTAGATGAGAAAAACCGATACCGCGACCACATGCCCAGTCAATAATCGAGGTTAACATGGCGCCTGATTGAGAAATGACACCAATCTTTCCTTTGTTAGGCATTAAATGGCTAAAACTCGCATTTAATTTGTTAATCGGTGAGATAACCCCTAAACAATTCGGCCCTATAATTCTCACATTATATTGACGCGCCTCTTTCAACATTTGCGCCTCAAGATCTTTACCACCGGTGCCATTGCCTTCAGAAAACCCAGCGGTAATGACAACAACACTTCTTGTCCCTTTTTGCCCTAGTTCAGCAATTAACCCCGGTACAGTCTTAGGTGGTGAAACAATAACCGCTAAATCCGCTGCAGATTCAAGTTCATCTACCGAGGCACTACAAGGAAGGTCGAGTACACGTTTATACTTAGGGTTAACAATACTGATATTGCCTTTCGCCATACCGCCAGACAATAAGTTTTGAACAATGATCTTACCGAGTGAGCCATCACGTGAACTGGCGCCGATAACAACAATTGTTTGAGGAGCAATAAAGCTCGACATTCTGTTTTCAGTCATGTTCCTTCCTTAAAATAAAATTATTTGTGCAATGCAATATAATAAGATTGTAATACGCATTTATCTAATTTATAAGAAAAAACCACCTATATCGCTACCTAATCTGATATTTACGCCTATAACGCCATCCAATCATTGTATAAAATATCTATCAATAACTATGCGCGCCAACTCGCCATTAAACGAGCCGCGCCATAAACGATTAATACACGTTTAACTATGTTTACTACCCTTAGAACAAGTCTTATTTAAATAATAAACGGATTACAAATGGCTCAATATATCTACACCATGAACGGCGTTAGTAAAGTCGTTCCCCCAAAACGTAAAATTCTTACTGATATTTATTTATCGTTTTACCCCGGCGCTAAAATTGGTGTTTTGGGTCTAAATGGCTCAGGTAAATCGACCCTGCTAAAAATTATGGCTGGGTTAGACACCGAAATAGAGGGCGAAGCGCGCCCACAGCCAGGCATTAAAATTGGCTACCTCGCCCAAGAACCGCAATTAGACGAAAGCAAGGACGTACGCGCTAACATTGAAGAAGCGTTAGGTGACCTCACCAATGCTCAAGCTGAATTAGACGCTGTATATGCCGCTTATGCCGAGCCCGATGCTGACTTTGACGCCCTAGCAAAAAAACAGGCCGAGTTAGAAAACATCCTGCAAGCTGGTGATGGCCACGACACCGATCGCACCATGGAAATTGCCGCAGATGCCCTACGCCTACCACCATGGGATGCCGATGTTAGCAAACTATCAGGGGGTGAAAAACGCCGCGTTGCGCTGTGTAAATTATTACTTTCAAAACCCGATATGTTGCTGCTTGATGAACCAACCAACCACTTAGATGCTGAATCTGTGGCATGGTTAGAACGCTTCTTGCACGATTTTACCGGTACCGTAGTTGCCGTAACCCATGACCGTTATTTTTTAGATAACGTTGCCGGGTGGATTTTAGAACTCGATCGCGGACGCGGTATCCCTTGGGAAGGCAACTATTCATCGTGGCTAGAACAAAAAGACGCACGACTAGAACAAGAGCAAAAAGCCGAAGCTTCACAAAAACGTTCCATTAAAAAAGAACTTGAATGGGTACGTTCAAACCCGAAAGGCCGCCATGCCAAAAGCAAAGCACGTATGGCACGCTTTGATGATTTGCAATCCAAAGAGTTCCAAAAACGCAGCGAAACACAGGAAATTTACATACCGCCCGGCCCACGCTTAGGTGATTCGGTGATAGAAGCCGTTAACATCAGCAAAGCCTTTGGTGACCGCGTGTTATTCGACAACCTAAACTTTAATCTGCCACAAGGTGGCATCGTGGGGATTATTGGTGCCAACGGCGCAGGTAAATCCACCCTATTCAAAATGATGGGCGGGTTAGAAGAACCCACCAGTGGTGATATTAAGATAGGCGAAACCGTTAAACTCGCCTACGTAGACCAATCACGCGAAAACTTAGACGACAACAAAACCGTATTCGAAGAAATATCAGAAGGTAACGACGTGATTACCGTTGGCACTTACGAAACCCCATCACGCGCTTATGTTGGACGCTTTAACTTTAAAGGATCTGACCAACAAAAACGCATGGGCGACCTATCCGGTGGTGAACGTAACCGTGTGCATTTAGCCAAAGTACTGAAAGAAGGCGGCAACGTTTTACTGCTGGATGAACCCACTAATGATTTAGACATTGAAACCCTTCGCGCACTAGAAGAAGCCCTACTCAGCTTCCCCGGTTGTGCTGTGGTCATCTCGCATGATCGCTGGTTCTTAGATCGCATAGCCACCCACATGCTTGCCTTTGAAGGCGACAGTAATGTAGTCTGGTTTGAAGGTAATTATGAAGAATACGAAGCCGATTTAAAACGCCGACTAGGTGTGGAAGCAGATCAACCTAAAAGGCTTAAATATAAGAAATTAGCGGGGTAGAAAAATTCATTCATGGGGCTATCAAATATCAATTTGACTGCCCCTATGATTTCGCACCATAAACACCATTAAAAAAGGACTATTAATGCTCAACTCATCCAAAAGCCGTCAAATAATCTATGCTTTATTTGCTTTAGCGGGCGTCACGTTAACATCGTATTTTAATATTCAATATATGCTTGAACAGGGTGGGTTTTCACTTAGTCATTTTATTCATCAGGCCTATATTAACAATGCCTCAAGCTCTTTAACCAATGATGTGCTGGTTATCTGGGGCGCTTTTATTGTTTGGTCATTTGTTGAGGCTCGCCGCCTCTCAATGGCTCGATGGTGGGTGTATATTCTACTAACGGCTACCGTTGCGGTGGCTTTTGCAGTGCCCGTTTTTCTATTAATGCGCGAGCGACGCTTAGCAGAGATAAATATCGATTGATAATAAATGAAGACTACGATGCTTTTTAAAACGCAGACTAGCCTCAGAAACAGCTCAAGCTCGTCGACTTAAATATTAAAAGTTGGCTGGGTAAAAAAGCTTATTGATATGTGGGATTAAATCCCACCATTTAAATTCAAGAGACCAATGGAATGGAAATAATATATAAATATTACAAAAAGTTAAGCCCCTTTATTTAAATCAACCAAATAAAACTATCGGGATTCCCGGTAATACTGTTTTGTGGGATGCAATCCCATAAAACATACTGTTAACTGTACATGGATGGATTGAATCTTGGTTGAACAATTTGCAGTAATCGTTGGACTAATTTCAGCCTTCTCAGCAGGAAGGGAACTAAATAAGGCTACAGATATGGCTGAGTTTCAGTCGTGGTTGATTGAACACAACCATCAAGATATTCTTGCTCTTATCACTGAAAGTAATAAATCAAGCAGATTCGTAAAAGCCTATCTCAACCAACAGGTTCCTGAGATTCAGGGAAAACTAGATAAGCTAATATATCTAGTAGAGAATTTAGCTGGTGAGGATGGTTCTGATGAGCTGGAATTTACAGGTCATCATTATTTAAAGGGAATATTAAGGTGTTCGTTTGAAAATATTTTTAATTCTAATCTGTCGTCGAATGACTTTGATATCGCTTATACGTATGTTACTGATTGGATAGGTGACAGCGCTCGATATAATGAGTATGTTCTTGAGAAAATGGTTAGAGAGTCTTTGAAAAGAAAAAATACTATTTCACAATTGATAGATAAATATTGGTTTGATTTGGTCGGTGGTTAGAGCAATTCATAAGACCTTATTGAGAGAAAAAGAGAAAAATAGGGTCAGGTCTTGCAATCACGCATTTCTGTTTTTCAAGTTACTTGACGAAATCAAGGGGCGGTCAGCTTAGTTTCTTCAAAAATAACCTCCCCTTTACTCCCAACTTAGCTTTTAACGCTTTGATTTTTAAAAGACTTGAATTTACGTACGTTTAGGCGTACGCTTAGCTTGGAGGTAAAATATTATGACCATATTAAATGTTACTGAAGCTAGATCTAAACTGTACAGTCTTATAGATGAGACTACTGAAACACACCAACCTGTCATCATTACAGGAAAAAGAGGTAATGCCGTTTTAGTGGCAGAAGAAGACTGGAACGCCATCTCTGAAACGCTTAACTTGTTATCCGTTCCAGGCATGCGAGAATCTATCCAAGAGGGATTAAAACAAGACTTATCCGAAAGCTCTAAGGAGCTTGATTGGTGACTTGGGAGCTACTCTATACAAAACAAGCTCAAAAAGATGCTAGGAAACTTTCTTCTTCTGGGCTTAAGAATAAAGCAAAATCTCTTCTAGATATAATTCAAAAAGACCCTTACCAAAACCCACTACCCTATGAAAAGTTGGTTGGCGATTTATCTGGTGCATATTCGCGTCGTATCAACATTCAGCATAGGTTTGTTTATCAAATACACGAAAAGGAACATACTATAAAAGTAATCAGGCTTTGGACTCACTATGAATA
Organism: Cycloclasticus sp. PY97N; assembly: GCF_002443175.1. Lineage (NCBI taxonomy): Bacteria > Pseudomonadati > Pseudomonadota > Gammaproteobacteria > Thiotrichales > Piscirickettsiaceae > Cycloclasticus > Cycloclasticus sp. PY97N. The sequence goes on along the minus strand of NZ_CP023664.1, from coordinate 969,367 downwards.
AAGGTGCATTCAAGTTGCAAGCGCAACACTCAATAAACTAAAAAAACATCGCAAGCATCTGATAAATTTAAAATCACTACAACTTAAATATCTGGAACTCACGATGTCTTATACTCATTTAACAATAGATAAGCGCTTCAGAGAGACTAGCCCTGCAAACTCTTAAGCGCTCAACGCTTCCTCAATCGCGTTAATAAGGCTTGCATCATCAGGCTTTATATCAGGCGCAAACCGGCCCTTAATTGAACCATCACGCGCCACTAGAAATTTTTCAAAATTCCAACTGACATCGCTTTCTACCGCTGGCGATAAACCCTTTTCTGCCAGTCGGCTCATTAACTGACCACCTTCTAGCTGTTTGCTTGTTGGCTGGGCATTAATAAGCCATTCGTATAGCGGGTGTCTTGGGCTGCTATTTATGTTTACTTTACTGTACAGCGGAAAATTGACGGCATAGTTTGTTGAACAAAATGCTTGTATTTCAGCATCACTGCCCGGTTCTTGCCCTGCAAAATCATTACAAGGCAAACCCAATACCACCAAGCCTTTGTCTTGATACGCTTGATAAAGCGCCTCTAAACCTTCATATTGAGGGGTTAAGCCGCATTTAGAAGCCACATTAACAATCAGCATAACCTTTCCCTGGTAGTCAGAGAGGGTTGATTCGTTACCGTCAATTTTAGTTAGCGCTATATCGTAAATTGAGTTACTCATCATCTTTTCCTTGTTCGTTTAGTTGTCGTATCTTAACCATTATTTTGATAACTTGTACCTTATAAATGCAGTTATTCCTAGTACCCTAAAAGAACGTGAATATCAAAATAGAGTGAATTATGGGGTCAGTCTAGCTAGCGCCCACTCTTAACAAAGAACCAATAAGTTCTTTAACGGTTATTGGTTAAATTAATCATTAAAAAACATGCAATCAGACCCCCAAAAACTAATTGAAAAACACCCCAGCCTTACTCACTCAGAATTAATGAAGGTTATGTCACATGTTCAACGCCCTCAAGGCGACTGGGTTTTACACACGTTGATGGTAGAAGGTTGCACTGTGCCCTTTAAATTCAAGCGCAAAGGTCAATACCAGAGCTTAAAAGGCGCCCGAGTAAACATGACGTATTACCCAACAGAAGAAACTGTTGCTGGCATTGATTTAGAAATTATGAAAGTAGTGCGTATAAAAAGAGGCTGACCTACAACTTAAAGAAGGCGCTAGTTTAAGTTCGTGATTGTTATGCCTAACACAAGTTTTAGCAAAATTGCTTGCAGCTGTACCCAACAGGTCCTGTATCGGTTCTTGATAGGTAAAAAACAGTTGAAAGATAACAAGAACACCAAGGCTAACCAGCACATAACCGTTGCCGGTAAACCTTGCCCAGTTAAATACCGAAGCCATGGTATAGATGGGGTAGCCAGTTTGATTTAACTCAATTAGTCATTTTTTGACGCGACTTTTAACAAGCGATTTTTACTCTTGAGACGATAAAAGAAGTTAGGCTCGCTGATGACATAAATATCACCGTCTTTGTCCATTGTTATACCTTCAGCCTGCGGTACATCATCATGCAAACCAGCATTCCCTCTACTCAAGCCCAATCGGCTGATTTCAATCCCTTCTTTATTGACTTCAACCATTTGACGAGATTCGTCACTTAAGAGTATTAGGTGGCCTGTTTGATCGTCATAATGCACCCCTGAGTAATCATCACCGCCAAAAGAGGTTTTTTCTAAAGAAAACGGCGTTGAAATAGCAATATCAGATGATTCAACAAAACCCGACAGCTTTATCAGTTGACGAGGTGTTTTCTCGTTAATGATAAATAAATCCCCACTGTCTTGGTTATAAGTTAACCCTTCAAATCCTTTGTTTTTACCTGATGTTATGGCCAACTGAAGGCTCTTTAAGCCCGCCCTATTAACAACCTTTGTTTGCGCATTAATATCGAACATTACCAAGGTTCTTTTTCGCTCTTCAACCACGGCATATCGTTCGCCGCCGAGATACATCACCCCTTCTGTGTCTTCGAAGCCAATTAAATCAATACGACGAATTAGCTCACCGTCTTTTGTCAGCTCCAGTAGCGTTTCTGGGTTATTAACAACAGCAAATAATGTATTCGTATTACTGTTATAGGTTAGGCCAGATGCATTATCTTTAACACCCGCTATCATCTTGGGCGTTGCGTGAATTTCATAGCCACTTAAGCCAATTTGCTGTCCAGCAACTATGGGGGTTTCTTCACCGCTGAAGAGGCCGAATGAAATGACTAACATTAACAAGAGATAGATCAGGTTTTGCTTATTACAAACTTTTAAATCACAAATACGAGACTGCTCCAAAACAATTTTGAAGCAATAATCTAAACGAGATATTCGTGTGGTATTCAGCATGGCATTCATCCTTAGAATTTGCAGTGAATGTAACCAATGATGATGACAACGAAGTGTCAGAACGATGACAATATGCAGACGCGAGGCACAAATACCTATCTCAGCCCTTTCCGTGGAACAGGAAAATTTCGCCCCATAAAATCAAAGGATTAGACACTGTCACGAACCTGTCATCTTGCCTCTACATAATAAAGTTTTAGTAAACAGCTTAGGTGGGTTAGGTGATCAAAAAATTAGAGGCGAAATATATTGCGAAAGAACTCAGCTGGCTGTCCTTTAACGAGCGCGTGCTACAAGAAGCGGCTGATAAATCCACACCTATTATAGAAAGAGTCCGGTTTTTAGGTATTTTTTCAAACAACCTAGATGAGTTTTTTAGGGTGCGCGTTGCCAATGTTAAGCGTCGGGTTCTTATTGAGAAAGACCTTGATGAACAAACACCGACCAAAAACTTGTTACGTGATATACAAAAAAAGGTCTTAAAGCTACAAGAAGAATTTGATGTCACTTACCATGAGGTATTGAAAGGGCTCGCGCATAAAAACATTTTCTTAATTAATGAAGATCAACTGAGCCCCGAGCAAGGAAGCTGGCTACAAAAATACTTTACCAATCACCTACAAGGTTTTATTGAGCCTATTATTATCAATAAAAACACTAATTTAGCGGCCTTATTAAAAGATGACCTCAGCTATTTAATTTGTGAAATGCTGGGTGGTAAAAACATACAGTATGCAGCCATTGCGATACCAACCACAGACTCTCCTCGTTTTATTGAATTACCACGTGAAAAAGGTAAACGACGACGAGATATTATTATGTCCGACAATATTATTCGCTATTGCATAAACAATATTTTTTCCGCCTATTTTAATTACAAGGTCTGCAATGTTTACGCTATGAAGGTAACGGGAGATGCTGATTTCGGTCTAACCGATGATATTGATTTATCGGTTTTAGAAAAATTATCTATCGGTTTAAAGCAGCGCCTACATGCTAAGCCTGTGAGATTTGTGTACGAACGAGCCATGCCAGATCATGCTATCGACATGCTGAAATCTAAACTTGGCATTACACGTCATGATAGTGTGGTGCCAGGTGGTCGTTATCATAATTTCCGAGACTTTATTGACTTCCCTAATGTGGGGCGTAAACACCTTGAAAACCCTCCGTTAACGCCTTTGGTTTCTAGGCAATTTTCCCGTCACGCCTGCCCTTTTGATGCAATAAAGCAGCAAGACATTTTGCTTTGTTACCCTTATCACAAGTTTGATCACTTTACCGAATTGATACGTCAGGCAGCTTTTGATCCAAATGTATTTGAAATAAAAATTTGCCTCTACCGTGTAGCCAACAACAGTAGGCTTATCAAGTCACTGATCAATGCGGTTAGAAATGGCAAAGAAGTTTTTGCTGTTATTGAGTTACACGCACGTTTTGATGAACAAGCCAACATGGAATGGGCGCGTATCTTAACCGAGTCGGGTGTTAAGGTTCACTTTGGCTTACCCTCACTAAAGTGCCACACTAAATTATGTTTAATTGGCCGACATGAACATAAAAAACAAACCTATTACGCTCACGTTGGCACCGGTAACTTTCACGAAAAAACAGCTAAGGTTTACACCGACTTTAGTTTATTTACCAACAAACAAGCGATTACCAAGGAAGTTGCGCTTGTTTTTGACTTTATTGCGCACAGTTATAAAAAAACCACTTTTAAACATTTAATTGTTTCCCCTATCGGCACAAGAGATTGGATTAATAAATCGATTGAGAATGAAATAAAGATGGCCAAAAAAGGGCATAAGGCTGAAATTCTTATTAAAATGAATAACATTGATGATAAGCAAGTTATTGATAAGTTGTACGAGGCCAGTAGTGCCGGTGTGAAAATTAAAATCGTCTTGAGGGGAATGTGCAGTTTAGCTCCTGGGGTTGTAGGGCTTAGTGACAATATTGAAGTTATTTCTATTGTCGACCGATTTTTAGAACATACACGATTTACGATTTTTCATAATAATGGAGACCCTCGCGTTACCATTAGTTCGGCAGACTGGATGACGCGTAATATAGAGCGGCGTGTAGAGGTTGGCTGCCCTATTTATGACCCTGCCATTCAGCAACAAATTATCCATATCTTTAACCTCCAATGGTCTGATAAGACAAAGGCCAGAATTATAGATAAGAAACAACATAACAAATATTTGCCACGAGGCAATAAGCGAAAAATTCGCTCTCAAATATCGGTGTATAACTATCTAAAAGACCTTGAGTCTAACAAGAAATGACTAGCCTTAACGCCGATACCCAATCAGAATTAATTGCTGCCTTAGATTTAGGCTCTAATAGTTTTCACTTAATTATTGCTCGCTTAAATGCCGGTAAGCTTGAACCTCTGCATAAGGTAAAACATCGAGTACGCTTACGAGCGGGGTTAAATAAGGCTAATGAATTAAGTTACGAGGCGATGCTAAGAGCAGCAAGCAGTCTTAAAGAAATGAGCGCTACAATAAAAACACATCAAATTAAAAAATGTCGTGTCGTGGCCACTCATACCTTGCGAGAAGCTGTTAACCGTAATGCTTTTCTCTCACTGGCTGAGTACTCATTGGGCTTTCCTATTGAAATAATTTCAGGCTCTGAAGAGGCCAGATTAATCTACCAAGGGGTCGTTCGTAGCGAAGAAATCAAAGACTCATGTTTGGTGGTTGATATAGGTGGTGGCAGTACTGAAATAGTGCTGGGTGAAGGCACTGATACTCAATATAGAGACAGCAAAAACATGGGCTGCATCAGCTTTACAGAACGTTACTTCAGTAAAGGCGTGAATCAAAAATCATTTAAACGGGCCGAGGTATCCGCACTGCAAAAGCTTGAGCAGTGTTCCCATCATTTTAGGACAAGTCACCCAAATAAGGCCTTTGCAACATCAGGCACCGCCAAAGCCCTTTTTAAGGCGATCGGTTTAGTCAGCGAAACAACCGACCGTCTAGAATTAAATACCTTACTCAAATTACAACATTTATTATGCCAAATAGACGGTGTCTCTAAGCTCTCATTAGTTGGTATTGACGAAGCTAGAGCCATGGTTTTACCTGCTGGCTTAGCCATTATGATTGCCCTTATGAAGAGCCTAAACCTAACTGCTTTGACATTCTGCTCTGCTGCCTTGCGCGAGGGCGTCTTGTTTGAAATGGAGCAACAAAATAAACAAGGAGATACACGACTGCGTACTCGCCAACATTTACAACGTCTTTACAACGTTGACCGTAGGCAGGCCCAACAAATAGCAGAAACTTGCGAGCTATTTTGGCACCAAACTTCAAAAAGCTGGAGTCTAACCTCAACGAAACTTAAGACTCTATTACTTGAGGCCGCTTATTTATATGAGGTTGGCCAGCAAATTAATGTGACTGACTTTCAGCAACATTCAGCTTATATTTTGGCTAACAGTGACCTTGCGGGCTATAACCAAGACGAACAGCTTCTGCTTTCAACCATCGTCATTGGGGCTAGAAAACGGTTTAGACGAAGACGGCTTCCCGACATTCGAATTATCAGCCATAAAATGTTAACGCGGTTAATTCGCCTATTTCGCTTAGCTGTTATTTTAAATAATAGCCGCCAGCCCTTAGTTATCGATTTATTATCGCTTCAGGTTGATGGGCGCGAAATGATGCTAAGCATTGATAAACAGTTCTTTCTTGAACAAGACGTGACCATGGCTGACTTAAACAAAGAGTCCAGTGTTATGGCAAACCTAGGCTACACCCTGTCTTGCCAAATTGTTTAACTGACTAGTTTAATAGCAAAATTTATTCTGCACGTTACTTAGCTGGCCTATTCACCCTCTTTCACTTTAATGTTTTATATTTTTTTGCAACGCTGTCTTTTTCCTAACTAGAATCGAACGTTCAAGTAATCAAACTAACCTTCTCTGTCCTTAAACAAAAACGCTTAACCGTTTAAGCATTAGGTATCAAAAATAGGGTATTTAGATTATTGAGACAAGCAAACGTCGAGTAAGATATTTAGCTTAAAATACCTAAACTTGAATTTACAAAATTCACCCCCAAATACTTTTTATATTGTTTAAGGACATTTTTAACATGACTCGAATTGCTTTATTTTTAGCCACTAATGTAGCCATTATGGTCGTTATCAGCTTGGTATTTAGCCTATTTGGTTTATCAGGTACTTTGCAGGCAAATGGGGTCGATTTAGACCTGAATGCTTTATTAATTATCTCTCTGATCGTTGGCATGACCGGTTCGGTCATTTCCTTGGCCATGTCAAAATCCATGGCAAAACGTTCCATGGGTGTTCAGGTTATTGATCAGCCTAAAAATTCAACAGAGCAATGGCTTGTTTCTGTGGTCTCAAAACAGGCGGAAAAAGCAGGCATTGGTATGCCAGAAGTCGGTATTTTTAATAACCCTACACCCAATGCCTTTGCAACTGGGATGAATAAGAATGATGCTTTAGTGGCCGTGAGTACTGGCTTACTTAATGCAATGAACAGAGATGAAGTAGAAGCCGTGCTTGGGCATGAAGTCAGCCATGTTGCCAATGGTGATATGATCACGATGGCATTGATGCAAGGTGTGGTGAATACTTTTGTATATTTCTTTGCCTCTGTCATTGGTCATATTGTGGATAGGGTCATTCTTAAAAATGAACGTGGGCATGGCATTGGTTATTTTGTGACCCAAATGTTAGCTCAGGTCGTGTTATCCTTTTTAGCCTCCATGCTAGTTATGTGGTTCTCGCGCTATCGTGAGTTTCATGCCGATAAAGGCGGCGCCAATTTAGCCGGTAAACAAAAAATGATTAACGCATTAAAAGCCCTACAGCGTAGTCATGAGCCAACTGATATGCCAGAAGAATTAGCCGCTTTTGGTATTAATGGTGGACAAGTCAAAAAACTCTTTATGTCTCACCCACCGCTTGAAGAACGCATCGCTGCGCTACAAAGAAACTAAGCTATCAAATAGATAAGGCAAACTGTACACATTATTAAACTAGGGAGCACCTTAAATGGATAGGCGATCTTTTATTAAAAAATCCAGCAGCTTCGCCTTAGCAAGTAGCTGCGGCGCCTCCTTATTAGTGGGCTGCCAAACATCACCCAATATCAAAACCACTCTTTTAAAAACGCAGCAAAACAATAAAATAATTGCTCATAAAACTGTATTAGAAAACGATGACTTTGCTATTTTGCAGGCCACGACTGTCAAGGCACCGATCTTTCTACATCAACAAAAAAATGGAAAATATGTTGCCTTGCTCTTAAGCTGTACACACCAAAAGTGCACCGTTTCTGTGGCGCCAGACAAGCTAGTTTGCCCCTGTCATGGTGCTAAATTTGATAAACAGGGGACGGTTCTTCAAGGGCCCGCTGATAAAAACCTTCTTGCGCTTGAACTTTCTGAACAAGGCAATGAAATTGTTATCTCACTTCCTTAATAACTGCTTTTAAAAGGCCAGACTCAACACGATTGCCGATGAGGTTTGCCATTTATCCTTTTGCTTTGCCACTATTTTAAAAGATAGTTGCGGCACCACTGTTTTGAATTTATCGAAGGTAACACCCATGTCTACCCGTGTTTGCGATAATTGATGCGCCGTTAAATCATAATAATATTCATGGCTCACAAACGGTTTAGCATTAAAAATTCGCTTGGGTAATACAACCTTAGCTCTCACTCGGCTGCGTTTAGAGTGTCCTTTTCCTTCTCGATCTCTAAATTCTTGGCGAACTCTCAATCTCCAAACAAGCTTATTGTTCCCTTTGAATTTTTGCTCTAATTGAACATAGGGCCTATTTTCTAGCGCCCAACCATCTTCTTCTAAGCTATAAACCCTTCGATAATGAACACCTAGTGTTAAGTCTTTTATCGCCAAAGGAAGTCTCACGCCAATATCTGCATGCTTTCTATGCAATATGCCTTTATCTCTTCGGGCTTCTATATCACCTTTAAAAGCCACTCCTTTTATCACGGCTTTTTTATTCACCTTTAACTGGCTTTCAGTTGCTAAGCAGCTAAAAGAAAAGCACCAAACAACAAGGCTCATTAATATGAATCGATTTAAGTTAACGAACATATAAACACCAATCTTTTATCCTGCAGTGTGTGTTATCCGCTTTCTGCTTCTTTTTTTAAAATGCATCGTTAAAAACAAATATAGCCCCGTTACCCACAAAACAAATAAAATCAATGAGCTAGGTAAAAAAACCCATAGCTTTACAGCATCATGAAAGAACGTACCATCATGAATTGACTCAATGAAATCTGACCGGCGATGGGCCACTTGCAATATTTCATTAGATTGAGTGTCTATTTGAATTTCCCAATCGCTCTTCGCTCGAACTTTAACAATGCCTTTATTGGGCCTTACATCCAGTCGGTCAATATCCGCCCAACCGTTAACCTTTGCTTGTTTTACTGTTTTTGAAGTTGCTAGAATTTCATCAAAAGTAATTGAAGGAACAGAACTCACTCCGCGAGTGCTGGGCGGCTGGATCCAATCTACATCTTTTTTGAGCAGCAACAAGACGCCTGAGCCTATAACAACCAAAATAGGTAAGGCACATAAAATTGATCCCCAATAATGCGTTTTCCGATTAAATTTTTTCCAATTTACTTTCATTATTTCGCTTTTCATTTTTCTGTTTAACTTTCAACAACACATGAAGAGATAAACTGACAGGCAACACGAGACCTATCGCTAAGTGGGTGTACTCAAGCCATTGTCGAAACGTATCTTCTGCTACGTAATACAATAAATAGCCACTAATTATCAAAAGGCAGGGCATGGTAAGCAGCAAAATACCTGTCTTTCTTTTCTGTTTTGTTTTCCAACTTTTGGGTAGGTGGGCTCCTATAACAAAGCCCACGCCAATCATCATTAAAAATGCCATTGCACCGTGAACTTGCAATGCAGGGTATTGCCAAGCATGTTTTACCAGTCCATATTTGCCTTCTTGAAGAAACCAGGTTTTAAGAATAAAAAACCCACTGCCCGAGAACCAACTTAAGAAAAACAAACTATAAAGGCCGTAACGATATGGTTTAGGAAAATAGACAGTTACCATGACGTAAATAACTCATATTTATTACTAAATTAATTGTTAAACGAGTAGGTATTACAAGTGCTGTAAGACTTGTTGCCAAGTATGCGTCCAACGGTTTACTCCATCGGTAATATGTCGGCACGACAGCGTTGCACCCGAAATATTGTCAATCTGCTTATCTAACAATAATTTCTCAGAACTATCCCGACCATTAAACTGATCTAACCATTTAATATATCGAACTTCACTGCCATAACTTTCAACATAACGCAGTACCCTAAGCCCCTTTATCTTGCCTGAACTATCGATACCCACAGCCATATCAATCATTTCATGCTTACCAATAACTTGATCTACAAGAAACCACTCGTTGCTTTGTGTTTTCCATGCATTCAATTTATTACTCAGCACACGCATATCCGACGCATCTTCTATTGCCTCAACTTGAGCGTTAGATAATGTTAAATCCATTTTTTTCATCGGTGTGTTAGCAAACAACTCACCTTTTGCTTGCTCAACCGTTAAAAAAGTTTCCGCGTGTCCTGTTGAAATCAGGCTTAACAGCATAAAGCCGAGTATGTACTTTACGTTTAACGCTTGCATTAAAACTCATAACCGAATGATACGCCGGCATGGTATTTCTCATGCTCATCAAAGTTTTTACCATCTTCACTAAAGCCGCCGCCCCCTTGGAACTGAAACAACACACCGCCTGTTGCCCACCATCGCTGAGTCGCATAATGAAGCGTTGGACCTATGTATTGGCCACTTTGATACCTATCGCCTAATCTAAAATCTGTTAAATCAAAACTAGAGCGCTGCACACCTTCTTCGAATTCTCCGTTTTCTTGCACACTTAAATAATCAGATTGAGAGCGATACTCAAGACCGACCGTCCATTTAGGCATAAATCGATAAGAAACAGCCGCCATCAACTCTAATGAAATTTCTTCCTCTAATACATCGGGGGACTTTCTTCTTTCAAGCTCTACCTTAGGGTTAACAACAAATATAAGTGTGTCATCTAAAAAGTCTTTTTGAAAATAGAATGTCGTTGTTAACGAATCTTGATCGATATCTGCGCCATCTAATCTGTACGCATCTCTATGCTCAAAAGCCAAGCCTACAGATAAACCCATGACATCTTTATAAGGGCTCAAAATATTATATTTAAGCGCCGCTTCATACCCTGCAAACTGAAATTTATCAAAGCGCTTGCCAGCCCCTCCCTGTGTACTAAACATAGGGTCATTGTCTGAATTATTCAGTGAGTAGTTATGATCAAAAAACACCAGCTCAGCGCTTACAGTTAATTTATCCGTTATTCCATACTCAATTTCTGGCCTAATATCATGTGCAACATAATCACCTGAGTTTTTTCCAACTTTAATTGTGTCACTCAGTTTGAACTCATAACTCCCTTGCGGCCTCGTGTCTGTACCTTTTGCATATAGCCATTGGTTTTCTCCTGCCACTGAAGCACCACTGGCTAACGTCAATAGACTGACTGCATACAACTTTTTCATAAAATTAATCCCTCTCCATAATTTTAATGAATAGGAATACGAATCATTATCATTAGCAATAAGATTATTAAAAGTATTCTCTTGACAGCGCCAATCCATTTGTTTTAAATATTAATGATAATCATTCTCATTAACAAAAAAGGTATTTGTATGAAATCCAATAGCACACCATTAGACCCTTCATCAAACATTGCAGATATGGCGACAAACATAAGCATTGAAAAACTACAGACGACTGTTTTGTTTTTAACAACCAAATATGCACAAACTAGGGAGTTAAAATTTGCTCAAGCAACCTATCAACACCTCTGTATGATTAATGATCACACCGATGCCAGCCCTGAACTAAAATACTTTGCCCAATCTTTAATTATGAAATGGCGGTTAATCGCATGTAATACTAGTTCACGCTTTTCATCACTTAATTAGCCCTGCTCTACCCTAATACGGTTTGCTTATTTGGGTGCCTATGCCATGCGACTCCAGCTGACCAAGCATTTATTAAGCAGGCCGTATTTAATAGCATTGAACATATGATGTAGCGATTTTCTCGGTAGTGCCGGCTGTGTTAGTACAGCTAAACGAAAAGTCTTATCGCTTCACTCTATCGCCGGTTGCTGACAGGTATAATGGAGGCCTAACCCACCTGATTAAGACAAATATCATGAATGACCCAATTGATTACACAAATAACCCGCTGCATGGCCTTAGTTTAAAGAACCTGCTGCTCGAGATCGTTGAGCATTACGGCTTTGAGATTCTCTTTGCTTATTTGAATATTAATTGCTTTAAGACTAACCCGAGTATTGCGTCGAGCCTTAAGTTTCTAAAAAAGACAACTTGGGCGCGTGAAAAAGTTGAGGCATTTTATCTATATGAATTTAAAAACCTGCCCAAGGTATCATCTAAAGAATTCTCAATACCACCTAGAGACCGACTTGTTCCAGCAAATCAAACGCCCGGGAAACCAGCTGACCTAAGTTTGGAAGACGCGGAACAATTACAGACTAAACGTGTTAATAAAGCCTCTACCTATAATAAAGGCCAACACACAACGCACGAGAATAAGCGCCCGCCCGTCGAAGATAGCTATAGCCCTGAAAATACTGAGGATCCTTGGGCAAAATGGCGATAAAACCCAGCTAGGCTATCGTCTATTTAGGTGACATAAAATGGGCTGGCTGACTGCTTTATATTACCCTTAAAGCTCGATGTCTAAACCCATGTGGCGTTGAACAGCACTACTCAACTACTAAAAGCGAAATATGCTAATTACACGCCTAGACTAAGGAAACCAGTATCATTATTTGCAACAAACACGCAGCCTGCCAGTGTGTTTGGGTATCGGCTATTCGCTATTTTTTTTAAACGAATCGGAGATGGCTGAACCGTACGCTGTTTCTTGTTCACGGCCTGCAGCCTGTTCTTGCTGGTGCTCAATGTCACGTGCCTTAGCCCTTAGTGGGTTTGAGCCCATACCATCTTGTCCATCACAACCGATCAAGAAGGAACTTGTTACGATGATAAATAATATCTTTTTCATACTTAAATACAGTTATTGATGAGCCTAATGACCTATTAGTATAACCGTTATTCCCACTAAAATTTTAGCGTGAAGGGCTATTTTAAAAAAATACTTTTTGAGTGGTTCAACTGCTTAAGCGCACAGTATTTTTAAACTACTGCATACACAAAGCAACCAATACTACAAGCTCAGCTGCTTGTTATAAGCCTTGTCTATATTGCGCCATCGTCGAGACAGGAACCATTTGATTAAGCTGTTGTTTTGCTGCCTTTTGACCGCTTATTATTTGCTCAAAAGAATCTATCAATTGTCTTTTGTTCTGCTCTTCTTTTGACCCTGCACCGATATTGGTTAAATCTATAAAAAATTCATCAAATAAATCAGCCAAATCATTCACTACATCTAGGTTCAAAAACTGCTCATCATTGTAAATGCTGGGGTAGCCACCTTTTTGCTTATCAATGGCAAACGACACACCTTTTACATTGGTAATAGTCGTTGCCTTTTGACACTTAAGCATGCAGCCATCTTCAATGCTCGGTTTTTTACACCCCACAGTTTGTTGAAAGAAACATTGTCGACTGGTCATCATTAAAATGGGGTGATAAATACTGTAGAGCAATTTGAAATTTTTGGGTCGCGCAATATTTTTAATTTGCATACGATTAATTTCATTAGAAATAAACGCACCCGAACAGTTAAGCGTTTCTTGCAAGGTTAACAAAGCATATGAATTAGTGGTGTTTAAAAACGGTCCGGCAACCCAATCTATTCCCATTTCAAACGCTTTATAGGCAATACCCGTATTATTAGTAACAATACGTTTAGGGCGCACATGTTTTAGGACATTAACGGCTTCTTGGTAATCTTTACCAATTAAAACAGCGGGAAACCACGGTATTAAACGTGGGTTTTGAAGAAATAAATCAATGTATTTCGTACAGCCTTTTTTAAAGCTTTCTGGCAACTTAAAGTAAATGTCCGCCTCTGTTACCTCACATAAATGCAGGTCTTTCTCATCCGCTATTAAAATAGACATAGACGGCTTCTTATCTATCGATGAACCTTCTTCTACTTTTGGGTGATTGAGCAGTGGCGGCACATCGACATCCCGCAATATCTCAACAGAATCATTCAGCAGGAAAGCGGCTTTATTTTTTAGCCGTGCCAGTTCTTTGAATGGCAGGCTAATATTGTCTGCTAAACGACTAAAGTCTATGGCTTCAATCGTATATCTCGCCTTATTGAAGCCTTTAAAACGCTTCTTGATCGCATTGGTATCCAGTGTTGACTGTGTTGGGTTTTTCAGTGGCTCTGCAGATTCGATCACATGTGTTGTCTCATCTTGCCCATTTGCAGTCTTTACCTGAATAGTTAGCACTAATGGCTCACCCACTTGCCCAGAAAAAACCAAATTCAATTGCTGCTTATCGATATTTAAGCCTTTAATTTTGTCGGCTAATTCATCACCAATTTTATTTTTATCTTCATACAAATCTTGTTTTGCTTTATGAATATGGACAATCGATACAGCCTGGCTTTTCGTCACTGCGTGTTCAACACTGTGATCTCTGGGATTATCAATAAACATGTCTTTGGTCAGATCACCCTTTAAAAAGGAATTGGTGAAATCACGATTAAAGACCTTATGTAAATTTGAATCGTCTTCTAATAAGCGCCCTGTTTGTTCAAATTTATCCATTTGTTTACGCCAGCTATCCACCACCGTATAAACATAATGCGCCCCCTTAATACGCCCTTCTATTTTTAACGAGTCGACGCCCGCGTTCACTAATTCAGGTAAATCAAAATAGGCTGAATTGTCTTTTAAATTAAGTGGGAAATTATTACCCGTGGCAGTGGTTTCATACTCATCTCGGCACGCTTGGCTGCAACGCCCGCGGTTACCTGAGTTGCCGACACTTACCGAGCTTGAATAACACTGACCAGAAAAAGCTATACAAAGCGAACCGTGTACAAAAACTTCGGTTAATACATCATGATCATGTGCAAAACGGGTCAGGCTTTTCACCTCATCAAGGTTTAGTTCGCGCGATAAGTTAACCCGAGAAGCGCCAATTTTGCTTAAAAACTGTATTTGCCCTTCATTGTGTGTCGTTAACTGCGTTGAGGCGTGTAAATCAAGACTTGGAAAATACTTCTTAACTAAATTGAATGTGCCAAGGTCCTGCACAATAATACCATCCAGACCGCTATTCACTAATTTATTCAACAGTTTGATTAGGCTTGGTAATTCTTGCTCCAATATAACGACATTGAGCGTTAAAAATACCTCGCAATCGTGCTGATGCGCTAAACGTAATACGCCACACAACTCATCAAAAGAAAGGTTGGTTGCGCGATTACGTGCATTAAAAACATCTAAACCGCAATAAACAGCATTTGCACCGGCAACAATGGCCCCTTTAATTGCTTCTACATCGCCGCCGGGTGCTAATAACTCTATTTGCTTATTCATTCAATTCATCGTGTCTGACTATAAAAGCTTATTCTACTGTATCCAACACTTGCACCGGCTATTAGTCGTCACACTTCAACTCATTGCTCGATAAGCAAAGCCCTAGTCGTGAGACCAATAATGAATTAAAACTGATAACCCGGTGTTGACTTAGACACAGCTATTTCATCCTCTGACATCTCAATCGAAATATCATCAAACAAAGGCGTACTTAAATAACGCTCGCCAGTGTCTGGCAACATACATAAAATATTCGCACCTGACTTCGCTGTTTCGGCTATTTTCAAAGCCCCAGCTAAGGTAGCACCTGCTGAAATACCCACAAAAATACCTTCTTGTTGCGCTAAATCTTTCGCACACTGAATGGCCTCTTTGCCATCGATAGATAGCAGTTCATCAATACGTGAGCCAGCATCCACCACTTCTTTTGTTAACACGGGAATAAAGTCTGGCGTCCAACCTTGTATCGGGTGAGGGTTAAAGCTTGGGTGGCTTTCATTTTCAACTTGCGCAATACCACCACCTAATAAGGCTGCATTTACCGGCTCACAGACAATAACTTTGGTTGCTGGGCTTTTTTCTTTTAATACGGCTGATACACCGTTTAACGTCCCGCCTGTTCCATAACCGGTGACCCAATAATCAAGCGTTACATCGGAGAAATCTTCTAGAATTTCTTCTGCCGTCGTTTTCATATGCATTTGCGCATTTGCTGGGTTTTCAAACTGTTTTGATTGCCACCAGCCATTTTTAGCCGCCAGTTCTTCCGCCTTTTTAACCATGCCCGTGCCTTTTTCATGCGCCGGCGTTAGCACCACTTTTGCGCCTAAAAAGCGCATCAGTTTTCTGCGTTCTACGCTAAAACTCTCGGCCATGGTTATCACCAATGGGTAGCCTTTTTGTGCACATACCATTGCTAAACCAATACCGGTATTGCCACTGGTCGCTTCTACAATCGTTTGACCTGGCGTTAGCTCACCTTTACGCTCAGCATCTTCTATAACACCCAAAGCAAGCCGATCTTTAACCGACCCCATTGGGTTAAACGCTTCTATTTTGGCAAAAACATTCACCCCTTTTGGGCCAAGCTTATTGATCCGTACAACCGGCGTATGACCTATTGTTTGTAAAATATTATCGTAGCGTTGAGCCATATCAATCTCCTTATTTAAGAACTACTTTAGTTAGTATTAAATGAGTGCCTGAGCAATTTCAAGCACTTCATTGACCAAATCATCAGCATGATGCCAATCTGTTCTAGCACCCAAAAAGCACGGCCGGATAACCAGCTTATTATCCACCATGGTGGTGCTCGGAATATTGACACCATTTTTCATTAGTTGACGGTGAATTTTTTTATTTAAGCCATTTAAATCATCTACTTTTTCATTAACATAACGGAAACAACATACCGATAACGTCGGCTTTAATGCTAATTCTAAATGAGGGTGTTTTTCTACACGTTCAGCAACACGTCGCGCCATAGCATTGTGTCGACACACACGCGCCTTCATTCCCTCTACACCAATTTCACGAATCAAAGCCCATACAATGGCACCTCGAGCAGGTGCAGATAGCTCAACACCTAAATCATGATACGGAAAACCAATGGTATCCATTGAGTTCTCAATGTGTTCATTTTTTACCGTTGTTGTTTCTAGGTAAGCTGCTTCGCCTTGGTTAAAGGTTTTATATTGCGCTTGAACATCGCGCACAAAAGTCGCCCCAATACCAACCGGTGCACCTAACCATTTATGAGCATCAACAGTAATAGAATCAGCTAATGCCAGCCCCTTATATAATTCATGTACTTGTGGATCTAATGTGCCGGGTAAACCATAAGCACCATCAACATGAAACCAAATATTATGTTCACGTGCAATTTCGCCAATTTCTTGCAAAGGGTCAATCGAGCCTGTGTTCGTGCTGCCTGCATTAGCCACAATAGCCACTGGTAATGCATCGGACTTTTTATCTTCTATTAATAAACGTTTAAGCTCTCTCGGTGAAAGCCTCATCATATTATCAACAGGCACATGCACCATCGCCTTTCGCCCCATACCCAACACAGCAGCTGCACGGTGTATGGTGTGGTGACTATGCTCAGTGGCATACACTTTACAAGCGCGCTGAACACCGTCATTTGCCGGGTCTAAACCAACTTTTTCAAAGGCAGACTGCCTAGCCGCGCCTAAGCCTATTAAATTAGCCGTAGAGCCGCCACTGCTAAAAACGCCTTGCATACCCTTTGGCAAATCAAACATTTCAGTTAACCAATTTAAGGCAACCTCTTCTAAATGGTTAAAAGCGGTCATGCCAACACGTTGTGGTGATGCCACTATTCCAGCCAATGTCGCAATAGACCCCATATCCGTCGCGGCTGTTGTTATATAGGATGTACAACCGGGTTTAGCCAGTTGCGACCCATTCGGCATCACATGTAAACCCAATTCACTAATCACCTGTTTTGCACCAATACCTTGCGTAGGTACTGGACGATTTAATGCTGTAGTCCAACTGTCCACGGTTGACATGGCATCAGGCTGTTCAAATCGCTGGCATTGTTCGATGGCACTGCTTAACTGTTGCAATAACTCAGGCAGGTGATTACATTCTGCTTTTTCTTCAAACATTAAAAAATACTGATTATTTTAAATAATAAACCGTCACTTTAGCACCGCAAGGCGTAATTAACATGATTTTTGCTCGCCGTTTTATCGGCAAAACTAACCTGCTAATAATAAAGGCTTAAGCAAGCTTAAATCATCATTAATAGCCCGTTTCTAACTTAAGTGAATGCCTTTAGCGCATTGACACTACGTAACCGCTGTATATTGTGGTTAATACGTCAAAATAAGACATCGCGGTTAAAAATTCATCCCGGTATGCATTACTGTGCCAAACATCGCAAATAAAATACTGCCGACAATAGACATAATAATAAACGCCGGAATCGCTGCGATAGATAACTTCACCAAAAGAATAACCATCGATAGGAAGGGTATTTTTATATCAACAATGCTTACTTTTGCTAAGGGTTCTGGGCCCATTTAAATCTCCTTAATAATATTAAATAAACGACTAAGTCACTGGTCCGTTACACTCACCATGTTAACCATTTCAACACAAATGAGTTCTCACGCCTTACAAATACTCGTCGTATTTCATCCGCAATAATAATCGTAATGGCAAAAGGAATGCTCAAACTTAACTGCCACAGTTCCAGCGGAGCCGTACCAAAGAACGTGTTCATCAAGGGTACATAGGCAATTAAAGCCAATAAGATTAACTCTGAGGCAATACCCAGTAGCACCAGTCTATTGGCAAAAATACCCACTGTTAAGATGCTTTGCCGCCGTGTACGGCAAATTAATACATCTGCAATTTGGCAGATAATGATGGACGCAAAAAAAGCGGTAATCGCTTGTCGATACAGCGGGTCGGATACGGCCAACGCCTCCCCCCATTGCCAGCCGCCATCCAGCAGGATATAAAAATAACTAAAAAAACCTGCAGCCGCTTGAATCATGCCGACAATGCCATAACTCATAAACAATAAATTTCGCGTTAAGAGCCGCTCATGCCTAGCACGTGGCGGTTTATTCATCACATCGGTTTCAGGCTTTTCTGAACCTAAGCCCAGCGCTGGAATAATATCGGTGCCTAAATCAATCGCCAGTATTAACACCACGGTGAGTGGCAGCGGGATATCTAACAAAACATAGGCGATAAAAGGCAGAATTTGGGGGATATTACTGGTTAAAATATAAGCAATAAACTTTTTGATATTATCAAAAATAGTCCGGCCTTCTTCAATCGCCGTCACAATGGTGGCAAAGTTATCGTCCATTAACACCATATTGCTCGCCTCTTTCGCGACATCTGTCCCCATCAAGCCCATTGCTACGCCCATATCTGCATTTTTAAGCGCGGGCGCGTCGTTCACCCCATCACCGGTGACCGTGACAATTTGATCTTTCTTTTGCAAGGCTTGTACTATTTGCAGCTTTTGCGCTGGTGTAATACGCGCAAATATCAACTCATTTTCATTCAGCAAGCTCGATAAACCAGCATCATCTAATGCGGATAATTCATCACCATTTAACACCTTGCCTTTATCACTAAACAAGCCAATTTGTTTACCTATCGCTTTAGCTGTAGGCCCAAAGTCACCGGTTAGCATAAACACACGTATGCCAGCCTGCCGACATTTTAAGATCGCCTCAGGAACTTCTACCCGAGGCGGGTCAATCATGCCAACAACCGCAACAAATATGTAATGCGCATCCGGAATGCCATCATTATCAAGATTCCTATAAGCTAATGCTAAGCCTCGCTCACCTCGCTCAGCCAGCGACATATATTGCGCAACAACCTGCTTTCGATACGCCTCGGTAAACGCCACCTTTTGACCATTTAAATGAATCTGATCACACATCGCCATCACCACTTCAGGCGCCCCTTTTAAATAGGCATGAAAATGATCGCCCTCTGGTGATTCATTAACGGTCACCATATATTTATCTTCAGAGGTAAACGGTTTTTCGGCTAGGCGTTTAGTCTGAAGAATGCCTTTAATTGAGGTTAGCTTTTCTGCGTAAGCCAGCAGCGCCACTTCTGTTGAGTCACCACTGTATTTCAGCTCAGTGTCTAGGTGTGCGTTATTACAAAGGGTCATCACTCGACGGGCTATTTGTAACTCCACATCATCAGCAGTCAACGATAGTCCCACATCGTATTCACGTTGGTTAGTAATCAAGCTGTTAACACTGATTTTATTCTGCGTTAGGGTGCCAGTTTTATCGGTGCAAATAACAGTGGTGCTACCCAGTGTTTCAACACTTTCTAAATTTTTAATCAGCGCATTTTTACGCGCCATTCGTTTACTGGCCATGGTGAGCGCTAATGTGACCGTTGGCAATAAGCCTTCGGGTACATTCGCGACGATGATCCCAATCGCAAAAATAAGGCTACTGATCTCGCCTTTTCCAATCGCCACACTGACAGCAAAAAAGCTAATACCAAGCACTATCGCAATACTGCTGATTATTTTTATGAAGTAATTTAGCTCTTTACCAATCGGGGTTTCAACGTTTGAGGTTTGCTTGGTTAACTCAACTATTTTACCAATTTGAGTCGCCATACCTGTTTCACAAACCAACACCTTAGCATTGCCACTTTGCACCAAGGTACCTGAAAACACCATATTTCGGCTTTGATACGGGTTCTCGCTATCAGCCTCTAACTGTAAGGTTTCTGGCGTACTTTCACCCGTTAAGCTACTCATATCGACTTGCAGTTGATTAACGCGAACTAAGCGTCCATCTGCCGACACTTTATCACCCTCATACAGCAACATAATGTCACCAGGAACCACTTGGCTAGCGGCTATCTGCTTAACCTCACCTTCACGTTCAATATTAACCATCGTTGGCAACATTTTCTGAAAGCTTTGCATGATTTTTTCACTTTGATACGCCTGTATAAAGGTGAAAATAGCGTTGAGTAATACCACGCCATACAGGGCACAACCAATATAAAAGTTACCTTGCTCTGGGTCCAAGTAATCAGCAAAAAAAGCTAAACTGCCACCAACCATCAGCAAGATGGCAAAAAAGTTTTTAAACTGTAAGAGGAATTTTATATAGCCAGGTGTTTGCTGCCGAACGTGTAGTTCATTCGTACCAACAATTTTAAGCCGCCGCTCAGCCTCTTCATCTGACAAGCCTGTTTCATGGCTATCAAGTGATTGATAGAGCTCACTAATCGGGCATTGATGAGGCTTTTCCATAATCACACTCTTAGCAATTTACACTCAATTAGCCGCGAAACTAACAAACCATTATGATTATCTTGGCAGTTTTATCGTTCAACTCAGCCATCAATAAACGTTAACTTAGCTAAATAATCATAGTGCGGCCCTTGCTGAACTATCTCGCAACTAAAGCCATTTCTGTCAGCTGCATCTTGTAATAATTCCTCAGCAACATATAACCAATTAAATGGCTTTCCAGTAATATCTTTATAAGACAAGTTAAACTCGACCTCACCATGATATTTATCATTTAAATCAATCAGGTAAGAACCATCGTCTTGTTCGTAAAGGTAGATAAGATCTGAGCTATCTAACAATATTTGCCCATTCGGTGCCAACAAACTTTTTGCTTTTGAAAAAAAGGCATCAAAGCCCTCTAATGTTTCAACTAAGCCGATTCCATTCATTAATAATAATAAGGTATCAAACGGCTCTTCAGGTAAATCATAAAAGTTACACAATTTAACCGTTGATAAACCGCGCTTTTTCATCAACGCCACTGAATGAGGCGATATATCTAAGGCAGTCACATCGAGTCCTTGATTCTGCAAATACAAACTATGTGAGCCTGCACCTGCGCCTACATCTAACACTTTTCCATAGGCTAATTGAAGGGCTGCTTGCTCTAACGCGGGGCACTGCTCATAGGAACGGAAAAAATAGCTGGGCGCTAGCGTATCTTGCTCTGCAATATCCATATCAACGAAGATAGGCGTATCATCTTGCGTTTGATAAAAATTTATCAGCGCAGACCCTATCGGGTCCTCATTTTTATTTATCAACAAAGTTTTAAGAAGGGTGTTTTCATTTAAGTGTCCTGTGTTTCGCTGTTGGCTTCGCGTTTCTTTTTGAGTTTATCTTGCCGATGCTGCTCAATCAATTCAGCCATTTCACCACCAATATGTTCCTCGCCGCGTTGTTTTGCCAATTCAATTTGATGTTGACGTTCAATAAACCGTGCTTTTTGCTCCTCATCCGTTTTATCAAAACAATGATGGCAACTGATTCCCTGCTGATAGTGCGGATGCAATTTATCTTCTTCGGTAATGGGCATTCTGCAACCAAAACACTGATCAAAACTGCCTTTTTCTAATTGATGATCCACCGACACGCGGTTATCGAAGACAAAACATTCTCCTTCCCATTGCGTTTGCTCCTCTGGCACTTCCTCAAGGTATTTTAGTATCCCACCTTCCAGGTGATACACCTCATCAAAACCCTGTTGTTTGAGATAAGCAGTCGATTTTTCACAACGAATACCGCCGGTACAAAACATCGCTACTTTTTTATGCTTCGTTGCATCTAAATTTTCTTTTACGTAATCAGGAAATTCGCGAAATGTTTGCGTTTTAGGGTTTAGCGCCCCTTTAAATGTACCAATCGCCACTTCATAGTCATTGCGGGTATCCACCAATAACACATCAGGGTCGTTAATCAGTGCATTCCACTGTGTTGGTTTAACGTACGTACCCACTATATCGTTAGGGTCAATATCCTCGACACCCATCGTGACGATTTCTTTTTTAAGCTTCACCTTAGTGCGGTTAAACGGTTGCGAATCGACATACGATTCTTTGTGAACAAGGTTTTTAAACGCTTCTTGATTTCTTAGCCACCCTAATAGGTGGTCTATCCCATTGCGTTTTCCTGCAACGGTGCCATTAATGCCTTCAGCGGCGAGCAGTAAAGTACCCTTAATACCCTGATGTTGCATTAGCTTAAGTAAAGGCTGTTTTAATGCGGCGTGGTCAGCTAATCTAACAAAGTGATAGAGCGCACAAACAACGTAGTCTTGATTTTTCATATGTATCCTCAATGAGCTGGCTGGAACGTAAATCCAGTGCCTTGGTTGATTATTATATCAAACCGGCCAAAAACTTAGCGCAAACTCTTAAGAACCCACTCTGTTTAATAGCTTTTTAGGTTAACTATTTGATTTAAGTCATTATCACTTAAGTACATTTCACCGTCTTGGATATTACACTGTAAATTCATCGTTCGGCCCGCCAATGCTTCTACCCCACTGGCTGTAATGTGCACGATACTGAGATTTTTAAACCGTGCTAACTTTTCGCCGTGTTGTTGCCACCAAACAGTCGCCTTACCTTCGTGATAGGTATAAATAATCACTTGTTGTGCTCGTCCACAAGCCTTACGGATACGTTTTTCATCTGGCTGCCCAAGCTCAATCCATAATTCAATCTCACCTGTTAATGATTTTTGCCATAATTCCGGCTCATCATCGGTTGATAAGCCTTTGGTCAATGTCAGGTTTTCATTAGCATTGGCTATAAAAGCAATTAATCGAACCATCAACCTGAAATCATTTTCTGATGGGTGTTGGGCTACTGTTAACTCGTGAGTTGCATAATAATGGCTATCCATATTAGCGATACTCAAAGACACTTTATTAATGGTGGATCCGATAGCCATCTACGTTAATAATTTTTTTTTAATCACAAAAAAACAGGCTAACAGATTAAAGCATTTTTGACACAGCTCATTGACGCATTCCCCTCTAATGATTGATAGTTATTACACCTTTCAATCATTAGCTCCAAACACAATAGAAAACCTTCCAACGAAAACTATAGCGTTCTTAACTAATCAATAGCCATCATGACACGAGCTGAAAAAAAAACCATCCATAGAGCAAGAGAAAAAACTCTTGGCGTGCCAGAATTAATTGCCATTGCATTGGGAGGGATGGTTGGCGGAGGCATTTTTACCATTTTGGGCATTTCTGTTTCAATGGTCGGTGCGTATACACCCGTGGCTATCTTTATCGGCGGCGGAATTGCCTTATTAGCCTGTTATTCATATATAAAGCTGGGCGTTTACTACCAAGATGAAGGAGCTACGTACTCGTTTTACAAAAGAACCTTTCCCAAATCGCGGTTTGCCGCCTCATTAATTGGTTGGTGTGTGATTTTTGGTTATATCAGTACACTTGCTTTATATGCCTATACTTTTTCTTCTTACGCCGTTAGTGCTGTTGATTTTGCAAACAATGAATGGGGGCGAAAAATCGTTGCTGGACTGATCATTTTAAGCTTCACACTAATCAATATATGGAGCGTTAAAGGTATGGGTAAAATTGAAGACATTATGGTCTATAGCAAATTAATTATCCTAATCGTGATCTCCTTTGTGCTGATTAACAACAGCCAGACCTCTCTGCCTGAGCTTCTGCAAAACGAACAAAACACTAGCCTTCTATCAATACTTATTGTGGCATCACTGACCTTTGTCGCCTACGAAGGGTTTCAACTAGTCATCAATGCAGTGAATGAAATGGAACAGCCTGAGATCAATATTCCAAAATCAATTTATTCTGCTATTTTTTTAGCTATTTTGATTTATGTTGTGATTTCACTTGGCGCCATTTTAGCTATCTCATTTGAAGAAATTATCGAGAACCAGGAATATGCACTCGCTGCTGGAGCAAATCACACACTCGGCCACTGGGGCACAGACCTTGTTATTATTGGTGCACTGTTAGCCACCAGTAGTGCAATTAGTGGCACCTTATTCGGTGCTTCAAGGCAAATGGCCGTCATTGCTCAAGATGGTTACTTTCCTGCTATTCTCGCCAAACGCTCTGGCCAAATACCCACTGCGTCCATTATCGGTATGTCGATAATGGCATTTTTATTAATATTAGCTGGAAGTCTGCGCATTATTCTTGAGTTTGGTAGCATTACGTTTTTGCTTGTCTCTGTATTGATGGCTTATGCAAACTTTAAAATTCGGCAGCTAACAAAGGCTTCCCCGTTAATAACAATAAGCTCCATCGTCGGGCTTGTTTTAGCCACCGCACTGATCATTTATTATGAGTTTACGCATCAACCGCAGCAATTAGCTTTTATCGTAGGAATATATGCTTTGCTGACCTTAAGCGCTTGGCTTTATTCTAAAAAAAACCAACCTTAATTAAGAGCTACACGACAGCATAGAACAACCTACTTTATGCTTCGCCCAATCTGGCCTTTTTTGATTGAGGTGTTCTTTATCAGGTTGTTCATCATATGGGTGCCTTAAAACCTCTAAGAGCTCATTCACCATGCTGTGATCGCCTTTCTCTGATTTATCGATCGCCAGTTGAGCCAAATAATTACGTAATACATATTTAGGGTTAACGCTGTTCATTAAGGCCCTTCTTTGCACCGCATTTTGCGGCTCTTGTTCGCACCGTTTCACATAGCGAACTAACCACTCGGTGATCGCCTCTTTCGCCTGCAGCTCAAGCTCATCAATATAAAACGCTGGCTTTAAATGCTCTATCGCTGTTGCGACGTTAAAGTCATCAGAAGTTGTCTGAATATCTGCTAATCGCCTAAAGAAAATCGTCATATCTGTTTCATGCAAACTAAAAAATGACAGCAATTGTTTAACCAACTCACTATCAGTCTCTTCTTCAAGCTGCGAGAAACCGAGCTTTTTAGACATCATTAATAACCATTGTTGACCGTAACGCTCAGCATACTCGTTAAGCGCTTTTTCCAACGGTTCTGCCTCCTCAATCAACGGATAAATCGCATTTGCTAATTGATATAAATTCCAGTGCGCTATTTTTGCTTGTTGAGCAAAGGCATAACGATGATGTGTTGCATCGGTGGTATTAGGTGTCCAGTTAGGGTCATACGATTCAAGCCAACCATAGGGACCATAATCAATGGTTAAACCGAGTATCGACATATTGTCGGTATTCATGACCCCGTGAACAAAACCAACTCGCATCCATTCTATGACCATATCGCAAGTTAATCTGCAGACCTCTTCAAACCACTTCAGATAAATCTGCTTAGAAGGCACTGAGTCTTTTTCTAGTAAGTGCGGAAAATCGGTTTCAAGCGTGTAATCAACAAACTGTTTTAATAGCTCTGTGTTTTGCTGAGCATAATATTGAAAATGCCCGAAACGCGTAAAGGATGGTGCGAGCCTACACACGACAGCCCCCGGTTCAGGCGCTGGGTTACCGTTGTACATCACATCACGCATAACATGCTCGCCAGTACTTGCTAGACTAAGTGCCCGCGTGGTTGGCACGCCAAGATGAAACATCGCTTCACTGCACAAAAATTCTCTAATCGAAGAGCGTAAAACAGCTAACCCATCTGCCGTTCTAGAGTACGGTGTTGGCCCGGCTCCTTTAAGCTGCAAAGCCCAACGTTCACCCTTTTTATTAACAATTTCTCCTAAATTAATTGCTCGCCCATCGCCCAGTTGCCCTGCCCAATTTCCAAACTGATGGCCGCCGTAACAAGTAGCATATGGCTGCATGCCATCGAGTTGTTCATTCCCTGAAAAAGTATTGAGAAACTGTTTTGATAGGCAATCGTCTTCATCTAAGTCTAATAATGCCGCCGCTTCTAGAGAGTAAGAAACCAGCGATGGCGCCTTCATCTGTTTTGGACTAACCCATGAAAAACAAGCTCCCTGAACCTGCCGCGGGTAATTCTCGCTAACATTATCGGCAGGTAACTGGCTTACAAATTTATTACTAAAGGTTAAATTATTCATACTGCCTCCTCGGTTGGCATTAAGTCGGCAAATACAAAGCCATCACGTTCCACGACTTCACCCAGCAACACGCCAATGGAGTACTTAAACATCGGGCCAGCATACGCAAAACTATGAAACTCACCATTTTCACCGCATGGATCAACACCAATCGGTAAGTCATCTAAAAACTGTTGGTTAAAATCACGCCCTACAAAACTGGCTGGCAACTGCTTAGGGTCAATACAAGTAATGTGCGTTTTTAAGCCAGCTGCTATCATCTGTTGAGCTAGTTGATCGGTCGGTTTCAACCAGAGTGGGAATAAAGGCTCTATCCCAGTTGGTTTTAAGTTGTCTATTCGGTATTGGCGAATATCCTCTAAAAATAAGTCGCCAAAGGCCATATGCGTGGCACCCAGCTTTTCGATGGATTCAAAAAAAGCACTCATTGCTCGGTTATATTCATTATTACTACATGGCGATGGAATGGGGATAATATATAAGGGGAGGTCTGCCGCCGCCGCTTGTTGCTTTAGCAGTTCCACACGAACTGCATGCATCGCAACACGTTGGTGTGTTTGATTGACCGTTGTTACTAAACCAAGCAGTTCAATATCCTCATCTTGCTGAAGTTGATAAAGTGTCCACGCGCTATCTTTACCACTACTCCACGATAATAAGGTTTTTTTCTTTGTCATGGTAGCGTTACACCTTCTACCGATTGTTCAAAAGAAGCAACTTTTGCTTTAATATCGTTGGGAATTGGGGCTGTTTGTTGACGTTTCATATCAAACCAAACTATCACTCCTCGGCTTGTTAGTACGGGAGTATCCTGACCTTTGTGATAAATATCGGCTAACATTGTTGCGCTTTTATTACCCATTTGACTAATGCGCGTATGAACCTCAAGTAAGGCTGGATAATGGACTTGTTTTAGATACCTACATTGCATATCCGCTAATACCCAGCCCGACTCTATACCCGCTTTAAGGGTTAAGCCCATCACCTCTTCGCAGTAAGCAACTCGACCGGATTCAACATAACGAACAAATTCAACATTATTAATATGTCCATAAACATCTGCGTCACCCCAGCGAACAGATAATGGAAAGACATGGTTAAATTCTTGTTTACTCATCAACAGCCCTTTGAACCTTATAAATTATTCATTACGTTTGTCATTATAACGACTTGGACACCGCCGCTTTAGGACAATATATTTCAATATTCTTAACGCTTAGAGCTATAGAAAACATACCCATCATTTAAGTGCCCTATTGAAAACAACCATAACAGTCGAACTATTGAACACCCCTTTCTATTTCACCGCGCTTATTTAAAACCCGCTTCACGATCTTACCAGCACCATTTTTAGGAAGTGTATCCATAAAAACGACTTTTCTTGGCACTTCATAACTGCCTAAGTGTTGACGACACCAACGACGTATATCGGCTGAGCTCGCCTCAACGCTCTCTTTTAACACGACATAGGCAACGGGGATTTCACCATGTAGTTCATCTGTTTGCCCAATTACCGCTGCTTCTAATATTCCGTCATAGCGATACAGCACCTCTTCAATAATCCGCGGATAAACATTCATACCGTTAACAATAACCATATCTTTTTTCCGATCGAGAATACTAAAGTAACCCTCTTCGTCAACGTTACCTAAGTCACCGGTTAAGAACCAATCTTCATAAAAAGACTCTTTGGTCGCCTCTGGCAATTGCCAATAGCCTTTCATCACATTATCGCCACGAACGGCAATTTCACCAATTTCACCTACCGGCAACTCCACACCCTGTTCATTAAGAATTTTCATTTCAACATTGGGTACAGGCAGACCAACCGTGCCTATTTTTCGAATGCCGCCTACTGGATTTACACAAGTTACCGGTGAACACTCTGTTGGCCCATCGCCTTCATAAATGGGCACGCCAAATTTTTGTTCAAAACGATTTAATATGTCTACCGGCATCGACGCACCACCAGACACACATAACTTAATTGAACGAAAGCGTGCACACTTATCGTTACGAGTATTTAGCAACACGTTGTACATACTAGGCACACCAAGAAAAACGGTACTGTTAGTTTTTTCGATGATGGTAAGCAAATTATCAGGTTCAAACTTGGCAACGGGAACAAAAGCACAGCCATGGGTCAGAGGGGTCAGCATGCCCACAGTCGCTGCAAACGCATGAAACATTGGTAACACTAAAACAATCACCTCTTTACCTGCTTGCCATTTCATTGCCTGAAAGACACTAGATGTATTGCTCACTAAATTGTGATGTGTCAGCATCGCACCTTTTGGTTTCCCCGTAGTACCGGACGTGTATAAAATAGCCGCTAAGTCATTAACTGGGTCAATTTTTATATTTGGTAATGAGCCATCATTATCACAAAGTTGCTTCCAATCAGCAGATTCTTCACGATTAGCGCGGATACAAATATTAAATAACGGTGCTGATATCTCTGCAGCAATGTCATCCATATTCGCCTGAAAAGCTTCATGGTAAATAACACCTTTAACCTGTGCATTTGTCATCACATAAATGATTTCAGCCGCTTTTTGAAGTAAATTAATAGGAACCACAACAGCTCCAGCCTTAACGATACCCATATAAGCTATCGCAAACTCAATACTGTTTATGCAATACAAGGCGACTGTGTCGCCTTTTTTAATACCCCTTTTTAGCAGCCCGTGAGCAAATTTATCTGAAGCAGTTTTTAACGCTATGAAAGTACATGACGTATCATTGTCAATAACCGCAACACTATTAGCATAGGTGCTTGAAGTAGTGTTAAACGCATCTATTAAAGATATTTTATGGCTCATTTATGCTCTCTTTTATTGCCATTTAATGGCTTATATTTATTAATGAGTAAGCGGTAAGTTATTTACTCTACGATGTTAGTTATTTATCACACATATTATTAGCAGCCAACCATAACGTGACAATATACTGATAGCAACCTAGAAGCGCTAAAGCAAGCGTTTCATTTTAATGAACTAAAAAATAGTTTACGTAGGTTTGATGATTGTCGTTAGCTTTTTGATCGAACAGCTCTGTTTAACAGCAAGTAATTACAAGATAGCTTACCGATAAGACTTAGCCGAACCAGATGATAAGAAAGCTAGATTAGCACTGAGATAACAGGGTAGTCTATTAATGGACTTTAGTGAATAATCCGTAATCCCAACTGATGAGCAACCGTAAAATAAACACCAGCAGGCAAAGCATTTTGAATGATACCGTTATTACCACGAATAGATTAGCAATAAGTGCTACTTACCACTAAGGACGAGAACTGAGATGGTTTTATGTCTAATTCATGCCACTACGTTTATGTAGCCGTCATAGACATTATTTAACTATTTTTAACACCGGTTTTTTAGTTTCTTTTTTTGCCGGCGATTTATCAGGATCTGGTGGCACGTCATCTTCAAAGCGTTCATCAAACATCATCCCTTTACCATTTTCTTTTGCATACGTCGCTAAAACAGCATTGATCGGGATATATAGGTTTTCAGACTGACCAGAGAACCGAGCAGAAAAAGAAATAGCCTCATTATCTAAAAACCAATTTTGTACTGCGCTCGGGTTAGTATTTAAAATAATACGCTCATCCGATACATATGCAGTCGGAACAATGACCCCCTCATAGCTTGCATCAACTAAAAGATAGGGAGTCATTCCGTTTTCAAGTATCCACTCATGTAAAGAGCGTACTAAATAAGGCTTGAGTGGCGTCATTGATAATTAAGAGGCCATTAATATATGACTTTCCATCATATCAAGCTCTTCTTTGCTCATGCTTTCTTGGAAGGTGTCACGTTTTGTGACTCGAGCAATATAGTCCTTAATGGCCTTTGCTTCTTTAGGTAATTCAATACCATATAGTGGTAGACGCCAAAGTAAAGGAGCCAGTACACCATCTACCAATGTAAACTCATCACTTAAAAAGTATTTATTTGATTCAAACAATGGAATAGAAGCGATTAAGTTTTCTCTAAGTAGTTTCTTTGCTTTTGCCGCTTTTTTCTCACCTGCATTAACAATATCATCAAGTAGGGTATACCAGTCTTGATCAATTCTATGTATTAACAGACGAGAACGCGCACGGGATACAGGGTCAATAGGATATAACGGTGGATGCGGAAAGCGTTCATCCAAATATTCCATAATAATTCTTGAATTGAATAAGGCTAAATCCCTGTCAATTAAAATAGGTAAGGTTCCATACGGGTTCAACTCTTGTAAGTCTTCTGGGAACTCCTTGCTATCTACAAATTCAACTTCAGCTGATGCACTTTTTTCGCACAATATAAAACGAGCACGGTGACTATAGTGACACACAGGGTCTGCAAAAAGCGTCATGATGGATTTTCTATTCAGTGCATTTATCATTATTTTGTCCGTTTTATTAAATGTGAAAGAGCTTTGTGTTAAATACAAAGCTCCTCAACTAGTACCGCTTATTATATTTTTAGTGAACGTCTTTCCAATATTCTTTCTTTAAGAAATAGAACACGACAATCATCAAGAAGATAAACATCAAGACTTTCCAACCAAGGCGTTGACGTTCAAGTTTTGCTGGCTCGCCCATGTAGGTCATAAAATTAACAAGGTCATTCATCGCCTTATCAAATTCTTTTTCAGTCATTCGACCAGGCTCAACGATTTCTAATCGATCTATCACTTTACGAATAGAACCATCTTCAAGCTCAACATCTTTATAGACTGCTTGTTGCATACCTTGTAAGTCTGCCAATACATGTGGCATCCCTACTTTTGGAAACAACGCATTGTCCACTCCAAACGGGCGCGATGCATCTACATAGAAGCTTTTTAGGTAGGTGTATAACCAGTCAGAGCCACGAGACCTAGCAATCAATGATAAGTCTGGTGGGTTAACACCAAACCACTTTACTGCATCTTCTGGACGCATTGAAATGGTCATACCATCAAATATTTTTTCACCCGTGAACATTAGATTAAGCTCAACTAATTCAGGCGGGATTTCTAAATCCTTCGCCATTCTTGAGTATCTAAGTTGCTTAGCTGAATGACAACTTAAACAATAGTTAACAAAATACTTAGCACCCCGTTGTAAAGACGCCTTGTTATCTAAATCTATCCTCGCCGACTCAAGTTCAATTGCCCCACCTGCAGCAAACAATTGTGATGAAAATAGTACTAATAAAGCCAAACTTAGTTTTTTCATTTCTCTTCTACCCTCTCTGGAACATATTTATCTTGGCCAAGGTTTGAATAAAATGGCATTAATAAGAAAAAAGCAAAATAAACAATCGAGAAGAGCCTAGAAGCTATGGTGCCTATTTCTGTTACAGGCTGCATTCCAAAGTAACCTAAGCCAATGAAACTAACACAAAATGCAACTATCGCCGCTTTAAATATAGGGCCTCTATAACGTATTGATTTATTCACACCCCTATCTAACCAAGGCAATAGGAATAAAACAAAAATTGCACCACCCATTGCAACAACGCCTAGGAACTTATCAGGCACCGCTCTTAAGATTGCGTAAAACGGTGTGAAGTACCATACCGGGGCAATATGCTCAGGTGTCTTCAATGGATCCGCAGGTATAAAGTTTGCGTGCTCAAGGAAGTAGCCTCCCATCTCCGGCATATAGAAAATAATTAATGCGAAGACAAACATGAACACCGCGACACCTACTAAGTCTTTGACTGAATAGTATGGGTGGAATGGTATTCCGTCTAACGGTACACCTTTATCATCCTTGTGCTTTTTAATCTCGATACCTTCTGGGTTGTTAGAACCCACTGCATGCAATGCCACAATGTGCATAAACACCAAAATAACCAGTACTAATGGAATCGCAATCACATGAAAAGCAAAAAAGCGGTTAAGTGTTGCATCAGAAATAACATAGTCACCACGTAACCATAGTGCTAAATCTTCACCAACATAAGGAATCGCTCCAAACAAAGACACAATCACTTGTGCTCCCCAATATGACATTTGGCCCCATGGTAATAAATACCCCATAAAAGCTTCAGCCATAAGAGCGACATAAATAATCATGCCGAATACCCAGACTAATTCACGAGGTTTTTTAAATGAGCCATAAATCAAACCACGGAACATGTGTAAATACACAACGATGAAAAAAGCAGATGCGCCTGTTGAGTGCATATAGCGAATCAACCAACCCCATTCGACATCACGCATGATGTACTCAACAGAGTCAAACGCTAACTTTGCATCTGGCTTGTAGTTAATTGTTAAGAAAATACCGGTAATAAATTGATTAATTAGCACCAATATCGCTAACGAACCAAAGTAGTACATCCAGTTGAAGTTTTTAGGTGCATAATATTCTGCAAGATGCTCATTCCACACTTTGCTTAGTGGGAATCGTTCATCCACCCACCCTAACGCATTTTTTAACATGCCACTCATTATGCTTGCCCTCCTGATGAACCAATTAATATTCTGGTGTCTGTTATATATTCATGAGGCGGCACCACAAGATTTAATGGTGCAGGTACGCCCGCGTAAACTCGACCGGACAAATCAAACAACGAACCGTGACATGGGCAGAAAAACCCACCCTTCCACTGAGGACCTAAGTCTTCTGGAGCCACTTCGGGTCTATAGGTTGGAGAGCAACCCAAATGTGTACAAATACCAACTGCAATAAAAACTTCTGGCTTAATAGAGCGCGATACATTTTTACAAGACTCTGGTTGCTCAGATTCATTTGAATCTGGATCCCTTAATATATCTGTCATTTCAGCCATCTCAGCGAGTGCTTCTTGACTACGTTTCAACACCCAAACCGGTTTCCCACGCCATTCAACACGAATCAGCTGCCCGGGTTCTAACTTACCAATATCAGCCTCAACTGGAGCACCCGCCGCTTTTGCACGGTCACTTGGGTTCATTGACGCTATAAATGGAACCGCCACATAAGCCGCACCCACTCCCGTTACCGCAGTAGCTGCAGCGGTTAAAAAAAGACGCCTGCGCTTATCTACTACTTGTTCGCTCATCTAAATCTCCATAAAATCATCGTAAATTACACATGCACATTTTGCACGGCACTTATTCGCAGGATTTTAGCATATTTTATTTTTTTAGGGTCAGCTAACAAAGCCTAGAAGAGAAATTGTATGCCATATACAACTCTTTTTTGATTTACTGCTTTAGTATTGAAGCAAATTTTTCAATAAATAAATCATTTTCCGAACGTGTGCCTACTGTGACGCGAAGACATTCCGCCGGCAAACCGGGATTACTAGCCATTTTTTTAATTAACACACCGGCTTGCTTTAATTGCTCAAAAACACGCTCCGCAGAATCGGATAACAATGAGAATAATATAAAGTTGGCATCACTCGGGAAAACTTTCACTCCAGCAAATGACGTTAAGCCGCTCAGTAACCGTTCACGTTGTTCGCGAATAACGGCGGCTTGCTGATTTAGAGTATCAATGTGTTTAAATGCAAATGTAGCCGTTAATTGTGTAAAAACATTAATATTGTATGGCAGGCGTATTTTTTCAAGCTCGTCTGTCAGACATGGGTGGCCCACTACAAAACCAAGCCTCAACCCTGCCAAACCTAATTTAGACACTGTCCGCATCACTAATAAATTTTTAAAATCTGGCGTTCGATTCATAAACGTTTTGCATGCGAAAGGCTGATACGCCTCATCAATCACGACTATGCCATTAGCCAATTCTAAAATTTGAATTAAATCATCATCATCAAATAAGTTTGCCGTCGGGTTATTTGGGTATGATAAAAATATAACAGCCGGGTCTTCTTGTTTAATTGCAGCCTTCATAGCTGACATATTCAAGCTAAAGTCTTCGTTAAGCGGCACACCGGTGAAAGGCAAACCGAGAGAATTTGCAATGTGCTGGTACATAACAAAACTTGGTGTTGGCGCTATGACAGCACTTCGATCGTTCATCGCCATTAAAATAAGTTGTATCAGCTCATCAGAGCCATTACCAAGCACTACCCCTAATTCTGCTGGCACATCAAAGCAATCACGCAACCCAGTTATCAATTCCCTAGCTGATGGATCTGGATATCTATTAGGCTCAACATTTGAAAGTAGTTGTAACCACTCTTCTTTCATTGCCTTAGGCCACGGAAATGGGTTTTCCATCGCATCCAACTTAATCAGCCCTGTTGCTTCTGGCACATGATAAGCCGCCATTTGCTGTATTTCTGGGCGAATTAAGTCTTCAACTATTTTGTTTGTTTTTGACATCCTACTAGCCGTTTATTTTACGGTATTCTGCAGATTTTGCATGGGCTGTTAAAGCCTCACCGCGCGCCAAAATAGACGCTGTATCAGAGAGTGCTGAGGCCCCAGTTTTACTGCAATTAATCATGCTAGTGCGCTTTTGAAAATCATAAACGCCCAGTGGTGATGAGAATCTCGCTGTGCCAGATGTCGGTAAGACATGGTTAGGTCCAGCGCAATAATCGCCCAGTGCTTCCGGCGTGTATCTACCTATAAATATTGCACCCGCGTGTTCAATCTCTTCAGCCCACTGCTCAGCATTATCTACTGATAACTCAAGATGCTCTGGCGCTATTTTATTAGCAATGCTTATCGCTTGTTCTTTTGTTTCTGCATAAATAAACCCACCCCTACCTTCTAATGAGGCTTTTATGACCTGTGAACGCTCAAGCGTAGGAAGTAATTTTTTTATGCTCGCCTTAACCTCTTCAATGAACCCTTCATCTAGTGAAACGAGTATCGACTGCGCTTTTTCGTCATGTTCTGCTTGCGAAAAAAGATCCATCGCTATCCAATCTGGATTGGTTTTTCCATCACAAACAATAAGAATTTCAGACGGACCAGCAATCATGTCTATACCTACTTGACCGAAAACCATCTTTTTTGCTGTCGCGACAAAAATATTACCCGGCCCAACAATCTTATCAACTCTCGGCACGGTTTCTGTTCCATAAGCAAGCGCTGCCACGGCTTGCGCCCCACCCACTTTAATCACCTTATCTACGCCCGCAAGCCAGGCAGCCCCAAGAACTAATGCGTTTAGTTCGCCCTTAGGAGTCGGGGTAACCATTACAATCTGTGATACGCCCGCTACTTTCGCAGGAATAATATTCATCAACACTGAAGATGGGTATGCCGCTTTACCGCCCGGCACATATACACCAACACGTTCAAGTGGGGTAACTTTCTGACCGAGCGTATTACCCATCTCATCGACAAAATCCCATGATTGTGCTTTTTGCTGTTCGGCATAGTGACGAATCCTATCAGCGGCGACTTTAAGTGCCTTTGAGTGCTCATCCGGTAATTGATCCCAAGCACTAGCGAGCTGCTCTTGTTCAACAACAAGGTTATCGGCGCTGGCTTCCCATTGATCAAACTCTTGAGTATATGACAATAGCGCCGCATCACCATGCTGGCGGACAGCCTGTATTATTTCACTGACGGTTTGATTAACCGAGCTATCTTCTACATCATCCCAAGCCAACAAATCAGCAAGTGATTGATCAAAATCAGTACTCGATGCGTTCAACGTTTGTATATTCATTTATTAACGCCTGTTATCAACAGCCACTTCTAATGTCTTAATCAGCGTCTTAATTTGTTGATACTTCATTTTCATTGAGGCTTTATTAATGACCAGCCTAGAGCTAATGTCCATAATAAAGTCTAGTGGCTCCATACCATTAGCTTTTAATGTATTACCAGTATCGACTAAATCCACAATACAATCGGCCAAGCCTACAATAGGTGCCAACTCCATAGAGCCATATAACTTAATAATTTCTACTTGTTGGCCTTTTTTAGCAAAATATTGTTCCGTTAACGACACGTATTTAGACGCTACTCGAATTTTACCGGTTGGTAGTTTTTTACCCGTTACAATCGCCGTCATTAAACGACATTTTGCAATATTTAAGTCTAACGGCTCATAAAGGTTATCGCTACCATGTTCAACCAGCGTATCCTTACCCGTCACGCCGACATCTGCTGCGCCATACTCTACGAAGGTTGGCACATCAGTAGCCCTTATGATGACTAAATTAACCTTACCACAAACACTTGGCACAATCAGTTTCCGTGTTTTAGATAAATCCTCAGATGGCTCGATGCCCGCCTCAGCCAACAACGGGAGCGTATCTTTTAAAATCCGGCCTTTTGAAATTGCTATTGTTAACATTGAACTAGCTAGGTACTCGGCGTATTTGACCGCCTAATAAAGCGGTTTTTTCTTCAATACATTCATAACCACGGTCGATATGGTAAATCCGCTCAATAATTGTTTCGCCTTTAGAGACTAAACCAGCAATAACCAGACTTGCAGATGCTCTTAAATCTGTTGCCATCACTGTTGCGCCTTCCAGCATTTCTTTACCGACACAAATAGCTGTATTACCTTCTAATTTAATATCAGCACCTAAACGCTGTAACTCATGAACATGCATAAAGCGATTTTCAAAAATCGTTTCTGTAATAACCGATGTCCCTTCAGCCAGTGTATTAAGCACCATAAATTGTGCTTGCATATCTGTTGGAAAACCTGGGTATGGCGCTGTTTTAAAAGACACAGCTTTAGCACGTTGCCCCTTCATATCCAACTCAATCCAATCGTCGCCTATGGTCAATTCTGCACCGGCTTCTTGCAATTTTGACAACACCATATCTAAGGTACCAGGGTCAACGTCTTTGATTTTAATCTTCCCCCCGGTTGTTGCAGCCGCCACCAAATAGGTGCCCGCTTCAATCCTATCCGGAAGAATGTCATACACTAAATTTTTAGTTGCTAGCGATTCAACACCTTCGATGGTCAAGGTGTCTGTTCCAATACCTGATATTTTTGCACCTAATTTATTTAGAAAGTTAGCTAAATCACTCACTTCAGGTTCACGTGCAGCATTTTCTATAATGGTTGTTCCTTCTGCTAACGTCGCAGCCATCATCAAGTTTTCAGTCCCTGTCACTGTCACCATATCTAACACAAGCCTTGCACCTTTAAGCCGATCGCATGACGCATGAATATACCCATTCTCAACTCGAATATCAGCGCCCATTGCCTCCAAGCCCTTTAAGTGAATATTCACCGGTCGTGAACCAATTGCGCAACCACCTGGCAAGGAAACTTCTGCTTTACCAAAACGTGCTAATAATGGGCCTAAAACAATAATTGATGCCCGCATTGTTTTTACCAGTTCATAAGGTGCTTTAAAGGTGGAGATCGTAGATGAATCTACTTCAATTCTTACTTTTTCATCGACCGATAAGGTAACACCCATCTGTCCTAGCAGACTCATTGTGGTTGTAATATCATGCAGATGAGGAACATTCCCAATAATAACTGGGTTTTCGGCAAGCAACGCACCTGCCAAAATTGGCAAGGCCGCATTTTTTGCACCTGAAATACGTATTTCTCCTGAGAGCGGCCCACTGCCTTGAATAATCAACTTATCCATTTTCTACCTACCTATTATATTTACTAACGCCACTAAACGATTGGCAGAATTCCATCAAGACCACTAACTCGGGCGATTTCTAACATTTGCTCAGGTATTTCTTGAAAACAAATACCCTGACCAGACCTCTGCGCCATGGCCATCCACTCAACCAATAAAGCCAAGCCTGCGCTGTCTGTTTTTTCAACTGAGTTTAAGTTAAACGCTAGGTCAGCCTGACCGGCAAAAAACGGCTCAGACGCTAATAACAACGCCGCAACATGATCAAACCCTAAGGTACCTGAAACACATATTACACCTTCATCATTTTGCTCTAGTCTTGCATTACTCATTGATAAATCCAGCCTGCTGAAAACTTATTATTCTTCGGAGCTACTGCTAAACAAAAATTGACCAATAATCTGTTCAAGCACTAACGCTGATTGCGTCATCTCAAGTTGACTGCCGTGAACAAGTACTTCTTCTTCACCACCAGGCTCAAGCCCAACAAACTGCTCACCCAACAAGCCTGCTGTTAAAATACTCGCATTACTGTCAGAAGGTAATTGATTGTACTTTGCATCGATCTTCATCGTGACAACAGCCTCAAATGAGTCTGGGTCAAAATCAATCGCCTTTACTCGGCCTATGTTGACGCCAGCCATTGATACTGGCGCACGCACTTTTAGGCTACCAATATTTTCAAAGTTAGCAATAACATCGTAACCTTCGTCACTATTTGCATTGCTTAAATTGCTCACTTCCATAGACAAGAAAAACATCGCAACAAAGCCAATGGCTACAAAAAAACCTACTAAAATCTCAATCGATCTTGATATGTGCATACCTAGATATCTCCAAACATCAATGCAGTTAAAATAAAATCTAACAATAAAATAGCAAATGCAGAGTGAACAACCGTTCTCGTTGTTGCTCTCCCCACTCCTTCAGAAGTAGGCACCGCATCATAACCTTCAAAAATAGCAATCCATGTGACTACCCAACCAAACACTACACTTTTAATTAAGCCATTAATAATGTCTTCGTTGAAATCAATCTTAGCCTGCATTTGAGACCAAAAACCCCCTTCGTCAATGCCAAGCAAGCCAACGCCGATAAAGTATCCACCTAAAACACCAACCGCACTAAACAATGTCGCTAAAATAGGCATTGAAAGCAAACCTGCCAAGAAACGTGGCGCCATCACCCTTTTGACTGGGTCAACAGCCATCATCTCCATTCCAGACAATTGCTCAGTGGCTTTCATTAAACCAATTTCTGCGGTTAGTGCTGACCCCGCACGACCAGCAAATAACAATGCCGTTACCACTGGGCCTAACTCTCTAACCAGTGACGCGGCAACCATGACGCCCAGCATGCCTTCTGCGCCAAAGTCTGACAGCGTATAAAACCCTTGTAATGCCAGCACCATACCGACAAAAACCCCTGAAATAATAATCAAGGAAAAACTCAGCACACCAACCGAATACATCTGTGCAATTAACAATCGCGGCCGCATCAAAACACTTGGGATGCTCAGCAAAATGTTAACAAAAAAAACAGATCCTCGACCCAAACGCTCAAGCATACTCAATGATGCAGCCCCTAAGCGTTGCAAATAATCTAGCATGCTAAAGTCACCTTCATTCTCACGTCTCTATTCCCATTAAATCTTTTGCATACTCTTTGGCTGCATAATGAAAAGGAACAGGCCCATCAGCCATTCCCTGCATAAACTGTTGCGTCCATTCAGAGTCTGATTGTGCTAATTGCTCCGGCGAGCCGTGCTCAACCACTTTGCCCTTTGATACCAGATAAACATAGTCTGCAATGGCACAGGTTTCTTTCACATCATGTGACACCACAATACTCGATAGGCCTAATGCATTATTCAACAAGCGAATTAACTGCACCAACACACCCATCGAAATGGGGTCTTGTCCAGTAAATGGCTCATCGTACATAATCATCATTGGGTCTAGTGCAATAGCTCGAGCCAATGCAACACGTC
The DNA here is from genome assembly GCF_002443175.1 of Cycloclasticus sp. PY97N. Lineage (NCBI taxonomy): Bacteria > Pseudomonadati > Pseudomonadota > Gammaproteobacteria > Thiotrichales > Piscirickettsiaceae > Cycloclasticus > Cycloclasticus sp. PY97N. Next base: position 929,572 of record NZ_CP023664.1, on the reverse strand, counting down.
GCGCCATACCACCGGACAACTCGGCCGGCATCATATCCCTTGCGCCGCGCAAACCAACCGCATTTAACTTCATTAATACTAAATGGCGAATTAACGACTCGGGAAGCTGAGTGTGTTCACGTAGCGGAAACGCCACATTGTCAAACACCGAAATATCCGTTAGCAATGCACCACTTTGAAACAGCATTCCCATTTTTTTACGCAGTTGATAAAGGTGCTTATGTTTTAGCTGATGAACATTCTGCCCATCTACTTCAATAGAACCAGATGAAGGTTTCAACTGACCACCAATTAACTTCAACAAGGTAGTCTTTCCTGTCCCACTAGGCCCCATAATGGCCGTGACTTTTCCACGCTGAATATCCATATCTACGCCATCAAAGATAAGCTTTGATCCGCGAGAAAAATGGACATCTCTAACTTTTATTAATGAAGTCGTTTCCGTCAATGACGTTTCCCTAGTTTCTTTCAACACTATTATCAGCGTTATTGAAGATAAAATAAATCAGGCATTGTCCCTACCTTATCAATGCACGTCAATCCGAACTTTCACTATTTATGGCGCAATCTTTTAAAACCCAATTGTTTTTTTCGCTTAAACTATCCACTTTTTATGCGACAATAAATTTCGCGTTAACTTAACCTATTCTCCTTACCTTAATCTTATGCTTGTATTTTCTGTTGCGCTGCTTGCAGGCTTTTTCTTTTTAATTTTTTCTGCTGATTATTTTGTTAAGGGCACTTCCGCTATTGCGCGAAATATTGGAATATCGCCGTTAATTATAGGTCTCACCATCATTGGCTTGGGCACTTCGGCCCCTGAAATGTTGGTTGCTGGAATAGCCTCTGTTCAAGGCAACACTGGTCTTGCAACAGGCAATGCCGTTGGCTCAAATATCGCTAATATTGGTCTAGTACTCGGTGTTACCGCGTTAATCAGCCCCATTTTGATAAAGTCATCTTTACTTAAACGCGAACTACCTATTTTATTGGTCATCTCTATAATCAGTTACCTTTTACTCGTTGATGGCCACCTATCAAGATTTGACGGACTTATTTTATTTGCTGGGCTCATTGCTTTCCTTTACTGGTTATTACGCAGCGCTCAACAGAACAAGCAGCAAAAAAAAGACATCTTAGCAGCCGAGTTTGATGACGAAATCCCAAGCGACCTAAGTACAAAGACTGCCTCTTTTTATGTCATCATCGGTCTTACTATCCTCATTATTAGTTCAAAACTACTAGTTTGGGCAGCCGTCAATATTGCCATCCTCTTTGGTGTTAGTGATTTAGTCATTGGATTAACCATTATCGCCATAGGAACTAGCTTGCCAGAATTAGCAGCTTCTATTATGAGCGTTATTAAAAAAGAGCCTGATCTTGCTGTAGGAAACATTATTGGGTCGAATGCCTTCAACTTATTAGCTGTCTTATGTTTGCCTGGGCTTCTTCACCCTGGCAATGTAGATCCACAGCTCGTTTCACGCGACCTCCCCATTATGCTTGGCTTTACTTTATGCCTATTCATTTTTTCATATAGTTTTAATGGCCAACCTAAGATCAACCGTTTTAAAGGTGGGGTTTTTATGCTATTTTTTGTCGCCTACCTTAGCAAGGTATACTTAGATACTCTTGGAATTTAGCACAACTGAACACCGACCTAATGCCTGATAACCATCATCGAACTCAACTTAAGCAACTAGGCTTGGCCGTTGTACAAACCGAAGCAGACGCTATTGCTAATCTCGCCGGACACATTGACGAACATTTTATCGATGCGTGTGAACTGATGCTTAAATGTGACGGCAAAGTTGTCGTCATCGGTATGGGAAAATCAGGCCATATTGGTAATAAAATTGCTGCCACGCTAGCCAGCACCGGAACACCTGCTTTTTTCATTCACCCAGGGGAAGCCAGCCATGGCGATCTTGGCATGATCACTAAAAACGATGTGGCTTTAGCGCTTTCAAATTCAGGCGAAACCGGAGAAGTGCTCACCATTTTACCCATTCTTAAACGTTTAGGCATTCCACTCATTTCTATCACAGGCAATCCAAGTTCAACCTTAGCAAGCCTTTCTGACGCACCCATTAATGCCAGTGTTGCTAAAGAAGCTTGCCCATTGGGCCTTGCGCCTACCTCCAGCACCACAGCTGCGTTGGTTATGGGCGACGCCTTGGCCATTGCGTTACTTGAGGCACGCGGCTTTACCGAAGCGGACTTCGCTCTTTCACACCCAGGCGGCAGTCTAGGAAGGCGTCTATTACTTCATGTTAGTGACATTATGCATCAGGGTGATGATATTCCAATCACTGAAGAAACAGCGCCGGTAAGCGCCGCCTTGCTTGAAATGACAGAAAAAAAATTAGGAATGACGGCTATTACAAACCAACAAGGTGATTTAACCGGTATTTTCACCGATGGCGATTTACGACGCATGCTTGAAAATAATATTGACATCCACGGCACTGAAATCAAACAAGTGATGACCCGTGGAGGCGCGACTATTAGCTCAACACAACTGGCCGTCGAGGCCTTACAACTGATGCAAGATAAAAAAATTAACGCATTATTGGTCACCGATAACAACCAACTGGTTGGCGCTCTTAATATGCACGATATGCTAAAAGCAGGGCTATCATGATTGAGCTAACTGATGATTTTCAGCAACGGGCACAAGATATCCGATGCGTTATTTTTGATGTCGATGGGGTGTTAACAGACGGAAAATTGTTTTTTGACCTAAAAGGCAATGAGTACAAATCTTTTCATGCACAAGATGGACAAGGCTTAAAACTACTCCAGCAAAATGGTATCGATGTTGCCGTTATTTCTGGCCGCTCATCCCCCCTTGTCGAGCAAAGAATGAAAAACCTTGGCGTGACAAATATTTACCAAGGCCAAGAAAACAAAACCGCCGCGTTTAACCATTTACTAAAAAAACTTAACATTACCCCAAATCAAGTGGCGCACGTTGGTGACGACTTACCCGACTTAGCGCTAATGACACGAACTCGCTTAGCCATTGCCGTTAAAGACGCAAACCCTTCCATACTTGGATACTGCCAAGGCCAAACAGAACGACTCGGGGGACACGGTGCCGCTCGAGAAGTCTGTGATACTATTTTAAGCATTCAAGACAAACTCACGCCTTCTGTGCAACTGTTCTGTGACACCTAACACCCTAATGAAACCCCTTAAAGTCCTTGCCTTGGCTCTATTTGCCGCTGGCACTTGGTGGATTGCCTTCACACAAGAGCCAGAAGCGCCTGTACAAACGACAAAACCAGGCCATAAAATTGATTATTTTTTAAAGCATTTTGAAGCCCTCAGCATGACCTTATCGGGCGAACCAAAACAACGAATAAAAGCAGAATACATGCAACATTTTGTTGATGACGACAGCACCGAGCTTACTCGCCCTATCATGACCATGTATTCACCAGACAAACCTGATTTACACATTAATTCGGAGACTGGTTATTTATCTTCAGACGGTGAACTTGTTTTACTCAATGGTGCCGTAAACATCAGACGAGAGGCATTAAAAAATATTGCGCCACTTGAAATCGACACGCATAATCTACGCATTCAATTGCCCAACGATTTTGCAGAAACCGATGAGTTTGTGAAAATAAAATCTGGCACTAACGCCATTGAAGGCATGGGCTTACGTGCCCACTTTCGAGAACCCATTAATATTAAAATACTAGAACAAGTTCGAGGCCGCCATGAAATCAACTAAACAAACGCTTCTTTTTTTAACACTGACATTAATCTCAGTGACAACACCCTTGTGGGCGCTCAGTACAGATAAACAAAAACCGGTAGAGGTTGAGGCCGATAACTTTAATTTAGATGACGCGAAAAAAATTACCGTCTATTCTGGTAACGTTATTATCACCCAAGGCAGCATGGAAATTATAGCTGATAAAGTCACCATTTATGGCGTTCGCGGTACCACCGATAAAGTTATTGCCATTGGAAACCCAGTTAAATTCAAACAACAACCTGATGGTAACCAAGGACTTATTCGAGGTGAAGCTAATCGGTTTAACTACTTGGTAACCAAAGACACTTTGGTGCTATTAGACGATGCCACTTTATGGCAAAACGGTAACACCTTCGCCAGCGATCGAATTGAATACGACAGCAAGCGCTCTATCGTCAAAGCAGGTGATAAAAAAGCAGGCTCTAAACGTGTAAAAGTAACCTTAGAGCCTGCAAAAAAATAATGAGCACCTTAAAAACACATAATATCTGCAAACAATTCAATAATAGAAAAGTTGTTGATAACGTTAGTATTAACGTAAAAAGTGGTGAAGTTGTTGGTTTATTAGGCCCAAATGGTGCAGGCAAAACAACCTCTTTTTACATAACCGTTGGCCTCATTAAACCTGACAGTGGCGATGTCTTTCTTGATGACGAAAACATTACTCAAAGCCCTATGCATGTTCGCGCACGTCAGGGTCTTGGCTATTTACCACAAGAAGCCTCTATTTTTAGAAAATTAAGCGTAGAAGACAATATTCGCGCCGTTCTACAAACACGAAAAACACTCTCACCCGGCCAGCAAGAACTGGTTCTTGATGAGTTATTAAATGAGTTTGCAATCGATCAATTACGTACTCAAAATGCCTTAGCACTTTCTGGCGGTGAAAGACGCCGATTAGAAATAGCCCGTGCGCTAGCCACTGAACCTCGTTTTGTATTGTTAGATGAGCCTTTTGCCGGCGTTGACCCCATCTCTGTTATTGATATTCAAAAAATCATCCATCACTTGACCGAACGAGATATCGGTGTCCTCATTACCGACCATAATGTTAGGGAAACCCTAGGTACTTGTGATCGTGCATACATCCTAAATAATGGTCGTGTTATCACCGAAGGATCAGCTGAAGATATCTTAGAACACCGCGAGGTACGGGACGTTTATCTAGGGCATGAATTTCGCATGTAATTTCCAATTAAAAGTCATTCTTTTTGTTGAAATATGGGCTAAACTTACAACATGAGATGTCAGCAAGTTTTTAATTCTTTTGTACAACAGGCGGTATAAATGAAGCAGTCATTACAGCTTCGAATAGGTCAGCATTTAACAATGACCCCTCAATTGCAACAGGCTATTCGCTTGCTGCAATTATCGACAGTAGAGCTTCAACAAGAAATCCAAACCGTCCTAGATGGCAATATGATGTTGGAAGTTCCGGACGAAGAGCTTCCTGCTAATCAAGATGCTACAGACAAGAAAAATCTCCCCGCCGATGAAAAAACCAGCGAAGGTTCACAGGACCTTCTACCTGACGAGTTAGCCGTCGACACTTCATGGGATGACATTTACGACCTAACCCCCTCACCCGGACTTAATCAAGCTTCAGACAGTATCGCCCCTGACCCTGGTAGTATCAATTCTGCTAAGCAGACTTTACATGATCACCTGACGTGGCAGATGGAGTTAACCAATTTCTCAGATACTGACCGCGTCATAGCCACCACCATTATCGACAGTATCAACGACAACGGTTATCTAAATTCAAGCCCTGAGCTTATTCACCAATACCTGTCAGAGCAACTAGACAATTTAGATCTAGATGAAGTTATTGCTGTTTTACATAAAGTGCAGTCATTCGACCCCATAGGTGTTGGAGCACTTGATTTACAAGATTGCTTGCTCATTCAATTAAAGCAACTGCCAGAAAATACGCCGTTTTTGTCACTTGCTATCGAACTGGTCAGCAACTGTATGCCAGCACTTGGCTCTCAAGATAGTACAAAACTTAAACGCCAGATGGGCGTTGATGACGATACATTAGGGCAGATTATTGCTCTTATTCAGCAGCTCGATCCACGACCAGGGTCAGGTGTTGAAGAAACCAGTACCGAATACGTCACACCTGATGTTTATGTTAACAAAGTAAAAGGTCGCTGGCAGGTTTCTATCAATGGAGAGATCGCGACAAATATTCGTATTAATCCTTATTACCAAACGCTGATTAAACACGGCGATAAAAGCACCGACACTCAGGCCATGAAAAACCACTTGCAAGAAGCGCGTTGGTTTTTAAAAAGCCTACAAAGCAGAAATGAAACGTTGATGTTAGTCGCACAAGAAATTGTTAACCGGCAGCATGAATTCCTTGAGCATGGCGCTATCGCCATGAAGCCGATGGTATTACGTGACATCGCTGAAACCGTTGAAATGCATGAATCAACCATTTCACGCGTTACGACAAACAAATACATGCATACACCCAACGGTATTTTTGAACTCAAGCATTTCTTTTCAAGCCATGTTTCAACTGACACAGGTGGAGAGTGTTCCGCTACTGCGATTCGAGCCTTTATTAAAGAACTTGTTAGTAACGAAAACCCTAAAAAGCCTCTTAGCGACAATAAAATTGCCGTTATACTGGGAGAAAAAGGCATTAACGTTGCGAGAAGAACGATCGCCAAATACCGCGAATCCATCTCAATACCCCCTTCTAGTCAAAGGAAGCGAATTCTTTGATTTTTTACCACCAAAACAGGAGAGTTATATGCAATTAGATCTATCTGGACACCACGTTGAAATTACCGATGCAATTAGAGAATATACAAATACAAAATTTGGTAAAATTAAACGTCATTTTGATAAAGTTATCGATGTACATGTTGTTTTATCCGTTGAAAAACTTGAACAAAAAGCAGAAGCGACTATTCAGCTAAACGGCTCAAAAATTTTTGCTGAAGATACGCAAGAAAACATGTATGCAGCCATCGACAACTTGGTTGACAAGTTAGATAGACAAGTTATAAAACACAAAGAAAAGACTAACGCTCACCGCTAATTAATTAAGGCCGACTTCACCGTCGGCCTTTTTACTGACTTATTATGAAATTTATTATCGTTAGTGGTTTATCCGGATCAGGAAAAAGCGTCACTTTAGATACCTTGGAAGACGCCGGTTTTTACTGCACGGATAATTTACCTGTTGCCTTATTATCAGATTTTGCAACATTGCTGACAGATTCAAAAAAACCTCTCTTTAGCAAAGCCGCTGTTGGCATCGATGCACGTAATGACCCGTCGTCCTTGGAGCAGTTCAGCGGTTTTATTGAACAACTAAAAAGCAATAATATCGATTATGACATTATCTTTCTTAGAGCCAGTAAAGGCAGTTTAATTAAGCGTTTTAGTGAAACTCGACGAAAACACCCCTTATCTGACAGCAATACCTCGTTAGATGAGGCGCTAGACTTAGAACTTAACCGACTTAGCTTAATCTCAAGTCATGCAAGCATCCAAATTGATACAACGCACAGCAATGTGCATGAGTTACGCGGAATCATTCGTGAACGTGTAAGCTTTGATAACAGCACAGGTTTGTCGCTTCAAGTCATGTCCTTTGGGTACAAACACGGGGCACCCAATGACGTCGACTTTGTATTTGATGCTCGATGCCTCCCTAACCCATATTGGGAACCAAGTTTGCGTGAATTCACCGGGTTAGACAAACCTGTTATCGAGTTTCTAGATGATAAACAACTCGTTCAAGATTTTCTTCAAGATACCGCTAAATTCCTGACTCGCTGGGTGCCAGAGTTTATCAATACAAACCGTAATTATTTATCCATTGCTGTAGGCTGTACCGGTGGACAACACCGCTCTGTTTACCTCACAGAAAAGTTAGCAAAATACCTTACTTCTCAAGCACTTAACGTAATCACTCGACACCGCGAATTAACCTAAGTCTATTCGGCCTTGACAGTTCGCATAAATAACAAAGCAGTCAACAAATGATTACGCTAGAATATTAGGTGTTTACAGTACCTGATTTTTATTATTGATATGTCAGCTTCTCCACAACATGAGAACACCCATGAGCACCTACGTTTACTCGCCGGTAACCTCGACAGCGGTGCTTTATCAAAAATTGAAGCCCAACTAAACGAACTTCATCCTGCTGAAATAGCTAACCTTCTCGAATCACTACCACTACAAAACCGACGTATTGTCTGGGAGCTTACCAACCCTGAACTAGCCGGTGACATTTTAGTTGAAGTAAATGATGAGGTACGCCTAGGGCTTATCGAACATACCGATGAAGACGACTTAGTTGCAGCTGTCGGCTCACTAGATACTGATGATCTGGCTGATATTTTTGAAGACCTTCCGAAGGTTGTTTTGCATCAGGTTGTCCGTGCCATGTCAAACCAAGACCGACGACGACTACAGTCTGTCATGTCTTATGATGAGGATAGCGCGGGGGGGGTAATGAACCCTGACATGGTCACTATTCGCCCAAATGTGGATCTTGGTGTGGTTTTAAGGTACCTAAGACAACGCAGTGAATTACCGGCGAATACTGACAAATTATTTGTTGTCGATAGAGATGATCGTTATTTAGGTATTTTGAACATCTCAGACTTACTGACAACCAATTCTAAAGAGTCGGTGAGCAACACCATGATCACTGACCAAAAAGCCTTACTGCCTACCTTATCTGCTAATGAGGTGGCCCTATTCTTCGAAGATTACAACCTCGTTTCAGCGCCTGTTGTTGATGAGGACAATCGATTACTTGGGCGCATTACCGTTGATGATGTTGTTGATGTTATTCGTGATGAAGCCGATCGCTCCTTGTTAAGCTTAGCCGGTCTAGATGAAGATGATGACATGTTTGCACCTGTCACAAGGAGCGCTAAACGTCGTGCAGTTTGGCTAGGAATTAATTTATTCACCGCTTTTCTAGCCGCTTGGGTTATCGGTATATTTGCAGCAACCATTGAACAGGTCGTTGCCCTTGCGGTTCTTATGCCAATTGTTGCCAGTATGGGTGGAATTGCCGGTAGCCAAACATTAATGCTGGTAATACGAGGCATTGCACTGAATCAAATTGGCACTACCAATGCTCGTTGGCTATTATGGAAAGAATTAGCCGTCGGCAGTTTAAATGGTATTCTATGGGCTTGCGTTGTCGCCGCAATAACTGGGTTTTGGTTTCAAAGCCAATCCCTCGGCCTTTTGATTGGTGTCGCTTTGGTTATTAACTTAATCGTTGCTGCACTGGCCGGCGCCACCATTCCGTTAACGCTAAAGAAAATGAATATAGACCCAGCTATTGCTGGGGGCGTTATTCTGACGACGGTCACCGACGTTATCGGCTTCTTTTCTTTCTTGGGCCTCGCAACCGTTTTTCTAATTTAAATCAGTCCAAACGCTGACTTACGAACCAGCAATGGTCATTTCACTAACTAAAATAGACCCTGTCCGCGTATTCCCTCTAAGGTCTACATCATTACCCACAGCAACAATAGATTGATAAATATCTTTTAAATTACCCGCTATCGTCACCTCTTCTACTGGGAACTGGATGACCCCATTTTCAACCCAAAAACCTGCGGCTCCTCTGGAGTAGTCACCGGTCATTGTATTCACTCCCTGACCTATCAATTCAGTCACTAGCAAGCCTGTATTCATTTCTTTAAGCATGCCATTAAAATCCAGCTCACCGGACTTAACGGTCAAATTATGTACGCCACCAGCATTAGCCGTGGTTTTCATCCCTAGCTTACGCGCTGAGTAACTACTTAAAACATAACCTTCGACTACGCCTGCTTTAACAATGTTCCTTGCCGATGTGGCCACACCTTCAGAATCATACGTTGCACTACCCATTGCTTGAGCTAACAAAGGCTGCTCATAAATATCAATAAATGAAGGAAAAACTTGCTGACCTAAACTGTCCAAAAGAAATGATGATTTGCGATATAAATTTCCACCTCTAATGGCTGATATAAAATGGCCGATCAGGCCACCGCTGACTTCAGCAGCAAACATAATAGGGCTTTTTCTAGTGCTAATGGCTTTAGCTCCAAGACGGTTTATGGTTCTTTTAGACGCCATTTCACCTACTTTTTTAGCATCATCCATTGCACTAGCCTGACGAGCAACGGTGTACCAATAATCGCGCTGCATAGTTCCATTACGTTCACCAATAACTGAGCAGCTCATGCTATGGCGACTAGCCGGATAACCATGATTAAACCCAAGGCTATTGGCTAGCACACGGGTGCCCTCAAATGTTTGAATACTGGCACCCTCTGAGTTGCTAATGTCTTTATCATAAAAACGTGCGGCATCTTCACACCTTACCGCCATTTCAATGGCTTCATCCGCACTAATAGTCCATGGGTGATATAACGATAAGTCAGGAAAAGTTGTTGCCAAATACTGCTGTTCTGGCAGCCCAGAAAATGGATCTTCTTCAGCATACTTCGCAATTGCACACGCTGCAGACACCATTTCTTTAATTGCCGCAGAATCCAATTTTGTGGAACTAGCAGAGCCCTTCTTATGGCCCTTATAAACGGTAATACCAATACCCTGATCACGATGATGCTCTATCGTTTCAACTTCCCCCAAGCGTGCATTCACAGAAAGGCCTTGCCCAACACTAATAGCCGTTTCTACTTGGTCTGCACCCTGTTTTTTTGCTTCTAATAAAATATCGGCTGCAATATTTTTCAATTGCTCCGTTTTTTGTTCACTGTTAGTTGATGTATCCACTGACTTAGGCATGCGTCCCTCCTACTGTCAAGCCATCAATTTTTAGTGTTGGCTGGCCGACTCCAACCGGAACACTTTGACCTTCTTTACCGCAGGTTCCAACCCCTTGATCTAATTTGAGATCATTCCCCACCATGCTGACTTTGTTCAAGACATCTGGGCCATTACCAATTAACGTTGCGCCTTTGACAGGTTGGGTTATTTTTCCGTTTTCAATTAAGTAGGCTTCGCTGGCTGAAAACACAAACTTACCCGAGGTAATATCCACCTGCCCCCCTGCAAAATTGACTGCATACAAGCCATTTTTTACCGATGACACTATCTCAGCTGGCTCACTTTTACCCGGCAACATATAAGTATTTGTCATTCTAGGCATTGGTAAATGTGCATATGACTCACGTCGGCCGTTTCCAGTTGCTGCATGCCCCATCAGGCGCGCATTCATTTTATCGTGCATATAGCCCTTCAATACACCATTTTCAATTAATGTTGTACACGCCGTCTTAGTACCTTCATCATCCACCGACAGTGAACCACGCCGACCTTCCAACGTTCCATCATCCACCACAGTGCATAATGGCGAGGCCACCTTTTCACCAATTCGTCCACTAAACGCTGAGCTGCCTTTGCGGTTAAAATCGCCCTCTAAGCCATGGCCTATTGCTTCGTGTAGGAGAATCCCCGGCCAACCAGGCCCTAATACGACTGTCATGGTACCTGCTGGAGCCTCAACTGCTTCTAAGTTAACCTGCGCTAAACGCACAGCCTCTCTTGCATAAGTCATTGCTCGATCTTCTTCTAAGAAGTATTCATAACCTTGTCGCGCGCCACCACCCGAACCACCTTGTTCACGTCGCCCATTTTCTTCTATGATAACTGACACATTCATTCTTACTAAGGGTCGGATATCGCTGCTTAGACTGCCGTCATCCGTTGCCACCAGTACAACTTCGTAAACACCCACCAAACTAATAACGACTTGTTCAATACGTGCATCCAATTGACGTGTTTGCTGATCAATACGTTTTAATAAAGCCACTTTCTCTTCACGAGTCATGGTATTTAATGGGTCAATGGGTGCATACAAGCTAGGCATATCATTGAACATAGTAGCCTTTAAAATACCCGAACGTCCCCCACTCGCTATTGCTTTGACGCTGTTCGCGGCGGCTAACATATTCGGCAGTGTTAGTTCCTCACTGTAGGCAAAACCTGTTTTTTCCCCGCTCACCGCTCGAAGACCAACGCCTTGTTCTATATTGTAATTGCCATCCTTCACGATACCATCTTCAAGAACCCACGACTCACTGCGTGACGATTGAAAGTAAATATCTGCCTGATCAATGTTAGTCGACAGTAATGACCCCATCACATTGTCTATATCGTTAATTGATAAACCGACAGGTTTAAGAATCAAACTTTCTGCTTGTTGAATTAAATCGCTCATAATGTCTCGTTATTAAAGTCGTCTATGCTGAATCGCCGGTAGACTTGTTCTGACCTTGTTTAGTTCTGATTTTTTGAATGTCGCTAGGGCAATACCATTGTCGATGTCTAAGCTCGATAGCACATCACCCCAAGGACCGACAATCATACTATGTCCGAAGGTTGAACGGCCATTATTATGCTGACCACCTTGGTTAGCCGCAATCATATAACACGAATTCTCAACGGCCCTAGCCCTACATAATAATGACCAATGTGCTTGACCTGTGAGTTCAGTAAAAGCCGACGGTGCGACCATAAACTCCGCCCCTTGGCGTAACAGTTCACGGTAAAGTTCGGGAAAGCGTAAATCATAACAAATAGACAACCCCATCTTACCAAACGGCGTATTAACTACCACTGGGCAATCACCTGCTAAAAAGGTCTCTGATTCACGATAACGCTTCTTGCCATCCGCTATGTCTACATCAAATAGGTGCATTTTATGATAATACGCCTGTCGCTCACCCTTAGCGTTATAGACCAAACACGTCGCATATACTTTATCTTGTACCGGCGAGCTTATCGGTAAAGAACCCGCAACTATCCAACACGCCGTCTTTTTTGAGAGTTCACTTAAAAAACTCTGGATTGCCCCCTCCCCTAACGTTTCAGCAATCGATAGAAGTTGCCCCGAGTGCTTGGCCATTAGTGCAAAGTTTTCCGGCAACACAACCAGTTTTGCTCCCTCAGACACCGCTTGGTTCACCCAATATTCAACGGCTGTTAAATTATCTGCAAGTTGGTCAGATGATGTCATTTGAACAGCCGCCACCGTTAACTCTTTTTTCATCATGGCATTACGGCTCATTAGCCTTCTGCCCTGAAAGAGGTAACTGGCCAAGTGTTGCATCAAAAACAGGCGTTAACACATTATCCATCATGCCAAATATTTTACCCCCAGGTTGACTAATTTGTTCTATCGTCGGGTCACGCCATGGCCCGGTAACACGATATTGATAGCCGGCCAATTTATTCACTGTTTTGCCAGCAATTTTTTGAGCGATAAATACCGCTGCGCCGACCAAAGGACCACCAGCGATAGCACCGGCTAAAGGTAAGCTTTCCGTTGTTTTTGGTGTCACCGTAATCAACTGATCTAATTGTTCGTTAACTAAACTAACATCCCCTTGAAAATCTAGGCGAGCCGACGGGCTTTCTAAATAAAAACGCTTTGTAGATGCCTCGCCTTTTAGCAAGTTAAAGCGCCCTTTTATTTTATCAAAACTCAAGCCTTTTTGTACCAAATCACTAAAGTCGAGCTGCAAGCGCCTTTGCAGTGTATTTAGACTCAACAAACCAAAAATCCGCCCAATGCCAGGCTCGACATCTAACAAACGCCCTTGACCTGATTTTATCTCTGCATACCCACTGAGCGTATCTTTTGAGAAATCTTGCGGCTCGCCTAACCAGTTCAAATCAAAATAAAACTCGACGGGCGCATCTTTCAGTTTCTTGGTGATGTGCATATCCGCTAACAAAGAACCTAATGACTGACTATTAAGCGTTCCTTTTAAACCCGTTATACTTTGCCCATCCAGAACTTCCCACGCGCCGCCCGCTTTAAAGTCATCACGATCTGATTTTAAAGATAATGTTTCAATCACGACTCCATTATCTTTTTGACGAAGCTGCAATGTCAGCGTTCCTAGTTTTGAGCGCCCAATAAAAAACTCTTTGCTACTCAAATCTAGATTTGGGATATCAGTAGGGCTCATTGGCGGTATTTTGCCGCTATATACCTGCCCCTCATTAGAGGGTAGTTTCAAGGTATCTAACTCTAGACTTATTGTGCTTCCATCAACAAATTTGTCCGGCACTTTATATCGACCTATAACAGTTGGGCTGTTGACCTCGCCCGACCAAGTTGAGTGCTGATGCGTGCCACTAACAAGCACATTATCAAAAATTCTATCTAGCCATTCTAGCGTTCGAATATTGAGGTTAAATTGGTTGATCATGGGCGGCTCTGATATACGACTTGTGTCAACACCAAGAGCTTGCTGCCACTGTGTAATATTTAACACCTCGATTTCCCCAGATAACTGAACTCCCTGCTTTACCGGTAGTTTCGACTCGTCTTTACCAAAATGAATATCTGCTTTTTCTAGGGCCAGTTTTTTATCCTGACTATTGGTTAATCGTATATAGGTTTTAAGGCTGTCTCCATACCAGGCTTTAATTGGTAATGAGGACTGACCCAGCTGCACTATCGCCTTAAAGGGCTTTACTTGATTTTTTTGCTTACCTACCGGCGCGGGTAAGTCCACCCCTACCCCTTTGAGAGAACTGCTTAATGTGATCGTCGATAACCTTCCAGTCGCTAACCCCTTATGCGGTAACTCAACCTTTACCTTGGCCAAACCAGCACCCTTAATATGCCTCCAAAAGTCTGACGGGTACTGTTTTGCAAGACGCGAAATAGTTAACGGGCCCTTACCTTCAATGACCGTACTATCTTTTTCCGTCTTGATCGCTAGACTAAGTTTTTCATCTAAGAAATGCCCAGTAATTGAGTCCCCACGTATGCCTTGGTCGTCATATTCAATTTCACCTTCAATAGCATTAATAACCAGCCCAACATCAGGAACCGTTAGGCGATTATCTTTTAATTGCGCTTTCGCTTTCACCTTTGTTTTAAGGTTTTTCCTAAGCGGTATATCAAGGTTTAAATCTAAAACCGAGGACCCAGACACAGTGCTGTAGTCTAATAAGCCACTCATCTGTTCATTAAGCGGTGACTGCTTAAAAAAGGTATATAAGCCTTGAATATCATTTTTAACCTTACCGCTTAGGTGTAAGTATTTATCTGTTTTAAAATCTGCGATATTAACAAGAACATGATCAATTTCATTACCCGCTATTAAGCCTTCATGCCCATCAATCTTCATCCCTTCATTTTTAAATTCAATATCCGCTGACACGCCTAACGCATCTGGCCAATTATCTGCATAATGTAAGCGGAGATTTTGTGCGCTAAATAGCACTTGAAAAACACCTTCATTTTGACGATATGGGAAACTTGATAATGGACCGCTAAGTAATAAACCACCTCCTTGAACCCCACCTTCTATAAAAGCTGCATCTAACCAATTAACAACCTGTTTGCCCATGATACCAACCGGTAAATAAAGCGCTGTATAGCGGCTATCCGCTGCACCAAAATTTGTTTGCAAGTCGATCGAAGGTTTTTCATCGCCATCAGGTAACGTAACGTTCACCCGTGTTTGTGTCGCAATATGCGGTGAATTCATCGTGATATGATCAGACTTTATTGACCAGCCATACGCGTCTTTATGCCACGTTAATTGACCATTTAGCTGGTCAACCGTTATCGGTTCTCTAAACAGCGGCGTAAAGTGTATCGAGCCGTTATCCACATCAAGCTGTAACCAACCTTTATCTTGCGTTGCACAGCCTGTTCCAGAAAAATTATTAATACTTGGAAATGCTTCATACGCCTCGCTCGTCAAGCCTTGCAGCTCGCCGCAAGTAGCCCAGCTAAGCTGTGTGTCTCGGCGTTGAATAGAAACACTTGCATGATTTAATAAACCCGTTGGTTTAACCTCTTTAAGAATAGGTAAGACAGAATCGTCTGTCACGCTAACAGACTGAAAAATACTGGTAATAGCCTTTAAATTAAGCCCATTTGCTGTTACATCAAAGGAATAATTATCCGCATTATCCGAGCGATATTGCACATTAAATTGGCTTTCCTTCTGCATGCTGTTCTGTGTTTTAAACACAACATCTTGGGCTTTTAATGTCCAACCATTCAAAATGGTTTCCCAAGCAAAATGACTACTAAAGTCAGACACATTAATTTCATTATCGCCCTGCCTAAGGCTGGCTCTTCGTACCAAGGCATTGCCTTTAACCTTTGACAATTTAGCGGCTTTCCACGTACTCCAAAGCTCAACATCACCTTCACCTTGGTCAATAGACAACGTTTCTACTTTTAACCGCGTCAGGTATTCAGCTATATCAATCCCTTCTGCCTTAAAGTAGCCTTTAGCATCCCAGTTTGTTGTTGATAAAACATCCCCTCTAACTTTAATAGCTAAAACAAAGGTTCCCCCTTTTTCTGTTGGCAATGCCGCAGTCACTTTGAGTGCATGTTCTGGCCCCTTGTTTTGAAAAATGATATTTGCCTTTTCAAGGGTAATGTCTGGCAAGTCTCGTAAATCGTCTTGCCATATGATCTGGCTATCCATTACTTCATAACGTCTACCCTCTAATAACCAAGAAAAGTCACCTGATGAAGCATCCGTGTTTTTTGCAGTTGTCAAACCAACAAGAGAAAAACGCCCATCAGCAAGCCGCTGTATTTTAATATGACTATTAACGATGGTTATTTTATTTGGCTTGGTTTCCCCCGTCACCAAATCAAGTGGATTAAACGATAAGCGAATTTCACCCACCTTGAGTGCGTTTGTTTGTTTGTTCAGCCCATTTATTGTTATCCCTCTTAGGCTTAACTGTGGATTGAAACCAGACATTCTCGCCGACAAGCTGGTAATACCAACCTCAGCACCTATTTCTTCAGACAAGTACACTTCTAAATCATGTTTGTACTCGGGCACCTCTGTTAAAAAAAATCGTGCCGTCATTAGCAATACCGCAAGCACACCAAGACTTACGGTAAAAAACCATAATAAGGAATGTCCAAATAAACGTACTTTACTCACTATTAATACTCTAGTTTTATACTAGCACCACATCATATTGTTCTTGGGTATATTCATTTTCTGCTCTAAAACGAATGCGTATACCAACAAAAGATTCTAAGTCTGCCAATGTTGTTGATTCTTCATCGAGCATCATGTCGACAACTTCATTTGACGCCAACACCAATAGCTCCTTTGCTTCGTATTGCCGAGCATCTCGTATAATTTCACGAAAAATCTCATAACACGTCGTTTCTGGTGTTCGCACCATCCCCGTGCCTGAACACGTAGCACAAGGTTCACACAACACTTGCTCCAAACTTTCCCGCGTCCGCTTACGTGTCATTTCGACCAAACCTAACTCGGAAACATTACTAATTGTATATTTTGCATGATCCTTAATCATTGCTTTTTCTAAGGCATTCAACACCGCCGCTTTATGCTCTTCGTTATGCATATCAATGAAATCGATGATGATAATGCCACCCAAGTTTCTCAGCCGTAACTGGTGTGCAGTAACTTGAGCCGCTTCCATATTAGTTTTAAAAATAGTTTGCTCTTGATTACCTCGTCCTAAATAACTGCCAGTATTAACATCAACCGTTGTCATTGCTTCTGTTTGGTCAAGTATCAAATGCCCACCTGACTTTAACGGCACTTTTCTTTCCAATGCTGCCTTTATGTCACTTTCAATGCTGTACATATCGAATAAGGGCCGATGGCCTTTATACAATTCTAATAAGTGTTCTACTTCCGGCATAAACTTGATTGAAAAATCCAGCATTCGATCAAAGTTACTCTTCGAATCTATAACAATTTTAGTGACTGATGTTTGATACCAATCCCGTAATATCCTCAAAGCCAAAGGTAAATCTTCATAAATAAGCCCAATAGGCACTTCTTTTACTTGAAGACTGATCACTTCCCAAAGTTTGTTAAGAAACAGCATATCAGCGCGAATGCTCTCTTCACTAACCCCTTCTGACGCAGTTCTTGCGATATAACCACCTGAGTAACCTTGCTCTTTAAAAATCTCCATACACGCTAGCAACCGTTCTCGCTCGGCTTCGTCTTCTAATTGTTGGGACAGCGCTAATTTTTCAGAATAAGGCAAAAAAACTTGGTAACGAGATGGAATTGAAATACTCATCGTTAAACGCGGGCCTTTTGTACCAATGGGGGCTTTCAAAACTTGTACGACAACTTTTTGACCTTGCTGCAAAAAATGCTCGATGCCTTTGTCTTCCGAGGGAGTTTCCCCCGCCACCAACACGTCAGATGCATGTAAAAAACCAGCCCGGCCGATACCAATTTCCACAAAAGCCGCTTGAATACCTGGCATAACACGACATATTTCACCACGATATAAATTCCCAACAACATCTCGTTTACGCTGGCGCTCAATAATCAGTTCTTGCAAGACACCATTTTCAAGCACCGCCACCCGTGTCTCAGGCGGCGTGATATTTATCAGAATTTCATCGCTCATTTTTTCTAAACCATTGGTTATTTAGTATTGATGAATATAGTTAGGGTATTGACCACTTTACTATGAAAAGCCTTTTTTACTGCGTTGATTTTACGCTTATTACACCGCTGCATTTATCAATTTGCTGATAAAAACAGATAACCAACTTGCAAATAAAAAATGTAAAAACTAGTCCCGCACAAACATTAATAGTTTTACCGGTATGGGACGGAAAAGTTGCCGATAAACCTGAGGCTGACTAAGGCTTTTGTGTTATGCCTAATAACGACCCTCTATAAGCGCCTGTCATGGAGCCATTCAACAATAGCATCACGTTTTGCCCCTATCATTCCAGTTGAAAAAATTAAACAGTTTTAGCTTGGCTTACATCAAGTCCATGTTGTTTAAGTAACTGAGCTGTTTCATAGATAGGAAGCCCCATAACACCTGAAAAACTGCCATTCAATTCGGTAATAAAAACAGCGCCTTTACCTTGTATTGCATAGGCGCCGGCTTTATCTTTTGGCTCCCCTGTTAACCAATACCATTCAAGCTGATGATCTGAGAGAGTTGAAAATGTCACCGTGCTTTCACTAACTACATACGCATTTTGTTGCCCCATAACGGCCACCGATGTTAACACTGTGTGTCGCTTACCTGACAGTTTCCTTAACATTGCCAAGGCATGTTCTTTGCTATCTGGTTTACCTAAAATCTCCCCCTCGATAACAACGGTCGTATCAGACCCTAGCACCAACACCTCTTGTTCCGGATAAAAAACCTTTGCTGCTTTGGCTTTCTCTATTGCCAAACGCTGAACATAATCATATGGCCACTCACCCTTTAACGGAGTTTCATCTATATCGACAGGTTTTACATTAAACTCAACACCCAACTGACGCAGCAATTCAGCCCGCCTTGGTGATGCCGATGCTAATATTAATCGCTTCATTCTCTATGGTAGGGATGGTTATTCATCAGGCTCCAGCCTCTATATAATTGTTCAGCAAGAACAACACGCACAAGAGGATGAGGAAACGTCAAGGCGGATAAGCACCATTGTTCATTGGCTCTTTTTAAGCACTCGGCGGAAAGACCGTCTGCACCACCTATAATAAAAATTATTGACGGTTGAACACCTTGCCAAGCAGATAACTTATTTGCAAGCTCTTCTGTTGACCACTGCTTTCCTTTCACCTCAAGGGCCACGACATAATCAACATCTTTAATCATGGATAAAATCTTTTTCCCCTCCAGCTCCACCACTTTCGACACATTACTTTGCTTAGTCCTTTTTACAGGGGGAATTTCAATCATTTCAAGTGAGCATTCACGAGGCATTCGCTTTGCGTATTCCTGATAGCCATGACTCACCCAGCTGGGCATTTTTTGCCCTACTGCTAAAATTTTCAGCTTCATATACGACCTATGATTTATGAAAAAGGCGGCTCAACTGAGCCGCCTTTATACTTTCTTTTGAGCCCTTATCGTAACAAGCTCCTTAAAATACGCTGTAAGCTAACGCAGTGCTACCTAACATTTAATGGTGTTAATGTTATTTCCACTCGCCTGTTTTGTGCTCGCCCTTCTTTTGTAGAGTTACTTGCAATTGGACTTTGCTCACCATAGCCCATTACATTAAACCGCTGGCCAACCACACCTTGTGAGCGTAGGTAGCTCGCTACACTTTGTGCGCGCTGTTCAGATAAACCTTGGTTATACGCTTCATCACCTACACTATCTGTATGGCCAATGACCGTAATGGTCGTATCTGAATATTCTTTAAGAATAATCGCCACTGAGTCCAGCACTTGATAGAAGCCTGCATTAATACTTGAGTTACCAGTTGTAAACGTAACATTGCCGGGCATATTCAATATAAGGTTGTTTCCAACACGGCTAACGCTTACCCCTGTTCCACTTAGACGTTGACGTAATTTCGCCTCTTGCACATCCATATAGTAACCAACACCACCGCCTGCTGCCGCACCCAAGACTGCACCTTTCAATGCCGTTTTTCGGTCCCCTTTCATTGCGCCTATTATAGCGCCTGTTACAGCACCCGCTCCTGCACCCATCGCCGCTTTACTGGTTTGTTGTTCTTGTGTATATGGGTTTACTGTCGTACAACCAGCTAATGTAAACATTAAACCAGCTGCAATGCCTGTTACTAAGGTTTTATTATTCATCCAAAATCTCCCTATTAATACGTATGGTTAAAAACCATTGATTCATAAAATCGAGCATTTAAAATCATTGCCATTTCTTTGTTTTGTTCCTTATCTTAACTCACTTAAATGAACAAACAATGAACTTAAATCAATCTTTAAGTATCTGTCTCGACCGTCCAAAGCTTTTCAAGTTGGTAGAACTCACGAATATTCGGCTGCATAACATGAACAATCGTATCACCCAGGTCTATTAGCACCCATTCACCCGCATCCATTCCTTCAACACCGAGGGGGATTAATCCGTGCTTTTTAGAAACCATCGATACTTCCATTGCAAGAGACTTTACATGTCTATTTGATGAGCCTGTCACAATCACTATATGATCAGCAAAAGAGCACTTACCGCTCACATCAATCACTTCAATGTGCTGACCTTTTTTATCATCCAGCGCTTCCGTGACTTTTGTTAATAACTGCTGAGCCATATTTTCTATACCTTATTTTCTAATTATTGAGTTATCTATAAAAACTGTTTTTGTTAATCACGTCTAAACACTGACTCGTCAGCATTTCTTTTACAGTTTTTTTATCTTTAATGCGTTGTCTAATCTGTGTTGCCGAAATATCGAGAGGCTTCACTGACTGACAGTAAATTTTACCATGTGTTTGCTGCTTTAGTTGCGACTTATCCTTTGTTAAAAAAGGAGTAATATAACTTTTTACTGCTGCTTCAAACTGGTTATCAAACCCAGCACGATCGGTCACCACGATATGCGTCAATTTTATTAGCTCTTCCCAGCGATGCCACGACATCAAACCATTAAAAGCCTCCATGCCTAACACCAACACCAGCGAGTCATTTGGATACTTTCGACGAAAATCCGATAACGTATCTACCATATAACTCGGCCCACTTCGCTCCATTTCGCAACTATCCGCCACTAGCGAGGGGTACTCACTCACTGCCAACTTCAATAAAGAGAATCGTTGTTCCGCTGATAACACCGGCGCAATACGATGCGGTGGATTAGCTGATAAAACCATTCTCACCTCATCTAAGCCTATCTCTTTTTGCACTGCGCTTGCCGCTGTCAAATGCCCCAAATGAATGGGGTCAAACGTCCCGCCATATATTCCAATAAATTTGGCCATCACTCACAGCATCTCAAAACAAGCAAACAACAAGCCCATTAATGAAGCAAAACTACTGACGAATATGCCCATCACCTAACACAATATATTTTTGCGTCGTCAAACCAATCAGCCCAACAGGGCCACGCGCGTGCAGCTTGTTGGTGCTGATACCTATTTCACCACCCAAACCATACTCAAAGCCATCTGCAAACCGTGTCGAGGCATTGACCATCACAGAGCTCGAATCAACCTCACGTAAAAATTGCACTGCCTTAGAATAATCGGCCGTCACAATTGACTCGGTATGCCCAGACCCATGCTGATGAATATGATCCATAGCAGCTGTCATATCATCAACAACCCGAATTGACAAAATAGGGGCAAGGTACTCTTCGTCCCAATCAGCCTCAACAGCTTTCTCGCAACTGGGTATAATTTGACAAGTTTTTTCACAGCCACGTAACTCCACTCCCTTATCAGTGTAGAGTTTCGCTAATTCCGGCAAGATATCTTTTGCAATACCTTCGGCCAGCAATAAAGTTTCCATTGTATTACAGGTACCATAACGCTGTGTTTTTGCATTGAGCGCAATCGATTTCGCCATTTCTTTATCCGCCAAATCGTCAATATAGACATGACATACTCCATGCAAATGCTTAATCACTGGCACCCGTGCTTCTTTAGTGACCCGTTCAATCAGGCCCTTACCGCCTCGTGGGATAATAACATCCACAAAATCTTCCATACGTATTAACTCACCAACCGCATTACGGTCCGTTGTTTCAACAACTTGAACCACCTCGGTTGGTAAGCCTGCTTGATTTAAACCTTTGGTAATACAAGCTGCAATGGCTTGATTTGAGTGTTTTGCTTCCGAGCCGCCACGTAAAATACTTGCGTTACCTGACTTCAGGCATAACGCAGCCGCATCGGCAGTTACATTTGGACGTGACTCATAAATAATACCGATCACACCTAACGGGACACGCATTTGACCAACTTTTATTCCCGAAGGTCGTGAGTTAATTTGACTGATTTCTCCCGCAGGATCAGGTAAGGCGATTATCTGCCTTAAGCCTTCTGAGATGGCCTGTACACGTTCTTCATTCAACGCTAAACGATCTAATAAAGCAGCATCAAGGCCACTGTCCTGGCCAGCTTTTACATCTAGCGCATTGGCCTGTAAAATAGCACTTTGTTGATGTTCTATTTCATCAGCTATAAACGCCAGAGCTTGATTTTTAACGCCAGTATCTGCATTAGCAATAACACGGGCAGCACGTTTTGCCCGCTCACCCACGCTATACATATAGTCTTTTAGTTCACTCATTTTTTTCCTATAAAAATCATTATTTTTGACATTAATTATACTACGGTTGGTTATTGAAACGTTTCGGCTCACAAAACGCTAAACAAATTTGCTCAATCATCAGCCATTCATCCCCTGTCTCAACACCTTTTGTCACCCGTTCGGCCTTTGCGCAAACCTGAATCATCGCTTGCCACTGACCAAGCCCTCCTCTAGATAGAGCCTTCATATAACTGTTTTTTTTACTGTCCCAAATCCGGTGCTTTTTAAACGTTGCGTCACGTCGACCCATTGTTTTTTCTTCAAAGCTTAAGCTGGCAAGAATCCGTAACTCGCGCATTAAAGCCCATAAAACGACAGGTGCCGCCAGCTTTTCCCCTAACAAGCCTTTTAATATTTGAAGTGCTCTTGCCGCGTCACCCAACAGCAAGCTATCGGTCAGCTTGAAAACATCATACCGTGCATTATCTGCCACCGTATTTGAGATGTCTTCTATTGATAATTCTACTGGGCCAAATAATGTGTGAAGTTTTTCAATTTCTTGATCAGCAGCCAGCAAATTCCCCTCAACACTGTCTGCTAGCAATTTAACACCTTGGGCGCTTGCCTTTAAGCCTTTTCGCTTCAGACGATGGTCCAACCATCTCAACAATTTATCATCAACCAGAGGCCACACTTGCACCACTACCCCATGTTGATCTATCGATTTAAACCATTTTGACTTTTTTGCAGAACCATCTAACTTGCCGGCGACAATAATCAGTAGATTGTCGGCAGACAAATCATCTAGCATTTTTTCAATCGCTTGTGATCCTTCTCGCCCCGGTTTAGCCGTTGGTAAATTTAATTCAATTAGGTTCTTTTCGGCAAATAATGACTGGTTCAAACTAGCGGCATAAAGCTGGTTCCAGTCAAACTGCCCCTCAACATGCAACACCTGACGGTTCACAAACCCCGCGTTTCTGGCCTGCTGACGAATCAAGTCAACAGCCTCACCTTGCTGTAATGGCTCAGCACCCGACACTAAATACACCGGTGCTAGTTTTTTATTCAGCGAAGAAGATAATTGATTAACGTCTAACTGCATAGGCTCTGGCTCAACACAGGCCAGCTAATTGAGTTAATGAACCACCGCGTCTACTTTTACTGCTTGTATATGCCTTAAAATTTGTTGAGCCGCATCTCGTTTTAAATCACGCGCAATAACCGCTGACTCATTGGTTCGACCTATAATGTCATTTTCATCGTTGATGAAATCACGCACTAATAATAGCGCTTGGTCATCTAAAAGCACCTGACCATTCGCCATCACCAAACTATAAATGACGGAGTACTGCATTTCTGACTCACGAACTTTACCTCTTGAGTCCACACTCAAGGTTCTATTTTCTGACTCTTCTTTTTTAATCGTTAATATCGCATCGGCATCTGAACGCTGGCTTACCACTTCTGCGGAGTACCCAAGCAGCTCTTTCAAATCTCTTACTAAGTCAGTGTGCTGAGGGCCAGCCACATAAATTTTCTGAAGTTCAGCAGGTAGCTCGAAAGCTCCTCGTAATTTAAAACCGCACGCCGTTAATGAAACTGACAACAGGCAAAGTATTGTCATTAAACGCAGTATCACAAAAAAGTGTGTTCGAGTGTTCATCATATTTTAGTCCGCTAAATAACAATATTAACCAGTCTCTTCGGCACAATAATAACCTTTCGAACAGGTTTTCCGTCAATAAATTTATTAACATTGTCCTCTGATAACGCTAACTTTTCTATGCTTTCTTTAGATGCATCGGCCGCCACCATCAGCTTAGCTCTTAATTTGCCATTTACTTGCACCACCATTTGCACTTCGTCCAACACCAACGCCGTCTCATCAAATTCTGGCCACGTTACGTCGATCAGTGGATCTTGATGGCCCAAAGCTTGCCACATCTGATCACAAACATGAGGAATAATCGGCGACAACATCAACACAATGCTTTCTAACGCTTCTTGTAACAAGGCTCGAGAAGCATCCGTTTCGGCTTTAAATTTAGACACTGAATTTAACAATTCCATATTAGCCGCAATGGCTGTATTGAACGTTAAACGGCGACCATAATCATCATTGACCTTATTTAAGGTTTCATGGACCTGTCGACGAAGCGCCTTATCTTCACTGCTTAATTGATCAACTGTATATCCGCTGATTAAGCCGCCATCGACATGCTCTTTGACTTGACGCCATAAGCGACGAATAAATCGAAATGAGCCTTCGACTGCGCTGTCAGACCATTCTAATGATTGCTCTGGAGGCGCAGCAAACATGGTGAATAGGCGCACCGTATCGGCACCGTACTTTTCAATTAAACCTTGCGGATCAACCGTATTGCCTTTCGATTTTGACATTTTCGTGCCATCTTTAAGCACCATCCCTTGCGTTAACAAGTTCTTAAACGGCTCATCGCAAGACACCAAGCCAAGGTCACGCAATAATTTTGTATAAAACCGCGAATACAGGAGATGCAAAATAGCGTGTTCAATACCACCGATATATTGATCAACCGGCAACCAATAGTTAGCTCGTTCATCTAACATCGCTTGATCATTATCTGCACAACAATAACGTGCAAAATACCATGAAGACTCCATGAACGTATCAAACGTATCGGTTTCTCTTTTAGCTTGCTGACCACACGTTGGACAGCTTGTATTAATAAATTCTTCGTGCCTTGCTAAGGGCGACCCGACCCCTTCCAAGGATACATCCTTAGGCAAAATAACCGGTAACTGCTCATCGGGCACTGGCACAGTACCGCAGTCATCACAATAAATAACCGGCACAGGTGTTCCCCAATAACGTTGACGTGAAATACCCCAATCACGCAAACGAAAGTTAACCGTTTTTTTGCCCTTACCCTTGGCACTTAATGATTCAGCAATTGCATCGAAGGCCTGCTGAAAGTCTAAACCATCAAATTCCGCTGAATTAAGTAACGTTCCTTTGCCCGTATACGCTTGCTTTGTAAGATCAATATCATCAGGGTTATCGGTAGCTATAACTTGCTTGATTGCTAAGCCATACTTGTTCGCAAACTCGAAATCACGCTGATCATGAGCAGGCACTGACATCACTGCTCCGGTTCCATAATGCATTAATACAAAATTTGCGATCCAAATAGGTACCGTCTCACCCGTTAATGGATGAATCGCCTTAAGCCCCGAATCAATGCCCTTTTTCTCCATTGTCTCCATCGCAGCTTCCGATGTTTCCATGGTTTTACATTGAT
Organism: Cycloclasticus sp. PY97N; assembly: GCF_002443175.1. Taxonomy (NCBI): domain Bacteria; kingdom Pseudomonadati; phylum Pseudomonadota; class Gammaproteobacteria; order Thiotrichales; family Piscirickettsiaceae; genus Cycloclasticus; species Cycloclasticus sp. PY97N. Next base: position 903,523 of record NZ_CP023664.1, on the reverse strand, counting down.
CTAAAAATTCAGCAATATCGGTATTATTTTCTGCCGCTTGGAGAGCCAGAGGGTGCTCTGCCGCAACCGCAACATAGGTAACACCCATTAAAGTATCTGGTCGTGTCGTATAAACAGGTAAGGTACTATCACTGCCTTCAATATCAAACGACAGCTCAACACCTTCTGAACGACCAATCCAGTTTTGCTGCATAGTGCGAACCTGCTCAGGCCAGCCTTCCAACTCTTTCAACGAGCTCAATAATTCGTCAGCATAGTTTGTAATCCGCATAAACCATTGTGAAATTTCGCGTTTTTCAACCTCGTTATCACAACGCCAACAGCAACCATCAATCACCTGTTCATTTGCTAACACCGTATTACAATCTGGACACCAGTTAAGCGGTGCTGTTTTTTTATACACCAAGTCTTTTTCAAGTAAGCGCGTAAAGAACCACTGTTCCCAACGATAGTAATCATCATTACAAGTGGCCACTTCACGCTTCCAATCATAACCAAAACCCAATTGTTTAAGTTGGGTGCGCATATAATCAATATTATCTGAGGTCCAGCCACCAGGGTGCACTCCATGTTTCATCGCTGCATTTTCCGCCGGTAACCCAAAGGCATCCCAACCCATCGGTTGCATCACATTTTTACCTTTCATCCGCTGGTAACGGCTAACTACATCACCAATGGTGTAATTACGAACATGTCCCATATGTAACCGCCCACTCGGATACGGAAACATAGACAAACAATAGTATTTTTCCTTTGTTGTGTCCTCGGTTACTTCAAAAGCACCCGTTAATTGCCATTTTTCTTGAACACTCTTTTCAATAAGAGAAGGTTGATATTCTTCTTGCATTTTTTTACCGTCGGACACACTATTTAATAAGGTGGGTAGAATACCTTAGCTACCTATAAATCTAAAGTTGAATTAAATAGAAGGTTACATCTTCTGTTTGTATAAACTTTAAGCCCAATGGGTCTGAAGTTGAATTGAGAAGACTAGACCTTCATACAGGGAGATCTTATGAATAACTCAATACAAGATAAGTTACTTCAAGCCTACGATAAGATGATGCAACGCCTCCATGACACCGTTGAACGGGCTGAAAAAATTGCTATTCCAACTCTTAGTGAAAACCTAAAACATGCACAAGAAAAAGCCGTTGAACTAGGCGAACTGACAAAAGAGGAAGCAAGTAAAGTTGCCGACTATTTAAAAAGGGACCTAGAAGACGCCTCAGCCTATCTACAAACCACAAAAAAGGAGTTCTCTGACTGGCTATCTTTTGAGTCAAATTTGATAGAGGGTAAAATCGGTGACTGGACCCATTCAGTCGTCGATAAAGCAAAATTAGAGTGGGAGAACTTAAACTTAGATACCATAAAGGGAACGCTTTACCATTCAGGAGAGCTTACAGGCCCTGGCACTCTTGAGTGCACCCAATGTAAACAGACACTGAACTTTAAAAAAACCGGACATATTCCCCCATGTCCAACCTGCCATAAAACTGAATTTAAACGTCGCAAAAAGAAGGTGGTTAAAAAATGAACCGTGTTATTTTTAATAAAAAAGGTGGTGTTGGCAAATCTACTATTACCTGCAATTTAGCCGCAATTAGTGCGTCGAAAGGTAAAAAAACCTTGGTCATCGACCTTGATACACAAGGCAACTCAACTCACTATTTACTCGGCCAGCAATCAAATACGCTTGAATCCACATTGGCAGATTTTTATACCAACACCCTTAACGTAAGCCTATTTCCAAAAGATTTCAGCGATTTTATCTATGAAACTGGTATGCCAAATTTATATGTCATGCCATCACACCCAGACATGGACAATCTACACGCAAAGCTTGAATCTCGTTACAAAATATATAAATTGAAAGAAGCGTTAGACACCATGGGAGAGTTTGATAATATTTTTATCGACACGCCACCAGCGCTCAACTTCTACACCCGTTCCGCACTAATCGCCGCAAATAGCTGCATCATTCCCTTCGATTGCGATGTTTTTTCAAAACAAGCCTTGTATTCCTTACTCGATACTGTCGCCGAAGTTAAAGCTGACCATAACCCAAACTTGGCGATTGAGGGTATTGTTGTCAACCAGTTCCAAAAACGCGCAAAACTACCGACCCAGCTACTAGAAGAACTTATTGACGACAATTTAAAGCTTTTCAAAAGCATGATCTCCCCTTCTGTAAAAATACGAGAATCCCATAGCGCAAGCCAACCCATGATCCAATATGCGCCAAACCATAAAATCACCGAGGAGTTTAAAAGCCTTTATCAGGAATTAAAGAAAAAATAATTGGATTCTCCCCTAACGTTAGGTTTACACTCTACGGCGGTTATAAATTACCTACATTTAACACTTTTTAAAATCAACACAGCAAACGTAAGGTCACAATGAAAAAACTATTTGGCTTATTTGGTGGGGCAAAAAAAACCCCTTTAAAGGCAACTATTCAGCCATCTGGCAAATCATTTGAAGTTCCAAAAAACAACACTCTGTTACAGACTGCGCTCAATGAAGGGGTTAATTTTCCGTTTCACTGCACGGTGGGCACCTGTGGAAATTGTCGCTGCAAATTACTCGATGGTGAGGTTAAAGCCATCATGGATTTTTCATACACCTTATCAGAACCAGAACTTGATGAAGGCTACATTCTTGCCTGCCAAAGCTTATTGAAGACCGATGTTATCATTGAGCTTGAAGCTGACGCTAACCAACCCAAACACTCAGTAAAAACCTATAAGGGAACCATTACTGACACCCACATGCATACACATGACATTATGGAAGTGACGGTGGAATTAGACCAAGCAATTTCATTCACCGCAGGGCAATTTGCCGATATAGGACTTGAGGGGTTTTCTCGCCACCGCAGTTACTCTTTCGCCAATGCGCCGGCTGCTAATGGCCAAAAAACGCTAAGTTTTCATGTTAGAAATGTGCCCGGTGGCGACTACACCCAATGGCTGTTTGAAAAAGACCGAAAAGGCGAAGCCTTTGAACTGCACGGCCCTAGCGGTGCGTTTTGGTTAAGAACTTCAGATGCGCCAATTCTCGCCATCGCAGGTGGTAGCGGCATGGCACCACTAAAATCTATTTTAGAAGATGCCTTAAAAAATAACATTAATAGACCCGTTACCTATTTATTTGGTGCCCGTGCTCAACGCGATCTCTATTGTCTTGATGATATGAAAAAACTAACAGAAAAGTGGTCCAACTCTTTTAAATTTGTACCCGTGCTGTCCGAGGAGCCAGAAGATTCAGACTGGACTGGAAAACGTGGTCTGGTCACCGACTTTATTGACGATGAAACTATTGGTTTTTCGGTGTCTGATAGTCACGCCTACCTATGTGGCCCGCCAGGAATGATTGATGCAACACTGGTAAAGCTTGAAGAGGCTAATATCAGTTTAGATAATATTCATTACGACAAATTTTTGGACTCTAGGCAGTTAGAGAACTGATTTTCGAACTACCCTGGAGTTAATCTGTTTCGCCTTCAGCAAACCAGCATAAGAGCGTCATGTTCATCTGGCCGCCTTTAGTCTGTTAAGCACTGTAGGCGGGGCGATTTTTTATACGGTCCCTTTTTAAAAAACTCACCAGCACCATCACCACAACAAAACCTAAAAAGCCCCACCAACCACCTTGGACAAAAGGGGTAGCGCCCTTTAACGGCGTTATCTCCCCAGTTAATGCAGTGCGTCTAAACATCGGCGCTTGTTTAATAACTTGCCCCGCAGGGTCAATAATTGCCGTAATACCCGTATTGGTAGACCTTAATAAAAAGCGCCCACTTTCCAACGAACGCATCCGAGCCATCTGAAAATGTTGGTACGGTGCAATCGTGTCGCCAAACCAGGTATCGTTACTCACGTTCACTAAATACGCTGCCTCAGGAAGCCCATCAATGGATGTTTGCTGAAAAGCATCTTCGTAACAAATAGACGATGCAAACGGAAAACCTGCCCCTTGTAAAAGCGTTTGCTGATCACCTCCGGCTGAAAAATCGGACATGGGTATTTTTAGAAAATTTAAAATAATGGTCGATAGAGGCTTCAATGGCATATATTCACCCAGAGGCACTAAATGACGCTTAAGGTAAAAATCATTCGAATATCGAACACTGTATAAGCCATTATAATAATCGCTGCCATTAGTAGACATGACGGGTAGCCCTAGAACAATATCTATATCACGTTCATCTACCTCCCTTTTTAGTTGTGGTATCAACGTGTTTTCCACCCGATGCAAAAAAGCAGGCACAGATGTTTCAGGCCAAACAATTAAATCGACACCATGCTGTTGCCTTGTCATTTGCAGATAAATGTCGATGTTTTTTTGCTTAAATGACGGCAGCCATTTTATTTCTTGTGGGATATTACCTTGCAATAAAGCTACCTTAATCGGCGCTCCTGCAGGCTCCGTCCATTCGATGTTTTTAAGCATAAATCCACTAAGCCAAACGGACACAATTAAAGTACTAGCAAACATCACCTGCCTTTTTCCTACCTTATGAAGGCAGTATGAAATCGCCCCAACCATTACGACTAACAACCAAGAAACCCCCAACACCCCAACGATAGGGGCCCAAGCAGACAGCCAAGTATCGACTTGGCTAAAACCCAGTGACAACCATGGAAACCCAGTAAACAAGACGCCTCGTAACGCTTCTAACCCAACCCATAAACTGGGCAACGCCAATAAATACCGAACCGCAAGGCGCCGGTAAAAAAATCGGTTCATCAAATATGCAAATAACGCCATATAAAGCGCAAGAATGGCCACCATTCCTAACATGATAATGATGGCTAACCACAATGGAGCATTTGCAAAGTGGTGAATACTAAAGTAAACCCAATAGACACCATGAGCAAAATACCCCCAACCAAAGGCATAGCCCATTAACGCTGCTGTTGATGGCCTTAGTTGGCGTAAGGTCAATAGAAATAAAACGGGAGACAGCACCGCCATAAGCGGAAGGTCGTAAGGTGAAAACGCTAGTGGGAGTAAGGCACCAGAAAAAATTGCAGCAATAACACGCATGCCCTGCTTAGGATTCATCAGCATTATTCGCCCTGCATTTTCCTGACTTTATTCTTCCTCAACCGCATCTAGAATGGTCATACGAAGTAAATGAACACGACGATTATCAGCCCTTAAAACCTCAAATAAAAAGCCATCAATTTGTGTTTTTTCACCATGTTCAGGCACATGACCGAAGCTTTTAACCACCATACCACCCACTGTATCTACATCGTCTGGATAATCGGTTTCAAAACGTTCATTAAAATCGGCAATTTCGGTTAAGGCTTTAATGTTGTATTCATATTCGCTACGCTGAAGAATAAACGCTTCTTCTTCAAAATCATGCTCATCTTCAATCTCACCAACAATTTGCTCAAGCACATCTTCAATCGTGATAAGACCCGCAACTGAACCATACTCGTCAATCACAATCGCCATGTGATTTCTATTCGCACGAAACTCATGCAACATCACATTTAAACGCTTACTTTCAGGCACAAAAATCGCGGGGCGCATGACATCCTTTACGTCAAACTTTTCATCCTTATTAGTAACAACATAGTTCAATAAATCTTTCGCCAACAAAATACCAGCCACTTGTGAGGTTTCTTCATCTTGAACAGGAAAACGAGAGTGTGCTGACTCTGTCACGCGAGGAAAGATATCTTTCAATTCTGCTTCTCGAGGAATAAAAACTATCTGCGAACGAGGAATCATAATATCTCGCACCTGTAACTCTGAGACTTGCAAAACACCTTCAATCATCGCTAAGGCATCCTGTCCTAACAAATCTCTTTTCTCCGCATCACGCATTAACTGCACTAGGTCTTCACGATCTTTTGGCTCGCCCATTAGCGCCTGCCCTAATCGTTCTATCCAAGATCGATTTTCAAGTGTGTCATTTTTTGTCTGGTTCATATTATTGCTCAACCCTCATAAGGGTTATTAATCCCGATACTATTCAAAAGTTTTATTTCTAACAATTCCATGACATGAGCATCATCGTCATTAATGTGATCATAACCTTGAAGGTGTAAACAACCATGGATCACCATATGCGCCCAATGTGCAGCCGCTTGCTTCCCCTGCTCTTCCGCCTCACGCAACACCACAGGTGCACAAATAACTAAGTCGCCTAGGGTTTCTTCCGATAAGGCACCGTCAGGCAAACCACTTGGGCTTTCGAACGGAAAGCTTAAAACATTCGTTGGCCCTTTCTTTTGACGATAGGCTTCATTTAAAGCAGCTGACTCATCTTCGTCTACCAGCCTTATAACGACTTCAGCATCTTTTTGCTGTTGGAGTCCAAGTTTAACCCAATCAATCAACGATTGTTGCTCAGGCAATTCGCTACAGTCACTGGCTATTTGTAATTCAACACTCATGATTTAGCGTGCTTTTCATAGGCCGACACAATTTTTTGTACGATCGGATGCCTCACCACATCTGTATTTTTAAACTGCGTAAAACTAATGCTGTCTATGCCCTTTAAAATCTTCATGACCAATTTCAAACCCGATTCGGTATGCCCTGGTAGGTCTATCTGAGTAATATCACCCGTCACCACCACTGTAGACCCATAACCAATTCGTGTTAAAAACATTTTAATTTGTTCTGGCGTTGTATTTTGCGCCTCATCTAAAATAATAAATGCTTCGCTCAATGTTCGGCCTCGCATAAAAGCCAATGGCGCAATCTCTATTACATTTCGTTCAATAAGTTTTTCGACTCGCTCGACACCTAACATCTCATATAAAGCATCGTACAAAGGTCTTAAATATGGATTAATTTTTTCACTTAAATCGCCCGGTAAAAAACCCAGTCGTTCACCCGCCTCTACCGCTGGGCGAGCTAGAATAATTCGTGATACTTTCTCTGCTTCTAAGGCTTCTACTGCACAGGCTACAGCCAAATATGTTTTACCCGTCCCTGCTGGCCCAATGCCAAAAACAATATCATTTTTTGGAATACTTTTAACGTAAGACTGTTGGTTACCACCACGTGGCTTAATTACTTTTTTTCTAGTATGGATAACGGCGGTGTCATCTAGATCCACCGGTTGCTCTACAGACATCTTTGTTTCCTGCATTAATAAATGTACCTTTTCAGGTGTTAATTGATCGCTTTCGGTACTTTTATACAGCGCTTTTAACGCCGTAATCGCTACTCCAACCCCAATCTCCAAACCGGTCACGCTAAAATGATGTCCTCGATGTTTTACATCAACATCTAAACGCCGTTCTAGCTGTGTGATATGCTCATTAAATTGGCCGCACAAACTGGCCAAACGTTTATTGTTGGCTGGCGTTAAGATCACATCAGTGGTTTTAAGTTTGCTACTCAATTTATGAAGCTGTACGCCTTTCTTGAAGAGACTGACTAGCCTCCCTATCTGCTGCTGTCACTACCCGTCCCCTTAGAGAGTATGGCAAGGCTTCTGTAATTAACACATCAACAAATTGCCCTTTTAGCCGAGTATGGCCAGCAAAGTTTACAACGCGATTATTCTCTGTACGCCCGGTCATTTGTAAAGAATTCTTCTTTGACTCACCTTCCACCAAAAGCCGTTGAACAGTGCCAACCATGCTTTTCGAAATATCTGCCGTTTGCTGGGTAATAATATTCTGTAGTCGCTCAAGACGTTGCTTTTTAACATCCATATCAATATCATCTGGCATTTCTGCCGCTGGCGTTCCTGGACGAGCACTAAAAATAAAGCTAAATGAAAAGTCGAAGCCTATTTTTTCGATTAGCTGTATGGTGTCTTCAAACTCCTCATCGGTTTCTTGTGGAAAACCAACAATGAAGTCTGATGAAAAGCTCATATTCGGACGAATCTTTTTAAGACGTTGAAGTTTTTCAATATATAAATCTATTTCATGCCCGCGTTTCATTCGTGCCAACACGCTATTGCTACCGCTTTGCACTGGCAAATGAAGGTGATCAACTAACTCTGGAATATCCTCATACGCTTGAATTAAACTTTCTGAAAACTCTTTTGGGTGTGATGTGGTATATCGGATACGATCAATACCATCAATTGCTGCAACGTAATGCAGCAGTAACGCAAAATCTGCGATATCCCCATCGCTCATTTCTCCGCGATAGGCGTTAACATTTTGCCCCAATAAATTAACTTCTCGAACCCCTTGCGACGCTAAACTCGATACTTCTGCAATCACATCATCTAAAGGTCTACTGACTTCCTCGCCGCGTGTATAGGGAACAACGCAAAAGGTACAATATTTACTGCACCCTTCCATAACTGATACGAAAGCTTTCGGCCCTTCTGCACGAGGTTCTGGCAAATTATCAAATTTTTCAATTTCCGGAAAAGAAATGTCCATTACCAGTTTCTTTTTTGTTTGCGCCTCTTTCAACATCGCTGGTAAACGGTGCAAGGTCTGTGGACCAAACACTACATCAACATAGGGTGCTCTTCGCCGTATAATTTTGCCCTCTTGACTGGCAACACAACCACCTACGCCTATTAATAAGTCGGGGTTCTTTTCTTTCAATGGGCGCCAGCGCCCTAATTGATGAAAAACACGCTCTTGTGCTTTTTCTCTAATTGAGCAGGTATTAAGCAGCAATACATCTGCTTCTTTTTCATTATCTGTTAACCGTAGGTCATGCGATTGCGCAAGCACATCCGCCATTTTTTCAGAATCATATTCATTCATCTGACAACCATGGGTGCGTATAAAAAGTTTTTTAGTCATATTCGTTAATTTTAACACGCAACGAGAGGCCGTTGCTCAACTTGGTCCACCAGCTTTTCTTACCATCATGCCCTTTGATGGGTTATAACCCCAAACGGCCACTAACAGAAACACAATAAACGCCACTAAGGTATACACAAAAGCAGCTAGGTTAAACTGCCCATACAGCGCAAATCGAAGCAACTCAACCGCTTGTGAAAACGGATTATAACTTGCCAAGGTATGCAATAACTCGCTTGATTCTTTAATTTTCCATAACGGATAAAGCGCCGTAGACATAAAAAACATTGGAAAAATAACAAAATTCATCACCCCTGCAAAGTTTTCTAACTGTTTTATAAAAGACGACAGCAACATTCCTAACGCTCCGAGCATTAAACCCGTTAGGACCAACGCCGGAAATAAAGTCAGATAGCCCAGCCATGGTGCTTGAATGTCATAGAACCACGCAATCAGCAAAAACACATACGCTTGAAGGATCGAAACAAACGTCCCGGCCATTAATTTTCCAGTGAGTAAAAACCAACGTGGCAAAGGGCTAACTAAGAGTGTTTTCATGCTACCCATTTCGCGATCATAGACCATCGATAAGGAACTTTGCATGCCATTGAAGAGTTGAATCATGCCAATCAAACCAGCAGAAATATACACCTCATACAATATGTACGTTTCATACGGTGGCATAATCGCAATTCCCAAGGTAGAGCGAAAACCCGCTGCAAAAACAAACAACCAAACCAAGGGCCTAACTAACGCCGCAATAAAACGTTCACGTTGAAGCAAAAATCGCCACAACTCTCGTTTTATAATACCTTTCAATGCAATAAAGGCATGCTTAAGCCTCATGATGATATCCCCTGTGTTAAGCGCTTAAACGCACGGGAGATGTCATCTGTAGAGTCCCCACCACATACTTGGCTCACTGGCCCTTGTGCTTTGATTTCCCCTTGATGCAAAACAAGCAACTTATCAGACGGATACACCTCATCGATCAAATGCGTTGCCCAAAGAACCGACAACCCATCATCTTTGCATAACGCATGCACGTGCTCAACAATCCCTTTACGGCTTGACACATCCAAACCAACAGTGGGCTCATCTAATAACAATAAAGATGGCTTATGTAACAGCGCTCTGGCTATTTCCACACGCCGACGATGCCCGCCATTGAGCTGACGAATTTTTTCATCTTTACGCGCCAACATACCCTGCCTTTCTAGTTCTTCACTTACTCGAACGGAAGCCTGTTTACGCGACATACCGTGCAACGAGGCGTGATAATAAAGATTTTGCAGAACACTTAAATCCATATCTAGTGTTGTTTGCTGAAACACCACCCCTAAATTCGCCAAAGCCTGACAAGCTTGCGTCTTAACGTTAAACCCATTAATGCTAATTTCACCGGAACGACTGTCGTACAAATGCGTTATCAACGAAAACAAGGTCGACTTACCCGCACCATTAGGCCCTAACAAAATAGCGCACTCACCAGATGCTATTGAAAAATTAATGTCCGATAAGGCTGCTGTATTTCCATACGCATAACTTAGCGTTTTAACAGCTAATGAAAGACTCATTATTTAACCGCAATACCCCAAGGGTAACGACCAACCCGTACAGATTTTGTTACTGTTAAGGTTTCCACATCAATAATCGAAATGTCATTACTGGCACCATTAGTTGTATACAACCGCTTTAAGTCTGGCGAAAACGCAAGGTTCCATACCCGCTGGCCAACTAATAAATACTTGATGACCGTCATTGTTTCAATATCCAAAACAGCAACACGGTTCGCAGGACCCAACGCAACAAATAAAAATTTATTATTCGGGTGCGCCAACACACCGACCGGTTGAATAAGCGCCTTATCAACCCCGGCTATTTCAAACTGTACTTTACTGACAATTTGCTTCGTCGACACATTAATACGAGACAAAGAACCTGCTATTTCAGAGCTTACAAACAGCGCTTGACCGTCTACAGAAAACTCTGCTGCCCTAGGACGTGAATCGACCAAGGTATTCTCTTTTATCGTTTGCTCTTTAGGATCAATCCAATGGACCATATTAGTTGTTTCAGATGTATTAACTACCCACTTTCCATCAAGAGACACAGCAATACCTTCAGGTTCCACGCCAACCGGGATCTCAGCAATTACGTTCTTTGTTTGCAAATCAATCACTGTGACAATATTGTCATCTTCATTAGATACGTACAACCAAAGGCCATTAGGGTGAATCTTGAACAATTCCGGGTCATCACCTGATGGCAGCTCACCGACCACCTTTAAGCTTGCGGTATCTATAACCTGAATGGTGTCATCGTCACTCGCTGCGACATAGAGTTGTGTTTTATCGTTGTTGAAGGCTACACCACGTGGGCGCTGACCCAACGGCACTGTTTGCAACAACTGCCCTGTTTCACCGTTAACCACAGCCAAGGCGTTGTCTTTTTCTAATGTTATATAAAGTGTATCTGCAAAACTGACTGTCGAAAAAATTATTAAAAACGCGAAGAGGTATTTATTCATTATTATTTTTAGCGTAATTCACATGTTGATTCGAGCTTATCATACCCTAGCGTATCTAAATAAGTCCGCGGGTGTAAAAACTCTTTAAGCGGCAATACCGAGACAATTGAGCGTGGCGTTGCCAATAAAACAGGCTGACGTAACTGTTGATTCCAACGCCTAAATGTAAGCTTTACACCTTTAAAACCGGCCAAACTAAAACGATCACTGAGGATATATTTTTTTACTTCAGCTGGCTCCACTTTATTGGCTCGTGTCACCGCCTCACCTACCGTACGAACGGCTAACCATGACGAGTAATCAACATCATTCATCCAGCGGCCAGCTTGCTTATAAAACCTATTTTGCATTTGAACTGCGCCCCATCGCTCGTGGGTTCTATGCCAAGCACTTGGCACTAAACCCTGCGTGCCAATAATAGGTCGAGGTAACCAAGTATTCATCGTTAAGTATTCACCAAATAAACCTTTTACATCCGCTACCGCTAAAACATCATACTCAGCGCCCTGAGTAAATACAGGGATTTCTGCTTGCGCTGTGCGACGAGCATCATGATCAAAATTCCACGTTTTTTCTTTTACGATTTTTATCCCAAAACGTTTTGCAGCACGCTTAATAGCATTAGCAAAGCGTTGGTCTTCTTCATCGTTCCCCTTAACCAAAAACCAATTTTGCCAGCGTTTTTTCAGCATCCATTGAGCAAGTGCATCTGCTTTCATAGCATCACTTGGAATAATATGAAAGATGTTTGCACTACAACTGTTATTCCTTAGCCTGTCATCTGTCGATGAAACATTGAAGAGCAATATATTCTTCGGCTTGGCCAAGGCAGAGATTTTTTCCAGTGTTGATGCTTGAACATCGACGAGGATATAGCGATAACCTCCTTCTACCAATAGATTGAAGGCGCTAATTACATCAGCATGAAGAGGCACCTCAATGTGCTTCAAGTCATAATGATGTCCTGTAAATTGCCCTGTGGTATTATTATCCTTGATGCCTAAGGTGGCTCCTTGAATACCTTCATCCGTTAGTATTGGGTCAAGGTTTGATAAGGCCGGCGGCACTGCTCTTTTTTCCGTAAGCAAGGCCAAACTCACCTTAACATCATTTGCTAGCACATGATTGGAGCCCATCACCATTAAGCAAGTTAAGAAAAAAACCACGCGCTTGTTTAATACCATATTATTCATTTTTTAACCGGCTCTTTAGCAATGGACACTGCCCTTTCAAGCGCTTCATGCGCCATCTGTGTGCAGCTTGACTTGTTTTTGATTTTATTTTGATTAAAACAGCACGTCTAGTGCAATTAAAGTCTAGAATGTGAGGCAAAAAAAAGCGACTCATAAAGAGTCGCCAAGAGGAGGAGAACATTATTACATTGGGCAGCGATCTGAGAGCAGAGCTGCAGTAACAATGTGATATGAATATTATATTGCTTTGCAGCATACGTCAAGACTTATTCTAAAATTTACACATAAAAAGTTAGCCCGCTTTAAATAAAAGGAAAATAATGATTAATACATCTAAATATAATCGAGGTAGCAATGAACATTGAATCCTCGGCAGAAAACCCAGCTTTAGATGTTATTGAGCGCCACCCTAACAAAGCGACTCGCAAACCCATCTTATTTATTCATGGTGCGAACATGTCTGCATGGTGTTGGGACGAATACTTTATGCCTTTTTTTGCAGACCTGGGGCATCCAACCTATGCCATCAATCTACGCGGCCACGGGAAAAGCGGCGGAAGCGCCATGCTCGCTTCAAATAGCATTGCCGATTATGTTAATGACATTCAACGAGTTATCGATGAAATTGGCGAACCCCCAATTCTGATTGGTCACTCCTTAGGTGGGCTGATTATTCAAAAATATATAGAAAAGGAAACCGTTCCTGCCTGCATACTGATGGCTAGTGTTCCTGTTGACGGTCTTATTCCATCAATTATTGATTTGGCCTTGAACCCAACTTTTTATATGCAAATGAACCTTGGCGAACTTATCGGCACGTGGTTTTCACCGGTTGATCTAACGCGTAAATCTATATTTGCTGGCCACGTTAATGACGATGTTGTAATCCGTTATTGTGCTGAAATGCAACAAGGCTCTCCAAAAGCTTTGCTTGATACCTTATGGCTTGGTCTGCCTACGTACAAAAACCCTTTCGAGATCCCGATGTTGGCGCTCAGTGCTGATGAGGATACTTTCTTTAGGCCCGCACACATCAGAAAAACAGCAAAGGCATACAAGGCAGACTTCATTAATATGAAAAAAATGGGGCATACCATGATGATTGACGCTCACTGGCGTGAAAGTGCTGAAACCATTCAGCATTGGCTAGAAAAAAACCTTTAGCCGCTCATTAACGACATATACCTTAATAAAAAGGGCTGAATACACAGCCCTTTTTACGATCACTTAAAGCACCACAGCGATTTAAGATATCATCGCTTTGCTTTTCTCAACAATTAAGTGAAGTTTCTTCAAAATGACTGATAATTGCTCAATTTCCATTTCACTTTCAGCTTGAATTAATGACACCAAGTGCAAATAACGATCAATATCAGCGCGTTGAGTAGAGCACCACTCAGTGAGCCTTTTTTCCGTAGTATCGCCTTTATCAAATGATTTAAGTATAGCCGTTAACAAGGCACGATTTTCAGCATGCAATTCATCTCGTAAAGCCGACCGAGCCAAGGATTGCCAGTAATTTTTCCGCGGTAAGTAACTAATACATCCATGCAACCAACTGAGTTTAAGTTCGTTACTAACCACCGAATACACAGACAGAACATCCTCTATACCTCGATCAACAATACTGTTCACCGCAATAATATCTAAAGCAACAAACTCCAACTCTAGACAGGCAATCTTGTTAGCTAATACCTCATCCACGCCGCCTTCTTGGTAGTAAGCAGCTCGCTGCTCAACATGCTCTTTTTCAACGTCTGAAGCATGCGTTATCATCTTTTCCCCTATTAGGGAAACATTCTTAGCAAACTCATCAGTCACGTCGGTAACTGAAACGACTTGCGAACGGTTTCTCTGCAACCAATACATCGTACGTTCAACCAGCTTTCGTACATTCATCAGCATATCGATCTGCACTTTGGGCGATACTTTATTATCTAGCGCCTCAATCTCGCTCCATATCACTTCTATATTAAAAATCTCGCAAGCAATCTTATAATTTTTAATAACCTCATCAATACAGGCACCCGCTTCATCTTTCATTCTAAAGGCAAATGATGGCCCTAGCCGGTTTACCATACTGTTAACTACCTGATTAACAATGATATCGTCTCGTAAGCGATGCTCCTCAATAGCGCTTACAAATTTATCCCGTAAGTTTGATGGGAAGTATGCCAATAACTCTTGTTTAAAATTTTCATCTTGTATAACTGAAGCGCCCTTCATTAAGTCCTTTAAAAGTAACTTGCTATAGGCAAAAATCACCGCCAACTCTGGGCGATGCAAGCCCTCGCCTTTAGCCTTCCGCTCTTCTATTTCTTCTTGGCTTGGTAAGAACTCAACTGTACGGTCTAACCGACCCTCTTGACCAAGTTGGTTGATCAAACGCCCATGCACTTCCAGCATGTCTGAGGATTGGCTTTCAACCATCGTAATGGCTTGTGTTTGCAGGTAATTATTTCTTAGTACCAACGTACTGACCTCATCGGTCATCTTGGCAAGAAGAGCATTGCGCTGCTTAATGGTCATATCGCCTTGCTCAACCAATTTATTAAGTAAGATTTTAATATTCACTTCGTGGTCTGAGCAATCCACACCTGCAGCATTATCAATAGCATCGGTATTAATGCGCCCTTTAGCCGCGTATTCAATCCGGCCTAATTGGGTAAACCCTAAATTTCCGCCTTCACCCACCACTTTGCAAGCAAGCTCTCGACCGTTAACCCTTAGTGCATCATTGGCCCGATCTCCTACATCAGCATCCGTCTCGATGCTAGATTTTACATACGTTCCTATACCACCGTTCCACAACAAATCTACCGGCGCTTTTAGCATCGCTCGAATAAGATTATTAGGCGTTAACACCTTATCGCTAACGCCTAATAACTTCTGTATTGGTGGCGTGAGGGCAATAGATTTATCTGCCCTTGAAAAAACACCTCCACCCTTCGAAATCAACGCCTTGTCATAGTCACTCCATGATGAACGTGGCAATTTAAATAACCGCTTACGCTCTTCAAATGAAGCACTGATATCGGGGTCTGGGTCTAAAAAAATGTGCATATGATTAAATGCACCGATAAGCCTAATCTTTTCAGATAACAACATTCCGTTACCAAACACATCTCCGGCCATATCGCCAATTCCGATCACGCTAAAAGGAGTTGTTTGAGTATCGACGCCTATCTCTCTAAAGTGTCGCTTTACCGACTCCCAAGCCCCTTTGGCGGTAATGCCCATTTTTTTATGGTCATACCCGACAGAACCTCCTGATGCAAATGCATCACCCAGCCAAAAGTCACGCTCAATAGCTATATTATTCGCAATATCAGAAAATGTTGCTGTCCCTTTATCTGCCGCCACCACTAGATAAGGATCATCATCGTCATACCGCACCACATCATGTGGCGGTATCACTTTTTCACCTTTCAAATTATCAGTGATATCTAACAAGGCACCAATAAAAATACTGTAACAAGCAACCACTTCTTCCATCATCTCGTCACGCGTTAAGCCGTCTAGAGAACGCTTAACGATAAAGCCACCTTTAGCGCCGGTTGGCACGATCACCGCATTTTTTGACATCTGCGCTTTCATCAAGCCTAAAATTTCTGTTCTAAAGTCCTCTTTTCGATCTGACCAACGCAAGCCACCACGCGCAACTGAGCCCCCTCTTAAATGTACCCCTTCAACACGAGGCGAATAAACAAATATTTCAAATTTTGGTCGCGGAGACGGCAACTCGGTCAGCGCTTCTGGGTTTAGCTTAAACGAGAGATACGGCACACCCGTACTATCGACAGTGCATTGGTAATAATTTGTCCGTAATGTTGACTGAATTAAATTCAAATACCGCCGTAGAATTCGATCTTCATCTAGCGACACGACCGTCTCAATTTCAGCAAGAATCTCTGCTTCCTGCTGCCCAATTTTTGTTTTTTTAGCTTTAATAGATGGGTCAAATCTAAGCTCAAATAAGCGCACTAAATGCCCCGCAATAATTGGGTTACTTTGCAAAGTTTGCTGAACATATGCCTGGCTAAAGGTTATTCCTGCTTGCCGCAAATACATATAATAGGCACGCAGTAACATAATCTGTTTCCAATCAAGGTTTGCCTTAATGACAAGCTGATTAAATCCATCGTTCTCAATATTTCCAGTCCAAACCTTTTCAAAAACCAATTGAAAGTTTTCTTTTATACTTTCTATGTCAGGCAGTTCTGTGTTGTACACCAAACCAAAATCATGCACCCAGTAACTCGACTGTGATGATAGATCAGTCACTTCAAACGGTCGCTCATCAAACACCGTAACACCCATGTTTTCTAGTACCGGTAACGTTTGCGATAAAGGAGCTGGCACCCCCTTATTAATTAACTTAAATTGTAAACCCTCGCCGTGCGACTCTAATGGTTGATACAAAGACATTTGAATTTGTTGGTCGGCACTGACTTTTAAACGTTCGGCTTTTTCAATATCGGCCACAGCAAACCTAGCTGGATAGTTATCTTTATACGCCGAAGTAAAACCATCACCATAACGATTCCAAAGCTCTGTGCCTTTCGTTTCCCCATGTCGATGAACTAAAGAAGATAATAAATCGTCCTTCCAATCTCTGAGCGCTTCAATGATTTCACTTTCCACTTCAGATACATCAAACTCACCCACCCAATCAGTATTGGTATGCACCATAAAATGAATCCGTGCAAAAATAGACTCGCTAAACTGGACATTAAAATCTACGCTATCGGTTTGCAGTTTAGCGCAAATGATCTGCTCCATTTTTTTCCTAGCCATCGTGTTGTAGCGATCTCTAGGCACGTAAACAAGCATTGATACGAAGCGCCCATACGCATCAATTCTTGCAAACACCCGAGTCCGTTGACGTTCTTTTAATTTTAGAACCCCCAGCGCTAAACTCAGTAATTGCTCATCATTTGAATGAAATAACTCATCTCGAGGCAAATCTTCTAGCACATTCATTAACGATTTGCCGCTGTGGCTATTTTCCTTGAAGTTTGATTTAGCAAAAACTTTGCTGATTTTTTTGCGTATTAAGGGGATTTCTCTCACCCTGACAAGGTAAGCCGCTGATGTGTATAGCCCTAAAAATCGATACTCGCCAATCACCTCACCGTGTTTATTGAATTTTTTTACCCCAACATAATCCATATACGCAGGACGATGAATAATAGATTTTGTGGTTGCCTTAGTCACAATTAACGGGCATGGCTCACTCATAAAGTCGCATGCCTTATCCGTTATAGGAATAACATCAGCTTGTGGGATAGCCGCTAGCTTATCTCTTAATATACCTTTACCGGAACCTTCTACAATTTTAAAACCATCCGATTCATTACCTTTAACCAACTCATATTCCCGACAGCCAAGAAATAAAAAATTATCGTCTTTAAGCCAGCTTAAAAAGGCTAACGATTCGTCAATATCTTCATTATTATCTTTTGGCGAAAACTCTTTTAGCATCTCGGCAGACTGCTGAAGTGAATTAATACTAGCTTTCCAGTCTTCATTAACCGCCGTATTGTAGGTGATCACTTTTTGAACTTGATCTGCCAACAGCTCAAGCCCGCCTCCCTTTGAAGCCTGGCGATCAACTTCTAATCGAATCATTGACTCACTGACAGTGCGCTCTTTACTTTGCCCAGGCTTAAGAAGGCCATTTTCATCACGCACGACTTCAATAATGGGGTGAACAACCAAGTGACAAGTTAAGCCGCTTTGATTTAAATTCATTGTTAACGAATTCAATAAAAACGGTCTATCCATGGTGACTATTTCTATAATGCTATAAGGGGATTGCCAGCCATGAGTTTCAAAGTCAGGGTTATAGACATTGACTTTAGACTCTTCACCTTGCCTAGACTGCGCTAAATTCCAATGCGCAATCGCCGCTCCATACAGGTCATCCAGCTCTCTTTCTGCTAAATCCTCCCAAGCCACGTCACGATAATATTCGTTAATAAAGCTCCGAATAATAGGCTCTTCTTTTTTATCAAAACGGTGATTGATAATTTTTTCTAGCTGAGAAAAAATTTGTTCTTTTTCTTTTAACTCTGTCACCATTAACAGCCTCTCTATTGATCGATAAAATTAAGTATAGGAGATTTTCTTTAAGATGTGCTTATTTTGCTGGCTACTGGGTAATAGATAAGCTTATCGCCCCCTACAACCGTTGCTGCTGTATGAAGTTTTCTAATTGTTGCTGCCCCTGTTGTTCAAGCCGTATGAACTTAAGGTTAAAACAAAATAAATCCTGTGCTAAGCGGTAACTATTTTGTATGCTGCACGTGGCTTTAAGCGAGTTATCTTCCATCTCAAATTCAACACCCAAGTGCAGTGGTTTTGCTGGATTTAATTGATAGCCTTTCGGCATAATCATTTGCGCGGTCATTTGGTCACAGCAGATGCCTAACCCACCTACAGAAATATTTTCCCCTCTCACTATCAACGTTATACGCTCGGCTGTTTCCAACTTCACCTCTTGTTGATAGTCAACTCTTACATATTGTCGTTCATAAACTCTCACTGTAGATCCACCTTACTCTAAGTAAGTCGCAATTAAATAGTTTCTAAGGTTTTCGTGTACAACAGTTTTAGCTCTGTACCTGCCCAACCAACAAGAATACAGATCACCTTACCGCTAATGTTAATAACCTTATTGTGTTTTTCTTCATACCCTCAGCCATCTATTGTACAGGCCTGCAAATAAAGACAAAACACCTTAACAACACGGCTAATTGCTGCGACTAAGCGATAAAATAATGCTTTCCCTTGCTCCGTTAGCATCCCAACGTTAACATTGAATTTTTAAACTAAAGACTCTCTATATAAAGTGAAAAAAAGCTGTCTACTTATCACTCTTCTATCGCTGATTTTTAGCGCCATAAGTTATGCTCAAGACCCCTTACGCCTAGCAACGACAACAAGCACTGAGAATTCAGGTCTTTTGGCACAATTACTACCCGCCTTTACTCAGCAAACAGGCATCCAAGTTGATGTAATTGCCGTAGGAACCGGCAAAGCACTTCAAATGGCCCGCAAAGGCGATGCCGACGTTGTGATGGTTCATGCAAGACAAGCCGAAAATATTTTTATTGCCGAAGGTTTTGGCGTTAATCGACGTGATGTGATGGAAAATGACTTCGTCATCGTCGGCCCTGTTACCGACCCTGCTCATATTAAAAACCAGAAAAACACACTGAATGCACTCAAGCAAATTGCCGCTAAGCAAGTGTCTTTTATTTCTCGTGGAGATAATTCTGGAACACATAATAAAGAACGCTCCATATGGGGCCAAGCTAATTTGAAGCCCCGTGGCCCTTGGTATAAGGAAGCAGGACAAGGCATGGGAAAAGTATTGTTAATGGCTGATGAATTGGGCGCTTATACCTTAACTGACCGAGGCACTTGGCTGGCCTATAAAGACAAACTGTCACTCACTATTTTAAATCAAGGCAGTGTTTTACTAAAAAACCCTTATGGCATTATTGCGGTAAATCCTGCTTTGCATAAAGACATTCAATACTTAAAAGCCATGTCACTTATCGCTTGGGTAACCTCGCCAGCAGGACAACGCCTTATCGATACCTTTCAAAAAAACGAGCAACGTCTTTTTTACCCAACCGCCATTAAAGACGTCATGACCAGTGAATGATTTAAGCCAAGCTTGCATAAATGCCTTTCAGTTATTACTGAGCGGTCATGATGATATTTGGGAAATTATCTCGCTCTCATTTGGCGTATCTATGTCGGCTATTTTGATTGCCACGCCCTTTGCGATGCTGATTGCCTTTATATTGGCTTTTTTCGAATTTCCCTTGCGTAGAGTGCTCATTTCTTTATTTAATACCTTTATGTCTGTCCCCGCCGTCATTGTTGGCTTAACACTTTATTTAATTTTATCGCGTAGCGGCCCATTAGGAGATTTGAGGCTTTTATTCACCAGCCAAGCAATGGTTATCGGCCAAGTTATGCTGAGCTTTCCATTATTAGTCGCAATGGCTCATGCCTCTTTTCAAGCTGCAGACCGGCGCGCTTGGGAAACGGCTATCACCTTAGGCGCAAAGCCTTGGAGGGCTTTTTTCACACTAATATACGAAGTACGTTTTGGCTTAATTGCTGCTGTTGTTGCCGGCTTTGGTCGCGTGGTTGCTGAAATTGGTTGTTCTATGATGGTTGGCGGTAATATTCTTCACTCCACACGTAACATTCCTACCGCTATCGCCTTAGAAACCAGCAAAGGCGAGTTCGCTCAAGGCATTGCACTTGGCATGGTTTTACTGTTACTGTCCTTAAGCTTGAATGCAGGCATTTCGATCTTTCAAGGTAAAGGGGAATTAAAAGCATGAGCACATTAGTTAGTTATAAAAACCTCGCTATTACCTTGTCTGGAAAACTGGTTTTAAATATCAAGCATCTCGATATACCCGCCCACCAATGCACACTCTTAACTGGTCAAAATGGATCGGGAAAAACCACGTTATTAAAAATAATGAGTGGTTTATTAAAGCCAGATTCAGCCAGCATTAACTACCAAGGTTTAACGCTCAACTGGAAGCAAGCCAAAGCTTACATCCAAAAAGACATCATCTATTTACATCAACAACCGTATTTATTTGATGCCAGCGTTACTGACAATATTGCTTATGGACTGTATCGATCAGGCGAACGCAAAAGCAATGTGCATAAAAAAGTCACGCAAGCATTAGATTGGGCAGATTTATCGCATCTTGCCCACCGCCCAGCCAAACAATTATCTGGCGGTGAAAAACAACGTGTTGCGTTGACTCGCGCACGTATTTTATCGCCGCGCTTATTGCTGCTAGACGAACCAACCGCAAGTATGGACAGTACTGCAAAACAACAAACAGCCAAGCTATTACAGCGACTCAAAGATGAAGGGGTTACCATTATGATCAGCAGCCACGAAGCACATACTGTTGAACATATTGCCGATCACCATATTCATATTGAGCATGGTAATGCCCTAATACGTCCACCTAATTCAAATAACGTGACAATGATAAACACCGCAAAAAAAACTTCATAATATGAATAGAGTAGACGTACAAAGTAGTTGTAGCGACGACAATGAAGCAGACACCTTAAGCGTCGATGCCGCCTTGCTGAAAATGTTAAACGCTGTTGCAGAAAAAAGCGGCACTGAACATATTCCATTAACTTCGGCTGTTGACCGAATACTCGCAGCCCCCATTCTTTCGCCAATCAACGTTCCTTCACACCGCAATGCAGCCGTTGATGGCTATGCAATAATACATACTGATTTACCCAGCAGCGGGGAAATCAAAACATTAAACATTGTTGGTCGTATTGTTGCTGGGCACCCTTATAAAGGTCGCTTAAAGCAAGGCGAGTGCCTACAAATAATGACTGGCGCACAAATGCCTGACGCTGCCGATACCGTTATTATGCAAGAACATGTAGAAATACATGACAACACCATTCATATTGATGCACGGCATAAAAACGGACAAAATGTTCGCCAAGCAGGCGAAGATATCCAACAAAATCATACTGTTTTGGAAGCAGGCATTAAATTAACACCGCCACAAATTGGTCTCATTGCCTCTTTAGGTATTTCAGAAGTTCATGTTAAAACGCCACTAACCATTGCTGTTTTTTCAACCGGCGATGAACTTCTTAACCTTGGAGAGCCTCCACGTGAGGGCTGTATTTATGACAGTAACCGCTACAGTATGATTTCTGCATTAAAGAAAAT
This sequence comes from Cycloclasticus sp. PY97N, assembly GCF_002443175.1. Taxonomy (NCBI): domain Bacteria; kingdom Pseudomonadati; phylum Pseudomonadota; class Gammaproteobacteria; order Thiotrichales; family Piscirickettsiaceae; genus Cycloclasticus; species Cycloclasticus sp. PY97N. Next base: position 881,281 of record NZ_CP023664.1, on the reverse strand, counting down.
AGGCTGCAAGGTATTAGACATGGGCATCATTGCAGACGACCCCGAACAATTACGCAGCGCTTTTAAACTAGCATCAAACAGTGCCGATGTTATTTTCACCTCTGGCGGCGTGTCTGTTGGAGCCGCCGATTACACCAAACAAATACTCGCAGAAACTGGCTCTATCAATTTTTGGAAAGTCGCTATAAAACCCGGTAGGCCCATTGCCTTTGGCCATATAGACAATACAACGTTTTTTGGCTTACCCGGTAACCCTGTCGCAGTCATGGTCACCTTTTATCAATTTGCCTTACCCTGCCTACAAAAAATGATGGGGCTAACAACACCATTAATTTGCCCAACTATTCAAGCCAAGAGCACACACTCTATTCGAAAAATTGCAGGACGTACTGAGTTCCAGCGTGGATTTTTATCAAAGAACAATAACGGCGAATGGGAAGTCAGCACCACAGGAAAACAAGGCTCTGGTATCTTACGATCAATGAGTGATGCAAATTCCTTTATCATTCTTGAACACGAGCGCCCCTCCATCAATAAAGGCGACTGGGTAATAACGCAGCCATTTTCGGCCCTTTTTTAAGGCTTTATAAGCCCATAAAACATGCTAAGTCTCAATTAAAATCTGGCTTGAGTGAATGACGTTAATTGACCACAACTGGCCTCTCTTTCTAGGCCAACCACGAACCTCAAGTTGTTTACCTTTATAGCTGTCTAACGTTAAAAAATAACGCTTGTTTTCAACGCTAATCCAAATATACACTTCATCAGATAGCCACAACTTTGCACCTTTTTTACCCCTCGTTATTTTTTGGACTTGCCCACTAAAACGCCCCCAGCCCTGAGCTCTATTTTTTGCAATATCCTCAACCGCCTTTTTCTGATAAGCCTGCAGGGACCATAAACCAATTTTCTTTTTCTCGGCCTGTCGTTGCATCGCCTTAAAACGATGGGCATATCGAAGATTAGGTGGATGAATACTCAAGGTCGCTTGACCACTACGAAGCATTTCTAAATTAATGTGTTGGCCATCGTCTAAAAATAGATGCGCCAATATACGACCATAGCGATCTTTTTGTTCGACATCGTATTCAACTAAAACCATTTTGTTTAATACCCATTTTTTCAACGCCTTTTTTGCCGCAACGGCCCCTGCTTCAATAGCCCGTCCCTTGTAACCCATTTCAGGCGTATTAATGCCTAATAAACGAACCGTCAAACCATTTTTAAGCACAACAGTATCACCATCAATAACATTGATTACTTTTAATAATGACCCAGCCTGAACGGTAGAACACGCGACTAGATACAGCAGCAAAAAAGTAACGAATGTAAATTGCCTGATAGAAACAACGCTAAAAGCCCGACTGATAATGTCTTTTTTAATATGATCAATTAACATATTCCACCGCCCATTAGCCTATAATTAGCTCAGCCATAATACCTATGGCTATTAACTTTTTAACAATAAATAATAACAGGTAGGTGTAGGTTGTATTTACGCATACAAAAAAGACTCAAAAAATTTCTTGATCACCAGCAAGGTGACGCGCTTTGTGACGGATTAAAAGGTATTGAAAAAGAAAGTTTGCGCGTAACCCCTGAAGGGAACATAGCTCAAAGCCCACATCCTACTGGCCTTGGATCTGCCTTAACAAACCCTTACATCACCACTGATTATTCAGAGGCATTGCTCGAATTTATCACCCCACCTTTTAGCAAGACGGCCGATACCTTAAACTTTATGGAGGCCGTACATTCCTATACTTACCAACACCTTGGTAATGAAATGTTATGGGGTACCAGCATGCCGTGTATTGTTGATGGAGACATGAGTATTCCTATTGCCAATTATGGCTCATCCAATATTGGCCAAATGAAACATATTTATCGAATTGGCTTATGGCACCGTTATGGCCGAAGCATGCAAGCCATCGCAGGCATACACTTTAACTACTCTCTACCAGAGAAGTTTTGGCCCATTTACCAATCTTTAGAGCAAGACACGCGGCCTAGGCAAGATTTCATTTCACAGTCATATATGGATATGGCACGAAACCTACACCGATACGGCTGGTTAATTTTATACCTATTCGGCGCCTCACCTGCTATTTGTAAATCGTTCGTTAAAGGTCAAGAACACGACGATTTCGAAGAGTTTGATGCCGGCACACTGTACAAACCTTATTGCACCTCTCTTAGAATGAGCGATATTGGCTATAAAAATGACAGTCAATCGAACATCAACATTTCATACAACAGCCTTGACAAGTATGTCGCTCGACTAATAGCTGCTACGCAAACGCCTTTTGCTGAATACGAGGCCTTTGGCGTTAAAGATGCTAATGGACAATACCAGCAACTTAATACCAATATTTTGCAAATTGAGAATGAGTACTACAGCAACGTTCGCCCTAAACAAATTACTCGCTCAGGGGAAAGCCCTAGTCAAGCGTTAAAAAAGCGCGGTATACGTTATGTTGAACTTCGTTCAGTGGACTTAAACCCATTTGACCCTGCCGGCATTAATGAACAACAGTTACACTTTTTAGAAGCCTTTATGATCTTTTGCTTATTGGCTGACAGCCCTTCCCTTTCATCAGAGGATAAAGCTTGCGTAGATAAAAACTTAACCTTAGTCGCCTCTGCTGGTCGACAGCCAGGGTTAAAGTTACGCCGTAATGGTGACAGCATCAGCTTAAAAGATTGGGGATTAGAAATTTGCCAAGAAATGACTCTGCTTTGTGAGACGCTTGATGCCGATGATAAAACCAAACCATACAGCAATTCACTCGCCGCACAGATCGCTAAATTGAATGATGTGGAACTTACCCCTTCTGCAAAAATACTCAAGGCCATGAAAGAGCAAGAACTTCCATTTTTTAAATTTGCAATGAAACAGGTCAAGAAACATCATACCTTCTTCAATCAGCACAGCATCAACAATGAGCAACAGCAGTGTTTTGAAAAAGCAAGGCAACAGTCTATCGACGAACAACGAGAGATAGAAAGCAGTGATACAATCGAATTTGATGAGTTTTTAGAACGCTATTTAGCGCAAACTAAAAATGTTTAGTTATTTTATCTAATATCAACACACCATTACTTCTATTCATATCTCATTTTAGAATTTTTGAAATAGATGATTCTTGCTACACTGACAGCTAGCCATTTACTAGAGCCTTAATATGAACATCCAAACACTCCAAAGCCAACTGGACAATAAGCAACCACGAGACATTCTTAAAACCATTTACTCGCAGCTAGATGACCTCGCTATTTCATTCAGTGGTGCCGAAGATGTAATATTGATTGATATGGCATGCAAACTTGGATTAAAACCAAATGTCTTCACCTTAGATACCGGACGACTTCACCCTGAGACATACCAGTTCATCCAAACAGTGATGGACCATTATAAAATTAAAATTACCGTTTTATCCCCCAACCAAGATGCTTTACAAGCTTTAACCCACGAAAAAGGCTTATACAGCTTTTACCAAGATGGCCATAAAGAATGTTGCGGCATTAGGAAAGTTCAGCCATTAAAGCAGCATTTAACGGCTTATTCTGGCTGGATAACAGGCCAACGACGTGACCAAAGTAAAGCCACTCGTGATAGCCTTAATATTGCTGAAATTGACACTGCTTTTAGCGGCAAAAACACGGAACTGCTAAAGTTTAACCCCTTGTGTCATTGGACTTCAGAACAGGTCTGGTCGTATATACGTGCTCTGGAAGTCCCGTTTAACCCGTTACATAACCAAGGGTTTATTAGTATTGGTTGTGAACCTTGTACAAGGGCCACCTTACCGCACCAAGATCCTAGGGAGGGGCGATGGTGGTGGGAAGCTGCAGAGAGTAAAGAATGCGGATTACACTCAAGTTTAAGCAAACCTCGCTAGAAAGTTATTGCCCCTTAGAAATGAGGCAAGCTTACACCCTCAAATAGCTTATCAATAGCCGATTGCTCCTTAAGTTCCATCGCTTGATTGATAACTGCTTGTGTTAGATGCGGCGCAAATAAATGAATAAACTCATACATATAGCCACGTAAGAAGGTATCTTTACGGATACCTATTTTAGTGATGCTGGTGCCAAAAAGATGTCCAGCATCTAATGCCACCAGATCATTATCTACTTGTTCGTCATAGGCCATCCGCGCAACAATCCCTACCCCAAGTCCAAGCCTGACATATGTCTTAATGACATCCGCATCTACCGCTGTTAAAGCAATATCTGGACTTAAACCTTGTGCTTTAAATGCATCATCTAATTTAGATCGCCCAGTAAAGCCAAACACATAAGTTATCAGCGGGTGTAGCGCAACATCAATAAGGCTTAGCCGATCAATTTTAGTTAACGCATGGCCCTTCGGAACCAATATGCACCGTTCCCAAGAATAACAAGGCATCATGACCAAGTTATCAAATAACTCTAAAGCCTCCGTTGCAATGGCAAGATCCACTTTCCCTTGCGATACCATTTCAGAAATTTGTACCGGCGTACCTTGTTGAATATCTAAGCTAACATCTGGCATTTCTTGCATAAATGTTTTGATGATAGACGGTAAAGCATAACGTGCTTGAGTATGTGTTGTTGCAATCGATAGCAAGCCCTTTGTTTGATTTTTATATTCTTTAGCAATATTTTTGATATTCTCTGCCTTCATTAACATTTCGCCCGCTATGCTAATAATTTTTTTTCCGGCCGGCGTCATGTCAGTTAAATGCTTGCCATTACGAGTGAAAATGGGAATACCTAACTCATCTTCTAAAATACGAATTTGTTTACTTATACCCGGTTGCGAGGTATAAATTGTTTCAGCTGTCGCTGACACATTAAGATTGTTTTTTGAAACTTCCCAGATATAACGGAGTTGTTGTAACTTCATAGATTAATATTCTTTTGTTATAAATATAGAAATATATATTCCTTTTTATTATAAGAGAATTGATTTATATTACAAGGTTATATTAATAGCTCGGTTTCTCCCATTGGATTACTTATATATATTAGCAGGCGCAGCTGTAGGCTTCGTAATTGGCCTAACGGGTGTAGGTGGTGGTTCTTTGATGACGCCTCTACTTGTTCTTGGCTTCAACGTTCAACCAGCGATTGCTGTTGGCACAGATCTTTTATACGCAGCCATTACAAAAGCAAGCGGCGTTTGGTCACATCAAAAACTTAAAAATATTGACTGGATGATTGTAAAAAATCTATGCCTAGGTAGCATCCCAGGCTCAATATCTTGCATATACATCATCCAATACTTTAATTTATCAGCAGAAGCATTTGAAAGCATTATATCGATTAGTCTAGGCATTATGCTAATCTTGACCTCAGCAGTTATAGTTTTTAAAGACAATATAGCAAGGCACTTCAAAAAACCTGCTGACTACACGCCAAGCCCATTTATTATTATCTGCTTAGGCCTTGTGCTAGGCATACTGGTCACCTTATCGTCAGTTGGGGCAGGTGCTATTGGTGGTGCGCTTTTATTACTCCTCTACCCTCGTTTAAGAACCAGAACCATAGTAGGCACCGACATAGCACATGCCGTACCGCTAACTGCAGTAGCAGGCCTAGGACATTTTCAATTAGGGCATATAGATTTCCAATTATTAATCAGTTTGATCATTGGCTCATTGCCAGCAATCTATCTAGGCACTATGGTCGGTGAAAAACTGCCTGAGAAAACATTAAAATATATCGTCGCAACCATTTTATTACTAATTGGCATTAAGTTTGCGATTTAACACGGCAATTAAATCACAGTACATTCAATTTTATGTGAGCTAGATTCTCAAATTGAATATAATAACAACAGAAACAAACCAACAAGGATTATAAAATGACATTCGTAGTAACCGAATCATGTATCAAATGTAAATACACCGATTGTGTAGATGTATGCCCAGTAGATTGCTTTCATGAAGGGCCAAACTTCCTAGTCATCGACCCAGATGAGTGTATTGATTGCACACTATGCGAACCTGAGTGCCCTGTAGAAGCCATTTATTCAGAAGATGAATTACCCGAAGGGCAAGAAGAATTTATTCAAATTAACGCCGACCTATCCCAAACTTGGCCTGTTATCACTGATGTAAAAGATGCACCTGAAGATGCTGATGAATGGGCAAACAAAGAAAACAAATTAGACTATTTAGAAAGATAAATAAAATAGTTAAGCATAAAAAAACCGGGCTAAGCCCGGTTTTTTTATGCTTATCAAGCAGATCAAGATTCGATAATTTCTTCCGAACCAGATTCCACATCACGATCGACTAATTCAACATACGCCATAGGCGCAGCATCACCAGGTCTGAATCCACATTTAAGAATTCGTAGATAACCACCAGGGCGATCTTTATAACGAGGAGCTAGATCATTAAACAGTTTCGTAACACTGTCTCTATCTCTTAACCGTGCAAAAACTAAACGTCTTTTAGCAACGGTATCTTCCTTAGATGATGTAATAAGAGGTTCAATGAAACGACGAAGCTCTTTGGCTTTAGGTAATGTTGTACGAATAACCTCATGACCGATGAGAGAGTTAGCCATATTTTTAAACATTGCTTTACGGTGGCTGCTATTACGATTAAGTTGCCTACCTGATTTACGATGACGCATAGTTAAATCCTTAAATTAAATTGAACCTACAGCTCTATCACTAGTAATTAAACTAGATGGTGGCCAGTTTTCAAGACGAATACCTAAAGACATGCCCTTTGAAGCAAGAACATCCTTAATTTCTGTTAATGATTTTTTACCAAGATTTGGTGCTTTTAATAATTCAACTTCTGTACGTTGAATTAAGTCACCAATGTAGAAAATTTGTTCAGCTTTCAAACAATTTGCTGATCGAACCGTCAGTTCTAGATCGTCAACAGGACGTAATAGAATAGGATCGAACTCAGGTTCTTTAGGTTCCTCAGGAACTTCTACAATGTCTTTAAGGTCAACAAAAACAGCAATATGATGATGTAGAATCGTTGCAGCCGCTCTAATCGTTTCTTCAGGATCAGTCGTACCGTTTGTTTCAAGCTCAATAATAAGCTTATCAAGGTTAGTACGTTGCTCAACACGAGCTGTATCTACATTATAAGAGATGCGCTTAATAGGGCTAAAAGAAGCATCTAATAAAAGTGTACCAATCGGTAAATCTTCATCATCTTGTTTACGTGAAGCGGCTGTCTGATAACCTGAACCCCGTTCAACTTTAATTGACATGGAAAGCTTACCATTGGCAGTTAAATTGGCGATAACAAGTTCTGGATTCGCTATTTCAACATCATGATCAATTTGAATGTCAGCAGCAGTAACTTGACCTTCTCCAGATTTTTCGATTGTCAAATAGGCTTCATCTTTTGCATTTAGATTAACCGCAAGATTTTTAAGATTCAACATGATATCAATAACATCTTCTTGGACGCCATCGATTGTTGTGTACTCGTGTAAAACACCTTCAATTTTAATTTCGGTCACTGCGCAACCAGAAATTGAAGATAAAAGAACACGTCTTAAGGCATTACCTAAAGTGTGACCATATCCGCGTTCCATTGGTTCTATGGTAACTTTAGAACATGTAGGAGATATAGATTGAACTCCTGTAACCTTAGGCTGTAAAAAACCTGAAAGTAAATTTTGCATTATATTTCCTCTTTAAAGATTACTTAGAGTACAGCTCAACAACAAGATGTTCATTGATTTCTGCAGGTAAGTCAGAACGCTCAGGTTTGACTTTGAAAATACCTTGCATTTTTTTAATATCAAGCTCTATCCACTCAGGCACACCACGTTGCTCAACAAATTCAAGAGCAGATTTGATACGGTTTTGGTTCTTTGAGCTTTCCATTACTTCGATAACATCTTCAGATTTAACCTGAAACGAAGGAATATTCACACGAACACCATTAACAACAATTCCGTTATGTCTAACAAGCTGCCTTGCTTCAGAGCGTGAAGCAGCAAAGCCCATTCTGTAAACGACATTATCAAGACGGCATTCTAACAATTGCAATAAGTTTTCACCGGTAGAGCCTTTAATACGGGCTGCTTCAGCATAATAACCACGGAATTGTTTTTCAAGTACGCCATAAATACGACGTAGTTTTTGTTTTTCGCGAAGCTGTAATGCATAGTCTGATAAACGAGTACGACGTTGCCCGTGTTGACCAGGAGGGTATGCTCTTTTTTCCATTGCACATTTAGCTGTGTAGCATTTTTCGCCTTTCAAGAAAAGCTTTTCGCCTTCACGACGACATAAACGACATTTTGAATCAGTATATTTAGCCATAATAATTTCCTAGTTATACACGTCGTTTCTTTGGCGGACGACAGCCATTATGTGGAATAGGTGTTACATCTTCAATAAAAGTAATATTAAAACCAATATTGTTTAATGCACGTACTGCAGATTCACGACCAGGACCTGGGCCTTTAATCTTAACTTCAAGATTTTTCATTCCAAAATCTTTCGCAACTTCACCGGCACGTTCAGCGGCAACTTGAGCTGCAAAAGGTGTACTTTTACGTGAACCTCTAAATCCAGACCCACCAGCAGTTGCCCAAGATAGTGCATTGCCTTTACGGTCTGTTATGGTAACGATCGTGTTATTAAATGTAGCATGTACATGGACAATTCCATCAACTACATTTTTTTTAACTTTCTTCTTACTACGACTTGGTTTAGCCATACTTCAAATATCCTTTAATTGAATCTTACTTTCTAATTGGTTTCCGAGGGCCCTTGCGGGTTCTAGCGTTTGTTTTAGTACGCTGGCCTCGAACAGGTAAACTTCTACGATGACGGATTCCACGGAAGCAACCCAAATCTAGTAAGCGTTTAATATTCATAGAAACTTCACGACGTAAATCGCCTTCTATTAAATATTTTCCGACTTCTTCACGTATCAGTTCTAATTGATCTTCAGATAGTTCGCGAACTTTAGTTGTTGTATCAATTCCAGCTGCAGCACAAATAGCTTTTGATCTAGTAAGACCAACGCCATATATAGATGTCAGTGAAATAACAATGTGCTTATTATCAGGTATATTAATACCAGCGATACGTGCCATTAATTCTCTCCGTTATTTTGGCCAGTAGAAAACCGGCAATTTTAATCTTTATTTCGAATAACTACAAGCTTAAATATTAGCCTTGACGTTGCTTATGTCGCCCATCTTTGCAGATAATGCGTATTACTCTATTACGACGAACAACTTTACAATTGCGACAAATTTTCTTTACTGATGCTCTTACTTTCATAATTTACTCCTACTAACCTTAACTTATTTGTTTTTAAGGTTCGCTTTTTTCATTAAACCTTCATATTGCTGTGACATAAGGTGACTTTGCATTTGCGCAATGAAATCCATGACAACAACAACGATAATTAACAATGATGTTCCACCAAAATAAAACGGCACATTCCAATAAACAATCAAAAACTCAGGTAACAAACAAACAGCCGTAATATACATAGCACCAAGCAACGTTAATTTTGTAATAACCGCATCTATATATTTAGTTGTTTGCTCACCAGGTCGGATTCCAGGAATAAAAGCACCTGATTTTTTAAGGTTATCCGACGTATCTCTTGAATTAAATACTAATGCAGTATAGAAAAAACAAAAGAATATAATCGCTGCTGCATAAAGCAACACATAAATTGGCTGCCCAGGAGATAACATACTAGATACATCTTGCAACCAACCCATTCCTTCACTGTTACCAAACCAACCTGCAATAGTTGAAGGAAATAAAATTATACTTGAAGCGAAAATGGGTGGGATCACACCCGCCATATTAAGCTTCAACGGTAAAAAACTAGACTGACCGGCCATCATTTTATTACCCTGCTGACGTTTAGCGTAATTTATAGTGATTCTTCGTTGAGCACGCTCAACAAAAATCACAAATGCCGTCACAGCAACAGCTATAAAGAACAGCATAATAACCATAAATGCGTTCATTTCGCCTGTTCTAACTAATTCGAGTGTACCACCAATAGCACTCGGCAATCCTGCAACAATACCACCAAAAATGATAATTGATATACCATTACCAATTCCACGTTCAGTAACTTGTTCCCCTAACCACATAAGAAACATCGTCCCACTGACAAGTGTAACTACTGCAGTAAACATAAAAGCAAAACCTGGATTAAATACCACCGGTAAGCCGCCAGCAGATTGACCTTGAATTGCTGTAGCAACACCAAACGCTTGGAACGTTGCAAGTACTACCGTGAAATAACGTGTATATTGAGTTATTTTACGTTTTCCAGATTCACCTTCTTTTTTAAGTTGCTCAAACTTTGGAACAACAGACGTCATTAACTGGATAATAATAGACGCAGAAATATACGGCATTATTCCAAGCGCAAAAATACTCAGTCTTTTGAGCGCACCACCTGAGAACATGTTAAACATATCAAGAATAGTTCCAGCTTGTTGCTCGAACATTAATGATAGTGCCTTAGGGTCAATTCCAGGAACTGGCACATGCGCGCCAATACGAAACACGAACAAAGCACCAAGAACGAAAAACAATCGTTTTCGTAGTTCAGGTAATTTGCTTAACCCGCCAGTTGCGCCTGAGGCTGATGAACCAAGTACAGACATTGATTAAGCTAAACTGCCGCCAGCTGCTTCGATTGCCTTAACGGCACCAGCAGTTGCAGAAATTCCTTGTAATTTTACCGCTGAAGTCAATTCACCAGATGAAATAATTTTAACTTTTTTAGTAAAAACAGGAACAATATTAGCGGCGATCAATGATTTAATTGTAACAATCTCATCATTTAAGTTATTTAACTCTTGCAACCTAACTTCTGCTGTTAATTTCTTTTTAGCAGAGGTAAATCCAATTTTAGGAAGCCTACGCTGTATTGGCATTTGACCACCTTCAAAACCGATTTTAGGCATTCCACCTGATCGTGATTTTTGACCTTTATGACCACGACCACAAGTTTTACCTGATCCAGAGCCGATACCACGGCCAACGCGTTTTGCAGGTTTTGTACTACCAGCAGCTGGTTTAATTGTATTTAGTAACATTTTAAATCTCTTCTACGTTAAGCATGTAATGAATTTTATTGATCATGCCTCGATTTTCAGGTGTATCAATAACTTCAACTGATTGATTGATTTTGCGTAAGCCTAAACCAGCAACACATGCTTTATGTGATGCTAATCGACCATTCTTACTACGAATCATTGTTACTTTGATTTTCTTTTCACTCATTATTATTACCCGATGATATCAGCGACTGATTTTCCACGTTTCATAGCAACTTGTTCAGCATTCGTCATATCAGACAAACCTTTAATAGTTGCTCTAACAACGTTAGCAGGATTGTTACTTCCAACACATTTTGCAAGCACATCATGCACACCAACAACTTCAAATACAGCACGCATTGCGCCACCAGCAATAATACCAGTACCATCAGAAGCAGGTTTCATAAAGACTTCTGCAGCGCCATATTTTGCAGTAATTGGATATTGCAATGTATGCTCACTTAAATTAACTGTAACCATATTTTTGCGTGCTTGTTCCATCGCTTTTTGTATAGCCACAGGAACTTCACGTGCTTTGCTAATACCAAAACCAACACGACCGTTACCGTCACCTACAACAGCAAGTGCAGAGAACCTAAATTGACGTCCACCTTTAACTACTTTAGAAATTCTTCTAACGGTAATTAATTTTTCTTGTAAATCGTCTTGTTGATTATTTTGTCCAGGTTGTGATGCCATAATTGCCTCTAAAATTCCAATCCATTTTCACGTGCAGCGTCAGCTAGTGCTTTAACGCGGCCATGATATTTATATCCAGAACGATCAAAAGCAACTTCTTTTATACCTGCTTCTACGGCACGTTCAGCAATAGTTTTACCAACTACGCTGGCTGCTTCAATATTTCCACAATTTTTTACTGATGATTTAATATCACTTAATAGTGTAGATGCGGAAACAAGCACCTTAGATCCATCAGCAGTCATTACTTGTGCGTATATATGACGTGGTGAACGGTGCACGCTTAAACGTGCTTTTCCACTTTCTTTAATACGTGACCTTGTTTTGGTTGCTCTACGCAAACGTGAAGTTTTCTTATTCATTATTCCGCCTATTTCTTCTTAGCTTCTTTCATAACAACGTGCTCACCAACATACCTAATACCTTTACCTTTGTATGGTTCTGGTGAACGATATGCACGAATATTAGCAGCAACTTGACCAACTAATTGTTTATCACAACCCTTGATAACAATTTCAGTTTGAGAAGGTGTTTCAATCGTAATACCTTCTGGAATATCATATTCAACAGGGTGAGAAAAACCTAAGGTTAAGTTAAGAGTTTTTCCTTTAACCTGTGTTCTGTAACCAACACCACGTAATTCTAATTTCTTTTCAAACCCATCAGTTACGCCAACGACCATATTGTTAACAAGCGCTCGTTGAGTACCGGTTAATGCGATAGAACCTTTCACTTTATTATTTGCTTTAAAGGAAAGAACGTTATCGTTAACATCAATATCAACACACTTAAACAATTCACAGCTAAGCTCGCCATTTTTACCTTTAACAGATAAGTGACCGTTAGCATTGTTGAACTCTACACCTGCAGGCAATACAACTGGATTATTCGCAATTCTTGACATAATAAAACCTAACCTAACTTACGTAACAAAGAACTTCACCACCATGACCTTCAGCTCTCGCTGTACGATCAGCTAACAAGCCTTTAGATGTAGAAATAATAGCCACACCTAAACCACCCTTAACTTTAGGAAGTTCATCTTTTGATTTATAAATACGTAAACCAGGTTTGCTGACACGGTCGATTGTCTCAATAACTGGTTTACCTTGAAAATATTTCAACGTAATCTCTAACTCAGGCTTACTTTTTGAGTCTTCGATTTTAGTCGAACCACTTACAAAACCTTCTTGTTCTAAAATGTTAGCTAATGCTTGTTTTTTAGTAGAAAAGGGCATTCTAACTACAGCTTTTTCAGCAGACTGCGCATTACGAATGCGAGTTAACATATCTGCAATTGGATCACTCATACTCATTTTAATACTCCTTCTTTACCAGCTAGCTTTAGATAAGCCCGGTACATCACCGCGCATCGTAGCTTCACGTAACTTGTTACGTCCAAGACCAAACTTTCTATAGTAGCCATGTGGTCGACCGGTCATATTACAACGGTTACGAACACGAGACGCACTTGAATCACGAGGTAAAGACACTAATTTTGTTTGTGCCTCTGTTACTTGTTCAAAAGTAGACTTAGGGTTTCTAATAATTTCTTTAAGCGCTGCTCTTTTGGCAGCATATTTAGCCACTAAACGAATTCGTTTATTTTCTCTAGCTATCATTGATTTCTTAGCCATTTCTTAACCTTGTTGTTTAATGGGAAAATTGAATGCTTTCAATAAAGCACGACCTTGCTCGTCATTCTTAGCACTTGTCGTAATAGCAATATCCAGCCCACGTAGCGTATCAATCTTGTCGTAATCAATTTCAGGGAAGATTATTTGCTCAGTTACACCAAGAGAGTAGTTACCTCGTCCATCAAAAGATTTATCACTTAAGCCACGAAAATCCCTAATTCTAGGAATTGCAATTGAGATAAGTCTCTGAAGAAAATCATACATACGCTCATTTCTTAAAGTGACTTTACAGCCAATTGGCATATCGTCCCTTATTTTGAAACCGGCGATTGATTTTTTTGAAATCGTAATAATTGGCTTCTGGCTTGAAATCTTTTCTAGGTCAGAGACAGCATTTTGGATAATTTTTTTATCAGCAACAGCCTCACCAACACCCATATTAAGTGTTATTTTAGTGATCTTAGGCACTTCCATAACAGTCTTAAGATTCAATTCCTTTAATAAAGCAGGAATGATTTCTTTTTTATAGCGTTCTTCTAAATTTGACATAAAATTCTCTATTTCTTAAGCGTCAAGCACTTCATTATTTGATTTGAAGTAACGAACCTTCTTACCATCTTCAAGTACTTTAAAACCAACTCTATCAGCCTTGTTAGTTTGAGCATTATAGATAGCAACATTAGAGACATTGATTGGCATTTGCTTCTCAATAATCCCACCTTCAATACCTTTATTAGGATTAGGTTTTTGATGTTTTTTTACTGAATTAATTCCTTCAACCAAAACTTTTTCATCAGATACAACAGAAAGAACTAGGCCTTTTTTACCCTTATCTTTCCCTGTTAAAACGATTACTTCATCACCTTTCTTTATTTTATTCATAATTAATTCAATCAGTTAAATCACTTCAGGCGCTAAAGAAATGATTTTCATAAACTTTTCATTTCTTAATTCGCGAGTAACAGGGCCAAATATACGAGTTCCAATTGGTTGCAAGTTTGCATTTAAAAGCACCGCCGCATTACCATCAAAACGAATAGCTGAACCATCTGGACGACGTATTGCTTTTCTTGTTCTAACGACGACTGCATTATGAACATCACCCTTTTTTACTTTGCCACGTGGGATCGCATCTTTAATGCTGACTTTGATGATGTCACCAATTTTAGCATAGCGTTTATGAGAACCACCTAGTACTTTAATACACATAACATTGCGGGCACCGCTGTTGTCTGCCACATCAAGTCTTGTCTGCATCTGAATCATTACTTAACTCCCACTCACTCTATTTAGTTTTTTCAATGATTTCATGAAGTTTCCATGATTTCGACTTTGAAACAGGTCGACAAGAAACTAAAGAAACGATATCGCCTTCAGAGCATTCGTTACTTTCGTCATGAGCATTATATTTAGTTGATCGTTTAATCACCTTGCCATACAAAGGATGTTTAACTTGACGAGTGACTTTTACAGTGATGCTTTTATCACCTTTATTGCTTGTCACAACACCAGATATAGTTCTTAGAGTCTGCTCTTTTGCACTCATTTAGATTCACCTGCTTGATCATTCAAAATAGTTTTAATACGAGCAATATCACCACGTACTTCACCAAATTGATGAACTTGATTTAATTGACCAGTAGCATTTTGCATACGTAAATTAAATTGCTCTTTTCTTAATTCAAGCAATAATTCGTTAAGCTCCTGAACTGTTTTTTCTCTTAATTCTGATGCCTTCATTACATTATTGTCCGTTCAGCAAATTTTGTTTTAAAAGGGAGTTTTGCAGCAGCTAAATCAAAGGCCTCAACTGCTAACTCTTTTGATACACCCTGCAATTCAAATAACATAGTTCCTGGTTTGATTTGCGCAACCCAGAATTCAACACTACCTTTACCCTTACCCATACGTACTTCAAGAGGTTTTTTTGTAATTGGTTTATCTGGGAACACGCGGATCCAAACCTTACCACCACGCTTAATATGACGTGTAATAGTACGACGACCAGCTTCAATTTGACGCGCAGTCATTCTACCGCGTTCAATAGATTTCAAGCCAAATTCACCAAAACTAACACTACTACCACGATGTGCAAGTCCAGTGTTTCTGTTTTTATGTGCTTTTCTAAATTTAGTTTTTTTTGGTTGTAACATATCGCTTACCTATTCTCCCGTCGCTTCCTTATTACCTAAGATTGGTAGGGCAGACTTTTCGTCAAAAACTTCACCTTTGAAGATCCACACTTTGATACCTAAAATACCATATGTAGTTAGTGCTTCAGTAAATCCATAATCAATATCAGCACGAAGTGTATGTAGTGGAACACGTCCTTCTCTGTACCATTCGTTACGAGCAATATCTGCACCGTTCAAACGTCCACTTACTTTAATTTTGATACCTTCAGCACCTAATCGCATGGTGTTAGTAACCGCTCTTTTCATTGCACGTCTGAACATAATTCGACGCTCAAGCTGTTGCGCAACACTTTCAGCTACTAAAAGAGCATCCAGTTCAGGCTTACGAATTTCCTCGACGTTTATCTGGACAGGCACACCCATGATATTACTTACTTCCGCACGTAGCGAATCAACATCACCACCTTTTTTACCAATAACAATACCAGGACGAGCCGTATGTATTGTAATTTGTGCATTACCCGCAGGACGATTAATTTGGATTTTGCTTACAGAAGCTGCCATTAATTTCTTTTTTAAGAAATCACGTGCAATTAAATCTTGTTTTAGCATGTCAGGATACGCTTGTGAACTAGCATACCAACGCGAATTCCAATCTTTAACTATACCAAGGCGTATACCAGTTGGATGTACTTTTTGACCCATATTTATTTACTCTTTTATTTAGTATCACTAACTTCAATAGTTAGATGGCAGTTTCTTTTAAGAATTTTATTACCACGACCTTTAGCACGCGCTTTAAATCGTTTGTAAGTAGGTGCTTCATCAACAAATACTGTTGAAACATATAACTCATCTACATCAGCACCTTCATTATGTTCAGCATTAGCAATAGCAGAATTAAGAAGTTTCTTGAAACTATCTGCTGCTTTACGTGTACTAAAACCCAATAAATTCAAAGCACTCTCAACATCCATGCCTCTGATTTGATTTGCAACTAATCGGCCTTTTTGGGCTGAAAAATTAGCGTTTTTTAATTTAGCTTTAACTTCCATCACTGCACCAATGTTTATCTGGATTTTTTGTCAACAACATGACCACGGTATGTACGCGTTAACGCGAACTCACCTAATTTGTGGCCAACCATATTTTCGGTAATCAATACCGGCATATGCTGTCTTCCGTTGTGAATAGCTATCGTCAAACCAACCATAGTTGGCGAGATCATTGAACGTCTAGACCAAGTTTTAATTGGTCTACGATTATTACTTTCTGCGGCTGCTTCTACTTTCTTCATTAAATGAAGATCAACAAAAGGGCCTTTTTTTATGGATCTTGGCACAATATATCCTTAACGTTTTGTTCTATTTCTAACTATTAATTTATCAGTACGCTTATTTTTACGCGTCTTATAACCCTTTGTTGGCATACCCCATGGAGATACCGGGTGGCGACCACCAGAAGTACGACCTTCACCACCACCATGCGGGTGATCAACAGGGTTCATAGCAACACCACGTACAGTTGGTCTAACACCTCTCCAACGTTTTGCCCCGGCTTTACCAAGGGAAATCAAGCTATGCTCAGAATTACCAACTTCTCCGATAACTGCTCGACAACCAGATAAAACCTTGCGCATTTCGCCAGAACGTAACCTTAACGTAACATGGTCACCATCTCTCGCAACAATTTGCACAACGGCACCAGCACTACGTGCTATTTGGGCACCTTTATTTGGTTTTAACTCAACACAGTGTACTTGTGTACCAACAGGTATATTCCTCATTGGTAAACAATTGCCTACTGTAATTGGGGCTACTTCAGAAGAAATCACTTCATCACCAACATTTAAGTTTTTTGGTGCAATGATGTATCGTCTTTCGCCGTCATTATATAGTATCAGCGCAATATTGGCAGATCTATTTGGGTCATATTGCAGACTTTCTACCTTACCAGGTACATCGAATTTGTTTCTTTTGAAATCGATAATACGATAATGTTGCTTGTGACCTCCACCACGATGTCTTGTAGTGATCCTTCCGTTATTATTGCGCCCGCCTGACTTGCTTTTTTTAGCTAAAAGCGGCCCATGTGGTGCAGACTTACTAAGCTCAGCATTTTTAACTCTGATTACAAAGCGTGAGCCTGGTGAAGTTGGTTTTGATTTTACAATAGCCATAAGATTAATTTATCTTCCAGTTAGGCAGAAACAAATTCTATTTCTTGCCCAGATTTAATACGAACATACGCTTTTTTTACATCTGATCTTTTACCAAAACCTTTACCAAAGCGTTTAACTTTCCCTTTTACATTCAATGTTTTTACAGATTCAACATCTACACTAAATAGTTTTTCAACGGCAGCTTTGATATCAGCTTTATTAGCACTGCTATCAACCTTAAAGACATATTGATTATTAAGGTCAGCAGCAATAGAGCTTTTTTCCGTAACAACAGGCGCAGTAATTAACTGCAATAAGAATTCCTGATTCATTTTAAGCGCTCCTCTACTAATGCAATTGCATCAGCTGTTATACAAACTTTTTCATATGCTAGTAAAGAAACAGGATCAATTTCATAAGCAGTACAAACATCAACTTTATGTACGTTTCTACTAGCTAATTGCAAATTAACGTCTTCAGCCGCTAAAACGATTAATACATTAGTTAGGCCATTTTCAGCCAATTTAGCATTTAATAATTTTGTTTTAGGTTCTTCAATACTTAGCTCATCAACAACTACCAATCTATCTTGACGGATAAGCTCAGATAAAATTGACTTCATACCAACAGCATACATTTTTTTATTTAATTTTTTGCTGTGATCTTGAGGTTTAGCTGCAAACGTTACACCACCAGTTCTCCAAATAGGACTTCTGATTGTTCCTGCACGAGCACGACCAGTTCCTTTTTGTTTCCAAGGCTTGATACCACCACCACTTACTTCTGATCGAGTTTTTTGCGCACGTGTTCCTGCTCTAGCATTCGCCATATAAGTAACAACAAGTTGATGAATTATCCCCTCGTTATATTCTTGGCCAAAGACCGCTTCAGAAACATCTTTACCTACGACAGGCGTTTGAATATTCATAATTTTGCCTATTTATTTGTTTTAATAGCAGGTGTAATAACAATGTCACTATTCTTTGAACCCGGTATCGCACCTTTAATTAATACCACAGACTTGTCTGTATCAATTTTTACGATCTCAAGGTTTTGAGTAGTCACTCTTTCGTCACCCATGTGACCTGACATTTTTTTACCCTTTAAAACACGACCTGGTGTTTGACATTGCCCAATTGATCCAGGCGCACGATGTGATAAAGAGTTACCGTGTGTAGCATCTTGCATTTGGAAATTATAGCGTTTGATAACACCCGCATATCCTTTACCAATGCTTTTACCACGCACATCAATTTTTTGACCAGCTTCAAATATATCAAGTGATAAATCAGAACCTACTTCAAGGTCAGAGTCTTCTTCAAGTCTAAACTCCCATAAACCTCTTCCCGCTTCAACACCAGCTTTTTTGAACTGGCCCGCCTCAGCTTTATTAACTCGAGAGTTCTTTACATCACCCGTTGTTACCTGCACTGCAGAATAACCATCGGATTGTTCATTTAAAACACGTGTCACACGATTTGGCAAAATTTGTACTACAGAAACAGGAATTGACTCACCTTCTTCTGTAAACAATCTTGTCATTCCGCATTTACGGCCCACTAAACCTAAAGACATGATTTATCCTTTATTTTATATATTTAAAACTGATTTAATTCAGTTTAATTTGAACATCAACACCAGCTGATAAGTCTAGCTTCATCAGCGCATCAACAGTTTTATCAGTCGGCTCAACAATATCCATCATACGTTTATGCGTACGAAGCTCATATTGATCCCTTGCATCTTTATTAACATGCGGAGAAATAAGCACTGTAAAACGTTCTTTTTTTGTTGGTAAAGGAATAGGACCCATTACTTGAGCGCCTGTACGTTTCGCAGTCTCAACTATTTCACGTGCCGCATGATCTATTAAACGGTGATCAAAGCCTTTTAAACGAATTCTTATGGATTGTTTTGACATTTCAATTACTCAATAATTTTAGCAACAACACCGGCACCAACTGTTCGGCCACCTTCGCGAATAGCGAAACGTAAACCTTCTTCCATGGCAATCGGGTTGATTAATTTGACGGTCATTTGCACGTTATCACCTGGCATCACCATTTCGATACCTTCTGGTAAGTCACATGCACCTGTTACGTCTGTCGTTCTAAAGTAGAACTGTGGACGGTAACCGTTGAAGAATGGTGTGTGACGACCACCTTCATCTTTACCTAACACATAGACTTCTGCTTCGAAGTGTGTGTGAGGTGTGATTGATCCAGGCTTAGCTAATACTTGACCACGCTCTACGTCTTCACGTTTTGTACCACGTAGTAAGATACCAACGTTATCGCCAGCTTCACCTTGATCTAATAATTTGCGGAACATTTCAACACCGGTACACGTGGTTGTGACCGTGTCTTTGATACCAACGATTTCAATTTCTTCACCAACGTTGATAACACCGCGCTCAATACGACCGGTTACAACTGTTCCACGACCTGAGATTGAGAATACGTCTTCAACTGGCATAATGAAGTCGCCGTCTACAGCTCGTTCTGGTAATGGGATGTATGAGTCAAGCGCTTCAACTAGTTTAAGCACTGATGGAACACCAATGTCTGATGTATCGCCTTCTAGGGCTTTAAGTGCTGAACCTGTTACGATTGGTGTGTCATCACCTGGGAATTCGTACATGTCTAATAGTTCACGTACTTCCATTTCTACTAGTTCTAATAGCTCTTCATCGTCAACCATGTCCGCTTTGTTAAGGAATACGACAATGTATGGAACACCCACTTGACGTGATAACAAGATATGTTCACGTGTTTGAGGCATAGGGCCGTCTGCAGCTGAACATACTAGGATGGCACCATCCATTTGCGCCGCACCTGTGATCATGTTTTTAACGTAATCAGCGTGACCTGGACAGTCTACGTGAGCATAGTGACGTGTATTTGATTCATATTCAACGTGTGATGTTGCAATGGTAATACCACGCTCACGTTCTTCTGGTGCATTATCAATTTCATCAAAGGCTTTAACTTCTCCACCCATGGCTTCAGCCATAACTTTCGTTAACGCAGCCGTTAATGTTGTTTTTCCGTGATCAACGTGGCCAATTGTGCCTACGTTTACATGGGGCTTATTTCTTTCAAATTTTTCTTTAGACATTGTAAATACCCGTCATTACTTAATATTAATAAAAAATTCTGCTTTTAATCTTTTCTTCTAACGCTTTAGGCACTTCAGCATAACTATCAAACATCATGCTGTATGTAGCCCTACCTTGCGTTGCAGACCTAAGGTCTGTTGCATAACCAAACATCTCGGCAAGCGGCACATCTGCATCAACCATCTTTCCAGCAGGACAATCATCCATACCATGAATAACCCCCCTACGCTTATTTAAATCTCCAACTACATGACCCATGTACTCTTCTGGTGTCACCACTTCTACTTTCATCATTGGCTCTAGCACTTTAGGATCTGCTTTTGCTGCGCCATCTTTAAAACCAAGTGAGCCGGCTATTTTAAACGCCATTTCATTTGAGTCAACATCATGATACGAACCATCGTACAAAGTAACTCTAATATTTATCATGGGGTATCCTGCTAAAACCCCATTTTTCATTTGTTCTTTGACACCAGCCTCAACCGCACCAATATATTCGATTGGTACTGAACCACCGACAATCGCATTTACAAACTCAAACTCTTGATCTTCTAGTGGCTCAATCTTCAACCATACATGGCCATATTGACCCTTACCACCAGACTGCCTTACAAACTTACCTTCTTGCTTCACGACTTGACGGATAGTCTCACGGTAAGCAACTTGTGGTGTTCCAACATTGGCTACCACATTAAACTCTCTAAGCATACGGTCAACGATTATCTCAAGATGAAGCTCGCCCATTCCAGAAATAATTGTTTGCCCTGACTCTTCATCAGTATGCACTTTAAATGATGGATCTTCTTGTGCAAGCTTTCCCAATGCAACTGCCATTTTATCTTGATCTTGTATGGTTTTAGGCTCTACCGCAATTGAAATCACGGGATCCGGGAACTCCATACGCTCAAGTGTAATGGGTGCATTAATTGAACATAAAGTATCACCAGTAGTAACATCTTTTAGTCCAATTGCTGCCGCTATATCACCAGCATATACTTCTTTAACTTCTTGCCTATCATTCGAATGCATTTGCACCAATCGACCAATACGCTCTTTCTTATTTTTAAGTGGGTTATAAACAGTATCACCTGCTTTTAACACACCTGAGTACACTCTAAAAAATGTTAACGTTCCAACAAATGAATCCGTTAAAATTTTAAATGCTAATGCTGAAAATGGTGACTCATCATCAGCACTTCTTATTTCTGGCTCCTCACCCTCAGATACTACTGAGGAAATAGCCGGCACATCTATCGGTGATGGTAAAAAATCCACAACCGCATCCAGCATTGCTTGTACGCCTTTGTTTTTAAATGCACTACCACATAATACAAGCACTAACTCATTATTGAGAGTTCGTAAACGCAGTCCAAGCTTAATTTCTTCTTTAGATAACTCGCCAGAGTTAAGATACAGCTCCATTAACTCATCATTACCTTCAGCTGCTGCTTCAACTAACTGTTCACGAAGCGCTTCACATTCATCTTTTATTTCTTCAGGTATTTCACCTGTTACATGTGAAACACCTTTATCACTTTCATTCCAATAGATCGCTTGCATACTTATTAAGTCTACAACGCCTTTGAAAGCATCTTCAGCACCAATTGCATATTGCAAAGGCACT
This sequence comes from Cycloclasticus sp. PY97N, assembly GCF_002443175.1. Lineage (NCBI taxonomy): Bacteria > Pseudomonadati > Pseudomonadota > Gammaproteobacteria > Thiotrichales > Piscirickettsiaceae > Cycloclasticus > Cycloclasticus sp. PY97N. Next base: position 858,843 of record NZ_CP023664.1, on the reverse strand, counting down.
GCATTACAACCTAATCGAACTTTTAATTGATCGACCACACGCATAAAATTTGCGCCAGCCCGATCCATTTTATTCACAAACGCAATACGAGGTACTCTGTATTTATCTGCTTGCCGCCAAACCGTTTCTGATTGCGGCTCAACACCACCAACAGCACAGAAAACAGCACATGCTCCATCTAAAACTCTTAACGAGCGCTCAACTTCAATGGTAAAGTCAACATGCCCTGGTGTATCGATAATGTTGATACGATGCGTATCATACTGCTTATCCATCCCAGACCAGAAACATGTGGTGGCCGCTGAAGTTATCGTTATACCACGTTCTTGTTCTTGTTCCATCCAGTCCATGGTAGCTGAACCATCATGAACCTCACCCATTTTATGCGACACACCCGTATAAAACAAAACACGCTCTGTTGTTGTTGTCTTACCAGCATCAATATGAGCCATGATGCCTATATTCCGATAACGCTCAATTGGAGTACTGCGAGGCATCTTTATTCCTAAATTATTCTAAATATAATTACCAGCGGAAGTGAGAGAATGCTTTGTTCGCCTCAGCCATACGGTGAGTATCTTCACGTTTTTTAAATGCAGACCCTCTACTTTCTAAAGCATCAATAACTTCACCTGCCAATCTAGCAGACATAGAACGCTCACTACGTTTACGAGAAGCATCTATCATCCAACGCATTGACAAACCCATTCTACGATTTGGACGCACTTCTACGGGCACTTGGTAAGTAGCACCGCCTACACGACGAGACTTAACCTCAACTGCAGGTTGAACCTTCTCTAACGCCTTAATAAGCGCATCAACAGGTTCTGCATGACCCTTGCCTTCAATCGTATCAAGAGCGCCATAAACAATCTTCTCAGCGATTGATTTCTTACCATCAACCATGATCATATTCATAAACTTTGCTAACACTAAATTACCAAACTTTGGATCTGGGAGGATTTCGCGCTTTATCGCTTTTTTTCTTCTAGACATTATTTAAACTCGTTTAATATTAGTTTTTAGGGCGCTTAGCACCATATTTAGAACGGCCTCTACGACGCGCTTCTACACCAGATGTATCCAGGCTACCTCGGACTACGTGGTAACGTACACCAGGTAAATCTTTCACACGACCACCACGAATAAGTACAACCGAGTGCTCTTGGAGGTTATGGCCTTCACCACCAATATAGCTAGTTACTTCTGCGCCATTGGTCAACCTTACACGAGCTACTTTACGAAGCGCTGAGTTTGGTTTTTTTGGTGTTGTTGTATAAACACGCGTACAAACACCTCGTCTTTGAGGACAAGCCTCTAGTGCTGGCACATTGCTTTTTTCTACTTTACGCTTTCTAGGTTTACGAACTAGTTGGTTAATAGTGGTCATATCTAATTTAGAGCTCCAAAAACTCGTGCAAAACATTTTCCACACATCCTATGACGTGCGTTTAAATTCTTATTTAGGTTATTTCAGTAAATATAAAAAATCCAATCTACCGAAGAGCGGGAATTTTAGGCAGATATCACTTATCTGTCAAGCATAATGAGTGCGTAATTATTCTTAGATAAGAAAATGCCAACCCATGGTTCAGGTTGGCATTCTTTAATCCCGCTACAATAGAATAATTAATTATTCTTGCATGTTAAGCGCTTGCTTCAACGCCTCTTCTGCCTCGTCATGTGCTGCTGCTGTAGTCACTTCTTCAACAATCTCTGGGCTCATCGATGCTGCTTTATTTTTTCTGCGTTCTAGGTGATGAGCCAAGCCTGTTCCAGCCGGTATAAGTCGACCAACAATGACGTTTTCCTTCAAACCATGCAAGTCATCTCTGGTACCTCTTACAGCTGCATCTGTTAGCACTCTTGTTGTTTCTTGGAAAGATGCTGCAGAAACAAACGATTCAGTCGCTAAGGATGCCTTTGTAATACCGAGTAGTACATTATCAGCTGTCGCAGGTACTTTACCTTCTGCTTCTAGTTGATCATTAACTTCAAGGAAACGAGTCTTCTCAACTTGCTCACCTTTGATGAATGAACTATCCCCACCAGACGTAATTTCAACTTTTCTTAACATTTGCCTGATAATTACTTCAATGTGCTTATCGTTAATCTTCACGCCTTGTAAACGATAAACATCTTGGATTTCATTTACCAAGTATCTCGCTAATTCAAAAACCCCTCTCAATCTTAAAATATCATGTGGTGTTAATTCACCTTCAGCAATGGTTTCACCTTGCTCAACGTGTTCACCTTCAAATACTGTGATGTGTCTCCATTTTGGTATAAGCAATTCTTTAGTTTCACCATCTTTATCAGTGACTACTAAACGACGTTTACCTTTAGTCTCTTTACCAAAACTTACTGTACCAGTCATTTCAGCTAAGATAGCCGGATCTTTTGTTTTACGAGCTTCAAATAGATCGGCCACACGAGGAAGACCACCGGTAATATCACGAGTCTTACTTGATTCTTGTGGAATTCGCGCCAAAATATCAGCATTTTCTACGCTCATTCCATCAGTGACATTAACAACAGCACCTGCAGGCATAACATAATGCGCAACAATGGTAGTACCAGGGATATAGACCGGCTCACCTTGCTCATCAACCAAGGTAATAGCTGGTCTTAAATCTTTACCGCTACTTCCACGCTGTTTCGCATCTGTCACCACTAAAGATGTTAAGCCTGTGATTTCATCCGAATGTTGTTGAACAGATACACCTTCTACAAAATCGGTAAAGATAACTTTACCATTTACCTCTGTAATAACAGGGTGAGTGTGCGGATCCCATGTTGCTAAGACCGCGCCGGCTGATAAGGTGTCACCTTCCTTAGCTGATAATTCAGAGCCATAAGGTATCTTATAGTTTTCACGAGTACGACCATATTCATCAACAACACTGATCTCACCGGAACGAGAAATAACAATCAGTTTATTCTCTTTGTTCTCAATTGTTTTTAGCTTGTCATTAAACGTTAGTGTACCTTCAGATTTTATCTGAATACTATTGATCGCAGCTGAACTAGACGCCGCACCACCAATATGGAAAGTACGCATAGTAAGCTGTGTACCAGGCTCACCAATTGACTGCGCTGCTACCACACCTACCGCTTCACCTAGGTTAACTAATTGTCCTCGGGCTAAATCGCGGCCGTAACACATCTTACAAATACCCTTACGATTTTCACAACTAATCGCAGAACGGACCATCACCTTATCTACACCCATTTCTTCAAGACGTTCTACCCATGCCTCGTCAATTAGTGTATTCCTTTCAACAATAATTTCATTAGTTGCGGCGCTAATGACATCTTGCGCGATAACTCGACCCAGTATTAAATTACCCAGTGGCTCAACAACCTCTCCACCTTCAATTAGCGGTGTTACTTCAAGGCCATTTTCAGTACCACAATCATCTGTTAAAACGACCATATCTTGTGCCACATCAACCAAACGACGAGTAAGGTAACCAGCATTCGCAGTTTTTAAAGCCGTGTCAGCCAAACCTTTACGAGCACCATGTGTAGAAACGAAGTACTGTAGAACGTTTAAACCTTCTCTGAAGTTAGCTGTAATAGGTGTTTCAATAATTGACCCATCTGGCTTAGCCATCAGGCCACGCATACCAGCAAGCTGTCTAATCTGCGCTGCTGAACCACGAGCACCAGAATCAGCCATCATGTAAACAGAATTAAATGATTTCTCCTTAACTGTTTCACCTTTGGCATCAACGACATCATCGCTACCTAAGTTATCCATCATTGCCTTAGCAACTTGCTCATTAGTATGAGACCAGATATCAATGACTTTATTGTAGCGTTCGCCATTAGTCACAAGTCCAGATGCATATTGACTCTCAACATCTTTAACTTCTTTTTGCGCTGATTTGATTAATTTACTTTTACTTTCCGGGATAACCATATCGTTAATACCAAACGATACCCCTGACTTAGTAGCATTTGAGAAACCAAGATACATAAGCTGATCAGCGAAAATAACCGTTTCTTTATCACCCAATTGGCGATAAGACGCATCAATTAACTGCATAATCGCTTTTTTAGTTAAATCTTTATTAACTAAATCAAAGTCTAATGATTTTGGAACAATATTCCATACTTGAGCACGACCCGTTGTCGTTTCAACAAGACGTCTGGTCACTGTGGTTTCACCGTTTTCATCGGTGTGCATCTCTTCAATACGAATTTTAACCTTTGAATGAAGACCAACAACGCCTGACTGGATAGCACGTGCCGCTTCTTCTACATCACTGAACGCCATGCCTTCACCAAGACCATTGATACGTTCGCGTGTCATGTAGTACAAACCCAACACAACATCTTGTGAAGGCACAATTACTGGCTCACCGTTTGCTGGAGACAAGATATTGTTTGTCGACATCATCAATGTTCTAGCTTCTAGCTGTGCCTCTATTGATAATGGAACGTGGACAGCCATTTGGTCGCCGTCAAAATCAGCGTTAAATGCAGAACAAACTAACGGATGTAATTGAATCGCTTTACCTTCAATCAAGGTTGGTTCAAATGCTTGAATACCAAGACGGTGAAGTGTAGGAGCACGGTTCAGCATGATAGGATGCTCACGAATCACTTCAGCAAGAATATCCCAAACTTCTGGCCCTTCACGTTCAACCTGTTTCTTAGCTACTTTAATGGTTGTTGCTTCACCACGTAATTGTAATTTGTTAAAGATAAATGGCTTAAATAATTCAAGCGCCATTTTCTTAGGTAAACCACACTGATGTAATTTTAAGGTAGGTCCAACAACAATGACTGAACGCCCAGAATAATCAACACGTTTACCTAGTAAGTTTTGGCGGAAACGACCTTGCTTACCTTTAATCATATCAGCTAAAGATTTTAACGGACGACGATTCGTACCTGTAATAGCACGGCCACGTCTACCATTATCTAACAGTGCATCAACAGATTCTTGAAGCATACGCTTCTCATTGCGAACAATGATGTCTGGCGCACTAAGGTCTAATAGACGATGTAAACGGTTATTTCTATTAATAACACGGCGATAAAGGTCGTTTAAGTCTGATGTCGCAAAACGGCCCCCATCTAATGGCACCAAAGGTCTTAATTCAGGTGGAAGTACAGGAAGCACTCTTAAAATCATCCATTCTGGTTTGTTTTTAGATTCAACCAGAGCCTCTAAAACTTTTAGACGCTTAGATATTTTTTTAATCTTTGTTTCAGATTTAGTTGCATTAATATCTGTACGACACGATTCCATTTCAGCGTTCAAATCAAGGGCTTTCAAAAGCCCATCAACCGCTTCCGCACCCATCAGCGCTGTAAATTCATCACCATGCTCTTCAAGGGCATCTAAGTGCTCTTCTTCTGTCATCAAAGTACCGGCTTCAAGCGCAGTTAAACCCGGATCAACAACAACAAATGATTCGAAATACAATACTCGCTCGATATCTCGTAATGTCATATTGAGTAATAAAGCGATACGTGATGGTAGCGACTTAAGGAACCAGATATGAGCAACTGGAGAAGCAAGGTCAATATGACCCATACGTTCACGTCTAACTTTGGACAATGTGACTTCTACACCACATTTTTCGCAAATAACACCGCGATGTTTTAGACGTTTATATTTACCACACAGACATTCATAATCATTAACTGGGCCGAAAATTTTTGCACAGAAAAGGCCATCTCTTTCTGGTTTAAATGTACGGTAATTAATCGTTTCAGGTTTTTTAACCTCGCCATATGACCATGATCTGATCATATCAGGTGAAGCTAGACCTATACGAATGGCATCAAACTCTTCAGTTTGGTTTTGTTGCTTTAAAAAATTGAGTAGATCTTTCAAGACCGTATCTCCTTGTTATCAGTTTTTGTTCAGCTAAATGCTAATAGAAAAAGAAATTAATCTTGTTCTAACTCTATATTGATACCCAGCGCTCTAATCTCTTTAACTAACACGTTAAATGACTCTGGCATTCCTGGATCCATTGTGTGATTTCCATCAACAATGTTTTTGTACATTCGTGTACGTCCAGAAACATCATCAGACTTAACTGTTAGCATTTCCTGCAAAGTATATGCTGCACCGTAAGCTTCTAGTGCCCATACTTCCATCTCACCGAAGCGTTGGCCACCAAATTGTGCTTTACCACCAAGTGGTTGCTGAGTCACTAAGCTATAAGGTCCTGTTGATCTAGCATGCATTTTATCGTCAACCAAGTGATTAAGCTTTAGCATATACATGTAACCTACCGTCGTTTCTCTATCAAACGCTTCACCTGTACGGCCATCATAAAGTTGCACTTGACCCGTGTCTGAACGTCCACCAAGTTTCAACATTTGCTTCACTTCTGTTTCTGATGCACCATCAAACACTGGCGTAGCCATCGGAACACCGCCCTTTAAGTTTTCAGCCAATTCTAGAATCTCATCATCACTAAATGAGTCTAAATCTTCTTTACGACCACTGGTGTTATATACTTTATCTAAAAATTTACGCACTTTATCGACATTGGCTTTTGCTTCAAGCATTTTACCAATTTCATTACCTAAACCTTTAGCAGCCCACCCTAAGTGAGTTTCTAGCACCTGTCCAACGTTCATCCGCGAAGGAACACCCAATGGGTTTAGGACAACATCTACAGGGGTACCATCTTCCATATAGGGCATATCTTCTTCAGGTACAATCATTGAGATAACACCTTTGTTACCATGACGACCCGCCATTTTATCACCCGGTTGAATGCGTCGTTTAACAGCTAGATACACCTTAACCATTTTCAATACACCTGGCTGAAGGTCATCACCCATTGTAATTTTCTTACGCTTTTCTTCAAATAATTCATTAAGATCAATTCGTTGCTGTTCAATTTGTTCAGCTACTGCTTCAAGTTGAACATTAAGCCCTTCATCTTTGAATTTAATTTTTAACCAATCATGATTAGAAATACTAGATAGGTATTCTTTCGTAACTTTAGTGCCTTTTTTCAGTTTCTGTGGCCCAGAAACGGCCTCTTTGTCTAAAATAAGCTTTTCAACACGTAAAAACGTATCACCTTCAACAATCCTTAATTGATCATCAAGGTCTTTCTTAACACTGGCTAATTCTGCATCTTCAATTTCAATTGCACGTGCATCTTTATCAACTCCATCACGTGTAAATACTTTTACATCGATGACAGTACCTTGCATGCTTGAAGGAACTCGTAATGAAGTATCTTTTACGTCAGAAGCTTTTTCACCAAAGATCGCCCTTAACAATTTTTCTTCAGCAGTTAACTGACTTTCGCCTTTAGGTGTTACTTTACCAACAAGAATGTCGCCACCTTTAACTTCGGCACCGATATATACAATTCCAGATTCATCAAGCTTAGATAATGCACCTTCACCTACATTTGGAATATCAGCTGTAATTTCTTCAGAGCCTAATTTCGTGTCTCGTGCAACGCAGACTTTTTCTTCAATATGAATGGTAGTCAGGCGATCTTCCTTAACAACTTTTTCAGAAATAAGAATCGAATCTTCAAAGTTATAGCCATTCCAAGGCATAAACGCGACCATCATATTTTGACCAAGCGCTAATTCACCCATGTCAGTCGATGGACCATCAGCAAGAACGTCACCTTTAGCAATCAAGTCCCCTGGTTTTACCAATGGACGTTGGTTAATACAGGTGTTTTGGTTAGATCGTGTGTATTTTGTACAATTGTAAATATCTACACCCGATTCACCTGTTAACGTTTCTTCATCATTAACACGAACGATAATTCTTGACGCATCAACGTCATCAATTACACCACCACGCTCTGCAACAATTGTTACCCCTGAGTCAACAGCAACAGCACGCTCCATACCAGTACCTACCAGTGGCTTATCTGCCTTAAGGGTTGGAACTGCTTGACGCTGCATATTAGAGCCCATCAACGCACGGTTAGCATCATCATGCTCGAGGAAAGGAATAATAGAAGCCGCAACAGATACAATCTGTTTTGGTGATACATCCATATAGTCAATTTTATCAGCTGTAGCAATGGCAAACTCTTCTGCATGACGACATGTCACCATGTCTTCTACAAACCGGCCATTTTCGTCTATTTCAGCATTCGCCTGCGCGATATAGAAACGACCTTCTTCAATAGCTGATAAAAAGTCAACCTGATCAGTTAATTGTCCATCAACAACTTTTCTATACGGAGTTTCTAAGAAACCGTACTCATTAGTACGCGCATAAACAGCTAATGAGTTGATCAAACCAATATTTGGCCCCTCTGGTGTCTCAATAGGACACACTCGACCGTAATGAGTTGCATGAACATCACGAACCTCAAAACCTGCTCTTTCACGAGCTAAACCACCTGGGCCTAAAGCAGAAACACGACGTTTATGTGTGATTTCTGATAACGGGTTATTTTGATCCATAAACTGCGACAATTGGCTTGAGCCAAAAAATTCTTTAATCGCAGCCGCTACAGGTTTTGCATTAATAATTTCCTGAGGCATTAAACCTTCAGAGTCTGCAATTGAAAGGCGCTCTTTAACAGCTCGTTCAACACGAACTAAACCGACTCTAAATTGGTTCTCAACCATCTCACCAACAGAGCGAATACGTCTGTTACCCAAGTGGTCAATATCATCAACTGAGCCTTCACCATTACGGATACTAATTAGCTCTTTAAGTACATCAATAATGTCTTCGTTACTCAGTACACCAGGACCTGTTATTTCTTCACGGCCAAGACGAAGATTAAACTTCATTCGCCCAACTGTTGAGATGTCATAACGGTCTAATGTGAAAAACAAGTTCTGGAATAACTTTAGCGCTGATTCTTTCGTTGGTGGCTCACCTGGTCTCATCATACGATAAATTTCAACCAAGGCATCTAGCTGATCTACGGTTGAATCAATTTTCAACGTATTTGAGATAAAAGCACCTTTATCAAGATCATTTACATACAGTGTCTCAATTGTCGTTGCACCGCTATGTACAATATCGTCGATATTATCTTCAGTAACCTCTTCATTCAGATCGACAATAATCTCACCTGTTTCTTGGTTAACTATGGGCGTAGCCATAATTTTTCCAATCAGGTATTCACTCGGTACATCAATTTGCTTAACACCAGCTTTGCTTAAGTCACGAATGTGTTTAGCTGTTACTCTACGCCCTTCTTCAATAAGGGTTTTACCATTGACCTTAACATCAAAACCAACAATTTCACCACGTAACCTTTCAGGCACGAGTTCCATTGTGAGTCCATTTTTGTTTAGGTGAAATACATTCTTTTCAAAGAACATATCTATAATTTGATCGTTAGTAAACTCTAACGCTTTAAGTAATACAGTGGCCGGCAATTTTCTACGACGATCGATACGTACATATACGATATCTTTATGATCGAATTCAAAGTCTAACCAAGAACCACGGTATGGAATAACACGGGCAGAAAAAAGTAATTTTCCAGATGAATGCGTCTTACCTTTGTCATGATCAAAGAACACACCAGGAGAGCGGTGCAGCTGCGACACTATAACGCGTTCAGTACCATTAATAACGAACGTACCATTATCAGTCATTAAGGGTAATTCACCCATATAAACTTCTTGCTCACGTATATCTTTTACGCGCTTAGAGCCCGCAGGAGAGTCTTTATCATAAATGACAAGCCTGACCTGTACTCTTAATGGTGATGCATATGTAGCACCACGTGATTGACATTCTTTAACATCAAACTTGGGCTTACCCAATCGGTAACTCACATATTCCAAAACAGCATAACCGGTATGACTAGTTATTGGAAACACACTACCTAACGCAGCGTGAAGACCAACAGAGTCAAGTTCATCTGCTTTTGCAACTTCGGATTGAAGAAAACGTTTGTAAGAACTAATTTGTGTTTCTAACAAGTAAGGCGTTTCCATTGCTCCTTCTTGTCGACCAAATGTTTTACGAATACGTCTTTTCTCAGTATATGAGTACGCCATTTTTAAACCCTTTTTAATCAATTACTTCTAAATTTAGACTACATTCCAATTTAGAAACTTAATACCCTACAACGGGAAATAGGCCGACAGTTAACAACTGCCGACCCTATTCTTTTAAAAGCTTTTATAGCTTTTTAGTAACAACAAGAATTACTTAATTTCAGCAGCAGCACCTGCTTCTTCAAGTTGTTTTACTGTTTCTTCAGCTTCATCTTTTGACACTGCTTCTTTAACTGGAGCTGGAACACTTTCTACTAATGTTTTCGCTTCTTTCAAGCCTAGGCCTGTGATACCACGTACCGCTTTAATAGCAGAAACTTTGTTATCACCGAAGCTTGTCATAATAACGTCAAACTCAGTTTTTTCTTCTACGGCAGCCGCTTCGCCACCCGCAGCTGGTGCAGCCGCTACAGCAGCCGCTGCAGACACACCAAATTTTTCTTCCATCGCTTCAACTAGTTCTACGACGTCCATTACACTCATGTTTGAGATTGCTTCTAAAATATCTTCTTTGGAGACAGCCATTGTCTTAACCCCTATAATTTAAATTTGTTTGAAAAAATAATACCTATGCAGCCTGCTTTTGAACGCGGACAGCATCGACAGTTCTAACCAATTTCGCATGTGGCTCAGCAAGCGTTCTGACGAATTTCTCGACAGGTGCTTTCATCACAGACATCAACATACTGATTGCTTGGTCTTTTGTCGGTAGTTTAGATAGTCGTTCGAGTTCTGAAGCCTCAAGTAATTGGCCACTGACAGAAACAAATTTTGTTTCTAGCTTTGCATGGTCTTTACTAAAGGTTTTCACCAATCGAGCCGCACAACCTGGATCTTCCATCGAGAACGCTACAATTAGCGGGCCCGATAAAGCGTCTTGAATACATTCAAAATCTGTATTTTCAACTGCTTTTCGTACCAACGTGTTTTTTACCACACGTAAATACACACCAGATTCACGAGCTTGTTGACGAAGCTCAGTCATCTCAACAACAGTCAAACCACGGTATTCTGCTGCAACCACTGAAAATGCATTTGCAGCTACCTCAGCCACTTCAGCAACTACCGCTTGTTTTTGCTCAAGATTTAGTGGCATATATACCTCCTGACTACTGTATGTAATAACTTAAGTTATTACGGTTTATAAAACCCAAAAAGGGCACCCTAACGGGGCCATCCTTTAAAATAAAATTAAGGACTTTACCGCCTGCGTAGGAAATTAAGCAAAATCTGCTCCTACGGTCTTTGACGATTGTTAATTATTTTAACAATCCAAAGTTTTGCTTCGAATACGAAGCTTCTAGCCAATAGAAACGCTAGATTGATCAACCATCAGACCAGGGCCCATTGTGGTTGACACACTAATTTTCTTTAAGTAAACACCTTTAGCAGCAGCTGGTTTAGCTTTGATCAAATCAGACAACAGTGCTTCCATGTTTTCTTTAAGTGCATTTTCATTAAACGTTGTTTTACCTATACTGCAATGGATAATGCCAGCTTTATCAGTTCTATAACGCACTTGACCACCTTTAGCATTTCTTACAGCGGTTGCCACATCTGCAGTAACTGTTCCAACTTTCGGGTTAGGCATCAAACCACGTGGGCCCAATATCTGCCCAAGTGTACCAACAACACGCATAGCATCAGGTGACGCAATCACAACATCAAAATCCATCTCGCCCGCTTTTACTTGGGCAGCCAAATCATCCATACCTACAACATCTGCACCTGCTTCTGTTGCAGCTTCAGCATTTGCACCTTGAGTAAACACTGCAACGCGAACAACTTTACCTGTACCATTTGGCAATAATGTAGACCCTCTAACATTTTGCTCAGACTTACGTGAATCAATGCCAAGGTTGACGCTTACGTCTACTGATTCTTCAAATTTACTGATGGCCAGTTCTTTTAGAATTGAGAACGCATTGTTTGCATCATATGCTTTTCCGGGCTCAACTTTCTCTTTAATTAGTTTTGCTTTTTTGGTTAGCTTAGCCATTTACACACCCTCCACATCAATACCCATACTACGAGCACTACCCGCAATCGTTCTTACAGCAGCATCCATATCAGCTGCAGTAATATCTGCATCTTTTACTTTGGCAATTTCTTCAAGCTGTTCACGTGTCACCTTTGCAACTTTTACAGTATTTGGTGTACCACTACCTTTTTGAATACCGGCTGCTTTTTTTAATAAAATTGAAGCTGGAGGTGTCTTGGTGATAAATGTAAAGCTTTTATCAGCGAAAACAGAAATAACCACAGGGATAGGCAAGCCTTTTTCCATACTCTGGGTTTTAGCGTTAAACGCCTTACAAAACTCCATGATATTTACACCGTGCTGACCCAACGCTGGACCCACTGGTGGACTTGGATTTGCTTCACCTGCTTTCACCTGTAACTTAATATAGGCATCAATCTTTTTAGCCATCTTACTCTCCTAATTGGGTCAAACGCCTTACGGCTCCCCCGTTAATAACAATCAGACCTTTTCGACCTGACCAAATTCTAAGTCTACCGGTGTGGCACGACCAAAGATCAATACGGATGCGCGTAACGAGCTTTTATCATAATTGACTTCTTCGACTGTACCATTAAAGTCTTTGAATGGCCCATCGTTAATGCGAATAACCTCACCTACTTCAAAGAGTACTTTAGGTCGTGGCTTCTCAACACCTTCTTGTATTCTATTAAGTATTTTATTTGCTTCAGCTTCTGAGATAGGTGCTGGACGATCACTTTTACCACCAATAAACCCTAATACTTTATTTGTGTCTTTTACCAAGTGCCAAGTATCATCATCTAGTTCCATTTGAACCAATACATAGCCTGGAAAAAACTTGCGCTCACTTCTTTTTTGCTGACCTTCACGCATTTCTACAACTTCTTCAGTTGGCACTAAGATCTCACCGAACTTATCTTGCATACCTTCACGTTCAATCGCCTCTTCCAATGAGCTTTTTACTCTGTGCTCAAAGTTTGAATAAGCGTGAACCACATACCAACGCAACGTCATATTATTAGCCTTAACCTGTTATATAGCCAATGCCCCACATAAGCAGGCCATCAAACATCCATAATAAAATTCCAACAAACAAAACCATCACTGCAACAATTAACGTCGTCTGCATGGTTTCTTTTTTAGTTGGCCAAACAATCTTTTTAAGCTCAATTTTAGAGCCCTGAGCAAATTGCCACAATGATTGCCCTAAGCCTGTGCTATACACCAAACCAACTGCAAAAGATAACGCAACAAGCAACCCTATTACTCGAAACAACAAAGACTCATCTGCGTAATAATAAAACCCAGCTATTGACGCGACTATAACTACAACTGCTAACGCTAATTTTGCTACATCCAGTTGACCAGAGCCTTGATCTGTTTCTGCATTCATAGTGATTAATTTCTCTCGATCAAAGTAAGAAAGGTCAGCACCTTCCAAATGGCAGGCCAGGAGGGAATCGAACCCCCAACCTGCGGTTTTGGAGACCGCTGCTCTGCCAATTGAGCTACTGACCTATACTTATTGAATTAAATTTTATTATGTTATTACTCAATAATTTTAGCAACAACACCGGCACCAACTGTTCGGCCACCTTCGCGAATAGCGAAACGTAAACCTTCTTCCATGGCAATCGGGTTGATTAATTTGACGGTCATTTGCACGTTATCACCTGGCATCACCATTTCGATACCTTCTGGTAAGTCACATGCACCTGTTACGTCTGTCGTTCTAAAGTAGAACTGTGGACGGTAACCGTTGAAGAATGGTGTGTGACGACCACCTTCATCTTTACCTAACACATAGACTTCTGCTTCGAAGTGTGTGTGAGGTGTGATTGATCCAGGCTTAGCTAATACTTGACCACGCTCTACGTCTTCACGTTTTGTACCACGTAGTAAGATACCAACGTTATCGCCAGCTTCACCTTGATCTAATAATTTGCGGAACATTTCAACACCGGTACACGTGGTTGTGACCGTGTCTTTGATACCAACGATTTCAATTTCTTCACCAACGTTGATAACACCGCGCTCAATACGACCGGTTACAACTGTTCCACGACCTGAGATTGAGAATACGTCTTCAACTGGCATAATGAAGTCGCCGTCTACAGCTCGTTCTGGTAATGGGATGTATGAGTCAAGCGCTTCAACTAGTTTAAGCACTGATGGAACACCAATGTCTGATGTATCGCCTTCTAGGGCTTTAAGTGCTGAACCTGTTACGATTGGTGTGTCATCACCTGGGAATTCGTACATGTCTAATAGTTCACGTACTTCCATTTCTACTAGTTCTAATAGCTCTTCATCGTCAACCATGTCCGCTTTGTTAAGGAATACGACGATGTATGGAACACCCACTTGACGTGATAACAAGATATGTTCACGTGTTTGCGGCATAGGGCCGTCTGCAGCTGAACATACTAGGATGGCACCATCCATTTGCGCCGCACCTGTGATCATGTTTTTAACGTAATCGGCGTGACCTGGACAGTCTACGTGAGCATAGTGACGTGTATTTGATTCATATTCAACGTGTGATGTTGCAATGGTAATACCACGCTCACGTTCTTCTGGTGCATTGTCAATTTCATCAAAGGCTTTAACTTCTCCACCCATGGCTTCAGCCATAACTTTCGTTAACGCAGCCGTTAATGTTGTTTTTCCGTGATCAACGTGGCCAATTGTGCCTACGTTTACATGGGGCTTATTTCTTTCAAATTTTTCTTTAGACATTACGCACCTTTTATTCGAATATTAATTTAAATTAAAAACCACAATCACTTCTTAACAACTAGATACAACTGGAGCCCATAATCGGAATTGAACCGATGGCCTCTTCCTTACCAAGGAAGTGCTCTACCCCTGAGCTATATGGGCTTGACCCATGCCGCAATGGAGCGGGTGATGGGAATCGAACCCACGTGTTCAGCTTGGAAGGCTGACGTTCTACCATTGAACTACACCCGCGGTCATTTCGGCTCTACCAAAAATGGTGGAGGGGGGAGGATTCGAACCTCCGAAGGCTGAGCCGTCAGATTTACAGTCTGATCCCTTTGGCCGCTCGGGAACCCCTCCGAAATTAGCCGACTATTGTCTTTGATTTAATTTTGGCTGTCAACAACCAATATACTTCTTAATAAAAGATTTTAGTCTGTATGTAAACTTTGCATTACCGACTGGATATCACCGGCACAAATACCCGGTATTTTCTCAATTGCACGATCCATTGCAGCCTCAATTAATACATTATCCGCTTTACTGGGCGCCTTTAATACATAATTTACAACTTTATTGCGATCACCTGGGTGCCCCACCCCAAGTCTAAGCCTATAAAACTCTTTGGATGATAAATGCGCGATTATATCTCGAAGACCATTATGCCCGCCATGACCCCCTCCTTTCTTCAATCGTACTATGCCAGGCTCCAAGTCCAACTCATCATGCACAATCATGACATTTTCTGGCTGGACAGAATAATACTTTGCATAGGCCGATACTGACAAGCCACTTTTATTCATAAATGTTTGCGGCTTGATTAACCTAACCATGCTGTTACCAATTACGCACTTTGACACATCGGCTTTAAATTTAGCGTCATAATTAAAGTGCACACCTTCTCTTTGAGCCAAAGCATCTAACAATAAAAACCCGACATTATGTCGGGTTTTTTTATACTCATCGCCCGGATTGCCCAGACCGACTATTACTGAAATCATTTATTACTCGCCAGAACCCTCTTCGGACTCACCTTCAGCTGATTCAGCACCTTCAACATCTTCGTCTACTTCTGCTGCTCTGTTGGCTTGAATTGCAACCACCTGCAGATCGTGGTCTTCACCTTGCAACAAGGCAACCATTTCTAGACCATCGGCCAACTTAATGTCGGACAAGTGCAAACTATCACCAATTTCTAGAGCCGATACATCCACTTCTATAAACTCAGGCAAATTATTAGGTAAACATTGGATCTCAACATCCACTAGGCTATGCGTTACCACACCACCCTGTTTAGCGCCTGGAGCCTCTTCTTCACCAATAAAGTGAATAGGCACATGAACTTTTAATTTTTCCTTCATGCTGACACGCATAAAATCCGCATGCATTAAAATATTTTTCGCAGGATGACGCTGTAACGCTTTAATAATAACGCTTTCTTTCTTTCCATCCACATCAATAGATAAAATATGCGAGAAAAAGGCTTCATTTTCCGTGCTATGCATTAATTGATTATGGCCCAAAGTTATCGAAACAGGTTCTTCACCCGCCCCATAAATTACAGCTGGAACCATTTCTTGTTTGCGTAAACGACGCGTTGCACCTTTACCTAAGTCATTACGAATCGATGCCGCCAATTCAAAGCTGATACTCATCTAACTTTCTCCAAAAATAATATTTAATTTGCGCTAAACAGCGTATTTTGCCACATTTTTTAATCTACGTATAGCGAACTTACTGAATCGCCTTCTACCATTCGACGAATTGTTTCTGCCAGCATCTCAGCAATACTCAATTGTCTTATTTTTTCACAACCCAATGCTGTTTCACTTAAAGGAATTGTATCTGTAACAACCAATTCATCAAGCACTGAACCTGATATATTTTCTATTGCCTTTCCTGATAACACAGGGTGCGTACAATACGCCTTTACACTTATTGCGCCATTATCTTTTAGCGCCTTTGCAGCCAAACACAAGGTACCCGCTGTATCCACCAAATCATCAACAATAACGCATTCTCTGCCGCTTACATCGCCAATAATATTCATCACTTGCGAAACATTAGCCTTTGGGCGACGCTTATCTATTATTGCCAAATCTGCATCGTCTAAGCGTTTTGCAATAGCCCTTGCCCTTACTACACCGCCGACATCAGGCGACACAATCATTAGGTCTTTTGTTTTTCTCTTCCATATATCACTCAACAAAAGAGGTGACGCATAAACGTTATCAACCGGGATATCAAAAAAACCTTGGATCTGATCGGCATGCAAATCAACTGTTAGTACATGATCTGCACCGGCAGTATCAATCATTTTTGCTATTAATTTAGACGTTATAGGCACCCGCGCTGAACGTGGGCGGCGATCCTGTCTAGCATAGCCATAATATGGAATAACCGCAGTGATACGATTTGCGCAAGCTCTTTTCAGCGCATCAATCATCACCAATAACTCCATCACATGGTTGTTTGTTGGTGCGCATGTTGGCTGTATGATGAACACATCTTTACCACGAACATTTTCGCCAATTTCAACCATTACTTCGCCATCGCTGAATATCTCAACGCTGGCACGGCCAAGCCTCATATTAAGATGACGAACGATATCTTTAGCTAACGATATATTTGCGTTACCAGTAAACACCATGATGCCATTATCTAGCACTATGAACTCCCACTAAAGTATTGAATGATATAAGTATAAAGAATGGCTGGGGCGCCAGGATTCGAACCTGGGATGCGGAGATCAAAACCCCGTGCCTTAACCACTTGGCCACGCCCCAAACTTTATGGCTGCAGATTATACCTGATTTAACCGATTAAAAAACTGTTTAAGCGACTTCTGTAAAGGTGATTCGCTTACGCCCTTTACTACCCACTTATTCCAGCCATCAGGTAACCTTTCTGACAGCAGCACCGCCTCTTGCCGAGTATCGCATTTAGCAAACATACTCGAGCCAGTGCCTGTTAAATAAACCTTAGAGAATTCAGAAAATTGCAGATAAACAGCATCCAACTCTTGACTTATTTCTCTAACAACCGGCAAGCAACTATTATCTTCTTGCCCGTCTAAAAAGTCGCGTATTGTGATGGCTGAATTATCCCGTGTCAAACTGTTATGTGAAAAAACTTCTTTTGTTGAGCAATGATAAGGAGGATTTACCACAACAAACCACTTTTCAGGCAAGTCAATCACTGTCATTTTTTCACCAATACCTTCCGCCCATGCTGACAAGCCCCTAACAAAAACAGGCACATCCGCCCCCAGTTTAAGGCCCAACATTTCCAACTCTTCAACTGAATAACCGAGCCCCCAAACTGCATTAAGCACAATCAACGTAGTGGCCGCATCAGAGCTACCTCCTCCTAAACCGGCACCCATTGGTAATATTTTCTTAAGTATTATCTTTGCACCTAAACTTGCATTTGCTTGCTGCTTTAGTAAATTAGCCGCTTGAACAACCAAATTAGTATTTGTTGCAAGACTGACCGAATTGCAACTTAATGTGATCTCACCATCCTCTGTAGGCACGACGTTTAACCAGTCAGAAATACCTATTAACTGGAAAACTGTTTGCAACTCATGGTATCCATCAGGTCTTTGTCCAACAATATTTAGCATTAAATTTAACTTTGCCGGTGCTGGCCACCAATGCTCTTCCCACTCTGTCACCGCTATTTTTCCATCCACCATTTATCTACAACCAATTTAATTTTTAAGTCTTCTTTTATAAGCGTCACCCTAGCGGGCAATACAACTTCCCCATAACTCTGAAACCGTTCTAATTGCACATTCCAGCCACCCTGCTCAAACAACACGGTATCATCGAGATATTCCCTGCTTGATGGTCCTTGAAACTCGGGGGATAACACACCTCTCACCCAATATTTCATATGCTTTAAAGGTGCTGAATACCCCAATAATGAAGCCAACTCCTCCTCCGAAACATGCTGTAAAACACCCTCTTCATCGGTCAGTAAAATACCTTGCTTTGAATACAATATTTTTGCAACCACGCCCCCTAATGAGGTGCTTAAGGTCAGGTCATCTATACCCTTTCGATGATTCCACTCTAGCGTTGTAAACCAAGACTGCCGCATATTTCGAACAGATAAACGACCCAGCAAACGCCACTCATTAATAGCTAAAACCTTCTCTGCGTTGTGTAAGGTCGGTAAAGAACTTTCCTCAGTTTTTATAATGCTTGTAGAGGCACAGGCCATCAATTGCGAAACTAACAGAAGACAAACAAGACAACGGGTCATTTTAGTTTCTGCAATACTTCAAGTAGGTAACGGTTATCTTTATCCCGTTTTAGTGCTTCCTCCCAGATGGTACGCGCTTCTTTTTGACGCCCTAGCATCCAAAGAGTCTGACCAAGGTGAGCAGCTATTTCACCTTCAGGTGTTTGACTGTATGCTCTTTTTAACAAAACCAGTGCGCTTTCGTAATGACCTTCACGATAATCCAACCACCCCATACTATCTAAAATAGCGGGGTCATCTGGCTTTAATGAAAGCGCCTGCGTTAGGTAACCCCTCGCTTCTTTAAAGCGAAAGGTTTTACTCGCCAATGCGTAACCCAATGCATTTAAGGCATTAACATCCTTAGGCTCTTTTTCTAATACAAACAATAAGTCTTTCTCTGCAACGGACAATTTATCTAGCTCCGTGGCTGCGATTGAGCGCGCATATCTGAGCGATAAGTTATCCACATTTTCACTAATTGCCGACGATAATAAGTCATAAGCCAGCTGATAATTCTGAACATCCACCAAAAGCTCCGCCTCTAACAGGTAAAACCGTGCTGTATTTTTTGGGTATTCATTGCGCAACTGTTGCAAAACACTCCTGGCGCCTTGCAAATCTCCCATTTCTGACTTAATCATCGCGATTGAGACCCAAGAATCTACATGGTGAACACCATTATCCACCTTCTCAAACCACAACAAAGCATCTTGGTACTGTTTCTGATAATAATATATTCGCCCTAAATAAAAGGCTGACTTCGAAGCAAACACCTCTTCGTTATATAAATTTTCAAATACTTTCGCCGCTTCTATAGGGTTATCCAACTTTAAATAAACAAGGCCCAATGCAAAACTTGCCTCTGGGTAGCTTTCCCCATCAGACAACAACTTTAAAAACTGCTCTTTTGCCTCTTCGTACTGTTCATTCTTGGCTAACAACTGACCATAACCCATCAGCAAAGGTTTCGCTTTAAGGTTCTCGACAGCGTTTTTTAAAACCTCTAACGCACGCTCTGTCTCACCTTTTTGCTCCAACACTAGGGCAAGCTGAGCAAACCCCACAGGCCAGGTCGAATCCAACTCAGTAACCTTCACCGCATCCTTTTCGGCTTGAAGCAGTTGCCCTAAATGAGACATCATTTGCGAGCGAGCAAGATAAGCTCCAGCCTCTTCAGGATAATAACTCACCAACTCATCGATCAGATGACCAGCCAAGTCTTTAGGCGCATGACGGGAAACAATGTCGCCAATGGCCAGCAAGGTATTTCGTTGAGGCATATCGCTTTCTTTAAGGATTGAAGTAATCAAATCCAAACTCTTCTCTGCCTCACCCGCGCGCAAGTAAACTGTTAGAACAAGTCGTTGCGATTGAAGCGATAGCTTTCCTTTTGCCACCAATATATCAACGGCTAACTTAGCTCCAACGATATCATTACTATACAACGCTATTTGTGCAGCCCTAAGCGCTACCAGTGGATCATTCGAGCGCTTAGCCGCATCAACATAGAATGCAGAAGCCATTTTGACATCCCCACGTTGACCTGCCACCTCGCCACCTAACAAACTATACAATAAAGCAGCATCTAGCTGGCTCGGTTGTACCTGCTTCGTTTTAACCTCAGGCGTTTCTTGCACAAGATTCGATATTGCTTTGCTTGGCTCTACCACTTCAACAGCATCGTTTTTACCTACGTGTGTACAACCTATAGATAAAACAACAAAAACCATCATCACGAACTTTAGAATCATATTTTTCTCACCCACACCCTAATCAACATCAGCCGCCTATAAAACTAACACCTCATTCTCTTTTTACAAGGCAAATCGAAAACTACCTGTTTAAACATATAGAACATTCATAGGGCTAAAACGCTTATAATAACCCAATTAACCTAAAGTAAAACTACCAAAAGCGCATGCTGCTTACGCTCGGACTCAATCACAACACAGCACCTATCGAGATTCGAGAGAAA
Source organism: Cycloclasticus sp. PY97N (assembly GCF_002443175.1). Taxonomy (NCBI): domain Bacteria; kingdom Pseudomonadati; phylum Pseudomonadota; class Gammaproteobacteria; order Thiotrichales; family Piscirickettsiaceae; genus Cycloclasticus; species Cycloclasticus sp. PY97N. The sequence goes on along the minus strand of NZ_CP023664.1, from coordinate 837,904 downwards.
CTCGCTTTCTCTCCTGAGCGCCTCGGTCAATCGCTTCAGTCATTAGCGCAGCTTTCATCCATTGAAGAAGCCGCTATTTTATCCACCTGTAATCGCACCGAAATATACTGTGATATAGCAACGCAACAAACAGATGAACTGATCGCTTGGCTTGCCAGCTACCATCGCCTAGATGAAAGTAGTATTAGAGACTATCTATACAGCCACATTGGCCCCCAATCAATAAAGCACATGTCACGAGTCGCCTGTGGGCTTGACTCCTTAGTGCTTGGCGAACCACAGATTCTTGGCCAAATGAAAACGGCTTATCAACATGCCTCTGAGGCCGGCACCCTAGGAAAGTATCTTGGTCGCTTATTCCAGCACACCTTCCAAGTCGCGAAGAAAGTGCGTACCGATACAGCCATTGGCTCTAGCCCGGTATCGGTTGCTTTTGCTGGCGTAAAATTAGCACAACAAATATTTGGTCAATTACAAGATCAAACCGCCTTACTTATTGGTGCCGGGGAAACTATCGAACTATCAGCCCAACACCTAAAAGAGCAAGGCATTGGTCGATTAATTGTTGCTAATAGAACCCTTGAAAAAGCACATGCCATTGCTTCTCAAGGTAATGGATACGCCATTGAAATTAAAGATATCCCTGAGCATCTCGCCGAAGCAGACATTATCATTTCATCAACGGCTAGCTCACTACCCATCCTTGGCAAAGGGAGTGTTGAAACCGCCATTTCAAAACGTAAACACAAACCCATGTTTATGATGGATTTGGCAGTACCACACGATATAGAAAAAGAAGTTGGTTCATTAAGCGACGTCTATCTTTACTGCGTAGATGACCTAAAAAATATAGTTGATGATGGACTTCAATCACGTCGCGAAGCGGCCGAACAAGCTGAAGATATAATCGACATTCAAATCTCGCACTTTCAAACATGGCTACGTGCGCAAGATGCCTCAAAAACCATTTACCAGCTTAGAACCCAATCGGACAATATACGTGAGGAACTCCTTCAAAAGGCGATTAGTGCGGTAAAAAACGGCCAGCCCGCTGAACAAGCCCTAGAACGTTTAGCAAATGATCTCACGAAAAAAATATTACACGCACCTAGCAGCACCCTGAAGAAAGCTGCATCCGAAGGTAACAACGAATTACTATTAGCCGCTCAACAACTTTTTAACTTAAATAAATAACGTGAATATAACTATCCTACAAAAGCTAGACACTCTGTCTGAACGTTTCGAAGAAATTGCTGGGCTACTCTCTGAACCCAGCATACAAAGCGATCAAAATAAATTTCGCTCTTTGAGTCAAGAGTATGCCCAATTAGATCCCATTGTTAGCACCTACCAGAACTATCTAGCGACACTAGAAGATAATGAGTCTGCAAAAGCCATGCTGAATGATAGCGACCCGGATATTAAGGCTATGGCAAAAGATGAGTTAAAGGACACTCAAGCAGCCCTTGAAAAACAAGAAAATGAATTACAAATCCTTTTGTTACCTAAAGACCCTAACGATGGAAAGAATGCTTTTCTTGAAGTTCGTGCGGGAACAGGTGGTGATGAAGCAGCTATTTTTTCAGGCGATCTTTACCGTATGTACCTACGATTTGCTGAGAAAAAAGGCTGGAAGTTTGAAATCATGAGTGAAAACCAAGGCGACCACGGCGGATACAAAGAAATTATCGCTCGAATAGAAGGTCACGACGTGTATTCACAACTGAAATTTGAATCCGGTGCTCACCGTGTTCAACGTGTCCCAGAAACCGAATCTCAAGGCCGCGTTCACACCTCTGCATGCACGGTAGCTATCATGCCTGAAGCCGATGAAAAAGATGATATTGAAATCAACGCTGGCGACTTGCGTGTCGACACTTTTAGAGCATCAGGATCTGGCGGGCAACATGTTAACAAAACAGACTCTGCTATACGTCTTACTCACCTTCCCACCGGTACAGTTGTAGAGTGTCAAGACGAACGTTCACAACATAAAAATAGGGCTCGCGCGATGTCCTTATTAAAAGCCAGAATCATGACCGCTGAACAAGAAAAAGCTGATGCTGAACAAGCTGAGTCTCGTCGTTCGCAAGTTGGTAGCGGCGATCGCTCTGAACGCATTCGAACCTATAACTACCCACAAGGCAGAGTTACCGACCACCGCATCAACTTAACACTGTATAAACTAGATGAGATCATGCAAGGCGCACTAGATCAGGTGATCGACCCATTAATTCAAGAACACCAAGCAGAACAACTAACACAGTTAAGCGCAGAAGAATAAACCCTCGTTTTGAAGTCCCCCTTGACAATAAAAGAGGCTCTTACAGAAGCTGCAAAAACACTGGTTAGCAGTGACAGCTGCGTGCTTGATAGCGAAGTATTACTAGCCTTCGTACTGAATAAAAACCGTAGCTATTTTAGAGCTTGGCCTGACGAGCTTCTAACTACCGAGAAGCTGGACAGGTTTCAGCAACTTGTTGAACAGCGACAAAAAGGGCAGCCGATCGCTTACTTAGTTGGCGAACGAGAGTTTTGGTCACGACGATTTATCGTTTCAAAAGACGTCTTAATTCCTCGACCCGACACCGAGCTACTCATAGAAATTACCCACGAAACGTTCGCTACCGACCAACATTTCTCAGTATTAGATTTAGGGACTGGTAGCGGCGCCATCGCTATCACCTTGGCATTAGAGTTTCCAAACGCCTCGGTGACAGCCGTTGATAACAGCCAAAAGGCCTTAGCGATTGCTGAAAAAAATGCCCTGCAACATAAGGTCCACAATATTCAGTTTCTGCGTAGCGATTGGTTTGAAACAGTGCCCAATACGAGGTTTGATTTAATAATAAGTAACCCACCTTATATTTGCCCAAATGACCCTCACCTTTTAGAAGGCGACCTTCGTTTTGAACCCTCTTCGGCATTGATTGCTCAACACGAAGGCCTACAGGATCTTGAGCATATTACCTCGCAAGCAAAGTCTTTCCTTAAACACAACGGACTTATCTTGTTTGAGCATGGCTTTCAGCAAGGCACTTTGGTCAAAAACTTGTTAGAATTGTACGGATTTAAATCAACCCAACATTTCCAAGATATTCAAGGGCACGTTCGGGCAACATTAGGCACAAAACCATAAACATTAGGGTTAAAAATGCACGAAAAAGAAATTGTCTTACCAAGAAAACTCGTTAATGAATTACTTCATAACGCACAATTATCAGAACACCTCGAGGTCTGTGGTTTTATCAGTAAAAACAAAACGGGGCAGTACACCTGCCATCCTGTTCAAAATATAGCTGAAACACCTAGCAAGCGTTTTCTAATGGCGCCTGAAGAACAAATCAGCGTAATGAAAGAAATCCGCGATAAGGATGAAGAGGTTTTTGCTATCTACCACTCGCACCCCACCGCACCGGCTAGGCCTTCAATAAGCGATACTGAAATGCCTTCACACCCCGAAGCCTATTATTTAATTATTTCGCTAAACACCAAAGGTGTCTTAGAGATGCGCTGTTTCAAATTATTACACGATGAAAATATTGTTGAGATAACCCTAAGAATGGTTGAGGAATAACAACCAGACCGGGTTATCCCTTATTGGCTATTTACTTAACGCTATCGTTGCCAAAAACATTGCTCGTTTTAGTTTTCTTTTGGGCTCATCTGCATAGTCGCTCAATATATATGCTTCTCTGTAGGCTGAAACAGCTTCATCATATCTTTTCAAATACATGTTTCCATCGCCGACTAACAACCAGCCTTTAACCGTTGGTTCATCTTTTAGCTTTTCAGATATACGCGCAACCTGCTGCTCAACTTCCGCTTCCTCTGCTGACAAAGTCTTAGTCGCCAGCCCTTCTTGAGTGGGTTCCACGCCATTTTTAGTCGCGTGGCCACAAGCAGCCAACCATAACGCGATAACAAAAACACTCAACACCTTCAATATACTCATAACATCCTCGCTATTTATTCTAATAATTAACGTAACACTTTAAGAGAAACTACCCTTTTAGTTTACTTTCCAGCAATTTATTTAATTCTTGTGGATTCGCCTTACCCTGGGTTTGCTTCATCAACTGACCAACAAAGAAGCCTATCATTTTTGTTTTACCGGCTCTATATTGCTCAACTTGCTGAGCGTTATCAGCCATTAGCTGATCAATCATTTTTTCTAAGGCACCTGTGTCAGAAATTTGTTTCAAACCTTCTCGCTCAATCACGTCGTCTGCAACATCCTGACTATTCCACATAAACTCAAGGACTTGCTTAGCGATTTTTCCAGAAATTGTCTTATCTGCAATGCGTCTAACCAAGCCTCCTAATCGTTCAGCACTCAAGGGGCTTTGCTGGATATCTAAATTATTGTTATTCAAGTGTGCGCTCAATTCGCCCATCACCCAATTAGCAACAAGCTTCGCCTCTCCATCTGAAAAGTTAACAGCATCTTCGTAGTAATCTGCCATCGCCCGTTGTGTTGTTAATACGTCGGCATCATACTCACTTAAACCATACTGCTGTTGGAAACGTTGTTTTTTAGCCGCAGGTAATTCTGGCAAGTCATTACGCACTTCATCCAACAACTCTGCTGTGATTTCGACTGGTAATAAATCAGGGCACGGGAAGTATCGATAGTCGTTCGCTTCTTCCTTAGAACGCATAGAACGTGTCTCATCTTTATTAGCATCATACAAACGAGTCTCTTGAACCACTTGTCCGCCTGTTTCGATCACATCAATTTGGCGCTCAACCTCATGTGCAATGGCTTTTTCAATAAAACGAAATGAGTTTAAGTTTTTTATCTCTGCACGGGTTCCAAAGGCTTCTTGCCCTACTGGTCTGACTGATACATTAACATCGCAACGAAAAGAACCTTCCTGCATATTGCCATCGCAAATTCCTAAATACTGCACAAGAGTATGTAGTTTTTTAACATACGCTACTGCTTCTGCGGCAGAGCGCATATCCGGCTCAGAAACAATTTCAAGCAACGGTGTTCCTGCTCGATTTAAATCTATTCCCGTCATCCCATGATAGTCTTCGTGCAACGATTTACCCGCATCTTCTTCTAAATGAGCCCGCGTAACACCTATTGTTTTTGATTTACCATCCACCTCTATATCTAACCGCCCTAAACCAACAATCGGCTTATCAAATTGACTTGTTTGATAACCCTTAGGCAAGTCAGGATAAAAATAGTTTTTCCGTGCGAACACTGAATATGGAGCGATATGCGCACCAATGGCCAAACCAAATTTCACCGCAAAACGAACGGCCTGCTCGTTCAACACCGGCAATGTACCCGGTAACCCAAGGTCCACCGCACAAGCCTGCGTATTAGGTTCTGCGCCATAAGCCGTTGAAGCACCCGAGAAAATTTTTGATTGAGTCGCTAACTGAGCATGAATTTCAAGACCTATAACTGTTTCCCACTGCATCCTTATACCTCCTGCTCGTATCCAGCCGGCACCGCAAGATGCCAGTCAGTCAGTTGTTGATATTGGTGCGCTACATTTAACAAGCGAGACTCTTCAAAATAATTTCCTATCAACTGCATACCTACCGGCTTGTTCTCCACAAAACCACACGGCACTGACATTCCAGGCAAGCCTGCTAAATTAACACCAATGGTAAAAATATCTGAAAGATACATTGAAACAGGGTCTCCCTTCTTCTCATCTGATTTAAAGGCAACAGAAGGTGCTGTTGCACTAGCGATCACATCTACTTCTTTAAACGCTTCTACGAAATCTTGTTGAATCAAACGACGAACTTGTTGAGCTTTTTTATAATACGCATCGTAATACCCCGCAGACAAAACATAAGCGCCAATCATAACTCTTCGTTTTACCTCGTCACCAAACCCCTCTCCACGCGAACGCTTATAAAGATCCTCTAAGTCTTTTGGCGATTCGCAGCGATACCCAAATCGAACACCATCAAAACGAGACAAATTAGCAGAACATTCAGCGGGGGCAACCACATAATAAGCAGGCACTGATAGGTTAATATTCGGTAGGCTAATTTCTTTCACAAGTGCCCCTGCAGACCGAATGGTATCAACCGCTTCTTCTACTTTTTCTCGAATATCACTATCAAGATCATCGGTAAAAAACTCTTTGGGCAAGCCAACGGTCAAGCCTTTGATCGAGTCACCCAAGCCGCTTAACAAATCATCAACGGGTCTATCAACACTGGTTGAATCCCTCTCATCAAAACCAGACATCGCTTGTAGCATGATCGCTGCATCTTCAGCACTTTTCGCCATCGCACCACCTTGGTCCAAACTAGAGGCGAACGCAATCATGCCGTAACGTGACACACGGCCATAGGTTGGTTTAATGCCCGTCACCCCACAAAAAGCTGCTGGCTGACGGATCGATCCCCCTGTATCTGTACCACTAGCCAACGGCGCCAAACGTGCCGCTACCGCCGCTGCTGATCCACCCGATGAGCCACCTGGAACCGTTTCCAAATCCCAAGGGTTTTTTACTCCACTATAAAAACTGGTCTCATTTGACGAGCCCATCGCAAACTCATCCATATTGGTTTTACCCAACATCACCGCACCAGCTTGTTCTAATTTACTAACCGCTGTTGCCGAATAAGGGGCAATAAAATTATCCAGCATCTTTGAGCCACAGCTTGTTCGTAAGCCTTGTGTACAAAAGATATCTTTATGTAACAAAGGAATCCCCGTTAACAAGCCGGCATCCCCTGATGCAATTAGTTGATCCGCCTGTTGAGCTGCAAGTAATGCGCCGTCTTCATTTAATGTAATGACGCTATTTAACGCCCCATCGTATCGATTGATACGCTCCAAAAAGTATTGACTAAGCTCAACACTGGATATTTGTTTGTTGTGAAGGTCGCTGGACAGTTCTTTTAATGATTTGTTATACATTGATTACCAATACTGTTTAAAAGGTATATATGCTTATCGCTATAAGCCTTTGTTTAAATAAATATGACACCGCCTCGTTAAAGGACGACTAATCGATCACTCGCGGCACTAAAAACAAACCGTCTTCAATAGATGGTGCATTGTCCTGCAAAATATCACGTTGATTGCTTTCTGATACCACATCCGCCCGTAAACGTTGAAACTGATCAAGTGGGTGGGCCATAGGTTCAATATCAGTTGTATCAACTTGATTCATTTGCTCAACTAACAGCATTATATTCGACAAGTCTGACGCATATGACTCAAGCTGCTCGTGCTGAATACCGAGCCTCGCCAAGTGTGCGATTTTCAGTACATCTTCTGACTGAATTGGCATAAAATAACCCCCTTGTTTTATTCATACTTTAAAACAGTGCAAATTAACACAATTCGCGCCTTGCCCAAAGAGGTAAAGGGTTGTTAAAGTACAAAATTCTCACCACCTACATTTATAAAATTCATGTTTAAAAAAATACGCGGCATGTTTTCCAACGATTTATCCATCGATTTGGGCACAGCGAACACACTAATCTATGCACTTGGCAAAGGCATTGTGCTAGATGAACCCTCTGTTGTTGCCATTCGAGAAGATAAAGTGCGTGGCGAAAAAAGCTTTGCCGCTGTCGGCAGCGAAGCAAAAGCAATGCTGGGTAGAACACCCGGAAATATCACCGCGATTCGCCCAATGAAGGACGGTGTTATTGCCGACTTTACTATCACTGAAAAAATGCTTCAGTACTTTATCCATAAAGTACATGAAGGTAAATTTCTACGCCCTAGTCCTCGTGTGCTTATTTGCGTACCGTGTGGCTCTACTCAAGTTGAACGAAGAGCCATTCGAGAATCGGCATCAGGTGCTGGTGCACGTGAAGTATATTTAATTGAGGAGCCAATGTCAGCGGCAGTTGGTGCAGGCTTACCGATAGATGAGGCACGCGGCTCCATGGTGTTAGATATTGGTGGCGGCACATCAGAAATCGCCGTTTTATCACTCAATGGTATCGTCTACTCGGAGTCAATTCGCGTTGGTGGTGACCGTTTTGACGAAGCGATTATCAATTACGTTCGACGCAATTACGGCACTATCGTCGGTGAATCGACCGCCGAAAGAATTAAACACACGATTGGCTCAGCTTACCCAGCAAATGAAGTTAAGGAAATGACCGTTACTGGTCGAAACCTAGCAGAGGGCATTCCCCGAAGCTTTACACTTAACAGCAATGAAATTTTAGAGTCATTACAAGAACCTGTTACCGCCATTGTTAGTGCTGTGAAACAAGCTCTCGAGCAAACTCCCCCAGAGCTAAGCGCTGACGTTGCTGAAAATGGCATTGTGCTAACCGGTGGCGGTGCATTACTGTATGGTTTAGATGAGCTTATCCATGAAGAAACAGGCGTACCTGTTCGCACAGCTGACGACCCTCTAACTTGCGTTGCGCGAGGTGGGGGCAAAGTACTAGAGTTGATCAATGAAAAAGGGCCTAATACGTTTGCATTAGAGTAAGAATAAGAGGTTATTCGCCATAAAACCAATTTTCTCAAAAGGTCCTGCTACCAGCACACGCTATATTGCCGCCGCCGTTATTTCTATTTTGCTTTTGCTACTTGCACAGCAAACGAACCAACTCACGCGCCTTAAAGACAGCCTTTCTTTTATCGTTCACCCTGTTCTCATCGTTGTGGACCTGCCTAGCCAGCTCTATGCCTGGCTGACTGAAAGCACAACAGAGTTATCTGAATTAGCTGACGAAAATCAACGCCTAAAAGATGAGTTATTATTTCTTAAAGTCAAACTGCAAAAATTTGAGGCGCTTGAAACAGAAAATACCCGGTTGCATAGCTTATTGGAGTCTTCATTCAAAATTGGAGAACAATTTATTTCAGCGTCTCTTATTAAAGTAAACCAACACCCAAACACAACCAATATTGTGATTGATAAAGGCAGTCGTTTCGACCTTTATAAAGGACAAGCCGCCCTCAACGAAGACGGTGTACTCGGTCAGATTACCAACGTTCACCCGCTCACTTCGTCTATCATCCTGATTACTGACCCCAATCATGCTATACCTGTTGAAATAAACCGAACAGGCTTAAGAACCATTGCCTCTGGTAGCGGACTAAAAAATACATTAACGCTACCATACCTACCCCATAATGCTGACATCAAGATAGGCGATTTATTAACGACATCTGGACTGGGCGGTGTTTTCCCATCTGGTTACCCTGTTGCCACCGTCACCAAACTGGCCCCGCTGCCAGGAGAAGCTTTCATGCATGCCGAGGCTAAAACTGTCGCCAAAATAGACAGCACTCGTGACATTTTATTGGTATGGAGCCAACAACAGCCCATTCCTATTTTATCAGGCGTCCCTGAAGAACCAGAAGTACCCACAGACAATGCACGCTAAATCCTCTGGTGGTGCCATCATTGGCTTAACTTTATTTTTTTCCATGGCCCTTAGCATTGCACCTTGGCCTGACCATTTGGCTATATTAATGCCCAGCTGGACGTTGCTAACATTAATCTACTGGAGCATCGCTTTACCGCACAAAGTTAGTATCTTGACTGGTTTTTCAACCGGCCTACTGTTCGATGTTTTAACAGGCAGTTTGCTCGGACAAAATGCGCTAATATTCAGTACCGCTTCTTTTTTTAGCCACTCTCTTTATTCACGCCTAAGAAATTATCCTGTGTGGCAACAATCTACGCTTATTTTAATGTTCTTAGCGTGCATAAAACTACTCTCTTTATGGCTTAATCACTTTATTGTTCACATTGAGTATACTTACCAACATGGGCTTCAAGTTCTTTTTAGCGCGCTGGTATGGCCTGCTATATTTGCTGTCTTACGCCTCATCAGAAGACACTTTAAAGTACAGTAACCTCACATGAACACTCGCTTCGACCTCAAGAGCTCACTCCAGGAAAATCGCCTTTTCCTATTGCGAGCCACCACATTGATCGTTTTTGTTCTTATTTTATTTTTTGCGCTGATTGCCCGTCTTACCTATTTACAAATCGCAACACATGAGAAGTATGTAGACCTCGCTCAAAATAACCGCGTAAAACTATCAGTTATTAGTCCTGTTCGTGGTTTAATTTTCGATACAAAAGGTCGCGTTCTTGCTGAAAATAACCCTACTTATAGTCTTGAATTAGTACCGGAACAAACGCCAGACTTTGCGAACACCCTCGAACGCTTGAGTGCCTTATTACCCATTTCTAAAGATGAACTCGCGTTATTTGAAAAACGTAGAAAACAGCAAAAACGCTTCGCTAGCGTCTCCATTAGAAATCGATTAAACGATCAGGAAGTGGCTATTTTTTCTGCCAACCGTCACTTATTTCCCGGTGTTGACATACAGGCACGTCCATTAAGACACTACCCTTTCCCTGAGCTAACCGCACATGTAGTGGGTTATGTCGGCGCCATTAATGAACAAGAGCTGAAAACTATTGAGCCAGCCAACTACCGAGGGACTCGATTTATTGGAAAAACCGGCATTGAAAGAACTTACGAAACTGAATTACATGGCTATGTTGGATACCAACAAACCGAAAACACAGCACAAGGCAGATCATTAAAAGTCCTTAGCTACACACCACCATTATCAGGTAGCGATCTAACTTTGAATCTAGATATTGAGCTACAAAAAATCGCTCACGACGCACTCGGTGATTACACCGGAAGTGTTGCCGCAATAGATACTCGTACTGGCGCAGTTCGCGCCTTGGTGAGCAAACCAGGCTTCAATGCTAATTTGTTTGCTAAAGGTATCGATCAAGCCTCATACAGCCAATTACAAAACTCTTCAAAACGCCCTTTATTTAACCGCTTTCTTCGAGGGCAATATCCCCCAGGGTCTACCTTAAAGCCATTTTTAGCGCTCGCCGGCCTCGATTACAAAACCGTTCACCCACATCAAAGAATCTTCTGCCCAGGCTTCTATCAACTACCCAAACAAACACATAAATACCGTGATTGGAAAAAAACTGGGCATGGTATGACCACGCTTCATGACTCAATCGTTCAGTCGTGCGATGTTTATTACTATATATTGGCCCATGAGTTAAAAATTGATCGGATGCATGACTTTCTGCAAAAATTTGGTTTTGGGCAAAAAACAGGCATTGACATTCTGGGCGAAAGATCGGGCTTATTGCCCTCAAGAGAGTGGAAGAAACGCACACGAAATCAGGTCTGGTACCCTGGCGAAACATTGATTGCTGGCATAGGGCAAGGTTTCAATTTAACTACACCCCTTCAGTTAGCCCATGCAACGGCTCTTATTGCTAACAAAGGCTCCACACATATTCCATCACTCGTTGCTAAAATTAATGATAAGCCTCAGCAAACATCAAGCACCCCGCCAATTACATTAAATAACCCTCAGCATTGGAATACCATTATTGATGCCATGTATGATGTCGTTAACGGTGCGCGTGGCACTGCTCGAAAAATTAGGGAAGGTGCGCCCTACAAAATAGCTGGCAAAACGGGAACTGCTCAAGTGTTTACCATCAAACAAGATGAAAAATATGATGAGGAAAATGTGCAAGAACACCTCAAAGACCATGCCCTTTTTATCGCTTTTGCACCCGCACGTGAGCCTCAATTAGCCGTAGCTATCGTGGTAGAAAACGGTGGTCATGGTGGCTCCGTTGCTGCACCTATTGCCCGTTCTATTTTCGATCAATATATACAAGTTACCCCATGAATTGGTCTTTCCAAAAATCCCCACAAATGAGCCTCTATCATCATCGCAAAGAGAGCCTCTTTCAGCGATTGCATATTGACCTCACCTTGCTCATTCTACTGGCCCTCTTATCGTCTATTGGCATTCTTATTTTGATGAGCGCCGAACACCAAAATATTGGATTATTAAACAGGCAAGCCACTCGATTAGCTGTTGCCTTTTTTGCCATGTTTATCATTGCTCAAGTGCCACCTCATGCGTTAAAAATGTTTGCTCCTTGGTTATTTTTTCTCGGCACGCTCTTATTACTGGGCGTGTTATTTGTTGGTGATATGGGGAAAGGCGCTCAACGTTGGCTAGACCTAGGCTTCTTTCGCTTTCAACCCTCTGAATTACTGAAACTGGCAACCCCCATGATGGTGGCTTGGTACCTAGCAGAACGGCGACTACCTCCCAGTCACAAACATGTCGGTCTCGCCACTGTTTTTATAGCTATCCCTACCGTCTTAATTGCCAAACAACCTGACCTCGGTACCGCTATCTTAATAGCCAGCTCGGGATTAACCGTGCTGTTTCTTGCCGGCATTTCATGGAAGATCATCATCGGCGTCATAGCAACTGGCGCAGGACTCGCCCCTGTTCTATGGAGTTTTATGAAAGACTATCAAAAACAACGGGTTCTTACCTTTTTGAGCCCAGAAGAAGACCCATTAGGGGCTGGTTACCACATTATTCAATCAAAAATCGCCATTGGCTCAGGTGGTATCAATGGCAAAGGCTGGATGCATGGCTCGCAAGCACGCCTAGAGTTTTTACCCGAAAGTTCTACCGATTTTATTTTTGCCGTCTTCTCTGAAGAATTTGGCTTGATGGGTTGTGTCGGCTTATTAACCATTTATTTGATTATTTTCATCCGCTCCATTTACATTGCGATTCAGGCACAAGACACCTTTTCACGACTGCTTGCAGGTAGCTTATCGCTAACATTTTTTATCTATTTATTTGTAAACGTCGGGATGGTCACGGGTATTTTGCCAGTCGTTGGTGTACCCTTACCTCTAGTGAGTTATGGCGGTACATCAATGGTGACATTATTACTTGGATTTGGCATATTAATGTCGATACATACTCATCGAAAATTACTTTCTTCTTAAGGACAAACGATGCGCAACATAAAACTTTTTTCTTTTCGATTAGCATTAACCCTTCTATTAACGCTAGTCTCTATTAGTGCTTGCGCCTCAACATCGTCGTCGCCTAGCAACCCTAGCCTTTATCACGACTTTATTGAAAAAATGGTCGTAGAGCACCAATTTAATCGTGACGAATTAACAACCTTATTAAATAAATCGGTTGTTAAAGAAAGCATCTTAAAAGCCATGTCATCACCGGCGGAGAAACGCCTAGAGTGGCACAGTTACCGTAATATTTTTCTTAAACCTAATCGCATTAATGGCGGTATAAAATTCTGGAAAGAAAACAAAGACCTATTGGATGCCGCCACCGAAAAATATGGCGTACCAGCAGAAATCATTGTCGCCATTATTGGTGTTGAAACACGTTATGGTGGCAACACAGGGTCTTATAAAGTCCTCGATGCCCTAACAACCCTTGGTTTTCATTTTCCAAAACGCGCTAAGTTCTTTCAACGTGAGTTAGAGCATTTCTTATTACTGTGTCGTGAAGAAGGCTTTGACCCTTATGAACCCAAAGGGTCTTATGCTGGAGCCATGGGGAAGTCTCAATTTATTTCAAGCAGCTACCGTGCTTACGCTGTTGATGGTGATGGCGATAACAAGCGGGACTTGTGGAATAGCCAGGCTGATATCATTAACAGCGTGGCCAATTACTTTTCAAGACATGGTTGGAAAAACACAGACCTAGTCACACAACAAACTAACGTTACAGGTGATGCTTATAAAACCTTACTCAATCGTTCACTCAAACCAAAGAACACCTTAAAACAACTGGCTGAACATCAGGTGCAAACACCACCTAATCTTGCAGATGACACTATCGTCAGATTATTGGAACTTAAACAAAAAGACCAATCGGAATTTTGGCTAACATTTCATAATTTTTATGTCATCACCCGCTACAACCATAGTCACTTATACGCAATGGCCGTTTATCAACTTGGTCAAGAAATTAAAAAGGGCTTTATAAATAACGCATGATCCGCCTCCACTTTTTTTTATTATGCTGCTTGTCTGCTTACTTTTTAATAGGCTGCACAAGCCAACAACCTTTCGTTACCGATAGCGCCCCATCCGTTCACCCAGCCGGTATTGAACTAACCCCAGATGCGATCCCTAAAATAGAAGCTAAGAGCCGTGGAGGCAACCCCAGCTCCTATGAAGTTTTTGGCAAAAAGTATTACGTACAAGCGTCCAGTAAAAACTTTGTTCAACGCGGCCTCGCCTCTTGGTACGGCACTAAATTTCATGGCAATAAAACTTCGAACGGTGAAACCTACGATATGTATGCAATGACTGCCGCGCATAAAACCCTGCCTATCCCAACCTATGTCGAAGTCACTAATCTTTCTAATGGCAAAAAAATCATTGTTCGCGTTAATGACCGTGGCCCTTTTCATGATGAACGAATTATAGATTTATCGTATGCCGCTGCCGCTAAACTCGGCACCCTTAAAAACGGCACATCAATGGTAGAAATCAAAGCCCTCGACCCTCACACCTATCTTTCAACCTCTTTAGATGAGCCACCTGCCGCACCAAAAAGCGACCTCACCTTAAGGTATACTGTTCAGCCACCCCAACCCTCTACTGAACAAAAGGGTTTGTTATTTATTCAAGCGGGGGCCTTTAGCTCTGAAGAAAATGCCAATAAACTCAAGTATGAATTGACCAATTTACTAAAAACCCCAGTCACCATAGAGTCTGGTGGTAGCACGTCAAAACCCTTGTATTTTGTGCGTGTCGGCCCTTATATACGAATGAAAAGTGCCGACTCAACAAGATCAAAACTTTACGAGTTAGGCTATAAGAGCACTTTTTATACCTCTAAATAAGCCAGCTAAAACAGCCTTCCTCCTAGCCCTTAATGATACGTTTTGCATGATATAATCCGAGCTTATCGTTACCCTAATACCTAACATTGCATTAATATGAAAAGAATTATCCTGCTGCTGAGCTTTTTTCTCTCTTCTCAAGCCATCGCGTTACCTATTCCTTCCGCCCCAAATTTAAAAGCGAGAAGCTACCACCTGACCGACTTTCACAGTGGAACAGTTTTAGCCTCTAAAGACCCTGATTTAAAACTAGCCCCCGCCAGCATGACAAAAATCATGACTGCGTTAATTGTCTTTCGTGAACTAAACCATGGAAATTTGAATTTAGACGATCAAGTTCGTATTAGTGAAAAAGCATGGCGAACTCCTGGTTCTAGAATGTTTGTGGAAGTTAATAAATTCGTTACGGTCGATGATTTAATTCACGGAATGCTTGTGCAATCAGGTAACGATGCCACTGTTGCATTAGCCGAACATATCGCAGGGGATGAATCAACTTTTGCACAATTAATGAACCAAGTTGCTAAAGACCTTGGCATGAAAAATAGCCACTTTACTAATAGTTCTGGTCTGCCCGACGAACAGCATTACACTACCGCTAGAGACCTCTCAGTTCTAACTCGCGCCTTAATCATTGAGTCTCCCGAGTTATATAAAATAAATGCGATCAAATCATTTTCTTTTAACGGTATTACTCAACAAAATAGAAACAAGCTGTTATGGCGTGATAGCACAGTAGACGGCGTTAAAACAGGGCATACAGAGGACGCTGGTTATTGTTTAGTTTCATCTGCTGTTCGCGACAATATGCGTTTAATTTCTGTCGTTATGGGCACAGACAGCGTAGCTGCACGAAATGATATCAATCAGGCCTTGCTGAATTATGGTTACCGTTTTTATAAAACTCACTTGCTGTATAAAGCACAACAATCACTAACCACCACCCGCGTCTGGAAAGGCGCGATTAAATCTTTACCAGTAGGCTTGGCGAAAGACCTTTACCTGACTATTCCTCGCAATGAATATAAATCATTAGATGCGAGCCTAGCGTTAAACCCCCAGCTGATTGCACCCATAAAAAAAGGCCAACTTGTTGGCAACGCGGTTATTCAACTTAAAGGTGACATTATTGCCAAACGCCCACTCATTGCTTTACAAGATATTCCGGAAGGGTCATTTATGGACATCCTAAAAGATGAAGCATTGTTATTGCTTGAGTAGGAGAATTGATGGTGTCGCACAAAACTGATGTTTTCCTTAATGGCCAATTTCTGCCACTAGCTGAGGCTAACGTTTCTGTATTAGACCGTGGTTTTTTATTTGCCGATGGTGTGTATGAAGTTATTCCTGCATACGGCGGCAAGCTTTTTCGCCTTCAACAGCACTTAGACCGCCTCAATAGTAGCTTAGCCGCTATTCGCATGAAACCGGTCATGAGTGATCAACAATGGACAAAAACACTCTCCCAACTGGTTTCACCGCATACGCAATCTGACCAATCGGTCTATGTTCAAGTAACACGTGGTGCTGGCACAAACCGTGATCACCAATTGCCAACTGAGTACTCCGCAACAACTTTTGCAATGTGCCAAACAATAGACCCCAAGAGTCTCGATTCTATTGCTAACGGCATTAACGCTATCACTTTAGATGATATTCGCTGGGATTGGTGCCATATAAAATCCGTCGCCTTACTTGGCAATATATTATTGAAGCAACAAGCCAGTGATCAAGGTTGTACTGAGGCTATTTTATTACGTGATGGTTTTGCAACCGAAGGGTCTGCTAGTAACTTGTTTATCGTTAAAGACCAGCAACTTATTACGCCACCCAAAAGCCATCATTTATTGCCCGGCATTACACGTGATCTTGTTTTAGAGCTTGCTATCAAAGAAGGCATTTCATGCATTGAGCAAGAAATATCAGAACAACAACTGTTTGATGCTGATGAAATTTGGTTAACCAGCTCTACCAAAGAAATTATGCCTGTAGTTAAATTAAACCGCCAAGCGGTCGGCAACGGACAACCGGGGAATTTATGGCAACAAGTCTCAACCAGCTATAGTCAATTTAAGAACCAATTGAGAAACCAGTAAAATGACTGATAACCCAGACGATCAACATAATGCATTAATGGACTACCCTTGTGAGTTCACCATCAAAACAATGGGGCTATCAAACATTGAGTTTGACGTAATCGTTGTCGAGATTGTGCGTCGCCACGCGCCTGATCTGAGTGAAAATGCGGTATCGTCGAAATTCAGTAAATCTAAAAAATACGTGTCTGTTAGCATCACCCTTACTGCTCAAAATAAACAGCAAATGGATGCCATTTATCAGGACTTAACGGACTGCGAACACGTTTTAATGTCTCTGTGAGCATTGACACAACACCCCCAGATTTACCATTAGTTATTCGTCAGCTTAACCAGCAGGACTACCTAGCAACCTGGGAAGCGATGAAAGCCTTTTGCATTGATCGTACCGGCGAAACACATGATGAAATTTGGTTTGTTGAACACCCCTCTGTTTTCACCCAAGGGGTGAGCGGTAAACCCGAACACGTCTTGAGTGCCAGTGATATTCCTATTATTCAAACAGACCGTGGCGGTCAAGTCACCTATCACGGACCTGGGCAATTGGTCATGTACGTTTTATTGGATTTACGCCGCCTAGGAATAGGTGTTCGTGCACTGGTTGATGTGCTCGAAAATATTACTATCTCAGGGTTAAAGAAATACGGATTAAAGGCTGCTGCACAAATAGATGCGCCGGGCGTCTATCTTAATGATAAAAAAATTGCTTCCTTAGGTTTACGGGTAAAAAAAGGCTGTAGTTATCATGGACTCAGCATAAATGTTGATATGGACCTAACACCCTTTAGCTTTATTAACCCCTGTGGTTATAAAGGTCTCGAAGTTACCCAATTATCCAAACATGGCGTAAAATGCACTACTGCAGACTTTTCAGCCGTTTTATTGCATGAATTAAAAGAACAACTCAATTATTCCCAATTAATACTCGGCCCCAATACACTACACGTTTAACACTATGTCACACGATACTGATACTTTAAAAGCACCCTCTCGCGCTACACCCGAAACACATCAACGCAGTGAAGCAAAGTTGGCTCGCATTCCGATTAAAGTTGAGAAAAAAGCTGACATTTTACGCAAACCCAAATGGATACGTGCAAAAGTACCCAGCGGAAACCGCGTTAACGCCATAAAAAAGGCTCTTCGTGAACACGGTTTATATTCCGTTTGTGAAGAAGCGGCTTGCCCAAACCTTGGCGAATGTTTTAATAATGGCACCGCCACCTTTATGATTATGGGTGATATCTGTACACGGCGCTGCCCATTTTGTGACGTTGCTCATGGTCGGCCAAACCCGCTAGATAAAGATGAACCACAAAAACTCGCCGACACCATTAAAGATATGAAGCTCCGTTATGTGGTCATTACATCGGTAGACCGTGATGATTTACGTGATGGTGGCGCTGACCATTTTGCCCAATGTATTAGTGCCGTGCGTGAAAAAAACCCTACTATACAAGTTGAAGTGCTAGTCCCTGACTTTAGGGGCCGTATGGATATCGCGGTCAACATATTAGCGCAAACACCACCAGATGTTTTTAATCATAACCTAGAGACCGTTCCACGTTTATATAAAAAAGCGCGCCCCGGCTCAGACTATCAGTGGTCGCTTGATTTATTAAAGCGTTACAAAGACGCCCACCCTGATATTCCAACTAAATCGGGACTTATGCTTGGTTTAGGGGAATCCAACGAAGAAACCTTAGCGGTAATGCGAGATTTACGCGCGCATGGATGTAACATGCTGACCTTAGGCCAATACTTACAACCTAGCCAAGGGCATTTAGCTGTGGAACGTTATGTCACCCCAGAAGAGTTTGATGAATTAGCCAAACTGGGCAAAGAGATGGGCTTTTCACACGTCGCCAGTGGACCGATGGTTCGCTCTTCTTACCATGCCGATCAACAAGCCTCCGGGGTCATCGACTAGCCTAACGTTTGAGTGGCGTTAACGCGGTTTAAGCTTTAACGCCAACTCAGCAAGCCTTTCCGGTGTTCCTACATCAACCCACTCCCCCCGATGAAGCTCGCTGCTCACTCGCCCCTGCGCTATAAACTGACGAATAATCGGTGCTAAAGGAAAAACACCCTCTGTTTGCTGTTCAAAAACAGCGCGGCTAAACACGCCGATTCCACTGTAGGTATAACGTTGACTGTCTTGATTTTTTTGCTCGCCATCCAGCAAGCAAAAATCACCGTGTTGATTATGATCAGGATTATTAACAAGCACCAGATGAATATCTTTCACTGTCTTGTTTCTTAAACGCTGGAATGGAAAATCAGTCCATACATCCGCATTGACCAATAAAAACGGTTCATCACCTAATAAAGGCAAGGCCCTAAAAATTCCACCGCCTGTTTCTAAGGCGTTATCGCCTTCATCTGAATATTCAATGTGAACGCCCCACTGCTCCCCTTTTCCTAAGGCCGTTTTTATTTGATCGCCCAAATAGGCCACATTAATAACAAAGTCATTAAACCCTTGCGATTTTAACGCCAATAGGTGATGCACAATTAACGGCTGCCCCGAAACTTCAAGCAGCGGTTTCGGGCAATTGTCGGTTAAGCGGCCCATTCTTTCGCCTCGACCTGCCGCTAAAATCATGACCTTCATGCTTCTTCACGCTCTTGTTGAAGCGTTGTAAATCTCTTCATTAATTGGTACTTATTAATCAAATCTGCTAATGGCTTTAATGTTTCATAGCGTGAACACACACGGGTTATATACGCCAGTGTGCGCGGTATATCCTTTAAGTAGCCTTTTTTACCATCCCTTAATAGCAAACGAGAAAAGATACCTACTGCTTTCATATGTCGTTGAACACCCATCCAATCAAACCATTGGTAAAAACGAAGCGAGTCAAAATCATCGCTACAACCACGTTGCTTACGTTGTTGTAGAAACGCATCCAGCCAGGCATAAATTTTTTCATCTGGCCAATTTATATAACAATCCCTGTATAAAGAGACTAAGTCGTAGCTTATTGGCCCGACAACAGCATCTTGAAAATCAATCACCCCTGGGTTGTTCTTCTGTGTCACCATCAAGTTTCTTGAATGGTAATCTCTGTGTACAAAAACCTGTGGCTGCTCGAGAGCAGAGCCTGTTAAGGCGTTTTTAACAGTCACTAGTGTTTTCTTATCTTCAGATGATAACTCTACACTTAATAGATGACTGATAAACCACTCATCAAACAAGCCCATTTCTTTGTGAAGCAACTGAGAGTCATAATGCGGAATTGACAGTTCTTTCAGCGCTATAGCATGCATCTTATGTAGCACAGTCGAAGCATCTTGGTAGAGCTCATTAACAGACAATTCGTTCAATTTATCCAAATAGCTGTCTGTTCCTAAATCACTGAGCATGAGAAACCCTTCTTCAAGCGATTTGTAAAAAATTTCCGGCGCATAAATGCCGTTTTCGCGTAATACCTCAGCTATCATAATAAAAGAGGTACAGTCTTCTTGAGCAGGGGGCGCATCCATCACAACAAAAGATTTTGCCTGACATTTAACTCGAAAATAACGTCGAAAACTTGCATCACTTGAAGCAGGCTCACAACTAAAATCATCGGTTAAGAGAACCCCCGACAACCATTTAATTAAACGCTGCTTACGCTCATCTCTTACCATAAAAAATACTCTATCAGACCTAATTAACGCAGACCGAAAGTTGCGTGTTAATATATCGAAAAAATTACATGCTATCGTTGAAGATAAGCACCATTCTATGCGATTTTATACAACTTACGTTAGACTCAAGCAAAAAGGTTCAGCCATTATCTGCTCATACAAACACTTTCTTTTAGCCCTAGTGCTTTTATTGATGGCAAGCCAGGCATTTGGTTTCAGTAACTCTCAGTGGGATTGTAAATTAGCGAATGATGGTCAAACCTGGGATTGTTCCGCGTCTACCAAACCGATTGAAAAAAGTGCCAAAGTAGATAGTCCGCAACAACCCTCTAAGGATCAAACAACCGTTGCAGACAACACGACTGATAAACCAGCGCCCCCCTCTGTTCCAAGGGTTCGAGTTGCTGGCCAACCAAAAGTCATACAAACAAACAAAAAAGCACCGACTCAGACTCAAGTCACAACATTAAAAAACACTGGCTCATGGGATTGCAAAACTGGTGAGAATGGAACTTGGGACTGCTCACAAACCAGCGCGCCTTCTACAATGGTAGCCACCCTAGATAATAGACAGAGCATTGCCTTGTATGATGATAATGCAGGCCGGGTTAGAAATAATGCGCTGTTTCATCAAATGGTTAGGCAACTTAAAGTTGACCCTTGGGACACTTGTGAAGTCACTACCGACTCACTTCGCGAAAGCAGAAACAGCATTCAGCAAAATCGTTTAAATTCTGAGGTAAACATACAATCAGACTACGCCGAAGTCCTTGATAAAAGTAATGCCAAATTTAGCGGCGATGTCTTGGTTAATCGTGCTGATCAATCTATTACCGCCGACCAACTGACATATAATAATCAACAAGAAAGCGCCTCTGCTTCAGGTGATGTTTTCTACCAAGAAAATGGTTTCGCCTTGCACAGTGACCAAGCTGAACTACAGCTTGCTAAGGATACCGGGCAATTTAAAAACAACCAATTTATTCTTGAAACCACACACGCTCGCGGCAGCACCCAAACAACAACACTGGTTAACCGTAATATCACCCAGTCAACAAACGTTACTTACACCACCTGCGCACCGAGTGTTAGTGACTGGGAGTTACAGGCAAGAACACTTGAGTTGAACAAGGAAACTGGTCGCGGAACTGGACGTGACGTATGGGTTGAAGTATTTGATATTCCATTGCTTTATACGCCTTACATTAGCTTCCCTATTGATGACCGACGTCAATCTGGGGTCTTGACACCGACCTTTGGAAGTTCTGACACAACAGGCGTTGATTTCTCTCTCCCTTACTATTGGAATATTGCGCCAAACTATGATGCAACTATTACTCCTCGCATCATGAGCAACCGAGGGTTTATGCTCGGAGGCGAATTTCGCTACCTAACAGGTAGCAGTGAAGGACAGGTATCTGCTGAAATTCTAAGCGATACAGAGACGAGCGACTTACGAGGTCAATTTTCATTACAAAACCAATCAACCATTACATCTCGTTTGAGCTCAGATATAGACTTAAACTACATCTCCGATGATGATTATTTTGAAGATTTTGGTAATAGCCTCATCAGCTCTAGTAACCGTTACCTAAAAAGCCAAGCCAGTTTAAATTACCGTGCCGATCACTGGAGCCTACTAACTAAAATAGATAACTATGACTCTATTGATGAATCTCTCTCTAGCACTGATCGACCTCACCGTCGTTTACCACAAATACTGTTTAATTTACGTGAAACAGAGCTATTTGGTATCGCCAAAATGGACATGCGTAATGAGTTTGTTTATTTTCAGCACGGCTCAGACGTCGATGCTAAACGTGCAGATATTCATCCAGGCATTAGCGTTCCTTTAAGAAACGCCAGTGGCTTTATAACCCCAAGACTAAGCCTAAGGCATACCGAATATCGGCTGAGCGATCAAGCCAGCACCATTAACAGTGTTCAAAGCAGAACGCTTCCAATACTCTCTGTAGACTCTGGATTGTTTTTTGAAAGAAACCTTAATTTTGCCAGTGGCATGATACAAACACTGGAACCACGCGTATATTATTTATACGTTCCCCATGAAGACCAAGATGATATTCCATTGTTTGATACCTCTGAATATGACTTTAGCTTTAATCAGTTATTTAGAGAAAACCGTTTCTCCGGTGCTGACAGAGTAGCCGACGCAAACCAGCTTACCCTCGCAGTCACTTCACGTTTTATTGAGCCTGACTCGGGCTCTGAACGATTAAGAGCGAGCATTGGTACCATAGTTTACTTTGATGACCTTAACGTACAGCTTAAGCAAAACGATAAACCTATTACCGACGATACTTCTGACTTAGTAACAGAAGTTTCCGCAAAAATCACAAATACATGGTCTGCTCGCTCAGCCTTGCAATACGACCCACATGCTGGCAAAACAGAAAAAGCGACTCTGGGGCTACATTATCGTGATGGGGCAAATCGTTTATTTAACGCAACCTACCGTTCACGCTATGAAGGCACTACTGACTTCAGAGGAAACTCTAATGATATTGAACAAACCGACTTATCATTCAAATGGCCAATTAGCAAAGAATGGAGTACGGTTGGCCGCTGGAATTACTCACAAGAGCATAACCTAGCACTTGATACCTTCTTAGGGTTAGAGAAAGACACCTGTTGCTGGCGCTTAAGAGTCATCGCTAGGCGCTACGTTAACGACGCAATAGACGAAGAACCTAAAGAAGGCATTTTCTTTCAATTTGAACTAAAAGGCCTTACCAGCTTTGGTGAAAAACTAGACTCTTTCCTTGAAGAAGGCATATTAGGCTACCAAATACCCGAGCAATAACGTCCAGAAAAATCACTCTCAACAGTAAATAGAAGGTTACATAATAGCAATCCAAATGTTATTTTAACCTTCTATTTAAGCCCCTTTTAACTTGTGAATCTTTCCATCATGAATAATCTTAATCGCGCTCTCTTTATTAATGCAATCGTGCTATGTAGCTTCCTTTCGCCTGCTGTCTTCGCACAAGAGTCTATGAACCGCATTGTCGCCATTGTTGATAAAGGCGTTATTTTAAAAAGCCAATTAGACGAGCAAGTTAAACAAACCTACCAACGCCTACCCGCTGAACAACGTGCCTCAATATCAAGAGACGATATTGAAAAACGCGTATTAGACCGTATGGTACAAACCGAACTACAACTACAAATTGCTAGACGAAGTGCAATGAAAATCTCTGACGCGGAAATCGAAGACTCCATGCAACGTATCGCAGCCGCCAATAAACTTTCAACAGAAGAATTTTTAGACGTTCTACAAAAAGATGGCGTTACGCTGAAGTCTTTTAAGAACTCAATTAGAGATCAGATGTTAGTCAGACGTGTACAAGCAAGTTATGTACATCATGAAGTTAAAGTTTCAGACCAAGAAGTCGCCAGTTTTCTAAACTACCTAGAACAAAGCGAAGGAGATCAGTCGACAGAGTATCATTTAGGACATATCCTCATTGCTACGCCTGAAAACGCATCACCACAACAAATAACAACCGCTCGTAACAAGGCCGAAAAAATTATTACTAGCCTTAAACAAGGAAAGAAATTCTCTACGCTGTCCATTGCAAATTCAGACGCCAGCAATGCATTGGATGGTGGTGACCTTGGGTGGATGAAATTAGCGCAAATGCCGTCATTATTAACGCCCTTCGTTGAAAAAATGCAAGTCAATGAGTTTTCAGACCCTATTGAAAGCCCTAGTGGGTTCCATATTATTAAACTGTTTGGGACACGTGGCCAACAAAAGGTAATGATTACTAAAACACATGTTCGTCATATTCTTATTAAAATTAATGCATTGATTACCGATCAAATTGCGCAGGACCGATTGCTTAATCTTAAACAGCGTATTGAAAACGGCGAAGACTTTGCTGCATTAGCAAGAACAAACTCCGAAGATAGAGGGTCAGCCATTAATGGCGGCGACTTAAATTGGGTGCAACCCGGTGCTTTGGTGCCTGCTTTTGAAGCCGCCATGAACACACTCGAGATCAATGAAATTAGCCAACCTGTACAAACCCAATTCGGCTGGCACTTAATTCAAGTGTTAGGTCGCGAGGAACAAGATAACACCCAACTGATGCGCGAAGCTCAAGCACGTTCTCAACTACAAAAACGTAAAGCAGATGCTGCGATTGAGTCGTGGTTAACTAAGTTAAGGGATGATGCTTACATTGAATATCGCTTGGATAACTAATTATCTTTTTTATCCAGTGATCATGTAATCATGCCATTACCTCGAATTGTTATTACACCTGGCGAACCTGCCGGTATTGGGCCTGATATTTGTCTGCAAATCTGCCTGAAACCATGGCCCTGCGAGCTTATTTTTGTCGCTGACCCTAACCTGTTAGCCCGTAGAGCTACTGAACTAAACCTTTCCATCGACATTCAACAAGCAGACCTAAGGCAAGCCTCTAGCGCCCATAAACCCGGCACTATGAACGTGTTTCCAATTAAACTCGCTAAGCAAGAAATTAGTGGGCTCTTGGATGTCAGCAATGCCGCGTATATCGTTGAAACGCTCAAAGCCGCCGCTCAACTCTGTCTCGACAAGCAATGCCAAGCACTCGTTACTGGGCCTGTCCAAAAGAGTGTTATTAATGATGCTCATATAACCTTTTCTGGCCACACTGAGTTTTTAGCTGATTATTGCGGCAGCTACCCAGTAATGATGCTAGCGACCAAAACCTTACGAGTTGCTCTTGCAACAACGCACCTTCCACTAAGCAATGTTAGCGCAGCCATTACCCCTACTTTACTGGAAAAAACGATTACAATTTTAAACCATGATCTTCAACGGCAATTTGCCATCGCCAACCCGCGAATCGCCGTCTGTGGGCTCAACCCCCATGCAGGTGAAAATGGTCACTTGGGCAATGAAGAAATTGACACCATTATTCCTTCACTTGAAAAATTACGCCTAAATAATATCTGCCTGACTGGCCCCCTGCCGGCTGACACCGCGTTTACACAACCCGTGCTTGAAAAACATGATGTGGTGTTAGCAATGTACCATGACCAAGGCTTACCAACCCTTAAGTTCTCTGGCTTTGGCGACGCTGTTAATATCACCTTAGGTCTACCAATTATTCGCACATCTGTTGATCACGGCACAGCTCTTGATTTAGCCGCCACAGGAAAGGCCAGTGCAAGCAGTTTAGCATCTGCTTTAGACACTGCCATACAACTCGCACAAAGGTCAACCCTTGAACAAACAACATAAAGCTCGTAAACGCTTCGGCCAGAATTTTCTACAAGATAGCCAAATTATTCATCAGATAATCATGGCCATAAACCCTATCGCCACTGAACACCTTGTTGAAATTGGACCAGGTCAAGGCGCTATTACAGAACCACTCCTTGATGCTCAATGTGAGCTTGATGTAGTAGAGTTGGATAGAGATTTAGTAGAGCAACTAACTAGCCGCTTTTCTCATATCGACCGCTTTACCCTTCACAGTGCAGATGCCTTAACCTTTGATTTTGCTGCTTTAGACCATGGCCAGCCATTGAGAGTTATTGGGAATTTACCTTACAATATTTCAACGCCCTTATTGTTCCATCTATTAACCCAAGCCTCGCATATCAAAGATATGCATTTTATGTTGCAAAAGGAAATTGTTAATCGGCTTCAAGCACAGCCTGGCAGCAAGCAATTTGGTCGCCTAAGTATCATGGTGCAACTTCATTGTCAGGTTGAAGCACTATTTGATGTCGAACCAGAATGTTTTCACCCACAACCTAAAGTCATGTCGAGTATCGTCCGTATTACTCCTTACCGCCAACAAAAATACCTGATTGATGATATGCAGCTATTTGAAACCATAGTAAAGGCCGCCTTTTCTCAGCGTCGTAAAACCATTAAGAACACATTAAAAAATATTTGTGATGACAACGCACTTGACGCCGCTAACATCGCCCCCAGCCTTCGTGCAGAAGCCCTGACAATTGATGACTTCGTTAACCTTAGCAATCAACTCAGTCGTGCTTAAGTTAAATTATTGAGCAACCAACGCTGCTTCAACAGGATATATCAGCTGTATTACGTGGTAGGACAAGTACAAGTAACAAAACGTTAATAATAAACTCACACCCAAACTCTTTTGTATTGTTTGTCGAATAATATTTGCCAGCACAGCAAAGCTCCAACAAACAATTAGAAAGACGACCAAACCTAGCACGCCGGTTGAGCCTTCATTACCAGTCATACCACCCATCAAAAAAACAAATGGAGCACTGATTACGGTAATTAAAGCACCGCTTCCGTAAATCGCTGTTACTGATTGATTAAAACGATTCTTGAGTGCAAAGAAACTCAATAATATATAGACGAATAAGCCCAACAATATGGTTTCAATGAAGGATTGAACAACTGCCTCACCGAATGCCATAGAACTTGAAAGCAGTAAACTACCTGATAGAAAATAAATAAAAAATACGGCTTTCAATAATATTGTAGAGTCCGGCACATCTTGCGGTCCTTTCTTGATGAGACAAAGATCAACAAATAGCCGTAACACTGTTTTAAAATCATTATTCATGCCGCAAGTATGCTGTACCATAGGCGTTTATTCAATGCGCTTTGTGTAAATCGAAATGATATTAAGTGAAAATGATCAAATAGAGCTCAGGATTATTGAACTCAACCAAGAACATCAAGATTTACACTATATCATCGACCATTTAAGTGAAGAAATTCAGCCTGATCAACTGAGGATTCGTCGATTAAAAAAAAGGCGCCTATTTATAAAAGATCAAATCGTACACTTGAAAAGCACCTTAATCCCCGACCTTGATGCCTAATGGAAAAAATTAGTTACGAACAATACCTACAACTGATTGACGGTGCGCAGGTAATAGAAAAAGATGGCGCCGGTATAAAAGTACTGGATACTCAGCAAGGTGAAATCATTAAATTATTTCGCCGAAAACGATTCTTTTCGACTGCTGTTTTAAAACCTTACGCAGTTCGTTTTGTAAACAACGCTCAACAGCTTGACACCCTTGGTATTCCAACGGTTAAAATTAATCGACTACTTTGGTGTCACAGCATTAAGCGTCATCTCATTGTATACCAACGCTTAGACGGCTTATTACTGCGCGATGTCTTAAGCGATAGCACACTCAATAGCGATGCCCTCTTTCGACAATTTGGAAGCTTTATTGCCAAGCTACACAATAAAGGAGTTTATTTCCGCTCTGCCCATTTAAAAAACATTCTTGTTTGTCCTAATGGGGACTTTGCACTGATTGATATTTCAGATATGCAAATCAAGAAAAAAGCCCTCAAGTTAACGTTACGCATACGGAATTTTCAACACATACTTCGTTATCAGGCAGATAAAGACTTACTCAAAAAACACACTGAAGCCTTTCTTTCAGCTTACCTTGAGGCCAGCCCGTTAAACAAAACCGATGCAGCAGCTCTAAACCGTGGCTTACAGTCTAATTTGAGTAATACATCAGCGACGTAAACAAAGTACTGCAAGAACACATCACCTAGTCGACGTTATGTTTTCTCACTAAAATATCTTCCATCACTAAATATTCCAAGTCAGACCCATAAAACATATTTAGGGCATCGGTTGGTGAACACACCATTGGCTCTCCACGACGGTTTAGCGAGGTGTTTAACACAACCCCATTGCCGTTGAGCTTTTCAACTTCGCTAATCAGCGAATAATAACGAGGGTTAGTTTTTTCAGTGACAATTTGTGCCCGTGCTGTTCCATCTTCATGCACTACTTCCGGAATACGTTGTTTCCAACTTTCTGCCACATCAAAGGTAAACGTCATATAAGGGCTTGGGTGATCGGTTTGCAATATATCCTCAGCCACTGTATCTAAAATACTTGGGCAAAAAGGTCGCCAACGTTCGCGGTATTTGATCTGTGCATTAATTCTATCTGCCACACCTTTACTACTGGGGTTGCCAATAATACTTCTATTGCCTAACGCACGAGGGCCAAACTCCATACGGCCTTGGAACCATGAAATAGGGTTACCCTCAGCCAACAACTTAGCTGTGTATTGCGTCGTATTTTCCAACACTTCATACTTTGGTTTATTCGGGTGATCTAAACAGGCCTGAATACACTCTTCATTGGTGTATTTTGGCCCAAGGTAGACATGTTCCATTTTTTCAATCTCATCGCCTAATTCTTGAGCCGCATAACTCGCCGCACCAATCGCTGTTCCTGCATCACTTGCAGCAGGTTGTACAAACAGTTCCTTAACATCAGGTCGAGCAATAATGCGCTGGTTCAATTTAACATTAAGAGCAACTCCACCGGCGTAACATAACTTGCCAGTTTCTTTTAAGGTGTCGCCTAGATAGGTATCAATTAGGCCCAGCGCTACTTTTTCAAGCAAGGCTTGAATGCTTGCAGCATAATCAATATACGGGTCATCAATCTCATCACCTTCACGCTTTGGCCCCAGCCACTCAATCAACTTTGGACTAAAGAAATAGCCTTTGCCATTTTCTTTATAACGACGTAAGCCCAAGCAATTAACCAACTTAGTATTCACTCGGAAATCCTTACCATCGGTTTCAATTAAACGTGAAAAATCAAACCGGGAAGGGTCGCCATAGGGTGCCATCCCCATTACTTTAAACTCGCCATCAAGCATTTCAAAACCGAGAAATTCGGTAATTGCGCCATAAACACCGCCCAGTGAATCAGGATCATAAAATTCTTTTATTTTATGAATTTTTCCATGTTCACCGTAACCGAAAAAGGTGGTTGCGTACTCACCTTTTCCATCAATTCCAAGAATAGCCGTTTTTTCTTTAAAACCACTTAAGTGATACGCACTACTCGCGTGCGCTAAATGATGTTCAACTGGAACATACTTAACACGCTGAGAGCCAATGCCAAGGTCATCGAGCATTTTCATAACACTATTGAAGTTGCGCTCATATCGACGGTTACCATTAAACAATGCCATCAGCGCACGATCTGGCGCATACCAATGCCGTTTTGCATAATGCCATCTCGCTGGACTAGATAAGCCTATTTTCGCGTACGGAAACGCCACTACGTCGACATCGCTTGGTTTAATACCCGCGTACTCTAGACAGAACTTGGTAGATTCGTAGGGAAACTGACCTTTTGCGTGTTTATCTCGTAAAAAGCGCTCTTCTTCAACCGCCGCAACTAATTTCCCATCAATGTATAACGCTGCTGATGCGTCATGACTAACTGCACCCGACAAACCTAAAACTATCATAAATAATCCGTTTTCAATTCCTGTTATTTCACCTAGCTTGGTGATTCTTTTTGCAGCATTTTACAGGATCCAAGGTTCTTGCTGTTTATAATTTCAACCCACAAGACAGCCTTTTCAGCGCCCATTAAATTTATTTTTTATTCAACTTATTCCAAAGCCGTTTTGAAGCACTGCTCAAATAGCTCTCACCTTGGTAGGTCTTATAAAATGCTAACTTATCTTCATCACTCCACGTCTTAGCATGTCGTAATAAGGTATCTAAATCCCTATACATAGCTTGCTTCTTTGTCAGCACTTTTTTTACTTTTTCCAAGTCTATAACGCGTAAATCCACCCCACCTGTTGCTAATTGCTTTGCGAAAACATGCTTTGGATACAAGCAGTTATGCTGAAACTTATGCTTATGCATGCTATGGAGTAGTTCAGCCAGTTTTTCAAATAGTGCCGTTTTTTGTTGTTCGTTTGCTAACAGTGCTGAGCCCATCCTATAGTCTTCGGACGATAGCGGAGCATAGCCAGACAATTCCTCGGTCATAATAAAAGCACGTTGATGCCCATCTTGCTTCCATTGTTCAAAAAAAACGACTTCTAACGATGGAATATTATGCTGCTGAAAAGCACGAATAACATTGAATTCTCTAGCAAATGTGGAAAACCCTTTAATGGGGTGCCCCAGTGTACGCGTCACATGGTCCTCTTGACGTTTTAAAAACACCCCGACTGAACCACCTAGCGGCAACTTTAACTCAACCCTAGAAACTCCGCTCCAACCACCTCGGCGGTAATTAGGCTCTTCAAACCAATCTGCTTTCAGTGCCCATACTTTTTCATAACTGTCTAAGTCATTAAAAACGAGTATGTCCCGCCATTTTTCAGCTATATAATGTTTCATTTGATCACCAACTTACACATCTAATGTCCTCTAGGAAATCATTATATCGGTATATTTTTCACGGTACTCGATTAAATATAGTCCCTCAATACCGCTCCACTTTATCGACTATCGGGCTCAATGATGCATCGAACTGGCTAACGTTTAATACTGGTAAAACTTTATCATCAGGCAAAACCACCTGCCTAAAAATTACTCTGCCAAGCAATCAAGGAGTTTTTTATTTCAAAAGGTATGTCTATAAAAAAAATCGCTGGGAATTTTTCTTACGCCGAAGCAAAGCCGCTAATGAGTCAATTAACTACCAACGTTTTAAGAATCTTGGCATTCCTACCTTAGATACAATTGCCTTATATGAACAACGCTCCTTTGGTCGCTTAGATACTGCTTGCATCGTGACAAAGGAACAACCTGATACCATGCAATTAGATCACTTTTTCAAAAAAGTCCTGTTAAAAATGCCCAACAGTGAGCGCAGACTTATACTTAATAGTCTTAAGGAGCAATTATTCCAACAAATAAGAACCGCTCATGACACTGGGCTGTTTCATTTAGATCTCAAATGGCGGAATATCCTTATCCAACAAACAGGACAGACTTACACACCTATATGGATAGATTGCCCACGAGGCATTCAGCGTAAATTTTTTAATTACCGCCTTAAGGTGGCCGACTTAAGCGGCTTAGCCCGCAAAGCACTCTCCTTCTTTACCACCCAACAATTATACAGAATGCTTTATTCTTACCTTGGTCCCTCCGCATCAAAAGCAGAGGCTAGAAAGCTGTTTTTGGATATTGCCAAGCATTTAAGCCGCCGCCCACCTAAAAAGATAACGCCTTAAGCTTTTATCGGTTTAGCTTTTAAGATCCGTGCTTTTCTTTTTACTTCAGCCCAAAACTTTTTGTTCCCGGTTAATTCTTTAGTCGCTTTATTCCCAGTGTAGTGATAGATAAAGTAAAACAAATCCTGACGACTGAGGCCAAGATCCATACTTGAAAACCACAAAGCGGCCAAATCTTTTACTAACCAGCGCATCGGCGTTTTAGCTCTTATTTGTACCCGATGTAAGTCTATTAAATAAAGATCAACATCTTTATTGCCATTAAGGGCTTCAAGTTCATTCTCTTTCAATAAAAAATGGCAAATATACAAATCTCGATGATTAATGCCATTTTCATGCATTTTTCGCGTTATGCTAGCCACACGTCTAATCAATGCTCGCTTTAATTTTAGCGAAGGCTTATCTACTGCCCAATTTGCACAGAAATCTTCTAAGCTTATGGCCGGCTCAAGTGACCGTGTTAGCACAAAGGATTCTTGCTCGGCGATATTCCACCCACGCCGCCCATAAGCTGCAAGTGTCATCGTCTTAATGCCAAGCTTTGTTAGAGCACGAATGGCATCATATTCATTTTCGGCACCCAATATAGGTAACCGCCCCTGAATAATGTTTTTTAAAATCTCCCTCCAACCAACACCGTGGTGAATTTTTGCAAAGTAAAACGTCTCCTTAAGAAGAAACTTAAATGTTTTACGTCGCGCCACTTGTCGATACATTTCACCGTCAAGTGCCATTAACTGATCAAAGCTAGGGGTGTCGCCCCAGTCTTTTTGAAACTCTTCCGTTACTTCAAGTTTCATTCCGTTTCCTATTTATGACAGTTTCAATCGCCTCTACTGCTTTTTCAGGCATGCTGTATAAGTCTTCTTTGTTTGCAAATGCTAATGCATGGTCACGCCGTTCATTGGTTTTACCATCCGTTAGCATTCTCACTAACTGTTCATTAAGTAACTGCTGATTAAAGGGTGACGACATTACTGCACCTGCTTTAGACTGCGTAACATACTTCGCATAACCACACACATCCGTTACCAACATGGGTAGACCTGCAACCATTGCTTCTAAAATAACCGTTCCCGTATTCTCCTTACGCGCAGGATGTAACAGCAGATCAGCCGCTAATAAAAAATCAGGCACATCTGACCGCCCTCCCATTAAGTGAACCCGTTCACTTACCTTGTTTTCTCGGGCCAAACGCTCATAGCTAGAAAGGTCATCTTCACCAACAACCATTAAAGACGTTTTACTCTTCAACCCTTCAGGTAACGCCGCTATTGCTTTTATCGCTCGGTCAACGCCCTTGGTTTTAAACCCAGTTCCAACCATCAAGACCATTAAATCTTGCTCAAGCATGCCTAGCTGTTGACGAAAAGCTGCCCGCTTACGAAGTGCATCTAATGGTCTACGTCGGTTGATATCAATGCCTGGCGGTAACATCACTAACCTTTCAGCAGCAGTCTGGTAGTGCTTTTTAAACAGTGCCATTTGCACATCTGATATCATCAAACATACCGTACGACTGGGCGCTTTGAAAACAGCTTTTTCCACCCCAGCGTAAAAACGATATCGCGGATTGAGTTTATTGAAAAACGACCGGGCAGAAAAGCGATCGATGTAACAAGGATCCGCGGCATAATACACATCAACACCGGGAATTTTATTAAAACCGATCACTGCCTCATACGATTGTTGCTCCAACCTT
The DNA here is from genome assembly GCF_002443175.1 of Cycloclasticus sp. PY97N. Classification (NCBI taxonomy): domain Bacteria; kingdom Pseudomonadati; phylum Pseudomonadota; class Gammaproteobacteria; order Thiotrichales; family Piscirickettsiaceae; genus Cycloclasticus; species Cycloclasticus sp. PY97N. The sequence goes on along the minus strand of NZ_CP023664.1, from coordinate 804,797 downwards.
GATCTCAATTGCTGGTGAAAGTCAGCAACTTTGGCATGATTACTCCACCCCGAGGAACGCAACACAGAGACATTATAGCCAGCCTTTTGATCACCTTGCCATTCCATTACATACACATCAACTTGATAACCTTTCTCAAGGCAAATATCCGCAATACGCATAAAATCACGCGCTAGTCCGCCGTACGGGAAATACTTATAAAGTGCAAAAGCTAAACGCATGGAAGCTAAAATAAAATCCTATTGAATTAAAATAATTTTACCCCTAAACACCCTACCAATGGTCAAACTATGCGTTAAAATGTTGGATTGTTAAGCGCAACGGTTAAACATTGAACAAGCAAACTAAAAAAGCCCCATCAAGCACTAGCATTAAAATTTACTTAAGGCTGCTTGAATACGTTTGGCCTTATTGGAAACCTTTTTCCGTTAGCCTCTTAGGGTTTCTCATTTTCGCCCTCACGCAACCCGCTCTTGCTGCCTTGATGGAGTACTTAGTCGATTCATTACAGGCTGAAAATAGATCGGAAATTTACTGGGTACCTTTAGCAACTATCTGTATTGTCTTTTTTAGAGGCATTGGCTCTTATTTAGGCAGCTATTACATCGCTAAAGTCGCTAATAATATTGTACATACTCTACGTCGTGAAATTTTTAATAAATACACAACCCTTCCGAACTCATATTTTGAGGACCAAAACTCAGGTCATTTACTTTCACGTGTCACTTATAACGTCTCTCAAGTCACTTCTGCGGCCACAGATGCCATTAAAATTATTGTCAGAGAAGGCTTGACTGTCATAGGCTTATTAGCTTATCTCTTATACATGAATTGGGCATTATCTTTGATATTTCTAGCCATAGCGCCCGTTATTGGTTTACTTGTAAGGTATGCAGGTAAGCGTTTCAAAGCCATTAGTAAGCGAATTCAAACCTCAATGGGCGATATCACCCATGTCTCGTCCGAGCTGATCAACAATTACCGCGTTGTTCGCAGCTTTGGTGGCGAGGAGTACGAAAAAGAACGTTTCAAAGACGCAAGTTTTTCAAACTTCAGACAAGCGATGAAAATGGTACAAACAAGCGCTATAAACACACCTGTTTTACAACTTATAGTGTCTTCTGCCTTAGCATTAATGATTTATTTAGCTTTATTGTTTATGACTAATGCCAGCCCTGGTGAGTTTATTGCTTATATTACCGCCGCTGGATTAATGCCTAAACCCATCAGACAACTCAGTGAAGTAAACGCAAACATTCAGAAAGGTATCGCCGGTGCAGAAAGTATTTTTGAGATTTTCGACACTCAACCTGAAAAAGATACTGGAACTTATACAACCGACTCAGTGACAGGCCACATTGAAATAAAGCACTTAAAATTCACTTACCCCGCCACCGATAAGATGGTTCTTAATGATATCAATATCGATATTAAGCCCGGCATGATGATTGCCTTAGTCGGCAAATCAGGCAGTGGCAAAACCACTTTAGCTAACTTGATTCCACGCTTTTACCCCCACCAGCAAGGTGAAATATTCTTGGATGGTGTGGAAATTAACAACTATACCCTCAAAAACCTGAGACAACATATTGCTCTCGTTACTCAGAATATCACCTTATTCAACGATACTATTGCTAACAATATTGCCTATGGTGGACTTAGGGGAACACCGTTAGACGACATCAAAAAAGCAGCCAGTGATGCGAATGCCTCCGAGTTTATCGAACAATTGCCAAATGGTTGGGATACCTTAGTGGGAGAAAATGGCTTAAAGCTCTCTGGTGGCCAACGTCAGCGAATTGCAATTGCTAGAGCCTTATTAAAAGACGCACCTATCCTCATTCTTGATGAAGCAACTTCTGCCTTGGACACCGAATCAGAACAACTGATTCAAAATGCACTTGAAAAAGCCATGAAGAACCGTACAACTATCGTCATAGCCCATAGGCTCTCGACCATCCAAAACGCCGATGAAATCTTGATTATGGATAATGGTAAGGTTATTGAATCGGGGACACATAAAATCTTATTAGAAAGTAACGGTGCTTACACTAAGCTATTAAAAAACCAAGTAAAAAACACGTAGATAAAGAGCAAAACCGTACCCCCCCTATCAGATGAAAAAGACCATAAAAATATTACAATTAACTATTTCTGAAGATCCTGGGATTTTAGACTTAACACGCGAAATTGCTAAAACATTTAATGATCCGCCTTATGAAATAATCACAGCTTTTCTACATCCGACAAAACACCTAACAGATTACAAAAAGGCTTTTAGTTTTCAACTCAAAAAGTCCGACCTTAAAGGTTTACGCCTTAAGGCTTTATGGAAACTTTATCGATATTGTCGCCAAGAAAATTTTGATGTCGTTATCACACACCGGTTCAAACCACTACATCTCATGTTAGCCTTAAATAAATTATTAAACATATCGTTATGTATCCCCGTAGTTCATGGGTTTGATGAGTTTAAACGTCGTTATCGAAAAAAATGCGTCTCCATCGGCTGGAGTAAACATTGGCATTTTGTAGGCGTGTCAGAACCCGTCTCCGCTTACTTAAAAAAAACTCTTCGACTTGATAAAAATGATATCAGCGTCATCCATAATGTCATTGATATACAAAAATTAAGTGCATCATTCAAAACAAAAACCCAAAGCAGGGAGTTATTAGGCCTTAAGCAAGATGCCTTTATTTTTGGAACCATTGGCCGACTAGTTCCACTTAAAGGGCATTTGACTTTAATTAAGGCATTTCAAATAACTCTAAAAAAACACCCTCATAACCAGCTTCTTATCATTGGTAGTGGCGACGAAGAACCTTTTCTAAAACAATATATTCATGACCATGAGCTAACTCATTCCGTCAAACTACCTGGCCATATCGAAACTGCATCGTCATTATTAAAAGCTTTAGATGTCTTTGTTTTGCCATCATTAAAAGAAGGTTTTGGTCTTGTATTATTAGAAGCGATGGCAGCAAAATTACCGATTATCGCCAGTAATACCGGAGGGATTCCTTATGTTCTTGGCAGTTTAGGTCAACTGGTAGCCCCCATTGATCAACCACAAGCCTATGCAACAGCTATGCTAAAATACCTTTCAAAAGATCAACCACTCGTTCTTAAAGAAACCGAATTATTACATAAACGCCTTCATGATCATTTTAGCTTGTTTAATTTCCAACAGGCATGGCGGGAATTAGTTACCACTCAACTAGAAATAGTTGATAGTAAAAAAAGTACATAATCAACACCTTCTAACCATTAGCCTCAGAACCAACCAGACCCACTACAAAAACATGAAGAAAAAACTTGTCTTTATTTTATCGAGCAATTACTCAGGCTCACACTTTTTATCATTATTGCTAGGTAGTCATTCAAAAGCAGTACACCTTGGGGAAACAAAAAACCTCATCAAAGAGGGCGTTAATTGTTATAAATGCGGCGTTTCAAATGACTGCCATTTATTTGAAGGCATTCAGGAATTAACTACCGAAACATTCTACCCAACACTTTTTGATCGTGCTGGAGATCAAATCAACTTACTTATTGATACTTCAAAAAAAACTGAGTGGGCTATCAATTTCATTAATACTCAATCGGAATATGACATTAAAATCGTTCATTTAATACGTGACCCTAGGGCACTGATAAGACGTTGGAATAATAAATATACATCTTTATTAAGCCAGCTAAGCCAGCGAAGAAAAGTACTAAAAGCATTCCCAAAAAAAACACTTCAGCTGATCTTTAGCAGTCAAAGTAATATTTATTTATATAAATGGTTAAAACAAAATCAAAAAATTGTTGATTTCACTAAGCGATTTTCCCTAGATACAAAAACCATTACCTACCATGACCTAACACTAAACCCTGAAAAAGAGTTATCAACATTAATGGAATGGTTAGGCAACACTTATGAAACGACTCAATTAAAATACTGGGAGTTTGAGCATCATGGAACCCAAAAAAGGCAATATGAGTGGGTAAAAAAACAACAAACTACTTCACATATTGACTTGCGTTGGAAAGATGCATTAACTAAAAAGCAATCTAAATTAATATCAAGTAATCGAGACCTTAGAAGTTACCTTGAACAAAACAAACTATTTCAGATAGAAAAAGGTATAACAAAACTATAAGTGATTTTGAACATCTTACCTAGACCCTATAAGTTTTCCTGATGCCCGACCTATACAGATCAAAACACTTATAAAAATGACTTACATTTAAGAATAACTAGTCAAATAGTTTATTCAGCTGTCAATAGGGGAGGGGCGTAACCAAACTTATCAATCAGTAATTTATCACGGTTATAAATGAGTTCAATAGACTCGCTATCGTAGTATTGAGAAATTTTAAACGGTCTTTTGGATATGTTCACTTTTTCTGCACTAAAAACCGAGTCCTTTTCCTCTTGTTTAAGGGGTCTTATTTTTTCAATAGCTTTTAAAAAATCTTTCTCTAACGACTCTTGACGAATAAAAAAATCAATATAACAAGCCTCTGCTTCAAACTGGGTTAGATCAGTGAAATTGGATATTAAGCGTTGATCATCTAACTTTCTAGGTTCCAAACAACACAAGCGTAGGTACCTGTATGACATAAAACCACAGAAATCTATAATGGCGGTACGCCCGTACTCTTTATTTAAATAACCGCTATTACTTGGGGTATGTATAAGTTTTAGCCAACGTCTAAACAGCTCTACATCTGTAGAATCACTGTATACCTCTTTCCACAATGAAGTATTCTTTATTTTGTTAGTCAACCGGTCTGCCAGCCCCCCCCCTCCTTGCACCCCGAATGTCCAAAGAGAGAGATACCAATCCCATGGGTTACGTATAGAAGAAATAAAGTAATCATTAGTTTTAATTTGCTTATCAGATGCTGGATTGTGTTTTCCGATTTGTTCCCCATCAAAAATTTTAGATAATAATGATGCAATATGAGTACAGCCCGTTTTTTGCATCTGAATGTATATCAACTTCTCAGTGATAAACAAAATACCTCCTAAAACAAACAACTCTAGCTGAGCGGTCTTTAAATACCCAAAACGACTTTCGCCTATATAGGTTAGATTTACTAAAACTCATAACCAAACTCATCAATATCCTGTTTATATAAGTACCCAACTTTTTCTCTAGTGTGTTTAGTGTATATCTCTTTGTAATCTATAGATGAGCCCATCTTTATTTTGGGCAAATCCACCACTAAACCTAAACTTTCTTTAAGCTCATTAAACCCTTCCTCTAAATTCTCATATCGACCAATATAATCAAGGTTCACCATTCCTAGAGTATCCTCAAGAAACTTCCTTTGTGGCACAAAGTGTATTTGTTTATATATGTTATCCTCATTCAACCAAGTTGACACAAAATGATCAAATGACTCAAAGCTATTCATTAGTTTTGCCCATTTCTGATCTCTTTTACCCGCTCCACCTTGTCTCAAATAATTATAGGCAGATAGTGCTCTAGCCCATGGATTTCTGACAAATGCAATTTTAAAATATATTGAGAGCGGCTGAGAACTTAAGGTCTCATAGTACTTTAATGGCAAATGCCCATACCTTTTCCCATCATATAAGGCCGCCGCTAAACTACTACTAGCTGCCTTAGGTACTTCAATCAAAATTATTTTTCGATCATCAAAAGCCTCCGGAAATGTCGCCCTATTATTTAATATTTTTTTAATCCCGCCTTGTTCATGCGCTTTTAAGGTTGATAATAAATATTCGCGTTCCTTAAGAGAGAATAACTTCCAAACTAACTTATTAATTAAACTCACTTTTCCTCCTTCAACACTGCAACTTAACAAATAAAAATATTGGTTATTTGAAGCGCAACCGGCTCATTATGCTCATTTTATAAATTACAAATTTTTATGTATGGTTTCCAACATGGAAGCTTTACTTAACTTACTGTATTTAGGTGAGACTTACTTGCTAAAAAAACTTAGGGAACGCAGATAAAGCATCAATAGCACCAGAAACGTTTTCTTAAAATGTCATCATTTCCTAATGACCACCTAAATTGTCTACAATCTAATAATAGTTGTAAACTCTCGCTTAGTAGCCATGATAGAAAATTTAGTTTCCAACCGGTTCAATGCAACATCAAGCAATTCTTCCTTTTCACCCAAATAGACACGAAACATAACCTCTGCAAGTGCCTCAACATCTCTAAAATTAAAAAGCCAACCAGCACCTGAAACCACCTCTTTCGCACCACCACAATCACTTGCTACAACGGGAACCTTAGCGGCCATTGCTTCCAACAAAACCAAGCCAAATGGTTCCTTATCTGAAGATAAAGCAAATAAATCAAACGCTTTATAATAGTTCTTTGCATTGTTTATTTGGCCTGAAAATCTAACCTTTTCTCCCACACCTAAATCATTAGTTAACTGCTGCAATGATGCTTTAAGCCTCCCACTACCTATAATTACTAGCTGACTAACAGGTATCTTTTTATTAAAAAGCGCAAATGCCTTTATAAGCGTCGCTTGATCTTTATCATCATGAAGACGACCAACATTACCAATAATAAATGAATCTTTGGCTAAACCTAAAAAGTCTCTGGCAGCCTCACGAGTTAACTGCCCCCTTTTTATTTCTCTTATATCAAGAGCGTTATATAGCGTTTGCACTTTATTCTTCGGAAATAATGGCATTGAGTCCCTAATATCATCTCTAACAGCATTAGAAACACCTAGTATTATTAAACGCTTAGCAACTAAGGAAAGAAGTAACCTGCGACTTAAATTTTGAAACGCACCAAAAGCATGTATAACACCGACCTGTTTAAACTTTAAGCCTAATAAACACACTATTATTGCTAAATAAATAGCCTTATACCTATGACAAATAACAAGGTCGAATTTTTCATCCCTTATCAGTTTATAAAGCTTAACGATCAGCCCCAGCTTCATTCCTCTTAATTGTTTTGTATCGCAAGCCCAAAAAATCAATCTAGAAGCTTTTGTTGCTTGTTTAACTGCCTCTGATTCATCACCTGTCAAATATAGCGTAACAACCTCATTATCATCATTTAGCATCGACTCATAATGATTGCTCACACCTAAAAACGGTGCGTTATATCCATGCGATATTTGAAGTATTTTCATTTTATAGGAATAATTACATTACGTTTGAAGAGCGCTTTTATATGAATGGCCTAACAATTTTTCTTCGTTCAACTTAATCTGCCAATAGACTTGTGCCACTGGTAACCAAAAAATCAGCCACAACGCATCGGGGTTTGTTATTAGTTCATTTCCATCAAAAAACAAAGTAATAATACCGGCAAACAAACCAAACGACATAGCCGATTTAACTTGCCAGCCTTTGACCAAAATGTATGCAAGCGGTATTAGCAGGCCCAAAGCGCCAACTATACCGGTATTTATAAGATGGACAATAAAAATATTGTGTGCGTGTTGAAACACGAGCCCATCATCAATGACCACTCCCCTATCATCTCCAAAACCACAACCAAACCATAAGTTACAGTCTAATGCTTTCTCAATACCACTCAACCAAATATCAATCCGATATGAAACTCCACGATTCAGCAAATTACCATAATAAGCTGAAACTGCTACGTAACTTACAAGTAATATAAAAGTGACTAGTAAAATAACCTTTTTATGCTTCACATTCGACAAGAACAGCATTATGAATAACCCAAAGCACAACCCAACAAGTGCTGAGCGTGCGTTATAAAAATACTGTAAAGATAAAATAACCGCCAAGGTGACCAAGACTTGTAAGTAACTTTCCTTTTGAAACATCAAATAAATCAATGACACACCAAATACACTCAAAATATCTGCAACAAAGATAGGAGAATCTAGACGTAGCACGGGTATTAATCGAGCACTGAAGCTTCGACCATACCAGCCATAATAAATCGCCATTGAAACGATACTATAAGCCACCGTTAACCAAAAAATATAAGCGATTATTTTATTAACTGATACGAGCCTTGAAGAGAGCGTGAAGTAAATGGCCGAGATAAAAACAAGAACATAAAAAGCATGCCTTAGCTTTTTGCCAAACATACCCCACTCGGCATCTAAGCCTATTACCATTAATAGTAACCAAGCAGTAATAATAATAATAAAAGGACGAATATAACTGACATACTCTGTATCCTTAATCAGCAAGGGAGCCGCCAGTACCATCGGTAACAAAACCACCAAATAAAATCCAATATTGGCTAATTTAGAAGTAGGTGCTGCATACATGAAGAAAATAAATAACAGTACTCCATAGGGAGCGGCTTTTAACACAAAACGCTGAAAACCTGCTGTACCCAACTTATTCACCTGCTCTTCTTGCATAGCGTTGTTCTCTTATATATTTCGGTCTATCTACTTTTTATAAAGCTTTAAATCATCAGCTAACAATTTGTCACTAAATGATGAAAAATAAGGATTTACTTTCCATTTTTTCGGCCAACTAATTTGGAATCGCCCCACATCTTTCTTAAATTGCTGCCAAAAACCAGCAAATGATTGCTCTGCATTCAAGCCATCTAAGTCTATAAAAAAAGCGCCTTCAGCGGAGCACAAAATATTATGTGCTTTTAAATCACCATGGCTGATCTGACAGAGTTTTAAGAGTAAAAACAATTCGTAGATTTTTTTTGCCCACTGCTTTTTATTCTCTTCATCATATTGATCATCTTCATAAATATCCCACGCTCTAGGCGCATCAATATATTCTGACAACAGGTATGAGCGCCGTCTTAGTGCCCCCTTACGCTCCTCAATCATCGCATACGATTTTGCAGTTGGGATGCCCAACATTTCTAAGAGCAGACCGTTCTTCCACGATATTGCCGCTCTAGACCAACAAAAACCTCGTAGTAAAGCATGAATAGGTTTTTTTATATTGTAACGTTTTAACACATACGGCTGTCCAGCAATCTCCACCTGGGCTACCGTGGCAGTGGCGCCATCTTTCAACAATCGGCCCTTAGCAATAAGCTTGTCTGGATCAGATAGCGCTACGGCCATTTGTTCAGAGTAATCAGCCCGTTTAGCCATCAAAAAACGTGATGTATTTTGCTCACAAATATAGGCTGTACATGAGCGAAAAACCTTTTTATTAATAAATCTTTTTTGTCGCCAACGTCGTTGTTTAAGTAACGCTTGCCGCCAAGATTGTTCGCTCAAGCCGTTCCAGTCAGCCAAACTTTCTAACATTTTTGTTAACAATTGATACGCTTGTTGATCTAACGTTACCGGTAATTGCGCATAAAATAATGCTAAATTTTGCATCGCTGCTTGAGCGCTAAGCTTGTTTTTTACTTTTTTTATATCACCTGCATCAATAAGATACACATCACCTTGGCAACATAAAAAATTATCTAAATGAGGGTCTTTAATCTCAAACCCTGCCTGTTGGCACAACAACACTAACTCAGTAACTGCGAGTAATTTAGTCTCAAGCTCGGCTTGTTCAGGCTGCGACCAAAAAAAGGAAGAAAGCGTTTGCACGTGCTCTATATACTGAATAACGAGCACCCCATAATCAGTATGTTGTTCACTATGCAGTAACTCGGGCACCTTGATAGATGACTTCTTTAAAGCCTGTAACATTAACGCTTCTTTAAACATTAATGCCTTAAAACCAGCACCGTAAAAAAACTTCGCGATCACTCGCTTATTCTGCCATTGCGCACGACACGTTAATCGTCTTGTAGGTAAGTGCCTTAAATTCGCCTCTAACTGAATAGGTCCATGCTGAGTTGTTAATGCCAACATGTCAGCTGAACTGTTCGCCCAATTCTCAAGTTCCTTCACTGTATTTAGCTTTTCTATATTCATACCATTAGCTCAACTAAGTTTTGCCAAACCAAGTCCGCTGGTAAAGTCTGATAACAGGCGGGGGTTACAGTTGTTTGTTGATTGTAACAACAAACCTTTTTCAAACATGGTGAGCAAGCGAAATTTGTTTGTAAACAGGCGTTTTTTTCTCCCATGGTGCCGGTTAAGTCAGCACTCGTTGAGCCGTAAATCGTCACTGATGGTGTCTCACATGCCGCCGTTAAGTGCGCTAAACCACTATCCACACCCACTACCCCGCTGGCATTCATTAGGATTTCAGCGAGCTGTTTTACGGATGAACGTTTTAACACATATGCTTTTTCTGATAAGCGAGAGAGTTCATCAGCACGCGTTTTTTCAAACTCGTTCCCCCAAGGCAAATAAATATTGAAGCCTTTAGCGGTCGCCAGTGAAATTAATGTTTGCCAGTATTCATTAGGCCAATGCTTGCTTTCCCATGTGGTGCCATGAAGAAAAACTAAATACGGTGCTTCCAGACCCGACGAGTCACTTATACTTGCTTTATTCAGGCCATATGAAAAAAAGTTACTTGGAACGTCATAACCTAAGCTTTTTGCAAATAACTGCCGAACACGGTCAATCGCATGCTGCCCTTTTGCAACATCGACCTTATATTGGTAAGCCAGTGCTGCTAGCGGTTCTCGACAACTTGTTTTAGACAGACCGTACCTTTTACCTTTTGCATAACGTGTAAAAAAAGCACTTTTTATTAAACCCTGTGCATCAATCACAGCATCATATTCGTCTGCCTGAATATCGCGAATACTCGCCTTAATTTCAGCACGATATTTCCAAAAGTTCTTTCGCCAACGCCGAACAGACACCGGTACCACACGCTGCACATTAGGGTGTAAGGCTGGAATATCTTGAAACGAGTCTTCGACCACCCAATCAAATGAAATACCTGGAATAGCTTTTGTTGCATCGCTTAAGGCGGGCAATGTATGAATAACATCGCCCAACGATGAGGTCTTAACGACTAATACTTTCATCTGTCATCAATGAGGAAATACCCAATAAAGTGGTCACCCGATCAGCTGATATTTTGGTTAGGCAATCTAAATGCCCCAGTGGGCACTCTCGCTTAAAGCAGGGCGAGCAAGCTAAGTTCAAACTAATAACATCTGCCTCTGGGTGCAAAGGTGGGGTAAAATTTGGATCGGATGAACCATAAAGCGCAATGATTTTAATATTAAGAGCGGCGGCAACATGCATTAAGCCAGAATCATTGCTGACGACCGCATCACAAAGTGACATCAGGTCTAACGCTTCTGTTAGGCTTGTTTTTCCAGCAAAATCACGGCAACCCCCGCCACTTAACTCATTAATGCTTGTTGCCACTGCTTCGTCTTTTGCCGAACCGAATAGATACACTTGCCAGCCATTTTCTATGGCTTTTTTTGCCACCTCAGCATAATGCGTTTCAGGCCAACGTTTTGCCGGGCCATATTCTGCCCCTGGGCAAAGCCCAAGTATTTTCCCTGCCTTGGAGGGCAATAAAAACGTTTCAGTTGTTTTAGCAACACTCGCTGGATCAACTAATAAACGTGGCTGTGGAATAACCGGCAAAATAGCACACGGCTCGGTGGCCAAGGCCACAAACCGCTGCACCGTTTTAGTCAAAAAAGCTTTATTAAGTTTCCGTGCATTATTCAACAAGCCCCAACGCATCTCACCTAAATAACCGGTTCGTTTCGGTATATTGGCAAAGTAAGGAACTAAGGCCGACTTCCATGAGTTTGGTAATACAATCGCTTCGTCATAAGCCTCATCACGTAGCGATAGGCCCAAGTTTTTACGACCCTTGAAATTAAACTGCCCATGTCCCATTGGCATAACAATCGCTTTACGTACTTCAGGCATCCGCTCCATCAACTCTAACGACCATTCAGGTGCTAGCACATCAATCGAGCAGTTCTTATGCCGCTCTTTTAAGGCCATAAATAGGCTCTGCGCCATCACCATATCGCCGACCCATGAAGGGCCCACGACTAGTATGCGATAAGGATTACTCACCTCTATTTATACGTAAGTTAACCAATCACTATGCTGAGCGGAGCGACCTTGAACGGCATCAAAATACATTGTTTGTAAGCGTTCGGTAATTGGACCACGCCCCCCATTGCCAATGGTTCGATCATCCACTTCACGAATAGGCGTCACTTCAGCAGCTGTTCCGGTGAAAAACGCTTCATCGGCGACATAAACTTCATCACGTGTGATTCTTTTTTCAACGACTTCTAAGTTACACTCTTCAGCCAGTTGGAAAATTGTTTCGCGCGTAATCCCTTCCAGTGCAGAGGTTAAGTCGGGCGTAATTAACTTACCATTGCGAACAAGAAAGATGTTTTCACCGCTGCCTTCTGCCACATAGCCTTCGTGATCGAGCAACATCGCTTCATCGTAACCGCATGAAATAGCTTCCTGCAGCGCCAAAATAGAGTTCATATAGTTTCCATTTGCTTTAGCTTTGCACATCACACTATTCACATGGTTTCTGATATAAGAAGACGTACGAATGCGAATACCTTTTTCTATACCGTCTTCACCAAGGTATTTACCCCATTCCCATGCCGCAACCATGACGTGAACTTTCAAGCTATCGGCACGTATACCCATTCCTTCAGAACCGTAAAAACACATCGGACGCAAATAAGCAGACTTTAACTTATTTTTAGCCACCGCCTCGCGCTGCACCTGGTTTAGCGTAGCTTTATCAAACGGAATTTGCATATTTAAAATATGAGCCGAGCGGAACAAACGGTCAGTATGATCCTGCAATCTGAAAATAGCGGTGCCTTCATTTGTTTCATAGGCACGTGTGCCTTCAAACACACCCATACCATAATGCAGAGTATGCGTAAGCACGTGGACTTTGGCGTCGCGCCAATCTACCCATTCACCGTCCATCCAGATGACGCCATCTTTGTCATCCATTCCCATAGTTAACTCCTAATTTATTTGTGAAACTAAACGACCATTCGTTTAGTTATTTATCATTATTTCATCCCAAACTAACGCCACCTGCCGAACCTGCTCTTCAACCACATCAACTGGTACCATTGTTGGCTGTTCTGCTAATGAAGCATGATGCGAGGCTTCTCGATAGGCTTTGTATGCCCCATCAAGATTCTGCTGTTGTAACGTCGATAAGAAACCAATCTTGTTCAATTCATGTAACAGACGAATATTGTCTGTATACGTTAATAGACTGTCATGTTCATTAGCATTAGCCAATACACCGAATTGTACAATAAACTCAATATCGACAATACCTCCAACACCATGTTTAAGATCAAAAAAGCCCTGCTTTTTAGTCAGTAACGTTGAACGCATTTTTTCTCGCATTTCAACCACCTCATTTCTCAAGGTTGTTATATCTCGTCGAAGCCCTAACACCTCACTTCGAATCTTGTTAAATCGCTCAGCTACGTCAGAACACCCAGCAACAAATCGCGCACGTACTAGAGCCTGATGTTCCCACGCCCATGCGTTTTTTCGCTGATATTGCTCAAATGATGACTCACTGCTAACTAACAGACCAGAATTTCCATTCGGCCGCAGTCGTAAATCCATTTCATACAATAAACCAGAAAAAGTACGCGTTACCATGTAAGTAATAATTTTTCGCCCCAAGCGCATATAGAACTCACCCAATGAAATCGCACGATCACCCAATGTCATCTCATCTATTTGAGCCTCTTTATGCAAAAAAACCACATCAAGATCTGACCCAAAGCCCAGCTCAATACCCCCCATTTTTCCAAAGCCAATCACCGCAAAACCACTCACCGACTGCGCACTTGCATTCGCAGGCGTTCCATATTGTGCACAGATCGATTTCCAACTCAATGTCACCACTTTTTCAACAATGACCTCTGCTATCTCCGTCAGTTTATCGCTCACCACCATGACCGGCAAAGTACCTGTTAAATCTGAGGCGGCAACATGTAAAACACTGGTTTGCTTAAACAACCTCAACGCTTCCATCTGAGCTTCAATATCGTCCGAGTCTATAGATAATAAGGCATTATCTAAATCAGCTTGAAGCTCATCTTTTGACGGCACCTGATATAAACTATGAGGATCAATCAATTCATCCAATAGAATGGGCGATCTTGTCACCTGCGTTACAATCCAAGGGCTCAATATCGCCAACCGAGTTAACTGATTAAAGACGCTTGGGCTTTCAACCAAAAGAACTAAGTACGCAACACGGTTACAAATCTTTTCAAGCATAGCCAAAAAAATAAGCACTGTTTTTTCTTCTGGCTCCACTATGAGTAAACGCTCTAACAACATGGGCAATAACCGAACGATATATTGCCGACCTTTCTCCTGTAATTGTCTAACCGGATAACTGTGGCAAAAATGGATAATGCCTTTTCGCGTTTCCTCACTCACTGAGCCACCTTTGGCGGCTAAAAAGCTATCCAGCCCCTCCTCAGTTAAGTCTAACCAGTCGGTATTATCAGTTTGTTCGGTAGGCTCATCAAAATCGACCAGCCTGTCAAAATATTGATGTACTCGCTTCATCGTTTGTTGTGTTTTTTCAAGCAGCTCAAGCCAGCTTGAAAAGCCCATTGAAAGTACTAGCCGCAGCTGGTTTTTAGTATCGGTGGGTAAATCATGTGTTTGCCGATCATCTATCTCTTGAATATGATTTTCTAAACGACGTAAGTAGCGATAATCTTCGCTAAGTTCTTGCGCTGCTAATGGTGAAATTTGATTCCTATCAGCCAATAAGCCTAACACTTTCAAAATACCACGCGCTTGCAACGCTTTATCTCGACCACCTCGAATCAGCTGGAACGCCTGGCCAATAAATTCAATTTCCCGAATACCACCCGGCCCTAATTTAACATTATGCTCAACACCCTTTTTTTGTAACTGCGCTTCAATCTGTCGCTTCATCACGCGAATAGAGTCGAACACGCCATAATCTAAATAACGGCGAAAAACAAAGGCCTTTATCATCGTCGTAAGTTCAGCCTTACCTTCTTTACTTCCGGTTATCAGCCGTGCCTTCACCATCGCATAACGCTCCCACTCTCGCGCATGGCTTTGGTAATAAATTTCCATGGCATCGTGGTTTAGCACTAATGCCCCACTTTCACCAAAAGGGCGTAACCGGGTATCTACGCGAAAGACAAAACCATCCACTGTAACCTTGTCTAGCAAGCGAATAACCATTCTGCACATTTTAGTAAAGAACTCTTCATTACTTGTAGGCCGTGTACCATCGGTTTCACCCCTTGATGGGTAACAAAATATAAGGTCTATATCCGAGGAAAAGTTAAGCTCCTTCGCACCCAGTTTCCCCATACCAATCACTATTAACTGCTGCTCTTTGCCTTGCTCATCACGGGGAATACCCGAGCGTGCACAAGCCATCGAATACGCCCATTCCACTGCACATCGGATCAACGCATCAGCCAATGCAGACAAATACTGCAAAATTGAATCGACCTCAGCGCCAGCGAGATCAAGCCAAGCAATCTGTAACATGTATTGATTGCGAAACTGGCGAAGCAGGGGCATCATAGTCGCTTCATCAGTAACTCCATCGACCCTGCCCGTTAACTCTTCAAATAGGCTATCGACACACCAGTTAATTGGGCCGACCCCTTGCAATAGCTTCTCGCTTATCTCAGGAAAGCGTACTGCTTGGCGTTGAATAAACGAACTACTCGCCACAACTCGGCCAGCTAAATGAGCATCCATTTCTGCAAGCCGACGTTGATCAAATAAATCCGGCAGCTCACTGACCATATGCGTTATATCTGCATGTAATTCGCTAGGCAATTGAGCCAATAATTCACTACTGTCTAATATTGTCATAAAGTTACTTTAATCGAAAATATCTCTGTCATAGTCTAATATCATATCCTTTCTATAAATTTAGTCTAAAATCATTGTACTTCTTTGCGCCCTGGTTTATAACGGAGTAATAAATCAAAACTCAATAAAATCAATCATCTATTGAGAATCTTGTCATTTATAAGGTTACCCACATGATCACTACATTAGCTGTACAGGTTGCTAAAAAAACCACTCAAAACTGTGCCGCTGCGTTATGGCACCTTAAACATAACTAAGCCAATGAAAGACGATATGTTTAACCAAAAGGGTTTCTTAATAAATGAACAAAAGCCTCTTTCTAACCCTTCGTCAACCGTTAAGCCTCATATAGCTGCGAAGGCTCAAAAGAAACTGAAAGACCAACAGGCTCGCATTAATCAACCAGAAAAAGAGACTTCAAACATTAAAGAAAAACTAAGCATCGAGAGAGATTTTCTTCAAGCAACGATGGAGTCAGTGCATGAAGGCGTTATCGTTACCGACCTCAACGGTATCATTCACTATAGCAACCCCGCTGCCCATAAGTTATTAAACACTCAACAAAAAGACTGTACCCACCAAGCTATTGATGAGGTTTTAATATTAAAAACCAATGAATCGTTGCCCATTGAGTTGGTTAATATCAATAAAGAAACGTTGGAAGCAAAACAACAAGTTGCTTTTATTGAGCACGAAGATGGCAACAAATCTACGATTGAGTGGTCTCGCACTTTTATAACCAACAAAAATGCCGAACGTTTAGGGCTTGTCTTTACTATTAACGACATCACAACGGCTTATCATTTAACCAACCAATTAAAGCATCAAGCCTCTCATGACACCTTAACCGGCTTATTAAACCGTGGTGAATTTAGCCGCCGCTTAGCAAACTGCCTATCTGCAACTCAAGAAGCCAATATTAGGCATAGCCTGATCTTTATAGACCTCGATCAATTTAAAATAGTTAATGACACCTGTGGACACCAAGGTGGAGATCAATTACTCAGGCAACTCTCCTCCATTCTTTCGCCTTTAGTCCGAGGACGAGATACCTTAGCAAGACTTGGTGGCGACGAGTTTGCCATTTTATTGGAAGCGTGCCCGAAAGAGGCTGCACTTAAAGTGGCTAACGACGTCTTATCCACCATACAAAAGTTTCGTTTCACCTGTGATCATAAAACGTTTAATATCGGCGCGAGTATGGGCATTGCACACTTTTCTTCCGGATTACAATCTGAAAGTGACCCACTAACAGTCGCTGATGCTGCTTGCTATAAAGCAAAAGAAGAGGGTAGAAACTGTATTATAGAAATGGATATCTCAAATGTTCAGCAACAGCCGGGCATACCTCAACACCAAATGCAATGGCTTAACAAGCTAAACACTGCGCTCGACACCGACCAATTCATTCTCTATCAACAAAGAATAGCCCCAACCAACCCTGGTAGTAACCAATCTTTACATTACGAAGTCCTACTCAGAATAAAAGATAATGAAAGACTCATCAGCCCCGGCGCTTTCTTACCACCAGCTGAACGTTACGGGCTGATACACCGAATTGATCATTGGGTCATTAAAAACACATTGGCATGGCTGTCTGAGCACCCTGATGTGTTAGCGAAAACAAAATTATGCAGCATTAACCTATCAGGCCTATCGTTGTCAGACGAGGATCTTTCCCATTATGTCACTCGATACCTCAAACAATATGCTATTGATTGTAAAAAAATATGCTTTGAAATAACCGAGTCATCGGCCATTCAAAACTTATCGTTGGCATTTGAGTTCATACACAATATGCACGAGTTGGGCTGCTCTTTCTCATTAGACGACTTTGGTACGGGGATGTCATCCTTCTCTTACCTTAAGCAATTACCCGTTAATCATTTAAAAATAGACGGTAGCTTTATTCGTCATATTGAGTCCGACCCCATTGATTTAGCGATGACCCGCTCCATCAATGAAATTGGTCATGTTATGGGCATGAGTACAATTGCTGAGTTCGTTGAAAATGAAGAAATTTTTCAGCTGCTTAGGCAACTCGGGGTAGATTATGCTCAAGGCTACCACATAGCTAAACCCGCACCCCTAGATGAACTGCTTGATCACCTAACTTAAAGCCTTACTATTTTTAACCGCAGCGCATTTGCAATCACTGATACAGAGCTTAAACTCATCGCTGCGGCGGCAATCATCGGCGACAATAAAATCCCTAAGAAAGGGTACAACACGCCTGCTGCAACCGGCACACCTAAGCTATTGTAAAGAAAAGCAAACACAAGGTTTTGCCTGATATTTTTCATCGTTGCTTTACTCAATTTACGCGCGCGGACGATACCTCTCAGGTCACCCTTAACTAGTACAACTCCAGTGCTTTCAATAGCAATATCCGAACCGTTGCCCATTGCAATACCTACATTTGCTTGCGCCAGCGCGGGGGCATCGTTAACACCATCCCCAGCCATCGCTACCACATGGCCATCAGCTTGAAGACTTTTAATAACATCCGCTTTTTCTGCCGGTAAAACACCCGCTTTAAATTCATCAATCCCCAACTGATTGGCTACCTGCTCAGCTGACGTCTGCTGGTCACCCGTTAACATCACCACTTTCACGCCATTTTGATGCAGTTGATCTATCGCCTGATGTGTTGAAGGCTTTATTTCATCCTTTAATAAAAACACTGCACAGGCCTGATCATTTACCGCCATATACAATAAAGTTTCTCCTGCACTGTTATCAGATAACGACAAGCTATTAAAATCACCCGTATCGATCCCGTTATCATCCAGAAAACGTTTATTCCCTAACAATACAGACTGCTGATTAATCTCACCAGACACTCCTTTTCCAGTAGTAGCATTAAAATCAACCACCTCAAGCAGAGTTAACTCTTGCGCTGCATTCACAACCGCCTCCGCCAGTGGATGTTCACTGACTTTTTCAAGGCTTGCCGCCAATAAGAGCGCCTCATCAGTCGTCATCTTCCCTAGTGTTTTGATACCCGTTACACTGGGCTTCCCTTCTGTTAATGTGCCGGTTTTATCAACCACCAAGGTATCCACCTTTTCCATCAACTCTAACATTTCAGCATTTTTGATTAACACGCCCATGTTCGCACCACGTCCCATACCCACCATAATCGACATCGGTGTCGCTAAACCTAGGGCACACGGACAGGCAATAATTAACACCGCAACGGCATTAACAACAGCCAAACTTAGCGCATATTCGGATGCCAAGGCATACCAGGCAAAAAAAGTCACCACAGAAATACTAACAACAATCGGGACGAACCACGACGCTACAACATCCGCCACACGCTGAATCGGCGCACGACTACGCTGTGCCTCGCTAACCATATGAATGATTTGTGACAACAACGTCTCATTGCCCACATGCTGCGCCGTTAAGGTAAAGCTGCCAGTGCCATTAACTGTACCGGCAATAACTGAGTCTCCTGCTGTTTTCTCCACCGGCACAGGCTCACCGGTGACCATCGACTCATCTATTGAGCTACCGCCATCGAGTAAAACACCGTCCACAGGCACTTTATCGCCTGGGCGAACACGCAGCACATCACCGACAACAACATCTTCTAATAAAATTTCCTCTTCATCGCCATGCCCATTCACCCGTCGCGCTGTATTAGGTGATAGCCCCACCAACAAATGAATTGCTTTGTTGGTTTGACCGCGTGCTTTTAATTCCAACACTTGACCCAACAATACCAAGGTAATAATCACTGCAGCCGCTTCAAAATAGACAGCAACAACACCCTGTGCATTGAACATTGAGTCCGGAAAGGCATTAGGGAAGAACACCGCCACGAGGCTATACAGCCAAGCGACGGTTACACCCAAGCCGATCAAGGTGAACATATTAAGGTTCCATGTTTTTATCGACTGCACGGCGCGTTCAAAAAACGGCCAGCCCGCCCATAATACAACCGGGGACGCCAGCAGTAGCTGAATCCATTGCCATGTTTTGGCCGATAAAAATGATAAAAACAAATCCCCTACCACCATTTCTGACATGGCTATAATAAATAACGGCACCGTAAATATAAGACTAAAGGTAAACCGTCGACTCATATCATCTAATTCTGGGTTTTCCTCTTCCAAAACCACCGTTCGCGCTTCTAAAGCCATACCGCAAACCGGGCATGAACCCGGTGACTCTTCCACCACCTCTGGATGCATAGGGCAAATATACTCGGTCTTTTTAGATGGAGGTACAAAGGCTTCCGGCTCCAATGCCATACCACATTTTGGGCAAATATCTGGGCTATCACTTTCAACACCCGGACACATTGGACAGATATATTTAGCCCCTAGAGCAGCAGTAGGTTCAGGCCGTGCTTGACCCGACAGGTACATGTCTTGATCTTTGTTAAATTTTATCAGGCAGCCTTCACAACAAAACCCATACCATTGGCCCTTATATTCCGTCTGGTACTGAGTATCTTTAGAAACATCCATGCCACATACAGGGTCTTTATGGCTCATTCCCTTCTCCTGTTGAGCTTCATGACAACAATCATGCATGTTAGCAACTCCTCATAAAAAAACTGATCAAGATTATTTATAAACTATATTCACACCTCTAAGGCTTTAGCGTTCTTCCAGACCACAAGCCCTGTTGCGATAATAATGACATGAATAACCAGCGTAATCAGTGCCACAACAACATCCTCATGGTTCATCGCACTGTAGATATCCCAAATGCCAAAGATCGTTTCTGTGATAAACACCACAGGAATCAACGCAGGATAGTAGCGCATTGGGTTTCGTGCGCCAGCAATCAACACCACGCCTATTGCTGCTAAACCAAGCCCTACAATCAACCAAGCATCTAGCAACAATTGAAATATAACCTCATCTTGATATAGCTCAACACCTGGATACATCAAAGGTACTTGCGGCCCCCAAAGGCTTGGCCACAATAACACCAAGTTTAATATATAAAAAATACCAACACCGACCATCCAAACTTTTAAGCCTTTCATCAGATTGCTCTCCTAGATTTTGATTAATTTTTTAAAGCACGAATACACTAGCATTTACTTAACAATAATCAAAGAACGGCGTTACAATAAAACTAAGCATATTGATGCTTTTAGTAGACAATGACCCACATTTATTTTGGGATTTTTAACTAACGATAATTATAAGGAATAACACGTATGAAACTTTATTACTCCCCAGGATCATGTTCTTTATCTCCACATATTGCTATTCATGAAGCAGGTTTAACAGCTAAAACAGAGCTAGTAAAAGTAGACTTGCAATCACACACTCTCGAGAATGGTGATAACTATCTTGACATTAACCCTTGCGGTTATGTGCCTGCGTTACAGCTTGATAGCGGTGAGTTTTTATTCGAAGGTCCTGCTATTGTGCAATACATCGCAAGCTTAGCACCTGAAAAAAACCTAGCACCTGCTGCTGACACGTTTGAACGTGCAAAGTTACAGCAATGGTTAAACTTTTTATCAACAGAATTACATAAAGGACTTGCGCCTTTATTTAACCCTGCTCTTTCTGATGATACAAAAGGTGTTTTTATTGAAGGTTATAGCAAGCGCCTAACTCAATTAGTTGAGTCAATGGGTGATAGTGAGTACCTAGTAGGTGATCAGTTCTCAGTAGCAGATATCTACTTATTCGTTATCTTAAGCTGGCACCCATACTTTGAATTTGATGCCTCACCTTGGCCATCACTTAAAGCATTCCAAGAGCGTATTGGCTCTCGCCCTGCTGTACAAGAAGCACTTAAGCATGAAGGTTTAGCTTAAGTCTTAAGCAAGTAATCGAGGTGCCCATAAGGCACCTCGGTTATTTCATTACAATTTAACGCAAACATTCCGTGTTTCAGTATAAAACTCTAAGGAATGAACACCACCCTCTCGTCCAATACCTGATTGCTTAGAGCCACCAAAAGCGGTTCTTAAATCACGTAAGAACCAGCTATTAATCCAGGTAATACCCACATTAATTTTGGCAGCCACGCGGTGAGCGCGTGACAAATCCCGTGTCCATACGGTTGTTGATAAACCATATTCTGTATCATTGGCCCAGTTAATCACTTGTTGCTCATCGTCAAATGGCGCAATGTGGCAGCAAGGACCAAAAATTTCTTCCTTCATGACCGTTGCATCTTCTGCAAGCCCTGTCCAAATGGTTGGCTCCACCCAAGCACCCTCTTTTAATTCTTCTGGTATGCTGGGAACGCCACCTCCCGTGACAACTGTTGCGCCTTCCTCAACTGCTTTTGCATAATAAGACAGTACCTTTGCTTGATGCTCATGGCTAATCATTGGGCCAAAATTACAGTTTTCATCATCCGGCCTACCGTGGCGCACTTTTTCGACTTTTTTCTTCAGTGCTTCCACAAATTTATCAAAAATGGGCCGCTCAACATAAACACGCTCCGTGCCTAAGCAGACCTGTCCAGAATTCAAGAATGAGGACTTGTATATCCCATCAACCGCTTTATCAAAATCACTATCTGCAAAGACAATACCCGCATTTTTACCACCCAGCTCAAAGGAAACATCTCGCATCCCCTCCGATGCGGCTTTCATAATAGCCGCTCCTGTAGTCGTTTCACCGGTAAAGGTAATAGCGTCTACCTTTGGATGATGTGTTAAATACTCACCGGCAGAGTCAGGCCCAAAACCGTGAACAACATTAAACACGCCTTTTGGTACGCCTACTTTATTCATGACTTCACCCAATAAAGTAGTGGTTAATGGCGTCTCTTCAGAAGGCTTAACCACCACTGTATTACCACAAGCCAGCGCAGGCCCTACTTTCCACGTCATTAACAAAAAGGGCGCATTCCAAGGCGACACCACACCAACAACACCTTTTGGTACACGAATAGCATAGTTCAGCGCACCTAAACCATCCGGCGTTGTCGTTTGAAATGACTCATTCGGAACATTCTTAATGACATCAGCAAAAATTTTAAAGTTTGCCGCGCCTCTAGGAATAAACGCATGCGTCATAATACTTTTAGGTTGCCCCGTATCTGCCATTTCCGCTTCTACAAAATCATCAAAACGTCGGGTAATCTCATCGGCAACACCATATAAAATCTCAACGCGTTGCTCCATGGTAAAAGCTCCCCATTCTCCATTTAAAGCGGCACGCGCTGCGTGGACTGCACGATCAACATCAACCTTACCCCCTTCAGATACCTGAGCAATAAGGCGCCGGTCAACAGGGGAGCGTTTTTCAAATGATTTACCGTCAACAGCGGATACAAACTCGCCATTTATGAAATGATTAATATGTTGCATATGCCTTCCTTAAATAGTTAACTGAATGATAAAATAATTTATTCTACCGTGGCTAAATACACCACGCATTGATCATCATCAATCATAGTCTTTAAACGACTTAAAATTAATGTCATCAAAACACAAGCTTATCTAAAATAAGCCAATATCTGAGTTTTAATACCTTACTTTAAAGCTTTAAACCCTGCATTATCAAACAAACTGTCGCTCAAATCTAACTAAAGATAGATTTTTTTTAAATTTTTGCTAACGGATATTTTTTAAACTACAATGACTTTAATCAATATTTTAGTCTAAAGAACTTAAAAATCACTTTTGGAGAACAGTAACTCATGAATGATGAGGAAAAAAACACATCTAATTGGTCTATCGATGAGATCAAAAAGTTAGTCAGCGATGAAAACGGAATTATAGATGCACGCATCTATAATGATGAGGCGCTCTATGAACTTGAGCTTGAACGTGTATTCGCTCGTTCATGGATCCTACTTGGACACGAGAGTCATGTTCCTAATACCGGCGACTTCCTAAACACTTATATTGGTGAAGACCCTGTCATTCTAGTGCGGCAAAAGGATGCTAGCCTTCGTGTTTTCTTAAACCAGTGCCATCATCGAGGCATGAAATTATCCCGTGATGACGCAGGCAACGCCAAAGCATTTGTTTGCACATACCACGGCTGGGCTCACGACATTTCTGGCCAGTTAATTGATATCCCTTTCGAGAAAGAAGGCCATTGTGAACCCCTAGACAAATCAGAGTGGAGCCCCTTGCAAGCCCGTGTTGAAACCTATCGCGGACTTATTTTTGCCAACTGGGATGAACAAGCACCTTCGTTAGACGAATACCTATCTGACTCAAAACCTTATATCGATGTGATGTTTAACCGAACCGAGGCAGGCACAGAAGCCATCGGCGGCATTCAAAAATGGGTTATCCCCACCAACTGGAAATTTGCTGCCGAACAATTTTGTAGCGATATGTATCATGCTGCCACTATGTCTCACTTATCTGGTTTTACCGCTGGTTTACCTGAAGAGCTTAACTTGAACGATATTGATATCCCAACTCAAGGCAACCAGTTCCGCGCTAAATGGGGCGGTCATGGCACCGGGTACTATGTAGATCAACCCGGTCTTTTGCAGGGCATTATGGGCCCGGCCATTACTGAATATATTACCACCAGCCCGCAGGCCGAGATCGCTTCAAAACGCCTAGGCCCTATGTTTGGTCAACGTATGATGGGGCAACACATGACCATCTTCCCTACTTGCTCCTTTTTACCGGGCGTTAACACCATCCGTACTTGGCACCCTCGTGGCCCTAACGAAATCGAAGTATGGGCATTTATTGTGGTTGATGCTGATGCACCTGATCATATTAAAGAAGAGTTCAGAAAACAGAATATTCGCACCTTTTCTGCCGGTGGTGTTTTTGAACAAGACGATGGTGAAAACTGGATTGAGGTTCAAAAGCTTTTCAGAGGCAATAAGGCTCGAAAAACTAAGCTTAATATGCAAATGGGATTAGGTGACTCAACGACCGATCACCCTGACTTCCCTGGCCGCATTAGTGGTGTTTACAGTGAAGATGCCGCTCGTGGCATGTATCAGCACTGGTTAAGAATGATGACTGAGCTCAGCTGGGACACCTTAAAACCTTAACTTTAAGAGCTGATCTTAACCTAAAAATTACTTTTGGAATCGACTATGGCCTCACCTATTAACATTAAAGAAATTATTTCAAGCCCTGCGGCTGACCTTGCACTACAAAACGAAATTGAGCAGTTTTATTACCGCGAAGCGCTACTATTAGACAACATCAAATACGAAGATTGGTTTGCCTTATTAGATGACGACATTCACTATTATATGCCCATTAGAAGAAACGCTATGCAACGACGTGGACGCGCTCGAGCTAGTGATTTAGTTGAATATACTAACCAGCATGAATTCGCTCATTTCGATGAAGACAAAACCACAATGAACGGACGTTTAAGAAAGCTTCTCAGTGACTTTAGTTGGTCTGAAAACCCAGCTTCGCGAACACGTCACACCGTTTCAAACGTGATTATTACCGAAGGTGAACAGAAAGACACCTTCAATGTTTGCTCATCATTTATTGTTTATCGAAACCGCTTAGAAACGCAGGTGGATATTTTTGCAGGCGAACGTCACGACGTGCTGCGCCGCTCAGATAATACATTAGGCTTTAAAATAGCCAAACGTACCATTTTAGTAGACCAAAGCACCATCCTATCAAACAATATTAGTATCTTTTTCTAGTTAGATAGAAACCAGACCACCATGAGGTTGTTGCCAATATTCGCAGCGACCTCATGGCATAACAAACTCTGGTCTAAAATACCCTTGATCCAAAGAGTAGCCGAACCGACAGCCAGATTCTTTCGGCCTTAGCGCATCACCACTAAACCCTCATATACCTGCCACAGCAACCGCTAACGAGCCAAACATTAGCAAACCGCCTGCTAGTCGACTAATTAATTGTTTACGCGTCAGTTTTTCCATTTGACTCAAACCAAACCGGGCTAATACATAAACCACACCTACGGCAATAAAGCCTCTTGATGCTTGCACAATATTTATCATGGTTGCCTCTTGCGATAACTTAAACGCATACATCAAAATAATAAGCCCCATGAAGTGCGCTAACGCATAGATAAGCAATGATTTGCCAAACGGTTTTGAAACCTTCCAGTCATTTTTAAACAAAATTGGTGAAAGTGGCATTAATAATACGGCTGGAACAACAAAAACAAACACCGCCAATTCCAAGCCCCCCATGCCATTTTTCAATACATGGACGACAATTATATCGGCCAAGGCAAAGAAGAAACACGTTAACAATACAAAG
Organism: Cycloclasticus sp. PY97N; assembly: GCF_002443175.1. Classification (NCBI taxonomy): domain Bacteria; kingdom Pseudomonadati; phylum Pseudomonadota; class Gammaproteobacteria; order Thiotrichales; family Piscirickettsiaceae; genus Cycloclasticus; species Cycloclasticus sp. PY97N. The sequence continues at coordinate 778,914 of NZ_CP023664.1, read as the reverse complement.
AACAATGCCAACGGCGAGCCATGTAATTTACCGTCATTTAAAAAAAACAAACTAACGAAAGCACCTAGCCCCGCAAGATAGACACTCGGCGGATAGGTTTGTTCAAAAAACAGTACCGACAAGCCAGCCACTGCAAAAATTTTACAGCCCAACATCGGCACTACAAATGACGCATCACCATGCCGCATTGCATTGAGATAACTTGTTTGTCCCAATAGCACGAGCACACACATCGATAAGACTAGCCAAAACTGCTCCCACAATTGTGCTAAATCAACAAACGGCAATAATAGTACCGCTAGAAACCCCACTGCATACTGACTGTAAAAAGCTAACTTTTGGCGATTCAAAGAATGCGCTAAGAACTGTTTAGTATACGTAAAGCTAAACGCATGAAAAACAGATGCCAGCAATGTTAGCCAGACATAGGAGGGGATAATTGATATCAAAATGATGTCCTAGGTAGGAATAAACCAGAATATTATTACAAGCTAATATAATACCAATATTCAGGCTCTGTATCAGCTTTATTAATGACAGTTTACCCTAACATCCGTATCAATATGACTGACTGTGATTCACTACTCATTCGCTAACACTTTTAATACTTAAACAGCATATACAAATTTATTTAATACGAACCAACCATAGCCACATTAACCCATAACAACAAGGCACTGGGTTAAATGAAAGAGCGACCTCCTTTAATATCACCTATCTCATTTAAATTTTTCATGGCGCATTAAAAAAGCTTATGAGCACATCACCCATAAGCTTTTTATAAAACAAGAAAAAGGCTAATCCTTATTAAAGCGATCTAGCAAAGAGCCAGCAGCTGCCTTTAACAATAAGGTATCTGCTCCAATCAAGAAAAAACTAGCTCCCATTTGTTGGTAGCGCTCTGCTTGTTCAGGATCACCACAATAAACACCCACCGGCTTTCCAAGTTCATGAACACGCTGAATTGACCGTTCAACGACTTTACAAACTTCAGGGTGCCCAGGTTGACCTATATAGCCCATGGCAGCCGCCAAGTCTGCAGGGCCTATAAACACCGCATCCACGCCATCAACTTGAGTAATCGCATCAAGATCCGCAATGCCTTCTTTACTTTCTAGCTGTAAGACTAAACAAATATTATCGTCTGCTTGTTGAAGGTAATCTTTGATGCTCCCCCAGCGGGTTGCTCGGGTCAAAGCCCCTCCCATACCTCGCACACCCTTCGGTGCATAACGTACCGCGTCGACTAATTGCTTCGCTTGCTCAGCCGTGTCAACCATAGGAATAAGCAATGTTTGCGCACCAATATCAAGCACCCTTTTAATATCGCCAACATTATGATCTTGCAAGCGAACAACTGCGTTAACGTCATACGCACTCATCGCTTGCAGTTGATGCATAATATTTTTGATATCATTAGGGCCGTGTTCGGCGTCGATCAACAACCAGTCAAAACCGGTCGTCGCCATCAGCTCTGCTGCCGTAGAATCGGCCAATGCCATAAAGGCGCCCAGTTGTTTTTTATTCGCCTGTATCGACTGCTTAAATATATTCTTTGTCATCGGTAATGACATATTTCTCTACCTCTTAATATTTAATTAGACGAAACGGAATCCAATGCTACCCAAGGTGCCAAAATCAGCATGAAAGGTATCTCCACGTTCGACTGACAAAAGGCGCGTAAATGAGCCACCTAATATCACTTGCCCCGGTTCCAGCGATATACCATGCGGAGCAAAACGCTTTGCCAGCCATACAATCCCATTACCTGGGTGATTAAGCACGCCCGCAGAAACGCCCGTTTCTTCGATTAAACCATTACGCGAAATGACACCACCTATCCATCTTAAATCAACATCCATTGGCTTTACTGGTCGGCCACCAGTAATTAAACCAGCACAAGCAGCATTGTCCGCAATAGTATCAAACACTTTGCGTCGTTTGCCGGTTTCTGGGTCTACACGTATTACCCGTGAATCAACTATTTCTACAGCTGGACAAACATAGTCAGTCGCTTTCAGCACATCCGTTAGCGTAATATCTTCACCAACAAGGCGTTTTCCTAAAACAAATGCTATCTCTACTTCAACCAACGGCGCAATAAAACGATCAAATGGAATTTCAGAGTTATCTGAAAATACCATATCATCCATTAACGTACCGTAATCAGGCTCGGTTATTTGCGATGCCATTTGCATAGCACGGGATGTTAAACCAATTTTTCGCCCTACAATTTTTCGCCCTTGAGCCAACCTAATTTTTGTCCATTCAGCTTGGATGGCATAACCATCTTCAATGGTCATTTCAGGATACAGCTGAGAGAACTGCGGGATAGTCTCACCACTGGCTAGCGCTTTATCAAGCGCTAGCGCAGAGGCTTCTAATATTTTTTGGTCTAACACCTGATTTCTTTACCCAAGAAGTGAGACATAATAATTGGATACATACCGTCCCAACGTTGTGTTTGAGCCCAGTGACCACAACGATCCAATACATGTAGCTCAGCACGTTTCAAATGCTGTAAGAAGTACATGCTAGTTTCTAGTGGTACCACTTTATCTTGGCGACCGTGAATAATCGCCCATTCATGGTCCATAGAAGCAAGAATAGGTGGTGGAATAACGAGCACTGTATTCATCTCTTCATTCATCGCTTTAAACATAACTTCTTGGATAGGACGCATTTTAGGGTCCATTGCTTTATCAAAACGATCTTGCATCACTGCTTCTAAATCTTCAAAGATACTTGGATCATAAACAAAGCTTTGAATTAACTCACGGTAACGCGCTTTTCTTGGATCATCATAAAAAGTCATCATACGTGTAAGCGTGGATGATTTTTCGAATGGCGCACCGATAGCGCCCATCAACATACACTTATCAAAACGATCTGGCATTTCAACAACACACTGCATAGCAAGCGCACCACCCATTGAATTACCAATAATATGTGTTTTTTCAATGCCTAACTCATCAAGCAAGCCTTTAATTTGTTCCACTCGATAGCCCATCCATCTAGCAATTTTTGTCGGCACTTCTTTCGGTAATTCTGATTGGCCGAAACCAATCGCATCCGGTGCAATCACATAAAAATCTTTTGCTAAAATAGGAGCACATTGCGCCCAATTTGACATCGCACTGGCTCCTGGGCCTGCACCATGTAATAACAATAGCGGTGGATTTTTAGGGTTTCCCGCAATAATGCAGTTACTTGCAAGCTCCCCAGAAGGGATCATTTTCTCAACCATTTCAAAACTCATATTTCTCTTCCTCTATATTAATTTATAAAAAACTTCTACAACTCTAAAAACGATGGCCCTTAAAAGGCCCATTAGTTTATTCACCACTATAAAATAACAGTATTCATTTAACGTCTGCTATAACACTGGTCCACCACGTTTAAGCCAATCTTGCATATCCCAATACTCACGCCACGAACTTATTTTGCCATTATTATCAAACTCAAATATACCTAATACTGGCAGTTCTTCCATCATCGTGCCATCTTTAAAAGCAAAGGTATCGACTCGTTCGGTTACAACACGCTTACCATCTGCCACCAAGGTTAATATTTTAAATTCAGTGCTTGCTGTCATCTTTAAAAAACCTTCTACAGAGCCTGCTATTTGCTCGCGGCCCTTTAATGGCCCTAGCGGTAAGTTATGGTAAACAGCATCATCACTCATTAACGATAAGATTGTATCCTGATCCATTTCATCCCAAGCCTCACAGAATCGCTTAACCGTTTCCTCATTATTGGTTACCAGCATGCCCCTCCTTCTTATTTATGAGAACCGCGCTTTTCATACCACTTAGGGCTAGCATTCAACATGCATGACACAAAACGCAGATGTTGGCGACTCAAAAGAAAACTAACACTTGTTATTTTTACAGATCGGCATAATGCTAACCACTTACAGCGACTAAATCAATGCTTTTTATGCTTGAGATTTAGTAAAAATCTACTCTTAACTTTAATCTAATTCTCAAGTCGAAGCAAAGCTAGTTGATTCTCCTCATTATTGTATTTTTTTTAAAACTTTGGCAGGCCATCATCATTCAGCTGTTCTTGTTTTAGACTGAGCTTTTAAAAAGCAATGTCAGCTATAGTTTCGATAGAACCAAGTTACCTATATGATCAACCTGACATTGCCAACCAGCGGCTAGGTACGTGGTTGCCACCTGTTCAACAATGAGCGCTTCCCCATTAATTACGTCATTCGACATTAACTCTTTTCGTTGGTAAATGTGCATTCCATCATCCATTTCAACAGGCACCTTACCGTCTTTATCACGTGAACACTGTTCAACTAACCTAGGCTTCGGCATTTCACCCGATAATGACACCCTCAGATTAACTAATTCAACGGCCAGCTCTAGATCATGCCCATAACGGCTCTTATGCATCGTATGAAAGTCTTTAATCACTGTCGCCGAATCACTCCATTGTATTGGCAACGTATACGACTGACCGACATACCTTAGATCAACCAGGTAGTTTATTTTTATATCGTCTAAGGACACGCCTTCCGCCATTAACTCTGCTTGGCCTTGCCTCACTAAAGTTAAAAAACCATGCTCTATTTGCTCAACAGCTACATCATCCAACCGCCCTAGTAAGCTTCGGGACAACTCACGCGAGCGTGGCGCTGCTAACATCCCAAAGGCAGACAGCACACCCGAGTTAACAGGGACTATGGCTGTTTGCATTCCCAAAGCCTCCGCTAAAGCACACACATGCAAACTGCCTGCCCCACCAAACGTCATTAAGGCATATGGCCTTGGATCAATACCACGCTGAATTGAAATAACACGTAACGCTCGTGCCATATGTTCATTCGCTAACTTAATAACCCCTTGCGCTGCCTCTTTAGGTTCACATCCCAAGTCTGCCGCTAAGCTCTCCATTGCTTGATTTGTCGCCTTTATATCTAAGGGCATATCACCACCAAGAAAATAACGCGTATTAATTCTAGCCAAATATACATTGGCATCAGTTACTGTTACTGCCTGCCCACCTTTGCCATAACAAGCTGGCCCAGGTGAGGCACCCGCAGATGCAGGTCCAACACACAGCAACCCACCTGCATCAACAGATGCAATAGAGCCACCGCCTGCACCAATGGTATGCATATCCACCATTGGAACCGCAACGGGATAACCCTCAATTTGCCCCTCGTTTGTTAACGCTATCGCACCATCTAATAAGGCCACATCCGTAGACGTCCCCCCCATATCCAACGTTAACAGACGATCAAACCCTGCTTTTTCACCTATGTGTAATGCGGCCATTAATCCACCAGCAGGGCCAGACAAAAGCATTCGAACCGCTTGTTTACCTGCCTGTTCTGCGGCTATCGTTCCACCAGAACTTTGCATCACAGAAACGGATGATGCTTTAACTGCTGCTCTTAGTCTATCTAGATAACCAATGACTAACGGCCCAACATAAGCATTCAACCAAGTCGCCATACCGCGTTCATATTCTTTATATTCAGCCAAAACCATCGATGAACGCGATACAAATAAACCTTCAGGCATGGCCGCCTCTAATCGTCTTTCTGCTGCATCATCTAAAAAAGAGAATAATAAATTAATCGCAACTGCTTCTGGTTCTGGTTCTAGATAATTTATTTTTGAAATCAATGTTGCGATCTGCTCATCGCTTAGCGGTTCAATCACTTCACCCTGCGCTGAGACACGCCCGCCCGTTTCCAAACACAAGTTTGAGGGCACCGGCGGCTCTTCCGGTTTTGGGTTTAAGTTGTAAAGCTCTTTCCTTGCTTGGCGACCTATCGTTAACATATCCGCTAAGCCATGGTTTGTCACAAAGCAGCAACGGACACCTTTTTTTTCTAATACAGCATTGGTCGCCACTGTTGATCCATGCACAATCAACAAATTTTCATTATCAACGCCCAAGGCATTAATGCCTTGCAAAATAGCTTTTTCAGGAGCCTCTGGGGTTGAAAGCACCTTATGAATACGCACGCCTTGATCGTCTATGTAAACAAAATCGGTGAAAGTGCCGCCAGTATCTATACCTAATAACATGAAAAAAGCTCAACCTTTTAAACCTGTATTTTTACATGCCTCTATAATAGATTCACCCCTATTTATCTGACCATCGTTGCTTGAAAGGAAGTCAGGCACATATTAGACTCCTTCGTTTAACCCCCTAAACTAAGATCACAGATACTAAATTTGATGAGCAGCCTAATAGAAGTTAACCATTTATCGCGTCAATTTGGTCACCATTGTGCTGTTGACGATGTAAGCTTTTCGCTTAATAAAGGCGAGGTTCTTGGCTTTTTGGGGCCAAATGGGGCTGGTAAATCAACCACCATGAAAATGATTTGTGGCAACTTAACACCCACCGTCGGTGAAATTAAAATTAATGGTTATGACATTATCGACCAACCCAAACTTGCCAAAGCTGAATTAGGGTTTTTGCCTGAAATACCCCCTGTTTATCCAGACCTGACGGTAGATGAATACCTGCGCTACTGCGCCAAACTGCACGGTTTACGTAAACACGCCATTAAACTCTCTGTAGAACGTGGAAAGCTAAAATGTGGTTTAAGCGACATGGGGCATCGTTTAATTGGCAATTTATCAAAGGGTTATCAACAACGCGTTGGTATTGCTCAAGCTATTTTACATAACCCATCGGTGATTATTTTAGACGAACCCACGGTTGGCCTAGACCCTATTCAAATTTTAGAAATTCGTGAACTCATTCGTGAACTTGGCAATGAACACAGTGTCATTTTATCCACTCATATACTGCCCGAGGTTCAGCATTCATGCAGTAGAGTACAAATCATTCATCACGGAAAACTGGTATTAAATGAGCCTGTTGAAGGCTTATCTCGCAGAATGACGTCTTCGAGCTTAATAGTGCGCTTTCGTCAACAACCGAACGAGGAAGTACTGCAAAACGTGCCCAACATAACAGCCCTTGAAGCCCTCGACACCGGGCAGTACCTGATTCAGCATACCCAAGGCACTAGTATCTCAGAAACAATAGTCGAGCTGTCGGTAACAAATAACTGGGGCTTGCTAGAGTTAACACCTCAGCAACACGATATGGAACAAATTTTCCTTTCACTCACTCAACATTCAAATAACCATGAATAGTTTCACGATTGCCAGCCGAGAACTGCGCAGTTTATTTCTGTCACCACTTGCGTGGACCATTCTCGGTGTTAGCCAGCTTATTTTGGCCTACATGTTTTTAACACAAATTGATTATTATTTAGCGATACAACCCAAACTTATTGGTATACCGGGTGCGCCTGGCGTAACCGATCTGATTGTCGCACCGCTGTTTGGTAATGCTGCTGTCATCTTGTTACTTATTATTCCACTGCTAACCATGCGAACCATCAGTGATGAACGCCGCAACAAAACCATTAGCTTGCTGTTTTCTGCTCCCGTCAGTCTAACTGAAATTGTGCTTGGTAAATTCCTTGCCATTTTTGCTTTCTTACTGATTATTCTTTTATCCATCACCCTAATGCCGCTCTCGTTATTGACTGTAGGCGAACTCGATATAGGCAAGCTTTTCGCCTGCCTGCTTGCCATGGTCTTACTGATGGCTTCGTTCAATGCGCTAGGGCTTTACATGTCTGCTATTGCCTCTCAACCAACGGTTGCAGCAATCGGAAGTTTTGGCGCTTTACTACTCTTATGGATTATTGATTGGGCTGGTAACAGCAGCAGTGTGCTTGAATATATTTCTATCATGCGACATTTCGAAAACTTACTACGCGGCTTAATACACTCGACTGATATTTTTTACTTTATTTTGTTTATAGCCGGGTTTTTAATTCTCAGCATTCGTCGATTAGATAACGACCGTTTACAAAAATGAAAATATCCCGCAAAGCACACCAATTTATTCGGCTGCAAAATGTCGTTTTCACACTTTTATTTCTTGGCGTACTTGGCCTACTCGCTTGGCTAAGCACACAATATACCGCCCAATTTGATTGGACAGCCAATAGTAGAAATTCGTTATCTACCCCGAGCATCCAATTACTGAAACAATTAACACACCCCATAGAGGTAGACGCGTACGCCACTGAAAATGATATTTTGCGCCAACAAATCTCTGAGCTTATCGATAAATACAGCCACCATAAAACAGATATTACATTAACCCTTATTAACCCCGATATACGCCCTGACCAAGCACGTGAAGAAGGTATCACCGCCGATGGTGAGTTAGTGATTCGCTATAACGGTAAACGCGAATCACTACAACAGTTAAACGAGCAAGCCTTTACCAATGCCCTACAAAGGCTTGCTAATAGTGATCAGCGTTGGGTTGTTTTTCTCACCGGGCACGGCGAGCGCAACCCAGCAGGTCATTCAAATTATGACTTTGGCCTATTCGCAAACGAATTAAAAAACAAAGGCATTAATAGCCAAACCATTAATCTAATGGATACGCCATCCATACCAAACAATACATCCTTGCTCGTCATCGCTGACCCACAGGTAAATTACCTAGCCGGAGAAATCGACGTGATAAAACAATATCTTGCTAAAGGTCGGGCATTATTATTGTTGGGCGAACCTAATCAATCCGAGCCTCTTAAGCCTTTAACTGAACTGTTAACGATTCAACTCTTGCCCGGCACTGTGGTCGACGCCACTACCCAAGTCTTTGGTATTGATGACCCAACCTTTGCCTTGGTCACCGCATACCCTAACCATTTAGCAACCAAACATTTAAAGGCTATGAGCTTGTTTCCAGGCGCCGCTGGGCTCAGTCTATTAGCTAACAGCCCTTATCAAGCCGCCCCCTTATTATCTACGCTGGAACGTTCATGGACAGAAACAGGTGATATTGAAGGGCAAATACAATTTGACCCCGATACGGATGAAAAGCAGGGGCCCATTACAATTGGTTATGCGCTGAATAAAAAAGATGACAATACCAAAGAGCAGCGCATTATTGTTTTGGGCGATGCGGATTTCTTATCCAATACTTTTCTTGGTAATGGCGCTAATTTAGACCTTGGTCTTAGCCTAATTCAATGGCTCAACCACGACGACTCCTTTATTGATATTCCTGCAAAAACAGCGCCCGATACCACACTAGAAATAAGCCAACAGTGGTCGCTTATTTTTGGTCTTGGGTTTTTGTTTCTGCTACCGGCCCTCTTTATCGTCAGTGGCCTGCTCATTTGGCTTAAACGCAAAAAACGTTAAGCTATGAAAAATCGTCTACTTATCAACTTGCTACTAATTACCTTAGTGGTCTGTCTAGGCATGATTGCGTGGCTAAAGCCCGGGCATGAAGCCCCTAAAAAAACCAACCTAGCTGGGTTAGACATCAACACTATTCAGCACATTAAGATCGAGCGAACAGCGGCTAATACCATCGAATTAAAGCGCCTACAAAACCAGTGGTACTTAACCCAGCCTGTCAACACACTAGCCTTAGCAGGCAAGGTAGAAAGGTTACTTAAAATATCTCAGATCAAACCAACCACTAGCTACCCATTAGAAAAACAGCCACTCAGTCAATTTGGCCTAGATACACCAACAGTTAAGGTCTCTTTTAACAAAAAAACACTCAATATTGGCAAAACAGAAAGCGTTCAATCACGTCGCTACGTCAGCAACGACACACAATTATTTTTATTAGATGACACTTTTTTACATCATCTAACCGCGCCTGTTGATGCTTATATTGACACTCGGCTGATACCCAATAACGGTCAGATTATTGGCTTAAAAACACCCGAGATAACGCTTCAACGACAAGAAGATAATACTTGGAAAAGTATCCAATCACCCACTGACGAGCTCTCATCAGACGCGGTTCAAATGCTTCTCGATGAATGGCGATTTGCCCGCGCTATTACTGTTACTACAAAATTCGACGCCACACCTACCGAGCAGATTATTATTTCTCTCTACGAGCAGCCAAACTTGATCTTTCATTTAATAAAGCAAAAAGACAGCGTCTTGCTAGTCTCCAATGATAAAAAACTTGCATATCAGTTTAGTGATACAAAATATAAGAAAATGACAACTCTACCGAGATTGGAGACACCCGATGCCTGAGTTACCAGAAGTCGAAACGACTCGTCGCGGAATTGCCCCTCATATTGAAGGCAAACAAGTTTCACAGGTCATTGTCCGACAAGCAAAATTACGTTGGCCCGTTAGCCCAGAAGTTTCCACCTTATTACCGGGTCTTTGCATTAACCATGTTAAACGTCGTGCAAAATACCTATTGCTTGAAACCGATAAGGGCACGTTAATTATCCACCTGGGCATGTCGGGTAGTTTACGCATCGTTCAGGCTTCAACGACACCAGAAAAACACGAACATATTGACATTATTTTTAGTAATAACACCTGCTTGCGCTATAAAGATCCGCGCCGTTTCGGTTCGCTGTTATGGTCAACAGATGTCATTGAAAATCACAAATTAATACAACACCTTGGGCCAGAGCCTTTATCCGACGCATTTAATATTGACGATTTTTACCCAAAGGCTCAATTAAAAAAAACACCCATTAAAAGTTTTATTATGGATGGGCAAGTCGTTGTCGGCGTTGGTAATATTTATGCTAGCGAAGCATTATTTCAGGCAGGCATTCACCCTAAACGTGCCGCTAATAAAGTTTCTAAAAAGCGCTTGATTAACCTCGTTTTTGCCATTAAAAAAATCCTAGCGCAAGCTATACAACAAGGCGGCACAACGTTAAAAGATTTTGTTAACAGTGACGGCAACCCTGGTTATTTTCAACAAACACTTAATGTTTACGGGCAAAAAGACAAACCTTGTCCAAGGTGCAAAACACCCATTAAACAAATCATTATTGCTCAACGATCGACCTTTTACTGCACCCACTGCCAACGTTAAATACTTGACGAGCTAACGCCTGCCAATAACGTTTTTTAATTCTTTATTAGGCATACCCTCCTAATTCCTATAGAGTTATAGCTCTAAAGGGAGTTTGCTTGTTTCAGTTAAAAAATAAATTCATTCAACAGTTATTCGGCAGTTTTATGGACCTGCTGCCAATTTTTTCAGTGGTTCTTTTTTTTCAGTTATTTATTCTGCGCCAACCCATCCCCAATATAGCGGATATAGCTATTGGTACAGCTTTTGTTGTACTCGGCTTAACGCTGTTTATTCAAGGTCTTGAAAAAAGCCTATTCCCCATTGGTGAGACCATGGCCTATGCGTTTGCTAAGAAAGGTAGCTTATTGTGGTTACTAGTCTTTGCCTTTTCATTAGGCTTTGGCACCACTGCAGCCGAACCCGCCTTAATTGCTGTTGCCGACGAAGCAGCACGTATTGCAGCGGAAGGTGGCATGATCGAGAAAACTAACAAAGCAAAAGAATCTTATGCTTTTGGTCTTCGGTTTACCGTTGCCTTCTCTGTGGGCTTTGCCATTTTGTTAGGGGTACTAAGAATTATTCGTGGCTGGCCTCTGCATTATTTGATTATTCCAGGCTATATCGGCGTTGTGGTGATGACTTTTTTTGCACCCGAATCAATTATCGGTATTGCCTACGATTCAGGTGGCGTTACTACGTCTACTATCACAGTCCCCTTGGTAACCACTCTCGGCGTTGGCTTAGCCTCAGCCATTCAGGGCCGCAATCCAATGACTGACGGTTTTGGCTTAATTGCCTTTGCATCACTCACCCCGATGATTTTTGTGATGGCATACGGGGTCATTTTATAATGATATTGCTGGCGGAATTGTGGAGCACTTTCTTAAGTACCTTACGTGATGTCGCGCCAATTATTTTTGTTATCCTTTTCTTTCAATTGGTCATTATCCGACGACCATTTAGTCATTTGAATAACTTAATAACCGGAATGGTTTACGTAGTTCTAGGGATGACTTTCTTTCTTGTGGGTTTAGACAAAGCCCTTTTTCCATTAGGCACCAGCATGGCCGAACAATTAACCAGCCCAGACTTCATCAACCCAACAACCGATCAACGTATTTCTATTGCTTGGCAAGACTATTATTGGGTTTATATTTTCGGGGGCTGTATTGGCTTTGCTACAACATTAGCAGAACCTGCTCTTATTGCTGTTGCTATCAAAGCTCAACAAATTTCTGGTGGTACTATTAAAGCTTGGTACCTAAGGTTGGCTGTGTCTATTGGTGTTGCAGTTGGTATTTCACTAGGGACATTTCGAATTGTAAGCGGCATTGATTTATATATGTTTATTATTGCTGGCTACGTCGTTGTCATTATCCAGACTATTTTTTCACCAAAACTCATCATTGGCCTTGCTTATGATTCAGGTGGCGTTACCACATCAACCGTCACCGTACCGTTAGTTACCGCATTAGGTATCGGTTTAGCTTCAAGCATTCCTGGCCGAAACCCATTGATGGATGGTTTTGGCCTTATTGCCTTTGCCAGCCTGTTTCCCATCATGGCTGTGTTAGCCTACGCACAATTTGCTGAGTGGGTAAATCATCGCGCACAACTTAAACAAGCAGACCAAATAGGAGAATAAAATGCACTTTAAACTCATTATCGTCTTTGTTGATGACAACAAAACTGACAAAGTCCTTAAAGCGGCTAGAGAAGTAGGCGCCACCGGCGCTACTATTATCAATAATGCACGCGGCGAAGGTATTAAACAGCAAAAAACATTCTTGGGTCTAAATTTAGATACTCAACGAGATGTTTTGCTTTTCTTGGTCGAAGAACATTTAAGTCGAAAAATTATCGAAGAGGTATCACGAGCGGGTTTATTCGATGAAGAACCGGGCAGCGGCATCGCCTTACAAATAGATGTTGAAGATGCTATTGGCGTGCTACATCAAGCAAAAAAAATTACCCAATCAATAGAGACAGAACTATGAATGATGCAAAACTTATCACCGTACGCGATGTGATGAAGACCGAGTTTTATATGATTGATGGAACAGCCACCATCACAGAAGCTATTAGAATGATGAAAAAAAATAAAACCTCGGTTTTATTTGTCGATAAATTTCACGAACATGATGAGTATGGCGTGATTAATGCGGGCATTATTGCAAGACTTGTTTTAGCAAAAGATAGAGCACCCGACCGTGTCAATGTATACGAAATAAATGAAAAGCCACTCATTAACGCACACCCCGACATGGATATTCGTTACTGTTCTCGTTTATTTGCGCGCTATAATTTGATGCGAGCACCGGTTATGGAACAAGGCAAAATTATTGGTGTTGTCAGTCCTATTCAGCTAGTGCTTGATGGTTTATGTGAAATTACTGGCATTTGTTAATTAACCGTATAAAAAGCTCATCAAAAACGCAGCAACGCGATTTATTTTGCTGTGCTTAAAGGTACTGACTCAACAATAGCTGCCCCAGATCCTCTACGGTCACTGGCGGCAACAAGTTTATTAGACTTTTTATCCCACAAGACTGCGTGCATATTGCCATAATGCCTTCCAACAGACTTTAGTTTGTGGCCTTTTTCGGTCAACTCCAGCAAAGTTTCTGCTTTAAAAGTATCTGGCTCATGTTGAATAACATCCGGTAAGTATTGATGATGATAACGTGGCAAGTTGACCCAAGATTCAGGACTATGTCCTTGCTCGGCATCCAAAATACCCAATAACACCATACTAATAATTCGGCTGCCTCCTGGTGTACCCAAAACGCCCACTTTTTCCTCTGTTTCAATAAAAGTTGGAGACATGCTCGATAACATTCGCTTACCTGCTGCGATTGCATTTGCCTCTCCGCCCACCAAGCCGTATACATTTGGCGTGCCTGGCTTAATAGAAAAATCATCCATTTCATCATTCAACAAAACACCCGTCCCTTGAGGCACAAATCCAGAACCAAATGGGTAATTAATCGATAAAGTTGCCGCCACACGGTTACCCCTTTTATCGATCACAGAGAAATGCGTTGTATCATGTCCTTCAATTTCGTTTAAACCACTAATGTGTTGACTGGGTGTAACCTCATCTAGCCTTAAATCTTTAGAGATAGTATGGGCATACGACTTTTCACTCAGCTCACTTACTGGCACGCTGACAAAATCACTATCGCCCATGTGTAATGCACGATCACGGTACGCTCGTTTCATTGCTTCAACCACAACATGAATTCGTGTGGCTTCGTCCATCGTTGACAAGTCATATTGTTCTAAAATATTTAGCGCAATAGACAACACCAATCCACCCGATGAGGGCAAAGCAGCACTGCTCACCTTGATATTTTTATAATGCGCAACCACCGGCAAACGCTCTTTCACTGTGTATCGAGCCAAATCCTCTTTGGTCCATATGCCCCCAGCTTGTTGCACACCTTTTACTAACTTATCTGCAAGCTCTCCATTATAAAACCCATCAAAACCTTGTGTTGCCAATAACTGCAAAGTATTAGCTAAATCGTTTTGTATAATGTTTGTGCCCAAGGCAGGTACCTTTCCATCACTTAGGAAAATAGCCTTCGCAGAGTCATTTGACGCTAAAACCGCCTGACGAAATTTAGCCAATCGCTGGTAATGCTCGTTAACTAAAAAACCGTCTTTAGCCAGCTTTATCGCCGGCTGCAAACTATCCGACAGTGCTAATACTCCATAATGCTTTGCTAAATGATCTAAAGCAGCTGGTAAACCCGGAATACCGGCAGCTAATGCCCCATCGACCGAGGCATTCTTAATTGGCTCACCCTGACTGTCTAAATACATATCACGTGTGGCGGCCAAAGGCGCTACTTCACGCCCATCTATCATCACTTGTTTACCATCATGTTGGCGATGTAATAACCAAAATCCACCACCACCCAGTCCAGAACCGAAGGGTTCGACAACTGCCAATGCTGCACTAACGGCAATGGCTGCATCAAAAGCATTACCTCCTTGGTTGAGCACACTAAGTCCTGCTTGAGTTGCCGCCGGGTGTGCACTTGCTACTGCTTGTTGATGCAGCTGTGTGGCAGGGTTTGCATACGCTGTTATTGCAAATAAAATACTGGTGAAAAAAAGAATTTTTTTCATTTTTTTAATCCTCATTTGTCGCCATTAATTGCTGATATTTCAATAAAAGCTGATCGTTAGTTTCTTCGTTATTCGGATCTTTTGGTATACATTCAACGGGGCAGACTTCCACACACTGAGGCGTATCAAAATGCCCGACACACTCTGTACAAAGGTGAGAGTGTATTTCGTAAATTTCTTCGCCCATAAAAATCGCATCATTCGGGCATTCAGGTTCACAAACATCACAGTTGATGCACTCATCGGTAATAATTAATGACATTTTTCTAATTCACCTTAGCTAAAATAGCTTTTTCAATCTCACGCGGAACAAAATCACTGACCTGCCCACCAAGCCGTGCAATATCGCGTACCAAGGTTGAGGAAACATCACACCAGTCAGGGTCGGTTGTTAAAAATACCGTTTCTAATGCTGGCATCATTTTTTTATTCATACCTGCCATTTGTGATTCATATTCAAAATCCGCAATGCTGCGAATGCCTCTAACAACAATATTGGCTTTATGTTCTTTTGCTAAATCAACCAGCAGGCCATCAAAAAACACCACATCAATATTGTCATATTCACATAATGCTTGTTTTGCCATATCCAAACGTTCTTGGCTTTCAAATAAAGGTGACTTACCTGCACTTTTTGCAACCGCCACCACTATCGTATCGAATAATTTGCTGGCTCGCTGGATACTATTAATGTGTCCATTTGTCATCGGATCAAACGTTCCAGGATAAATTGCTTTTTTAATCATTTGCTTCTCGGTGATATAGGTAATAGGCCACTTGACCTGTTTTTTTTTGTCGGTGCTCAGTCCAGTTTTTTGGCAGAAAATCTAAATTTAGCGCGTTTTCGCATTCCAAATAAATAACAGCATCATCCGATAAGCAGCCACTTTCTTCAAGCCGTTTCACGCATTCACTAAGTTCACCTTGCTTAAACGGTGGGTCAAGAAAAACAACATCAAATAGCGCATCTGTTTGTTTACGCTTATCGTTTAAAACATCCAACGCCATTCGTTGCATTAATTGAATATTATCTGCTTTTATCAGTTCTTTATTCGTCCTTAGTGCCTTTATTGCCTTAATATCTTTTTCCACCATTAAAACAGAACGCGCACCACGCGATGCCGCCTCAAACCCTAATGCACCACTACCTGCATATAAATCTAAACAATTAGCTTGCGGTAAGTAAGGTTGCAACCAGTTAAATAGCGTTTCACGAATTGGGTCTGTAGTTGGACGCAAACCGTCAATACTAGGAAATTCGAGTTTACGCCCTCGCCATTGTCCACCAATGATACGAACACGGTTTCCCTTAGCAGCCATTAATCTTTTTGTACGACAGATTGGCCAGCAGTTACCATGACCATTTTTTCCATCTTCAGATGTCTTTGGAAAGCTTGTTTTATTTGCTGCTGTGTGACCGCTTCTATTTTCTGCATATAGCTATTTAAATAATTTAAGGGTGCACCACTAACAACGATTCTCACCACATTTCCTAACAATTTTTTATTGCTGTCTAACTTAAGCGCGAAGCCCCCTATGATATTTTTCTTAGCGGCCATTAGCTCTTCATCTGTTGGTCCGTCCTGTATAAAAGTTCGCAACGTTTGTTTAACAGCCATTGACGCTTCCTTTGCTTTTTCATTACGTGTCTGTAGGCCCATTACAAATGGCCCCTTTTGAATCATCGGGTGAAAATAACTGTAGGCACTGTAGGCCAGCCCTCTTTCTTCACGAATTTCTTTAACAATGCGTGAGCTAAACCCGCTGCCACCGAGAATATGGTTACCCACATACAATGGAAAGTAGTCTGGATCATTATGTTGTAATACCGGCAAACCATACAGTAAGTGCGTCTGCTCAGATGGATATTCTAGATGAATAACCTTACCTTTTTGCGGCGTCAGCACCGCTTCAATCGGCGCCGCTTTTTTACCCGCTAACAAATCAACCACCAACTCCTCCACCATGCGTTCGGCCTGATCACGCGAAATACCGCCGACTAAAACAACCGCAAGGTTATTGGCTACATAATACTGCTGATAAAACTGCTTTAAGTCGTTAACTTGAATCTCTTTCACCGTATTTTCGACACCTTGTATTGCATGCGAATAAGGGTGGTCTTTATATATTTCTTGGTAGAGCGCCAATTGCCCCAATACTCCCGGTGACTCTTGGCGCTGCTTAATCCCCAGTAATGTACGTGCCTTAATTCGATTAAAGTCCTGCAGAGGAAAGTTCGGTTTGCTTAATACTGCTTTCAATAACCGCCACGAGGTTTGTAGCGCTTTTTCATCTGTTAAGCTTCGGTAACTAATTGTTGTTAAGTCACGCGATGTTGATGCGCTGAGTTGCGCCCCAACACTGTCTAGTCGCTCTGCAATATCTTGCGCATTAAGCCCCGCTGCACCTTGAGTCAGTAAAGCACTGGTTAACGCTGCCACGCCATTTTTATCTCCGTCCGCTGAACTGCCTGCCCGCAAGACTAGTTGTGCGTCTAAAATTGGCAACCCTTCAGTTGGCACAAAATATACCTGAACGCCGTTATTTGTTTGCCAATGTTGAATACTTGGAAGAGCCAGCGATAACGGGCTGAGTAACAACAGAACACTGCTGACTATAACCTTTATTTTAATTTTCATTAGCGTCCCCCATCGGCAGCATATGAACGACTGTTAAATGATCTTCAATCAAATATTGTTGTGCAACGGCACGAACCTGCTCAGCCGTCACAGCGTTTACTTTTTCAACATAATCATGCGCTTTTTGCCAACCAACACCTACAGTTTCAAGCATACCCAACTGCATCGCCTGATAAAAATTGGAATCTTTTTCATACACCGATGCCGCTATCACTTGCGCTTTAACCCTGTTCAATTCTTTTTCCTCAATTAAATCCGTTTGCAAGTTTGCTATTTGCTCCACTAAGGCCTCCTCAAGCTGTTGAATGCTTTTGTCTGCAGCCGGCGCACCATCAAACAAAAACAATGTCGGTAGCCGAGCATTCATGTCGTACCCTGCACTGGCACTGGAGGCAACTTGAGAACCCCGTACTAAATTTGAGGGCAATCGTGCGCTACTACCGCCGCTTAAAATACCGGATAACACCTCTAATGCGTACACATCCTCTTCATTCTGCACAGTGTTGAGCACAGGTACTTTGTAGCCCATCAATAAATAAGGGACTTTAGCATTCTGCTTCACAATACTACGTCGCACACCCACCTGTGGCACTTCTGTTCTTTTTTTAACCGGCTTAAACGCGACCGCAGGAATAGGCTCAAAATATTGTTCTGCCAACTGAAAGACCTGCTCATGCTGAACATCACCGACAACCACCAGTGTTGCGTTATTTGGCGAATACCACTGTTTATACCAAACCGCTAAATCCTCTAGTTCCATATCTTTTAAGTCCTGCATCCAACCAATGATAGGGTTTCGATAGGGACTACTGGTGTAAGCCAGTGCTTTAAAGTATTCGTACGCCTGACCTCGTGGTTTATCTTCAGTACGCATACGGCGCTCTTCCATAACCACTTGCAGCTCTTTGCTGAACTCCTTTTCTTGCAACTTTAAATTTTGCATCCGTTCTGCCTCAAGCCGCAGACTTACCTCAAGGCGTGAGGCCTCCATGGTTTGAAAATACGCCGTATAATCAGCACCGGTAAACGCGTTTTCACGACCGCCATTTTCAGCAATTATTTTAGAGAACTCACCCGGCTCTAGGTTTTCTGTTCCTTGAAACATCATATGTTCTAGTACGTGCGATACACCGGTAATACCATCATGTTCGTAACTGGCCCCGACTTTATACCAAATTTGCGACACCATAACGGGTGCTCGCCGATCTTCTTTAACCAACACTTTTAAGCCATTTTTTAGCACTTTTTCGTGTACCATATCAGGCAGAGTTTCTGGCGAAGCAAAACTGTTCAGCGAATAAACGATATTCAGAATAAAAAGTGCCACAAATAACTTCTTCATTTAGTTCTCACTTAACTTTAAAACGAATTTAGAATAGGGATTTTACGATAAAGTTCCCACCAATAGACACAATATCATGTTTGGATTTGGCAAAAAGAAAGATACCGACACAACTAAGCAGCCGCCTGTCGAAGAACCTAAAGAAGGTTTTTTTGGCCGCTTAAAAAACCAGTTAACAAAAACACGCAGCGGATTGACCGGTGGTTTAGGTAATTTATTTTTAGGGAAAAAACAAATCGACGACGATTTGTTTGAAGAATTAGAAATGTTACTGCTAACAGCTGATGTCGGCATTGAAGCCACTCAACACATCATTTCAAATTTAACTCAGCGAGTTGCGCGCAAGCAGCTAGCCGACCCACAGGCTCTCACCCAAGCACTTCAAGAAGAGATGCTATCGATCCTTGAGCCAAACCAACAAGCTTTAACCATTCCTGACAGTGACGGCCCTTTCGTTATCTTAGTGGTCGGCGTTAATGGCATGGGTAAAACGACGACCATTGGTAAACTGGCTAAACGTTTACAAGCCGAGGGCAAAAGTGTCATGTTAGCGGCTGGCGATACATTTAGGGCCGCTGCGATTGAACAATTACAAGAATGGGGGAAGCGTAACGACGTTGAGGTTGTTGCTCAACATACTGGGGCTGACTCTGCTTCGGTTATTTACGATGCCTTTGAGAAGGCAAAAGCGCGCAACATTGACGTCTTACTGGCAGACACTGCTGGCCGCCTACATACCCAAACAAACCTAATGAATGAGTTAAGCAAAATCAACCGTGTTATTAAAAAACTGGATGACAGCGCGCCACACGAAACCATGCTGGTTCTTGATGCAGGCACCGGACAAAATGCCCTCGCCCAAGCTAAGAATTTTGATAAAGCCACCCCACTAACTAGCATCACTCTTACGAAATTGGACGGCACCGCAAAAGGTGGTATTATTTTCGCCATTGCCAATCAATTCAAACTACCCATTCGTTTTATTGGTATTGGTGAAGGCATCAATGACCTACGTCCTTTTGATGCCGCCGAGTTCACCACGGCTCTATTTGAAAAATCTGAAACTGACCATTAGCGCTCATGCTTCAATTTATCAACGTCAGCAAACGTTACCCTGGTGGTGCCGATGCGCTTAAAAACGTTAATTTCGAGTTAGAAAAAGGCGAAATGGCCTTTCTTACCGGCCACTCTGGCGCGGGTAAAAGCACCTTGCTAAAACTTATCGCGATTCTTGAACGTAGCACGCAAGGTCAAGTGATGCTCGACAACCAAAACATTGGCCGCCTTTCCAAACGGCTTGTTCCCTATGCTCGGCGTAAAATTGGCATGATATTTCAAGATCATCGTTTACTGCATGACCGTACCGTCTTTGATAATGTCGCCTTACCTTTAATTATTGCTGGACTGGATCGTCATGAAATTCAACGCCGTGTTCGCGCAGCGTTAGATAAAGTCAATTTACTTGGAAAAGAAAAGCGCTACCCCATCACTTTGTCTGGCGGTGAGCAACAACGTATTGGTATTGCACGGGCAGTTGTTAATAGGCCGCCAATGATTTTAGCCGATGAACCAACAGGAAACTTAGACCCTGCTTTATCCGAAGAAATAATGCAATTGTTTGAACAGTTTAACCAAGTGGGCGTGACTGTACTGGTCGCAACTCATGATATTGCCCTTATTGAACGCATGAATTATCGAACATTAGTACTTTCTCAAGGTGAAATAGTGAGCAATCATGGCTAGTCGTCGACAAAACGTACAAAGACCTACTAGTCTATTTAGTTTACGTGCTTACGTGCTAATTCACTTGCATACTTTTTTTGCCAGCCTTGGTCGTTTTTCAAGAGCACCCTTTAACTTTATGATGACGGTCAGCGTCATTGCCATAACATTATCCCTGCCGTCCGGTTTATTAGTTTCTATTAACAACCTTCAATCACTTAGCGGGCAAATTGACTTAAACAACAATATTTCATTATTTCTTGATCAGTCGGTCAACCTTGAGCAAGCGTCCAAACTCAGTCAGGCACTACATGAACATGATCAGATCACCCAATCACTTTTAATTAGTAAGCAAGCAGCTCTAGAAGAGTTTCAGCAATATAGCGGATTTGGTTCAGCCATTAGCGCACTTGCCAGCAATCCATTACCGCATGTTATCCAAATCACCCCTATTATTCAGCTAAACAACCGTGAGGCACTAGAGGCCCTGGTTAATGAACTTAAACAACGAGCCGATATCGAACTGGTCCAACTGGATATGGGCTGGCTCGACCGGTTAAATGGCATCCTCAACATAGCCCAGCGTGGTGTTAGCATTATCACTGTATTACTGGGTTTTGCTGTACTCTTAATCGTTAGCAATACTATTCGATTAGAACTGCAACACCGTCGTGATGAAATTGACATCACTCGACTAGTGGGTGCAACACGCAGTTTTATTATGCGCCCATTTATCTATAGTGGTTTTTGGTATGGTTTTCTGGGTGGTATTTTCGCTTGTTTGCTGGTTAATTTATCTGTGTGGCTAATTGATGGTCCCACCAGTTCTTTATCTGCTTTATATAATAGCTCGTTCAGCCTTAGCTTTATGCCTTTAGGGCATGCTATTTTATGGGTTATCTTCTCTATCAGCCTTGGTATTATTGGTTCATGGCTGGTTGTTAGTCGATACTTATCAGAACTAGAAAACTGAGTATCATAAAGCCTTTAAATTGCTTTATAAAATGAACCTTTGTTATACTTGCTGGTCTTATATTGTGAGTGTTAAGTTATTCAAGCACACAAAAGGAGGGATAGTATGACTCATGCTTTAGCATTACCTAATCAATTATCAGCTGGATCTTTAGATGCTTATATAGCCTCTGTTTCCTCTGCGCCTGCGTTAACGGTAGAGCAAGAAAGAGATTTAGCAAATCGTTTACGAAATGAAAATGATTTAGAAGCTGCTCGCATGCTCGTTTTATCTCATATGCGTTATGTTATCCATATTGCCAAAAGCTATAGTGGCTATGGCCTTGCACTGCCAGATCTCATTCAAGAAGGTAGCATTGGCTTAATGAAAGCCGTTAAACGCTTTGACCCTGACATGGGGGTTCGTCTTGTCTCGTATGCCGTACACTGGATTAAATCTGAAATTCATGAATTTGTAATCAAAAACTGGCGTATTGTTAAAATTGCGACGACAAAAGCTCAGCGCAAACTGTTCTTCAACTTAAGAAAGCACAAAAAGAACCTAGCATGGCTAGACGAAAATGAAGCCGACGCTATTGCAAATGACCTAGGTGTCGATAAATCTGCCGTTTACGAAATGGAAAAGCGTTTGAGCAATTTTGATATGGCTTTTGACGGTCATCAAGATGACAACACAGAATCAGACGAATTGATTCATACGCCTGCGACATTTGTGACTAAAGAAGAACACGACCCTGCTACTTTACTAGAAACATACAACGAAGAGGCTCACGATGCTTCTCGCTTAAATACTGCCCTTAGCAACCTTGACGATAGAAGTCGATCAATTTTAGCAGAGCGCTGGTTAAGCGAAAAGAAATCAACTTTGCATGAGTTAGCAGATAAATATCAAGTCTCTGCTGAACGTATTCGTCAATTAGAAAAAAATGCGATGAATAAGGTAAAGCAAGAATTAATTGAGTATAGAGCCTCTTAAAACCGCCTAAAGCCCAAGAATATCACCTTGGCTTTAGGCGTAGAGTCAGCTGTTTCCCGACTTGTATCATCTCGACCTGCTTTAAAAAACTCATCCCTAATAAAACAACCTCACCATCCATATGTGGGTTGATATGTGCCGCAACATTTTTTAGTTCAATCGACCCAAGGCTAACCGACTCAAGCGTAACCCGATACACCACAATATCACCATTGGCGGTTCGCGTTCTTTGCGGGTAACCTTCAGGCAATCGTATCTGTTTAGCAACTTTAGCGGGAACACTGATATTGGTCGCTCCAGTATCCAAAACAAACATAACCCAATGACCATTCAATTTGCCATTCGCTACATAATGACCTTGTTTATTTTGTTGTAACGTTACCTCAGCCACACCATCCAAGTCATAGATAACATCAGGGCGCTCGTTGGGGTTCGCTTGCAAGTCAAGGTATCGATCGAAGCCTATCACTAACATGGCTAAAAGGCCCAACCATGTTATCCAGACCATTATTTTTGAAAGCTTAGTATTCGGTTCTACACTTTTCATTAGCAAATATTACACACACTTACGTCTTACCGCATTATGACAGGTAGTTATTTAACTCGCTGTATGTGTAACGGTATTAAATATTTTGCCTATTTAAATCAAAGATAATGATCGATAAGTAAGGCGGCGAATAACAGCATTAAATATAAAATTGAGTATTTAAATGCTTTCATTGCAATAATGTCATCAGCTGTTTTCTTAAGCAGCACCGCATAATATAAAAAACCGAAACCTAAGCCGATAGCACTAACCAAATAGAGCATGCCACTCATGCCTGTCAAATACGGCAATAAACTCACTAATATTAATAAAACCGTATAAAAAACAATGTGTAACCTAGTAAATTCGGCGCCATGAGTCACCGGTAACATCGGAATATCTGCTTTAGCGTATTCCTCTCTTCGCGCAACAGCCAGTGCCCAAAAATGTGGCGGCGTCCAAATAAAAATAATTAGGAATAACAATAAAGCATGTGGGTCAATTGTCGATGTAACCGCACTCCAGCCCAATACAGGAGGCGCTGCACCCGCAGCACCACCAATAACAATGTTTTGCGGTGTAGCATGCTTCAAATAAACGGTATAAATAACTGCATAACCAATTAATGAAAGAAAGGTTAAAAAGGCCGTTAACTCATTTACCAGAAAGATTAGCACTAGCATTGCAATAGCACCAATCGTAAAGGCAAATCCAAGCACCTGTGTACCGTTCAAATCCCCATGTGGTAATGGTCGCCCTTTTGTACGAGCCATTTTGGCATCAAATTTCTGATCTAGGTAATGGTTAATCGCTGCTGCTGAAGATGCTGCCAAACCAATTCCAATCGTGCCGAATACCAATGGTTGCCAAGGCACCATGCCCGGCACTGCTAAAAACATTCCAACCACTGCTGTAAAAATAATCAGCAGGACTACCTTAGGCTTACATAATTCGTAATAGCTTTTCCAACTAATAGTGTTAGTGGAATCATTAATCATCTGTTCACTCAAAATATAACCCTAAATTATAGTACTGGCTTACCAAGCCTAAATCTTACATACACTACACTTAATAAAAGTAATGCTGCTACTGCATTATGCGCGACAGCAACGTGTAGAGGCAAATTTAGCAACACATTTAATATGCCCAGCATTACTTGCATAAATAATAGAGCACCAAGCATTATTGCTTCTTTGACGGCACTTAAACGGATCAGTAAATATATCAAGAAACTAAATAATATAGTCGTTATTAAGGCGCCTATACGATGCACCCAGTGTATAGCTGCACGCGCTTCATTACTTAACACACCAAACTCATAGTCCACACCTAAGCCACGCCATAACACAAACCCTTCTTTATAATCCACAGCTGGGGTCCAGCTAGTACCAAAGCATGTCGGAAAGTCTGGGCAAGCCAACGCTGCGTAGTTTGTACTTGTCCAGCCGCCTAAGGCAATTTGCACGACTAGTACTAACAGAGCAACTGATGTAACACCCCTGACAGTGTTTTTTTTGTCTGTCTGTGCTAACCGTTTTGTCTGAATACGCAGCAACAGCAACAATAACAAACTAAGTGTTGCTAACCCACCGAGCAAATGACTCATAACAATCGCCGGTTTAACCAACAAAGTTACTGTCCACATTCCAAGCGCCCCTTGAAACATAACTAACAATAATAATAACGTCGTTAAGCCTCGCTGACCAAGCTCTGGTTGCCTCCAAGCCATAATCGTTAATATTAGTATGACAAGACCTAGGCCACTAGCAAAATAACGGTGTATCATTTCCTTCCACGCTTTAGATACCTCTAGAGGGCGCTCAGGGTAATGCTCAGCGGCATGCGCAACACCTTCATGCGATTCGTCGACAATGAGGCTTCCGTAGCAACCAGGCCAGTCTGGGCAACCTAGCCCTGCATCTGATAAGCGAACATATGCGCCCAATACAACGACAAACAAGGCCAAGAGTATTGCAAAAATAGTTAAGTTTCTGAACATGTTATTAACCTATTTGGGAGGCCTTAAATAAAAGTTTAAGGTCTTTTTGAATACCATATGGGTCTGCGTCTTGCGAATATTTCATCATGATGTTCCCAAGAGGATCCAACAGCAACATATCACCATCGTTGATGTTTTTAACATTAGCTTGTAACTTTGCAAGATGCTGATCACTCCAACGTAATACGAACAACTCAGGAGCCTGTGAAAGAAACACATTATCTTGATGCTCGGATTTGTCTAAATATACTCTTTTTAATCGCTTCGCATCTTTGTTTAACAATACGTGCAGTTGTTGAACAATATGAACAGACTGTTCACACAATTCAGAACACTCCCCATCCGTATCAATATGCACAAGAACCCATCGCCCCTTCAAGTCCTTGATCTCATCTTCTGAACCAACAAAGTAGTCACTTAATTCAGAAGGTATTGCTGGTACAATTAATTCACCATAGTTTTTAGTACTGCCACCGTCAAGCCATTGTGGATTATTGAACAATAGCCAGGCCGTTAAAACTGGCACAGCAAACATACTTGCAATAAATATAAGTTTAAGTCTATTTTTAGTGACGTTATCCATTCTTTTTTCTACCTAGTTTTATGGTTAATACAAAATAAATAATGACCCAAGCCGTCGCTAAAGCAAACCATTGAAATGCGTAGCCATGGTGTTTTTGTGGGCCCATCTTCATTGGAACCCAACGACGATCATAGCCATTGGGTTCTTGTTGGTTTAATAACAGTTGATATGGCAAAACAGCATAACCTAAGCGTTCCGACACCTTATCGACATCAATTAATTGCGTTACCGAAGGCCAACCATTAGACAGTGTATCTGCTCCATCTAGCTTTATACCAACACTGGGGAAATGATCTAGTTTCCCACTAATTGTAACCTCATTAGCCGGTAAACTGACATTTGGTAACATATCTCTAGTCGGTCCGGCAGGCACCCACCCTCGATTCAATAAAATTGCTTCTGATGTATTTAATTTTAAAGGTGTTAATACAAAGTAGCCCTGTCGACCATCTTTCACTTGATTATCTATTAAAATTTGTTGATCTGTGTCTAACAAACCAGTTGCCTTAACTGGCCAGTAACGTAAGCCTTTATTAGCTCTAAACTGCAACGTTGACAACTCAACAGACTCCATGTTCATTCTAATGGACTGCAAATCTAATATATCTTGCTTTTCTTGAGCTCTATTAAGCTGCCAATTACCCAAACTTAGAAGCAATAACAAAACCAATATGGCAAGTATTGTTAAATATATATTCGCTTTGAATTGCATAATAAAATATTGTTAGTGTTTACACTAAGTTTAAATGACAATAGGAACATTATAATTTGAGAAATATGCAATGAACCCCCTCATTAAATACCTAATTGTTTTTACATTATGCGTCATTATTTACAGCCTCTTTAAAGCTTTCTACCATTTGTCTCGTAGAAAATCTTCCCCTAAAGAAGTGGTGAGGTCACTCGCACTACGAATTGGCCTATCATTAACGCTATTCATTTCATTATTATTATTTTCTTATCTTGGCTTTATTAAGCCTCATCCTGCCATACCCACCCAGCAAAGTAATCAACAACCATTAAATCAATGACAATAAAAAAAGGCGCTATCTTGTAGCGCCTTTTTTAAATAAACCTCAGTCTCTATAGCCAATAAACAAAGACAAATAATCCCAACCAAACCACGTCAACAAAGTGCCAATACCAAGCCGCTGCTTCAAAAGCAAAGTGATTTTCTGGCGTGAAGTGTCCCTTCATGCTACGAAAAAGGATAACTGCGAGGATAATAGCACCCATTGATACATGAAACCCATGGAAACCAGTCAACATATAAAAAGTAGACCCATAAACGCCCGAAGCCATGGTTAAGTTCAAGTCATTATAACCGTGACTGTATTCAAGGGCCTGTAAAGCAACGAATACGAAGCCCAAAATAACCGTTAACGCCAATCCGATAATAAGTTGTTTACGTTTATTAGCAATTAAACCCCAATGTGCCCAAGTCACCGTCACACCACTTGTTAACAGAATAAGTGTGTTGATCGCTGGCAAACCCCATGGGCCCATTTTCTCATATTCACCACCTACATTTGCTGGTCCATTTGTTGGCCACATCGCCTCAAAGCCATCCCAAATATATTCATTGGTACTCGCTCCTGAGCCTTCACCGCCTATCCAAGGCACTGAAAATGTTCGAATATAATACAAAGCACCAAAGAATGCGGCAAAAAACATTACTTCAGAAAAGATAAACCAAACCATGCCGCCACGAAAAGAAGCATCTTCATTGCTTTTATAAGCACCCGATTCACTTTCATTAATAACTTCGCCGAACCACCCAAACATCATATAAACCAAGACTAAAAAACCTACCGTCATGATAATAGATGCAGAAGGAGCATTATTTAGCTCGGCAGCAAAACCACCAAAAAATAACATCAAACCAATGGAGCCAATAATCGGCCATTTCGCATCGTGAGGTACGTAATACGCGTTTTCAGAAGACATAAATTTACCTATTCTAATTATTTATTCTGTAAGGAACATAAAAGAACCTATATAAAAGCTTAATGCCATAGCGACCAAAATAGCCACTGTGATTAATTTTTTTTTGCGTTGTTCTTTCATATTAATAATGCGTCTAGCCCTTAAGCTAGACGCTCATACCTTTATTTAATTTCAGGTGCCGTTGAAAAACTATGATACGGCGCTGGAGAAGGCAATGTCCATTCAAGACCTTCAGCCCCTTCCCAAACTTGATCCGTTGCTTTTTCCCCGCCTTTGATTGTTTTATAAACAATGAAGCAGAAAAATACTTGCGACAGGCCAAAGGCAAAACCACCAATACTCGACCACATATTAAATTCTGCAAACTGAACTGAGTAATCAGGAATACGACGAGGCATTCCAGCAAGCCCTAAAAAGTGTTGAGGGAAGAACAATACATTCACAGATATCGTAGATAGCCAAAAGTGCCATTGGCCCAATTTTTCGCTATACATATTGCCTGTCCACTTTGGAATCCAATAATAAACAGATGCCATGATTGAATACACCGCACCGGTCACCAATACGTAATGGAAATGAGCGACAACAAAATAGGTGTCATGGTATTGAAAATCAGCAGGGGCAATCGCCAACATTAAGCCTGAGAACCCACCAATCGTAAACATAATGACAAAACCAATCGCAAATAACATGGGTGTTTCAAATGTCATCGAGCCTTTCCACATAGTGGAAATCCAGTTAAACACTTTCACCCCTGTTGGTACCGCAATCAACATCGTTGCGTACATGAAAAACAATTCACCTTGCAGCGGCAAGCCCACTGTGAACATGTGATGCGCCCAAACAATAAATGAAAGGAATGCGATCGACGAGGTCGCGTATACCATTGAGCTGTAACCAAAAAGAGGCTTACGAGCAAACGTTGGAATAATCGCAGAAATGATACCAAAAGCTGGCAAAATCAAAATATACACTTCTGGATGACCAAAGAACCAGAAAATATGCTGGAACAACACTGGATCACCACCACCCGTTGCACTAAAGAACGTTGTATCGTAAAAGCGATCTGTCAAAAGCATTGTGATTGCCCCTGCTAACACAGGCATTACGGCAATTAATAAATAAGCTGTAATGAACCAAGTCCATACAAATAAAGGCATTTTCATCAATGTCATGCCAGGAGCACGCATATTAAGGATGGTAACAATAACGTTTATAGCGCCCATCACAGATGAAATACCCATCATATGAATCGCAAAAATCATAAATGGAAAGCCGTTACCACCTTGTAGTACTAACGGTGGGTACATAGTCCAGCCACCTGCTGGCGCACCACCATCCATAAAGAATGTTGCCAATAGCATTGTAAATGCAAAAGGTAGTATCCAAAAACTCCAGTTATTCATCCTAGGTAATGCCATATCAGGGCCGCCAATCATAATAGGCAACATCCAATTGGCTAAACCCACAAAAGCCGGCATAACAGCACCAAAAATCATGACTAAAGCATGAACGGTTGTCATTTGATTAAAGAAGCCTGGATCAATAAATTGTAAACCTGGTTGAAATAATTCCAAGCGTATAACCATTGCCATTGCACCACCAACCATAAACATTACTAGTGCAAATACTAAATACAGTGTGCCAATGTCTTTATGGTTTGTTGTTGTTACCCAACGCATAAAGCCTTTTGCTGGACCATGATCGTGGTGATCATCATGTGAATCTATAACAGTCGCCATTATCTGAATCTCCTAATTATCTTTTAAGTCTCTTGGATTAAGCGCGTCAAGTGCTGCTATTTTCGCTCCCTTAACCCCTGATTTCTGTTCGGCTAACCACGCTGCATAATCTTCTTCAGATTTGACTTCAACAACGATAGGCATAAAACCATGGTCACGACCACATAACTCAGCACATTGACCTCGGTAAATACCTGGTTTATCCACTACAACCCAAGCTTCATTAATATAACCAGGGATCGCATCTTTCTTCCAGCCAAAATCTGGTACCCACCAAGAGTGGATAACATCACTTGCTGTTAATAAGAAACTTACTTTTTTGCCCACAGGCAGCACCAATGGGTTGTCGACATTTAATAAGTAATTCTCAACAGTGGCTGGATCAATTTCTGAACCAACTTGACGTGCTTCGTTACTGGCAACATCTAATGTGCTAAAGAAGTCTACGCCTTCACCGACATACTCATAACGCCATTTCCACTGGTAGCCGGTTACTTTGATTTTCATATCAGCTTCAGACGTGTCATGCATTTCAATCAACACTTTAGTCGCTGGAATAGCCATAACAATCAGAATGATGAATGGAATAATAGTCCACACCAATTCTGCCGCCATGCTTTCATGAAACTGTGATGCCACTGCACCGCGTGATTTACGGTGATAAATCATCGAATAAATCATCGCACCAAAAACAACCACGCCAATCGCTACACAGACCCATAGGATCAACATATGCAAATCATGAACTTGCTTGCTCGTCTCAGTTACACCCACCGGTAAATTCAACCCATAGTCCGCCTGGGCGATGCCTGACATCAACGTCAATACAGTGCCACCAGCAAAAAGTTGCTTTAGTTTAATCACAGAAACTGCCTCCCTTATTTTTTATCTTTCAAAACTAATTTGATATTGACACGATTAGCATTTTCAAATGTCGCATCACCAACTTTTCGTTTACTTTTAGTTACAAAAGCATCCGACCTCAATTTAATGTTACTACCTTGTAAGACAAGGTCTCTGGGCGTCAGTTATATAGTGACGTCTCCAGTAATATTTATTTAACAACTAACGATTTTACTTTTATCCGAGTGAGTTAGTTCTCCTTCACTCACTTAAAGATATACAAAGTAAAATCAATTAAAAATATATAGTATTTTCAGAATACCCATGAAAATCTGAGTGTTAGTGTCAGGCATTCTATCAATGACTTCTACCGACTTAACCCATTAATTTTCATCTATCCAAGCATAAGACAGTATGGCCTCGCAATTTAACGAAATTCAATCAAATAATCAAGTAGACCCTTTATCTTTCTTTGATCCACAGCACTCTTTTTGTCTTTATCTGGTTGATATTCAATATTGCCTATAAATTTAGATTTCATTCGCTGCTTTAATGTCCGTATATTTTCATTTATCTCCATAAACTGACCGTTTAGGTCATTACCGATCCAACCTGCAATCCGACACCCCTTGTTCAAAATTGCAGCCTCGGTCAATAACGCATGATTAATACACCCAAGCTTTAAACCAACGACTAGAATAACCGGAGCATTAAGCGCTAACGCCAAATCATCAAAACCAAGCTGATCATTTAGCGGAACCATCCAACCTCCGGCTCCCTCCACTATCACCATATCAGCTGCCAACTTATGTTTTGCGTAAACCGCCTCAATGGCTGGCAAGTTAATGACCACGTTTTCTTGTTCCGCCGCAATGTGCGGTGCTATGGCTGGTTCAAAACAATAAGGGTTTACATCCGAATAGCCGAGCCCTGCCGTAGATTCCCGCATTAAATCAATTGCGTCTTCATTTTTAAATTGACCATCCTGCCATGTAGCACCAGCAGCAACTGGCTTAAAACCAGACACCGTCAACTGACGCTCTGCTAAACCCCTTATTAAGGCAGCCGCGACATAAGTTTTTCCAACATCCGTATCGGTACCCGTAATAAAAAAACTCTTCAACATTAAACTTTACTCACTTTTTTTAGCATAAACATAAACTGCCTGAAAAGTGGCAGGGACCCCTTGCTCTGTTCGTAAACTTTCATACGCTTTGAGCATAGCCTTAAATGATTTAACACCTGTTAAACCAAGCCGTCGTCCTTGATTCATATTGTGTGCTCCCATCCCTTTCAGGCTTACCATCAATTGTTTTGGTGATGAGTAATAATTCACAACATTATCCGTCAGTATCGTTATGTCGTAAAAACCAGCATGTTGAAGCGCTTGCCGAATCACTTCTTCACCCACAAACGAATTAACGTGTACCGCCTTATCACTTTGCTGCCATGAGCTTTTTAACTCAGTCAATGTTGCAGGCCCAAATGTGCTGAACACAAACAAACCTTTCGGCTGTAACACCCTATGTGCTTGAGCAAACACTTTCTCCAAGTTTTCACACCATTGAAATGCCAGATTAGAATAAATCACATCCATAACGCCATCATTCAGTGGTAACTTTTCAGCATCGGCACATATAACGCCTTTCGCCTGCAAAGCCCCTAAATAATGACGTGCATGCTTCAACATACCAATTGCAATATCTAAAGCATACACATCCTTCACTTCATTTAACTCAAATAATTTCTTGGTTAAATAGCCCGTTCCAGCGCCAATATCAAGAACACTTTGATTCGCATGATTTTGAGCTTTTTTGTGTAAAAGTAAGTGATCACCAATCAGCCGTTGAAGAGAGGTATGTTCGTTATAGTTTTGTGACGCTGAGTCGAATGATTGACGCACCATTTCTTTACTATAAGTAACTTTTTGAAACCCGCCAACGCTCATAACTCCCTATCTCCAGCAGACATAAATCGTACTAACTCTTGTGATACCTCATTCGGGTGTGACAAAAAAGGAACATGTGTGGCGCCCTCTATGACACACACAGCAACACGAGGATTAATTTGTGCGAACTTATCTGCTACCTCAACTGGCACCAATTGATCCTTCTCCCCAAGCAACAGCATAGTCGGACAGTTTAGTTTTTTTAACGCAAGCCGATAGTCAGCCTGAGATAAAATATCCAAACCGCTAATCAATCCTTTTGTTGATGTTTCACTGCGCACCTGTAACACCGACTTTAGAAACCTCTCGATTGTTTGAGATGGTTCACCACCGTCTGTTTGCAATTTAACAAAGCGTTTCATTGTCGGCAGCGGCTTTCTTTTCAAGTGACTAGAAAAAACATCAAATACTGCTTTAGATTGGGCAGGCTGCCAGTCGGCAGATTGTACGAATTTTGGTGTGCTCGCCAGCATGACAAGCCGATTAACACGCTTCGGGAAGTGATCTGCATAAGCCAAGGCAACCAACCCGCCTAATGACCACCCCAAAAAACTACACTGCTGAGGTAATTGTGCCGCCATCATCTCCAGCAAGTCACTCATCTGCCATGGCTCGTTATACTCGCTGTTTCCGTGCCCCGGCAACTCAACACAAATAACACGAAAGGACTGTTCCAAAAGAGCTAACCAATTATTCCAAACCAAGTTATTCATGGCCCAGCCATGTACTAACACAAGATTTGGCCCTTCACCCGATTCTTGTATATTTAATGCTGTTAACAGAACAATTCCTCCAAACCCAGCAGTAAATTATCAACTTGTGAGTCCGTATGGGTTGCCGATAACGTAATTCTTAGCCGCTCACTCGTTTTTTTAACCGCTGGATAACGAATAGCGCCCACTAAAACACCTTTCTCTTTTAAATACTCACCCGCAGCCATGACCGCCTCATTACTACCAAGAATAATCGGCTGGATAGGTGTCTGCGAAGGCATCAAGTTAAGCCCTAATTGCTCGGCGCCTTTCCTAAACCTAGCGACCAAATGCCGTAACTTTTCTCTGCGCCATGTTTCTTGTTGGCAAATTTTTAAACTTTGTCTGGTGGCTGCCATTACCGCTGACGGCATTGCAGTGGTAAAAACGTAGGTACGCGCTTGTTGTATCAACGTTTCGATAAGTTCTTCACTACCTGCAACAAAAGCCCCTGATGTTCCCAAGCCCTTGCCTAACGTCGCCATCAAAATGGGGACTTGTTGCTGATTTAAGTCGCATGCTTCCAACAATCCACCACCTTTTTCACCCAACACCCCTAGCCCATGCGCATCATCAATCATCAACATTGCATTTGAGGTTTCCGTTAGACCAACCAAGCCCTGCATGTTGGCTTCATCACCGTCCATACTAAACACGCCATCACTAACGACCAACTTTCTGCGAGTTGATGAGCCTTCGAGCAATTGCTTTAACTGCCCCATATCACCATGAACAAACCGTTTAACCTGAGCACCAGAAAGTCTTCCGCCATCGATCAGCGATGCATGATTAAGTTTATCTTGGAAAATCTCATCGCCTTTATGAGCCATTGCCGATATTGCGCCTAGATTTGCCATATAGCCGGTTGAAAAAATCAACGCACGATCACGCCCGGTAAATTCTGCCAGTTCTTCCTCAAGCGCATGATGTTCGGCACTATGGCCACAAATCAAATGCGCAGAACCACTTCCAACACCGTAACGTTCAGCAGCTTGTTGAAATGCTTTAATAACCGACGGATGATTTGCTAACCCTAGGTAGTCATTGCTCGAAAAGTTATCAAACATTTGCCCAGCCATTTGGACACTTGCACCTTGAGGACTTTCGATTGTTTTGCGCAAGCGATAGCGCTGCTGACGCTTTAACTCATCGAGCTTTGTTGCTAACTCCCAAGGATCCATACAAAAAACTACGCCGTTGCAGGATAAATACCTAATCGCTTAAACAATTGATGGTCTGCACTTTCTTCTGGATTTTCTGTGGTTAACAGTTGATCACCGTAAAAAATGGAGTTTGCGCCTGCAAAGAAACACATCGCCTGCATTTCATCGGTCATATCAGAACGACCAGCAGACAACCTGACTTGAGAAGTTGGCATTAAAATTCGAGCCACTGCGATCGTTTTTATAAATTCAAGCGAGTCTATCGCCTCGGCACCGTCTAATGGCGTTCCTTTTACTTGCACTAATTTATTAATCGGTACGCTTTCTGGCGGATGCTCCATGTTCGCTAATGTTTGTAACATCTTTGCTCGGTCATCACTGGCCTCACCCATGCCGACAATTCCGCCGCTACACACGTTAATGCCGGCATTTCGAACCGTATCAATCGTATCTAAGCGATCTTGATAGGTTCGCGTCGTAATCACCTCTTTATAATAGTCTTCTGACGTATCAATATTATGATTGTAATAATCCAGCCCAGCGTCTTTTAACTGTTTCGCTTGGCCATCTTCCAACATTCCCAAGGTAACACAGGTTTCCATTCCCAAGGCTTTTACCTCTTCAACCATTTTGGTGACTTTATTTAAATCACGATCTTTAGGGCTACGCCATGCCGCCCCCATGCAAAATCGGCTTGCACCATTCGCTTTAGCTTCTTTAGCCGCATCAACAACTGCTCTAATTTCCATTAATGCTTCTTTTTCCAGCCCCGTATCGTAACGAACACTTTGTGGGCAATAGGAGCAGTCTTCAGGGCATGCGCCCGTTTTAATACTCAATAAGGTGCTAATTTGAACCGCATTTGGGTCAAAATTCTCACGGTGGATAGTGTGCGCTTTAAAAAGCAAATCGTTGAATGGCAAATCAAACAGTGCTTGAATTTTCTTTAACGGCCACGTGTTCCTAACTATATTAACGGCAGCTTTTTTTTGCTCGCCAATCGCTTCTGATGCTATGCTCATTCAAAAATACCTTTTCAACTGGATATAAATTGACAATGGTACATTAGGTTAAAAAGTTGTCAAAATTAATTTATACGAAAATGGACAACTGGTCAAATATTATCCAATTTAACCTTTACCCGCCCACTTGTTTTATTTGTGATCAGCCAGGGCATAATGCATTAGACCTATGCACTGAATGCCTACAAGAACTAAAGCCATCAACACACGCATGCCCAGTCTGCAATATAGAGCTCAGCGCTGTATCATCCATTTGTGGTCGCTGCCTACAAAGGCCACCCTGTTTTGACCATGTGTTTTCGTTATACCGATACGAAGGTATTGCACAATTTTTAATTAAGTCATTAAAATTTCAAGCAAAACACAGTTGCGCAAGAACCATCGGGCACTTAATGGGGCAGCATTTCAAAACTCTCGAAAAGCTACCTGACGCCCTAATAGCTGTTCCACTACACCCAAAACGCCTAAAAGAACGAGGGTTTAACCAAGCAGAACTTATCGCTCAACATATACATAAAGAGCTCAACATTCCTCTGGTTTCGCCCGACCTGACTCGAATCATTAACAGCACGAGCCAAACCAGCCTTAAAGCCAGCGAACGTCGAAAAAACTTAAAAAATGCTTTTTGCTATGAGCCATCAATAGAACTTAGATCCATCGCTGTTATTGATGACGTGGTCACGACTGGATCGACAGCAAACGAAATTGCCAAAACGCTGAAGAAAAAAGGAGTGCAACAGGTTGAAATTTGGGCTTTTGCTCGGGCTTAAGCAACAATACCTTTTACTGCATAGTCCGCAGCTATACCTACAAAAACGATTAAACCGAGCCAGTTATTATTTAAAAACGCCGCCATACACTTTGAGCGATCTCGATCTTTGATCAAATACTGATGGTAAATAGACAGTAAAAACGCAATAAAGACGGCTGTAAAATAAAGGCTGCCCAAATCTGCTTTTTGCCCAATCATAATCAACGCTATAAAAAATAATAACTGGAAAAAACCAATCAATACTTTATCCAAATCACCGAACAAAATGGCCGTAGATTTAACCCCAATTTTTAAATCATCATCACGGTCAACCATTGCGTACATCGTATCGTAGATCACTGCCCATATCACTGTAGCGGTAAAGATCAGCCAAGCCATCGCAGGCACAGTATTTGTTTGAGCAGCAAAAATCATAGGAACGGCCCAGCCAAATGCCATGCCTAAGAATATTTGCGGCAAATGAGTATGGCGTTTCATAAAGGGATACAACGAGGCTAAAAAAACAGCACCCAATGATAAATAAATTGTCAGCATGTTCATCAGTAACACCAACAGCGACGACGCAAAAACCAAAACAAAAAATAATTGCAATGCTTCAGTGGGCTCTACTTGCCCTAAGGCTAGCGGTCGATCTTTTGTTCGCAACACATGCGGGTCAAGTTTTCTATCTGCATAATCGTTAATCACACAGCCAGCCGAACGCATCAACACCACGCCCAACGTAAACACGATCAAAACCAGAATATCCGGCTTGCCATTACTGGCGATCCAAAGCGCCCAATACATCGGCCAAAGTAATAATAGGCTACCAATTGGCTTATGCATGCGTGTTAAACGCCAATACGCCTCAATGTTTTCTTTTTTTAATTCTAATTTCATCATTAATTAAACAAAGCTGGTAAAAAAAACTCGCTAACCAAAAACACGTGTTTATTAAGCTGATAAGCATTACGACGTGCCCAGATATGCGGCTGACCTTCAAGCATTTTTTGAGTTTGTAGGTTTAACTGATGGCAGCCAATTTTAGCCAGGTCAAGCCCTACTCTTTTTAACCTTGGGTCACTAAAAATGACTTCGCCCAGCGGTTTGTCCCCTAGGTGTGTTAATTCTTGCAAGTGATGGGCCGCTTTTCTTGGCAAAGTGGTCCGTGCAAATACAAACGGTTGATTATTAATATTCAGCTGCACCTCACGAATAAGCGCATACCGATACGGGCGCTGATTTAAATAGCGGGCATCCGCCAATAAAGGTTTTGCCAGTCCTTGCCCTAACACATTGACACTAAAAGGCTCATCAAATGTATTTTTCATTCGCACAGTAAGTGAATTAGGCTCTAATAACCAGTCTACCACCTGTTGCGGCATCGAGTGTATTGGCCATCGGCTTAACGCACGCCATACGGGTTCTTGTAGGAAAAAGTTATTAATGTTCTTCAACACAGCCTGACTCAATTAAACTTGCGCATATTCTACTGAATTCGCTATCCAACGGTGAACTAATGGCTCAACTAACTCCGGCTGTATTCGCAAAACCTCCTCCGCAGACAGTGCCACTTGATCTAACAACTCAGCATCTCGCACTAAGTCAGCCACTTTAAACCGCATAAAACCAGCCTGTCGCTGACCTAATATTTCCCCTGGACCACGCAATTGCATGTCTTTTTCGGCAATTTTAAAGCCATCCGTTGTTTCACGCATAATTGATAACCGCTCACTGGCGTTTTTTGACAACGGCGCCTTATACATCAGCACACAATGACTTTCTCGTTGCCCCCTGCCGACCCTACCTCGCAGTTGATGTAGTTGCGCCAAGCCCAAACGTTCGGCATTTTCAATGACCATTAGACTTGCGTTAGGCACATCAACACCTACTTCAATAACCGTTGTCGCCACCAGAACCTGTAATGCTTGCTGCTTAAATTGCATCATCACAGTCTGCTTTTCTTGTGCTTTCATCCGACCATGTACCAAGCCAATTTTCAACCTTGGTAAACACTCTCGCAGCAAATCAGCCGCTACTTCAGCTGCCTGACACTGTAAAGCCTCCGACTCTTCAACCAGCGTACAAACCCAATACACTTGCCGGCCATCCTCAACCCCTTTTTCAATTCGCTCAATAATTTGTTCTCTTTTAGAGACCGGAAGCACCGCCGTGGTCACTGGTGTTCGCCCGGGTGGTAGCTCGTTAATAATCGACAAATCTAAATCTGCATACCCTAACATTGCTAGGGTTCTTGGAATGGGGGTTGCTGTCATCACCAACTGATGCGGATAAACCCCTGTCTTCGCTCCTTTATCGCGTAACGCTAATCGTTGATGCACACCAAACCGATGCTGTTCATCAATAATGACTAGACCTAGGTTTGCAAAGATTACTTTTTTTTGAAACAAGGCTTGTGTGCCAATTACGATGTTAGACCGACCTTCGGCAATATCGGCAGTAATTGACTCGTATGTTTTACCCTTATGTTGCCCAACAAGCCAATCCACTTGAACACCTAGATCTTTTAGCCACAATTGGAAGTTTTTGAAATGTTGCTCTGCTAATAGTTCTGTTGGTGCCATCATTGCTACCTGATACCCCGCCTCTGTAGCTGCTAAGGCAGCACACGCTGCAACCACTGTTTTCCCTGAACCAACATCCCCTTGTAATAAACGTTGCATCGGGTGTGAACGTGCCAGATCTGACAATATTTCTTGAATCACTCGGTTTTGTGCATTAGTCAGCTCAAAACCCAATGATGTTAAAAAACGCTGTCGACTTTCCCCAGTCGATTTAAAACTCGGCGCAACATCACAACGAACGCCTTTTTTTAACCGACTTAAACTAAGGTGATGAGCCAGTAATTCTTCAAATATTAAGCGTTTAAATGCCGGTCGCTGACTGGCATCCAAGCTTGGCATTGTGTCTGGGTAGTGTAATTGCTGCAAACTGTCTACTAACGTAGGCAGACCGCGTTGACTCAACATGGACTGCGGCAAACAATCACGAATGCCCATCCCTTGTTGAAGGAGCAAAAAAGCCTGCCTTATCAGTTTCCTAAATGATGCTTGATGTAAGCCATCTGTTACTGGGTAAACCGCAAGCAAACCTTCTTGAATTTCACCGCGTTGCGCTTCATTAATCAGCTGATATTCAGGGTGGACCACATCAGCAATCCCTTGTTTACTATAAGATTTAATATCACCAAAACAACGTAGCCACTGACCACGCTGCATAGCTTGTTTTTGACTGTTTGAAAAGTGAAAAAAACGTAATGTGACAAAGCCCGTCCCATCACTCAAGCGAACGAGCAAAGAGCGTCGCCCCCTAAAAACCACCTCTGCTAACTCAACTTGACCTTCAAATAAAGACGACTCCCCTGTTTTCAACGAGCCTATCGCAACCACCTTGCTTCTGTCTTCATAACGAAATGGCAAATGAAACAAGATATCTGCAACACTCACGATCCCTAGCCGACTTAATTTTTCGGCTACTTTTTCGCCAACACCTTTAAGGTAAGTTATGGGCAAATCATCCAAATAACTATCCACCACTATGACAGCCTTCTATGCAATAGTATTAATCGTCAACCAATACCATGACAGCGTCCATTTCAACACGACTATTTTTTGGTAATTCAGCCACGCCTATTGCCGCTCGTGCTGGGTAGGGCTGCGAAAAGTGGGCCGCCATTTTTTCATTGACCACCGGAAAGTCCGCCATATCAGTTAGATAAATATTTAGTTTTACAATATCTGCCAAACCACCGCCTGCCGCTTGTGCCACAGCGGTTAAGTTTTTTAATACTTGTTCAATTTGCTCTTCAATGCCGCCGCTAACCAGCACCATAGTTTCTGGCAATAGTGGAATTTGACCGGATAAATAAACCGTTTGGTCCACCTTAATCGCCTGCGAATAAGTGCCGATAGCATCTGGTGCTAAATCTGTATGAATGACTGTTTTTTGCAAAGCGCCCTCCTTAGTTCCTAATTCGTGCTATTTTTATAACCGATGCAAGTGCATG
This sequence comes from Cycloclasticus sp. PY97N, assembly GCF_002443175.1. Lineage (NCBI taxonomy): Bacteria > Pseudomonadati > Pseudomonadota > Gammaproteobacteria > Thiotrichales > Piscirickettsiaceae > Cycloclasticus > Cycloclasticus sp. PY97N. The sequence continues at coordinate 738,951 of NZ_CP023664.1, read as the reverse complement.
TAAACGACGCATCACCCTTGCTAAATGCTTCCTGTCCCGTACCGTTATGGTAAAAACATCACTAGAAGCATCTGCAGAACGTGAGGCTATTTTGATGTTTTCAATATTACAATCATACGATGATAATATTGACGCAATCTCTGCTAAAACACCCCGCTCGTTCTTTAACTCTAAGCCTATATCGGAACTAAACTCGCCTTCCACAATATTGGCCCACTGAACACTTAACCAATTTTTGTGTTTGCGTTTATATTCCCGTGTGTTTTTACAATGCACCCGATGTACCACCACACCACGCCCAGGGTTAAAGAAACCAATAATTTTATCGCCTGGAATTGGCCTACAGCAGGTACCCAAATTAATCAGCATCCCATCTGCACCGTGGATATTAAGCGTGGCTGTTGCTTGCTTACCCTTGGCAATGTCGATGAAGGAGTCTTCATCCCCAGCTGCTGCAATTAAATGTTGCGCAACCAACAAAGGCATTCGATTACCAAAGCCCAAATCCATCAATAAGGCATCAAGCGAACCAATTTGCTGTTCGCTTAAAAACTTTTGTAATTGTTCAGGGTCAACATCATCAAAATTTAAGCCGACACTTTTAAACTCTGCATTCAACAGTTGACCACCAAGACGAATAGCATCACGCTCTTTAAATTCTTTAAGGTGATTTCGAATAGCGTGCCTTGCTTTGTTGGTTACAACAAAATTTAACCAATTGGGGTTACAGACTGCGAAATCACTGGTCATAATTTCAATAGTTTGGCCATTTCTAAGCACTGTGTGCAACGGCTCCATTATTCTATTTATCTTCACGCCAGCACACGCCATACCAATATCGGTATGAACCGCAAAGGCAAAATCAACCGCCGTAGAGCCTTTAGGCAATTTAACAATTTTGCCTTTCGGCGAGAACACAAAAATTTCTGTCGGAAACAGATCCACCTTTAACGTATCAATAAACTCAAACGAGTCATCAGAACCCTTTTGCGTTTCTAACAGGTTCCTTAACCATTCATGCGCTCTCACTTTTGCATCATGCGCAACATCTGTTGTTTTATAAAGCCAATGTGCGGCAATCCCTGACTCAGCCAAACGATCCATTTCTAAGGTTCTAATTTGAAGCTCTATTGGCACTCCAAAGGGCCCAACTAATACGGTATGTAATGACTGATAACCATTCGTTTTTGGCAAAGCGATGTAATCTTTAAACCGACCCGGTACCGGTTTGAATAAATTATGCAGCAAGCCTAAGGCTTGATAGCATTGCTCAATTGTCTCGACAATCACCCTAAAGGCATACACATCAAACACTTCGTTAAAGGGTATGTTTTGCCGTTTCATTTTTCGATAAACGCTGTATAAGTTCTTTTCACGCCCGTAAATAACGCCCGGAAAGTCGGTGTCTAAAAACTTTTCTACCAGTAATTTCTCTACTTTATCGACGACCTCTTTTCGGTTGCCTCGAGCTTTTTTAATACTTTTATTGATAATCGCTCTGCGACGAGGGAACATTGCTTCAAAACTAAGGTCTTCTAATTCAAGCCGAAACTCATGCATCCCTAGCCGATGTGCAATAGGCGCATAAATATCTAATGTTTCTTTGGCAATCCTCCGTCTGCTAGCGGGTTTCATCACCTTAATTGTTCGCATATTATGCAAACGGTCAGCTAATTTAATAATAATCACTCGCAAATCTTTTGCCATTGCCAAAAACATTTTGCGCATATTTTCAGCCTGCGCTTCTTCACGAGTTTTAAAGTTAATTTTTGTGAGTTTACTCACTGCATCAACAAGGCCAGCAACATCATCATTAAATAACGACGCCAATTCCTCATAGGTCGTGTCTGTATCTTCAAGAAGATCATGCATTATGGCAGCCATAATGCAGTCAACATCCATTTTCATATGACTTAAAATGAGTGCGACAGACACTGGGTGACAAATATAATCTTCACCACTCAATCGGTATTGTCCAGCATGTGCTTCACTGGCCACTTGGTACGCCTGATGAACCTGATCCAATTGCTCCTGCGATAAGTACTCAGACAACACTGACATTAGCTCTGCTAACAAGGCCGTTTGCGGCAATTCAACGTTTTCTTTTTCTACATCCATCTACAATTATTTTCTTTTTCACATAAAAAATGCCCATGAGAGCATCATGAGCATTTGAGTCTATCACCAAAACTCTATTGGCGAATAGGCAGCGTTTCTAATTTTTTAGTTGGCCAACCCTAGTTTTCTTCAACAGTCACTTGCTCAGTTGAATCAGCGTCTTCAATAAACAGCTCTTCAATCGGTGGATTATCAACCAAGTCCAACGCTTCTTCGGTGATATGACCGGCTGCGATTTCTCTCAGAGCAAGAACAGTTGGTTTATCATTTTCAAGCTCAAGGCTTGAATCAGCACCATCCATTATCTGGCGCGCACGTCTTGAAGCTAATAAAACCAACTCAAAACGGTTGTCTAATTTTTCAAGACAGTCAGAAACTGTTACACGTGCCATTTGAACCCCTTTTAAATATGAAATAATTTGAATAGTCGAACATTATACTATATTTTTAAATAATTAATTAAGCAACTGATTAATCAAAGCCGAGTGGGTGAGTTTTCCCCTTTTCATGGCTAATCGTTGAGTCTTTACAATCATGGCTAGCTCGTCCAAAGCCACTTCAAAATCATCATTGACCACCAAGAAATCATATTCTTCATGATGCACCATTTCATCCACTGCTGTACGCATTCGCTTATTGATAACCTCGTCGCTATCTAACCCACGTCCTCGCAACCTTTCCTCGAGAACCTGTTTGGACGGTGGCAAAATAAATATTGAACAGCTATCCTTCATCACACGGCGAACTTGTTGCGCCCCTTGCCAGTCAATCTCTAGAATAATATCCACCCCTTGTGCTAACTTTTCATCAACCAAGCGCTTGGACGTTCCATACGAATTGCCAAAAACGGTCGCGTATTCTAAAAAGCCATCTTGCGCAACAACCTGTTGAAAGCCTTCCTCGCTGATAAAGTGATAATCAATACCACTCACCTCACCTGACCGTGGTGCTCTCGTTGTACTTGAAACAGACACCTCAATATCTGAGAGTGTCTCTAATAACGCCTTCACTAAACTTGTTTTACCAGCCCCCGAGGGTGCAGATACGATAAATAATTGCCCTGTTCTCGTCACTTTTGTCCTTTATTCTATGTTTTGAATTTGTTCTCGCATTTGTTCTATCAGAACTTTTAACTCAACAGAAACATTCGTTGTTTGGATATCTGCCGACTTTGATCCCAAGGTATTCGCTTCTCGATTAAGTTCTTGCATCAAAAAATCTAACCGTCGTCCAACCGGTTCTTCTTGGTGCAAAATCCTACGTACTTCCTTAACATGTGACTCAAGCCTATCTAGCTCTTCTTCAACATCCATTTTTTGTAAAAAATAAACAAGCTCTTGCTCAAGCCTTGCTTGCTCAGGCTCATCCATCAAGTCCTTAATTTTCTTTTCTAGCTTTTCACGCAGTAAGCCCTGCACTTCTGGTAGCCGTGTTTTAGCTATGTCCATTTGTTCTTGAATCAGCTCACAACGCGAATCAACCATTTCCAATATATTGGCGCCTTCTCGTTCACGCGAGTCAATCAATTGCTCTAACGCCTGATTTAATAATAACATCGCACCATCATGCACCGGCTCTAAGTCCTCCCTTACCTCTGCTTGCACACCCGGCCAACGTAAAATATCTAACGCAGACAGCTTCTGAAACTGTTCCATATTCGTTTCGATCTTCGAGGTTGCTGTTAGCAACTGCTTCAAGCGTGCTTGATTTATTTCAATGCTTTCTTCGCCTTGCTTTTGTTTTCTGTAAACCAAGTTACAATCAACTTTGCCACGCTTTAGCCGCTTGCCAACTGCCTCACGAACTAATGGTTCAATCGTACGAAATATTTCAGGCAACCGAGGTGAAACATCTAAATAACGATGATTAACTGACCGAATCTCCCAAATCAACGTGTATCCTTCAACTTCACACTCACTACTTGCAAAAGCAGTCATACTTCTTATCATTTTGTCGCCTATACTTAACGTTAAACAATAAATATTAGGCTGTTTTTAAAAAGATTAATACCCTGATGACAAAAAACACCTTCTCACTTCCTGCACACGCAACAACAAATCATACCGAGACCTTACCCTCTGGCACTGTTGTTGATGAATATATTATCGAACGCGTCATTGCACAAGGCGGTTTCAGCACCGTCTATTTAGCTCGCCAACTAAACGATCAGCAACAAGTTGCTATCAAAGAATACAAGCCTAAACACCTAACTAGACGCGATGGCAACGCTGTCATGCCTATTGACTCGGCGGCACTAAACTTATTCCAACGTGGCCGCCAGTTATTTATGAAAGAAGCCACCTTATTAACAACCCTCAAACACCCAAACATTGTTAGCGTGCTTAATTTTTTCCTCTGCAATAATACCGCTTACTTAGTGATGAATTATGACTACGGTATAACCCTTGGAAATTGGTTAAAAGATTCAACAAATATCGCGACCACTGAGTTTTTACTGGACGTTTTTCTACCCGTAATGCGATGTATTAAAAACATGCATAACAGAGGGTTACTTCATCTCGATATTAAACCCGATAACATTCTATTAAGACCCTCATGCAACCCTCTCATCCTCGATTTTGGTTCAGCACTGTCTTACAAAAACCAACAACAGCTAAATTCACATAGCATGACAAAGGGTTACGCTGCACCAGAACAACACGAGCAAAGCAAAACACTAGGCCCTTGGAGTGATTGCTATGCAATAGGCGCTAGCATGCGCACTTGTTTAGATAGAACCGCCCCTATAAGCTCATCAGACGTTGTCGCTATTGAAAAAAGGCAATCGGCCCACCGTCTTTATAAGAAGCAAATTAATGAAAATATTCTTTACGCTATCGACTGGGCCATGCAAATGTCACCCTCTAAAAGGCCCCAATCCATCGACGACTTATTGAATATCATAAACTACCGCCAGAATTCTTAATTCAGTCAGATAAAGTGATTTTTCTGGCCTATAATGCGCATATTATCAAACGTGGCATTTTCAACGTTGCCCGTCATTCAATATTATTATCATAGGAAAAAACATGAGACCCAGTGGACGTAACCCTGACCAACTTCGCGAAGTAAAAATAACAACCAACTTTACGATTCACGCCGAAGGGTCTGTATTAATTGCCTGTGGTGACACCCAAGTTCTATGCACCGCTTCGGTTGAAAGCCGTGTACCAAGGTTTTTAAAAGACAAAGGTCAAGGCTGGGTCACTGCTGAGTACGGCATGCTTCCGCGTTCAACACACAGCCGTATGGGTCGCGAAGCTGCGCGCGGCAAACAAAGCGGTCGCACACAAGAAATTCAACGCCTCATAGGTCGTTCTTTGCGTGCCGCCGTTGATCTAAACGCACTAGATGGCTACACAATCACTATCGACTGCGATGTTCTTCAAGCAGATGGCGGGACACGCACCGCCTCTATTACGGGAAGTTTTATTGCTTTGTCATTGGCTATTGAAAAATTACTCGATGAGAAAAAAATCAAGAAAAACCCAATCCATGGTCAAATTGCTGCTGTCTCTGTAGGCATTTTCAACGGCGTGCCAGTGCTAGACTTAGACTACCCCGAAGACTCCGAAGCGGAAACTGACATGAATGTCATTATGAATGAAGCAGGTGCCTTCATCGAAGTTCAAGGCACTGCGGAAGGGCATGCTTTCCGTCGTGAAGAACTGGATGAAATGTTAAACCTTGCCGCATCTGGCATTAGCGAATTAATGCAGCAACAGCGTGACGCCTTAGCAAAATGATCCAACAACTTGTGCTGGCCAGCAGCAATAAAGGGAAAATAGCAGAAATTCAGGCGATGCTTAAACATCAAAACATTGAGATTGTTTCACAATCACATTTTGATGTGCCTGATGCCGAAGAAACCGGCACTACGTTTATTGAAAACGCTATCATTAAGGCTAGACAAGCAACAAAAATTTCAGGTTTACCTGCCATTGCGGATGACTCTGGACTAGAAGTTGATGCCCTTAATGGCGCGCCTGGCGTCTATTCTGCCCGTTATGCAGGCTTACCCAGCAACGATAAAAAAAATACCGCAAAGTTACTCAATGCGTTAGCCGACGTAGCTCAGGAAAAACGTACAGCACGCTTTCATTGCGTGATGGTTTTCATGGCACATGCTAATGACCCTTCCCCTTTGATCTCTCATGGTGTTTGGGAAGGGCGTATCGCATTTCAAGAAAATGGCGATAATGGTTTTGGCTATGACCCCGTTTTTTTTACCCCTGAACACCAGTGCCTCTCTGCTGAGCTAGCGCCCTCTATCAAAAACACAATCAGTCATCGCGCTAAAGCATTGAATCAACTCATGCCTCAAATTTCTGATTACTTCACGACGCAAGCATGACAAAAGGCTCAACAGATTATAGCCTCTATATTCATATCCCTTGGTGCATTAAAAAATGCCCTTATTGTGACTTTAATTCACATGAAAAAAAAGGCGACTATAACGAAGAACTGTACGTTAACGCGCTGATAAAAGATCTCTCAACCGAAATAGAAACTGTTAACAATAAGTCATTAAAAAGTATCTTTATCGGTGGCGGCACACCCAGCCTCTTTTCCGCTGCTAGTATTCACCGCATTCTAGAGGCAACCGATAATGCGCTGGGTATTAATGAACAGACTGAAATTACCTTAGAAGCTAATCCTGGTACAGCCGAAGCCAAGAAATTTTCTGACTTTCACGCAATTGGTATTAACCGCCTATCCATTGGCGTGCAAAGCTTTAATAACGAACATTTGAAAAAACTGGGCCGTGTTCATGATGCTGAGCAAGCGCATAAGGCCATCCAACTAGCACAAAAAGCTGGTTTTAATAGAATCAATCTTGACCTCATGTTTGGCTTACCCGGCCAGAACATCCAACAAGCCATTGACGACGTTGAAATGGCACTAAGTTACCACACAGGCCACCTGTCTCATTATCAACTCACCCTTGAAAAAAACACCTTATTTTATAAACACCCACCAGCGTTACCGCATGATGAGTTAATTTGGGATATGCAAGTTGCCTGTCAAACAAAAATTGATAACGAACTTAACCAATACGAGGTATCTGCCTATGCTGCCGAGGGGCAGCAGTCTCGTCATAACCTAAATTATTGGCAATTTGGCGACTACATTGGAATCGGCGCGGGCGCACATGGCAAGTTAACCGATGAACAAGGTACTATCTCACGCTATTGGAAAAAGAAACTGCCTCGAGACTACATCAAGCTGGCGGGCACTCAAGATGTTATAGGTGGAAAAAATATCGTTAAAGACGCTGAGTTACCTTTTGAATACATGATGAATGCTTTGCGCTTAAAATCAGGCTTTACAGTTGACCACTATCAACAACAAACACATCAAAACGCTTACCAAATACAAGCCATCTTAGACTCACTGGTTAACAAGAAATTATTACAGCGGAACGCTTCAAGCTACCGCTGCACCGAGCAAGGATGGAACTTTCTAAATGATACCGTAGAACACTTTTTACCCAGCGAATGAACGAATTACTGATTAACAAAACTTACAGTTGTCCATACTGCGGAGAACGAATCGATACCTTCATCGACACCTCTCAAGGCAACCATCAAACAGTCGAGGACTGCTGTGTCTGCTGCCGCCCCATTGAGTTAAACATAGAAATTGATATCAGCAGCCAAGAAGTTAACCTAACTGCACACACTGATTCAGAATAATATCGCGCCAAAAGATTGCTTCGTTCCTACGAAATAGAGCACCTTTCAGTATAAAATAGCCCAACATTAACCCAGATAATCAGACCATGAAAAATTACAAACGCGAGTTTATTGAATTCGCCCTGCAATGTAACGCACTCAAATTCGGACAATTCACCCTAAAGTCTGGCCGAATTAGCCCTTACTTTTTTAACACAGGGCTATTTAACACGGGCTATCGTTTACGAAAATTAGGGCATTTCTATGCACATGCCTTGATAGACTCTGGTATGGATTACGATATTTTATATGGTCCCGCTTATAAAGGCATTCCACTTGTTTGCGCTGTGTCTATTGGCTTATCTGAGGTGTCAAATCAAGATATACCCTATGTTTTTAATCGTAAAGAAGTCAAAGACCACGGCGAAGGTGGCTTGTTAGTCGGCTCAGAACTGAAGGGTAACGCTATCATTGTTGATGATGTTATTAGTGCCGGCACCTCGGTTAGAGAGTCTGTCGATATTATTCGATCAGCTAATGCGACTGCATCCGGTGTTCTAATCGCGCTTAATCGGCAAGAAAAAGGTCGTGGCGACACCTCAGCAATCGACGATGTGGAAGAAAGCTATGGCTTTAAAGTCGCTTCTATTATTGGCTTAGCAGACATTATCGATTACCTCAAAGAATCAGCTGAACCTGAGCATTTAAACAGTATTCTTAAGTATCAGGAAACTTACGGGACTGGCTAGCCCCCACCACGAAGAAACTTAAGCAAAAACACGTCCATAAACTGCGCTTGCTTTTCATCATCCATCGTTGAAAAGTCAAAGCTCACGGGCAACATTGGTAGGCGCGTAGAGGATACTTTATGCGTACCCTCATGACCTAAGCTAAGACGCGCCTGTTGATCAGCTACTGTAAAGATAATGAGATTTTCATCGCGTTTATAAACCAACTTATTTTGGTTCTCGAGCAACGAAAGAAACTCTTTGCGCGAGAACCCCATGTCTAATGTAAATTGTTTTTTTTTAAATAGTTTCATTATTCAGCCTCACTTGTTGTCAACTCAAAGAACACTGGCTTTGCTGTTCAGGTTGCAACTTTTAGATTCATCACACGTTCCTTTAAAGCTAAAATCAAGCATAAAAAAAGCGAGACTTTTGTCTCGCCCTTTCTATTAGCACTTTGATCAGCTAATGGATATCAAACGCCGATCAATGCCATTTATCTTATAACGTCAGTCGTTATTTTGCTGGCATCGCTTTCGCCGCATAACCTTTCATTTTGTCATACCCAGTCCAATTCGCATCTTGATAAGTAATAGCATCCGTTGGGCATGCTTTTGCACACTCTGGGTCACCGCCACATAAATCACATTTAATCACTTTGCCACTGTCTGCATTATAGTTAACCGTTCCGAATGGGCAGGCAATCGTACAAACTTTACAGCCAACACATAAATCATTAACAATTTCTTTTGCGCCTGTTTCTTTATTCAACTGAATCGCTTCAACAGGACAAGCATGCATACACCACGCTTCATCACATTGGGTACACGTGTAAGGTACAAAAATACCTTCTTCATGAAATGGGAAGATTTTAATTCTGGATTTTGCTGGGTTAAAAACACCCTCGCCTTCATAAGAACAAGCCATTTCACACTGCAAACAACCCGTACATTTATTTGCGTCAATAACTAATGACATCTGCATAACACCCTCCTGTGGGTTCTATTTACTTTTAATAACATTAACAAAAAATTTATACCGTAAAGACATAAGGCCTAATTTGATTGGTAAAACTTACCTCTTTGCCACACTCACACTTAACCGCCCGTAACACTCATATGTCGAAAAATAACAGGTTGTTCTGTCATATCAAAATCATGCCCTTTTGGCTTTATGTCCATTGACTCTATAAGCGCTTCTTTGACCTTATTTAAATCTGTTGGGTTCGCTCTTAGTACCTGCTTTAAATCCATTGAGTGCTCTTGCCCCAGACACAATAACAACAAGCCCGATGCTGTAACACGCACTCTATTGCAAGTATCACAAAAGTTATGGCTATGTGGAGAAATAAAACCCACCAAATTGTCATAACCTTTTACGCCGTAATAACGTGCTGGACCACCCGTATTTTTTGTACTTGGTAGCAATTCAAATTGTTGTTCTATATCGCGCTTAATTTCATCACTAGAGTAATACGCCTCTTGTCTCGAGTGACTTTCTATGGCCCCTAAAGGCATTTCTTCAATAAAGCTGATATCGAGCCCCTCTTTCATTGCAAACTGAACTAAGCTGTTTACCTCATCGTGATTCCTATTTTTAAGAATCACCGCATTTAGTTTAATTTTTTCAAAGCCCGCTTTTTTAGCAGCTTGAATACCTTCTAAGACAGTATTAAGGTCACCCACTCGCGTTACTTTTTTGAATTTATCCGCATCAAGACTATCTAAGCTGATATTGATTCGTTTGACGCCAGCCTCTTTCAATGGGTGTGCTAATTTAGTTAATTGCGAACCATTTGTCGTAATAACTAATTCTTCCAAGCCCTCTAACTTAGCAACATCTGCCAGCATATTGACGATATCTTTTCGTACCAAAGGCTCACCCCCTGTTATACGAATTTTCGTCACGCCCATTTCTACAAAAGCCTTCGATAAACGAGTTATTTCCTCTAAGCTCAATACCTCTTCGCGCGGTAAAAACTCCATATCCTCGCTCATACAATACACACAGCGAAAATCACAACGGTCTGTCACAGAAATTCGCACATAGGTGACTTGTCGACCAAATTTGTCGATTAACTTATTTGTGTTTATTATTGGCGATACGGCATTCATACAATCTAAACTGCTTCTCCTAATTTTTCTTAAGAAACTCCCGCACTTCAAAAGGTTACGAGCTTCTTGAGAATTACTTTCAATTGAAAATTATTCTCATTTATAATTAATGACTTACAGCCACATTCGTACTTTGTACACCTTACCGCAGTTTAAATTTATAGGTCAATAAATTAGTTCATAAAGCTAACTCCAAACTAGAGCTTTTATATACCTCCCAAGGCCTATTTCATCATTCACTTCACCTTCACTGTAATTAAGATAAACTAGCTTCTATAACAATTATTACAACAGCCCCCTTTACTATAGATGCGACTGTCATTAAAAACATACCTCACCAGCTACGTACTGATAACTGCATTTATTTTATCTTATAGCGCTATCGCCGATACAGGCACGCCGATAAAAATCTCTGTCCTTAAGTTTGGTACTGTTAACTGGACATTAGAAACCATAAAGAAAAATCGACTTGATAAAAAAAATGGTTTTGAACTCATCATCCAGCCTTTAGCCAACACTCAAGCGGGCAAAATTGCACTGCAAGCAGGTGCTGCCGATATTATTGTCTCAGATTGGACATGGGTTGCGCGCCAACGCCAATTTTCATCTGATTATTTATTTGCCCCCTATTCATCCGCGGCAGGTTCTATTATGGTGCCTAATGACTCAGCTATTCATTCCATCAAGGATTTGAGCGGTAAGAGATTAGGGATCGCAGGAGGCGAGCTAGATAAAAACTGGCTGTTACTCCGAGCATTAGCATTAAAAAAAGGCATCGACCTTCAAACAGGCATCGATACATTTTTTGGCGCCCCACCGCTGCTCAATAGCCTCATCAAACAAGGCCAGTTGGACGCCCTAATCAATTATTGGCACTATAGTACGCGTTTAAAAGCAGATGCTTATCGTGAAATTATTAATACGCATGAGATTATTCAGCAACTCGGTATCAACAAAACCGTTCCCATCCTTGGCTACGTTTTTAGTGAAAAATGGGCACGAGAGCAGTCAATCAGCCTCAATAATTTTCTCACCGCTAGCCATGATGCCACTCAGCTCTTATGTACTTCAGATAAACACTGGAAAGCCATCTTGCCGCTAACCAAGACACACAACACATTGACTCAACAACTGTTACGAAAGAGTTATTGCGAAGGACAAATTAAAAAATTTTCAGCTGAAGAGAAACAAGCCATTGCTGATATTTACTCTATAATAGCCGATATTGGAGGTGAAAAACTTGTCGGGACAGTCAAGCAATTTGACCCTAATTTATTTTGGAATAGCGGCCATTAATTAACCAACCTCATGATGCTACGCTCCTCATTCTTAAACTCGATGTTATCATTAGGGCTGCTGATATTAATTTGGCAACTTGCCGCAGTCACATTTAACAGCCCCGTCTTACCCTCACCTTTACTGGTTTATAAGACACTGGCTCATGCTATTCAAACCCATGAATTACCACATCACCTTGGCGTAACTTTATATCGGTTAATAATTAGTTTTTTTCTGGCCATGCTTATAGGAACCGCCATTGGGATTCTTTTAGGCCGGCACAATTCACTCAATCAATTTTTTGATAGTTGGCTAATCATTCTGCTAAATATCCCTGCTTTGGTGACTATTATCTTGTGTTACATTTGGTTTGGTTTAGTTGAAACAGCTGCTATTTTCGCTGTCGTTATCAACAAGATTCCCAACGTTATCGTCACCATTAGAGAAGGCACTAAAAACCTAGATGAGCACCTTATGGAAATGACTAGGGCTTATCGATTTGGGCGCTACAAGACATTGCGTCATGTAATTCTCCCCCAACTCTTTCCTTACATTATGGCTGCCGCCAGAACCGGCCTTGCTCTAATATGGAAAATAATTTTAGTCGTTGAAATGTTAGGCAGAAGCGATGGCATGGGTTATCAAATACACCTGTTTTTTCAACTTTTTGATATCCCCAGCATTATGGCTTATACCGTTTCTTTTATTATTGTCATTCAATTGATAGAAAGCATGATATTAAAACCCTTGGACAAAAAATCTCAACGCTGGAAATAACGTACGATGAGCTCTCTTACTGTCGATATAAAAAAGAAGAACTTTCCAAAAAGTGGGCTTAAGGAAACGTTCACCGTCATAGAAAACCTTTCTTTCGATATAACAAATAATGAGTTTGTCTGCCTTGTCGGCCCATCAGGCTGTGGCAAAACAACGCTGCTTAATATTATCGCGGACCTTGATAGTGATTATGACGGTACTATTAATAGTCAAAGCAGCAAGCTTCGACCCAGTTACGTTTTCCAAACTCCCCGTTTATTACCATGGCGAACTGTCTTGGAAAACATTCAATTAGCAACCCAGCCCGATGCTTCTTTAGCCAGCATAATAAAAACTCTTCAATCCTTAAACTTAGGCGACCATCTACATAGCTACCCCCATCATTTATCACTGGGAATGCAACGACGGGTTTCACTTGCAAGAGCTTTTTGCTTACCAAGTAACTTGTTGTTAATGGATGAGCCGTTCGTTTCGCTCGACCAGGCCAACGCGAACAAAGCCAGAGGGGCTTTATTAAACTTATGGCATGAAAAACCAAGGTCTATATTATTTGTTACCCATGATTTAAGCGAAGCGATAACACTAGCCGATCGCATTTTATTTTTATCCGCCCCCCCTAGTCATATTATCGCCGAGGTCAACATTAGCCTGACGAGAACTGAACGCACACTCAATCAAGTTAACGCATTTAAAGAGCATCTGAAAACCAGCCAACCAAACATTCGCCCATTTCTGTAAGTTAAACGCATAAACTGGCTATAAAAAATATAACCTCTGTTTTCTTAAGATACTCATAAACAAAAAAAATCCGCTACCAAATTTGGCAGCGGATTTTTATAGCTATTAAACCATCCTCAAAAAGAGGACTTCTCACAAATGGTCAAGCAATTAGTTTCACTTTAAGCTGCTTTTTTAGCTGCTTTTTTTACAGTGTCTTTAACTTCTTGAGTTACTACTGAGTTGCTTTCTTGAACAAGCTTAATCACTTCTTCGTTATAAGCCTTAACCTCTTCAATCAATTCTTTACTATCAGCTTGTACTTTTTCAAAGCTACTTTGGGCCAGTTCAACCTGATCTTTAACAAAAGCACTTAGGCCTTCAAGATCTGTAATGGCAGTAGCCGCTTTAATGCGTGCTTCAGTGAGAGCAACATATTCTTTAGCTGCAGCTTGTTGTGCGGCAATAGCTTTTTCGAACTGTGCTTTATTTAATTCAACTAATTTTTTAGCAGGAGCGAATAAAGTTTCTAGATTATTTAACATGTCATATCCTTTTATTTGTTTTAAGGTATAAGCAATAACTTCTTCTTTGCTGAGTTGGATTATACAGTGTTTTTATTGCAGCGCAACACTTATCTAACTATCGCATTTTGCACGCACTGTCAACACCCCTTGAACCACTAGTGGTATTAGTCCCCTTACTAAATATTTATATTGCAGTCTTAAAAGAACATACGCTAACCTCTTTAGTTAACGTATCATTAACGACGACGATATCCATTTAATAGTCTCGATTATTCAGCGTAATGAATGGTAAAAAAGTCTTATTTAACCAAAAAGGAGCAGTGTTATGTTTATCGCAATGAACCGCTTTAAAGTAAGCCTTGGCAAAGAAAACGAGTTTGAAGAAGTTTGGCGTTCACGCGAATCTCGCTTAAATGAAGTCCCTGGTTTTAAAACATTTCACCTTTTACGTGGCCCAGCACTTGAGGATCACACCCTATTTGCCTCACATACAACATGGCAAGATAAAGCGGCTTTTGATGACTGGACTCACTCGGACGCGTTTAAACAAGTGCACGCTCAAGCCGGGCAAACAAAAGGTTTATATATTGGGCACCCTAACTTTGAAGGGTTTGAAGTCGTTTTATAGCTTAGGTGGTTTAGTTGTTTTTTTTGTTACATCAGTCTCGTCTTCCCGCTTGAACTCACCTTCGATGATATCCCCATCCAACGCGTCTTCACGGCTGCCTTGTTGAAACGGGCCATCTTGTTGGAAAGAGGCTTGGCCCATTAACGAGCTCTGCAGAATAGAGCGCGCAAAGCGATATCGTAACGACGGCACTAAACAAAGAAAACCAATAATGTCCGTCAAAAAGCCTGGTGTTAACAGCAAGGCTCCACTGACCAGCAACATAGCACCCTCAACCATCTCCACTGCTGGTATCTCAGCTCTAGACAGGCTTGCCTGTATGCGCTGTAGTGTTGCTAGGCCCTGCAATCTAAACAGGTAAGCACCTAATACCGCTGTCAGCAAAATCAACACAACGGTAGGAAACGCACCGATTATGCCTCCCACCTGAATAAGAAAATAAATTTCCACCACAGGGACAACAATTAAGA
This sequence comes from Cycloclasticus sp. PY97N, assembly GCF_002443175.1. NCBI lineage: Bacteria > Pseudomonadati > Pseudomonadota > Gammaproteobacteria > Thiotrichales > Piscirickettsiaceae > Cycloclasticus > Cycloclasticus sp. PY97N. The sequence continues at coordinate 723,919 of NZ_CP023664.1, read as the reverse complement.
GTAACAAAAAAACAGAAAAGGGATTCATAGCCAACAGCTTACACAGGAACGATGCCTTTGTAAAAACTGGCATACAGATAAACAGCACAATAACAACATTAAAAAGAAAGATATCAGGAGCTCTTCAGGTCCTAATCTCTATGCAAAACAAAATCAGCTCCTTTGTATTACCGGTGGCGTTATAATGCCTACAAATAACAATGAACAACAAGCACCTGAGCAATGCTTGATATTTCAAGTTAGCATACTGACCCAATCAATTACTCAATGAAAACAAGAAATGTAATTATTTTATGTCTTCTCCTTTGCGCTGTATTTTCTACATCAATGGGGCTTGCAGCTGAGGCAGACCTTAATAAAAAAAATATTACCGATACAATAGGTGATTTATTTGATCGATTCAGTACTTCCCCCTCTGATGCATTACTGGAACCAGATGATGCCTTTAAATTTTTTGCAGAGGTAAACGATCAACAACACATTATCTTAAATTGGCAAATTGCTGACGGTTATTACTTATATCAACAACAGGTTGAGGTAACAGTAATCAACCCTCAAGGCGTTCAGTTAGAAGCAATAAAATTCCCAAAAGGCAAGCGCAAAGTAGATGAGATATTTGGTGATACGGTGGTTTATTACCATGATTTACGACTCACCCAACGCTTAACCAATCCACTTGTTAAACCCACTAACGTAACGCTCAACATTCGATTTCAAGGCTGTGCTGATATTGGGGTTTGCTACCCGCCCATGAATAAAACGGTGAGCTTATCCCTGCAACCGACAAACCACCTAAATATTACCCAGCCGACAAAACCTACCCCTAGCAATATTTCGGAACAGGGCCGAATCGCCAAAGCCCTTGTGGACAATACCGTTTGGTTGACCGCTTTAACCTTCCTTGGGTTTGGTCTATTACTCTCATTGACGCCTTGTGTATTTCCCATGATCCCTATTCTGTCTGGCATTATTATTGGGCATGGCAAAAGCCTTACTACACGTAAAGCCTTTTATTTATCCTTTAGTTACGTGTTTGCCTCGGCAATAACGTATGCGCTTTTCGGCATATTAGCGGGCCTGTTTGGTAGTAACTTACAAGCCACCTTTCAAAACCCTTGGATTCTCAGCATCTTTAGTGGGCTTTTTGTGTTACTTGCTTTATCGATGTTTGGCTTGTATCAAATACAGCTACCTAATGCACTCCAAAGTAAACTATCTCAACTGTCACAACACCAAAAACACGGCTCCTTATGGGGCAGTGCAATCATGGGTATTTTATCGACACTTATTGTTGGCCCCTGTGTTGCTGCGCCACTCGCCGGGGTGTTGATTTATATAGGACAAACGGGCGATGCTGTATTAGGCGGCCTTGCACTATTCTCGTTAGGCCTCGGTATGGGCATTCCCTTACTAATTATCGGTGTTTCTGCGGGTAAATTATTACCTAAGGCCGGGCACTGGATGGAACCCATTAAGTACTTCTTTGGGGTGTTATTATTGGCTGTCGCTATCTGGCTTGTTGAGCGCATTTTACCGGCCAGCATCACACTCCTTTTGTGGGCAAGCTTATTTATTATTTGCGCCATTTACCTTAACGCACTGGATCGGTTACCAGAAAATTCTTCGGGTTGGCAAAAACTATCCAAAGGAGTCGGTGCTATTTTGATGATCTATGGTGTTATTTTAATGCTCGGTGCAGCCTCCGGCGGAAGCAACCCCTTAAAACCTTTAGCCAACTTTAGTCTTTCGCAAAAAAATAACACTCTACAGCATAGCCTGCCATTTAAGAGAATCCAAAATATTGACGACTTACAGGCTGCTTTACAGCTTGCCTCTCAAAACAAACAATTCGTCATGTTAGATTTTTATGCTGACTGGTGTGTTTCCTGTAAAGAAATGGAAGCCTTTACCTTTAGTGAACCATCTATCCAACAGGCTTTAAAAAACACCCTCCTGTTACAAGCAGATGTCACCAAAAATAATGATGAAGATCGAGCATTATTAAATGCTTTCTCACTTATTGGGCCACCAGCCATTTTATTTTTTTCGCCTAACGGCACTGAAATAAAACAACATCGAGTCATCGGCTATATGGCAGCTGACGATTTTCTAAAACAACTACAAATACTGAAATAAATGAAGAAGAAGGCTCTATTTTCAATTGGTTTTATACTTATCTTCGCTACCGTTGCTATCACTTTGTTTAGCAAGAACCCTTTAACTATTAGCTCTAACGACACAACAGCTACTCAGCAGGCCCCAACCATGCGGCCAGAGTTTTCTTTTCCCGACCTTCAAGGCCAGTTACGAAACATTAAGGAATGGGACGGCAATTATATCGTGCTTAATTTCTGGGCAACTTGGTGCCCACCTTGTCGTGAAGAAATCCCTGAATTCATTGCCATGCAAAAAGAATATGGTGCAACCAACCTACAGTTCATTGGAGTTGCCATTGATAACACGGTCTCAGTTAACAAATTTGCTTTAGAAGTAGGCATCAACTACCCAAATTTAATTGCCGAAATACAGGGTCTGGATCTAGCAAGGCAATACGGCAACACCATGGGCGCCCTTCCTTTTTCTGTTATTATCAACCCTGAAGGCCGCATTATTACTCGTCAAGTAGGGCTTCTTGAACGATCCAAAATTCTTAAATCCATTCAGCTTTCAAAAGGCTAACTCCTGCTAACTTGCTTATATTTGTCTTTATCTTTCGCGAAATAACATTTTATATAGACTTTATCCAAAAGCTTTGGCAAAATCCCCCCTTATTGCAAGATGAAATTGCATAACCAATTATTTTTAAGTTAGTACATTATGGCAATTATTTCAGTCATCAACGGCCCAAACCTAAATATGCTAGGCACACGAGAACCTGGGATTTATGGTGCTCAAACTCTCGCAGATATAGAGAGTTCCTTAACTCAGCTGGCCGAACAACACGGACACGAATTGCTTTTCTATCAAAGTAATGCAGAGCATGACCTTGTTAATAAAGTACAACAAAGTAAGCATGATAAGGTTGCTGTTATCTTATTAAACCCAGCGGCTTTTACGCATACAAGCGTTGCCTTGCGTGATGCCCTATTAGCAAGCGACACACCTTTTATTGAGCTTCACTTATCAAATGTTCATGCTCGCGAGTCATTTCGCCAACACTCTTATTTTTCAGATATTGCCAAAGGTGTTATCTGTGGCTTCGGCCCCGACAGTTATAAATTAGCGCTGCTTGCAGCTCTCCCATTAATACAAAAACCATCAAGAGATTAATTATGGATATAAGAAAAGTTAAAAAACTGATCGAACTCATCGAAGAGTCCGATATTGCAGAAATTGAAATTCACGAAGGTGAAGAGTCTGTACGTATCAATCGTTACTCTTCAACACAACCTGTTGCCGTAACACAAATGCCTGCACCTGCTGCCTCTCCAGCCGTTGCCAGCGCTGCGCCTCAAGCAGCTGCAAGCGACAATACTGAACAGCCGTCTGGACATGTTATTACTTCTCCAATGGTCGGCACGTTTTATGACGCACCTGCGCCAGGCTCGGCCCCTTTCGTCAAAATAGGTCAATCCGTTCAAAAAGGCGATACCTTGTGCATTATTGAAGCAATGAAAATCCTTAACCAAATTGAAGCGGACAAATCTGGTGTTATTGCATCAGTGTTGACTGAGAATGGCCACCCAGTCGAATTTGATCAGCCACTTTTCATCATCGAATAACCGCCCCTGAGACGAGAAAAATATGTTCGATAAAATTCTTATTGCCAACCGTGGTGAAATTGCTTTGCGTATTTTGCGTGCCTGTCGCGAAATGGGCATCCAAACAGTTGCCGTTCACTCCTCTGCCGACCGTGATTTAAAACACGTTCGTTTAGCAGATGAATCCGTTTGTATTGGCGGTCCTTCATCTACAGAAAGCTACCTAAACGTACCCGCCATTATTAGTGCTGCAGAAATTACCGATGCCCAAGCTATTCACCCCGGCTACGGCTTTTTGTCTGAAAATGCGGACTTTGCTGAACGCGTAGAACAAAGCGGCTTTACATTTATTGGCCCTCGCTCGGAAACAATTCGCCTAATGGGTGATAAAGTCTCAGCGATTGAGGCAATGATTAAGGCTGGCGTGCCTTGCGTTCCCGGTTCAGATGGCCCGTTAAACGATGACAAAGAACGAAATGTCAGATTAGCCCGTGATATTGGCTACCCCATTATCATTAAAGCTGCTGGCGGTGGTGGTGGCCGCGGGATGCGTGTGGTTCATACAGAAGCAGCCCTTTTGAATGCCATTTCACTGACCAAAACCGAGGCTAAAAACTTTTTTGGTAACGATATGGTGTATATGGAGAAATTCCTTGAAACGCCACGCCATATCGAATTCCAAGTGCTGGCCGACCAACACGGTAACGCCATTCACTTGGGAGAACGTGACTGCTCAACTCAGCGTAAGCACCAAAAAGTAATTGAAGAAGCGCCCGCAATTGGCATCAGCGAAGAGGTTCGCCAAGAAATTGGTACTCGCTGTGCGAAAGCCTGTACAGATATTGGCTACTATGGAGCAGGAACCTTTGAGTTCTTATATGAGAAAGGTGAATTTTATTTCATTGAAATGAATACACGGGTTCAAGTAGAACATCCAATTACAGAAATTGTCACTGGTGTCGATATTGTTGCTGAACAACTGAAAATTGCCGCTGGTCTACCACTTGGTTACACGCAAGATGATATTAAAATTTCAGGTCACGCTATTGAATGTCGTCTAAATGCTGAGCATTCTGAAACCTTTATGCCTTCACCAGGGAAAATCACACAGTTACATATCCCAGGCGGTCCTGGCATTCGCTTTGATAGCCATATCTATAACGGCTACACCGTGCCTCAATACTATGACTCGATGATCGGCAAACTGATCGCATCAGGCCCCTCTCGCGACTCTGCACTTGCTCGCACAAAAACAGCTCTTAACGAAACGGTTATTGATGGCATTCACACCAATATCCCGTTATTAAAGGACATTGTGGTCGACAAAGATTTTGCCTCAGGCGTCTATAATATTCATTACCTTGAAAAGAAACTGGGGATGTAATCGGCATGGCATGGCAACAATTGACCATTGCAACAACTCAAGAGTTAGCCGCAACGATTGAAGGCTTATTAGAAAACCTTGGCGCTCTGTCTGTGACCATCACAGACAGAGCCGACCAACCTATTTATGAGCCGCCATTAAATAGCACGCCTCTATGGCAACATGTCTCCATTACAGGTTTGTTTGACGAACAAGACGACCTTAAAAATATCGAGCAATTTTTTAACCAACAACTTGGCCATCAGGGCGAGTGGCAATTAACTATTGAGCGTCTAGAAGACCAAGTCTGGGAACGTGTTTGGCTTGAAAATTTCCAACCCATTAAATTTGGCGATAACTTTTGGGTTTGCTCTACCGAACATGACATTGCAGATTCCAATGCAACCTTATTACGACTCGACCCTGGTCTAGCATTTGGCACCGGCACACATCCTACGACCGCCCTTTGTCTTGATTGGTTAGCCAAACATGATCTTACAAAAAGCAATATTATCGACTTTGGATGTGGCTCTGGCATACTCGCTATTGCAGGTCTTTTATTAGGTGCAAAAAGTGCTATTGGCATAGACATTGACCCTCAGGCACTTATCGCCACAACGAGCAATGCCGAACAAAACAATGTGCTTGATAAAGTCAAAGTTTATGCCGCTGATCAATACCCTCGAAAACCCCAAGCCATTGTTATTGCGAATATTTTAGCTGAGCCGCTTATCTCACTATCAAGCGATATTTCAGCCTTAGTTAAACCCAAAGGCCATTTATTATTGTCTGGCATCCTTAGCGAACAAGTAACGCAAGTTATTAGCGCCTACCAACATGAATTCATCTTCTGCCCTGCCACCATTAGAGACAATTGGGCTTGCCTCCATGCCGTTAAAAAAACTTGAGCAATGCCTTATGCACTTTGTCCTTTTTGTTTTAGTACACTACATGTCACCCCTGAACAATTAGCAGTTAAGTCAGGCGTTATTCGCTGCGGCCATTGCCATAAAGTATTTAATGCACGGGAAAATGAACTCAGCGCCGATATTGAGCGAACTATTCCCATTAAACCCAATGAAGACATCACTCAGTCATCAACTGCTATCCAAGAGCATTCGTCTGAAATAGATTCTCCTCCAATTATTGCGGCATGGGAGTCTACAAAAACCACCCATCACTATAAACTGCCTTACGGTCTGCTTTCATTTGTATTAGTGTTAGTGCTTCTCACTCAAATTGCCTTCATTGAATCAACACGATTAACTCAGAACACACAATTACAACCCTTCTTCAAAAAACTCAATAACACCTTCGACTTATCAATTCCTAGCTACCAAAACCTGGATGAAATTCACATCATTGCACGCCAGCTTACGCCTCACCCAAAGCTAGATGAGCTGCTGTCTTTTCAACTCACAATCAAAAATTCCGCCTTAGCCGAACAACCCTATCCAAGCATAAAATTGCTACTAACATCGACTCTCGGTGAGCCAATAGCTCAAGGAGTTTTTACTAAAAATGATTACCTAGCAGACAGTGAAATCAATGATTATTTCGCACCTCAATCCCTAAGGAACATTACGCTTACCTTCCAAAAACCTAGCAAAACTGCCTTTGGTTTTGAAATATCCTTTCAACCTTAAGGTAAAATGCTTGCGATAAATCGCCGCTAAGGATTGACTCAAGATCAGACAATAGCGACACTAAACACCTGAGAGTGTCGCATAAAACTCTCAACTCAACCCCTTTAAGTTCTTATGAAAATTGGTCCGTATACATTAAGTAACAACTTAGTCTTATCCCCCATGGCTGGAATAACCGACAGACCTTTTCGTCAACTTTGTCGGGAATTAGGGGCTGGCTTAGCGGTGTCTGAAATGACTGCGTCAAACCCTGCTTTACGCAAACACCGACGAACCTTATTGAAACTCGATCATAATGGCGAGAACGAGCCTCGCTCGGTACAAATTGTTGGCACAAATCCCAAACAAATGGCTGAAGCGGCTCTCTTTAATCAAGCCAATGGCGCACAAATTATTGATATCAACATGGGCTGTCCTGCTAAAAAAGTATGTAATGTCGCTGCTGGTTCAGCCTTATTAAGAGACGAACCTTTGGTTGAAGAAATTTTAAAGTCTGTGGTTTCTGCCGTCCACATTCCGGTAACGCTAAAAATAAGAACCGGCTGGGATCCACTCAGCAAAAACGCCCCCACCATTGCTAAAATTGCCGAGCAAGCCGGCATACAGGCCCTTGCGATTCATGGTCGGACACGTGCTTGTAAATATGATGGAAACGCTGAATTTGACACCATTAAACTCGTTAAACAATCCATCAACATTCCGGTATTTGCCAATGGAGATATAACTACCCCTCAACGAGCACGTGACGTATTACATCACACCAATGCAGATGGTCTGTTAATAGGCCGTGGTGCCCAAGGGCGACCTTGGATTTTCAGAGAAATTGACCATTTCTTGAAAACAGGCGAGACCTTAGCGCCACCTGACTTTGAGGAAATAAGACAGGTTGTTATTCGCCATATTACGCAGCTACATCAATTTTATGGTGATATTATGGGCGTCAGGATTGCCAGAAAGCATATAGCTTGGTATTTTAAACACCTAGATACATCATTACTGCCTCTTGTTAAGAAAAGTTTTTCCATCCAAGAGCCTCAGCAACAACTAGATTTTATGGATAAAATTTTTCATGCCCTTACACAAACACAACACCAAGTAGCATGAGTTTAGATAAATCAAAACAACCTTTATGTCACCAAGTGACACAAGCACTCGAAAACTATTTTGCACAACTTGACGGTCAAGAAGTCGTTGACCTACACGCACTAGTCATCAGTGAAGTTGAAAAACCATTATTTGAAGCAGTGCTAAACCATACTAAGTCTAACCAGTCTAAAGCTGCGAAGATGCTTGGTTTAAGCCGTGGCACGCTGAGAAAGAAATTAGCCAGCTACAATTTGGATATTTAACCCTAGTTCAGTTCTAAGCCGAGTAGCAAAAAGCTCAGCAAAAACATACGACTTTCTATAGAATACCCTGTTTTCAGATAGGCCAATTAGGCCTGACACTCTTTCATAAACAGGTCAAAAAATGAGCAATAAAATCACTCGCGCTTTAGTTAGCGTTTCCGATAAATCAGGCATTATTGAGTTCTGTCAACAATTGAGCAGCTTAGGTGTTGAAATCATTTCAACCGGCGGCACCGCTAAATTACTACAAAACAATAATATTCCTGTTGTAGAAATCAGTGATTACACCGGGTTTCCAGAAATGATGGATGGCCGCGTCAAGACGCTGCACCCAAAAGTTCATGGTGGTATTTTAGGTCGCCGTGATATTGACCAAACCATTATGCAAGATAATGATATCAAGCCGATCGACCTAGTTGTTGTAAACCTATACCCCTTCCAACAAACAGTGGCAAATCCAGATTGTGATCTTGCAACGGCCATCGAAAATATCGATATTGGTGGGCCCACTATGATTCGCGCTGCTGCTAAGAACCATAAAGATGTCACCATTATTGTTGACCCTAATGATTACCAACAAACCATTGAGTCTATTAAGGCAACTGGCGGGGTCGATGCGCCTAGTCGTTTTAATTTTGCCGTTAAGACGTTTGAGCATACTGCACAATATGACGGCGCTATCGCAAATTATTTAGGGGCCATTCAAGAAAACGGCGATAAAGCCGACTTTTCTCGTACTATTAACCTACAATTTAAACAAAAACAAGTGATGCGTTACGGTGAGAATCCTCATCAAAAAGCAGCCTTTTTTACCGAAGAGGCCTCTCAACCCGGCACAATTGCTTCAGCAGTTCAGCATCAAGGCAAAGAGTTATCCTATAACAATATCGCCGATACCGATGCGGCGCTTGAGTGTGTTAAACAGTTTGATGATTCGCCAGCCTGCGTAATCGTGAAACATGCAAACCCCTGTGGCGTAGCCCTTGGTGATAACATTCTGGACGCATACAACCGAGCTTACCAAACAGATCCTGAATCTGCGTTTGGCGGCATTATTGCGTTTAACCGTCCACTTGATTTAGCAACAGCTCAAGCCATCACAGATCGTCAATTTGTTGAAGTCATTATCGCCCCAGGTGTTAACGAAGATGCCTTGGCCGTCATCGCTGGCAAGAAAAACCTTCGCCTACTGGACAGCGGACAATGGGAAAAAAGCGACGAAGATCGCTATGATTTCAAGCGTGTTAATGGCGGCCTACTTGTCCAAACTATTGATAAAGAGTTATTCACAGATCTAACCGTTGTTACCAAACGACAACCCAGCAAACAAGAAATGCAAGATTTATTGTTCAGCTGGAGCGTTGCTAAGTTTGTTAAGTCAAATGCTATCATCTACGGCAAAAACAACATGACTATCGGCGTAGGCGCCGGTCAAATGAGCCGTGTTAATTCTGCGAGAATAGCCGCGATTAAGGCTGAGCAAGCAGGTCTAGATGTTACTGGCTCTGTCATGGCATCTGATGCATTCTTCCCCTTTAGAGATGGCCTCGATAATGCTGCTCAAGTGGGTATTCGAGCAGTGATTCAACCTGGTGGGTCAATGCGTGACGAGGAAGTTATTCAAGCGGCTGACGAGCACGATATTGCCATGGTCTTTACGGGCATGCGCCACTTTAGGCACTAATCAAGGAGTTCTATAATGAATGTACTAATCGTAGGCGGCGGTGGGCGTGAACACGCCTTAGCGTGGAAAGCAAAGCAATCTTCTAACGTAGATACGGTCTATGTAGCACCCGGTAATGCAGGCACCGAACAAGAACCCGGCATTACCAATATTGACATTCAGGCTGAAGATATTGATCGCTTATTAACCTTTGCCTTAGAAGAAAAAATTGAATTGACCATTGTTGGCCCCGAAGCTCCGTTAGTGGCCGGTATCGTTGATCAATTTACCGCTAACGGTTTACGTTGTTTTGGCCCAACCCAACTGGCTGCACAACTTGAAGGATCCAAAGCCTACTGTAAGGACTTCTTAGCACGCCATAATATTCCTACCGCTGACTATCAAAGCTTTAGCGATATCGAACCTGCTTGCGACTACATTCGCAGCAAAGGCGCTCCTATTGTTGTAAAGGCTGATGGTTTAGCCGCTGGCAAAGGCGTTATCCTTGCGGAAACTAAACAAGAAGCCATTGACGCGGTCAACGACATGTTAGCTGGCAATGCCTTTGGTGAAGCAGGTCATCGCGTTGTGATCGAAGAATTTTTGCTCGGTGAAGAAGCCAGCTTTATTGTCATTGCCAATGGTAATCAAGCACTGCCCATGGCCTCATCTCAGGACCATAAAGCACGTGATAATGGAGATTTAGGTCCTAACACGGGTGGCATGGGTGCTTACTCACCTGCACCTGTTGTAACACCTAAAATGCATGACCTCATCATGGATACCATTATTCAACCTACATTGGATGGCATGATAAAAGACGGTATTCCATACACCGGGTTTCTATACGCAGGCGTAATGATTGACGCTCAAGGAACACCCAAAGTACTTGAATACAATTGTCGATTTGGCGACCCAGAAACCCAACCCATCATGATGCGCTTGAAGAGCGACCTGACTGAGCTGTGTAATGCCGCCCTTGATAATAAATTAGATACCATCTCAGCTCAGTGGGATACTCGCACAGCTATTGGTGTGGTTCTTGCCGCTGGTGGCTACCCTTTCGACTATCATAAGGGTGACATTATTACTGGTATTCCAACGGAGACCGATAATGCTAAAACCTTTCATGCTGGTACCAAAATGAGCAATGGTGATATCACCACTAATGGCGGCCGTGTCCTGTGCGCCTGTGCCCTAGGTAACAGCGTACTCGACGCGCAATTAAAGGCCTATGAGACGGTCGGTTCAATTCAATGGGACAATGTATACTTCCGAACTGATATTGGCCACCGCGCTATAAAGCGCGAACAATCGGCCTAGCCTAATAAAATATCAACACACAAAAAAAGAGCGTTTAAATATAAACGCTCTTTTTTTGTTTCTTAAAATTATTAATTGCTAACGCTTCATTGAATCAAAGAACTCGCCATTTGTTTTTGTTTTCTTAAAGCGTTCTAACAAGAACTCAATCGCACCCATTTCATCCATTGGATTAAGAATTTTGCGGAGAATCCAAGTTTTTTGAAGGATATCAGCGTCCACTAAATATTCTTCTCGGCGTGTGCCTGAACGGTTAACGTTAATCGCTGGGTAAATACGTTTTTCAGCAATTTTACGCTCAAGATGAAGCTCCATATTACCCGTGCCTTTAAACTCCTCGTAAATCACATCGTCCATACGCGAACCGGTTTCAACGAGAGCTGTTGCAATAATTGTCAAACTACCGCCTTCTTCAATATTACGTGCCGCACCAAAAAAACGTTTAGGACGTTCAAGTGCATTAGCATCCACACCACCAGTCAAAATTTTACCTGATGAAGGCGCTACAGTATTGTAGGCTCGACCCAAACGGGTAATAGAGTCTAACAAAATAATAACGTCTCTTTTGTGCTCCACCATTCTTTTTGCTTTTTCAATAACCATTTCGGCCACCTGAACATGGCGAGAAGCAGGCTCATCAAATGTACTGGAAATCACTTCACCTTTAACGGTACGTGACATCTCTGTCACCTCTTCAGGCCGCTCATCGATCAATAGAACCATTAAATGGCTTTCTGGATTATTTGCAGCAATAGAGTGCGCTAAATTTTGCAGAATCATGGTCTTACCAGCTTTAGGCGGTGACACAATTAAGCCACGTTGCCCCTTACCAATGGGTGATACCAAGTCAATAACACGGGAAGTTAAATCTTCAGTCGTACCATTCCCCATTTCTAAAGTTAAACGTTCATTGGGGAAAATAGGCGTTAAATCCTTAAACGCTATTTTGTTTTTTGCATGTTCTGGTTTTTCATAATTAAGCTTATCGACCTTCAATAGTGCAAAGTAACGCTCACTATCTTTAGGTGGGCGAATTTTTCCCGAAATGGTATCCCCCGTTCTTAAACCAAACCGACGAATCTGACTCGGCGAGACATAAATATCATCTGGACCCGCTAAAAACGAACCATCTGCCGACCTTAAAAACCCAAAACCATCTGATAATATTTCAAGAACCCCATCACCATATACATCATCGCCTTTTTTGGCTATTTTCTTAAGAATTTGAAAGACAGTGGTTTGTTTTAATGATCGCCCAGTGTTATCAACACCAAGTTCTTTCGCAAGTTCAAGGATTTCAGTTGCGGGTTTACGCTTCAGCTCAGTTAGGTTCATATAGATTTAAGGTTGGAATAAAAAGGTATAAACGTGCACATTTAGCACTAGAGGTTTTTTAATTGATTTTTTTGATTGTTTGCACGGCAAGTGGCGTGCTTAAGGGGTTCTTACTTATGGAAGTAAAGGTAGCATTAAAAAACACCCTCGTCTACCTTTAAGGCGAAGGCGTTGTATTTTTTTAGATATTACTGTCAATAAATGCTGATAATTGTGATTTAGTCACGGCTCCTACTTTGGTCGCTTCCACTTCACCAGCTTTATAAACCATTAAGGTTGGAATGCCTCGCACACCAAAACGCCTTGGCATCGCTGGGTTTGAATCTATATCCAACTTAACGACTTTCAACTTACCGGCATATTCGTCTGCAATTTCATCGAGGATCGGTGCTACCATTTTACAAGGACCACACCATTCAGCCCAAAAATCTACTAATACTGGTTGTTCAGACGCCAAAACGTCCTGTTCAAAACTATCATCGGTGGTATGAACTACATTTTCACTCACTATTTATCTCCGTTCGGTTAATACTACGCACTATTACATCATAATAGAGTACGATATCAGATGCATAGCTTACCATGAATATTTCATTCCTAACTAAACTTCCAATTCACTCCTCTATTTCTTCAACAATTACATAACTTATGTCCGACACCCATCTTACTGATACTCAATTTTCTTCACTTGGGCTCACTGCCCCTTTAATTCAAGGTTTAGACGAGGCTAATTTCATAAAGTGCACGCCTATTCAGGAACAAACCTTACCCATCAGTTTGCTCGGCAACGATGTCGCAGGACAGGCGCAAACAGGCACTGGAAAAACCATTGCTTTTTTACTCGCCACGTATCACACCCTACTAACAAAAACGCCTGCCGATAATAAAAAAGGTGTTAGGGCGCTTATTCTTGCTCCAACGCGTGAACTGGCGATACAAATTGCAAATGATGCAAAAATTATTGGTAAACACACTGACATTAAAGTCGGCCTTGCCTACGGTGGAACAGATTACGATAAACAACGTAAAACCATAGAGGATGGTGTGGATATTTTAATTGGCACCCCGGGACGAACCATCGATTTTTTCAAACAAAAAGTATTTAACCTTAGAAACACCGAGGTCCTAGTACTAGATGAAGCAGACAGAATGTTTGACCTTGGGTTTATAAATGATATTCGCTATTTATTACGACGATTACCTAAACCTGAAAACCGTTTAAACTTATTGTTCTCGGCAACACTTTCGTTCAAAGTTACCGAATTGGCTTACGAGCATATGAACAATCCTGTAATGGTTCGCGTTGAACCCGAACAAATAACTGCAAAACAAGTGGTTGAGTCTGTTTATTACCCTGCTGATAATGAAAAAATCCCCTTACTTCTTCATCTGCTGACAAATGAGAAACCCGAAAGAGGGATTATTTTCATTAATACCAAACACACTGCAGACCGTTTACATCGTTACCTAAAGGGCAACGACTTTGATAACGCCGTGCTTTCAGGCGATGTACCACAAAAAAAACGACAAACCATTTTAACTCGCTTTCAAGACGGCAAACTACCTTTATTAATTGCCACTGATGTGGCCGCTCGTGGATTACACATTCCTGCTGTTAGTCATGTATTTAATTTTGACCTACCTCAAGATGCCGAAGACTATGTTCACCGAATTGGTAGAACCGCCCGCTCAGGCGCCAGCGGTAAAGCCATTAGTTTTGCCTGTGAAACCTATGCTTACTCACTGCCTGACATTGAAGCCTATATATCACACAAAATTCCTTTCGAAAATATTGATGGCGCCTCCTTACCGGATGTTAAACCAGCTACTAAAAGAACCGCTAAACCATCTACTCACAAACGCCCAGCAAACGCTCGAACACAACAAAAATCACGCTCACATAAACGGTAATTAAGCCGTTTATTTTGGCTGAATAGCGCCAAGACTTTCGACTGCTAAATAGTCATGTACGATACGCGGTGGCTCAGCGCTATCGGGTTTAGTAATAGCGACGATGTATTGAATGCCAAATGTATCGGCTGCCTTCAACACACTTAAACTATCATCCACCATCACGGTTTTAGATTTATCAAACTGCTCCAGCTGATGAAAAGCATGCCAAAAACTTTGCTGCTCTTTGGGGTAACCAAAATCATGCGCAGAAACAATCGCATCAAAAAACTCTACCAAACCTGTTTTTTGCATTTTTAGGTTTAAACTCTCTGCATGTGCATTTGTTACCAACACACAGCGTTTACCCGATGCTTTTATAGCTCCTAAAAAATCGCGTGTATGCGGCAATTCTTTAATATGTTCCTGTGTTTCAACTTTTAGCTTAACAATATCAATACCTAATGCCTCGCTCCAATAATCTAAGCAATACCAATTTAACAAGCCTTCTTGGGCTTTAAAAAGAGGCTCTAGCTGTTTAATTGCTTCATCAAATGAAATACCTTCCTTATTAGCAAAATAATCAGGCACAACACGTTGCCAAAAATGGTTGTCGAACCGTAGATCCAACAAAGTACCATCCATATCCAATAAAACAGTTTCTATTTCCGACCAATTAATCATCTGGTAACCTAACCTTTACAACGTTAAACTTTTCGACTTACCTTCAAAAGGCATACCGGTATGTTAAACCATTTCAGCAAACGCTTATCCCTTTTCCTAATAAGTGGTTTATTGCTTACCATCAATGCCTCTCAACATTCCCCCACCAATGCTATTTAAGCGCTAATAAACAGATACTTACACAATAACTCAACTCACTTATGAACAAAGCTAAACGCCTAGAAATATTCGAGCGACTCGCTCAAGCTATCCCTGAACCTGAAACCGAACTTAATTACAGCTCACCTTTTGAGCTTTTAATTGCAGTTATCCTTTCTGCTCAAGCTACCGACAAGGGAGTTAACAAGGCGACCGATAAATTATTCCCTATTGCCAACACGCCTGAAGCTATTTTTGCACTCGGTGAAAAAGGACTCAAAGAATATATTAAAACTATCGGGCTTTTTAACACCAAAGGCAGCAACGTTATCAAAACCTGTAAAATGTTAATGGAACAGCATAATAGCCAAGTCCCTCAAACTCGCGAGGAACTTGAAGCCTTACCGGGCGTTGGGCGAAAAACGGCAAACGTTGTTCTAAACACTGCCTTTGGTGTTCCGACTATCGCTGTTGATACGCATATCTTTAGGGTCAGTAATCGCACTAAAATTGCCACCGGTAAAAATGTCTTAGAGGTTGAAAAGAAACTTGAAAAAAACGTACCAACAGCACACAAGCTTGATGCCCATCATTTACTGATTCTTCATGGTCGATACACATGTATTGCTCGAAAACCACGCTGCGGTTCATGCGTCATTGAAGATTTATGTGAATTTAAAGACAAAACCATCTATTAGATCATTTTTAAATCAAGCTTATTAATTCTAGTAAAACTAAAACAAGCTGTAAGTTTTTTAAACTTTGCTTGGTCTATTAAAGCGCATATAGTAAACCGGCTTACTCTTGTCGGTACTGCAGACAAACGCACTGAAATAAACAGTGACCCGAGAATAAAAAAACAACAGGATATTCTTATGAAAAACCCTACAAAAAAACCAATCATCACCGCGTTAGGGGCTGCCTTTGTCACCTCAATGGCATTTACTCCAGTCGTAAACGCAGACACAAACCCATTTGGCGCAACTGAATTAAAAACTGGCTACATGGTGCTTGCCGAAGGTAAATGCGGTGAAGGCAAATGCGGTGAAGGTAAATGTGGTACTGAAAAAGCTGCTGACAAAGTAAAAGAAGCAAAATGCGGTGAAGGTAAATGTGGCGCTGAAAAAGCTGCTGACAAAGTAAAAGAAGCAAAATGCGGTGAAGGTAAATGTGGCGCTGAAAAAGCTGCTAACAAAGCAAAAGAAGGTAAATGTGGCTCTAAGAAGTAACGCTAGCTAGCAATGATTAATACCTTTCCCGTTCATGGAGTTGGGCTTGGATTAAGGCGGGCCTTTATAGGCCCGCTAGTTGAAAAGCCGCCTAGCAATATAGATTTTTATGAAATCGCTCCTGAAAACTGGATAAAAATCGGTGGTCGATATGGTAAGCAGTTACGCGCCTTAACCGAACAGTTTCCTTTTGTAGCACATGGTTTGTCACTCAGCCTAGGTAGCCCAGACCCACTAGACGTTAAGTTCATTCGCGACATTCGAGATTTTATTAAACTACATCAAATTAAGGTTTATACCGAACATCTCAGCTATTGTAGTGATGGCGGTCACCTATACGACCTGATGCCCATCCCGTTTACTCAGCAAGCAGTTGAATACGTAGCTGAGAGGATTCTCCACGTACAAGATATTCTTGGCCAACAAATTGCCATTGAAAATGCCTCTTACTATGCTGCCCCTGGTAAGGAAATGGAAGAAATTGATTTCATTAACGCAGTGATAAAAAAAGCCGATTGCAAGTTACTGGTCGATATTAACAATATATATGTCAACAGCGTAAACCATAAATACAGTGCGGAAGAATTTTTGAAAGCACTACCCGGTGACCGCATAAGCTATGCACATATTGCAGGACACTATAACGAAGCCGACGATATTATTATTGATTCTCACGGTGCTAATGTCATTGATCCTGTCTGGCAATTACTCGATAAAGCTTACGACAATTTTGGCCTATTTCCCACCCTATTGGAGCGTGACTTTAATATTCCACCACTACCTGAGTTACTCGACGAGGTTCACCTTATTCATCAAGCCCAATTAAATTATTCACCCCAATCAGGTCAAAAACGTGTCGCAAAATAACGCGCCTTCTTTCATGCAAACTCAACATGCATTCACCCGCTATATTCGTGACCCAAAAAATGCGCCAAAACCGAGTGATATTGAAGAACGACGCATAAATATATACCGCGACCTTCTGTTCACCAATATTGCCAGCGCGCTTAGTGATGGATTCCCGGTTGTTAAGACTATTTGCTCTGAACAACAATGGGAAAATATCTGTAGAGATTTTTATCATCGTCACCCAAGTCAAAGCCCCTACTTTTCTGACATTCCCCAAGAGTTTATCCACTATTTAGAGCACGAACGCACAAGTAATTCAGACGCCATTGATGATACTCCATTCCTACTAGAGCTAGCTCATTATGAATGGCTTGAGTTTATCGTTTCCATTACTGACGATGAAGCCTACCCTCCCATTAGCGACCCTTTCAATCAAGCTTTAACCGTTGCGCCAACAGCCTTAGTTGCTGCCTATACCTACCCCGTACATAAAATTTCGCCTGACTTTTTACCCGCCGAACCACCCGATCAGCCAACATACCTAGCCGTTTACCGCAATATTGAGCACACAATATGCTTTTTAGAAATAACACCAACAACACATGCCTTGCTTATCGCATTAGCCGACAACACAAGCCAATTAACCAAAGACATTTTGTCAACATTAGCTAAAAACCTTCAACACCCAGACCCTAGCGTTGTTATACAAGGAGGGCTATCCATAATTAATGACTTTATTCATCGTGGTATCGTCGTTTCTGCCCCTAATTAATTTAACCCTCAGCACTTAAAACGAGCTTGCGATAGCCGCCTGAGCTATTTTCAAAACTTTTTAACCCGCTAATGCCTGCTTTTTTTAAGTCCTTCATCTTTATTGCTTATAATGTTCCGTTATTCAAATAAACCACCCATTGATATGAGCAACTCTTCTCTTTTTGATCAAGCACAACAATCTATTCCTGGCGGGGTTAACTCACCGGTTCGCGCCTTTAAAGGTGTCGGTGGAGACCCTGTTTTTATCGACCATGCAAAGGGCGCATACCTTGTTGATACTAACAATAAACAATATATCGACTATGTTGGTTCCTGGGGCCCTATGATCTTAGGCCATAGCCACCCCGATGTTGTTAAAGCCGTCCAAACAGCGGCCGAAAAAGGGCTTAGTTTTGGTGCACCCACCATTATTGAAACCACGATGGCAGAAAAAGTGTGCCAACTAGTACCATCCATTGAAAAAGTACGCATGGTCAGCTCCGGAACAGAAGCCACCATGAGTGCTATACGTTTAGCTCGTGGTTACACAGGCCGTGACAATATCATTAAATTTGAAGGCTGTTACCACGGTCACTCCGATTCATTATTGGTAAAAGCCGGTTCTGGCGCACTCACTTTTGGCGTTCCCAGCTCACCGGGTGTACCAGCCTCACTGGCCGACCACACCCTAACGCTTCCCTATAATGATGCTGAAGCGGTCTCGCAATTATTAAAAACCAACGGCAATGACATCGCCTGTATTATCGTCGAACCAGTCGCTGGCAATATGAACTGCATACCTCCAGAAACCGGCTTCCTTGAGTGCTTACGAACATTATGTGACCAATACGGCATTGTGCTGATTTTTGATGAAGTGATGAGTGGCTTTCGCGTCGCGCTTGGTGGCGCACAACAAGTGTATGGCGTAACGCCCGATTTAACCACACTAGGCAAAGTCATTGGGGGTGGTATGCCTGTCGGTGCTTTTGGCGGCCGCGCTAAAATCATGGCTGAACTTGCACCTGATGGCCCTGTCTACCAAGCTGGCACCCTATCAGGCAACCCCCTAGCTATGTCTGCTGGGCTCGCAACACTTGAGCTTATTAGCCAACCTGATTTTTACCACCAACTATCACTCCGTACCACGCAGTTATTGGATGGTCTAAACAACATTGCTAAAGAAGCCAACATCCCTTTTTCTACCAACCAAGTGGGCGGTATGTTTGGCCTATTTTTCTCTGAGCACAAAAATATTCGCCGCTTTAGCCAAGTCATGGCATGCGACCAGGCACGCTTCAAACAATTCTTTCACCTTATGTTAGAACAAGGGATCTACCTCGCCCCTTCTGCCTTTGAAGCTGGGTTTGTCTCTGCTGCGCATAGTGAACAAGATATTAACGACACACTTCATGCTGCCAAGGTCGCCTTTGAGAAATTAACATGATTGACACATTAAAACCTGGCCAAACCTATAAACTCACCCAATACGAAAAACTAGGTGGTGAAACAGTTATTCGTCAACTTGTTAAGTACTTTTACGAGGCCATGGACAACAACACTGACGTTAAAACAATTCGTGACATGCATGCGGCCGATTTAACGGAGGCTGAAGACAAATTATTTCTTTTTTTAAGCGGGTGGCTCGGCGGCCCTTCGTTGTATATTGAAAAATATGGTCACCCACGATTACGAGCGCGCCACTTACCTTTTTCCATTGGCATTAAAGAGCGTGATCAATGGCTACACTGCATGGATAAAGCTCTCCACAAAATGAATATCGAAAAAGCCATGCACGATGAATTGATGCAAGCATTCTTTAACACCGCAGATTTTATGCGCAACCAAACTGAGTAACAACTGAACTGAATGTTTGCCGAACTGCTTGACACCTTCACACAGCTAATTAACCAGCACCCAACTTGGGCAGGCCTTATTGTCTTTCTAGTTGCCATGGTTGAATCACTGGCTATTATTGGGGTAGTTATACCAGGTGTCGCTATTATGTTTGGAGTCGGCACACTTATTAGCAATGGCACATTAGATATGGCTAGCACTGTTATGTGGGCGGCAGCAGGCGCATCATTTGGCGACGGACTAAGCTTTGCCTTAGGTAAGCACTACGATAAAAAAATTTACACCATCGCTTGGTTTAAAAACAATCCGGATGTATTAAAAAACGGCCACGAATTTTTTGAAAAGTATGGCGCAATTAGTATTTTGATTGGGCGTTTTATTGGCCCTATTCGCGCGATTATTCCACTTATTGCTGGTATTTTAGACATGCCTACTAAACATTATATTCCTACTAACCTTATTGCTTCGGCTTTATGGGCGCCTGCTTATCTCATACCCGGCTTTTTTTTTGGAAAATCGACGACCCTCATCACCACTAACCTTGAGAATGGATGGCCTTTCACCCTGCTCTTTGCTGTGCTTATCTGGGCTTTTTACAAAATACTCAAACAACGTTAATAAACTGATGGCTTAACCCTTACTAAAACCCGTTAAATCGTACTATCAAAAGCCAAACCATTGCTTGTCAGCCTTTATAAAACAACCACATTTCTAAATAATAAATCATCCATCTCTTTTGCTGGCATTGGTTTGTGAAAATAATACCCTTGAAAGACAGAACACCCGTGATAGGTTAAAAAACTCAATTGGCTTTCCTTTTCAACACCCTCGGCGACCACATCCAAGCTCAAACTTTTAGCCATCGCAATAATCGTAGCGGCAATTTCCGCATCCGATTGATCGACGTGCAAATCTCGAACGAATGACTGATCGACTTTTAATTCACTCAGCGGCAGCTTCTTCAAATACATTAGCGACGAATACCCCGTGCCAAA
Organism: Cycloclasticus sp. PY97N; assembly: GCF_002443175.1. Taxonomy (NCBI): domain Bacteria; kingdom Pseudomonadati; phylum Pseudomonadota; class Gammaproteobacteria; order Thiotrichales; family Piscirickettsiaceae; genus Cycloclasticus; species Cycloclasticus sp. PY97N. Next base: position 703,147 of record NZ_CP023664.1, on the reverse strand, counting down.
ATCATCCATCGAGATTTTAAAGCCGAGATCTGTCAACGCATGCATTTTATCAATAGTCAGGTGTATATCTTTAACAGTGATGCCTTCAGTCATCTCTAACGTCACATAACTTGCAGACACACCTGATTCATTCAATAAACTTGTTATGGTCTCAAGAAAATTATCCTGATCGAATTGATATGGACTGATATTTATTGATAACCTAAAGTCTGGAGTAATGTCTGCTTGCTTCCATTTTTTCAATTGCCCGAAGGCTTCTTTTATAACCCACTCACCAATCGGTAAAATAAGACCTGTCATTTCAGCTATTGGTATAAACTCCGACGGGGACACCATTTCTCCATCTTTTTTAAACCAGCGTAACAAGGCCTCAGCCCCTGAAATTCGGCCAAACTCATCTACCTGAGGTTGATAATATAATTCAAACTCATTAGCACTAAGAGCATGTCTTAAGTCTGTCTCCATTTGCAATTTAGCATCTGCATCTGCTTGCATCTCAAGCTGGTAAAAACGATAACCATCACGACCACCTTCTTTGGCACGATACATTGCAGTATCAGCCTGCTTCATCAGCCCTTCAGGGGTCGTGGCCATATTTGGGAATGTGGTAATGCCAATACTCGCTGTTAAATGATAAACCTCACCTTGAATAATGAATTTTTCACTTAAAACATGTCGTAACTTCAACATTAACGAATGAATTTGGTTAATGACCGCCTCTTCAGAGCCTTCCAGCTGACCTGACAAAATAACAAACTCGTCTCCGCCCAATCTAGCAATCGTATCAACCCCACGGAAAACCTGCTTCAAACTAGCGGCTACTTTTTTTAGCAGTTCATCCCCGGCTGCATGACCACGTGAATCATTCAGTGTTTTAAAGTTGTCTAAGTCAATAAACAGTAACGCACCGTGCCGGTGTTCTCTGATAGCAATATCGAGAATGTACTCCATGTGTTCTGTTAACAGCCGTCTATTCGCAAGGCCTGTTAATTCATCATAATAAGCCAGCTCCTGAGCCACTTTTTTTGATTGTTCAACCTCATTCAACGTTGCATTCATCCGTTGCAATAAACTATTAAAGTGCTTCGCCATTTCAGCATACTCACTGCTATCTGCCTTATTGACGAAGATTGTCTTGGCATAAGCCTGTTCAAGTGTAATGTCTTTGATATCCTCCATTAAATCCTGTAATGGCTTGACGAAAATACTTTGCAACCAGATAGACAAAAGAATTGCCAAAACAAACGCGATAGGAATTGAGATCACAATCAACTCCTTTAGCGCTATTAGAAGCTTTTCAGAACTATCAGTAGAAATGGCATAAGTGACAGCACCTACTTCCTCATCTCCAGACACTACAATACTTTTGTATAACAGTAGGTTGTCGACTGCTTTTATTGTATCCGGCTCAACAAGTTGAATATTTTGATGTGCTTGTGCAGATTTTGAATAATGCAAAATAGTCTGCCCAGCCCCCCCCGCAAGGTCGGCATGCTCAAGAACAGGAAACTGTTGCCATTTGCGCAATAATTCCTCACGCAAATTTGGAGCCCCATTCAATACCAAGGTAGCATAATCATTTTCTAAGACCTGAGTGATAGCTTTCAGTTCGCTGACTGACTCTTTAGCATACTCAGCCTTTTCATGCTGATAGGCAAACACAGAATAAAAAACAATCAGTGCTGACGCCATCACCATCATTAACAAGATAAATTGATACCTGACAGGGAGATAAGAAAGCTTCACTGTACTTAACAAGCTTATCCCCTTTAATTAATTGCTTTTTGTAGTAAACAGACAGCAGATTGCTGCCACTCAAAAAAGGGGGTCAGATTGGCGCGCACAGGTACAGCTATTAGGCAACGACCCACATGATTAACAACTGGCCACCTAGCCTTGCTCTCATAAGTGGCCACCATCTCAATATGCCACGCTTTCATCTTGTGAGTGCAACTCACCAATGGCTTTAGAGCTTGAGCAAGTGTTCAAGCATAAATATTGCCCCTGAAAAAATCTATCCAAGCAAAACAACGAGCAAGATATTCTCGATCGCTCATTGCCTTCATTACTCCTTGTTTTCACACACATACCCAAAACCACCCGGTCATAAATTTTTTTAACCTTTAAAATATAGCAGATAAAAACTCTTCTACAAGTCGATAAACAAAGACAATTCAATGGGCCGATAACAAACCCAAAATCACCTCTAATCGCTCGGTAGGATTGTCTATTTCAAGCAATCGTTGGCGCATAATATTTTCCATTGGAAATACTTCTGTTAGGCGGCAACTTACCCAGTTTGCATCTTTAAACCTTGTTTCATCCAATGAGTTATTGGGCTGATGCTTTTTAAGTATTCTTTTTAACATCGTGATTAACTCAGAGCACTCAGCAGGAATCGTTGCGCCCACAGGTTCCTCTAAAATTTTAATACTGGCAGTTCTTAACTGTTGATCAGACACTTGGCTATCTACTATGCTGAATCGCTGACAACCTAATGCCTCGATTTGCAGCACGCCATCGGCTGACTGATCCCAATTGATGATTTTAGCTAATGTGCCTATTGCATAACACTTGGCTGCATCACCTACCTCATGACCATCTTCAATCATATTAACGCCAAAAGGCATATTTTGTTTTAAACAACGGCTCACCATATCGAGGTATCGCGTTTCAAAAATTCTTAGCGACAAAACCCCTTCTGGAAAAAGGGCTACGGATAATGGAAAAATAGGGACATTGTTTGTTGAAATTTGCATGGCCGTGTTACGAATTTAATCTGTCTTCAATTATTTGATGAATACCGCTAAAACTACCATTGCTCATAAATAACACATGGTCATTTGATTGCACAACACTAACGATGGCTGCCACTAAATCATCAATGGTTTTAAAAAGCCTAATATTGGGATAATTACCCATCTCCATTTGCCAGTCCATCTCATCCGGCATAAAAACAAAAGCAAGGTCTGCTTGCTCTAACGAGGGTAACAAGGTCTCTTTGTGCACGCCCATTTTCATAGTGTTGGATCGTGGTTCAAGCACCGCTATTATCCGTTGATCTGCAACCTTTCCTCGCAAACCCGCCAAGGTGCTAGCAATGGCCGTTGGGTGATGGGCAAAATCATCGTACAAGGTAATATTATTTACAACCGCTCGAACTTCCATTCGACGTTTAACGTTTTGGAATCGCGCCAGCGCTTTAATTGCGGTGGCCGGCTTAACACCCACATGAGCTGCCCCTGCAATAGCAGCTAAGGCATTTGATACATTGTGTTGCCCGCTTAAGCTCCAACACACACGCCCCATAAAATCACCTTGATAATACACATCAAACTCGCCTTCACCTGCGTCAAGGTTATCGGCAAACCAAGTCGCTTTAGCTGATGACTGTTTAGCAAATTTTTCTACCGGAGACCAGCAACCTTGTATGAGCACCTCGTCTAAGTTTTCATCACCGGAAGGGGAAATCAACAGCCCATTGTTTGGCACCGTTCTTACCAAATGATGAAACTGGCGTTTTATCGCACCAAGGTCATCAAAAATATCAGCATGGTCAAACTCAAGGTTATTTAAAATACAGGTCTTTGGCCGGTAATGTACAAACTTCGAACGTTTATCAAAAAAGGCCGTATCATATTCATCCGCTTCAATCACAAAGTAATCAGATTCTCCCAACTTAGCAGATATAGCAAAATTTAGCGGCACACCACCTATTAAAAAACCTGGTTTTAAACCAGCGTCCTCTAAGATCCACGCTAACATCGAACTGGTTGTCGTTTTGCCATGCGTGCCAGCGACAGCTAACACCCAATGATGTTGCAATACATGTTCGGCCAACCATTGTGCACCTGATGTGTAAGGCAGATTTAGATTCAACACCGCTTCAACCTCTTCATTGCCTCGCGACAGTGCATTACCTATCACAACAATCTCTGGCTTTACCCTTAAGTTATCAGCACTATACCCCTGCATCAACTCAATCCCTTCGGCTTCAAGCTGAGTACTCATGGGAGGGTAAACACCTGCATCTGAACCAGTAACGGTATGGCCTAAACGTTTCGCCATAACGGCAAGCCCGCCCATAAAGGTGCCACAAATACCTAAAATATGTACTCTCAATTCACGTTTTCCTAGATAATATCGCTGAAGACCATCTTACTTCAGATACTGTTTATATTTGAAGGTAAAGGCCAATTTATTATGAACAACCACCCACATTGGGCAAACGCTATTATTTATAAAAACCATGAGTGATATAAAACGTCAAAAGATTCAAGTCGATGTAGACACTACTTACATCGCCTCTTCATCTGAACCAGAAGCAGCACGTTACGTCTTTGCGTATTCTATAACAATTAAAAATACCGGTAATATTGAGGCACAACTCTTGAGCCGTCATTGGATTATCACTGATGCTAATGGCAAAGTTCAAGAAGTGCATGGCGAAGGCGTCGTTGGCGAAAAGCCTCACCTACAACCAGGCGAGTCTTTTCAATATACTAGCGGTGCGGTTATTGAAACATCGGTAGGTGCGATGCAAGGCAGTTATCATCTACAAGATGCTGATGGCGAAAAGTTCACCGCTACCATTGCGCCCTTTTCTTTATCCACGCCAAGAACCTTGCACTAAGGCGCTGTTATGACAACCTACGCCATCGGTGATGTTCAAGGTTGTTATGATTCTCTTCGCCGGCTATTGGATAAAATTCAATTCGATCCTAACAAAGATCAACTATGGTTTGCTGGCGACCTCATCAATCGAGGTCCCAAATCATTAGAAACATTACGTTTTATCATCTCGCTAGGCGACAGCGCCCACAGTGTATTAGGTAATCATGAATGCCATTTTTTAGCATCCGCACGTGGTCACAAGAAAGCACATCGCACAGATACATTTGCTGATATTTTAGAGGCTCACGATGCCGACCAGCTTATTCACTGGGTTCGGTCGCTTCCATTCTTACATCACGACAAAACACTCGGCTATACAATGATTCACGCAGGCTTGCCTGCCCCATGGACACTTGAAGATGCTAAACGATATGCAAAGGAGCTGGAAGCAGCCTTTCAGAGCGACTTATTCGATCCCTTTTTAGCAAGTATGTACGGTAACAAGCCTACCCACTGGGATAACAGCTTGTCAGGTCATGCACGTTTGCGCTTTATTATTAATTGTTTTACCCGAATGCGTTTTTGCGATGAACAAGGACATTTAGAGTTTAAAGAAAAAGGTTCGCCAGCAGATAGTCCGCCTCACTTAATACCTTGGTTTGAAGTACCTAAGCGGCAAACAGCCCAGGAAAAAATAGTGTTTGGTCACTGGTCAACTTTAGGCCTCAATAAACAAAACAACGCCTTTTGTTTAGACTCTGGCTGTCTTTGGGGTGGCCAATTAAGCGCCATGACACTGGATGGAACTGAGCGCATAATCTCGCTAGATTGTGACGCTTCATTAGAACCTTATTAGATTCGTCGATAGGTTATAAATGAATACGGGTAAGCGTGCTTTTCATCCGCTTCATGCTTAACCTGCTCAACAACCTCCCAATCTTCGGCTTTGATCTCAGGAAAAAAAGCATCTGCTTCAAAATCTTGATGGACCACCGTTAAATATAATGTCTCTGTCACCGGTAACATTTGCTCATAAAAACTTGCGCCACCAATAACCATCACATCATCAAATTCTTCCGTCGCTTCTAGGGCTGCTGTAATTGAATGAACAATGACAATACCCTCAGCCGTAAAGTTATTATCACGGGTAATAACAATGTTTTTTCTGCCCGGTAATGCCTTTCCTATCGATTCAAACGTCTTACGCCCCATTAAAATAGGCTTCCCCATGGTGACCGACTTAAAATGCTGAAAATCTTTAGGTAAGTGCCAAAGCAGCTCATTATTTTTCCCAATGGCTCTGTTTTCAGCCATTGCAACAATCATAGAAATCATTAAATCGCGACCGGTGCTTTAATCCCGGCATGGGATTGATAACCAATGATCTCAAAATCTTCATACCGATAATCAAATAATGAGGCGGGCTTTCTTGCTATCTGTAATTGAGGCAACGCTAAAGTATCACGTGATAGCTGTAAATTTGCTTGTTCAAAATGGTTGCTGTAGAGATGCACATCTCCCCCTGTCCAAACAAAGTCACCAACCTCTAAGTTTGCTTGCTGAGCAACCATATGGGTTAACAAGGCATAGCTGGCTATATTGAACGGCACCCCTAAAAAGAAATCAGCTGAGCGCTGGTACAACTGACACGACAGTTTCCCATTAGCGACATAAAACTGAAACAATAAATGGCATGGTGGTAAGGCCATATCCGGTATCTGCCCCACGTTCCATGCACTCACTATCATTCGGCGAGAGTCGGGGGTGTTTTTAATTTGCGCCAACACCTCACTGATTTGGTCAATATTCTCGCCAGAAGGAGTTGGCCAAGAACGCCACTGGTGACCATAAACTGGGCCTAAATCACCCTTTTCATCGGCCCATTCATCCCAAATGCTTACGCCATGATCTTTCAAATAGCGTGTATTTGTATCGCCATTTAAAAACCATAACAGTTCATGAATAATAGATCGCAAGTGTAATTTTTTAGTTGTTACCAACGGAAAACCTTTCGATAAGTCAAAGCGCATCTGCCGACCAAACACTGACCGCGTTCCAGTTCCCGTTCTATCTTCTTTATCTGTCCCGTTATCGAGGATATCTTGCATTAACTCTAAATATTGTTTCATTAACTTAGCCTTTTTGTTTTGCTTTCAGCATTAAGACGGCTCCTAACAGCAACATTGGCAAGGTCAAAATTTGCCCCATGGTTAGCCAACCAAATGCTAAGTAGCCTAAATGCGCATCGGGCAGCCGGACAAACTCAACCGCAAACCTAAAGGCACCGTAACCGATTAAAAACAGGCCCGACACGCTCATCCTTGCTCTTGGTTTGCTTGAATAAATCCATAAAATAAAAAATAGCACAAAGCCTTCTAGTACCGACTCATACAATTGTGAAGGGTGCCTAGGCATATTACCTAACCCTGGCACTAGCATACCTAGCGCAAAATCAGTCGGTTTACCCCACAGCTCACCATTAATAAAATTACCAATTCGTCCCGCCCCTAAACCAATCGGTACCAAAGGGGCAATAAAGTCAGTCACTTCAAAAAAGTGATGCTGGTATTTTTTGCCAAACAGGTACATGGCAACAAGCACACCCAATAACCCCCCGTGAAAAGACATACCGCCTTGCCATATTTTTAACAAAATAACAGGGTTATCGATAAAAGCAGGGAAGTTATAAAATAACACATAGCCAATACGGCCACCCAATACCACTCCCATCGCCGCGTAAAAAATAAGGTCATCAATTTGCTGAACACTCCAGCCCACCTTTTTAGCCCTATACCGACCTAACAACCATGCCCCCACAAACCCAACAAGATACATGAGGCCGTACCAGTGAACAGCCAATGGCCCGAGGTTGATCGCAACGGGGTCTATTTGAGGGTATACCAACATATTATTTAATCCTTAAAGGGAGTAAATATTTTAGCGTGTGCACGCCAAGACATGCATCTTTTATTTAACGCAACCTGATTAACAAAAGTTATCGATATTTTTAACATTTTTCTCATGTTAAATAAGACATGAAATCTAACAACAAAAATAACTATTGTGGCTACTCGAACAACTGACTAATATAAGAAATATAAAATAAGCATGATGAAAGGATTTACTGTACAAAGAAATGCCGTTGGTATGGTGATTAGCATCATCATTCGCACGGCTTGTAGTTAAGGACCCTTTCATCATTTTTAGCTGACAGGATTATACCATCCACAGATGAATTACTTCTTCTCGTCACTATTCAAGAAGCTGTCAGCGAAGTACCTGCTGCGGTCATTAAATACGTTAGTTTTTATTTAAACGGTGGTCGATTTTATAATTATTGCTTTCACTATTTTTATGGTTGTGAAGGCTATTAACTCAACAAAAATAAACGGTGCTTATCAATGTTGAATGAATCTAACTTGTTAATTGGCGGCAACCTTACTGATCAAATAAAATTGAACCCTAAAATGGGCAATCGACACGGGTTGATTGCGGGGGCTACAGGCACTGGAAAAACCGTGACACTTCAGGTGTTAGCTGAAGGGTTCTCCAAGCTTGGTGTCCCTGTCTTTATGGCTGATATTAAAGGGGACTTATCTGGACTTGCTAACGCCGCATCAGCACACCCAAAAATCGAAGAGCGTATTAAGAAAATCAAAATAACAGATTATCAATCGCAAGCTTCACCAGTAGTTTTTTGGGATGTTTATGGAAAACTTGGTCACCCATTACGCACAACTGTCAGCGATATGGGCCCGCTACTTCTATCTAACTTACTCGAATTAAATGATACTCAAACGGGTGTCTTATACGCCTGCTTCAAAATTGCAGATGATAACGGATTATTGTTACTCGATTTCAACGACCTTAGATCAATGCTGACATGGGTGAGCAATAACACCAAAGAACTAAAAGGCGAGTATGGCAATATCACCTCCTCCAGCATTGGCGCAATACAGCGTGATCTGCTCATTTTACAACAACAAGGAGTAGAAAATTTTTTAGGTGAACCAGCCTTAAGGCTTGAGGATTTAATGCGTATTGACTGGTCAGGTCGAGGATTCATCAATGTGATGGATGTAACGCAACTCATGCAAAAGTCACCTCGTTTATACGCCACTATTTTATTATGGTTACTGTCTGAATTATTCGAAAACTTACCGGAGGTCGGTGATGCAGATAAACCAAAGTTTGTTATGTTCTTTGATGAGGCGCATTTGCTCTTTGACGATGCACCGGAAGCATTAACCGACAAAATCGAACAAATTGTAAGACTCATTCGGTCGAAAGGTGTTGGCGTCTATTTTATCAGCCAAAGTCCTATGGATATTCCGGAAAATGTCTTAGGGCAATTAGGCTTACGTATACAACATGCCTTACGAGCATTTACACCTAAGGACCAAAAAGCTATCAAACTGGTGGCTCAAACGTTTCGACAAAACCCAAACATTGATATTACAACATGCCTTTCTGAGCTAGGTATTGGCGAAGCCTTAGTCTCCACACTTGACGAAAACGGTAGCCCTACACAGGTTGAGCGAACGCTCATTCGCCCACCTGAATCACAAATTGGCCCGATAAAGATGAAAGAACGCGCAGAAAAACTTGACCGTTCTCCTGTATCCGGAAAGTATGACACGCCTATTGATCGAGAATCCGCTCATGAGCTCTTAAAAATAAGAGCAGAAGAAGCAGAAAAACGTGCGCTCGATATTGAAGAAGAAAAAGCCAGAAAAAAACCCACTCGTAAGAAACCTCAACGCTCTACCAATAACCCAATGGACGCCATGATAAAAAGCGCCGCCCGAGCCATTGGAACTAAAATTGGCGGTAAACTCATACGCGGTCTCCTAGGTTCATTACTAAAGTAGTTTTAAACAAGGACAGATGAGTGTAAAGTTTTTAACGTCAACTCGACAAAACAACATAGGGAGAGAAAGATGACCGCATTATCTGATATAGAAGGAATTGGACCAGCATATGCAGAAAAACTAAGGGACGCCGGTTTAACATCAATTGAGAATTTATTAGAGGTTTGCTGTACAAAAAAAGGACGCAAAGAAATTGCCGAAAAGTCTGGCTTGAGTGAGAAACTTATCCTAGGCTGGGCCAACCGCGCAGATTTAACGCGTATTAAAGGTGTCAGCACACAATATGCAGACTTATTGGAATGCGCTGGCGTTGACACGGTACCAGATCTAAAGCAACGAAACGCCGAGAACTTACACGCTAAAATGGCACAGGTGAATGAAGATAAAAATTTAGTCCGTAAAGTTCCCGCCTTATCACAAGTAGAAAGTTGGGTTGAGCAAGCTAAAGAATTACCTAAAAAAATCACACATTAAAAGCTTCCAGCACCCTATATAAAAGCCGTATATATCGTTAATGCTATGTACGGCTTTTTTTTACCCCAAAACAATCCTTTGTAAACTTTACATCCATGAGAAAGTATCTTGTTCTAATAATAGCGATCATTATTTTTTTCGCCTTCTTTAACAAACAGCATCTACCCCTTGATACATCTCATGACTCAAGCTCTTCTACGTCCACGTATTCAACTGATGCGTTAATAAGCGCTTATAACAATAAACAAAGCGATAAAATTATCACTGCCACAGGCACCGTGAGCAAATTATTAGCCGATGATAACAATGGCAGCAGGCATCAAAAATTTATTGTCCGTATTTCACCCGTATTAACAGTCTTGGTTGCGCATAATATTGACCTAGCTCCTCGAGTAAAGGCCTTAAAAAAAGACGACCCTATTACATTTAAGGGAGAATATAAGTGGAATATAAAAGGTGGTGTTATTCACTGGACCCATCATGACCCTAGAGGCATACACCCAGCCGGATGGATCAAATATCGTGGTAAAGTTTACCAATAAGATGAAAAATTAGAGAACATTATGAGCAAACCAACAAAAAGCAAAAAGATTCCAACAAAAGCAGAACCCTTACTTGGTTCAAATCTAGTCAACGTAGACATTGGTCAAATTCATTCTTGCGCCCTTTCAGAGGATGACACGCCTAACTTACAAGAAAGTAATGAGTTTAGAAGTGCCGGCGTGTTAATGAAAGCCATTGCTGATGAAGCCCTATCTTGGCGACAATCACTTGAAGAAGGCCTACAACCAGCTATTGTGGCCGTTCTACAAGGTGGCATTCAAATTGACGTGTTAAAACTCTCTCAAGTCAGTTTCCACGGTATTAGAATTGAAGGCAAAATGGGCGGGAATAGCTGCGTGATGTTTGCTCACCAATCCAGTGTACAAATGCTCTGCCACGCGATAGAAATAAAAGAAGAGGCGCCCCAACGATCCATCGGGTTTATCTGGCCTGATAAAGAAGTTCACATATAAAAAAAGCGGCATGTAAGCCGCTTTTTTTATACCCTTTTACGCTCTACCCGAGCAACGGCGCAATAACCAAACTTACAATCGCCATTACATTAATCAAGATATTCATTGAAGGGCCCGATGTATCTTTAAAGGGGTCGCCTACCGTATCGCCTACCACCACGGCTGTGTGCGTATCAGAACCTTTACCCCCTAAATTCCCTTTTTCAACGTACTTTTTAGCATTATCCCAAGCACCACCGGCGTTCGCCATCATCAATGCTAACAACACGCAACACAGTAATGCGCCTGATAACATACCACCTAAGGCTTCGGCGCTTATAAAAAAACCAACCAAAGGAGGTGCACTCACTGCAATCACACCGGGCACAATCATTTTCTTAAGTGCCGCTGTTGTTGCAATATCAACACAACGAGCAGTGTCTGGCTCGGCTGTTCCTTCTAATAATCCATCAATCTCTTTAAATTGGCGACGAATTTCCTTAATCATCTCAAATGCCGCATCACCGACAGCTGTCATCGTCAATGCAGCAATAACAAACGGAATAACCCCACCAATAAATAAACCAATTAATACTTGCGGATCATTTAACTGCAAAGAGAAATCTGGCACATGTACCGATACTGTTTCTATAAACGCAGTAATAATCGCCAAGGCCGCTAATGCCGCTGCACCAATAGCAAAGCCTTTACCTATCGCTGCTGTTGTATTACCCAGTTCATCTAACGAATCTGTAATTTTACGGGTTTCCTCGCCCAATCCCCCCATTTCAGCAATACCACCGGCGTTATCTGCAACGGGGCCATAAGCATCTATGGCCATAGTTATGCCAACAGTCGCCAGCATGCCCACCGCAGCAATACCCACACCGTATAAACCAGCAAAGTGGCTGGAAACCGCAATCACTCCACAAATACTAAATGCTGGGATAGCGACTGATTGCATACCAACAGATAAGCCTGTAATCATCACGGTTGCAGGGCCCGTTTCGCCTGATTTAGCGATATGTTTAACCGGCGCTCCTGCAGTGTAATATTCTGTCACTAAGCCAATTACCATACCACCTACTGCACCGGCCAAAACCGCTACCCAAACATAATTACTCACATCCATCATCAAAATAAGTAGCAAAGCCACAACAATAAATAAAGCAGATGCCCCCATAGTTCCCATACGTAGTGCTTTTTCTGGCGACTTGGAAGCGTTGTTTTTAACAATAACAATACCACCTATTGAGCAAAGCAAACCAATCGAGGCCAATGCCAAGGGTAAAAACATTAAACTGGACTGTGCGCCCAGCTCTGACAGCAAAACAGCAGACATCGTTGATGCAATCGCAATGGTCGCAATCATTGATCCGCAATATGATTCAAAAATATCTGAGCCCATGCCAGCAACATCGCCCACGTTGTCGCCAACATTATCAGCTATCACGCCCGGATTACGCGGGTCATCTTCTGGTATGCCCGCTTCAATTTTCCCCACCAAATCCGCACCAACATCTGCACTTTTAGTAAAAATACCGCCACCAACACGAGAAAACAGCGCAACAACTGAGGCGCCCATCGCAAAACCATGTATAGCATGTGAGCTTTCGGGGTCACTGCCAAAAAATAAATACATCAAGCCTAAACCCATTAGGCCAAGAGAGGCTACCGCTAGCCCCATAATTGAACCACCAAAGAAAGCAACTGAAAGAGCTGCTTCGGCGCCATCTGTATGAGCGGCCGTTGTTGTTCTAACATTCGCTTTGGTGGCTGTATTCATACCAATATAACCAGCCGCACCAGAGGCCAACGCGCCCACTAAGAAGCAAAGTGCTGTTGCCCAACCTAAAAATATAAATGTTAAAACAAATAAAGCGGCCGCAAAATTAACCAGCATTTTATATTCGCGCTTCATAAAAACCATTGCGCCTAAATGAATTTGCTCAGCAATTTTTGCGACAACACCCTCACCTTCCGGGTACTTCATTACCAAGCTATATACATATTTCGCTGCATACAAACCAAAACACCCAATAATAGGGGGCAATAAGTGACTCAACTCCATAGTTTTCTCCTGATGATTATTCTATTTCCCGTTGATTAGCTTCATAAAAACACCACGCCTTCTCTTTTTTACTCTGCCTACTGGTATGGTGCAAGCAGAAAGCTTAATTAAATCAAATCCTCCCTGTATAATGCGGCACAACATTCAATCCAACATAAAAACATAGGAAAAAACATGAGCCTTAACCTAGTCCCTTCTGGGGAAGATCTACCCCATGACGTTAACGTTATTATCGAAATACCCTCTCACTCTGATCCTATTAAATATGAAGTAGACAAAGAATCTGGCGCATTATTTGTAGACCGATTTATGGGCACTGCCATGCATTACCCATGTAACTATGGATACGTGCCGCATACACTTTCTGATGATGGTGACCCAGTGGATGTGCTCGTTATTACACCCATTCCTTTGATGAATGGCTCGGTTATTCGCTGTCGTCCTATTGGTGTTTTAAAGATGACTGATGAAGCAGGTGAAGATGCCAAAGTATTGGCTGTGCCTGTATCAAAACTGACACCCTTGTATGATGATGTTAAATCCTATGAAGATATCTCACCGGTTACCTTAAAACAAATCGCTCACTTTTTTGAACACTATAAAGATTTAGAAGCGAATAAATGGGTAAAAGTTGAAGGATGGGAAGGTGTTGATGGTGCCGCCAAAGAAATTACAGAAAGTGTTGCTCGTTACAACGCTATAGAAGAAAAGCCTAACTTCTAAACGGCTTGTTCTGATCAATAACCGCTGGTGTTTTTTTCAACCCAGCGGTTTTTTTCTGCCTGCAAAGCGGTAGAACTAAGGTTCTCTTTTTTCCAAAAAGGTGCCTTACTTTTTAAATCTTCCATAATAAAACGACTCGCCTCAAACGCATCTTTACGATGTACCGACCAAGCAGCCACCAAGACTATAGGATCATTTGGCAATAGCGCCCCTACTCGATGAATAACTAATGTTTCCAGCAGGTCCCACTGTTTTTTTGCCGATTGAACGATCTTTTCCAAGTGTTTTTCGGTCATTCCAGGATAATGTTCAAGAAACATTCCGTTGACGGCATCTCCCTCGTTCATATCACGCATCGTTCCAATAAAATTAGCACAAGCACCAAACTCACCTTCTCGCTTCATTTCTCGCTGAAAGGTTGCTAACTCATGCCAAGGGTCAAACGCTTTTTGAATAATTTTAATCATTCTCAACCACCCGTAACTGGAGGAAAAAAAGCCACTTCATCGCCAGCATGTACTAACGAGTCCGCCTGCGCATATTCATGATTAACCGAATACAGCACCTGCTGGGATACATCGTACCCCTTGCTCACATGCTTCCAAACATCTTCGACCGTTTTTAGGCCGTCAATATTAAGCTGTTGCTCGCTACGCCCGAACAGCTCTTTTAAACTGGCAAAATAAAGTACTTTTACAGACATCGCTTCTTCATACATCTGACTATTTGATTGTGTCATAATTGATTATATTATCATGTTAACAAACGAATCGAGCCACTAGATTATGTCTGAACTCACACATTTTAACACCGCCGGTGATGCTCATATGGTCGATATTAGCGCCAAAGCCGATACCGACCGGACAGCCGTAACTGAAGGCTTTATTGAAATGAGCGCTGCCACCTTACAACGGGTGATGAACGGCGATAATAAAAAAGGCGATGTGCTGGGTATTGCACGGATCGCTGGCATTATGGCCAGCAAAAAAACAGCTGACCTTGTGCCCTTATGCCACCCCTTACCAATTACCCATGTGGACATTAAACTGGAACCTGATACGCAAAATAACTTGATTGCTTGCCAAACCACCGTCACCACATCGGGCAAAACAGGTGTTGAAATGGAAGCCCTCAATGCTACTCAGGTAGCCTTACTGACAATTTACGATATGTGCAAAGCGGTTGACCGCGGTATGACTATTCAAGGTGTTCGTTTGCTTGAAAAAAAGGGCGGAAAATCAGGTCATTGGAAACGTGAGGAGCCATAAACATGGACTTTGAATTACATCCAAGGCTTGCTGAAGATTGTTATTACCTAGGCGATTTTCCTTTGTGTGCACTTTTACTGAGCAAAGACGCCAATTACCCTTGGTACATTCTTGTGCCCCGACAAGCAGGCATTGTCGAAGCATTTCAGCTCAATAAGCAGGACCAACAAACACTACAAGATGAATCCTTACAATTCAGCCAAGCGTTAAGCGCAGCCTTTTCCGCTGACAAGATGAATATCGCCGCATTAGGAAACATGGTCCCGCAATTGCACCTTCATCATATTGTTCGTTATAAACATGATGCCGCTTGGCCAAATCCTATATGGGGCCATGTGAGCGCTAAACAATACACCCCTTCTGCATTACAAGACCGTATTCAAAAAACACACCAATTGCTCGGTCAGATGCACTTCACCCCTAACTTACAAACCAGCTAAAACAGGGCTTATTTTGAACCAACAAACCACCGCCATCTTATTAGCAGAATGTCCTGATCAAGCTGGCATTATCGCAAAAGTTACCAATTTTCTTACTAAGAATAATGGCAATATCGTCGATTTAGAACAACATGTCGATACTGCAGATAAGCACTTCTTTATGCGTGTTGAGTGGCAACTAGAAAACTTTTCTATTGACCGCGAACAGATTCAAAAAACCTTTTCGGAAGAAGTTGGCTCGGCGCTTAATATGAACTGGCAGATAGCATTTTCTGACATTAAACCTAGACTTGCACTGTTTGTTTCACAGCATGGGCATTGTTTGTTCGACATTCTTTCTCGCTACCAATCCGGCGAGTGGGACGTCGAGATCCCCCTAGTCATCAGCAACCACAAAAACCATCAATCACTTGCCGAAAACGCGGGCATTGCTTTTCATCACATACCCATCACTGCCGACAACAAGCAGCAGCAAGAACAGGCGCAACTTGACTTACTTGCCAAGCATCAAATAGACACTATTGTGCTGGCTCGTTATATGCAAATATTAAGCGCCAACTTTATAGACCATTACCCGCATCAAATTATTAACATTCACCATTCTTTCTTACCCGCTTTTCCAGGCGCTAGGCCGTATCATTCAGCGCATGAAAGAGGGGTCAAGATTATTGGTGCCACTAGTCATTACGTCACCACTGAACTAGATGCAGGCCCTATTATTGAACAAGATATTGTACGCATCAGGCATAACGATAATATCGAAGATTTAAAACGCAAGGGCCAAGACAATGAAAAAATTGTGTTATCTCGCGCTATCCGGCATCACCTAATGCACAAAGTATTAGTTTACAAAAACCGTTGTATCGTCTTTGTTTAACAACCTAATCAACAGCGGCTTAGTTGCCCAGTTGGTTTTGCGTAAATAGCAACCGAGTCAAAAAGCCATTCCCAACCACGCTCTACTTAGTTGTAACAACAGAGCTACTTAAGCTGGGACGTTTTGCGCCGTCAGATGATGCACCAACCTCATCAAAAACAAACCAATAAAAAACCCCAACACCCAACAAGACGGCCACCACACTTAAGACAACCATCATATAAGCAAAGCGGCTTACTGCCTTTTTATTCGCTCTCACTGCATCTCCCCTTCCTCTACAAAACAGAGTAAATCTGCATAAGTAAACGGCCAAGCCAACACTTGCCGAACAGCATCCTTCATCACAACGGGTATGCGCGTTCCATACTGTTCAATCAACTCTTCTGAGTCAATAATATCCACCACTTCGATTTGAAAACGCGTTGGATACTGCACTAATAACTGCTGTAATAACCGCTGTGCATCCTCACATAAATGACACCCTTCGGTTGTATAAAAGGTTAACTCAATTATCATCTGGGTCATACGCAAGACTCGGGGCCAGCCAACGTTCTATATATTCTAACGACTCACCCTTACGCACCGCATAGTCTTCAACTTGGTCTTTCTTTAGTTTTCCAACATTAAAATACTGCGCCTGCGGATGCGCAAAGTACCAGCCGCTCACTGCTGCAGTTGGGTACATGGCAAAACTTTCTGTTAACTCAATACCTGCTTGCTCGCTAGCATTAAGCAATGAAAACAATGTGGCCTTTTCAGTATGATCAGGACAGGCAGGGTAGCCTGGAGCAGGACGAATACCCGTATATTTCTCGCCAATAAGCTCGTCATTTACAAGTGATTCATCAGCGGCGTACCCCCAATAATCTTTTCTTACATGCTGATGTAAGCACTCAGCAAACGCTTCTGCTAAACGATCAGCTAACGCCTTGACCATAATCGATTGATAATCATCATGATCTGCTTCAAATCGCTTAATATGCTCTTCAATGCCAATACCCGCCGTTACTGCAAATGCGCCAATGTAATCATTAATGCCTGAACCCTTTGGTGCAACCATGTCCGATAAGCAGTAATTTTTACGTCCTGGTGGCTTGATATTTTGCTGACGTAAATGATGTAAAACCGCTGCTTCATTAGAACGCGACTCATCTTCATAAACAACAATATCATCCACTTGACTATTGGCTGGATAAAAGCCAAAAACCCCACGAGCCGTTAGCCACTTCTCATCGATAATTTTTTGCAGCATGATTTTGGCATCTTTTAACAAGTCCTTTGCATGCTGACCGACTATTTCATCTTCTAAAATTTTAGGGTAGCTTCCAACCAGCTCCCAAGTTTGAAAAAAGGGTGACCAATCAATAAACTTTGCAATTTCATCCAGTGGAAAATCATTCAACACCTTGGTACCCAAGAAACTCGGCTTTACCGGTGTATACTGACTCCAATCAATCGTGCTTGCATTCTGCCTGGCATCATCTAAATTAAGCTGGCGTTTTGTAGACTGACGTCCCTTATGACGCTCACGAACTTCAGCATATTCCTCACGAATTTTTTGCTGATAATCATTCGCCGCGCTTTTATCCATTAAATTACTCAACACACCAACCGACCGAGACGCATCGGTAACGTACACACTTACACCATGATAGTGCGGTTCTATTTTTACCGCTGTATGCGCACGCGATGTCGTCGCACCGCCAATCATTAACGGTATATCAAACCCTTGGCGTTCCATTTCTTTTGCCATATGCACCATTTCATCCAAAGATGGCGTAATCAGGCCGCTTAAGCCAATCACATCAACATTGTGTTTGCTGGCTTCTTTCAAAATAGTATCTGCAGGTACCATTACACCCAAATCAACTACTTCAAAACCGTTGCATTGAAGCACAACAGCAACTATGTTTTTACCGATGTCATGCACATCGCCTTTGACTGTTGCCATTAAGACTTTTCCGTTAGTCTCCACCACATCACCCTTTTCTTCTTCCATAAACGGCATTAAATAGGCGACCGCTTTTTTCATAACACGCGCAGACTTTACGACTTGCGGTAAAAACATCTTACCAGCGCCAAACAAGTCACCTACTACATTCATACCATCCATCAGCGGCCCCTCGATGACGTGTAAAGGACGCTCAACTTCTTGTCGAACCAATTCGGTATCTTCTTCAATAAATTCTGTAATGCCTTTAACCAGCGCATGCTCTAAGCGTTTTTTAACCGGCCAAGATCGCCATTCGGCGGCTTCTTTAACCGCTTCTTCTGAATCACCCTCAAGGTATTTTTCAGCAATGGCTAATAAGTTCTCTGTCGCAGAGGTACCGCTTTTAGGTGTCCGGTTTAAGATGACATCTTCGACACTCTCGCGTAGCTCATCAGGAATATCGTCATATACTGCTAGCTGCCCTGCATTGACAATACCCATATCCATGCCTGCTTGAACCGCATAGTATAAAAATACCGCATGAATCGCTTCCCTGACTTTGTTATTTCCTCGAAAGGAGAAGGACACATTCGAAACACCACCAGACACCATAGCATGTGGCAAAGTTTGCTTAATAACACGTGTTGCTTCAATAAAATCAACCGCATAATTATTGTGCTCATCGATGCCTGTGGCAATGGCAAAAATATTAGGGTCAAAAATAATATCTTCGGCTGGGAAGCCAACCTTTTCAGTTAGCACTTTATAGGCACGTGTACAAATTTCAACTTTACGTTCAAATGTATCTGCTTGCCCAGTTTCATCAAACGCCATCACTATCACTGCCGCGCCGTAACGCATAATGGTTTTAGCTTGATTGATAAAATTTTCTTCGCCTTCTTTCAGACTAATCGAATTGACAATCGCTTTGCCTTGCACACACTTTAAACCGGCTTCTAAAATATCCCATTTAGAAGAATCGATCATCACAGGAACCACCGATATATCTGGCTCTGCCGCTATCAAACTTAAAAAACGTATCATCGCTGCTTTCGAATCCAACATGCCTTCATCCATGTTGATATCGATCACCTGAGCGCCACTTTCCACCTGCTGACGCGCTACATCGAGTGCTGTTTCGTAATCTTGCTCTTTAATTAGGCGTTTAAACCGAGCCGAACCGGTCACATTCGTTCGCTCACCCACATTGACATACAGAGAGTCTTTAAAAATATTCATCGGCTCTAAGCCAGACAATCGACAGGCAATCTCAAGCTCCGGTATTTCCCTTGGTGCACTATCGCTCACCGCTTCTTTCATTGCCGTTATGAATTCAGGTGATGTTCCACAACAGCCACCAATAATATTCAAGAAACCACTTTGCGCCCACTCCCGAATATGGCCGGCCATATCGTCTGGTGTTTCGTCATAACCACCAAACTCATTCGGTAGACCTGCATTGGGGTGTGCACTGATATACGTATCGGCAACGCGAGACAACTCTTCTACATATTGGCGCAACTCTTCAGCACCAAGAGCGCAGTTAAAGCCAATACTAATCGGCTTGATATGTCTTAGCGAATTCCAAAATGCTTCGGTTACTTGACCTGACAACGTTCGACCGGAGGCGTCGGTTATTGTGCCAGAAATCATGACTGGGTATTCAACATCATGTGTTTCAAAATACATTTGAATCGCGTACAGCGCCGCTTTCGCATTGAGCGTATCAAAAATGGTTTCTACCAAGATAATATCGGCCCCACCTTTTATCAGCGCATCAATTGATTCTGTATAAGCCTCCGCCAATTCATCAAAGCTGATATTTCTAAAAGCAGGATCGTTTACATCCGGCGAAATACTGGCCGTACGATTTGTTGGGCCTAAAACACCTGCTACAAAACATACTCTGCCAGGGTATTTTGCCTCAATCTCATCTGCCGCTTTTCTTGCAATACGAGCCGATTGTTCGTTAATTTCATACGATAACTCTTGCATATCGTAATCAGCCATGGCGACACGTGTTGAATTAAAAGTATTCGTTTCAACAATATCCGCACCCGCTTCAAAATAAGCCAAATGGATAGCACGGATAGTATCTTCTTGAGTTAACGATAATAAATCATTATTGCCTTTTACATCGCTTGGCCAGTCAGCAAAACGCTCTCCACGATAATCACTTTCGTTAAAGTCATACGACTGAATCATCGTACCCATAGCGCCATCCAGTAATAAAATGCGTTGCTTTAATAAATCTAACAGCTGTGTATGTTTTTCTGTTTGTGCCATTGTTTCGGTACGTTTGTTTTTAAATAATCGGCCATTTTACTCGTTTGCTACTGAACAGGCACTTGTTGTTATAAATTTATTCCTCTACCATCCTTTTTAAATGTAAAACGCACCCCACTCTTTTGTCTCATTCGCCAAAAAATCTAGACACAAAACCTGCCGTACTAACTATTTCTGGGCATGACCCAACTGGCGGCGCCGGCATTCAAGCGGATATCGAAGTACTCACCCATTTTGGCTGCCACCCTTGCTCAATCATCAGCTGCTTAACGGTACAAGATTCCAGCACGGTTCATCGTTTAATACCCTTAAAAGCGGACGATATCATTGAGCAAGCCAAGGTACTGTTTGATGATATGCCTATTGCTGTTATCAAAGTTGGGTTAACTGGGTCAGTCGACGCCGTTAAAGCTATCGTCAAGATCATTCAGTTACACCCTAATATTCCTGTGGTTTTCGACCCCGTCCTTGCTAGTGGCGATGGCACATCATTGGCCAATATTAAACTGCTCGATGAAATTAAAAATACGCTTCTTCCCCTCACAACCGTGTTGACACCCAATACTATCGAAGCGGCTCAACTTTCTGGGTTACAACACGATAACAATGAAGAAAGCCTTGGCAAAGCACTGCTTAACACAGGTACAAATTACGTTTTAATAACGGGCGGGCATTCACCAGGGGCGGTACTGCATAATCACTTATTTTTTAATCATGAAAAACAAATAACTTATGAATGGGAACGCCAAAGCGGCCACTTTCATGGTACCGGTTGCACACTGGCCTCAGCCATTGCAGCCTTAGTCGCGCAAGGTCAATCAATACCCAATGCCGTAGCGTTGGCACAAACATATGTTAACCAAGCCATTAAATTAGCTAACCGAGTTGGTAAAGGGCAACTTTTCCCCAATCGCATTCAGCAATGACTCCGTTACCTAAAAATGGCCTATACGCTATTACACCAAATATAGCCGAAACAGCTTTATTATTAGAAAAAGTAGAACAAGCACTTCAAGGAGGTGCAAGCCTTCTGCAATACCGAGACAAAATCAGCACGCCTGATGAAACACTGCTGCGAGCACAGGCTATTCATCAATTGTGCTTAAATTATAACGTTCCATTGATCATTAACGACAATCCTGCCCTTGCACTAGCCTGTCAGGCAGAGGGTGTCCACCTTGGTCAATCAGATGGCAGCATTCTTGAAGCGAGACAACGATTAGGCAAGGATGCACTTATCGGGGTGACTTGTCATCACCATTTATCGCTTGCCTTACAGGCTCAAGAACAGGGTGCAGATTACGTTGCATTTGGTCGATTTTTCAATTCAACCACAAAGCCCGGCACTCCTTTAGCAAACCTTAAAACCCTACAGGATGCGAAAGCTGCTTTATCTATCCCCATCGTTGCCATTGGCGGCATTCAACACAACAATGCAAAAGCACTGATTAATCAAGGTGCAGACTTTATCGCCGTTGTAGAGCAAATTTTCAGCGCAGATAACATCAGCGAAAGCTGCCAACACTTCAGTGCTTTATTTTAGTATTGCAGTGCCCACCTATCCACGACCTGTAGAGCATTTGCATCAGCTGCCACTAACTCACGCGCGCAAGTCAATAGTATTTGCTGGCTCACGATAATTCTCTTTAACTATGCTCTGACATTCAAAATGCGCATATTACGCTCTTTCATTTCTAACTAAACCTCGTAAAAACCCGAAGAGTAAGGTTCGGCGTTTGTATTCTAAGTACTACTTGGGAAGTCGCATCACCGCTTTAAGTGTCACGCCTTTCTCTGAGTCTTCCGCTGCTTGGTTTATTTGATCAAATTCGTAAAATTTTATTAATTTATCAAATGGAAATTTACCCTGTTTATACAACTCGATTAAGCGTGGGATAAAAATATCAAAGTTAGATTGGCCTTGTATAATCCCTCGTAGCGTTCGGTTATCCAACATAAAACTAACATCTACAGGTATCGTTACACCTAGCGCTGGTGAACCCACGATGCCTATTTCACCCCCTGGTTTTGAACAAGTAATTGCTTGAACCAATACATTTGGAACCCCGCTTGTTTCAAGTACATAAGCAATACCTGCTCCACCCACTATTTTCTTAATTTCCTCAACAGGGTCTACCTCAGCGGCATTAATAACATGGGTCGCCCCAAGCTCTTTTGCTAACGCTAAACGGTTTTCCTTTACATCAACCGAAATTATCGTTGTACAGTTTGCAATAACAGAGGCCATAACAGCCGATAGACCGACTGCACCCGCACCATAAATAGCAATTGCACTTCCTGCAGGTGGGTTCAAGGCATTGAGCACCGACCCTGCACCTGTTTGCACGCCACAACCCAACGGCCCCAATAGCTCCAATGGGACGTCTTTAGGCACTTTTATGGTATTTCTTTCATAGGATAGTGAATAGCTAGCAAACGATGATTGGCCAAAAAAACTCGAACCGATTGCTGCCCCCGAGTGATCATGAATCGTACAACTACCATCGACTGCTCGACCTAAAAAGTTCGGCTCAAATGCTGCTTCACATCGCGCAGGCTCACCATTCAAACAAGCTTCACAGTGACCGCAGGTATAAAATGTAAGAACAACATGATCGCCCGGTTCAACCTTCGTCACATTTTTACCTACTTTTTCTACAACGCCAGCCCCTTCATGACCAAACACCATGGGCAAAGGAACGGGGTAGGCTTGATCACGACAGGTTAAATCCGTATGACAAAGCCCAACTGCGACTATTTTTACTAAAATCTGATCAGCTGATACTTCTGCTAACTCCAACGATTCAAATTCAAAAGCCCCTTTACTTCCCCTTATTACTGCTGCTTCTATTTCCATGGAATGATCTCCTTTAGGTGATTATTATTTTTTATAAAATGCTAGTGTTAAAAATATGAATGAATGCTTTGCCTACCTAGAGCAAGCTAGAAAACGTTGTGCGTTAACAGACTGAAGGAGCGACATATCATGCTCACTAAGCCCCAAAGATTGTATCCGCTTGCCGGGCGACTTCTCACGAATGACAAAGGGGTAGTCAGTACCCACCATGAGTTGCTCTATGCCAAATGAGTCAATTAAATACTGAAGTGTTTGATTATCGTACACCAAGGTGTCGTAGTAGAGTCGTTGTGCAATATCTATCGGCGATTCATCAAATAGATCACGCCCCATTGTTTCCCACCCTTGCATCATTCGCGGCAACATCATGGCAAAACCACCGCCACCATGACTTAACCCAATACGTAACGCTGGGTACTTGGTTAACATTCCCCCGCTGACTAAAGAGGCTGCCGCGAAAGCTGTTTCATTTGGAAACGCTACCAAAGCTGACATGGCTGGCGGGCCTATAACTCTTTCCACCCCAGCTGGGTGTAACGGATGAATAAAAATTGATAATCCATTCTCAACCGCTGCCGCAAAAATGGGCTCAAAGAAAGGGTCGCCAATGGGCCGTCCATTAATATTTGTACCCACCTCTATACCCAATAAACCATAATCAGCACGTAAACGTGACATTTCACTAGCTGCACGCTCAGGGTCTTGCAAGGGAACCATTCCTAATCCATAAAAGGATTCAGGAGAACTATTAACCATGTTAGCAATCGTATGATTCATATGCCCACACATACGCACAGCATCATCCACATCAAACCAATAGGATAAAAGCTCAGGCATTGGCGACAAGACTTGTCTATCAACCTTTTCCACCTGCATATCAAGCAGACGTTGAGAGGCATCCCAGCTATGATGACTGACTTCTCGAAATGTTTTGCCAGCAATTAAAACTGACCGATGATGCGGCTGATCACAACAGCCCATTGATGGCCATCGAGTGGCTACATTATTACCAGAGTATGCAGGGAAATACTCAGGAACCACATGCGTGTGTACATCAATAATCACTTTGAACCCCTATAAGGCTAATCTGGTTTTTAAAGTAACTGGCCTATCAATTGTGGTTTAGCCGGTAAAATATCGCCAGCCTGAGCCCAATCTTCTTTCGGTACACTTCCCCAATAATCACCAGAATCTGGACGAGGCTCTAACGACCTTGGTTTCCGTGGGTTTTCTTCAGGAAATTCTTCCATGCCAAAACTGTATTCAACCGTCATTCCATCTGGATCTAAGAAATAATAAAAAATACTGCCTGAGGGTGGATGCCGTCCTGGCCCAAATACAATAGGAATATTATTTTCTGGCATTCTATTCAGTGCGCGCCCAATATCATCCATGTCTGTCACCATAAAATTAACATGATGCAAGCCTGGTCTATCGCCTCTTAATTTCGCATTACTCACACCCAACGTATGGTGGTATGGGTTAGGAAAACACCGCATAAAGTTTATAAAACCATCAATCGAGTCAGAGGTATCAAAGTTCATGACTTCTCTAAAGAACTTGATCGAGGCATCCCAATCAGAAAAACTCACGACCACATGACCCAAACGGGCAATTTTACTGACGGTTGGCTGATAACTTGTTGCTCTCTTGTATTGCTGGTTATAGAGTTCAAAACATATACCATCATTAGGCTCTATAAAACGTAATGTTCGTCCTTGGAAAATCCCCTTACTTTCTTCGGTTGGCAATTCATACACATCGAGGCCATGCTTTTTAAACGTATCAGCCGCGTTATCTAATTCGGCATCACTCTCCATTTCCCATGCAATGCGCTTTAACCCCGCAACATCATTTTGGTAAAGCACTAGATTATGATGGTCATCACTGCAAGAGAAATATGCCACCCCCTCTTCTTGCAAGTTAAGCTGCAAACCAACTAAATCACGGTAATAAGTAATAGACCTTTCCAGATCGGTGACACCCAACGCAACATAACCTAATTTTTTATAACGGATCATTACATTTCCTTTTGTGTTTAAACCTAACGGCTGACTTAATTAAAGCCCTTTCATTGAAATTAAGAATAAAGACCTTAACTCAAGCTCTTAAAGCAATCAATAAAAAATAACATCCGTTAGTTATTTATTTTCTTTTGTGCTAGGGTGTTGATTCCAATAAAAATAAACTCAATCGTTACAGGAGGGAGTTATGGATTATTTACGATACTACTTCGGAACCATTCTTGTTTGCATTGCTATTTGGGGCTTTGCTCATGGAGGCCACTGGGTTTGGGTCGGCGTCGGGCTGCTGATACCCATCACTATTCTTGATGTTTTAGCCAAACCCGATCTGAACATGCGCAAGATAAATCACCCGTTTATCGTCAATATCCCTCTGTACCTTCACCTCTTCTTTATGATTGGTTTATATGCAAGCTTTGTACATTGGGTCAACACGACGGTCCAGGCTACAGGCTCTATCCCTGTTATAGATATGGTCGGCGCAGTACTTTCTCTTGGATTGTTAGGCGCTATGCCCAACGTACCTGTTACCCATGAGTTACTACACCGCAGAGATTATGGGCGTTATTTTGCCACCTTATTAGGTACTTTTTTTCTAGATCCCACTCGTGACGTCGCTCATATCCACAACCACCATGTTAACCTAGCAACACCTCTGGACTCTGATACCGCAAGACGAGGTGAAAACATTTATAGCTATATGTTTAGGGCCTCTTTTGGCAGCTATAAAGACTTTATTCATGCAGAACGTGAAAAGAGTAAAAAAACTAATAAAAGCATATGGTCTCCGAGTGGTCGCTTAGTACGTGCTATCGTCCAAGTGTTTATCCTCATTGGAGTCGTTACTTGGTTCGGCGGCGTTTATGCGATGGTGATAAGCATTTTCGGCTTAATGCTAGCTAAACTATTTGCTGAGGGTTTTAACTACTTCCAACACAATGGTTTAGTTAGGGTTGAGGGCCAACCTTATGAATCACGTCATATTTGGAATCACTTGTCCTACATTATTCGCCCGCTCGCATATGAAATTTCAAATCATAACGATCATCACCTAGACTCATATATCCCGTTTTATGAACTAAAACCAACACCTGATGGCCCACAAGGCCCGAGCATGTTTTTATCCTTCAATGCAGCCCTAATCCCGCCCATTTGGTTTAAGTTTCTTGCTCAACCTAAACTCAAAGAGTGGGATCTGACTCGCGCTACACCTGAAGAAAGAGTGCTTGCAAGGGAAGCTAATAGAGCAGCTGGTTGGCCTGACTGGCTGGGTGAACCAACAGAAGAAACTGTCAGCGCGTAATTTTTCCTCTTACTCAGAAAAAAACCGAGTAGCAATCTACTCGGTTTTTTTGAATAATAAAGTAGCCTAATTTAGTTTAGCGGATCAATCACATAACACCGCTAATTATTCGTAGTAACAATCGCCACAACCTTTTGAAAATGAAGCGCCACTAGGCACATGATCAGTTCTTATTGGCAAACCAAGGCTGAAACGACGTCACTGCCTGAGAACATTATATTACTTACTCAATTTTAGTCAGCATTAAATAGCTAGCACGCTCTAGGTTAAAACGTCATAGAAATGGACGCGCAGCATAAAATAAATATAACTAATGCACAGGCAACAATGCCATACCAATACAAAAATATCAGACATAAAAAAACCGGCGCTATATATAACGCCGGTTTCTTAATACCCTACAGGTGACTACTTAGGAAGACGCATAATAGCTTTTAGCGTTGTTCCTTTTTCTGAGTCTTCTGCTGCCTCGTTAATTTGCTCAAGATCATAGAACTTAATCAATTTATCAAATGGGAATTTACCTTGTTGATAGAGACTAATTAACCGAGGAATAAAGATATCGGAATTTGATTCCCCTTCCACAATTCCACGCAATTTACGGTTAAATAACATGTGGTTAATATCTAAAGGAATTGTTGTACCCATCGCTGGCGCTCCAACAATACCAACCTCACCACCAACACAAGATGACATAATCGCTTGAGATAGCACGGGGCCTACACCACTGGTTTCAAGCACATAAGCGATACCTGCACCACCGGTTAATTTTTGAATTTCTTCAACAGGATCAACCTCTAACGCATTAAGAGTATGCGTCGCGCCTAATTCTTTAGCTAACTCCAAACGATCAGGGTTAACATCAATTGAAATAATGGTTGTGCAATTAGCTACCACAGCACCCATCACAGCTGAAAGGCCAACCGCCCCAGCACCGAACACTGCAATCGCACTACCCGCAGGTGGGTTTAACGCATTAAGCACAGAACCTGCACCCGTTTGTACACCACAACCTAACGGGCCTAATAAATCAAGCGGCGCATCTTTCGTTACCTTAATGGTATTACGCTCGTATGCTAATGCATGCGTTGCAAAGGAGGATTGACCAAAGAAACTACAACCAACCTCATCACCAGCATGATCGTGAATAGTACAACTACCATCAACAGCACGCCCCATAAAGTTAGGACCAAAAGAGTTTATACAACTTGTAGGATCGCCTGTTAAACATGCATCACATTTACCACAGGTGTAAAAAGTTAAAACAACATGATCGCCTGGTTCTACTTTAGTAACATTTTTACCTACTTTTTCTACTACACCCGAACCTTCGTGCCCGAATACCATCGGAAGTGGTACTGGATAAAGCTGGTCACGACAGGTTAAGTCGGTATGACATAAGCCAACACCAACAATTTTAATTAAAATTTGATCATCAGATGGCTCTGCTAACTCAAGTGTTTCAATTTTAAAGTCACCCTTACCTTCTCGGACCACTGCTGCTTCAATCTTCATACACGTTCTCCTGAATTATTTTTACGTTATAAAAAAAAACAAAGCCACCTACTTGGTAGCCAATTTATCAATGGCACTATAAAAACATCATCTTTTTCTATCGTCAAACAATAATTGAGCTAATCGAGACAATTATCATTCTCTATATACTTTTAGCATTTTATTGCTTTCCAATACCGCATAAAAAAGCCTAGGCGTCACCTAGGCTTTTTACTACCATTGTTATGTAAAACTTAGTTCTTACAACTTACCATTTGTAGCTCGCTGTGACATAAAGATTGCGTCCTTGGCCTGGTATTTTGTCACCCACTGCAACATCTTCATTATTCATTGCCCGATTAACAGCTGAGGTATGATCTTCAAAATCTCTATCTAAAATATTTTCTACCCCCAACCCAACTTTAAGGCCTGCAATAGGTGCTATTTCACCACGAACATGCAGCAGCCCATAACCGGCTGATTTTTGCTCACCATTATAAGCAGCTACGTCATTTTGCGCACTGTACGCTTCGAGCTCTGTGGCTAATGACCAGTTATTTTGTTCGAACGTTAATTGCGTTCTCGTATTAAAAGGTGCTATCCGATAAAGATTATCTCCACCTCCATCACGGCGACGACCGCGCACATAACTGACCGTTCCATCCAAACGCCAGTCTGTCGTAAGTTCATAGCCCCACTCCACATCCACACCATACAGTTCAGCATCTACGTTGCTGAACTGTAACACCGTATCTCCGCCAAAAATACTGTTCGCGCCATCTGCTACAATATTTGCAGTTGTGCCAGTGACTTGCTCACCTTGAATATAATCATTCACACGGTGATAAAAAGCACGCGGCGCAAGGTATAACTCGCCAGCAGCATATTCTAGACCCAGCTCAAACTGATAGGCCGTTTCAGGCTCTAAATTCACATCGCCGATATACACTCGGTTATCCGCTAAACCACCCGTGGCTTCTAACGGTATCCATAAATAACGTTCTTGATAACTGGGAGAACGCATTTTACGTGCAAAACCTACTTCAGCTGTTAATTCGCTTGATATCGACTGCCTTAAAATAACATCAAAATCCCAGTTATGATCTGTTTGAGAACGATCTCCCTCATTAAAGCTATCAACCAATTCTGTGACTTGAGGCCCGATCATCATCATATTCCCGTACATGTGGTGCCCCACTTCGTCTGAATCCATTTTAACTTGGGTATATCGAAGGCCTGTTTCAAGCTCTAAACCCTGCTGGACGTCACCTTTCCATTCTGCAAACCCACTGTAACGATTGCGTTCAGCGCCGTTAAAATTATCCACGCCAAACATTGGGTTGTTCGGATCAGTAATAAAACCGTCATGCGTCGATTGATCGCCTTGCACACCAAGGCTAAGGTGACCGTTTGAAAAAGGCATTTTATAAACAGCCGATAAGCCACCCCCATCAACTGTTGTTAGGTTTTCACGGGTGCGGCTACTACCTGCCATGGTGGTCATGTTCGTACCGTTAGAACGTAAGCTAAAGTTATTCATTAAATGACGCATATCTTGATAATAGTAATCGACTTCTAATGAACGATTGTCAGCTAACTGAACACTGTAATCAGCAGAAAATATACCGCCTCTAACCCAGATGATATCCATCGGTAAAGAAGCGGAGCCAGTATGACCGGTATCATTATTACTGTAATTAAACCCTAACTCATGAGCACCAAATTTTGTACCGTAACCAATGGTATAAGCATCACGATCATATTGGCTAGGGTCAACTGTACGACTACCGTCAAACTCATAGTCATCGCCTTGTTCTTTGCTAATACTCGCATAAAAACGATGGCTATCATTCGAATATGCACTCAACACACTGCTGGTTAAGCCGTTATCTACCTCACTAAACCCCAGTGACGCTAAACCATGAAACTCAAATTCTTCACCATCGGTGAACTCTCCTTTACGAGACTCAGCGATCATTGAACCACCTATTGTTTCAATCCCGCTACTGATCGGCGCAATACCGCGATACACGGTCAGCTTATCGGTTAATGCTGCTGGTATATGGCTTAATGGAGGATCCATGCTGTTTGGCCCAACTTCTTTCCAAGACATGCCATCAACCACTGCATTAATACGACCACCAAATTGACCTCGGTATGAGGCTATACCGGTTAGCGGGCCATTACGATTAACATTAGCGCCAGGCACTCTTTTTAGAAGCGCAGCAGTATCTTTCAATGCTAACGATTCTGGTGCAATTCCGAATGCGCCCGGACGCATGCTAGCACCTTCTACAATGATTGTTTGATTTGTGTAATCAGCCGCCTTAACTGGCAAAGCTGCAATGACAGCTAATGATAATAAACTTAATTTAAACCGTTTCATAAACCCTCTAATTAGTTTTTTGTTTTTTTACAACAAAGTGGATTTTACCAATGAATCGGTTTTCAGAAATGTGACAAATTGTCACACCTCTATAGCGTCACACAAAAATAAACGTTAAAACCTCTGCGACAATTTGCCACATTCTCAGGACTCACATATCTCGGTAAGCTATCAGCAACTCTTAAAAGCTGATTGAGTAATTTTTACTTCAAACATGCTGATGCCCTATGGGCATAAAGCAGCCCGAATCTCCCTTCTATGGCTGCTTTTTCGACCTCAAATCTATTAAGAGTTCTTTATCGCCCTCTGTATCCCAGAGGGCTTTTTTTGACTATAAAGATTAAGAACGTTTCCTAGCCGCAATTCGCATGCGTAATGCATTTAATTTAATAAACCCTTCTGCATCTTTTTGATCATATGCGCCGCCATCATCTTCAAACGTGGCAATGTTTTCATCAAATAAACTATTAGAGGCTGATTCACGACCCACAACAATCACATTTCCTTTGTAGAGTTTCAAACGAATTCGGCCATTTACGGTAATTTGTGACGCATTAATCATTGTTTGCAACATTTCACGCTCTGGACTCCACCAGTAGCCGTTGTAAATAAGGCTAGCGTAACGTGGCATCAATTCATCTTTCAGATGGGTCACTTCGCGATCTAATGTTATCGATTCGATGGCACGATGCGCTTTTAGCATGATAGTGCCGCCTGGGGTTTCGTAACAACCACGCGCCTTCATACCCACATAACGGTTTTCAACAATATCTGCACGGCCAATACCGTTTGCCCCACCTATTTTATTTAATTCCGCTAATACGGTAGCCGGTGACATCGCTTGACCATCAATCGCTATAATATCACCACCTTTATACTCCAGTTCAATATAGGTCGGCTCACTGGGGGCTGCTTCTGGAGAAACAGACCAACGCCACATGTCTTCTTCTGGCTCAACCCATGGGTCTTCTAAAATATCCCCTTCATAAGAAATATGTAGCAAGTTCGCATCCATCGAATAGGGTGACTTTTTACCACGTTTCATTTCAACGGCTATCCCCGCTTTCTCAGCATACGCAAGCAATGAATCACGCGAGGTTAAATCCCACTCGCGCCAAGGCGCAATAATTTTTACATCTGGCTTTAACGCATAGGCACCGAGCTCAAAACGCACCTGATCATTGCCTTTGCCGGTTGCCCCGTGTGAAATGGCATCCGCTCCTGTCTCATTAGCAATTTCAATTAAGCGTTTTGAAATTAGCGGGCGAGCAATAGATGTCCCGAGAAGGTATTCCCCTTCGTAAATTGTATTCGCTCTAAACATTGGAAAAACAAAATCACGGACGAACTCTTCCTTTAGATCATCAATGTAAATTTCCTTAATGCCGTAGGACCGTGCTTTTTCACGGGCTGGCTCTACTTCCTCACCTTGACCCAAATCGGCGGTAAACGTAACCACTTCACAATTGTATACATCTTCTAGCCATTTAAGGATAACCGACGTATCTAATCCACCAGAATAAGCTAAAACAACTTTATTGACTTCTTGCTTTGACATGAGATCACTCGCGACTTAAAAATAATCCGCGAATTATACCCGATTGCATGACCACTTGGCGCTACCCTGAAATTGAAATATCCACTCGTCTGTTTAATTGACGCCCTGCAGGGTACCTATTACTAGATGTAGGGCGACTTTCACCATACGCCTTAGTCACTATTTGATCTGACTTAACACCCTTTGATAAGAGGTATTTTTTTATTACCTCAACACGCTTTTTGGAGACTGCCATATTAATCTGACGAGGACCTTGACTATCACTATATCCTTTAAGCACTATCTTCCCGTTTGGATGTTGTAAACGCCTATATTGTAATAAGTAGTCTAACTTTTTATTATCACGCTCATTTAAGCTGACTGAACCGGACCTAAAGTAGATATGCTTAAAAGGCTCAGGGCCAGCCACTTTCATCCGCACACTGGCGGCGGGTGTATCTAATGCTTCGGGGTCATCTAAGGCAATAACCTGTTCTTCAGGCATTCCTTCGTTAATTAAGAACTGGCGTAACGCCTGAACCCGCCCATCATAAACGCGCCGACCGTCTTTGACAGAAAAATCTTCTGTGCCACTAACTAAGTCAATTCTTTCTGTCTGACCAGCTTCTTTTACATACGTAACCGCTTTGCTTAACAGCTTGCGGTTTTTATGTGTGATTGTTGTACTTAAATAGTTGAATAACGACAATTGCTGGTGCACATCGTCCCTGCTAAAGGGGAGTAGATTTTGGCGGCATGACTCAAATTGCGCCATCACATCCAAAAAGTTAACCGATGATATCGCTACGTTAACCTGCCCGCCTTGATTCGCCTTATAACTAAACTGTGGAAAACGGCCATTGGATAGTTCTTGTAACATACGTTCTGATACATCACTTTGAACCACCAATTCTTTGGTTTTCGTTTTAACCTTTGCTAATTTAAGTGAGGGCGCATCGTGCATCCATACTGGTGGCACAGAGCTCAACATAGCCGTGTGAATTGGTGGCACGTATGACTCTGCTTTTAAAATAAAATTAACACGCTCACCTGACTTTTGCTCAAAAACACCCACGCCATATTGTGGAATAACATGCGTTATATAACACCCAACTTTGTTACCTGAGAACGTCCATTGTGAATGCGTAACTGGCGCCTGATACTGCTGAGCCAAGGTGCTCGCACTAAACAGCGTCATTGCCAGTAAGAATATATAGTGTTTAATCGTCTTCATACCGCCTATATCGGCAGATAAAAATAGAACTTTATATTTTTCTTCTAACTTAAAAAACTATTAAGCAACGTCATAAATTCCACAGGTGATTCAATATGCGGCCAATGGCCAGACTTAGCTATGGTTTGAAATTCGGCGGCTGGAAACATTTCTTTCGTCGGTTCTCGGTAGCGTGACGTCATATAGGTTGATTGACCACCATTAATAAACAACGCACGATTCGCATACTGCTTCTTAAGGCTATTTGCTGGAAACCCCATAATATCAGGCATGCTTTTTTCAATGCTCGCAAGGTTAACTCGCCACTGATAACCCCCTGATGTATTCGCCACCAAGTTTTGTAGTAAAAACTGTCTTAAACTGGGCGTACTTAGTTTTTCAGCTAAGTACTGATCAGCTTCTTTTCTTGAGCCGACGCTGTCAAGTGGTACATGATATAGGCCCAACAACACATCATCGAAATTATGCGAATACGTCACAGGTGCCATGTCCACAACAATTAATTGACTCACCTTTTCTGGCTCTGAGAGGGCCAGTTGCATCGCAACTTTCCCACCCATGCTATGGCCTAGTACCACCGCTTCTTTAATGTCTTCAAGCGTCATAAACGCTAGCACATCAGCCGCCATTGATTCATACCCCATCTCATCAGCATGTGGAGATGAACCATGATTACGTAAATCTAAGCTGTATACCGTGTCGCGTTCTGCCAATTGCTTTGCAATTCCCTGCCAATTACGCGCGCTACCAAATAGCCCATGTAAAATAATTATCGGCCTACCCGCTTCACCGTGTCGTACAAAATTCAGTGATACGCTCATCGCCTGACCCGACTTATTTCTTTTTAACGTATAAGTCGGTAATTGAACCCGCCTGCATTTCTGCTGCAAAACACAAGGTCTCAGATAAGGTCGGGTGTGGATGAATGGTTAACCCCATATCGTCAACATCTGCGCCCATTTCCAATGCTAAAACCGCTTCGGCAATTAATTCACCTGCGTTGGTGCCAACAATACCTGCACCTAAAATACGTTTTGTTTCAGGATCCCAAAGGATTTTGGTCATCCCTTCATCGCGGCCAATGCTCAAGGCGCGACCACTCGCTGCCCATGGGAAAACAGATTTTTCGTACTTAATACCATCCGCTTTTGCTTTTGTTTCGGTCAATCCCATCCATGAAATTTCAGGGTCGGTATATGCTACCGATGGAATCGTCATAGGGTCAAAGGCTGCTTTTTCACCCGCTATCACTTCAGCGGCTACTTTTGCTTCATGAACTGCCTTATGCGCTAACATAGGGTTACCAACGACATCACCAATCGCAAAAATATGTGGTACGTTGGTTCTCATTTGCTTATCGACCGAAATAAAGCCGCGCTCATCTACATTCACACCGGCTTTATCTGCCGAAATTAAACTGCCGTTAGGACGACGACCTACAGACATCAACACTCGGTCATATACCGCTGAGTCGGGCACACCTTCGCCTTCAAAGCTTACTTTCAAGCCATCATCTGTTGACTCAATAGCCGTTACTTTTGCTTTCAAGTAAATATTTTCAAGCT
Organism: Cycloclasticus sp. PY97N; assembly: GCF_002443175.1. Taxonomy (NCBI): domain Bacteria; kingdom Pseudomonadati; phylum Pseudomonadota; class Gammaproteobacteria; order Thiotrichales; family Piscirickettsiaceae; genus Cycloclasticus; species Cycloclasticus sp. PY97N. The sequence continues at coordinate 668,195 of NZ_CP023664.1, read as the reverse complement.
GTTTCGATAATCTTTTATGTAAGGGCTTAACAAGGTCTTTATCACAGCCGGCTACCAATTGATCCATTAATTCAATCACACTAATTTTTGAACCTAAAGCATGATAGACCGTCGCCATTTCTAAACCAATAATACCGCCACCGATCACCAACATTTTTTCAGGAACATCGGCCAGAGCGAGCGCACCTGTTGAGTCCATCAGACGATCATCGTCGTACGGGAAACCAGGGATTTTAACCGGCTGCGAACCGGCTGCAATAATTGCATTATCGAAGGATATCGTTTGGCTACTGCCTTCATTTTCAACCACAACAGAATGGCTGGATGCAAAATTCGCATACCCTGTCACAACCGTAACATTCCGTTGTTTTGCTAAGCCTGCTAAGCCACCTGTTAAGCGCTGAATAATGTTCTGTTTATTGCCACGAATAGCATCGATATCCAACGTCGGAGGTTCAAAAGTAACGCCATGTGCTGACATTTCTGCCGCCTCATGAATAACCTGCGCTTGGTGCAATAATGCTTTTGATGGAATACATCCAACATTCAAGCAAACGCCCCCTAACGAGGCATGGCGTTCTATAAGCGCCACTTTTTTGCCGAGGTCAGCTGCGCGAAAGGCCGCCGTGTAACCACCAGGACCTGCGCCCATAACTAGTACATCCACATGCAGATCAGCACTTTCATTTGCGCTTACAGGCGGCGTGGAAACAGGTTCTGCCACAGGAATATCGTTAGCAGCTGACGAGTCCTGCGTCGCCATAGCCTCAGATGCTTCAAGCTTTATCAATAAATCACCTTCAACCACTTTATCGCCTAATGCAACCATTATTTCTTTCACAACACCGGCTGAGGTACTTGGAATATCCATCGACGCCTTGTCGCTTTCCAAGGTCAAAAGACTGTCTTCGACCGCAACGCTATCACCCACAGCGACCTGAATATCAATTACCTCTACGCCGTCATCAAACTCGCCAATGTCTGGAACTTTTATATCTATTAGATTAGCCATCATATCCTCCTACAACAACACACGACGGATGTCATTGAGATAACGTGAAAGTGCTACCATAAAGGAGGCAGCATCCGCACCATCTATCACGCGATGATCATAAGTGAGATCTAATGGAAGCATTAAGCGGGGGATAAATTCACTACCATTCCAGACTGGCTGCATCTCTGCACGTGTCGCACCTAAGATCGCCACTTCGGGGGCGTTAACAATAGGTGAAAAAGCAGTACCGCCAATTCCACCTAGGCTTGAGATCGTCATACATGCGCCCTGCATTTCCTTTGGCGAAAGCTTACCATCCCTTGCTTTTTTACTGATCACGCCCATTTGTTCAGCCAACTCAAAAATACTGACCTTATCAACATCTTTAAAGACAGGTACAACAAGCCCATTTGGTGTCGCAACAGCTATACCAATGTTGTAATATTTTTTATAAATCAAGCTATTACCATCTGGCGATAACGAGGCATTAAACTGTGGAAACTCTTTTAATGTAGCCACTAAAGCCTTCATCATAAATGCTAAAAACGTGACCTTCACACCCCGTTTTTCAGCATCTGCTTTTAATGATTTACGGAACGCTTCCATATCAGTAATGTCTGCTAGCTCATGATGTGTCACCATCGGCACATTCAGCCAAGCACGCGTTAAATTCGTGCCTGTTAAGCGCTTAATCTTACTGAGCGGTTTTTCCTCTATTTCACCAAATTTTGTAAAATCAACCTCTGGAATAGGTGGAATCCCCGAGCCAACTGATGAAGACGTCGCTGATTGGCCGGCAATAATTTGCTTAACGTGTTGTTTAATGTCTTCTTTTAAAAGCCGGCCTTTAGGCCCTGTTGCCTTGGTAACCGTTGATAAATCAACACCCAACTCTCTTGCAAACTTGCGTACCGTTGGACTTGCATGAATATGTCCCATTGGTTTTGAAGTCACCGGTGCCGCTGCAACATTGGTATTGGGATTGGTATTCGTTTGCGATTTCGGCGCTGGCTTTGCTGGCGCTTTTTCTTCTGCTTTTGGCTCAGACTTTGCCGGACTCTCAGCCTTCACTGTTGCAGCCGCTTGGCCGGATAAAACTACAATTAAATCACCTTCTGAGACTTGCTCACCGACGGCGACTTTAACCTCTTTAACGGTACCTGCTGAGGTCGAAGGAATCTCCATACTGGCTTTGTCACTTTCTAAGGTTAACAACGATTGTTCTTCTTCAACCACATCGCCGACAGCGACATTCACTTCAATAACTTCAACAGCATCAAAGTCACCAATATCTGGGACATGAATATTAATTTCGCTTTCTGTTACTTCTTCTTGTACTGGTTCAGCTGCTGCTTCTTGAGCTGGTGCCTTCGCTTGCTCTGACGAGTTAAGCTCTTTTAGGCGAACGACAACAGTGCCTTCTGCCACAGAGTCGCCAACCGTCACTAAAATTTCTTCGACCACCCCTGCTGCTGATGAAGGGATTTCCATACTTGCCTTATCACTCTCTAACGTCAACAAGGCTTGTTCTACCTCAACTGAATCACCGATAGAAACTAAGACTTCAATAACCTCAACAGCATCAAAATCACCAATATCTGGCACCGCTACATCTATTAAATCACTCATTCAATTCTCCTATCGCTCGCTCTACACTAACCATGGCGCAGGTTTTTCAGTGTCTATTTCATATTTTTCTATGGCCTGCTGAACAACCTCAGCCTTAATTTGCCCTAAGTCTACCAGCGCATTTAGTGCGGTAATGGCAACATAATAACGATCAACTTCAAAGAAACGACGTAGGTTCTCACGGGTGTCTGATCGACCGAAACCATCTGTACCCAATATTGAACAATGCTTGCGAATAAATGGGCGAATTGAATCTGCTAATAAACGCACATAGTCTGTCGACACAATAACGGGGCCTTGACGTTCATTTAAACATTCAGACACATAAGGTATCCGTTTTTCTTGCGTTGGTTTCAAGCGGTTTTCACGCTCACAGGCTTGTCCCTCGCGGGCCAGCTCCGTAAAACTGGTACAACTCCACAAATCAGCTTCAACACCCCAATCAGTTTTCAATAGTTCTGCCGCGGCAATCACTTCGTTAAAGATCGTACCAGAACCCAATAACTGCACACGCAGTTTGCTCTTCGAAGCCCCTTCTTTAAACAAGTACATGCCTTTAATAATGCCTTCTTCTGCACCGTCTGGCATTGCTGGGTGCGCATAGTTTTCATTCATAACCGTTAGGTAATAGAAAACATCTTCTTGCTCTTGGAACATGCGTTTTAAACCATCATGCGTGATGACGGCTAATTCATAATTGAACGTTGGATCATATGAAATACAGTTCGGCACAGATGAGGCCCATAACAAACTATGCCCATCTTCATGCTGAAGCCCTTCACCATTAAGTGTCGTACGCCCGGCTGTTCCGCCTAATAAGAAGCCACGTGCACGCTGATCAGCCGCAGCCCATATCAAGTCACCAATGCGCTGAAAGCCAAACATTGAGTAAAAAATATAGAACGGGATCATTGGCACATCACTGGTTGAGTAGGACGTACCTGCTGCAATCCAGTCACACATTCCACCGGCCTCATTGATGCCCTCTTGCAATACTTGACCGTTCTTATCTTCTTTATAAAACATCAGCTGATCTGAGTCTTGTGGTGTGTACAACTGACCCACGTGCGACCAAATACCTAACTGACGGAATAAGCCTTCCATACCAAACGTACGCGACTCATCTGGCACGATAGGCACGATACGTTTACCAATCTCTTTATCTTTCAACAAAATGTTTAATAACCGAACAAAAGCCATCGTGGTGGAAATTTCACGGCCTTCCGATGTCCCTTTCATCATCGGCTCAAATACGGCTAAGTCTGGAATCGTTAAAGACTCTGACTTTTCACGACGCGCAGGTAAGTAGCCGCCTAAATCTTCGCGCTTCTTCTTCATGTACTCTTGTTCTGCCGAGCCCTCAGGAAAAGTAAGATAGGCAAGATTATCAACATCTTCATCAGAAATCGGCAGCTCAAATTTATCTCTAAAGTGAAGCAATGAGTTATGACTCATCTTCTTCTGCTGGTGCGTGGTATTTTGCGCCTGACCTGACTCACCCATGCCATAACCTTTGATGGTTTTTGCTAGGATCACAGTCGGTCTATTTGTTTCTTTGCAAGCTGCATCATACGCTGCATATACTTTAGCGGGATCATGTCCACCACGATTCAAATCCCAAATATCTTTATCGGACCAGTCAGCCACCATTGCTTTTAGCTCTGGCGTATTAAAGAAGTTCTCACGAACATAAGCCCCATCTTTGGCCTTCATTGTTTGGTAGTCACCATCAACGCACTCCATCATACGTTTACGTAGATGACCTTCAGTATCACGTGCTAACAGGGCATCCCAACGATTACCCCAAACAACTTTAATGACATTCCAGCCAGCGCCTCTAAACTCTGACTCTAGTTCTTGAATAATTTTCCCATTACCTCGAACCGGCCCATCTAGTCGCTGTAAATTACAGTTGATAACAAATACCAAATTATCAAGATTTTCACGACCAGCCATACCAATGGCACCTAAGGATTCTGGCTCATCGGTTTCACCATCGCCCAAAAACGCCCAGACTTTTCTCTCTGAAGTTTTAGCAAAACCTCGGTCTTCCAGGTATTTCAAAAAGCGCGCTTGGTAAATCGACATGATCGGCCCCAAGCCCATTGAAACCGTTGGGAATTGCCAAAAATCAGGCATTAACCAAGGGTGCGGATAAGATGATAAACCACCACCATCAACTTCTTGACGGAAACCGTCCATCTGCTCTTCGCTCAAACGACCCAGCATAAATGCACGTGCATAAATCCCAGTTGCTACATGTCCTTGCACATAGACTAAGTCTCCGCCATGCGTTTCACTCGCTGCGTGCCAAAAATGGTTATAACCTACATCATATAACGTAGCTGATGATGCAAAGCTGGCAATATGCCCACCAACATTAGTATTTTTATTCGCTCGAAGCACCATCACCATGGCATTCCAACGAACATACGAACGAATTTTATGCTCTAAGGTTCTATCACCAACATATTGCGCTTGTTCTGCAATCGATATCGAATTGATATACGCCGTTGCAGCGCTAAACGGGATATCCGCTCCTGCAGATCTGGTTCTCTCTATCAATGTTTCAAGTAAAAAATGGGCGCGATCTTTACCCTCATGTTCAATGACCGCCTCAAGTGCCTCAAGCCACTCGTTGGTTTCTTGCGGATCCGTATCATTCGCATCGGCGATGAAAGGGAAGTTATCGGTAGGCATACATACTCCAAAATGAATCAAATATTAAAAAAACCAGCATCTGTTTACATTCCCACAAATACCACTTTCTAAACTATACTCACTAACAGGCACATTCGTTATATAACGAAAAATGGCATATAACCATAATGAATGTTATTCACTCTGATACCTAAGTTTTCAGTCTATGCCTATGATAACCATTAATTGATTTAATCTTCAAAAAAAATAGACCTTTAATTCCCATGAGAAAAAAAAACCGTTTAATTTTATCCATCCTTTTATTGACTCTCTCAAACCCAACCTTTGCTGGAAAACTATATAAGTGGGTTGATAAGAATGGAAACGTATCCTTTTCGGACAAAGTGCCACCTGAAGAGTCAAGGCGAGAACGAGAAGAACTAAATGAAGAAGGCCGCACCATCGCTGTAAAAGATGCTGCTAAAACCCCGGAAGAAATTCAGCGGCTGAAAGAAATCAATCACTTACAAGCCTTACAAAAAGAGCTCTTACAGTCACAATTGGCTAAAGATAGCGCTTTATTAAAAACATTTCGCTCAGAAGAAGATATCGACACGCTGGCAAACAGCAAACTTGAGATGCTTGATTCACATATAACAATCGCTACAAGTCAGTCTGAGACACTTAAAAAACAACTTATTCTTCACCAAGCGGCGGCTGCAAATTTCGAACGTTCAGGAAAAAAAATACCGCAAAAAAACCTTTCTAACATTCAGTCTGCTCAAGCACAATTTGATAAAAATCAACAAGAAATCGCTGACTTTAAATTACAAAAAACACAGTTAAGCGAACAACTCGCGAACGATAAATTACGCTTCAACGTATTAAAAACTCATTCAGTTGAAACACCTACCATTGATTCAGAAACCATTCCTAGCCTCTTTCTAGGCCAGTTAACATGTGACGCAAATACCTGCGAAACACTATGGGACAAAGCATCATCCTTTATCACTGACGCTGGCGCTACCATTGTGTATCGCTCGGATGAACTCATCCTTACCAGGACACCAAGGCTTAGCAAAGACATAGGCCTTTCATTAACTAAAGTTAACAATAAAGCCGAACTAAATATTATGCTGGATATCCGTTGTGCTAATTCAAAAGGCGGAAAAGCTACCTGTAAAAGCGAACAAACTGCCCAGCTCATCGAGCAATTTAATCAGCTAACACCTTAACTTCTAACCAGTAAAGTACCCATACCTTTATCAGTTAATAGCTCTAGCAAAACAACATGTGGAACACGCCCATCAATAATGTGGGCGCTGTTCACACCACCATTCAGCGCATCCATCGCACATCGAATTTTTGGTAGCATGCCACCAAAAATGGTGCCATCGTCTATCAACTTATTTACCTCATCAATAGACAAGCCTGTTAATAATTCACCTTCCTTACTTAGCAAGCCTGATGTATTGGTCAACAACAACAGCTTTTCTGCAGATAAAATTTCGGCCATTTTCCCCGCAACAAGATCCGCATTTATATTGTAAGAAGCCCCATCCTTACCCACGCCAATAGGCGCAATAACAGGAATAAAATCACCTTGAACCAGCATATCAACAACTGCAGAGTCAATGCTATCAACATGACCAACATGTCCCATATCTATCAGCTCTGAAGCCTCTTCTGTTGCTGCTTCTTTACTAGAAATTTTCTTCGCTCTTATTAAGTCACCATCTTTACCTGTTAGGCCAACAGCTGAGCCTCCATGCTGATTGATAAGACTTACAATTTCTTTATTAACTAAACCGCCAAGCACCATCTCAACAACATCCATCGTGTCACTATCTGTCACGCGAATACCATCTACGAATTGGCTTTTCATACCCAATTTTTCGAGATGACGACCAATCTGTGGCCCACCACCATGAACAACAACCGGGTTTAAACCCACCTGCTTTAGCAACACAATATCTCGTGCAAAACCACTTTTTAAGTCTTCGTCCACCATGGCGTTTCCGCCATATTTGATGACAATGGTTTTACCCGAGAATTTTTGAATATACGGAAGCGCCTCACTTAAAACGTGCGCTGTCTGAATTGGATCAATTTTATTATTTTCCATCATGCCTCATCTACAAATCATATTGATAAATAGTACGGTTAAAAAGGTAACGCTATGTCCGCATTAATTTTCAACATTTGTTCTCTAAATACGTCTTTTATACGCTCTAACGACACCTCATTATCCGCTTCAAAGCGCAATACTAACGAAGGCGTTGTATTCGATGCTCTGACCAGCCCCCAACCATCTTTAAATTCAACACGGATACCATCAATGGTAATAACCTTAGCTTCGTCAAAGGTTGCCTGAGACTGCAATTTTTCAACAAAACTGAAGTTTTCACCTTCTGCCAAACTAATATTTAATTCGGGGGTGCTCACACTGTCAGGTAGTTCTGCAAAAATCTCGGCTGTTGACCTAAACTCTGCTGTCACAATTTCTAATAGTCGTGCCGCGGTATATAAAGCATCATCAAAACCAAACCAACGCTCTTTGAAAAAGATATGCCCGCTCATCTCACCTGCAAGCTCTGCTTTAGTCTCTTTCATTTTAGCTTTAATCAGTGAATGCCCTGTTTGCGACATAATGGGCTTCCCGCCATGTTTGGCAATTACTTTGGCAAGGTTCCGTGTACATTTCACATCATAAATAATGTCCGCGCCTGCTTGTCTAGATAGCACATCAACCGCGTACATCATCATTTGCCTATCCGGCCAGATAATATTGCCATCCGAGTCAACCACGCCTAAACGATCGCCATCGCCATCAAAAGCTAAACCCAGCTCCGCCTCTTCCTCACGCACCTTGTCGATCAGCGTTTGTAAATTCTCTGGCTTGCTCGGGTCGGGATGATGGTTTGGGAAATTACCATCAATCTCACAATACAACGGAATCACTTCACAGCCTAACGTCGACAGTAGCATTGGGGCAGCCTCTCCAGCCACTCCATTACCGCAATCGACCACTACTTTCATCATTCTGCCTAAACGAACATCGCCAGTAATAGCACCAATATATTCAGGTAACATCATTTGCTCTTGGTAAGCGCCTTCACCAGTTTCCAAGTTATCTTGCTGAATGCGTTGATATAACTGCTGAATTGCCTCGCCTGACAACGTATTACCCGCAATAACAATTTTCAAGCCATTATAATTTGCAGGGTTGTGGCTACCCGTTATCATTACCCCTGATTGAGTGTCTAGTTGATGGGTTGCAAAATACAAGACGGGGGTTGGGACTTGGCCAACATCTATCACATTACATCCCGCAGCTTGTATGCCCTTGGATAGTGACTCGCTAAGCCTTAGACTGTGCAGCCGGCCATCACGAGCAATCGCTATAGTCTGCTGACCTACACTTAACGCTTCGCTAGCAATCGCACGTCCAATCAAAAACACACCCTGTTCTGTCAATGTCTTATCAACAATCCCTCTAATATCATATGCCCTAAAAATAGACTGCGGCACTTCGGCTTGGGTTACCACATCAATTACATCGTCTTTCATAAAAATTGGACTTGATGTTGAGTCACCCGCATCAACACTTTCTTCCTTAATGCTATCGACGATTTGTTTATGTTCACGCGCCTCATCTTCTGGTGGGGAAATATCATCATCTTTCAAAACCAGCGGCTTTTTAGACGCCTTGCTTGTGCTTTGCTTTATCACCTCAACCCATTCTCGACATTTATCTTTATGTTTCACAAGGGCAAGCAACACCCCTGCAAGCAGCACCATTACCAATGCTCCAACAAGGTAGGTAAACAACTCTGCTTTAGTAATAGGCGCTGCTAACGCTTGCCTTTTTATACTTATGCGCCAATGCGTTCCTGCTACTGGCACACTGCCAATACTCTCCCCCATCTGATGCATTGAAGCGCCATCACCAACAAGCTTCAACGCACCTTGCTTAAGCGTTAAAAAACCCTCTTTTTCACTGCCTATGGCCACACTAAATGCCGTCTGTATGGCCGGCACCTCAAATGCGCCGAGCATCACTGCTCGCAGTGTCTCGCCGTCTAATACAGGTAGTGCTATTACAACATGTTGATGATCTGTCTCCATCATATGAACTTCTGGCATTTGAGCTTTCTTTGATGACTCTACTTTTCTAATTAGATCCAGCGTTGCATAGCCCAAGGGCGGCTTACTCGTCGGATCAACCTGCATCAGGTCCGGCTTAACAACTCGTAACGATACGATGTCATCTATCAACGCTGCTTGTGCTGCCACCCAATTTGTTGCCGCTGTTTCACCGCCGTCCAAGCCTTCAATCAAAGCTGGTGCTTTCGCCACATCCTCTAGGGCCTGACGCCACGCCCTTACTTTTGCTGATAAAGTATCACTCGCCTTTTCTGTCCGCTTGGTTAACTGTTCGGCTTGCTCAATATTTTGTTGGTCAATCTGACCGAGGTAAACATAGCCCGCACCACCCAAAGCAATAACAAGCAACATCAGCACAAGTATTGTTTTATTTATCATTTTTTACCCTTGTCCTGTATGGCCAAAACCACCTTCGCCACGATGGCTGTTATCAAAATGATCTACTTGCTCAAACTCAACTTGTTCCACAGGCACAAAAACCAATTGTGCAATCCGGTCCCCAACCTCAATATTAAAGGCCGTATCACCGCGGTTCCAACATGAAACAAATAACTGTCCTTGATAATCAGAGTCAATTAAACCAACTAAATTACCCAATACTATGCCATGTTTATGCCCCAAACCTGATCTAGGTAGGATGACTGCCGCCAAATTAGCATCGCTGATATGAATGGCCATTCCGGTTGGAATTAACGTTGTTTGCCCAGGCTTCACCAATAACGATTCATCCAAACATGCACGTAAATCCAACCCCGCAGAACCACTTGTCGCATATTCCGGTAAAGGAATTGATTGACCTAAACGATCATCCAGTAATTTAAGTTGTATTTTTTTCATGGTACCTTTTTGCTATTAATGTCACTAATTCACGAGCCAATTCAGACTTAGGCATGTAGCCGAGCTCTTGCTCACCACCTTTCCAGTAGACCGATAAGGCATTATTTTCACTGTTAAAACCAACGTTTTTCCGGCCTACCCAATTTGCCGCAATCATATCCAACGATTTTTTTTCTAACTTGCCTTTAGCATACGCTTCTAAGTTATCCGTTTCTGCCGCAAAACCAACACAAAACGTTGCGCTGCCTTGTGTTGCGACACTGGTCAAAATGTCTGTTGTTTTAACCAGAGTTAGCTGCATCTGCGATGCGTTTTTCTTTATCTTATTCTCGGCAATTTCAACTGGGGTGTAATCCACAACTGCAGCTGAGGCAATAAAGATATCGGCTTGCGCCGACCTTGAAAGCACAGCATCCGCCATCTCGCGCGCACTCACCACATCAATTCGTTCCACACCAGACGGTGTTGGCATATATACAGGCCCCGCCACTAACGTCACGTGCGCACCCGCCTCCACACAGGCTTGCGCCAATGCAAAGCCCATTTTCCCAGAACTGTGATTACTGATATAGCGAACAGGATCAATGTTTTCTCTTGTTGGCCCTGCGTTTAATAAAACATTTAACCCTGCCAACTCACCTGTTTGGAAATGTTCGACAACGGCTTGCGCCAAATCTTCCGGTTCGAGCATTCGCCCTAAGCCAACCTCACCACAGGCTTGCACGCCTTCGCCTGGCCCTAAAATAACTACGCCTTGAGACTCAAGCTGACGGATATTGTTTTGTGTATTTTGATCATCAAACATCGCACGATTCATTGCTGGCGCCAACATCACTGGTTTTTCTGTTGCCAGCAAAAGCGTTGTCAACAAATCATTCGCCATACCGGAAGCTAAGCGAGCAATAAAGTCTGCGCTGGCTGGCGCCACTAAAATCACATCAGCCCAACGAGCCAGGTTAATATGCCCCATACCTGCTTCTTCTTCGACATCCATCAATTGAGTATGCACCGGCAAGCCTGACAACGCCTGAAACGTTAACGGGGTAATAAATTCTGTTGCCGCTGGGGTCATCACAACACGCACCTCAGCACCCATATTTTGACATTGGCGCAAAATTTCGGCGGCCTTATAAGCGGCTATTCCGCCCGTCACGCCCAATAACACACGCCGATACTGTAATTCATTCACAATATTTTCTGCATCTTTATGTAAGTAATACCCCATTATGTCACACAACACGATATATTCTATGATCCAAGCCACTATCATTATCAAGGATTGATTATGTCTATTACTGACTGGCCTGAATTGGAAAGGCCCCGTGAAAAATTATTAAGTCGAGGCGCCGCCTCACTGTCCGATGCAGAACTTCTCGCCATTTTCTTACGTACAGGCACTCAAGGCTTGACCGCCGTAGACCTATCTCGCCGCCTTCTCAAGCAATTTGGCTCATTAAACTCGCTAATGCACGCATCGCAACCTGAGTTTTGTCAGGGGCATGGGTTGGGTAAGGCTAAATATGCACAATTGCAAGCCGTGCTAGAAATGGCACGTCGATATTTACACGAAAACATCCGCCATAAAAACGCGCTCAACACCCCCGATGACACCAAACAGTTCTTAAAAAGCAAACTAGCTCATCAGCAAAGAGAGGTATTTGCTTGTCTCTATTTGGACACCAAGCACCACGTTCTTGCCTTTGAAGAATTATTCTTTGGCACTATTGATGGTGCTAGTGTACACCCACGAGAAGTTGTTAAAGGCGCTCTTGCTAACAATGCCGCAGCAGTAATTTTTGCTCACAACCACCCATCAGGGAATCCAACACCCAGTCAAGCCGATATACAGGTTACCCACCAACTAATCGAGGCATTAAAGTTAATCGATATTCGCGTTTTAGACCATTTAATCATCGGCAGCGGCGATACTTCCTCACTCGCTGAACTAGGCCATATCTAAGAATAGAAACGAATTTTTTCTTTACTCAATTATCATATTCTGGTATAAATTCGCACCGTTTCGCAGTAAGTTGCCAATCAATTAATTTTAATAGAGGTTTTATCATGTCTAAAGTATGCCAAGTCACTGGCAAGCGCCCTATGTCGGGAAACAATGTTTCTCACGCGAAAAACAGAACTCGTCGTCGCTTTGAGCCGAATCTTCATCACCACCGTTTTTGGGTAGAAAGCGAAAATCGTTTTGTTCGCTTACGCGTTTCAGCAAATGGCATGCGTACAATTGACAAAAATGGCATCGACGCTATTTTGGCCGACATTCGCTCACGTGGCGAAAAAGTTTAAGGACTGAAAAATGAGAGATAAAATTAAATTAGTTTCAAGCGCTAAAACAGGCCATTACTACACAACAACAAAAAACAAACGTAATATGCCAGAAAAAATGGAAATCAAAAAATTTGATCCAACCATTAGACAGCATGTTATGTATAAGGAAGCTAAAATAAAATAAGTCTGAACCAATCAGCACTTAGCTTTCTGCACAGGCCATAGTCTGCGCAAAAATACCTTAAAAAGCCCGTCAAATTGACGGGCTTTTTTCGAGATCAAGTAAGGCAATATAAGACATTCCGTCTTTTTCAATAAAGCTCAATGCCTTTAACCACTTCCCGTTACATGGCCCAGCAAAACACTCGCCATCTTGTGTTTTAAACATCGCCCCATGAATAGAGCATTGAATATATAAACCAGTTCGACTTAAAAACTGGTCTGGCATCCAGTTCAATGGCGCCCCTGTATGGGGACAGTTATTCTTATACGCTCTCAGCGTCATGTCTTGTTCGCGCACAAAAAAACCACTGCAAGCACCTTTATCACCCAAGTCGACTTCAAATGCTCTGGAACTTAGGCTTGCTAGCGTTTCAACTTCAACCGCAGCCACATATTCAACACCATCTTTTTGTATTATTTCCACCAGCCCTTTTTCTTTTCTTTTTGTGTTTTCTCAGGAAGCACTTCTTGGTTTGCTAACGTTTGCATCGTCAAGATCTTTTTCTTCAGCGCCAAATTCATTTTTTCACTATTTTCTACTTTTAGCTGCATTGCTTGGATATCTTTTTCTGTTTGCTCCCGAACTAAATCTAGCTCTGACTGAAGTGCTTTAAGAGCATTTTTCTCTTCTTCACTGGATTCTTCTACTACATCGCTAGAGGATGTCTCTAGTTTTATCTCAAGATCCAGCAACATAGTTGACGCCTCATCTAACTGTTTTTCCAACTCTTTTATTCGTTTTTCTGCTGGATCATTCTCGACCGCACTAGACGCATTTCTTTCCATCTTTTCAAGTTGATGCTTCAACTCATTATTGTTGTTATTAATATCCGCCAGCTTCTCTTCCAGGGCCGCTTTTTCGTGCTTATCGGTCTCAAGTGAGCTCATTAGCTGATCTAATCTTTTTAATGTTTCTTTCTCTGCATTTTGTGCCGTTAATAGTTGCTCAGTTAACTGAGCAGTTTTTTCATCTGCGTCATTATGCGCTTCGATCAACTGTTCTTTTTCCACTTTAAGGCTTTTTAGCGATTGCTCCAGCTCAGCCATTTTTTGCTGTGATACGTTAACAACCTTATCACCCGACAATTTAAGTTGCTCTAACTCTGATAAGGCGACGCGCATTTCTTCTTTTTCACTAACCTTGGAAGATAAGTTTGTTTCCGCTTTTTGTAGAGCAATACGCTCTTTTTGGAGGTCATTTTCTGTCTGCTGAAGCTGGTTTTCTAACGCCTTTAACCGCTCTTCAAACATCCGTTCTTTATCTTGCCGTTTTGACACTTGTAGAGCTAAAGCATTATTCAGTTCCTCACAACGCTGCTCAGCGCTGTCCGCTAAAGTGCTCAGCGCTTTATGCGCCTTTTTAGACGTCAACAACTCTTCTTCCAGTTCTTTTTTTAGCGATACAAACTCATCCATTTCAGTTTGTTTTAACTCAACCGTTCGTGTTAATTCCACAGACTCATTGCGCGCTTTTTCTAGCTGCACCAATAATTCTCGTTGATCACCCGTAGCACTCGATAAAACTGCTTCCGCATCAAATAGTTTCTGTTGCAACTCATCTTTCTCAGCTTGCACTGACATCAGCTGCCCTTCGCTAAGCTCCTGCTGCTGTTTGACTTTTTTTAGCTCTGTGTCCAATTTGTTAAGTTGTTGAACATGAGCTTCATCGAGCTGTCGCGTCTGTTCGAGCAATGACTCTTCTAATGCTTTCAACTGGCCTTTGAGCTGCTCTAACGAGTCTGCTAATTTAGCATTCTTAGCATCCTTTTCTTGGATGATCATTTTCGTTTCTTGACGCTCTTGAGACAGCTCTGCGGTGACTTTTTGTTGCTCAATCAACAGACTATCAAGCTGAGATTTAGTGACTAATGACGCTTGCTCTGCGGCTTCTTTTTCTGACGCTAATTTATTAAGTTCCTGCGCGCTTTCAGCCTCAGCTCTTTGCAGCATTTCCAACTCGGCTTCAAGCATATCGGCCTTTTGTTGTAACTGCCTAACATCACCCTCTTTTTCCTTAGTCAACGAATTAAACTCTACGTTTCTTTCTTGACGTTTTGATTCGGCCTGCTGTAGCAACTTCGTTAAACGTAATACTTCAGCTTCTCCGCCTTCACGCAGCTCTTCAAGCTTTTCTTGCGATTCATCTAACTGTTTGCTTAATTGTTGCTGCTCACCCTGCCTCTGCGCCAACTGTTTTTCCAAGGCTATTAGGCTTTTTTGGATAGCTTCCTTTTCACTCACTTCGCGATTCAGTTGCAGCTCAACATCTTGTTGCGTTGTTAGTGCTGCTTTGGCATCATTTTGCGCCTCGGCAAGGCGCTTCTTCAACTCACTCTCTAACGATTCTTTGCCTGAGCTTATTTCACTCAGAGAGCTTTCCAGGGCAATCACCTGCTGACGTAGTTTTATCGCTTCTTTTTCAAACTGTTCTGTTCGAGCCTCTGATTCATTAAGCGACTCAGCCAACGACTTTTCTGCTTGCGATTTTTGTTGTTTAAGACTGTCAATCTCTGTTAAGTAGTTATCTTCGTTACTCTTTAGCTCATCGGTCAATTCTCGCAATTCATTTAACTGTTCAGCTAAAACTGTTTTTTCAGCCAACACATTCGATAAATGACTGTCCGACTGTGCTAGCTTTTCTTCTAAAGCAGCTTCCTCAGCATTCATTGCAACAGACTGTTCACGCCATTCAGCCAACAGCGCATCTTTTTCTAACACAGCGGACTCTAGGTCCTCTCGTTCTTGACTAAACGCCTCAAGTTTTTTCTCTGCCGTTTCTAATGCCTTCGTCAAAGCCTCAAGTTTAGTTGTCTTTTCATGCAAGGTTTGGTCGTACCCCCTGCTTTTCTCTTTCAACGATTCACAGGTTTCCGCCAAGACGTCTAACGCCTCTGTTTGCTTTTCTAACGCTGTATCTTTTTCTTCTATTTGTTGTGTTAACGCGTTTATATCGCTTTCAAGCTCTTGGCGACGCGCATCAGCCTCTGCTTTATTTTTTTCTATCGCATCGTTTTGCTTTTCTTTTAACTGCTCTAGTTCATGCCTAGTCTGCGAAAGTTGACTCTCTAATTGCGTTTGCAACTGGCCCGAGCTCTTTATAGTCGAACGCATTTCAGACAATTGGGAATTTAACTGCTGAATTTGATTATCTTTTTCTAAGTTAGCCGCTTCCTTATCACTAATCCGCTGTTTATTTTCTTCTTCCAGTTTAGTTTGAGATTTAAGTAACGCGCCCATTTCGCGCTCAGTCGCCTCTACTTTTTCTTCCAAGGCCTTTTTTTTGTTTCTTAATTCGATGGCTTCTTGTTTTGCCATCGCCAACGTTTCCTTAAACGTTGTTGTCGTTTCTGCCTCTCGAGTATTAATATCACTGATCGTTCGTTTAAGCTCATCGAGCTCCTTATCCTTCGCCTTAATGTCTTCGCCTAACAGGCTAAGCGATTCACGAGAACTCTCCATCGCTTGCTGCGCCTTATCCAGCGCTAGGACTTTATCTTCCAGTTCTTTTGAAAGCTGCAAACCTGCTTCTTTTTCAGCAAGCAGCGCCTGGCTCATTTCCACCTCACGGTCACCATGACCATTGCGCAGTGCTAGCAGCTCGTCTGACACACGCTTTGATGATAATTGCAGCTCAGCGACTAGGGCTGCTTGTTGCTCATATTGTTGCTGTAAGCCCCTACGTTCTAACTCAAGCTTATTGGACCTTTCATTTGATTGCGCGCATAATTTTTCAAGCTCTGCTACTTTACGTTGCGCCTCTTCTAACTGCTTAGCATTCAAACTGTCAGCATTACTAACCGTCGCACCTTGATTCTCATTTGATGTTGTCGCAACGGCTGATAACGGCACCTCTTTTAAGGACAATTCTGGCGCCTTTTTCTTGCTCTTACTGGTAGACCTGCTAGCGATTCCTCCTTTCAAAATCAGCGCATTAAAACCAAACTTCAATAGTAGAAATGCTGCGGCCTCACTGGTTCGACCATTGGAGCAGACCAATACTTGCAATTGATCGTGACGCAATTCAGCGATTTTCATTCGTAACGAAAAGAAGGGGATATTTACACTGCCGTCAATGTGATCATCAACATACTCATCGACCCCTCTTACGTCTAACCAATTAGCACCAGCACTGACTTTTTCCTGCCCTTCTTGAAAGTTTACATATTGTAATACTGGCTCTTTAACCAACTTGATGAAGTTAGCTTTTGATAGGCGAAGCATTTGCCCCTTGCCTTTCATTTGAACCGTTACATTCCTTGGGTTGCCTGATAGCAGCGCATCTTCGCCAAAAGCATCACAGCTATGTAACTCACCCAACTTGATTAACCGCGCACCTTCAGAAGGCTGACGTATCAATTCACAACTACCTGTTTTAATGATGTAATAAAAATCCGCCTCATCCCCTTGTTTAACAACAACCTCACCCGGTTCAAAAGCGACCTCTTCCATCTGCATCATTACTTTTTGTAAATTTGATGCGGGCAACCGTTGAAAGACCGGCGATTGCAACATCGTTGTCATCCAATCGCCACTATGGTCTTCAACGTCATCTACCAAATAGGTTTGCCCATTATCTTCGGGGTTATCCATATCCAGCATATAAGTAGGAACTCGCACAATCCTCGCTTTAGACTTCGTCACTGCTCGAACTTTACGGGGCAATTGGTGGGCGATTGCAAAACGCGCCACTTCCGAACCTGTTACGATGGTTTCCATTTCCATCTCACCGGCAAATAAGCTAATCATTCCGCTGATCAAATAGATAAACTCTTTAGCATCATCCCCTTGCTCAAATAACACCGTTCCCTTATCGCACTCTTCAATAAGACATTCATTGCAAATAGTCGAAAAGTGGCCGCTTGGTAAGGTGTTTAAAGGAATAAATTTCCTTAAAATATGTTGGTTATCTTGATGTGGTCTCACGCTCATTTAATTCGGTTTGATCAATTAATTATCTATATATACAACACAGTGTAGTGCATGCAATAAAAATGGTCTGATTTCAGCCATAGAAATTAGTGTTTTCCAATTACGTCACACTTGCTACGCTTTTTTCAAAACGCTTTTAAAGCGTTCGTAAAGAAGTTAGCATTTTCAGTTAGAATACGTCTCATCAAGGTGACTCATTAAGGATAATACATTGAAAACAAATCAGTTCTCGGCCACTAATTTTTTCATTCGTTTAGCCATTGCAACAGTACTCGTCTTTGCAAGCTACAACCCCGCTGGCTTATCTTATTACCATTGGGTCGTCACAAAAACACCCGATATAACACCCCTTATGGCACTTGCCGGGCTGATTTTAATAATTGGTTGGGTCATTTATATACGCGCCACTTTACGCTCCCTTGGTGCTATCGGCATTGCCTTGGCAATTGCTTTTTTTGGCACCATATTCTGGATGATTGTTGATTGGGGGCTTGTGCCAGCTGATAACATCGATGCGATCACTTATATTATTCAATGTATTTTATGTTTTATTATGACAACAGGTATATCTTGGTCACACATACGTCGTCGTATGAGCGGACAAGTTGACGCCGACGATGTAGATCAATAGCATAGAGGTTTATGATGTTAAGACTTAAACAATTTGTACTGATCGGTTTATTAGTCCTTGCTACGAGTTTACCTACGCACGCTGCACTGCCTGCTTTTATAGGCGAAAAACCACTGCCTAGCTTAGCGCCCGTTTTAGAAAAAGTAACGCCTGCTGTTGTTAATATTGCCACTAGAAGTATGGTTCAACAGCACGAAAACCCTCTATTACAAGACCCTTTCTTTCGACGTTTTTTCCAGCTCCCCAACACACCAAGAAAGCGTTCCACGCAAAGCTTAGGTTCAGGCGTCATCGTCGATGCAAATAAAGGACTTATCATTACTAATCATCACGTTATTGATAAAGCCGACAAAATAACGGTGACTTTGCGCGATGGCCGCTCATTTAACGCCAACGTGGTCGGCAGCGACCCTGATTCTGACGTTGCGGTTATTCAAATTAAGGCCGATCGGCTCACCGATTTACACATCGCCAACTCTGACCATTTACGGGTTGGCGACTTTGTTATTGCCATAGGCAACCCGTTTGGCCTTGGGCAAACCGTCACTTCAGGTATTGTTAGTGCGCTTGGCCGCTCTGGCCTTGGGATTGAAGGTTATGAGGATTTTATTCAAACAGATGCGTCTATTAATCCTGGTAATTCTGGTGGCGCGTTAATTAACTTGAAAGGCGAACTGGTGGGGATTAACACCGCCATCCTGGCACCGAGCGGCGGCAATGTTGGTATTGGTTTTGCGATCCCTAGTAATATGGCCGTTAGCCTAAAAGACCAATTGGTTAAGTTTGGTAAAGTCAAACGTGGGCAGTTAGGTATTAGTGTTCAAGACTTAACCCCTGAACTGGCGAAAGCATTTAGTCTTAGGGTCAAACATGGCGTTATTATTAGCCAAGTTGCTGCCAACTCCCCGGCAGAAAAAGCCCGCTTACGCCCCGGCGATATTGTGTTAAGCATAAATGGCAAACCGATAAAAAATAGTGCCAGTTTACGTAACAGCCTAGGACTGCTAACTATTGGCGACAATGCCAAACTACAAATTTTACGTAACGGCAAGCAACTACCTGTCTCTATCACCATCGCTCAACATGAAGTGGTTTCTATCGATGGGGCGCGTATTCATAATCAATTGGTCGGGGTAACACTGTCTAACTTATCTGATGGTGACCAACTGTACAACATCAAACACGGCGTCAAAATTGCCGACGTCGCAACCAACTCTATTGCTTGGCTAAACGGTTTACGTAAAGGTGATATCATTAGCCAAGTAAACCGCATTCCCGTTCGTAACATCCTTGAACTAACCAATGCCATCAAACAACGTAGATCCAACTCGCTACTACTGAATATTCAACGCGGTAATAGTGCCTTCTTTTTACTTATTCGGTAGCCAAAATGCCCACAAATTCTCGTCAATTTATTCCACTTAATATCGCCATTATGGTGGTCTCAGACTCGCGTACAGAAGAAACCGACACTTCTGGAAAAACACTGGTTGATCGACTCGTCGATGCAGGCCACCAGTGTGCAGAAAAAGTTATTGTTATTGATGATATCTACCAAATTCGCGCAAAAATATCCGCTTGGATTGCCGACCCAGCTATTAATGCCATCATTACCACTGGCGGCACTGGCGTCACTGGCCGTGATGGCACGCCTGAAGCTGTAAAACCTTTACTAGATAAAGAATTGACAGGCTTTGGTGAAGTTTTTCGCACACTTTCATACGATGAAATAGGTACCTCAACCATGCAATCAAGAGCCATTGCTGGCGTTGCTAATGGACATTATATTTTTTGCGTACCCGGCTCATCAGGTGCTTGTAGAACCGCATGGGACAAATTAATTAGTGCACAGCTTGATTACCGCACACGACCCTGCAATCTGGTTGAAGTAATGCCACGTTTACTAGAAAAGTAACACCTTATGAAAACCTTACCGTTTATCACCTTAGGGGCCTTCTTTGCTTTCTTGGCCGTAGTAATAGGAGCCTTTGGAGCACATGCTGTTAAAGGCAGCTTATCGCCTCATTATTTAGCCGTTTACCACACCGCTTCGGATTATCAAATGTGGCATGCCATCGGCCTGATTCTCATCGGCGTGTTACACCAAAACAATCCATCTAATTTATTACGCATAGCGGGTTGGTTTATGCTTGCCGGGATGCTAATTTTTTCTGGCAGCCTATACATCCTCAGCTTAACAGGCATCACCATTCTCGGCGCAATCACACCCATTGGTGGCATTGCCTTGCTCATCGCATGGTTACTGTTTGCCTACCACTCCTTTAAATCAAAATAACCTTATGTCTACTTCCGAACAAAAAACTATTTACTTAAAAGACTATACCGTTCCTGAGTTCCTAATTAGCAAAACTGAGCTTCATTTTGACTTATCGGCTGACAAAACCCTTGTCAATTCTCGCCTCAATATTTACCGTAACCCTGATTGTAAAAAAACTAACCCTGATTTGGTATTAATGGGTGAAGAGCTAACGCTTATTGACCTTAAAGTTGATGGTGAAAGACTTCACCCTGAACACTATACACTCGATGATAAAACACTCACTATTCACAACCCTAGTGCTCGTTTTGTTTTAGAAATCAGCAATCACATCAACCCAAGCACCAATACAGCGCTTAGTGGTTTATATAAATCAAACACCATGCTCTGTACCCAGTGCGAGGCCGAGGGCTTTAGACGTATTACCTGGTTTTTAGATAGGCCAGACGTCATGTCTATCTTTAGCGTCACGATGGTGGCCGACAAAGATGAATACCCCGTTTTATTATCCAACGGCAACCGCACTGGTAGCCCAAACATTGCCCTAGCAGATAATAAACACGCTGCCCGTTGGCATGACCCTTTCCCCAAACCTAGCTATTTATTTGCGCTTGTCGCTGGAGATTTAGCTTGCTTAAAAGACTCTTTTACAACCTGTTCGGGGCGAGAGGTTGCGTTAGAAGTGTACGTCGAAGAGCATGATTTAGATAAGACGTCACATGCCATGCAGTCTTTAAAAAATGCCATGCGTTGGGATGAACAAGCCTTTGGTCGCGAATACGACCTTGATATCTATATGATTGTTGCTGTGAGCCATTTCAATATGGGGGCAATGGAAAATAAGGGCCTCAATATTTTCAACACAAAATATGTTTTGGCCAGTGAAAAAACCGCTACTGATGCCGACTTTGAAAATGTCGAAGCTGTCATTGGCCACGAATACTTCCATAACTGGTCCGGCAATCGCGTTACCTGTAGAGATTGGTTTCAACTGAGTTTAAAAGAAGGCTTTACCGTTTTTCGCGATCAACAGTTTACCGCCCATCAAACTTCTGAAGCGGTAAAACGTATTAAAGATGTCAATATGCTTCGCACACATCAATTTGCTGAAGATGCGGGGCCATTGTCACACCCTATTCGCCCCAGCTCCTTCGTTGAGATCAATAATTTTTACACCCTTACTATCTATGAAAAAGGTGCTGAAGTTGTGCGAATGCTTCATACATTGTTAGGTGAAACCGGCTTTAGAAAAGGCTGTGACTTATATTTCGAACGTTATGATGGACAAGCTGTCACCACCGAAGACTTTGTAACTGCCTTAGAAGATGCGAATAACGCCAACTTTGAGCAATTTAAACAGTGGTATAGTCAAGCAGGCACGCCGACGGTTACAGTAACAACAAGCTATAACCAAAACGAAAAAACCTACACCGTAAGTTTCGAACAACACAATAACTCCCCCTCAACTCAAGCCGATAAAGAGCCTCTAGTCATCCCCATTCGACTGGGTTTACTCGATGACAACGGCAAAGAACTTAACCTGCATGGCGAGCAAACATCAACGGTTCTTGAGTTAACTAAAGCGGAGCAATCATTTACTTTTACTGATATTAATACAGAGCCCACCCCATCTATACTCCGTGGATTTTCAGCACCGATAAAACTGCAACAAACACTTAGCATTGAACAGAAAATCCATTTATTTCAACATGATAAAGATGCCTTTAATCGCTGGGAAGCAGGACAAAACTGCCTAAGCTATTTTATTTTTAAAACCATTGATGCGATACAGAACCATCATAAGGTACCGCCCTTACCCGATGAACTGGTGGGTACATTCCGTGCCATTTTGCAACAGCCTTTAGCAGATCTAGCTTATCAATCATTATTATTAAGCCTTCCAAGCAAAGCTTACCTGGCCGAACAAATGAGCACTATTGATATTGATGCCTTATACCAAGCACACCGCATTGTTAAGCAAACCTTAGCCTCATCTCTACAAGACCTATGGCTAGCACACTATCACGCTAATCATCACGTAGGCGCTGGCACCGATTCACAAAGTATTGCTCAACGGTCATTTAAAAACCTTTGTCTCGATTATTTAATGGCGTTAGAAACCGATGAGGTTCGTTCAATGTGTATTCAACAATTTGAAACGGCTCGGAACATGACCGATCAAATTGCTGCTCTAGCCGAATTAAGCCACCTCGATACCTCAATCAATGTGAGTTATTTTGATGCTTTTTATCAACAGTGGAAAAATGAAGATCTGGTCATCGACAAATGGTTCGCCTTGCAAGCTTGTTCAGAAACAACCGACGCATTACACAGCGTAAAAAAGTTAACTCAGCACCCAGACTTCGACATGAAAACACCCAATCGAGTTCGGAGTGTGATTGGCGCTTTTGCCACAGCCAACCCTTTGCACTTTAACGCAATAGACGGCTCTGGGTATGAATTTGTAGCCGATAACATTCTTCTGCTGGACAGCATTAATCCTCAAGTGGCGGCTCGATTAGCTAATTCACTAAGCCACTGGAAAAAATTTGATAGTACGCGACAACAATTGATTAAGGCGCAACTATCGCGCATACAAGCTCATACACCACTGTCAAAAGATGTGTCTGAAATTGTTTCTCGTAGCCTAACCGCTTAATTCACTGGGCTATCGCTACAAAGGACTAAATCCCATAGCATGCGATCGCTAAATGAAATCCACATCCAATCATACGATAGCCCACTAGGTGAACTACTGATTGGCTCCTTTGAGAATCAACTATGCCTATGTGATTGGCAACAGCGGCAAAAACGGGCGAGCATTGACAGACGTCTACAAACGCGCCTAAACGCGCATTATGTCAACAAAAAAACAGCTATCATCGACACGGCCTTTAAGCAACTCAATCGCTACTTTCGACAAGAATTAACACAATTCGACTTACCCATTTTAATGGTAGGCACTGATTTCCAACAACGCGTATGGCGTAGCCTACAAACCATCCCATACGCTTCAACTACTTCTTACCAAACAATCGCTAGCACTATTCATAATAAAACAGCTGTTCGTGCTGTTGCTAATGCTATAGGCGCCAATGCTGTCAGTTTAATCATTCCTTGTCACCGAATTATTGGCAGCCATGGCAGCCTGACCGGTTATGCGGGAGGCTTAGCGGCCAAAAAACAGTTATTGGCCTTAGAACAAAATCAATAAAGCTTCGTCACTGTAAAACACCTATTATTCGGTTTACTTTTTCAGCGCATACAAAAAATGAACTACAGGCGCCCACGAAGCTGTAAAATACTCTCACCAACCAGACCAAACCATTCTAGGAACCTTTGTGACCAATAACGATATTTTACGCCGCCTTCGCTACACCTTCGATTTCAATGATGCAAAAATGATCGATATTTTTAAACAGGCAGATCACGAGGTGACACGCGAGCAAATAAGCAACTGGTTAAAAAAAGATGACGACGAAGCTTATGTAAGCTGTGGAGACACCTCATTTTCAATATTTTTAAATGGGTTGATTATCGACCGACGAGGAAAACAGGATAGGCCCACACCTGAGCCCGATAAAAAAATCACTAATAATATCGTGTTACGTAAACTTAAAATCGCCTTCGACATGAAAAATGAAGACGTTTTAGCGCTGTTATCAAACAATGGCGTTTCCATTAGTAAACATGAGCTAAGCGCATTTTTTCGTCGCACAGACCATAAACATTATCGTCCTTGTAAAGACCAAGTCCTACGAAATTTCTTGCAAGGCTTACAAAACAAGTACCGGCCCAGCTCAGCCAAAAACTAGCAAATTAGGTGTTTTTCGCCACCCTTAAACGGCCAGCAAATGCATACAGCATAGCGGCTGTTGCACCCCAGATTTGAAAGCCGTCGTACATCAACTCCCAATACATCCTATTTTGACCCTTCCAGACAACTTCTTTTCTTTCATAACAAGACTGGTCTGCCAAGATTGATAATGGCACCTCAAACACATCAGCCACTTCAAACTCATCAATATTGAGAGTAAACGAAGGTTCCACAAAACCCACAATGGGAACGACTTTAAAATTAGTTACCGTTAAAAAGGGCTCGATAATTCCGGCCACTTCTATTAAGTCCTGTTGAATCCCCACTTCTTCCTCGGTTTCTCGTAACGCCGTCTGTAGTGGCGAAAGATCAATGCTGTCAGCACGTCCTCCAGGAAAACTAACCTGTCCAGCATGATTATTAAGATGTTCGGTACGCTTAGTTAGCAAAACTTGCCATTGATCACGTTCAACCAAAGGAATCAGAACAGCTGCATTACGTAAACCATCTTTACGCTGTTGCTGCGACCAACCTTGAAGGCTGCTTGCCGGCTCTAGGCATTGAATAATCTGTTCTCGTTTCATTTCACACCCATGGCTAAATGGTTAACGAGATAACGGTCTTGTAATATCTGCAGACCTAAACTTAAAACAACCGGACTGTCTATCCTGAAAATAAAACTCTAGCGATTTACGCATGGTTTCAAAAGCCAGCTCATCCCAAGGAATTTCATGCTCCGCAAATAAACGCACCTCTAAACTTTCTTCACCACTTGAAAACTCTGGCTTTAATAATACTGAACGATACATCACATAAACTTGGTCAATGTGTGGCAAGTTAAAAACCGCGTATAGCTCTTCAGTTTGGACAACCGCCTCGGCTTCTTCCAAAGTTTCTCGTACAGCCGCCTGCTCGGTCGTTTCACCCAGCTCCATAAAACCTGCTGGCAATGTCCAGAATCCTTTTCTAGGATCAATAGCGCGCTTACATAACAAAATTTTATCTTCCCAAACAGGAATACAGCCGGCAATAATTCGTGGGTTTTGATAATGCACAAGGTCGCAGGCGTCACAAACATCCCGAATCTGGTTATCCCCCTCGGGCGTTTTTGACTCCGTTTTATTACCACATTCAGGGCAATACTTTATCTGTGGTCTAGGCAAGCATTTCGCCTATTAATTGATCTTCTAACTCAATTCGGTTTGCCAGATTTTCACCGACTGAGGATAAGTCGCTAGCCAATTCATTTAAAATCATTGCTGGCGTTAACGTCTGGTACTTGTCATTAAAGTCTAAAACAGTTTCAGTAGCTTTAGAGATACTTGGGTAGATGCGCTCAGCGGCGGCCAGTACAGACTTACGTCTTTCATTACCCGCTAAAATGCGTTGATACACGCCAAAATGTCCTAATGAAATATAATCAACCGTCAACTGACAAAAATCTTGAAGCAGTTCCTCGATTGGTTTTTGGCCTTTATGTTCCTCAATGCCCGATACTGCACAGTAAGAAGACCAGACTTGTTTTCGTTCTTCGAGTAACTCACGGATCAAACCACTTGTTTGGGTTCGTTCCTTCTTTTGAGCCATACTTTCGTTAGACATATCCCTATCCATCATGTTTTTTTTGTAAAGAATACTCTATGCCATTGTTTACTTTTCGACAATATATAATTCCAGTATTTAGCTTTACCGATTTATTCTTTAAAAACCCTATCTGAACTGCTCAGCGTCAGCGTTTTAGTGGCTTGTTATCGCCAATGGTTCTCATAATAGCTAGCCATAACAGCGCTAGAAACGACTACAATGGCATGCGCCTTAATCATTATTTTTCGTTAACCTTAACACTATGAATATTAAATTTCTCTCTAGCATATCTAAGGTATCAGACACACACTGGAACAGTGTATTTGAAACTGATTATCCGTTTATTCAACATGCTTTTTTATCTGCACTTGAACAAAGCGGCTGTACCCAAGCTTCTACCGGCTGGACCCCTCATCATATTATTGTCACCGATAGAGATGACATTATCGCTGCCATGCCTTGTTACCTTAAGACCCACTCGTACGGCGAATACGTTTTTGATTGGGCTTGGGCCAATGCCTATCAGCAACACCAATTACACTATTACCCTAAATTATTATCAGCCATCCCTTTCACACCATCCACAGGCCCTCGTTTAGCTTTTCACAACCGCATTCAACTGACACAAGAAAAACAGACCATCATTAAAAATATCCGACAGGCTGCTCTCGATTCAGTTTCTTCAGTGGGGTTATCGAGTTGGCATGTGCTTTTCCCTGACACCGAAATGTCTTCCTTACTGGAGGACTCCGAGTATAAACAACGCAGTGGCATTCAATACCATTGGTTCAACCATCACTACACGTCTTTCGACGATTTCCTGCAAACATTTAAATCACGTAAACGCAAAACATTACGTAAAGAACGGCTGTCAATTACTCAACAAGGTATTGAAATGACGGTGGTCGATGGTCGTGATATTAGCAAACAATTAATGGCTGAATTTTATCGTTTTTATCATTTCACATACTTAAAGCGTAGCGGGCAACAAGGCTATTTAAATTTAGAATTTTTTAACTTATTACTGTCAACCATGGCTGAGAACTTGGTGATGTTTTGCGCCCAAAAAGACAATAGGCTCATTGGTGCTGCACTGTGTTTTAAAGATCATCAAACACTGTATGGTCGCTATTGGGGCTGTGAGCAAGAATATGAGTTTTTACATTTCGAAGCTTGTTATTACCAAGGCATTGAATACTGTATTAATCATAAACTCATGCGCTTTGACCCGGGCGCTCAAGGCGAACATAAAATCTCACGTGGTTTCAAGCCCGTCAAAACCTTGTCAAACCACATGATATTACATGCCGAATTTCGTCAAGCCATTGAACAGTTTATTGACGATGAAAAAATACAGGTTAACGCACAGATAGACCACCTCACTAGTTTCCTACCTTTTAAATCGGCGTCGTTATAAACAAAACATCAAGCATTATCAATGAAATACGCGCTTTTAAAGAAGGGCTTAAACGTTTATTGCCAACCAACACTAACCTTCAAGACAAACTTGAAGGCACAAATACTGCCAACTACTTATAAATTGTGGCGATAACAAAAACCTTCACGAAAAAATAAACATTCGAGCAGATCTGACAAGCCAACAATTACAAAGAAACTTAATCTATTCTAAAGTCCGGCATATCGCTGTCTAAAAACCACTGTTTTGACTCCTCATCGAACCACCAAACTTGAGTATGTTTTACTTGATAGACACGCCCTGTTTCATTTTGAATATAACCAAATAATGCCTGCGCTATGATGGTGTCATCCTCCTCGTTGGGCACAGAACCTATCAAATCATAAGAAGTCACCGTAATTTTATTAAGCCCATCAATTGGAGCTAATTTGCGCGCTGGATTTCTATAACGAATAACACTTGCCGCCGTTTCATACGACTTCCAGCGTAACGCTTTCATAAACAGTTTTTGTTTAGCATCTAGATGCTCTAACTTTTTTTGCTCTGTTATATGCGCGCAAGCCGACAGCATCAGTATTAGGCCAACACAAACCCATTTTATATTTTTCATTCAACGCCTTACTCTATATCTAACGTCAGTCTATTATGCCTAAATTGTCCTTTTCCTGTTGCAGTCTTAGTCTATTTTTAACGGATAAACAATGTTTTTACATTAAAGAATGCTAATATTCAGTTTGAGAAGCCTTCTTTGACGGCGTATACTTAGGCCGCTAGCAATCAATTCAAGCATCATTACGGAGACCCCCTTGAGTAAAAAAATACTTTTACTAGCCATTATTATTATCGTGATATTTGGTGGCTTATTCGGTTCGAAATTCCTTCAAATCAACAAAGCAATGTCATCCCGCAAAGCACCACCGCCGCCTACAGTAACAACGGTCGAGGTGATTAAAGAGCAGTGGGAAAACACCTTGTCATCAGTCGGCACCATTAACCCTGTACGAGGCATTGTTTTAAGCAATGAAATTGCAGGCATCATTTCCGTTCTGCACGTAGACTCAGGCGCCACTGTGAAAAAAGGCGATTTGATTCTCGAGCTTGATACCTCAACAGATAGAGCAAACCTTGATGGTTTAGTCGCAGCTGAAAAGCTTGCGACAATAAAATTTAAACGTCAGGTCACTTTGTTAAAAAACAAAGCAACCTCCCTATCTAGTCATGATGAGGCCCGTGCCGAATTAGACATCGCAAAAGCAGCCGTTATTTCGCAACAAAGCATTATTAACAAAAAGAAAATACGTGCTCCATTCTCTGGTGAAATAGGTATTCGACTTGTCAGCCTTGGACAATACTTAGACAAAGGCGCTCAAATTGCCCAACTCGTGTCCTTATCGCCCATCATCGCCGATTTTTCATTTCCTGAACGCCACTTTGCACAACTTAAAACAGGGCAATTGGTAAAGGTTAAGGTTCAAGCTTACCCCGACGAAGTCTTTACAGGTAATATCCAAGCGATAAACCCAAGCCTACATCAAGAAACCCGTTCTATTGGCGTTAGAGCCACTATCGACAATCCCAATGAAAAACTTAGAGCAGGGATGTTTGCTGAAGTAACCGCTATTACCTCAAAAGCCAGTCCCGTTTTAACATTGCCTGAAACCGCTGTTTTATTTAATACCTATGGTGAGAGCGTTTATGTCGTAAAACAACAGGACGGCCAACATAGTGTTGAGCTACGTAATATTGAAACCGGCGCCCATCAAGAAGGCCGCGTTGAAATAGTTAAAGGACTCCAACTAAACGATATAGTCGTTAATGAGGGTCACGTAAAACTCAGAAACGGTCAGGTAGTTACCCTTTCCAATAACCAACAATAGGCATTGCTTTGAACTTTACCAGCATCTTCGTTAAGCGACCTGTATTAGCCAGCGTTGTTAGTTTAATTATTTTGGTGTTGGGCTTGCGCTCAATAGCTTCACTAGAAATACGTGAGTACCCAGAAACCAAAGATACCGTCATCTCTATTACTACGTCTTACCCTGGCGCTAGTAGTGAGCTTATAAAAGGTTTTATTACCACTCCCTTACAGCAGGCCATTGCCCAAGCTGAGGGAATAGACTACCTTTTTTCTTCCAGCACACAAGGTCTCTCATCCATTGAGGCTCATATGCGCCTCAATTATGACGCTAATGCCGCAATAGCAGAAATACAAGCCAAGGTGGCTAGTCAAAGTAGTGTATTACCTCAAGAAGCACTAGACCCTATCATCACCTCCAAAACAGGGTCTACCACTTCGCTGATTTATATCGCTTTTGTTAGTGACACCATGAAAGATATTCAAATCGCCGATTATCTATTGCGTGTCGTTCAACCACGATTACAATCCATTGAAGGTGTTGGCCAAGCAAGCCTCTTAGGCAATAGCACATACGCAATGCG
Source organism: Cycloclasticus sp. PY97N (assembly GCF_002443175.1). NCBI lineage: Bacteria > Pseudomonadati > Pseudomonadota > Gammaproteobacteria > Thiotrichales > Piscirickettsiaceae > Cycloclasticus > Cycloclasticus sp. PY97N. The sequence goes on along the minus strand of NZ_CP023664.1, from coordinate 638,328 downwards.
TATTTGGCTAAAGCCAAAAAGGATGGCTGCTTTAGGTGTGAGCGCTGAAGATGTCTCTGCCGCCTTACGCAGAAACAACTACCTTTCCAGTGTTGGTAAAACAAAAGGCACACTGGTCAGTGTTGAGATGGGCGCTACAACCGATGTCGCTAAAGAAGAAGATTTCTTAACACTGGTCGTTGGCAAACAAAACGACACCCTAATTCGTTTATCTGATATAGCCGATGTTGAACTTGGCGCCGAAGGTTACGAAAGCGAAAACCTCTACAGTGGAAAGCCTGCTGTTTTTATAACGGTAGATCAATCGCCCGACGCAAACCCGCTTGATGTAGCTAAACGGGTTAACCTTGCCATGGTAGACATTAATAATAACTTGCCCGAGGGACTTGTGTCTCACATGCCCTATGATGCGAGTAAATTTATCAGCGACTCCATCAACGAGGTAGGAAGAACCTTACTTGAAGCCATCAGCATTGTTATTGTTGTTATTTTCCTATCGCTAGGCACCATGCGTGCTGCGTTTATACCGGCAGTCACCGTTCCTTTATCACTCATTGGCGCAACTTTCATTATGCTAGCGTTTGGTTTTTCATTAAACCTACTGACCTTGCTGGCGATGATCTTAGCAATTGGCTTAGTGGTGGATGATGCTATCGTCATGGTTGAAAATATTCACCGCCATATCGACATGGGAAAACCACGTATTCAAGCAGCCATAGATGCCGCAAAAGAACTCAGCTTGCCTATCATCGCAATGACAACTACCCTTATTGCCGTCTATTTCCCTATAGGCTTTATGGGTGGATTAGTTGGTACATTGTTTACTGAATTTGCTTTTTCTTTAGCTGCTGCTGTCCTTATTTCTGGCATTGTTGCGCTAACACTCGCTCCTATGCTGAGTGCTCGCATTCTAAAAAGCTCTGAAAGTGCCGGCCGATTTGAAAAGTACGCTGAACACTTTTTTGAAAAATTAGCCAGTGGCTACAAAAAAACTGTTTCGCCTTTATTATCAACCCCATCTATTCCCGTTATATTTGGTTTGGTTGTGTTATTAAGCCTTTACCCGATGTACCTGTTATCAAAATCAGAATTAGCTCCCATTGAAGACAGGAATTTGCTTATCGCGATGGGTACGGCACCGCAGACATCTACTCTTGACTTTTTACAACAACAAGGCAAAAAGCTATCAGATATTTTTGAAGCCATGCCTGAGTATGATCATAGCTTCATCTTGCTGGGGCTAGGGAATGATACGACTAAATTACTTGGCGGCCTAAAAATGGGCCATCAATCCACCCGCGAACGTACTCAGATGGAGATACAGCCCGAGCTCCAACAAAAAGTGGCCTCGCTTACAGGTGTGAGAACAGCTGTTGTACAGCCACCAGGTCTTCCAGGCGCAGGCGGTGGATTGCCTGTACAGTTTGTTGTTATTTCTGACGCTGATTATAGTCAAATTAGTGATGTAACAGGTGAGCTGATTGGTAAAGCTATGCAAAGCGGCAACTTTATTTTCTTACAAAAAAGCATAGAATTTGACAGACCTAAGTACAATTTGATGGTTGATAAAGACCGTGCGGCAGATTTAGGGATCAGCATGGAAGAAATAGGCCGTAACTTATCGGTTTATTTTAGTGAAGGTTATGTGAATCGCTTTAGCATGCAAGAGCGAAGCTATAAAGTGATTCCGCAAGTAGCCGATATTAGTCGCTCAGATATTGAAAAACTTGATAACATTTACCTAAAAACCTCATCAGGCAAGAAGGTTCCTATCAGTTCAATCGTCACCGTATCAACGCAAGTTGAACCGGCTAAACGCACACAGTTTCAACAACTTAACAGTATAACTATTGAGGGCTTATTACGCCCAGGTGTGACCATGGGAGATGGCTTAGCTTATCTTGAAGAAGAAGCTCAAAAATCTTTCCCTAGAGGCTTTAAGTGGGACCACACGGGTAGTTCACGACAATACAAACAGCAAGGTAGCGCGCTTGTTCTAACTTTCTTTATGTCATTGTTAATTATCTACTTAGTACTAGCCGCCCAATTTGAAAGTTGGCGTGACCCGCTTATTATTTTAGTGTCGGTGCCTTTATCGTTGGCCAGTGCAATGGCTTTTATTATGCTAGGGGTCGCAACGATGAATATCTATACTCAAGTTGGGCTTATTACCTTAATTGGGCTGGTCGCTAAAAATGGTATCTTAATTGTTGAGTTTGCCAATCAATTACAAATTACGGAAAAGCTTTCTATTCGAAATGCCGTTGAGGAGGCAGCTACAGTACGTTTAAGGCCGATCCTAATGACAACTGCATCGATGATTGTTGCGATGGTTCCGCTGCTACTTGCATCAGGCCCTGGTGCGGTTAGTCGGTTTGATATTGGGTTAGTTATTGCTACTGGCTTAGGTATAGGCACTATATTTACACTTTATATTCTGCCTGCTTTTTACTTGATTTTTGCTAGGGATCACTCAAAAGGCAATGATTAGAGCCATTCTACTGCGTTGCTGGCAAATTCCTCGTCTGGTATATCAGTCGCTGTACCAGCTAAGACGGCCATCGAGCCATTTTTCAATGGCTTAACCCAGCCATGTAAACCGGCATAATGGAAAGGTAGGGTTTTATCTAGACTGATGTCTGGCATATAAATAATCGTTATGGCTTGCTGATGGTATTGATACACCATGTGCAAGCCATAACTATCTCCAATAGGGCACTTTTTTGCAAAGCTAATATTTTTAGCTAACCTCACCCGTATACCAAACTCTTTACTCAACTTTATGAGCTCTTGCTCATTACGCGGGTAAGCCACATGCGTTGAAGATGCCCCATCGTGTGAAAAGTGTTCGTAAACTAACTGATCTATTGGCAACACTGACTCTTCGTTTTGCGTTGGTATAAACGTTACCAAGCCTACCGCTAATAGTAACGATGCCGCAAAGGCAATCGGCTTCATTTTAGTCGCACTCCAAAAAGGTGCCTTATACACATAGTCTCTTATCGAATGCTTTAAACCGCTTGGAACACCTCGGTTAACAACCTCTTTTAATTGCTGCTCAAACAAGTTTTCTTGCGCTGCAAATATTTGACACTGCTCACAGGATGCTAGGTGCTCTTTGGCCTCTGTCCCAACCTCATTTGCTGCGACTGTATATTCAAATTTAAAATCATCACATTTCATCATTCACCTGCCCGGCCCGCTTCGGGCCTTAAAACACTTCTTAACTTCTGTTTTGCCCTAAACAAACGGGTCATGGTCGCACTTTTAGAAATATGACAAACCGAGGCGATTTCTTCACAGCTTAATCCAACAATTACCTGCAACAACAGCGGCTCTTTATATTCATTCGCAAGCTCATTCAATGCCTGCTTAAGAGCAAACGCGTCAGGACTCGTATCATTGTCTACATCCCTCAAACTCAACATATCTATATCGAAATCAACTATCTCCGGCCGGAAGCGTGCATATTGACGGGCATGTTCATTTCGCAAGATCGTCATCAGCCACGCCTTACTGGATAAACTATCACGTAATTTATCCAATGACTTCCAAGCACGCATACAGGTCTCTTGAAGCAAATCTTCAGCCATGTTTTTATCGTGACATAGCCAAAGCGCGTAACGAAAAAGTTCATCACTATATGCCAACACTAAGCGCTCATATTCCAGTTTTTTACGTTTCTGTTGCAATATTAGACCTCGATAGCACCGGCTATCTTTCAAGTTAAAAAATGATGCCACACCCAGCAGAAAATTCTTCCTGATTAACTATTATCATCTTTGACAACCTTATTATGGTACACCTACACCAATAACACAACGAATGGTCAATCTCACGCTATGGCTAATAATTAACACATTAAGCTGAACAAAAAGATAGTGATAAACATTGATAGTCTAAACAAATAACAGGAATATAAAGACATTCACGGCAACACTTAACTTGACCTTCTTATTTGTAATAATTTAGCTGAAAGGCGCCTTAAGCCCTATACACAAAGACTTCTTATTCACAAGCTAAAAACACTAGATTAGTCGCCATAAACATATTGCGACGCAATGATTAAAATAACCCTTGCATTATATAACTTGTTGTTTTTTATAGATATGTTAACAATGGTTTATTTTGTTACAATTTGATGTCAGCCCTTTTTGCATGGGCTTTGAGAGCTATTATAAATAGATAATCCACATAGTTATCCACAGAAAATGTGGATAAAATAAAAACCATAGTTAACTCATTAAGTTAGCGATTTATTGTAGATTTTTTTAATCTTTTCAGGCTAACTGATACAAAACAAATAACGCTTTTACTTGATGTCTGATTTTTACCTCAATATTGCTGTCGACACCCCCCTGCACCGTATTTTTGACTATCTCCCGATAAAAAATTCGGCTCGCTCTGATTACCAAATCGGCCAGCGTGTTTTTGTTTCCTTTGGCCGATTAAAAAAAATTGGCGTTATTCTTAACATTTCTTCGTCAACCGAACTTAGCCGAAAACAACTCAAACCCATCTCCCAATTAATTGATAGACAGCCTCTAATATCGCTTGATGACTTAAAACTATATAAATGGGCTGCTAACTACTATCATCACCCTATCGGCGAGGTGCTTGCTCAGGCCTTCCCAAAACAGCTTCGAGCCGGATTAACACCCACTATAGAGCTCACCACGCGATACGCATTATCCAAACATGGCCTGACACTCGATGAAAATTCCTTAAAACGCTCCCCAAGGCAGCTAGGCTTATGGCATCAACTAAAAAACGCCGATGCACCTGTTGATCGTGATTTCTTTTCCACACTTGACTGGAACTGGCGCTCGCCCCTTAAAAGCATGATCGAGAAAGGCTGGGTCACTGCCTCACAAGAACACAACACAGCCACACACTCTCCGACCACACCTTTATTTGACCCAAACCCGGCCCAACAAACTGCCATCGACTCAATTGCTAAGGCACTCGAAGGCTTTCAAGTATTTTTATTAGATGGCGTCACCGGTAGTGGAAAAACAGAAGTTTATCTTCGACTTATTCAGCACGTCATTAGTGCTGGAAAACAGGTGTTAATTTTATTGCCTGAAATCACCCTAACACCTCAATTAGCTCAGCGATTTAGGCAACGCCTAACAGCACAGATGGTCATTTCACATTCCGGCCTTAACGACACTCAACGAGCTCAAGCCTGGCTTAGATTAAAAGAAGGCCTTGCCAATATATTGCTGGGCACCCGCTCGGCAGTATTCACGCCGATGCGTACGCCCGGCCTGATCATTATGGACGAGGAGCATGACATATCATTCAAACAGCAAGAAGGCTTTCGCTATTCCGCTCGAGATATTGCTGTTATGCGTGCAAGAGACTACAGCATCCCTATCGTATTAGGCACTGCAACACCCTCGCTCGAAAGTCTATACAACGTACAACAAGGTCGTTTCAAACAATTAGTGTTGCCCGAGCGTACCGCAGGTGCCTCACACCCTGATATTCGTTTATTAGACTGCCGAAACCAAACGTTAGACAATCATTTAAGCCAATCGCTTTTAAAAGCGATTGGCAAAACACTTGAGCGGAACGAACAAGTCATACTCTTTGTGAATCGCCGAGGCTTTGCACCCGTGTTAATGTGTCATAGCTGTGGTTGGGTTGCACAGTGTCGTCGTTGCGACTCTCGTCTAGTCATTCATAAAAATGCCAATTTACTTCGATGCCATCATTGCGGAGTTGAACATGCCATTCCGAATACCTGCCCATCGTGTCAACAAGCAGAATTATTTCCATTAGGGCTTGGGACTGAGCGCGTTGAAGAAACATTGAGCTCGCACTTTCCTGACACCCCTGTGAGTCGAATTGACCGCGATAGCACACGACAAAAAAATGCCATGCAGTCAGTCATTGACAAAGTACATGAAGGCGGCGCTCAAATTTTAGTCGGCACGCAAATGCTTGCTAAAGGACACCACTTCCCAAATGTGACCTTAGTAGGCATTGTTGATATTGATGCAGGGCTGTTTAGTTGTGATTTCAGAGCCAGCGAACGTATGGCCCAGCTTATTACCCAAGTCGCTGGCCGTGCAGGACGCGAAGAAAAACTCGGCCGGGTACTCATTCAAACCCACCACCCCGAGCACCCCTTATTAAACACCTTAATCACGCACGGCTACACGCGTTTTGCAAAAGAGGCACTGGATGAAAGGCAGCAAGCCCAATTGCCCCCCTACCATTATCAAGCTCTATTACGAGTGAACGCCATCAATGAACAAGCGGTTCTAAACTTCCTAAACGATGCTAAGGAGTTGATCTCTACGATTCAAGCACCACTGATTCAAATTCTAGGCCCCGTTCCAGCCCCCATGCTAAAAAGGGCGGGACGGTTTCGCTATCAATTATTAATTGAATCGGCCCAGCGAAAACCCCGCCATCAATTTTTACAGCAGCTTTTACCGAAACTTGAAAAACTCAAATCCTCGCGTAAGGTACGTTGGTCCATTGATGTTGATCCCATTGACTTGTTTTAACAGCGTTTAGACTTGCAAGTTTTACCCCACAAGCGATAATACGCAATGACAACGGTGTTCAACACCGAACAGCTATTCAGCGCATCAATCAACGATCTAAATTTACTATGAAAACACGTTTGGCCTCTTTGCTTCAGCAAGCCATTTTATCGCTACAAACTCAAGGCGAATTGCCTGAAGAGTTAACGCCTACTATCAAAATTGAGCACACACGTGACCCATCTCATGGTGATTACGCCAGTAACGTTGCAATGATGTTGGCAAAGCCTGCAAAAAAGAATCCTCGCCAAATAGCCCAAGCTATTATCAATAGCTTGCCAGAAGACAGCGACGTATTAAGTGTTGATATAGCCGGCCCAGGCTTTATTAATTTTTTCATCAACCCGCTTAGCCAACACGCCGTCATCAAACAGATTCTTGAACAAGGTTCTCGCTTTGGCACCTCCAATATTGCCAAAGGTAAAAAGGTGCAAGTTGAATTCGTTTCAGCGAACCCAACCGGCCCCCTTCACGTAGGGCACGGAAGAGGTGCGGCCTACGGTGCAACCGTTGCTAATCTACTGACAGCCATTGGTTACGATGTCCATCGCGAGTATTACGTTAATGATGCTGGCCGCCAAATGGACATCCTAGCTACCAGCGTATGGCTACGATATTTAGAACTTTGTGGTGAAAGCATCCCGTTTCCAAGTAACGGTTACAAAGGTGGCTATATTGCTGAAATTGCAACGCTGATTAAACAGTCACATGGCCCAACCTTTAACATGCCTGTCAGTGATGTGTTTCTTGATATCCCGGCCGATGAGCCTGATGGCGGCGACAAGGAAAAACATATTGACGGCCTTATTGCGCGCGCTAAAGAGTCCTTAGGGGATAAAAACTACCGCATTATTTTTGACGCCGCATTAATATCCATTCTCGGCGATATTCGTCAAGACCTTGAAGACTTTGGCGTTCATTACGACGATTGGTTTTCAGAACGCTCACTTATGGACAAAGGAGCCATTGATCGAGCCATTGAAAAGCTTAAAGCTTCTGGCTATATGTACCAAAAAGAAGGTGCTTGGTGGTTTAAATCAACCGAGTTTGGCGATGAAAAAGACCGTGTTGTTATTCGCGATAATGGCTTAACCACGTACTTTGCCTCCGATATAGCCTATCATTTACACACCCTCGAACGTGGTTACGATATCATCGATGTCTGGGGCTCTGACCATCACGGCTATGTGCCACGTGTTAAGGCCGCTTTGCAAGCAATGGGCGCAGACCCCGAGCGTATGAAAGTCTTGCTGGTCCAGTTTGCCGTTTTGTATAAAGGTGGCGAAAAAATGCAAATGTCGACCCGTTCTGGTCAATTTGTAACACTTAGGGAGTTACGCGATGAAATCGGCGCTGATGCTGCACGCTATTTTTACGTCATGCGTAAAGCCGAGCAGCACATGGATTTTGACCTTGATTTGGCTACCTCGCAGTCCAATGAAAACCCCTTATATTACGTTCAATATGCTCATGCGCGTGTTTGTAGTGTGATGCGATTACTGACAGAAAAAGGCCTCAACTATAGTGCACAGGAGGGTTTAAAGCATTTAGATCAATTAGCGCAAACGCACGAAACCAACCTGATTGATACCTTAAACCGTTACCCAGAAAAACTGACGCAAGCCGCTCAGCAATACGAACCACATCAACTTAACCATTATTTACGTGAACTTTCTACGCAGTTTCACAGTTATTACAATTCACACAAATTCATTGTTGATGATGTAGCACTGATGCAAGCTCGCCTAGTTCTTATTAATGCAACAAAGCAAGTCCTAGCCAATGGTTTACAGCTACTGGGCGTTAATGCACCGGAGTCCATGTAGTGCCTAGAGATTACAAAAACCGAATTAACAGCAATAACACGCGCAAAAAAAAACGCCCTATTCCCGGTTATTGGTGGCTAATTACTGGCCTATTAATTGGCGGTTTTGCGATGTTTTTATCTGACTTGGAAGAAGCGCCAAATAAACCCGTTACTGATGTGAAGCGACCTGTTAACCAACAAGACGTACGTGATGTAAAAAAGCCCATCGCAACAACTGCAAAACCCATCGACAGCACTAAACCACGTTTTGATTTTTATCAAATATTGCCCGACATGGAAATTGTTATTCCTGAGCATGAAATTGAAGAAAGGCGTCGGTTAGAAGGCACTGGAAAAAGCAAACCCGGCACCTTTATTATTCAAATAGGTTCTTTTAAAAAAGCTCAGCAGGCTGATACTCTTCGCGCCCGCTTAGCATTGTTAGGTATTGAGTCGACCGTACAAACAGTAAACCAAAGCGGTAGCATTTGGCACCGAGTTAAATCGGGCCCGTACACTTCCTTTAGAATGGTCGATAAAATTCAAAATCGCTTGCACCGCAACAATATAGACAGTATCGCTATCAAACTAAAATAACGTGTAAATCAATAGACCAGATGCAAGTACATTCATAACATGGATATAACAAAGGTCTTTTATCGACTGTTATTTTCCCTCAGCCTCTGTCTTTTAGGGCTGTTTGCCTTAGTGTGGTTTAGCACATACCACCCACCAGCTCTTCAACAAGAAGCGGTATACTGCGGCGAAAACACACCCCGTTTAACGGCGGGCCAAACCCTTAAGCTGTATAACCAAAATGTTCAATTTATGGCGGGGAAAAACTATGTTTTTTTCTATGACCTGCCTAATAATACCGGTCCCGACGAACGCCCTTCTAGCGACGACATCACAAAAACCCTGAAGGGTTTAGCCAACCTAATTACACAGCAAAATCCGGACATTATCCTCTTACAAGAAGTCGATGAAGGTGCTCAGCGAACAGATCATGCCGATCAATTAGCCCAATTACTTGAGTTGCTTCCCAGCGATTATGCCTGTCATACCAGTAGCTTTTATTGGCAAGCCCGTTATCTCCCTCACCCACGTATCATGGGCGCTGTGGGCACCAAGTTGAGTATTATTTCAAAATACAAAATAACCACGGCTACACGCACTCAGCTCAGCCTTATCCCACAAGACCCCATCACGCAATTATTTAACCTTAAGCGTGCCTTACAGGAAGTTCACCTGCCCATAGAGGGTGCAGATAAACTGGTGCTTTTGAACACTCACTTATCCGCCTTTTCCAAAGGCTCCGACACCCTTGAACGGCAAGTAACACAAATTAATCAACAATTACATTCGCTTAACCAGACTCAAACGCCTTGGGTTCTTGCTGGCGATTTTAATTTACTGCCGCCTAATGCCTATCCATTACTCGCACAAGAACAACGTCGCAATTACGATCAACAATCTGCAATAGAAACCTTGTACCAACAACATTTAGCGGTACCCAGCCTTGCAAACACGCAATCCGAGCAACGCAAAGCATGGTTCACCTATGCCCCCAATAGTTCATCAAGCCAAGACCCTGACCGGACAATCGATTATTACTTCTACAGCCCAAATTTATCTGTACAAAATGCGTTTGTAGAACAAGCTCAGTCACTCACTTTATCTGACCACATGCCAGTAATTGCTTCCTTTACCTTGCCGTAAAAACGATTAAAATGCGCATAGCGCTTAAGTTTTTACCGCTAAGGACCCAGCCTTCTTAGTTCGTTGCAAATCAAGCACCTCTAGCCGACCCACCTTAAAAAGGATATCCATGCCACAACTCAATAACTATTTCGCGACAACCGCCAAAGGCATGGAGCTGATCTTAGCCGACGAATTGGAACAAATCGGCGCCTTGCAAGTAAAACCAGCTGCCGGTGGAGTTTATTTTGAGGGTGAATTGGAAATGGCTTTACGCGTTTGCCTATGGTCTCGCCTTGCTAATCGCGTCTTAGTGCCCTTGGCTCGATATGCAGCACAAACACCTGAGCAATTGTATGCCGGTGCCTTAAAAATAGATTGGTCCAAGCACTTCGATGTCTCCAACACTTTTGCCATTGACGCTTCTATTAGACGTTCAAAAATTAACCACTCGAGATATGCCGAGCAAGTTATCAAAGATGCTATTGTCGACCAATTTAAAGAAGCAACAGACGAGCGGCCAAACGTCCAGCGTGAGCAACCAGACATTCGCATTAACGCATATATCAATGAAGATAAAGTAACGCTTAGCTTAGACTTATCTGGCGACAGCTTACATCGTCGTCATTATCGTACTGAGTCTGTAGAAGCGCCATTAAAAGAGAACCTTGCCGCGGCTATTTTAATTCGCGCAGGCTGGCCAAAAATAGCCGCCGAAGGCGGTGCTTTATACGACCCCATGTGTGGGTCAGGTACCTTTTTAACAGAAGCCGCCATGATGGCCGGCGACATTGCACCTGGCTTGCTACGTGAGTATTTTGGCTTTCAAGCATGGAAACACTTTAACCCCACAATATGGCAACGACTGATAAAAGAAGCCGAATATCGCCGAGAAAAAGGCCTACATAACATCCCACCCATCACCGGCTCTGATATCAGCATCAAACACGCTGGCATTGCTAAAGCCAATATTAAAGCGGCTCATCTTGCAGACGTTATTAAGGCCACCAGCTTACCGCTTACAAAAGTAGCCCCCGATCCGTCATGGAAACCTGGCTTGTTTATCGTTAACCCACCGTATGGTGAGCGACTCGGCGACATTAAACAACTCAAACCCTTATATCAAGAAATTGGCAGCATCCTAAAGGCCCGCTTTAACGGCTGGCAAGCCTCTGTGTTTACCGGTAATGTTGAACTTGCATTTAATGTTTCATTAAAGTCACATAAGTCGTACCAACTATTTAACGGCGCTATCGCTTGTAAAGTCTTTAACTTTTCGGTGACTCCAGAACGGCACTTTGAAGGACAGCATGCCAGTCAGCAACAACACATTGGCGACAATTTAAAAAAAGCCTTACTACCGACACCCGGTGATTGGAGCGACGGCGCTACCATGCTGGCAAACCGCCTGCGCAAAAACATTAAAAAACTCTCCCCTTGGGTGAAGAAAAACAACATCCATTGTTACCGCTTGTACGATGCAGACTTACCCGAGTACGCATTGGCCATTGATGTTTACCAAGGCGAAAAAAAGTGGGTACATGTACAAGAGTATGAAGCCCCAAAAACCATTGATGAGGCTAAATCTATTCTACGTCTTCGTGATGCCTTAGCCGTTATGCCAGAGGTATTAAACATCCCTCCCCAGCAATTATCACTGAAAATTCGTCGTCGCCAAAAAGGTCACACACAATACGAAAAACAAGGCACCGACGGTGGTTTCCATGAAGTCAGCGAAGGGCAGGCAAAGTTTCTCGTTAACTTCAAAGATTACCTCGATACAGGTTTATTCTTAGACCATCGCCCGATACGTTTTTGGATTGGCGAACACGCCGGCGGTAAACAGTTTTTAAACTTATTTGCCTACACAGGCGCGGCAACTGTACATGCGGCACTGGGCGGTGCCACCACGTCTACAACTGTAGATATGTCAAAAACCTATTTAGATTGGGCAAAAAATAATTTTGAGCTAAACCATTTAAACTTAGACAAGCACCAGCTTATTCGAGCTAACTGCATGGAATGGCTTGATACTGCCGTAGAAGAGCAAAAAAAGTACGAGCTTATCTTCATTGACCCACCCACTTTTTCCAACTCAAAACGGATGGACAATGTGTTTGATATTCAACGTGATCATGTTGAATTAATTAATAAAGCGGCAAAGTTACTAAGCAAAAAAGGCACAATGATCTTTTCAACTAACTTTCGAAAGTTTAAATTAAACGAAGCCTCGCTCACCCACTTGGCTGTTCAAAATATTAGTCAAAAAACAATATCAAAAGACTTTGAACGAAATCCAAAAATACATTATTGCTGGTCACTAACACACCGTTAACCCGTTTTAAATATTCAAAAACGTACACGATAAAACAGCTTGCTTACTCATTTTACTGTTAGGCCAGTTTATTAGTCGCTGGTTTTGGCCTGATTCTCGGTTTATAAGGCCTACTCCCAAATATCGAGTTTTTCGTTCTTCACAACGCTTTATTCCCTTATGTAACGGTGAATAAAGCCCAGTCTCAGGGTATTTCCTCATTCTTGCGGGCTTTAGTTTATAGGCATATACTGGATAGTCCTACGGGCAAACCATGTAAAAGGTATCGCTATGACAGTTGATGTTATTTTAGATTTACAAGTTAACCCTGAAAACCGAGAAGAGCTATTAAGCGTTTTTATGTCGATCCTACCCGATACACGTGCCTTCAAAGGCTGCCAAAGTGTTTCGGTAACCAGTGATGAGGACGATAGACACCATATTGTTTTACTTGAAAAGTGGGACCAACGCAGTGACTACGAAAGCTATATGGCCTGGCGGACGGAGCGTGGCGATATTGATAAACTCGCCAATTTATTATCATCACCACCTACTACCCACTACTTGACCACTGTCCCAATCTAACCCCACTAGACCTAGTGGCGGAATACCCTTAAGGCCGATAAACCGTTCATACGTATGAACACGATAATTTTCTGCCCGCCAGTATACAATCAACCAATAACCATTACGTTTAGCCCCTATTCCTCAAATCAATGTTTCATATATTTTTTTTAAATTCGCTCGTTGTCGCCATTGCTGTGATCATCCATTACGAATTTTTATACCGTGTTTCTCGATATATCCCAAAAATGAAATTAAAGCATCGACTGAGAATACTGTTTGGCGTTTTTACTGCGCTTATTGCGCATGCGGTAGAGGTTTGGGTGTTTGCCTTTGCGTTTTACTTTATGCATCATTCTGAAGGCTGGGGGCATTTAGAAGGCAATTTTGATGGTAGTTTGCTTGATTGCACGTATTTATCTTTCACCACCTTTACAACCTTAGGCTTTGGGGATATTCAACCCATCGGTGATTTGCGCCATTTAACCGGCTTAGAGTCATTAACCGGACTGGTATTAATCACCTGGACGGCCTCATTCTTATATTATGAAATGCAACGTTATTGGGATAATTGATGACGCAGCAATGTTAACCTTCGGTCACACCGCTCTTTGGCAAACACAGCGTCAATAAAGCGTATTGATGCAAGGAAGCCATCTGTTTTAATCATTTTAACTGTCAACGACCTGTATAATTGCCAGCACACCGAATATTAGGAGTACACCATGGTTACGCTAGGAAAAACACATCAATTAGAAGTCATCAAGTCGCTCGACTTCGGCTTTTATTTAGATGCTAAAGAATTAGGTGAAGTTCTCCTGCCAAACAAGCAGGCTCCAAGTGATTTAACCGTTGGTTCGTTGATTTATGTTTTTTTATACCTCGACTCAGAAGACCGCCCGATTGCCACCACAAAAAAGCCCAAAGCTCAGGTTGGTGAATTTGCCTACCTAACAGTCGTGGCACGTACACATGTGGGTGCTTTTTTGGACTGGGGGTTAGAAAAAGATGTTCTTGTACCATTTGCTGAACAACATCGACCAATGGATGTTGGCAAATCCTATTTAGTCTACTTATACCTCGACAAGAATGATGGGCGCATTGTCGCTTCATCAAAAATAGACAAGTTCATCGATGATGAAGCACCTCATGACTTTACCCCACAACAGCAAGTTGACCTTATCATTGCGAACAGCACCGACTTAGGCTTTAAAGCCATCATTAACCATTCACATTGGGGGGTTTTATACAAAAATGATGTCTTCCAAAAATTAAGTTTCGGGCAATCAAAAAAAGGGTTTATTAAACGTATTCGACCCGACGGTAAAATAGACTTAAGCCTCCAAGGCGGCAAAGAAACACGCGATAAATACAGTAAAATTATTCTTAATTATTTAAAAAAGAACCATAACTTTGCACCGGTTCACGATAAATCCAGCCCAGAAATCATCTCTGACACCTTCGGGATGAGCAAGGGTGCGTTCAAAAAAGCCATTGGTGGTTTATATAAGCAGCGCATTATCAATATCGAAAAAGATGGCATACGCTTGCTAGAAACAGATTCTTAAACTCAAGACAAACTTATACTTATGAGCATTACTAAAAAGTACACTTTTCAAACTTCCGCAGAAAAAGATAGCTGGAGAGCCGACATCGTTCGTCGCGCCAGTTCGAAAAACACGGTTATTTCAAAAACCCAAACGGGGTTTAAATCAGAAGCTGAAGCCGTCCAATGGGCAGAAAAAGAACTCGCCTTGTTTTTAAAAAAGCAAAGCGCTCGAAACAAGCGCCAAGCAGATAAACGCACCTAACTAATACAGTTAACAGCGATTAGATGGGACACGATATTCAAAATATTCCTCTGTTAAACCTAGCGCTATCTTTTATCCCTGTTCTTTTCGCCTTGGCTATTTTGTTTAAATGGTCATTAGAGTCAAGCAACGCACTTTATGCTCTGGCACGCATGTTGGTTCAGTTGCTTTTAGTCGGCTACCTGTTGAGCTACATTTTTAACGCTGATAATGCTGCCATTGTTATCACTGTTCTAGCTATTATGGTCTTTGCCTCCAGCTGGATTGCTTTAGGCACGATCCCGATAAAGCGTAACCTATTGTATAAACAAGCCTTTCTCTCCATTCTTGTTGGTGGTGGTTTTACCCTGCTGGTTATCACTCAAGGTGTACTTAATTTAAAGCCATGGTATTTGCCTCAAATCATCATTCCATTAGCTGGAATGATTTTCGCCAATGCGATGAATAGCGTTAGTTTAGCCGCTGAGCGTATCCATGCAGAAATAGATCGCCATGTCTCTTACTTGGAGGCGCGGCGTATTGCACTTCATGCCTCACTGATCCCGGTTATAAACTCGCTATTTGCGGTTGGCCTAGTCTCTTTGCCGGGCATGATGACCGGGCAGATACTATCTGGGGTATCACCACTGATTGCTGTGCGTTATCAAATTATGGTGATGTGTATGATTTTCGCCTCTTCGGTACTCTCGGCTGCCTTTTTCCTTGTTTTGGCTAAACCAATATTTAGCACCCGTTTTACTAAACCGCAATAAAGTTCATGTTAGTCATCACCCCTCATATCACCCTTGCTGATGATGAAATTAAGCTTACAGCCATCCGCGCGCAAGGAGCTGGGGGGCAAAATGTAAATAAACTCTCATCGGCCATTCATTTACGTTTCGACATTAACGCATCCTCCCTGCCTGAGCTTTTTAAACAACGATTATTAAGTCGACAAGATCACCGTATTAATAATATGGGTATTATCATCATTAAGGCTCAGCAATACCGCACCCAAGAAAAAAATCGTGCCGATGCGCTAGAACGCCTAAAACAGATCATAAAAAGCGTAACGGTTAGTCAAAAAGCTAGGCGAGCAACCTCGCCTAGCAAAAATGCTAAGAAAAAACGGACTGATAATAAAACTCAACGCGGCCAATTAAAAAAGCTACGTGGCAAACTAACCGAATAACCTAAAATCATTAATCGCTAAACACCCCCTTAGTCCTTTTAACTGGCCAATAAGACAGGTAAAAACTTATAATGGTATTTCCCCCATTAGCTCACACAAAAGGATCTAACATGAGTGCTTTACCTAATTGCCCCCAATGCAACTCAGAATACACCTATGAAGACGGGACTGTGTATATCTGCCCTGAGTGTGCTCATGAGTGGTCCGCCAATTCAAGCGAAACCGACACTGACAAATTAGTCATAAAAGACTCAAACGGTAACCTTTTACAAGATGGTGATAGCATCACTGTTATCAAAGACTTAAAGGTTAAAGGCTCTTCATCTGTTGTAAAAGTCGGCACTAAGGTAAAAAATATTCGCTTAGTTGAAGGCGACCATGACATTGACTGTAAAATCACTGGTATTGGCCCAATGAAGCTGAAATCTATATTTGTAAAAAAAGCATAGCCGTTATATATTGCCTAGTTGTTTAGAATGACTCTAAAATCAGCTGTCGGTATTAACCTTCGGCATATATTCCATTTCAATAAATGAAAAAACGGCAACAAGTCTTAATACCTATTGCACTGATAAGCATGATGCTTATCAGTCAAATGGCTGCGCTTGCCCATTCTGTAGAGCATTCCTTTCACAAAGCCAGCCATTCGTGCACGGTATTTGTCCAGTGTGAAAAGTCTAGCAATGGACTCGTTTCGGCTATTCGACTCCCCGCTGTTCCACTATTGTCTAAAACACATGTTGATGGCATTCCCACTCAGCAATTTCCTCTACTAAAAACAGCTTATTTCGCTCGCGCACCTCCCTTTACTTTCTTGTAAACCACATTTTAACGTTACGCGATGGGTTGACCTTGCGTGACTACCTTTTTGTTACAGGAGAGTTACTTATGCGTAAAGCATTTACTATGGCTGCAATAATCGCCAGTTTAATTATTTCTACCCCGGCACTTTCTAACACTGAAATTGCCTTATTAAAACAACAGCTAGACACCCTTAAAAAGAACTATGAACAACGCATTGAGGCCCTTGAGTCTAGGTTAATAGAAACCGAAAAAAGAACGCAATATATCGAACTTAAAACACAGGAAGCAGCAGTTAAACCGAAA
This sequence comes from Cycloclasticus sp. PY97N, assembly GCF_002443175.1. NCBI lineage: Bacteria > Pseudomonadati > Pseudomonadota > Gammaproteobacteria > Thiotrichales > Piscirickettsiaceae > Cycloclasticus > Cycloclasticus sp. PY97N. Next base: position 621,296 of record NZ_CP023664.1, on the reverse strand, counting down.
CAGAGTAGCTTCCTGACCCAAAATTCTTTCAATCCAGCCATTAGCCTTATTCTCGATGGTCGTTTTGCCGACATGGGCAATGACCCCGATGATTACGCATTGCCCGGCTTCATGCTCGGTGGCGAATCTGGCCTAGGTAGCCAAGGGTTTGCAGTGGGCGAAAGCGAACTGGTCATGAGCGCTAATATTGACAACACGTTTTATGGCAAAGCCACTCTTGGTTTTCATAATGATGACGGTAGCACCGAAGTAGACCTAGAAGAAGCCTATATACAGACATTAGGTTTAGGGAATGGCCTAACTATCAAGGCCGGTCGTTTCTTTTCTGCCATGGGGTATCTGAATGAACACCATGTTCACACTTGGGATTTTGCCGATGCGCCGTTAATTTATCGCGGCTTATTTGGCGACCAACTTAGGGATGATGGTATTCAACTAAGTTATATAGCACCGACCGATACTTTTTTACAGTTAGGCGCAGAAATTATGAGTGGTAGCCAATTCCCATCCGCTGGCGAGCAAAATGGTATTGGCGCAGCAACAGTATTTGCTAACATCGGTGGTGATATCGGCATCGAACACAGTTGGCAATTGGGTTTAAGTCATTGGCAAGCTAATAACATAGAAGGTCGTACAGGTGGTGGCCATGCCCATGGTGAAGAAGATAGCGCTGAAGAAACCCCATCTTTTGATGGCGATAGCAAAATAAACGCTGTTGATTTTGTCTACAAATGGGCGCCCAATGGTAACCCTAAAAACCAACATGTTAAGGTACAGTTTGAATATTTTGACCGTAAAGAAAACGGCACCATTAGCATGCTAAACAGTGGCCCACCTCTAGAAGAAACCAACTTCGACGGCCATCAAAAAGGCTGGTACGCACAAACTATTTATCAATTTAAACCTCGGTGGCGAGCAGGGCTTCGTTATGACCAGTTAGAAAGTGATAACACTGGCTTCGATGACGATGTGTTAATGGAAGCAGGTTTAGATAGTGACGGTTTTAAACCTAAACGTATGAGTGCAATGATCGAGTGGTTACCGAGTGAATTTTCTCGGATACGGCTGCAATTTAACCGTGATAAATCCTACCAGGAATCAGATGATCAGATTTTCTTACAATACACTACTAGCCTAGGCAGTCACGGCGCTCATCAATATTAAAAACAAATCGCACAGGCCTTTTGTGCCTGTGCGACATTCATTTGTTTGGAGACAATTATGTTACATCCATGGAAAAAAACATTTATTTTATTACTCACTCTGCTCAGCCCATTTTACGCCCACGCTGAACTCAATATATTTGCATGTGAACCTGAATGGGCAGCGCTAACTAAAGCTCTCGGTGGTGATAAAGTGCACGTCAACAGCGCTACAACTGCGATGCAAGACCCTCATCATATACAAGCACGCCCTAGCCTGATTGCCAGAATGCGCCGCGCCGACCTGTTGGTTTGCACAGGTGCAGACCTCGAAACAGGCTGGCTTCCTTTATTACTACGTAAATCTGCTAACCCTAATGTGCAGGTCGGTCAAACAGGCTATTTTATGGCTGCTGACTACGTTAGCCTGATGGACAAACCAACCGTGCTTGATCGTAGTCTCGGTGATATTCATGCTGCCGGAAACCCTCACTTTCACCTAGACCCTAAACGCATCGCTCAAGTCTCCGTGGCCTTAGCTGACAGGCTAGCAATGATTGATCCCTCTCATCAAGCATATTACAAAAACAACCTAGCAACCTTTACTCAGCAATGGCAACAGGCAATGCAGCAATGGGAACAGCGAAGCAAACCATTACGCGATAAACCTATCGTTGTAAGCCATAATAATTGGGTCTATCTATCAAGCTGGTTAGGTTTAAAGCAAGTAGCAACTCTAGAGCCAAAACCCGGTATTCCAGCAAGTAGCACTCACCTTGCTAAGGTACTAAGCACATTGAAAAAAGAACCTGCTCAGATGTTACTTTATGCTAGTTACCAAAGTGATAAATCGGCACGTTGGCTAAGCAGTAAAACGGCGCTCCCCGCCATTGCTTTACCCCTCAGCCCTGATAATAATGAAACTCTAATTAATTGGTTTGATCGACTCCTCAGTCAATTATTAAATGTTACATCATGAACATTGAAGGACTTCAACTTTCGATTATTGGGCCGGCATTTATTGTCGGCCTACTGGTCCTCGCAACGCATGTCCCCCTTGGGCAAGAAGTTCTAAAACGCGGCATTATTTTTATTGATCTAGCTATTGCACAAATGGCTGGTTTAGGGGTTATCGTAGCCTGGCATTTTGGCTGGGAAGCACATGGCTGGGAGGTGCAAGTCGCCGCTTTATCTGCTTCTTTAATCGGCGCATTAGGCTTAAGCTGGGCCGAAAAGCACTGGGGAAAACACCAAGAAGCCCTTATTGGCATTAGTTTTATCTTAGCCGCTACCGCTAGTATTTTGCTGCTTGCTAATAACCCACATGGCGGTGATTCACTGAAAGACTTACTGGTCGGTCAAATATTATGGACCACTAGCGATCAACTTTTACCTACGGCCTTGGTAACCTGCTTAATTGTCTGGCTATTATTTAACTTTCGAAACCGCTTAGGTAATCTTGTTTTTTACATTTTATTTGCGTTAGCGGTTACCAACTCTGTTCAACTGATCGGGGTGTATCTAGTGTTTGCGAGCTTAATTATTCCTGCACTGGGCAGCCTGGGGCATAAAAAACCACTCTTAATTGGTTTTCTCATTGGTGCCACCGGTTATGGGTTTGGCTTAATTGGCTCATCATTATTTGATTTACCCAGCGGTGCTGTTATCGTCTGGAGCATTGCAATAACTGCCTTATTATTCAAATTTATTGTCAAACCTGCTTCACAGCAGCTTAATTAACAATTAAGCGCTCATTAAAGACCTAAAATGTAACTGTTCTTCAGTCAGTTCTTAACTTTAACTTTCAACGGAGGCTCTAGTATTTGAAGAGCCTCCCTTTCTATCAGCATAGCCCATTAACCGCCATTTAAGACTATGAAAACTACTGGCTAGGCTAGCCTCAGCAAGTTGTTTTCATAAGCTAACTAGAGACCTAGAACGCCAATAAAATTTATATTCTTGTGTTGACATAAAAGATATGGCATGAGATATTGTGCACCGCATCATTTAACAAAGGAACAGATTATGACAACCATAGATGAACTAGAAACCAAGTCTAAAGAGGCTATTACACACGCAACCGAGCTAAACGAAACGCTTGTTGAAGGTGCCTCTAAAGCAACAAAAGAAACAGGTATTTTCTATAAACGAATTATTGAAGGCAAACCAACAGACCTTTATCACATTACTAACGCTTTTAAGAAAATAATGGCAAACAACATTGAAGCAACTCAGCAATTTTTTAACTCATTTAAAAAATAAATGACCGCTTCGCTGTAACAATAGCTAATATGAGTCGTGTATTTCGCGACTCATGTTAGCCAATACTGTTAACCAGCCGTTGATAACGGCTTGGTTAGCTTTAGGGCTTAATGTCGTCATTGCACGACGATATAGGTCGTCCTACACCCCTTTTATAACAACTTCTTTAAAATGAGCCGCCAAACTGTTCTGCATACTGCATTTTGAGCTCATCTAGCGTCACAACATGGTTTTGCGTACCCGCATGGGCTATTTTAATCGCCCCCATTAGCCCCGCAATACGCCCTGTTACTTCCCAATCCAAGCCATTCATCAAGCCGTATAGCAAGCCACCGCGATAAGCATCACCACACCCTGTGGGGTCGACCAATGCTGTTGCTTTTGCAGGCGGAATATCGATACGCTCCGTCTTGGTATAAACCAACGACCCTTCTGCGCCTTTAGTAATAATTAATGCCTCTACTTGCTCAGCTATTTCATGTGGTGAAAGGCCCGTCTTTTCTTGCAACATCGCCGCTTCATAATCATTTAAAGTCACCCATGTTGCTTGTTCAATAAACGTTTTTAATTCATCGCTATCAAACATTGGCATACCTTGACCCGGGTCAAAAACAAATGGAATACCCGCTTCAACAAATTGCTTAGCATGTTCAATCATCCCTGCTTTACCATCCGGGGAGACTATTCCAATGCTTATATTCGCATCGCTAGGCACCTTGTTAAGCTCGGAGCGTCCCATTGCGCCAGGATGAAAAGCAGTAATTTGGTTATCATCCATATCACTGGTGATATAAGCTTGACCGGTAAAGTCATCTTCCAGCACTTTTAGATAGTCTTGCTTTACGCCTGTTTTAAGCATCCATTGCGCATAAGAAGCGAAATCTTTACCCACTGTTGCCATGGGCAATGCGTTTTCACCCAACAAATGTAAGTTATAAGCAATATTGCCTGCACAACCACCAAACTCACGCCGTAACTCAGGTACAAAAAAGGATACATTCAACATATGTACTTTATCGGGCAATATATGGTGTTGAAATTTATCAGGAAACACCATAATCGTATCAAATGCCATTGAGCCACAAATTAATGCTGATTGAGGCTTAGCGTTCATGTCAGCACCCGCTTCGGCATTTATATCCTTTGACTCTACAGCACTCATTGGTTTAACTCCTGCCATACTACATCCAACTGTTTAACCGCTTTGACATCATCTAAGCGTCTTACAGGTAGACTATAAGGCGCATTTTTTAAGCTTTCTGGCTGCATTTTTGCTTCATCTAAAATTTTCGCCATCGTGTCGACAAATTCATCGAGCGTTTCTTTAGCTTCAGTTTCTGTTGGCTCAATTAACAAACACTCAGGTATTAACAATGGGAAGTAGGTTGTTGGCGCATGGAAGTCATAATCCAAGAGACGTTTCGCCACATCCATCGCCGTTACATCAAGTTCTTTTGCTTGTTTTTTAAGCGTTAGAATAAATTCGTGTGTAGCACGCCGCTCAGGGTATGCAGCGTCATAACCTGCCGCCATTAAACGTTTCAATAAATAGTTTGCATTCAAGGTCGCAAAGTCTGCAACACGTGACATCCCCTCTCTACCGAGCATTTTTGCATAGATATAAGCTCGTAACAAAACACCCGCATTACCTGCAAAAGCAGACAAGCGACCAATCGTCTTAGGGCAATCTTGTTCATCTAATAACACGTACTGCCCTTCTTTCTTACCAACAATTGGTACTGGCAAGTACGGTTTCAAGCGCTTGCTGACGCCTACTGGCCCTGCCCCTGGCCCACCACCACCATGTGGTGTAGAGAACGTTTTGTGCAAGTTCATATGAATCACATCAAAACCCATATCACCGGGGCGTACTTTACCCAAAATGGCATTCAAGTTAGCCCCATCGTAATACAACAACCCCCCGGCATCATGCACAATGCCAGCGATCTCTTTTATTTTACGATCAAAGACACCTAACGTACTTGGATTTGTCAGCATAATGCCCGCAGTTTGCGGGCCAATCGCCTCTTTTAGCGCCTCAATATCAACATCACCATTCTTTCCAGTGGGGATTTCTCGCACTTTATAACCACACATAACAGCCGATGCTGGGTTAGTACCATGTGCCGCATCAGGGACTAAGATTTCACAACGCGCCGTATCATTACGCTCATCGTGATAGGCTTTAATCATCGCCACACCCGCGAACTCACCTTGAGCACCGGCCGCAGGAGACAAAGAGACTGCCTGCATCCCTGTAACCTCTTTTAACATGCCTTGTAGTTCATACATGCACGATAAAAACCCCTGACCGTGCAAGCTAGGCCCAAGTGGGTGCCGCCCAGTAAATTCAGGTAAACTCGCTAGCGTATTGCAGGCACGTGGGTTGTATTTCATCGTACAAGAACCCAACGGGTAAAAATGCGTATCTATCGAGAAGTTTTTCTGAGATAAGCGCGTAAAATGACGCACCACCTGCATTTCTGAAACCTCAGGTAAATTTGGCTTGGAGGTTCTTAAGGCGTCTGCAGGCAATGAAGCCAAAGCATCATTATCTTGCGGCAACTGAGCGTTTGACGCCCGCCCACTGTGCGATTGCTCGAATATCAGCATGTCAAATTTATCTCTTTTATAGTGCGGCTAATGCTGTCTCGTAATCCGGCTCATCGGCAATTTCAGCCACCAATTCTGACGTTTTTACATTATTGTTTTCATCTAAACTAATTAACGCTCTCGCTGTAATACCTTTCAGCGGTCCATCACCAATCAGCACACCATAATCTTTTGCAAAGTTACGATCGCGCATCATTGACAAGGTAACGACATTTTCTAAGCCCTCGTCGCCACAAAAGCGCGACATTGCAAATGGTAAATCCGCCGATACAACAAGAATCACTGTATTAGGGTGGCTCTTAGCGTATTCATTCAATTTTTTGGTTGATAGCTGACAAGTTGGTGTGTCCAAGCTTGGCACAATGCTAATTATTTTCTTTTTACCGGCATAATCTGCGAGCGATACATCGGCCAACTCTTTAGTTGTTAGGCTGAAGTCTGGCGCGTTTGAACCCACTGCAGGAACATCGCCGTTTGTATGAATCTCATTACTTTGTAGTGTAATTGTTGCCATGGTTATTTCTCCTATCCGTTTAATAATGTATCGAGCGTCGTTGCAAATTGCTCAATGTCGTTTTCTGTGCGTGTTTCAGTAGCACAAACCATCAAGGCATTACCTAATTCAGGGTAATGCGTAGACACTTCAAAACCAGCCAAAATATGGTGCTCTCGCGCCAACGTATCAATTAATTGTTTAACGTCCATGTCCAACTGAAGAACGCATTCATGAAAGTTGGGAGCATTAAACACTGTTTTCACACCCTTTATAGCTTGCAAACGATTGCGTAAAAGTTGGGTGTTTTTATGTGAATTGAGTGCTACTTTTTTAAGTCCCTCTGGACCAAGCAAGGACATATAAATAGTAGCCGCTGTTACCAATAACCCTTGGTTTGTACAAATATTTGATGTCGCTTTTGAACGCCTAATATGCTGCTCGCGGGCCTGCAACGTTAAGGTGAACCCTTCTTTACCATCTAGATCTGTTGTCCGACCAATAATTCGACCAGGCATTTGTCTAACATGCTTTTGTTTACAGCACATAAAGCCAAAATACGGCCCGCCTGACGCTAACGGAACACCCAGTGGCTGGCCTTCCCCACAAACAATATCAACACCTGTTTGCCCCCACTCACCTGGTGGCTTTAACAATGCCATTGCTACTGGGTTAACCACAGCGATTGACAGCATTTTATTCTCAGCTGCCCATGCAGTTAAAGCATCTACGTTTTCTATCACACCAAAAAAGTTAGGCTGGGGAATCACCAAGGCAGAAAAACCTTCGCCTGAAAACGAGTCGAGCGCATTTAAATCAGTTTGGCCCGTTTCTGAATCATACGGCACGGCCACCAGCTCAATATCTTGATTGTTGACAATCGCCTCTGTTACTGAACGATACACAGGGTTCGTCGTCACCGGCATTAATATTTTCCGTGATTTAGACTTTTTATTCGCACGCACCGCCATTAGAACAGCCTCAGCGAGTGCCGAAGCACCGTCATACAGCGATGCATTTGATACATCCATGCCCATTAAACTGGCCATCATCGACTGAAATTCATACAACAACTGTAAGGTTCCTTGCGAAGCTTCGGCTTGATAGGGTGTATACGCACTATAAAACTCACCGCGCGTGGTTATTTCCCAAACAGCAGCAGGTATATGGTGTTCGTAAGCACCGGCACCTAAGAAGCATAATGGCAAGCCATCTTGTGCCGCACGGTCTCGAAGTAGACGAGTCACTTCCATCTCGTTCATACCTTGTGGGATTTTCTCTAAATCACCACACCGTAAATTTGCCGGGATTTCATCAAACAAGTCTTCAATACTATCCGCGCCAATGACCGATAGCATTTGTTCGATATCTTGCTCTGAATGGGGAATAAAGGGCATATTATTACTCGTCGTCGATTAAGTTTTCGTAGCCTTCAGCAGCCAATAAATCATCCAGCTCACTGGCATCAGTTGGTTTTACGACAAAAATCCAACCCTCGTCATATGGTGACTCATTAATTGCTTCTGGACTATCTTCTAATGCGTCATTAACCGCTACAATTTCCCCTGTTACGGGGCTATAGATATCTGACGCCGCCTTTACCGACTCAACAACACTGCACTCATCGCCTTTACCAACAGCTTGACCAGCCTCAGGTAACTCAACAAAAACTAAATCTCCCAATAGTTCTTGCGCATGATCGGTTATCCCAACGCGAATATTACCATCGGCTTCCAGTAATGCCCATTCATGAGAATCCGCATATTTTCTATCATCAGGTGTATTTGACATGTTTTTTCCTCTCTTTGTCCCCAAGGGCACTTATTTCGTTTAAGCGAATTTCGCTTGATGTTGTTATAACGTTACCTGTACGTCCCCATGACGAACAAAACAAGGGCTGACTACCCTTGCCGTTTTAAGTTTGCCACGAATATCAATTTTACATGTTTCAGCAATATTTGCTGGTACACGTGCCAGCGCAATAGAACGTTCCATTGTCGGCGAATACCCGCCACTGGTTATTTCGCCAGTAGAGCCATCTTGCAAGACGACTTTTTGATGCCCTCTGAGAATGCCTTTATCTTCTAGCAGCAGACCTACAAACTGATCGCTGACACCGTTAGCGTTTATCGTCTCAAGCGCTGAACGGCCAATAAAATGACGGTTTTCAGGTTGAAAGGCTACCGTCCATGCTAAGCCAGACTCTAGAGGATGTTTGCTTTCATCCATATCTTGACCGTATAAATTCATACCTGCTTCCAGCCTTAACGTATCTCTTGCGCCCAAACCACACGGTTTAACACCCACTTCGATTAACTGTTTCCAAAAACCTTCTGCTTTCTCTTCGGGCAGTATAATCTCAAAGCCATCCTCTCCGGTGTAGCCGGTTCTGCCAATAAACCACTCACCATACCAACAGGCACTAAATGGTTTAATTTCAGCTGCCGACAGCCCTAACCGCTCCGGTAATAATGGGCAAACTTTTTGACGAGCCTTTGGACCTTGTACTGCAATCATTGCCAATTGAGGCCGCTCAGTCACGGTCACTTCAAATGTGTCGGCTTGCTTTTCAATCCACGCTAAATCTTTCTCTCGCGTTGAAGCATTAACCACTAGACGATAATTATTATCGTCTAAAAAATAAACAATAAGGTCATCAATAATGCCCGCTGCTTCATTCAGCATGCAACTATATAAAGCTTTTCCCTGTCGAGCTAGCTTCGCCACATCATTCGCTAACAGGTATTGTAAAAAAGCTTTCGCTTGCGCGCCATTAATATCAATAACAGTCATATGCGACACATCAAACATGCCAACCGATTGTCTGACCACATGGTGTTCATCTATTTGCGAACCATAATTTACTGGCATATCCCAGCCACCAAAATCCACCATTCGGGCACCCAGTTCACGGTGCGCATCATTTAAAATTGTCTTTTTAGTCATCTAATTTCTCCGCACAAAAAAAGGGCGGCACGCGGAAACCACATGCCGCCCCTCTGTCCAAAACCTGAAAGTTTAAGAGCTTTTGCCCTCTTGCCTCTTCGGTGGGCTAAACGTATCCGCCTAACCTCTCTCCAGAGTCAACTGATTACCGGCAAGCCGGTAAATTCTCTTATGGTCCATTTGCCTGAGCGATTCCGAGCGAATTGCGCCTTCGGCGTCGGTGTTATACCGATCTCTCCCAAAAGAGGTTAATTGATAATCCATTGTACCCTGCTAAAGTCACTATTTCCATCAACAAAAATTTTCAATCCATCGGATCTTTTTGCCCACACTGAAAAATAGTGTTACTGTTTCACCCACATTAAAAAGAATGTATGCGGTCCAACTTAGGGGGATTAATAATGAAATTCAACCAAGAACTCATTGATGAACTTAACATCCTTATACAGTACGATCTTAGCAATACCGAGCAGGGCATAAAAATACATCACGACGCTAGCCCAGCAACTATTGATGCCGCCGCTCGCTTGTTCGATAAAGGGTTAATCGACAAAAAAGATGGCGGATATTTAACGTCTATTGGCAGAAAGGCGGCCGAACACACACTGTCTATTTCGGGCCTACTGACAACTGATTGAACTTAAACCCCCATTGCATATTTGCAAATTTGGTTTTTCAATAACGCCGACTGGTTAATCAAACCCATACCCGAACTTCTAGTCAGCTTAATAAGTGATTGATCTGCAGCGAAAAGCCGTTTAAAGCCATCCATAATGCCCATCATTAACAAATTGTCACCCTTACGCTGACGCTCATAACGTCGCAATACCTGCTGACTGGCTATATCGCGTTTTGCTATATGTGCTTTTAACACCACATCGGCTAATACCGTCGCATCTTTGAGCCCCAAATTTGCGCCTTGCCCTGCAAGCGGATGAATGGTGTGAATCGCATCACCAATCAAAACCATTCTCTGCTGACAATATTGCGATGAAAACTGTAACGCTAATGGAAATGCTCCGCGCTGGCCTACCAACTCAAGCTTACCAAGCTGCTGCTCAGACGCCTCTACTAACGCTCTACAAAAATCCGAGTCCGACAAGGCTAAGTAACCTTCTGTTGTTTCCACCGACGATGTCCAAACAATAGAGATCAAACCATCTCGTAAAGGCAATAAAGCTAAAGGACCTTCTGGCAAGAACCGCTGCCAAGCAGTATTTTGGTGTGGTTTTTCCGGTTTAATTGTCGCCACCAGCGCTTTTTGCTGATAACTCCAACCATAGTGCTCTATTCCACTTAGTTGCCGTATTTTAGAATTTGATCCATCAGCGCCCACCAATAGCTGGGCGTTGATCTGGGTATTCTTTGACAACTGAATCGACACACCATCTTCATTAGTCTCAAAACTCATCAATTGCGTTAATTTAAAAACATCGCAGCTTTTTAACTGCTGTAGTTTTTTCCATAACGCTAAGACAGTAATGCGATTTTCCACCACCGCACCCATCTGCATTTCACCAGCCTCGGCCGAATCGATGGCTAACTCACCACTACCGAAATGGTCCCACACATACATTTTTTCAATTGGCTGCTCACCCAATTGAACAATCTCGTCCCAAACCCCTAATGATTTAAACACGTTAATCGAGGCAAGGGTGAGTGCAGAAACACGTAAATCATAACTCTCCTGAGGCCATTCAGCAGATGGATCACCAGCATCCACCAGGGCAACCGAGATGCCTTTTTCAGCCAACAAACAAGCCATTGTTGCTCCCGTTATGCCGCCACCAATAATCGCTACTTGGTATTTTTTTTCGCTCATTAACTGACCTTTAACCTTGCGATTGGAGCACCTAAGCCCATAGCCTGTCGCGCAAACTCGTTCTTCAACAAGGGGATGTTGTCCAACATTAACAAACCACTATTTCGCATCACACTCAGCGCCGCGTTATCTGTTGAAAATAATTTAATCACACTGTCGGTAAACCCTGTTATTAATGCTTGGTCTGTTTTGCGATGTCGCGCATAAACTTCAAGCACATCATCAAGCTCCTCATCTTTCTGCGCTGAGATGATCACCCCTGCTAGCATGGCTGCATCACGCAGGCCAAGATTAAACCCTTGCCCCGCCACTGGATGAAGTTGGTGTGCAGCATTACCAATCAACACTACTCGATTTGAAATATTCTGCGGGACATGCGACAGACTCAATGGAAACATTTGGCAGCTTCCCGCTAGCGACAACTCCCCTAACCACTGCCCAAAGCGTGATTGCAACCTCTGCAGAAAAGCGCCCTCTGGTAGGTTTTTCACCTGTTCGGCTACACTAGACGGCATTGTCCAAACTAACGAATAAAGCCCATCAAAATGCGGCAACATCGCAATTGGACCTTCGCTAGTAAACCGCTCATAAGCAACGTCATTTTCATCTGACTCAACATGTATTAAGCCCGTGATCGCTTGCTGATCGTAAGGATATTCTTTTAATTCAAAAGGGCCTAGTTGACGAACTTTTGACAGCCCGCCATCCGCACCAACTAATAGTTTGCAAGACAGTGTTTGCTCTTTCCCATTAACACTAACAATCACCTCTACACCGTTGTCATTAACCGTATAATCACTTAGCGTTGCCGGCGATAAAACATCAACCGTAGTAGCTGCCAACCTGGTCGAAACAACCGACTCAATGCACCTAGCCTCCACCACATACCCCAGCGCCTCAACCTGCTGGTTTTGTGCTGACAGTCTCGTTTTACCAAAACGTCCTTTATCGGAAACATGTATATGCCGTATTGGCATCGCTTCATCACTCAGCTCTTGCCAACTATTTAACTGTTCAAGAATTCCCCTACTACCCCAAGACAAGGCTATTGCTCTTTTCCCTACACTATCGGCTTGTTTTTCATCGATGGTCTTTGCCTCTACAATAGCAACACGGCGCGATGTCTGGCTCAGCGCCAAACCTAGACACGCACCGACCATCCCACTGCCAATAATAATAAGATCGTAATCAGTCGTCATTAACCTTGCTCATCAGCGACTCGATGTCTTTAATTTCTTTAGGCACACTATCAGTCAACACTTCATGCCCTTTTTTAGTGACAAGCACATCATCTTCAATGCGTATCCCAATCCCACGCCACTTTTTATCGACTTCGTTAGCATTTGGGTGAATATACAAACCAGGCTCAACGGTCAACACCATGCCGGGCTCCAGCAAGCGCCATTGATCATCTAATTTATAATCCCCAACATCGTGTACATCCATCCCTAACCAATGCCCTGTACGATGCATATAATACGGCTTATAGGCTTCATTTTTAATCAATGTTGACAAGCTACCTTGCAACAAACCAAGCCTAACCAAACCTTTTGTTAACACCTCAACCGCAGCATCATGCGGGTCGTTCCAATGGTTACCGGGTTTAACTTGCTCTATAGCTGCGTACTGGGCATCTAATACTAATTGATAGAGCGCTTTTTGCTCTTCATTAAACACACCATTTACGGGGAAAGTTCGGGTAATGTCAGATGCATATTTTTTCCATTCACAACCCGCATCAATCAACAATAAATCACCATCATTTAATACGGCATTATTATCTATGTAATGCAGAACACATCCATTATGCCCACCACCGACAATCGCTGGGTAGGCTTCTTGCTGTGCGCCATGGCTCATAAAACAGTGCTTAAGGTTTGCCTCAACTTGATATTCATACATCCCCGGACGACAAGATTGCATAGCCTTAATATGTGCTTTAACTGATATTTTTGCCGCCTTTTTCATCCATTTAATTTCTTGTGCTGACTTTATAAGCCTCATTTCATGCAAAATATGATCTGACGAAATAAACTCTGCGGGTGCTGATACCCCTGCCCTAGAGCGGCCTCTTACTTGCTGAGACCAATCCATCAATTGTTGGTCAAAATCAGGCTGTGCCCCCATTGGGAAATACAACCGATTTTTATTTTCCAATAAGCCAGGCAAAATATCATCGATATCATCAATCGGAAATGCATCATCTACAGCATAATCACGAACCGCGCCTTCTAAGCCCGCACTCGCCCCTACCCATAAAGCGGTTTTCTCATCATATTCTCGGCAAAATAAAACATACTCGCCTTGCTCCCTACCTGGTACAAACACAATCACCGATTCAGGCTCATCAAAACCGCTTAAATAAAAGAAGTCACTGTTTTGACGAAAATGAAATTCCACATCGCTATTACGTTGCATAATAGATGCGCTGGCGATCACCGCAATATTCCCTTCACCCACCATGCGTAAAAATTGCTGCCTTCTACGGGCAAATTCTTTTTGCTCTTCTATCACAAAGCCTCCTTTATATCTCGCTAGTGAAGCGTTGGTTGTTCCGTTGATGAATCGCTATCTGGTTGCAGTTCTTGCATTAAAATTTGCACGCCCATCCGCACGTATTCTTGTAACTCCATAAACGCTTGCTCATCTGACTCATCTGAGTTGTCGGCATCTAAACGTGAAATCTCCATTAAATCTCTTAATATGCCTCTACAGTCCTCACTCCAATCTTTATCATCACCGACCCCCATATAAGCCACGCCATATAAAAAACCCTGGCACCATTCACTCATGGCAACTGCCCGCACACCAATCCGTTCTTCCTCATCGGGTAGCAACAAGTCAAAAATAAACTCATCGGTTTTGAGCAATTCCAATGTACCTTGAAACAAACCAATTAAGCCTTGTTTATCCTCATTCGTTAAGGCTTTTAGCTGATCTTCCGTATCAAATATTGCACTTATCCAACGATTAAAGTCTGCATCAAATTGCACACATAGCATGCCTGACGCCAAGCCATGTGCTTCAGACACATTCATACCAGCATCATGCTCATCAAAAATTAACTGCAAATCCTCATAATTACCTAAACGTTTCACTGCCCACTCCAAACAATTTATCAATGTGGCTATGCTATCATTACGTGACCGAGGCACCAAAACTTACCGACTATATTACTAACGGTATTGACCTTCTCAGCAATCACACCTACTATTTATCTTGTGAATAAAGAACAAAACCCAGAAATTGACTTGCAACACCTTGAGCAGAAAATTGACGCACTTGTTCAAGTGTGCCAAAACCTGCATGAAGAAAACCAACAACTCAAGAGCCAGCAAGCCGATCTCATTCAACAACGCAGTGCTTTAATGGATAAAACTGAAAAAGCTAAAACGCGTATTGAGTCAATGATTTCTAGGCTTAAATTAATGGAAATATAAGCATGTCAACTTCCACGACTGTCACCTTACACCTACTAGATAAAGAATACCGAGTCAGCTGCTCTGAAAATGAGCGAGCAGGGCTTGAGTCTTCTGCTCGGTTTTTAGATGAAAAAATGCAAAGCATTAAAAAATCCGGACGAGTAGTAGGCTTAGACCGCATAGCCGTAATGGCTGGCCTCAATATCACACATGATTTTTTAGTTGAAAACCAAAAAAAAAGCGGCGCCTCTTTAAATATTAGTGACAAAATAATCGCCCTTCAAAATAAACTAGACTTTGCCATAGACGCCTTCGGTAAATAGTTTTCCTACTTTAACTTTAATTTGCCCTACTCATTAAATTAGATAGGCTTCATACGATATCAACCGCAATCTGTTTAACCTTAGCTGCAAAACGAAGCGGCTTTACACTCTTTAGAAAACATCTTGATCAGCTGTAAAATAATAAAAATATTTTTTATCTCTCTTTAAATGTAAAAAATATACTGTTAATTTTTTTTCATAGGGTTACACTGTCAGTGCGTTTCCTGCGGTGTTCGAGTTAAGGTGAAATGCCCTTGGACCTAATTACCTACCCGGGAAGACAGATCATTTTGTTGGTGTGCACGCTCTACATAGAGAAGCCTAATGCAAATGTCCGACTCCCACTTGAACCTATCGGTTCAAGGTAGAAACCTGAATACGGCACTGGCGGGAAGCGCCCTATTTTATGACCCAATTAATACCTTCCTTAAGACAATCATTACGACGCAGACGTAACACTATTTCGACCTCTGATAGAGCCCGATTTGATTACAGTATCAACCAACATTTGTTAAAAACAGGGCTTCTTCTTCGCTCCTCAAGTGTTGCGAGTTACCTCGCTAATGATGGTGAACCAACACTCGATTTATTCATACAAGCTTGCTCAAAGACCCGCTGCAAACACTATCTCCCGGCTTTAAATAAGCAAAGACTTAGATTCTCTTCTTATCTATGGGGCGATCCATTGGAAAACAATCGATTCAATATCCCCGAGCCTGCCAAACAGCTCTATTTACCTGCTAAATTATTAACCAGCATACTCATTCCTTTAGTGGGTTTTGACCAGCTAGGCCATCGCATAGGTATGGGTGGCGGCTACTATGACCGTACACTCAATTTTATGTTGAGTCCGGCATGCAAAAAAAAACCGCTCTTAGTGGGTATCGCTTATAGCCTGCAAATGGTTGATACTATTAAGCCTGAAGCCTGGGATGTTCCATTAGATGCCATCGTCACAGAGCTTGGAGTGGTCTGCTTTTCAGCCAAGGCAAAACAACGCCTACTAGGCGACTCATCCGATGCATTATAAAAAATGATGATTAAATAGCTTCTAACTACGCTTAGATGCGATATATCATACGAATACTTCTTAACAACTAACGCCAATCTTTTACTCATGCAAGACGACTTAAAAAAACTAGCCGCACAAGCCGCTATCCCGTACGTAAAGAACTGCCGTATTTTAGGCGTTGGTACCGGCTCAACGGTCAACCACTTTATTGATTTATTGGCTCCTCTTAAGCATCAATTTGAAGGTGCCGTTTCAAGTTCAGAGGCCAGCACAGAAAGATTATTGGCTTTAGGCATCCCGGTTCTTGATTTAAATGCCGTGGGCACTTTGGATATTTATGTTGATGGAGCCGATGAAATTAATACGAATTTAGAACTCATAAAAGGAGGCGGTGGTGCCTTGACCCGTGAAAAGATTATTGCCGCCGCCAGCAAACACTTTATTTGTATTGCCGACCACAGCAAGTTAGTCTCTCGATTGGGCAAATTTCCGCTACCTGTAGAAGTCATTCCGATGGCTAGAAGTTATGTGGCTCGAACCATATCAGCACTTGGTGGTCAGCCCGTCTGGCGAGAAAATTTTATTACTGATAACGGCAACGTCATTTTAGATATTCACCGTTTAGATATTTTAGAGCCAATGAAACTGGAAAACACACTCAATAACATTACCGGTGTTGTAACAACAGGCCTATTCGCTAACCGGTCGGCTGATACTGTTTTGCTTGCCAGTGAACAGGGGACCCAAACCTTAACGCTTTAAACCAAAGCCTCAAGGACATTTATTTCAGGCAAAAAAAAGGGGCTAAAAGCCCCCTAGTTTTTATTTTTATTATTATTTTTTATGCAGCTCTTCTAACTACAAAAGAAACTGTCTTTCCCCTCTCCTTGCTCTTAAAATGAATAATACAGTGTTTTTGCAAAAAAGCAACAATATATATTTTTTAACTGATTGATTTTATTATAATTTTATTGCATTGCAACAAAAAAAATGATTGAAGTCAATTTTAAACAACAGCTTAATAAAGTTATTATATATTTATGCTAATTTAATATACCTATAAATTCTGTCAAAGAACGTTACCCCTGCATTTAGCTCAGGTGCGTTACGAATGATAAAAATACGGCGCAATAAGGTTTTACATCATGCTTCTACCAAGCTGGATCAAGACGTACCAAACCGCTCAATTAAAGGGGGATTTAATTGCTGGCGTCATTGTTGCTATTGTCCTTATTCCTCAATCTATGGCATATGGTCTGTTGGCAGGCCTCCCCGCCGAAGTAGCCCTGTATTCATCCGTTCTTCCAATCATTTTATACACCGCTTTCGGCAGTAGTCGAACATTGGCCATTGGGCCGGTCGGTATTATGTCGTTAATGACAGGCGCCACTATCGCCGAATTAGGCATCAGCAATATTGACGAAGTAATAAACGCAGCAAACACTCTGGCTTTATTAACTGGCATCATCTTGCTATTAATGCGAGCAGCTAGGTTAGGTAGTATTATAAATTTTCTAAGTCATCCCGTTGTTTCCGGGTTTATTAGCGCCTCAGCTATCATTATCGCCTTAAGCCAAGTAAAACATATTGTTGGTTTAAACATCACCGAAGGGCTCGCCCCTTACCAGGCTATAACCCATATCGTTACCCAACTTCCCCAAGGACACCTAGTAACAAGCATCCTCGGAGTTTGCAGCTTAATGCTTCTATGGTGGTTTAAAGGCCCTTTAGCAAACCTCTTAAAGAAAAGAGCATTTAACCCTAACAGCATAAAGTTTATATCGAATTCGGGCCCTCTTATTGTTGCCGTTACTGGCACTCTTGTTGTTTATTATTTCCATTTAAATACACGATTTGAGGTATCCGTGGTTGGTTATATTCCACCAGGGCTTCCTCATATTATTCTGCCTAATTACGATGAGCAACTATTTAAACAACTCCTTCCCTCTGCTCTGCTTATCGCTTTAATTGGTTATCTAGAAAGTGTTTCTATTGCAAAATCCATGGCTGGGCAGAAACGACAAAAAATCGATGCGAATAAGGAACTCTTAGGACTCAGTGCTGCCAATGTCTCATCAGCTCTTAGTGGTGGCTATCCAGTAGCTGGAGGTTTTGGTCGTTCGATGGTTAATTTCACCGCCGGCGCTAACTCCCCCTTGGCGTCTATTATTACGGCTTGCTTAGTTGGTTTGACGCTGTCTGTTTTAACACCCTTATTCTTTTTTTTACCAAAGGCTGCACTCAGTGCAGTTATTATATTTGCCGTACTACCTCTCATTGACACACACACCCTTAAACACACATGGCGCTACGACCGTACAGAGGCCACTTTGATGTTAATAACTTTTCTTACTGTGTTATTTATTAATGTAGAAAGCGGCATTCTGGCTGGCATTATTATCTCTATTGGCTTATACCTACATAGAAGCAGCCAACCTCATATTGCTGTAGTTGGGCAAGTGGGAAACTCTGAGCATTATAGAAACATCAAGCGCTATAAAGTAAAAACGGATAAAGAAATTCTTGCCATACGCGTTGACGAAAACCTTTATTTTGCTAACACAAACTACCTTGAAGACAATATTATGGGGTTAGTTGCGGACAACCAGTCGATTAACCATATTGTACTTATTTGTCAGTCGATAAGCTTTATTGACACCAGCGCGCTACAATCCTTAAGTGACATTCTTTACCGACTTGAAAAAGCCAACATTCAGCTACACTTAGCTGAAATAAAAGGTCCGGTTATGGATAAGCTGAAAGATACTGAGTTTCTAAAAAAGATAGGCACGGAAAATATTTTTTTAAGCACTCACCAAGCCATAACGACATTACAAGCGCGCCGCTAACTACGCCAAACATTTAAGGATTATATTGCCCGCTCACTCAAGCATTGGTTCCTTCCTAAACTTTTAGCTTTATACAAGGCCTGATCAGCCCTTCCATAGACATCACTTACCGTATCTCCAGGAGCAAACTCGGCACAACCAACAGACATTGTTATTGTAAGTCGTTTACCTTGATAACCAAACTTACAATCTTCTACACTTTTTCGAAATTGCTCTAACCTTTTTAACCCACTATCAAGGTCACTACCTGTAAAAATAACAGCAAATTCTTCGCCGCCAATTCGACCAAAGAAATCACTTTCTCGTACCTGCTTATTAATTAACTGGCTAATCGTGCATAACACCTTGTCACCTACAGAGTGCCCATACGTATCATTAATTTTTTTAAAACGGTCAATATCTAACACCGCCAACACCAAAGGCTCTGCATTTCGTTTCCAGCGCTCGTACTCGAGCCTAATACGCTCATCAAACGCTCGCCTATTTGCAACCCCCGTCAACACATCAACCAGTGCTTCTTCATGTGCCTGTATTAGCGATAATTTCAGCTCTTGTACTTGTAACTCCATTTTTTTTAATTTATTCGCTACGGAAAATGCATACCCTTCGACTTCATCTACTCGACGCCTTTCTACCTCGGTAAATTCAGAGACTGTTTGACTAAACTCAGCAAGCCGTTTGGTCAGCAAGGTCTTTAATAACGCTAAATTATCTGCTTGCAACACCGACTCTTGCAATGTTTTAACCTGACCACCCATCAACTCAGTCAAACGCCATCGATCTTTTAATTCATCTGCTTCTTCAGCTCCTGCTTGCCTAAGATCTGAAGAAAGTTCAGCCAACTTATGAATAACTGTTTCAACAAGCCCAGAGAACTCAACAATGAGCTCATTCTTGTTTACAATGCCGTTTCCTAGCACATCAAAAGTTTCTTTATGAAAAGTACTAAGGTCAGATAAGTTAGCAATCCTCTCAATATCTTTATGCAACCCAGCCACCTTAATCGACTCTGCAAGCCCGGCGTCTAATGCTTCAAGACTTCCTAATTGACGTGCTAGATCACCCTTTAATCCGTTTAAAGAAGCTTTAATTGAAGGACCACTATTATCAAAAAGCGCCCCAACTATTAAATTAACGACTTTTCGGGTAAAAGCTTTTAACTCATTTGGAGTACGAATCTTAGCGGCATCTTTTTGCAAGATTTCAACATCATCACCCAATACATCTGACATTTTTAAATTTTCTAACAGAATATCTAACGTGGTAATTGCTGAACGTAAATCGTCTTTATCAAAATAGCTTATCACTAAGTCTCTTACACGACTTAATGCTTCAACAGGTGCTCCTTCACCATTGGGCGTATTCCTAGGTAACGAGTTAATCGCTTTATCTATTGCCTTATGGTGCCCTTTAACTCCTTTTAATATCGACATTAGTACTTGATACAACGCCTGAATACTATCTGCCGCCTTTTGCTCGGACTCATCCAGCTCTTTTAATGCACGCCTATACTTCTCTTTATAGTCTGCCATCAATCAGTATCTAAATAATCATGTTTGAAGTATAGACCAACCTTTAAAAAGATACCAACACACCGATTTCTTTTCCTTTTGCACAAAAAAAGCCCATTTTAATAATGGGCTTTTTTTAAAACGGTAAGAACTTTCGCTCTTATTTGAAGCAATACGATTAACGTTTTGAGTACTGAGGACGTTTTCTCGCTTTGTGAAGACCAACTTTTTTACGCTCAACTTCACGTGAATCACGTGTTACAAAACCTGCTTTGCGAAGGGCAGGACGTAACTCGCCATCAAACTCCATTAATGCCCGGGTAATCCCCAATCTAATAGCACCGGCTTGACCTGATGTTCCACCACCTTTTACAGTGATAAGAAGGTCAAATTTCTCCATTGCTTCTGCTGTTTCTAGTGGCTGACGAACAATCATACGATCAGTTTCGCGGCCAAAATAAGTATCTAGCGTTGCATTGTTAATTTTAATCTCGCCTTTGCCAGGACGTGCAAAAACACGTGCAACTGAACTTTTACGACGACCAGTTCCATAATATTGGGTTTGTGCCATGATAATAAACTCTTGTTATAGTTCTAATGTTTTAGGTTGTTGAGCTTGATGCGTATGCTCAGCGCCAACAAATACTTTCATTTTCTTGAACATATTTCTACCCAATGTGTTTTTCGGCAACATGCCTCTAACAGCTGATTGGATGATACGCTCTGGGTGTGTTTCACGAAGCTTACCTAAAGAAACAGACTTTAAGTTACCAATGTAACCTGTGTGATGATAATACATCTTGTCTTTTTCTTTATTGCCTGTCACACCAATTTTTTCAGCGTTAATGACAACAATGTAATCGCCCGTATCAACGTGAGGTGTATATTCAGGCTTATGCTTACCGCGTAAACGGCGTGCTATTTCTGTGGCCAAGCGCCCCAGCGCTTTACCTTCGGCATCAACAACATACCAATCGTGTTCTACTTCTTCTGTTTTTGCGCTAAATGTTTTCATTTCTTAATTCCACTCACTCGAGATGCGGGTCTATCAAAGAGCCGCGTATTCTATCTATTTTTTATCTAAATCACAATGTTAAGTTACAAAACTTTATAAAATCGAACTAAAAACGTCTAATGCAGCACATTCGCAATAGCACATTGTGGTTTATAACCAACCACTGCTTCTGATAATACCGCTCTAATTTCAACATCATCATTGTCATTAATCGCTTGCTGCAAACGCCTAATGAGAACATTCAGCTCTTCCCAAGGAATCATACTTTCATTAGCCCGCATGATTTTTTCATGGTCTGTATTTTTCACATCATTACCGATCAATAACTCTTCATACAGCTTTTCACCCGGGCGTAACCCGGTGAACTTTATTTCGATGTCTCCGTGCGGCGTATCATCTCCTTTAACTTCTAGTCCACTTAAATGAATCATTCGCTTTGCCAATTCTAATATTTTAACAGGATCGCCCATGTCTAAAACGAACACATCGCCACCTTTTGCCATGGCACCCGCTTGTATAACCAATTGGGCTGCCTCAGGGATTGTCATAAAGTAACGAATAATTTTAGGGTCCGTCACAGTCACTGGACCACCTTCTTTTATTTGCTTCTTAAACAGAGGAATGACGGAGCCTGACGAGCCGAGCACATTGCCAAAACGCACCATCGCAAATTGTGTTGCAGATACGCCTCTATGCTTATTACTTAATGCCTGCAAAACCAATTCAGCCATTCTTTTTGAAGCCCCCATCGTATTAGTAGGCCGCACAGCCTTATCTGTTGAGATCAGTATAAAGTCCTTAACCTTCGACTTTAATGCTGCCTCAGCTGTATATAAGGTCCCCAGAATATTGTTTTTAATTGCTTCTCTTGGGTTTTGCTCAACTAATGGCACATGCTTATAGGCTGCAGCATGATATACCGTTTCAACGTGCGCCGCCTGACAAGCTAATAAAACTCGATCTGAATCCGTTACCGACCCCAAGACAGGCTTAATGACCACTTCTTCGCTGATCGGCTGATTTTTTAAATCATGCTCTATCATATAAAGTGCAAACTCACTATGTTCAAATAAAACAATCTCTTTTGGCTTTTGCTGCAAGATTTGACGACACAGCTCAGCTCCGATTGAGCCACCTGCCCCCGTTACCATCACAACTTTATTATGTATGTTTTTCGCCATCAAAGATTTATTAGGCAATACCTGATCACGGCCTAATAAATCTTCAATTTCAACGTCTCTTATATCATCAACCGTTACTTCACCCTCGGCAATTTCAGCTAATGTTGGTAACGTTTTCACAGTTACTGGGTAAGGCTCCAACAAAGCAATAACTTGGTTACGGCGAGACCGTGACACTGAGGGCATCGCCAATAACACATCCTTCACTCCATGTCGCTCAATAAGTCGGCTCAAATGTGAGAACGGGTGCACACGAACATCACCCATTTGCCGCCGATGAAGTGATGGCTCGTCATCAATAAAGGCCACTACTTTCATACCACTTTTTACATTTAGTTGCCCAAGCACTTGCATACCTGACGAGCCCGCACCATAAATGACCACATTACGAGCTGCATTTACATTCGCAGGAGCCAACCCTGCCAGCCACCAACGCACCACCATTCGACTTCCACCCACCATAAGGAGAGCCACCAACCAATTAATAATGTGAACTGAACGCGGCACAACTTCAATGTTCGCCAACACAACAAAAAAAGCAATAAGCAAGCTATAAAGAGAGACCGCCTTAACCACAACCCATAAAGAGTGAAAGCCAATATATCTAATAATCGCTCGATACAAGCCCAATCTAATAAAAATAGGTGTTGCTATAAAAGGCGCAACAGCAAACAACCAAATTACGCTGCCTTCGGGCCAATAAAACTCACCTAGCCGTAGTGAGAAGGATACCCATAAAGCCAACGTAATAACAATAAAATCAAATAGCAGCGTAACCGCACGCTTTATCCGCCTGCTTCGACTAATGAACCAACCTGGAAGTGAAAAAATATCCATATTTAACTCACACCTCTACCGACCTACTCCTAAATAATAAAACCCGTGCTGTTTAACGACCTCTTTATCAAAAACATTCCTCCCATCAATGATCAAACGATCATTCATGCATTTAGCAAGTTGCTCATAATCAGGTGACCAATAAAGCGGCCACTCAGTAACGAGTAATAACGCATCAGCACCAGCTGCTGCATCCATCGGTGTTTTACAATAACGGATCAATTTTTCACCTGTATAATAACTTTTTATATTTGGTATTGCTTCTGGGTCATGGATATTAACTTGAACCCCTTGTGCAACCAGCGCATTAATTATTTTTATACTAGGTGCATTATCAATACTGGCTGTCCCTGGCTTAAATGAACACCCCCAAATTGCAACCATCTTACCGTCCAAAGCACCATTATAGTGCTGCCATAATTTCCTGAACAGCAACTCTTTTTGCACCTCATTTTCGTCAACAACTGCTTTTAAGAGTGATTGCTGCTTCTGCTGTTGAAAAATGCCAGAAAACTTAGAAACATAAGCATGGAAGTTCTGCCCTCCAAAACCACAGCCCGGCGACAAGTAATGCTCACCGATCCTTGTATCAGCCCTCATTCCTTCTTGAACAACGCTAATATCCACACCTAACTGATCTGCCAGATTAGCCAATTCATTAACATAACCTAAACGAATAGCGAGCATGCCTGTAATAGCAAATTTGGTAAATTCAGCTTCACGAGTTGTCATTAACTGCAGTGTATTCAAGCCCTCACTAAACGGCCTTAATAAAGCTCGAGCCTTAACTAATGCCTTATCATGATCTAGCCCCAAAACGATCCCGTTAGGTTGACTAAAACCCTGGATCGCCGAACCTTCTTGTAAATTATCGGGGATATACACCACATAGCCTTTCCCTTTTAATCGAGTTTGCAGGTCACGTGTCGCTCCCACCGCAAAGTTACATTGATTAACGACCAGCATATCATTTTGAGCTGATTGAGAAAGCCGCTCCATCACTTGCTCAGCCTTGTATTGCTGGTCTGGCTGAAAGGCAAGCCAATGAATATTAGCCTCTGGCTGCACTCCTTCGTTACGCCGACTAAGTCGGCCACTACTAATCTGCGCTTCTAACTGTTGCAATAAACTCGGCTCATCACGAACCGTCGGAATCTTTCCTAATTCACCTTGCGACACACCGCAAATAGCTACATCGTTTCCTACTTTAGCTAGGCATGTCGCCGCAACCCAGGCAGAAAGCCCCGCACCATACACATTAACTTTCATACTGAGCCTGTTGACGTTGAACACGCTGAATCAATCCCCTAGTAGATGAATCCAGGTCCCCACTCACCTGTGACTGAAACTCTGGTAATAATGATGAAGCTAGCTTTTTGCCTTTTTCCACGCCCCACTGATCAAACGGGTTTATTTCCCAAATCACCGACTGCACAAACACTTTATGCTCATATAAAGCAATCAGTCCGCCAAACGTTTCTGGGGTTAACTCATCCAACATAATCGTGCTACTAGGTTGATTGCCATCGTAATGCTGATAACCTAAATCATTTTCCGATTCGGCGCCCAAGGCCAGAAGCCTAGATTGCGCCAAGCAATTAGCAAGCGATAACTGATGCTGCAGCTGAAGCTCTTCACCTTCGCCTTCATAGCGTACCGCTGTGGTAATAAAGTCGCACATCACCAATTCAGTACCTTGATGTAAAAGCTGATAAAACGCGTGTTGTGCATTCGAGCCGACTTCACCCCATAACACTGGGCAGGTTCGGTAATTAAGCCGCTCTCCCTTGGTATTGACACTTTTCCCGTTACTTTCCATTTCCAACTGTTGTAAATAGGATGGTAAATGTGAAAGACGCCCATCATAAGGCAAAATTGTGTGTGCATGAATATTCAAAAAGTTAATATTCCAAACGCCAACCAAGCCTAATAAAACGGGCAAATTTTTATCAAAGCTCGTCTCTCTAAAATGCCTGTCCATTGCATGAGCACCTTTAAGAATCGCACGAAAATTTTCCATACCAACTTTAAGCGCAATAGGCAACCCTATTACTGACCACAAAGAATATCGCCCACCAACCCAATCCCAAAATAATAATTGGTTTTTCTCGGGAACCCCCCATGATTGTGCCGCACGGATATTCCCAGTTGCTGCAATAAAGTGATGTTGATTAATTAAGTCAACAGACTTCCCACTTGCTTTTAACAACCATTCCCTAGCCGTATTAGCATTTGCCAAGGTGTCAATTGTGCTAAATGTTTTAGAGGCCACAATAAATAATGTTGTCGCGGGCTCTAATAAAGGAAGTAGCTTTTCTAGTTCACTCCCATCCATTGATGATACAAAATGGATATCAAGTTGCTTGCTTTCAGCAGGCGTATATTGCTCTAATGCATCACAAGCCATTAACGGCCCAAGGTTTGAACCTCCAACCCCAATATTTACAATTGACCGAATAGGTCGACCATCAAAACCTCGCCACTGAGCCTGCTGGATCTGCCTAACCAATAACGCCATTTTTTCTAAGGAAGCATGGATATCTTCCGTAATAACCCGGTCGTTAACCCTAAGGGTTTCCTCTTTGGGGAGCCGTAACGCAGTATGCAACGCAGAACGCCCCTCCGATACATTGACCTGTTCTCCAGTAAATAATTTCTCAATCCATTCGCCCAGCGCTTGCTGCTCAGCTAAGGCCATTAATTTACCCAATGTGTCTTTGGTAATCCGCTGCTTTGAAAGATCTAATAAAAAACTCTCGGTAGAAAAACTAAAATCATCAAACCTATCAGCCTCTAGACGAAATAACTCAGATAGGTGCAACCCCTTCATTTCTTCAGCGTGCGACTGAAGATCAACCCATGCTTTTACCTCACCACTATTCATGCTCATTAGCTAAGGCGTTGATAAACTGTCTCAAACCGTTGGCCGTGTCACTATGCTGTAAACCATACGCAAGATTAGCCTTTAAATAACCCAGTTTTTCTCCACAATCATATGTATCACCCATCATTTTATAGGCCTCCACTGGCTCCAATTCTAATAGAGCATCAATAGCATCCGTGAGTTGTATTTCGCCACCCGCACCGGGCTTACCGTCAGCCAGCAAACTCATAATCTTCCCTGGCAGCACATAACGACCAATAACGGCTAAATTTGAAGGCGATTCGTCTTGCTTTGGCTTCTCGACCAGTCCTTTAATAGCTGTAGATTCGCCAAACTCCGGAGCAACGCCTCCACAGTCAGCAATACCATATAGTTGAACTTTATCGTCAGGCACTTCGCCGACCATAATTTGAGCCGCACCTGTGTTTTCAAACTCAACAACCATTCTCATTAAGTCATTCGTTTTATCACCCCCGTTATTCACCAACACATCAGGTAAAATAACTACAAATGGTTCGCCGCCAACCGTGCTCGCAGCACAATGTACGGCATGCCCCAAGCCTTTCGCTTCGGGTTGCCGAATTGAAATAATCGATACTTCTGGGGGGACAATATTTTGAATAGCCGCCAACAACGCCGTTTTATTTTTACGTGCTAACTCAGCCTCAAGCTCATAATGCGAATCAAAGTGATCCTCTATTGCTGATTTACCCGCACGCGTCACCAAAATAATTTCCTTTATCCCCGCGGCAACAGCTTCTTCAACCACATATTGAATAACCGGCTTATCCACTACTGGCATCATTTCTTTTGGGATCGCTTTACTAGCGGGTAAAACGCGCGTCCCTAAGCCCGCAACGGGGATTACTGCTTTCCTTACTTTCAACGTCCTTGCTCCTTAAAACTATCGATAATCGCTAAGTCTAGCAAAGAAAAAAGACTACCAGCTTTTTTCCTGACTAAATTCGTAAAAATAGCAACCCAGAATCACGTACCCATTAAATTAATGGGAAACACCATCTCTTTTAAGCACCTTGAGAAACGTTAACCAAAGGATATAAATATCGAAGAAAAATGAGCGCCGATGCTTGTATTCAACATCTAGCTCTACTTTTTTGGATATAGGCAGCTCATCTCGACCATTAACCTGAGCCCAACCTGTTAAACCAGGCAACATTTCATGAACACCATTTTTAGTCCGTAGGGCAATCAAGTCACCCTGATTAAACAACGCTGGACGAGGCCCCACGAAGCTCATGTCTCCTTTTAAAATACACCATAGTTGCGGCAGCTCATCTAGGCTTGATTTGCGCAAAAAACCACCAATTGGCGTTAACAAACTTTTAGGATCCTTTAGCAAATGAGTGGCAACTGCGGGCGTATCTGTTTTCATGCTACGGAATTTAGGCATTTTAAAAACATCATTATTAATGCCTACTCTATCGGACCAATATAAAGCCCCCCCTTTTGACGTTAGTCTAACCAAAATAGTCACAACACAAATGGGAATAAAAAAAATAATAACAGCATTGATAGCCAAAATTAAATCAGCGAGCCTTTTCATTCAAGTACGCCTTCACTGTTTTCTTCAACTGTTCATCCATCGTAATAACTGGCTCCCAGCCAAGTAGTTCCCGAGATTTAGAACTATTCACCTGCAAAGAACCAAATAACCGATTTACCACATCTGTCTTACCCATCACCCTTGCCACAAACCTCATCCAAGTCACAGGAATAGGCAGTAAGAACGCCTTTTTGCCAAAGGCATTTGAGACCTTCTGTATTAGCTCAGTTGTTGACACATCTTCGCCATCTGAAATCAAAAAGATTTCATTTGCAGCTCTTGGGTGATCAATACAATGAATAATAAAATCAACCAAGTTTTCTAAAGCCACTAACGAGCGCTTATTATCAATAGCACCAAAAGGCAAAGGAACTGTGCTTTCAATCCATTTTAGCAGACTAGCAAAATTACCTTTGACGCCAGAACCATACACTAGTGTTGGCCTAATAATAACAACCTCCATATCTGTACTCTTTACTAAAGCCAACAAACCTTGTTCAGCTTCATATTTAGATAATCCGTATGGGTCAGTTGGAACAAATATATCATCAGGGCAGAAAGCCTCTTTTACCGTCAGCTCACCATTAACTTTTATAGAACTTATAAAAACAAATCGTCGAACTCCCACCTCAGCCGCTTGTTTCGCTAAATTTAATGTTGACGCCGTGTTTATCTGTCGAAATTCAGCTAAAGGGTCGGTAACCATCTCATTAATAATATGAGCACGCCCAGCACAATGAATAAGCACATCAACCTTATTTAATTCCTGACGCCAATCAGTTTGTGCCGAAGTATTACCAACCTCTACCACCTTGACACCTAACCCCAGAATACCGGAACTTTGACGAACCGCCGCCACGACAGAGTGTCCGCTTGAGAGCAACCTCTCCGTCACAGCCCGCCCAATAAACCCTGTAGCGCCAGTAACTAAAACCCTACTCATCAGCTAACCCCAAGGGTTAAATAACTGAAAAAACTTTATCGGCAAGCGAAGGAATACAAACCAGAAGTTTGAATACACACCATTTTCATTTAATGAACGGGCTATCTCTTTGGTTGAGACCCAATAGCTTTTAAAGCCTGACGTACTGGCACCTCCTAACCTCATTCTAACTAACGTCTTATCTAATTTTGTGTACTTAAACTTATGCTTCACTAGTACTCGAATAAACATATCAAAGTCAGCAGCAATTTTATACCCTACTTTATACAAACCAACTTCATTGTATACTGCCTTCTTAATAAATGTCGCGGGGTGGGCAGGCATAAACCCAAACCGCATCTTCCAAGGCGAAAAGTTAAAAGAAGAGTACTTTCGAACAGGCTTAATTAAATTACGTTCCGAAACAAAATCGACATTACCAGACAATAAAGCAATACCCTCATTTTGCTTAAATACATTCACTACTTTAGAAATAACATCTGGACTAGAGTAAAAGTCATCGGAATTCAGGACACCAATTATATCACCTGTTGCTAGCTCTATCCCTTTATTCATCGCATCGTAAATCCCCTTATCTGGCTCACTAATTACGTGATGAATTTGATCAGCAAATTGATTTACAATTTTGAGTGTCCCATCGTTGGACCCTCCATCAACAATAATATATTCAATGTCAGTGTAGGACTGAGATAGTACTGAATCAATAGATGATCGTATGACTAAGGAGGAATTATAGCAAACTGTAACAATCGAAACTTTCATCACTATAAAGCCGAACATGTTCTCTTGCCCAAGGGCTTATCGCTTACATTAAAGCAAATCAAGGTCGATTAACTTCGTAAAGATTCCGCTGCATTCACAAACCATTCATATGTCCTTTCTAGGCCGGCCTCTAAACTTGTGCCCGCGCTCCAGCCTAGCCGTTTTAATCGCGTCACCTCCATCAATTTACGAGGCGTACCGTCTGGCTTGCTACCATCAAATATCAACTTCCCTTCAAACCCTACAACCTTAGCCATTGTTTCTGCCAATTCACGAATGGTGCAATCAATCCCTGTACCAACATTAATGTGCGACAACATCGGCTCTGTATGAGCTTGATACATTGCATTATCTAGGTTCATCACAAAAACACTAGCTGCCGCCATATCATCAACATGTAAAAACTCACGCATTGGCTTGCCTGTACCCCAAACGGTTACTTCTTGGTCACCTGCTAATTTTGCTTCATGAAAACGGCGCATCATCGCAGGTATCACATGTGAATTTTCAGGGTGGAAGTTATCATTTTTACCATACAAATTAGTTGGCATCACCGAACGATAATCAACACCATATTGGCGATTATAAGATTCACACAACTTAATGCCTGCAATCTTAGCAATAGCATATTGGCGATTATAAGATTCACACAACTTAATGCCTGCAATCTTAGCAATAGCATATGGCACATTAGTAGACTCTAAGATCCCCGTCAATAACTCGGACTCTTGCATGGGCTGTTTTGCCAACTTAGGGTAAATACAAGATGAACCAAGAAATAGTAGCTTTTTTACACCCCCTACATAGGCCTGGTGAATAATGTTTGTCTCAATCATCAGGTTTTGATAAATAAATTCAGCCGGGTATTCATTATTCGCATATATCCCTCCCACTTTAGCAGCCGCCAAATACACTTGGTCAATCTTTTCTTGTTGAAAAAATGTAGTCACGTCTGCCTGCGACACCAAGTCCAACTCACGACGTGTCCGCGTAACCAGCTCAACGCCTTTTTCCTGCTGTAGTTGACGGACAATTGCTGAACCGACCATACCCTCATGACCTGCTATAAAAATTCGTTTTGCAGCCATCTTAATTCTCTACGGCTATCGCTACATCATGCCCGTGCGATCTCAATAAAGCATGACGTTTTGCAATATCAAGATCATGAGCCACCATTTCAGCGCACATTTGTTCAACCGTAATGTCTGGTACCCAGCCGAGTTTTTCTTTGGCTTTTGCTGGATTGCCCAACAAAGTTTCCACCTCAGTTGGACGGAAATAACGCGGGTCAACTTTGACAATCACATCTCCCACCTTAACACCAGGCAATGACTCATCTGATAGAAATCTAACTATCCCTACTTCATTTAAACCTTCCCCACTAAATTCTAATTCAATGCCCAGCTCAGCAGCTGAGAGTCGCACAAACTCACGCACAGAAATTTGCTTTCCCGTAGCAATTACAAAGTCTTCTGCAGTTTCCTGCTGCAACATCATCCATTGCATACGCACATAATCTTTTGCATGCCCCCAATCACGTAGCGCATCCATATTACCTAGGAACAAGCACTCCTCTAAGCCTTGAGAAATATTACTCAAGGCCCGAGTAATCTTACGAGTAACAAAAGTTTCACCACGACGAGGCGACTCATGATTAAACAAAATACCATTGCACGCATACAGACCATAAGCTTCACGGTAGTTAACTACAATCCAATAGGCGTACATCTTGGCCACAGCATAAGGTGATCGCGGGTAGAAAGGAGTCTTCTCCGTTTGAGGAACCTCTTGAACTTCCCCAAACAATTCTGATGTAGAGGCTTGATAAAAACGCGTTTTCTTTTCTAAACCTAATATACGAATCGCTTCCAATATCCGTAACGTGCCCATCGCATCAACATCTGCCGTATATTCTGGTGACTCAAAAGACACAGCCACATGACTCTGAGCCCCGAGATTATACACCTCATCAGGCTGAACTTGTTGCAAAATACGCGTAAGGTTGGACGTATCAGTTAAATCACCATAGTGCAAAAAAAACTTTGGATTATCAATGTGTTGATCTTGATAAATATGGTCAACTCGTTCAGTATTAAATGAAGATGAGCGGCGCTTAATACCATGAACTTCATACCCTTTATCTAATAACAACTCAGCCAGATAAGACCCATCTTGGCCCGTTACGCCTGTAATTAAAGCTCTCTTATTCATCTTTTTCCCATATTTTTATTTACACGCAATTATTAATAAATTTCTTTTCATACGCTATTTCTGCTCCTATATAATTTATAAAGAGACATCGAAACATTAAGTCTTAACCATTCAAATACTAGGCAGCCTATAAACACTTATATAGGCCACTGTGTTTACGATAAAGTAAATCGCTTTTGATAGCTCAAGTCCACCAAGTTTTCGTTTACCATGACGCTGTAGAATTCTGGCTATTTTAAACAAATATTGAGCTCGAAAAGACTTTTCTCCAAACTTAATTCTTTCGAAAGCCGCTAACTCAAAGACCCTACTCGACCTCACTGTTAGTGACTTATTATTATCATGCAACCTGTACCCAGCAACTATATTTGAGACCTCTAACCAAGAATGCTTCAAAAAAGCATTGTAAAAAAACACCACATCAAACACATAGTTAAACTCTTTGGGCCACACATTTTCATCGTAAACATGTCTTTTCCAAAAGGTTGCCGGTTGTATTACCGCGGTTCGGTAAGGCATCAAATCAAAACTATCTAAAGGGTGGTAACGATAATTTATACGTTTCATCCAATTCCCATCTATATCGATATAAGCCCCACCAAAGCTAATTATTTCGGTCGATCGATTTAGCTTAAAAGCATTAACCACCAAACCAAACACATCATCATCCAGATAGCAGTCATCTGCATTTAAAAAGCACAAGATGTCACCAGATGCAAACTGAAATGCTTTAGAAATAGCATCTGCTTGCCCAGCATCTTTTTTACTTATTAATCGAAATCTTTCGTCTTCACCGCAAAACCTCTCAATAATTTCCAACGATCCATCGACAGAACCGCCATCAGCAATTAATACCTCATAATTAGCGTAATATTGCCTTTTAATACTAGCAAGAGCCTCCTCTAAGAAACAAGCATAGTTATATGACGGCACTGCGATACTAATTTTTAACTCGTCATCCACTCTACATCCACTTTTTAATAAAAAGGCATTCACTCATTCATAAAAACACTTTTGCAATTCAATACAAACAAACCTTCCGGCAAAAGTATTGCGAATAACCAATCAAGTAATTCGCTTCCATTACTGACAGATAAAGCAGTAATACGTTATTATACGATAATTGAAAAAGACCAACAAAAAAGCTACTAAACCTTTGGCCCCACTAAAACCACGTCTTCATAAAAAACGTATCAAAAAAAACTAGGCTCGACGTAAACAACATTAAAATTTGCAAAAAAGAAGACCTAAGCTTATTTAATTACTATCGCTTTTTAAATTATAAATCACGGATGTTAACCCATTGCTAACAACAGCCTATAACCATAAAAGCCTTATTTTTGAGTTATTAAAAAGGGACTTCAAATCACGTTACCTTGACTCAATTTTTGGGCTCGCTTGGGCGTTTATAACGCCCTTAATTATGCTTGCAATGTATAGTTTAGTTTTCGGCTTTGGGTTAAGAGGAGCCCGAAATGGCATGCCTATAGATAACGGAGAGTATGTTTTAATGCTCTTTTCCGGCCTAATCATTTATTTTGCAACATCTGAATGTATTACGAAATCTGTCCGAGTTATCTTAAAAAATCAAACACTCGTAAAAAAAGTCATCTTCCCTGTTGAAATTTTACCTGTCATTATTTGCATTTCATCATTACTTCATCTTTTTATTTCGCTGAACATTCTATTAATTGCTTACGCTGTACTAGTCGCCCCCCCTCCTATTCAGACTTTCTACATTCCCTTATTGATAGCTATTTGCTTTCCGATGCTCTTAAGCCTCTCCTGGTTAATTGCGGCCTTAGGGACGCTCTCAAGAGACATCGAACAAATAACAGGACTACTTGCCCGTGGAATATTATTTATCTCCCCTGTTCTATATCGATTCGAGAACCCTCCTTATATATTAGATGCATTAATAACCATCAACCCAATATCACTGATAGTAGAGCAAATGAGAACTATTGTTTTCAATCATTCAGCACCAGACTTTTCGGCTTTAGCTATTTATTTTGTTCTTTCATTAATATCCTCTTGTTTGGCATACTTGTTTTTTATGTCCATGAGGAAACACTTTGCTGATTTAATATGAACGACTTAACCTGCATCACCGTTTCCAACTTAAGCAAGTGTTACAACATATCCCACTCCCATTTATCTAAAATACTCTGTATGTTTTTTAGCTCCTATAAAAAAGGGATCAAAGAACTCTGGGCTGTCAAAGACGTGTCTTTCAGTGTTAGCAAAGGAGAGTCCATTGCTATTATTGGAAGAAATGGGGATGGGAAAAGCACTCTATTAGAATTACTAACTGGCACTAGAAAGCCAACTAGTGGCACCATTAAAATTGAAGGAAAAATTGCTGCCCTGCTTCAGCTAGGCAGTGGGTTTAATTTGGATTACACCGGCATCGAAAACATCTATTTCAATGGTCTCCTCTTTGGCTTAACCAGATCACAAATCAAAAATAAACTTGAAGAAATCATAGCCTTCTCTGGCATTGGTAATGCAGTTAACCAACCTATTAAGGAATACTCTAGCGGAATGAAAGCTCGCCTTGCTTTTTCAGTTCAAATCGCTCTAGAGCCAGATATTTTAATTATCGATGAAGCCTTAAGCGTTGGCGACTCCTTCTTTCAAGATAAATGCAAAGAGCATTTAAAGAAATTACAAAAAAATGGAACCACTATTCTCCTAGTTACGCACAACATGAGCTCCATTGACGGTTTTTGTGATCGCGCCATAGTCCTTAACAAAGGCACTTTAGTTTTTGATGGCTCGCCTAAACAAGCCATTGAATTTTATCGATCAAAAACCACAAAACCACAAAAAAACTCAAACCCATGGGAATGATAAAATGAGAGATATTGAAGAATTTTTAAACCAATTAACATTACCACCCTCTACATCTGAAGCCCCCAGCGTTTATGCCTTTTCCCTTCATAAATCTGGCAGCACCCTATTGTTTAATATGTTAAGTGATTTAGCGCCCCATGCTGGCCTTACATACTTTAGCATGCAAGACCAAATGTTTATTAATGGGATAATGCCAAACTCAGAAATCCCCAACTCAAAACTATTTTTTAAACCCAAAGGCTACCTGTATGGTGGGTTCCGTTTTTTTCCACAGGCATACAAATTAGAGAACTTAAATAACCATAAAAAAATATTACTAATAAGAAACCCAATGGACGCTTTAGTTTCCATGTATTTTTCAAGAAAAAAATCACACGCCATACCAAAAAAAGGCCTGCTTCGTGAGGTTTGGTTAAAAAGAAGAGAGAGCGCAGACGCCCAAGACATCGAAGCATTTGTGAAAGAAAAATATAAATCACATATTAAGCGAATCAAAAGCTACAAAGAAATCCTTTCCCAAGACAATTGCGTTATCTATAGGTACGAAGACATCATTTACGACAAACTATCATTCCTTAAAAACATCTGCCAACAGTATGGATGGGTTATTGAAGAAAAAATTCTCACAAAAATTGTTAATAAATATGATGTTTTCCCTGAAACTGAAAAAGAAGAAAGTCATGTAAGACAAGTTCACCCGGGGAATTATAAAAAAAAGCTGTCAGCTGAAACGCAACAATTTCTAGAGCTCGAGTTCCAAGATATATTGGAAGCCTTCGGGTATTCTGTTAGCCCAACATCTGCATTCAGTCGGCTTTCAGCTTAGCATCCTCTTAAATATGCCTCCAGACTTAAAGATCATTATTTGTGGCATGCCACGCTCAATGACGACGTGGATATTCAATGTCGCTGCAGAACTCTTAAGTGATAATGACGTGCAAACACTGTGGATAGCGCCAGATGACCAAGATGCTGAAGGTGCCTTCACAACCTCTAAAGGTATTTGTCTAGCAAAGTGCCATCATTACAGCAAAACACTTGCAGAACATGCTGATTTAACCATCTATTCTTTCAGGGACATTAGAACAGTGGCAGTTAGTTGCTACAGAAAATTTGACTTACATTACTCTTCTGATGAAATTACTTCTTGGCTAGATGCACACAAGCAATGGACGAGCAGTGCCGACATATCAATACGCTATGAAATTGCGAACAGCAACAAAGAATCAACGTTAGTCGAGATAAAGGAGTTAATTAACAATATAAGTCCGCACCTACAACTGCATGAAGATGAACTTATGTTGCATAAAATTGATAAAAAATTTACATGCAAACAGACCTCAGAATCAAACTCTTATTCTCCCAAAGATATGGTACTCGGGCAACATAGAACGTTTCAGCCCGACCCCGCACACCTCAGCGGTATCGAAAAACAAATATATCAACAAACCCAAGAAGATTTTTCAACTTGGCTACAACAAAATGGATACATCACGATGGATGAATACGGTCAGGAAATAGAATACAATATAGCTAGGGAGTTTTTTTCTCAATTTAAGCAACCCTATGTCGTCGATATCGGTGTCGAACGCGGTAGCTTTATAGACTTAGCCATCAAATCGGGCGCTGGTAAAGTTGACGGTTTTGAACCTTTACCTCGACACCTTGATAACCTCCGCAAAAAATATGAAGCGTCTAATGTCGTTTCAATCAACCCCTACGCTGTTTCAAATGAAACAGGCTCCGCACAATTTCATGTGGCTACTGATAACGATGGAAATGAGCTGGACTACCATCACACATTGAGTGACCTGGGGGACTCTTCCACGGTAAATAGAGGCAACACAATAGTAGAAGTTAAAACATGTACGCTGAAAGATTTTTTTAGTGGCAAGCCCGAGCAAATTGACTTTCTAAAAATAGATACCGACGGTCATGATTTGAATGTTCTACACGGACTAGGTAGTTTACGACCAACCATTATCATGGCTGAGTATTGGAACGACTTACCCGAAACAAGTGGCGCGAATTCTTATACTTTAGAAGACTTAGTGATATGGGCAGAAAGCAATGGTTATCCAGAATCAGTTATTGTGCGTAGAAACGGCTCAATCGAAGTCATTGAAAGAAACATGCCCTGGTCCATAAGCGGTGACTGGGGAAATGTATTCTTTGTTCACCAACGTTTTGATTTCAACAACATAAAAACGTTTATTAATGAACAATCCAAAAAATCATATCAATCAATATGCTCCCATGTTAACCAGCTTATAGCAGGGTTAGAAGAAAAAGAAGCCGTAATACAAGAGCAGTTAAAAGAATTGCAAACAAAAGAAAGTGTTATTCAAGAACAAAAAACTGCATTGCTTGGAAAACAAGCCGTAATACAAGAGCAGTTAAAAGAATTGCAAACAAAAGAAAGTGTTATTCAAGAACAAAAAACTGCATTGCTTGGAAAACAAGCCGTAATACAAGAGCAGTTAAAAGAATTGCAAACAAAAGAAAGTGTTATTCAAGAACAAAAAACTGCATTGCTTGGAAAACAAGCCGTAATACAAGAGCAGTTAAAAGAATTGCAAACAAAAGAAAGTGTTATTCAAGAACAAAAAACTGTATTGCTTGAAAAACAAGCCGTCGCATATGAGCTATCCAAATCAATTTGTAGACAGCTAATACACCGCTGCAAGATTATACCAATCTACTTTAAGTTAAAATTTAACCGCCTCGCCCGTCCGCGTTTAGGTTGGTTGAGGCAATACTCTCCTAGGCCATTAAAAACTCCGCCTAACGATAAAGTAGTACTGACACATTCACCTAAACTCTCTATCGTTACACCATCATATGGACAAGCCAACTTTATAGAAAGAACCATAAACAGTGTATTAAACCAAGAGTACCCTAACCTTGAGTACTTCATACAAGACGGTGGCTCGACCGATGGTACTGTAGAGGTCCTTAAGAAAAATGGACACCTGTTAACAGGCTGGAAATCAGAACCTGATAACGGACAATCTCAAGCTATCAACCGTGGGTTCTTGAACACATCGGGGGAGATTATGGCTTGGCTGAATTCCGATGACTTATTATTACCAGGTGCAATAAACACCGTTATTGAATATTTCAACCAACACCCCCATATTGATGTAGTATATGGCAATCGATTGATGATTGATGATGATGACATGGAAATTGGCAGATGGATTTTACCTGACCACTGCGAAAAGACTTTAGCTTGGGCTGACTATATACCTCAAGAGACCTTATTTTGGAGGCGCTCCATTTGGGAAAAGGCAGGTGGCAAAATAGATGAGTCTTTCCAATTTGCTATGGACTGGGATTTATTGATGCGTTTTTACAATGTAGGCGCTACATTTGGCCATATTCCTCAATTTTTAGGCGCGTTCCGTGTTCACTCTCAACAAAAAACATCTGCCGAAATGGATAAAATAGGCCTTGAGGAGATGAACATCATACGAACAAGAGAACTAGGTTATACACCAACAATAAAAAACATTAGGAAATCAATTTTTCCATTCATGCTTAGACACTTTATTGTTGATCTGAAATTTCGTATAAAACAGCGCTACAGCGCAGCAAGGTCATAAAAAACCTATTAGCTCATTACCTAAAAGAGCTTTAGACATTAAATAACAAGCCTTTGGACTGTCTTATTATTTTTTATGTGCTGCTCCAGTATTACATCAATATCTCCTTTGCTCTTAAATTGATACCAGGTTTCTTCGGGATAAATAACCAGCACAGGGCCTTGACCACAGCGATCTAAACACCCTGCATTATTAACCCTTACACCACCTGGTCCTGCAAGGCCTG
This sequence comes from Cycloclasticus sp. PY97N, assembly GCF_002443175.1. Taxonomy (NCBI): domain Bacteria; kingdom Pseudomonadati; phylum Pseudomonadota; class Gammaproteobacteria; order Thiotrichales; family Piscirickettsiaceae; genus Cycloclasticus; species Cycloclasticus sp. PY97N. The sequence continues at coordinate 582,817 of NZ_CP023664.1, read as the reverse complement.
CTTCTTTTACTTTCTTCTTTAAGTAATCACGCATTTCTTGCGCATTATGGTCTTGGCAAGACGCGCGGCCATCGCTTCGCTGGTTGGTACAAAAAAAGATATGCTGTTTATAGTAAGCCATATAAGTTTATTTGTTAGCTAATGGATGAAACAATAAAAAAAGGATTCAGTAAATTTTGTTTATTATATACAAGCGGTTTTGAGATCCCACCCTTATTAAACTCACATACCTTCATTCCAGCGCATAAAACAACCGCGTGTGCCGCAGCCGTGTCCCATTCCATTGTTGGTCCTAGTCTTGGATAAATGTCAGCTTCACCTTCTGCAACGAGACAAAGCTTCAAGGAACTACCAATGGATACTAGCTCTTTGACTTTTTCTGTTTTTATCTCATCAATGAATTTTTTTGTTTCATCAGACAGATGCGAACGACTAGCTACTACTTTATAGCTATCGCGCTGCTCAGCTCGTTTTAACGGTAGAGCCTGCCCGTCTTTAAAGGCCCCTTCGCCTTGCTTAGCCCAATACATTTGCCCCAGCGCTGGCGCATACACCACGCCTAAAACAGGCATGCCTTGATTTATTAAGGCAATATTGACGGTGAACTCACCATTTTTTTTGATAAATTCTTTAGTACCATCTACAGGGTCAACCATCCAGAAGTAGTCCCAATCCTTTCTATCCTGATAAGGAATATTTTTGCCTTCTTCTGACATCAAGGGGATTAGCCTATTATTCTTTTGATCCAGCTCTTTTAAGCCTTGTTCTATAATCTTATGCGCCGCCGTATCGGCCTCAGTCAGTGGCGATTGATCAGCCTTAAACTCAACCTCAAAATCTTTTTGATAAATATCCATAATGGCATCACCTGCTTTTTTTGCGAGTGCCACAATGTCTTCTATGTTTATATTATCTAACATTTTTAAATATATGCGTTCTTTTTAAGGTAAGCCACAACTTCCGTAGCCGCCTCTTCAATACTAATGCCGTCGTTAACAACATGCAGCTCAGGGTTTACCGGCACCTCATAAGGTGAGTCGATACCCGTAAAGTCTTTAATCTCTCCTGCACGCGCTTTTTTATATAACCCTTTAGGATCTCTCTGCTCACAAACCTCTAATGGTGCATCAATAAACACCTCCACAAACTGGCCTTGCATGGCCATATCTCGCACCATTTGACGGTCCTTAGCAAACGGGGAAATAAACGCAGTAACGACAACCAAGCCTGCATCACAAAACAAGTTAGCCACCTCACCTACGCGGCGGATATTTTCTATTCGATCTTCTTCACTAAAGCTAAGTCCTTTATTAAGCCCTTGCCTCACGTTATCGCCATCGAGCAAATAGGTGTGCTTCTTCATCGCAAACAGTTGATTTTCTACTGCATTAGCAACCGTTGATTTACCACTACCACTTAAGCCGGTAAACCATAAAATACAAGGTTTTTGTTTTTTTAAAATAGAGCGCTGCTTTTGACTAATATGATGCTCATGCCATACCGTGTTTGTACTCATTTATTTACCCTTATTTGATGTAATGCTTTTTAACGTACTTAACAATTACTTCAACTGACTTGTCAACTGACAAAGCATCCGTATCAACGACTACTTCGGCATGCTCAGGTTCCTCATATACCTCATCGACGCCAGGAAAGTTTTTAAACTCCCCACTTAAGGCTTTTGCGTAAGCACCCTTATGATCACGCTTTTTACACGTTTCGATGTCTGCCTTTACGTAAACAACAATATTATTTCTGACCATTTCACGAATTGCTCTGCGTGATTCTTTATACGGTGAAACAAACGAGGCAACAGTTGACACTGAATTGTTCTGCAAGGTACAAACAAGGTTGCCAATACGGTGCATATGACGATTTCTATCGTCCCTTGTATAACCAATATTCGGGATGAGGTCCCGAATATCTTTTGAATCTATCCGCTCAATGGGGATATCAAGCTTTTCAAGTTGCTCAAAAACTTTATCAGCAATGGTCGTTTTGCCACTCAGTGGTAAGCCGGTAAACCAAAGATTGAAAGGCTCTATTCTTTTTTTCCCCCAGCGCACTTTTAGCCAAGCCTTTTCGTGCAGCCAAAAAAGTCCAATTTTTAAAACACTTTCCAGCAACCCCGTTGCAATAGCAAGATCCAGTCGACCAAAAAACACGTAGACAATCAGCATCGTTGTTGTTGTCGCAACAATACGCCACGTCACCCCTTTGATAAGAGAGCGCTTATTCGTTTCTTTATACATCCGTGTATTCTACGTCCTATCCCTAAGAATTTTCATTAACTATTTTCGTTAACTTATCGACCTTCGCAAGCCGGATTATGAGCCCTGCTTCCATGCAGTGACTAACACCAAGTGATTCTTTACGAGAGCAAATCATCAATCGATCGACAGCCCCATTCGGGAAAGTGCTGTCTAATCAATACATTTAAATCTTTTTCAAAAGCACTGTATTCTTTTGCTGATTGCCCGTTTGCGGCAACAGTAGATTTCTCTTGAATCATACCCGCCGCTAACGTGGCGTGAGTGTACTTATCAATCACAATAAAGCTACCCGTTCCCTTTACATCGGCATATGCGTCAAAAGCAATCGCTTGCTTCAGCGATAAGCGGCAACGAGCAATTTCATTGAGTTGCAATTCACTGGCTTCAATTTTTTCTAATGTATTAACATCGACCTTATGATGAATCTGCTCAAACCTACCTGGCACAACATTACTGGCCCTTTTGATTAGGTAATCCACCCCTGTATTCATCGCCGTTTCATTCATCCACACCAAGGTGACATCTAGCTGGTCAGCGACGTCTGGAAGATCAGTCGTTTTCACAATCATATCGCCACGACTAATATCCACTTCATCTTCAAGCGTCAAGGTGACCGCCATTGGCGCAAATGCTTCGCTAACATTCATTTCGCTTTCACTAACTGCGGGCTGAATTACCTGTTTAACCACTGACGTTTTTTGCGATGGCAGCACGGTAATACTATCACCCACCTGGATACTACCCGCCGCAATGGTGCCGCAAAAGCCTCTAAAGTCCAAGTGTGGACGGTTTACGTACTGTACTGGTAAGCGGAAGTTTTCAAGATTTACCGTATCTTCAAGCGGAATCGTATCGAGCTGCTCCATCAACGGCGCATCGGTATTCCATGGCATATTTTTGCTGGCATTAACAACGTTATCACCAGTCAACGCTGACACGGGAACAAACACAGGCGAGTTGATACCCACCTCTTTTGCAAACGACTGATACTCGTCTTTAATTTCATTAAAACGCTGTTCGCTAAATTCAACCAAATCCATCTTATTGACGGCTACCACAATATGCTTAATACCCAACAAACTTGTAATATAGCTATGACGTCGTGTTTGTGTTTGCACACCATAACGCGCATCAATGAGAATAATCGCTAAATCGGCTGTAGACGCACCGGTTGCCATATTTCGCGTGTACTGCTCATGCCCTGGGGTATCTGCAATGATGAACTTACGTTTGTCCGTGGCGAAAAAACGATATGCCACATCAATTGTAATGCCTTGCTCACGTTCAGATTGCAAGCCATCAACCAGTAAAGCCAGATCAACCGCTTCACCTGTTGTACCGTGCTTTTTAGAGTCATTATTAATTGCCGCCAACTGATCTTCAAAAATCATTTTACTGTCATGCAGTAAACGTCCAATTAACGTACTTTTCCCATCATCTACGCTACCACAGGTAATAAAACGTAATAATTCTTTGTTTTCATGTTGCTTCAAATACCCCTCGATATCAGATGCAATCAAGTTATTTTGCTCAACAGCCATTAGAAATACCCCTCAATCTTTTTCTTCTCCATCGACCCTGATTCATCATGGTCTATCAATCGCCCCTGGCGCTCGGATACTTTGGTTAGCAGCATTTCTTGAATAATTTCAGGCAATGTTTCCGCTGTAGACTCCACTGCCCCTGTTAGCGGGTAACAACCCAGCGTCCTGAAACGCACCTTCTCCATCACCGCCTTGTCACGTAACTCTTCAGGCATGCGCTCGTCATCGACCATTATTTTGGTTCCACCGTACTCAACCACTGGGCGTTCTTTTGCAAAATACAAATCAGGAATAGGTATCCCTTCAAGGTAGATATATTGCCAAATATCGAGCTCAGTCCAATTAGATAACGGAAATACCCGAATCGACTCCCCTTTTTGATGGCGCCCATTATAGGTATCCCATAATTCTGGGCGTTGCGCCTTTGGGTCCCAACGGTGATTTTTATCGCGGAATGAATAAATTCGTTCTTTAGCACGTGACTTTTCTTCGTCACGACGAGCGCCGCCAAACACCGCATCATATTGATAACTATCTAACATCTGGCGCAGGCCTTCTGTTTTCATGATATCGGTATGCATCGATGAGCCATGTTCAAATGGAGATATGTTTAGCTCCTTACCCTTTGGGTTAATATAGACAATCAAGTCCATACCCACTTCTTTGGCCCGCTTATCCCGAAACTCGATCATTTCTTTGAACTTCCAAGTGGTATCGACATGCACCAAAGGAAACGGTGGTTTGGCAGGAAAGAACGCTTTTTGTGCCAGATGCAACATCACCGAAGAATCCTTACCTACACTATAAAGCATTGCCGGGTTATCAAATTCAGCAATCACTTCACGTATAATATGCACAGACTCCGCTTCTAAGCGCTTCAAATGCGTCAGTTGTTTTTTACTTATAACCATAATGTTTATTTAAATAAAATTATATAATGTTTAATTATAACGAATTATCCGCACTCTTGCCTATTTTATTATTTTGACAAACCAAATCAACTATACCGATACAGACCTTTGCGTTAAGTGTGGATTATGCCTACCACAGTGCCCCACGTACAATTTAACTAAAAATGAAAACGATTCACCCCGTGGCCGCCTAGCCCTCATTCAAGGTTGGTCAGAAGGCCATCTCGAACTAACAAACACGCTTAGCGAGCACATTGATAACTGCTTAACGTGTAGAGCCTGCGAACAAATGTGTCCCGCCAAAGTACCATATGCTAGGCTCATCAACGACTTTCGTGGCGACACAAACACCACCGAGCATAATAAATTGAGCCTGTTAGAACGTTCATTCATTAGTCGCCTCAAAGGACAATACAGGAAAAGTCTAAACTTTTTTCTGCGTTTTTATCAGAAAGTTGGTTTAAGTAAACTCCCTTTACAACTAAATACTTATTTGCCCGCCAAAATTTCCTCTAATCAGTTTAACGAAACATACCCGACATTGGTTGCAGAAAGGCGAGGGCACGTTGCGCTCTTTACTGGTTGCGCCACAGAGGTGCTTGATTCTAAAACACTAGAAGATACTGTCTTCCTTCTTCAACATTGTGGCTTTGACGTTTCCATTCCCCCAAACCAATATTGTTGTGGCGCGATAGATTTACACGCTGGCAATCATCAGCAAGCACTAAAGCTCGCCCAAAACAACCAAAACACGTTTGATAATACACACTACGATGCCGTCATTACGGTCGCCAGTGGTTGCGGTTCTACCTTAGCCGAATATGACCATGCTCTATCAAAAAAAGTCGTTGATATCAGTGATTTTATTGCGCCTTATTTAAGTACACTCACATTCAAACCACTGAAAGCATCGGCTTGGCTTCACACCCCTTGCACCTTAAAAAATGCTCACCCCTCAACCACCGATATTACTGAACTACTTGCTAATATCAATGAATTAAACATCCGCTCTTTCAAACCCAATCAAATGTGTTGCGGCGCGGCTGGTAGCTACATGCTCACCCACAAAGAAACCGCAACCACCCTACGCGATCAAACTATTGCTCCTTTAAAAGATCACACAACTGATTATTTACTAACCAGTAATGTAGGCTGCGCACTGCATATCCGCTCTGGTTTAAAACAAGCAGGGCTTAACACCACCACCTTGCATCCGGTATCATTACTAGCACAACAACTAAAGGTATAACCATGCAAAGAGCTTACTCCACCGCTGACAACCTCATTGCTCATGCCAACCGTGTGTTACGAACCTTAGCGGGGCATGCTAAAACAACAGGGCGAGAAAACCCGTCTGACGCCGTCGAAGATAACGACCTTAATGAAGACGAAGCTAAATTATCAGCGCAACTGATGCGTGTAAACCATGCTGGCGAAGTCGCTGCCCAAGCCTTATATCAGGGTCAGTCATTAACTGCTCGCAACAAGGCCGTGCAAGAAAAACTGACCCAAGCTGCCGAAGAAGAAAATGATCATCTTGTTTGGTGTCGCAAACGTCTTGACCAGCTTGGCGAAAAAACCAGCATTCTAGACCCTGCTTGGTATTTGGGCTCTTTAGCCATTGGCGCCACCGCCGGTTTAGCCGGCGACAAATGGAGTCTCGGCTTTTTAGCCGAAACCGAGAAACAGGTCGTTCAACATATTGAGAGCCATCTCGAAAAACTGCCCGATACCGATCACAAAACACGCGCCATCCTTAATCAGATGCACGAAGATGAAAGCCAACACGCTACCAGCGCCATCGAGCAAGGCGGGGCTGAGTTACCTGCCCCCATTAAACAAGGCATGCGGCTTGTTTCAAAAATCATGACAAAAACATCTTTTTGGGTTTAGTCTTAAATGAGCAATAACTGGGAAGACCTTGTCAATTTTGACAAGCAACACATTTGGCATCCTTATACCAGTCTAAGCCACCCAACACCTGTTTTCCCCGTAAAATCAGCTTCTGACGTTCGATTAACGCTTGCAGATGGCCGTGAATTGATTGATGGCATGTCATCTTGGTGGGCGGCCATTCATGGCTACAATCACCCCACTTTAAATGCCGCTATTGAAAACCAACTCAAATCTATGTCACATGTGATGTTTGGCGGCTTAACGCACAAACCTGCTGTTGATTTAGCAAAAAAACTCATCGACATCAGCCACGATGATTTACAACATGTATTCTTTGCCGATTCTGGTTCAGTCGCCGTTGAAGTTGCAATCAAAATGGCCCTTCAGTATTGCTCATCACTAGGCCAACCGCAAAAACAACGCTTATTAACCATTAAAAATGGTTATCACGGTGATACTTTTGGTGCGATGGCCGTTTGCGATCCCGATAATGGCATGCATCATCTATTTAGTAACGTTCTCGCTCAACACCTTTTTGCAAAAACCCCTGATTGCCGAGACCAAACTCCATACGATCAAGCCGCCATTGATGATTTTGAGCATTTATTAAAAGACAATATAGGTACTATTGCAGCCGTGATTATAGAACCGCTGGTGCAGGGTGCAGGCGGCATGCGGTTTTATAGCGCCGCCTATCTTAAAAAAGTACGTGAGCTGTGTGATGAGCACGATGTACTACTGATTCTGGATGAAATAGCCACTGGGTTTGGCCGTACTGGAACCTTATTCGCCTACGAGCAAGCGCAAATTGCACCTGATATTTTATGCGTCGGAAAAGCGCTAACCGGTGGTTATGTAAGCCTCGCTGCCACGCTCTGCTCCAGCAAAGTAGCCGATGGTATTGGCGGAGGCCAACACCCAACCTTAATGCACGGTCCAACGTTTATGGCTAACCCTTTAGCCTGTGCAGTAGCTAATGCCAGTTTAGAGGTTTTATTGGCTTCGCCCTGGCAAACCTCGGTACAGAGGATTGAAAAACAATTACAATCTGAACTAGCGCCTTGTTCACAACTGAGCGCTGTAAAAGAGGTTCGTGTTAAAGGCGCGATTGGTGTCATTGAGCTGCATCAGCCCGTTGATATCCATTGGATACAACCCCGGTTTGTAGAACTCGGTGTATGGGTTCGTCCTTTTTCAACCCTCATCTACGTGATGCCCCCCTATATTATGACGACAGCTGATTTGTCAAAACTAACATCAGCTATGCATCAAGTGGCCTGCGACATCGATACAATTAATGACCAACCAAAGGCGGGTGGCAAATAATTTGCACCGTTACGCCGCCAGGATCATAACAATAAAAACTTTTTGCGCCATCACGGTGTTTGCGTGGTTGAGTTTTCATTTTAACGCCATGATGTTTTAAAAACTCAAACCAATCATCTACATCGTCTTCCCGGTCCAGAAAAAAGCCAATATGGTCTAATGCTGGAACCCCTGCCTCTTCTCCTGTAACAACATGCAGGGCCAAGTTATCATTCCCTGAGGTTAAATAAACGTTCTGTTCATCTGGTCGCCATTCAACAGACATTCCCATTAACTCAACATAAAAATGCTCAGCGGCTACTAAGTCTTGTACATTTAACGCAACATGCCGTAAGCCAGTTGTTGGATTAGGCCGCTTCATTAGGCAACATCCACAATTTCATAATCATGGGTTATCTCAACAGCCTTGCTCAACATAATAGAGGCCGAGCAGTACTTTTCAGCTGATAAATTAACAGCACGTGCAACAGCTTTGTCAGTTAAGCCCTTACCAGACACGATAAAATGAACGTGAATTTTAGTAAACACCGCAGGGACCTCATCAGCACGCTCAGCATGAATTTCTGCCACACAATCGGTCACCTGTTGACGCGCTTTATCCAAAATCATTTTTACATCAAACGCTGTACAACCGCCCATACCAGTTAACAACATTTCCATTGGCCGAGGCCCTAAATTTCTACCGCCATTTGCTGGCGCACCATCCATTACAACGGTATGCCCACTGCCTGATTCGCCAAGAAACATCGCGCCTTCAACCCACTTTATTCTTACATCCATTTTCAAACCCTTGTTTTAATTTTAGGCGCAAAGAATATCATAAAACCAGCCAGCAACATGACGTTTGCTAAACCGACCATCAAAAGGCTTACGACGTAGGTTATTTCAAATAATCTCTGTTACACTTTGGGGAATGAGCACAAAAAAAAACCTTCTTAATTTTTCTGGTATGTCGGATGAAACCTTTGCTAGGTTTATCCGCTTTTGCCACCGACACGAATACCCGAATAAAACAGATATTATTCAGCCCGGTGATGAGATAAACACTTTATATTATTTTATTGAAGGGTCCGCCTACGTACGTATCGATGAAGTCGATGGTCACGAATTTATTCTCGCCAATTTAAGTCGCGGAGACTTCCTTGGCGAAGCGAGTTTTTTTGAACCGACCCTGACACGTGACAAACAAAACGTTTACGTTCAAACCTCTTCTTCCTGCCAGCTTGCGGGCATTAGTTATAACCGCTTAAACTCTTTACTTAAGAATGAGCTCCAAGCAGATAGCAAAGAAATTATTACCGTACTAGGCCGCCAATTGGCCAAGCGTCTATTGCAAACCAGTCGCAAAGCTGGGCGTTTAGCATTCTTAGACGTCAGTGGCCGTGTTGCTCGAACATTAATCGACTTAACCGGTGCCCCTGAAGCGATGACCCATCCCGATGGCATGCAAATTAAAATTACGCGACAAGACCTAGGCCGAATGGTCGGCTGCTCACGTGAAATGGCTGGTCGGGTTCTAAAAACAATGGGCGAAGATGGATTGATTGAAGTCAGCGGCAAAACAATCTTAGTAAAAAAGGCTCGCTAAGCAATGAGCCTTTTTAAGGCCTCGCCAGGATCATCGCAACGCATAAAGGCCTCACCTATCAAGAAGGTATGCACCTGATGCTCTTTTAGCATGCTAATGTCTTCAGGTTTGTGCAAGCCGCTTTCACTGACAACAATAACGCCATCAGGAATATGCTCCAATAAGTCCACCGTGGTTTTTAATGACGTGTCAAAGGTTCTTAAATCCCTGTTATTTATGCCGATCAAGGCTAAATCCAATCGTAACGCACGCTCTAACTCATCCGCATCGTGAACTTCTACCAGCACATCTAAACCTAACTCGCCAGCTAATTGATACAAGCCCTGTAATGTCTCATCATCAAGCGCAGCAACAATTAACAAAATACAGTCTGCGCCGATCGCACGAGCCTCATAAACTTGATAAGGGTCTACAATAAAGTCTTTACGAATAACCGGCAGCTTGCACGCTGTTCTTGCTTGTTTTAAATACGCTTCTGAGCCTTGAAAAAAATCCTTATCGGTCAGTACCGACAAGCAAGCAGCACCACCTGCTTCATAGCTGGCTGCTATCTCAGCTGGGTTAAAATTCTCGCGCAACAAGCCTTTACTCGGTGATGCTTTTTTTACTTCAGCAATCACCGCGGTTTCACCGTTACTCAGTTTTTTCTTAATCGATTTAACAAAACCACGAACCGGCGAAGCCTGTGCAATTTGCTGCTTTAAATCATCAATGGAAAAACGCTCAAGCCTCTCGGCAACCTCTTGGTGCTTACGCGCTACTATTTTTTTTAGAACGTCGGGGGTATCACTCATCTTTAAAGCCTTGTGTTTTCTCTTTTAGTTCAGCCATTTTTTGCAAAGCTTTACCGTTGTTTATGGTCTCAAGCGCCAATGCAACACCAGACTTAATGCTGTCTGACTTACCACAAACATATAATGCGGCACCCGCATTAAGCGCAAGCATGTCCGCCGCCTTTTTACCTTCTGTTGTTTTTTGTAAGCCCAAGGCATCGTTTATTAAAGCCAGTGACTCACTAGCACTGTTGACCGTTAAGCCAATTAAGCTTTGACTCGCAACCCCCATTTCTTCAGGCGTTATTTTGTATTCAACAACATGTCCATTTTTTAATTCTGCGACGTGTGTTGGAGTGGCTAAACTAATTTCGTCCAGCCCATCTTGCGCATGCACCACAAGCACACGCTCACTGCCTAATCGCTGCAAAACATTCGCAATAGGTTGGCATAAAGCTTCGTTAAACACCCCTATCACCTGCGACTTTACGCCAGCTGGGTTTGTCATTGGCCCCAACATATTAAAAATGGTTCGTTGAGATAATTCTGTACGCGGCCCAATAGTATGCTTCATCGCGCTATGGTGAGCGGGGGCAAACATAAAGCCGATACCCACCTGTTGAATACACTGAGCCACCTGCTCTGGCGTTAAACTTAGGTTGATGCCGGCTGCTTCTAGCACATCCGCACTACCTGTTGAACTGGATACCGAGCGATTACCATGCTTGGCCACTTTCGCGCCGGCTGCTGACACAACAAAAGCACTTGCCGTTGAAACATTGAATAAATCTGAACCGTCACCGCCTGTTCCACAGGTGTCAACTAGAAAATCACCACTCACTGGCACAGTTGCTGCCAACTCACGCATCACAATAACGGCACCTTCAATTTCGTCGAGCGACTCCCCTTTCATTCTCAATGCGACTAGAAAACCGCCGATTTGTGCCTCTGTTGCTGCACCTGACATAATCTGGCGCATAACATCGATCATCTCATCGGTAGCAAGATCTTGATGGTTAATAGCTGTTTCAAGCCCTTGTTTAATATCCATTGTTCAGACCTTGTATAAAAAGTTGTTTAATAAATCATGCCCGTGTTCAGTCAAAATGGACTCTGGGTGAAACTGTACACCTTCAACCTCTAACTCTCGGTGCTTAAAGCCCATAATTTCATCCATTTCACCTGTCTCTGTTTCCGTCCATGCTGTTATTTCCAAACAGTCTGGTAAGGAGTCTTTTTCCACCACCAATGAATGGTAACGCGTGGCTTTAAATGGATTACTTAAACCAGTAAAAACGCCGCTATTATTGTGGTGCATATCCGATGTTTTACCATGCATAATTTTCTTTGCGTGAACAACCTTTCCACCAAAAACTTCACCAATACTCTGGTGCCCTAAACAAACGCCTAAAATCGGCACAGAACCAGCCATTCGCTTAATAAGTTCAACAGAAATACCCGCTTGGGTTGGGGTACAAGGCCCAGGTGAAATCACTAACCGATCGGCCTGCATCGCAATTACTTCATCAATAGTCGCTTGGTCGTTGCGCACAACATGCACATCGGCCCCTAGCTCAGCAAAATATTGCACCAAGTTATAGGTAAAGGAATCATAGTTATCAATCATCACTAATTTACATGTAGCCATTAACCTTCACCTTCTTCTAAACCATGTTTTGCCATCGCCACTGCTTTAAAAATAGCCCGTCCTTTATTCATTGTTTCAGCCCACTCGTTCTCTGGCACAGAATCATGCACGATGCCTGCGCCCGCCTGAATATTCAACTGCCCATCCTTTATCACTGCTGTTCGAATAGCAATGGCTGTATCTAAATTCCCCGACCACGACAGGTAACCAACAGCACCCGAATAAATGCCGCGCTTAACCGGCTCCAACTCGTCAATAATTTGCATTGCCCTCACCTTTGGCGCACCACTAACGGTACCCGCAGGAAAGGTCGCTTCCAAGACATCAATAGCATTAAGGCCAGCCTCTAGTTGCCCTGTCACATTCGATACAATGTGCATAACATGAGAATAACGCTCAATCACCATTTTATCGGTTAATTCTACGGTACCTGTTTTGCAGACACGCCCCGCATCATTACGGCCCAAGTCAATCAACATTAAATGTTCGGCGCATTCTTTAGGGTCTGCCAGCAACTCTTTCTCCAAGGCCTCATCTTCTTCACGTGTCGCACCTCTCGGGCGGGTACCCGCAATGGGTCGAACCGTTACCTGCTCATCTTCCAAGCGCGTTAAAATTTCTGGCGATGAGCCAACAACATATGTATCGTCTAAGTTTAAATGGTACATGTATGGAGATGGGTTCAAGCACCGTAGTGCACGATACAAGTCTATTGGCGGCTCTTCATAAGGGATGCTCATCCTTTGCGATAAGACCACCTGCATCACATCGCCTTCAACGATATAGTCTTTTACCGTTTTAACCGCTTCTTGAAAGCCTTCTTGGGTGAACCCCGAAACGAACCCAGACTCATCAATCGCTGGTGATTGGCTTTGCCCAAACGTAGAACGTATTTCAGTAGTATTTAATTGAAGGCTAAGCTCTTCAAGACGACTCAAACCATCTTGGTAGGCAGTCTCCAGCGTTGGATCAACGTGAGTCACAATCATTATTTGATTGTTAACGTTATCAAAAATCAACACTTCTTCAGAAATCATTAATAAGATATCTGGGGAGCCTATTGGGTCTTCTTTTTTATTTTGTTGGCTGTTTTCTGCGACTTTTGGCTCGATATAATGAATAGTCTCATAACCAAAGTAGCCAACCAAGCCGCCACTAAATCGTGGCAGGCCATCAATATCCGGTATATTAAATGTCGATGCGTACTGTCTCACCCAATCTAAAGGGGCATCACTACTGAGGCTGTTTGTTAGTCGACCATTCGATTCCAAGCGAATGTTGTTACCTGTTATTTTAATCACTTCGTTACACGGTAGGCCAATAATCGAGTAACGCCCCCAATTCTCGCCACCTTGTACAGATTCAAAAAGATAACTATAAGGCCCATTAGCCAGTTTCATATAGGCGCTTAATGGGGTTTCTAGGTCGGCCAAAATCGTTTTCATCAGGGGAATTTTGCTATAGCCCTGATCGGCATATTGTTTAAATTTTTCGGGTGTCATCACACGGTCTCTTAATTACTTCATCAATGGTTTTAATGCTTCTGCTAAATCATTCAGCCGAACCGCCATCGTTTTTTCATTAGTTTTACATCACCCATATTTGGCACCTTCTCTTATGCGGCTTTTTCCAGCAACTGCGCTATTTCTGAAAAGTGTTGTATGACAACATCAGCACCTAATTGATGCACATCATCCTCACCGTGATAACCGTAACTGACACAGATGGAATAAAAACCAGCTGCTTGGGCCGCCATAATATCATTGACCGAATCACCCACCATAATAGACTGCTCAGGTAATACGTTAAAAAACTTCGCCGTCTCTAATAGTGGCATCGGGTGTGGTTTTCGGTGCTCAAAGCTATCACCGCAGACAACTTTATCAAAAAATTGGCTCAGCCCTATTTCCTTTAATAAAGGCAACGTAAATTGTTCTGGCTTATTAGTAATACAGGCCATAGCTATTCCTGCCCGTTTGAAAGCAGCTAATGTGTCTTCCACCCCATTATAAAGCTCACTGTCGGTATTTAGGTTATCTGCGTAGTGCTTTAGGAATATTGGATAGGCTTTATCAAACAAGTCTTTCGGTATATCGCCATTAATATCCCCCGACAAGGCACGTTTTACTAGTACGCGTGCGCCATTACCAATCCAGCCACGCACGTTGTCTTGTTGTTGCGTTGGTAAATTTAACTCCGCCAATGTTAGTTGCACTGCTTTTGCTAAGTCAGGCACGCTATCCAATAATGTGCCATCTAAATCAAAGGCCACTAACTTTGTTTGGCAATTGTCACGCAATGTTTTCAAGCAACTGCCTTTGCTATTTTCTCACGCATAGCTGCAATAGTTTTTGCATAATCACCGGTGTTAAAGATGGCCGAACCAGCGACAAACATATCTGCACCGGCAGCGGCAATTTCACCGATATTATCAATCTTTACACCACCATCTACTTCAAGCCGAATATCAGCCCCACTCACATCAATACGTTGACGAACTTGACGTAATTTCTCCAACGTAGAAGGAATAAAGCTTTGCCCGCCAAAGCCTGGGTTTACCGACATCAATAAAATCACATCGAGCTTATCCATCACGTGATCTAGATAACTTAATGGCGTTGCTGGATTAAAAACTAACCCTGCCTTGCAACCTAATTCTTTAATCAGGCCTAAACTGCGGTCTATATGTTCAGATGCCTCAGGGTGGAAGGTAATATAGCTAGCCCCTGCTTTTGCAAAATCAGGAATAATTCGGTCTACTGGCTTGACCATTAAATGGACATCAATCGGTGCAGTTACGCCATGATTGCGCAGCGCCTCACACACTAATGGCCCAATGGTTAAATTCGGCACATAATGGTTGTCCATCACATCGAAATGCACGACATCTGCGCCTGCAAATAGCACATTGTCGACCTCTTCGCCCAAACGAGCAAAATCAGCCGATAAAATAGACGGTGCAATTAAGGGTGTTTTCATTTCTTAAGCAACTTTTTAATAAAGGAAGAAGGGTACCCGAATTTGCATTTTATTTCATCTCCATTAACCCTATAGGCCTTACATCGCGGCTTATCTTAACCGCCTAATAGATAAAAACTTTTGTTCTGCAGTAATAAGCATTTCAAACACACCATAAATTCCATCATGCGTTAAAAACTGTCGCACATTATCTGCCGAAAACTCTATTCGTCTTCCGTCGCTAGCGATGGTTGAGATTTTGTTCGCATGGCCTTTATAAACAGATAAATATTTTTCTGCTGAAATAGCCAATTTAAAGATTAACCGTTGATCTTGCATGCCCGTATTTTACCCATGTAAAAACTGTTTTCATATCTGACAAAAAACCATTGTATGAATTAGCAGTGCTAATACCTGCTTTAGTCTAGATTTTTTACGTACACTAATGCACCATGAGCACTTCAATTCATTCACATAATACTTCTCAACCATGCCTAAAAAACTATTACCTTTTTTAGCATTCAGTTTTGGTCTACTTGCTAGCGGTTTTGCATTTTGCGCAGACTTAGACAGAGAAAAGCGCATCGCAGAAAGCGTCAAAGACAGTATTATCATTGGCGACATACTGACTTTAAAAACCGACAGTGTCGAGTTTTTGGGGCTACTTAATAATGAAGAGCCTGAACAGTTGCGCGGTAGTATTATTATTTTGCATGGCATGGGCTCAAACCCAAATGCACCACAAATCATTCGACCATTGCGTAGTCAACTGGCACAAATGGGCTGGGTCACCGCATCCATTCAACTCCCAATGGCTTCTGATGATGCCTCTATTAACGATCATTTAGCTTTAATTAAAGAAAGCGGCCCTAGAATCGAGTCGACCTTAAACTACATGCGTGAAAACTTTGACAACCACCCTTGCGTATTAATAGCACATAGCTTGGGTGGCATTATGGCAACAAATTTTCTAGCCCAACAAGACAAAAAAGCCTGTGATGCTCTTGTACTAATTGGCTTACCCACCTTGGCCTCTGACTTACCAGAAGCTCAAGCAACTGAACATTTAAGGGACTTATCCATCCCTGTTCTCGACATCTTTGGCAGCCAAGACCTTGATAATGTAAAAAAAACCGCTCCTATGCGAAAATTAGCGCTGGTTAAGAGCAACCCTCTTAACCGTCAAGTTGAAATCTCAGGTGCCGACCATCTCTTTACTGGTTTAAATGACACATTGGTTTTATCGATACATAATTGGCTTATACACGTTTTTAAACACCCTCTTCAATCACAATAAAAAAGGAATACTCATGATCTCTCTAGCAATTAGTCTGCACGCTTTATCTTCTGTTATTTGGGTAGGCGGAATGTTTTTCGCTTACCTTGTTTTACGCCCCAGTATTGCCACCCAACTTGATTCGCCTCAACAACTCAGCTTGTGGTCCACTGTGTTTGCCAAATTCTTCCCTTGGGTCTGGGTTTGCGCTGTACTACTACTTGGCACAGGTTTTTGGCTTATTTTCAATAAATTTGGCGGCATGAAATATGTTGCACCCTATGTTCACCTCATGATGAGCATGGGTATCATTATGGTGCTTATTTTTATGCATATCTTCTTTGCACCTACACGTAAATTAAAACGCGCCGTTACTGAACAGAACTGGGAAGGCGCGGCTAAAAGCCTAGGCCAAATTCGTCTGTTAATTGCCATCAACCTTATCATTGGGCTGAGTGTTATCGTTATTGCTACCGCTGGCCGATACATGGTTGGTTAACGCGGATCTTTTGAGCAAAACCCTATCAATTAAAAAAACAGCCTGTCTTATGAACAAAAGTTTAGTCACCAATTTATTGGCAGTTGGCATTATTATCGCTAGTTTTTTTACCCCGCTATACACTGAGAATATTAGAGCCATTGGTGTCTTCGCGCTTTCTGGCGCAGTTACCAATTGGATTGCGGTTCATATGCTTTTCGAAAAAGTACCTTTTCTATATGGCTCTGGCATTATTCCTGCTCATTTCGAAGAGTTCAAACGCGGCATTCAAGACCTGATCATGCGGCAATTTTTTACGCAGGAAAATATACAACGTTTTCTACAGCGTGAAGAAGATGCCGCCCAACAGCTGTTTAATGTTGAACCACTTCTTGATCGGCTTGATTATGACCAACTCTTTCAAGGACTGGTTGATGCGATTGCCGAGTCATCCTTTGGCAGCATGCTAGCCATGGTTGGTGGCGTTGCTGCGCTCGACCCTTTGAAAGAACCTGTGTGTAA
The DNA here is from genome assembly GCF_002443175.1 of Cycloclasticus sp. PY97N. NCBI lineage: Bacteria > Pseudomonadati > Pseudomonadota > Gammaproteobacteria > Thiotrichales > Piscirickettsiaceae > Cycloclasticus > Cycloclasticus sp. PY97N. The sequence continues at coordinate 565,624 of NZ_CP023664.1, read as the reverse complement.
AAAGATTCGCTTAACACTTGCACAGATGACCCAAAGCCCAGCATTTATCGACGCCATACATGAAGGCATTAATGCTCAGCAAATCAGCGGTGATTTAATCGATGACATTGAGGCTATTGTCGAAAAAAGACTAGATGAATTGACACCCGATATGGTCAAAATCATTATCCAGCAAATGATTAAAGAACATTTGGGTTGGTTAGTGGTATGGGGCGGCGTTTTTGGCGCGATGATCGGTTTTGTGTTTAGCCTTTTATAACAAACCGGTCACACCAATAATAGGTTACTCAGCAACCCGTAATACTAGCGCTACGCGCCTATTTTTACTGCGCCCCTCGTCCTTTATATTGCTAGCTATCGGCCGAGTATCTGCATAACCAATAGCGCTTAATCGTTGTGGAGCAATACCACGACCGATTAAATACCGCGTGACACTCGTCGCTCTTGCAGATGATAACTCCCAATTTGATAAGAACCTTGGCGTAGAAATCGGCTGATTATCTGTATGACCTTCCACCAGAATATGCCAAGGGCGCTGCTTTAACATCAGCGCTATTTCATCTAGCACCCGCTCACCAGAGCGGCTTAACGTAGCATCTGCAGGGAAAAATAAAATACTATCGCTCATCGCCAGCTTAATAATATTTTGCTCTTCTACCACGCTCACCCGGTCTTTTAAATGACTAAGGTAAACCTGATCTAAAAAGGCACCGTTATCAACAGAGGGAGATATTTGCATGGCTTTAGCTGCCTGAGACTTTTCCTCTGCCGACTGAATGCCTTGTTGTTGATACCCGAGCAGCAAAACAAACAGTGTCACCATTAATAGCAATAGATCAATATAACTTACCGCCCACGACTCATTGTCCTCTACTGGAAGCAGCGTTTCACTAGACTGTGACCTTCGTTCAATCGACATGAGAGGCCATTAAAGGTAATAATTTAGACAGTCTACTTTTAGTGATGGCTCTTTTTGTTTCAGGTTTTGTGTCTGCTGGTATTCCGTGTGCTTCTAACATGTCACGAATCACAAAAGGGTGTTTCTTTTGATACACCATCACCAAGCCTTCTAACAATACATTAAGGTGCGCGGCATGCTCTGCCGTAACTTTTTCCAATTTAATCGCCAGTGGCTTACATACCAAATTAGCAACAACCAAACCGTATAATGTTGTCAGCAGAGCAAACCCCATTGTGACACCGACTTCATCCAAGCCTACATCGCCCAAACCATAAAGCATATGTATCATACCCAGTAAGGTTCCTAGCATCCCAAACGCAGGGGCATAACTCGACATTAAACGTAAAATCTGTGATTTTTCCTGATTGACTACTAGCAAACGAGCTCGCTCTTTTCGCAGGATAGTATCAATATCTTCTAACGAGGTTCTATCAAGAATAAGCTGGACGCCTTTCCTTAATAACGGCTGTTGCGCCAATTTAATTTCTTGCTCTAGCACTCGCAGTTGAGAGGAGCGATACAACTGCGCACAACGGAGCAATTGTTTAAACTCCGCACGCCCTTGAAACGCTTTTTCTTTCCCTTGAATAATATCAGGCAATTCGCGTAACAACTGCACTACTTTATGTTTCGGTTTGCTAAGCATCACAGCACATAAAGTACCACCTAACACTACCAGCAACCCAGGGACATTGATCAACGCAAACAAATGGCTAGGGGAAATCAACACAACTACCGAACCTAACAACATCAACAGCGTTACATTAAAAACCGACAAAAATCGCATCATCTAACCCTTTATTTATTAATCTTAATAAAAACAAAGCAATTGATATGCCTATTTATTTATTACATTAAAAAACAACTAGTTAGGAATTTTATTTACTTAAATAACTTATTTTATCTAGAGCAAAGAATATAGTCGCGGCAGCCGTTTGCCGGCCAGGCAATACTAATCGCGGAAATTCTTAAACTGTAATGGAATACCTAAGTCTTCCGCTTTTAATAAAGCCATTACCGCTTGTAACTCATCGCGCTTCTTACCCGTTACACGAACTTGTTCCTTTTGAATTTGCGCTTGGACTTTTAATTTTTTTTCTTTAATTAACTTGGTTATTTTCTTAGCCGATTCGCTATCCAAGCCTTCTTTGATAATCACTTTTTGGCGCACCCTTAAGCCTGATTCTTCGGCCTTCTGTACGTCCATACAGTCAACATCAACACCCCGACGAGATAATTTTATGCGAAAAATATCCAGCATCTGACCCAATTGAAATGTTGATTCACCACTTAGAACAACCTCATGTTGAGCTAATTCAAAAGAGGCATCAGTCCCTTTAAAATCAAAACGCGTACTCACTTCTTTGTTTGCCTGATCAACCGCATTGGTTAATTCGTGTGTATCGACTTCTGAAACCACATCAAATGATGGCATAGCACCTCCTGTTCATTGGATTAAAATACATTTAATTTTAACGAGTAGAGTCGTAGAACAACAGTTTTTTATCGCCCCACAAAGGCGTTAGCTTGAAAACACCTTTAATTGCAGTTCATCCAATATCGACAGCAATCCATCTTTGATCTCACGAAGTTCTGCACACTTTTCTTTTGCTTCTTGCTTATGATGCGCTTTATACAATTGTATAACTTGGTCGCCTACGCTGTGTAAACGCCGATGCAGCTTGTCTATAGCTCCAAAGTTAGCTAAGTGACCATACTGCTTTAACCCATCTGAATGATACCAAGCCCCAAAACGGCACCTATTTTCATCACTTAGTAGCGCTTTTTCAGCAGCTAATGTTTCGTCTTCAATTGGGTTCAGTACATTATTAACCCATTCACGAATGTCGTACTGCGCTACCAATAACGGAAACACCTTGAGATCCCATTCCGTTTCTGACCAAACGTTCCATCTCGCATCGGGTGTGAATTTTTCTGACCAAGCCATTACCGCTTCTGCCGGCATTGCCTTTGCGATCCCATCCCCTTGCGCAACATCACAGCCTAAACGCATCAAGAGCCCTCCCTGCTCAGCGGTTTCGACACCCTCTGCTAGCACCTCTCGTTCAAATGTCGTCGCTAAGCTTATAATCGCCTGCACAAGCGCCAGATCTTCTTTATCATCCAAAATATCACTTACAAATGATTGGTCTATTTTTAGCCTATCGGCAGGTAATCGCTTCAAGTAACCTAACGATGAGTACCCTGTACCGAAATCATCCAACGCAAAACGCACACCTAAGCCTTTACAGTTGTTAATAGCTGCCTGTACGTGTTGAATATCCCCCAGCGCTGCCGACTCTAGTATTTCTATTTCAAACTTATTTGGCTCCACATTGGCGTATTGTTTTAAGCTATCTCTCAATCGTCTATAAAAACTAGGCAAATGAAAATGTTTTGCTGCAATATTGACGCTCACCGTCCACTGCTTACCCTGCTTTTGCCAAACCGATAGTTGCTCTAATGCTGATGCTATCACCCATTCGCCCAAGCTGATGATTAACTCATGCTGCTCGATGATTGGCAAAAATTCCATTGGTAGTATCAGGCCTTTTTCAGGGTGTCGCCATCGTAGCAAACCCTCCATACCAACAACCTCAGCGGTTCTCATATTTACTTGGGGCTGATAATGCAGCTCAAACTCACCAGCCGCTAGTGCGCGCTCAATTCGCTTAATAACTTTTTCAGAATCATGCGCTTTTTGGTTCTGCTCCACATCAAACCAATGAATTCTATTTCGGCCTGATTGTTTAGCGTCATACATCGCCTGATCAGCTTGTCGCAATAACGTATCAGCATTTACTTTTTCACCCGAATAGTTTGCCACGCCAATACTGCAAGAGATTTCTATGGTTTTATTATCAATCCGATAAGGCGCAGACACCGCAGCTTTTAAACGATACAAGGCTTGCACTAACGCTGGTTTTTGACTTACCTCACCGATCAAAATAACAAATTCATCACCACCTAACCGGGCAACAGTATCCTCCTGGCGAAGTTGTTTTTTCAGACGGCTTGCCACTTCAATTAATAGTTTATCCCCTACTTCATGGCCATAAGTATCATTGACCGGCTTAAACTCATCTAGATCCATCATACAAACAGCCAAATTAGTGCCATGTCTCGATGCCAAATGAAGCGCCTGCTCAAAACGGTCTGTTAACAAGGCCCTATTAGGCAAACGCGTCAACATATCGTGCGTTGCATGCCATATCATTTCTTCACTGTAAGCTGAATGCTCGGTTGTATCGACGAGTGTAATGACACACCCCGTAGTAAACTCACCTGCCCCCTCTAGAGTAGACATCTTCCCTTGCACAGGGACTCGTTGACCGCCTTTCGTCACAAGCATGACATTACGAGGGAGCTGTTCAACACTATTAAACGATCTACCTTCATCGCTAGAGTAATAACTCAGCAACGTATTCGAGGCTTTTTTTACTAAACAAACCACACGTTTAACCGGCACGCCTATCGCTTCTGAGTAATTCCAACCGGTCAATTGACAGGCCGCCTCATTTATATACGTCACCAGACCATTTTGTGATGCCGTTATGACTGCGTTATCGACGTGCTTCAACGTTAATTCGACGTGTTTTTTTTCAACCTGAAGCGCATTTTGCCAGCGCTGCTGGTGTGATAAGTCAGCCAGCGTCACCTGATATAAGGTTTGGTCGGACAAATCTAACAAGCTCATCACCATTTCCACAGGGAACTCGTCATCGCTATCAAATCTTTTACAGATGCATTGAATATTTGCACTACCTTTTGAAGTAGCCTCTTGCAGTAAATGGCTAAAAAGTTCTTTTGAAGCAACCCCATTCGGTTGACAGTCTGGCGCCAGCGAAAACAAATGAAGACCCAGTAACACATCTCGAGAAGCTGCATTAAACATCTGCAGCGTGGCCTTATTTAATTCAATCAAGCCGTCATCACAGTACACCATCATGGGGTTAAGGTTTAAATCAAATAATTGCTGATAATGACGAACATCATCGCTAAAGTATTGCGCCCCTCTCGTTGGTATTGATTGCAGATTGAGATTTTGTTCATCCATAAACGTTAAACCCTTAGCCATTCCATGGCGAAGCCTTATATATTTAGTGTATTGTCAATTGAATATAGCTCAAACATTAAAAAGCTCAAGCTGCCTTTCGAAGGTCTCTGATGGTATCGTAAGCTTCTGTGATTTGCTGCGTCTTTTCTTTTGCTATCTTCATCATCTCATCAGGTAAGCCTTTTGATACCAATTTATCGGGATGATGTTGGCTAATTAAGCGTCGATACGCTTTTTTTACTTCCGCATCGCTTGCAGACTCACTCACTCCCAGAATAGCGTAGGCCTCCTCTGGTGTTGATCGGCTTTGTTGATGCGCCCCCCGTCGTTGACTCGCTCCCAACATACGCTTTAGCTGCTCATATGCAAACTGAGGAATACCTAAACGTCCACAAATATGCGCTAATATTTGATCTTCCGCATCATCTAGCTCTCCGTCTGCATAAGCTGCTTGAAGCTGCACTTCAATAAACATGCGAATTAAGTTCTTTTGCCGCTGGCAGGCCTGTTTAAATTCATCCAGCTCGGCATCTAAATTAAACTCAGGGGCTTTTCCGCGATTAAATTCATTAACAGCCTCTTTTTTCATCGCCGCGGATAGCTCCATTTGAGCCATTACCTGCTGAGCCATTTGAATTTCTTCTTTGGACACCTGCCCATCCGCTTTAGCAAGGTGCCCCATGATCGCGAATGTAGATTTAAAAAATATCTTTTTTGTTCGTTGCTGGCGCTCTGGATCAAATGGATTCTGTGCCATACCTGTATCAAATTTATGACCAATATAGACACCCAGTAGCGCACCTAAAGCACCAAACGTCATATAACCAAAAACAGCGCCTAATAATTTACCCGTCCATCTCATCGTTTCACACCTTTTACTTGCAAAATTCTTAATAAAATTAGATCATTAGCAGCTTTTTTACTAAGCATACTAAATCAAATGACTATTCCAGCTTCCTTACTCGATGCCAACCTAAACAGCCTGCCACTTATCCATAAAGGAAAAGTTCGCGACATTTATGATATTGATGATAAGCACATGTTAATTGTTACCACCGATCGTTTATCTGCGTTTGACGTTATTCTACCCGATCCTATTCCTGGCAAGGGGATTGTGCTAAACGAAGTCTCCAATTTTTGGTTTGAAAAATTAGCCCACCTAATCCCTAATCAATTATCTAAATTAACACTTAATCAAGTATTAGATGATGAGAAAGACTGCCAGCGCCTTGAAAAACGTGGGATCATTGTAAAAAAACTAAAACCATTACCTATTGAAGCTATCGTTCGTGGCTACCTAATAGGTTCTGGTTGGAAAGACTATCAAAAGTCAGGACAGGTATGCGGTATTCAATTACCTGAAAATTTACAACAAGCCTCACAACTCTCTGAGCCGCTTTACACACCTTCAACTAAAGCAGCAGTTGGCGATCACGATGAAAACATTTCTTACGCAGAGACTATTCAACTATTAGGTGAAGATTTAGCGAAGCAAGTGCGTGATATCAGCTTAACCTTATATAAAACGGCTGCTCAATACGCCTTAGAACGTAATATTATTATCGCTGATACTAAATTTGAATTTGGTTTAGATGACAATGGCGTGCTACACCTTATTGATGAAGTGTTAACACCTGACTCATCACGTTTTTGGGATGCAAAAGAATATAAAGTGGGCACAAGTCCTGCTAGCTTTGACAAGCAGATCGTTCGTGACTACCTAGAAACCTTAGATTGGGATAAAACAAACCCAGGGCCTACCTTACCAGCGGAAATCGCAAATAAAACAGCTGCTAAATACCGCGAAGCACAAACACTATTAACTGAGTAAGGTTTCTTTCAAATACAAAAAAGGGCGCTTAAGCGCCCTTTTTTGTACCACTTAAATATGTCGTTTATTTATTAGTAAACTCTGGATATGCTTCCATACCACATTCACTAAGGTCAACACCTTCATATTCTTCTTCAGCTGAAACACGAATACCCATTACAGCTTTCAACACACCCCAAACCACAAGGCTTGCAACAAACACCCAAACAAAAATAGTTGCCGCACCGATCAATTGACCAGAAAAGCTTGAACCATCATTTGTTAACGGCACCAATAAAAGTCCTAATAGGCCACAAGTACCGTGTACTGAGATAGCACCTACAGGATCATCTATTTTTAATCGATCAAGTGTCACAATTGATAAGACAACCAAAACACCGCCAGCTGCACCAAATAAAGTAGCTTGCAACGCAGTCGGTGTTGAAGGCTCAGCAGTAATCGCAACAAGTCCTGCTAATGCACCGTTTAATAACATCGTTAAATCAGCTTTACCAAACATTATTCTGGCCATGATTAATGACGCCATCGCACCACCAGCGGCCGCAGCATTCGTGTTTAAAAACACCATCGCTACGGAGTTAGCACTCGCGATATCACCTAGCTTCAACACAGAACCACCGTTAAAGCCAAACCAGCCCATCCATAAAATAAATGTACCCAATGTAGCTAGGGGTAAGTTTGCTCCGGGAATAGGGTGAATTTCACCATTAGCTCCATATTTTCCTTTACGAGCACCCAGCAATAAAACACCTGCTAACGCTGCAGCTGCACCAGCCATATGTACAATGCCTGATCCTGCAAAATCTGAAAAGCCAAGGTCGCCTAGGTTATACATGCCAAAGACATCTGCACCGTTCCATGTCCATGAACCTTCCATAGGATAAATCACGCCTGTCATCACGACAGCAAAGGCCAAGAATGCCCATAACTTCATACGTTCAGCAACCGCACCTGAAACGATCGACATTGCTGTAGCAACGAACACCACTTGGAAGAAAAAGTCTGAGGCATTTGAATATACAGAACCGCCATCAAACCCGGCTTCTTTTGATTCTGCTAAAACAGTAGCTGTCAAAGCATCAGCAGTTGCAGCGCCGTCTAGCTCAATACCACTTAACATGGCACCGCCACCATACATAATTTCATAGCCATACACTAAATACATAATGCATGAAACAGCAAATAACGCTACGTTCTTAGTTAAAATTTCTGCTGTATTTTTTGAACGAACAAGACCTGCCTCTAACATTGAAAAGCCAGCTGCCATCCACATAACAAGCGCACCACACATTAAGAAATAAAACGTATCTAGCGCATATTGTAACTCTAGTATTTGATCCACGTTGAGATCCTCCAATTATTTAAATTAAAGCGCTTCAGCGCCAGTTTCACCAGTACGGATACGAACAACTTTTTCAAGCTCAGTTATGAAAATTTTGCCGTCTCCAATTTTTCCAGTGTTTGCCGCTTTAATAATTGAATCGACTGCTTCCTCAACTTGCTCATCTGACAAGGCAATCTCAACTTTTACTTTAGGCAAAAAGTCCACAACATACTCAGAACCACGATAGAGTTCCGTATGACCCTTTTGGCGACCGAAACCTTTAACTTCAGTGACGGTAATGCCGGAAACCCCAATATCAGATAACGCTTCGCGAACATCATCTAATTTAAAAGGCTTTAATACAGCTGTTACTAGTTTCATTATTGTTCCTCTTTTCTTTGATGTCTTATTGACGGGGATAATAATGCATAGGGCATGCCATATTTAAAAAAACGTTAATATTCAAATAGTTAACTGATAAAAAGCCGAGCGAGGAAAACTCTAAAATCAAATATTGCCCCATATTAGTGCAGCCAATGAACCAGCTATAACCAGTTTATTATTTACGTTGGGCATAAAAAAACACCCCTCAAGGAGGGGTGTTTTTAAACTGCTTAACTCATTACCCGTTAGGGTAAAACAAGTTAAATAAGCAGAGAAGCTCTGCTTGAACTCAGTCTTATAGAGACTTAGAAACAGTTAATACATATGCAGCATCGTCACCTGATTTAAGTTCAGAACCAGCATCGTTTGAATTTGTATCAACATCTGTGTAAGCCACTTCTACATCAACACCCATGTAAGTAGTAGATGCAGCTAATTTCCAATCCCAGTAGTCACTTGAGTCAGCTTGTAAATCATAGTAGCCAACATGAGCAGCAAAAGCGATACCGTTGTACTCGCCAAGATCAAGACCTAGGTCTGTGTAGTTACCTAAACGGTAATCACCAAGGTCATCGCTGCCTAAATCAACACCAAAATACTGAGTCAAAGAAGCAGGACCCATTGAAAGACCTACATAAACTTCCGTGAAATCTGTCTCTGTTCCTGATGTTGGGTATGCGTAATGGATAGCACCAATATCAACACCAACGCCATTGAACTCACCAGCCCAACCAGCATAAACATCAAATTCCATGCTTTCGTCAGAATCAAAATCAACATTTGAACCCCAAACACCAGCATATACGCCATTACCTAAGTCCGCATCAAATCCACCTTGAATCGCTGGTGAACCGTCAGTTTGAGACATACCACGCCAGATATAGTCTGTTGTTAAAGCAACGTTGCCGCTGATTTCGATAGCACTTGCTGCACTTGAAGCAACCAATAAGCCAGCAACTGCAGTTGTTTTTAATAATTTCATTTTCATTCCTTGTTGTTGATAAATTATGATACCGTCCAAGCTTTAAAGTGTTTTTTGCATAAACGGTATTTGTTGTTATTGTAGCACAAATGGCCAAAATCAAGCTTTTTTACTAAAAAAAAAACAACAAAACCGCACTAATTACGGCCTTTTTTGTTTTTCACGCACCTAACCGGTGCATTAAATAAATTTCATATACCCTATATAGCTATGATTAACCCAACTATAATTGAAAGCATTACCCAGTCGCTGATCGACCACTTACCCAACGACCTTGCAAGCATTAAAAGTGAAACCGAAAAAAACTTTAGATCAATTTTGCAACAACAGTTTGCTAAGTTAGACTTAGTTACGCGTGAAGAGTTTGATGTACAAAGTGCTGTGCTTGCGAGAACACGTGAGAAGTTAGATGCGCTTGAACAAACTCTTAATGAATTGACGGAAAACAATAACACCTAAAGCTTCCTCATTAAATCATGCTGTTAAGGAAAGGATTCCACCATGTCACTAGCTACTACTCTAACGCGCAGCTCCACTGGCATTAATGCGCCATTAGTAACCGTTGAAGCGCACCTAGCAAACGGTTTACCCAGCCTAAATATTGTTGGCTTACCTGAGGCGGCTGTTAAAGAAAGTAAAGATCGCGTACGCAGCGCTATTCTCAATTGTCAATTTGAGTTTCCTGCTAAGCGCATCACCATTAACTTAGCACCTGCTGATTTACCCAAAGAAGGCGGGCGATTCGATTTACCCATAGCGCTTAGTATTCTTGCAGCCTCTGGCCAGATACCCAACGACAAGCTGCTTGATTATGAGTTTCTTGGCGAATTATCGCTAAGCGGTGAATTAAGAGCCATTAAAGGCGCATTACCCACAGCTATAGCCTGCCAAACAAGCCATCGAACACTCTGCTTACCCACCCATAATCAACACGAAGCAGCGCTCATCTCAAGTGTTGATATTATTGGCGCCCCCCATCTGCTAGCTGTTTGCTCGCACCTTCATGGACAGCAAGAACTGCCTCTTTTTAAACCTAAAAATGATGTAACCTCTCCCTCAATAAATACTCTCGACTTTTCAGACGTTCACGGTCAGCAACACACCAAACGCGCACTAGAAATTGCCGCTGCTGGACGCCACAGCCTATTAATGCTTGGCCCCCCAGGAACCGGCAAGTCAATGCTTGCAGCTCGATTACCAAGCATCTTGCCGCTACTAAGCGAAGAAGAGGCCATTGAGACCGCCTCAATTTACTCTATTAGTCAGCACAACCTTGATACTCACCAGTGGCGGATGCCTCCTTTTAGATCTCCTCACCATAGCGCTTCATCTGTTGCTTTGGTCGGTGGTGGCAGTTCGCCAAAACCCGGCGAAGTATCACTCGCGCATCATGGCGTTTTATTTTTAGACGAGCTCCCCGAATTTGACCGTAAAGTATTAGAGGTATTACGCGAACCTATTGAAAATGGAAAAATATCCATCTCCCGCGCTAACCACCAAACAGAATTTCCTGCTCGCTTCCAACTTATCGCCGCGATGAACCCATGCCCTTGCGGTTACCTTGGTGATACTTCTCAACGATGCCAATGTAACCCTGTTCAAATCAGCCGTTATCGAAACAAAATATCCGGCCCCTTGCTCGACAGAATTGATATGCATATTGAGGTACCCCGTATTTCCAGTGAAATGCTACGTAAAGGCACTAACGGAGGTGAGCAAAGTAGTGCACAAATTGCTTTACGGGTGCAACACTCGCAAATAAAAGCACTAAAACGACAAGGTCAACTCAACGAATTATTATCCACTGCACAAATCAAACAACATTGCCAAATAAGCGATGAAGATCATCAGCTACTAGAGCAGGCAATTGAAAAACTGGGTTTATCGCACCGTGCCTATCATCGCATTTTACGTGTCTCGCGAACCATCGCCGATATGGACCATCAAACTAATATTCAACGCCACCACTTAACTGAAGCCTTAAGCTATCGCCGCATGGATAAACGCGTCACATAAAGCGCTGAAAATATCATAAAGAACGAGTAAAATTTGCTCCCAAACTCATCTTTTAAGTCGCCGTGCCCAAACTAAACCCAGAACAACACAAAGCTGTTATCACAACGGACACCCCCTTGCTTGTTATTGCAGGTGCTGGCAGCGGAAAAACCCGCGTCATTACCGAAAAAATATCACACCTTATTAGTAACGGTGTTGAAGCCAAACATATTACCGCCGTTACCTTTACCAATAAGGCTGCAAGAGAAATGCGTTCACGTGTTGACAAACTCTGTTCGTCAAAAAAAACAAAAGGCATTCGCATATCAACATTTCACTCCCTAGGTCTTGATATTATTCGCAAGGAGTATCAAACACTTGGCTTTAAAAAGAACATTAGCATTTTAGATGAACAGGATAAATTTAAGGTCCTACAAGATATTTTAGATAATAGCCAACATCAGTTAGATAAAGCTCAAATACCCCCCCTTTCGTGGCAAATATCCGACTGGAAAAACCAAGCTGTCTTGCCCGCACAAGCCATGTCTTTAGCTGAAGACGCTCAACAGCAGTTTGCTGCTGCATTATATGAACAATATCAGCAATATAACCGCGTATGCAATGCGGTCGATTTTGATGATTTAATCTTAACGCCGTTAGTCCTTTTTAACGAACACCCGTCAGTATTAGAAAAGTGGCAAAACAGTACTCGTTACCTTTTACTCGATGAATATCAAGATACAAACACCACGCAATATGAGTTTTTTAAGCATTTAGTTGGCGCCATAGGACAATTCACCGTCGTTGGTGACGACGATCAATCCATTTACGCGTGGCGAGGGGCTAACCCAGAAAACCTCTTCACACTAAAAAAGGATTTCCCTAGATTAGAGATCATTAAACTCGAACAAAACTATCGCTCTAATCAACGTATTTTAAAAGCAGCTAACCAACTCATTAGCAACAACCCACATTTATATGAAAAGAACCTTTGGAGCAACATTAAAAGTGATGAGAAAATTAACGTCATCAGATGTAAAGATGAGTTTTCGGAGTCACAACAAATCGCGGCCGAAATTTCTCGTATAAAATTTAAACACCGGGCCAGCAATGCTGACTTTGCTATCCTCTACCGAAGCAACCACCAAGCAAGACTGTTAGAAAAAAGCCTACGGGAATTATCGTTACCGTATGCCATCAGCGGCGGCACTTCATTTTTTTCCCATGCTGAGATAAAAGACACCCTGTGTTATATCAAACTGCTTATTAACCCAGACGACAACAGTGCTTTTCTCCGAGTTATTAATACACCCCGCCGTGAAATTGGCACCAGCACTGTCGAAAAACTCGCCCTTTATGCCAATAGTCGCCACATTAGTTTATTTGATGCTTGTTTTGAAATAGGGCTTGAACAACAGTTAAACGAACGAACCTATTACAAACTGCGCTCTTTCTGCGACTGGATTGTTAGCTTATCTGATAGAACACAACAAGAAGACCCGATTGCCATCCTTCATGAGATGCTTCAACACATTGAGTATTACGATTGGATTAAAACTCACGCCAATAGCGACAAACAGGCAGAAAGAAAAATAAACAATGTATTAGAGTTAATAAAATGGATTGAAAACAGCGCTAAAAAGTCACAAGAAGAGCGCAGCTTGGGCGATATTGTGTCACGCATGATGTTGCTCGACAGCTTAGAGCGCAACGAGGAGGAAGAAAAAACTGACCAAATAAAACTCATGACCTTACACGCCGCAAAAGGACTTGAGTTCCCTTACGTCTATTTAATTGGCATGGAAGAAGGCATCCTGCCTCATCAAAACAGCATTGATACTGATCAAATTGAAGAAGAACGACGACTGGCTTACGTTGGCATTACAAGAGCCCAACAACAGCTCACCTTTAGTTATTGCGCGCAACGAAAGAAATACGGTGATGTTTCATCAACAGAACCCAGCCGTTTCTTAACCGAACTGCCCGTCGAAGATTTAGATTGGGCCGCCGTCCAAAAGAAAAACCCAGAAGAACAAAAGAAAAAAGGCCAGGAAAGCCTGGCCCTTATGAAAAGTTTATTAAATTAAATTACTGACTTCTCTCAACCATATAATCAATAGCGGCGGTCACATCTGCATCAGATAATTGAGCAGAACCACCTCGTGCAGGCATTCCTTTAAAACCTTTGGTCGCGTGCTCAAAGAGCACTGATTCACCTTGTGCAATACGAGGCGCCCAAGCTGCCACATCACCTGTTTTAGGTGCGCCCGCCACTCCTGTTGCATGGCAAGCCATACACGCCGTATTATAAACTTGCTCTGCGGACATAGGTTCCGTTGCAACCACCACTGGCGGCTCAACAATTGGACTAGCTTTTTTAGCTTCGGCTAACGTCGTTGCTAACTCACCTAAAGGTTTAATTCTATCTAAAACCTTTTTTTCTGCTGCTGCAGACATTGGCTTCTCGTCAACCAAACCAATCGCTACAAAAGAAATTACAATAGCAATAATAACTAACACACCTATCGTGACACCTAGGTCACTTAAAATTTTCTTATCTTCACTCACGTACTAACTCCAATTTAGTGATATTTTTTCAGGATTATAAACCCTAAGCCTATAAACCCGAAGTAAAAACAGTTCAATATTTCATCAACATATCACGTTATAATACCGCAACAATATACAAAGCGCTCGTAGCTCAGCTGGATAGAGTGTCGCCCTCCGAAGGCGAAGGTCGTGGGTTCGACTCCCGCCGAGCGCGCCAATTTAGCAATCAATATATCCTTAGATAAAAAAGAAAATAGTCACCCCCCTATTTAAGACTGCGTATCCATGTAAAAAACTATCTCCCAAGTATGATGCAATGAACAATTGGTACGCTTATCTAACCAACAAAAATTAGACGCAAATATCTCAATTGACTAATATCAAGCTGACTAACCGGTTGATACCCTTTATTTAGAACAGGCAAAAAAATAGGCAGGTCACATCAAGCAACTTGCCTATCCCAATTACAACTTTTATATCTTAATTATCAAGTTGGCCGACCCCTTGATATGCAACTAACTACTAATAGTGCTATTATTAGCATTGTTAATAGAATTATTAGGAGTGCTAAAAAATGATTACAGCAAATGATTTAAAAATAAAAGGCATTAGCTGCCTTGAAGATTCTCTCACCAACCAACCAGAAGTCACCATCACAGTTCGAGGTAAAGACAAATTTGTCGTCATGAAAATTGAGCAATATCATTACCTACGTGAGATGGAACTAGAGGCAGCCTTATATGAAGCACAAAAAGATCATGCGGAAAACAACTTTACAACGAGCACTGTTAATTCTCACGTAGAAGACATTTTCAACTAATGAATTACACCCTCATTTATACAGACTCGTACATAAAACGAGCAAGAAAATTCAGCAAACAACATCCTGAACTAAAAGAACAATACAGAAAAGCGCTACTACTACTTGCAGCAAACCCAAAGCACCCCTCTCTACGCCTGCACAAGTTATCCGGTAAATTGGCAGGTTTATCCTCAGTATCAATCAATGCAAGCTATCGAATCACTCTGGAATTTGTAATTTCAGAAAAAGCAATTCTACTCGTCAACGTTGGTAGCCATGACCGGGCTTATAAATAACAAATCAAGCTATCCACCCCTTAATTTCTACTTCAAAACCAAGCTGATTTACTTTTCAGACAATCAAAAAAACAGGCAAGTCACATCAAGTAACTTACCTATCTTAAATACTACATTTTACATCTCAATTATCAAGCTGAACGACCCCTTGATACTTTCATTGATCGACGATTAGATTATTCGTCCCTATTAGACTATTCAGGTCTGAAACATCACCATTAATTAGAATACTTTGATCAATGATTCCGGATGAATTAGCATCTCCGCCTGTATAAACATCAATAGTAGTAGTATTACTAGTATTATCAAAAGTAGCTTTTAGATAATTATCCAAATTATCCGCACCGCCAATCTCTAATGTTGTACCAGGGTCGAGTAGATCACTAAGATTAAGCACATCCCCTTCAACTACACTAAAGTCATTGACCGTATCAGTACCAGTATCGCCATCATTCCAAATAAACTCATCAGCCCCAATACCACCACTCAAAATGTCGTTTCCAGCACCACCGATAAGTACGTCATGACCAGCACCTGCACTAAGGGCGTCAGCTCCATCATACCCATAAAGGATATCGCCTCCAGCAGTTCCTCCAAGGGAAATATCATCAGCATCTGTTCCACGAATCAATTCGCCAGTACTATCAACTGTTGATGATGATGAGCCGTCAGATGTAATAAGAACTGAGAAATCACCAGATGTAGTATCGCCATCGGTATCTTCACCAACATAAGTAAAGTTAAGAACTTCATCATCAACAGTTGTTGTCGTTGATGTAGAGATTGAATTAATGACAAGGTTCTGGTCTGTTGCAGAAACTTCGACCGTGCTAATTTCGGTAACTCCAAAGTCTCTAGCATTAAGAGTTAATTTCCCGCCTACTAGAGCTGAACCATAAAATGTAACAATAGACCCACCATTAACCTTAATTTCGATTGGAGTATTTGCATCTGGAATGGCATTATTACTACCTTGTCCGATGCCAATCTGAACAGAAGTTTGTGCAGTTGTGTATGTTAATTCAACCCACTCACCATCCTGAATAGTTTGCCCTCCAACTGCTGTTGAGCCCATTCCATTATTATTACCATTCACATTTGCATAGGAGCCATCATCAAACTTACCTCTAACAATAACAGATGTATTTGCTGGCTGTTGACTACTATTGTTACCAGACTCTAAAGCCCCATCATCGAGTAACCAATAAAAAGATTTATTACCACCTTCGCTCAACACTCCAAGACCATAATCAGTAACAGTCACAAGTTCCAGAGGTGCAAAAACTACAAACTTATAATTAACATCATTACCGTCAACTACGGGAGTCACAGTAAATACAGGTGCTCCTGACTCAGTTTTAGCAATCAAACTTCCATCGAGCCCATTAGTATAAACCAAAGGTTCACCGCCAGATGTGAGCTCTAGATTAAAGTTTTTGGATATGGTTACATCCCCATAACCATCTTGATTAGCATCGAACAAATCATCTACAAGAGTACTACCGATAGCATTATTCACTACTAAAGGAGGAGTATACGATTCGTCTATTGGCGCATAATCTATAGTTATAGAGCCAGGGTTCACCACTGGGTTCTCAATTGTGCCGGCATCACTCGCGACAGTAGCCGTGATTGACGAAGCCGCTGTTAATGTTAAGGTCGATGATTGTGTACCGTTAGCTGTAAATGCCACATCCGTGCCATTCGCAACACTAACTGTTACGGTTTCGCCTGCTTTAAACACATGACCAGCCAAGGTTACATCCACACTCGCAGAGGTAGCATCTTCATTCACTGTTTGATCACCAACTGTGACAGTCGTTGTGTCAACATAGTCTTCAACAGTTAATGTGCCTGTGTTCACCACTGGGTTCTCAATTGTGCCGGCATCACTCGCGACAGTAGCCGTGATGGATGAATCTGCATCTGCTTCTACAATTGAATCAGAGTCGGCAGTTAGTGTTAAGGTCGATGATTGTGTACCGTTAGCTGTAAATGCCACATCCGTGCCATTCGCAACACTAACTGTTACGGTTTCGCCTGCTTTAAACACATGACCAGCCAAGGTTACATCCACACTCGCAGAGGTAGCATCTTCATTCACTGTTTGATCACCAACTGTGACAGTCGTTGTGTCAACATAGTCTTCAACAGTTAATGTGCCTGTGTTCACCACTGGGTTCTCAATTGTGCCGGCATCACTCGCGACAGTAGCCGTGATGGATGAATCTGCATCTGCTTCTACAATTGAATCAGAGTCGGCAGTTAGTGTTAAGGTCGATGATTGTGTACCGTTAGCTGTAAATGCCACATCCGTGCCATTCGCAACACTAACTGTTACGGTTTCGCCTGCTTTAAACACATGACCAGCCAAGGTTACATCCACACTCGCAGAGGTAGCATCTTCATTCACTGTTTGATCACCAACTGTGACAGTCGTTGTGTCAACATAGTCTTCAACAGTTAATGTGCCTGTGTTCACCACTGGGTTCTCAATTGTGCCGGCATCACTCGCGACAGTAGCCGTGATGGATGAATCTGCATCTGCTTCTACAATTGAATCAGAGTCGGCAGTTAGTGTTAAGGTCGATGATTGTGTACCGTTAGCTGTAAATGCCACATCCGTGCCATTCGCAACACTAACTGTTACGGTTTCGCCTGCTTTAAACACATGACCAGCCAAGGTTACATCCACACTCGCAGAGGTAGCATCTTCATTCACTGTTTGATCACCAACTGTGACAGTCGTTGTGTCAACATAGTCTTCAACAGTTAATGTGCCTGTGTTCACCACTGGGTTCTCAATTGTGCCGGCATCACTCGCGACAGTAGCCGTGATGGATGAATCTGCATCTGCTTCTACAATTGAATCAGAGTCGGCAGTTAGTGTTAAGGTCGATGATTGTGTACCGTTAGCTGTAAATGCCACATCCGTGCCATTCGCAACACTAACTGTTACGGTTTCGCCTGCTTTAAACACATGACCAGCCAAGGTTACATCCACACTCGCAGAGGTAGCATCTTCATTCACTGTTTGATCACCAACTGTGACAGTCGTTGTGTCAACATAGTCTTCAACAGTTAATGTGCCTGTGTTCACCACTGGGTTCTCAATTGTGCCGGCATCACTCGCGACAGTAGCCGTGATGGATGAATCTGCATCTGCTTCTACAATTGAATCAGAGTCGGCAGTTAGTGTTAAGGTCGATGATTGTGTACCGTTAGCTGTAAATGCCACATCCGTGCCATTCGCAACACTAACTGTTACGGTTTCGCCTGCTTTAAACACATGACCAGCCAAGGTTACATCCACACTCGCAGAGGTAGCATCTTCATTCACTGTTTGATCACCAACTGTGACAGTCGTTGTGTCAACATAGTCTTCAACAGTTAATGTGCCTGTGTTCACCACTGGGTTCTCAATTGTGCCGGCATCACTCGCGACAGTAGCCGTGATGGATGAATCTGCATCTGCTTCTACAATTGAATCAGAGTCGGCAGTTAGTGTTAAGGTCGATGATTGTGTACCGTTAGCTGTAAATGCCACATCCGTGCCATTCGCAACACTAACTGTTACGGTTTCGCCTGCTTTAAACACATGACCAGCCAAGGTTACATCCACACTCGCAGAGGTAGCATCTTCATTCACTGTTTGATCACCAACTGTGACAGTCGTTGTGTCAACATAGTCTTCAACAGTTAATGTGCCTGTGTTCACCACTGGGTTCTCAATTGTGCCGGCATCACTCGCGACAGTAGCCGTGATGGATGAATCTGCATCTGCTTCTACAATTGAATCAGAGTCGGCAGTTAGTGTTAAGGTCGATGATTGTGTACCGTTAGCTGTAAATGCCACATCCGTGCCATTCGCAACACTAACTGTTACGGTTTCGCCTGCTTTAAACACATGACCAGCCAAGGTTACATCCACACTCGCAGAGGTAGCATCTTCATTCACTGTTTGATCACCAACTGTGACAGTCGTTGTGTCAACATAGTCTTCAACAGTTAATGTGCCTGTGTTCACCACTGGGTTCTCAATTGTGCCGGCATCACTCGCGACAGTAGCCGTGATGGATGAATCTGCATCTGCTTCTACAATTGAATCAGAGTCGGCAGTTAGTGTTAAGGTCGATGATTGTGTACCGTTAGCTGTAAATGCCACATCCGTGCCATTCGCAACACTAACTGTTACGGTTTCGCCTGCTTTAAACACATGACCAGCCAAGGTTACATCCACACTCGCAGAGGTAGCATCTTCATTCACTGTTTGATCACCAACTGTGACAGTCGTTGTGTCAACATAGTCTTCAACAGTTAATGTGCCTGTGTTCACCACTGGGTTCTCAATTGTGCCGGCATCACTCGCGACAGTAGCCGTGATGGATGAATCTGCATCTGCTTCTACAATTGAATCAGAGTCGGCAGTTAGTGTTAAGGTCGATGATTGTGTACCGTTAGCTGTAAATGCCACATCCGTGCCATTCGCAACACTAACTGTTACGGTTTCGCCTGCTTTAAACACATGACCAGCCAAGGTTACATCCACACTCGCAGAGGTAGCATCTTCATTCACTGTTTGATCACCAACTGTGACAGTCGTTGTGTCAACATAGTCTTCAACAGTTAATGTGCCTGTGTTCACCACTGGGTTCTCAATTGTGCCGGCATCACTCGCGACAGTAGCCGTGATGGATGAATCTGCATCTGCTTCTACAATTGAATCAGAGTCGGCAGTTAGTGTTAAGGTCGATGATTGTGTACCGTTAGCTGTAAATGCCACATCCGTGCCATTCGCAACACTAACTGTTACGGTTTCGCCTGCTTTAAACACATGACCAGCCAAGGTTACATCCACACTCGCAGAGGTAGCATCTTCATTCACTGTTTGATCACCAACTGTGACAGTCGTTGTGTCAACATAGTCTTCAACAGTTAATGTGCCTGTGTTCACCACTGGGTTCTCAATTGTGCCGGCATCACTCGCGACAGTAGCCGTGATGGATGAATCTGCATCTGCTTCTACAATTGAATCAGAGTCGGCAGTTAGTGTTAAGGTCGATGATTGTGTACCGTTAGCTGTAAATGCCACATCCGTGCCATTCGCAACACTAACTGTTACGGTTTCGCCTGCTTTAAACACATGACCAGCCAAGGTTACATCCACACTCGCAGAGGTAGCATCTTCATTCACTGTTTGATCACCAACTGTGACAGTCGTTGTGTCAACATAGTCTTCAACAGTTAATGTGCCTGTGTTCACCACTGGGTTCTCAATTGTGCCGGCATCACTCGCGACAGTAGCCGTGATGGATGAATCTGCATCTGCTTCTACAATTGAATCAGAGTCGGCAGTTAGTGTTAAGGTCGATGATTGTGTACCGTTAGCTGTAAATGCCACATCCGTGCCATTCGCAACACTAACTGTTACGGTTTCGCCTGCTTTAAACACATGACCAGCCAAGGTTACATCCACACTCGCAGAGGTAGCATCTTCATTCACTGTTTGATCACCAACTGTGACAGTCGTGATGGAATCATCATCAACTATCGTCACGGTAACAGATGATGCGTCTGGGTTAATTGTTGCATTAACAGCATCTATCAAAACAATTTCAAACTGCCCATCTTCTTCAGGAGTGCTGTCTTCTACAATATTCACATAAACAGGGAATGTTTGCTCACCAGCGGGAATTGTCACGGTTATTGGGCTAACGCCATCGAACCAATCTTCACCAAACGTATTCGCGCCATTATCTGCACCCGTTTGCTGGAAAATATAAGTAACTTGAACATCTTGACCGTAGACTTTGTCGAGTGCAAGTGTAAAAGCTACCTGACGCGTTCCAGGCTCACCCTGAACTTCAGAAGTTCCCTCTAAAACCAAAACACCCGCGGGCGTCACCACAACTGGGTATTCTGGCGTTGGTGTTGTTGGCGGCTCTTGTGGGTTATCTGGGTTTTCTGGATCTATCTGCACTTCCACTTGAACTGAAACACTCACCATAGGAGCATCCTCTATAACTGGAGGCAACTCCTCATCTGGCTGTAAAAACTCTTGGCTAATACCAAGGGTATCGAATCCTGACTCTACCGGTGCTTTAGGGTTTAGGTAATCCACACTGACAATGCTGTGACCGTTATTACCCTCTGTTCCGCCTGCGGCCGGCCCAGCTGCTGTAGCTGGTAGCTCCGCTGTTGGGTCAAAGTCTGGGTTATTTGCTAATGCTTCTTGCAGTGCGGCAACTTCGTCGTTGGCATCTGCTCGGTTTTGCGCTATTTGCTCACCTTCTTGATTGAGCACGTCTTCGTTTAACACGATACTTGAGTTACTACCCAAGTCTAAGACAGTACCATCGCTAAAGGCAATCACGATAACGCCGTCGCCTGTGACAATCTTTTCATTTTCAGCGACTGTATCGCCTATGCTTAAAATGCGCTCCGTTCCGTCTTCTGCGATTGCTTTAACAATCCCTGTTACTGATTGTACTGTGCCTACATTAGCCATGGTGTTTCTCCGATCCGTTGGTTTTTACATTCTTAATAATAGTGAGTATTGCTTACGTTTACTGGTTTATCTATTGTACTAAAGTACTAAATTTACTTATTTTTTATGACTCTGGTGGTATATCGACCAAACAATGAAGGTCGGTTAACGTTACACCAGTTAATGTTGATGAGTAGGTTGCCGGCTGATCTTCCACCGTGGTGACACTAATTTTTGTGCCTTCACTCAATGCTTCTAATGAAATAGACACATAATCACTCAGAATATCATTGCTTTCGTCAACCAACAGATCCAGCAGGTCTAATGCCTCTGGTTCGTTACTAGTTACATCATTTGCCATAATCTTGTCCTATTTATGCGCCCGCAATGTCTCAAGCAATGTGGAGGTCATTCGACGCGTTATCCATGCCTCACCAGCATTCATGGCCGCCAATAGTTTATTGCTATATTGCTTTAATCCGCTTAATGATTGATAGCCTTGCGCACCAGCCAGTAAGCATGCTAATACCGTCTCTTCATCAAGCTTGTCAGCGATAACAACAACCTTGCTTTTTGCGTTAGTGTTAACGATTAACTTTACATATTCTTCAGTTTGCTCTTTTCGTACATTGTAATGCAGCAATACAACGACTGATGCCACGTTATCAATGACATTCAATGCCTTAACCTCATCATCAATCGTTTGAATACAAGCATTATCACCTAACAACAATGAGGTGATTTGATCTGTTGTGTCGATTACCAGTGCATCTATCATTGTTGAGGCCAAACGTTCATTGCTGCTAAGTTAACCGGAATTTTAGGTCAGCCGCTTGAGACTGGCTATTGTACTAAGGTACTAATTTTGAGTTTTTATACCTTAAGACCACAAGAAGTGATTACAAGATATTATCGTCATCCCCAATGAGATTACTTAAGGCATTAACATCATGGCGTAATTTTTTACGTTTATTAAGCTTATCTTGCACCGCCTCTGGCAATTCAGTAAAAACGAATACCTGCTTTTCCATTAACATATCTACCAAATCCTCAACCACACGTACCATTTCACTATCAGAGCGGCTCAAAGATTCCTTAAGCTTATTGGCTTGAGATGGTTTTCTTAGAAACTCAATAACATCCGCATGGCCGACATCAAGCCACTCTCCATTAGCCTTATCGCAGACATCTAATAATTCCGTCACTTCGCCGTGCTCGTTGCGATTAACATAAGGCATATTGGTAGCTCCGATTGCATTTTCTGAAATTTGTTCTAGTATCACTAAATCAAAAACAATAATCAAACTTAGTGCACAAAATACGGATTTTTGTGCCTTATTTCGTATCAAGTGGATAAAAGATGACCGAAGCAACTTTAAAAAAACCGTTGGATAATATGGCAGGCATAACAAACCAGGATGACCCGCTGCTGTTAGCTTTATTGTCAGTCTGCAAACTACTCAACACGCCTCATTCTGCTGACTCGCTAACCGCCGGTTTACCGTTAGTAGACAATAAACTTAATGCGTCACTTTTCATACGAGCAGCTCAACGAGCTGGATTATCAACAGGGCTTATCCGCCGCCCACTGGCTGAAATATCCAATTTAGTTTTACCTGCTATCTTGCTACTAGATGACGATAAAACCTGCGTTTTAATTTCCAAAAATGATGATAACTGCACCATTATTTTACCGGAAACAGACAGCGGTGAAAAAACAGTCCGTCTTAGCGTATTAGACGAAATTTACACTGGTTCTGCTTTTTTTATTCAAGCAGAGCACACCTTTGATAGCAGAACAGCCAACTCTGTTATCCCTAAAGCAAAGCATTGGTTTTGGGATGTTATTTTTAAATCTTGGCCAATATATAGCGAGGCGCTAGCCGCTTCGTTACTGATTAACTTATTCGCTCTGGCGTCTCCACTGTTCATTATGAATGTATACGACCGTGTCGTACCCAATCATGCACTTGAAACACTATGGGTACTGGCGATAGGCGTCGCTATTGTATTTATTTTCGACTTTATTATGAAAGCACTTCGAGGCTATTTCATTGACGTTGCAGGCAAACGATCAGACATTATTCTTTCAGCGACCATCTTCGAAAAAGTTATGGGCATTAAAATGGAAAACCGCCCTAAATCTGTCGGTGCTTTTGCCAACAATCTTAGCGAATTTGAATCATTCAGAGACTTTCTAACCTCTGCCACACTAACCACTTTAATTGACCTCCCTTTCTTATTTATTTTTATTGCGGTTATTTATATGATCGGTGGTAACTTAGCGTTTGTGCCACTAACTATTTTGCCCTTGGCTATTTTGGGTGGCATAGCTGTGCAAAAACCTCTTAAGAACACTATTAACGAGCTGTTTAAACACTCTGCTCAAAAAGGCGCCACCTTGATTGAGTCGCTTAACAATCTAGACTCGATCAAAAGCGCTGGTGCTGAAGGGCAAATGCAAAGCAAATGGGAACAAAATATTGGGCAGATTTCTCGCCTAGGCCTTAAGTCACGCTTTTACTCATCTATTGCTGTCAATTTAACCACCTTCTTAACTCAGATGGCTTCTGTATCGGTAGTGATTTTTGGTGTATATAAAATATCTGAAGGTGAACTTACAACCGGTGGATTAATTGCTTGCACCATTTTAACAGGTCGTGCATTAGCACCTATAGGACAGGTCGCCTCATTGCTAACCCGTTACCACCAAGCTCGTACATCACTGGATACACTGACTAATATGATGTCGTTGCCGGTTGAACGCGAACCGGGTAAAAAATATTTACACCGCCCAACGTTTAAGGGTGATATTGAGTTTAAAAACATCTCATTTAGCTACCCCGAACAACCGGTTAAAGCACTGGATAATATTTCATTCAAAATTAAAGCCGGTGAACGAATCGCCTTTATCGGTCGTATTGGTTCTGGCAAAAGCACTATTGAAAAACTAATGCTCAGCATGTACGAACCTCAAGAAGGGTCCATTTTGATAGACGGAACAGATATTCGTCAAATTGACCCGTCTGACCTTCGTCGCCAAATTGGTTACGTGCCGCAAGACATCTCGCTGATGTTTGGTAGCGTTAAAGACAATATTACAATGGGTTCACGCTACGCTGACGACGCTTCTATTTTACACGCTGCTGAAATCGCCGGTGTTACCCAATTTGTCAATCGTCACCCCGAGGGATTTGATATGCCCGTTGGTGAACGAGGCGCGTCTTTATCTGGCGGACAACGTCAAAGTGTAGCCGTGGCTCGGTCTTTGTTACTATCGCCACCTATTTTCATTATGGATGAACCCAGCAACTCTATGGATAATAGCACCGAGGCGCGCTTCAAAGAGAAACTATCGGAGCAGTTAAACAACCAAACCCTTATTTTAGTAACTCACCGAGCTTCTTTACTATCACTTGTAGATCGCCTTATCGTACTCGATGGCGCTAAAATCATGGCCGACGGCCCGAAAGATAAAGTCCTAGAAGCATTGAAAAAAGGACAAATCAAGGTTTCAAACTAATAATGTTAAATAAAATTTCAACCGTTAAAAAGAAATACAAGCAACACGCCGAAAATCAGACCTACGTAACTGATGTAAATGCAGCCAGCCTCTATGGCGCATCCATTCAAAGCCACTTGATTTTATGGATAAGTTTTATTTTTGTCATCATTGCCCTTATTTGGGCTAATTTTGCCGAACTAGATGAAGTGACTCGTGGCTCGGGCAAAACAACCCCCTCAAGCCATATTCAAGTTATTCAAAATTTAGAGGGAGGTATTCTGGCTGAAATTTTAGTTCGTGAGGGTGAAACCGTCGAAAAAGGCCAAGCCCTGTTACAACTAGATGCAGTTAGGTTTGCCTCCTCTTTAAATGAAACAAAACTCAAATATCACGAATTACTAGCAGCAACAGCTCGGTTAACCGCTGAGGTCAACAATACAACACTGGTTATTCCTGATGATGTATTAAAAAACGCCCCTGAGATTGCTAAAAATGCAGTGCAACTCTTTAAGTCTCGACGCAAAGAATTAAATGCCGCCACCCAAACAATAAAAGAACAAATAAGCCAATATACGCGTGGCTATGCGTTGTTACAGGAAGAGCTGGAAATGTCTGCGCCTTTGGTAGATGAAGGCGCCATGTCTAAAGTAGAACTCCTTCGTATCAAACGAGAAGCGAACAGCCTAAAAGGCCAATTAACAGAGGCCAGAAATAAACTCCATGAAACCAAGGTGCGCTTCCAAACAAAGGCTCTCGAAGAGCTAAACCAGACCAAAGCAGAGCTAGATAGAACCAGCGAATCGACATTTGCGCTAGAAGACCGAGTAACACGTACACGTGTACTTTCACCAGTGAAAGGTGTTATTAAACAACTAAAGGTCACCACTGTTGGTGGTGTCATCCAACCCGGCATGGATTTAGTTGAAATTGTCCCCATTGACGACCAATTGTTAATTGAAGCGCAAATTCGCCCCGCCGACATTGCTTTTCTTCACCCAGGACAAAAAGCCATGGTGAAGCTAACAGCCTATGACTTTTCTATTTATGGTGGACTTGAAGCAGAGCTTGAGCATATTAGCGCCGACAGCATTACCAATGAAGAAGATGGTGAAAATTACTATATGATTCGATTGCGCACTAAAAAGAATTACCTTGAAAGAAATGGTGTAAAGCTAAGCATTATTGCTGGCATGACAGCAGATGTCGATATTTTAACGGGCAAAAAAACTGTGTTAGATTACTTGCTTAAACCCATTTTAAAAGCGAAAGAACGCGCACTCAAGGAACGTTAACATGTGGTTGCCAGGCAACAATCTTATTTATTCCAAGCGACTAGCACTGACCACCGACTCTAAAGAGGCGAGCTAAATGCACCGCATCGCTATTTATTCAGACAACCCTGATATTGTGAAACTCTGGTCTCACGCCTTAATCAGTCATTTTGACATTTTTACGGCCACCAGCAAAAAGGAATTAAGCAACGCTTCGGTTGTCGTCATTGACTCAAAAAAGGTCGACACTGACGCAGATTTAACCTCTACATTAACCTCAACTTCAGCACGCATTTTGGTGGTAGGGAAAAATTGGTCAGAAAATAAGCAAATTAATGCCCTCGTCCATGGCGCTGCCGGGTATTGCGGTGAATCTGAACCCGCAAAGCTTCTAGTGCAGGCCGTCAACAGTATAATAAAGGGAGACATATGGATTCAGCGTCACCTTGTGCCGCGAGTGATTGGTACGCTGGTCAAAATGAAACCACAGCCACTTGAAGCAGTTAATAACACCGAATCGATTGAGTCTTCTGCTCTATTGGCAACATTGTCGTCACGAGAAAATGATGTTGCGAATATGATTCGAGATGGGGAAAGCAACAAGGCTATTGCAACAGCCCTAAACATATCAGAACGTACCGTCAAAGCTCACCTAACATCCATTTTTAAAAAACTTGGTGTCTCTGACAGGTTACACCTCGCCCTGTATATTAAAGAATATAGTTGACCTAACTTGGTGCTTACGTTAAATTCAGCCGTATAATTTGGTATAGATACCTATTTTTACACCACATAATAAAGCAAGAGGGAACTATGAGTCTTAAACTAAAAATAGCTGTAAGTGGTCTGTTGGCACTCAGCTTAAGCACAGCAAGTGCTGAGACATTGCAAGATGCAATTCAACACACTATCAATGAAAACCCACAAATTCAATCTGCCAAATCTGAACGTTTAGCCGTTGAGCAGGAAATCAGTCAGGCTAAAGCTGGCTAAAGCTGGCTACTTTCCAACTGTAGACATTGCTGTTGGTGCTGGTTGGGAGCGCTCTTTCAACTCTTCAACAAAGGCAGATGGTTCTGAGTCAAAATCTCTTGGTAGAGATGAGGCCTCTATCCAAGTCAGACAGATGATCTACGACGGGTTTGCGACGGCCAGTGAGGTTAACCGCCAAACGGCTAGAACAAACTCTCGTGCTTATACAGTTTTTGGCCAAGCAGAAATTACTGCCCTCAACGCGGTTGAAGCCTATATTAATGTTTTACGTCGCGAAGAACTATTGGCATTAGCTGAAGAAAACTTAGCGGTTCACCAAAGCACCAACGAACAAATTTCCTCACGGAGTAGTCGTGGTGTTGGGCGCAGGGCAGATGTCGAGCAATCAACAGGCCGTTTATCACTATCACTAGCGCAAAAAAATGTTTTATCAGAAGTGGGTAATTTAAAAGACGCTCAGACCGCTTATTTAAGAATAGTTGGCCGCTTACCTTCCGAGTTAGAACCCATCACTCCACCTGAAGACGCCTTACCAGCCACCTTCGACCAAGCGGTTGATAGCGCCATTGCTAACCACCCCATTTTAAAGTCAGCAAATTCAGATATTAAATCCGCTATTGCACAGCACGCAACAGCAAAAACAGCCTTTTTACCACGTGTTGATCTTGAACTCAGCGCTACGCACAACAAAGATATTGATGGTATTGAAGAGGTCAATGAAGATGCCTCTGCAATGCTTCGCTTGCGTTACAACTTATTCAACGGTGGTAAAGATGCTGCTCGTCGTAAAGAAACCGCTCAACTGATCAATCAGGCAAAAAGTATAAGAGATAACACATACCGCCAAGCCGTAGAAAGTATGCGACTATCATGGATTGCTCATCAAACGGTGAAAAATCAAATGGCGTTTTTTGAAAGCCACCGTGATTCAAGCATTAAAAGTAATGAAGCTTACCAAAAGCAATTTAATATTGGTCGTCGTTCGCTATTAGATTTACTAGACTCTGCTAACGAAATGTTTGTTGCTAAAAGCGCTTACACTAATGCGAAATACGACGAGCTATTCTCACAATTCAGAATCCTTGCCAGCGCAGGCGCACTGAATAATTACCTCAATATTGCATTACCCGAAGAGACCACCATCTTACCCGAGGTTCAACCTTGGATTGGCGCCTCACAAAGAGGAAAAGTAACGCCTACTTATTCAGCAGCCCCTGAGTAGTTACTAACATAAACAAACTAAAAAGCCATTAACTTTTGTTGATGGCTTTTTTTTGACTTACTTTTAAAACATATAATCCAAATTCCTATTAGAGAACTAGAATTTATTAACCCTCATTCTGTTTTTCATACTGCCCCATTTATTTAAACGATCCGAACCTCCTAATTTCTTTCCGGTCCCTCGCGACTTTGCCAACCATAGACCCGAACCGTTAAAGCTATAGACAGGTAATAGGTCTCGCCGCATAGATGCCGGAGAAATAGCTGGTTTTAAATTATCTAACACCGCTGGAATACTGCCTGGTTTTTCAAAGTACGTCAGCACCATATGTGCTTGATCCAACTCAATGGCCTTCACATAGGTGATTCGCATCTTGCTGTCTGGGACACCCAACTCAATAAGCGTAAAATACTTAGCAATTGAGTAATCCTCACAATCCCCCGCCCCTTTAGATAAGGCTTCTAATGGTGTTGCCCAATAATCAACTAATCCCCACAACTCATCATCATCCACAAACTCAAGCTGTTGATTAAAGAAGTCATTAACCCGCTCCAGTTTTTCTTTTTCAGGTAGATTTTTTGCCGACTGAATCAGGCCTTGCCAGGCTAACACCCTGTTTGACGCATGCTTACCATATTTCATTTCCACCTTGGCGATAAGCTCTGAACTAAAATTTAGTGCCGCTGGAGAGACCACAACAACCACCAAGCAAAACAAAAAAACGATAAGCTGTAACCAAGCGCTGCACGGACGCTTAGAACCCCTGTTGGCAACCGCTTGTTGGCAGATCGTGTTCATATAGCAGATCAATCGTTTTATAGACTAACGACTAGCGCCTAAAACACCCATTTTTGTTAAACATTCAATGTCTTCATCGGCCTGAATATTCTCTGCTAACACCTGAATATCTAATAACTCTCCTATTTCAAGCATTGTTTTTACAAACTCACGTTTCTCAACATCCTGCGCAATACCGTTACCAAGGTCTCGGGCCAGACGAATATAGTCAGGCTTTAACTCTTTAACTGCCTGGGGCAACATTGACTGCGTCTCGAATCGCTTAATAAGAACCTTGGCATTATGTTTACGTATAAAGTGAATAAATTCTTTATACACACCGATCTCTTTATTAACGGCATACGCCGACAAGCTAAAAACTAACTGACCTGCAACCGCCTGGTTTTGATTTAACAAAACTGTCAACCAGCCCCTAAAATCACTACTCTTTACCGTTCTGCTAGATAAGTTAATGGCTATTTGATTGGAAATATTATTCTCTTTGATATGATCAATGACTCGAGACACCACCCCTTTATCGAGGTCTACAATCTTTACAAACTTTTCGGCTATCGAAACAAAGGTGCCAATTGAAAGCACATCACCATTCTTATCAAGTGCTTCAGAAAAGGCATCTTGCATCAACACATCCGCCGTTTGGAGGTTCTCCGTTGTGCTGACATAGGAGACTTTAAAGTCATCATTATCAACAATATCAAACACCAACTCCTTCCATTCAGCCATATCCTTCGCTCGATCTTTACCTTTTCGAAGGTAGTAACTATTAGCACCAATAAGCTGCGCTTGTTCATACGCTTCATTAGCAGCCAACAAAATATTGTTTTTCGGACTAAATGGGTCAAAGGCCGCAACGCCTATATGTGCGATATCTTTTTTATTATATTGCTCGCCCAATTCAGTAAATGAAGTGCTTAATGATCGAGCTAATCTTTCTGACTGATCAACTGTTGCACCGCGCATTAACAACACAAACTCTGAACCAAAAAAACGATATGCGTCGATATCCACCGAAGAGTCAACGCTCGTTTTTGATTTTAATATTTCAGCAAAATCCTTAATAAATTGATCTATCGTATCAGGGCCTAACTCTTTGACTAAACTTGTTAAAGCATCTATTTTTATCATAAAAACAAAAGCCTCTTCATGTGAGCTTTGCACTTCTTTCAGCCTCAGTTCAAAACTGCTTTTTTTACTTAACCCAGTCAACTCATCCAGTTGAA
Organism: Cycloclasticus sp. PY97N; assembly: GCF_002443175.1. NCBI lineage: Bacteria > Pseudomonadati > Pseudomonadota > Gammaproteobacteria > Thiotrichales > Piscirickettsiaceae > Cycloclasticus > Cycloclasticus sp. PY97N. The sequence continues at coordinate 534,946 of NZ_CP023664.1, read as the reverse complement.
GTTTCTTACCAATGTTCTCCAGTTTTTTGTTCAGGTTTTGAATGACACGTTCTAACTTTTTAGACATTATATTCATCGACAAAGCCACCTTTCGAACCTCAGTTGTCCAAGGTAAGCGCTTAATCATATCGAAATGCCCTGTCGATATCGTTTCTGCCATGACGCCAATTCTTTTCAGCGAAGACAAGGTTATTTGCAACACCAACAACAACAAAACAATCGATGCAGCAAAAACCATAAGCGAGTAATAGAAACTCGTTTTCACTTGCTCATAAAGTTTAAAATACGCATAGCCAGGATTAATTGTTACCGAAATAGTGCCACTGATACTCCAACCAGAACTAATTTCACTGTCGGCACGAGCTGTTTGCATGGGCACAAAGTCAATAAACCACTGAGGAACTGAAGCAAATGTTTTATCATTCCTCAGTGTTACCAAACTCTGCCCTGTCACATCAACCAGCTTAATTTCCTTGTAATAACCACGATCAAATATTGCTTTCATCATTGTTTCAAGTACGGGGTCTTGAGTGTCCACCATATAGGGGCTAAGTGATAAGCCCAATGAGGTCGCCGTATCTTGCGCATGAATTTGTGACTCCCCTTCCAAATAGCTTCTTATATTGTTTACACTCAATACAAAATTCACACTGAAAATAATCAGAAATAGCGCAGAGATAAGAATCAGTAATTGTTTAGATAACGACATGCTTATACACCTTCTCAAGTAGGTTTTTGATCGGCAATGACTCAATCGTTAACGCAAGTCAACGCATCACCGCCAGACGTTCTTAACTATAGCGCAAATCTGGCATTATTCCTTAAACGTTAAGCGCCAATTGTTTCTGTTATTCTAAACAAAAGTTCAGGCTAACCCGCATTACATAGCTTATTAATCACCACTGTTTTTCAAATATGCTGACGATATGATCATTCAGCATTTATAATGCGCCCTCTACAAATTATCTGGTGATATATGACCACTAAAAATGCTTTTTACGCTCAATCTGGCGGTGTCACCGCTGTTATCAATGCAAGCGCCTGCGGGCTCATTGAAACTGCACGTCAACATGGCGATAAAATAGGCAAGGTATACGCAGGCCGTAATGGCATTATTGGCGCCTTGACCGAAGACCTTATAGACACATCGTTAGAGTCTGATGAAGATATTGCCGCCTTACGTTATACCCCTTCAGGTGCATTTGGTTCATGTCGTTATAAATTAAAAAGCTTTGAAGAAAACCGCGCTGAATACGAACGTCTTATTGCTGTTTTCAAAGCTCATAATATTGGTTATTTCTTTTACAATGGCGGCGGTGATTCACAAGACACCACGCATAAACTTTCCCAATTAAGTCAATCATTAGGACATGACTTGCGTTGTATCGGCATTCCAAAAACTGTCGACAACGATTTACCGCTTACTGATAACTGCCCAGGATTTGGCTCCGTTGCCAAATATGTGGCAGTTTCAATACGTGAGGCTGGCTTTGACGTTGCCTCAATGGCACGCACATCAACCAAGGTATTTGTACTTGAAGTAATGGGCCGGCATGCGGGTTGGATTGCCGCAGCTGGTGGGTTGGCAGCTGAAAGAGAAGGTGAGTCACCACATATTATTTTGTTTCCTGAGATTACGTTTGACCAAGAAAAATTTCTAGCCAAAGTTGAGAGCACTGTTAAAAAACATGGCTTCTGCTGCATCGTTGTTTCTGAAGGAGTTAGGAATCCTGACGGAACGTTTTTAGCGGAGGCTGGCACCCGTGATGCCTTTGGTCATGCCCAACTAGGTGGTGTCGCTCCGGTAGTTGCTGACATGATTAAAACTGCCCATGGCTACAAATACCATTGGGCTGTGGCAGATTATTTACAACGTGCCGCACGCCATATCGCCTCTAAAACCGATGTAGACCAAGCCTATGCGATGGGCAAAGCCGCGGTTGAGCTGGCGCTTGACGGAAAAACCGCTGTCATGCCAACCATTGTTCGCACCAGCAATAATCCATACCAATGGGAAATAGGTGTTGGCGAATTAAAAGACGTTGCTAATATTGAGCAAATGCTTCCTCCGCATTACATCAGTGAAGATGGTTTTGGCATTACCGCTGAATGTGAAGAATACTTGCGACCTTTAATTATGGGTGAAGACTCTCCTCCTTACGTTAATGGCCTCCCCCAATACGTTCGCTTGAAAAACTTACCGGTTGAAAAAATACTTAACGAGCCGTTTGACCTGTAACTAACGCTACAATACTTACCTTCTATTAGACGATGACGTTACCTGCCTATTTAAGCAAACTAATTATTTCTTATTAGGCAGAAAATCACTTAGTCCTCGATTCCCTGTGAGCACTATAAGCGCTTACAGCTAGCGACTGGCCGCTCATTAACCATGCGTAATCTTGGTTACAGGATGGCGAACCAGCCCGTCAATTGATGAAGGAGGCAGCTAAATTAAGCGATAGTCTTTTAATGCCCTTATCAACCGCCTTACTCTCTATTGCATAAACCACAGTCCACATACAAAATACTATCGAACCCACACTGCTATTGCCGCGTTTAATCCATAAATAGCTGTGTTATTTGCTGCTAAACACTTATCCTTAAGCCCATGAAACTACTTAACCTCATTTCTCGCGGCATGGCGCCATTAACGCTCATATGCGCTGTGATCGCATTTTATCAACCCGCTATTTTTTTAATTTTTAAAGATTATTTTCTCTGGTTTTTTGCCGCCTCTATGTTTGCCTTGGGCGTAGTGTTAAAACCTGATGAATTAAAAACAACAATAAAAACTCCCAAACCGATCTTAATTGGTATCTTAAGCCAATACAGTATTATGCCCCTACTCGGCGCGACCGCCGCTTGGTTGGCCGGTTTACCAGCAGAAATAGCTTTAGGCGTTATTATTGTCGGTTGCGCACCCGGCGCAATGGCCAGTAATGTTATCGTATTCTTGGCCGGCGGAGCCGTCGCTTTCTCTGTCACGCTCACCACCATAGCAACATTCTTATCGCCTGCCTTAACTCCATTATTAGTTGAATGGTTAGGCGGCACTTACCTGCCAATTCCCTTTTGGCCGATGATGAGAACCATCTTACTAACGGTTTTACTGCCACTCACCTTTGGCATGCTGATTAGAAAAACCCTAGGTCAACATGCAAGGCCGCTCATTGAGTTCGCCCCTTCTATGGCTTCACTGGCCATTATTATTATCTGCGCTTATGCCGTTGCTGCTAACCACGACCGTTTAAATAGCATTACCCCTGAGTTGTTTTTAGTTATTATTTCCGTCAATGCACTGGGTTATTTACTCGGTTGGAGCATTGCAAAGTTTTCTCACTTTAGCGCCCCTTATCGCTTAACACTCGCGATAGAAATCGGCATGCAGAATGCGGGCTTAGGCGTGGCACTTGCCCTTAAACACTTTTCCCCCGAAACAGCCTTACCCGGTGCGTTGTTTGCTGTTTGGTGCATCCTAACCGGTGCGGGTGCTAGCGCTTGGCTACGCCACAAACAACGGTTAAACGCGTTAACAAACGAGGCAGAAAGAACTTAGTTTATCAATGGGTCTATTTTACTGACCGAAATAAATTAAGGACTACCCATGATTAAATGTATTAACAAACTTCAATCTGTCTTAGATAGCACTCGTTCAGTGGATTTTTTGGCACCGTTGGCATTAAGGCTCTATCTTGCACCCATTTTTTGGCTCGCTGGCACCCAAAAATTAGCGGCTTTTGATAGCACTGTCGACTGGTTTGGCAATGCTGATTATGGCTTGGGCTTACCTTTCCCCTATTTTATGGCTGCTGCTGCAACTTGGGTAGAAATTATTGGCGCCGTTCTTTTACTTATTGGGCTTGCTGTTAGGTGGGTTTCTATTCCGTTAATGATCACCATGGCTGTTGCTGCTGTGACCGTGCATTTACCCAATGGTTGGTTAGCCATTGCTGAAGGCAGCGGCTTGTTTGCCAATGAGCGAACTCGTGGCGCTGTTGAGCGTCTCAACGTTGCAAAAGAGATTCTTCATGAACACGGGAATTACAACTGGCTCACCGAGAATGGTAGTGTCGTTATCTTGAATAATGGTATTGAATTTGCGAGCACTTATTTCATCATGTTACTTGTACTATTTTTTATGGGTGCGGGAAAATACCTTAGTTTAGATTTTTGGATTGCTAAAAAATTTAAGGGATAATTAAATTATGGATAGTCTATTTTCAATGAATGTTGCACTTTATTTATCAAGATCCATTGAGTTCTTAAGTGCTGCCTTTGTCTTTGCGTTGACCGCATTCCTCATACTTTCGGTTATTCTTTACGTCAAAGACCGCACGCAAAAAAAATCAACTATTTTAAGAAACTACCCGCTTATAGGCCGCTTTAGGTTCTTGTTTGAAAAGGGAGGCGAGTTTTTTCGACAATATTTCTTTGCCATGGATCGTGAAGAACTGCCTTTTAACCGCGCTCAACGAAGTTGGGTTTATCGGGCTGCAAAAAATTTAGATGCCACTGTAGCTTTTGGTTCAACCAAAGACCTACGACAGCCCGGTGCTATTATTTTCGTTAATTGCCCCTTTCCAAAACTGGAACATGAAAACGCTGCCTTAGGCCCAATCATGATAGGCCCCTATTGCAACAAACCATATTCAACGTCATCGGTTTTTAATATTTCGGGAATGAGTTTTGGCGCTATTTCCAAGCCTGCAGTACAGGCGCTTTCACACGGCGCTAAAAAAGCCGGCTGTTGGTATAACACCGGCGAAGGTGGCCTGTCCCCTTACCATTTGGAAGGTGATTGTGACCTGGTTTTTCAAATTGGTACCGCTAAATATGGCGTTCGCGATCAGCACGGACAATTAAGTGATGAGAAACTCGAATCGATTGCCCGACACCATCAAGTTAAAATGTTTGAAATTAAGCTCAGCCAAGGGGCTAAACCAGGAAAGGGAGGCATTTTACCCGGTTTAAAAGTCAGCCAAGAAATTGCCGATATTCGTGGCATACCCGCCGGTATGGATTCAATCAGCCCAAACCGTCACGTTGATGTTAATTCAACCACTGAGCTTTTGGATTTAATTGAACATGTCCGCCATGTAACCGGCAAACCGGTTGGCTTTAAAACCGTTGTCAGTTCGTGGCAATGGCTTGAGGAGCTGTGTGAATTAATCTGTTCTCGTGGCGAAGAATCCGCTCCCGACTTTATTACTATTGATGGTGGCGATGGCGGAACCGGTGCAGCGCCTATGTCATTAATTGATAATGTCGGACTAACGCTTACTGAGTCATTACCAGCGGTTGAGAATACCCTTCTTAAATATGGCCTTCGTAAACGTATTCGTATTATCGCTTCCGGCAAACGTATTAACCCTGCTGAGGTCGCTTGGGCTTTGTGCGCAGGCGCCGACTTTATCACCTCAGCACGTGGTTTCATGTTTGCTCTCGGCTGCATACAAGCCCTGCAATGCAATAAAAACACCTGTCCAACGGGCATCACTACACACAACCGTGACCTACAACGTGGTCTCGATCCAGCGAATAAAGCAAATCGCGTTGCTAATTATCAAAAGAACTTAGTTAAAGAGGTGTCTACTATTGCTCATTCGTGCGGTGTTTCAGGGCCAAGACGCTTACACCGGCACCACGCTCGTATCGTCATGCCAGATGGCATGTCCGTTCCATTAAACGAGTTACAGCCTTACCCTGACACCGCTATTAAATTACATTAATTGGCGTAAGTAGCTTGCAACGACCTCACTTGCAGGGCCATAGATTTTTTCTTTAAACTCTGACTCAACTTGAGAGGGCTCAAGGTTAAGCTCTACTGTATGGGCTCCGGCTTGATTAGCCATTTCTACAAAACCTGCAGCAGGGTATACATTGCCCGATGTCCCTATTGACAGAAACAAGTCACATTCGATAATCGCTCTGTAAATCTCATCCATTTGATAGGGCATTTCGCCAAACCAAACGATATCTGGTCGCAGGGTCTTTTGTTGTCCGCAGCACTCACACACCGAGTCTTCATTTAAATTTTCATAAACTGTAAATCTTTTTTCGCTCTGCTTACAAAAACACTTCAATAACTCGCCGTGCATATGGATAATATTTTTTGTGCCTGCTCGCTCATGTAAATTATCTATATTCTGCGTTACCACTAATACAGACAGTTCATTGTTTTTTTCTAGCTCAGCGATTGCAAGATGCGCCTCATTTGGTTTCACCTCGCCACTTAATAACTGCTGCCGACGCATATTATAAAAACGGTGAACCAATGCCGGGTTTCTTGCAAAGCCTTCAGGCGTAGCCACCTCTTCTATTCTATGCTCTTCCCAAAGCCCATCACTGGCTCTAAAGGTTTTAATGCCTGACTCCGCCGATACCCCTGCACCGGTTAATATAACGATTGATTTAGCGTTCTTCATTCATCACAGCCTCATAGCCTTGTTTATAAGTCGCATACTTAAACTGGTAGCCGCCCTCGGTTAATTGCCGACTATCTATTCGCTTATTATGACTAGCCGTTTTATCTAATATCTTTGCACTACAAGAGGCTAACCCTAGTTTTTTTGTGATATAGCTTGCCACATTCCATTTTTCGGCAGGATCTAGGTCAGAGGCCAAATAAATACGCTCTAAGCCTTCACCATTCAACTGCTTAGTTAGCAAAAATTCAAGTACACCGATACAGTCTTCTCGATGAATTCGGTTTGTATAATATGGAGGGACTTTTTGAATCTCTGTGCCTCTTTTAAGCTGATTTATAAAGTAGTTTGAACGCCCATAAATTCCAGAAAACCTAATCACTGTTGCATGCTCATTAAACGCTAAAAACTGATCTTCAGCTTGCAATAAAAGCCGCCCTCTTTCGTCCATTGTCTCTGTCGCTGACTGCTCACTCACCCACTCCCCTTGTTGCTGAGCATATACCCTTGTGGATGATATAAAAAAAATCGGTAGCGTCGGGTTTTGCTGTTTTAATGCACTTAGCACCTGCTCTACCCCTATTTTAAACACATCTTTGTATGCAGAAATGTCTCGCCCTGTAGGAGACAATATATAAACAAGGCCATCAACATTAAAGTCTAACGCACCCACCTGTTCAGCATTCGTCACATCTGCCTGAATAAAATGAATATCTGAGGACTGAGTCTGCAAGGTTCTTCTCACCCCAGTAACTTCATGCCCTGTCGCCGCCAGCCTTTCAGCTAACCCCATGCCTACATCACCACACCCCATCACCATGATTTTCGCCATAATTATTCTTTTCTTTTATTTTTTTCTTCTATCCAAAGAGACATGTATTTTGTGCTTTTCATTAAATGATGTTTCAGCATAGCACCTTGAAAGTTATGCTGACGATGGGCGGCTAACTGATCTTTCACCGATATAATCCTTTCTATTAGCGGCTGCATAAACCGTGTTGATGAATAACACTGTTGCAATATATCCATACCTTGCGATTGGCATGTTTGCCACATCGACTTATTTGTATACAGCTTCACTGCTAAGTCTGCAAACGCCTGCGGCTCATCTTCAACAAAACCGTTCCATGGCAAATCTCCATGCATAGCCTCTGCCCCTACTGATGAGGTAACGCTCGGCGTACCGTTCTCCATCGCATCTAATAATTTGCCTTTCAAGCCCGCTCCAAAACGCAACGGCGCTAAACATACTCGCGCACGTTGCATCACGGTTTCCACATTATCTGCCCGTCCTTTTATATAGAAACCATCTTTTTCTTTATTCAGCTGAAACGCTTTGGGGGGTGGATAGGCACCATAAATGAATAACTCTGCTGCCGATAACTGCTGCCTAATACGCGGCCATATTTCTTGCTTTAAATACTGCACAGAGTCCCAATTTGGCGCGTGCTTAAAATTACCAATACAGATAAAGCCGTTGCGCTCTTCATAGCTAGGCCAATTGTTAGCCTTATTCTGGGCATCTTTAGTATCTACCATAAAAGGGTGGTAATGAATCAATGATTCATCCACTTTAAATACCGAGCTCAATAACGTCATCTCATAGCTTGAGATAATTAATGTTAGGTCTGTACGCAAAATACTCGCAATCTCTCGATAAGCGACATCGTTCATTAAATCAGCCTGCTTAAACTCCCTAGCTTTTTTTACTGCTATCTCACGTGCACTGCGTAAACAGTGTAGGTCTGATGTTTCCAGCATCGACATCGCTGTTGGGCAATGCTTTTCTACCCGCCAGGAGAATTGTTCTTCCACCATAAAGCGGTCATACAGAACGATATCTGGCGATAAATTGCTGATAAATACATCAAATGTAGCATCATTAACCGCAATACTTTGTCGTTTAATATTGAGCGACTCAAGCGGGTAACAATGCTCAGACGCCATTGCTGTGCAAGCATAGGTGATGGACCAGCCTTGCGCGTGAAACTGCTTTAATAAATCCATCATTCGCCGGCCCGCTGCAGACGATGTAGGCTCTGGCCAAAGAGCGGCGACAATTAATACCTTCATACGTTTATTTTATAGTGTTGCATAAAAAAGGGCCGGTAAAAACCAGCCCTTTTATTATTTACCGCGTACTAACTTATTTATTAGCTTCACGCTCTTTGGCTTCTTTAATCACTTCTTCAGCCACGTTTTTAGGACAAGGCATATAGTGAACAAACTCCATAGAGAACTGACCACGGCCTGATGTCATCGTACGTAAGTCACCAATGTAACCAAACATTTCGCTAAGTGGTACTTCAGCCTTAATACGTACACCTGTTGCGCCCGCATCTTGAGACTTGATCATGCCACGGCGACGGTTAAGGTCACCAATAACGTCACCGACGTGATCGTCTGGCGTGAACACATCCACTTTCATGATCGGTTCCATTAACTGTGCGCCCGCTTTAGGCATAGATTGACGATATGCACCATTCGCTGCTAATTCAAATGCAACGGCTGATGAATCCACTGCATGGAAACCACCATCCATTAAGGTGACTTTAACGTCTACACAAGGGTAGCCCGCTAACACACCTTTTGCCATTTGCTTTTCGAAGCCTTTTTCAACCGCTGGCCAGTATTCACGAGGAACATTACCACCGGTTACTTTTGATTCAAAACTAAAGCCTTCGCCTGTTTCGGCTGGTTCTAGAACATAATCAATTTTACCAAATTGGCCTGAACCACCTGATTGTTTCTTATGTGTGTAGCTATCTTCTAAGCGCTTAGTAATGGTTTCACGGTACGCCACTTGTGGTTTACCTACGCTAACATCAACACCATGGGTACGCTTAAGAATATCAATTTTAATATCTAAGTGAAGCTCACCCATTCCTTTAAGAATTGTCTCACCACTGTCTTCGTCAGTTTCAACACGGAACGATGGATCTTCTTTGATCATTTTACCGATCGCGATACCCATTTTTTCTGATCCTCCTTTATCTTTCGGTGACACAGCAATAGAGATAACTGGATCAGGGAACACCATTGGTTCTAAAGTTGCTGGGTTTTTAGGATCACATAATGTATGACCCGTTTGTACATCTTTCATACCCACTACAGCCACAATATCACCAGCTACAGCACCCTCTAGCTCGATACGCTCATCAGCGTGCATTTCCACCAATCGACCAATTCGTTCCGTTTTGCCCGTGAAGGTATTTAAAACTGTATCCCCTTTATTCATCACCCCTGAGTAAATACGGATAAATGTTAAGGCACCAAAGCGGTCATCCATGATTTTAAATGCTAACGCACGTAATGGACCTTTTTCGTCCACAATCGCAAACTTTCCTGTTTCATTCCCTTCTTCATCTGTCTCTGGCTGAGGCTTCACTTCAGTTGGGTTTGGTAAGAAATCTACAACTGCATCCAATACTAGCTGAATACCTTTGTTTTTAAACGCAGAACCACAGTATGTAGGGAAGAAATCAAGTGCAATTGTTCCTTTGCGAATACAACGCTTGATATCATCTAAAGAAGGCTCTTCACCTTCAAGATATGCTTCCATCAAGTCATCATCTTGCTCAACCGCCATTTCAATAAGCTTTTCGCGGTACTCTTCAACCTTATCGGCCATGTCAGCTGGAGGCTCACTCACTGTGTAGTTTTCAGGCTGACCAGAATCATCCCAAACGTATGCTTTACGTGTTAACAAATCAACAACACCTGTAAAGTCATCTTCAATACCAATCGGTAATACCATGACTAAGGGATTAGCATCCAATACATTCTCTACTTGATCAACCACACGGTAGAAATCAGCACCCATACGATCTAGCTTATTTACAAAAATAACCCGAGCTACTTCAGATTCATTCGCATAACGCCAGTTTGTTTCTGACTGGGGCTCAACACCACCAGAGCCACAGAAAACACCTACACCACCATCAAGTACTTTTAATGAACGATACACTTCGATAGTAAAATCAACGTGTCCCGGTGTGTCGATAATATTCATGCGGTGACCATTCCACTCACACGATGTTGCAGCAGACTGAATCGTTATTCCACGCTCAGCTTCTTGCTCCATAAAGTCGGTTGTTGATTCACCATCGTGAGTCTCACCTGTTTTATGAATTTTACCGGTTAATTTTAAGATACGTTCTGTCGTGGTGGTTTTACCCGCATCCACGTGGGCGAAAATACCGATGTTTCTGTATTTGGATAAGTCAGTCATAAGTCTACGAAGGTTAAGTTAATAAAATGTTATCCAAACATCGCTTCCACGCTTACACCGAAAGTTAAGTAGTTTGAATGAACTCACTATTGTAGCACCTAAGTTAAGTCTATGAATAGACCAGAATTTATTATTAATTCGCCGCCGTCTCTCTATCCACGACTCTACCGAGTGATGGCCTTGCGCTAATTCGGTCACGGTAAGCGTCTAACTCTTTAGAGCCGGTGGGCATATCAAACGCCTTTGCCCAAAGAAGCGTCTGCGCCACTAGAATATCAATTGCAGAAAACGACTCACCTAAGGCAAACGTTTTATTCTCTAAACGCTGCGCCAATACCTTACAAGCTTTTAAAAACTCCCAACGCGCAATCTGAAGAATTTCCGGTACACGCTTCTCTTCAGGAAAAACAAACGTATGCTTTCCAGTCGTCCATAACGGCTGCTCTAACTCTGTGAGCACAAAGAAACACCATTCGTCATATTTTGCCCTTTGCTTGCTATTTGGCATTGGCACTAAATTTGACGCAGGATACTTATCTCCCAAGTACGTCATAATAGCCGCTGATTCTGTTAGTACAAAACCGTCGTCATCAATCGCTGGCACCTTGCCATCTGCGTGAACCTTTAGATAATCCTCCGCCTGCCCAGCTCCTTTTAACAACTCTATTTTGATGTACTCATAATCGACACCTAACTCTTCCAGCATCCAAACTACACGCGTGCTTCTCGACCTTGGGTAACCATATAATTTAATCATCGTGCTCTCCTAATTTTTCTTATAGCGTGTCCAGACCTCGCATAAAAAACCCGGCTAAGCCGGGCTTTTTATCTCGCTTATTTTGTTTACAGGTTGTAACCCGTTTCCTCATGCGAAACAACATCCAGTCCTTGCTGCTCCGCTTCTTCATCCACTCGCAGACCGCCGGTTAAAGCACCAACAAGTTTCAAAATAATGTAGGTGGAGACAGCTGTAAACACGATGGTTGTTACTACACCAATTGCTTGAACAGATAACTGGCCTGCTATTGTTGTAATACCATCGGCAAAACCATAACCGCTAAAAACACCTAACTGGGTGGATGCAAACACAGCAACTACTAAGGACCCTAAAATCCCCCCAACACCATGCACGGGAAAAACGTCTAATGAATCATCAATCTTCAACACACGCTTAATGTACTGTGTGGCGCCAAAACAAACCATTCCCGCCAACAAACCAATGATAAGCGCACCACCTGGGCCCACAAAACCTGACGCAGGTGTAATCGTACCTAAACCTGCAACCATCCCGGTAACGGCACCCAAAGCACTGGGTTTACCAAATCTTTTCCACTCAATAGCCATCCAGGTAAAGGCCCCCATAGAGGCGGAAATATGCGTCACAATGATGGCCATTGCTGCATCACCATTGGCAGCCAAGGCGCTACCACCATTAAAGCCAAACCAACCCACCCAGAGCATACCTGCACCAGCAATCGTCATTGTTAAATTATGAGGAGGCATTGCTGTTGCTGGGAAGCCTTTCCTAGGGCCAATAACAAGTGCTGCCACTAAGGCCGCAACACCGGCTGTGATATGCACAACAATACCACCGGCAAAGTCATAAACACCCAATGCGCTTAACCAACCACCACCCCAAACCCAATGGGTAACGGGCACATAAACAACCAACAGCCAGATAGCACTGAATAACAGCATCGCAGAAAATTTCATTCTTTCTGCGAAGGCACCCACGATCAATGCAGGAGTAATAACCGCAAAGGTCATCTGGAACATTGCAAATAATGCTTCTGGAATATCGCCCGACAACGTTTCACGGCTAATACCAGAAAACATCACCCTTGATAAATCACCAATCCACGCATTACCTTCGCCAAACGCAAGACTATAACCGACAATTAACCATAATACAGACGAGACACAGGTAATCATAAAGCACTGCATAAACACAGACAGTACATTCTTAGTACGTACCAGTCCCGCATAAAACATTGATAGGCCGGGGATGGTCATAAAAAGCACAAGTGCTGTAGACGTTAAAATCCATGCAGTATTGGCACCGTTTAATTCCTCAGCACTGGCTAAAGTCGGCAAAAACAACAGACTTAAAAAGAGACAGCTATCAATTCCCCTGATCTTCATTTACAAAGCCTCAACGCCTGTTTCTCCGGTACGAATTCGAATTGCTCTTTCTAGATTCGTTACAAAAATTTTGCCATCGCCAATTTTTCCAGTATTCGCCGCATTAATAATTGCATCAATTGCACTGTCTAACTGCTCTGTCGAAACCGCAATCTCTAACTTTACCTTTGGCAAAAAATCAACGACGTATTCAGCCCCACGATATAATTCTGTATGGCCGCGCTGACGGCCAAAACCCTTAACTTCTGTCACAGTAATTCCTTCAAAGCCCGCAGCAGATAGAGCCTCTCGCACATCTTCTAATTTAAATGGCTTGATAATGGCTGTTATTAATTTCATACAAAACCTTTTATTATTAATTTAATTTTTCGATTCTGCATCAAAGCCGAGCATTCATCAACCTATTTTGGTGCAAACCGTTGATAGCCGCCTCTTAGCAAAAGCGGCTATCAATTAAAAAGCGGCAGCAAGGGTTGATTAAAAGTGGCGCGCAAACTCCAGTTGAATAACATCGTCCTGGCGAAAAGGTGCAAGTGCATCATTGCTAGCAGCGGATATGAATCGCGCCTCTACACTTAATACCCAACTAACACCAATACGCCGGCTTCCCTCAAGGCTATAGAACTGAGTATTTTGGTCAACATCAGCAATAACGCCAAATAATAGCTCACTTGACGCCGCGTCATTCATTGCTAAACGAGCACCCACAAATATATCATTATCAAAAGCAACGTCTGCACCGCGATCATCGTACAAATATTCCGCTATCAGACCAACATCAGCAGCAGATTCCATAACACCCACAAAAGTATATTCAAAACCACCTGTAAACGCGTTAAATGTTTCACCCTGTCCACTACGGTGTATCAATTCAACCTTCCAAAGCCACTCATCGAGCGTTGCTTGTACATCTAGGCCGGTTTGATTAATAAGGTCGTAAAAAGGAACCAACGCGATACCACCCGCGGTCGCTGTAGGAATAATTCTTGGCTCACGGCTCGTGCCATAAAAGTGGGAGACCCCAACATCCCAATCATCAAACGTTTGACTCCAGCGCACAGCATAATCCACATGCTTATCCTTAGAATCAGATTGATAAGCGGTATGATCGTCTATCGCCGGTGTTGGGCGAAAACGCCCATCTTTGCCTGAAAAAGTTCGCTCTTTAAAACCCGGCAGTACAAATAAATCAACTGTTCCCCAGTCTTTAATAAGCGACAAGTTAAGCATGGTTTGCCCAAGCTTATCTTCACCGTCAAAGTTTTCAACCATATCGGACTGATTAATAATATCCACTAAGTGCTGTGATTCAGTCACCCCCCAAAACACTTTGCCAACACCTAAGCGCACCTCCCAGTCTCGCTCGGCATGAATCCACATCAGCTCACGCAAATCTATATGTGTGCGTTGAGGATCTTGCTCATCCCAACGAAAAAATGAGCTAAAGATAAAGGCATCATCGCCATCATTCCAACTGTGATAAAACTCCGGCGCGGCTGAAAACGATACGCTTGCGTCATTAAACTGCTGCTGATCTAGAGCTGACTGCGTGAAATAGCGATACTCCCCCGCTACATACCCAGACCACTCGCTTGCGAAACCGGACGATAAGAAGGCGACCCCGCCTACCAACAGGCCGCCTACCATTGCTTTTTTAAAGCTCATTGACTTGTACTCAGTTATTAGCGCGCTCGTTTTAAGCTGCTTTTATTAAAGTCACGATCAGACAAACCTTTTTGAAACTCGTAGTTTGAAAAATCCAAGCGTGTTTCTTTTTTTGTTTGATGGTTCACCGTGTTTAATGAATCAGGGCGCCAATATTTACCCATGTACTGCTGGTAGCCGGTTGCTGTCGTCGTTTTTAACAAGGTATTTTTACGGTCATAATATTCAATTTTTAACGGTTGATACTTTTCTTTACTAATCCAAGCAATTAAACGCGTATATCCTGAATACTTATAGTTAGGCTTAGATTCAACAACAAACACCTCTTCACCATTAATGACTTCATCGCGTAAGTACAAATAGCTGAACTTTGCCACCTCACGGGATGATAAATCCTCAAAGGCAAACTCACTGCCCATAAAAGGGCCTGATTTATTTTTAGATGAAATACGCTTTACTCGTTTTAAAGCGGGCAGATATAACCATTGATCATCTGCCTCTAAAATATGCGTGAAGGATAAAAAAGCCGTGCCTTTAATATCAGCTGGCTCATCAAAAATAGTTAAGCCCTTATCGCCGTCGCCTTCTACCTCAAGGTTTTTAGATCGCATTTTTCTAATACTGACATCACCATTTGCATTCTTAAGTGTCATCACCATATCTGACGTCATATCGCCAAAACCGGCATCCCTCTTATCACCTTCTACCGCTATTTCCATGCCTTTTTCTTCCGGCGTTTGCGCGCTGGCCATTAACGGCAACAAAAGCACCAATAAACTGACTAATTTTTTCATGTTTTTTCCTTATCTAGTTTGAGTAATAAAATAGGTAACAGTAATAAATCCACCACCAAAGCGATCATAATAATCCACGTAGTTAGGGTGGCCATGTCTGAATTAAGCGCAAAAGGTGACAACATTAAAACACCAAATCCTGCACTGAGGATCAGTGTACTTATGGTTAACGCTTTGCCAACGTGGGTAAACGCATAGGTAATCGACTCTTCAGTGCTATAACCCTTTTCACGCTTAGCACGTAAATACTTACTTAAAAAGTGCACAGTATCATCTACCACAATGCCCAAGGTCATGCTCACCACAGCGGCTAAAGCCATATTCACCTCAACATAAAATAGACCCCAAAGACCAAAACCAATAATCACTGGGACTAAATTCGGCACCAAACTTAAAACGCCGACCTTAATGGAACGAAGTGCAAAAACTAGAATCATCGAAATAAGCACCAACGCCAATATAGAACCGCTAAGCATACCTTTGATATTTTTGTCTGTCAGATGAGCAAATATTAAAATCGATCCTGAGCCTTTTGCTTGCATACTCGCTGGCAAATGATCCTGCATCCATTGTTGCACACGCTGTTCAAAATCTAACAGCTCAACATTACTCATTTCTTCAACACCCACCACCAAAAGAGTGGCTGATTTATCAATGTTCACCTGGTTATTTAAATCCAAGCCATAGGGCAATGACATTTCATATAGCAGCAGATATTGCGCAGCCATTTCTCTACTTTCTGGCAACTTATACCAAGCGGGGTCATCTCCATGCATATTTTTATTCAACCGCCTTAAGGTATCGCTTAAAACATACGTATTAATAATTTCTGGTTGTTCTTTAAGCCACTGGGCAAACAGCGCTAAATGCTCTAGATATTGCGGATCACTAATGCCGCCCTTACCTTCAGCTGGTAAAGAAAACGATATTTGAAATAGACCACCAACGGATTGATTAGCAAAATCAGAATCACCTCTAAACTCTACAGACTCATCAAAATATTTAAGAAATTGCTCTTCTGGTTTATTTAACGTAGCAGCATAAGCTGCAACCAACACAACCCCTGCTGACAAAAACAATATAATATTTTGGTAACGAATAACAAACCTAGAAAAAGACGCTAAGCGCTCTACAGCAATATCTTCTCCCGCTTTCACGCGGACTGGCAGATAACTCATCATCGCTGGTAAAAAAGTTAGCGACAGACAAAAGGAAACAAACACACCCACTGCCACTAAGTTACCTAGATCATTAAAAGGTGGGGATTCACTAAAGTTCAAGCATAAAAAACCAATCATCGTGGTGGCGCTTGTTAAAAATATAGGTTGTAAATTAATCCGTATACTCTCAAGCAAAGCCTCTTGCTTTGGAACTTTATGCTGCAAGCCATACATAAAAGTAACCAGCAAATGAACACTATTAGCAACCGCTAGTACCATAATCATTTGTGCTGATGAAATAGACGCGGGTGTTAATTTTATGCCGGCATAACCGCCTAAACCCAAGGCAATAACATCGGAAAAAATAACTATCAATGTAATGCCTATTACTGCACTAAGGCTGCGCAATAACACAAACATGATGACAACCATCAAAAGCAAACTTACCGGCACTAACAGGGATAAATCATTCTCCCCCGCTTCAACAAAGGCATTATTTAAAAACGCTATGCCGGTAATATAAAAATTAACATTAGGGTAAGCCTTCTCAAACTTAGCCACCATGTCACGTGTGCTAGACACAACGTCTTTTAGCTCTTTATCCGCGTCAACTTTTGGGTATTCAATGGTAATATTCAATGCCGTAACACGGCCATCGGCAGAGACTAACCTCTTCAATAGTAACGGGTCTGACAAACCGACTTGCTTAATTGTTTCGATATCCACAGCCAGTAAATCTTCGGCTTCCTCATACAAGCTCTCAACAACTAAATCATCGTCTTCTGCATAGGTATTCTGGAAATTTTGCAGCGAATCCACACGTCTAGAATGTGGGGTTTGCCAAGCGGATGTTGTCAGCTCTTCGAGAAGCTTGAGCACCTCCGGCTGAAAAACATCGCCTGTTTTTGGCTCAATTAAAATGAAGACGTTATCTGACTTTGTATAGGTATTTTCAACCTTATCGTAAGCCAATAACTCAGGGTTATCATCGGTAAAAAAAGCACGGTAATCATTATCAAAACCTAAATATTGCAACCCATTGCCAGCCGCTAGCAACACTAACAGGCTAACAGCAATAATCCATGCACGGTACTTAATAACCCACTGACTAAAATAGCCTTCTAAACGATCCATCTATTGGTTTCTCTCTAACCTATACATTAACAACTCAAGCACTTTCATTAAGCGTCTTGCTTCAACACCTTCGCTTTGTTGTTATCAAACTTTAACAATAGACCCGGCAAGAATAAGAAGTTTGCGGCTAGGGCGGCGACAATAATCCATACCGTTAACAGCGCCATATCAGTCGTCATCGCAAAGTGCGATGCCATCAGCACACCAAAACCAGCTATTAAAACGAGCGTACTAATGCCTAATGCTTTGCCTACATGAGTAAAGGCGTATGTAATGGACTCTTCTGTCGAATAGCCTTTTTCGCGTTTGGCACGCAAATATTTACTTAAGAAATGCACCGAGTCATCCACCACAATGCCTAACGTCATACTGACCACTACCGATAAGCCCATATGAACTTCACCGCTGAGCACGCCCCAAAGCCCAAAACCAACCCCTGCGGGCAATATATTGGTCACCAAGCTTAACAGGCCCATTTTAACCGAGCGCAAGGCCACCATTAAAATACCTGAGATAAGAATCAGTGCCAGTACAGACCCAACGATCATGCTGGTGGTATTGGTATCAGCCAAATGTGAAAACATCATCAAGGTGCCTGTACCAATGGTCGTCATTGTGCTGGGAACATTTGCTTTTAGCCAGGCCTGTGCTCTTTCCTCAAGCGCCATCA
This sequence comes from Cycloclasticus sp. PY97N, assembly GCF_002443175.1. NCBI lineage: Bacteria > Pseudomonadati > Pseudomonadota > Gammaproteobacteria > Thiotrichales > Piscirickettsiaceae > Cycloclasticus > Cycloclasticus sp. PY97N. The sequence goes on along the minus strand of NZ_CP023664.1, from coordinate 516,722 downwards.
GTTCGTTATTGGTCATATCCCTGACGGTCGCGACCATCCGCGTGGCTGACTTGTCCACATTAACCTGATTATTCAAATCCAAACCATAAGGTAATGACATCTCATACAGCAGCGTATACTGCGCAGCCAAATCACGACTTTCTGGTAATTTTTGCCAAGCAGGGTCATCCCCATGCATATTTTTATTCAAACGCAGCATGGTATCGGTAAAAACAAAGACATTGATCGTCTCTGGCTGTTCTCGATACCAATCGGCAAATGCTTTTAAATTCTTAAGGTATTCTGGTTCACTCACCCCGCCCTTTTCGTTGGCAGGAAGAGAGTATGTCAGCTGAAACGTGCCACCCATAATATCCAGAGTTGCATCCGAATCAACGCGAAACTGTACGCTATGGTCAAAATACGTAGTGAAATGCTCTTCCGATGTATTTAGCGGTATCGCTGCGGCTGACAAAATGGCCACCACACACATTAACAGTAATAATGGACGATGAAATTTAATAGAAAACCTTGAAAACTTTTCTAGATAAGGGACTGCCGCATCCTCCCCGGGCTTAATTCGTACGGGCAAAAAACTCATGATGGCTGGTAAAAAAGTCAGCGAAAAAACCATCGATGCAAAAACACCAACCGCTACCAAATTCCCTAAATCTCTATACGGTGCTGATTCATTAAAATTCATCCCCAAAAAGCCAATCATCGTGGTCACACTGGTCAAGAAAATGGGTACTAAATTAATCCGTAAGCTTTCTTTTAACGCCTCTGTTTTCGCCACATTATGTTGCAAATCAAAAATGAAGGTGACCAGCATATGCACACTATTAGCCACCGCCAACACCATAATCATTTGTCCAGATGCCACCGATGCGGGCGCCAGTAGAACACCAGCGTAGCCACCCAAACCAAAGGCGACCAGCGTTGACATAAAAATAACCAAGGTTACCCCGAACACCGCACTGAAACTGCGTAATAATATGGTGAGAAATAAAACCATCACCACAAAGCTAATTGGAAAAAGCGTTTCTCCATCCCCTTGACCCGATTCAACAAAGGCATTATTCATAAATGCCATACCGGTTACATAAAATTTAACTGTCGGGTGTTTTTCTTGGTATTTTTTCACTAATTCACGTGCATGGGCCACCACTTCACGCAACTCACCTTCGGGGTCAATTTCAGGGAACTCAATCGTCACATTAACAGCCGTTGCACCACCATCTTTTGAAATAATTCGCTTATAAAGAAGCGGATCGCTAAGCGCCACCGATTTAACCCGCTGAATATCGTCCTGTTCTAATGAGCTGGCCTCTGCATACAAATCCTCAACAATAAGGTCATCATCTTCTGCATACGTATTCTGAAAATTCTGAATTGAATCAACCCTTAGTGAATAAGGGATTTGCCACGCCTCTTCCGTCATATTCTCAACAAGGCTTAATATTTCCTTCTGGAAAACATCGCCTGTTTCAGGTGCAATAAGAATAAAGACATTATCTGACTTAGCATAGGTCGCTTCATTCTGATTAAACGCCATCAAATGCGGACTATCGTCTCTAAAATAAACTCTATAATCCGGCGTAAAACCTAGGTATTTAACACCAAGCCCAGAGACGACAACGACTAACACGCTCAACACTATAATTGCGATACGGTATCGTATAACCCATTCACTAAAGTTTGTTTCTAAACGATGCATAACTAATCCCTTACCTTTAAACCTATAATAATTAAATTGAGCACATTGCTCAGACGTTCTTCTAGCTGCTCTAGTGTTTGATGATGCATAAAGGTGGGCGTGCTAAACATTACCCAAGAGGCCATAATCGCTAGGCCAGTTTCTTCTATGTTTTCTATGGCCCAACATTGTTGCGCCTGACCTTTTTCCAAAATAACCTTAAGGATCGATAATTCACCGTCCATTTTTTTATCCACCACTTCTGAACTCGTCTCACATAAGGCCATAATCATGTCATTGATAGCCGGGTAGCTGTTCAACTGATCAAAGTTATAGTGTAAAAGCCCCTTTGCATAAACAATCAAGGCATCAATGGCATTGTCTAATGGCTGCTCTAGTAACAATCGTAGGCCAGCCTCTTTTTCTGCAAAGCAATGCAAGGCAAACGCCTCAGCAATACTTACCTTACTGGGAAAATAACGATATAGGTTTGAAGTTGACATACCTAAATCTTGCGCAATTTCAGACATGGTTGTTTTTTTATATCCAAACGCTCTAAAACGCTTATCAGCGGCAGCTAGAATATCCTTTTTTATCTGTTCTTCAGATAAATTCGTATCAAATCGCTTCATTCGCACACTATAGCAAATAAACTATGAATATTTACTACAATATTCATAGTTTATTTTGCTTTTATTCAAAAATGGGGGCAGCGCTCAATGAATCCTAACTCGACAACCTTAAGACATCAAACAGTGCTGTTACTCTATTACAATAAAGTAAAGAATGAATAAGCTAATAAAAGCCCGTTTTCGCAAATCAGGCTACACCAAGTTTAAACCCAACCTGCCTTTATATTCGCCTCATGAGCAAGCTTTCGTTCTGCTTCGCTAGCCACCGTTTCATCCCAAATAGCTAATTGCGGCCTAACAATCTTTTTCTCCCAAAGAGGGGGAATAAATGCGCAAACAAAACACAACGCAATACTGGGTAGTTGCGGTGCATCTGGATATGGATTTAGATCGGTATAAAAACGCGTTGGCTTTAAATGGTGCTCAGAGTGATTAGATATTTCGAATGAAAGCGCTCGGCTTAATGGCTTTAGTTGATTCCATGAATGTCTCGTTTCAATAGGCTCGCCAATAACTCGGATCAGGCCATAATGCTGGGTATAGTTAAAGCCACCTAACACTAGATAAAAAATAACCATAGTTAATATATACAATGGCAAAGCTTGGATACCTGCAATTGAAAACCAAATAATCAACCAAGTCGACATTAAAATAACCGATTGAAAGAAACGGCTTTGAGGCGACCAAAAAGAAGTTTTAGTTTTTTTCAGACGGCCTTTTTCAATCTCAATCGAGTCTTTCATTTGTCCCCATAAAGACCTAAAGGCAAACGTATAAACCGACTCACCTCTACGAGGTGTATCACTGTCTTCAGAAGTAGCGACCTTCAAATGGTGACCTTTAACATGCCCGAGATCATTCATCGGGAGTAAGAACACTGTGAGATACAAAGTACAGTAAAAGCGATCCAATGTACCATGACGATGCATCAGCTCATGAGCTGGAGGCAAACCGCCCAGCGCAGTTAAAAAGGACAGTGAAAAAATACCACCCATAATCTCCAGCACACTACCACTCGACGTGCTCAACATATCGGCAAACATTAACCAGAGCATGACAATTAATGGTAACTGGCAATAAAGGACGAAATGCTGCAAGCCTGTCGCCCGAACATCATGCAACTGCTCATCACGAGGCAAACTTACATCCAACACAACAAGACAAATAAACGCCGCTGTGCCTAACCAAACCCAAAGGCCACCAAGATAAAACCCTAACACGCCTAACATTAACATTAACGACCCTGAAAAATAGCGTGGGGCAACCACTTTATTTTTTGTTTTTTCCATTTTCAGCTCTCCAACATCTAATGACTTATTAAAAATAGTATTTATATCATTTTTTTCTAATATATGCTCGTAACTAATACTATTGTTTACAAATATCTACTCTCTGGGGGCTCTATGCCGCAACAAGTTAAAGCCTATATAAATAACGAAGGTTTATTGGGGATGGGAGGCACCCTATAACACTAACTAAGTAGTATTTAGCCCGCTATTATGAGCGGATTATTTGACGAATTCTTATACAGGGTTAACCTAAGGCGCTGTGTTTCCAATCACTTTTTACGCCAGCTCTAACTGATTATTCAATCTTTTTTTAACTCAGCCTCTTCTTCAACGGGTTCATCCGAATCTTCCGTTGTATCAGGGCTACGCAACACCTCAACATGTCCGTCAAGCTGACCTATTTCAAGCTCTTCTTCAGCCTCTGGCTCAATGGTTGGTGTCGCCGTATTAACACTCTTTACATCTGACTCTGACTGTTCACCAGCATCGTCAGCACTATCTGAGTCTGCTAGCGCATCGAGATCAAGCGAGACTTCAATATCATCATTTACTTGAACCGATTCTTGTTCGCTACCAACTGTTGTCTGCACAGGTTGAACTGGCTGTACCACTGGAGCAACTGGAACTTGTGTTGATGAAAGAATCTCAGCATTTAATAACCCCACATCCAAGTGCTCTGCTGATAAGCCATAAACGGCTTCGGAAAAGGAAGCAATATCCTTCGGGTCTAAACTAAGTTGCGCTACCGCAAACTTTTTAACACAATTGGCTTCCGCACCCACCAAGCGATCGGCGTTTTGCCCTGCTTGATCAGCTGCAATTCCCTGTGCTTTGAACGTGTTTTCTAGTGTTTCTTTTCTGCCTTGCGCTTCTTTATCGACCTTTTTAACCAGCCCTGTGATCTGACTCTGTAGGGCTTCCTTTTTCTTATAGGCTTTAAACAAAAGCAAGCCAACAATCGCTGTTAAAACAAATACCAACTCAATTAATAAAATTAAAAACGACTCACTCATTTAAATACTCCGTTTATTCATCGCGTTAATATTACTCGCCGCCTGGTTTGTCACAAGCCGCCTTAAACCCCTAACGTTTTGCTCAACTGCTCATCCTTAACGGTCATTTTCTTCTTAAATAACTTAAAGCCAAAAAAACCAGCCACAGCTAACACTATATTAACAAGCAATACGACCCCGCTGGTTAAGGCCCAATTTGATGCTTCCTCTACTGACTCAACAACAGGTTCAAGCTCACCCTCTCCGCCCGCTACAATACTGGACAAATCTGGACATTGAAAAATCTGCTGCTCTGTGAGCCCCTCTTCAGGCAGCACAATACCGGCTTGCTCAAGTACTTTATCGAACACCGGGTTGATTTCCACATAATTAACTTTAGGCTTTTGTTTGACATAAAAAGACAGCGTTTCTATCCGCTCAAAGGTATTTCCAGCAGCCCTAACTATTAGCTCATAAGGGCCGACCTTAAGGTTTTTTCCAATATCAACAAAAAAATACCCGCCGTTGATCATATCTAACTGCATTGGAAGCACTTCTTTGTCCCCTCGTTGATTTATAATCTCGACCGTCGCATCGATAACATCTAACATATTGCTATTTTTCAGAAGCTTACCTTTGTCTGTCATGAGCATTCTAATGCGTGTATCGGAACCCGAAAAAATCTCTTTTGGCATGTTTTCAACAGCCATTTGCAAATTCGTGGTGATGAAGATTTCATTGTCTGGATCAGCCGCTGCAATCAACCTCCACTCACCAGCCATTGGCTTAGTGACTGTCACAATGTCATATTTCTTTTCACGGTGCCAACTAACACCGCTTCTATTACTGCTACGTCCAAAATCCATACCCTCCGGGTCATCCAACTGGGTAGTACCAAAGCCTTTTTTTCTAAAAACAACTGCGGTGAATTGTCTTACGGTTTCATCAACTGTAAATGTATTCGCAATTAATGGGATACTATTTCTCTCAACCAAGCGTTTACTAACCCTCAGCAATGCTCGTTCTAGCTGTGCAGCTGTTTTGGCCACATCAAACCAACCGAGTGTTTCATTAGCCACTGTTTCTAAAAAACCAAGATCCGCATCATCAGAAAATCCAACCGTATGAACACTAACATCAACTTCCTTTAAACGCGCTACCTGGTAATTGAGTATTCGTTCTTTAGACGCCACATTATCTTTCATGAGTTTTCCTGACGTTACTTTTCCGTCGCTTAAAAGAACAATGTGCCGACGTGCATTCTTGTCTTTTTCTACCCAATCCAGCGAAGCCACCGCAAGCGCTTTTTCAATATCCCCTGTTTTATTAGATGATTGAATTTTTTCTACATTCTTAAGAGCCTGCGTTTTCCACGAAATACCGGATTTACCCACTTTCATGATCTCTGTTGGCATCTCATCAAACATCCAAATACCAACGTTTGCATTATTCGGCAAGAGGTTGATGAACAGTTTGAGCGCCGATATTCTATGATTTTCTGGGTCACTTATTTTCATCCTCTCGGACACATCGACCAAGACGCGAACTTCGATGGCATTATTTTTATTAAAATCTACGGCCTGAACAGATGTGACCATCAAGGCAAAAAGTAATAAACACGTTAGGGAAAAATGCGTAATCTTTTTCATAAATCAGTTAAGCGCTATTTAAGCAGCCGTGAAATTGGTTATGTAGGTAAAGTGTATATCGGCAAGCGTTCAAATAACTTGAATATAAACCGTGCAGCAAGAAATAGGCGCTCGCTAATGGCACCAAAATATAACAAGATTTTCTGAAATAACGTTGTTAAAGGCGCAACAACGCGCCAACAGCTCTGGTTTTAGGCGCTACGTTCAGCTAAAACTGATACCGCAGGCAAGGCCTTACCCTCTAAAAATTCCAAGAAAGCACCACCACCTGTTGATATATAAGAGACCTGATCGGCAATGTCGTACTTATCCACTGCCGCTAACGTATCGCCGCCACCTGCAATTGAAAAACCATCACTGTCTGCAATTGCCTGTGATAATACCTTTGTTCCACCTGCAAATTGGTCAAACTCGAACACGCCCAAAGGTCCGTTCCAAACAATTGTTCCAGCCGCTTTAACGATACCCGCATATTGGGCAGCTGTTTGAGGGCCAACATCAAGGATTAAGTCATCCTCTTCAACATCTTTGACTGATTTGACTGTCGCTTCTGCTGCTTCTGAAAATGTTTTACCGCAAACCACATCAACCGGAACCGGGATGCTCGCACCATTCTGCTCTGCTTTTAACATTAACGCTTTCGCCTCATCAATCAAGTCTGGCTCATACAACGACTTGCCAACCGAATAACCTTGAGCGGCAATAAAAGTATTCGCTATACCACCGCCAACAATAAGTTGATCAACCTTGTCTAACATCGAGTCCAGCACCGTCAGTTTAGTCGACACTTTTGCACCACCTACTATCGCCAGCATCGGCTGAGCCGGTTCAAATAGCGCCTGACCTAAAGCATCTAATTCAGCTGATAATAACGGACCTGCGCATGCAATCGGTGCAAATTTGGCAACGCCATGTGTTGAGGCTTGTGCGCGGTGAGCCGTGCCGAACGCATCCATCACAAACACATCACATAGAGCGGCCATTTTTTTCGACAACACTTCGTCATCTGCTTTTTCACCAACATTGAAACGTACATTTTCACAAAGAATAATATCACCCGGCTGACCACTGACCCCATCCAACCAATCTTTTTCTAAGCGCACCGGTTTTCCCAACAAGGTAGACAAATGCTCTGCCACTGGTTTCAAACTAAAGGTCTCATCATACTGTCCTTCAATTGGGCGCCCGATATGTGACATTAACATCACCACCGCACCTGCATTGTGCGCCTGTTGGATGGTTGGCAGACTAGCCCTAATACGCGCATCACTGGTTACTTTCCCTGCCTTAATAGGCACATTCAAATCTTCTCTGATCAGTACGCGTTTGCCAGATAAATTTATATCTTGCATCTTTATAATCGTCATCTGAGTTCCTTTATGTTTCTTAATTCGTCATCATCGCTTGCGCGGTGTCCAGCATTCGATTTGAAAAGCCCCACTCATTATCAAACCAGCCAACGACCTTAACGAGCCGACCTGCTGTCACCTTAGTTTGCGTAGCATCAAAAACACACGAAGCAGGATGAACGCTAAAGTCTGTTGACACTGCATTTTCCTCACTATAGCCAAGCGCCCCTTGCAGACTAGCACTGGCTGCCTGCCGCATTCGCTCATTAACCTCAGCGACTGTTGTCTGATTTTTACTGCTAAAGGTCACATCCAGCATCGCTACATTGATAGTGGATAAGCGAATAGAAAGCCCATCTATTTTTCCTTTCATGTGCGGCAACACCAGGCCAATAGAGTTTGGTGAATTTGTTTTAGTTGGAATCATGGGTATTTGCTCAACCATTGACTCATGCCTATCATCGTAAGCATGTAAAGTTGTGCTTAAACCGTACTCAACGCCCATCGCAGCATCTAAAACACTTACCATGTGGGCTAAGCAATTTAATGTGCAAGAGCCATTTGAAACGACTTTATGTTCTGCTTTTAGATCTGCCTGGTTTACACCGTACACTATCGTGGCATCAACCTTATCATCTGATAGGGCAGAAATAAGGACTTTTTTAGCCCCTGCCAAAATATGCATATGGGCGGATTCTGCTTGAGTAAATTGCCCTGTACACTCGAGCACTACATCAATATTCAGCGATTTCCAAGGCAGTTTTACAGGGTTTGCCTGTGACGAATAATGCACATCCCTACCTGCAATCAGCAGGGTATTCTTATCAGTAGACAGCTCTATGTTCAGCCCAGACAAATCATTTTTTACATGCTCGGCTACGGTGCTAAATGACTCAATGTCATTAATGGCTACCACCTGAATCTGCTCTTGACGGTTAGACGCATACAGTGCCTTGAGTACACTTCGCCCAATTCGACCAAACCCATTAATGGCTATACGAATACCCATGAGTTTAGAAACTTATATTAAGTTCTTTGCTGCTTCGACTAACTTTTCCGCTGTGATGCCAAAGTATTCAAACAATTCTTTAGCCGGAGCCGATTCACCAAAACGGTCTAAGCCAATGACCGCACCTTGCAAGCCCACGTATTTATACCAAAGGCTTGTTGACCCTGCTTCTATCGCTACCCTTGCGGTTACTGAGGCAGGCAATATAGATTCTTTATACGCCATATCTTGTCTATCAAAAAGGTCTGTACACGGCATAGATAGTACGCGAACCTTAACACCTTCTGCTGCTAATACGTCAGCAGCGGTTGTCGCTAATTCAACTTCAGACCCCGTAGCCATTAAAATAACCTGCGGCTCACCTTCACAATCTTTAAGGATATAACCCCCTTTTGAAATAGCCGCCACTTGGTCAGCTGTGCGTGGCTGGTGCTGTACGTTTTGACGAGTAAAAATTAGCGCTGACGGCGTGCTTTCATTTTCAACCGCATACTTCCATGCAACAGCAGATTCAACCGCATCACACGGACGCCATACATCTAAGTTTGGAATTAACCGTAAACTTGATACATGCTCAACCGATTGGTGTGTTGGTCCGTCTTCACCCAACCCTATCGAGTCATGCGTGAAAACAAAAATATTTCGTAATTTCATCAATGCAGCCATACGCACAGCATTACGAGCATAATCAGAAAATGTTAAAAACGTTGCGCCATAAGGAATAAAGCCGCCATGTAATGCAATGCCATTTTGAATTGCGCTCATGCCAAATTCACGCACGCCGTAATGAAGATAGTTGCCGTTGGCATTCGTCCCATCAACATCTGTACACCCTGACCATTTAGTTAAATTAGAGCCAGTTAAATCAGCTGATCCCCCTAAAAGCTCGGGCAATAAAGGACCGTAACCATTAAGTGTGTTTAATGATGCTTTACGTGAGGCAATGGTTTCACCTGCCTGCTGCGCTGCCTGCACAAATGCCTCTGATTTTTCTGCCCAATCAGCACTTAACTCACCCGATAAACGACGCAATAGTTCATCAGCTAGGTCTGGGTATTCAGCCACATAAGCTTCTAATAACTCTTCCCATTGAGCTTCTGCTTGTTCACCTTTATCGTTTGCATCCCACGCATTCTTTACCTCAGCTGGAATTTCAAAGGCAGGCGCTGCCCAACCTAATGCTTTTCTGGTAGCAGCTATTTCTTCGGCACCCAATGGAGCGCCATGTACATGATGCGTCCCTTCTTTATTAGGCGCACCAGAGCCAATCACTGTTTTACAGCAAATTAACGTGGGTTTATTCGTTTCTTTTTGTGCTTGCTCAATCGCCTGCTTGATGTCATTAGCATTATGCCCATCTACATCACGAACTACTTGCCAACCATAGGCTTCAAAACGTGCTGGCGTATCATCGGTAAACCAACCTTCTACATCGCCATCAATCGAGATACCGTTATCATCCCAAAACGCTATTAATTTGCCTAAGCCAAGCGTTCCCGCATAAGAACATGCTTCATGCGAAATACCCTCCATCAAGCAACCATCCCCCATAAAGGTATACGTGTAATGATCAACCACCTTGAAGTTAGGTTGATTAAATTGTGCAGCTAATACCTTTTCAGCTAAAGCCATACCCACCGCGTTGCTAATACCTTGACCTAAAGGACCTGTCGTTGTTTCTACCCCTGGCGCATATCCGTATTCTGGGTGACCCGGTGTTTTAGAGTGCAGCTGACGAAAATTACGAATGTCTTCAATATCTAAATCGTAACCCGACAAATGCAATAACGAATATAACAACATTGAGCCATGACCGTTCGATAATACGAAGCGATCTCTATTCACCCAGTGTGGATTGGCTGGGTTATGCGACAAAAAGTCATTCCATAGTACTTCTGCAATATCTGCCATCCCCATCGGTGCACCGGGGTGTCCTGAGTTGGCTTGTTGGACAGCATCCATACTAAGGACACGAATAGCATTCGCTAGTGTTTGACGAGAAGGTCTTGGGCTCATGATCTTTGCTTATTGTTAATCGATTGATAATCAGCGCGTAACGCACTAATTTTGAAATGGTGAATTTTACACTGAAGCGTTAAGAAGATATAGCGTTAGTCAGTCTCTCTTATCTAACGTATTATCAAGTTTTTCCTTAACTTGCTGCTCATTCCATAGATCCAGTTGATTAAAGTAGTCCTCCCAAACGCACGGGCAACAGCTCCCTCCACCACAACAATCATCATTTTCTGGGCGTTTGGGTTTTAGTATTTTTTTTGGTATCACAGCCATCACTTTAATATTATGGCAGCTTAAATTAAGTTATCGATTACTCTTTTTATAAAAAATGCCTTGGATCAATCTTTTGCCCAACCTCATCGCTTTTACCAACCAAGCGTTAGACAAGCATTGAACGATAAATATATACTAGATGGATAGTTATTAATCATCCTTCTCAAATTCAACACATAAGGGGAACATTATGGGTAAAGTGGACGTTAGCCAACTGGTCGACAATACAACTGGTCGACAAAGTAGATCTATTTTTCATGAACAAGACATCTATGAGCAAGAACAAGAAAGAATCTTTGGCAAATGCTGGTTATTTTTAGCGCACGAAAGCCAAATACCTGATCCAGGTGACTATTTCAGGACCTTTATGGGTGAAGATGAGGTCCTCGTTATTCGTCAAAAAGACCAATCGGTCAAAGCCTTCCTTAACACCTGCACCCATCGCGGCAACCGTGTTTGTAAGGCAGATAAAGGCAATGCCAAGCAGTTTACTTGTAGCTACCATGGGTGGAGCTTTGCCGCAGATGGCACGCTTCAATCTGTCCCGCTGGAAGAGGATGCTTATTACAATGAACTCGATAAATCCAAATTTGGCTTACACCCTGTTTGCAAGGTAGATAGCTATAAAGGGTTAATTTTTGGTAACTTTGATCCAGAATCACCGACTTTAGATGATTATTTGGGTGATATGAAATGGTACTTAGATGTTTGGCTCGACGCCATGCCAGAAGGCACCGAGTTAATCGGCTCAACGCAAAAAGTTGAATACCCTGTCAACTGGAAACTACCTGTCGAAAACGCCTGCGGCGATGGCTATCATATTGGCTGGGCTCATGCAGGTGTTATGACTGTTGCTACCTCAATGGACATTGAAAGCCTTTCTCTAGGCAATACTAAAGTAGATAGTTCAACTGCTATGGCTGGTGGTGGCATGAATGGTCACTCGATTATTTCATCTCTTGATGGGCAATCAGGTTATGCGTTCTACCCTGATCCAAGCCTACCTGTTAGCTACCTTGAAGAAAACCGAGAGACTGTTATTTCACGCCTTGGCGAAACGCGTGGTAAGCAATTTTGGGGCTCGCAAATTAACATGACTATTTTCCCCAATGTGCAAATGTTACCGGGGCTTAATTGGTTCCGTGTTTATCATCCAAAAGGTCCAGGAAAAATGGAAATGTGGACGTGGGCGATGGTTGATAAAGAGATGTCAGACGAGTTAAAACAAACTGTGCTCGACAATGTTTGCCGAACATTTGGCGCCGCCGGCATGTTTGATAACGATGATGGTGAAAACTTTGCCGCCTGTACTTCACAAAACAGAGGCCTACAAACCCGCCAAAAAGATGTATACACCAATATGGGCTTAGGCAAAGAGTACTCACACCCTGAAATGCCTGGCGTCGTTAGTGACGGTCTTGTGGGTGAACAAAACCAACGATATTTCTACCGTCGCTGGCAAGAAATGATGGCAGCAAAAGATTGGAGCACCGTTCCAAACTACAACAGCCTAGAAGAAGCAAATGCAACAAGAGGACAAAACTAATGAGTCAACCATCTCCTTTTAAAAATGCTGTTGATGCGGACACCTACCAAACCTTCCAAACACTTCTGTATAAAGAAGCGCGTCTACTTGACCATGAAGAGTATGACCAATGGCTAGCGATGCTAACGGACGATATTTATTACTATATGCCCGTACCCGCTCGCTATTTACGTGAAGAAAAAAAGCAGGCCATCAAGCCTCTCGACGCAAATATTTTTAATGACTATAAAAAACAATTAGAGCTACGTATTGCTCGCTTTGCGACGAATCTCGTTTGGTCTGAGAACCCTCAAAACATGATAAACCACGCAGTGTCTAATATAGAGGTGTTCCCTACAGAGGTTGAGGGTGAATGGAACGTTCTCTCTGTTGTTACCGTTCTTAGAAGCCGACTCGATGGCGTAGAAAAGCGCATGGTGGTATCGCGCGATGATATTTGGCGCCTTGAAGACAATAGCCTCAAACTGGCTAAAAGAAGCATGTTGTTTAATCACACTGTCGTCCCAGATAGTAACCTTAACTTCTTCTTCTAATTCACCTAAATAAAAAACGCCTATTGTTACTTTAAAACAATAGGCGTTTCTTAGATCAGCTCATTAAGCACTGCAACCGAGCTATCTCCATTACATCATATGTGGGCTCTTGCTCTTTAATCCCAAGGGCCTTTCGAGTCTTTTGGAATAAAGCCCAGTGCTTTAAGAAAAGGCACAAAATCGACTGCATCCCACTCTTCAATATTCAATCCATCTTTTATTCGCATAATATGAATAGCGTCTAGGTCAACATATTCATTTGTCGGTGCAACACCATTAAACTCGCCAACATGTTTCATGCGTAGTTTCATTCTGCTAACCACCTTGTCACCTTCAGCAATTTGATCATAAAAGTGCCGATCAAAATCTGTCATTGACTCTTGCAGCTTCATATTCATAATCATATGTGCATCTTTATCCAACGGTTCTTTTGCCATCGGCAAGTGGAACAAATGATCTGGGTGCAGTAAATCTCTCATATCATCAAAGCGTTTGCTGTCCATCGCTGCAAAAAACTCCCTAACAATTTTTTTATTAACCTCAGACATTCTCTCTCCTTATTTTCTTATTATTGATTCATTAGCATAAAGTAATAATAGCGTTGGGAGGGGTTATTTATTTAATAAGTCTGACAGCCCTGCAAAGGGGTGTTGCATTAACTCTTCTTTAGTTTTATCTTCAGTTAATGAGCCATATTGATGATCAAGTTGCCTTGAATGCTCATTGTCATGGCAGTAAACGCATAACAACTCCCAATTACTCCCGTCCTCAGGGTTATTATCATGATCGTGATCGTGATCTCGATGGTGTACCGTCAACTCATGCAGCGTCTGTTGAGAAAACTCTCTTGCGCAACGACCACAAATCCAAGGGTACATTTTTAACGCTTTCGCACGGTAACCAGTATCTCGTTGCTCACGATCTTTTCGAGCATTACTAACAACCTGATCCACTGTTTTACTCAACTTATCTGTTGGCATTTATGCCTCCTCAAAAGTTCTCAACAACCGATACCAACACTGTCTTATTGAAAATACTGTTATCACTTTAATTGGTGCTTGAGTATCAGCAAACTCACCGAGGCATTCTCGCCCAAATCCAGCCTTCTTTTTCTGCTAGGGCACTATCCTCTGTAGTTGCTGGGCCCACACTTTCATTATTAATAAAGTGAGAACCGGCCAAAACACAGGCTACCGCATCCAAAATATCATCATCATCGATAATCGACTGCTTATCTGCTTCTGGTAATGTCATGAACTCACTGAGGCCATCAACAATCTGCTCTCTTGCACCATTACTTTCTTTTTTATAGCTCGTAGCAGAAAGCAATCGACAAGATTTCAAGGTCACCGCTGGATACACTTCAATCACACTTATCGGATGCCTTAATTCAGAATTCCACGCCAAAGGAATAGACATTCCAACCTGTTCTTTTATCTCGTCTATCAACCTCAAAGCGGCATGCGCTGTTCTTGCAATTCTATCGGCTCCTACATCTAACGATTGTTTATTCGCCTGTTCTTTTATAAAAAAATCGGTTCTGCGACGAAACATTTGATGAGCCTCTGTACTGAGTGAAGAACCTGCTGTGTGACCAATCAGCTCTTCCCCTAACTTTATCGGCCAGCCCAATGGTGAATCCATCGCTATCAATGTTTTAGTCGTACTGTTTTCTCTGATCCAACTCGATACTACATTGGCGATTGAGCCGCTTTTACCAACCTTCATAGCTTTATCTATCGTTAATAACCCTTTAGACATAGAGCCTAGGGCTAAACCGACTTTACTCGACTGCGTCGCGCAATCTACTCCAATAATTGTTACTGAGCCGTCATCAAATTTTAAGTGCTTGGGAGCGATCGGCATCTTGCCCTCACTGAAAATGAGCCACTTTAGGCCAGGCTGTCTGTACAACTACATCCATTTTATAGAACAGCCCATACTGGGTATTTGCTCAACCGGCCCTGCGCCCGTTTTTGCCACTAATAACATCGCTTCCACTAAATCGCGCTTAACTTCAACCGTATTATCTTGCATCCCACGCCCATCTAAACGACCACGGTATTGAAGCTCCATATTGGCGTTATAACCTAAGAAATCGGGCGTACAAACAGCACCGAACGCTTTCGCAACCTTTTGTGTCCTGTCGATTAAGTAGGGGAAGTTAAAGTTTTTTTCGATGGCTATTTTTTGCATATTCTCAAATGAATCGGCCGGGTAATCGTTTGGGTCATTCGACATAATAGCAACCACACCGATACCACTCTCCTTCAATATAGCGACATCGTCTACTAATTTTTCTTGAATCGCTTTTACATACGGGCAGTGGTTGCAGATAAACATCACCAACAAACCCTTTTCACCCGCACATTCATCACGCGTCCAATACTTACCATCTACGCATTGCAGTTTAAAATCCGGGGCTTGTAAGCCAACGTCGCAAATAGGTGTATGCTTTAATGTCATTTCTTAGCTTAAGTATCTTTTAGTTAACAGTGAAGAAGCAATACATTTATCATTATCGTCGCGCTAACAAAAAAGCCGCCTGTTCATAGGCGGCTTTTAAGAAAAAACAATTAAAACTATTTGCCAAAACCAAATGAGCCCATTAGCTTTCCCATCGCTTCAGTTGCTACTGTTGCTGCAGGATGAGCGTTCGTTGCCTCACCATTTTGAGCTGACGCCAAGTTATCAACTGCTCTTAGCTGCTCATACCCTTGGTTTTTACATTTTTGGTCCGCTGACGAACAGCTATGAATTTTTGCCATAGCTGCGTTAATTTTAGCTTGACGGACATCATAGCCATCAACCTGCCCATCTAAATTAGCATCACCTGTGTTAACTTGATAAGCCTCTGCACGCTTTTGTAAGTTTATTAATTGTTGTTGATGCTTCAGTATACAAGGATTATCTTTACAGCTGCCCATGCTTGAAGAAATGGCCATATACTCTTGATCAGGACGTCCAACTGCTGAGCCTAGTTTAACCGTATCTTGTGCTATTCCTGCACTACTCAATACTGCACTCGCCGCCCCAAGAGGTCCTGAGCCAGCTAAGCCTTTTAACGCACCCGCTGATGCTGACGCATTTGCCACTGATCCTTGAACATTTTGAATATTTTCAGCATTTTCAACAGCCGCATCAATGTATTGATCAGCACCTTCTATTCCCTGACTTTTAGCGACAGATTTAGCAGCTGCCTTTGTTGAATCTTTTGCTACATCTGTAGCTACTTCTGTTACAGCATCCTTTACTGCCCCGGCAATAATACTTCCAAAGTCAAACGCCATGACATTTACACTTATCAAACTAACAATACATAACGTAATTAACCTAAGCCTTTTTATTTTCATTTTCAGAACATCCTTTTCCATTAAATTTAAGCCACTTGATTATATATAACCTGTTGATTTAGGTCAATAAAATAAAGGAACCCTAAGGATGATGCATTAAAAGTTATGAAGCTTGCAAACGAAAAATTTAAACCTCTTTACTAAGCACTCACCCAACCACGCTTAAGTTTTAGTCTAATGCGTTAAACAGTAATATTCCACCCAGCACACCCAAAACCCAAGTAGTTAACGGCGCATCACCCAGCATTAACGGCGAAAAACCATCTAAGCCTAAAATAACCGCAGCTGAAATCAGTAAACTCCCACCACAAATTGCCATAATACTCTTACGGTGATTTTTAGCCATTTGCTGCTTTATTTCTTCTAGTTGCGCTGATCTCCACTTAACCTCAAGCTCACCTTTTGAAGCATCACTGAGTACTTGGTACATCATCTCTGGCAACTCTGGTAATTTTTCCCCCATCATCGGCAGGTGTTCTTTTAACTTATTGAAGGTCGCTTTTGGCCCTACTTTATTTTTATACCATTCCTCTAAATACGGTTTAGCGGTTTGCCATAAATCCAAATCTGGATAAAGCTGTCGACCTAAGCCTTCAATATTCAATAAAGTTTTTTGTAACAAGACTAGTTGTGGCTGCACTTCCATATCGAAACGACGCGCCGTTTGAAAAAGGCGTAAGAGCAAATGACCGTACGAAATTTCTTTTAACGGCTTTTCGAATATCGGCTCACACACTGCACGAATCGCGCTTTCAAACTCATCAACACGGGTTTCTTTAGGCACCCAGCCCGATTCAATATGCAATTGCGCCACACGGAGGTAGTCACGCTGAAAAAAGGCTAGGAAATTTTCTGCTAAATAGCGCTGGTCTTCAAGCGTCACGCTTCCCATAATACCGAAATCCACCGCAAGGTATTTTGCATCATCAGAGGCGAAAATATTACCCGGATGCATATCGGCATGAAAAAAATTATCCCTAAATACTTGTGCGAAAAATATTTCCACGCCCCGTTCGGCAAGTAACTTTAAGTCAACACCTTTTTCACGCAATTGATCTATTTTGCCTATTGGTGTGCCATAGATTCGCTCCATCACCATCACATTTTGGCGCGTATAATCCCAGTACACATCGGGCACATAAAGGTGCTCTGAATGCTCAAAGTTTCGTCGTAACTGCGAGGCATTCGCGGCTTCTCGAACAAGATCCAACTCATCATGAATGGTATGGTCAAACTCTTTAACCACATCTAAGGGTTTTAACCGTTTGGCCTCACCCCAGTATTTATTAGCAAGTTCCGCTAGGGTATATAACAGACCCACATCTGAATTAATAATTTTTTCAATTCCCGGACGAAGCACTTTGACAACAACATCTTCGCCGGTATGCAATGTTGCTGTATGCACTTGCGCCACAGAGGCTGATGCCAAGGGACTAGGTGAGAAAGTCGAAAACACCTCTTCTATCGGAACCTCTAACGAGCTTTCGATAATCTGGCGCGCTAAATCATCAGCAAAGGGTGGAACATTATCTTGTAAGCGCGACAGCTCTTCGCCAATATCAGGTGGCAATAAGTCTTGCCGTGTTGATAAAATTTGGCCAAACTTCACAAAAATAGGCCCCAAATCTTCTAGTGCCTTACGAAGACGTTCACCACGCGAACCCTTTCGTTTACCTAAAAAATAGCTAGGGGATAAATAGGTTAAATAACGTAACGGCCTAAATAAATGTAAATTAAATACAAACTCATCGAGACCATAACGCAACAACACACGCTGAATTCGAATGAGCCGAAAGGCCGTTGTTGGGTTTATCACGTTACTTCCTTTTTCAGTCGTTTTCTAGGTTAAGTTTCGCCGCCATCAAGCGTTGGACTTTTGCCTCTAGCCGCTCAACAGATAATCGTAAGTCATCCACACCCGCTTTAAATTTATTCACTTCAAATTTAGAGGGCAATATATTTTGTTCTTCTCGAACATACTCTGATGCATTAATGGCGGTTGTCTTCGTTGTTTCTCGAACCCAACCCGATACATCACGAACGAGGTTTCCAAATTGATGAGCCAATACATCACCTGTTATCTTCGATAATGGCTCTTCCCAGTCAACCTCTATCGCCTTAAGAAATGTTTGGAATTGAGCAGCCAACTCAGTATCGCCCTCTATCACCACATCGCCCGACAATAAGCTAGAGGTTGATGACTGTATATTCATCATCGCCAATGCTAATGGTGTGCCTGAAATAGTGGCCTCAGCTTTGCCCTCAAAGACCTCTCGAATATCAAGCCCATCTGCGCTGATAATCATATAAAGGCTTAACTCTAGTTGCTGAAAATGTAATTCAATAACTCGACCTTCCATCCTAGCTAGCTGCTTAGGAACCTCTGGGTCGTAATCCAAATAACGGTTCACCGCTATTTGCAATGGTTTCAAAAAAGGGCTGACCAATGACACAACAGCTACAGCTTATATCCCGTATGAACTGCCACAATACCACCCGTTAAGTTGTTCACTTGGCAACGCTCAAAGCCGGCTTCTTCCATCATATCTTTCAACGTGGATTGATCTGGATGCATACGAATTGATTCAGCGAGGTACTGGTAGCTATCACCATCTTTCGCAACTAATTCACCAATTTTAGGCAATAATTTGAATGAATACGCATCGTAAATCTTGTCTAAAAGTGGGTTGGTTGGTTTTGAAAACTCTAAAATCAATAAGCGACCACCCGGTTTAAGTACATCAAACATCGAACGCAATGCGGCCTCTTTATCTGTAACATTTCTTAGTCCAAAACCGATACAAACCCGATCAAACTGATTAGAGGCATAGGGCAAACACTCAGCATTTGCCAAATTGTAGGTAATGTTTGAAATATGACCTTTATCGATCATTCGATCACGGCCTACCCGTAGCATTGCTTCATTTATATCTACTAAAACAACTTTGCCGGTTTTTCCAACTCGTTTAGCAAACAGTGCTGACAGGTCTCCTGTTCCTCCGGCCAGATCAAGCACCACATGCCCCGGCTTTACGTTCGCGATCTCTACGGTGAAGCGTTTCCACAACCGGTGAACACCCATCGACATTAAATCATTCATAATGTCGTACGACGGTGCAACCGAGTCAAAAACTTCTCGAACCTTAGTTACTTTTTCTGCAACGGGAACATCTTTAAAACCAAAATGAGTTGTCGTTTTATCTACCATAGTAAAACCCTTATAACCGCGCTGATTTATGATGTCTGACGTTGATGGCCGGCTGCTTCAAGCCTGTTCAAATAATCCTGCCAGTTTTCTTCTTTATTCTCTGCCAATTCAATAAGAAATGGCCATGAATACAAGCCTGTATCATGCTCATCACTGAACACAAGGCGAACGGCATAATTACCCACTGGTTCTATCGCAACAATATTGACCGATTCTTTGCCAACTTGTAACACTTCTT
This sequence comes from Cycloclasticus sp. PY97N, assembly GCF_002443175.1. Lineage (NCBI taxonomy): Bacteria > Pseudomonadati > Pseudomonadota > Gammaproteobacteria > Thiotrichales > Piscirickettsiaceae > Cycloclasticus > Cycloclasticus sp. PY97N. The sequence continues at coordinate 496,960 of NZ_CP023664.1, read as the reverse complement.
GCCCAGGGCCATGCCCACGTACTTCTGCTGAGGGTGAAAATACGCGTAAGTATTCGCAACTCAATTTTATTGTTCTACCATCATCAAAACTCAATGACAGTTCCCTGTTTTTTTGGTCTAGCACCAAATCTGTTATCCCTACCATGTTTTACCTACAAAATATAACGCGAAAGATCTTCATCTGAAGCAAGCTCACCTAAGTGCTCGTCCACATACGCCGCGTCGATCACTTCATCTATCGGTGAGCCTGCCGGTGCGCGGAATGAAATCTCATCCAATAAACGCTCCAAAATTGTATGCAGACGACGAGCACCGATATTTTCAGTGCCTTCATTCACTTGCCAGGCCATTTCTGCAATCCGTGCCACCCCATCTTCTGTGAACTGCAAATTAACTTCTTCAGTTGCCAATAGGGCTGAATATTGCTCTGTTAACGAAGCATTTGGTTCTGTCAAAATACGCACAAAATCCGCTGCTACCAACGCATCTAGCTCAACTCGAATAGGGAATCGGCCTTGTAACTCGGGAATAAGATCTGAAGGCTTCGACACGTGAAACGCACCTGAGGCAATAAATAAAATGTGGTCTGTTTTAACAGGGCCATACTTAGTCGTAACGGTACTCCCTTCAACTAAGGGTAACAAATCACGCTGAACGCCATCACGAGAAACATCGGCACCGCCACTATCACCTCGTTTACACACTTTATCCAGCTCATCTAAAAATACAATCCCCGTTTGCTCTAGGTTTTCTATTGCCTTGTGCTTTAGCTCATCGTCATTAACCAGTTTTGCCGCTTCTTCCTCGACCATCGCCACCAAAGCATGCTTAATGGACATTTTACGTTTCTTCTTTTTATCACCCGACATGTTTTGAAACATCCCTTGCAACTGGTTGGTCATTTCTTCCATACCAGGAGGTGCCATAATTTCCACACCCACGCTAGGCGCACTTATCTCGACTTCAATTTCCTTATCGTCTAATTCACCTTCACGCAGCTTTTTACGAAATTTTTGTCGTGTTGCATCACCCGTTGTATCGCTTGTATCTGCGCTTTCAGCACGCGGCAATAAAAGGTCTAGCACTCTGTCCTCGGCTGCATCTTCCGCTCTACGTTTGACTTTTCCCATCTCGACTTCACGGGTCATTTTAACGGCAATGTCAGCAAGATCACGTATAATAGAATCAACATCTCTACCGACATAACCCACCTCGGTAAATTTAGTTGCTTCAATTTTTATAAATGGCGCTTTGGCTAAGGTTGCTAAACGCCGCGCTATTTCTGTTTTACCAACGCCTGTTGGGCCAATCATTAAAATGTTCTTGGGCGTAATTTCACTGCGTAGATTCTCGGGTACTTGTGAGCGTCTCCACCGGTTTCTTAAGGCAATAGCTACGGCTCGTTTTGCCGCATTCTGCCCTACAATATGCTTATCAAGTTCATGCACAATTTCTTTTGGTGTCATTTGGCTCATATTACTTCTTTCCCTCGGACGTTAATTCTTCTATCGTTTGGTTATGATTAGTATAAATGCAGATATCGCCGGCAATATTGAGTGATTTTTCTACAATCTCACGGGCACTCAATTCTGTATTTTCTAATAACGCTTTGGCTGCTGATTGTGCAAAGGGGCCACCTGAACCGATGGCAATAAGATCTTGCTCCGGTTGAATCACATCACCATTACCCGAAATAATCAGCGAGTCTTTACTGTCTGCAATTGCCAGTAGCGCTTCCAACTTACGCAGCATCCGGTCTGTTCGCCAATCTTTAGCCATTTCAACCGCCGCGCGGGTTAAATTACCATGATGCTTTTCAAGCATGCCTTCAAAACGCTCAAACAAGGTGAATGCATCGGCTGTTGCACCCGCGAAGCCAGCAATAACATCCCCACTTGCAAGTTTACGAACTTTTCGAGCATTTCCTTTCATAATCGTATTGCCCAAGGTGACTTGCCCATCACCACCTATTACGACACTATCACCTCGTCGCACAGAGACGATTGTTGTTCCTCTAAAATCCACGATAATCTCTCATTTAAACTATTGACCCTTTATTTTACACAATAATCATGCCTTAGCGTGCATCCCTATTTGTTTAGCTAGTATTCATAGTTCTTATGATATTCTTACCCAATGTGTAAAACAGGGAGTGATTATTGTGGATGAATTAAACCAAATTTCTCAAACACTGGCCTTGAGCATGGGCGCAGCGTGGGGGAGCGGTATCAATTTATACGCTACACTCTTAACCCTTGGTTACTTAGCGCATACTGGTCATATTGATTTGCCGCCTGATTTATTGATTGTAGCGGACCCGCTAGTAATGACCGCTGCTGGATTAATGTATGCAGTTGAGTTTTTTGCCGATAAGGTGCCCGGCGTAGATACCGGCTGGGATACCATCCATACTTTCGTGAGAATTCCTGCTGGCGCGATGCTAGCTGCTGGTGCTATTGGTGACATTGGCCCTGCCGCTGAAATTGCAGCAGCCATCGTTGGTGGAAGCTTAGCTGGTGCGACGCATGCTACAAAAACAGGTAGCCGTGCGTTAATAAACACATCACCCGAACCGTTCACCAACTGGACCGCCTCTATTATGGAAGATATCGCCGTTTTTGCAGGTGTTTGGGCATCCATCCAACATCCGACCTTTTTTATGGTCGGTTTAGTTTTATTTATCCTCTTGATGATTTGGGCACTACCAAAATTATGGCGTGCAATAAAACGCGTATTTACATTTTTAGGCAAGCTATTTGGCCCCTCTAACAATGATATCTTAGAGACACCCTCGGATGGTAAATTGCCAAAGCCAGACTAAACCAAAACTTATTTCTTTTTCGGCTTAGCCCTTGGGTGCGCTTTATCGTAAACCGACGCTAGGTGTTGAAAATCTAAGTGCGTGTATACTTGCGTGGTACTAATATTACTGTGACCTAATAATTCTTGCACCGCTCGAAGGTCTTGGCTTGACTCCAACATATGACTCGCAAATGAGTGTCGTAACATATGTGGGTGCAAGCGCCCTTGCAAGCCTTGGCGTTTTCGCCATCGCTCTAAACGCGACTGAATACTTCTTGTGGTTAAGCGTAAACCTGTCTTTCCGACAAACAACGCCATTTCACCCGTTTTTACCTTATCCATCCGCACTGCTAACCATTTACGAATAGCGTTGACAGCCTTCCGGCCCAACGGTAATAAGCGGGACTTACCTCCTTTTCCGTTGACAACATGAACCGTTCGGCTACTTAAGTCCAAGTCCATTAAATCTATATTCGCTAACTCACTGACCCGTAGACCCGACGAGTAAAGCAGTTCCCACATCGCTACATCACGAATTTCCAGGTCATCATTGGGGACCGCCTCTAACAGACTATTAATCTGGTCGACATCCAACACCTTAGGTAAGGTTTTCGCTGATTTCGGCGCTCGAATACCAGACGCAGGGTTATTCAACAGCACATTGGTTTTAATGAGATAACTAAAAAAGCTCCGACAGGCCGATAATTCGCGCTGCAAACTTCGAGCACTCAAGCCTTTTCGGTGTCGCTGTGCGACAAAACGCCGAACATGGTGTGGATCAAGTTGCGACCATGAAACGAGCTCATTCTCATCACAATAATTAACTAATTGAGATAAGTCACGCGCGTAGGCTTGTAACGTATTTAAAGAGAATCTACGCTCAACGTTTAATGCATCTAAAAACTGCTGACGTGCCTCAACAGCCGCTGGTTCCATCGTTACTCTTTTATCTCTTGCAGTGAGTTAAGCCGTTTGGCAACCAGCTCCCCAAGGTGCTCTAAAAACAAGGTACCCATGGTTGTGTGAAAACGGTCTGAATCCTTACTGCCTATGGCCAATATGCCATCTTGTTGGGCGACCTTGAGTGGGATCAGCGCAGCAGACTTAACCTCATCCGCTTGTTGATTAAATAATGCCTTCGCCTGTGCGTGTGTCGGCAAGCCACACTTAATCTTCTGTGACTCAAGCAAGCGTTTAAAATGCTCTAACTGAGGATTATCTTTTTGCCAGAGAACATCACTGATGGGGAAGACACTGTCGCTATTTTCGTCTACTAAGCGAATAGCAAAAAACTCTGCACCGAAACATTCTCGCAGGGTGTCATCAAGTGTTGCGAATACATCTTCCACACAACGAGCATCAATTAATGTGGTTGTTAACTGCTGCATTCGCCCGAATAAGGCATCATTTTCACGCGCAATCGCTAATAGGCCTTCAAGTTGCTTTTGAGACTTTTCGTTTTTATCTCGTAAAATTGCTAGTTGACGCATCGTAAGAGAAACCACGCCACCGTGCTGCTCTACCACTTGAATATCGTCGAGTAACTCTGGATATTGATTAAAAAAATCTGGCGTGGCTAACAAGTACTCACGGACTTGTTCAGCCGTTAACCCTTCTGTTGTTGCAGTTGCTTGTGTACTCATATATCAATCATACCATCAAAAACAAATGTCGCCGGCCCGCTCATCATTACCGGAGCCCCTTCACCTTGCCAATCAATCGTTAATTCGCCACCGGTTAGGGCAACCGTTGTTGGCGTGGTTACTTTACCCAATCGAACTGCGGCAACAACCGCCGCACAAGCACCGCTTCCACAAGCCAAGGTTTCACCTGCGCCGCGCTCATAAACACGTAATGCGAGGCTATCCGGCCCCGTTATTTCACTAAAACCAATATTCGCCCGCTCTGGGAAAAGGCTATGACTTTCCAGCGCGGCACCCACTGCCTCGACCTCTGCTGTCGCGACATTTTCAACTTGAAGTACTGCATGAGGATTACCCATTGATAACGCTGAAAACGCTACGGTCCTATCCAATACATCAACGCTGTATTGTAATTGTTGTTGCTTCGCTATTAATGGAACATTTGCCGGATCGAGTTTTGGAACCCCCATATCAACCGTTACCAACTGTTCCTCATTAACCGTTAAAACCAACTCACCGGCGTCTGTTTCCACTCGAATTGAGCGTTTATTGGTTAAGCCTTTTTGTGTCACGAATAGCGCAAAACAACGTGCGCCATTACCACACTGAGAAACCTCACTACCATCTGCGTTATAAATAACATAACGAAAGTCCGCACCCATTCTTGCCGGTTCCACTAAGAGTAGTTGGTCAAAGCCAATACCGTAGTGGCGATCGGCTAAGGCTTTAATTTGCTCGGCCGTTAGCTGAACCGTTTGGTTTATGGCATCAATAACAACAAAGTCATTACCTAAGCCATGCATTTTACTAAAGTTAATTAACAACCTGCGTCCTCAGTTTCATTCGGTAATAGTGCTTCGTTTTGCCATAAGCTTTCTAACCGTTGTCGTGCGCCAATTAAGTGGATCTGCTCTCCATCCACCATAACCTCAGCAGCACTTGGTCTTGAATTGTAATTCGAGCTCATTGTGAACCCATAAGCGCCCGCAGAACGGACCGCTAATAAATCGCCTTCTTCAATAGCCAGCTCACGGTCTTTTCCTAAAAAATCACCTGTTTCACAAACTGGACCAACAATATCATAACAAGCTGTTTTAGCTGTTGACGTTAAATTAACAGGCACAATATTTTGCCACGCTTGATATAGTGCCGGGCGCATCAAGTCATTCATCGCTGCATCTACAATCGCAAACCGCTTACCTTCTACCGGTTTAATATATTCAACCTTAGTCACTAAAATACCTGCATTTCCGGCAATTGCACGGCCTGGTTCTAATAATATTTCATAGGGCAGATCGCCTAGCTTTTGGTACAAGGCTTTTACATAGTCGGCAGGCAATGGTGGTTGCTCGTCTCGATAACAAATACCAAGACCTCCACCTAAATCCAGATGATCAATACGAATACCCACACCTTGTAACCGATCCAATAAACTTAATACCCGATCCAGCGCATCCACAAACGGCGCAACATCCGTTAACTGCGAGCCTATATGGCAATCTAAGCCCGTAATATTCAAGTGCGGCAACGCATTCGCGCGTTGATACTCCATAAAGGCTGTTTCAATATCTAAGCCAAATTTATTTTCTTTTAACCCCGTAGAAATATAAGGGTGCGTTTGCGCATCTACATCGGGGTTAACGCGAATAGAAATATTCGCAATATGACCTAACTCACCCGCAATTTCATTGATACGGTCTAACTCTGCAGAGACTTCCACATTAAAACAACGAATACCAACGTCTAACGCCCTGCGTATTTCATCATGCCGTTTACCAACCCCTGAGAAAACAATTTTTTCAGGCTGCCCACCCGCTGTTAACACACGTTCTAACTCACCGATAGACACAATATCAAACCCTGAACCTAAGCGTGCTAGTACATTTAGCACCGCAATGTTCGAGTTCGCTTTAACCGCATAACATATTAAGTGCGGACGTCCTTCAAAGGCTTGATCAAATGCCTTCCAGTGGCGTTCCAATGTCGCCCGAGAATAAATATAGGTGGGGCTAGAGAATTGCTCTACGATTGATTGAACCGAAACATTTTCCGCAAAAAGTTGCTTATCTTGGTACTGAAAATAATCCATTACAAACCTAATTCTTGTGCGATTTGATTACTCGGCATATACAGCGGCCCTTTCTGTCCACAAGCAGCTAGCATGGCCAGTAACCCACAAATTAGCATCATTTTTAATAAACGCGACATTTTGTACCCTTTAATTATTTCAGTAATCGACAGTATAAACGTTTGGCATTTTTTGGCATACTCTAACCCTTTCTAGAAACCAATTGAACCTATCGCCATGCTAGCTACCCGACTTCCTGCCATTATCTCAAACCCAAACACACCTATTCGTTGTTCCGTTATTTGGCTACATGGCCTAGGCGCTAATGGCAATGATTTTGCACCCATCGTATCTGAGCTAGGTATTCAAGATGAACTAGGCATACGATTCGTCTTTCCTCATGCCCCTTCCATCGCGGTAACTATCAACGGCGGCGCTGTCATGCCCGCTTGGTATGACATTACCGAAATGGACTTAATGAAACGTGCTGACAATGCTGGCATTGTATCGTCAAGCAAAACCATTACTGACATGATCAATGACGAAATCGCGACAGGCATTGAGCCTTCAAAAATTGTTATTGCTGGCTTTTCTCAAGGTGGGGTCATCGCTTTTGACGCAGGCCTACGCTTTCCTGAAACGCTTGCAGGCATTATGGCTCTTTCAACCTATATTCCTATGCAAGATACATTGCCAACCGCTGAACAAAGCGGTCACGCTAAGATTCCAATTTTCTATGGGCACGGTGACTTTGATCCTGTGATACCGATTGAACAAGCAGACTCATCACGCCGCTTTCTTGAAGCGTCAGGCTATTGTGTTGACTGGCATGCTTACCCGATGGAACACTCCGTTTGCCCACAAGAAATTCATCACATTAAAGATTGGTTAACAACCGTGCTGTCTTGACAAGCACTGACTTTTTATCAAAAAAAATTCCTTCAATAACAGCACAAACCCAATATAGACGGAGCCCCTCATTCACCCATTTCATTTGGACATCGCCACACTTTTAAACAAAACCCTAATATGATTTCCCTGTTTAAGGCTTCCTTAATATTACGTCACTACAATGCAAACCATGCATCTACTGATATAGGAACCTTATGTCATCAAACTTTAGTTGGAAATCGTTAGGCAAGCTTTACCTGTATTTTTTTTATTTCTCTGGGTTAACCCAAATCTTAATTTATGCTGCAGGCATGTCAAATACAGTTGGCATACGGCAAGCTTTATTTATATCGACTATTTGGCTGGTTCCCAATTTAATTTGGCCTCAATATACGCGCAAAATTTCAGCCTTTATTGGCCTATTAATTTGGCCTGCCTCTCTAGTTAGCCTCAGTTATTTTTACATCTACGGGCAAGATTTTTCTCAAAGCGTACTTTTCATCATTTTTGAATCAAATGTCTCAGAAAGTAAGGAATTTATAGAATCATACCTTGATTATAAAATCATTCTCTTGGCTATCACTCATGCTCTCACGGGTATCTACTTATGGCGCCAAATAACGCCCGTTTATCTACCTAGATTAAATAAGCTCATTACTATTTGTATTGTTTCACTGATCTTTGGAGGTGGCTTTTTAAAACCCCTCATCGTTTATGGCAAAAGCTGGGATTATTCTATTAAATCATTTCAAGATAAAATTGAGCCTGCGGCACCTTGGAATATGATTGCTGGTTATTTTAAATACACAAAAGTGTTAGACGCAATGAATGAACAGTTGGCGGAAAGCACTCAAATACCGCCACTAAGTAACCTCGTTTATTCAAATAATAAGCAAACCATGGTGCTTGTTATAGGTGAGTCGACTAACTCACAAAGGATGAGTTTATACGGATACTCTCGCCACACAACTCCACAGTTAGATAATATGCGGCGCGAATTACTGACATATACCGATGTGATTAGCCCAAGACCCTCTACAATTGAAGCTTTACAACAAGTGCTAACATTCGCCGACCAGAAAAACCCTGATGTTTACTTAACCAAGCCAACTCTAATAAACATGATGCGTCAAGCTGGTTATAAATCGCTTTGGATTACAAACCAACAAACACAAACAAAGCGCAACACCTTATTACTCACCTTCTCCCAGCAAGCAGATGAGCAAGTATATTTAAACAACAACCGTGTTCAAAACTCTAGTCAGCTTGATGATGGTGTCCTAAAGCCATTCAAAAACGCCTTAAGTAATAGTGATGGCCCAACATTTATTGTCGTACACCTACTTGGGACGCACCGTAAATACAATTATCGTTATCCAGAAAGTTTCAAACAATTTACTGGTCGCGCTGGTATGCCAGACTGGGTACCAGATGAACAAGCTGAGGAATACAATGATTATGATAACGCTATCTTATTCAATGACTACGTTGTCTCAAGCTTAATTAACATTCTAAAAGAGACCTCAACAAACAGTTCTTTAGTGTATTTCTCAGATCATGGAGAAGAAGTTTACGACACAAAAGATGATTTATTTTGTGGCAGGAATGAAGGCAAACCAACACCCGCAATGTATACCGTCCCTTTTATTGCCTGGCTATCTCCTGAATGGAAAAAAATGCATCCAACCTCTTCAATTCAAAAAACCCTAAACCACCCTTATCAAACGTCTGACTTTATTTATAGTTGGGCTGACTTGGCAGGCATAGATTTCATAGGTAATGACCCGACTAGAAGTATCTTTAATAAACATTTTATTGCTAGGAAACGTATGATTGGTTCACCATTCACCCCAAAGAAAATGATTGATTTTGTTTCTATCTCTCACAAACAAGAACTTACGCTAAATTAACCGTCAAATACTAACTTTTCTTAGGAAACCACCTTGGCCGGACAAAACTTAAAGGGTATACAACGGCTAAAAGCAGCTTGGAGCAACTCGCTGGCAGGAGTAAAGGCATGTTGGGCACATGAAGAAGCCTTTAGACAGGAGGTAGTACTGACTGTACTAGCCACCCCCTTAGCCTTTTATATCACCGAGATACCTACTGAAAGAGCCCTGCTTATCGGTAGTTTGCTACTTCTCCTTATAATAGAATTAATAAATTCTGCAGTCGAAGCTACGGTAGATAGAATCGGGCTCGAGTACCACCAGTTATCTGGAAGGGCTAAAGATATAGCTTCAGCTGCCGTATTATTCGGCAGCTTATTAGTTGCTTTAACCTGGCTTTTAATTCTACTTTAAATACAATAATCTATTGTTAACTCTCTTCTTTCACTAAACATACAAGCCATGAACCTTCGGGATTTAAAATACATTGTTGCTGTCGCAGAAACAAAAAGCTTTGTTAAGGCCGCCGAACAATGCTTTGTTAGCCAACCCACGTTGAGCATGCAAATTAAAAAGCTCGAAAATTCATTAAATATTAAAATTTTTGAACGTAACAACAAACATGTTTTAGTCACCGAGATAGGCAAGCAGGTTATTGAAACGGCAAAGCGTATCTTGCAAGATGCTGAACACATCAGCATTTTAGCAAAACATGAACAAGACCCTTTCGCCGGTGATTTTACATTAGGCGCATTTCCTACCATCGCCCCTTATATTCTTCCCAAACTAATTCCACTTATTAAAAAAAAGCTTCCTAACCTGCGTTTAATCTTAGTAGAAGAAAAAACTGACATCTTGCTCCATAAACTAAAAACGGGGCTCATCGATGCAGCACTACTAGCCGGCCCTATCCATGATGAAAGCTTGATCGCAGAAAAATTATTTGATGACGAATTTAAACTCGCTGTGGCAACACACCATCCGTTAGCCGAACAAACCATCATTAATCCAGATGAATTAACCAATCAACCCTTGCTCTTATTAGACGAAGGGCACTGTTTAAGAGACCAGGCCTTACAGTTTTGCCAGCTCAGCGGTATAGATGAAGAACAAAATGTAAGGGCCACCAGCCTTGAAACATTGAGACAAATGGTCATTGCTGGCACAGGCATTACGTTTATGCCTACGATTGCGATTCAAAACAATGATGACAATATTCGCTACATACCTTTTGAAGCACCTAAACCGAAACGCACTATTTATTTAGTCAGCCGACAAACAAACCCACGCACTGAGCTTATAAAACAGCTCAAAAACCTTTGTGTTAACAAAAATCAACTATAGATAATACCTATTAAATTAATAATAACAATTGATTTTACCTGATCAAGCATCAAGACTAAACTATTACTTGTAGCGATAAACCAACCATTTAAACCAATAGGAGATATCTATGACACAGTTAGTACCTCAGTGCACGTTCAAAACACGCGTAAGAGATACCAGCATTGAAGGTGACAACCCTTTTCGCTGGCAAGACCTCACAACAGATGACATCTTTGCTGGTAAAAAAATTGTTCTTTTTGCATTACCCGGTGCCTTTACACCCACTTGTTCAAGTACCCATCTACCGGGCTTTGAAGCCAAGTATGCAGAGTTAAAAGCAAAAGGTGTTGACGAAGTTTACTGCTTAAGCGTGAATGACGCCTTTACCATGTACCAATGGAGTAAAAACCTTGGTATTAAAAACGTGAAAATGCTACCTGATGGTAATGGTGAGTTCACACGTTTAATGAACATGCTGGTTAAAAAAGAGAACTTGGGCTTCGGTGAGCGTTCTTGGCGCTACGCTATGATCGTTGATGATGGAAAGATCACTGCTTTATTCAGTGAACCAGGAAAAGAAGACAACTGCGCAGATGACCCTTTTACCTGCAGTGATGTTGATACTGTTCTTAAGCAACTTTAAATTAAGCCTTACAAACCCCCAGCCTTTTTAAAGGCTGGGGACTCATTTCTTTAGTCGTCGTTAATACCTTAAAGCCTTAAACGTTTAGCTTTTTCTCTATGCGTTGCTTGTAATTTAGATAATGAACCATTTGCAGCGCATCATCACTGCTTGCCCCGAGTTCATAATACGGAACATCGATATCAGTAATATATATTGGGTACTTTTCTGCAGATTTTCGTGCCTGCACGATAAACCGCGATACACTGCTATACAGTTGATCACCCTGCTCAAGGCTTGAGAACACCTGATCGTTGCAATAAATATATGTCCCTTTGGTCTGTTCATCATAAACCACCCGAACATTTATCATATCCGGTTCTACCTTATCGGACACGAACACGTGCTTATGCCCCCAATGTTGGCCAATTTTCTCCAGTTTATAACACATTATTTCCGCATCAAAAGCGGTACTACTTAATTGCTCAGCACCCAGTCCTCGGCGATGAAAAACACTATCAATTAATACCCGATACGATTGCAATAATGACGTTTCGTACACAAATGTCTGCTCGTCAAAAAACATCGAACCGTTCTCATCTAAAATATAAACTTGCGCCTTATTATCACCGAGTTGACTGTAATAAAGGTTTGTATGACCTGCCTTATGATGTCTATAAATAACAGGCAGTAAGCCTTTTGGGTCAATTTTATTATCAAAATATACTGGACTAAAAACTGGCTGAGGCCTTGCTAGCTCTTCAAACAAATGATTTTCCGCTACGCCGGTGGCTGTCATTTTGCCATCGTTAACCTGCATAATATAGAACGAGCGAGCCAGCTGAATAACAAAACGTGGTGACACACCATGCGCATATTGTCTAAAAACAATCGCCACTTCTTTAAACAACGCTTGTATTCGCTTAGCGACACTCATCGCTCTGGGCGAGTTATAACTAGCACTGACCAAACGTGGAAGCACTTGTGCAGGACCGAGTGTTTTATGGTCAAAAATATCACAAAAACAATTCATTAGACCGGTTGCTGACTCGTATTTACCAATAATAACTTCGTTCCAGGAATTGCGTAGCAGCATGTCTACCGTATACACCAAGTTCCGCCGCTGAGAGCCAAAACTTAAGGCATCTGACCGCTCACTGGTTAGGTTCACCCCTTTTTCAGTGAAACTACTCATTGAATCTAAACCTGAATTAATCACTAACAGGACATCTGTCACCACTGACTCATGACAATACGCCTTCAAGTGAACCGGTTTTTTTGGCAGCGCATCAAAAAACGACTGGATCGAATGCAGTGTCTGCGCGACTTCGCGTGAACTTATCTGGCTTGCCCCCGGGTTTAAGGCAACCTTTGTTCTGCTACCGACTACGCCATTATCAACACTCCACGCTAACAAGCCAATTAAGCTAGGGGCCTGTCGTATAAATTGCTCATCGCGCCCCTCTCCCAGCCTATTTAATAGCCAGCTTGTTTGCGTATTTTTCACTACCTGCGTTAATACAACTTTAGTTTCAGGCTGTAACAAGGTGTGTTTGATCGTAGAGCGCTCTAATTTACTAGGACGTTTTTCAAACGTCGCGTTAAGCTTTCTTCCTAATAGCAGGAATTCCTCATTATCACGCCTTGATTTTTCGACTCTCTGTTTTGCAAACTTCACCAACAAGCGATAACTGTATGTCAGCTCATGAGTTAAACGCTGTTTTTCTTGTTGTGCTTGGGAAATATTCCAGCCCTTATTGTCCAACGAATGTTTAATGTAATCAGGCAACGGCTGGCATTTAGCCAGCATGTCACTAAAAACACGTTGTCGCCAATCGGGCGTAGCCGCTATACGCGCATGCTCATTAAGCTTGCTGAAAAAACAATACCGCATTAAGTTCAAACGCTCAGGCTCGTCCCTTCCAATGAAGTACGCTTCAAGCACATCATACAAAATAAGGTAAGCATCGAGTTTATTAGCATCTGACTCACCTGCATACACTCGTTCCTTCATTAATAATGCAGCCCAATGAGAACTGGGGTACTGGTCAACATACGATTCCATTAACATCAGCTTTAATAGCGACTTATAAGGCGAGTCGATCGCCTTGTATAAGTGCCAAAATGAGGCCCCTAAAAACTCTTCGGCAGGAACCTTTTCAAGCCCTCCAAAATCAATGACATCATGCTGATCAATAAAGCGCTGCTTTAATAAATTATCAACAAACACTTGATAGTTGTTTTCTTCTGTTGGTGGTACCAGCCACCACACTGGGTAACGACCAGCAACATACAAGGCGGTACGGTAAAACTCTTCTAATAATAAATGATGCTGCGTACTGCCACTGCTTTCTGAGGACAAGGGCGTTGCTTCACCTTGTTTAAATTTTTCCGCATTCATCAAAAAGAAATGCACTTCAAGGCCTAGCGTTGTTGCCCACTTTTCAATACTACTGGCTTTTTCTTGCAACAGCGCCAAGGCGCTCGTTGATAAAGTTGGCGCATAGCACAGCCATAAATCCATATCACTGTCTTTAACATATGCAATACTGCCAACACTCCCCATCAAAAAAATGGACTCAATGCCGAAAGCACGTTTGGCTCGTTTGCTATAAACAAAGCCTTTACCCAACTTTTTAGCTTTATCAATGGAAAGCTTATCTGGCGAATAATCAGCAATACCGGCAGGCGTTTCGCTGGACACATAACCGGGCAACACAGGGTGATTAACGTGAAATAACAACGGTAATAATTCTAAGAATATTTTCTGCCGAGGGGTAACAGCATCTATAGCCCGTTGCATTTTTAACTTATGAAGGTTTAAAAATCGCTGCTTGACTACTTTTAAATCTTTCTTACTAATATCACCATTCGGGCCAACAAGGCTGATGCATTTTAAATGACGCCCCTGAACAGGTTTTTTTACTGAACCAACCATCCGCTACATGACTGCCGTCAGGTCGATATCATCTCGTAGTGCTTGTAACATTGCCTGAGTCGTATCCCCTTTTGACCATTCGGTTAGCCCAACCGAAAAAGAAACTGGGCGGCCATCACCTTTGGCAAACAAGGACAAATGCGGCTCTTCATTAAATTTTTTTAACAATGAAGCAGCAGATTGATAATTGGTCTCGGGCAGTATCACCAGAAAGGTATGAGGATCCAGCATGCCAATTTGATCGGCCCAGCGCAGCTGGTCTTTAAGAAAATAAGCAATGCGTTTGACGCAACGCGAGAATAGTTGGCTATCCATTTGATCTGGAAAAAAATAACTGATTCTTAACAACGATAACGGGTTATCGTAACGACGACTACGACTAATATGCCCATCCAGCATTTCAACAATCACATCATTACTCATCATCCCAGTTGTTGGGTCTTTTAAGTTTAAGCCAGACAAATCATCCTGTAGTCGTCTGCACTCATTACCAATAATGACTAAGTCCGTACAATCATGAAAAAAGTAGATATCGTACTCAGGCGTCTTGATATGTTCGCGCCTGAGCCACCGTTGCTGAGTTTGCTGCGGCGGCACAGGAAAGGGGTTACCGGCGCTCAGTAACAAAGAAGTCAACTCACTACTTTTGAACGTCGTACTATCTTGTATTTCTTCTTGTTGAAGCAAAGATAACAGGTAAGGGTTAAGCCATTGAACGCCTTGCTCATTCATTACCAACACACCAAAATCTGCAACGTCTAGTGCTTGCTGTCCCCACCCTCCTGACAATGAATCAAACATCTTTTAGCTAAAAGTTACTGTTATTAGTCGTACCCTAAGTATTGCTGATTTTTTCAAAAATACTGTTTTTTCTTAGCTTTTCTTCATTCTGCTAACAACGTCTTTGCATCCATTATTGCTTGGCGTACTTGATTTGGCGCTGTTCCACCCAAGTGGTTTCGCGCACACACAGAGCCCTCTAGGGTCAGCACCTGAAAGACATCATCGCCGATGTCTTGTGAAAAGCCCTGCAACTCGTCAAGCGACAACTCCGATAAATCACGGCCCGTTTCAGTACCTAAGCGCACTGCCAACCCTACAATTTCGTGTGCATCTCTAAATGCAATGCCTTTACCTACCAAGTAATCTGCCAAATCTGTTGCTGTGGAAAAGCCTTGTTTAGCGGCCTTCAGCATCGATGCTTTTACTGGCTTAATATTCGGCACCATATCGGCAAACGCACGCAAAGACCCTAAAACCGTATCGACGGTATCAAACAACGGCTCTTTATCTTCTTGGTTATCTTTGTTGTAGGCTAAGGGTTGAGACTTCATCAGCGTTAACAACGACACCAAGTGACCGTTTACGCGCCCTGTTTTACCGCGCACCAATTCAGGCACATCGGGGTTTTTCTTTTGCGGCATGATCGATGAACCGGTACAAAACGCGTCTGGCAAATCAACAAAATTAAATTGCGCGCTCGTCCATAAAACAATTTCTTCTGAAAAGCGAGATAAGTGCGTCATCAACAAGGCAGAGGCCGCACAAAATTCTATTGCAAAATCACGGTCACTAACACCATCTAAAGAATTGGCTGACGGGCGAGAAAAACCCAACAATTCTGCCGTCATAAAGCGGTCAATCGGGTAACTCGTTCCGGCTAACGCGGCTGATCCCAGCGGCATAACATTAACCCGTTTTGCACAATCTGCAAACCGTTCGGCATCACGCTTTAGCATTTCAAACCACGCCATTAAGTGATGCCCAAAGGTGACCGGTTGCGCCACTTGTAGGTGTGTAAAGCCAGGCATAATCGTATCAGTATGCTGTTCGGCCAAACTAACCAGACCTTGTTGTAAGCGCTTCAACTCCGATTGAATCATCCCTAGCTGGTCACGCAAAAACAAACGAATATCTGTCGCCACCTGATCATTACGTGAACGCCCTGTATGCAGCTTTTTACCTGCCATGCCGATACGTTCGGTTAACGCCGCCTCAATGTTCATGTGCACATCTTCCAATGCAACAGACCATTCAAACTCACCCGCTTGAATACAGCTTAAGATATCCGCCAAGCCTTCCTCTATCTGCTGACATTCTTGCTCAGTTAGAATCCCCACCTTGGTCAACATTTTGGCGTGAGCGACTGAGCCTTGAATATCATACGGTGCTAGACGTTGATCAAAATCAACGGAGGCTGTAAATGCCTGAACAAAGGCGTCGGTGCTTTCAGTGAAGCGGCCGCCCCACAATTTATTTTGTTTATCTAGTGACATGTCTTTAGCTACAAAAGTGAATTTTCGCCTAGTATATCACTTAAGAATCGCTTACTTTAGAACGAATAGAACATAGGCTAGCACTTCCAGCATGGACAAAAGTTCTCTCACACAACAAGCTTATTTTTTGCCGGACATGTGTCTTGCTAAGAATGTCCTGTATCTCACGCTTATTTCTCAATTACTGGCCATTATTCTTGCCTTAAATACCAGCTTTATAAGTGGTGACTTTTGGGTAGCGCTTAGTTTAAATGCCTTGTTTATTTTATGGGTTGCCTTTACATGCGCTGCTATTTTTTGCGCTTTGAAAGAAAAAATAAACCGTTGTTCTCCAACCCAGATATGTCTTCTGATGTTTTTAACCATCAACCTTACAACCTTGTTCATTACCTGGGTCATCTCTTTTTTATTACCCCAGCTAGACCTATTTGCAAGTTCCCCAAATAGCTACCTTAGTATCTATTTAAGAAATACGGGTATCAGTATTATCTTTAGCCTTATTTTATTACGCTTTCTATACATTCAATTTCAATGGCGCAGACAAATAAAGGCAGAAGCCGATGCACAACTTGATGCATTACAGGCCCGTATTCGACCACATTTTTTATTTAATAGCCTAAATACCATTGCCAGCCTAACGCGAATAGACCCACCCTTGGCTGAGTCGCTGACAGAAGACTTAGCTGAATTATTTCGAGCTAATATGCAAACCTCTAAACGACTGATTCCTTTTAGCCAAGAACTTGCTTTCATTCAACAATATTTAAATATCGAGCAAACCCGTTTAGGTGATCGGTTAACCATACGGTTAGATATTTCAAACATCCCAAGCGATGCCCTCATCCCGCCGTTAAGCATTCAACCTATCATTGAAAATGCCGTTTACCATGGTATTGAAACGGTCGGTGACGGCGGCGAGCTGAATATTTCTGGCAGTATGGAAAAAAGTATTATTCGTTTACTCGTCAAAAACCCTATTGGCAATGAACACGCATCAAAGGAGCGAGGCGGAAACAAGATGGCCTTGCATAATATCCGCCTTCGAATGGAGCAATGCTTCCCAGGGCAAAGCCAGTTACTGGTCAGCTCAAGCGATTTAGAATTCCAGACCCAACTTAAATTTCCATACCAAAAGTCCCTCTTATGAAAATCTTAATTGCAGATGATGAACCACTGGCAAGGCAACGTTTAAAAAGACTAGTCGATGCAATTAGCAGCCACCACACTGTCTATGCCGATGCCAGTAATGGGGTTGACGCATTAAAGCAATGCATTGATATCCAACCTGAGCTGGCTTTACTGGATATTCGCATGCCAAAAATGGATGGTTTGCAAACCGCTACTGAAATAGCAAACGCTCAATTAAAAACACGGGTAGTCTTTGTCACCGCCTACGACGAATACGCTATTGAGGCTTTTGATAAAAATGCCATTGATTATTTGCTTAAGCCGGTTAAACAAGCTCGATTAGATCAAGCCATTGATAAAGCAGCGCAATACATGGCGCAGCCCATCAATATCAAACAAGCCGCGCCATTATTATCACGACCACGCCAACACCTTTGCGCTCATACACATCATGGCCTTAAAGTCCTGAACGTCAACGATATCTTATTCTTCAAAGCTGACCATAAATACGTTCTCGCGGCGACTGCAACAGAGTCGATATTAATCGAAGACTCGCTGAAATTACTGGAGGAAGAATTCGGCACACAATTCTTTCGCATTCATCGTAATGCCCTGGTTAATACAACTGCCATACACGCTATTACAAAATCTGCCTCGGGCCAATTCGAGCTGCAGCTTAAAGGCTATAAAGACACCTTGAGCATCAGTCGACGACACAAAGCCGAATTAAACCGTTTTCTGCGACAGAAAGACTGAGTCTCCTTAAACATGTCGTCACCGGCTGATATAATCCGTCTATCTCACAACCCTTTGTTACCGTCATGTCTCTGATTAAAATCGCAACTCGCAAAAGCCCATTAGCCCTTTGGCAAGCTAAACACGTCGCTAAATTGCTAAAAGCATCACACCCTTCACTTGAAATTGAGTTGGTTAAAATGGTCACCCAAGGTGACAAAATTCTTGACACACCCTTAGCAAAAATTGGTGGTAAAGGCCTTTTTATTAAAGAGCTTGAGCAGGGAATGCTAAATGGTGATGCAGACCTCGCCGTTCACTCGATGAAAGATGTACCCGCTCAAGTACCAGAGGGCTTTGAAATTGGCGCTATTTTGTCACGTGAAGACCCTCGGGATGCCTTTGTTTCCAACGCCTACTCAAGCATTAACGATTTACCCCTAGGCGCTGTTGTTGGCACCTCAAGTCTTAGGCGTCAGAGCCAGCTACTTAAAATGCGCCCTGACTTACACATCAAATCACTTCGAGGAAACGTAAATAGTCGCCTGCAAAAGCTAGATAACGGCGATTATGATGCCATTATTCTTGCTGCAGCGGGTCTGATTCGCCTTGGCTTTGAGAACAGAATAAAAATGCCCCTTCCGGTTAACACATTGTTGGCGGCTATTGGCCAAGGCGCTATCGGCATAGAATGTAGGCAGGGCGACACGGCAACACTAGCGCTCATTGAATGCTTACATGACAAGCCTACAGCTATTCGTGTGCAGGCCGAACGCGCCATGAATTTCACACTGGAAGGTGGGTGCCAAGCCCCCATCGCGGGGCACGCAAGGATTAAAGGTGATATTTTACGCCTACATGGTTTGGTCGCAGAACCTGATGGCAGTGTAATGATCACTGAACAACTAGAAGGCCCCCTTGAGGATGCAGAAAAGATTGGCGTTACCGTTGCTAACCGTCTCTTAGCTGCCGGTGCTAAGGAGATTCTAGACAAACTGTACGATCATGCAGAGTAATGAAAAAACTGTCTTAGTCACGCGGCCGGCCCATCAATCAGATCACCTATGTGGCCTGTTAACGGCAGCAGGCTTTACACCAATTCGCTACCCAACCATAGCGATTCAAGCTGTTGAAAATACAGCGCATATTAGCAACACTTTATACCAGCATAGTAACTACGATTACCTGATTTTTATCAGTGCAAATGCAGTTATACAGGCCGATCGCCTAATAGATCATCAATGGCAAAAAACACCTTCTGGCATGATTGCCATTGGGCCTAAAACAGCCGACACGCTGGACCAACTCGGTTTAAAACCTGCCATTACTGCCGCTAAACCCTTTAATTCTGAGCGCCTACTTACACAGCTTCCAAGCGACCTTAAGCAAAAAAAAGGGCTCATCATTAAAGGCAAAGGAGGCCGTACTTTATTGGCTGAACAACTACAAAAACGCGGCATGACCGTTGATACTCTTGACGTATACCAACGCACATTACCTAATAATTACAAGACAAGCCACAACAAGAAACCCGCCTACATCACTATCACTAGTCAACTGGCCTTAGACAACCTATTTCTAATCCCGCCAAGGCCTATTGGTGAGCTTAAACAACAGTGTACTTTCGTGGTCTTTAGCGAACGACTTGCCCGCTACGCCAGCAGTCTTGACTGCCAACATCTGCTCATTAGTCATGGGGCTAGCGATAAAGGCTTAGTCTCTGCCATCAACCAAGACAAAAAACGCTAACAAATTTTTTTAAGCATCGTAGCTGTTTCGGCGCTATACTGAAGAGGACCATAACTGACTTTACAACCATTAGGCTCTATGTATTGAAATGACCTAATCTTTATCACTCACGGATATCTGTCATGAATGACTCATCAAAACAGGAAGCGCACACTGAAGACAAACCTAACCCTAAGGCAAGCAGTAAGCAGCCTGAAAAGGTAGTGGCAAAGACATCATCTACTAATCAGCCCAAACAAAAATCAAGAAGTGCGATTGCTTGGCTGGCCATTTTTTTAGTTATTCTGGCCACCATGGCTGGGTACCTCGCCTTTAAGCAACTCACTCAACACATTAGTCAACTGTCGAGCAGCATCGACGCACTTAAAAACGACACGTCCGGAGCTTCAAACGAACTCCAATCTAAAACCCGTCAAGTTAGCAATCAGTTATCAGACCTTAACTCACACGTTGAGCAGCTCGAGCAGTCGGCAGATGAAAGGATCACTTTATTACAACAACAAGTCGGCAAAAATAGGCGTCAATGGCTTATTGCTGAAGCTGAGTATTTAGTGAGTGTGGCCAATACCCGCTTACAATTAGCCGGAGACGTTGATACCGCCATTGTTGCTCTACAGACCGCTGATCAACGACTTAAAGAAAATGGCGACCCCCTAACATTTGCCATTCGTCAACAAATAGCAAAAGAAATAAACCTTCTCAACAGTACCGTCTTACCAGATACGGTAGGTCTTTCGTCGCAACTTTTGGCCCTAGAAGACGCCGTTTCTAACATGGGTATTAAAGCGCCTCATGCCGGTACCGCTCAAGCACCTGAAATTGGTAAAGGTGATACCTCCCCTATTCCAGAAAATATTCAAGACACCCTTAACGATGCTTGGGAGAGCTTCAGTAAATTAATCGTCGTTCGGCGCAGCGATAAACCTTTAGCCGCGTTGATGACACCAGAGCGCATTGAACTGATTAGAAAAAATTTAGCCTTAAAGCTTGAATCAGCCAGGCTAGCCTTAATTAACCAGCAACAAGCCCTTTACACTGCGAACATCGCCATTGCTAAAACTTGGCTAGGTGATTACTTTGATCATAACAACCCTGCTGTAAAAACGGCCCTTAAGCAACTTGATAAGCTTGAAAATACAGTCATCAAAGCTGAGCTTCCCTCTATTGCCTTATCGTTAAAGATGCTGCGCGATTTGCCCCTATTAAGCATGTCAGCCGAAGACAGTACCGCCCCTTCAATCACTATTGCTACCCCTGCTTCCATAGAAAAAAAGGATCTCAGCTCACAGCCACCAGCTGAAGAACCAGCCCCCCTCGCAATAGACAATAACATGCCAACTTCGGCAGCTCCGGAACCTACTAAAGCAGAGCAATAGAGGCAAGCACTATGAAACTAATACTTCTTCTCATACTCGCTCTAGTCATCGCTAGTGGACTTGCTTATCAGGTACATCTGGAACCTGGATACGCCCTTTTAACTTATGGGCACGTATCCATTGAGACGTCTCTGGCAGTCCTGTTGTTTGTTACATTGATTATTTTCATTGGTTTTTATTTCTCTTTAAGAGCCCTGCTCACTCTTAAACGTAGTCCCAAAAGCATCAGCAGATGGA
This sequence comes from Cycloclasticus sp. PY97N, assembly GCF_002443175.1. Taxonomy (NCBI): domain Bacteria; kingdom Pseudomonadati; phylum Pseudomonadota; class Gammaproteobacteria; order Thiotrichales; family Piscirickettsiaceae; genus Cycloclasticus; species Cycloclasticus sp. PY97N. Next base: position 475,280 of record NZ_CP023664.1, on the reverse strand, counting down.
ACCAAAAACGTAAAACGACCCGCTCACAAAAAGAAATTAATAAGGGCCTGATTAATTCTGCCGAAGGCAATTGGCAGCGCTCTGAAAAACTCTTAGTCAAGCATGCTGAACAAAGTGACACCCCTTTACTGAACTACCTTAGCGCCGCCCATGCCGCCCAGTCTCAAGGCGCTTATAATCGCCGAGATGAATATTTATTTAAGGCAGGCAAGACGTTGCCCGACCAAATACATGCCATTCAACTAACACGTGCTAAGTTACAACTCGCCGCTGGTCAATTTGAACAGGCGCTTGCCACACTGCAACAGCTAAGAACAGCAACACCTAACCACCCTATTGTTTTAACGTTGTTAATGAAAACACATCTACAGTTAAACGAGTGGGAAGCTCTTTATCATTTACTACCATCAATAAAAAACAACCGAAAAATTGCTTCACAAGAGTGGCTACCGGTTGAAGAAAAAGTGTTAACACAGTTATTTTCAAACAACCTTGAGTCTGGCCAATTAACGCTTAGTATGATTTGGAAGGCACTCGACAAAAAACAGAAGCTAAACCCTCGTTACCTGATCGCTTACACTTCTCAACTGATTCGCACAGGCGATAATGCCACCGCTGAAGAGCTATTGATTAAGGGCCTAAATGCACAAGCAAACCCTGACTTACTGGCTCAGTATATGCAATTAACTATTCCAGCAGAAAAAAAACAGCAGCAGCTAGAAAAATGGTTACGAAAACATGGGGCCAGCAGCGAATTTTTTAATGCACTGGCGCAACTTTGCATAGAGCAAGAGCATTGGAGCAAAGCTAAATCATACCTAGACGACAGCATTTCACTGCAACCGTCTAGCTTAGCCTATCTGCTATTAGGCCAAGTGCAAGAACAGTTAGGCGACCCTAATAACGAGGCAAGCGCCCACTATAAAACGGGGCTTGAGCTGAGCATAAACGCAAACAAACTAAACCTGGCTCCATCAACAAGCCAATCCAGCTAATCTAGCCCTAAGGTTGACCATAGTTCGTCAATCTTAAGCTTAACCGGTACGCTCATTTCAATCGGCTTACCCCATTCTCGCGTGGTTTCCCCTGGCCATTTATTTGTCGCATCCAAACCCATTTTTGAACCTAAGCCAGAAACTGGCGACGCAAAATCTAAATAATCAATCGGCGTGTTTTCAATCAACGTCGTATCTCTGGATGGATCAACACGTGTGGTCATGGCCCAAATAACTGATTCCCAATCACGAATATCCACATCATCATCCGTCACAATAACAAACTTGGTATACATAAATTGCCGTAAAAATGACCAAATACCAAACATGATTCGTTTTGCATGCCCTGGGTATTGCTTTTTAATGCTGACTATCGCCATCCGATAAGAACAGCCTTCTGGTGGTAAGTAAAAGTCTTGAATTTCAGGAAAGTGTTTTTTTAAAATCGGCACAAATACTTCATTCAACGAAACACCCAAAATAGCAGGCTCATCAGGTGGCTTGCCCGTATAGGTTGAATGATAGATAGGGTTTTTACGATGCGTTATTTTTTCAATCGTAAAAACAGGAAAACGTTCAACTTCATTGTAGTAGCCTGTATGGTCACCAAACGGCCCTTCATCTGCCATTTCATCAGGGTATAAATAGCCTTCCAGAACAATCTCAGCACTAGAAGGAACTTGTAGATCATGCGTTAAGCAATCTGCAATTTCTGTTTTAGAACCACGTAATAACCCTGCAAATGCATATTCTGATAACGCATCCGGCACAGGCGTTACCGCCGCCAAAATGGTGGCAGGGTCAGCGCCCAACACAACGGCTATTGGAAAGGGCTCCCCTGGGTGCTCTGCTTGCCATGCTTTAAAATCTAGCGCTCCGCCTCTATGCGCTAACCACCGCATAATGACTTTATTGCGCCCAATCACCTGTTGGCGATAAATACCTAGGTTCTGCCGTTTTGCTAATGGCCCCTTAGTGATGACTAATGGCCACGTAATCAGTGGCCCCGCATCATCAGGCCAACATGTTTGAATCGGAAAATCAGCCAAATTAACAGCCTCTCCTTCAATAACAACCTGCTGGCACACGGGTTTTTTAACCACCTTTGGCGCCATATTAAGTACTTGCTTATAAACCGGTAATTTTGCCCAAGCATCCTTTACACCTTCTGGTGGCTCAGGTTCTTTAAGTGCTGCCAGCACTTCACCGACATCCCTTAATGCACTAACAGTATCTTGCCCCATCCCTAAAGCAACCCGTTTCGGCGTTCCGAATAAATTAGCTAAAACCGGTATCGAATAACCTTTAGGGTTTTCAAATAGTATTGCTGGTCCTTCCTGTTTCAACACCCGGTCACATATCTCTGTCATCTCAAGATGAGGGTCAACCTCTTGATTGACTCGCTTTAACTCACCTAACTGTTCAAGTTTTGAGATAAAATCACGTAAATCCTTATAATCCATACTTACTTTAGACTGTTCATTATGATGAGATTATAAAGTAACACCAATATAAAAACTAAGATATGAAATACGATATAACACTGGATGCGAAAGGCTTAAACTGCCCGCTACCGTTACTAAGACTCAAGCAACAGCTTCAAAAATCTAGCCCGGGCGACATTATTAAAATGTTAGCAACCGACCCTGCCTCTCATCTTGATGTTGGCGTGTTTATTGATAAATCAAACCATCAAATGTTAAGGCATGAACGCGATGATGATATTCAATGCTTTTACATTAAAGTGGCCGATTAATAGAACTACTGCTTACATCACCAAAATGCAACAAAGGCGCTAATCAAAGCGCCTTTGTTGTTGGAAATGCTTAAATTCTAAACCCACCATGCCGTTTCAGCTGACGGGCATCTTGAAATTTTATACCCAGATACACGCCAATAAGCATACTAAGAATCAATAACAACAGACTTAGTCCTGTAAAAGAAAAGCTGACGGGCTCATTATCTGTTGGCGGCACCGTTTTTGTCACATTGGCTACCAACGGGTGTTGCTCATTCTCTTGCTGTAGCTGTTGAATGGTCTTTTCCGCCTTAGCCAACGCCTCTTGTAGTTCTTCAGTGATACGTTGATCGTTCTTTTGCTCATTCGGCACAACCTCTTCAGTCGGCTGATTTAATTTCGTTAATGTCGCTTCTGCACGATCTAGCTTTTCTTGAAGCTGCCTGTATTTACTTTGAAGTGAAAGCAGCCTAACCTTTGCCGGCTTTTCTTCTGATAAAAACCGTTTTTCAACCCACCCCGTTTCACCACCCACCAACTGCACTTTTACAAAGCCCTTAGCCTCACCTATTAATTCAACAGGTGTGCCACTTGGGAGTAACTGTGTAGGTTGTTCACTATTATTAGGTTCAGCATACATGCCAGCTAATAATTTATCAGTTATATGTGCTGCATTCGCCATGGCTGGCAAAAACAACAGCAAAAAGAAAACGTGCTTTAACATCTTATGCTGCAATGCCTGAATGCTTCAAGAGAGCATCTATTGTTGGCTTTCTTCCTCTAAACGCTGTAAATAATTCAAGCGCATCATCGCTCCCTCCCTTTTCTAAAATGTTGTGTAAAAAAGAACGCCCTGTTTGCTCATCAAAGATTCCTTTTTCTTCAAACAACGAAAAAGCATCGCTAGATAGAACCTCCGCCCACTTATAACTGTAATAGCCTGCCGCATAACCTCCTGCAAAAATATGTGAAAAGCTATTCGGAAAACGATTAAATTCTGGTGTTTTAACAACACTAACATCCGCTCTAACTTGTTCCAACACATCATAAATTTGCGAATCGTTTGTTGCGTCATATTCCAAATGAATTCGAAAATCAAATATTGAAAATTCAATCTGCCTCACCATCTGCATACCCGACTGAAAGTTCTTCGCTGCCAACATTTTTTCAAATATTTCCTGTGGCAGTACCTCACCCGTTTTATAGTGACCAGAAATTAACGGCATTACCTCTGCTTGCCAGCACCAGTTTTCCATAAACTGGCTAGGTAACTCAACGGCATCCCATTCCACACCATGTATGCCGGACACACTTAAGTAATCAACTTGTGTCAGCATATGGTGCAAGCCATGTCCAAACTCATGAAAGAGCGTTTCTACTTCGCCATGAGTTAGCAACGATGGGTCTTCACCGATAGGTGGGGTGAAATTACACGTTAGATACGCAACCGGCGTTTGCACCCCGTCTTTCTTTTTAAAACGGGTCACGCACTCATCCATCCAAGCCCCTCCTCGCTTATGCGGACGAGCAAAAAGATCAATAAAGAACCGACCTCGGTGAACACCTTTTTCATCCGTAATGGAAAAAAGCTGCACATCTTTATGCCAGGTATTAACGTCTTTTACTTCTGAAATATTAAGCCCATACAGTTTCTCAACCACCTTAAACATCCCTGTTAATACACGATTTGCAGGAAAATATGGCTTCACTTCTTCTTGAGAAAACTGATACCTCTCTTGACGTAGCTTTTCTGAATAATAAGCGACATCCCACGATTCAACAGCACCTTTATGTCCTTGCTTAGCAGCGAAGTCACATAAGGTCGCATAATCTTTTTTAGCCATTGGCAAAGAGCTATCGGCCAATTGATTTAAAAATGTCAGTACATCCTCAGGCTTATCGGCCATTTTGGTGGCCAACGATAAATGAGCATAACTTTTGTAACCTAACAATTGTGCCTTTTCATGTCGCAAGCCCACGATGTCTTTCATCAACTGTGAATTATCCCAGCTTTCTTTGCCAGTTCCTTGATCAGACGCCCTTGTTACAAAAGCATGATGTATGGCATAGCGTAACTCACGGTTATCTGCATACGTCATCATTGCCATATAGCACGGGAACTCTAACGTCAGCATCCAACCGTCTTGGTCCTTTTGCTGCGCTGTTTGACGGAGTAGATCCATCGCCGATGCGGGCAAGCCTTGCAAATCAGCCTCATCTGTCACCAATTGACTCCAATCATTGGTGGCATCCATTAAATTTTCTTCAAATTGGTTCGTTAATGTCGACAATTGCTGCGATATATCCATATAACGTTGTTTTTTATCACTCGGCAAAGCCACCCCCGACAACTCAAAGTCGCGCAACGCATTATCAATAATCTTTTTTTGTGCCGTGCTCAATACCTTATACTCAGCCCCTTTTTTAATCGAAAGATAAGCAAGGTAGAGCTCTTTATTTTGGCCAATTTCTGTTGAGTATTCGCTGAGCTTAGGTAAACAATTAGAATACGCTTCACGCCACTCGTCATTGTTCATCACCGAGTTTAAGTGACTGACTGGCGACCACACTCGGTTTAAATAATCATCCATCAATTCAATCGGGTGCACCAGGTTTTCCCAACTGTATTCTTTGCCCCCCTCAAGCAAAGAAGCTATTTCTCTTTTATTTTTTGCTAGCACCTCATTAATAGCTGGCTCAATATCGGCTGCAGTTATTTCACTAAAGTGCGGAAGCTCAAATTCTTCTAATAAAGGGTTTGTCATATTTTTATACAGTTGAAAAATAAAGTATTTTCGCATGCTTCAGTGCAGCTTCCAAGCCTCAACACTTTGCATAACGAATACTTAAACTAAGAAGCCTAGCTGACTGCCAAAGAAAATCGACACTGGTCTTTAGAAAACTAGCCCATACGCACATTCATCATCCACAGCGCCACCCCACTTATCGCAAAAAACAAACACAGCGACACCCAAGATTTATATTGAAACCTCGCGGTAAGCACTGCCTCATTTTTTGTTGAAATTAAAAATGGTTTACGGCTACTCACTGGTCTTTCAATTAAATGCTCAACAGGTCCACGGTGCTGACGGGCTAACTCCTCTGCCAACTGGTGTTTTGCAATAAGAACAGCCTTTTCCCACTCCGCTGAATCAATGTGCCCATCGCGGTCTTCATCAAAACGGTTTAATAGCATCCGCGGGTTGCTTTTCCATTGCCTTAATATCGCCGCTAAAGACTCATCCTTTGTTGGCAACGCCAGTTCCTTAAACGACTTAAAGTCACCAAGAACATACAATTGATCACCTTCATGAATGCGTTTTTCGCTATAACGGTATCGCTTAGCAAGAGCAAACGCACTTGAACTAAAGCCTTTTGGACCTGCGGTTGGAAAAGGTGAACTGCCATACCAAGTATCAGAAACCGAATGGATTACTTCAGCATCATCTGGGTTAACAATTGCCCGCCCCGTTTTACCATGCAGAGAAAACACGCCGTCACTAATACCAGTTTCAAAAAGGCTCCAACTGGTACGGCTACGCCCCCGCACATAATGCGACTGTTTCTCTTCTACTTTATACCAATACCAAACACAGCTTTGCTTCGTTAAGGGCGCAATAATAGGCTCGCCAGGTAATAATCTAGCGATGCCAGCAAACTCGTTATAACCTTGTGATGCCGACCTGATCAGTGCCGTCGGCGTGTCCTGCATAATGCGATAACGCCACAAATAACGAAAATAAAAATATAGGCAGGCCAAGGAAATTAGGCATGTAGCAATAAAATATACCCAAAACTCATCAGCCGGCAAGCGTTCAATGGCCTCTGCCCACTCATTCATTATTCAAATAATTTTTTAACATTAACATCGGCCGTTTGTGACGCTTCAAACTCTAATAAATCAAAATCATTAAAGTTAAAGAATTTTGCTATCAATACATCTGGAAATTGCTCAATACGGACATTATTTAAATTCACGCTTTCATTATAAAATTCACGTCGGTCCGCGATGTTATTCTCTAGCTGACTTATTCTATTTTGCAGCTCTTTAAACGACTCATTTGCTTTTAGTTCAGGGTAGGCTTCGGCAACGGCAAATAGGTTCATGAGACCTTGCCGCATCTGTGTTTCCGCCTTCCCTAATGCCGCCACATCTGACTCGCCTAGGGCATTTGAAACGCCCGAGCGCGCCAACATAACTTTTTCCAAGGTGTCTTGCTCATGTTTCATGTATTGCCGACACGTTTCAACCAATTTTGGTAACTCATCATGTCGCTGCTTAAGCAACACATCAATGTTTGACCACGCTTTTGATACGCTATGTTTCAAGCTCACTAAGCTGTTATACAACGCTATTCCATAGCCCACTAAGACAACAATAACGGCCAATGCCATAAATCCTGATACACTCATGTCTTTCTCCCTTTAACAAATACTCACTAAAGTATAGAACAGGAAATCGCACATGCACGTTAAATCTTTTGACTCTAAAACACCGCGAATTGAAGACTCTACCTTTATCCACGATACCGCCGTTGTTATTGGCGACGTTGAACTTGCTGCCGATGTGTCTATTTGGCCATTAGCCGTTGTTCGTGGCGACATTCATAGTATTAAAATTGGTCGTCGTTCTAATATTCAAGATGGTAGCGTTATACACGTTACCCATGCCAGTGACTTTAACCCGGGGGGCTACCCTGTTGTGATTGGAGAAGACGTAACCGTTGGGCATAAGGTGACACTGCATGGCTGCACCATTGGTAATCGTTGCCTGATTGGAATGGGCGCTATTGTGATGGATGGCGCTATCGTCAATGACCAAGTGATAATTGGTGCTGGGAGTCTTGTCCCTCCGGGAAAGGTATTAGAAAGTGGCTATTTATATATTGGCTCTCCAGTCAAAAAAGCTCGGCCCATTAATGAAAAAGAAGCCCAGTTTTTAACCTATTCACCGCAGAACTACGTTCGATTGAAAAATAAATACCTTAACGAGGCAACCTAATGCGTTTCTTCAACTAAACTGAAAGGTATCATTCATTAATTATCCTAAGGGCTACTGTCATGCGTCATTTCTCGTTTGCTCGACAACCCATACTAAACCGCTCCTTAGAACTTCACGCCTATGAATTCTTGTATCGCCCGATTGAAGATGAAAAGCAACAAACACATTCTCTTACTGCTGAGGTTATCGCTTCTTCTGCGTTAGACTTAGGGTTACAAAAAGCAGCAAACAACCACTTTGTTTTTATCAATATATCGTATGAAGATTTATTTAGCCCTCTGATTGAAGCTCTGCCTTCTGAGCAAGTTATCTTAGAGTTATTAGAAGACATTCAACCTGACGCTAGTCTTATCGAAAGAGCTCAAGAGCTTTCAGAAAAGGGGTTTACTTTCGCTCTTGATGACTTCGTGTACAGCCCAAAATGGGACCCTTTAATCGAATTAGCCTCTATTATTAAGTTTGATTTAACCCTCACCTCCATCGAGGTCAACAAAGCCTTAATTGAAAAACTCCAACCCTGTGCTATACAATTTTTAGCTGAAAAAATAGAGACCTTCGACGACTTCAATGCCTATAAGCAAATAGGCTGCGAGCTATTTCAGGGATATTTTTTTTCAAGACCAGAGTTAATAAAAGGGCGTACTGTTAGCGCTAGCACGTTTGCTATCATCCAACTTCTAGCCCATGTTAACCAGGTGGACATTTCAATGTCTGAACTCGAAAGCACCATTGAAAAGGACCCTAATCTTACCCATATGCTTTTAAAGTATTTAAACTCTGCCAGCTTCTCGTTCAAAAACCCCATTGAACGAATTAAACAAGCCATTGTTATCTTAGGTATTGATGAAACAAAGAAGTGGGCGACATTAATTAGCTTGCGCAGCATCCCTTCTAAACCCTTAGAGCTTATAAAGCATGCCTTAGTACGTGCTAAATTGGCAGAAAACATTGCCGTAAAGAACGACAAAGCACACCCAAACAGCTATTTTCTAATGGGGCTGCTGTCTACATTGGATGCCTTATTAGACATGACAATGAAGGAGGCCGTTAAACCCCTACCCTTGAAAAGTGAGATTATAGACGCCTTAGTTGAACAAAAAGGTGAGATGGGTGAGGTCTTAAAAATAATCATTAAACATGAGCAGCAACTTAATTGGCCCATAGGTGATAACTATTCAAACGACTATTTAAAAGCATGCCAATGGGCTGATGATGCTAGCTCATCCATTTAACTTTACAAGCTCAACAGCATTTCAATGCGCTTTACTTTAGCCCCTTTAAGACGGCTGAAGTCTCAGGCATAACTCCACGCCAAAGATGAAACGCATGCGCTGCTTGCTCGACTAACATACCCCGACCATCCACTGATAAGCGGGCGCCTTCTTGCAAACCCCAACACACAAATGCTGTCGGCTGCTCACTATACGCCAAATCATAGCAAACCCCGTTCGGCGACAATAAGCCATTTGCTATCTCAGGCAAAGAACCACTTAAACTGGCCGATGTCGCATTAATGATCAAATCAAATTGCTTTCCTGCTAAGTCTTCATAGCTTGAAGACTGAATTCGGCCCAATGAAGAAAATAAAACTTCCATTGCTTTTGCTTTTGAGACAGTTCTATTAGCCAAATAAAGTTGCCTAGGCTTTGCCTCGAGCAACGGCCCTAGTATTCCACGAGATGCTCCGCCAGCACCCAACACAAGGACTCGCTGATCATCTATCTCCACCCCTAAATTTGTGCAAAGGTCAGTTAACAGCCCTATACCATCGGTATTATCACCTAATAAAGAACCATCGTCTAAACGCTTAATCGTATTAACCGCCCCACTAAATTTAGCGCGCTGTGTTAATTGGTCTACTGCTTCATATGCGAGCTCTTTCAAAGGTACGGTGCAATTAACACCTTTTCCACCAGCCTTAAAAAAATCAGCAAGCGCTTCATTAAACACGTCGGGCTTCACTTCCTGCGCCTCATAGCTTAATTGCTGCCCAGTCTGATCAGCAAACTGTCGGTGAATAATAGGTGATAAACTGTGCCCAATGGGAAACCCAAATACTGCGTAGCGATCCGTCATTATTTTTCTTCCGTTAGCCAGCGTGCCACATCTTTTGCAAAGTAAGTTAAAACACCCTGCGCACCTGCCCGTTTAAATGCCAGTAAAGACTCTAAAACAACCGCTCGCTCCTCAAGCCAAGCATTTTGCACCGCTGCCTTTATCATTGCGTACTCCCCACTCACCTGATAAGCAAATACGGGGGTGTCAAACGATTCAGCCACCCGACGAACAATATCTAGGTAGGGCATGCCTGGCTTGACCATTACCATGTCAGCACCTTCTTCAATATCTAAGCCGACTTCAATCAATGCCTCATCGGTATTTGCACAGTCCATTTGATAACTGTACTTATTGCCTGCTCCTAACTGAGCCGCAGAACCCACTGCATCCCTAAACGGGCCATAAAAACTGGACGCATATTTCGCCGAATAGGCCAAAATTTTAGTATTCGTATAGCCCTCTACCTCCAGTGCTTCGCGGATTGCACCCACACGACCATCCATCATATCTGAGGGTGCCACCACATCAGCCCCCGCTTCTGCATGGGACAAGGCTTGTTTTACCAACACCTCCACCGTGTCATCGTTTAACACATAACCAGTATCGTCAATCAACCCATCCTGACCATGAGTTGTAAAAGGGTCTAAGGCGACATCGGTAATAACACCTAGCTCCGGCAATGCAGCCTTTAACGCCCGAACTGCTCTTTGCGCCAAACCTTGCGGGTTCCACGCTTCCTCTGCTGAACTTGTTTTAACACTCGCGGGCGTCACAGGAAATAAGGCAATCGCAGGCACCCCTAGTGTCACGAGTTCACGCGCTTCGTCCACCAACAAATCAATACTAAGTCGCTCAACACCCGGCATAGAATCGATTGTTTGACGTTGGCTCTCGCCCTCAATCACAAATACGGGGTAAATCAGATCATCCGTTGTTAACACTGTTTCACGCATTAAACGGCGACTAAACTGGCTTGATCGCATACGTCGTTGCCTTCTGACTAGAATCGAGTTTGTTTTATTGATCTTCATTTTACCCACCATTTCAAGCTATAATCATTTTTGACATTTTAACGACTTAGTCGACAAAACACTGTAGAAAAATTAAACTGATCGACTATACTTTTTACAAACACAGATCAAAGGCCGCTTAATTAAACACCTAATAAACTTTAATTAAGTATTGTATCTTGCCCGACAATGCCTACACTAGCGTCTTTTTACAACCCCTGCCACCAGAGAGGGGCAATGACGATAAATGAAGCTGCAATAGGACAAGAAAATAATCTATTCCAGGGGATAACCCGGCACTACAAAATAAGAACAGGATATAGACAATGAACAAACTAAAAGGTTTTTTAACCGTCGGGCTCTTCGCCTTTGCATTAACAATTAGCTCATTTGCAAGCGCTGAAGACTTAAACCCTCCTCAACAAGTCATCCAAGAAACATCTGACCTGTTACACGACATCCTTCAAAAGGATAAAAGTAAACTCGATGACCTTGATTATGTTTTTCAGTTGGTCAACGAAGTACTTGAACCTCGTGTTGATTTAAATAAAATTTCTAGACTTGTTTTAGGTAAACACTGGCGTAAAGCAAGCGAAGAGCAAAAAACCTCATTCCAAAAAGAGTTCAAGGGCTTATTGGTAAATACTTACGCCACTGCCTTTAAAGAATTTGATGAATGGACCATACATTTCATACCAATGACCTTCGACCCAACAGACACAAGGCTAATGGTTAAAACTGAAATTATTCAACCTTCTCGCCCACCCGTTGCTGTTAATTACCGAATGGCCCTTAACAAAGCTGGCGAATGGAAAGCGTATGATGTGATCATCGAAGGGATTAGCATGGTAACTAATTACAAAGCGAGCTTTTCTAAAACCATCAAAAGCGCCGGCGGACTCGATCAAGTTATTCAACAATTAGCCGAAAAAAACAAGTTATCAGAAACAGACAGCCAACTTGTTCGAGAAGAAACGAGCAACAAGTCTTAATAACAGCTCTGTTTAAGCAAGCCAATCTTTAGGCTGTAAAAAAACATCATACAGTTCGCTTTCAGCTGTCCCTGCTTCTGGGTGCCAGTTATAACGCCAGCTAACCTGTGGTGGCAATGACATTAAAATGGATTCCGTACGGCCACCTGTTTGCAACCCAAACAGGGTTCCTCTGTCATACACCAAGTTAAACTCTACATAGCGGCCCCTCCTATAGAGCTGAAAATCTCGTTCCTTGCCAGTATACGGCAAGCTTTTACGTCGCTCGACAATAGGCTGGTAGGCAGAAATATAGTGGTCACCCACGCTCTTCATCAGCTTGAAACAACGTTCGAACCCCCCTTCATTTAAATCATCAAAGAAAAGCCCTCCGATACCGCGTGGTTCATTACGGTGTTTTAAAAAGAAATATTCATCACACCATTTTTTATAATCGTTATAAACATTATCACCAAAAGGTTCGCACGCTTTTTTTGCCTGCCGATGCCAATGCTTTGCATCATCTTCAAAGCCATAATAAGGCGTTAAATCAAAGCCGCCTCCAAACCACCAAATTGGTGCTTCACCGTCTTTTTCTGCGATAAAAAATCGCACATTAGCATGTGATGTCGGTACATAAGGATTACGAGGGTGTATCACCAATGAAACGCCCATTGCTTCAAAATTTCGCCCCGCCAACTTGGGACGATTCTGTGTTGCTGATCCGGGTAAGGCGTCACCTCTTACATGCGAAAAATTAACCCCCGCCTGCTCAAACACCTTGCCATTCTCTATCAGCCTCGTACGCCCTCCGCCTGTATCGCCCCCTCTATCCCATAGGTCTTCTTTAAAACCACCCTCTTCCTCAAGGCCTTCAATACTGCTACAAATGTTGTTTTGCAAAGCCAACAGGTAGTCTTTAACACGCTGGGGATTGGGTGCAGACATCAATAAAATCTCTTAGGTTAACGTAATTGCTTATTTAAAAAGGGGTCGATGATTCGGCTGGGATTCAAAAAGCCACCTACTTGGCCACTTATTGTATAAACATTTTTCGACAAAAACTTTAGACGCGCTTGATACGCCGTTCTTACTGCCTCACAACCCGACATGTTAGCACTAGTAGACACAATCGCTGTACCAGCTAACTGGCACAGCTCTTTAGCTAGGCCATGCTGTGTCAAACGAACCGCTATATTACTCCGCCCACCTGTCAACCATGCTGGCACCGATGTTTTTGCAGGCAGTAACCAAGTTGTTGGCTCCGATACCTGGCCCTTTATTTTTGACATAAGGTCATCAGATAAAGGCTGCACATAAGGTTCAAGTTGACAAAAATCAGATGCGATAAGAATCAAGCCTTTACTAACCGATCGCCCTTTTAAATCTAACAGTCGATAAACTGCCCCTTCGTTCAATGGGTCGCAGCCTAACCCAAACACGGCCTCTGTTGGGTAGGCTACAAGACCACCGGCTTGAAGTTGAGCAACAAACCGTTTTTTTTGCCAAACTGATGGCACAACCGGATTACCCTTGTTGAAGCTTTTCTTGCAGGGCTTGGTTTTTCTTAATAACAGCTTCGCCTGACGCTTTTCTATCTGCACGTACTCGTTGTGCAACGCCCTCATCAAACAAGCCGATAATTTGAGCGGCAAGATAAGCCGCATTTTTTGCACCCGGCTTACCAATCGCTACACTAGCAACAGGGATACCTGCTGGCATTTGTACGGTCGACAATAATGCATCTTGCCCTTGTAAAGAACCCGCATCAAGCGGCACACCAATAACAGGCTTAACGGTATTAGCCGCCACTGCTCCTGCTAAATGAGCAGCCAGACCTGCTGCTGCAATAAAGACCGCGCAACCTCTCTTATCGGCATCGGTAACGTAGGCATGTGTTTCTACTGGCGTTCTATGTGCTGAGGTCACTCTCACCTCATACGGTATGTCTAATCCTTTTAATACATCCAGTGTTGCCTGCATAACAGGAAAGTCAGAGTCAGAGCCCATTAAAACGGCTACAAATGTTTTATTATCTTGCATCATTTACCTTTTAATTTATTAAGTTTTAGCCATTTCTTCGCATGGCGTTACGTAGGAACATTCTTGTTGTGGACAGACTTTTTCAGTGCCACGTCTTTTAGTTGTTTTTAATGTCAAAATAGGCCAATTACAATTTGGGCATGGCTCATTAATCGGCTCATTCCATAATGCATATTTACACTTAGGATAATTAGAGCACGAGTAGAATATTTTACCCTTTCGAGATTTACGTTCAAGTATTGTTCCCTTTTTACAATCAGGACAAACAACATTCGTGTCTTTTGGTTTCTCCAAAGGCTCCATATGCTTACAATCTGGATAAGCACTACAACCTATAAATTTGCCATATCGACCGGTGCGAATAATTAAATTAGATTCACACTTTGGGCATTTTCTCCCTTCAACAACTTCAGGCTCTGCAGAAGCGGCATCATCATTCAAGTTACGCGTATAACTGCATTCGGGGTAATCCGTACAGCCAATAAACCGTCCATTTCTACCCAAGCGAATCGATAGCTGTTTACCGCACTCTGGACACTTTTCCTCCAGCGCCTCTTGCGTAACATCGCTACGTTGAACACTGACTTCCTTATCATCAATCAGTGTTTTAAATGGCTGCCAAAACGTCTTCATTAATGGCAACCACTGCATTTCACCTCTTGAAACGGCATCCAGGCCATCTTCTAATTTAGCGGTGAAGTCATAATCCACATAATTCGTAAAATGCTGCGTTAAAAATTTATTTACAATTCGCCCAACATCAGTCGGATAAAAGCGTTTCGTTTCTAGCTCTACATAGTCGCGATTTTGTAATGTTGAAATAATCGATGCATAGGTCGATGGCCGGCCAATTCCATGCTCTTCAAGCGCTTTAACTAGGCTTGCCTCACCATAACGAGGGGGCGGTTCAGTAAAATGTTGGTTCGCTATCACCTCTTGCAAATCAACTAGCGCACCTTCTTCCAGAGGTGGTAACATTTTTTCCTTATTGTCATCATCCTCTTTACTGTCATCTTTACCTTCAAGATACACTGACATGAAACCGGGTTTATTTACCGTTGAACCTGTGGCCCGAAAAACATAGCCCTTGCCGCAGGTTAGGTCTGCACTCACCCCATCAATCAACGCATGAACCATTTGGCTGGCCACCACGCGTTTCCAGATCAATAAATAGAGTTTATATTGGTCATTCGACAACGACCCTCTAATTTCATCAGGAATCCTTGCTGCTGAGCTTGGACGAATAGCCTCATGGGCTTCTTGAGCATTTTTTGATTTAGTTTTGTAAACCGGCGCTTGTTTAGGTAGATTCTCTTTACCATAACGCAATTCAATCAATTGACGAATTTCATCAACCGCTTCAGCCGCTAAGTTCACCGAATCTGTTCGCATATACGTTATCAGACCAATTGATTCTGAACCGATGGTTACCCCTTCATAAAGCTGCTGAGCAATCTGCATGGTCTTTTTAGTTGTAAAACCTAACTTTCTAGATGCTTCTTGCTGAAGTGTGGAGGTTGTAAAGGGGGCGGCTGGGTTACGTTTACGCTGTTTTTTTTGTAGCTTTTTAACCAATAATTTATTGGCGGCAACAGCCACAATATCGTCTTTTATTTTATTCGCATCCGCCGCGTTTTCGACACTAAACTGGGTCAGCTTTTCGCCATCCACATGTGTTAGCTTGGCTTTAAAAGATTGGTTAGCCGCCTTAGTTGCCGCTTCAATACTCCAATATTCACGACTATTGAAAGCTTCTATTTCTAATTCACGTTCAACAATTAATCTTAACGCTGGGCTTTGAACCCGTCCAGCAGATAAGCCGCGTCTGATTTTTTTCCATAACAACGGCGACAAATTAAAACCAACCAAATAATCGAGTGCGCGCCTAGCTTGCTGCGCATCAACCATATCCATTGATAATTCACGCGGCTCCTGTATCGCTTTTTGAATTGATTTTTTAGTAATCTCATGAAAAACCACTCGATGTACCGGCTTATCTTTGAGCAGTTTTTTTTCCTTTAATAACTCAGAAACATGCCATGAAATGGCCTCACCCTCTCTATCCGGGTCGGTTGCAAGATAAAGCTCATCGGCTTTTTTCATCGCCTTTGTAATCGCCTGCACATGACGCTGATTCCTTTCGACCAAAGAATACTTCATCGCAAAATCATGGTCCGGGTCTACCGCGCCCTCCTTCGGAACCAAGTCCCTCACGTGGCCATATGACGCTAGAACAGTAAATCCTTTGCCTAAGTATTTTTCAATGGTTTTTGCTTTTGCTGGCGATTCAACAATGACAAGAGCTGACATAATAAGACCTAATGAAGTTCGAATGGAGTATCGCCGTAAACCAGCTCCTCCATTTGTGAATAATGACCTTCCATGCCAGATTGACTAAACAGCACCATTAACGCGACCCACTTCACATGATCTACAGAAAGAAGCGCATCACCCAAGGCCATCGCTCTATCAATGATCAGCTCACGGCGTGTTAAGTCGATAATCCCTGTCTGCTCTAAAAACAACAAGAAGCCTTGCGCATCAACATCAAAACGTAATCGTTCTTCGGCTGAATAAACCCGGATCGCACTTTGACCAACATAGTTTTCTATCACCTGCGATGGTTGAGTCGTTAACTCACCCATCCAATCAAAGGCTCGATCAACATAGTTTTCTGTAAATCCTGCTTCCAGCAATTCAGTTTTTAACTTGCCTTGCTCAAGGGCCTTTTCATCGCCCGCATCAATATAATGCTCGAACAAATACACAAGTACTTCAAAAATAGTTTCTTTCATTTATTTTAATTTTATCTCTATTTATTCGGCTGAACACCGATAGAAAAGGCCTCCAGGCGCAGATGACACTAAACCTTGAAGCTCCAATACCAGTAACATAGACGAAATCTCTTCGGCTGTAAAATTAGTTTCTGTTATTAGTTCATCTACGGAGATGGGGTCAAACGCAATTTTTTCAAGTAAAACAGCATAATCACCCGTTATTGATGTCTTATTCAACCTAAGCTCTTCGTTCTGCCCATCATCTTCACTGAGAGCCGCCAACGATAAGTTACCTAACTCTTCAAGTACATCTTCAGCCGTTTCAACTAATTTAGCCCCTTGTCGGATCAAATGATGGCAGCCTTTTGCAAGCGGATTGTGAATCGACCCGGGGATTGCAAACACTTCCCGGCCTTGTTCCATTGCATGTTTTGCTGTTATCAAGGTTCCACTCTTTATCGCCGCCTCAACCACCAAAACACCCAAGCTTAAGCCGCTAATAATTCTATTCCTTCTCGGAAAATAGCCCGGTTTTGGTTGTGTGCCAATTGGAAATTCCGACACCAACGCACCAGATTTAATAATTTCTTCAGCCAACGGCTTGTGACCAGCGGGGTAAACCCTATCGAGCCCTGTAGCAGCGACAGCGATTGTTTTTCCGCCGGCCTCTAAAACACCTTCATGCGCCGCTTGATCAACGCCTAATGCTAAACCACTCGTTACTGTTAAGCCAAAGGTGGCAAAGCTTTTTGAAAATGCATGCGCTGTTTTCATGGCCATTGGTGAAGGGTTTCTTGTTCCTACCATGGCTATTTGCAAAGATCCTAACAAGCTACGATTACCACGAATAAATAAAATAGGCGGCGGGTCTGGAATTTCTTTAAGCAAAAGCGGGTAATCTTCATCGTACCAACACATAAGGTGACAATCTTCACGTTTGAGCCAGTTTAAATCTGGCTCAATTTCACGCTCATCCAGGTTTTTTATTTGCTGAATAACCGTTGAAGAAAGCCCAGCCTGCTTGAGCGATGCTGCGGAGGCGCCAAGAACATTTTCCGGCGTACCAAAGACCTCCAATAACGATAAATATGTTTTAGCACCAACGCCAGTAATTCGCCATAAAGCTAACCAAGGACGATAATCAGAAGCAAGAATGCTCGTTGAAGAAACTCGCCCGTCTTCCCCGTTGGAGCTATCCAATACTACGGGGTATGAACAACATCGTGGCGGTGTATCACGCGAGAGCTTTCCATCACGAGACCATAGCTGACTCGGTCAAACACCCTAAATACCATTAACACGCCGGCCTTTTCATCCGGTAACGTCACTTCTGCGCCACCACCAGCAATGATGTCTCTAACCGTTTCGCCTGCTCGATCAATTTGTAACACATGACCCACTTCAACGCCGTCTTGTTCGCCACGGTCAATCACCACCACATCATATTTTGCTACTTTCGACACACCATCAACGATTCCAACAATTTGCCCTCTAATATTGCTCTTTGGCGCATGAGGGAAGTAGTTTTGAACAATCGGTCCTTCGATAGCCGGTAACAAACGATCACCTTTTCGTACTTCACGCGTTGATTTAGACAACATCACAGTCGCTGGGTCTCCTTTCAGCTCTACCGTCGACTCTGCGATATAGACCGCCTCGAAACCCAATGACTCCCCAGTTTCTCCATCCAAATATTCTTCGCCCTGTCGCACAATAATGTAGCCATCGGCTATGCCGTCTTGAAATGAACGGACATACGCTTTGTAGCCCGGACTTCCGAGAATATGCTCATCATCAAATGCCACTACATAAGGCGCAGACTCATACTCCTCTTCCGTCATCACTCTTGGACTATTTAAAAAGGGTGCAATGGCATCAATCGGTATTGCAGGAATGGCATCCGCTAAACTAGAACGCCGAATTGAGGGCGATAATTTTCCATCACCTCTTTTTAAAGTCAACCTTGGCACGCCATCTACAAAAGACAACTCAATAATATCGCCGGGGTAAATTAAGTGTGGGTTCGCAATTTGATCATTCGCTTGCCATATATCTGGCCAACGCCATGGCGTTTGTAGAAAACGTGCAGAAATATCCCAAAGTGTATCTCCTTTTACAACCACGTAGCGATCCGGGTGTGATGGGTTCAGCTTAATATCGTTTGCCAGTACACTCCAACTCAACAACACTCCAACCACTAACACTAATAATTTTTTCATGGCCACGATCTTCCTTTTATTGGCGATTTAATAACACTCTAAGTCTAGCTTAAAATATTGACTATTCAAAGTTTAACCTAAATTCGTTAGAATTCACTCTAAACAATTGGCCACCGTCGCATATTTCACCCCCTTCCAATATGACAAAATTAAATATTCTGCATTTTCCTGACAAACGGCTACGAACAAAAGCCACCGATATCACCGTCTTTGATGACGAATTAAGGCAATTTATTCGCGATATGTTTGAAACCATGTACGCAGCGCCCGGTATTGGACTTGCCGCAACGCAGGTGAATTACCATAAACGCCTCATTGTCATTGACGTCTCTGAAGATAAAAACGAACAGCTTTGCCTCATTAACCCAGTTATCACTCATAAAGAAGGCATTGAAGTAATGCAAGAAGGCTGTCTATCGGTCCCTGGATTTTATGAAGACGTAGAAAGAGCAGAGTCGGTAACGATTAGCGCTCAAGATGAACATGGCAAGCCTTTCGAGCTAACAGCTGACGATTTATTGGCCGTATGCATTCAACATGAAATAGATCATTTAGACGGAAAATTATTTGTCGATTACCTATCTCCTTTAAAACGCAATCGCATTCGAAAGAAGCTAGTGCGAATGGATAAAGAACGAGCCGAACAAACAACTCAATCCAACTCGCTATAGCTGGCCTTTAAACATGAACATTATATTTGCAGGCACGCCTGATTTTTCAGTGCCAACGCTTCAAGCGCTTATGGCTAGTCAGCATCATGTCTGCGCTGTTTATACACAACCAGACCGACCGGCCGGCAGGGGACGAAAAGTTCAACTTAGCCCCGTCAAACAATGCGCATTGGACGCTAATATACCCATTGAACAGCCCGTTAACTTCAAATCAGCAGCATCGATAACAACGCTAGAACAGTATCAGGCAGACCTTATGATTGTTGTCGCCTACGGTATTATTTTGCCAGACCTTGTCTTGAATACACCCAGATTTGGCTGCATTAACATCCATGCCTCCTTATTGCCTCGCTGGCGCGGCGCCGCACCTATTCAACGTGCTATTTTATCGGGCGATAAAGAAACTGGCATTACCCTAATGCAAATGGATACCGGCCTCGACACCGGAGATATGTTGTCAAAAACTGTTCTCCCTATTCAGCCCGAGGACACTTCCAGCAGCCTCCACAATAAATTATCGACCTTAGGCGCCAACGCCTTAATAGATTTACTGCCCCTCGTTGACGCACAACAACTTAGCCCGAGCCGCCAAAACAACAATGAAGCGACCTATGCTCACAAACTCAGTAAGCAAGAAGCCCTGATAGATTGGAGCAAACCAGCTGCTGACGTTCAACGCAGTATTCAAGGTTACAACCCATGGCCGGTAGCCCACACGCTTCTCAACAACAAACCCTTACGCATTTGGCAGGCAACCGTCACCCAACTTCCCACTTCCGGGCAGCCAGGAGAGGTTAACACTGAGAAAAATAAATTATTTGTTGCCTGTGGCGATTACTTCATTGAAGTTAACGAGCTTCAACCTGCTAATAAACGGCGCATGTCCGCGTCCGACTACCTATCTGCACATCACATCAACGCATTAACATTAGGCTAAGATGAACGCAAAGAAAAACACTAGCCATTCTGCCCGGGAAACGGCTGTTCTTGTTATATGCGCCGTTATCCAACACGGCAAATCACTCACCGATGCCTTAAGTTTAAGTGAAAATTTAGAGCCTCGTGAAAAGGCATTCTGTCGAGAACTTTGCTACGGCACTCTTCGTTGGCACAGTCGTCTCGATGCCATTCTCCACCTTTTATTGAAGAAACCCTTTAAAGCTAAAGACTTGGATATTACTGTACTGGCCTTAATCGGCTTGTACCAAATTATTTATCTCAGCACACCTGACCACGCCGCCGTATCAGAGACTGTAAGCCAATGTAAACGTGGAAAAAAAAGCTGGGCGAACGGTGTGCTTAATGGCGTTTTACGCAACTTTTTACGCAACAGAGAATCACTTGAAAAAACCGTTGACGAACAACTTAACCAACGCTTCTCTCATCCAGATTGGCTCGTCAAAGAAATATCAAAAAGTTGGGGACAGCAAACTAAAAAAATTCTTGCCGCAAACAACCAGTACCCGCCCATGTCCATTCGGGTTAATCAAAAAATAGTCACGCGAGACCACTATCTACAGCAATTAAGCGACAACGCTATTCACGCAACAAAAACCCCTTTCAACACAGTAGGTTTAACACTGGAAAAACCGGTCAATGTTGATCAACTGCCTGACTTCTGGCAGGGTGCCTCTTCAGTACAAGACGGCGCAGCTCAACTGGCGGCTGAACTGTTAGACATTAAAGGCGGACAACGCATATTAGACGTCTGCGCAGCGCCAGGCGGTAAAGCAGCCCATATTTTAGAACAGGCCGCCGGCACCGTTTCTCTGCTAGCGCTTGATATTGATGAAAAGCGCAATCAACGTGTTCTAGAAAACCTTCAACGATTAAAGCTCAACGCTGAGGTCATGACCGTTGATGCACTAGAAGCCGACGAATGGTTTGATGAAAAACCTTTTCAACGCATTCTACTAGATGCACCCTGCTCCGCTACAGGCGTAATCAGACGCCACCCCGACATTAAAATATTACGTCAACCATCCGACATTCCTGCTCTTATCGAACTACAAAGCAAGCTATTAAAAACCATCTGGCCCTTGCTCGATAAAAAGGGTGTGCTTTTATATGCAACCTGCTCTATATTATCAGCTGAAAACAGCCAACAAATATCTACTTTTCTGGCCGAACACCCTGATGCAAAAGAAATTAAAATAAATGCTGAATGGGGTCACACTTGTGAACATGGCCAGCAAATTTTACCGGGTGATAACAATATGGATGGTTTTTATTACGCATGTTTAACAAAAATCTAATGCCGGCGATTCGCTTTTATTGTCGACTCTCCTTCTTCATGCTTTTTTTTGCTTGCCTGCTATTACCAGCAAACCTACTGGCCGATGAAAAACCCAATATCACCATAAAAACAGCCACACTAACGCAGCAAGACAGCACTTTTTTGCTCAACAGTCTTATAGTCTATAACCTCAGCGATGAAGCCATCGAAGCTTTGCACAACGGAGTCACTCTTACCTTCAACATTGACCTTTCAATCACTGAACCTAGAAAATGGCTTTGGAACAAACACCATACAAACCTCACCCTACCCTATCAACTGAGATACCATACTTTAGCTAAAATCTATCAAGTCTCTGATACCACCAATAATATACGACTTAACTTTTCCAGCCTTTCGGCAGCGCTTCACTCATTAGGCACACTGACTGACATCCCTATATACACATTAACAAACAGCCCTCACATTAATGCCAATGCTTCTTTAAACGCCTACCTAAATATTGAAGCATTACCACTTCCAATGCGCCCTTTAGCTTATATAACCCCTGGCTGGCACTTACGTAGCAATACCTTTCAATGGCCACTAGCCCAGTAAAAAAGAGAGCCTATTTTATTCCCGCAGGTGTGTTACTCAGCCTGCTATTTAGCCTGTACTTGATGAGCCATGCAACAGAGTCTAACTCTCAATTCAATGGCTTGTTTTCTGCACTTATTCTGATCAATATCGCAGGCACTATTTTCTTATTCGGACTGCTATTCTCAAACATTCGCTGGCTTTGGCAACAGTTTTCAACTCAAGCCGTTGGTTCACGTATTACGGTACACATTGTGCTGCTTTTTTTTGCCATTTCTGTGATCCCAACTGGCATTGTTTTTTACTTTTCTAGTCAGCTCCTACACCAAAGTATTGACAGTTGGTTTGATGCAAAAATAGACACCGCGATGGAAAGCTCATTAACACTGAGCCGCCGATCCCTAGATAACCGTACTCTTTCCTTAATGAAGGAGACTCGTCAATTAGCTAGTCAGCTAGAAAGCGAACCAGATATCTTTTTATCGCTAACCTTAGCCGGCCTACGCGCACAAACCAATGCCAATGAACTCACCGCCTTTTCAAGACAAGGGCAGATTATTGCCACAACTAACATTGATCCCAGCGTACTCATTCCCAATACGCCTGACAGTTCAACGCTTCTGCTCGCCAAACAAAACCGAGAATTTATTGGCTTCGAACCTAGCTCCGATAAAGGCTTAATTGTCCGCAGCATCGTGGAAATTAAAAACACCAATCCAAGGCGCTACCTACAAGCCATCTATGAGATACCCGAAGATATTAGTCAATTAGCCGACTCGGTAGAAAATGCTTATACGACCTATCAAGAATTCAGTTATTTACGAGACTCTTTAAAGTTTAGTTTCACCCTGACACTCTCTCTTGCTCTACTATTTAGTATTTTAGCTGCTAGCTGGGCAGCCTTTGTGTTTGCAAGAGAGCTAGTCGCACCGATTCGCCAATTAGTCAAAGGCACTCAAGCTATTGCCGAAGGGAATTACGAAAAGAAACTAAAAACCAATCGAAAAGACGAACTTGGCTTCCTCATTAATTCTTTTAATGCCATGACATTGCGAATATCTAGCTCTCGACAAGCAGCCTATAACGCCCAACGAGACGCGGAGAACCAACATGCTCATTTAGAAACCATATTAAGCCACCTTTCTAATGGTGTTTTAGGCTTTGACCTTACGTTACGACTTAAAACAACCAATTATGGTGCCAACCAGATTCTCGAACACCCCTTATCGGCCTGTATTGAATACTCACTTGCCGACATTGCCGCTAAATTCCCAGAATTAGAAGCCTTTACCAGTTTACTGATTGATAATTTTTCCGCTAAAGAAAAAGAATGGCAACGAGAATTCATCTTCTATATTAACCATCAAAAGAAAACTCTACGTCTAAAAGGCACTCCCTTGTATGCCGCCGATAAAACATTATCTGGTTACGTGTTAATTTTTGATGATGTTACCCCCATTATCCAGTCACAAAGAAACGCGGCGTGGAGCGAAGTCGCTCAACGTCTAGCACATGAAATTAAAAACCCTTTAACCCCGATTCAATTATCTGCTGAACGGCTACAAAGAAAACTTCACTCACAGCTCAATGATGATGCCAATAAAGTACTGAAAAAATCGACAGAGACCATCGTACAACAGGTCAGCGCCTTAAAAAGCATGGTCAATGACTTTTCGAATTTCGCACGCCCACCACAGTCCAAACCCCAAGTGATATCAATAAGCCAGCTTATCGATGACATCGCTTCTTTGTATCAAGGCCAAGTTCAACACCTTATAGTAACTATTGATAACGATTTACCCAACGCCTATGCAGACCCAGTTCGATTACGACAAGTTTTCATTAACCTGATAAAAAATGCGCAAGAAGCCATTGCTGACGACGAATTTGGAGAAATCAACATATCGGCCAACTACAATAAAGCCAATGATTCAATCGAGATTTGTATTGCTGATAATGGCCCAGGCGTAGATAATTCCGATATTGAACGCATTTTCGAGCCCTATGCGACGACCAAAGAGAAAGGTACTGGGCTTGGACTGGCTATTGTTAAAAAAATCATCGAGGAACATGGCGGCACGATCATTACCAAGCCGGTTACTCCACACGGGGCTAATTTCATTATTCAACTCCCTATTACGACTCCCTAAAAAAACCTAATCATTACGGATACACTTTATGAACAAACCTCATATTCTTGTTATTGACGACGAACCCGATATTCGCAGCCTAATTAGGGATATTCTCGAAGATGAAGACTATGAAGTATCTACTGCTGATAGCGCTGTAACCGCTCAGCAAGCACGTCATGAGTGTCGCCATGACTTAATTTTACTGGATATTTGGATGCCGAATACCGACGGCGTCACCTTATTAAAAGACTGGTCTACATCGGGAGATTTATCTTGCCCGGTCATTATGATGTCTGGGCACGGCACCGTTGAAACCGCTGTGGAAGCCACGCGTTTAGGCGCTTATGACTTTCTAGAAAAGCCATTATCCATTGCCAAACTATTACTGACCATTGAACGCGCACTGGAAGCTGAAAAACTTAAACAAGAGAATATCGACCTTAAACAATATTCAAATACCATTCAGGAGCCTCTTGGCAGCAGCCCACAAATTCAACAACTTCTTGAGCAGGCACGCCGACTCGGACAGCATGACACTCGCATATTATTAACGGGCGAACCTGGTAGCGGTAAAGAAACACTCGCACGATATATTCACGAACATAGCACCAGAAAACAAGGGCCTTTTATAGAGTTGAATACAGGTATTATCACTTCCCATAATGCCTTAGAAGAATTTTTTGGTCGTGAAGACGGCGACTCTATTCACTACGGTTTATTGGAAAAAGCAAACCACGGTACCTTGTTCATCGATGAAATTGGTGACATGGACAGTGAAACCCAACACCGCTTACTGAGTGCATTAGAATCTAAATCATTTCAACGCATTGGCGGCCACGAAGAAGTTAAAGCTGATGTAAGAGTTATCGCCTCGACCCGACGAGACCTGGAAGAAGCCATTCAAAATGGTCAATTTAGAAAAGACTTATACTATTTACTGAATGTCGCCTGCCTTCATTTGCCCTCGTTAAAAGATAGAAAAGAGGATATCCCTTTACTATTAGATTTCTATCTCCAGCACTACATAAAGCGAGAAAACTTACCAAAACGTAAATTCACCATTGCGGCGCAACAATTTTTAAGCGATTATACGTGGTTAGGGAATATACGCGAACTAAGGAATGTGGTTCAACGCCTCTTAATACTAGGCATTGGGGACGAGATCGGTCTAACTGAAGTCAAAACAACGCTCGGTGAATCTGCAAGATCCGTCATAACATCAAACGACATACCAATCTTTTATGATTTACCCCTTAAAGATGCTAGAGCACAATTTGAAAAAGCCTACCTTGATTACCACCTTGATCAGCACAAAGGCAGCGTTACTAAACTGGCTGAAACAACTGGCATGGAAAGAACTCACCTTTACCGCAAACTTCATGCCTTGGGCATTGAGTTTAAAGGAAAACGCTAACTCGCGCTATCGCTGTATCCTATGAGAATTATTATTTTAGGGGCCGGTCGAGTAGGCTCTACCGTTGCCAGCAACTTGTCTAGCGAAAATATCGATATCACACTGATTGATAAAGATCAAAAAGTAATAGACGCTGTCTGTGAAAGGCTTGATGTTTCAGCCATCTGCGGCAATGTCTCTCATCCAGATGTCTTAGAAAGCGCCGGCACCAAGTATGCCGATATCATCATCGCCGCAACAGACAGCGATGAAACAAATATGACCGCTTGCCAAGTCGCTCACTACTTATTTAAGGTCCCGAAAAAAATCGCGCGCGTAAGAGCAAGAACCTTCATTGACGTTCAAGAACAACTTTTTAACCCTAACGCCATCCCAATTGACGTTATTATCAACCCCGAAAATGAGATCGTACAATTTATAAAAAACCTCATTTTGCATCCCGGCTCACAGCAAGTTTTATCCTTCGCTAACGGCGTCCTCAGCCTTGTAGAAACAAAATGCAACCGAGATTGCGCATTAGTCGGGAAATCACTTGATGATTTGACCCGTTTATTACGTGGCGTTTACGCCAGAATAGCGCTCATTTATAGAGATAGCGAAATCATCATTCCCAACTATCACACCATTATTGAAGAACATGATCGCGTTTTCTTTATTGCGCCATCTAAGGATATTCAGCAAGTACTGAGCGTACTCTTCAATCAAGATAAAGCCTATAAACGATTAATTATTGCAGGTGGCGGCCGCATTGGTCTTGGTTTAGCTAAAGAGCTTGAGAACACCTTACAAGTTAAAATCATCACTAAAAGCAGCGAAAAAGCCTACGAGCTATCAGAACAGTTAGACCATAGTATCGTACTGTCCGGCGACACCACAGACGAGGCCTTTTTGCTGGATGAAAACATTGACAGAACCGATGTCTTTTGCACGCTGACAAGCGACGATGAAACGAATATTCTATGTTCCATGTTGGCCAAAAGCCTTGGCGCAAAGGTTGTCATGAGCTTAGTCGATAGAAATGCCTATATGAGCATGGTAGATAACGGGGCCATTGATAATGTCATTTACCCTCAACACACCACCATTGGAAAAATATTATCGCATATCAGACAAGGCGCTATTGCGAGTGTCCATTCTTTATTGCGGGGCAAAGCCGAAGCATTTGAAGCGATTGTCTCAAGTAGGGGACAAAAGAATAACCTCGATGGTCAAGCCATACGGGATGTTAAGCTACCTAACGGCAGCATGATTATTGGTTTAGTAAGAGAGAATATTTCCATTCCAGCAAGACAGGATGTCATTATCAAAAGTGGTGACCACCTGATTATTTTTGTTGCAGATAAGTCTTTAATTCACCAGGTAGAGGCGCTTTTTCAGCCGCCAAAATCCTTCCTTCGCCGATTTATTAATTAAATATGCATTACAACGTTATTAGACGCGTATCAGGTCTATTATTAGGCCTATTTAGCATCACCATGCTACCACCCATAGCCGTGTCTTTTATTTACGACGAACAAAACCACCAACCGTTTTTGATCGGTTTTTTTACTATTTTCCTAACCGGCTTTGTGCTCTGGTTAAGCGCCAAAAATGCTAAAGGAGATTTAAGAACACGAGATGGCTTCGTTATTGCTACTCTTTTCTGGGTTAGCCTTGGACTGTCCGGAGCCATCCCACTATATTTCTCTAGTCTGCCTTCCTTGTCATTAACCGATTCTATATTTGAATCCATTTCAGGCTTAACCACTACTGGGGCAACAGTTATTACAGGGCTCGATACGCTGCCAAAGTCTATTCTTTTTTACCGTCAACAACTCCAGTGGTTTGGTGGCATGGGTATTGTCGTACTCGCCGTTGCCGTCTTACCTATGCTGGGCATCGGTGGAATGCAGCTTTATAAAACTGAGATGCCTGGGCCCGTTAAAGATGCAAAATTGACACCCCGTATCACCGAAACAGCCAAAGCACTATGGGAGATCTACCTTGGCTTAACCATCGCATGTACACTGGCCTATTGGATCGGTGGCATGACATTTTTTGACGCACTAACACATAGTTTTAGTACCGTTTCTATTGGAGGCTTTTCAACCCATGACCTGAGCTTTGCTTTTTTTGACAGTACCGCCTTAAATTATATTTGCATTGTATTTATGCTTGTTGCGGGTATAAATTTCGCACTTCACTTTAGAGCAGCCAAATCACTCAGCCTTAAAGTTTATACTCATAATAATGAGTTTCAAACCTATCTCAGCATTCTCGTTGTACACACTCTGTTGATATCGGGAGTCCTACTTTTTTTAGGTCATGTTGATATTATTGAACAAACCCTATTTCAAGTCGTCTCATTCGCCACAACGACAGGGTTTACTTCCTCCAACCACGCCAACTGGCCTTTATTCATCCCGGTGTTACTTCTTTTTATGAGTTTCTATGGTGGTTGCGGCGGATCTACAGCAGGCGGGATTAAGGTTATCCGCATTTTAATTTTGCTCAAACAGCTTGGCAAAGAGATAACACATTTGATCCATCCACATGCCGACATGCCAATAAAACTTGATCAACGTGTCGTTTCAAGGCCGGTTATCAATGCAGTTTGGAGTTTCTTTTCTGCCTATATTTTATCTTTTGGTCTGTTAATGATTTTAATGATGATGACAGGACTAGACCAAATCACCGCTTTTTCAGCCGTTGCAGCAACCCTTAACAATCTCGGACCGGGGCTAGGCGATATTAGTAGTAGCTACGCAACCCTTCCAGACACAAGCAAGTGGATTGCCTGCTTTTCCATGCTGCTTGGCCGACTAGAAATTTTCACCTTGCTGGTCTTATTTAGCCCTGTTTTTTGGCGCGATTAGTGTCGGATTTACAACACAAGTGGGACCGTATCTATAGTCAGCGAGAAGCAGCTGATCCTAAACCGGCTGCTATGTTATCTCAATATTCACACCTATTGCCCAAGCAAGGACGTGCCCTCGATCTAGCTTGTGGCGTGGGCGGCAATACGTTCTTTTTAGCTCAACGAGGACTAACTGTCGATGCTTGGGATATTTCACCGGTTGCTATCAGTCAGATCGATCAGCGCAAAGGGCCTGCAGACAATATACGCACCTCGGTTGTTAATATTAACGATGGTGTGTTTGCAAAAAATTACTACGATATTGTTACGGTCTCATACTTTCTAGACCGACAACACATTGACGACATCATCACCACACTAAAGCCACAAGGGCTGCTTTTTTATCAAACATTTACGCGTGAAAAAGCGCAACCGGGCGGGCCATGCAACCCTGATTTTTTGCTGAAAAAAGGAGAGTTATTATCCCTTTTTTCTCAACTAACACCTATTATTTATCATGAGGAGGGCCTTATTGGCGACGCTAGTAAAGGCCTTCGAAATGAAGCCATTCTCATTGCTCAAAAGCCCGCAATGCTGAAACCCCCACTCAACTAGAAATATCATTGTATAATAAGCGGCTAACGTTAATTTAGGTCAATCCATGACTAGCATCAAAAGCACCTCGCCTACCCAGGCTTACGAAATTCTTAACAACGACTCTCATGCCGTATTGATCGACACCCGTACATTTATTGAATTTTCTTTTGTAGGCCACCCCATTGGCGCTATCCACGTACCGCTTAAAAGACCACCTAACTGGAAACCTTTACCCGATTTTGTTGAACAGGTTGAAAAGCACGTCCCTTCAAAGTCAACAACCATTGTTTTAATGTGCCGCAGTGGCGCACGCTCAATGGAAGCGGCTAAATTATTAGAAGAGGCTGGCTACCAGTCCTTATACAACATGAATGAAGGCTTTGAAGGCGATAAAGATAAAAACAACCATCGAGGCAAGCTAGGGGGCTGGCGCTATCATCAACTCCCTTGGGAACAAAGCTAACGTCGCTCTATACATAACTCATATTCATATCAACCGATACTCACCCAATCAAAGGAACCTAATTTCGTGAAACAGAACCTCCGTAATATCGCCATTATCGCCCACGTTGACCATGGCAAAACCACCCTCGTTGACAAATTACTAGAACAATCCGGCACATTAGACCGTAAAAACTCTGGTACAGAAAGAATCATGGATTCTAACGACCAAGAAAAAGAGCGCGGCATCACCATCCTCGCAAAAAACACAGCGATTGAGTGGCAAGGTCTTCATATTAATATTGTGGACACCCCGGGCCATGCCGATTTTGGTGGCGAAGTTGAGCGAGTTCTTTCAATGGTTGATTGTGTCCTATTATTGGTTGATGCAGTTGATGGCCCAATGCCACAAACACGCTTTGTAACCTCTAAAGCTTTTGAACAAGGCTTAAAGCCCATTGTTGTTATCAACAAAGTTGACAGGCCAGGCGCACGCCCTGACTGGGTTATTGACCAGGTTTTTGACCTGTTCGACAAACTTGGCGCCACCGATGAACAGCTCGATTTTCCTGTTATTTATGCCTCTGCCATTAATGGTATTGCTGGCCCAGAAGCAGATGAGCTAGCCGATGATATGACCCCATTATTTGAAATTATTAGAGACAACGTTCCCACGCCTGTTGTTGATGTAAACGCCCCATTCCAAATGCAAATTTCATCACTGGCCTACGATAGCTATGTGGGTGTTATTGGTGTTGGTCGCATTACTCGTGGCAGCTTAAAACCAGGGCAAACCGTTACTATTATTGATAGCAATGACAAACAGCGTAAAGGCAAAGTACTAAACGTAAAAGGTCATTTAGGCCTTGAACGTATAGACGTTGACGAAGCATTCGCTGGCGACATCGTTTGCATTAACGGCATCGACGGTCTTGGAATTTCTGACACACTCTGCGATCCTGATCATGTTGAAGCCATGCCTGCGCTGTCTGTAGACGAACCAACCGTTAGCATGACCTTTTCTGTTAACAACTCACCTTTTGCTGGACAAGATGGCAAGTTTGTCACTTCGCGCAATATTAAAGACCGTCTTAACCAAGAACTTATCCATAACGTTGCTCTGCGTGTTGAGCCCGGCGACTCACCTGACAAATTCATCGTATCTGGTCGAGGCGAATTGCACTTATCTGTGCTGATAGAAACCATGCGACGTGAAGGCTTTGAACTAGGTGTTGCTCGCCCTGAAGTCATCCAAAAAGAAATTGATGGCAAAATGCAGGAACCGTTCGAAATGGTTGTAATTGACATTGAAGAACAGCACCAAGGACCCATTATGGAAGAAATGGGTTTACGTAAAGCCGAGCTAACCAATATGGAGCCTGACGGTAAAGGACGCATACGACTTGAATTTATGAGCCCCTCGCGTGGTTTAATCGGCTTCCGCGGTCACTTCCTAACGCTGACGTCTGGCTCGGGTATCATGACCAGTGTCTTTGATCATTATGGTCAAGTGAAAGACGGCGAAATCACCTCTCGACAAAACGGCGTTTTAGTTTCTATGGTCAAAGGCAAAACATTGGCTTTCGGCTTATTCAACCTGCAAGAAAGAGGTAAATTATTCTTAGGTCATGCCGAAGAAGTCTACGAAGGACAAATCGTGGGGCTTCATTCACGCGGTAATGATTTAGTCGTCAACCCGACCAAAGGCAAACAGCTTACTAACGTGCGTGCATCGGGCACAGATGAAGCCTTAACACTCGTTCCTCCCGTCGTCATGACGCTAGAACAAGCGCTTGAGTTTATTGAAGATGACGAGTTAGTTGAAGTCACACCTCACCATATTCGTCTAAGAAAAAAATTACTAACCGAAAACGAACGTAAACGTGCCTCACGCGCACCAAAGTCTTAATATCAGGCACAAAAAAACCGGCGGAGTAAACTCCGCCGGTTAAGTGGTCGCATTGCTTGGTTGGCAAAAAATTTGATCCTTACCAGCATCCATACTGATTGTGTAATCCTTTACACTTCCCTAGCAAACAATCCTTGTTTGGTGAGATCCTTCTCATAAATTTTCTAGCGACGTTAAAAGTATAGACCTGACATCCCTAGTAAATAATCATCTACAACCTCAATCAGGGTAAGCATATCCTTACACCCTACAACGTTTATTTCATCAAAACATATTGTCTTTCATCCACATCAGACTTACTATACTAAACCAATTCTAATATATTCAGGGTGTAGATCATGAGCTGGACTAAAAAAGTATTACGCATAAATCTAACAAACAGGACATCTTCTGAAGAACCTCTCAATATGGAGTGGGCAGAACTTTATCTAGGCCAGAGAGGGCTAGCGACAAAGTACCTTACAGAAGAAGTGGACCCAACCGTCGAGCCTCTAGCGCCAGAAAACAAGCTGTATATGGTAACAGGCCCACTAACAGGCACCATGGCTTCAACGGGTGGTCGTTACTCTTGTGTCACTAAAAGCCCCTTAACCAATGCTCTGGCTTGCTCAAATTCAGGTGGTTTTTTTGGCAACGAAATGAAATGTGCTGGCTGGGATATGATTATCCTAGAAGGCAAAGCAAGCTCCCCAGTTTATATCAGCATCGTTGATGAAAAATGCGAGATCCTGCCGGCGGATGAAATTTGGGGCAAATCTGTTTGGGAAGCCGATGAATGGCTTCATAATAAACACCAAGACCCTCAACTAAGAATCGCTGCTATTGGCCTACCTGGTGAAAAGGGCAACCTATATTCTGCTATCGTTAATGACTTACATCGTGCTGCTGGGCGTTCCGGCGTAGGCGCTGTTATGGGTTCAAAAAATGTCAAAGCGGTGACCCTTAGAGGCAGCAAAGGTGTTGGCAATATAAAAGATCCAAAACGTTTCTTCGAAGCCACTAACAAAGCTAAAAAAATTATCGCTGACAGTGAAATGACTCAAGGCCTCAGCGCCTTAGGTACCAATGTCATGATGAACCATATGAACGAAGTGGGTGCTTTACCGGCTAGAAACTGGCAAGACAGCACCTTTGACAATGCACCTAAACTGTCAAGTGAGGCAATGGCCGTACCAAGGGAAAGTGACGGTAAGCCAAACTTAACACGAAATGCCGGCTGCTTTGCCTGCACTATATCTTGTGGACGTATCTCAACAATCGACCCAGAGCATTTCAGCATTAAAAACCGTGATGACATCCATAAGCACTTTAAAGGTAATTCTGGTGGTAATGAATATGAAGCTGCATGGGCATTAGGTTGCGATACCGGTGTAGATGATTTAGACGCCGTGACCTATGCTAACTTTGTCTGTAATGAGCAAGCTCTTGACCCCATCTCAGCAGGCGCCACTATTGCTGCAGCCATGGAGTTATATGAGCTAGGCATCCTTACAAAAGAAGATACTGGCGGCATTGAAATGAACTTTGGCAATGCTGAGGCGATGGTGGAATGTATTGAACTGATTGCAAAACATGAAGGCTTTGGACAAGAACTCGCTCAAAGTTCACTTCGTTTTTGTGAAAAATACGGCCGCCCAGACCTCGCTATTGTTGTTAAAGGGCAAGAGTTTCCAGCCTATGATGCTCGTGCTGTAAAAGGCATGGGTCTTGGATATGCCACATCAAACCGTGGCGCCTGTCACGTACGTGGTTACACTAACGGCTCAGAAACAGCCGGGATACCTTTCAAAACAGATCCATTAGCCTATGAAGGAAAAGCAGAACTACTGATGGCATTCCAAGATACAACTAGTGTGTTTGATTCTGCCGGCATCTGCACCTTCTCATCATTCGCACAAGGCATTGAAGAAGTGGCAGAACAAATTGATGCTGCCTGCGAAGGCGACTGGACAGCTGAAAGACTCGGCCAATTAGGCGAGCGCGTTTGGAACCTTGAGCGTGAGTTCAACAACAATGCTGGTTTCACTGCTGCCGATGACACGCTTCCACCTCGCTTATTAAGTGAGCCTGTCAAAGCAGGCCCTGCAAAAGGTGAAGTTTGTGAGTTAGATAGAATGTTGCCCGAATACTACGAAGTTCGTGGTTGGAATCAAGACGGCACACTTAAAGAAGCAACAAAACAACGCCTAAGTTTGTAAATTATCACTTTGTATCCGACAGAGCAGTCGTTGTGACTGCTCTGTCTTTACCATATAGAACATGCCTACAATCACCCTCAAACTTTTCGCCTCTTTAGCTAAAATAGCACCTGAAAATATAGGCGGAGAAATTAGAACGGTTCCTATTCAAGCTGGTGATACCATCACCAGCATTGCCGATCGTGAAAATTTATCACATAAGACTCTACATTTAGTTATTTTAAATGGCACTTATATCGACAAAGACAAACGTGACTCCACACTGCTTAAAGATGGCGACACGTTAAGTCTCTGGCCTCCGGTTGTTGGCGGCTAACAGATAAACGCCTATTTCCTGCTTGCTATCCTTTCTCGTTATTGGGAAAATGCCAGCTTACTCGCAACATAGCATATACTTTAAAAATGGATAGCAGAACAGCAACTGTTAATCGCGACACCCTAGAAACCCAAATCTCAGTTTCTATTAACTTAGACGGTAACGGTAAAACAAACTTTTCTACGGGAATCCCCTTTCTCGAACATATGCTTGACCAGATTGCTCGTCACGGCATGATAGATTTGGACATTAATGCCAAGGGCGATTTGCATATCGACGCTCATCACACCGTTGAGGACCTAGGCATTACATTAGGCAAAGCTGTTACTGACGCGCTGGGCGACCGCAAAGGCATTTATCGTTATGGTCATGCCTACGTACCACTAGACGAAGCTTTATCTAGGGTTGTAATCGATTTTTCTGGCCGCCCGGGACTTGTTTACGATGTCGAATTCCCTCGCGCAAGAATTGGAGATTTTGACGTTGATTTATTTCGTGAATTTTTCCAAGGTTTCGTAAACCATGCCAACATCTCTTTACATATAGATAATTTAAAAGGCCTTAATGCACACCACGTTGCTGAAACTATCTTTAAAGCGTTTGGCCGGGCTCTTCGTTTTTCATTAGAAAGAGACCCCCGTATGGAAGGCATCGTCCCTTCAACAAAAGGTTGCTTGTAACACTAAACGAGATCTAAATTATGGCCACCGTTGCCGTTATTGACTATGGGATGGGGAACTTACACTCCATCGAAAAAGCACTAAAAACCGCTTCCCCAAACGCTACTGTTATTGTAACGGCCGATAAAAATATTATTTTATCTGCTGATCACGTTGTTTTCCCTGGCGTAGGCGCTATTCGTGACTGTATGGCTGCACTACAAAAAACAGGCTTAGATGACATCATTAAACAAGTCGCACAGAACAAACCTTTACTCGGTATTTGTCTTGGTATGCAAGCGTTATTGCAACATAGCGATGAGAACAATGGGGTTACATGCTTAGGCATTATCCCTGGAAATGTTATAAAGTTTCCATCAGGAACATATGATGAACAGGGAAATACTATTAAAATTCCACACATGGGGTGGAATGAAGTTAATTACACAAACAAAAACCCACTTTTTAATAATATAGCTCAAAACGAACGATTTTATTTTGTTCATGGCTATCATGCTAGCGAAGTGGGCGAAGAACACACCTCTGCTACCACAAACTACCCAGCCCCCTTTCCCTGTGCGCTTATGTGTAAAAATATAGTCGCTGTACAATTCCACCCTGAAAAAAGCCAACATGCAGGATTGCAGTTACTTAGAAACTTCTTAAAATGGGATGGTACAGCTGAATCAAATGGACATGCTTAACTATTTTTCCAATCAAACAGATACCCTTTAAACGCAACCCTTAACACCACCAGGAACAACTAACATGATTCTTATTCCCGCCATTGATCTTAAAGAAGGTAAGTGCGTTCGCTTACGCCAAGGCCGCATGGATGATGAAACTATTTTTTCAGACAACCCTGTAGAGGTTGCTTCACGCTGGGTAAATGAAGGCGCTAAGCGGCTACACCTCGTTGACTTGGACGGTGCTTTTGCTGGCAAGCCTGTAAACGCAGGTGTTGTTCACGATATTGCGCAGGCTCACCCCGATTTAATCATCCAAGTTGGCGGCGGTATCCGCGACGAAGATACTATTCAGACCTACCTTAATGCTGGCGTACAATACGTCATTATCGGCACAAAGGCAGTCAGCGCCCCCCACTTTGTTGGTGATGTCTGCGCAGAGTTCCCTGGCCATATTATCGTTGGCCTAGATGCAAAGGATGGCAAAGTCGCTATTGATGGCTGGTCAAAACTATCTAATCACGATGTTATCGACCTAGCACAGCATTTTGAAAATGACGGTGTTGAGTCTATTATTTATACAGATATCGGTCGAGATGGCATGATGAAAGGCGTCAATGTTGAAGCCACCGCCAAACTCGCCCGCTCTATTCGTATTCCAGTTATTGCCTCTGGCGGTATTACCAATATGGATGACATTTATGCCCTAGGTAAGGTGGCCGATGATGGCATCATGGGCGCCATAACCGGTAGGGCTATTTACGAAGGCACGCTTGATTTTGCTGAAGGTGAAAAACTAGCCGAGACGTTTGCTTAATATGGCACTGGCCAAACGTATTATTCCTTGCCTAGATGTAGACAATGGCCGTGTTGTTAAGGGCGTCAAATTCGTTGATATTCGAGATGCTGGCGACCCCGTTGAAGTTGCCAGACGTTATGACCAAGAAGGAGCGGATGAAATCACCTTTCTTGATATTACCGCCACCTCGGATAACCGCGAAACCATTGTGCACGTTATAGAACAAGTTGCCGATGAAGTCTTTATTCCCCTAACCGTCGGTGGAGGTATTCGCGAATTAGCCGATATTAGCCGCATGCTAAAAGCAGGGGCAGACAAAGTTGGCATTAATAGCGCAGCTATTTTTAACCCTAACTTTGTTAAGGAAGCCGCCGAGCGATTTGGTTCACAATGCATTGTTGTCGCTATTGACGCTAAATGCGTTAGCGCCAACGACGAACCCAAACGCTGGGAAATATTCACCCATGGTGGCCGAAAAGAAACCGGTATCGATGCCATCGAATGGGCAAAAAAAATGGTTGCCTTAGGCGCCGGTGAAATTTTACTCACCAGTATGGACCGTGATGGTACTAAAATTGGGTTTGATCTTGAACTCACCCGCGCCATCAGCGAAGCGGTTGAAGTACCCGTTATTGCCTCTGGCGGTGTTGGCACCTTAGACCATTTAGTCGAGGGCGTCACTAAAGGTAAAGCCGATGCAGTCCTCGCTGCTAGCATATTTCACTTTGCAGAGTTTAGTATTGGTGAAGCAAAACAGCACATGCAAGATAATGGTATAGAGGTTCGCTTATGAGCACCTGGCTTGACGAAATAAAATGGGATGAAAAAGGCCTTCTCCCTGCTATAGCTCAAGACCACAAAACAGGCAAAATACTTATGTTTGCTTGGATGAACCAACAAGCTTTACAGCTTACCGTTGAACAAGGGCACGCTGTTTATTGGTCGCGTTCTCGCAATAAACTTTGGCATAAAGGTGAAGAATCTGGTCACCAACAAATCATCAACGATATTCGCTTAGACTGCGATGGAGATGTTATCCTACTGTCTGTTGAACAAAAAGGCGGTATTGCTTGTCATACTGGCCGGGAACGTTGCTTTTATCGGCAATTAGTCGATGAACAATGGCAAGACACAGACCCTGTTTTAAAAGACCCCAAAAATATTTATTCAAAATGAGTAACATACTGAAGCGACTTGAAACCATCTTGCAGCAGCGCAAGCAAGATGACCCCACAGCATCCTATGTTGCCAGTTTATATGATAAAGGGCTTGATACCATTCTTAAGAAAATTGGCGAAGAGGCAACAGAAACGGTCATTGCCGCTAAGTCTGGCGATAAAACACAAATTATTTACGAAACGGCAGATCTGTGGTTTCATTCACTGGTCTTATTAGCACAACAAGACTTAAGTGCTGACGATGTGCTGAAGGAACTTGAGCGCCGCTTTGGGCTATCTGGGCTAGATGAAAAAGCCAATAGAACCAAGTAGAATGATTCTTACTACAACTTTCAATTAGAGGTTACCATGGGTGGCATCGGCATTTGGCAATTAATTATTATTCTCGTTATTGTGCTTTTATTATTTGGCACAAAACGCTTACGTAACCTTGGTGGCGACTTAGGTGGCGCAATCAAAGGCTTCAAAGGCGCCATGAAAGAAGGCGAAAAAGAAAAAGACACTGATCATCAAAAATCAGTCGCTAACGACGATACTAAAAAAGACGACTCGACGCAGTAATTAACGCTTTACTGGCGTTCATTGCTGATAACGTTTTACCTTATGTCAGACATTGACCCTAACGACCAAGAAACCAGCTTCGTTTCGCACTTAGTTGAATTGCGAACGCGTCTTATTCACGCGATCATTGGTCTGCTCGTCGTTTTTTTGCCACTGGCTCCTTTCGCGAATGACATCTACTCATTGGTCGCTCAACCGCTGCTAACCCATATGCCAGAAGGCACTAGCATGGTGGCAATTGAAGTAATTTCACCCTTCCTAACACCGCTAAAGCTAACCCTAATGTTGTCCGTTTTTATTAGCATTCCATGGGTTTTCTACCAAGTCTGGCTGTTTGTGTCTCCGGGTCTTTATCAACATGAACAGCGCATCGCCTTACCGTTAATTAGCGCTGCTACTTTCCTGTTTTATGGTGGTATGCTGTTCGCTTATTTTGTCGTCATGCCGCTGATCTTCAAGTTTCTGACAGCAACCGCGCCCGAAGGCGTTGCCGTGATGACTGATATCAGCAAATATTTAGATTTCATCCTAACGCTATTTTTTGCTTTCGGCATGGCATTTCAAGTGCCTATTGCAACGTTTTTGTTGGTTAAAACTGGCGTATCAACACCACAAAGCTTGGCTGAAAAGCGCCCTTATATCATCGTTGGCGCCTTTGTTATTGGCATGTTATTAACACCACCTGATATTATCTCTCAAACCTTATTAGCTTTACCCATGTGGTTACTTTTTGAAATAGGCCTTTTAATGTCAAAAAGGTTTGCTCGACCAACCGAACACCAAACAGCCCAATGAAAACACTATTTTTACTCCTAATTATTACTATGTGCTCACCAGCATACGCAAACATGCCTTCTTTAAAACCTTGCCCAGATAAACCCAATTGCGTCTCCAGTAAAGCAGATGACGAACATGCTATTGCACCCTTTAAATTAAAACAAAATCAGCCAGTTGATCAACAGCGATTGCTAGAGGTGCTTAACCAGCTCGACAACAATATCGCTGTTATCCATGATGAGAACCATATTCATGCAGAAATCACCAGTCGTGTTTTTGGTTTTGTTGATGATCTCGATTTAATCATAAATATAGAGCAACAAATTATTCATGTACGCTCGGCCTCCCGTACGGGTTATTACGATTTTGGTGTTAACCGACGTCGCGTTGAAAGACTTCGTTCATTATTAAAACAACATGGCATTATTCTGTGATCCCTACGGCTGAACCTTTATCCTCATACCCAAAATATTGGGCGGAGTGCTATGGCGTAGCACCCTTCTTACCGACAAGCCGCGCAGAAATGGATGCGCTAGGTTGGGATAGTTGCGATATTATCGTCGTCACCGGCGATGCCTATGTAGACCACCCAAGCTTTGGCATGGCCGTTATTGGCCGACTACTGGAAAAACAAGGCTTTCGTGTTGGCATTATCGACCAACCTGACTGGCAAAGTACCAAAGATTTTTCGGCACTAGGAAAACCAAACTTATTCTTTGGTATTGCTGCCGGCAATATGGACTCAATGATTAACCGCTATACTGCGGATAAACGCGCCCGCTCAGACGATGCATATACACCTGGTGATCAGGCAGGTCGTCGTCCAGATCGCGCCGTTATTGTGTATACACAGCGATGTAAAGAGGCCTTCCCAGATGTCCCCACGGTGCTCGGAAGCATTGAAGCCAGCCTACGAAGGATAGCCCACTACGATTACTGGGATGATGCCGTTAGGCGCTCCATTTTAATTGACTCTCAAGCCGATATTTTACTCTATGGTAATGCGGAGAGAGCTATTGCGGAGTTAGCACACCGACTATCCCAAAATGAAGCCATCGCCAATATTAAGGATATTCGCGGCACGGCGTTCGTCCGCGATACATTACCGGATGGTTGGACACTCATTGACTCCACTCGCATTGACCGGCCAGGTAAAATTGACCCACACAATAACCCTTATCAGTCAGATGAAGAATTAGCCGCAGCAACCGGCGGAAAATGTCAGGTCAACAATACAAATGATTCCGACGATGGCAGCCAAGTCGTCACACT
Source organism: Cycloclasticus sp. PY97N (assembly GCF_002443175.1). Classification (NCBI taxonomy): domain Bacteria; kingdom Pseudomonadati; phylum Pseudomonadota; class Gammaproteobacteria; order Thiotrichales; family Piscirickettsiaceae; genus Cycloclasticus; species Cycloclasticus sp. PY97N. Next base: position 435,209 of record NZ_CP023664.1, on the reverse strand, counting down.
CAGCTTTTTACCTAAACACAGCAAAACTGATCGCGCTAAAACGGTTATACGTTTACCTTCATACAAAAAGGTAAAAAGCGACCCTGTTTTATACGCCCATGCTTCACGGGTTTTACACTTAGAAACCAACCCCGGCAATGCGCGTGCATTAGTACAAAACCACGACGGCAAAGACGTTTGGTTAAATCCACCACCGATTCCTTTATCCACCGAAGAAATGGACGAGGTATTTGGCTTGCCCTTTCAACGCGTCCCTCACCCAAAATATGATGGCCAGCGTATTCCCGCTTATGAAATGATCCGTTTCTCTATCAACATCATGCGCGGTTGTTTTGGTGGCTGTACTTTTTGCTCCATTACCGAACACGAAGGGCGTATCATTCAAAATCGTTCAGAACAATCCATCTTGAACGAGATTGAAGACATTCGCGACAAAACACCGGGGTTTACCGGCACAATCTCTGATCTTGGCGGCCCAACAGCTAATATGTATCGTCTTGCTTGTAAAGACCCCAAGATTGAAGCTGCCTGTAGACGACCTTCTTGCGTGTACCCTGGCATTTGCGACAACTTAAATACAGACCACGACCCGTTAATTAAGTTATATAAAAAAGCGCGAAAAATTAAAGGTGTTAAACGGATTTTAATAGCCTCCGGCCTACGGTATGACCTTGCAGTAGAATCACCTGAATACGTTGAAGAACTGGTAACCCATCATGTTGGTGGTTATTTGAAAATTGCCCCCGAACATACTGAGCAAGCGCCTTTATCGAAAATGATGAAACCGGGTATTGGCACTTACGATCGCTTTAAAACCATGTTCGAGAAATTCACCAAAAAAGCCGGGAAAAAACAGTATCTCATTCCGTACTTTATTGCCGCTCATCCTGGCACCGAAGACGAAGACATGGTCAACCTAGCTTTATGGCTGAAAAAAAATAAATTTCAAGCCGACCAAGTGCAAACCTTCTATCCATCGCCGATGGCCACCGCAACGGCGATGTATCACACTGGGAGAAACCCGCTTAAAGGCCTCAGCTATAAAAGCGAAAAAGTGAACACCGTCAGAAAGATTGAGCAGCGTCGTTTACACAAAGCACTGCTTCGTTATCATGACCCTGCTAACTGGAAGGTCATCAAAGATTTACTGTTAAAATCTGGCAAAAAACACCTCATTGGCGAAGCCCCCAACTGCTTAATACCTAGCAAACCTGTTGGCACAAAGAACTTTAAAAAGAAAGGTGTGCAGAAGTTTGTTACTAAGCACACTAAACAAGGTTACAAACCATTGACTACTAAAAAAGGAAAAAATAAGCTTTAACCCCTTTCCTTTGGCCAAGCATTGCCAAATCTATAAAACGTACTACACTGAAAACTAATACTTTCAAGAACCGTGTTCATGGAAAGAGTACGTTTTATTATATTTTGCCTTATTTGCCAACTATCGCCCCTTTCTCAGGCGGTTGAACTTATTGCGCACCCTAGCGTACCTGTTGATAGGCTATCCGCTACAGCAGCCCGTAACATCTTTACCATGCGCACCCTATATTGGCCCAGTGGCCGCCCCATAAAAGTTTTTGTGTTGAGCGATGAAAACGCTCTTCATCAACAATTTTCAAAAACAAGCCTACATGTTTTCCCTTATAAACTTAGGCGTATATGGGATAGAAACATTTATTCTGGCACAGGGGAGGCCCCCATCACCGTCGACAGTGAAGAAGAAATGCTGAAAGCCATTTCTTCTTCTCCCGGTGCCATTGGCTACGCTAACAAAGGAAATGATAATGTGCGTATTATTAAAATCGATTAAACATCGTTGCTGGGCTTTACTGGTTATTAGTAGCCAACTGCTAACCAGTTTCAGCCCCGCTCATTCTTTTGAGCCGTTAGACGACTTTCAAATACATGGCTTTGCGAGTCAAGGTTATTTTTTAACTACTGCAAATAATATATATGGTCAAAGTAGTAAACACCGTGGAACCTTAGGCCTTACAGAAACTGGCATTAATGTTTCCTTTCGCCCCCTAGATAACATACGAGTAGCTGCACAAGGGATATATCGACATGCTGGTGATGTAAGCGAAGAAGCGGGGATCGATTTTGCCTTGATCGACTGGACGATTATAGATAGTTACAGTCTGCGCATGGGTCTTCGCTTAGGGCGCATCAAAAACCCTTTTGGCTTTTATAATGAAACGCGTGACGTAGCCTTTACACGACCTTCAATAACCTTACCCGGCATAAACTACGAACGCTCTCGTAACCTACTTCTAAGCACCGATGGTGCTCAAATTTATGTCGATAAAACTCTAGATATTGGTTACTTTTCGTTTCAACTTAATGCTGGAGAATTAGGTGATGATTTAGACGAGCTTGAAATCGCTATTTTGACATTCGATGCCCCCGGCCACTTAGAAAATATGCCTAGCTACATCACTAAAATTGGCTATGAAAGTATCAGTGGCGCAACACGTTTAGCATTTAGTTATGCGAATGCTGATATGGAGTACAAACCCAGCGGGCTAGGCGACTTTTTTGACAATGGTGATTTAGATTTTGAACAGTTTATCTTGTCTGCCCAACAACGTTTTGGCGATATTACCTTAACTGGGGAATACCTTAGACAAGAAAATACTTTCAAAAACTTTGGCCCTTTCTACCCTGATGCATCGCCAGTAACTGAAAGTTACTACCTTCAAGGGGATTATTATTTCACCAACCGTGTGAAAGGCTATGCGCGTTATGATGCTTTATTCTTAGACAAAGATAACCGAAACGGTAGAACCAGCGTACCTAATTCACTTCGCAGTGCTGCTTTTACTAAAGATTATATGCTCGGCCTAGAGTGGAGCCCCTCAAGCCAATGGATGATTCAAGCAGAGTATCATCGCCTCAATGGCACCGCCATTTTGTCGTTTGCCGACAACCCAGACCGACTAGCCACAAAAAAGCATTGGAGCCTGTTTGCGCTGCAAGTCTCGTATCGCTTCTAATTTAATTAGCAAAGCAGCCAAAATCTTATGCGTCGAAAAAATAACTTATTTTTTAGCATCAAATGGAAAGCTCTATTACTTTTCGGCCTGTTGCTCAGCATTACCCATGCCATCCAATATGGCACCAGTTATAAGCAAATTACTGAGCAGTTTGAACGCCAGCATCATCAGGAACAACAATACCAATTATCTATCGTTAAAGCACTCATCGGCCAATCTGCAAGGCTTATCGAACAAATAGCAGAATTGAACACCACACAGCGTAGCAACACTCCCACTCAGTTTGAAGAACAGGCTATTAAAGCTATCACTCAGCAATGGGGGAGCCTACAAACCAACTGGGGCTTAGTGTCTATATCGTTTTACAACCAAGAAAGCCAACTAAAGGCACTCTGGGGGTCAAACGTGACGGCGGTCATACCCAATGAAGACTTAACGAACGTCCTAAGACTAGAAAAACCCAGTTATAAGCTATTTTGCCAAATCCAATGCTACCAAATTGTCTACATCCCTGTCCTTGCTGATTCAATGGGCGAGCAGAACGCTTTATTTGTCTTTGTTCGCTCGTTGGCCGACATTATCATTACATTTAAAGAAGCAACACGTACAGATATCGCCATCCTAAGCCGCTCTTCAACTACTGAGGACAATGAATACGGGCCGCTCAATATTGTGGCTAGTACTAACCCATATAAGCTTAAGCAACTTCTTACAAATTTTTATAAGGCCCACCCAGAGCAAAACCTTGCCGATACCAACGGCAGTCATTTAGATCTAGGGCAGCAGCAATTTAGCTTACGCCTGTTTAATTTAGTCGAGCCTTCTCATTCAAATAGCCCACAGCTTCTAATCGCTACCGACCTTTCTGAAGACTATCTCTTAATTGAGCAATCTAAAAAAGAAGCGCTTTATGCCATCTTACTGGCGCTAATCGCCTCTGTTGTGATTCTTTTACCTATTTTGCTGAAGGCTACTCATCGATTAATAACGGTCAGCAATGCATTGCCTGCTCTATCTAAAGGGAACTTCCATCAAGCAAGAGTCTATTTGCAACAAACGCGTAGGCATAAATATAAAACTCAAGACGAGTTAGTCACACTCGAGCAATCAGCCACTATGGTGATTGATCAATTAGAAAAAGGCAGTCAGTTAATTAGAGAAAAAGAACAAAACCTTGTTTGGCTCGCAGACCATGACTCTCTCACCAAGCTCTTTAATCGCCGCCGCTTCCAACTTGAGTTTGAGCAGCAATTAAAGATTTCTCAACGTTATAGAAGCAACGGCGCTATTCTTTATTTAGATCTCGATCAGTTTAAATACATTAATGACACCAGTGGCCATGGCGCCGGCGACCTTTTATTAAAACAAGTCGCTGAGACCATACAACAAACTATCCGCTCATCCGATATCTTAGCTCGCTTAGGGGGCGATGAATTTGCCTTACTGTTACCCAATATTGATGCTCATGGCGCCACTCAATTCGCTCAAAAAATTATAGAAAAACTGCGTTTAATGCGATTTGAATACAGTGGCACGCAACATAATATTAGCGCCAGTATTGGTATCGCTATGTTCCCCGAATATGGTTTGACTGTTCAGAATTTTATGTCAAATGCCGATATCGCAATGTACCAGGCTAAAGAAAGCGGCCGTAGTAAGTCACACCTATACTCCCAAAAAGAACAAACCAAAGAATTACTAAAAACACGCATTTTATGGAAAGAAAAAATTGAAGCGGCTCTTGCAGATAAGCGGCTTTGCCTACATTTTCAACCAATTTTAGATATTAAAACTAATCAAATCTCTCATGCTGAAGCTCTCGTTCGAATGATCGATTTGGACGGTGAAATTATTATGCCTAACAGCTTCATCCCCATAGCCGAACAGTCTGGACTCATCAACCAAATTGACTTAGCTGTTTTACAGCTGGCCTTTGAAACATTACGTTTCTTGCAGACACAAAACAACCCTTTAAAACTATCGATTAACCTGTCGGGCAAAGCTTTTAACAACACCCTCCTTATCAGCACCCTTAAAGAGGGGCTCAAGCAGCACGATATTGACGCTAAAAAACTAATCATAGAAGTCACCGAAACCACCGCTGTGGCGAACATCAATACAGCCGTCAACCTAATGAACGATATCAAGGAAACCGGTGCTAAGTTTGCACTTGATGACTTCGGCGTTGGCTATGCGTCCTTCTTTTACCTACGCCAATTACCCGTTGATTATATAAAAATAGATGGCTCCTTCATTCAAACACTTGAAAAACATAAGGAGGATCAAGTGTTTGTTAAAGCAGTGTCTGAAATATCCCAACTATCTGGATTAAAAACCATTGCTGAGTTTGTTGAAAATCAAACCATTTTAGATTTGCTTGCATCGTATAATATTGATTATGCTCAAGGCTACCATATAGCAAAGCCCTCGGCGACGCTCCCTAATAACAAACTAATCCTCAGTCACTAATCAGCCTAATATCTATACATTGACCTCGCCCTTATCGTTAAAAACCTTAAGCTTAATCGCTGGCCCAATTCTATCTTGTGTGCTGTTTTTCAGCTTTCATGGAAAGCTGCCTGAGCCTCTTATCATTACAGCAGCTATCGCTGTTTGGTGTATTACTTGGTGGATTTTTGAACCAGTGCCGATCCCCATCACGTCACTGTTACCAATTGCTATTTTTCCACTAACAGGCGTCTTAACAAGTGAGCAAGTAGCTGCCGCTTATGGCAATAAACTTATCTTACTATTACTCGGCGGCTTCTTACTGTCTACGGCTATTTCTCATTGTGGCGCTCATCGCCGTATAGCACTTACCATGGTCCATTGGTTTGGTAACAACAACCCGAAACGATTAGTATTGGGGTTTATGGTCGCCTCGGCCACACTTAGCATGTGGATTTCCAATACAGCTGCAACGATCATGCTACTTCCCGTTGTGCTAGCCGTCGTTGATAGCACTGACAATAAAAAGCTAGCCATTCCTTTATTACTAGGCCTCGCTTATTCTGCCAGCATCGGTGGCATCGGCACACCCATTGGTACCCCTCCAAATTTAATTTTCATGCAGGTTTATGAAGAGAACACCGGCTTGCAAATTAGCTTTACCCAATGGATGAGCTGGGCGCTACCGTTAGTGATCACTTTTATTCCCATCGTCTGGCTTTGGCTCACCCGACACCTACAGGGTACAGGCGAATTTTCCTTACCTGCTGTGGGCGCATGGACAACACACGAACGACGAGTCACACTTGTCGTTGGGCTTACCGCGTTGCTATGGATCACTCGCCGAGAGCCTTTTGGTGGTTGGAGTGGTTGGCTAAATTTACCGCACGCTAATGATGCATCTATCGCATTACTGGCCGTTATCGTCTTATTTATTACCCCAAATGGCAACAAGCAAAAACTCTTAGACTGGAAAGCAGCTCAGCAAATACCTTGGGGTATTTTATTATTGTTTAGCGGAGGCATTTGTCTGGCCAAAGCTTTTGTTGCCTCGGGTCTAAGCAACCAACTGGGTGAACAACTATCCGCTGTCACCGCCTTTAGCCTTATAGTGATGATAGCCATTATTGCGTTAAGCGTGACCTTTATGACCGAAGCGACCAGCAATACCGCCACCACAGCCATGCTAATGCCCATACTCGCCGCCACCGCCATTAACGCTGACATTGACCCCTTATTATTAATGGTTCCCGCCGCATTCAGCGCCAGCTGCGCCTTTATACTCCCTGTTGCTACTGCCCCGAACACCATTGTGTTTAGTAGTGGATACATCCATGGTGATCAGATGGCAAAAGAAGGCTTTATATTAAACTTGCTTGGCACCCTTGTTATAACAGCCATTTGTTGGTTCGTTTTACTCTAAATTGCGCCTTGCTATATTGCAGGTTCCGCCATTAAACGCCTACCAAAATGATGAGAGAAACAATCCAGTGATGACACTCTCTTCACTCATTGCATCGCACCGCTTAATCCTCAATAATACAACACAATAAAAACACTTACCCTACAAAGGGTATACACACCAATCAATTCACACACGGTGTCATTAAAAATAACTTGGAGGGGTGTTATGTCGGCTAATACTGACCATTACTGGACGGATAATATTCGTCTCATTTTGAAGCTGCTATTTATTTGGTTTCTTGTCTCTTTTGTGTTCGGCATCATTTTAGTTGAACCACTTAATAGCATTGAATTTGCTGGCTTTAAGTTAGGCTTTTGGTTTTCTCAGCAAGGCTCCATTATTTCTTTTGTTTTTTTAATTTTTTATTACATTAAAAAAATGAGCGCACTAGATGCTAAATACGGCGTGGATGATTGATATGGAATTACAAACACTGATTTACTTAGTGGTTGGGGCCACATTCGCGCTGTATATCGGCATTGCTATTTGGGCCAATGCAAAAACAACAGGCGATTTTTATATTGCCGGCAAAGGTGTTCACCCTATCGTTAACGGCATGGCGACAGGAGCTGATTGGATGTCAGCGGCGTCGTTTATCTCAATGGCCGGTTTAATTTCATATTTAGGCTACGAAGCCGGTGTGTATTTAATGGGTTGGACAGGTGGCTATGTACTTCTTGCCATGTTACTAGCGCCATATTTACGTAAATTCGGCAAATTTACTGTACCTGAATTTATTAGTGATCGCTATTATTCACGTGCCGCTCGTGTCATTGCTGTTCTGTGTTTAATTTTTATTTCTTTTACCTATGTCGCGGGGCAAATGCGCGGTGTTGGTATCGTCTTTTCGCGCTTTTTAGAATTACCTATAGATCAAGGTTTATACCTTGGCATGGGCATTGTGTTTATCTATTCGGTCATTGGTGGCATGAAAGGCATCACCTACACGCAGGTTGCACAGTATATTGTGTTGATGTTTGCCTATTCTGTACCGGCTATTTTTATGGCCATACAATTTACAGGCAACCCTATTCCACAAATTGCGTTTGGTAGTCAAATGTCAGATGGTTCTGGGTTTTTATTAGATGCCTTGGATAAAACACTGCTTGATTTAGGCTTTAATGCCTACACCGAGCCGTTTAACGATAAATCAATGATCGACGTTGCCGCTATTACCTTAGCCTTAATGGTCGGCACGGCTGGTTTACCGCATGTTATTGTGCGCTTTTTTACCGTTCCTAAAGTCTCTGATGCAAGAAAATCGGCTGGCTGGGCGCTTATTTTTATCGCCTTGTTATATACCACCGCGCCAGTTGTTGGCTCCTTAAGCCGTTTAAGCATTATCAACAGTATTAATGGGCCTGATAACAGCGGCACCGCCTACATCGATATGCCCAGTTGGTTCCAAACGTGGGAAAGCTCAGGCTTACTCGGCTGGTTTGATCATAACGGCGATGGTAAATTGCAATACGCTGCAGGCAAGGCGTTTGCCGGCGAAGGAAAGCCTGTATTCGATGCTGAACAACGTGGTGCTTTAGGTGAACGCATCATTACTAACCCGTCTGAAGGCAAGGTAGTGAATAACGCACCATTTGCTAATGAAATTTACGTTGATCGTGACATTATGGTACTGGCTAGCCCAGAAATCGCGCAATTACCCAACTGGGTTATTGCATTAATCGCTGCCGGTGGTGTTGCCGCTGCTTTATCCACGGCTGCCGGTTTATTATTAGTTATTTCCGCCAGTATTTCGCACGATTTATTAAAAAGCACCTTTATGCACAAGATCAGCGAGAAAAATGAATTACGCGCTAGCCGAATCACCTCGGCCTTCGCGATTCTCGTTGCTGGTTATTTAGGCTTACACCCACCCGCGTTTGTCGCTCAAGTCGTTGCGTTTGCCTTTGGCTTAGCTGCATCGTCCTTGTTCCCAGTGCTGATTATGGGTATTTTTAGTAAGCGCATGAATAAATACGGCGCCATTTGCGGCATGCTCACCGGGCTGGTGTTCACAATGGGCTATATCATTTATTTTAAAGGTATTTTTATAGAGCCAATGGCCGCTAATACCGCTGAAAACTGGCTGTTTGGTATTTCACCGGAAGGCATTGGTGCGATCGGTATGTGCTTGAACTTCTCCGTCGCCTTTATTGTGTCCAGCCTAACGCCTGCACCTCCTCAAAGTGTACAGAATATGGTTGAACGAATTCGGCTGCCCAATGCAGCCGCTGCCGCTCACGATCACTAAGAAGCGATAATAACGATGCTTAACACTATTTGGGTAGATGCCGACGCCTGCCCTGTTGTCATAAAGGACATTTTATTTCGCGCCGCAGAGCGCACAAACACTCAAATGACCTTGGTGGCTAATCAGGCAATCCGGGTGCCGCCTTCTGCTTATATTTCTTTTTTACGCGTTAATCAGGGTTTTGATGAGGCCGATAATGAAATTGTTAAACGAATGCAAGCGGGAGACTTAGTGATTACTGGCGACATTCCGTTAGCTGCTGATGTCATAGAAAAAGGTGGCACGGCCTTAAACCCACGTGGTGATCTATACACAAAAGAAAACATTAAAGACCGTCTTAATATGCGCGACTTTATGGAAACCATGCGTTCCAGTGGCTTAGAAATTGGTGGCGGCCCACCGCCTTTAAATAATACGGACAGACAGACATTTGCCAACCAACTCGATAGGCTGCTCACTCAAGCCAATCGTTAACGCTAATGTTCGTTTTATTGTTTTAGTTCAGACACTATTAAATAGACAGTAAATCCATAGAAAACAGCCCTGCCTTCACTTACTCAATCGAGAAGTCCCTATTCATTTTTATAATGAATAGGGACTTATATTATTACTGTGCCGCCGCTAGGGCTTGCTCAATATCGCCAATAATATCATCGATGTGCTCAATGCCGACCGATAGCCTTACCATCTCTTCACTAACACCTACTTTAGCCAACTCCTCTACGCTTAATTGACGGTGTGTTGTTGAAGCAGGGTGGCAAGCCAATGATTTAGCATCCCCTATATTCACCAAGCGTAAAATCATTTGCAGTGCATCAATAAATTTACCTCCTGCTTCCGCACCCCCTTTAATCCCAAAGCTGATGATGCCCGAGGCCTTACCCGCAGATATTTTTTGGCATGTTTGATAATCTGGGCTGCTTGTTAAGCCAGCATAATTAACCCATTCAACTTGAGCATGTTGCTTGAGGTATTCAGCTACTTTTTCTGCATTTTCACAATGGCGCTCCATTCTTAACGCCAATGTTTCAAGCCCCTGCATCAGCAAGAAGGCACTATGTGCAGCCAGTGCAGCGCCTGTGTTACGTAACGGCACAACTCGGCAACGCCCAATAAAAGCAGCAGGGCCTAACGCTTCTGTATACACAACACCATGATATGAGGGATCAGGTTCATTCAACATCGGAAAACGCTCTTTATTGGCAACCCAGTCAAACTGGCCCGAATCGACAATCATGCCACCAAGCGTTGTGCCATGCCCACCGATATATTTTGTTAATGAATGAATAACAATGTCTGCGCCGTGTTCGAATGGACGACATAAAATAGGTGAGGCCACTGTATTATCTACAATTAAAGGCACACCATGACGATGGGCAATCTCTGCGAGCTTGGCAAGGTCAACCACATTACCACCTGGGTTACCAATAGATTCACAAAACACAGCACTGGTGTTGTCATCAATCAACGCTTCAAGCCCAGCTAAGTCATCATATGAGGCAAAGCGCGTTTCAACGCCTTGCTGTGGTAGCGTATGGGCGAAAAAATTATAGGTTCCACCATACAGTTGGTTGGTGCTAACAATGTTTCTGCCCACATGAGTAATACATTGAATAGCATAGGTTATAGCAGCCATTCCTGACGATAATGCCAAGCCTGCAATCCCACCTTCCATTTCAGCCACTCGTTGTTCCAACACCGCATTAGTTGGATTCATAATGCGTGAATAAATATTACCGGGGACCTTTAAGTTGAATAAATCTGCGCCATGCTGAGTGCTATCAAAAGCATACGATGTAGTTTGGTAAATAGGTGTCGTGGCCGCATGAGTGCTTGGGTCTATTTGATAGCCAGTATGAAGTGCAATTGTTTCTAATTTCATTGAGTCTCCTCGATTATTATTTATATAAATTTAATCTACTGCGGAAGTGTGGCGTTTTTATAACGGCTATTAAAACAATGCGCCGCCCATTTTTTCAAAATGGCTTCCATTCGCAGACTAAATTGCACAGCGAGTATCTATGAGTCTGAGCCAACATATAAGCCTTAACAGCTCATATCCAATAGGTTAACTGTGACTTCTAACAATACCAATTGTCGAACTAATGGTTAAGATATGTCAACAAACGGTACCGCTGAGCTAAACAACAAAGTAAAACTTTAGGCTGATAAATCTGTAAAAAAACCACTTCATCATTTATAAAGAACACGACAAGTATTTCAAGGGTCATCAGCCATACATCAATATCACCAACGCTTCGAAGCAATGGAACATGAAAAAACGGATCTTTTTTATATTAATAAGCCTTATATCGTTGCCAGCTTACGCTGCTAAACCGGATATATTTTTACTTAAAAAATACCATCAAGATATTCCTGTGACGGGTTGGCTTATGAGCGAAAAACTCGATGGCGTACGCGGCTATTGGGATGGCAACAAGCTCATTAGTCGAGGAGGAAAAATACTTAGCCCACCAGCATGGTTTACCCAGAACTACCCACCTTTTCCAATAGACGGTGAGCTATGGACACAGCGAGCCGACTTTGAAAACATCAGCTCCATTGTTAACAGCCAACATGCTGGTGAACGATGGAAACATATTACCCATCAAATATTTGATGTGCCCAATCAAACAGGTAATTTACATAAACGGCTACAGGTTTTACAAAACTATCTAGATAAGAACCCTACGCCGTACATTCAGATCATTCAGCAAACAACCGTTAACAATAAAAAACAATTACAGCGCTTTTTACACTCTATTACTGCTAACCAAGGTGAAGGCGTTGTGGTTAGGGACCCTAATCAAGCCTATCAAACAGGTCGTTTATCTTCAGCATTGAAACTAAAGGAATACACCGACACAGAATGTACCGTGCTAAAAGTCCTCCCCGGAAAAGGACAATATCAAGGCAAAATGGGCTCTATACTCTGCCTGACTTCACAGGGCAAACAGTTAACCATTGGTTCTGGCTTTTCAAATAAAGACAGAACTGACCCACCCCTTATAGGCAGTGAAATCACGTTTAAATATTATGGCCTAACCAAAAAAGGCCGCTATCGATTTCCTGTCTATTTAAGACCGTTTAACAAACCTTAGTCACCCGTAAATCAAACAAAAGAGTTTTCCATTGCGCTTTTCATGTTGGCGTATAATTACGCCTAATCAAACACATGGAACACACATGCCTAAAGCCAGCGATTTAAAATGCGGAATGGTTGTTGAAGTCAATGACGAACCCTATGCGGTTAAAAGTATCGACGTACGCAACCCATCATCTCGTGGAGCCTCTACCCTTTATAAAGTTCGCTTTAATCACCTTAAAAGCAAGCAAAAACGTGATGAAACCTTAAAAGGCGATGACTTTCTGAAGGATCTCGATTGCGAAAAAGCCAATTTACAGTTTTCTTATCAAGATGGTAACGCCTATACCTTCATGAACTTAGACACCTATGATCAATACACACTAGATGCTGAAGACATTGAAGAACAAGTTAAATACCTAAGCGAGGGGCTCGATAGCCTAGTAGGCATTTTACTAGAAGAAGCTCTGGTTGCTATTGAGTTACCGGCCACCATTAGCTTACAAATAGTGGATACTGCGCCTGGTTTAAAAGGCGCCTCTGCCTCTGCACGAACCAAACCAGCTACGCTAAGCACTGGGTTAGAAGTTCAAGTACCGGAATATATAGACAATGAAGAAGTCATTAAAATAAACACCAGCACCGGCAAATTTATGTCGCGCGGATAAATTATTACCTGACAACCGCACCTTTTAACACTAAGCCCATTTGACCGAGACACCAGCATGAACAACATCCAACAACTACGCGAAGCATTAGCCACATTACAGTTTAGCGACACCATGGACATTATTGATGCGCTGTATGATTTTACACCCAGCGCATTTAGTAACGGCGAAGTTAACAATAAGGCAAATGAAAACAATGGTTCTTGCAAGTTATTTGCCTTTGCCAAGCTAAATGAGTTTACCGAGCCACAAACCTTGGCATTATTTGGTGAGTACTACCGTGATGTACTGGCTACCCCAGATGGCGATGATCACCAAAATATTCGTCACTTTATGAAAACAGGCTGGGCAGGCATTCGCTTTGACAGCAACCCGCTAACAGCAAAAAAATAACCCCGATAAAACCTATGCCTGACACCCTCTTTTCATCTTTACCCATTACATCAGCTCAAGTTAAAAACTTGAGCTCACTCGGCTATAAAAATATGACGCCAGTGCAAGCGCAAAGCCTGCCGCATGTTTTAAAGGGCAAAGATATCCTCGCACAAGCTAAAACAGGGAGCGGTAAAACCGCAGCGTTCGGCATTGGCTTACTAGATAAAATTAACCCACGCTTTTTTGGTACGCAGGCACTGGTTTTGTGCCCAACCCGCGAACTGGCCGACCAAGTCGGTAAAGAAATTCGTAAGTTGGCTCGCAGTGTGCCTAATATAAAGCTGGTACTACTATGCGGTGGCAAACCCTTTGGACCACAAGTAGGCTCACTAGAGCATGGTGCACATATTGTGGTGGGTACGCCCGGGCGAATTCAAGATCACCTAAAAAAACGCACCCTGAAGCTCGATCAGCTAAAAACCCTCGTGTTAGATGAAGCGGACCGAATGTTGGATATGGGCTTTTCTGATGTGATGACTGACATCATTAAACGCACACCTGCCTCTCGTCAAACCCTACTGTTTTCTGCCACCTACCCTGACGAAGTAAAAAAAATGTGTCGCTCTATTCAACGCGACCCTGTTACCGTCACGGTTGAGTCTGATCATCAGCAAAGCGTGATCGAGCAGTTGTTTTACCAAGTCAAAAAACATGAGCGCAACAATACGCTACTGGCATTATTTGAGCATTATCAACCTAAAACGGCGATTGTTTTCTGCCATACCAAAGCGCAGTGCAGTGAGATGGCTGAGTTTTTACGCGAGCATAATATTGAATCATTAGCGATACACGGCGACCTTGACCAGCGTGAGCGTGACCAAGTGCTTGTTCGCTTTGCTAATAATAGTTGCTCCGTACTGGTTGCAACCGATGTGGCTGCTCGTGGGCTCGATATTAAATCCATCGGCATGGTCATCAATTACGAACTGCCTCGCGATCCTGAAATTTACGTTCATCGTATCGGAAGAACCGGGCGTGCCGGCGAAACTGGGCTCGCCATGAGCTTATTTGCTGAACATGAGCAAGTGCGTGTAAAAGCAATTGAAGAATATCAACACAAACCTTGTTTAATAGACAGCCCTTTATCGTTGGACCGCAATAGTAGCTACAAGCTCTACCCGCCAATGGTTACCATTCAAATTGATGGCGGCCGTAAAGATAAAATTCGCCCCGGCGATATTTTAGGGGCACTAACCGGCGATGCTGGCTTAGAAGGCAAGCAAATCGGCAAAATAGATATTTTTGACCGCTCCAGTTATGTGGCGCTTGAACATGAGGCTGTGCGACAAGCACTGAACTACCTCGCCAATGGGAAAATTAAAGGCCGCCCGGCTAAAGCACGGAAGGTTCGCTAATTAAAACGGATGTCTACTCTTGTAGAGCGGTTAGTAGCATTAACCGCCTACATAACGTAAACGCTTTTTAGCTTTTAGTTTATGCATATCGGTCATGATCAGCCCATCTATACAGTGTCCAAAGTTCGCATCTACATTAAAATCAATGTAGCGAACACCGCCTTCATCACATAAATCGGCGTATTGCTTGTATAAGGTTGGTACGGTGACATTCATATGCGCTAAGTGTTCTTTCATGACTCTAAAGTCGTCACTTTGATTATTGCCGGTCAGCACATCTGCCACCTGCTTTTTTATTTCTGGCCTCATAATATAGGGCGTTCGAGAGGTGGCTAAGCAATCGGCATCAGGAAAGTAATGCTGATAGAACGTCACAATCAACGCTTTAGCTAGTTCAGGGTAAGCATCACTTAAGCTAACAGGGCCAAATAAGTAGCGTGTTGATGGGTACTTCCTAAGGTAGGCGCCAATGCCATACCATAAGTGGTCTAAGCTGCGTTTACCCCAATACTTAGGGCTGACAAAACTACGGCCAAGTTCTATACCCTGTTCAAAATAAGGAGCAACTTTCTGCATGTTATAGTCAAAAAGTTCTTGGCTATAAATGCCTCGACCCTTGTCTAAATCCATTAAGCGTTTTACTTCAGCGAGTCGATAAGAGCCTACAATTTCAAGTTCTTGCTCATCCCACAAAATAATATGGCGATAATGCTTATCATACCGATCAAGATCTCGGCTTTTGCCTGTGCCTTCACCGACACGCCGAAAAGTCATTTCCCTTAAGCGCCCAATTTCATTCATGACCGCAGAGTCCGGTCGATAATCAAATAAGTATATTTTCTTTTCATCGGCTGTTTCGCCCAGTAACTCACCCTCTTTTAACTCATTTTTCAGGGCCTTTCGATCACGCGGGTGAATAATGGTCTGTTCTGTTTCCAGCAGGCTCTTTTTTCCTTTACCTAGCAAGTAAGCATGGCGACGAACCAATCGCGCAATTTCTTTACGTTTTAATGGCAAACTATCTATAAAACGGTATGGGATGGGAGCGCCCACCTTGAAGCTTATCGTTTTCGAGTTTTTATTAAAAACCTCATGCGCTAACAACATGCTTGATAAAGGCTTGTAGAACATTGAACTGCTATAAAAAAGAGATGAGTTCCGCGCCTTAACGTAAATTGGCAAAATAGGAGCTTGGGTTTTCTTAGCAAAACTTAAGAATCCGCTCGACCATTTTCCGTCACGTACTCCGTTCGGTCTCATTCTTGACACTTCGCCTGCAGGAAAAATAATAACGGCTTCTTCATTATTTAAACTCTGCAAAATACGCGAAATACTACTCTTTTGCGTTGATTTTCTTAAATTATCAACGGGTAATAATAGACTGTCTAGCGCCTTAAACTCCATTAACATGTCATTAACCACTATTTTTACATCGCGGCGCACCTCACCAACAAGCTTTAACAGCGATAATCCATCGAGCGCACCCAGTGGGTGATTAGCAACAATAATTACGCGGCCACTGGCGGGGATATTAGCCCTGTCACTGTGTGATGCTGAGTAACTAAAGTTAAAAAATGCAAATACTTGATCAATAAAATCAAACCCCTCGTCATCTTGATGATCTTCTAGGAATTGATTCACTTCATTTTCATGCATCAGTTTTTTTAAAAAACCAACCGTTGGTTTTTTAAGCCATGAGCCACGTTGCTCAAAATTTGGGAATTTTTGCTCTATTGTTTGCTCAATATTTAGCATACTACTTAATCGTCCGTTATTTTTTTACTAAAATTTTCGAGGGCTAGCCAGCAAAAATGTGCTTATAAAGCATTAGCGATGGCATCAAACCTTGATCCGTTTTCATGAAGTTTTCCTAGTTCATATCACTATTTAGTTTTTAATTTATCGTTAGAATAATCTTTGTTTATGAACGTTTTATAACAATTGCTTGACGCTTTAATGAATGCTGCAAATGCACACTCTCTGCTATAATGTTCGATTGAATGTTTCCATTATGTTAATGCTCCTTATATAACTGTCTGCAAATCCCTATGTTTCAACTTATCCTTTCTCGTTCTCAAAGCCTAAAAAGTGATCTTCTTTCTGGCCTTACCGTTGCACTAGCTCTAGTACCCGAAGCCGTTGCCTTTGCTTTCGTAGCAGGGGTTGAACCCTTAGTCGGTTTATATGCTGCTTTTATGGTCGGTTTAATTACCGCGGCTATTGGCGGCCGTCCGGGAATGATTTCTGGCGCAACCGGCGCACTGGCTGTTGTTATGGTGAGCTTGGTGGCAACTCATGGGGTTGAATATCTATTTGCAACCGTTGTCTTAATGGGTGTTTTACAAGTGCTGGCTGGAGTTTTTCGCTTAGGAAAATTCATTCGCTTAGTGCCACACCCTGTGATGTTAGGCTTCGTGAATGGTTTAGCGATTGTTATTTTTATGGCTCAGCTGCAACAATTTCAATTCCTTGATCCGGTCACCGGCGAGCTTGCTTGGCTACAAGGTGAGCAGATGACATTAATGTTAGGCATGGTGGCGCTGACCATGGCCATTATCTATTTCTTACCCAAATTAACGAAGGCCATTCCATCATCATTGGCTGCGATCTTAACCATCGTTGCCATTTCTATTGGCTTAGATATGGACTTACGTACCGTTCAAGATGTGCTTGTCGATATGACTGGCGATCCGGTGGCGACTATTGCTGGCGGCTTACCGCAATTCCATTTCCCTAGCGTGCCGCTAAATCTTGAAACGCTGAAAATTATTTTCCCTTATGCGCTGATTCTTGCTGCCATTGGTTTAATTGAGTCTTTATTAACCTTAACTCTGATTGATGAAATAACCGAAACGCGTGGCCGTGGAAATAAAGAATGCATTGGTCAAGGCGTTGCCAATGTGGCTACCGGTTTTTTTGGTGGAATGGGTGGCTGCGCGATGATTGGTCAAAGCATGATCAACATTAATTCTGGTGGTCGCGGACGCGCTTCGGGGATTTCCGCTGCGTTATTCTTACTTGCCTTTATTTTAGTTGGCTCATCACTGATTGAAATGATCCCCGTTGCTGCCTTAGTCGGCGTGATGTTTATGGTGGTACTGGGTACATTTGAATGGGCCAGCTTCCGCTTATTGGGCCGCATCCCAACTTCCGATACACTTGTCGGTATTACTGTTGCGGTTGTTACCGTGCTAACTGATTTAGCCATTGCGGTTGTCGTAGGTGTCTTAATGTCTACCTTAGTGTTTGCTTGGAAACATGCTAAAAACATGCACTTTGAGATTGAAGAAAAAGATGGCGTTAAAATTTATAAGCCAACTGGTCCGCTATTTTTTGCCTCCATCCATAACTTTCGTGACCAGTTTGACCCTTATAACGACCCACAAGAAGTGATTGTTGATTTTGCACGTTCACGCGTCTCCGATCATTCGGGCATTGAAGCCATTGATGCCTTGGCAGAACGATACATGAAGCAAGGCAAAACACTGCATTTACGTCATTTAAGCCCAGAGTGCATCAAATTATTACACAAGGCTAGAAAGCTAATTGAAGTTAACGTGATTGAAGACCCAAAATATTCAATTGCTGATGATGAACTAGGCTAACAATGTTAGCCTGCCTTACATAGAGGCTTGAACGCATTTAATAATGCCGTATTCATACTCTTCATCCAAGGCCTCATAGATAGGTTTAATGCGGCCTTTTGACTCATCTTCCAAAGACTCTATAGTCATGATGATTTCTTGATATTCACTGTCGTCTAAATCGAGTACCTCTTTGACATCCAGTAGCCCTACTTCAATTGCATCGGCTAAATGTCCATATACCGTGTTTTCTTTCATATCGCGCTGTGTTGCAATCGCCTTTATATCTAAACCCTCTTGATACAACATGAGCGTCTCATTAACCGTTGCGCTAAGCCGATTATTCAATAATTCTGCTAACGGGTACTTTGCAATTTCTGCCAAAAAAACCTGGCCATAACGCTTTATTTTTTGATCACCCACGCCACTGATATACCGCATATCGCCAATCTCAACCGGGCGCTTTTTAATCATTTCCATTAAGGTTGCATCATGAAAAATGACATAGGGCGGCACACCACTGTCTTCCGCTAGTTGCGTTCTCAAAGCTCGTAAAGCGTCCCATAACGGCTCGTCTTGTGGGCGAACAGGGCTTTTCTTCTTTTTTTCTGTTGTCAGCTTTTCTTCTTTTGTTTGCTTTCTTAGCGCCAGTTTTTGTTCACCGCGTAACACTGGTCGGCATTTTTCTGTCAGTGTTAGCGAGCCATGGCTTTCTGCTTCAACATTAATAAAGCCAAGCGCTATCAACTGCCTAAAAATAGTTCGCCATTCCATCGTTGAGAATTCTTTACCAATGCCAAAGGTACTTAACTGCTCGTGCTGGTTTTGCCGGATACGGTCATCAGCCTTGCCCATTAAGACATCAATAATATAATTAACGCCAAAGCGTTGCCCTGTACGATAAATGCTCGATAAAATCTTTTGCGCCGCTTCAGAACCATCCCATTTTTCAGGCGGTGTTGTGCAATTATCACAGGCACCACATGGCTGTTCTAACCGCTCATCAAAGTAGCCTAGCAAGGCTTGCCGCCGACAAGCAATCAGCTCGCAAAGCCCCAGCATAGATTCTAATTTATTATGCTCAACACGTTTATGCGCCTCATCGGCATTGGAGTTTT
This sequence comes from Cycloclasticus sp. PY97N, assembly GCF_002443175.1. NCBI lineage: Bacteria > Pseudomonadati > Pseudomonadota > Gammaproteobacteria > Thiotrichales > Piscirickettsiaceae > Cycloclasticus > Cycloclasticus sp. PY97N. The sequence continues at coordinate 415,810 of NZ_CP023664.1, read as the reverse complement.
GCATAAATTGTCGCAGCGTCAATACATCTTGCAAGCCATACGCCATCCATGCATTTGCAGGCTCGCCATCACGGCCTGCACGACCGGTTTCTTGATAATACGCCTCAATACTTTTTGGTAAACTTAAGTGCGCTACAAAACGTACATCCGGCTTATCTATGCCCATACCAAAGGCGATTGTAGCGACAATAATCACCCCTTCATCGCGTAAAAAACGCTGTTGGTTTTTTTGCCTAAGCTCTTGCGATAAGCCCGCGTGATAAGGCAATGCGATACGCCCTTGTTCTGTTAACCATTCGGCAGTCGCTTCTACTTTCTTGCGTGATAGGCAATACACAATGCCTGCATCTTGCGCATGATTTTCCTGTATAAAGCGCCACAACCGTAATTTCGGGTTATTACCTTCAGAAATAGCATAGTGAATATTCGGCCGATCAAAACTATTGATGAATACCCGCGCCCCTTCAAGTTGTAATTGCGCAATAATTTCATCGCGCGTACGTTGATCAGCTGTGGCGGTTAATGCAATACGCGGCACTTGTGGAAAACGCTCATGCAGCACACGTAACTTTTGATATTCTGGCCTAAAGTCATGCCCCCATTGCGATACACAATGCGCCTCATCAATCGCAAACAAGGCAATATGGCAGCGCTCCAACAACGACAGCATAATAGGGTTCAACAACCTTTCTGGCGCTACATACAATAAATCTAAAGCGCCATTTAATAATTGCGCCTCCACTTCTCGCGCCTCAGCGACATCGAGTGTTGAGTTTAAATAGGCTGCTTTAATACCCAGTTGATTAAGCGCATCCACCTGATCCTGCATCAGCGCAATCAATGGCGATACAATAATCGCAGTGCCATCACGCAATAAGGCTGGAATTTGGTAGCACAGCGACTTACCACCGCCTGTGGGCATCAGCACAAAGGCATCGCGCCCTTGCTCTAACTCATGAATAATTTCACCTTGTGGCTCACGAAAAGCGTCGTAACCAAACGTTGACTGTAAAATAGATTGCGCGCGATTCATCAATACAAGGGCTAATAAAAAATATAATTATCGCATAAACAAGCCTATCCGCAGCTAAACGAATCGGCTCACAACCAATAACATTAGCCATACAAGAACCAGCGTAGGCCACGTTTAAGCATCGCACTCGGGCTTTAGGTATAATGCCAGCTTTCCCATCTGTACGACCCAAAACATGTTGAAGTTAAGCAACGTATCGCTCCGCCGAGGAACTAAAGTATTATTCGAGAATGTTTCCTTCACGCTGCACTCAGGACAACGCGTTGGTATTAGTGGTGCCAATGGCTGCGGTAAGTCTAGTTTATTTGCGATGGTGTTAGATAGCCTCCACCCCGATAGCGGTGATTTTTCTATTCAATCGGGCTTTGTGATTGCCCACGTTGCCCAAGAGTTAGCCGCCACTGAGCAAGCCGCTATTGAGTTTGTGATCGATGGCGATAAAGAACTCCGCGATATTCAGCAAAAAATAGCCCATGCAGAAGAGCAACACGACGGCCACCGTGCTGCCGAACTGTATGCTGAACTAGAAACTATTCAAGGCTACACTGCCAACTCGCGGGCAGCGATTTTAATGAACGGACTGGGTTTTAAGGCCACCGATTTAAACAACCCTGTTACCAGCTTTTCTGGTGGCTGGCGCGTACGTTTAAACCTTGCAAAGGCACTCATGTGCCGCTCCGATCTGCTGCTGTTGGATGAACCAACCAATCACTTAGACTTAGATGCAGTTATTTGGCTACAAGAGTGGCTACAAAGTTATGCTGGAACCTTATTACTTATTTCTCACGATAGGGACTTTTTAGACGCTGTTGTCGGCAATATTCTACATATTGAGCAACAAAGTGCGATGCTCTATAGCGGCAATTATTCTCAATTTGAACGCGCTAGGGCTGAACGCTTGGCCCAGCAACAGTCTAATTTTGAACGCCAACAAAAAGAACGTGCACACATTCAAAGTTATGTTGATCGTTTTAAAGCAAAAGCAACTAAAGCGAAGCAAGCCCAAAGTCGCTTAAAGGCACTGGAGCGAATGGAATTGATTTCTGCCGCACATATTGACTCTCCTTTTCATTTTGCATTTTTCAAGCCTGAACGGGTCTCGAATCCATTGATCAAAGTTGAAAAGACAACACTGGCCTACAGCGACAATGTCATTTTAAATAATGTCTCTCTATCTATAAAACCCGGTGATCGCGTTGCATTATTAGGCCCAAACGGCGCTGGTAAATCGACATTAATTAAGCTTCTCGCAGAAGAAAACAAGCCAACAAGCGGCAGCATTGAATGTGCCGAAAGCCTTAAAGTTGGTTATTTCGCACAGCACCAGTTAGAGCAATTAGATCCTAATGCATCACCCTTATTGCATTTGCAGCGATTAGATAAAAAAACCACCGAACGTGATTTAAGAAACTTTCTTGGTGGTTTCGGCTTTCATGGTGACAAAACTCTAGAAGCCATCGCGCCCTTTTCTGGAGGCGAAAAAGCAAGGCTAGCTCTCGCACTTCTGGTTTATCAAAAGCCTAATTTATTATTGCTTGATGAACCGACCAACCATTTAGATATAGAAATGCGCCATGCCTTAAGTGCCTCCTTACAAGAGTTTAGTGGCGCAATGATTATTGTTTCCCATGATCGACACTTGCTGCGCACCATCACTGATCAGTTTTTACTCGTCTCTGGCGGCAAAATAACACCCTTTGATGGCGACCTAGGTGACTACGCCGACTGGGTAAAAAATCAAGCCAAAGAAAATGACAGCGCCCCCTCTAGCGACAAAAACGTTAATGCTCGTAAAGAACAAAAACAGCAGCAAGCGAATAACAGGCAACAGCAAAAACCACTACGCGACGCCCTAAGAAAAGCAGAAAAACAACTCGATAAATTGCAGGAGAAACAACAACAGCTTGAAGCCAAACTGGCTGATAGCGATTTATACCATCAAGATAAGAAGCAACAATTAGCCGACATTATTAATGAAAAGAGCAGCATTGATGAACAACTAGCCAAAACCGAAGAGGCTTGGCTGACGGCACAAGAAGCGCTCGAAGAGCTTATATAATCAGTTAAAGAGCCTAGCCCAGTTTGTGGCCGAAAAAACAGTTAACTAACCATAATAAGCCTCAATTTTATATTGGGCACGCTTGATTAACGCTTACAAATGCGTAACATCAGCACCTATTACGTGAATGGACAACATTGGAATGAGCGAAAAAACTAACAAAGACCCTCTACACGGCCTTACACTTGAGGCGATTGTTACTAGCCTTGTTGAACATTATGGCTGGGAGAGTTTAGGCCAGCAAATAAACATTCGTTGTTTCATCAGTGATCCATCTGTTAAATCTAGCCTTAAGTTTCTTCGCAAAACACCTTGGGCTAGGAAAAAAGTGGAGACGCTTTACCTTGCAACACAAAATAGCGTTTGGAAAAAATAATTCCTATTAGATACTGCAAATAGCCGCCCATTCCAGCCTAATTGAAAAGTAGGCACCGCTGACACTATTCAAGTTTAAAAAAGGCTAAATTGACCCCTAAGAAAAAAGTTGAATTCCTGATTATTGGCCAAGGGCTAGCCGGTAGCTTGTTGGGCTGGCGACTTATTCAACAAGGTCACTCTGTTTTACTCCTTGACCCTTGCCTTACGCACACCGCATCGCGCACCGCGGCTGGCTTAATTAACCCGGTAACGGGCAAAAGGTTAGTTAAAACTGACCATGTCGAACAATACCTTACAGCAGCAAAAGAACTTTATGCAGAACTGGCTAATTTCTTTGGTCTCACCTTTCTGCATGAAAGGGAACAGGTTCGCCTATTCCAATCAGAGGCTGAGCTAAACCAGTGGAACAAGCGAAAAAATCAGGCTGAGTATGCACCTTTCTTGGCTGAACGTTTCAATGCAAAAGATAAAAAATACCTAAAAGAAACATCCTTGGGTGGTTTCAAGCAACAGCAATGTGCTTACCTTGATACTGTTGCTTTACTCGATCATTTGCGTGATTTTTTCCTGCATCAAGGCTGCTTCATCAAGGCACAAATTGACTTGAGTGAACTTAACATCAGTTCATCATCAGTTGAATGGCATGACCACACTGCCGATAAAATAATTTTTTGTGATGGCTACCACTTACAATATAACCCATGGTTTTCATGGCTTCCTTTGCAGCCGGTACAAGGTGATATTTTAACCCTGAAAACAGATCATCCTTTGCCAAATGAAATTGTGCAGTTTGGCAAATGGTTACTGCCCCTTGCTAACGGGCAACTCAAATTGGGGGCCAGTTGGCAATGGCAACCACTGGATGAGCAACCTAACGAAAAAGCTGCTCTTGAGTTACTCGATGCGTGTTACCCGTATTTTCCGCACTTAAGGCAAGCTCAACGACTAGAACACAACGTTGGTATTCGCCCTGGTACTCGCGACAAGCAACCCTTTTTAGGCCAGCATCCTGAGCAGTCTAAATTACTCGTTTTTAACGGTTTCGGCTCCAAGGGCTCCCTCCTCATTCCGTGGCATGCAGAGCGCTTTTTACGTTACTTAACTCACGCTGAGCCGTTACCAACATCCGCTGATATTAATAGGTATACACATGACTATTTCACTCGTTGAGCAAGCGCATAACAATATTGCGAATTATCTTTCAGAGGGCGATATTGCCGTTGATGCCACAATGGGTAATGGCTTTGATACGCTCTTTTTAGCCAAGCAAATTGGTGAGGCAGGAAAAGTCTACTCATTCGACTTACAAGCCGCCGCTTTGCACACAACAGAGCAACGGCTAAGCAAAGAAAAACTATTACACCGGGTTTACCTGATACAAGATGATCATTCACAATTATCAGCTTACTTAACGAAGGACGATGTTCATTCGATTCGTTGTGCGATGTTTAATTTAGGCTATTTACCGGGTAGTGATAAATTACTGCAAACGACGCCAAACTCTACGCTTCAGGCATTAGAGTCAGCGATTGCCCTGTTGGCACAGCCAGGTATTATTTCTATACTGGCTTACACAGGACATACTGGTGGTCGAGAGGAAACTGAGTCTGTAAAAAGTTGGGCGAAGACACTGCCAAAAAAACAATACGAGGTGACTATTCAAATACCTAGTGCAACAAAAAATAGCCCACCAGAACTTATTTTGATAGAGCACCTGTAATTAATCATGCCATAACGTTTAAGACACGCGTCGCCTTTATACACGGTTCTTTTTATTATCTTTCAGTGGGTTTTAGTATTTTCCAAGCCTTATCTACTTTAGCCAAGCTATTACCCTTAGGGATTTCGCCCGCTTGGTTTCACCTTAAAAAAGCACCACCGAGTAACGATTAGCAAGGACAAACCGGCCCCTAAGATATCAGCAAACAAATCATACAAATCCGACTCACGCCCTGATATAAATGACTGATGCCATTCATCACTGGCCGCATAGAGCGCTGAAAAAATAAAGGCCACAATGAGCGCTCGTTGTTCGTTTTTGATTACTTGGGTGAAATAAGCTAACGCAAAGAAACCTAAAACAGCATAGGCAATTGCATGAATAACCTTATCTTGATGTGCAAATAGCACTGGCGTTGGTAACGCTGACTGATGGGATAAGTAAAAAATAAGCCCACAATAGCCCACCAACAAAGCCAAGCAAACGCCTTTCACGTTAGGCGAATACCGTACTGGCTTCAAACACGGGGCCATCGACACAGACTCGTTTCATCGCCTCACCCTCTTTTGTCTTCACCTTAACAACACAACCGGCACAACCACCAACGGCGCATGCCATATATTCTTCAAGCGACACTTGGCATGAAATATTAAATTCTTTGGCCAATGCAGCCACCGCTTTTAACATCGGCGTGGGGCCACAGGAATATATCTCTACCTGTTGCCGCTGTGCTTCACTAAGGGCATTCAGCCAATCGCGTGCTAGGTCGGTAATATAACCTTGATAAACACCATCATAATTTTGCAAACTGGCTAAACGGCTGGGAATCCCCCACTCTTCTAATAATGGTAAACCATCACTAACGCTTGCTTCAATACCATCAAGCGCCAATGCCGATGCCTTTCTTTGAAACGGAAAAGGAACTTCTGAGCCCATAAAAACAACCGGTGTTATCTCAGTTTGATTGTCTTTTATATACTCTGATAAACAAATCATGGGAGGAATACCGACGCCACCACCCAACAGCAAGGCCCTAGGTTTGTTGGTGTTTAACTCAAATGGTCGACCAATTGGCCCCATCACGTTAATTGTCTCACCCACTGCGCGTTTTGCGAGCAATTCTGTCCCAGCACCCACCGCCTTATATAAAAACTCAACCCAACCTTCTGAAGCGCAAGCACGCATAATCGATAATGGGCGACGCATTAAACGTTGGGGATCACATTGAATGTGTGCAAACTGTCCTGGCTGTGCTGATGCTGCACACTTAGGCGCCTTCACGCGTATAACGTATTGCTCTTGTTCAAACGCCTGTTGCGCCAAAATTTCAGCATCTTCTAAAAAGATGGTGTTTCGTGTATTTTCTTGCATTATTCCTCGAAAACTAAGTGGCCATTAACCAGTGTATGCGTTACTTTGCCTTTCATTTGATGCCCAAGGTAAGGCGTGTTTATTCCTTGGCTAAACCAATGTTCCTCATCAACTAGCCAAGTTTTATCAGGGTCAACAATACAAAGGTCTGCTGGAGCGCCTTCCGACAGACGCCCTGTTGCCAGCCCCAGTGTCACTGATGGCCCATCCGTTAAACGACTCACCATTTGAGATAAATCCAATATTCCCTCATCTACCAGTGTCAGCATTAATGGTAACACCGTTTCTAAACTTGAAATGCCCGGCTCAGTTGATGGGAAGGGGGCTTGTTTAGCTTCTGCCTCATGCGGTCGATGACCTGAGCTAACACTCAATATTCCTTTTGCAACACCCGCCACTAACGCATCTCTGTCTTCTACTGAACGCAGTGGTGGTGAAGTATGATAGTTTGCGTCAAACGTACCCACATCAAATTCAGTTAAGCTTAATTGGTATGCATGTACATCTGCCGAAATGGCATCATTAGTAGCCTGCGCTCTTGCAATCATCGTCACAGCCCTTGCTGAAGACACGCCCGTTAAATGAATTCTCGCACCCGTTTCTTCGGCTAATTCAATCATCTGTGCGATAGCTACTGTTTCTGCTGAAACAGGGATGCCCGATAAACCCAATTTAGAACTCACCGAGCCATCATGAATACAACCATCATCTTTAATCGATATATCTTCTGGTTTGAGTATCACCAGCAGGTCATGGGTACTGGCATACTGTAAAGCACGCCTTAATATTTGGTTATCAATCGTATTATTGGGTGCTTGGCTTACGGCAACACAACCTGCTTTTTTCAAGGCATACATTTCACTCAGCGCCTTACCTTGTAGCCCAACTGTTAAAGCGCCTAATGGCAGTACTTTTGCCGAACCAGCCAAGGCCGCTTTGTCCAAAATCAGTTGCACAACAGAAGGGGTGTCTAATACTGGCTGGGTATCTGGCAAACAACAAATTGAGGTATAGCCGGCCGATACAGCAGCTTTTGTTTCGCTCTGTATTGTTGCCTTATGTTCATAACCCGGCTCTCTTAGACTGGCATTTAAATCTACAAAGCCCGGTAACACCCATTTATTGCTGGCATCTATACTCTGTTGTGCAACAAAGCCCGCTGGCTTCTCACCCACCGATTGAATTTGACCGTTGGCAATATAGACATCCTTAACGGCATCACAGGCATTAGCAGGGTCAACGACTCGGCCATTTTTGATGTGTATATTCATCCCTTAACTACCTTATTTTGACCCAGCGTAAGTGTCATCACCGCCATGCGGATAGCAATGCCATTCGTCACTTGCTGCAAAATAACCGAATTGGCACCATCAGCAACGGCAGCTTCCATTTCCACGCCACGATTAATCGGCCCTGGGTGCATCACGGTGACATCCGGCTTGGCATACGCCAACTTTTCTTCCGTCAGACCAAAACACTCAAAATACTCGTGCTCACTGGGTAAGAGTGCAGCGCCCATTCGTTCACGTTGCAAACGCAGCATGATCACCACATCTACATCATCAAGTCCTGTACGTAAATCGCCATACACGTGCACACCTAATGAATTAACATCACTCGGTAACAACGTCTTCGGAGCAATAACTCGCACCTCTTTAACCTCTAGCGTATTAAGCGCATGAATTTGCGAGCGAGCAACTCGCGAATGCAAGATATCGCCAATAATGGCGACTTTCAAATGCTTAAACTCCTTCTTTACTCGACGAATAGTAAACATGTCGAGCATCGCCTGAGTGGGATGTGCGTGGCTTCCATCGCCAGCATTAATAACGCTGACATGTGGCTCTACATGTCGCGCGATAAAATGTGCCGCGCCACTATCGGAGTGCCTCACCACAAACATATCGGCCTGCATCGCTTCTAAATTACGAATCGTGTCGAGAATACTTTCGCCTTTAGAGGTTGCAGACGTTGCTATATTTAAATTAATCACATCCGCAGATAAGCGTTTTGCAGCTAAATCAAACGTCGTACGTGTTCGCGTGCTGTTTTCAAAAAACAAATTAACAATCGTTTTTCCACGCAGTACGGGGACTTTTTTTACCGCCTGATGACCTACGCTCGAGAATGACTCGGCGACATCCATAATCTCTATCAGGGTTTCTTTAGAAAGACCCTCGGTGGTTAGAAAGTGGCGGAGTTGTCCCTGTTCATCAAGTTGTAAACGGGAACTATCGGGTGCTTTGAAGGACGTACTAGCAGGTTGCTTGCTAGAGCTCATATCAGTCAATTCCGGTTAGTTTCTAGCGCTAAAGGCGCCGGGCCGATCAATTTTACCTGTTTTTCAGGTAACAAATCCAGTTTCACACCGACTATATCTGCATGAAGCGGCAATTCTCTCGCTCCACGGTCTACTAAAACCGCCAACGTAACACTATCAGGGCGACCGTAATCAAAAATTTCATTTAATGCTGCACGGATCGTTCGGCCTGTATAGAGAACATCATCCACCAAGATAATGTGCTCGTTTTCAACCTTAGCAGGGATATTACTTGGCTTAACCTGTGGATTTAAGCCTATGCGTGAAAAGTCATCCCGGTAGAATGAAATATCAATTTCACCAAGCGGTTTATTCAACCCTAGTTTCTGATGTAACTTTTCTGCCACCCATAACCCGCCGGTATGCACCCCTATCATCAGTGGCTCAACTATTTGCTTGCGCTCCATCATTTGTGCCAACTCATCTGCCATTGTGTTTATGATGGCATCAATATCAATAGCTTTTAACTCTGTATCCATACTTATTGCTTGTGTTGTTGTGTGTTTAACCAGCTTTGTAAAATCAACTGCGCAGCGACTTGGTCTTGAACTTCCCATAACTTATCGGCACTCACCTGAACCTCATCAAACAATATTTGTTTTGCTTCAAATGTTGTCAGCGCCTCATCAAATAATTCAACGGGGCATTGATACCGCCCTTCTAACTGTCTAGAAAACCGCTCCATTTTTGGCGTAACTGTATTATCACTACCATCTTCTTGGCGAGAAATACCAACTATCATTTTTGTTGGCTGCCAGGTCTCAATAATTTTTGTTAACTCGTCCCAGCCGGTCTTTTGTCTCACTGCTTTAACCGTTGTTAAGGCATTGGCAATGTGTGTCTGTGTATCACCCACAGCAACACCTATTTTTTTTACACCATAATCAAAACCTAGGCATACCGCCATTAGCAATGACCCACATCAGAACTCATCAAACTAATATCAACACCTATTCTATGCGCCGCCAATTCCCAGCGTTGCGGGAGAGGCTCATCAAAAATAATATGTGGTTCAGCTTGGCCATGTAACCAAGAATTCCGCTGAATTTCCTGCTCCAATTGCCCTGCAGCCCAGCCCGCATAACCCAGCGCAACCATCCATTTCTCGGGCCCTTTACCTTCGGCAATTGCTTCTAAAATATCTTTTGAGCTGGTCAGCGCAAACTCATCATTCACCGTTAACGTAGAATCCCAGTTGCCTACCGGCGTATGCAACACAAACCCTCGCTCAGGTTGAACAGGACCACCCATAAATAAAGGCGTTGCCGCTACTGCTGGGTTAACTGCAGTAATTGATAATTGATCAAAAATGGCTTTCATGGTCATCGTGTGTGGTTTATTAATCACGATACCCAGCGCCCCTTCTTCATCATGCTGACATAGGTAGGTGACCGATTTAGAAAAGTCATCACCTTCCATTCCTGGCATTGCAATTAGGAAATTATTAGTGAGATAGTTTTTTTTATTCATAAATAAAATTTCATCGTTGTGGTCTTTAGCGTGTTAGCAAAGAGCCTTCATTTAAAAATTGCCAGGTCCTCGTGATGACCAAAATATCAATATCTTTTTGCAGATCAATAGGGAGCGGGGCAAATGGTGCCGATAGTTTAACAATATTGACTGCTGCATCATCAATAATTTTATGACCAGAACGGCGATTAATTATGATTTTCTTTAAATTACCATCGGCATATAATTCAACGCTCATTACTAATGTGCCCGACAAACGCTTACGCCTCACTTCCCCTGGATAATTCAAATTGCCCACTCGCTCAATTTTGCGTTGCCAAGCCGCTTCGTAACTGGCCGCTTTGTATTTATGCGCATTAATTGAGTTGATGTGTAATTTTCGAGGTCGTCGTGAATAACTGGTAACCGCTTCATTAATTTCTGCCTGAAGTTTTGCAATTTCCTCACTTTGACGCAATAAATCAGCCGTCGTTAATGCCTTGCTTTGCTTTGGCACTTTTTTATTGCTAGCCTCAATTGCCACATCCGCTTCAGTTTGCAAGAGCGCCTTTTGAGCCTGAGCCAGCGATTGCTGCTCTTTCGTATGCTCAGATTGTGCTGACTGCTTTTTCGGCTGCAACGCTGCTTGCTGTTGATTAACTGCCTTTTCTTCCGCTTCGCCACTACCAACTTGATCTTCTTGGGCTAAAAAATCAGCTTTTTCAGGCCGCTCTTTATCCGGCGATACCACCAACACAACCTCTAGTGCTTGACTAACGGAACGCGAGATATCAACATCAAAACTAATACCCAAAATAACCAAGGCATGAATAATGCCCGCCATAAATAACGTTAAACCCAGCTTATCCGCTGATGATATGGCAGCTGGAGCAGCCACCTCTATGCTAGTTGCTCCTCAATGCAATCCATCAGTAAAGCACTTATGTTTAAACCAAATTGATTGTCCAACTCTTGTACACACGTTGGGCTTGTCACATTTATTTCCGTCACATAGTCACCAATCACATCTAAGCCAACAAAAAACAGCCCCTTTTTAACCAACGTAGGGCCAATTTGCTCACATAACCAACGGTCTCTATCGGTTAATGTTCGGCCCTCACCTGTCCCACCAGCGGCCAAGTTCCCTCGCGTTTCACCTTCGGCAGGAATACGGGCCAAGGCGTACGGTACGGGTTGACCATTAACAATTAAAATACGTTTATCGCCCTGCTTAATTTCAGGTAGATAGCGCTGAACCATTGTCAATTCTTTTCCATGATTAGTCATCGTTTCCAGCACAACGCCAAGGTTATGGTCCGCTTTTTTAAGTCGATAAATGGACGCGCCGCCCATCCCATCTAAAGGTTTAACAATAATATCTTCATGCTCAAGCAAAAAGTCTTTAATCCGTTGAGTTTGCGAAGTCACCAAGGTAGGCGAGCAACAGTCTGGAAACCATGCCGTAAATAACTTTTCATTGGCATCACGCAAAGACTGCGGTTTATTCACCACCAATACACCATCGGATTCGGCTTGTTCTAAAACATACGTCGTATAGACAAAGTTCATGTTAAAAGGCGGGTCAACACGCATTAAAATAGCATCCATTTGACTCATAACATCATCAATAGGCTCACCTAATGTAAACCAACTTTTTTCATCGCGCTGAACAGTTAATGGTTTATAGGTCGCCTTCGCAGTACCATTTATCAGGTACAGGTCTTGTTGTTCCATATAAAACAACTCCCAGCCCCTGCTTTGCGCTTCAAGCAACATAGCAAATGTGGTGTCTTTTTTGATATTGATTGACCCGATAGGGTCCATTACAACGCCTAAACGCATGGGTCTCTCCGCTTGTAAGTGTTTTCTCTAATATTATAACGTGTCATGTACATATAGATTTGTTATGAATTTCTTCTGTTAAGTTACTAATTGCATTTCGAAACTCAAGTAGTCCGCTCAATTCAATTCTAATACGGTCATTTTCAATTTTATAGCTGTCAGGATGGCTAATAGCTACTCGCTTCAAAGCATCTTTGTGTTTAGATAAAGGCACTCTACCAGCTATATGTAACAAAGCATTTCTAACTTCTTGAGCATTGATTATTATTGAATACGCAGAATTATCTCCCAGCTCCCCCAATATATCTTTAATATAAGATTTGAATTTTTTTATCCCATAACCTCCGTCTTGTTGAACCGAACGAGGGTTTTTATCTCTCCATAATAAATACAACATTTCTTCTAGATGACCAAACATTAACAGAAAAGATGTTTCACGAAGCTTTTCAGGGAAGTGTTTTTCTAGGTTAATCCTCAAATAAGCTTTATCTACACCAGATGAGTCCGCGTCTTCATCTATTAAAGTTGCTCTTAAAGCATCATCGATATAGTCATGAAACCTTGCTATACAACCAAGGTTTTGCCTAAGCATCAATTTAAAAATAGCATTCCCCATATCATTCTTACAATTCAAATAACAACCTCAAAACATAGTAAATTATCGTTGTCATTTAAACACAACCAGATTTCTTCATCTGTTTCGCCTTGAAAGGCGAGTGACTCTTTTGTCAGTAGCAACAAAAGAGTAACCAGAAAAATGCCACCCACTGCTCTCACCCTGAAGGGTGCCTTCAAAAATAAGCAATAAAATAGCTACTGTGGAACTCGCCTAAAGAACGGGCTCAAACAGCCACAATAGAAAACTCTATTTTATTGATTAGTTTTTCAGTGAGAGCAAGAGGGTTTAAAATCAAAATCACTCACTTTTGACTTTGGTACCCTTTTATCGCGCTAGGAATTATTTCTTTTCGGATAAGAGAGCGCGTTGTCTGAGCATAGCGAGTTTAGCGCGAACCCGAAAATAATTCATTACTGCGATTTGGGCGACCTTTTCTTTGGTTCTGTTTCTTTTTGTCGCAAAAAGAAATGAACACCCTAGCGGCAGCAAAAATGCAAACCTACCCCATATCTCCCCAGAGAACTTGCATCGCTGCAATGGAAGCAATCGCTGCTGTTTCGTTACGGACAACCCTTGGCCCAAAACCCAAGGCCGAAAAATTTACCTCTTGCGCATCCAACACTTCTTGTTCTGAAAAACCGCCTTCTGGCCCAATCAGCACGGCTACCGCATCATTTGGTTTTGGATAATCTCTTAACGTATCTGCCTTACCCGGCTCAAATATAATACGGCTTGCCGCCAACTCTGTATTTAGCCACTGCGCTAAGTCCATCGTTACATTTAAGATCGGTGGCTTATTTCGACCACACTGCTCACAAGCCCGATAGACAATGTTTTGCCAATGTTGATGGCGCTGCAAACGACGTTCTTCGGTGAGTTTAACAACACAGTGTTGCGTAATAACGGGGGTAATAACCGCCACGCCCAGTTCTGTCGCTTTTTGAATTGCCACATCCATCCGTTCACCACGGGAAACACTCAGGCCCAATTCAATCTGAAGCGGCGACTCTAATTCTACATTTCGCCAAGCACCCAGTTCTAGCACCACCGCTTTACGATGGACCTCTTGAACCGTGGCGACATATTCACCGCCTTGGCCATTGAAAACGGTTAGTTGGTAACCTTTCTTTAAACGCAATACATTGCGTAAATAATGCGCCGCATCTGCTTCGAGTGTTACAGCGGCTCCTTCGACTAAATCTTGCTCAACAAAAAGGCGTGAAATACGCATCGCTAGCCGTGCAAACTATCCGGTAATGTTATGGTATCGATCGGGTCTTCATTTTTAGGCGGCATTTGCAAGTGAAAACCCTGCGTTTCAAGGTTCTTCATCACGACTAATACATCTTCTCGTGCTAATGAACGCTCCGCAGATAATTCTAAATCAAACACATGCTCAGGCACTGGAAATTGCTGCATCACTTCAACAGGAACATCTGAAAAATCATCCTGCTCTTTGACATATAAATATAAACCATCACGCTTAGCCGTTTTGTAAATGGCACAGGATATTTCTTTTACACGACTCATTTCGCGCTGATCCCTAAATTGCGGCAAATAGCCAAACTCGCTTCTGCCTGATTCATGCTGTAAAAATGCAGTCCCGGACAACCATAGTCAAGCAATGTTTGACTTAACTCACTGACCACATCTGTCCCAAATGCTTTAATCGATTCGCGGTCATCGGCAAAGCCTTCTAGGCGTTTACGTATCCAACGGGGGATTTCAGCACCGCACATATCAGAAAATCTCGCCAACTGTGAATAGTTTGTTATTGGCATAATTCCCGGTACAATCGGTACATTTATAGCCATTTTGTCGCAATCTTCAACAAACCGGACATACGCCTCAAAATTAAAAAAGTATTGTGTAATGGCACTATCTGCGCCTGCTTCTACTTTTTGTTTAAAGTTAGCTAAGTCTGTTTGAGCATTCGCAGCTTGCGGATGAACTTCGGGATAAGCGGCCACTTCAATATGGAAGTGGTCACCTGTTTCTTCACGAATAAAAGCCACTAGCTCATTGGCATAGCGAAATTCACCAATATCCAAGGTGCCTGATGGGATGTCCCCACGTAAGGCAACAATGCGGTCTACGCCGTTATCCTTATAATTTGATAAAATTTTACGGATGCTTGCTTTTGTAGACCCCACACAAGACAAATGTGGTGCCGCTGAGAAACCTTGCTTTTTAATATCCAGCACGGTATCAATGGTACCTTGTTGAGTACTACCTCCTGCGCCAAAGGTGACAGAAAAATATGCTGGGTCAAGTTGGCCCAACTCTTTACTGACGTTTAACAGCTTAACTCGCCCTTCTTCGGTTTTTGGTGGGAAGAATTCAAAGCTAATTTTTTGATATGACTCTAAACTCATAGTTAGTAACGGTAGTGATGTGGTTTATACGGTCCTTCAACAGGGACATTAATATAGTCAGCTTGCTCTTGCGTAAGCTCGGTTAAATTTACGCCAATTTTCTCTAGGTGCAAACGCGCTACTTTTTCATCTAAGGTTTTAGGTAACACATAGACTTCATTTTTGTAGTTATCTCCATTTGAGAAAAACTCAATTTGCGCCATGACTTGGTTGGTAAATGATGCCGACATCACAAAACTTGGGTGCCCTGTTGCACAGCCAAGATTAACCAAACGGCCTTTTGCTAACAACGTAATTCTCTTGCCATCGGGGAAAATGACGTGATCCACTTGTGGCTTTACTTCTTCCCACTCGTATTTTTCAAGCGACGCAATATCTATTTCAGAATCAAAGTGACCAATATTACAAACAATCGCTTCATTTTTCATCGCCAGCATATGGTCGTGATTAATAACACCCAAGTTACCCGTTGTTGTCACAAAGATATCACCTTGGTCGGCCACATCGTCCATTCGTACGACGCGATAACCTTCCATCGCTGCTTGTAATGCACAAATAGGGTCAACCTCGGTCACCCACACACTTGCACCCATGCCTTTGAAGGCTTGCGCACAGCCCTTACCAACATCACCATAACCAATAACAACCGCAATTTTGCCAGCTATCATGACGTCTGTTGCACGTTTAATCCCATCTAATAATGATTCACGACAACCATACAGGTTATCAAATTTACTTTTCGTCACAGAATCATTCACGTTCATTGCTGGAAAAAGCAACTCACCTGATTCTTGCATTTGGTATAAACGATGTACGCCCGTGGTCGTTTCTTCTGTCACACCTTTGATACTGCTGGCCATGTTTTGCCATCTAGTCGGTGCTACCGGCAAATTGCGACGTAAGACATCAAGAATGGCGACCCACTCTTCATTATCGCCCTCTTTTGCATCCGGTACAGCGCCTGCTTTTTCAAACTCAACACCTTTATGCAGTAGCAAGGTCGCATCACCACCGTCATCAAGAATCATATTCGCTTCTTGCCCTTCCGGCCAAGTCATCATCTGTTCTGTGCACCACCAATATTCTTCAATCGTTTCGCCTTTCCAAGCAAACACTGGAATATTAAGATCGGCAATCGCCGCTGCTGCGTGATCTTGTGTAGAAAAAATATTGCAAGAGCACCAGCGAACCTCAGCCCCTAAAGCCACTAAGGTTTTGATCAGTACCGCCGTTTGTATGGTCATGTGTAGACTGCCTGCAACGCGCGCACCTGCTAATGGCTTACTCTCACCAAACTCTTCTTGTAAGGCCATTAAACCCGGCATTTCGCTTTCAGCAATGGCTATTTCTTTATGACCCCATTCAGCCAATGACATATCAGCTACTTTATAATCTGTAAAACTCATTTTTTTATCTCTCTAAATTGTTGTGTGTCGGTGCGCCTGACTATTTAGCCGCATCTCTTAATAGCTCGGCTTTATCTGTGCGCTCCCAAGTAAATTCGGGTAATTCACGGCCAAAGTGTCCATAGGCTGCGGTTGGACGATAAATCGGACGCAATAAGTCCAATTCTGCAATTAAGCCTTTCGGGCGCAAATCAAAATGTTCGCCGATCAGTACAGCTATTTTGTCGTTGTCGATAAGCCCAGTACCAAATGTTTCAACCGCAATGGATGTTGGCTTGGCGACCCCAATCGCATACGAAACTTGTATTTCACAACGTTTCGCCAAACCCGCTGCAACAATGTTTTTAGCAACATATCGACACATATAAGCAGCAGATCGGTCTACTTTACTAGGATCTTTTCCAGAAAATGCGCCGCCGCCATGGCGTGCCATGCCACCATAGGTGTCCACAATAATTTTACGGCCTGTTAAACCACAGTCCCCCACAGGGCCACCAATAATGAATTGGCCTGTCGGGTTAATATGAATATTTTCAGACAAACAACTGGCAAACCACGCATCTGGCAATACCGGTTTAATAATTTCTTCAATCACCGCTTCGCGTAAATTGGCCAAACTGATCTCGGGTGCATGCTGTGTAGATAACACGATCGCTTCAACACCCACTGGTTTATTGTTTTCATAACGCAGGGTCAGCTGGCTTTTCGCATCAGGGCGCAGCCACGGTAATACGCCATTCTTACGCACCTCTGCTTGGCGCTGTACCAATCGGTGAGAATAGGTGACCGGTGCCGGCATTAAAACATCAGTTTCATCACAGGCATAACCAAACATCAGCCCTTGATCGCCAGCGCCTTGCTCATGCTCTTCGCTTTCATCTACACCAATAGCAATATCGTGAGATTGCTTGCCAATAGCATTTAGCACCGCACAACTTTGCCAATCAAAGCCTATCTCTGGTTTGTCGTAACCAATATCGTTAACCACTTGACGTACTAGCTCTTCGGTATCGACCCATGCATTTGTCGTTACTTCACCGGCTAAAATCACCATTCCGGTCTTAACCATTGTTTCAACGGCGACTCTCGATGAGGCATCTTGTTCTAATAAGGCATCTAACATCGCATCTGACACTTGGTCAGCTACTTTGTCTGGGTGTCCTTCAGATACCGACTCAGATGTAAAAATAAAATTCTTGCTCATAGTAAACTCGCCTCTTCGGTTTAAAAATAGGCACTAAAAGTTGGGCTATATGGATGTTGCCAGTTAGGCAGATGATAAAAACTCACCGTTTTATCTAGACACCATGCTCATTATTTCAGTTTCCTGTTAATAATGAACGCAGTTAAAATTTGACTGTTTGAATAAGCCTAGCAGGAAGATCCTGTCGCAGCGTTCCTTATTCAAGGTGGAGCTATTTTAGATCATATATTAAAAATTTCAAGGGCTTAGCTTAGCAATGCCCTTAAACCACCTTTGCTAATATATTGTTGGCAGAATTCTCGCCGTTCTTTGCTGGTAATCTGTGTAAGACCGACCCAAGGTTCTAGCCAGATCTTTTTCTTCATAGTAAATCCCAATAAAAATGTAGGCTGACATGCCAATTGAGAACACGATATTCCCAATAGTCATCGTTGGTAAGGACCAAAATACTACTAACAAACCTAACATCATTGGGTGACGAACCCATTGATAAAATAAACGCTCTTTAAATTTAACCTGAGTGTATGTTTTATTAACAAAAAACAACCACGTTTGACGCAAGCCAAATAGATCAAAATGGTTGGTTAAAAATGTTGAAAGAAGAGCCACCACCCAACCCAAAGCAAACACCGACCACACTAGTGTTATGGCAGCTTTGTTTGTTATTTGCCAAACAATGCCATTCATTGGCTGCCAACAAATCATAAGCATCGCCAACACAAGGCTTGAAGCCAATACATAGGTGCTTCTCTCTACTTGATGCGGCACCATTGACGATATCATGTCTTTAAACCAGCCACGCGCCATAACACTGTGTTGCACTCCCCATATGAGTAGTAAGCCAATATTCACCACTAAGGCATAAGGGGAGTATTCTGTCGACTGTGTTGCGAGACTCTTCGAGACACCTAAGCCACCAACAAATCCTATAAAATAGACAAAGACCGCACAAAATAGAGCATAACTAGCCACCCCATATAGCATCACCCAAGATCTCATCAGCTTCTCCCATTTAAATTGAATTTTCTTGCTATATTACCTTTATGAGAAGTAAGAATACACGCCTACGATCGGCACCTACGCTAACCCCATCAAACAGCAACTCAACACACTATGACAACTAAATTACAACAAACACTGCAACGCATTGACCTCGCAAATGCTAGCGACCCAACAAACGGCACAGAAGCGCTATATTCACAACGCATGCTAAAAACCCTTCAGGCTTTTGAACCAAACGCATCTGACGCTCTCACCTTAGCTTGCTATGCCCAGCATGTGTGTCGTTGGAAACTAGCTCGAAAAGATTACCCTGCCGGTTTAACGGGCTATTTAACGTGGCGCACAGAGCTGGCGAAATTACATGCAAAAATTTTAGTCGACGCGATGCAAGAAAGTGGCTATG
Organism: Cycloclasticus sp. PY97N; assembly: GCF_002443175.1. NCBI lineage: Bacteria > Pseudomonadati > Pseudomonadota > Gammaproteobacteria > Thiotrichales > Piscirickettsiaceae > Cycloclasticus > Cycloclasticus sp. PY97N. The sequence continues at coordinate 396,629 of NZ_CP023664.1, read as the reverse complement.
ACGACGCCGACATTGAACGAGCAAACAGTATTATTCAAAAAAAGAGGCTTAAATCTGACCCTGAGGCACAAACATTGGAAGACGTGTCTTGCTTGGTTTTTTTAAACCATTATTTCGATGCCTTTGCCAACAAACATAATGAAGAAAAAATCATTGACATTGTGCAAAAAACTTGGGGAAAAATGTCGGATAAGGGCCACCAAGCGGCGTTAGCCTTAACCTTACCGCCTCATTTAGAAAAATTAGTCGCTAAGGCATTGGCTTAATGCACAAACCTGCGCTTACCTCTTTTATTATCGGGCTTGGCTTTTTAACCCTACTGGCCGGTTGCGCCTTGCCAAAAAAAGAACTGGTGACGGTACCCGCTGACGCCTTTGAGGTGTGTTATGGCTATGGTTGCAAAACAGTTCAGACTGTAACGCTCGACGACGCTCAATGGTTCACCATTGAGCAACTTTTTTCACCTAAAGCAGCATCAGCCAAAATAGAACGCCAGCAACTCTCACTGGCCATTGCTCAAATGGAAACTTTTATTGGTGGGATAACACACACCCAAGACGACTTGCCGGGTACGTTTGCCGCTTTTTTTCAAGACCGTAGCCATCAAATGGACTGCGTTGATGAGGCCACAAACACAACTTTATACCTAAGACTCTTTCGTGAGCGCGGGCTAATGCGCTTTCATAAAGAAGGCTATCGTATTAACCGCGGTTTCTTCCTAAACGGTTGGCCGCATACGTCTGCGGTCATCGAGCAGCTAGACTCTGGCAAACGGTTTGCTGTTGATTCGTGGTTCCATAAAAATGGTATCAAGCCTGAAATAATCCCTATTGACTTATGGTATTCTGGGTGGCATCCAACACCGAATGATGACTCATAAAACAAAAAATCTCGGAGACAATAAATGAACGTAAGCAACAAGATTTTTTTATTATTTTTTTCTTTATTCCTTTCCAGCCAATCTTATGCCGGACCTGCAGACGAAGGGATTTCAAACATCACGCTTAAAACAACGCACGTGCGTGGCAACATTTATATGCTTGAGGGCGAAGGTGGCTTTGCCGGCGGCAATATTGGCGTATCGGCTGGCCCAGATGGCCTTTTATTGGTCGATGACCAACTGGGGCCAATGTCCAAAAAAATTGATGCCGCACTAAACGATATCAGCAAAGGTCGGCTGCGCTTTATTCTTAATACTCACTGGCATGGTGACCATTCTGGTAATAACGCTTATTTTTCAAAAGATGCGACCATTATTTCGCATACGAATACCAGGAAACGTTTAATGACTGACCAAGAAAACTTCTTTGGGAAGTCACCGGCCTCACCAAAAGAAGCGTGGCCCATCATCACCTTTGAACAAGCCATTAACATTCATTTTAATAATGAGGAAATTCAATTTATCCACCATGCACATGGTCACACTGATAGTGATGCTGTCGTCTATTTTCCAAAAAGCAATGTTGCTCACTTAGGTGATCATTTTTTTAATGGTTTTTTCCCTTTTGTAGACTTAGACACCGGAGGCAATGCCTTTACCTTGACACACAATATCGGCGAAATAATTGAGTCATTACCTGAAGATGCGCTTGTTATCCCAGGCCATGGCGAACTATCGGATGTGAAAGGGCTAAAAAACTATTACGCAATGCTAACCGATACAACACAGTTCGTTAAGCAGCAAGCCGCTTCAGGTAAAACACTTGATCAAATCCAACTGGCCGGATTACCTAGCAAATGGGCCGCTTGGGGTGGTGGTTTTATCAATGAAGAGAACTGGATTAAAATAATCTTTAATAGCCTACCCAAACAGCAATAAACCACCCTCACAATACAAAAAAAGCGGCTGACCTTTTTTCAGCTGCTTTTTTATTACCCAAATCATGACTATGAAAAAACTTCTTACCGTACTGACTTTATTCTGTACTCCGCTATTTGCTGCCGAAGACAATCCGATGACAACTTGCTTGTCCAATTTACTCAATACGGCAGAAAACACTATGACCGTGGGCGAACTGAAACAGCAATGCCAAGACACAATGGCTTCAGAGGAGGAGCATTTTTCTGCATTAAAGCGTCGCCAACTGCAAGAAAAAACTGCCAGTTGGAATGCTTTTTCTTTGCTGCCACATAAACCTAATTACATTATTGCCAGCTATAACACCAGCGATCCTAGCACAACACCATTTGAAGCCGCTTACCCAGACGTTAACCCAGATCTTCAGCACCTAGAAACAAAGTTTCAAATCAGCATGAAACTGCCCATCGCTCGAAACCTTATCTTTGGGCAAGGGGATTTATATGCCGCATACACCAACCGGTCTTTCTGGCAGCAATTCAATAAAACTCACTCTTCCCCCTTTCGTGACACCAATCATGAAGCTGAAACATGGCTTTCGTTCGACACCGACTATACAATTTTAGGGTTCCGCAACTCTGCCATTTTGACGGGGTTCACCCATCAATCGAATGGCCAATCAGGCTTATTATCAAGAAGCTGGAACCGCCTCTATACAGACTTTATCCTAGAAAAGGGCGACATCTACCTGTCATTTAAACCCTGGTACCGTATTCCTGAAAGTGAATCACAAGATGACAACCATGATATTGACGACTTTTTAGGTCACTTTGAATTAAGGGGCGTGTATAAAAAACAACAACATAGCTTTTCACTTCTATTCAGAAATAACCTCAAAACAAGCAGCAATAAAGGTGCTATCGAACTAGGCTGGAGCTTCCCGATACATAATAATGTTCGCGGCTATGTGCAATGGTTCAATGGTTACGGCGAGAGCCTTCTCGACTATAACAACCACACCAATAGCCTAGGCTTTGGAATCCAACTGAATGATTGGTTATAAACCAGCACTTTTTTGTCAGGTATAATTTATTCATCAACATCAAAGGGTCAACGCATGCAAACAGACTGTGACAACGACTGGAAAGCTAAATTAACCGCAGAAGAATATAATATTTGCCGCCAAAAGGGCACCGAAGCTGCTTTTTCTGGCATTTATGTAGACACTAAAACCGAGGGCCTCTATCTCTGCAAGTGCTGTGACGCGCCTCTGTTTGAGTCCGACAGCAAATACAACTCGGGTAGTGGCTGGCCAAGCTTTTGGAAGCCCATCCAATCAAATGCTATTAAAGAAAACCGAGATGAAAGTCACGGTATGGTCCGTATTGAAGTGGTCTGCGCTCAATGTGAAAGCCACCTTGGACACGTCTTTCCAGATGGTCCGCAACCAACAGGCTTACGCTATTGTATTAATTCCGCATCACTCAATTTAGACCCCAAGAAATAACATGTTAACTGCCCAACAACACGCCCAAGCCTTACTGCAATATATCGATGCTAGCCCAAGCCCTTGGCACGCTGTTCACACGAGCAAAGAAATCCTAGATAACAAAGGTTTTAGTGAACTATTAGAGGGTGATACATGGGCATTACAACCGAATGGGCGTTATTACGTCAAACGAGACGACTCTAGCATCATCGCCTTTACCGTCGGTTCAAATAACCTTGCTCAAGAGGGGTTTAGGCTGATCGGCGCCCACACTGACTCACCAGGGTTACGGGTAAAACCTAAACCAGACCAGCAACAAAGCGGTATCAACCGTTTAGCTGTAGAGATTTATGGTAGCCCATTGCTAGCCACCTTTACCGACCGCGATTTAAGTCTAGCAGGGCGCGTACATATCAACCAAAACGGCACCTTACTCTCCAAATTAGTACATTTTAAAAAGCCTTTTCTACGCCTCCCGAACCTTGCTATACACATGAATCCGCAGGTTAATACCGATGGCTTAAAGCTTAATAAACAAACCGAGCTGCCCTTATTGCTGTCTCTTGATGATGAGCAACCGGCTCTTGTTGAGCTGTTAGCAACGGAGCTGGGCATCAATAGTGATACTATTTCTGCCTGGGAGTTACATGCTGTCGACACGCAGGCAGGCTCCCTATACGGCTTGAATGATGAGTTTTACGCCAATAGTCAACTCGATAATTTAGCCTCCTGTCACGCTGGTCTCAGTGCGTTAATATCTGACGCCTCCCTGAATTCGCAACAATTTAATATTTGTGCATTTTTTGACCATGAAGAAATAGGTAGCAACAGCCATAAAGGGGCCGATGGCAGCTTCTTACCCGATGTACTCGAACGCATTGCAGGCTCACTAAGCCTATCTACCGAGGACTATAAACGCGCTTTATCTAATAGTTTTATGATTAGCGCCGATATGGCTCACGCTTATCAGCCTAATTTCCCTAATGCTTATGAACCTGAGCACAAGGTATTCGTTAATCAGGGTCCCGTTATCAAAGTAAATGCGAATATTCGCTATGCCTCAAACAGTGCCTCTCAATCTCGATTTATTCATTTGTGCGAACAGGCTAAAGTCGCTTATCAGCAATATTCCCACCGAACCGATCTGGGTTGTGGCAGCACTATTGGCCCCATGACATCGGCACAACTAGGCATCCAAACCGTTGATGTAGGTTGCCCAATGTGGGCAATGCATAGCATCCGCGAAAGCGCAGGGGTCGCCGACCATCACGACATCACTCATGTATTTACTCAATTCTTCAGTTAAAGCTTATGAAATTTAAATTTACCTTTTTAATCTTTGCCGTGGCCGCCGTGGCTATCTTTTTTATGCGCCAAGAAAACTTTGTACCACGTACAGCGTTGGATATTTATCAGCACTTTACTGATAACACTGAGGCGGATGCCATTCCCGGACTGACAACAGAAACGGCGCTAGAAATTCAAAAACACGTTGTCTATGCCTTATCGGAAAATTGGGGCGGCATCGCTGGGTACAAAGCGGCTATAACAAACCCGGACATTCAACAAAAAATGGGCATTGAGCAGCCGTTGCTAGGCATATTTTTAAATAAAATGTTGCTAGAAAGCCCGGCCGTAATCAACATAAGCGCCGCCACTCACCCGTTTGCAGAAGCTGACTTATTGGTACGAATCAAAGATTCCGCCATCAATAACGCAAAAACCGATCAAGAAATACTCGCCTCTATTGACCAAGTTATTCCCTTTATCGAGGTGCCCGATAGACTTTTTTCAACAGATAAACCGTTAACAGCCGACATGCTGATGGCGATTAATACCGGCGCTCGTTATGGAGTAATGGGGGAACCAATTCCAATGGAATTGATTGAAAACCTAAACCTCTGTCAAGTTGGCATTGTCTACGAAGAGGACCGCAGCCATTTAAAAACTGGCGCCTGTTCCTCGCTGATGGGCAACCCAGTTAATGTTATTCGTTGGCTAAGAGATCGTCTATTGGCTTTAAATTACCCTCTAAAGCCAGGCGCTTACTTATCACTTGGTAGCCTTACTTCGCCAGTACCTATAAAAAAAGGTCGTTTAACTGCCATCTATACAGGACTTGGAAATCAACAGCACGTTAGTGTATCGGTGTTGTTTAAATAAAATCAAACAAATAAAAAAGGGCGGTTTCCCGCCCTTTTGATGTTTAGTCTATGCGCTGACCAAGCATTCTTTTCAAAGTACCATCTTTATCCATAAAGTGGTGCTTTAGTGCACCTGATACATGTAAAAGAAATGCTACAAACATTAACTTACCAGCAATTTCGTGTGTCTCGTGCGCCACCCCTGCAATAGGCCCGTTAATAGGGATCATTTTTCCAACCTCATCAGGATTTGGTGTTGCAGCCAAGAGCTCTAAGCCGAAAACAGAAAGCCCATGCCCGCCTAGACCCGACATTAACATTCCTGAAACAGGCATCACTACTGTCGCAATAATAAGCGTCCAATGTACCAGTTTAGACAGTGCATGCTCCCATGATTTATAGGTACTTGCGGGCTCCGGCCAACCTTGTTTCACGCGCCAGACCACACGTGCAAATATAAAGATAAAAACAATCATTCCTACCGACTTATGGATAGGATACAAGGCATACACCTTGTAATCGGTCATGTACACACCAACGGCTACCAACATAATTATTGAAATGCCGACAATCCAATGCAGCGCAACGGATACACACGACAGCTTAACTCTCGAATCACTCATTTAAACCCCCTCTTTTTTTAGTTACTTAAGCGTTAGATGATATATCATATCTTACCTAATTCAATAGTTATTTAAGGCTTATGTCCAACCCAATTTTTCCAACTATTTACATCCCTCATGGAGGCGGCCCTTGTTTTTTTATGGATTGGACGCGTGGCCCTGCAGATACGTGGGACACCATGAAAGGATGGTTACAAAATCTTCATAAAATTCTTCCGAGAAAACCAAAAGCCATTATTGTTATCTCTGCGCATTGGGAAGAAGACGTTATTAGGATCAACTCGCAGCCTCACCCGCCGCTATATTTTGATTACTACGGTTTTCCACCACATACTTACGAACTGACTTACCCTGCCCCAGGCTCGCCAGAGCTTGCTAAGCAAATACAAGCGCTTTTAAAAAATGCAGATATTGACTGTGCACTTGACCCCGATCATGGCTATGATCACGGCACCTTTGTGCCTTTAAAAGTGATGTTTCCAGATGCGGATATTCCTGTTGTTCAAGTGTCCTTACAACATAACTTAGACCCCGTTTACCATATTCAAGTTGGCGCTGCACTTCAGTCTTTAAGAGAACAAGATATTTTCATTCTCGGCAGTGGTATGAGCTTTCACAATATGGACACCTTAATGCAGGGGCAAGATATTGGTAATCATGCCGCTACATTTGATCATTGGCTAACAAACACCTGTGAGTCTAAACCCGACGAACGAAACAAGCGACTTGGCAACTGGCTCAACGCACCTTCCGCTCGACAAGCACACCCACGGGAAGAACACCTACTGCCGTTAATGGTCGTTGCTGGAGCGGGCGGAAACAACCAAGGCAAAAACATATTCCAAGACAATGTTATGGGCGTTAACGTTTCAGCCTATCAATTTGATTAAGCTAACTATTAGCGCACGTTTAATGCCGCTAAAACTCAAGCAAGACAATACAAGCGCTGTATTAGAATACTAAAAAGGGGTGCGCCATCAGCCCTTTTTTATTATCGACGTATTAAATTTACCAAGCCGTCCAACCACCATCATGCGCAATCACTTGCCCCGTCATAAAAGAAGCCGCATCGCTAGCTAGGTACACCAATAAACCAGCCAACTCCTCAGGGTCGCCTGTTCTATTCAACGGCGTTAACCCGTGCAGTTTCTCTACCATCGCAGCAATATCAGCCTCACTTAACGGCAATGCTTCACGGCCTAGCTGCGTACCCAAATGCCAGCCTGGCGCTATCGCATTACAACGAATACCCTCATTTCCATACTCCACAGCAATCTGTTTGGTCAACGTTGCTACCGCCCCTTTAGAAGCAGAGTAATTAGCAGCCACCGCAGATAAATCATTCGATACACCCGCTAAACCAGCCACCGAAGAAATATTAATAATAGAACCTTTCTTTTGTGCCATCATTTGTGGAAGCACTGCTTTAGTACACAGAAATACCCCCCGAGTATTAACCGCGTTCACACGGTCCCAGTCTTCTACTGGCATCTCATGTATTCGATCTGCTGGACTGGCGATACCTGCATTATTCACTAAAATATCTAGCCTGCCATATGCCTGAAGTACCGCCCTATTCATTGCCGCCACTGAATCAACATCACTGACATCAACCTCAACTGATAAAGCCTTACCACCCAACAGGCGAACTTCTTCAGCCGTTTGTTCCGCTGATGCCAAATTAATATCTGCCGACACGACCGTTGCGCCTGCTGAAGCCAAGGCGCGCGCAAATACATTACCTAACCCGCAGCCCGCGCCAGTAACCAGCGCGATCTGCCCATCTAGGCGAAATAAATCTAACGAGAAGGCTGGATATTGACTCATTGTGCCGTATACCCACCATCAATGGGGATAATCGCCCCAGTAATAAACTGTGATTCTTCACTTGAAAGAAACGCCACTAAATTGGCAATTTCTTCTGGCTCCCCCCCCCGACCTAACGGTGTCATACCAGAGGCTGCCTCTATAAACTCTGGACCAATTCTCTTAACCATAGAGGTTAACACAAGGCCTGGGCAAATAGCATTTGCTCTTATTTTATGCTTCGCATACGTGACGGCCCATGAACGAGTTAATGAGATAACCGCCCCTTTTGAAGCACAGTAAGAATGCAGGCCGCCGGGTGTACCTATCAGCCCACCAATAGAGGATGTTGTTGTGATCGAGCCGCCTTTACCACCCGCTATCATACTTTTAAGTGCATATTTAGCGGCCAAAAATACACCTCGTGTATTAATCGACTGCACTTTTTCCCAAGCATCAACGTCCAACTCATCGGTATTGCCATCACCGTCTTCAAAACCGGCATTATTAAATAAGATAGAGACCGAACCAAAAGCCGCTTCTGCCGAAGCGGTCATTTCTTTTACCAGTGTTTCATCTGACACGTCACAGTATTGTGCAATGGCACGCCCACCTTGTTGTTTAATTAATTCCAGCGTTTCGGCATTGCCTTCTGTATTAATATCTGCCAAACACACACTGGCCCCTTCTGAAGCTAAACGAAGTGCTGTTGCACGCCCCATTCCCGATGATGAACCTGTCACTATGGCATTATGCCCTTCCATTCGTGCTGTCATTATGACTCCTTAATTAATTAGTTTTATGCTTAGAAAAACATGTTTAAGTTTTTGTCGACGATCACCCGCGCAGGTAAAAACACCGTTCTTGCGACTAACTTCAGGCCATCACCAGTATCACGCAGCAAATCTTTACGTGTACCGGTATGGCTAATATGGTCTTTATCGCGTCTTGCACGCAATAAGGTAAATTTACTTCGTACATCGTAAACACTCGCCTCCTCGGTACAAAACGACTCAATATTTGTTACGGTACGAACATGGTGGGTCGCTGGGTCGTTTAGCCAAACCATGCCAGTATCTTCTCTGGCTGCTCGTTGCTTTAACTTTTCAAAGTTTTCATCATAGATCATCGTTTCACAAATGGAACTTTTGCCTAGCCTGTTCCTTCGATAAGTATTCATTGGAATAGGCATTTTATAAGCAATGTTTTCATCCAACATGGTCAGCCAATCATCGTAACGTTCTTCATCCAAAACACGTGCTTCAGCTGCCAAAAACCGTTCTATTCGATAAGCTGTTTGCATATCTGTGTCTTTGCCCACTGGCGCTATTTTTTGTTTTCTAGCCATTGACAGACTCCTTCTGGATCGGTGCTTGCGGCAAAATATCGCTGGCTGATTCAGCCAACATAGTTCGTTGCCACTGCGCATAAAACTCTCGCTGACAAAGCTCATTAACAATACCCGGGGAGGCTTCCCCAGGCCCATCCCAATCCATTGTTCGCCCCTTAGCCATACCCAGCCAACCCTTCATTTGCCTAGTTGCATACCCATTGGGAGAGTGTGTGATCGCTTCGGTAAAATCACCATCATCACCTTCTAAAATACCCGCTGAGCCGAATGTCTGACCGACATGTTTGACAATAATATCTTTCACCTCATCAGGTGTGTTTTTATCTGCCATAGAATAAGTTGCCACCTCAAAAGCACCTGGGCCTTTCGGGTGAATAACCCGCAGCAGGTTTAAACCCTGAATAATTTGCAAGTTAGGGAAAACCCCCATATGCGTCTCTGAGCCTAGTAATTGTTTACCACGCACCTCACCTAAACGCTCCACAACACTTGGCCTCACTCGCTCAAGGTGCTCAATGCACGGCCCGGGATTATCATATAGTGCATAGCCTGACTGCCCATCGAGTGTGGATAAGATAGTATGTGGCGGTATTGCAATTTGTAATTGCCCTGAGTCATCAAAACCGGTGTTATCTTTGCCAATACCAAGAACCGATTCACTACGTCCTTGACCAATAGTGCCCACCACTCGCATAGCACCCGCATGTGCCCAAGCTACGTGATAGCCATCACCAATCGCATTTTCTACAGGTAGCTTCCAGTTGCCGGGTATTTCTACTCGGTATGGCGTGCCGATAAGCTCCATCCCTTCTGGTGAAGCATCGAGTACAACATCTAGGTAATAGGCCATGTCGCCTAAGTATTCCACTAGGTCCGGGCCTTCTTCGGCAAAGGTACCAAAGATCATTCCCTTGTAGTTTTGTACCCGAGCCACCGGTACCAAACCTAACTTACTACGATCCAAATTGTCATAGATTGATTCTTCTAGCGGCACGGCAGCCAGCTCACCCATATTGTCATACGCCCAACCATGATAGGAGCACGTAAAGGCTTTTGTTTTACCCCACTCTGCATGACACACTTTATTACCTCGGTGACTACAGGCATTCAAAAAGGCTCTTACCTCACCATCTTCACCACGCACGACGATAACATCGTCTTCGCCCATGTAAGTTCTTAAAAAGTCGCCTGCTTCAGGTAATTGGCTATCGTGTCCCAAAAAAAGCCAGCAGCGATTAAAGATCTGCTTTAGCTCTTCTTGATAAATCTCTGGTTCCCAAAAAATACTGCGTGATTGCAGCGCCGCTTCATTATCTATTAATTTATTGTAATCAAACTTACTCATCTCTTATCCTCCCTAAGCGCTATACCTTGGCTAAGCACTCGAATTGACTATTAACCAATTTGTTCTTTACCAGCCTCCATATCCGACATTACCGCTGGCGCTGCTTGCCAAGATGGTTTTTCACGCAAACGAGCTAACCAAGATAAAATGTTCGGGTAGGGTGATAAATCAAGACCAAGAAGAAAAGATAGCGAGGTAATCGCGCCAATAGCGATATCGGCAATGGAGTAATAACCACAGATATAGTCTTGCCCTGCTAATTGCTTATTTAGGATACCTAACGTGCTTAGGAAAGCTTCTTTGGTACTGGCAACAGTTGCTTCATCTGGCTCAGGCGCGGTCATGGCGAAAAAGAAGTTGAGTAAAGCCGGCGCAAAGGATGCTCCTTCCCACGCTACCCACTGTAGAACTTTGGCACGTTCTTTTAAATCTGTTGGTAATAAGCCAGATGACGGATTTGCATCGGCTAGATACTGAAGAATAGCGCCTGACTCCCAAAGAATAAAACCATTATCATCTATCGTGGGTGTGACACCATTTGGATTTATTTGTCGGTAAGGCGCATCGGTAGGTCGACAATCAGCCATCCGATCTAATGCATTGATTTCATAACCCACACCAATTTCTTCTAATGCAATAACGGCTTTACAACCGTTTCGTGAGCCACCGAAGGGATCCCCTTCAGCTTCTATATGATAAAGCTTAATCATGTTCATTCCTTATGTGATTGTTTAATTAAATAGCCGTGAGGCCACCATCGATACAAAAATTTTGCCCCGTCGCGAAGCGGGATTCTTCTGAGGCCAAATAGAGTGCGCAATAAGCAATATCTTCAGGCTGCCCTAATACATCCATCAGCTGTAGTTTCATAATGTCATCGATCATTTTCTTCAACAGCGCTTTATCTGGGAAAACAGCAAATGCGGGGGTTTCAATTAATCCTGGGGAAATACTATTAACGCGTATTTTGGCATCGGCAAACTCTGCCGCTAATGTTCGCGTCATCGCAATCACCCCGCCTTTTGTCATGGAATGTGCAAATTGATGGATATGACCTGCAAAAGTAGACCCAATAACACCCGCAGCAGACGCAGTATTGACAATACTGCCACCCCCTCGGCGCTTCATAATTGGAAAGGCATGTTTGATCGCGTAATACACCAAATCCAGCTCATTACGAACTAGCCAGTGCCAGTCTTCGGTTGAAAATTCATCAATCTTGCCATAACGTACGGCGGACGCATTGTTATATAAAATATCAAAATCACCGTAGCTTTCTACTGCAAAATCTATCCAGCTTTTTACTTGATCTTCGTCGCCTAAATCAACAACACGGCTGACCATTTCACCACCCGCATCAACAACCCGGCGAACTGTTTCCTCGTGCTCGCCTTCTTTTACGTCACAGCCAACAATTTTTGCGCCTTGTGCGGCAAACATTTCTGCCGCTGCACGGCCCTGACCACCTGCGGTACCTGTTATTAAAGCAACCTTTCCTGCTAGACGACCGCTCATAAGATAACCCTGTCGCTAAAGCCTGACTTTTTAACCATTCTCAACGTATCGATGCCGGTGTTTAAAATCGGTGCTTTCCATTTATACACCGCATTATCAACCTCACACATGGCAAGAGCTGCTCTTGATAGCTTAAGGTCCTCTTCTGATAAGTCAGCCAATTTAAATTGGTTTAAGTAATCAATGATCGCAGGCAGCTTTGGTAACATTGCATAATGGAATGAATTAATCTCATCCATTGTGCTATTCATTCGCTTTACCAGCCTATCTTCTGTGGTTGGAAGCGCCCATTTGTTTATTTCAGCCTCAATATCACTGGTATCTGGGCGTGCTATCGCGTTGCTCATTTTATTCTCCTGTTCCTTTCATTGCGCTCATAAGACGATGGTAATAAGCACGAATAGGGATTTCCTGCCTATTAATATGGATCTCTTTTATGATGCCTGCATTAAAGTTCATCTGAATGCCTTCAGCCGTGTACAAGTCTTCGGTTAATACATCCCTAATCTGAATACGACCTTGTTCAGAATTGAACAATTGGCCAAAGTTTTCTATTTCACCGGTGTGGAAGAAATCTACTTCCCAAAGACACTTATCGGGCGAAATAGGCAGCGTTCTTTGAACTAGAATTTGGCCTTTCTGGATAAATAAAACGACGTTAGGAAATAATAAATAAGCATCAAAAATCCACAACGGGTGATCGTCATTTAAAACACCAGCGCCATCATCTGCGCTAAACTCATTTTCAGACTTTGTGTACAAAGAAGTCGCTCCGTGCTTGGCCGACAATAGAGCAACGTCTGTTTGTATACCCATCATTTCCTCCGGCCGGTATGCACAAACTCTTGCCGGCACGCCAATACTGTCTGGATAAACATCAGCTGGCGCATAAGTACCCGGGATAGCACCCGCGATGGTATTACGGTGTGTCTGATCAACGTGGTAGCCTTCGATTTGTGCATCCACCAATAATTTCCAGTTGGCATTAAATGTAGAGCGCCAGCCATAGCTCCACGTCCAATCTTTATTGCCTAGGTACTTGTCAAAAGACTCATTAAGCGGCTGTAGATATTCTTTCAGAGGAACACTTGGCTTGGGGTCAAGGTTAATAAAAACAAACCCACCCCATACATCAACAGATACTGGCTTAAGGCCCAATTTACTTTTATCAAAGTCAGCAAAAAGATCTTCACCCGGCACATCTGCTAACTGACCTTCAGCGTCAAAGACCCAGCCATGAAAGCCACAGGTCATAAATTTTGCTTTACCGCATGGTTCAGTCAAAACATGCGCCCCTCGGTGTGTACACGCATTATAAAAAGCGTTCACTTGCCCATGCTTATCTCGAGTGATGACGATGGAGACTTCTAAGGCATCAATAAAATAAGTAATATAATCGCCATGCTCGGCAACATCACTTTCTCTGCCTACCATCAACCATGTTTTCTTAAATATGTTTTCCTTTTCCTGCTCAAAAAAGGCTTGCGACGAATAATGATCGGACGGAATAGCTTCCGTACCAAGTTCATGTGAGCCCAGTGGCGGTATCGCCATAACACTTGCATTTCCCATTCTCTTTCTCCGAAGTTTCTCCGACCTATGAAGGTGGGATTTATGTTTACCCGCAAAATTCTAACGAACGTTAATTAGTAAATCATAATGCTTCGTGGCTGTCTATGAAAATTTTCTATTGGCAAGCTATATTTTCAGTCATCTAATTTTTACCTATAACACCATGCTATTTCTGAGATTTTTAATCGTTCGACTGAAATAAATTTTGTAAACCCCGTCGCAAATTAGCTTCATCTAATATGAAAAAATTCACAGCTTCGTTAAGGGATGTTAGGGTAAATATCAACTCAATAATTTACGAGGACACCATGAGCAAACTACTTTATATTCAAGCATCACCACGCGGTGAACGCTCAAGTTCTACTGATGTTGCGAATACATACATTCGTGCCTTTAAATCAGTTTCAGCAGACAATACTGTTACCACATTAAATATTTGGGATATGAACTTGCCTGAGTTTGATGGCGATCGCCTGAATGCCAAATACAGTGTTTTACACGGCCAAAACCCCAATGAAGCTGAGGCCCTTGCATGGCAACAGATCGTTACGCTTATTGAGCAATTTAAAAACGCAGACTGCTACTTGCTTAGCGTTCCTATGTGGAATTTTTCCATCCCCTATAAGTTAAAACACTATATTGATATCATCACTCAACCTGGCCTTACTTTTAGCGTTAACCCCGAGACCGGCTTCTTTGGGTTAGTGACAGGAAAACCGGTTACCGCCATTTATTCTCGTGGTGGCGAATACAGCACTCCTGAGGCGAAGGGCATGGATTTTCAAAAAACTTACCTAGAAATGGCTTTAGGCTTTATTGGCTTTAGGGAAATAAATAGTGTCTTGATAGAACCCACTTTAGCCGACCCAAACTCAGTGAACAATGCCATTGCTATAGCGAAGGAAAAAGCAACAACACTCGGAGAAAACACATAATGGATTTACAAATTAAAGATAAAAAAGCCCTCGTTTCAGGCTCTAGCCAAGGCATTGGTTTTGCCATCGCCAAAACGCTCGCAGCAGAAGGCGCACAGCTTATTATTAACGGCAGAAATGAAGCCAAATTGGTCGCGGCTAAAGAAAAAATCCTATCTGAATATCCGCAAGCACAGATTGAATATATAAGCGCTGACCTTTCAACCAGCAAAGGCTGTGATCAACTAACCGCCGAGCACCCTCACATAGATATTTTGGTCAATGCCTTAGGCATTTTCGAGCCAAAAGACTTTATGGATATTCCTGATGAAGACTGGGAACGTTTTTTTAACGTTAACGTTCTCAGCGGTGTCAGACTATCACGTGCTTATTTACCCTATATGCGAGAAAAAAACTGGGGGCGAATTATCTTTATTAGTAGTGAAAGCGCCATACAAATTCCGCAAGAAATGATTCATTACGGTACCACCAAAACAGCCCAGCTGGCAGTTTCACGCGGCTTAGCTGAAACGTGTGCCGGTACCGGCATTACTGTTAACGCTGTATTACCTGGCCCCACACGCTCAGAAGGCGTGGTTGAGTTTGTCGATCAGGTCAGCGGTGGCCAAGATTTTGAAGCATTCGAAAAAGAGTTTTTCCAATCTGTGCGGCCTTCGTCACTGATCAAACGTTTTGCTGATACACAAGAAGTCGCCAACATGGTCACCTATTTATGCAGCCCGTTAGCCTCGGCAACCACCGGCGCTGCCGTACGCGTTGATGGTGGTGTTGTAAAATCTTGCGTCTAATTTAGCATTCTTAATCCATGATGCTCGCCGTCGCCACTTTATCAATGAGGTTGCCGTTCTTGATTTTAACGATGGCTTGTGTGTTCCTAGGAGCCAGTATTGCGATCTCTAGCCAGCCAGACATTAGCATTCCCATTCTGTTGCTGGCACTAACCGGCGCTTTATTGGCCCACATCAGCGTCAACACCCTTAATGAATATTTTGATTTCAAAAGCGGGCTAGATTCAATCACGATAAAAACACCTTTTTCAGGTGGCAGTGGTGCCTTACCTCAACATCCTGACAATGCCAATATGGTCTTCTATATTGGCATTTTTTCTCTCCTTCTAACCACTTTGATCGGCTGTTTTTTCCTCTCGCACTGTGGCATTCGATTATTGCCGATCGGACTGATTGGAATAGGCTTGATACTGACATATACTCAATACATCAATAAACGCCCCATCATTTGCCTCCTCACACCGGGGATAGGCTTTGGCATTTTGATGGTCGTGGGCACCCAGTTTGTATTAACCGGCGAATATTTGGCTAAAAGCTTTGTCATTGGCGTAATTCCTTTTTTACTCGCTAATAACCTATTACTGCTTAATCAATACCCCGATATACAAGCCGATGCTCAAATAGGGCGCAACCACTTTCCAATTGCCTACGGCTTTAACCTAAGTAATTTTATTTACGGTTTATTCACACTTTTAACAATGTTAATAATTACTGCTAATGTTTTTGTTGGTTATTTGCCCAGCCAAAGTTGGATTGCCTTAACGCCTATGCCACTGGCATGCGTTGCTTTATATGGTGCGATAAAACATAAAGAGCGCATTGGCAAACACCCACTTTATCTAGCAAGCAATGTTGCCGTTGTAGTATCGATACCCTTGTTGCTTAGCATCGCAATATTGCTCTAAACGATACACTATTGTCGATAAAGCCCTATTCAGCTGGTTTCGCAATAACAAATAATAAATAAACAATAAATAAGGCCATCACACTAAAAAAGGCCAATAAGGCTTCCGCCATCGTAATGCCAAACGCTATTTCAGGTGTATAACCACATGTTGTTTGTACTTTAAAAACAAACGGCAGCCATTCATCAAGCGCTAACCAAGCTGGCAAGCCTAAATCAAAACCACAGCTGCCAAAAATAAAGCCCCGCTCTGTGCCCAATAACATCCAAGAGCGCTCGATAGAAACACCACTCACAGCTAACAAGGCCAATAAACCAACAAAGCGTGAAGGCATATAAGCCCTTAATAACAGCCCTATTAACGAAATGACAATCATCGCAACAAGTAAAATTCGTATTTGAATACACACAACGCAAGGAGGGTAATCCAAAACATACTGATAAATTAACGCAACCGATTCCAAAAGAAGACTGAAGACAATAAGCATCAACCAAACTAGTTTTTTACTGGGCAATACCGCTGTACATGCTTTCATCATCTTGATATCTCAATTTTATATTCGTTACTAATCGTGCAGTTTAACGGCTGCTCTATATGCTTACTCAGTAAAATATCAAGAATAATGCTTAGAATACCCATACTAAAGCTGACCATGCTTATTTCTTAGTCTAGCAAAAAAAACCTTCAACCTAAATAAGCCCAAAATCAACCGTCATGACGGCTATACAGCTTTAAAGAACTGTGATAAAACATCACTACATTAGCTATTTAAGTTTAATACTGGCTTCAGGGATTGTTCGAATGAATAGCGTGATTGCGTCAGGTAGTAGCAAAACTCAAAAAAACCAAGGTCGATGACATTGGTCGCTAATGCTCCCTCATCATTAGCTCACAGTGCCACCTTTGCTAAAAACTTGCGCGCAGATAACAAGCCTCAACCGATAACCCATCACGGTGTATTTAATAGACCAAAGAAAAATACAGTCAGGCATATACGTCTAATAAGCTTAAACAATATGGATAAGGGTGCATTAATCGCGCTCTTCAACTTCCTTAGTATTTTCATATGTGTTGTAGCAAGCCATCTACTTATTTTCGACCTAATACTTAATCATCACTCGCTTTACCCCCCCCTAAATGATCTGGAGATAACTTTATGAGCGCCCGTCGTAAAAAGGAAAAGTTCTATGTCGTTGATAACCGCCCGGAAATATTGGCTAAAAATTTCACCCAGAAAGAGTATATTCGAGCCATTTTTGAAAATGATATGGTTTGCGTGATGGGCCCCGCCGGTACAGGTAAAACATACATAGCGGCTACGCTAGCTTCACGTATGTATTTTGATGGCGAAATTAACAAAATTGTCTTAACCCGGCCTAATGTATCTGCATCGGAGTCACTGGGGTTTTTCCCTGGCACGTTAACTGAAAAAATGGCGCCTTGGGTGGCCCCATTTACCGATGTTATTCGGCAGCAATTAGGCGAGGGAACCTATGACACCATGCTTAAAAACGGCAACTTAGAAATAGCCCCTTTTGAAACCATGCGCGGACGATCGTTTAATGATGCATTTGTTATTTTAGATGAAGCACAAAATACCAGCCCGAAAGAAATGGAAATGTTTGTTACCCGTGTTGGCGACAATTCACGAGTCATCATCAATGGCGATATTATGCAGTCTGACATCATGGGCTCCAATGGCTTACACAAAGTTCTACAACTGATCAACAAATTAAACTTACCGGTTCCTATTATTGAGTTTCAAGTTGAAGACATTGTTCGCTCACCACTATGCAAAATGTGGATAGAAGCCTTTATGGAAGACGCTCAATACAACTAAAACCGTCATACGTGCCGATAAATAGCTGATATGTATATACTCATAGAGTACGCAGCCAGCTTTTTATCGGCTCTTTCATAAAAAAGAGCCTCTTCTCAGCGAAAACCAATATTAGTTCCAAACCCTTTGCGTTTTTGATCAATTGAAGCAGGCAACTTACCCACAACTATACGGTTCGGCAAGCTACCTGTGCTTAATTTTATTTGAAAGAACTGTGCGTTATAAATAAGCTTATATTGGCTGCAACGATTCTGCTCTCACCTATGCATCATTACCAAATAAATCCCTTGTATACACTTTGCACAGCACATCGTGTAAATCATTTGATAATCGATTGGCGACAATAAGATCCGCTTGGCTTTTAAAAGAATCCAAATTGCTTATGACCGGCGAATTAAAAAAACTCGTCACCTCCAGCACTGGCTCATACACAATCACCTCAATGCCTTTGGCTTTAATACGCTTCATAATACCCTGCACGGCTGAAGAACGAACGTTATCGGAGCCTTGCTTCATAATAAGCCTATAGATACCCACCACCTTTGGCTGGGTTTTTATAATTTGCTCGGCAATAAAGTCCTTACGCGTATTGTTGGCATCAACAATGGCCTTAATTAAGTTATTCGGCACTTGTTGATAATTCGATAATAATTGCTTGGTATCTTTAGGTAAGCAATAGCCGCCATAACCGAATGACGGGTTGTTGTAATGCTTGCCAATCCTTGGGTCTAGACCAACGCCCTCAATCACCTGACGCGTATCTAATTGATGTAACTCGCAATAGCTATCGAGTTCATTAAAGTAGGCAACCCGCATTGCCAGATAGGTGTTTGAAAACAGCTTAACCCCTTCGGCCTCCGTTGAGTGTGTATATAATATCGGTATTTCATCAGCCGGCAGTTTTGCACCATCCACCAACAGCTTAGCAAACAGCCTTGCTCGCTCTGATTTTTCACCAACAATAATGCGAGAAGGGTACAAATTGTCATTCAGTGCTTTTCCTTCGCGTAAAAACTCCGGCGAAAACAGTATGTTTTTTGTACCGTATTGCTCCCTTACTTTATAGGTATAGCCAACTGGAATCGTTGACTTAATAACCATCACAGCCTCAGGGTTAATGCTCAAAACATCGCCAACAACCGTTTCTATAGAAGAGGTATCAAAAGCATTGGTATCCACATTGTAATTGGTGGGCGTGGCAATAATGACATAATCAGCCTCGTTATACGCCTCATATTGATCGTTGGTAGCCACCAAGGAAAGACTGTCATCCTTTAAAAACTGCTTAACGTCTGAATCGTCTATAGGCGATTTTTTCTGTTTTAATAAAGTAACTCTCTCTGCTGAAATATCAAAAATAACAACCTGATTACGTTGTGACAGTAGCAGAGCTAACGATATGCCTACATAGCCTGCACCTGCTATCGCTATTTTCATTCGCTAGCCCACACGGCCATTTTTCTTTAGACTGCCCTGTAAATCTTCATCATACCAATCACTCATTTCATCATACATATCACCCTTTAATAAAAGGTACGGAGATTTGTAATAGATATAAATGTCGTGAAGCGGGTCTGTCATAATTTTACTACACCAGACCAAACCGGATTGAACGCCCATAATAAAAAACAAATGAATCGTTCTAAATAAAATAGCGCCAATACCAACAATCAACCAAAGAATTGAGGTGTTGTATAAATAATCATAGCTCGATGAGGCGTGTTCAAATAAGCCGAAAAAACTAGGGCTTATCAATAAAAATAGAGGCGACAGCAGCCAAACACTCAATAAAATTATTTTACGATGTAGGTTATAACCCACCTTCACTTTCTCTTTATATTCATGTGATGCGTTATTAACATCATCATAGGTTTTAGGTTCAAAAAAGAAGTGCCCTATCTGCCTTAACACCATTGCAATTAACCAACCAACCATAACCGCAACAACTGGGTCTTTAAACAAGTAGTAATAACTAAGTAGAAAACTCATTGCACTAAAAAGATGTAGCGCTTGGTTTACTCTATTATGATGATAGTAACGGTGATCATCCCAGCGCTGTTGACGTAGCTCTTCAAAAAAACCCATGGTGAAATTCCAATCATTAATTTACACCAGCTTGCCGTCTTTATATGACATTAGCATGTCACCCTCATGACCGTTTAGCGAACTGTAATAGCTTTTAATTACTATCGAAACGTAGCTTTATGTAACAGCGGCGAACCCATTTTTATACACTCGCCCTGTCTAATGCCTTCGTTTATTACAAATTCGCTGGAGGCAAAAACTAAAATAGTTGAGCCATGTTCAAAATAACCCATCTCATCCCCTTTGTTATAAAGGGCTGAGCAAGGCAAGACATTAGGTCCTTTATAGCGAAGATTCAGGGGGGCTGCTAAACAGTGAAACTGCATGCTAGCCACCAAAATAGCTGCAACGGGCACCAGCACAAGACACTCATCTTTGTGCCCTGTTTTTAACTCTATAAACGCTCGCTCATTTTTACAAAATAAGTTCTTAATCCGGGTCAGAGCAATTGGGTTTACATTCCATGTGTCACCCGAGATATATGTAACCTTATCTACCTCGCAATCGATGGGTGCATGAAAACGATGATACATCGTTGAGGTTAGCCTTAACGTTACATAACAGCCATTTTGTAGCCGTTTCTGCAGCGCCTTATCCGGAATTAAATCGGCAACGTGATAGGGAAAACCCTTCGCCTGGTAGACCACCCCATTATCGATCTTGCCATGACTACCAACAATGCCATCACAAGGGCTAACAACGCCTCCTTTGTACGTATCTATCGGCCTTACCCCTTCTTTTAGTTGGCGAATAAAGCACTCATGCAATGAATTAAAGCTATGTTTTTTTGCTTCGGAAAAGTCCAAATCGGGTGAAAAAATACGCCAAATACTGATGGATAAGCTTGTTAGCGTTGGGCTTTGTATCTTGCTGTACCAACCCATTAGGTGAGTGAAAAGTTTACGGGGTATACGGTTTGTTAATAAGAAATTTAACCGTTCCATTCGCGTTAGCCTAGAAATCATCTGTCTCAAGCCGCACTAACCTTCAACGACATTCACTTTTTTATTAATCGTTAAGGCCGAGGTTTGTCATAAATTCAGCCATTATTGGCTCCGCTTGATATTGCTGACATCTATTAAGGGCATTTTCTCGCATCGCCGCTTTATTAACATTGCTTGAAAAAAACTGCTCTATTTGCTCAACCATTTGCTGCTTATCTTCAACCAAAAACCCATTAATTCCATCTTCAATAATATCTTTGGGGCCTTTTGTATTGTATGCAATCACTGGCATGCCTTGGGTAAATGCTTCTAAAACAACATTTCCAAACGTATCAAAACGTGATGGGAACACTTTTAAATCAAGCCCTGCATAAGCAGCTGCCATTGTTTGCTTATCCACCCACCCAAGGAAATTTGCCTCTGGCATTTGAGCCTTTAATTCGTCTTCATCTGGCCCAGACCCGGCTATCACAAAGCGAATATCTGGCAGCCTTTTTTTCAGTTCTTGATAAATAAACGGCAAATCGAATATGCCCTTTTCTTTGCTTAAGCGGCTGGCAAAAAGCAGCACCGGCGTCTCACTGTTTGCATCGTTAAACAGCCCTTCTTTTCTCAATGGCGTGACTTGCATATCATCAAATTTCCCGACGTGATGTGCAGTTAGGTGCACCCGACTTTCTTCTAATTGCATATGGTGCCCAGTGAGCCATGACTGATGCTCCGTGTTAAGCACAAAAACGCCTTCAAACTGCTTATAAAAGAAGCGAAGTGCGCGCCTAACTCTATCTAATTCATGTTGCGTTAGGTCTGTGGTATTTTTAATAAACTCGACCCAGTCAGTGTGCATAAAAAAGAATGCCGGCACATTGAACATATGCTTAAGTACCAGTGCAACAATCGCCATAGGGCCTTCGGTTGAACAAATAATTCGATCATAACCCCCTTCATAAAACACCTTCGCCACTTCAAGAAAATCAGGCACTCTAAGTTCTTGCTCACCAAACTTCCCAACACTAAACGTTGTTATTGGCTCAACGACATATAAATGTGCCTCTTCTTCAATATCAGTACTACAAACAAGAAAATCAATTGGCAAGTCTGACTGCTGAATTTCCTTAAGTTTGGCTGACAATGAATTAGAAACACCGTTTTTATCTCTGAGCGTATCGGTTAAATAAAGCGCACGTTTAGGGTGTTGGTTACACCCTAAACGCTCTGAGAAGTCATTAAGGAATGATCTGTTTTGGTATAACAACCGTGTACTAGCAAATGTTGCACTAAAGAGAACCATACTCACCAACATAGGAAACGATAGATGGTCTAATAGCTCACCAATATTAATATTGCTGATGGAATCTTGCTGGGGTTTGTCTTTATAAAACAGCGCCGTTAGCTGGCTGGGAATTTCAAACTTACTGGTCAGATCCGCGGTAGAAAAGCTGCTTAACTGCTTACCCGATCCAACCGATGAAGTCTTTAGCCTCTGTACAATTAATAAACTTAGTTTTTTATAGAGTACCTGAACAGAGCTATTGACTGTATTCACAAAAACATTCGGCGACCCGCCTTTACTATCTGCGATACGCGTTAAATGCTCGATACAAAATTTATAATCTTTTTTTACCTTCCAAGACAGCAGTTTGCCTGGTTTTTTACCTTGCAGCGCCTTATGAATAAATTTAAAAAAATTCTGAGCGTTCTTACTCTTTTTTAGCTCCAACAATAAGTTCGCAATAATAAAGCAGGCTACTTTATCTGATGTTTCTCCTCGGTGAAAAAACAGTCTAAGTAAGCCGGGGTCTTCTATTTTAACGGCGGCTTGTACAAAGTAGTCCAACAAGGCGATATTCAGTTTTTGATTTTCTTCCACATAACCAAATGGCACGACACGGCCCTCAATTAACGCCTCTAAGGCTAACACTGAAGGTTTTTCTGTTTTCAAGCGCTGCGCTAAATTTGGCACATAGAGGTACGACCCACATTCGCCTGCAAACACCCCCATATGATCATCCGAGCCACCCGTTAATACTTTGGGTTTGTCAGGGTCAACAGCAAAGTCACTGGGCGTTAAGCCGTGCTTTTCAGCATACAAATTGATTTTTTCAGGCGTTAACGTTTTTACCCAATTTAAGGTTAAAACACTTTGCCATAAATCTCGTTGACCATTGAGCACTTCATAACGCTGAAATATGACCGCTAATTTCTCGAATAAAGCCTGATCGATATTGTTATCACGTGTATACAAATAAAGCGGGTGAGGCAATATAACGGGTATATTTTGAGCAGCTGCGAATTTTAAAAATTGGTAAATATTTTCGCGTGTTTTATTAAGGTGTTTTTCTTGCTCTGCATTAAAACCATACGCTAACACATGAACAAATAAATTATATTCAGGAAAATAGCAGGTGAATTCAGTACCTACCAGCACATCCTTCCCTTCAGCAATTAACTCCCAACATGACCGAGCATTATTATGATTGGTTATCGTCACAACGTCGCAGTCATTTTTATGTAAACATTTAACCAAGTTATCCGTCTTAAGCCATGTTTCTGGTAAGCCAAGGATTCTTCCCCAAAGCTCATCGGGCACATCACTATTGTGATCATGGCAGTGAAAATCAATCTTCAGACAGTTTTCGTAATCCAAGCCTTCTTGTGCTGTACTCAGGTACTCCCCAAACTCATCTTTTAATGACTGGCGAAAATCACTAATAACCGCATTCGATGTAAAGTCAATCATCGCTTCGCCTCTTTCACTAACCTTTTTGCTGATACCGATTTCACCATATCCTTCAACATCCGCCTTTTTATCCATTTATTCGTTAATGCCGAATGCTGCCACCACCAGCCATCTTTTTTCATCTTTAGGCCAGCCGATACGAAGTGTTTAATCACCTCAGCGAATTCCTCATCAGTAAAGTTATGGCTCATAATCAG
The DNA here is from genome assembly GCF_002443175.1 of Cycloclasticus sp. PY97N. NCBI lineage: Bacteria > Pseudomonadati > Pseudomonadota > Gammaproteobacteria > Thiotrichales > Piscirickettsiaceae > Cycloclasticus > Cycloclasticus sp. PY97N. The sequence continues at coordinate 372,552 of NZ_CP023664.1, read as the reverse complement.
CCTCCCTGTTCCGATCCAGCTCAGCAGGATGCCTTCATTCCTGAGGTAATACTGGTACATCCAGTTATAGCGACTCGGTTGGGTATATAAAACAGTGAGAATAGAGCTGAGGTTGGCCATTTTGACTGGCACATTCGCTTCCTTTAATGCTTGGTTCATCTGCTGCACTCTATCGTTCCAGACCTGCTCTAGCACTTGATATGAGCGTTGAATCTCTGCTGTTTGCAGTGCTTGTAAAAAAGCATCCATACTGGTCATAACGTACGGGTGTGAGTTAAACGTGCCACGCGCAAAAGACACATTCGCCGGCCGATCTTCTTTAAAACGCTGCATTAAATGATGCCTGCCACATAAAACACCCACCGGTAAACCGCCACCGACGGTCTTACCATAAGTAACCAAATCGGCCTGCACAGCAAAAAAACCTTGCGCGCCTTTATGAGAGAGCCTAAACCCGGTAAATACCTCATCAAAAATTAATACAATGGAGCGCTCTTTACACACTTGCTGAAGTTTTTGTAACCACTCGCTATACGCTGTATTATCAAAGGCCGCCGCTCTTTCGCTATTAACCAACATAGCGTCACTTGAGGCATCTGAATTTGGATGCAGCCCTTGCAACGGATTAACCAACACACAGGCAATGTCACGTCGTGTTCGTAAAATACTCAACGTACGTTCACTCATATCACGTAATGTATAAACATCATTAGTTTTACGTTGGTTGCCAATGCCTGGCTGAACCCCATCCCACCAGCCATGATAAGCACCACAGAATCTAACTAAATATCGCTTACCGGTATGATAACGAGCCAAGCGTACCGCTTGCATAACTGCTTCTGTACCAGACATATGAAACGACACCTCATCAAGACCAGATATTCGCTTCAATTCTTCAACATTATTTTTAATTATTGGGTGATAAGGCCCTAGGACAGGGCCAAGGTTTTGTGCGTTTTCGAACCCTTTTTTCAAGCAAGACTTATAAAAGTCGTAGCCGAAAACATTCACCCCATAGGAACCGCTCAGGTCAATTCCACAGCGACCATCGAGATCCTTCAGCATAACACCTGAGGACTCAGTGACAATTGAGGCTGGTTTTATATGCTCACCAAGGTAGTTACGATACGGATAGGGAACCCGATATAAATTGGTAAAGCGTACATCCGATACACTGTCTTCTAAGCTGGCATAAAACCCGGTAGATTTTGGCGAGTGGCAGGCTAAGCTTTCACTTAGCTGCTTAAAACCCTTTTTTCGTTGATTAACGACAGCTATTGGAGCTTCATCGCTACTAAAGAATGCCTCTTCATCGTAAGAAAAATAAGGAACCCATTTAGCAATTCGCCTAGCCCATTTTGAATGTCCTCGGACAGAGGGATGCTTAGCCCTAGAAAGCTTCAGTCGTGTTGAGACTTTTATTAAAAAGAAAAAGGATAATAGAGCAAGCGCAGTATAGAAGACATCAGTGTCAGGCATATGAGTAGTTATTCGCAATAAAATATATCGCAAACATTAACACTCAAAAATGACAGCCATGTTTCAGTTAGCTGACAAGCTTCTTACCGAATAACTAATTGCAGATAACTGCTTGCAGGTATTTCCTAAGCTAAGTCCCATGGCACCGACAGACGACCATCTTTAAACATCGCTTGCATATCTTTTTTAAGCATTTTCCCCGTCAACCCTTTTGGCAACTCGTCTACTAGTACGATATGTTTGGGCACTTCAAACTTTGCCATTCTTGCTTTACTAAATGCAACCATTTCATCGCAATCAAACGCAGCTTTATCTTTGGCAATAATTAACGCGACCACCGCCTCATCCCATTCAGGGTGTGGCACACCAATAACACCTACTTCAGCAACATTAGGATGTTCATCTAAAACATTTTCAACCATGCTTGGAAAAACATTAGCCGAGCCAGTAATAATAAGGTTATTTTTACGATCCGTTAGGTAAAGAAAGCCCTCATCGTCTAGATAGCCTAAATCATTAGTTCTGAGCCAACCCTTGTTAAGCACTTCTTTGGTTTGCTCCTCTAAATCCAAGTAACCACTCATTAAGGTATCAGATTTTAACCAAATTTCACCGCTAGTATTTGGCTCTAAAGCGACGCCATTATCATCACGAATTTCTATATCAAAATGTAATGCTGGCCGACCACATGAACGAAGAAGATGGTCCTCACCATTTAGACCTCTTTCAGTATCTTCTGGTCTCATAAAACAAATCCAACCACCTGTGGTTTCGGTAACACCATACATTTGCATTAAATCACAGTTGAAGGTCTCAGCAGCTTTACGGATTAACTGTGGCGTTGTTGGTGATGAACCATAGGTTATTAGTCGCACGGATGGGATTTTAATGTCCGTTTCTTCCATGATTTGAATCATCCGGCGCATCATCAATGGCACCATAATGGTTACCGTTACTTTCCTCTTATTAATATGTTCAAAGTATTGATCAACATTAAAGTCACCCTCTGGAAGCACTGATGTCATTCCATTAACTGTATTCATTGTTATGAGTACAAAGGTAATCCAAGCCGATGACGTGGGTGCATACCATACATCATCTGGCGTGAGTCCCATGTTTAACACCGTATTTATCATCGCGTCTTTAAGCGCATGCTGGGATAAAAGCACGCCTTTTGGCGAACCTGTGGTACCCGATGTATAACTGATGGCTGCCAAGTCATCGTTTTCAAGTACGGGCAGGTCAACCTTACCATCACTTTTTGCCAACAACTCTTGATAGTCATAAGGCAGGTTGTGATCTCCACCATAACCAATCAATAAAACACCTTCGGATATCAATTGCTCGGCAACATCGCCCATCAATGGCACACAGTTAGCTTGTACTAATACTACTTTCGCTTTTGAGTTATGGATGACATACAACATTTCTTTAGGAGAATAGCGCCAGTTAACACCGACCCGTGGCGCACCTAATTTTAAGCAGGCATGAAAAGCCTCATAAACTTCAATGTGCTCGTGAGACAAAATAGCGACCACATCGCCCTTGCCAATATTTTTGGTTTGTAAGGCTTTTGCAAACCGACACGCCCGCTCATTTAGCGTAGCCCAATCGATAGACCTTTCTCCTTCATAAAAAGCTATTCTTTTTGGCATCGCTTTCGCTGCACGAACCAGGTAATCTCTAACTAATGTTGTCAATTAATGCTCCTCCCCATCTAATTTAAAATAAAGCAACTCGTTTTTTTTATCTATTTTTTTAAAGTGTGCTCTCACCGCTGTACCAACTTGATATGGCTGCCCATCACTCGCTACTATATGGCCCATAACTCGTGGACCTTCCGTTAATTCAACTAAGGCCACTGTATAAGGTATTTTGTCATCGTAATAGGGGTGAAAACTACGGTGAAAAACCACGTAACTATATATAACCCCCGTGCCCTTAGCTTCAAACCATTCGAGTTCATTGCCACCACACTCATCACACACTTTTTGTGCAGGTGGTAGACTGGTTTGGCAGGACGAACAATGCTGAATAAGTAACTTATGTTGCTGCATTGCCTCATAATAAGGTTTTGCAATATCAACTACCGTTGGCCAAATAATATCTTCTTTTGGATATTCCATCGTGCCTCCTATCGCCCCATAACTAACGCCGCATGGAACTGCATCCGTCCACCATAACCAGTGACTAACATATTATTGAGTGTATTTAATTGGCGACCTTCTGCACGGTTATGTAATTGCATGACAGCTTCTGAGACCGCTGTCGCGCCTTGCATATAATAGCCAGATAGATGCCCCCCGCCAGTATTAACGGGTAATTGCCCACCCGGACCGATACCTTCTTCTGCAATAAATTGTGCCGCCTTTCCTGGTTCACAAAAACCGTACATTTCTAAATTTATTAACGTGGAAATACTAAACGCATCATAAAATTCACAGGCATCAATATCATCTACCGTGACACATGCCATCTTAAACGCTGTTTGTGCAGCCATTTTTGCACCCGTTTCTATTTCAGGCTGATAGCCACAGCGGTTGGTATTACCTTTATGGCCTTGCCCCATTCCATAGATATAAGCAGGGTATTCTTTGGCCGCTTTTGCGGTTTCTACATCACTGACCACCACAGCAATTGCCCCATTGACAGGGTAAGCACAATCCAGCATCCGTAGTGGTTCAACGAGCCACGGTGATGCATGATGATCTGCCATCGTCATCGGTTTTTTTATTTTGGCTAACGGATTAAGCCTTGCCCATTCTCGGTTTGCAATTGCTACTGCTGCAAGATCATCAGTTGTTCTGTTGTATACCGCTAGGTATCGCTGGGCAGCCATTGCATACGCAGCTATCGCGCTGTAAAAACCATTCGCGACCTCGGTTCCCAATTTACCCATCATCGGCATTGCGATTGCAAAGGATTCTGCGGCAGAACCACCTGGTTGCAAAGGGGTATCTGCAAACACACACACCACTTTTTTAGCCAAGCCAGATTGAATCGCCATCGTTGCTTGCTGTAGTGTCTGGATCATTGAGCTACCCTCTGCTTCAACAACATTCAGCAAACTTAAATCCCTAAGGCCAGCATAATCCTGAAGGTCCATCGGCATTGCCGATAAATCTTCAATGGGGCTTTTATTAATCAGCAATCCATCAATATCGTGATGCTTTAAGCCTGCATCGCTAATCGCCATACCAATTGCTTCAACGGCTAACTCCCATGAAGCCACCGTGTAATCGCGACACAACTCAGTCATCCCAAGGCCGGTAACGGCTGATAAAGGCTTCCTGCTCATCAGTCTAAATTAAGAAAGACAGTGTTGGTATAGGTTCAAGCCCATTCACTAAATTAACTTTCTTTAAGTGTATTTGAAAGCTATCTCCTTTTCGGCTAAGGATATATGTATACCGACCAGACCATATCCTAAAACTATGTACCGATTGAATAGAATATTCTGGTAAATAGAAATTTGCCTCTACCCTAAACTTGTCATCATTGTCGTTAAAGAACTCGTAATTTGAGATGACACGACGCATACCGGAAATAGGTACTTGGCTAAATCGGTTACCGGTATTGAGTTGCTTAACCCTTGTTGTTAGCCTCGAATAATTATCGTATAAATGTGATGCCTTTTTCGCTGGATCGTCACCATCTTTGCGCGGCACCCAATAAACGGCGTCCTCTGCCCATAATTCATACCATGCCTGGTATTGTCCCTCATCAGCATACTTCGCCTCTTGAATAATAAAGGCTTCAAGCTCTTTGGTTACCTCAAATGCCACCTGCTTCCCCATGCTACTTTTCTCCCAACATTACTGAGCGATAGTGGTGCCAAAAACCTCTGTTTGACGTTTCATCACTCATTCGCGACTCCTTAACACCATCATCTCTTACCGTTTCTCGATCCATTCCCCTACTTAGATCACACCAAGGTGTACCGGCTTGAAGCGCCTTTTGCGCGCGTTCAGCTATCGTTGCGTCATCTGCCAATAAAAAAGCAGCAGGGCCTAATGCGCCTTCGCTTTGTCTCAGTAACTTAAAGTTCAACTCTGGCACCCCCTTTAAAAACATCGGCGTGCTCCATTGCACACAAGAGTTAACACTGGTCGGCTGGAAAATAACTATATTCATTTCTGCTAAAAATAAATTAGGGAAAATACAAGCATGTGGCGGCCCATCAAACAACCGCTTGTTGCCTTCTTCTTCGCCATATGCCGCGTGCATTTTTTCAACATATGATTTGGACTTTTCAACCGTTGAGCCCAGCCAATCAAGTGTATTGACATAGCCTGCGGCAAAATCAATTTCCGTGTGGCCATTGCCCCAGTCTCTGATCACCCCTTGGTTGGTGTCTTCTCCGCCCACAAACTCGTTATATTGAGAAGGAATAACTTGAACAAATGATTGATGAACATAGTTTACATGGTAACCATCCGTATCATTCTCGGGCAGCATTTTCCAGTTTGCATCAAACTTTTGACGCACCCAACCACCTGTTAAATCTACCTCACCTTCTGGAGACAGGTTACAGGCCCGATCTATCAGCTGCTTACCATTTCCCAAGTAGTCATCAAAACTTATCGTTGGTTCGTTAAAGCTTGCAAAAACAAACCCCCGATAACTATCTGTAATTAATGTCTGTAACCCATGGTCTTTTTTCTCTTTAGTAAAGCCATCAGGATAAGGTACGTCTAACAAGTCACCATTTAAGCCAAAAACCCAACCATGGTATAGGCAAGAAAAATTGCGTTTATTGCCTTCCATTTCATTACATAAGTTATTGCCTCGATGCGCACAGCGATTCACCATTACATTCACTGTAGAATCTTTATCCCTGACCATGATCAATGCTGAGCGGCCTATATCCCTTGCAATAAAGTCGCCTGCTTCCTTGACTTCACTTTCATGCCCGACATAAAACCAGCTATTTTGAAAAATCTTTTCCATTTCATCAGCATAGATATCTTCTGATGTATATAAAGACCCATGAACCTTGTCCGATTGAATCAGGTGATTGTAATCTATGTTATTTACCATATTGCTCTCCTATGTATGCCTTTGCACTGAAAAAGGCCTTTATTCCTTTCTTAATTTGTCGCTCTACTTCTCTGCTATAACCGCTCTATCAAGAAAACGCTCGGGCAAGGTATTAGGCAATGCATAAGGCACGATATCTGCTGTGTCATAAAACTCTTCAATAATTGGATGCATGATTTTTCTCCATAAAGGAGGAAACATCGTTACAAATAAGATATTTAGGTAACCTAATGGTAAACGTGGTGCCTTATCCATCACCCTTAATATCTGATAAGGCCGACCTACATTCGCGTGATGATCTGAATGCCGATCAATTTGACACATAAAAAAACTACTAATAATCATACTGTCATCCCAAGCATGTTCTGCCCTTACTTTTTCATAGCTACCGTCTTCAAGCTGTTTACGCATCAAACCATAGTGTTCTGCAAAGTCTGCTGTGGCTAATAGCAGCCTTGGGAAAAGATATTGCATAATAAATAACGGCAATGAAATCCAGCCAAAAAGATAAACAAGTAGTGAAAACCATGCGATTTGTGCCATGGTTATTTTTATCATTTTATTATCTAAACTTATCCAACTTGAACCCTTTCGGCCAAGGCGTTCCGCTTCTACTTTCCATGCGGTAATTGACTTTAATACTGTACTTCTAAGTGCAAACCTCCAAAAATTTTCACCATATGGGGACGTTGCAGGATCTAGTGGGGTCGCTACATGAATATGATGATGGAAATTATGATAAACATAGAAATCAGCCATACTAATTGGCGTCATCAAGGCTTGACCCATAAAACGGTCAAACTGGTTCCCATGATGACACAGCTCATGCCCTGGAGTTGCACCTGTTGCCGTAACAAAGGCCAAAGAAAGGGCTAAGAAAACCATTTCTGCTGTGCTGAGTGGGTAGTAGCTTACACCTAATACGGTGAACATTTCCATTGGCGTATTTGTTATCAATGAATAACAAAACAAAGTAATTAGAAACTGTATCGGGACATAGACCCAAAGCATAAAGCGAAAAAAAGAACTTTCCTCTAATTCTTTTTCCATCTCTTCTGGTGCATTAATAGGATCATCTCCTACAATCGGGTCAAGTATCATACAGATACCAAATACAGCAAGGGTTAACAAATACCAATACCCCCCACCTAAAAAATGAGCAATAACAGGTGTAGTAGAAAACAACAATATAGGGATTGTGGTATAGCGAGCGACTATACTAACTTTTCTTTTAATACTATCTGGGGCATTCATTTTGGGAAACATGTTCTCTCCTGGATCTCATTAATTTGCATTTATTTATACAATTGATTATAACCAGTTAAACAAACTGAACGCTAGTTAGAAATAATCATTTTTTTAATGTAACAATTTTTCTTTAAACAACTTATTGCTCTTAAACTAGCGTTGTTAACTATCTTTAGAAACACTATAACTTCAAACTTTTAGAAATAAGGAATGCTATGCAAACATCAAACATCCGAACCGGTTCTTTTAATACGTTTTTAAATGAAGCAGGAACCGATAAGGACACCAGTATTTTATTGCTACATGGTTCTGGCCCTGGTGCTAACGCCATGTCAAACTGGCAATATGCACTGCCTTTTCTAGCCGAGAACTACCATTGCCTTGCACCAGATATTGCAGGTTTTGGCCTTAGCCAACATGACTGCCCACCCAATGGAACCAGCCACTGGATTGATACTTGGGTGCAACAACAAGTAGATTTATTAGATGCTAAAGGGATTGAGCAAACACATATTGTCGGCAATTCCATGGGCGGTGGCGTTACCCTTCATTTACTTAACAGGCACCCTGAACGCTTTAAAAAAGCGGTTCTTATGGGCCCAGTAGGTGCTCCATTTGCCCCTACCGAAGGCCTCACTAAAGGGTGGGAGTTTTATAAAGACCCTTCCAAAGAGGCTTTAGAATACTTAATTACTAAATTTCTTTTTGACCCGGGTTTACTTGGCAATGATATCGCTAGCATTGCTGCTCAACGCTTCGATAACGTTATGAAAGATGAAGTACGCCTTCAGTTTGAAGCCATGTTTAGCGGTGGTACAAAAAAAGGTATTGATGCGTTTGTTTTATCAGACGACGAGTTAAATAATATTTACCACCAAATGCTGGTCACCCATGCCCGAGAAGATTTTTTTATTCCTCTGAATAATGCATATCATTTAATAGATAGAATCCCTAATGCGCAATTGCATGTCTTTGACCATTGCGGCCACTGGGTTCAAATTGAAAAGAAAAAAGCATTTAATAATTTAACTAAACTATTCTTCGACGGCATGTTTGATGACTAGGCCCCATTCTCAACGCATCGATTAAACAATAAAGCCCAGACTTTCATCTGGGCTTTATTGTTTTAGAATTCATACCTCTTCATTTTATTCAATACTTAAAAGCCCATCATCTCTCGATACCCTTGCCACATTGAACGAATCATTCCTTCCGTGACTAGATGCTTTGCTCCTTCAGGCTCTTTACCATCCATCTCTATCACGCTAGTGTATTCCCCATCCCGAACTATCGCTTTTTGACATAGCTCTGTTGATTCACCATCTTCCATTGAGATAAGTCCAGCAGGTCCAATAAGATTAGATTGCTTTAAACGAATATTTCTAAGCTCTTCTGTGTCGTCTTTATAACCAAAGTAAGTCCAGACTAACTCAAATTCATCCTTACCTTTTGGTAAGATCTGACGAAAAGCGAGGGTATTTTGAATTTGTTGCAACACTAACGAAGGAAACATCGATAATATATCCAAGCTATGTCCGTCTTCAAACTCCTGCTGGCCTGCTAGTAAAGACTCATCTGCTAATGCATAATTTCCTTGCTGCATCGTTCTAAGGTTCTCTTTCTTAACATCGTCCAGAGCACTTTTCTTTTCCTCTGAACTCTTAACCCAAATTAAGCAGTGAACTTTATTATTAACGATTGATTCACCTTGTTGAGACGATCGATACAGCCCAAAAGTTGCATGAAAGAGATGCAATAAACTTGCATGATAAGGGTCTTTGGTATTTTCAGCGTAGAACTTCCAGTTCCCTTTAATATACTGTCTAGTTGTACCTAGTATTTCTATCGGCTTATTTAAAAGTCGACGCATATGGTAGCTAACATCATCGCCCATATATTCTTCAATATCCGGTGTATCATCACTAAAGGTACCAAAAATCGCACCATGGTAATTAACTACACGGACCTTACGAAGACCGTGCTTCTTTTTATCAAAGTCTTTTGGCATGCCACCTTTGCCAGCGAGTCCACGCTGGAAGGGGACCCCATGAAGGTCACCCTTCGCATCATAAGCCCATTGGTGATATACGCAGGTGTATGCACCATCTTCAGACTTACCGTGACGCTCTCGACAAATCTCAGCGCCACGGTGAGCACAACGGTTAACCCAAGCATAGATTTCATCATCTTGCCCACGGGTAACCACAACAGGGGTATCACCAATATAGGTTGATTTGAAGCTACCTTTTTCTGGCAGTTCTGCGTCAGCGGCTAAAAAGTTCCATGTTGGGCCATTATAAATTTTCTCCTGCTCAAGGTCGTAAACTTCTTGATTATTAAACACCCAATAAGGCACCGCCGTACAACCTGCATCTGCAGGCCACTTTAAACGATCAAGCATACTTCTCATAAGAATACTCCTTTATTAAGCTATTGAAGAATAAGGTTTTAGAACCTTCTGCCGCTAGCATTTTTAGTTACTTTCTTGCACCGTTCCTTCTCTGTCTTTAAGCGGATAAATGAAACTTGCCAGCGCCGGAATAAGAATAATAGCGCCCAACATATTCACGAAGAACATATACGCTAACAAGATACCCATATCTGCCTGAAACTTAAGATCTGAGAAGTACCAAGTTGCTACACCAATGGTCATCGTCACTGATGTAAAGACGACTCCCGTTCCCACCTCTTTTAACGATTCATAATACGATTTCTGTAACGACTCTCCCATTGTCATGTGAGCCCTCATCCGTGCGAACAAATAGATGCCGTAATCAACCCCTACGCCAACACCCATTGCTAATACAGGCAAGGTAGATACTTTCAACCCTATCCCTAAATAAACCATGACAACGTTTGCTAAATAAGCAACTAGAGCTAAGGGTACAACAATACATATTGTTGCTCTGATAGACATAAATGTTACAAAGCAGAAAATACCCACTGCCGCAAACAAAATAAGTTCTATTCGAGCTTGCGCTTTAGCCACAATTTCATTTGTTGCCGCCATGATGCCTGCATTACCCATCGCAGGTACAAAGTCGACATGCTCATTTGTATTGAGCTCTCTGAAATTTTTGACTGCATCCATTACACGGTCTAATGTTTGCGCTCGATGGTCTGTAAGATAAATTGTTACCGGCATAATCGTACAATCATTTGAAAATAATGCCTGAGACATCTCTACTCTGTAGATATTAGCTGATATCATTTTCTCATTCCGTGGGATACCCAAAAACTTAGGGTTCGCTTCGTAGTTACCAATATTACGCTCACGAATCACTTGAGACAGAGCCTTGACAGACTGCACGCCTTCAACATTTTTCATCTGCCAAACAAAGTCATCGATCGTTTGCATAATACTGAAATTAACACAAGACCCTTTTTGATCGGCTTTTGCTAAGATCACCAATTCATCCAAGCCGACAGAAAAGTTTTCCTGTATCGCATTAGCATCCAAATTATATTGAGAATCTGGCCAGAACTCAGGTGCACCTGCTTCAACATCGCCGACAATCAGTTGATCTTGAACTGATAAAGTGTAAACACTCAGGCCAAAGGCAAACACCAATACAATTGTTGCATACCGTCTATCTGTTAATTTTGAGAGCATTGCCCAAAAAGAATGGTCAGCGCCTTTAATACTTCCTTCAGCCCTTTTTAATTCCTTATCAGTCAATTTAATATACGACAATAAAATAGGTAGCATGATTTTATTGGTTAACAGCATCACCGCTACCCCAATACTAGCGATTATTCCAAGCTCTCTAATGATAGGAATATCAATCAAGACAATAACGCCAAAACCTACTGCATCTGAAACTAGTGCTGTAGCACCCGGTATAAATAACTTATAAAAAGCATGACGTGCCGCACCGACCGAATCTTCGCCATTAACAACGCCAATCCGCCAAACATTGGTCATTTGAATTGCATGACTAACGCCGATAGCTAGAATTAAAAACGGAACCAGTATTGACATAGGGTCAACACCGTAACCTAATATTTTGACCAACCCCAGCTGCCAACTGACAGAAATCAATGCTGTCGCAATCACTGCCAGCGCCAGTTTCATTGAGCCTGCAAAAAAGTGTAGCAAAATAAAGGTAATGATTAATGTAATAACAAAAAAGCTAATTACGCCTTCTGCACCATCAATCACATCGCCTATGAATGGCGCAAAACCAATAATATGAATAGCGGTTTCTTCTGTTTCATAAGTCGCTCTGATTTTGTCTAATTTTTCAGCAAACAACTCATAGTCAATTTTTTCCTTTGTAATCGGATCAACTTCGACCAAATCGGCAATCACCAAAGCGCCCGATAGATCCTTCGCAACTGTTTTACCTATTTCAGAAGACTTAAAAAGATTACTTTTAACCTCTTCAATACGTTCAGGTGTTGCAATAAAGTCGGCGGCTACGATTCTTGAGCCCGTAAACCCTTCTTCACTAACAGCGACATAGTTAACGTTTGGAGTAAACAATGAGGTTACGGTCCGCGCGTCAATACCATCCATCACTAAGACTTCAGACGTGATGCCTTCCAACACGGTAAAAAACTCGGGCGTAAACATCTCACCATCTTTATTCTCTACAAAAATGGTAATACGGTTTGCGCCACCAAATTCATCACGGTAATTTGTGAAGGTTTTCATGTACGGGTGTGACAAGGGGATAGCCTTATCAAACCCTGGAGACAACTGTTGATTGAACCCTTGATAGGATAAAAATACTGTTACCAATAGACCAAGAGTTAAGAATAATAAACGATGCTTCAATAAAGCATCTGCCATAAAATCAGAAATATTATGCACTAAGGTTGATTCATGTTTAATACTCATTATTTACCACCCCTGTCTGATTTTGTTAATTCACTGATTGACATTTTTTCAATACCGCCCGACATTGATGATAAATAAACATTCTCACCGTGAATAGTTAGCGCGGTGTAGTCGGCCCGGCTCTTACTTTCTACTGTATTCACCAATTCACCTTGACCATTAATCACCAAAATAATCCCACCACGTCCAACGACTAAAAGATTTTTAGCATCATCTGTTATCGCTGAGCCCAATAAAAACTGATCTGTTTTACTATTAATTTTTTTCCATTCTAAAGTCTCAGAATCAAGCAAATATAAGTTGCCACTCATGCCAAAAACCACAAAATCCTTTGCTAATTTATTAACACCAAAAAACGAGCCTTCATAAGGAGAAGGCACAACTTGCCAATTCGAAAATTTATCTTTTGAATAAAAAATTCCACCACGTTCAGAAACAACCAGCGATGTATCCATAATTTGTTCGATCGCAAAGAGATGATTTTGATACCATTCTTCTACGGATAATAACGTCAACTTCCACGTTTCTCCCGCATCTTCGGTTACCCAAAGCTCGCCATCTGTGCCTAGTACATAACCCTGCTGAGGGCTAACAAAGTTTACCGACATATAAAACCGTTCTTCTTCCGGTTTATAACGCTTTATAACCCAAGTTTCTCCGCCATCCGTTGTTTGCAAAATAGTCGATTCATGGCCAACAATCCAACCCGTTGTTTTTGAGGAAAATGATACCCCCGTTAACGTCACATCTACTGGCGACTTAATTTGTTTCCAAGATTTTCCGCTATCAGTCGAACTTAAAATAATGCCTCTTTCTCCGACGGCAAAAACTTTATCTTCATTAACATCTAAATCAAGGAAAATTGCTTTCGTTGATAATGGCATCTCCAATGCTGGTCTAGCAAGGGTTTCCGCCAACGCAGAACCACTCATCAACAGCATTAGACATAAAATAATTCTTAACATCATAATTATTACCTATAAAATTCAAAAAAAGACCGAAGCTAAACTGTCTAGCCTCGGTCCTAATCTAATCATTTAAAACAACGCTGCGCTTCTTATCTCCGGCCAAACTTTCTTAAGCCTTGCGGTGTAAAAATGTCAATGTTGAAGCCAATATCTTCTTCTTTTGATACCACTTTCTGACCACCAAAGCCCATTTCTTTACCTGCTTGGTACTGCCAGTATGGGAAGGTTGTGTATCGGCCATTAATCAAGTCCACTTGCATATCGCCTAATGGACCTGCGACATTTGGTCCAGGAATGAAGGCATTGTATTGCTCACCCACACGCCATAAACGATCTTTCGCATCATATGCTTCAAATGCGACACCTAACCAAGTATCTTCATCAAAATAAGCGGTATGACGTTTATAAAGATGACGCTGCCCTTCTTTTAATGTCGAATCAAGAACCCATACACGGTGCAACTCATATCGAACAACTTCTGGGTTGATATGCTCTTCTCCAAAAATTTCATCAAAAGGCAAGTCTTTATTACCTAGTTTGTAATTGTTGTATGCAACATATATTTCCTTTCTAACAGGTTTAGCATAATCAAAGCGGGTATGTTTACCACCAAAATAGTGCATCCAACGACTGGCTACTGTTCGCTGACCATCTGACGCAAATGATGGGCTATCATGGAAACCAATTTCCGGTGCTTTACGAACACGGCGTTGTCCTGGAACATATAAATAAGTTTGAAAATCAAAATCATTTACATAGTTACAGCCACCAAATACTAAGCCTGATGAACGCGGTGGTTTTTCAACCTGCCAAGAGTCACACAACATAGCGATGCCATCACGGTTGTACCATTTAACACTTCTGATTTCTGAATCTGCTGAAAACCAATAAGGAGAAATCGTCCGCTGCCGAATAATCACGTCGGTACGGTTTCCATTTGAATCGATTAAAGCACCATTAATCATTCGGTCATTTGCAAGCCCTTTGAAAGAAAAAAAGTGGTTATATGCTGCTTCTGCACCTGATTTAGGAATCGGAAACGGGATACCGCCACCAGCAATATTGTTCTTTAAGCAAACTTTTGATTCCGTTGCATATTCATCACACATTTCAACATTTTTTGCTTGCGCCATGGTTGCATCGTATACCCATTTATCGTACGCACCTGTACGGTGAGTAGGGTATACGTGCATTTTATAGCTGTCAGGATATTGCTTAAATAAACCAATTTGGCCAGCCGTTAATTTATCCATGTGCTCTGTGTAGTTTTGAGCGGTAATGGTAAATAATGGTTTTTCGTCTGCAAAGGGGTCTGCCAAACTATCAACAGTTCCTCCAGCAGGTATCGGCATCGGTTCACTATTCCATGCAGGAATTGTACCTTCAGCATTGCCGGCTCTCACCGCCCCCATTGGGGTTAACTCAGTATCATTAATGCCCAATTTCGCTTCTTCTTCGGCAGTTAACTTTGCCATCGCTATGCCGGGCAATAATGCCGCTGACAGCACAATGCCTATGGTTTTTTTAGTTCTTGATGTTAAAAATTTCATCCTATCTCCTTAAACTCTCTTAAACTCTCTTAAATTATTTTAATTAACAATATTTAGAATGAGTAACTAATATTTGCTTGTATGAAATCACGATCCGTACGGCCGTTTAAGCGACTACCCGCTTGATTTAGCATGCCATTTCCGCCATCGAACATAGTCCAACTAACACCACCCGTCCATGTTCCCCCGCCGTATCCAAAGTTAGCACCAATTGTTAACGCTTTTCGGTCATCAACAAATAGGGGAACAATTTCATTGGAAACACCTTCAACATCGTATTTAAATGCGATAAAAGGAGAAACGGATGCGACATTAAACAATGCTGCTTCATAAGTAAGACTTTGCTTAATTTGGAAGCCCCAAAAGCTCTCTGTCACTTGAGGATTAAACACTGATCTAAAGGCACCACCAACAATCGGCTCATTTTTGGTTGGCAAATCATCAACCCAGCCATACGCAACTTCTAGTAAGGTGCTATTAGCATCTGCATCCATAAAGCCAACACCCCAAATACGTTGGAAGGTCATTTGCATTTGATGCCTATCAACGAAGTCATATCCAGTTACCTCGTCACCTACCGCACAAGTACCACATAGTCCTAAGCCTGCTGGAAATGGGCCTGCTGCTCCTAATCCTGATAGCACCCCACCAGTCATTTGTATCGGCGCATCTTTTCTTACGTGGTACTCACCGCCTATCGCCCAGCCAGAAATATTGGTATTAAATGACATACCAATACGCTCAATATTCTCTACGTATTCTAAAAAGAATTGACCGGTTCCGTAAAATGTTGAGATCATCGGTGTATGGTCATGAAGACTTTGGTAATACAACGCGAGCTCTGTTCCACCAAATACTTCTGGAAAGAATTTACGAATTGCCAAACCATATTGACCACCTTCAGCAAACTTATCACCCACTCTTACTAAAGAACCACCTACTAGACCGCAATCATCTAATTGATCAGGCGAAATACAGGCTCCAGAAGGCGCACCAAAAGGTAGGTTAGCTGCACCTGTGGCCACACCGCCGACAACACCATCACCTGCCGTATCAAAACCACCGCCTGCACCTACTGCATCGAGGGTAGTAAAGTATGAGCCTGCTGGATCTAATTGAACTTGGTCAAATTCAAAAAGGTAGAAAGATTCAATAGACCACTCGTCATCAATATTCCATGAAACATAAGCAGCATTTGTACCAATAAATGCATCCTTAAGTGCAAGCCCAGGCTGTCTTAGTTTGTTTACGTCAACAGTATTAATATCATTAATTGAGCCTTGAATAAAGGTATTCTCACCCCAGCTAATAACCTGCTTACCAACCCTTATGTTAACTTGATCATTATCACCAAAATAGCCATAAAACATTAAGTCAGTTAGTGACAAATCACGCGCTAATTTATCATGCGCTTGGTCAGCTAAATCTTCATTATCATACGCATAGTCATAAAAATAATTACCTCGCGCCAGCATGCCATAATCGCCATACTCTAAGCTTAATGTACTAGATCCACGGATAGAATTACTGAACACATCGCCAGCATCTTTAAAAATTCTATTACCATGCGCGCCGAAATTATCACTATCGGCATCTTCTGTACGCATTGAAATACCATACGTTACATCCGTATCAAAAGAACCTCTTAACTCACCTTTATGAAAACTAAAAGCGTGTGCTGTGCCTATTTGAGACAATAATAACGCCGAGCTTAGCGCAACACCTGCACTCGATTTTATAATCGATTTCTTCATGAAACTCCCCCTGTTTAATTTTTACTACACCTTTATATGTTGGTGTTGTAAAAAGCATACAGGCTTGAACGAGCAGCTGTTAGAAATTTTTCTCAAAAAATTGACGCTGATCAATTTTATTTACTCCTTATTCAACCGTTACTGATTTGGCAAGGTTACGCGGTTGGTCGACATCGGTTCCTTTAATAACCGCGACATGGTAGGCCAATAATTGCAGCGGTACCGTATAAATAATGGGAGCAACTATTTCATTAATCTCTGATACTCGAATAATTTTTAACCCCTTTACCTCTTCAAATATTGCATGTGTATCAGCAAAAACAAACAACTCGCCCCCTCTAGCCTGCACTTCTTGCAGGTTGGACTTCAGCTTTTCTAATAAATCATTGTTTGGCGCCACAGCAACAACCGGCATTTGGTCATCAACAAGTGCTAATGGCCCATGCTTTAACTCACCTGCTGGGTAAGCTTCTGCATGGATATAAGAAATCTCTTTAAGCTTCAAGGCACCTTCCATTGCAACGGGGTATTGCTCGCCACGGCCCAAAAATAATGCATGGTGTTTATTACTAAACTGCTTTGCAAACTCAATAATGTCTGGCTCAAGACGAAGTACTTCCGCCACTTGTTCTGGTAATACTTCTAATTGCCTGACGATTTCTATCTCTTTTTTATCATCAATTTTATGGTGCTTGCCCAACGCTATAACCAGTAGCAACAATGCTGTTAATTGTGTGGTAAATGCTTTTGTTGATGCCACACCTATTTCTGGCCCTGCTTTCGTCATCAATGCCCATTCGGATTCTCTAACTAATGAACTTTCAGGAACATTACAAATCGTTAATGTATGTGCATAACCAATATCCGAGGCGGCTTGGAGAGCAGCCAGAGTATCCGCCGTTTCTCCTGACTGTGAAATCGTGACAAACAATGTTTTCCTAATAACAATATGTGGCCTGTATCTAAACTCACTCGCCACTTCGATATGACAAGGTAGGCCAGCCACTGATTCAAACCAGTACTTTGCTACCAGCCCTGCATGAAAACTAGTTCCACAGGCCACAATTTGGACTTCTTCAATGCTTCTGAACGCCTCCTCAGCATCTTTGCCAAAACAATCTGATAATAATCGCCCATTTGCGATACGTCCTTCAAGGGTTTGTTTAAGTACCGCTGCCTGCTCAAAAATTTCTTTTTGCATGTAGTGGTCATACTCCCCTATACCAGCATCATTAACTTGTAATTTTGTTTTATTAATTTTGCGCTTAACCTGCCGGCCCTTGGCATCGTATATCGCCACACCCTTATGAGTAATGTCTGCCACATCACCATCTTCTAAATAAATAAAGTGCTCTGCTTCTCCCAACAAAGCAAAAACATCAGAGGCAATAAAATGTTCGTTATTGCCAATACCAATCACCAAGGGGCTGCCTTTTCTTACTGCTATTAAATGATCATTATTACCTTTTTCAACAACGCCCAATGCATAGGCGCCCTCTAATGACTCAACTGTTTTTTGAACTGAAGTCAGCAAATCATTGGTTTTTTTATATGCATCAGACACAGCATGAACAATCACTTCTGTATCAGTGTCTGAATCAAATTGATGGCCTGTTTCTAATTGCTGCTTACGTAATACTTCATAATTTTCAATAATGCCATTATGCACCAGTGCAACGTCAGCACACATATGCGGGTGTGCATTAGTTTCTGAAGGAACACCATGCGTTGCCCAGCGGGTATGAGCAATACCGCAAAAGCCCGATAAAGGCTGAGCCTCAATTAACTTTTCAAGGTTTTTTACCTTGCCTACGGTGCGGCGCCTTTCGAGTTCATCATTATCCGTAACGATACAAACGCCCGCCGAGTCATAGCCACGGTACTCCAGCCTTTGAAGGCCTTTTACTAAAATATTTGTGATATCTCGTTGTGATACCGCACCTACTATTCCACACATACAAGCCCTTTTAATCCTTCATCGGCTTCTTCCAGCCATTTAATGTTATTTGTTTTGCACGAGTCACTGTTAGGGCATTAGCGGGCGCATCTTTTGACAGAGTTGTCCCGGCACCTAACGTAGCCCCTTCCTCTACTGTAACCGGGGCAACTAGTTGTGTGCCAGAGCCAATAAATGCACCATCTTTGATAGCGGTTTTATGTTTATTAACTCCGTCGTAATTACATGTAATGGTACCGGCGCCAACATTAACGAATTTACCAATTTCAGCATCACCAATATAACTTAAGTGGTTTACCTTTGATCCCTCATCAATAGTTGCTTTTTTCACTTCAACAAAGTTGCCGATATGCACACCTTTTGCCAGCTCTGCACCCGGACGAAGTCGAGCAAAGGGGCCGATTGTACTATTTTCACCGACAACACAATTTTCTAATACAGAATTAGCTTTAATGACAACACCATCAGCAATAATCGCATTTTCAATCACGCAATTTGGCCCAATATGTACATTACTACCTAAGCTAACTGCCCCTATAAAAACATTATTGATATCTATATAAACGTCATTACCGGCTAACGTCAATTCGCCTCGGACATCTATCCTCGACTTATCTGCAAGTGTAGCGCCTAAGTTCATTAACGCTTTTGCCTTACACAGTTGATAATATCTCTCAAGTTCATTAAGTTGTATTTTTGAATTAACACCTTGTACTTCAAATTCATCTAAAGCCTGTACTGTATTAACGCTAACACCTTCAGTAACCGCCATTTCAATAATATCTGTTAAGTAATATTCTCCCTGAGCATTACTATTATTTAATTTCCCCAACCAGTTTACTAAATGCTTCCCATGAACCGCCATAATGCCGGTATTAACCTCATTAATTTTTAATTGAACATCTGTCGCATCTTTCTGCTCAACTATCTTACAAACCTTATTACCCTCTCTAACGATTCGCCCGTAACCCATTGGGTTTTTGAGTGTTACTGTTAATAAAGACATAGACTTAGTACCAACCTGTGTAATCAACTTATGCAGTGTAGAGCTGTTAATTAATGGCACATCGCCATATAAAATTAATACAATATCGTCTTCAGCTATGTTATTTGATGCCTGCTTGACTGCATGGCCTGTTCCCAATTGTTCGGTTTGTTCAACCCAATGAATATCAAACTGCGAATGTTTCTTTTTAACCTCTTCGCCATTATGACCATAAACAACAACAACCTCACTGCTCAATGGTCTAGCTGACTCAATAACGTGCTGTAACATTGGTTTTCCACCAATTTGATGCAACACTTTTGCTTTATTCGACTTCATCCGCGTGCCTTTGCCCGCGGCTAATACGATGGTTTTTATATTCATTTTGATAATATTTCCAGATCAAGCCCTAGTTTAACAGGTATAAAAAAACCCGCCTATGGACGGGTTTTATTTTTATATCCAACGATCTGCTACACAAACGGTAACTTCACTTAGTAACTTATTTAAACCAAGCTTAACGTGTTTTCCTTAACCGGCTAATTGCCTGTAACTGTGCTGCAGCTTCAGCTAACTCTGCTTGAGCCTTAGCAAAATCAATATCAGATGTTTTATTTGCTAATACCTCTTCAGCTTGTTTCTTGGCTGCCAACGCTTTTGCTTCATCTAAGTCATCCGCTCTAACTGCTGTATCAGCAAGAACCGTCACTAGATGAGGTTGAATCTCGAGAATACCACCTGAAATAAAGAAATCCAACTCAACTTTACCAGTATTCACACGAACCTCACCCGGTTTAAGTCGAGTAACAAGTGGCGCATGCCGTGGCGCAATACCCAGTTCACCCAGTTCACCCGGAGCGAAAACCATTTCAGCTAATCCAGAAAAAATGGAAGCTTCTGCACTTACAATGTCGACATGAATTGTCATGCTCATTTTGGCCCCTTAATTTAAGCTGCTTGCTTAGCGTGTTTTTCAATCACTTCGTCAATCGTTCCTGACATATAGAATGCTTGCTCAGGAATATGATCGTAATCACCTGCAATAATACCTTTAAAACCTGCAATAGTATCTTTAAGTGAAACGTATTTACCAGGTGAACCTGTAAACACCTCAGCCACAAAGAATGGTTGTGATAAGAAACGTTGAATTTTACGTGCACGAGCAACCGATAATTTATCTTCTTCTGATAATTCATCCATACCCAGAATAGCAATAATATCTCTTAATTCTTTATAACGTTGCAGCGTACCTTGAACATCACGAGCCACTTGATAATGCTCTTCACCAATCACTAATGGGTCTAATTGACGACTTGTAGAATCTAATGGGTCAATAGCAGGGTAAATACCTAGTTCAGCAATTTGACGTGATAACACAACAGTCGCATCCAAGTGAGCAAATGTCGTTGCAGGCGATGGATCGGTTAAATCATCCGCAGGAACATAAACCGCTTGAATGGAGGTAATTGAACCTTCACGGGTTGATGTAATACGTTCTTGGAATACACCCATTTCTTCAGCAAGGTTAGGTTGATAACCCACCGCTGAAGGCATGCGTCCCAATAGCGCAGACACTTCTGTTCCAGCTAATGTGTAACGATAAATGTTATCAATAAACAATAAAACATCACTGCCGTCCGCACGAAATTTCTCAGCCATCGTTAAGCCTGTTAAAGCAACACGTAATCTGTTTCCTGGAGGCTCATTCATCTGTCCGTAAACTAACGATACTTTATCAATAACGTTTGAATCGGTCATCTCATGATAGAAATCATTTCCTTCACGAGTACGTTCACCCACACCAGCAAATACTGAATAGCCGCTATGTTCAATCGCGATGTTACGGATCAACTCCATCATATTAACGGTTTTACCAACACCAGCACCACCAAACAAACCAACTTTACCACCTTTTGCAAACGGGCAAACTAAGTCAATAACTTTAATACCTGTTTCTAAGATATCATTTGATGCTGCTTGTTCTTCATAAGAAGGCGCTGTACGGTGAATACCCCAGCGTTCTTCTTCACCAATTGGTCCTTTTTCATCAATCGGTTCACCTAGAACATTCATAATACGACCTAATGTTTTAGTTCCTACTGGTACTTGAATTGCTTCACCAGTATTCGTTACATCTAAGCCCCTTTTAACACCGTCTGTTGTACCCATAGCAATGGTACGAACAACACCGTCGCCAATCTGCTGTTGTACTTCTAGTGTTAAACCCACTTCCTTTACAAGGAGTGCGTCATATACTTTCGGTATAGCATCACGTGGAAATTCCACGTCAACAACCGCGCCAATAATTTGAACGATAACACCTGAGCTCATATCAGTTCCTCAATATTCTTAATTTAAAATTTTTCTATACCGCTGCTGCACCAGCAACGATTTCCGATAGTTCTTGTGTAATTGCTGCTTGCCTTGCTTTGTTATAAATCAGCTGCAATTCATCAATTAATGTACCTGCGTTGTCGGATGCACTTTTCATAGCAACCATTCGAGCTGCTTGCTCACAAGCATTATTTTCTAATAGCCCTTGGTATACCAACGATTCGATGTATCTAACCAATAATTGATCCAATACTTCTTTTGCATCTGGTTCATAGATATAGTCCCAATGATGTGTAAGTTCATCATCTAACTCTTCTGTGTATACAGGCAGTAGCTGAGTGATTTCTGGTGTTTGAGTCATTGTGTTTACATAGTCATTATGCGCTATATAAAAACGATCAATATTACCTTCGTCATATTCATCTAACATGCTTTTAACAACACCGATAATGTCTTCTAACGATGGTGTCTCACCGATATGAGTCACAGAGCCAAGAACGTTACCACCTAACCGGCCTAAAAACCCTTCGCCTTTAGAGCCGATTGATGCCATAACAACATCAACACCTTCTTCATCCCAGGTTTTCAGCTGACCTACAAACTTACGAAATAAATTTGAGTTCAAACCACCACATAATCCACGATCACTGCTGATTAATATGATGCCAACGCGCTTACATTCTCTATCTGCCAAATAAGGGTGCTTATATTCGGTTCTAGCCTGAGCCAAATGACGTATAACCTGCCCTATTTTTTTAGCATATGGACGAGCCGCAAAAACACGCTCTTGTGTTTTACGCATTTTACTTGCGGCGACCATTTCCATTGCGCGTGTTATTTTTTGTGTACTTTGAACACTCGCAATCTTGGTCTTAATTTCTTTTCCAACTGCCATCGCTTTTCTCGCTTACCAGGTTTGTGTGTTTACAAACTCTTCGATAGAAGACTTCAAGTCAGCAATAATCTCATCGTTATAGTGACCTTCATCACCAATTGCTGCAACAAGATCAGCCTTTTCTCTTTCCATAAAACCATGAAGAGCTGCTTCAAAATCTAGTACTTTATCAACATCAACTGCGTCAATAAAACCTTCATTAGCTGCAAACAATGAAATCGACATTTGAGGCACACTTAATGGCGCATACTGATTTTGTTTCATCAATTCAGTCACACGAATTCCACGATCAATTTGCGCTTTAGTCGCCGCATCAAGATCTGATGCAAACTGTGCAAAGGCTGCCAATTCACGATACTGAGCCAAATCAAGACGTGTACCACCGCCTAGCTTCTTAACTGATTTAGTTTGCGCTGCGCCACCCACACGAGAGACAGACAAGCCAGCATTAACCGCTGGTCTAATACCCGCATTAAATAAATCTGTTTCTAAGAAAATTTGACCATCAGTAATAGAAATAACGTTGGTAGGAACAAATGCAGAAACGTCACCAGCTTGAGTTTCAATAATAGGTAAGGCGGTTAATGAGCCTGTTTTACCTTTAACTTTACCATCTGTTAGTCTCTCAACTTCTTCAACATTAATTCTAGCTGCACGCTCTAATAGTCTAGAGTGAAGATAAAAGACATCTCCTGGGTATGCTTCACGTCCTGGTGGACGACGAAGTAATAATGAAATTTGACGATACGCCCATGCTTGTTTTGTTAAATCATCATAAATGATTAACGCATCTTCGCCCTTATCACGGAAATACTCGCCCATTGCACAACCAGCGTATGGTGCAATAAATTGTAGTGCTGGCGAATCAGCTGCACCCGCATTGACCACAATTGTGTGATCCATCGCGCCATGCTCTTCAAGTTTTCTAACAACATTTGCAATTGAAGACTGTTTTTGACCAATCGCAACATAGATACACTTAATACCTGTGCCTTTTTGATTGATAATTGCATCAATAGCGATGGCTGTTTTTCCAGTTTGTCTGTCGCCGATAATTAATTCACGTTGGCCACGACCTAATGGAATCATTGCATCAATTGATTTCAAACCTGTTTGCACTGGTTCGTCCACTGATTGACGTGCAATCACACCTGGTGCAATTCGCTCTACTGGTGATGATGACTCAGCATTAATGGCTCCTTTACCGTCAATTGGGCTACCTAATGCATCAACTACACGACCTAGCATTGCCTCACCAGTTGGAACTTCTAAAATTCGACCAGTACATTTTACACTGTCACCCTCTGAAAGGTGCAGGTATGAGCCCATGATAACAACCCCTACAGAGTCTCTTTCAAGGTTAAGTGCCATACCAAATGTATTGCCAGGAAACTCTAACATCTCACCTTGCATAGCATCTGATAAGCCATGTACTCGAGCAATGCCGTCTGTTAAAGAAACGATTGTGCCTTCTGTTTTAGCTTCTACGTCTGTATCGAAGTTTTCGATTTTTTTCTTGATAAGATCACTTATCTCGGATGGATTTAATTGCATCGTTTTTACCTTTGCTATTTTAGCTTATTAGCCAATTGTTTAATCTGACTATTTAAAGAGCCGTCAATCACTTTATCACCAGCACGAATTATCATGCCGCCTATTAAGCTTGAATCCTCTTCAACGTTAATCGTTACTTTTTTGCCGAACGAGTCCGATAAAGACACACTTAACTTAGCCTTATCTTCGTCAGTCATAGGAAAGGCTGATATTACTTTTACACCAAGCTCTCCGCATTTTTCAGCTTTTTTAATTTCGTACTGGCTGGTAATTTCGCTGGTTAATGACAAGCGATTGTTTTTAGTCAGTAGCTTAACGAAATTGAGCCCTCTAGCATCCATTTGACCTTCACAAATACCCGTCATGGCAATTTCTAGATCATTTTTGGATAATTTTGGGTTATCTATTAGCTTCTTGACTTGTTCGTCGCTCATGACTAGATTTAAAAAACCTAACATTTTTGAC
The DNA here is from genome assembly GCF_002443175.1 of Cycloclasticus sp. PY97N. Classification (NCBI taxonomy): domain Bacteria; kingdom Pseudomonadati; phylum Pseudomonadota; class Gammaproteobacteria; order Thiotrichales; family Piscirickettsiaceae; genus Cycloclasticus; species Cycloclasticus sp. PY97N. The sequence goes on along the minus strand of NZ_CP023664.1, from coordinate 347,480 downwards.
CACTGGTCAAGCTCACCTTTTTCATCAGCCATTAAGAACACAGCTTCAGCATAAGGTCTCGCAAGCGCTGCTAACTCAGCCATTAAACCGCACCTAATTTGCCACTGATATCGTCAATGATAGCTTGGTGCTTGGACGCATCGATTTCGCTTTTAATAATTTTCTCTGCTGCTGATACGGCTAAAACAGATACCTGCTGGCGAAGTGCTTCACGTGCACTAGCAATTTCTTGCTCAATCTCAGCTTCCGCGCCTTTTTTTACTTTTACGGCTTCTTCAACTGCTTTGCTTTTTGCCTCTTCAACCATTTCTCCAGCACGTACATTTGCTAAATTGATGATATCTGACGCTTCAGCGCGCGCTTCTTGCAACACTTCTTTAGCTCGTTTTTCAGCTAATTCATGTTCCTTTTTTCCACGTTCGCCCGCCGCTAGGCCTTCAGCAATTTTGCTTTTCCGCTCTTCCATAGCTGCCATTAAAGGCGGCCATACAAATTTCATGCAGAACCAAACGAACATAAAAAATGCTATCGTTTGGCCTATTAGGGTTGCATTAATATTCATTATTAAACCTTAGTTTAGGGTTAATCTTCGTTTAATTTAACCAACGACCGCAAACAGAATGTACATAGAAATACCAACAGCAATCATTGGAACCGCATCAATTAGACCTACAACAATAAAGAACTGCGTACGTAACAAAGGAATCAATTCAGGTTGGCGAGCCGCACCATCTATAAAACGACCACCCAACATGCTGATACCAATTGCAGCGCCGATCGCACCCATACCCATTAATAACGCACCTGCTAAATAAATCAAACCTACATCTTCCATTTTTCTCTCCTATTGAGTTTACTAAAATTAATAAAAAACTAATGACTTTCTTCGTGAGCCATACTCAGGTACACGATTGTAAGCGTCATAAATATAAACGCTTGTAATATAACAACTAAAATATGAAATATTGCCCATGGCAATGACAGCGTCCACTGTACACCCAGTGGTAATAAAGCAATAAGAATAAAGATCATCTCACCTGCATACATATTTCCAAATAAACGCAGTGCTAGTGAAATTGGCTTTGAAATCAATGCGATCAATTCTAAAAGCAAATTAAATGGCATCATATATTTAGGGAATGGGTGGAAGGCCAACTCAGCAAAGAACCCACCAGGGCCTTTAACTTTGATGCTGTAGTAAATTGTAAGAAAAAATACAGCTAACGCTAATGAGAAAGTTAAATTCGGGTCGGTTGTTGGTACCACTTTAAGGTAAGGAATACCGACAAGCTGTCCTAAATGTGGGATATAGTCAACAGGCACTAGATCCATCGTATTCATTAGCACAATCCATACAAAAATCGTTAATGCAAGTGGCGCAATAACTGGATTTCTACCGTTAAAACTATCTTTTACGCTACCATCAATAAACTCTAATACCATCTCAACAAAGTTTTGCCAGCCAGTTGGCACGCCTGTTGTTGGTGCAGAAGCTGCTTTTCTAAAGAGAAAAAGAAACAAACAACCTAAAATCACAGAGACACCTAGCGTATCTATATTGACCGCCCAAAAGCCCATCTCTTTCGCTGCTTCTTGTCCAGATGCTATACCCCAAGTCCCATCTGGGTGCTGCCCATATGTTAAATTGGTTAAGTGATGCTTAATATATTCTGATGACGTAAGGTTTTCGCCTGCCATAGTTTCTCTCTTATTCTTTCACTCTAAATCCGCCAAGTATAAACCCTACTTGACCCACAACCAGCCCTACCATTGTATAAACAGGACTCATTTCAAACCACATAAGCCCCGCACCAAAAAGCGCGATGGCAATCAATAATCGCTCTATCACGCCTAAATAAACATAAAATCCGCCGCGCTTACTGCCTTTTTGCGCACTTTTTACTGCTTGACTTAACCTAACCGCCATCACTATAGATGCCGTTACCGATATAAATCCACCGTACAACACTGCTTTTAAATCAAACTGTTCTGAATACAAGGCATACCCTGTAATTGCAACCACGAAAATCAAAGCTAACTGGTAAACAACAATTTTAGACTGAGCTTTCATTTTATAATGCCCGTCGCATTCAGCCGCCCATTATAATTTTTGCTGCACCTCACAGTCAAGTTTATTTAAAATGACCTAACACACCCTCTAATTCATCCAATGATGAAAATTGAATTATTATCTTCCCATCCCCTTTACTAGAGTGGCTAATCTTCACCTTAGCGCCTAGTTTTTCTGATATATCTTGCTCCAGCCTTTCAACGTCAGGGTCTTTCACTAGAGCATTTTTCTTTTCTTCGCCGCTTTTTAGCGCTCGCTTTACCATTGCTTCTGTTGCGCGCACCGACAAGCCACCAACCACTACTTTATTAACCATGGTTGATTGTTGCGATTCATTTAATGCTAATAACGCTCTTCCGTGCCCCATTTCGATTTTTCCAGCTCGAAGGCTTTCTTTTGCCTCCTGGCCTAATTCTAATAAACGCAATAAATTACTGACCGCTGCCCTTGATCTTCCTACTGCATCCGCTGCCTGCTGATGCGTCATCTCAAACTCATTGATTAGTCGCTGCAAAGCCTCTGACTCATCCAGAATATTTAAATTTTCTCGTTGAATATTTTCAATCAATGAAATGGCTATTGCAGCACGATCATCTACATCATTAATAACTACCTCAACATCTTGCAGACCGGCTAATTGCGCAGCACGCCAGCGTCGTTCGCCGGCCAAAATTTCATAATTATTACCACTAATAGGCCGCACAACAATTGGCTGAATAATGCCTTGCGCACTGATTGAATCGGCTAACTCTTGCAGTTGAACCGGATCAAACTCTGTTCTTGGTTGGTATTTACCACGCTGTAATAAATCTATTGGAAGTTTTTTAGTTTCCTTTGCATGACCACCTACCTTTGGATGACTCAACAATGCATCTAACCCGCGGCCCAACCCTCTTTTCTTTGTAGACATTCTTAAATCCTAGTAGTGTTTTTCGTCTAGTTCACGCGCCAGATCCATATAAGCCTGCGCCCCGCGGGAACTTTTATCGTAAAGAATAGCGGGCAAGCCAAAACTTGGCGCTTCGGCAAGTCGTACATTTCTTGGCACAATCGTTTCAAATAACCTATCTGAAAAGTGCGCTGTTAGCTGCTCACTGACTTCACGAGTCAGGCGGCTACGCCCATCAAACATCGTCCTTAAAAGCCCTTCTAGACTTAAATTTTTGTTAACGGTTTCCTGCACCTGTTTTAATGTATCCATTAAAGATGACAAGCCTTCTAGTGCAAAATACTCACACTGCATAGGCACCAATACGCTATCAGCCGCAACCAACGCATTAATAGTCAGCATGTTCATCGAGGGAGGACAGTCAATAAAAATATAATCGTAGTTATCGGCTAATATACCAATGGCTTTTTTTAAACGGCGATCACGGTCAACCGCCTCTAATAAATGAACTTCGGCGCCTGCAAGGTCCATATTGCTCGGTAGCACCTGATGTTTAATTGTTTGCGAACTGACTACTGCTTGGAATGGATCGCAATCCTCCAATAGCACATCATAACAAGACAGCTCGATATCTTGCTTATCAACACCACTGCCCATAGTCGCATTACCTTGCGGATCCATATCAACTAATAAAACACGCCGACCAAGTTCTGCCATAGATGCAGCCAAGTTAATGCTTGTCGTTGTTTTGCCCACACCACCTTTTTGATTAGCAACCGCTATTATTCTTGCCACTAATAGACACCTTTCTTTATCATATTGATACCACTATACAGCTGTATAAATAACAAGATTTCGCGTCACTTCGAGTTCAGGTATTACTAGAGATTCTACACAACTGAACTGAAACCCTTTACTATCTACCGCCTTCGTTTCTTTTGATTTCATCGCCAGCAACCTACCCCCTAGCGCTAATAGATGACGTGTCTTTACTAATAAATTTGGCATTGAGGTAAATGCCCGTGCGGTTACCGTATCAAATTTTTGTTCTGGCTGATACTCTTCAATACGCTCGTTTAGAACCGATACATGATCCAACCCTAACTCAATACATGCTTGCTGAATAAAACGCGTTTTCTTTGAGTTGCTATCAAGTAGTGCAAACTGCATATCTGACCTTGCAAGCGCTAGCGGGATACCAGGTAATCCAGCCCCAGTGCCTACATCAATACAACGTTTTCCGTGTAAGAAAGGCAACACTGCTAAACTATCCAATAAATGCATATTCACCATTTGCTCGGGCTCTCTAATTGCAGATAGGTTATATACCTTATTCCACTTCACCATCATACGGAGAAAATCAATCATTTTAGCAATGCTTTGCGAAGGTAACTCTATCTTCATTTCTGCAAGCCCTCTTTCTAATTGGAGCCTATGCGCTTCATTAAACATCTACGTTACCCACTTTTCTTCTTCAAGTGCACCAACAACAACGAAATAGCTGCCGGCGTTACCCCTTGTATTCGACTCGCTTGACCCAATGTCTCTGGCCTGTGCCGATCGAGCTTTTCAACGACCTCAGACGATAACCCGGGAACCTGTCGATAGTCAGCCTCCGCTGATAAAATAAGCTCCTCATAACGTAACGTCCGCGCAATTTCTGTTTGCTGACGGTCTATATAACCTGCGTACTTGGCTTGTATTTCTACTTGGTTGCGAACTGAGTCATCAGCCACAGTGCTCTCGATATCCGGCAGATTAGCGATATTCTCATACTTTACCTCTGGTCTACGAAGCAAATCCAATAAGTTAGCCTCGCGTTGCAATGGCGTTTTCAAGAATTCGTTTGCATCTTTAGATGCCGCAGTGTTCGGCTGAACCCAAGTCGCCTTTAAACGCGCCTGCTCCAACTCAATTGCCTCTCTTTTAACATTAAATTTCTGCCACTGCGCCTCACTAACCAAGCCCATCTGATAACCTAATTCGGTTAGCCTTAAATCGGCATTATCCTCACGTAGCAACAGCCTGTATTCTGCTCGGCTAGTAAACATACGATAAGGCTCAAGCGTGCCATTGGTGACCAAATCATCAATCATCACGCCGATATAAGCCTCATCTCGACGAGGACACCAAGGTGCCAACCCTCTTGCTTGGCGCGCTGCGTTTAAACCAGCAATCAACCCTTGAGCTGCCGCTTCTTCATAACCCGTTGTACCATTAATTTGTCCCGCAAAAAACAAGCCTGGCATATGCTTTGTTTCAAGCGATGATTTAAGATCCCTTGGGTCAAAAAAATCATATTCAATCGCATACCCGGGGCGCACAATATGCGCATTCTCAAACCCTGCAATCGTTTTAATAAATGCCTCTTGAATATCAAATGGCAAACTAGTTGAAATACCATTAGGGTACACTTCTGTTGTAGTTAAACCTTCCGGCTCAACAAATATCTGGTGTGAATCTTTATCTGCAAAACGCATCACCTTATCTTCGATTGAAGGGCAATACCTTGGCCCAACACCCTCAATTACCCCTGTGTACATCGGTGACCGGTCCAGTCCTGAACGGATAATATCGTGACCTTTCTCATTCGTCCTGGTGATATAACAAGATATTTGTTTCGGGTGATCTTTTACCGACCCCATAAATGAAAAGACTGGCAATGGTGTATCACCCGGCTGCTCCTGCATAACACTAAAATCAATACTTCGGCCATCTATCCTTGGTGGCGTACCTGTTTTTAATCGATCAACATTAAAGGGCAAGGCGCGTAATCGTTTGGACAACGCATTTGATGGCGCATCACCAGCACGACCACCTTCATAATTCTCTAAACCAATATGAATTCTCCCGCCCAAAAATGTCCCCGCCGTTAACACCACGGTTGCCGCTTTAAATTTTAGTCCCATTTGCGTTACAACGCCTTGCACACGGTCATTCTCAACAATAAGGTCCGACACCGTTTGCTGAAACAAGCTCAAGTTTTCTTGATTTTCTAGGGTCTCTCTAACGGCATTTTTATATAACAAACGGTCTGCTTGTGCTCGTGTTGCGCGTACCGCAGGGCCTTTACTTGAATTCAATGTGCGAAACTGAATCCCTGCTTTATCCGTTGCTTTTGCCATCACACCGCCAAGCGCATCCACTTCTTTAACCAAGTGCCCCTTACCGATGCCACCAATCGCTGGGTTACAACTCATCTGCCCCAGAGTCTCGATATTCTGTGTTAGCAACAATGTTTTTGCACCTGTACGTGCGGCTGCCAATGCTGCTTCTGTGCCGGCGTGACCACCGCCAATAACAATAACGTCAAATCTATTTGGATGTAACATAACTCTAACTATGTGGGTATAAGCTGTTGATTTTAACATCATTCAACTCATTTAGTGGTCTCGTTAAAAACACATACAGATTCTATTTGCTAGAATAAACCTATACAACGTTAACCAGCACCCTTGCCAACGCCTTATGAACCAACTTATTCAAGCTTTTTTAGAGCAAACAAATTCAATCATTTTAGGTAAAGATAAAACAATTAAATTAGCGTTAGCCTGTATTTTGGCAAAAGGGCATCTGTTGATAGAAGATATTCCCGGCGTTGGCAAAACCACCCTGGCTCATAGCTTTGCCATCTTACTTGGATTAAATTTTCAACGTATTCAATTTACCAGCGATTTATTACCTGCCGATATTATTGGCTCAAGTATTTTTGACCGTGACAATAGTAATTTTGAATTTCACCCTGGGCCTATTTTTTCCAACTTTATTTTGGCCGATGAAATTAACCGTGCTACCCCAAAAACACAAAGCGCTCTGCTTGAGGCCATGGAAGAACGCCAGATCACTATTGAAAAAAAGACTTACCCAATGAGCAACCCTTTTATTGTAGTTGCCACTCAGAATCCTGGACATCAAATTGGCACCTTTGCTTTACCTGAGTCTCAGCTAGACCGGTTCTTAATGCGACTATCTATTGGATACCCGGACTCAGCATCCGAAAAACAGCTGCTCACTGGCACCAGCACTCGTTTAAAACTCGAGTCGTGTCAGCCTATTATTAGCGCTGACCAGCTGATTGCGCTTCAACAACAGGTCCAAACCGTCCATGTTGCCGAACCATTGATCGCTTACGTTCAAGCCTTATTGGCCTTTTCTCGAACCTCTCCTTTGTTTAGCCAAGGCCTATCCCCAAGGGCCGGCATCGCGTTAATTCAAGCAGCAAAATCATGGGCGCTGATTGATAATCGCGATAACGTATACCCCGAAGATATTCAAGCCATTACACCATCAATCATCGAGCATCGGCTAGCACTTCAAGATAACAGCACCTCAAGCAAGGCCGCCTCTACAGCACTGCTCACAGAAGTAGCTATACCTTAATATTGAGCATACTTATTAAAACAGGCTCTTGGTCTGACTTAGAACCCTATTGTCGGACTGTTCGGTTATCTGTATTTGTTGAAGAACAAGGGATTCCCCAGCAACTAGAACTAGATAAACAAGATAATCACTTTTTACATGTTGTTATTTTTAATGGCAACAATACACCTATCGCCACAGCTCGACTTGCTGATAATGGTCAGTTTGGAAGAATGGCCGTTCTAAAGAGTTACCGCACACAAGGACTGGGCAATCAATTACTAAAGCAGATCACTAAGCAAGCAAGACTTCAAGGACTCCAACAATTAACTTGCCACGCACAACAAAGCGCTGTTGGTTTTTATAAAAAAAATGGCTTCCATATTACAGGGAAGCCATTTCAAGAAGCTAGGTTCACACATATTAAAATGCTGAAGAACTTAACTTAATTTTTCCGATCTTTAAGATACTCTTCCATAAACATGAAGCGATCATTACCCCACCAGGCTTGGTCATCTAACATCATAATAGGGGCACCAAAGACACCCTCTTTATGTGCCTCTACACAAGCTTTACGAAAACGAGTCTGCCCTTCATTTGACTGCACATAGGCAATAAACTCATCCGCATTCCAACCCAGTTGATCTGCTACTTGCGATAGCTCGGCCATGTCTGTTGGGTCACAACCATCTGCCCAGATCTTTGCATAAGCTGCATTGACATAGGCTTCTGCTTGATCTTTATCATTGGCATATAAAACACCAATATTCCAAGGCTCTATTTCAAGGTTTTTAGGAAACGTAAACGGCACATCATAATGTGCTGCCCAGCGTTTAATGTCTTGCAACATCACTTTAATTTTGGCAGGCACCTCTCTATTTGAAGGCCCGTAATTACCCGCAGCAATTTTTGCTACTGGGATACTCATCGGCAAATACTTAACGGTTAAACCATACTTTCTCGCCAAATCGGGTAACTGAGTATGAGCCAAATAACTAAATGGGCTCATCATGTCAAAATAAAAGTCTATTGATTCTTGCATAATCTTAGCTAACCTTATTCAGCGGCTGGAATACAAATATTGCCATCTTCAACTGTAACAGGGTACGTTTTAATCGGTATCTGGCAAGGGAATGAAGTTGGATCACCTGTCTTAATGGAGAACGCGCCGCCATGGAATGGGCATTCAACTTCATCACCGTCTTGATAACCATCTGTCAGCATCGCCATTCCATGCGTACACAAATTGTCCGTAACATAGTATTCACCTTCAAATACATAGACTGCTAATGCTGGAAAACCTTCAGGCGTTACAGCAACAGGCGCTTCGTCTTTAACCTCATCTGTTTTACATAATACTATATTGCTCATAATTTTAGCTCTTTGTTAGTGTTATTAGTTTTTCTTACAATTTCTGGCTATCATACCGAATACCAGTAGAAATTCGCAGACCCTTTAATATTATTTTAATAAAAACGATCGTAATGAATTTGATCAAACGGCACTTTGTATTCAGTCATCAGCATACGTGTTAAAGCATCTGTCATAGGAGGAGGGCCACAGAAATAAAATTCGTGCTCTGGAAGTTTTTCTCCCAATGTTTTTCCTAACAACTCATGGATAAACCCAACATCACCATTCCACCCTGCTGCTTCGGCTGCTTCAACGTCTGATACGGCATTGAAATTCTTCACTCGGCCACGTAAATCATCATCTGCTTCAATAAGCTTAGGCGGACAAATATCACTTGGTGTACGACCTCCGTAGAACAAATAAATATTTCTATCACTTAGCTGAGGATCTCTGGCAGCTGCCTTAATGATCGACATCTCGGGTGACAAGCCTGAACCACCACCCACACAAACGATATCTCTTGGAATTTCTGGTTTCAAATATGCCAAACCATAAGGCCCGTCGATTACAATCTCCGCACCCACTTCATAATCTTCAAATAAAGTTGTGGTAGCACTACCGTCTGGCATTTTCTTAATAATAAAACGCCACTCACCTTCCTCATTTGGCAGGTTACACATTGAATAACCACGTGAGCCTGTAATGCCCGGGAAATCTAATAAGGCAAATTGCCCTGCTTTAAAATGAGCAGGATGCTCCGTTTTAAAGCAAAACTCTGCCATATCTTCTGTTAGTTTATTTATTTCAAATAAAACGGCCTTACCCTTAATTGGCTTATGTAACGGCATCGCTTCGGGGTTTAAGCGAACCTTAATCTCAAGGTCTTCAGTTGGAATACATTGACAGCTCAATTTGCGACCTTTTTTAATATCACGAGGTGACAGGCCCGGCGCATCTTCCCAAATATTCTCCACTTCACCGTTTAACACTTCAACTTTACAGGCACCACAACCACCTGAATTACATTCGTAAGGCATGCCTACACCTGCGCGTAGTGCTGCACGCAAAATAGTATCTCCTTCCTCACAAGCAAACTCCAGTTCCTGTCCGCTGATTTTTACGTTATAACTTGTCATGCCTCTCCTCTTAATTCAAACATTGTTAACCTATAAAGAATATTATATTCACACTAAACAAACAAGCCGTGTTTTAAATCAACTTTAGATCGACTAATCCAATGAATACTTCCTTTTTCAACCATCAAACACTTTCTTTCCTTCAACAATTATCAAATAACAATAATCGCCCTTGGTTTAATGAAAGAAAATCGCTTTATGAACAAAGTGTCCGTGAACCGTCTTTGGCTTTTATTGAGGCCATGGAGCCTAGTATAAAATCACTCTCTCCTAATTTTACTGCAGTGGCCAAAAAAACAGGTGGCTCATTAATGCGCATTTATCGAGATGCGCGTTTCAGTAACGATAAAACACCGTATAAAACGAATATAGGCATCCAGTTTAGACATACTGCTGGCAAGGATGTCCACGCCCCTGGGTTCTATCTACATATCTCACCTGACACTTGCTTTGTTGGTGCCGGTATTTGGCGGCCCAACAGTAAAGCGTTAAGCAATATTAGAGAGATGATTAGTGACAGCCCTAATGCTTGGAAAAACATTACACGCCACAATACTTTCAAACGATATTATACATTGTCAGGTGACTCATTAAAAACCTACCCGCGAGGTTACGCAAAAGATCACCCGATGATTAATGATTTAAAACGTAAGGACTTTATTGCTATCCACCCTTTAACTCATGAAGAAATTTTAAGCCCTAATGTAACTAAAACAATCCATCACCGCTTTAAAGTCGCCAGCGATTTGATGGACTACCTGTGCAATGCGCTGGAACTGCCCTACTAAATTTAACCTGCCCAGTCTTTTTTGTTGCTAAGGTCCTGCCAATTATCTTCTTTTCAATAACCCATCAAAGACTCTAAGTTGATTAACTAGTTTAAGCTCGTCGAGGCCTTAACAATTGCGCTGCTTTTCTCCAGACAACGGGCCGCCTACAACCCTAACTTATCTGCTATAAAGTCAGCATCCTTATCACCACGACCAGATAGATTGACTAAAATCGTCTCATTTGAGCTCATTTTTTTTGCTATTTTCATCGCGTACGCCACAGCATGTGCGCTTTCTAGTGCTGGGATAATGCCTTCTACCCTTGATAAGGTCATAAAGGCATCAATACACTCTTCATCATCTATAGCAACATATTTCGCTCGACCCAAATCTTTTAACAAACAGTGCTGAGGTCCAACCCCTGGATAATCCAACCCTGATGCAATCGAATAGACAGGTAGCGGCTCACCTGATTGATCTTGTAAGTTGTAGCACTCAAATCCATGCAAAGCTCCTTTAACCCCTTTACTCATGGTTGCCGCATGCTCACCTTTTTCTAAGCCTCGTCCTGCTGGCTCCACCCCAACAATATCAACCAATTCGTCGTCCAAAAAAGCTGTAAATAGTCCTATTGCATTTGAACCACCACCAACACATGCAGTAATAACATCAGGCAAACGCCCCTGCTCCTCAAGAAACTGCGCGCGCGCTTCTTTACCTATAATGCTTTGGAAGTCTCTTACCATCATGGGGAAAGGGTGCGGCCCAACAACCGAGCCAATCGCATAAATAAAATTAACTGGGTCTTTTAAGTATTCTTCAAACGCACTATCTACAGCGTCCTTCAATGTTCTCGTCCCACGACTGACCGGTACTAAAGTACAACCCAATATTTTCATCTTCGTCACATTAGGGCGTTCTTTTTCAATATCCACCTCACCCATGTGAATTTCGCAATCGATACCCACTAGGGCACAAGCCGTTGCTAACGCCACCCCATGCTGACCCGCTCCTGTTTCAGCGATCACCTTAGTTTTACCCATGTGTCGTGCTAATAATGCCTCGCCAAGGCAATGATTTATCTTATGCGCACCCGTATGGTTTAGATCCTCTCTTTTTAGAAAAATTTTAGCACCACCTAACTTTTCCGTTAATCGTTTCGCATAAAAAATAGGACTTGGACGTCCCACATAATGGGTGTACAAATCATTTAACTCATCTTTAAAAGACGGTGTCTTTGAAATTTCTTGGTAAGCTCTGTTAATGTCATTCATGATGGCAACAAGATCAGGCGGTATAACCTGTCCACCGTACTCACCAAAGTAACCCTTCTCGTCCGGCATGGGAATTGTATTATGCTTCAAGCGCTGTTCCTTTTATTAAGGTTGATATCTAAGCTACTTTAGTATTAATCACCTTACTTGACAATACGCTCAGCGGACTTGAAAAATTACTGTAATTTGATTTGGATCATGGTTGATATTTCTGCATCATGCGACAGTTAACATTTACGCTAAAATTAATGCAGGATAGACCATGAGCGAAGCAAACCAAACAAGCGAACAACAAACAACAATGTATGACTGGATTGGCGGCGAAGAAGGCGTCCGTAAGCTAGTTAATCGGTTTTACGACATTATGGACTCGGACGAAGAGGCAAAAACTATTCGAGCCATGCATAAAGATGACTTAACCAATATTCGAGATGGTTTATTTGAGTACCTTTCTGGTTGGTTAGGTGGCCCACCGCTATATGTTGCGAAACATGGCAGCCCCTGCATTACTAAACAACATAAGCCCTTTAAGATTGATCAGCAAGCATCCAATGCTTGGATGCACTGCATGCAACAAGCCATGAAAGATGTTGATATTGATGAAAAATATCGTGACATGTTAACACCTGCTTTTCAGCGCATTTGCGATACCCTAATGAATCATCATTAACACTCAATCATCTTGCTCTAGCTAATCATGTCATTGATTGCTATCTGCACAATAAAAAGGGCGCCAAAGGCGCCCTTTTTTTGATACTAAATATTACTTAAATATCAACATTCATTCCATAACCGGTAGCTTCTGGCTTGTGACCAAAAATATCACCAGTGTAATGCTCTTGCTCTCTCACTGCTTCACGTGCGCCATGGCCTAATTCTAACAACCATCCAGATGGTGTAGCAAAGTAGAACGTATAGGCTTGGTCATTCGAATGCTTTCCAAGCTGCATCGCCACATCAATACCTTCTCTACGCGCTGTATCGTGGGCTATGCCCAAATCATCCAGCTCTGTGTACTCTAACATTAAATGATTGATTCTTTTTTCCATCGGGCCAAGTCCAAATGCCAATGAGTGCTGACGATCGTTACAGTGCATAAAAACAGGTTTTGCAATCATGCCATTAGGTAACTTAATTTTATATTCAACAGATCCTTCAAGGCCTAACATTGAATAAAATGCATATGTGGCATCATCATCTAGTGAACGAATAATGAAATGCCCAATACCTTGGTTACCAGTTAGAAACTTGCCATACATTGGTCGACCCGGGTGAAAAGGCTTCATTACATCCATTTGAGGGCTGTAAAAAATTTCTGTCGGGTTGCCTGATGGGTCCTCTAATTTAAGCAGGCCTAAAACGAAACGCTCTTCACATTCTTCTTCAGACGCTACACGAAAATCAACGCCATTAGCTGTTAAGTGTTGCTGCATCGCTTTGAATTCTTCAAAGCCTTTTACTCTCCATCCTGCATATGCCAAATCGTCTTCATCTGATTGATGAACTGTAAAGCGGTGATGCTGACCATCCATTCTTAGGTAAAAGCGATCATCGCGATCACCTTCTTCAATTTCCAAACCAACACATTTCGTTGCGTACTCACGCCATGCGTCCATATCTGTGACGTTAAACCCCATATAGCCTAACTCTATTACTTTTACCATTTGTTAAATCCTCTTATTTTAGTTTTAAAACTTACCGCTTATCGATCAGAAGAATATATATAAATTTTTATCTTCCGTTACTCTAGCATCTAGAGACACCTTACGCCGTGCTAACTGAAAGCCATTACCCACTTTTCGTATTAAATCTTGACGGCAGCCTACATGCTCGGAGTGTTCTAACTGTCCTCTATGGCGATACACGACAAAATTACTGCGCACAACAAACTCATCGTCTTTATCAGTATGAAACGCCTCAATATTGGTAATAAGATAACGAACCGTTGAGCGTGGATCTTCCATCCACACCGCCCCTGTCAGCAAGCGCGCTACTCGATCCTTTACCTCATCATAATCGTCATTATATATTGCCATGTCATATGGCGTAGGTTCAGGGCGCTTATCTTTAGCGTAACGGCGCTCTGTCACTGGCATCCAGTAATGCAAATCTTTGGCAACAAAGGTCTCAATCCATGTATTAAACTCTCCATTTTGAAGCAACGTCGCTTCTTGATAATAATGTTGAGATAACTCGTAATGTAGCTCTGAAGATACACGTTCTTTCGCTTCAGTATTATGCATCTTATTCGCCCTCTGCCTCTGCCGCCTTAGCCGCTATTCGGTCTTTCCAATAATTTTTATTTGGGAAACAATCAGCCCAATGTTCATCGTTTGCACGTATATCATCCCAGCTATCAGCCGACATCATTTCTTGATAAAAGCGATAAAACCCTCGATACGATGTTTCTCCAATAAAACTTGAACCCACAATACCCGGGTAATCTGGGTGCTCACCTTCATACCCTTGCCCCATCGTTGAGTTCATCGTACCCTCACGCGTATAATTGCCTCTATTAACGTGCGTTGATTGCACCATATTATCACCGTCATCACTTTCCAATGTACCCGCCGTACCGAAACTTCTAACTGCTTGTTTAACAACTTCTCTTTTGCCTTCGTCACTCATATCTTTGTGCACAATGACCCAAGACCAAACTTCAATTTCATGTGGCCCACGTGGGTGCCATACCTTAAAGATATTGGTTCCATATAAAAAAGAACAATTTGGGAAGGTTGAGCAGTTCCAATGGCCATTAAATAACTTTGCTCTTGGCTCTCCAAGGTTCTCTGCCACCTTGGGTATGGTCTCTTCCATATATTTAGCATACTCATCTCTTTTCGCATGAATAGCGATGGCTGCATTATCAATAACACCAAAACCATGCCCATGGCGCGTTGTGACTTGAATCCCTAACTCATCAAATGGCATCTCAGCTTGGTTTCCAGCTAGTCCACCCAACTCTCCACCCAATACATGTAGAGCAGATGCATGTGTCCACCCAACATGGTAGCCATCACCCACAAAGTTTTCAGTTGGTACTTTCCAGTTACATTTGAGAATAGATTTCATCGGCGGACCAACCAATTCAGCCCCTTCGCCAGCACCTACCATCCATGTATCTAAGTACCAACCCCAGTCGCCTAAAAAGTCTTCTAAGCTAGGTGCTGTTTCATCAAAACAGCCAAAAACAAAACCTCGATAGCTCTCAACTCTGATGGTTTTTAAGCTTAACGAATCTCTATCCAACTCATCGTGGTAGCATTTTTCTCTTAATGGCACATCCACCAACTTTCCATCGGTCGAAAACACCCAGCCATGATAGTTACATACAAATGACTTGGTATTACCACTGTCTGCCGAACAAATGCTATTACCTCTATGCGTACATGAGTTAACAAATGCCTTTAATGAACCATCAGTATGGCGAGTAACGATCACTGAATCTTCAGCCATTTTGGTGGTAATAAAGTCACCCTTCTTTTCCAGCATACATTCATGCGTTAGGAACAACCAACTCCGCCCAAAAATATTTTTTATTTCCCGATCATAAACCTCTTGATCCCAAAAAACTTCTTTTGACTGTGTCGATGCCTTCGTATCAACCAGTTTATTAATATCTACCATTTCATACCCCCTTACTTAAATTTAGTCTCTAGCCATTACTGCTCGATAACCTTTCCAAAACCCTCGCACAGCATTTTCATCCATGCCCATTGGGCTGGTGTAATCTTCAACATCATTACCACCCATTTCAATAAATGAACGCAATTCTCCATCACGGTGGACGCCGTTTTGAACCAATTCGACAGCCTCGCCATCTTCCATTGATATTAAACCAGCAGGCCCAACTAGATTGATATTACGCAACCGATGCTCATCCATAGCCGCATCATCATCCTCATAACCAAAAAATGTCCAAACTAGTTCTGTTTCATTTGTACTTTTAGGCAGCACTTGACGAGCTGCTAATGTATTTTGAATTTGCTGCAGGACGACACTTGGAAAAAGCGACTGAATACTTAAGGCAACATTATCATCCCGCTCAGGAATAAAGTTTAAAACCCGTGTGTCCTGTAACTGATGTGGGCCTTGCATTTCTCTATTCGCCTCGTCCGCATAATCTTTATAATCAAGATCCTCTTTAGGCGGCGCTGAAACATTAAAATAGTTATGACAACCCACTTTATCGGTTATCCCTTCACTAATTTGCCCCTGACGATAAATACCAAATGTTGGGTAAAATAAATGCAATAAGGCACCATGGTAGCTGTCTCGACTGTTTTCAGCATAGGCCTTCCAATTGCCTTTCATAAACTGGCGAGTATGCCCAATTAACTTAAGCGGCTTATGCATAATACGCCTAATGTTTTCACACATTTTTTCGCCAAGAAACTCTTCTAAATCAGGTGTTTCTGGGTCAAAGGTTGCAAAAATCATTTGTGCTACCGTCTGAACACGTAATGTTTCTAGACCATGATTTTTCATATCAAAGTCTTTTGCATAACCGCCTTGCCCTTTCATACCCCGCCTAAAAGGTACACCTTTTAAATCACCTTTGGCATCATATGCCCACTGATGATAAACACAGGTAAAAGCACCATCATCAGAATGCCCATGGCGTTCACGACAAATAACCGCACCTTTATGCGCACAACGATTGACCCACGCATTAAGACTACCATCTTCGCCTCTCGTCAACACGATGGGTGTATCGCCCACAAAAGTTGTTTTGTAATCGCCTGGTTGAGGCACCTCAACATCTAGACCGATATATGACCAAACCTTTCCACGGTATAAATTTTCTTGTTCCAACTTAAAGACATCTTCATCTAAATAAGTTGCGAAAGGGGAATGATTACCATTAACATCGATTTTATTGATTATTTCTTGCGCATTCATATAACTGTTCTCCTATTATTAATTCAAGAAGCCCTCCCATTGAATATACCCTTCAATTTAGGAGTAGCCTTAAGATTAGTTGCTTTAAAATACCTATCTATCGAGCATGTCTACATAAGACAATAGACAGAGCATACTGTTCCAGCAACCCTACAACTTTATTCGCTAAAAAAGCCGTTACCTGCAGCTAAATTACCCGTCAACTTAATCGCTTCTAGCATCATTGTATGGTCTGCCTTACCTGTTCCAACGAGGTCATAAGCCGTACCATGTGCCACAGACATATGAAGGTATGGAGGCCCCATGATCAAGGCGCAATTACCTGAAAACCCCCATGTTTTAATTGCAATGTGCCCTTGGTCATGAAACATTGCCAACACAACATCATATTTATCTTCTATACATTGTCTGAAAACGGAGTCTGGTGGCATCGGCCCTTCGACGTTGATACCCAATGCTTTTGCTTGCTCAACACCTGGTCTAATTTCATTGTCTTCTTCTGCACCACTCGCATGCGGATTAAGTCCTGCCACAACTATTCGCGGATCACTAATACCCCACTCTATTAGCGAGTCATTGAGTTTTTCAATAGCACCCGCCACAAGGTCTTTACTAATCAGTTCACATACATCACGCAAAGGAATATGGTCCGTTAAATGCATCACTCTTAAGGGGCCGCTAATTAGAAATAAATAACTATGTCCTGGCTCAATTTCAATAATCTTATCAAGCACATTGGCCATTTTCATTGATACTGAGCTAATTGGCGCCATAACCGTTGCATCTACTGCTCCAGACAACGCTAGCTGATCCATTTCTTCAAGCCAATTAGCGCTAATTTGACCACAAGACACGTTATCTTGCCCCTTGGTGTAACTTCCCATGTCAAATTTCCCTGAATCCAAAATATCTATAACAGCAGGATCATTTGTCTTCTCATCAACCGATTGAATCATATTAATCGTTAATGACAATTGATTCTCATCAACAACATCTTGCATCACGTCTGCACTACCCACTAAAACAGGTTCACAGTATTGATGAATTTCACCGCTGGCCCATGCCTTAGCAACGACCTCTGGTCCTATACCCGCTGGATCGCCTATCATTGTTGCTACAATTGGCTTTTTGTTCATTATTTAGGCTCTCCTAGTTAAAACATTAACGCTAATAATTATTTTTATAAAAAATTTAGTAAATATTAGCATAACATTATTTTTTAAAAAACATATGTTGTGATTGATCTACATCAATTCCATTTCAACCCCATTATAAATTATGTAATAAAAACAGAATAATAAGTTGCCATTCTCCTAACTCCTGCGCTAACCTCTATAGCAACATTACTATAAAAAACAGATAATCAATATAGAAAAACCTTAGGAGAATTTTATGTCTACACCCGTTCCTTTTGAGTCCCTATTAGATATTGAAGGCATTGTTGGCGCTGTGCGCTGGCGTGAAACTGTTGCAGGGAAAGGCGCCATCACTCCTCCTTTTTTAACAGAGTATATCGGCAACATTACCGAAGATCGCGCTGAACGACTTATGGCTCACGCTGAAGCAGCTGGCCTTGCTATTATGGGCATCAGCCAACTTAGTCACCTACGCGCATCACACGACCCTTCCGTTGTTTACCCATTAGATTCTTATTATGTACATAGCATGCGAGGGTCAGTTGTCTGTACCATTAATCGCGTGGCTGCGTTAATTGATAATGATGTTAACGTCGATATCCAAAAACTTATTGCTAAAATGAATTTAATAGATAACTCTTAAAAACTCATTAACTATTATCATGTCAAAAAGCCTCTTTAGCTGATAAAGAGGCTTTTTTTGATCATAGTCATTTTCTTATAAAAAGACCCCCGTATACTCAACGGTTAAATTTATCCAAAAAAAACAAAAAGAGGAGGCCATATGCCAAACAATGCTATAACCCTTGAACTAAAAAGCGAAATAGAAGACCTACTTAACAGCTATGTTCAATGCATCGATGATGATGATTTAGAAAACTGGCCAAATTTTTTTACTGACCAGTGCTTATATCAAATCATTCCAAGAGAAAACCATGAAATAGGCTTACCAACCGCTGTGATGTGGTGTGATAGCCGCGGTATGCTAGAGGACCGCATTACCGCGTTACGTCATGCTAATGTCTATCAAGTTCAATGGTATCGCCATATTATTAGCAACCCTGTTATTACAACTGATGACGGCGAAACATTTCACGTACAGTCAAATTATGCTGTATTTAAAACCTGTAATGACGGGGAAAGTACTGTTTATAACGTTGGCCGTTATGTTGATGAGATTGTCCGCGATAAAGGCGTTCTTAAATTTAAAAAACGAAGCGCTATTTACGACACTCATCGAATCACTACCCTATTGGTGATCCCTGTTTAAGGAGAAAAAAAATGAATGCAATAACACCTCCACATTTAAAATGGTCTGCTGACGAAAGCCACACTTCAGTACCGTATTCCGTTTTTAATGATCAGGAAGTCTACGATCTGGAGCAAGCCAGAATCTACAATGGCCCAACGTGGAATTTTTTAGCCGCTGATGCAGAGTTGCCAGAAAAAGGTAGCTTCAAATCAACCTATATTGGTGATACCCCTGTTGTGGTTACCCGTGGGCAAGATGATGAAATCTATGCTTGGGTTAACCGTTGTGCTCACCGTGGCGCTGAGATTTGTCGAGAGCGTCACGGTAAGTCTGAAGATGGTGCATACACCTGCGTATATCACCAATGGGCTTATGATGCGAAGGGTGACCTTCATGGGGTCCCCTTCCAGCGTGGACTCGCTGGCAAAGGTGGCATGCCAAAAGACTTTGATAAAAAGAAGCACGGTCTTCGTAAGGTCCGTGTAGTTAATTACCATGGTGCGATTTTTGGTACCTTTAGTGATGATACACCGGATATTGAAGAATATATGGGCGATGATGTTAGCTACCATATGCGTCGACTGCTAAATAAGCCGATAGAAATACTAGGCACAACTAGACAGTATATTAAAGGGAACTGGAAGTTCTACTCAGAAAACACCAAAGACCCTTACCATGCAAGCTTGTTACATCTCTTCCATGCAACCTTTGGGCTATATAGATCTTCACAAAAAGGTGAGTCCATCGCCAACAACGACTATCACTCGGTCCTATGGGCAAGTGGTGGCACTGAAGATGAGACCGCTCTTGATGACATGAAGAAAGATAAGCTTAGAACGCTTCAAACTGGCGAATACGAACTTAAAGATGCCTCTATATTAGCTGGCAAACAAGAATTCGAAGATGGCGTGACGTTAGTTATCTTGTCATTATTTCCTTCGTTAGTTGTACAGCAAATCCAAAATACCCTCGCTTTTCGTCAGATCTTACCGAAAGGTAAGGATGAATTTGAGTTAGTCTGGACTTACTTTGGTTATAAAGATGACACCGAAGAACTTAGAAATATTCGTTTAAAGCAATTTAACCTTATTGGACCTGCTGGACTTATCTCAATGGAAGATGGCGAGTCAACAGAATTGTGCCAAAATGCCATTATCAGGGATGGTGAGTTTACAAACGTTATCCGTATGGCTGGTGATGAAGCGAAGGGAGACGACCACCTTGTTACTGAAGGTTTGATCCGAGGCTTATGGAAAGGTTACCGAGAAATAATGGACTTCTAAATCCTACTCTAGCAGTAAAACAAAAGCCTCTAATGCCTTGCATTAGGGGCTTTTTTTCATCGCTTTAAAAAGTTTTGAATCTATCTAATTATAGTTTACAGTAGGGCTTATAATAAAAACGGCGTTGCCTGCTATGCAAAAAAACAAAGCCGCTTCCAACTGTGTCGAATGTGTGCTCGCAAAACAATGCGTCCCTTCTGGAATGCCGGCCAACAAGCTATTTCGCTTTGAAAATATAGTCCAAACTAATATCCCATACAAAATGGGCGAGGCATTATTTCAACAGCACACTGAAACAAGCTTTTTATATGTTGTTAAGACAGGTTCATTTAAAACAAAAATGATTTCACCTCATGGCACCGAACATGTACACAACTTTTTTCTGCCCGGTGAAGTCATCGGTCTGGACAGTGTAGGGCTTGGAATGACACTAAACAGTGCTGATGCCCTTGAAGCCAGTTTAGCTTGTAAAATAGACTACCCCTCGCTGCGTATGTTGCGTAAGGAGTTTCCAACCTTGTCTGACTTCTCAGTGAAGCTGTATAGCACCGCCTTAGCTTCCATGAGTCGCGTGCAAAACATCATATCCCTACAGTCCGCCTCGTCTCGATTAGCAGCCTTTTTGATTTTATATCATAGTCGTATTTCATCCTCTAATTTACAGTCATCCTCATTTCAACTACCGATGACTCGCCAAGATATTGCCAGCCACCTTGGACTGGCTGTTGAGACAGTCAGCCGGTCTTTTTCCAAACTCATTGATACCGGCTGCATTAATAAGGATGGACGTAAAATTCAAATTTTAGAACTTAAAAAATTGGAGCAACTTGCAAACTCATCTGCCCGCTAAGAGGCCTTAGTGACATATATCAAATTCAAAGACAAAAACAATAGGTCACTTTTAAAAAACTATATATATTCTTTTTACGATTAACCAATAGGAGAGAACATGACGCAAATACCTAATAACAGTGCCACACTAGAATGGCCGGCTAAATATAATGAAGTACCTAAAGAGGTTTTCGAACGGGCTGATTTATGGCCAAAAGAACTTGAAAATATCTTTTATGGTGCCGAATGGCACCCAATCGTTCATCAAAGTGAAATCCCAAATATCGGCGATTATAAGGCTGCTGATTTGGGTGAAATCCCTGTTTTCGCTGTGCGCGGTGAAGACAATAAGATTCGTATCTTTCAAAACGCCTGTACTCATCGAGGCACAACCCTTGTTACCGAAAGTTTAGGCAACAAAACAGAATTTGAATGCCCTTACCATCGTTGGCTATTCAGCCCTGAAGGTGAGTTAGTCGGTTGCCCAAATAGCCGTGAATTTACACCCGATTTTGACAAGAAAAACTTTAGTTTACCCACCTTCCGAACAGAAGAATTCTGTGGCTTATATTTTATTACTATGAGCGAGACAGTTGCTCCTCTTAAGGAATATCTCGGTGAAAACTTCTACGAACCTCTTAGTCGAATCCTTGGTGGTGACGGGCGTTTAAAGTTCATTGGCTATCAAAAAGTTCATTATGACTGTAACTGGAAAGCATACTGCGATAACGATGGTTATCACGCTCCACTCCTTCACCTAGCTTTTAAAATGCTTAACTGGCAGGGTGGCAAAGGTGTTCAAAATGTATCTGAAAATGGTCATTTATCCTTTGAATCTGAACTTAAAATCCCTGATGACATTACGGCCCTAAAAGACGCCTCTATATTAGATTTTAAAGGTACCGAAACCAGTACAGGCTCCATTGTACAAATGCAATTCCCTCTTACTGTTTATTCCAAACATATGGATATGCTAAATATTCGTTATGCTTTTCCTAAAGGCCCTAAAGGCATTGAAGTCCATTACGCATATTTCACTCATGAAGATGATGACGATGAAATGATTGCGCATAGAATTCGCCAATCTAGTAACTTGCTTGGCCCTAGTGGTTTAATCAGCATGGAAGATGCCTCTGTTTTTTCCCGCATTGATAAGGGTAATAAAACACCTGGTATGGCAATATTCCAGAAAGGTGTTAAAGACGAATACCAACTTGAACTTCAGGTTGGGCAAAATGATGAATCTGGAAACCTACCACGTTGGGAACACTATAGAAAATTAATGGGCTTTAAGAGGGCAGAAGCATGAGCGAGATTGAACCTAACGTAATTTTTAGTATTGAGAACTTAAATAGAGACTATATTTGTGCGCTCGACAATTTAGATATGGAAAAATGGTTAGCCTGTTTTAATAAACAAGGCAGCTATACTTTGATTTCAAATGAAAATGAATCTAAGGGTTTTCCTATTGCCTTTATGCTCGATGATAAATATGAACGCCTGCAAGACAGAGTCACCCAGGTCACGGTCATTCAAAATGATTCAACTGAACATTATCAAATGAGACACATGACTCAGCTGACTTCTATTAAAGATTTAGGTAATAATCGTTACCAAGCTAACTATAATTTTTCTATTTTCTACACCCAGAATCTTGTTGAGAAAAGTGAACTTTTATGTGTTGGCCGATATGAAGATATCGTATTAGTTGAAAATGGCGCCAGCTTTATTCAACGTAAAGCCGTTGTTGATACTAACGTATTACCTCGTTATGTTCCTTACCCTATCTAAAATATAACGAGCACAAAAAAAGCCTCAATATTTTAAATATTGAGGCTTTTTTTTCTGCTTTTTACTCTGGTCGTTTCCCAACACCAACACCGCCATCAGAATTAATGACCGTTGCGGTAATATATTTAGATTGCTCTGATGCTAATAATAAATAAGCCCCTACATGATCCTCGGGTTCAGCTATGAAACCCATCGGCGTCATATCAGCAATGATTTTATCAATGCCCGGTACTTCGTTTAGCTTATTCTCTGCCTGACCTGCTGCATTACTACCACCTAAGTTTGTTACCGTACCACCTGGCGCAACACCATTAACTCTAATATCTGGTGCCACTTCATAGGCAAGTTGCTTTATCAAACCAATAACAGCATGTTTAGAGGCAACATAGATTGGTCCGCCACCACCGGTATAATAGCTTGATGTGGATGCTGTAAAGATCATATTACCTTTTGTTTTTCTAAGCTCAGGTAACGCCGCTTTTGCACCTAATAAATATCCCTTAACGTTAACCGAAAAAATTTCATCGGCAATTTCTTCAACCTTATCTTCAGGTTGTGCTTCTAGGGGTACCATATAATCCCAAATGCCTGCATTACCAACAAATACATCCAACTTTCCGAAAGTAGAAACTGCTTTTTCAACTGCTACTTTGTTTGACGCTAATGACCGGACATCTCCGACTATACCCACAACAGAACCAGCGTGTGTTTTTTCTAGTGCATCAATACCTTCCTGTGATCGATCCATCACACATAATTTTGCACCTTCTTCAACAAATCGTTCAACTATTGCCAAACCAATGCCTGAGGCTCCCCCTGTAATCAATACTACTTTATTATCTAACCATCCCATTGCTTATACCTTTTTATTAAAATTAAAGAAATTCATATTATCATCGAGTACAACACGACTACCGTTCGTCATTAAGCACTCAAGCTCTCGATCGCCTTTTTTAATTTTACCTAAATAACTTTATACCTAACAGTAAAATGCTTTTATCTACAAAATCGAGAAGGAATCAAATTGTGAGGTTAAACCCACTCCAACCTTAACGATACTTATTTATAGTCGACCGACTACTTCTATCTTACTAGCAATATATCAACACATACACCTAAGATCTTAACCAACAATTGTTTTTTACTGTGCGGCCTAACTCTTAGATCCTACTGAGTTCATGCAATATTCACATTAATTAATAACATATTCGTGTATTGCCTCAATTTCTTCCTTTGATAGCTTATTGCCCCAGGCTGGCATAGAACCCTTGCCATTAATCACTGAATTAATAAACCTTGCCTTATCATTCTTCGGAAATGTACGAAGGTCAAATGTCGTTCCCGACGTTTTCATTTCCACACCATGACAATGAGAGCAGGCTTGCTCGTATAGCTCAGCGCCTTTTTTAACCGTGCTTGACCATGACTTTAGCTTTTTACTTACTGCCTGTGCATCAGGGGCTTTGGGTGGCTGAATCGTTTCAGCATGGACTGTACTCGTATCCCCACCATTTCCTAATTCAAAGACCCAAACAGATCCACCTGGGTTAATGTTTTTTAGGTTTATATCATTTGATAAGCTGTTGTAAACGCCACCAATACCACTGGCAATAGCAATATATTGCTTACCTTCTAATTGATAAGTAATTGGCGGTGCGATAATCCCAGACCCTGTACGGAACTCCCACAGTTTTTCTCCAGTCTGTGCATTTAATGCATATAATTCTCCAGTTTGTGCACCCGAAAAAACAAGGTTACCTTCCGTGACTAAGGTCCCACCATTCATAGGAATAGCTGTTGGGAATTGCCATTTTGCTTTACCCGTTAATGGATCAATCGCCCTTAAATACCCCTTGGGCCCTTCTGGAAAAGCCCATTCAAACCGTGCTCCAATATAAAAAACACCTTTTTTATAGGGCTGCTCAACGGGGGTATATTTCCAGCCGATATTAAAGGTATTAGCATATGCTAACCCTGTTGTTGGGCTATAAGACATCGGCGCTAAGTTTTTACCACCAAAAGCCGAGGGCCATATCTCGGTTGTTTCTCCTGTCTTAATCATGTTTTTAACGCGCTCAGATATAATTGGTCGCCCTGTCTCCATATCAATTCCATCAGCCCATGTCACTTTATCGACAAATTTATTGGCCCTTAATAACTTACCAGTGCTACGGTCAAGTACATAAAAAAACCCATTCCTATTGGCTTGTATCAAGACCTTCCGTTGTTTTCCATCAACCTCAATCTCAGTAAGTATTGGGTCATTAACAGCGTCATAATCAAAGCCATCATTTGGGGTAAATTGATAATGCCAGATCAACTCACCCGTTTTAGGTCTAATAGCCAACATACTTTGCGTATATAAATTATCTTTTGCTCCTTCTCTCATATTCCAAGGCGACTTATTACCAACCCCCCAATACACAAGGTCTAGTTCTTTATCATACGAGCCTATCAACCATGTCGGCCCTCCACCATGCTCCCACTCATCACCTTGCCAACTCTCACTCCCCTTTTCTCCCGGCTTGGGTATAGTATGGAAGCGCCATAAATGTTCACCTGTTTTTGGATCCCAGCCATCTAAGAACCCCCTAGCGCCAAATTCTCCACCTGCTACACCAGTAATCACTACATTATTAGCAACAAGGGGGGCACTGGTCATTGAATAACCAAACTCTATCTCTGCTGTTCGTTTTTCCCAAATGGTTTTTCCATTTTTTGGATTAAGGGCTAGCAACCTATTATCCGGCGTGGCGCGATACAGCACATCGTTGTACCAAGTTGCTCCTCTGTTCGTAACACCACAGCAAGTTAGCGTTTCTGCAGGGTATTGAATGGTGCTTTTCCATATTTGACGACCAGATCTTGCATCGACTGCATATGTCGCGTTGTGGCTTGTAATATACATAACCCCATTAATAACTAACGGTTGTGTTTGCTGCCCTCTATTATCACCAAGGGATAACACCCAAGATGGTTTCAATTGATGCACATTGCCATCATTAATTTGTGTTAGAGGTGAATAACGCTGTAAATTTTGTTCAAGACCATAATAGTGAACACCGACATCTTCTGGTACTTCACTTATTTGTCTGTTTATTTGTTCAATAGGGCTTTTTGGTACTAATTCTTCTTTATTGGTCGTTTTATTTTGTTCATCACAAGCACTTAAGATCAATAACATAAAACAGAACAGTAAATTTTTAATTATTGTATACATTCCTCTCCCTTTTTTTGTAAATATACTATTTAATTCGTATCTTATCGCCTAGCAATATTTCATGTCTTAATGACATAAGGCATAAAAAAAGCAGTGAAACTTTCGTTCCACTGCTTTGATTATTAATGCTTAATATTAAGTGTTTCTATTACTGATAATCTCTTAGTTGATCCACATCAAACATAGATTCATCTACAATTTCATCTAAATTTTCCCATGTTGAATTCATCCACATGGTTGATGTTCTATGACTAACACTGTTTCTAATAAGTAAGGCACCCCAGACACTAACACCTGTTGCTGGTAAAAAGTCGCGTGCATCAACATAAGATCTGAAAAGATTACCTCTTGGATCCCAAGTTTTCCTTGTAGCGATTGAGTAGTCTTCTTTGTCATAGTAATAACGTAATTTTGAATACTGGTATTTACCGGTTTTGTCAACTTGTTCTAAAATATAGGTAGGACGTAATTCCATCTCTACATAATCAACTCCACAACGCTCTTCATCAATAGTAAATGCCTCTAAACCACCTGTTGAATGCATTGTATTAGTTGGAGATAAAATAAGTGCTTCTCCAACTAGGTTATATTCAAAGTTTTCAATATTTGTTTTAATCCAATTGCCACGCCAATCATCCCAAGATAATTCAAGACCAGATGCTAATGGATCTTGCGAGTCAGTACCTGTTAATAAACGTGTGCGTCTTAAACTTGGTAGGAAAATTTTGAAATCATCTTCTTTTGTTCCAGAAGCATAACGTTGACGTACACCTGCCAATCCACGAACATCATTCGGCTCAAACATAAATATTGCGCCACCTTCAACCATGTCCCCTTTGCCTTCAATATCACCAAATGGTGCGGTGTTGTGTCTCTCATGATAATGCCACCACCATAAATTCGCTCTATATTGTCTATCTGCCTTACTGTCAGGTGTACAAGAATTCATGTAAGCACTGTCAAACTCTAATGTATCTGTTGCAACTGAAGCTGCAACATTGTTCCAGTTTAATTCAAGCCCATTTTTAGGGTTAACTAAGAAAGGTAATGCCGTTGCAGCAGGACCAGATAATAATGCATATGAACCATCTTCATAAATTGGTTGTCCAGTTTCGTCAAATGTGAGCTTGGTATTTTGCTCTGCCATTGCTTTATTACCTTTTAGATACCCTTTATGTAAATAATAGGTATTTGAAGGAACAATTTTAATTTTTCGGATGTTACCCCACGGAGCACCAATTGCATCATATGTCTCCTGTGTTAAATACTTAGGTAACCAAGGAAAATCAGCTTTATTTTCCGCTGTAATAATCAAGCCCGGTTTTAGTTCAGCAGGAATTTCTTCTTTATCAAATAGATCGTAAGCATCATAACCACGTAATGCTTTCCATTCTTTAGCTAACTTAATTGCTTCTGGGTCTGAAAGTAATTCAACCCATTTATCATATCGAGGGTTATTTTCTTCAGCTGCAAAAGCTTTCCAAGCTTCTAATGCACGATTGGTATCTGCCATTGCAGGTGCAGTTGACATGCCAAGCCCAAGCGCTATGCCGGCAGCTGCCAGTTTCATTTGTAATATTTTATTTTTCATTTATATCTCCATTACCCTTATTTCTTAATTTAATTCACTTACATTATTAATAACTACCTACCACTTTTCAATAAGTGATAGGTAGTTATTCTAATTACTTAGAACTGGTACGTTAAAGATACTTCAACATAATCTGAATTATTAAAAGTACCAATTGGTGCGCTTTCTTTGTTGCCAGAGAAATGAGCGATTTCTACACGTGGACGCCATGAATCGCCAAAGTAGTTAAAATCAATACGTTGACGGTAGTAATCACCTGAGCCTTGGAAATCACGTATGTATAAACCATCTAGTACTAATCGTTGGTTATCTAATGGTGCATTCCAAGCAAAGGTTACAAAGTTTTGATGATCTTGTATTTCAGTAAAGGCATAGGGTGATTGTTGCAATAGGCCTTGATCTGAATTATGTGTGTAGATATCAAATAATTGTAAACTAGTGAAGATAGATTTAGCTTGTGATTCCCAACCCGGTACCCATAATGGGAAATCGAAGCCGATCATGGTTGAAGTAATATCTTCTTTCACAATATTACGGCTTGCTTCTACAGCTAGTACACCTGAACCAGTTACTTCACCCGCCAAACTACCATCAAATGGTCCGAATGTTGCGCCTGGGCTAACTCTAGAACGATTAAATGGGTGATCAAACTCATGTGACATTTCTAAACGTACAGTTGGTGCAGAGCTTTTGCGTCCAATTCTGATAAAGTCACTTAAATCACGAGCAAAGGTAAATCCAACCATCAATTGGCGATAATCATAGTCCAGCTCAACTTCACCATTGATAGAACAAGCTGGACCCTCCACTACAGGTGTTAATGGATCATCACAGCCGGCAAGCAATGTTAAAGGGCTGCCTAACGGAGCTGCACCGGTTTTAGCAAAATTGTCTGCTGATCTTAACCAATCAAGATAACCACCTTGTCCATGTACAATTGCTTCAGTTGTTGCTGCGTCAAAAGTAGGAAGTGTAATTGCTCCTGCTGCATTTGGATTATTTGTGCCATCGCCAATAATTAATGTAGAGCCTAACAATTTTGAAACAGGTAAATCTTGTTGTCCGTAAAACGCATTAATGGTTGCTGAGCCACCTAGTGCTCCAAACTTTAAGCGCATAGACCATTCTGCATCGGTTAAGCTGAGACGATTTGGTTTATTGTCATATAAATTAAAACCTAGTCCAACTAAGCCTGGTCCATTTTCTGTTGTGTCATTCACATCAGCCCAATCTAAACCAAAAATACCGCCTGATGTCTGATCGCCTGGTGTTGGGTTGTTAATAATAAAGTTTGATGTTTGAACTTCTGGCACAAAGTTAATTTCCAAAGATGGATTTTTCATACCAATAGCTTTAAACGGCCCCTCTATACCAAGCTTTCTGAAGTTAAAATCAGCTGACACCATTAAAGCTGGTAAGCGAAGCTCATCAGAGTCTGTAAATGCAAAACGTTGACGCAAGTCTTGAGCATGCAATACATCCATTAATCGTAAACCATCTGATTGACCCCAGCCACGTTGGAAACGACCTGCTTTTATGGAGAACCGGTTTTTCTTATCGCGATATTTAACTGATAATTCACGAATAACATCTTCCCAATCTTTTAACACTTCTAATTCATCGTCCATCTCAGCACAATATGCGTTGCCTGAGCAATTACTTGAGTTTAGATTGAAGTTAGCATTTTGCGTAAAAGCGCCCGTACCTGGCACAATTGCACCATTGACTTGATCGGGTAAACCACCATTTGGTGAGTCATAGCTGGTGAACTGTGAAGACATGTCACCTCGTAACCAGAAATTCCCAATGAAACTCCACTGTCTATTCGGGCGGTACGTTGTTTTAGATTCTATAATCCAGTTTGCAGGGCCTGCTTTATTACCTTGATCTGGTAGATCGTATAGTACAGACGCTCCCAACTTAATTCGACCGCTTTGGGTTAGGCCTTTAATGCCTGTATCTATCGCCATAGCAGGTGCCACCATGGAGACACCCAGTATAGCTGCTAGACTTATTTTTGTTATTTTCTTCATCTTTTCCCCTTTTTTATTTACAGTAATACATTTCTAACATTTGTTTTATACGTCATTTCACATACATAAACAACGTTTTTTGTCATTTTTACAACAACGTTGTTTTATTGCTACGCAGCATTTTCTTTTATTTTAAACAATGCTTTAGGATGGAAAGCGGCAATGGCTGCGGGTACGAATAGTAACGAACCTAACATGTTCATAAATAATACAAGTGCTAGCAACATACCCATTTCTGCCTGGAACCTTAATGGTGATGCAACAGCCCAAGGAATTAATGGCGCAATCATGGTAACCGCTGTAATAAATATCGCGTTACCCGATGTTAAGAAAGCCTGGTGTATTGCCTCATGGACATCTTTTATCCCTAGGTTTTTATATTCTTCTTTAATTCTATCAATCATATAAATACCGTAGTCCACACCTAAACCTACACCAAGTGCAGCAAGTGGTAAAGTACTAACGTTTAAGCCCACTTCTTTCCAAGCCATAAAAGCGTATGTCAATGAGTTAGCAGTAGCCAAACTAAACAATAGAATTAAACCCGTTGTTACAGAACGATAGTACAAGACAATACAAAAGAAAATTACAAATGCAATTGCAACCATCGTCTTCACATTTGAATTAACAATTTCTTCATTGAGTGCCTCAACAATACCAACTTGTCCACCCATATAAAGGAACTTTGCATCACTAACAACTTCTTTCTCATTAGCAAAGAAAGCATCCAGATTATCTCTTAACTTTTGGATTGTTGGACGACTATGGTCTTCTAAGAAAAAGGAGATGTTACCTATTTCCCACTCTTTGTTGGTATAGCTGGCAAAATCACCAGGCTCACCTCTTGAGCGGAACATGTAAATATCAAAACCAACTTCTTCTGCTGTGTCCGGGATGATCGCGTATGAAGGATCCCCTTCAAAAAGAACAGAGTTAATCAATTTAATGATTGGTACCAAGCTAATAGCAGGACGCACTTCTGACATATGCTCATACACATAACGATCTAACGCTTCTGTTTGATGATAAACAGATGGTTCAAGCATGGTATCTTTTTCACCCTCTACATACACCTGCATAATATCGGTACCTAAGAAGGAAAACCTTGTATTAATTGACTCTACATCTTTATTAAAACGAGCTTCAGGCCACAGAATTGCACTACCTTTTGTATCACCTACAGTTAGATTTTGTGAGTACCAACCACCCATTACTAACAATAAAGCAGTAGCACCAACCATCGTCCAAGCATGGTCTTCCATATTGATAACCGCTCCCCAAATTTTATTGAGAAGAATTGAACCTGTTTTATGTGATTTAGGTGGTTTAATCAAACACATCACAGAAGCAGCGAATATCAGCGCTGGAACAACTGAAAGTAACCAAAGGCCACAAATAACCG
Organism: Cycloclasticus sp. PY97N; assembly: GCF_002443175.1. NCBI lineage: Bacteria > Pseudomonadati > Pseudomonadota > Gammaproteobacteria > Thiotrichales > Piscirickettsiaceae > Cycloclasticus > Cycloclasticus sp. PY97N. The sequence continues at coordinate 316,187 of NZ_CP023664.1, read as the reverse complement.
CTAGCGACTCAATACTAGGTATTGCTACCAAGCCCAACACACCAAAGCCAGCTGCATCTGTAATAATGGCAGCGGTACTTGGTACCAATAACAATGCCAAGCCGTCTCTAGTAACCTCTCGACAATGTGAGGGACGCTCTTCACAAGCCGCAATATTGTCTAAAATACGCGTTGTAAACTGTACCCCATGCGACAATACAATAGCGAAAATAAATGCTGGAAGTAGGATAAGCAACGGATCTAAATTATAAGAAACCGCACCCATTGCACCTAATCCCCAAATGGTAGCAACTGTTGCAGTAAACATTGGGATAAACACCCCAACCCACGTTCTAAAATACATGAACAAAATAACTGCAATAATCAATAGTGATGCTGCCAAAATATTGAAAACTGAGTCAAGTGACTGATAAATATACCCAAGAAGAATTGGACGACCAACAAAGTTGATTTCTAAGTCTTCCCCTTCATATTTCTCACGTAAATCTAGGAAAAAGTTCAAAACCTCTAACTTATCAGCTTCGTCTCTAAAGTCTGTAATAACTATCGCTGAAGTCTCATCGTTAGATACTTGAAGGCCACGATATTGTTTATTAACAAACTGACGCATCCGTGTCATTTCTTGTTCAGTTTTAGGTAAGTCTGGCCATAAAAGCGCATCCACGCCCACACGCCCGCCACCACCAGAAATAGCTTTAGTTTTCCTTAATACTAAAGACTGACTTAAGTGACGGTAAGTATGTTTATTGTAATAAACGTCTTCGGCTATTTGTTTGTACTTAGTTAAATAATCTAGGTTATAAATATTCCCTTTTTTATTTTTTACTTCAATTAGGGTTGTATTTGCACCACCAAACTGTTCACCAAACCGTAAAAATAATTCTACATTATTAGAGTTTGCGGGTAGCATTTCTTCAAGAACTACATTAAGTGACAAACCCTTATACGCATAATAGCCAGGAATAATAGTTAGCACCGTCAATATTGATGCAACTAGCACCGGCCTTCTTGCGATAAAGCTAGACAATTTATTAATCATTATTTTTCTCCCCAACGACTAGATATCAGCTTTACGTTCTCTGACTCAGCTATATTTAGTTTTTGTCCAAAGGACATATCATTCAAATTACCTTTTACGATCATTCCACGTAAACCCGCAGCCCAGATTGTGCCTGAATCAGTCACATCCACACCGCCAATCCAAGTATAAGGCAGTGGGAAGCCTTCCTCAGGCATCAAGTTTGTTACTGTATATGTAGGCTCTGTAACGACTTCTACCGTAGCATCATCGCTTTCTATTGCAGCTGCGACTTCCTTTTCAGCTTCTGAGACTTTAAACATAACCGAAGCACCTACCACAACAACTTCATTGCTCGCTGTTGCTGATACATCATATAAATGATTGGTAAGACCACTGTCTATTTTTGTTATGTAGTAGTTGGTATCCACTTTTGGTAATGGCTCTACATGCTCAGGCACATACTCTCTTTTTTTACGGGCTGCTTTCTTTCTTGCTTTTTCTTCTTTTTTTGCTTGCAGCGCTTGCTCAATCGCTTCTACTTCAGCCCATTGTTCATCTGTTGCCAAAGCAATACTAACCACACCCCCATCTAGACCTACTGCAATTGCCCCATCACCATGTGATGCTACTGAAAGCAATGTAGCTCTACTTGGGTTATAGCTAACCAACCATAGCTCACCTTTATTTTCAGTATGGGCAATCATGCCAAACTCACCAACTAAAATGGCACTATCTGCATCCTTAGCCACAACACCATGTAACCTTGGTAAGTCTCTACCATCAAAGCCTGTTAAAGTTTGCTTTTCCCAGTTTTTACCGCCATCTGAGGTATGCCAAATAGCCGCGCCATGTCCAACAGCCCAGCCATTATTTACGTCTGCAAATGAAATATCTCTTAAATAATTTCCTTCGTCTTGTTTCTGAACAACCCATGTAAAGCCACCATCTGCTGTGTGTAGAATGGAGCCTCGATGGCCTACCGCCCATCCATTGTTAGCATCTACAAAAGATAAGTGACGAATTAACTCATTGACACCGATATAAATAGCAGACCATGTTTCACCACCGTCTTCTGTTTTAAAGACAGAACCCGAATATCCCGCTATAAAACCAATATTCTCGTTTACAAACTCAACCGCATAAAGGTTATCCGGCCAAAATCGTTGAAACTCACCTTGTTCACTTGACGTTCCGTTTTCTGCCGTTGCAATTCCTGTCACCAGAAATGCCAAGGCAAGCACACACAAAAGGCGTGCGCCTTTTATTCTTTTAAGATTTATCGATTTCACTATTTCCCCTCATCAGCTGAATCTATTAATTATTTAACTTCACTACCAATCAAACAAGCGTTCAAAACTATAATAATCCAGATATATTTGTCAATGGTTTTTAACTAGAATTAGGCTAATAAAAGCCGCGCCAATTTTTACATTAGCCATATTTCGCTTATTTCTATACAGTATATAGTTGCTTTACTCATGTTTGCATCAACTTTTTTCATTAAACAAAGTTTTTAAATTTCGATTTTACTTGCAAACTATACTTTGCTAATTTCTGCAAACCATTAACCTCTTGGAACTTATATGCATACAAACTTGTCTGCCAATATTTATCAAACTGGTGATTCCAGTGTTTTCAAACTCGACACGACCCTTATCGAAGAGCCTAAAGCACAGCAAGTACTACTTAAACAAACTGCAATTGGCGTTAATTATATAGACACCTATTTCCGCTCTGGTCTCTACCCAATTGATTTACCCGCCACCTTAGGCGATGAAGCCGTTGGGGTCATTGAACAAGTGGGCGAGGGCGTTACCGAGTTTTCAGTTGGTCAACGTGTGGCTTATTCTGCCGCTAAGGGTGCCTACACACAATATAGGGTCATTCATATTAATGAACTAGTTCCTATCCCCGATAATATTGATGATACGTCGGTCGCCACCAGCTTGCTACGTGGTATGACGGTTGAATACTTATTTTGCAGACTACATGAATTAAAACCGAGCTATGTCATCCTCATTCATGCTGCCGCGGGCGGTGTTGGCCAAATTGCCTGTCAATGGGCCCGAGCTGTTGGAGCAACCGTTATTGGCACTGTTAGCTCTGCTGAAAAAGCCCGTATAGCGAAACGTAATGGTTGTGATTTTGTTATTAATTATACTGAACAGAATTTCGTTAAGGCTGTGGATGAAATTACCAACGGTCAAAAAGTAGATGTTGTTTATGATGGCGTCGGTAAAGACACCTTTACCCAATCACTTGATTGTTTGCGTGTGCGAGGACTGATGGTTAGTTTTGGAAATGCATCAGGTAAGCCCGACCCATTTGATGTCCTAGAGCTTTCAAAAAAAGGCTCGCTTTATTTAACTCGCCCAACTTTATATCATTACACGAGAAACCGACAAGAGATACTTGACAGTGCGGCCCGCTATTTAGCAATGCTTGAAAAAGGCCACATCAATATTCAAGTAGGGGAGAGCTTTGCATTGTCTGATGTGGCCAAGGCTCACGACTATCTAGTTCAACGCAATAGAATTGGCAGCCCTGTGTTAATCCCTTAGCTTTGGTTTATGCGCTTTTAAACCCGCATAAAAACTGCCCATAAAAATTAAAACCATCCCAATTATTTGGTATTGATAAGGCATTTCTTCCAAAAACACGGCATTGATAATAATAATATAAACAGGCACCGTATTTAAAAACAATGAAGCCCGCGATGGGCCGATAACCTTCATACCCTTATTCCAAAATAACAATGACAACACCGTTGGCCCTACACTAATAAACATTAAGGCCCAGAATGCATTAACTGTTAAATGAGGTGTTTGTATGACCTTTGCCTCATATATTCCTAATGGGATCACCACAACAAGAGAGAGCAGCACACCTAAAGCCGTCAGGAGTAGGGGAGACATGCCTATCATCGCGTTTTTAGCAATAAGACTATAAATCACCCAACTGATAACAGCACCTAATACTAATAAATCACCAACATTAAAATTAAGCAGCAATAAATTGGTTAAATCCCCTTCGCCCAGTATAAACAACAAGCCAAAAATAGTGACGGCCGCTGCAACCCAATGATGATAATTTAATTTTTCTTTTAAGAAAGCCGCCGCCATAAATGCAGTCAGCAGTGGTGTTAAGGAGTTAATCAAGCCGGCATTGGTTGAAGTTGTCAGCCTTAAGCCATAGTAGAGCAGGGACTGAAAAAATATAACGCCGAAAATTGCTAACGCGATAAACGTCCACCAGTTTGTAATATGCTTAATTTTTTTAAGCTCCCCTGTTTGCATCAGCAATAATATAAAAATAAAGCCCCCAATCACCAAGCGTGTACTAACAATCGACCAGGGGCCTAAAAAATCAGCCAAATACCGACCCAAAATCATATTCCCGCCCCATAGCAATCCCGCAATATTTAACAGCACCACGGCTTTAAGTGTTTCATTCTTCACTGATTTAACTCCATTAAAAAAACCCTGCTCTCGCAGGGTCTAATATACGGTATTAATAGAGCACTAACGGTGCTTTATTAATCTATTTATTTTTTAAAGGTAAACGTTTAGACTTTTATTTTTGAAGATATTTTGATCGAGAATGATTTTACGTTTAGCCAACTTCAACACACCGTCTACGCGTCTAATTAAATCTGTTCGGTGGCCTAACATCGTGTGCTCCTCATCTTCATTAATATTTCTGTGCACAGTTACCAACGAATAAACCCTAAATTCATCTGGATTATCCGTTAACTCAACTTCGATATTCGTTACCACATGGGCACTTCGAGTTGCTGGGTCTTCGGACCAACACGTACCTGTTTCTGTTCGTATGATGCGTTTTACCAAACATTCCATATCATCGTTGTAATAAGCCGTGTCGTAAATCGTCGGCTCTTTCTCATTTTTACGATAACGTTGATAACGATATGGCATCCAATAATGAATATCTTCGGTTAACATCGTTAACCATTCTCTGAACTCTTCATTATCATGATGCCGTGCTTCACGGTACAAAAACTGCTGTACTTCATTAATCAACTCTAAAGAAGCGACCTTGTTATTACTTGTTGTTTCGTTTGTCATCTTTAGCTCCCCCTAGACTGTTTTCTTGCCTGCATAGCGCGGCGTGTAGCGGGTAGGCACTTGATCCCAACTTTTCGCGTTCATCAAGTCAGCCCAACGCTCATAAAATTGACGTTGGTTAGCATCATTAAATTGACTAGCATAAACAATACCTGGCAGTTCTTCATGTTCAATTCTACGGTTTATTCCACAACCGTAATGCAGCTTTCCTCTTCGTGTTACTACACCTTTATTAACGGATGTATTACCTTCCCAGTTTTCACCATCGTCCATTTCCAGCACACCAGCTGGGTTAAACGTTTGCATACAACCAATATTAATGGCTTGTTTAATTTCATCTGGCATATTTTTATTCACGATAGTCCACATCCGCATTTCAAATTTATGTGGACCTCTTGGTAACCAAACACGGAATGTTTGAATACCTGGTAAAAATGAACAGTTAGGAAATAGCGATACCGATGCCAAGGAACCGAATATTTTTGATCTCATCTCACCCAAGCGCTCTGCCATTTTTGGGCGCATTTTTTCATAATATTCAAGCACTTTAGGTTGACCTAAAATCGCAATATCGGCCAGCCCTTCGGTGCCAAATTCCCAACCATGACCATTCATACTGGCGTGGTAGCTATCTGTTGGATCAGCTGGTGGAAAGCCTTCATTGTTATTCATTGCCTTAAAGCCTGAGTCATGTGTCCATAAGGCGTGATAGGCATCCCCTACGAAATTCTCAACACCGAATTTCCAGTTAGCATTAATATAGTTTTTGATACCACCACCGATAAACTCTGTACCGCCGTCATCTTGGTCAAGCATGATATCCAAATACCATCTAAAGTCACCTAAGAACTCTTCAAGTGAAGGAGCTTCTTCATCAAATGTAGCAAAGATTAAACCTTTGTAGCTATCTACCCGAGCTTGTTTTAAGCCCCATTTACTTTTATCGATGTCACCTTCATCGTACACGTGCTCATTTGATAGACCTTTTAATTCACCATCGGTTCCAAACGCCCAACCATGATAATTACACGTGAAGTTTCGAGTGTTTCCATCATCGGCATAGCAAATTTTATTACCTCTGTGTGTACAGGAGTTAAGAAACACTTTCACACTTCCATCTTTTTGACGGGCAGCAATAACACCATCTTCACCCATATAGGTGGTATAAAAATCATTAGGATTCGGCATCATCGAGTCATGCGCAATAAACTGCCAAGCCTTAGCAAATATCTGCTCTAACTCTTGTTCATAAATCTCTTGCTCCCAAAAAATACGACGATCGACCCAGCCTTCTTTTAAATCCATATAACGGCTGTAATCACTCTCGAGCCTTTTATTACCCATACACAAATCTCCTCTAACTCATTAACATTTTATCGTTATTTTTGGCGCTACTTAAGGCACTTACTCACCTAAAATTTACCAGTAATACCCATTAAAACTTCTCATTCTGATGGCCTTAAAGGTTCAGAATGAGATGATCTTACAACAAAACATTATCAAAGGAAATTTGATTCAAATCAAATTTTAAATAAAAACCCTATTTTTATTGTTTACTTTTAACCTTAACTGCTACCCAATTCCACCGCCCGCTACGTTAATCGTTTCCCCTGTTATATAAGACGCTTCATCAGCCGCTAAAAAGCAAATGGCTGCGGCTTCCTCTTCGGGTGTGCCAAAGCGCTTCATAGGCGTATCACGCACTGTTTGCTCAAATACACCTTGCATACCCGCTTTATCCACATCTGAGTAAGCTTCTGTATTTCTAGGAATGGCTCGTTCGCCTTGATCGATACCACCTGGATTCACACAATTTACCCGCACATTGTGCTCGGCTAACTCTAGCGCCATACAGGTCGTGATCGCTTGAACACCCCCTTTTGCTGCGGAGTAGGGTACTCGGTTAATCCCACGCGTTGCTACAGAACCAATGTTAACAATAGCGCCTGACTGCTGCTCCATCATAAAAGGAATAACCGCACGGCAACACCATAGAGTAGGCCATAGTGATCGATTAATTTCTTTTTCAATTTGATCATCTGGGTACTCCCAAAATGGCTTTGCCCAAATAGTGCCACCAACATTGTGAACAGACACATCAATACGACCAAACTTTTCTATGGTTGTTTGCATAACGTGCTTGGCACCTTCACTGGTCTCTAGGTCTGCCATACATATTTCAGCAATACCCCCTTCCTGTTGTATTTGTTGCTGCACTAACAAAGCTTGATCTTCCACACGGTCGGCAATCATTACCTGACCACCTTCACGTGCAAACCGTAAAGCACAGGCTTTACCTATCCCTTGGGCCGCACCGGTTACCACAATAACTTTATTTTCGAAGCGTTGGCTCATTTTTCTCCCCTATATTGATATTTACAGTCTAACGACAATTACTTACTATTGACTTTCCATTTAATCAAAATAATAGGACAAATGAAATGAGCGACATTACTTTATATGGCTTTCCAATCAGTACATACGTAAGAACAGCCCGCATTGCCTTAGCTGAGAAAGGTGTTGCTTATGAACTATTACCTTTTGAACCCAATACTGAAGAAATGATCGCTGTTAACCCGACAGGCAAAGTGCCTGCTTTTAAACACGAGGACTTTGTTTTATATGAAACATTAGCGATCACCAAATACATTGATCAGGCCTTTGATGGCCCAGCACTTCAACCTGCTGATGCTAAAGAGCGCGCAATCATGAACCAATGGATTAGTTACATTAACGCTTATGTTTTTCAGGAACTAATTCATGAAATTGCCTTATTTAGATTTGAAATTATTCCTTTAGACCAGTCCGTTCTTGATGCTGCAATCCCTAAGGCGAAGGCACATCTAGCTTTATTGGATAAAACGCTTTCCACCAACAATTACCTCACCGGCTCTCAAGCTTCTTTAGCCGATTATTTTCTTTATCCTATTTTAGCTTTTTTTGGCATGATACCTGAGGGCTCTTTATTAGCAGATTACTCAGGAGTAAGCGCATGGATGACTCGCATGGAAGAAAAATCAAGCGTAAAAGAATCCGCTCCTACACTTTAAGACACGTTTTAAGCTAACAATAAAAAGCCGCAATAGCGGCTTTTTTCATCTTTATACAGCACAAACACGTGTTACAGTTAAGTGACTTAAGCATCGTACTTCGTATGGCCCTTACTCTTTCAAAACGCATGTCTTTAAGACGCTTCACCAAAGGCGAAGCCCCTCAGCACTCTTCTATTCAATTAAATTACCGGCGTATCTTCATCCTACCGAATAAAGGCGGCTTATCACTGCTCGTCGTTATTTTATTAATGCTGATCGCCTCGATTAATTACAATAATAGTATGGGATTTGTCTTTAGCTTTCTATTGGCTGCTAGTGCACAAATGTCTACGTTTTATAGCGTTAAAAACCTATATGGGTTGATTATTTCACCGAGCAAAACTCCCCCTTGTTATGCTGGCTCTAGCGGCCAAATGAAATTGCTTATTAAGGAAACAAAAGGGGTTGAACGTTGGGCCATTAAAGCTTCTTATTTGCACCAACAAACTTTTTTTGATGTTCAAAAAAATCAAGCCTTATTGATTACCTTACCGATCAAGTTTAAGCAACGCGGATGGCACACACTCGATACCATTACACTGTCTACTACTTTCCCTTTTGGGTTTTTTCGAGCTTGGTCACCACTACTTTTTAACCAAGCCATCTTAGTTTACCCCCAACCAATTGATAGTGGCTTATCGCTAGAAATTAACCAACCCGGCGACGAACAAAACAAAGCTGCCAGCAACCAAGTTGGTACCGATGACTTTATTGGCTTAAAACCCTATCAACAAGGGCAAAGTTATCGACAAGTCAACTGGAAAGCCTTTGCCGCTGAAAAGGGTTTTTACAGTAATCAATTTAGTGCTGAAGAGTCCATTTCTGTCTGGCTAGATTGGCATTTTTGCCAGCCATTAGACACCGAAGCAAAACTATCTCAGCTGTGCTTCTGGCTATTAGACTGCGAAGCCCAAGGCCTTGAGTATGGTTTACGCCTACCCGGTGTTGAGCAGCAGCCAAATCATGGCCATGCACACCTGCATACATGTTTAAAAGCGCTAGCCTTATACGGACATTCATAAATAACCATGCCCCTTCAACCCACCATTATCAAACTACTCATCAGCATTGGTGTACTGCTAATCATTCCACATATTGGTGAACTTCCTCTCCCCTTTATAGTGATCGGTTTTAGTCTGCTAGCGTGGCGAGCACTAACTCTCTGGTTTCCTAATACTTTACCGAGTAAATGGTTGTTATTACCGCTTTCAATCGGCCTAGCTTTTTTTGTATTAAAAACATTCGGCATGTCTCTAGGTCGCGATGCCAGTAGTTCTTTATTAATTATACTGATGGGATTAAAACTTCTCGAAAGCCGCTCTAGCAGGGACACGCAAGCAGTGATTTATTTGAATTTTTTTATACTCATTACTCCTTTTTTATTCGAACAATACATTGAAATTGCTACATATGCCTTCTGTGTGTTTTTCTTGCTTTTATTTTCACTGACCATCAACAATACTCAATGTCATCGTTTAAAAAACCCAGGCTTATTACGCATCTCGGCTGCCATCCTTTTTTTATCCGTTCCGTTAATGCTTATATTTTTCATTTTTTTTCCTCGTATGATTGGGCCTCTTTGGGCCATGCCAAATCAACAGTCTGCAATTAGTGGTTTAAGCGACACGATTAACCCTGGCAATGTTTCAAACTTAGCCCTCTCTGATAAAACAGCTTTTAGGGTACGTTTTGATGGTACAGCACCCAAACAAAAAGACTTATATTGGCGTGGCCCTGTTTTTTGGGAAACCGATGGACGATCCTGGACACTAACGCCACCTAAATCAGACTCATTTAAACGTGCAAAAGCTATCAATAATGAAGGTTTAGATATTCAATACACCTTGATGATGGAACCTCATCATCAATATTGGCTTTTTGCACTTGATACCCCTGCAGCAGCACCAAAAAACGCCCGCTTAACGCATGACCACCAATTAATATTAAATAAAAAACTCAGTCGAAATATTTCGTTCAATATTCGTTCAACCTCGCAAAAAATCCAGGCAAAGCCGTCTGACAACGACCTGAATCGAGCACTCCACATACCCGATAACACAGACCCGAGAGTCTTCGACTTGGCAAATAAATGGCTTAAAGCCAATGCAGATAATCAAGGCGTTATTAAGCAAGCGCTTGAATTTTATAATAAAGAGTTTTATTACACACTTAAACCGCCTTCATTAGGCCAAGACCCTGTTTCAGAGTTTTTATTTGATACTAAACGCGGTTTTTGTGGCCACTTTGCCACCAGTTTTGCCACCTTAATGCGCGCAGCAGGTATTCCTTCTCGGCTTGTTGCCGGTTATCAAGGTGGCGTTTATAACAAAGTTGGAGACTTTTATAACATCCGCCAAGCAGATGCCCATGTTTGGGTTGAGGTTTGGTTAGAAGAAGCGGGCTGGGTTCGAATTGACCCTACTGCCGCCATCGCACCTAACCGTATTGAACACAGCATTGATCCTTCATCACAACAAGCTAATAGCGATATTAATTTTCTTATAACGCCCCCAGAGGGCTTCCAGCAATGGGCTCAACAGCTTAAATGGGCTCTCAATAGTTTAGATTATTATTGGCAAAACGCTGTTCTCGCCTATGGTCCAGAAAAACAACTCAATTTTCTCTCTAATCTTGGTATTTTTGACTGGAGAGGCATGGTGAAGTGGTTAGCGGTGCTAAGCGGGCTAGTGCTCATTGGCTCAATTGGTGCTGTGCTATTACTGCAAAAAAAATCTCATGATGCCGTTCAAACCGCATATTTAGTACTGTGTAAGTCATTAGCAAAAAGAATAGGGCAGCGCCAACCACACGAAACCACAACTGACTACTTTAACCGGGCCATTAAACAATACCCACAAAGGGCAGGTGACCTAACGACATTAAAAACACTGTATCTAAACACTCGTTATGGAAAAGAAGCCGAACATTCTTTTATTCAACAGGTAAAACACTTTCACTTTTAACTTGCTCAGCCTTTTCATCACCGTACTGATTATTTCGTTATGCCCCAAAAGCAAAGATCGATCAACACACTATTTAAAATAGAAACTAAAAATTCGCCTGTTTAATGTTGTTTTAAACCTGTACTTATCATCTTATATGCGCACTAAAACACTGTTTAAGCTGTGTCGTGATTTTGGAAGTTTTGCATTATAGTCTTCATCAGGGTGATGGTAACCAATCGCTAGCGCCACTTCACAACGGTAGTCGCCCAACTCTTTTTTAAATTCTTCGTTTACCAAATCCGCATCAATACCTTCCAAAGCCGTAGAGTCAATCTTAAGGCGGGCCAATGTATGTAAAGTATTCCCTAAAGCAAGGTAGGTCTGTGCTTTTGTCCAGTTGCTAGTATCCCCTGTTTCATCGGTATTGCTTTCAGCAAATCCAAAAATAGCAAAGGCTTTGTCACGGTCTTCTTGCTTTATACGTTTATCTGCAATCCCTCTATCAACCACTTTTGCAAAATCATCACGAGTGTAACGTGGTTTGTGAGCAAACAGAATAATTTGAGAGCTATCGAAAACATGCGCTTGGTTAAACTGATATTTATGAGCAAATGTCCGACTCATACGTTGTCTTGCTTCATCGCTCTCAATAACAACAAACCGCCAAGGCTGTGAATTAATAGAGGAGGGTGATAAGCGCATTGCTTCAAAAAGTACCTTTAATTCCTCTTCGGGTATTTTTTTTGAAGCATCGTACTTTTTAGTGGTATGCCTCCACAACAGGCTTTCAATTATTGGGTGGGTCATCTTTTTACTTATACCATTATTAGAATAAATTTCTTTTCCCTTTAGGGCAAACCATCAATATACCAAAGTATGAATGAACAAAGTGCCTTTGATTTGGTTTTATCTAAAACAAAAGCCCTGTTTAAACGCCCTTCATTCACGCCTTCGCGTTATATCATTTGTTTCACCGATATCATCTAATACTAATATTCTCTGATATAATGCGTTGATTATAAAAAATAAAATCAAGGGAAACGGTTACTATAATGAATTCACTCTCTCAACGGAAAGAGCCTCTTTCAAAAAAAACCTGGTTTAGCAGTATTTTTCTCAGCCTCGCATTAATCTCACTGTCCTCAGTTCCAGCAACAAAAACTTACGCTAGTGGCGTAAATATGGAAGGCCTAGGCATTCGTGCCATGAGCATGGGTAGCGCATTTATTGGTTTGGCAGATGATGCTTCTGCTGTCTTTTGGAACCCTGCTGGTTTAAGTCAATTAAAAGGTGCTGGTTATACTTTTGGCGTGTACTCAATGACAGCTGACGTTGATGCTAAAAACGGTGTTTCAAATAACTCACTCCCTGGTGGTGATTACGACCCCAATAAGGGCGATTTATTTCCTGGCTTTTACCCATCCGAACCGACTAACTTTGATGATGATGAAGAGTTTTGGTTAGGTGCTGCTACCATGCCATCGTTTCTTATATTTAAAAATTTTGGTCGCTATACACTGGCCGGTGGTGCATTCGGTGTAGGCGGGGCATATTCAAGTTACAACGATAAAATATTTGATCCTGCTAATGATGCAGAAATCGAAGCCGATGTTTTTGCCGTTCTTGGCTTGATGAGTATCAACGGCTCTATCGGTTATCAAGTCACACAGAAGTTAAGTGTCGGTTTTGGCGTTGATATGCTTGTTAATGTTTGGCGTGGCGATGTTAAGAAAGATTATATCTCTGCCTCTGACTCCGACTGGAACTATAACTACGATGCAAAAATCCGTAAATGGGGTTATGGTTTTCAAGGAAACATTGGTGTGCTTTATAAGTTTAATGAGCAGTGGAGTGTAGGCGCAATATATCGCACTGGCAGTGACATAAAACTAGAAGGTGATACAAAGATTAGGCTTAAAGGCGGTAGCAACATTGATCCATTTAAAACTAATGAAAAAAGTGATGGGCATACTGATTTTGAATACGGTGCTTCATGGGGTGTAGGTGTTGCATATAAACCTACAAAAAAACTTACCTTTACTTATGATTATCGAGAAAATGACTGGAGTGATTTCAACTGGCCTGGCTCTAATGCTACCTTTGATGAACCCGGAAAATTCTTACAAAATGTTGATGGTGACCCTGGCTGGAATCGTGCCCATGGTTATAGTGTAGGTACCGAGTACCTTCTAAATAACAAGATAACTCTACGAGCTGGTTATACCAATGAGTCTTCAGGTGTTCCTTCTGAGTTTGAGAACCCTGCAACCATTACCCTAGGTGATATACAAATCGCTAACGTAGGGATGGGAATTCAATACGACACCTGGAAAGTCGACGTCTTAGTGGGTACTATGTGGGGCGGTACTGGGTATGGTGTTGACCACCGTTGTTATGACTTTGGTATTAGCTTTATGCGTATGCTCTAAAGAGTCTATATTTACCCCCTTCCAGCTAAGCTGGAAGGGGGTAAATACCTTACAAACTAACCCCTAAATAAACGTATAAAGTAGACTAACTACGTCGATAGTTAACTCACCCAGATTTCTTTATTTTCCTATACAGAATGAAGAGAAAATCTCCCCTAAAAGATCATCCGGTGTCATTTTTCCAGTAATTTCAGATAACGCATTTTGTGCCAGTCGCAAGTCTTCTGCAAACATCTCCCCAGCTTGATAATGAAGTAACTGGGCAATACCATCATTTAAAAAAGCATGAGATCGAGTCAATGCATCTAAGTGCCTACGACGAGCTAAAAATACATTTTTTTCTTCTGAATTAAACCCCATTCTTTCTTTCAGGTGTTGAGTTAAAAGATTTAACCCATCTTTATGTTTTGCTGAAAGCCTTATTATCGTTCGCCCATCTTTCGACGTTGTTTCACCTACCTGCGTACCGGTAATATCCACTTTATTAAAAACTATCGTTACTGGAACTGAGGCGGGTATATCATTTAATAAAGACAAATAATCATCAGAGCTTGATTCTTGATCATCCACCACTAACAACACTTGATCTGCTTGTGAAATGGCATGTTTTGCTCTTTTAACGCCTTCTTGTTCAATAATATCGCTGGTTTCACGCAGACCTGCAGTATCAATAATATGTACTGGCATACCATCTATTTGAATTTGCTCTTTGAGCACGTCACGAGTCGTTCCAGCGACTGCTGTCACAATCGCCGTATCACGTTGTGAAAGTGCATTTAATAAACTTGATTTACCAGCATTCGGTTTACCAGCCAATACCACGGTCATCCCATCACGCAATAAACTTCCTTGCTTTGCCGTTTCTGTAATCGTTTTAAAGGCTTGTTGTAGGTTTGAGATTATTTTTTGTAGCTCTTCACCAGCTAAAAAATCAATATCTTCATCACTAAAGTCAATCGCCGACTCTACATATAAACGCAAGTGTGTTAATTGCCTTTGTAGATCATTAATTCGCTCTGAAAAAGCCCCTTGCAACGATCGTTGCGCTGATGAGGCTGCTGCAGCTGTCCCTGCATCAATAATATCAGCAACTGCCTCAGCTTGAGCTAGGTCTAATTTATTATTTAAAAATGCCCTTTGGGTGAATTCACCCGGTTCAGCAAGGCGTGCACCTAAGGCTAACACTCTTTTTAAAAGCATATCTAAAACAACTGGGCCACCATGCCCCTGAAGCTCTAAAGTATCTTCACCTGTATAAGAGGCTGGAGACTTAAAGTACAACGCAAGCCCACTATCAATAGTGCTATTATCGTTTGCTTTAAATAACTTGAAGCAAGCTTGTCTGGCGGGTATTTCACTGCCCAGTAGCTGCTGGCTAATTTGTTTTGTGTTTGTACCGCTAATCCTAATAATGCCAATTCCACCACGACCACTGGCTGTGGCAACAGCAGCAATAGTGTCGTTATTAGCCATCAATAAATTACTTTTCTTTTCCCGACTCTATACGTTTAATA
This sequence comes from Cycloclasticus sp. PY97N, assembly GCF_002443175.1. Lineage (NCBI taxonomy): Bacteria > Pseudomonadati > Pseudomonadota > Gammaproteobacteria > Thiotrichales > Piscirickettsiaceae > Cycloclasticus > Cycloclasticus sp. PY97N. The sequence continues at coordinate 301,101 of NZ_CP023664.1, read as the reverse complement.
ATCACTGTCTGTTGAGCAATCGTTAATAGATTATTCACGATCCAGTACAGCACTAAGCCTGCTGGGAAAAAGGCAAAAAAACCAGTAAACATAATCGGTAGCATTTGCATCACTTTCTTTTGCATAGGATCGACCGGAGCAGGGTTTAAACGCTGCTGGAAGAACATAGTGATCCCATAAATAACCGGTAAAATAAAGTACGGGTCGGCAGCAGATAAGTTATCAATCCACAGTACAAAAGGAGCCTGTCTTAGCTCAACACTTTCTAGTAAGGTCCAATACAAAGCGATAAAAACAGGAATTTGAATCAGAATCGGTAAACAACCACTCAATGGGTTTATTTTTTCTGTTTTATACAGCTCCATCATCGCTTTATTCAGCTGCTGTTTATCGTCCCCATACCGTTCTTTTAATGCAACGATTCTTGGCTGCACCAATTTCATATGCGCCATTGATTTATAGCTTTTTTCAGATAGCTTAAAGAACAGTGCTTTGATGGTAAACGTTACCATAATGATAGCAACACCCCAGTTTCCTACAAAATCATAGAAGAAACTTAACAGCCAAAAAATCGGTTCTGCAATAATCGTAAGCTTACCGTAATCAACCATTAACTCTAGGCCCGGTGCAATTTCCTTAAGCTGCTCTTGTAATTTTGGCCCTGCAAATAATACCGAATTAATTGTTTTTCTCTGTCCAGGCTCGACAACAGTCATCGGTGAATAAGCGCCAATTACATACTTTCCAGCACTTAATGCTTTTGTATAGTATGTGTAGTTATTCTCTTTTTCCGGCACCCAAGCAACGCCGAAGTAATGTTGAATCATCCCTGCCCAGCCACCTGTGGCTTCTTGGCTAAGATTTTCATCTTCCATATCATCAAAATCAATTTTTTGATACTTGTCCTCATCTGTATACAAAACACCACCGGTATACGTATAGATCATTGAGTTTGCTTTCTTATCAGCATAATCATTACGCTTTATTTGCAAATACTCTCTAGCAGACCAGCTATTAGAGCCGTTATTTTCTATACTTGTTTCAACATCAACTTTATAGCTACCTTTGCTAAACACATAGGTTTTAGTAACTTCTATACCGCTTTCATTTTTCCAAGTTAACGGCACCCGCAACTCATCACCTGTCATTACATATTGACTGTCAGATGCACTCCAAAGCGCGTGATGATTAGGGCTTTCACCATTTTGGACAATTAAGCCAGACTCAACAACGAATGTTTTGGACGGTGTGTTATTTAACAGTTGAACTGTTTCTTCTAAACCTTTCGTATCCGGATACTGAGTTAAATAAAGGTTAACTATATTGCCACCAACTTTATCTATTTTCAGCTCATATACGTCTGTAATAACCTCTATAACACCGCCTTTAAGCGCCAAATCCTTTGGTTCTGTCTCTTGATTAACACCGGTTGGTAACGGCTCACTTTTAGCAACATTAGGTACATCCGCTGATGAATTAACGCCCTCACTTTGCACTTGCTGTTGTATTTGTTGTGGTAAGACATAGTCTTTTTGCCAAGCTTGCCAAATAAGCACTGCTATAAATGCTAGCGCTGCAAAAAGTAATGTTCTTTGATTATCCATGAGTTTTATCTGACGTTGGTAACGGGTCTACACCACCCTTACAAAAAGGCTGGCAACGTAAAAGCCTTTTTAGTGTAAGGCTTATTGCTTTTATTGTTCTGTATTGTTGAAAAGCTTCAAGCGCGTACTGTGAGCATGTAGGGTAGAAACGGCAACGACTACCTAGCAATGGGCTAACAAAATATCGATAAAATTTAATCAAATAAATAAAGAGTTTATTCACTTTTCATAAACCTAATCCAATGTCTATTAATGGATGTTGCCAATTCTTTTTTACTTGCCGAAGCAGCCTTGTGGCGACATAAAATAACAAAGTCGTAGCCAGATAAGTGTTCTTTTTGCTGTCTAAACGACTCTCTAACTACTCGTTTAATAGCGTTTCTTTTTACAGCTCTTTTAACATTTTTCTTAGCGATTGCGAGGCCAAGCCTTGCTCCAGATAAGTTTTTTTTTCGCGCTAAGACAGTCAGCAAGTCATCCGTGCTTCTTTCAGCTCCCTTAAAAACGTTAGCGTATTCCGACGGGCTGTTCAGCTTGTGTGTTTTTGTAAACGCGTGCTTTTTTTCTTTTATTACGCTGATAAACGAGCTCGACCTTTCGCACGTCTAGCATTGATAATTTTACGGCCTGATTTAGTTGCCATTCTTGCTCTAAAACCGTGTGTTCTCGCTCTTTTTAAGTTGCTTGGTTGAAACGTTCTTTTCATGTTGAAATGTCCTATGAATGACTAATTAATAATATGACGAAAGATAGCTTTTTGGAGCTTGATTTTCTTTCGAGAAAAAGACTGGGAAGGTTAGTTTTATTTCTCTAAAAAGTCAATGTTTAAATAAAGATTCCCGCCGTAGTGTCGTTCTCTAATGAATCTTTTTTACTGTGGATAACTTTCCCTTTAAGGGGTATTCTTATAAGCCATTCGTTTCAATTTTATCAAGGATTAATGTGTCATCTCTCTGGGAGCAATGTTTACAACGATTAGAGGAAGAAATTCCCCCTCAACAAATAAATACCTGGGTTCGCCCTCTTCAAGCTCAAACTAATAATGATGAATTGCTTTTATTTGCGCCAAACAAATTTGTTTTAGATTGGGTTTCAGATAACTACATTGAAAATATAACCAATATAATCAATAAGTTAACTGAAAATAAAATTAAGCTTCATCTAAAAATAGGCAGTTCAAAAGTACAACCTTCGCCCGCTACTGTCAGTAAAAAAACGACGACTAAAGCTAATAACACACCCAGTGTTTCCCATAATCTTAATAGTGCCTTTACTTTTGACTCTTTCGTTATGGGTAAATCTAATGAGTTAGCCAAAGCCGCGGCTATACAGGTCTCGGAGAACCCGGGTGTTTCATACAACCCGCTTTTTATCTATGGGGGAGTAGGGCTCGGTAAAACGCATTTAATGCACTCCATAGGCAATGCCATTCTTCAAAAGAACAAAAACAAACGTGTGTCTTTTTTATCATCCGAGCGCTTTGTATCCGGTATGGTCCAATCTTTACAGAAAAACACCATAAATGATTTTAAAAACTACTATCGTTCATTAGACCTATTACTTATTGACGATATCCAGTTTTTTGCAAAGAAAGAAAGGTCTCAAGAAGAATTCTTTCATACCTTTAACACTCTCATTGAAAACAATAAGCAAATCGTCCTAACCTGTGATTGCTATCCAAAAGAGATTAATGGTTTAGAAGAACGGCTTAAATCTCGTTTTGGTTGGGGCTTACCAATTCCTATCGAACCGCCAGACTTAGAAACACGGGTGGCTATTTTAAAAAGTAAAGCCGCGTTAAGTGGCGTTGACCTAGCTGATGAAGTTGCTTTTTTTATGGGCAATAGAATTAAATCCAATGTTAGAGAACTAGAAGGGGCCTTACGCAGAGTTTTAGCAAATGCGAACTTTACCGGTAAACCTATTACCTTAGATTTTACTAAAGAAGCACTCAGAGATTTGATTGCTCTACAAAACAAACGTATTAGCATTGATAACATTCAAAAAACAGTTGCTGAGTACTACAAAATAAGGACATCTGACTTATTGTCTGCTAAACGAACAAGATCAATCGCTCGCCCAAGACAAATAGCAATGGCACTGGCAAAAGAACTTACTCAATACAGCTTGCCAGAAATAGGGAATCAATTTGGTGGCCGGGACCATACAACCGTTCTTCACGCAACACGAAAAGTAAAAGAGCTAAGAGACTCTGATCAATTGATTGATGAAGATTATATTAACCTGTTAAGAACCCTATCGCATTAATTAGGTGTAAGCTGTGGATAAAATTTGAGATGCTTTTACAAACAAGTTATCCACAATAGTTTTTATATTTAACAACACCTTTCAAAATAACGTAGGTTATTGATTTAAAATGAATAATTAAAAATACTAACCGATTTTTAATTCCCTATAATCATAATAAGTATTAAGAGATATGAAATTAAATATTAATAAAGAAGATCTATTAGAGCCATTACAGAAGGTTTTTGGTGTTATTGAAAGAAGACAGACCTTACCGATTTTATCGAATGTTTATTTATCGATTAACAATGGTACGATCAAATTCACAGGCACAGATTTAGAAGTACAGGTCAGCGCTAAATCCATATTGATAGGTGAAGAAAGCTTTAATATAACGATTCCTGCAAGAAAGTTATTAGACATCTGTCGATCTTTACCTGATCACTGTGAATTAAATTTATCTTTCAATGATGGCGTTCTTATTATTAAATCAGGCAAAAGTAGATTTACACTTAGGACACTGCCATCAGATGAGTACCCTCTTTTCGATGAATCAAGTTACCTAAATCAACTAAACATTAACCAAGAGGTTTTATTAAAAGCCTTTAGTAAAACTATTTTTTGTATGGCACAACAAGATGTTCGTTATTATCTAAATGGTTTAATGATGGAAATTGTTGATGGTGAATTACAAACTGTCGCCTCAGACGGTCATCGGCTAGCGCTATCTAAAAATAAAATTGATAATGAAAACCAATCAATTAACCAGGTTATCATTCCAAGAAAAGCAGCCCAAGAATTACTCAGACTAATGGATAAATTTGAAGGTGCTGTTGAGATAAAGATCGCTAAAAACAGTATTAAATTCTCGTTGGGTGATGTTGAACTTAATGCAAAGTTGATTGATGGACGCTTCCCTGATTTTAATAATGTAGTCCCTGAACAAAGTAAACATAGCTTTAATATCAATAAGTTATCTTTTAAATCCGCTTTATCTCGTGTTTCCATTTTATCCAATGAAAAATATAAAGGAATACGTTTAGACTTATCAAACCAATTAATGACTATTAATGCCAATAACCCTGAACAGGATGAAGCCGAAGAAGAAGTAGTGGTTGATTACAATGGTGATGAGATGAGTATGGGCTTTAATTCAAGTTATTTAATGGATGCCCTAAATGTAATTGAATCGGATAATGTGTTAGTTTCTTTTACTGATACAAACAGTAGTTGCTTGCTTGAAAACCCAGAAGATAAGAGCAGTCAATTTATTATTATGCCAATGCGTATATAAACATTTTTACTGTAATTATTTTTCTTGTCTTTAGTCGATATTCAAATTAAAGATGTTAGGAATATTGAAAATATAATATTCCAACCATCTCCTAAGCTTAATATTATTGTTGGGCCTAACGGGAGTGGAAAAACATCAATTCTAGAGTCGCTTTACATACTAAGTAGGGCGCGCTCTTTTAGAACGCAAAACATTACTAAGGTTCTCTCACATAATAAAGATAGCCTTATTGTTTTTGCCCAATTAGCTTATGTAAACGTTTCTCATAAGATAGCGATTAAAAAAAACAAACATAAAACCATTATCAGGATAAATGCTCGATCAGAAAAAAAATCTTCTGAATTATCCCGTCTGTTTCATGCACACCTTATCAGGCCTGAATCCCAAACATTATTAGAAAATGGTGGGGTTGATAGAAGGGCTTTTATTGATACCGGTGTGTTCCACGTGAAACACTCATTTTTGAATATATCGAAGCAATATAACCACTTATTGAAACAGAGGAATAAGTTATTGAAAACCAAACAATTAGATACATTAACTGTTTGGAATAATAAACTGATTGAATACGGTACAATAGTCAGTCATGAAAGAGAGAAGTATCTTGAATTGTTAGATAAAGAACTTAAAGGTATTGCCTGTCAGTTTATTGGTGATGCAGAGGTTACTTTAAATTACTTAAAAGGCTGGGATAAAAGCTTATCGTTTGAGGATGCGCTTAATAAAGCAAAGGACCGAGATATCTTGTATGGCTTCACCACAGCAGGCGCGCATAAAGCAGATATTAAGGTTCTGGTTAATGGAAGGTTAGCACAGGATTATTTATCCAGAGGGCAGATGAAACTGCTGGTCATTGCGATGTATTTAGCGCAAATTAAGTTAATGCGTGATCGAGTATCTAAGTCGGTTTGTGTGTTATTGGATGATTTAGGTGCTGAGCTTGATAGGGAGAATGTAAGAAAAGTAATGTTTTTTTTACAGAAACTAAATATACAGACTTTTGTGACGACAACAAATATAGATTTGTTTTTAGAGTTTATTGATGCGAAAGAAACTAAGGTGTTTCACGTGAAACGTGGAGTTATGCAGATAGAGGATAATTAAGTGAGCGAAGAAAAAAACAATGAGACTTATGATTCATCAAATATACAAGTTCTAAAGGGCTTAGATGCGGTTAGAAAGCGCCCAGGAATGTATATAGGTGATACCGATGATGGTTCAGGTTTACATCATATGGTGTTTGAGGCGGTTGATAATTCTATTGATGAGGCTTTAGCAGGCTACTGCACAGAGGTTGGTGTGATTATTCATGAAGATAATTCGGTTACTATCACAGATGACGGTCGTGGTATTCCTGTTGATATCCATCCCGATGAGGGGAGATCAGCTGCTGAAGTCATTATGACGGTGCTCCACGCAGGCGGTAAGTTTAATGATAACGCTTACAAAGTGTCCGGTGGATTGCATGGTGTGGGCGTGTCTGTTGTTAACGCGCTATCTGACGAATTAGAGTTAACTATAAACAGGGAAGGTAGTCAGCATTATCAGCTGTATAAAAAAGGTGAACCTGTAGAGCCGTTAAAAGTTGTAGGACCAACTGAAAAAACAGGAACAAGTCTGAGGTTTAAACCAAGTATCGGTACCTTCAGTAATATTGAATTTCATTTTGACTTATTGGCAAAAAGGCTACGAGAATTATCGTTTTTGAATTCTGGTGTAAGAATTAGGTTGTCGGATGAGCGCACCGCAAAAGAAGAGATCTTTGAATATGAAGGTGGGATTAAAGCGTTTGTTAATCACCTAAATAAAAATAAATCTCAAATCCATGAAAATATTATTTATATCAACGTAGATAAGAATGATGTGAATGTGGAGGTGGCTTTGCAATGGAATGATTCTTATCAAGAGAATATTTTTTGTTATACAAATAACATTCCTCAGAGAGACGGGGGAACACATTTAGCAGGTTTTAGAGCAGGTCTCACTCGAACATTAAATCAATATATAGAAGGTAGCGGTCTAGCAAAAAAACAGAAGGTGACAACATCGGGTGATGATGCGCGTGAAGGGCTGACGGCAGTCTTATCAGTTAAAGTACCAGATCCTAAGTTTTCATCACAAACGAAAGACAAATTGGTGTCTTCGGAAGTGAAATCCATTGTTGAATCATCCTTAGCTGAAGCGCTACAAGAGTTTTTGTTAGAAAACCCAACAGAAGCAAAAGAAATAGCTGGCAAAATGCTAGAAGCAGCCAGGGCGAGAGATGCGGCTAGAAAAGCAAGGGAGATGACACGACGTAAGTCTGCTTTAGATATTGCTGGTTTACCTGGGAAATTAGCTGATTGCCAAGAAAAAGACCCTGCATTATCAGAAATATTTCTAGTGGAAGGGGACTCGGCTGGAGGCTCAGCAAAGCAAGGCAGAGATCGAAGAACTCAAGCGATATTGCCGTTGAAAGGAAAAATACTCAATGTAGAGAAAGCTCGGTTCGATAAAATGTTATCGTCGGATGAAGTGGGAACTTTAATAACAGCATTGGGTTGCGGTATTGGTAAGGAAGAGTATAAGCCAGAAAATCTTCGTTATCATAAAATCATTATCATGACAGATGCTGATGTGGATGGCTCACATATACGAACATTGTTATTAACTTTTTTCTATCGCCAAATGCCTGAGTTGATTGAGAATGGTAATGTCTATATTGCGCAACCGCCTTTATATAAGGTTAAAAAAGGTAAACAAGAATATTATGTTAAGGATGATAATGAGCTGAATAGTTACCTTCTACAATTGGCTTTACAAAAAGCAAGTTTAGTCATTAATGAGAAAACACCAGCTATTACAGGCCTTGCGCTAGAAGAACTTGCAAAAGAACATATTCAAATTGAAGGAATGATTGCGAGACTGGCGGGGCGTTATGATGAGTTGATTTTAAACGAGCTATTGGTTTCTACTGAAATAACAGAATCTGTTAGTGAAGATGAGTTAAATGATTGGTTGCAAGACTTAGAAAAAAACCTAAACGGAATAGAAAGTTGCCCAACCCAATATAGTTTGTCATTAAAGTACCAACAAGATAATTGGTCGGTTCACTGTATAACCATGTCTCATGGAGTAGAGAAATCTTTTGAAATGCCACGTCTGTTCTTTAAATCAGGTGAATATAAACGCTTAGTCAGTTTTGGTAAAACATTAGTGGGCATGTTTGAGGAAGACACGCACCTTAATATTGCTGATAAGAAACATACTGTGACTAGTTTTAAAGAAGTTTTTGAATTATTAATGAAAGAAGCAAGAAAAGGTCAACAAATCCAGCGTTATAAAGGCCTAGGAGAAATGAACCCAGATCAACTATGGGAGACAACATTAGATGCAGACTCAAGACGTTTATTGCAGGTAAGAATAGAGGATGCCATTGCAGCTGATGGAGTGTTTACAACATTAATGGGAGATGAAGTAGAACCTAGGCGAAACTTTATAGAAAAAAACGCATTAGAAGTAGCAAACTTAGATGTGTAGTTTTTTTATGAAAAAGTAACACACATAAACCAGAAGGGTTATGTGTCGTTTAAAAGTATCAAAGGCGGAAATTAAATTTCCGCTTTTTTTTGAAAAATCGGAAATGAATTTCACTAAAGGCTTTATCCTTTGCTGTAGAGCTTAAAAATAAAAAACGCATACAAATGGGTTGCTTTATGTGAAAAAGCTTCTTAAATAAGCTTTCAGGAGCTCATTTTTATCCTGGATTTAAAAAAATTTATTGAAGCCGTGTGAGAAACAAATTAAATAATTACAAGATAGGTATATTTAAGGTATGTATTAGTTGTCGAAACATCTGTTAGCAGGGGTTTAGATAGTTTGGTTCCTTATAAGAAATAAAAGCAATGGTTAGCTTTACCAGTATAAGCCTGTATTCATTCATCGAATGATGCAAGATCACAAAGTAAATCAGGTCTAGGTTTGTTTAAGAGAGGGTTCTTTTGTTTTAGCGATTAGTTTATATCTGGAAATCGCACCAAATTAATTCATTAATTTTTTTTAGGCTCATTTTTATGAGCTTTTTTTGTGCAATAATTCTAAATATATAGTCATTATCCATTAAAAACAAAGGGTTATATTCTGGCATGATATTCGCATTTTAGTACCTTCCATTGACAAGATAAAAGGTAATGAATGATGAAATATTCAGGAAAAGTGACAGGGATTGCGGCATTAATTGCTGCTCAAGTCATGGCTGGTTCTGTATTGGCTGGTGCAAAATTTGAAGGTTCAGATGGTAAATGGATAAGTTTCGGTGTGGGCGTGAGAACAAGTTTCACTGCAGTAGAGGATGCGTCGCCTAGTGGGGATGATTGGTCAAATGATTTTAACTTGGATAGCGCGCGAATCTATATTAATGGTCAAATTTCTGAAAATATCGGGTTTGAATTAAATACCGAGACATTTTGGAGTAGTTCTAATGCACCATTTGATGAGGAGTTTGGAATTTTAGATGCTATTGCAAAGTTTAAAATTAACCCTGCACTAAATATATGGGCTGGCCGCATGCTAGTGCCTGCTGATCGTGAAGAAATGAGTGGTCCATACTACGCCAATATATGGAATGCTTTTAAAACCCCATTTGGCCCTGCTGATCAAGGAGAAGATCATGGAAAAGGTAATGCAGGTCTATATGGGCGTGATGAAGGTGTAACGGTATGGGGTCGTTTAGGAGCTGAGGAGCGTTTTACCTATGCTGTCGGTGTTTTTGAAGGTTATGAAAGTGCAGGGATGGGTGATGCGGACCCAGATGATAACTTTTTATATGCAGCGAGGTTCAGTTATAACTTCTTAAATGTTGAAAAAGCACCTGGTTATTACACAGGTAGTACATCATACGGTGCAGCGGGCGATATTTTTACTGTCTCAGTGGCTGCTCAATTTGAGGAAGATGCTACCGGTATTGTTGGTGATTTAGGTGATTTCACAGCCTTATATACAGATGTTTTATATGAAAACGTGTTGGAAAACGAAGGTGTTTTGACCATTGAAGCAGCCTATAAAGACTTTGATTTAGACGGAAAAACAAATGCATTTGGTTTATTTGAAGGTGATTCATGGAAAGCAACAACACTTTACTTGTTTCCAAACAAGTTAGGTATAGGCAAGGTTCAACCTTACTTTTCTTACTCAGAAGTAAACCCAGATAACGGCAGCGATTCTGAAACAATTGATGCTGGTTTTAATTATGTTATCGATGGGTTTAACTCTCGAATTTCTGTGGCTTACTCAAGCACAGACAACGGAACAAATGATATGGATGCTTTTGTTATCGGTTATCAATTCCAGTATTAATAATTAGCTCAACACTATTAAATAGGGAAATCAAAATGAATATAAAACGAAAATTAGTTACATCATTAGTTTCAGCAGGTGCCTTAATAGCAAGTAATGTCTATGCGGCAGAAGATACAATTAAGGTAGGGGTATTGCATTCATTATCAGGCACCATGGCAATCAGTGAAACGACATTAAAAGATACGGTTTTAATGTTAATTGAAGAGCAAAATAAAAAAGGTGGTTTGCTAGGGAAGCAACTAGAACCCGTTGTGGTTGATCCTGCTTCAAATTGGCCATTATTTGCTGAGAAAGCGAAGGAGTTAATTGATAAAGATAAGGTATCAGCGGTATTTGGTTGTTGGACTTCAGTGTCACGTAAATCAGTATTACCTGTATTTGAAGAATCAGATAGCATACTTTTTTATCCAGTACAGTACGAAGGCGAAGAGTCTTCTAAAAATGTTTTCTATACAGGGGCTGCACCTAATCAACAAGCCATTCCAGCGGTAGATTACCTGATGAATGACATTGGTGTTGAGCGTTGGGTATTAGCCGGAACTGATTATGTCTACCCAAGAACAACAAACAAAATTCTTGAGGCGTATCTGAAATCAAAGGGTGTTGCAGCAGAAGACATTATGATCAATTACACTCCCTTTGGTCATTCAGATTGGCAGTCAATAGTCTCTGATGTAAAGAAATTTGGTTCAGCAGGGAAGAAAACAGCAGTGGTTTCTACCATTAACGGTGATGCTAATGTTCCTTTCTATAAAGAGCTTGGAAACCAAGGTATTTCAGCTGAAGATATTCCTGTTGTAGCCTTCTCAGTTGGTGAGGAAGAACTATCAGGTATGGATACTAAACCATTAGTTGGCCATTTGGCGGCATGGAATTACTTTATGAGTATTGAAGCTGAGACTAATGATAAGTTTATTTCAGCCTGGCATGATTTTACTAAAGATGAAAAACGGGTAACGAATGACCCAATGGAAGCGACGTATATCGGCTTCAATATGTGGGTTAAAGCAGTAGAAAAAGCAGGCACAACTGATTCAGCGGCTGTACAAGAGGCCATTATTGGCATTTCAGTTCCAAATCTTACAGGTGGTTATTCGTCGATGATGCCAAATCATCACATTACTAAGCCAGTTGTCATTGGTGAAATCCAAGATGATGGTCAGTTTGGTACTGTTTGGGAAACATCTGGTTTAGTGGCAGGGGATGCATGGTCAGATTACTTAGAAGGATCGAAAGACCTTATTTCAGATTGGCGTAAACCGCTTTCATGCGGCAATTACAATGTGAAAACGGCAAAGTGTTCAGGTCAAAACTTCTAATCAGTTGTAATCGCGAAATTTTTGGCCAGGCACAAGTAAGTTGATGTTGTGTCTGGCCATGTATTTAAATTAAGAGATTAAATTGTACTTAATAACAGCAGACCTTTTCAGAAACACAATAATACATAAGAGTGTGATTCATGACATACGTAACTAGGATGGTCGTACTAATACTAATGGTAATGATACCCATTAGTTCTTCGTCTTTTGCTGATGATGGGATATCAGCCGATTTTGAAATTGTGTTAGCAGATTTAACATCATCTAAATTTAAAAAAAGGACGCAAGCGATAGAAAAACTCGTCAAAATTAATGACAATCGCTTGCCACTAGTAATTGATGCCTTACTACATAGCCAGCTTCATTACCGAAAAGCAGATAAATTGGTGGCTGTATTAACTGAAAAAACAGGTAAAGACTACGCAAGGGCAGTATTAACAGGTGAATCGCTGGGTGTTGCTATTTCATCAGAGTGGAAAAAAATAATCATCAGTAATCGTTTGCGTACAAGGTTACGTGATGCGCTGGCGATGATTCAAATTAATGATGAAAATGCAACGATAAGGAAAACAGCTGTTGATCAGGTGTTAAGTCAAATAGATGTCAAGCAATTAGCCGCATTAGAAAAACGTTATAAGATAGAGCGAGATGATGACGTTAAAGAAAAATTAAATGTTGCTATTTCAGCGCTAAAGCTTAAAAAGAATGAGGGTGATACACAAAACTTGATCGCAAATGTGAAAGACAGTGTTAACCCGAGTGTGCGTCAAGTATTGGCAGAAGTTATAGACAATGTAAACGATAAAGAAACGAAAAATCTTGCGACGAAAACATTAGCCAAGATTGATCAACGAGTTAGCCAGTATGCCAAAGTTGAAACCCTGTTTTTTGGTTTAAGTCTTGGATCAGTGTTAGTACTTGCCGCTATTGGCCTAGCTATAACCTTTGGTGTGATGGGTGTTATCAATATGGCTCATGGCGAATTAATTATGTTAGGTGCTTACACAACATATGTTGTGCAACTTTGGTTTCCAAACCTAATTGAATATTCAGTATTAATTGCTATTCCACTGGCATTTATTGTTTCAGGATTGGTGGGAATTCTAATTGAACGTGGCATTATTAGGTTCTTATATGGTAGACCACTTGAAACATTACTGGCTACATTTGGTGTCAGCTTAGTTTTACAACAAGTTGTACGATCAATTTTTGGACCCTTAAATCGAGCAGTAGAATCACCAACATGGATGAGTGGGGTGTGGCAGGTTAATGATGCTTTAGCACTAACGTGGAATCGGCTCTATATTATTGTTTTTGCAGTATTGGTGTTTTTCATTTTATTGTTTATTTTAAAAAAAACCACACTCGGTTTAAAGGTAAGGGCCGTTTCCCAAAACCGGACTATGGCCTGTGCAATGGGGGTTAAAGCAAACTGGGTGGATGCAATGACGTTTGGTTTAGGCTCTGGTATTGCAGGTGTCGCGGGGGTAGCACTTAGTCAGTTAACAAACGTAGGCCCTAACTTAGGGCAAGCCTACATTATCGACTCATTTATGGTGGTTGTATTTGGTGGGGTAGGGAATTTATGGGGTACGTTAGTTGCTGGACTAAGCCTGGGTATCACTAATAAATTACTCGAACCTTGGGCGGGTGCAGTGTTAGCGAAAATTATCGTCTTGCTATTTATCATTTTATTTATTCAGAAACGACCTAGTGGGCTATTCCCACAAAAAGGTCGGGCAGCAACTTAAAAGTGGGGGGATAAATAAAATGTATTTAAAGAAAATTTTAAAAGATGATGTCGGTGGTCAAGTTTTTCTTACTATTTTACTGCTCGTTAGTATTATGGTGCCGCTATTAAATTTAGTTGTACCAGAAGGAAGTGCCTTTCACTTAACAACCTATACAGTCACTTTATTAGGCAAGTATCTTACTTATGCATTATTGGCGATAGCTGTCGATTTGGTTTGGGGAGTGCTAGGCATTTTAAGTTTAGGACACGGGGCTTTTTTCGCACTGGGTGGTTATGCGATGGGTATGTACCTTATGCGTCAGATAGGTGATAGAGGCGTGTATGGGAACCCTGAGTTACCAGATTTTATGGTTTTTCTTAACTGGACTGAATTACCGTGGTTTTGGCAAGGCTTTGATCAGTTTTGGTTTGCAGCGATTATGGTTATGTTAGTACCGGGTTTATTAGCCTATCTGTTTGGCTGGTTAGCTTTCCGTTCTCGTGTAACAGGTGTTTATTTATCAATCATGACTCAAGCATTAACTTATGCACTAATGTTAGCGTTTTTTAGAAACGAGCTTGGTTTTGGTGGGAATAATGGTTTAACGGATTTTAAAGATATTCTCGGTTTTTCACTGCAAAGTGATGCAACTAGAGTGGGTTTATTCTTTGCTTCGGCTGTGGCGCTAGCTTTTGGTTATTTAGCTTGTCGAGCGATCGTACAATCTAAATTAGGTCGCGTTGCAATAGCGGTACGAGACTCAGAAGATAGGCTTCGCTTTATTGGTTACCGAGTTGAAAATGTAAAACTGTGGATATTCACTTTTTCTGCAATTCTTGCAGGCATTGCTGGTGCCTTGTATGTACCACAGGTTGCGATTATTAATCCAGGTGAATTTTCACCATTACTCTCTATAGAAATGGTCGTTTGGGTAGCGATTGGTGGACGGTCAACACTATATGGTGCGGTAATAGGGGCGATTTTAGTGAATTTTTCAAAAACATACTTTACCGGTGCATTTCCTGAGGTTTGGTTATATGCACTAGGCGGGTTATTTATCTTTGCAACCATGTACCTACCGCAAGGAGTAGCCGGCTTATTCAAAAAAAGCAAAGAGGCTACGGTATGAGTACATTAGATATGGTGCGTGATGTATTGCGCCGAGATGAGGTGTTTGATTTATTAAAGCCGGATATAAATCCTAACCTAGAGGTTAGTAAAGACATTATTTTATATATGGAAGATGTCAGTGTGAGCTTTGATGGCTTCAAAGCCATTAATGATCTTAACTTATATATTAATGATGGAGAGTTACGTTGTATTATCGGTCCAAATGGTGCTGGTAAAACAACGATGATGGATATTATTACCGGCAGAACTAAGCCGGATAGTGGAACTGTTTATTTTGGCCAAACGATGAACCTGCTTAGAATGACAGAGCCAGAAATATCGAATGCTGGTATTGGTCGTAAGTTTCAAAAACCAACAATATTTGAAAACCATACTGTATTTGAAAACCTTGAGCTATCGATGAAAGGTGATAAAGGTGTTTGGGCGACGCTATTTGCAACATTAACGGGCGAGCAACGGGATACTATTGACCAAGTACTTGAGAGAATTGGTTTACTTGAAAAAGCAATACTGCCTGCGGGTTTATTGTCTCATGGTCAAAAACAATGGTTAGAGATTGGTATGTTATTAATGCAACGGCCTAGGCTGTTATTAGTGGATGAACCTGTAGCAGGAATGACACATCAAGAAATGGAAAAAACCGGGGAACTACTGA
This sequence comes from Cycloclasticus sp. PY97N, assembly GCF_002443175.1. Classification (NCBI taxonomy): domain Bacteria; kingdom Pseudomonadati; phylum Pseudomonadota; class Gammaproteobacteria; order Thiotrichales; family Piscirickettsiaceae; genus Cycloclasticus; species Cycloclasticus sp. PY97N. Next base: position 285,781 of record NZ_CP023664.1, on the reverse strand, counting down.
CCTCACTGGCAGGAGAGCATTCTGTTGTAGTTGTAGAGCATGATATGGATTTTGTTCGTTCAATTGCACGCAAAGTGACCGTGTTACATCAAGGGAGTGTGCTTTCAGAAGGAACCATGGATGAAGTGCAGAATGATGAGCGTGTTATTGAAGTCTATTTAGGTGCTTAGCGATGTTAAAAATTGAAAAATTAAATCAATTCTATGGTCAAAGTCATACATTGTGGGATTTAGATATAGAAATACCTAAAGGGAAATGTACCTGTTTGATGGGGCGCAACGGTGTTGGAAAAACCACTCTAGTCCAAAGTGTGATGGGAATTTTGCCAACAAAATCTGGAAGCATGATGTTTGATGGTCAAGAGCTATCTAAATTATCTGCGGAAAAACGAGCGAGTTTAGGGATCGGTTATGTACCTCAAGGGCGACAAGTTTTTCCACTGTTAACGGTAGAAGAAAATTTAAAAATTGGATTATCATCACGCCGAGATAAGGTGCGAACAATTCCTGAGTCTATTTATGAGATGTTCCCGGTATTAAAAGAAATGTCACAACGCCGTGGAGGAGACTTGTCGGGTGGCCAGCAACAACAATTAGCTATTGGGCGTGCCCTAGCGCTTGATCCTGTTATGTTAATTCTTGATGAGCCTACAGAGGGTATTCAGCCAAATATAGTTCAAGAAATTGGCGATATTATTAATAAATTGAACAAAGAAGCTGGGTTAACCGTATTGCTTGTTGAGCAAAAGTTACCGATAACTAAAAAAGTTGCTGACCAATTTATCATTATGGAACGCGGGTGCGCAGTAGCTAAGGGTGAAATTGCTGAATTAACGGATGATTTAGTCAGTGAATATTTAACCGTATGAGTTCAGCATTAACGTCAACAATAGAGACAGAAACAGTGTCTGGTTGGGAGGCTCAGCTGGATTTAAAGTTTGCAGTGCAAGTGAATAAAACGGTGTTGTCTGCACGCCAACAACGTGGGCCCTTAGCTGTTCAGCGTGCATTTTATCCCGAAGGTGATGTGTGTCATTTGTATATATTACATCCACCAGGTGGAGTGGTCGGTGGTGATCGCTTGTATATTAATGTAGATGTGGAGCAGCAGGCTAATACGCTATTAACTACGCCGGGTGCAACGAAGTATTACAAAAGCCAAGGCGATACAGCACACCAACAACAAAGGCTAACTGTAGATGAAGGGGCGACATTAGAGTGGTTTCCCCAGGAAAATATTTATTTTCCTGGCGCGAAAGTTCATTTGAGTACTCATATCGACCTTACGCCAACAGCACAATTTATAGGCTGGGAAATGCATTGTTTTGGTTTACCAGCTAATCAACAAAAATTTACCGAAGGTCGCTTGCAGTTGGATTTTATGCTCAGTCGTAATGAGAGACCGCTATTAATAGAAAAAATGAACGTTGAAGCAAATAAATTGGAGTCACCAACCGGTTTACGTAATAATTCGGTGATGGCTATTTTTTTGGCAACGCCTGCAAACAACAGCATGCTAGAGATGGTGCGAACATTATTGACAGATGATAATAACGTATTGATTGCCGCAACCTTAGTCGAAGACTGTTTATTGGTGCGATATTTAGGTGATTCTACGGAGCAATGTAGGAAAATATTCACTCGTCTATGGGGTGAATTAAGGCCATTGGTACTCAAGCGTAAAGCCTGTTCACCACGCATCTGGGCTACTTAGTAGGATTAATTATGAATTTGACCCCAAGAGAAAAAGATAAGTTATTAATTTTTACCGCAGGATTACTAGCTGAGCGGCGCAAAGCGCGAGGTGTAAAGTTAAATCACCCTGAAGCCATTGCTTATATCAGTTCGGCCATACTAGAGGGTGCGCGAGATGGACAAAGTGTATCTGAATTAATGAATTTCGGTCGCACACTATTAACACGAGATGATGTAATGACAGGCATTGCCGAAATGATTCAGGAGGTACAAGTTGAGGCAACATTTCCCGATGGTACAAAGTTGGTAACTATCCATGATCCAATTGTTTAATAAAGTACGACAGGAAGGTGCCTTATGATCCCAGGTGAAGTAAAGGTTCTAGAGGGCTCGATTAAGCTTAACGTTGGCCGTGAAACAGTCCTTGTTAGTGTGGCTAATACGGGTGACCGCCCGATTCAAATTGGTTCTCACTATCACTTTTTTGAAACCAATCCTGCTTTAACATTCGATCGAAAAAAAACCTATGGGTTTAGATTAAATATAGCGGCCGGTACAGCGGTGCGTTTTGAACCAGGGCAAACGCGGGAAGTGGAGTTGGTCGCCTATGCGGGAGATCGAAAAGTGTACGGCTTTAATGCCGAAGTAATGGGTACTTTGGAGACGGACTCATGACCAGTATTAGTAGACAAGCTTATATGGAGATGTACGGGCCCACGACAGGGGATCGTGTTCGATTAGGTGATACCGAGCTTTGGATTAAAGTTGAAGATGACCGAACCATCTATGGTGATGAAGTAAAATTTGGTGGTGGTAAAGTTATTCGTGATGGAATGGGGCAGAGCCAACGTGTAGATGCGGAGGTCGTTGATGTGGTCATTACCAATGCATTAATTCTAGATCACTGGGGTATTATTAAAGCGGATGTTGGTATTAAACATGGACGTCTTGTTGGTATTGGTAAAGCCGGTAACCCTGATGTACAGCCCGGTGTTGATATAGTCGTTGGGTCAGGAACCGAGGTGATTGCCGGAGAAGGCCAAATATTAACGGCAGGAGGTGTGGATTCACATATTCACTTTATTTGTCCTCAACAGGTTGAAGAAGCTTTGATGTCAGGTATCACCACCATGTTAGGTGGTGGTACCGGCCCAGCTACTGGAACTAACGCCACCACGTGTACACCGGGTATTTGGAATATGCATCGAATGCTGGAAGCAGCAGAAGAATTGCCGATGAATATCGGTTACTTAGCTAAAGGCAATGCCAGTAGTGAAGAGCCACTAGTAGAACAAATAACAGCCGGCGCGATTGGCCTTAAATTACATGAAGATTGGGGGACGACACCTGCTTCAATTGACACGTGCTTGTCAGTAGCTGAAAAAATGGATGTACAAGTCGCAATTCATACAGATACGTTGAATGAGTCCGGTTTTGTAGAACATACCTTAGGTGCAATGAAGGGGCGTACAATTCATACGTACCATACGGAAGGCGCTGGTGGTGGTCATGCGCCAGATATTATCAAGGCCTGTGGTGAATCGTTTGTATTACCATCCTCGACGAACCCAACAAGGCCCTATACGATCAATACGGTGGATGAACATTTAGATATGTTGATGGTTTGCCATCATTTAGATCCTAATATTGCTGAAGATGTGGCTTTTGCAGAGTCTCGTATTCGCCGGGAAACCATAGCAGCAGAAGATATTCTGCATGACCTAGGCGCATTTTCAATGATTGCGTCTGATTCGCAAGCAATGGGACGGGTTGGCGAAGTTATTACGCGCACATGGCAGACAGCACATAAAATGAAAGTACAACGGGGTGCATTAGAAACAGATGATGAGTTGTCGGATAACTTTAGAGCAAAACGCTATATTGCTAAATATACAATTAATCCTGCAATAACACATGGCATGTCCCATGAATTAGGCTCAATTGAGGTTGGTAAATTAGCTGACTTGGTTTTATGGTCACCCGCATTTTTTGCCACAAAACCAAGCCTGATTATTAAAGGTGGCATGATAGTAGCCGCTCCAATGGGCGATCCAAATGCATCTATTCCTACACCTCAGCCAGTGCATTATCGAACTATGTTTGGAGCACTCGGCGGTGCACGGCATGCAACTCGTATGACGTTTGTGTCACAAGCTGCAGCGAAAGATGATATTGCAGGCAAGTTAGGCTTAAAAAGCATGATTGGGGTAGTCAAACATTGCCGTGATGTATGTAAGTCGGATATGCTGCTTAATGATTATCAGCCTAATATTCAAGTTGACCCTCAAACCTATCAAGTGTTTGCTGATGGTGAGCAGTTGACCTGTGAGCCAGCAATAGAGTTACCGTTAACGCAACGATATTTTTTATTTTAATGATGCTGAAGTTAGTAAAAAAACTGAAAGAAGCGGCTGATGCGCAAGCAAGCTTAACCCTGCCACTGGCAAGTAGGGTTAAAAGTCGGCTACGATCAACCCTCGATGATGGTCGAGAAGTTGGCTTATTTTTAGAAAGAGGCCAAACTCTTTATCATGGAGACTTATTAGTAAGTACCGATGGGTTGGTTGTTAAGGTCATTGCTGCGGATGAAACCGTGTCGACAGTAAATTGCGATGATTATCTATTACAGGCAAGAGCAAGTTACCACTTGGGTAATAGGCATGTTGCCCTACAGATTAAACCCGGACAGCTGCGCTACCTTCATGACCATGTTTTAGACGACATGCTTAAGGGGTTTGGGTTAACCGTTAAGGTCGAAAAAGCGCCATTTGAACCTGAGCCAGGTGCTTACCAAAGTACTGGATTACATCACCATGAACATTAAGTAGGAGCTTTCTTCATGAATAAATTACTCGTAGCGATCGTCACTTTATTTCCAGCTTTAGCATATGCCCACCAAGAGCATGGGCACAACCTATCAGAAAATATTTCGCATATATTTTCAAATCCAGAACATGTGTGGCCTTTATCGTTGGGCATTGTTTTGATTGTTGTTATTGGAGCCGCTTTTAGTAAAAAGTAATTAATGCTTGAGTCTAATGTTAGTTTAATACGGCTATTACAATTGTGTAGTAGTGCGTTACCGATAGGCGGATTCACATACTCACAAGGCATAGAATGGGCTGTTGAAGGACACTGGGTGAATAGTGAAAACGATTTGCGAGCATGGTTATTAGATCTCATAAAAACTAATCTACAACAGCTTGAAATTCCAGTTTTTTTGAGAATGCTTAGAGCATGTGAAGATAATGACGAATTAGCATTAAAGCGTTGGTCAGATATTTTATTGGCCTATAGAGAAACCAGTGAGCTGAGATTAGAAGAAAATAACCGTGGCCGAGCAATGACGCGATTATTAATAGATTTAGAGGTGGAGGCTTCTATTGATTTACAGTCAACACTGGCGAAAACGCAAACAGCTGGGTTTGCGTTAGCTGTCAATCAATGGGGTATTCCTGTCAATATAGCTGCTCATGGTTTTGCTTGGACTTGGCTGGAGAACCTAGTTATTTCTGGTGTAAAACTAATACCTTTAGGTCAAGTTTCTGGCCAACGTATTTTACGTGATTTAGCAAAGCCGTTAGCTACAGCAGTGGAGCAGGGGTTGGAAATTTTTGATGAAGATATAGGTAGCTCCTCGCCAGCGTTGGCTCATGCTAGCGCACGCCACGAAACACAATATACACGATTATTTAGATCTTAACATTTGGGTAAAAAAGAAAATGATGAATAGTTCAAAAAAAATACCTTTACGAGTTGGAGTGGGTGGCCCGGTTGGGTCAGGTAAAACAGCTTTATTGGACTCCCTTTGTAAAGCGATGCGTGCTGATTACCAATTAGCGGTGGTTACGAATGATATTTATACAAAAGAAGATGCGCAATTCTTAACTAAAAGTGAAGCGCTTGCAGCTGATCGAATTGTAGGAGTTGAAACGGGTGGCTGTCCTCATACAGCTATTCGTGAAGATGCATCAATGAACCTTGCTGCTGTTGAGGATTTGAGTGAGAAATTTCCAGATTTAGATCTAATATTTATTGAAAGCGGTGGTGATAATTTATCGGCTACATTTAGTCCTGAATTAGCCGATATTACAATTTATGTTATTGATGTTGCTGAAGGAGAAAAAATTCCTAGGAAAGGTGGCCCTGGTATTACGCGCTCAGACCTTTTAGTGATTAACAAAATTGATTTAGCACCCTATGTCGGCGCATCATTGGATGTAATGGATAAGGATACGAAGCGAATGCGAGTAGATAAACCTTATGTTTTTACAAACCTTAAGACAGGTGAAGGTCGCGCCAGCATTATCGACTTTCTAGTTAAAGAAGGTATGCTTTAAAGCCGAAACTTTACTCTGGATAGGTCAACTATACCTAATAAAACCTATTGCTAATGGGGTTATTAGTGATCACTTGAAAGCTATAAGAGTTGATTTAATAGCATGATAGTTAAGGGACACTAATAACGTTTTAAGGCGATTTGTTTGTTATTTCTTCCATCTGCCCTTCAATCCAGTTTTCTGCTTGTTGATTGAGCTCTTTGGCAGACATGGCGTTACTGTCGATCATTTTTCCAATTCGAACTTGAATCGTACCTGGGTGCTTTATGAAAGCATTTTTTTTCCAAAACTCGCCGGCATTATGTGCAACAGGAATAACCGGGTAACCAGACTTTTCCGCTAATAAGGCACCGCCTACCATGTACTTTTTTCGTTCACCAGGGGCTGTTCGTGTGCCTTCTGGAAAAATAACAACCCACCGACCAGATTGAAGTCGTTGGCTGCCTTGTTTGATAATTTGTCGAAACGATTTACTCTTTTTTGAGCGGTCTATTGCAATAGGTTGCGTTAGTGCAAGCGCCCAGCCAAATAAAGGGATCCACAGCAGTTCTTTTTTTAAGACCCAGCATTGCTCTGGAAACATGACTTGTAACGCAAAGGTTTCCCAAGCAGATTGATGTTTACAAAAAATAATGCCATTACCTTTTATGTTTTCTAAACCAGTTACCTGAAAATCCAGCTTACAAATAACTTTAAGGCCTTTAATAACCAGTTTAGCCCAGGTGCTAGCTATGGCGTATCTTATGTTATAGGAGAACGGAAAAGACAGTAGAACCAGTGGTGCAAATATAAACAAAGTAGTGACTTGGAATATAAAAAAAACAACCGATCGTAATCCGGGAATTAACAGTTTAAATAAGGATGTTTTGGCTTGCGTCATAAAGTGTCTCAAAAATAGGGTAAGGGAGCTCAGGGTTTTCTTGTTGAGTTTTTTTTCCTTTTCCGGTCAAAACAAGTATGGCTTTTGAACCAACTTCAGTTGCGGCTTGTAAGTCCCTTAGGCTATCGCCAATGACAATAGCGGTGTTTAAATCAATATTGAATTTTAGGGATAAATCATGCAATAAGCCAGGCTTTGGTTTGCGGCAAGTACAATGATCATCAGGTGTGTGTGGGCAAAAGGCTATCCCAGTAATTTCACCGCCGGCTTGATGTATTAAATCGAGCATTTTGTTGTGCATGGCGGTTAAGGTATCTAAGCTAAAGTACCCACGACCTAAACCGGATTGGTTGGTTGCAATAAAAATTCGATGACCTGCTTTGTGCAAGTTAGCAATCGCAAGAATGCTACTTTGAATTGGGAGCCATTCATTAACACTTTTAACGTAGCTGTCACTGTCGATATTAATAACACCATCACGGTCTAAAATAATGTCTGGCTTGTTTATTTTAGTAAGCATTACTGTCTATCTAACAAATTGATATATCAGCTATTTTAATAAAATTAGAGTGAATTTTGTTAAGCAAAGCCAACCGCGAATGTTTAAGCTGTTCATCTTCGGCCATAATAAAAACGTGTTCAAAGAAATCATCGATGGGCGTTTTCAGCTTAGATAATACTTTTAGCGCTTCAATATATTGTTGTTGCTCGATTAATGGCTGAGTCTGTGTTTCGATCAGTTGTAATTGTTCATATAGGTAGATTTCTTGCTGATCGACTAAACGCGAGGCATCAAAAAGCGCGCTGACATTGTCCGGTGCTTTCTTTAATAAGTTTTGAATCCGTTTATTGGCCTCAGTTAAGCTCATGGCTTCGTCTAGTTTAGAAAAATCTTTGACCGCACGAATACGATTCATAAAATCTACAGGTCGAGTACAGTCAACAGAGGCAACGGAAACGAATTGCTCAGGAGAGTAATGATTTGACAAACAATAGCCTTTTAAACGGTCGAGCATAAAATTTAAAACGAGTTCTTTGATCTTATTTGTGTCAAACGTGTGGCTAAATTGCGCACAAGATAGGCTAATGAGTTCTTTTAGGTCAAGTTCGAGTTGACCTTCAATAATAATCCTTAAAATACCTAAAGAGGCGCGACGTAAAGCAAATGGGTCTTTGTCGCCGGTAGGTAATAAACCGACACTGAAAATCCCCACAACGGTATCGAGTTTATCGGTAAGGGCAAGAAGTTGACCTGTTTTGCTGGTCGGTAGCACACCACCCGACTGTTTCGGCCAGTATTGTTCTTGTAAGGCTTCGGCGACTTCATCTGGTTCGCCATTTTCTTTGGCATAGTAACGGCCTATAACGCCTTGTAGGCTAGCAAATTCGCCAACCATATCCGTTACCAGGTCTGTTTTACTGAGAAGTGCGGCGCGTGAGGCTAGTGCTGTATCACGCCCGAGTTGATCGGCAAGTTGAATAGAGAGTTTTTCAACGCGACGAGTTTTTTCACCAATAGATCCCAACTTTTGCTGAAAAATGACGTTATCTAATGAGCTGATTCGTTCAGCAAGTGTCTTTTTCATATCTTGTTGCCAGAAAAACTCAGCATCGGATAAGCGCGGGCGAATAACTCGCTCATTACCATGACTAACAGAGCTTGGGTTGTTGCTATCAATATTACTAATGGTAATAAAGTATGGAAGCAACTCGCCGTTCTCATCCAAAATAGGGAAGTATTTTTGGTTGATTTGCATGGTGGTAATGAGGACTTCTTTGGGGAGTGCTAAAAAATGGTCGTCAAAACTACCTGTTACGGCAACAGGGTATTCTACTAATGCAGTAATTTCATCTAACAAGCTAGGTTCGATGTGCGCTTGACCATTGACCGCGTTAGCAGCTTGAATGGCTTGCTGTTCAATAAGGGCTTTGCGGTCTTCAAAAGAAGCGATCACGTGGGCATTAGCGAGCTTATCATTGTATTGGCTGGCCTCTTCAATGGTAATAGGGCCAGGTGCATGAAAGCGATGACCGAATGAAGTATTTGAGGCGTTAACAGCAAAAAATTGAGTATTAATGACCTCATCACCTAAGAGCAATAATACTGAATGTACAGGCCGTACAAATGCATCGTTAGAATGACCCCAGCGCATACGTTTTGCAATTGGTAAGCGAGTCAAGGCTTTTTCTATAATGCTAGGAATAAGCGCTTTAGCCGATTGACCTTTTTCAAGCTTTTTATACGAAAGCCACTCGCCTTTATCTGTTTTCAGCGTGCCAAGGTCATCAAAACTAGCGCCACAGCCACGTGCGAACCCTAAAGCAGCTTTAGATGGGTTGCCTTCAGCATCATAAGCAGCCGCTATAGCGGGGCCACGCTTTTCAACATGAATATCTTCTTGAGTTGTTTCGAGTGCTTCTATCCATACAGCTAAACGGCGGGGTGTGGCAAAACTATGAGTACGAGTAAAACCTAATTTTGCCTCTTCAAGGCCACTGCATATTGCAGATAGCAGGTGGTCGCGTAAGGTTTTTAATGTTGATGGTGGAAGTTCTTCACAACCGAGCTCAAACAATAAATCTTTTGTTTCGGCCATTACGGTGTCTCCTCAGTTTTTAGCATGGGGAAGCCTAGCGCTTCTCGAGAGGCAAAATATGTTTCAGCGACCATTTTAGAAAGGCTGCGGACACGTAAAATAAAGCGCTGCCGTTCAGTCACAGAAATGGCGTGACGAGCATCTAATAAGTTAAAGGTATGCGAGGCTTTTAAAACTTGTTCGTAAGCAGGCAGTGGCAAACCTTTTTCAATTAAAAGGTTGCAAGCCTGTTCGCATTCATCGAATTGTTTAAACATGGCGTCTATATTGGCATGATCAAAGTTGTAAGCCGATTGTTCCACTTCATTTTGGTGAAATACATCACCGTAAGTAACGACACCCTTATTGGTCTTAGTCCAGACAAGGTCATACACACTTTCAACGCCCTGTATATACATGGCAATGCGTTCTAGGCCATAGGTGATTTCGCCACTAACGGGGCGGCAATCTAAGCCGCCGACTTGTTGAAAATAGGTGAATTGGGTGACTTCCATACCATTTAACCAGACTTCCCAGCCTAAGCCCCAAGCACCTAAGGTAGGAGACTCCCAGTTATCTTCAACAAAGCGTATATCATGTTCAAGCATGTCTAAACCAAGATGACTGAGTGAACCTAAATATAAGTCTTGAATATCAATGGGCGATGGTTTGATAAGCACCTGAAACTGATAATAATGTTGTAGACGGTTTGGGTTTTCACCAAAGCGGCCATCGGTTGGGCGGCGCGAGGGTTGTACATAGGCCGTTGACCAAGGTTCAGGGCCTATGGCACGCAAAAAAGTGGCAGGGTGGAAAGTTCCAGCGCCCACTTCAAGGTCTAGCGGTTGAAGAATAGCACACCCTTGGTTAGCCCAATATTCTTGTAAAGCAAGGATAAGGCCTTGGAACGTCATAAGGTCTTGAGTAGATTTTGACACAGTAGTTTCGGCGGTTGTTTGAATAAAAAAGAGAAGTATATCTAATAAGCCTACACTTATCATTAAAGCAAGCTTAAATGCATAAGCTATTTAAGCATTTATACGAAACTTGAGGCCCTTTGGGTATAATGATCAATCAATGTATTTAAGAGAAGATTATGGCAACGCAACGTAAAGCGGTCGCACTGATATCAGGTGGTTTAGATTCACTATTAGCGGCAAAAGTTATGCTTGAGCAAGGGGTTCATGTAGAGGGTATAAATTTTTATACAGGGTTTTGTGTGGAAGGGCATACCCATGCAATTCGAAAAAAAGATAAAGCAAAACCGAAAAGAAACAATGCATTATGGAGCGCTGAAAAGCTAGGCATTAAGCTTCATATTATTGATATTATTGAAGAATATAAAGATGTTTTGCTTAACCCAAAGCATGGTTATGGCGCCAATATGAACCCTTGTTTAGATTGTAAAATCTTTATGGTGGGAAAAGCCAAAGAGTGGGCAGAAGAAAATGGCTTTGACTTTATTATTACCGGTGAAGTTATTGGTCAACGTCCGATGTCACAGCGTAAGGAGACTATGCCGGTAATTTCTGAAGAGTCGGGCGCGGATGATTTGTTATTGCGCCCTTTGTGCGCGCAAAATTTGCCAGAAACGCTGCCCGAGCGTGAAGGCTGGGTTAATCGTGACCAATTGTATGACTTTAGTGGGCGGACACGTAAACCTCAAATGGCGCTGGCTGAAAAATTTGGCTTTGATGATTACGCCCAACCTGCTGGTGGTTGTTGTTTCTTAACCGATAAAGCGTATTCCGTTAAGTTAACTGATTTATGGGCTTCTCGAGGCAAACGAGATTATGAAATAGACGATATTATGTTGTTAAAAGTAGGCCGGCATATTCGACCAAAACCAAACTTTAAATTGATAGTGGCTCGTGAAGAAGGTGAGAATAATTTCTTACAGGGTTATAAAAAGCAGTTTATAACGCTAAGAACCATGAGTCATAAAGGGCCATTAACGTTGCTGGATGGAACGGCCAATGATGAAGACCTTAAACTAGCGGCACAAATTGTCGCACGGTTTAGTCAAGGTAGAGATGCAGAAACTGTTGATGTTGAAGTGACTGAGAACGGGGTTAATAAAAACTTTTCCGTAACGCCTTTAAAGGCGGATCAGATTCAAGACGCTTGGCGCGTATGATAGAGCTAGATGCACGCCGGTTAATGTGCCCTATGCCGGTTATAAAAACGCAAAATATAATAAAGACACTGTCTTCAGGTGATAAAGTAAGAGTCAGCTGTACAGATCCTGGTGTTATGCAAGATATTCCTGCTTGGTGTAGAATCAATGGGCATACTGTTTTAAGCACAGAAGAAATTGATCACGAATATATCCTAATTATCAAAGTTGGAAGCGATTAAATAATATGTCTCAACTGATGACTGAAACCATGGCCAAAAAGAATATCACCGTGATTGGTGGCTTGGCTAATTTAGTATTGTCCGTTTTCAAAATTGGTTGTGGTTGGTTCGCTCAATCACACGCATTGGTCGCTGACGGTTTTCATTCTCTGTCCGATTTATTAACAGATGGCTTGGTGTATTACGCATCGCATCATGCCGGCCAAGAGGCGGACGAAAAACACCCGTACGGTCATGCAAGGTTTGAAACATTAGCAACCGTCATTTTAGGTGCTTTGTTGGTGGCTACGGCTGGGGGAATTATTTGGAATGCAATAGCCGGCTTCTTTAATGATGATGTATTGCTGCATGGTTGGTTGGTTATTACTATTGTAATGATCTCTGTCTTATCTAATGAAGTCATGTATCAGCTGACGATGAAAATTGCTCGGGATACAAAATCTGAGTTGATGAAGGCTAATGCGTGGCATCACAGGAGTGATGCGATTTCTTCTTTAGTTGTATTAATAGGTGTTGGTCTTGATATGGCCGGCTTTCAATACTTTGATTCTATTGCGGCAATTATCGTGGGTCTAATGGTGGCAAAGGTTGGGGTTGATCTAGCATTGAATGCGAGTAAGGAGTTAGTCGACACTGCATTGGATGAAGAGGTTGTAGAAAAAATTAAGCAAATCATATTAGACGCCAGTGGCACGAGAGAGCTACATTTTTTACGTACTCGAAAAATGGGGGATACAGCTCTTGTAGATGTGCATATCTTGGTGGACCCTAAAATAAGTGTTTCTGAGGGGCATTTAATTAGCGAAAGGGTACGCTTATCATTAATAAAGGGCGTTGAAAATATTGGTGAGGTGACGGTCCATATCGACCCAGAGGATGATGAGATTTATTCGCCAAGTGTTGATTTACCCTTAAGGCATCGTCTTATAGGCCAGCTTAATGAGTCATGGGAAGGCATTGCTGAAAAAGACGGAGTGTCAAATGTCACCCTTCATTATCTGGATGGTAAGGTAGAGGTTGAAATAGAGCTTCCTTTAGAGGTCATTAATAATATTAGTGAAGCACGGGATGTGTCAGAAAAATTTAAAAAGAAAACGTTAACACTTCCAGAGGTGACGGATGTAAAAGTGTTATTTGTTTAAATTGCCCAAAATTGGTGCGGCTAGTGTAAATAATGCACCAATATTGGGATTTTAAGCCGTGAAAAAGGTAAATATCCGTAAAATACAACAAGTTATGTTTTGGCATATTATGTGCACAAAATGTCGAGCTAACTTAATTTTAGAAGCAATCATTTAAAAAACTTTAGGAGTAATCATGTCAGCACAAGATGTATTAGATTTGATCAAAGAAAAAGAAGTCGCTTTTGTTGATTTCCGTTTCGTTGATACTATTGGTAAAGAACAACACGTAACAGTTCCATCACATACGGTAGATGCTGATGTGTTTGAGGACGGCAAAATGTTTGATGGATCTTCCATTCTAGGTTGGAAGGGTATTAATGAGTCAGACATGATTTTGATGCCAGATCCATCAACAGCTGTTTTAGACCCATTTTTTGATGACGTAACGCTGATTATCCGTTGTGATGTTGTTGAGCCTAGCGATATGTCTGGCTATGAAAGAGACCCTCGCTCAATTGCTAAAAGAGCAGAAGAGTATCTTCAGTCAACAGGTATTGGTGACGCGGCTTATTTTGGTCCAGAAAATGAGTTTTTTGTATTTGATGATATTCGTTGGAAAACAGACATGTCGGGGTCTTTTTATAAAATAGACTCTGAAGAAGCGGGCTGGAATTCAGAAAAAGATTATGAAAGTGGCAACATGGGTCACCGTCCTGGTACAAAAGGCGGTTATTTCCCAGTCCCTCCTGTTGATTCTCTTCATGACATGCGTGCGGCTATGTGTTTAACGCTTGAAGAAATGGGTCAAGAGACTGAAGTTCATCACCATGAAGTAGCAACAGCGGGCCAGTGTGAAATTGGCACAGTGTTCAATACATTGGTGAAGAAAGCAGATGAGGTCTTAGAGCTTAAATATGTAGTTCAAAACGTTGCTCACGCCTATGGCAAAACAGCTACTTTTATGCCGAAGCCAATCGTTGGTGATAACGGTAATGGTATGCATGTTCACCAATCAATTTTTAAAGACGGCAAAGCATTATTTTCTGGTGATTTATATGGCGGTTTATCTGAAATAGCCTTGTTTTATATTGGCGGTATTATTAAACATGCTAAGGCAATTAACGCCTTCGCAAATGCTTCAACAAACAGCTACAAACGTTTAGTACCGGGTTTTGAAGCACCTGTTATGTTGGCTTATTCTGCACGTAACCGTTCAGCATCTATTCGAATTCCTTTTGTAGCAAACCCTAAAGGTCGTCGAATTGAAGTGCGTTTTGCTGATTCAACGGCAAACCCATACTTATGTTTCTCAGCCATGTTAATGGCGGGTCTTGATGGTATTAAGAATAAGATCCACCCTGGCGAAGCTATGGATAAAGACCTTTATGATTTGCCACCAGAAGAAGAAGCTGCAATTCCACAAGTAGCGACTTCATTTGATGAAGCACTAGTTGCATTGGATAAAGACCGTGCGTTCTTAACTGAGGGCGGTGTGTTTACTGATGATATGATTGATGGCTACATTAAATTAAAAATGGAAGAAGTGACTCGCCTAAGGATGAGCACTCACCCGATTGAGTTTGATATGTACTACAGCTTGTAAAATTGCATTAATGTAATGAAAGACCCCGCTATTGCGGGGTTTTTTTTTGCACAAATTTTAAGAAATATGGTCTTATGGTTGCATAGCACAGTCATAAAGGAGCAGGGTATGAAGCGAAGTATTATTTTAATCACAATTTTTTTAGCGGGTTTTGTGCAAGCCGATGTTTATAAATATATCAATAAACAAGGGAAAACAGCCTACTCCGACACACCTGTTAAAGGTGCAGAGAAAGTGATTGTGCCGCCGATTATGACTTATGAGGCACCTAATATTCCTACAAAAAAAATAGTGACTTCAGAAGAGCGCAAAGAGTTAACTGAAGCCAATATTCCTTATGATCATATTAGTATTATTTCACCCATTGAGCAGGGAACGGTTAGGAGTAATCAAGGTATTGTGAATGTTACATATGATTTGCAGCCGGCTTTGCAAGAAGAAGATACGGTTGAATTATTACTTGATGGGGTGGTTCAAGAAGGCTTCAATCTTGAGGGGGTGGAGCGTGGTGCGCATGTTGTTCAGGTGCAAGTAATAGATAAGAATGGTGAGGTGAAAATAACTAGCCCCAGTGTGACTTTTTATTTACAAAGAAGCACAGCATCATAAAGATATAAAGCGTTTAACAATGGGACGTTAAAATAAAAATGCACTGCACTGGTGCATAAAATTTCTGTTAACGAGTATGATGAGACCTATGTTTATTAAAGAGGGCACCTCATACTACTTGGCGCATTAATTGCTAGGTATCTAGAATGAAAAAACACACCTTTATGCCAAATTCTGTCATGGAACAACTGTCTGTCGGTATATTGCTGTTTAACGAAAAAAATGCGTTAGTTTATATAAACAATGCAGCTGAAGAATTACTTGATATCAGTGAACGTAAAGCCATTGGCGCGAAGGCAGAAAACCTGTTTAAAACAGCACGCTTTGATATCAATAAGGTGTTTCAGCGTAGCCGGCAACTAGGGTCAAAAGTGACTGAGCACTTGGTTCCCATCGGCCACCCCGTTGGAACAAAAAGAAGCGTAAGTTTATCAGCAACACCATTATCAAATAATAGTAATGACGATGAAGAAGAGCTGCTCGTTGAAATCGTTGATTTTAATTACTATTTACAGATCGATCATGATGAAAAATTATTAGCGCAAAATGAACTAGCGACCAATATGTTACGAGGGCTTGCGCATGAAATTAAAAACCCATTAGGTGGTATTAGGGGGGCTGCTCAGTTGCTATCAAAAGAGTTAAATGGTGATTTTTCTGACTATATACACGTTATTATCGAAGAGGCGGACCGCTTAAGAACGCTAGTTGATCGAATGTTGGGGTCATCAGAGTTACCGAATCATCAATACATTAATATACATGTGATTTTGGAACGTGTAAGGCAATTAGTGGAAGCCGAGGTTAATGAAAAAGTCATCATAAGAGCAGATTATGATCCTAGTCTTCCAGATATCAAGGCAGATAAAGATCAGCTTATTCAAGCATTACTAAATGTAGTTAGGAATGCAACGCAAGCAGTTCAAGATGGTGGTGAAATTATCCTTAGAACGCGAATACATCGAAATTTTACGATAGGTGATGAGACTAGAAAGTTAGCGGTAAAAATTGATGTAATTGATGACGGGCCTGGCATCGAGAAAGAGATGCAAACAAAAATTTTCTACCCGATGGTGACTGGGCGAACTGACGGAACGGGTTTGGGCTTATCAATAGCTCAGACAAATGTGCAGCGCCATAGTGGCATTATAGAAGTGGCCAGTGAACCGGGCCACACGGTTTTTTCAACAATATTACCGCTAGAAAAAGCAGGATAACTAGGGAGTGTAATACCTAATGGGTTGTCGAGTAAAACGTAAGCATCAGATAAATGGATAGTATTAATTATGGGTGAAAAGATAAAAGCATGGGTGGTCGATGATGATCGTTCTATTCGATGGGTGTTGGAAACAGCATTAAAAAGAGAGGGTCACCAAGTTACTTGTTTTGAGAGTGCAGAAGGTATCCTAAACCTTATGCACAAAGATAAGCCGGATGTGTTGCTAACTGATATTCGTATGCCCGGCAAAAGTGGCATTGAACTCCTTGCAGAACTACAGAAACATTATCCAGATTTACCTGCGATTGTGATGACGGCTCATTCAGATATGGACAGTGCGGTGTCTGCCTATGATGGTGGTGCTTTTGAATATTTGCCTAAACCTTTTGATGTTGATGAGGTTGTTAATCAAGTTGAACGAGCCTACGAGCACCTTAAAAAGAAAACAAGCGCTGTTGAGCAACCTGATACTCAAGATGAGGCCAGTGAGTCGGGCATTATTGGTAGTGCTCCAGCTATGCAGGTTGTTTTTAGGGCGATTGGGCGCTTGTCAAAGTCTAATATTACGGTGATGGTAAATGGAGAATCAGGCACCGGTAAGGAATTAGTTGCCAAGGCCCTTCATCAACATAGTTTAAGAAGAGATAAACCGTTTATAGCGTTAAATATGGCGGCGATTCCTAAAGATTTATTAGAGTCTGAGCTATTTGGGCATGAGAAAGGGGCATTTACTGGCGCAACGAGTCGTCGAAAAGGGCGTTTTGAGCAAGCCGATGGTGGGACGCTGTTTTTAGATGAAATTGGTGATATGCCAGCAGATATGCAAACACGTTTATTGCGGGTACTGTCAGATGGAGAGTTCTTTTCTGTCGGTGGTCATCAACCAATAAAGGTGGATGTGCGTATTATTGCGGCAACACATCAGGGGCTAGAAAAACTTGTTGAAGAAAAACTTTTTAGAGAAGATTTATTCCATCGTTTAAATGTGGTGCGTATCAAAATCCCTCCGGTTCGAGAACGTCGCGAAGATATTCCATTACTTCTAAAACATTTTTTAGCTAAGGCTGCCAGCGAGTTGGAAGATGATGTGAAGTTGTTGGATGACGAAACCATGCAGTATCTGTCAGGCTTGCCTTGGTTGGGTAATGTTAGGCAAATTGAAAATACCTGTCATTTATTAACTGCAATGTGCCCGAGTAACATCATTCAGTTAGATGACCTACCTGATGAGTTGAAAAATATCACCTCGACAGAAAAAGTGATGGTTGAGGGTGACTGGTTAGACGCAGCAAAAGAAGATATTACTAAAAGATTATTAGCAGGGGAAGCAGATGTGGCGAAAAGGGTGGTGGCTTCGGTAGAAAAGGTATTAATTATGCAAGCATTGGATGTTACCAAGGGGCGCAGGCAAGAAGCGGCAAAATTACTAGGCTTTGGGCGAAATACCTTAACTCGGAAAATTAAAGATTTTAGTGCTTAACAGTCGAGGCTACCGATTAATTCAGAAAAATGGTTAAGTTGGTGTGTATCGAGATAATCGGTTATCCCATCATTAACTTTTTTACTCAGTAAGGGGTCATAGAATAGCCCTGTACCAAGACCAACTGCGCTAGCTCCAGCAATAATAAACTCAAGGGCATCATTAGCGGTAGTGATACCGCCTTGGCCAATAATAGGAATATTATGTGCTTTGCAGACTTGATAGACTTGATGAACTTTCAATAAAGCAATGGGTTTAATTGCCGGGCCAGAAAGCCCGCCCTGTACATTACCAATAATGGGGGTTCTTGTGTTGGTGTCGATAGCCATGCCCATTAAAGTGTTGATGACTGAAAAGGCATCGCTACCGGCGTCAATACAACGTTGTGCATTGTCAGCAATATTTGTTTGATTGGGGGATAGTTTAGTAATTAGTGGTTTGTTGGTAACGGATCGACAGGCTTCTACCACGCGTGCAGACATGTCAGGATCGTTGCCAAATGTCACACCACCTTCTTTTACATTCGGGCAAGAAATATTAATTTCTATGGCATCAATAGCAGATTGATCAAAAAGCCGTGTTACCTCAGTGTATTCTTCGATGGTGGAGCCAGAAACATTCGCAATAAAACGAGTTTCTTGGAAATTTAGCGAAGGAAGTATCTCATCAACAACCTTATTGGCACCGGGGTTTTGCAGGCCAATCGCGTTTAACATGCCCGATGGGGTTTCGTAAACGCGGTGTGTTGGGTTTCCAGGGCGGGCGCTCAACGTGGTGCCTTTAAGACAAACAGCGCCAATATCTCGATGAGAAAAACCCTCTACGCGGGTGTATTCTTGACCGAAGCCAACACAGCCAGAAAGTAAGACAACGGGTGTTTGGAATCGCATTCCACAAAAGTAAGAGGCTAATTTAGGGTGTAACATTTGCTGACTGATAGTGAGATAATATGCTCAATTATACCAGTTAACCCAAGGTTAATATCATCATGATCCATGTCGTTTTATTTGAACCAGAAATTCCTCCTAATACGGGTAATGTAATGCGCCTTTGCGCTAATGCTGGGGTGCGTTTAAGTTTGATTCACCCGCTCGGTTTCGAAATTAACGATAAACAGTTAAGGCGAGCAGGGATGGATTACCGAGACGTGGCGGATGTGAAGGAATATCAAAATTTTGATGAATTTTTAGACGGCGAAAAACCAAACAGGGTGTTTGCTTTTTCTAGGTTTGCAAAAAGTAATTATTCGCAGGTCAGCTATCAAGCTGGCGATGCCTTGGTTTTTGGTCCTGAAACGAGAGGCTTGCCAAAGGCATTTATTGAAGCCTTACCAGAGCAGCAGCGACTTTTAATTCCAATGAAGGAGGGTAATAGAAGCCTTAATTTATCAAACTCAGTTGCTGTAGCGGTGTATGAGGCATGGCGCCAACATGATTTCGAATGGTAAAAACTAGTCTAGCTGAGGTTCGGCCAATTGAGCGCGGCTGAGCAAATATCTAACGGCTACGTCAGGGGCTAATCCTTCATACAAAATTCGGTATGTTTGAATGCAGATGGGCATATCGAGTGACCACTTTTCACAAATAGCATGCACTTCACGAGCAGCATGGATGCCTTCTACTTCTTGGCCAATCGTTTGTTTTGCGTCATCAATTTTTTTACCCTGTCCAAGCTGTAAACCAAGACGTCGGTTACGTGATTGATTATCGGTACAAGTCAATACTAAATCACCGACACCGGCTAAGCCAAGAAAAGAACTTTCCGAGCAATTATAGACATGGCCGAGTTGTACCATTTCAGTTAAGCCTAGGGTGATTAATGCGGCTCGAGCATTGGCTCCGTAACCTAAACCATCAGAAATACCGGCAGCAATGGCTAAGATATTTTTCATGGCGCCACCTATTTCTGCGCTAGCAAGGTGCTTAGTTGGGAAGGTCAGGAAGTTAGCGTTTCGTATTATATCTGCAACCTCAGTGGCAACCTCGATATCTGTAGAAGCTACTACAACGGCTGTGGGCAGATTATCTGCAACTTCAAGTGCAAAACTAGGCCCAGAGATTAGGGCTAACTTTGTATCCTTACCTAGGGTTTCTATGACGATTTCATGTGCTAATAGCCCTGTGCCGGTTTCAAAGCCTTTTGTTATCCAGCTCACGATAGTATCTTTTTTAAGCTGAGGCTTACATTTAAGTAGCGTTTGTCTAAATGCATGACTGGGAACAGCAAGCATTAAAAAATCGTGTTCTTCGACGGTTTCTTCCAGCTGATCTGTAACGCTTAAGGTGCTGGGGAAGTCGGTGCCAGGAAGAAATTCAACGTTACTATTATCAATCTTGAGTTGCTTAATATGGCTCGGGTTATGTCCCCATAATGTAATGTGGTGACCTGCTCTGGCCATCATCACAGCCATGGCGGTACCCCACGAGCCAGCACCAAGAACAGCTATTTTTTTAGGGCTCATCTGCGTATTAGTTAATTGGCTTTGGAGATATCGTTTTGTTGGCTATGCTGAGCGTATAAAGCATCAAAGTTAACAGGGTTTAGTAACATTGGAGGGAAGCCGCCTTTGGTGACAACCTCAGAAACCACTTCACGTAAATAGGGAAATAAAACACTTGGGCAAAAGCTACCTAAGAGTGGGCCTAACTCAGGCTCTGAGAAACCTTTAACACCGAAAATTCCTACCTGGGTCGCTTCAACTAAGTAGGCCACGCTGTCATTATTTTTTACGGTGACGGTAACAGTGATTGAGACTTCAAAAAGGTCTTGAGGTGCTTTTTTGGCATTACTGTTTAAGTTTATATCAACATTGGGTTCCCACTTTTCTGTAAAAACAGTGGGTGTGTTAGGCGATTCAAAAGATAGGTCTTTTACATATAGTTTTTGAATTGCAAATTGTTTGTCAGATGAAGCGGTTTGTTCGGTAGAGGCCATATGGATTCCAGATGAAAAGGGTTATTTTTTAACGAGTGGCATGCTGGCGGCTTCCCAAGCTTGGATCCCACCGCTTAAAGCATGCACATTAGTTCTGCCAAGCTTGCTGAGTGTTTTGCAAGCTTCGTCAGAACGTGTTCCTGACTTACAGTAAAGTATTAGCGGGCGTTCCTCGTATTTATTTAACGCATCAGCGTTATCTTTTATCTCAGAGATCGGCATCAATACGGCGCCTGAAATGTGACCACTTTTAAACTCGTCTTTAGTACGTGTATCAATAACGACAGCGTCTTCACGGTTAATCAGGTTGATCGCTTCAGATGGGGAAATGAGTTTATATTTGCGGGTAATGTCGCTAAAAAAAGACTGTAACAATAAAATAATAACAAACAGCAAGGCAATAAAAAGCAGGCTGTGATTGCTGATAAATTCCAAATAAATATCCATCTTAGGGTGAGCCTTAAAGTATTAGATTAATTAGCAGTAGATTTTTTTTAATAAATGTACGACATCTATAGAGGCCTTTTCAGCCACGCTATAGAGGACTTGAGTGGCATTTTTACGGTATTGTAAAACGCCATTATTTCGCATAATTGCAAGATGTTGTGAGACGTTGCTTTGGGTAGAGCCAACACTGTCTAATAGTTGTTGTACAGTTTTTTCGTCATGCCCTAGCTGACAAATGATTTTTAGCCTAATAGGGTGAGAGAGCACTTTAAGAAGATCAGCGGCTTTGTTTATTTCCTCATCACTTTCGATGAGTTTGTCCATAGCTAGGTTGCTCATAGGGCTTGTCTTTGCATATAGTTAAAGTATTAAAAGGGCATATATCGTAAAATGGATGACATATATTAACCCATTATAACAAGCAAACTGTGGAGATAGCATTTTGAAGCAACATTTAATTAAACGCCCTATTGTGTTAATGATTTTAGATGGCTTTGGTTACGCTGAGGCAGGAGAATCTAACGCCATTAATGCGGCGAACACGCCAACCTGGGACAGACTATGGGCAACCAAGCCTAAAGCTTTATTAGATTGTTCAGGCTCGGTAGTGGGGTTACCAGATAGGCAAATGGGTAATTCAGAGGTTGGGCATTTGCACTTGGGTGCAGGACGCTTATTGCCGCAAACGTTTACGCAATTAAATGATGATGTTCATTCGGGTGAATTTAAAAACAATCCAGTACTTTGTGATGTAGTAAATGATGTGATTGAAGATGATAAGGCGCTACATGTTGTAGGCTTATTATCGCCTGGTGGTGTACATAGCCATGAAGATCACCTTAAAGCAATGATAGAAATGGCTGCTGAGAAAGGTGTTAAAAAGCTTTATTTGCATGCCATCTTAGATGGCAGGGACACACCGCCGAAAAGTGCTAAGGCGTCATTAGAAAAAATGGAGCTTTTATATAAACAGTTAGGTGTTGGCAAAACGGTGTCTTTAGTAGGTCGTTTTTATGCGATGGATAGAGATAATCGTTGGGATAGAGTCCAACTGGCGTATGACCTATTGAGCCAAGGGAAAGCAGAATATTCTGCTGAAGATGCAATTAGTGGATTAATGGCATCTTACGGACGCGAGCAAACAGATGAGTTCGTCTTGCCAACCAGCATACACCCTACTAGTAGCCAGGCTATTAAAATAGAAGATGGCGACAGCGTTGTTTTTATGAATTTTAGATCAGATAGAACACGTGAATTAACCAGGGCATTTACAGAAACTGGCTTCAATGAGTTTGAGCGAGCTGAGGTGCCGTTATTGAATAAATTTGTGTGTTTAACACAGTACCATGAGGATTTTGATTTGCCCGTTGCCTACCCTCCTATAGAGGTAAATAACGGCTTTGGAGAGGTGCTTGCCAGTAAAGGTCTAAAGCAGTTGCGTATTGCTGAAACTGAAAAGTATGCGCATGTTACGTTCTTTTTTAATGGTGGTGATGACGCACCAAATGAGGGTGAGGATCGAGTTTTAATTCCATCGCCAAATGTTAAAACATATGATTTACAACCAGAGATGAGTGCGCCAGAACTCACAGATAAATTGGTTGAGGCTGTTTTATCAGAAAAATATGATGCCATTATTACCAATTATGCAAACTGCGATATGGTTGGCCATACAGGTAATTTTGATGCAGCGGTGAAAGCTGTTGAAACGATTGATGCCTGCATTGCAAGGTTGTTGGAAGCACTTGAAAAAGTAGGCGGTGAGGTTTTTATCACGGCGGATCATGGTAATGCCGAACAAATGACGGATCCAGATTCTGGTCAGACGCACACAGCGCATACCACCAACCCAGTGCCCTTTGTTTATGTTGGCCGTTGCGCACAGCTTGATAGCAGCGGTGATTTAGCAGATGTCGCGCCTACGATGTTGGCCGCTATGGGGCTTAGTCCATCAGCCGAGATGAGTGGGCATAGTTTGCTTCATTTAACCAGTTAAAGTAGTACCTCTAGCCAATAAGAATGTTAAAGCAACGACTTATTTTAACGACGCTTATATTAGTTTCGTTACTGGGTTCAGGGTCCTTATTTGCATCGCCTGAGAGTGAGAAAAAGAAACAACTGGCTTTGTTGCGCGAGCGGATGCAATTGGTGGAAAAAAACATCGCTTTAACGCAGCAATCAAAAACTAAAGAGGAAAAGGCGCTTAAACAACTGGATAAACGCTTGGCTGAGTCTTCAAAAAGGCTTCGTTTGCTGAATGAAAAGCTTGATGAAACAGACAAAAAAATTAAGCAATTGCGAGCCCAGCAAGCTAGGCTAAAAGAACAGACTAAGGTGCAAAAACAGTTATTGGCCGAGCAATTAAAGTCGGCGTATTTAATGGGTAAGCAACAGCGTGTGAAGATGTTGCTTAATCAACAGCACCCAGATCGGATGAGTCGAGTAATACAGTACTATGACTATTTCAACCAAGCGAGATTGGACAATGTAACGGCACTGGACGCGGGTATTAAAAAATTAATTGATGTTGAAGTGGCGCTAGATGATCAGTTGAGTGAGTTAGCCACCTTTATTGACGCAAAAAAAACGGAGAACGAGCAGTTAATGGCGGCTAAGAGTCAACGTAAAAAGGTGTTGGCTCAGTTAGGTAAAGAGATGAAATCAGCGGCCGATGAATTGGCTGAATTAAAAGAAAATGAAAAACGCTTAACAACGCTATTAGCTAGTATTCGCCAAGTCATTATTGATACGCCTGTGTTGGCCCAGCAAAATAAACCTTTTAAGAGCTTAAAAGGTCGATTGCCTTGGCCTATAAAAGGCTCGATACGTAAGCGATTTGGTAGTGCAAGACAATCTGGTCGCTATGACGGGGTTGTTATTGCTGCAAGCGAAGGCACCGCCATTAAGGCTATCTCGCATGGTAGAGTAGTGTATGCGGATTGGTTAAGAGGCTATGGTTTGTTGATTATCGTCGATCATGGTTCAAACTATATGAGTTTATATGCCTTCAATGAAGGGTTGTACAAAGAAGTGGGTGACTGGGTTGAAGCGGGTGAAATGATAGCAACGGTTGGAGTGAGTGGCGGACAACAAAAAGCCGGTCTATACTTCAGCATTAGAAAAAATGGAAAGCCGGTGAATCCTATTCAATGGTGTCGAGCGGTTAAAAAAGGTCGCGTTGGGTAATTTTGTAAGTTAATGGAGTTGATATGAATTTTTTACGTAAAACATTGCCAGTGTTAATGGTAGGTGCTGCACTGGGTATTATGTTGAGCATTGGCGGGACCGTGTTGGCTGAGAAAGAACGGGTTAACAGTTCGTTACCATTAGAGGATTTAAAGGCATTTTCAGAAGTATTTGGCCAAATTAAAGCGTCTTATGTTGAAGAGGTTAGTGATCACGACCTATTAGAGAATGCGATAAAAGGGATGTTAACGGGCTTGGACCCTCACTCAACCTATTTGGATAAAAAAGCCTTTAAAGATTTGCGTGAAGGAACACGTGGGGAATTTGGTGGTTTAGGCATCGAAGTAGGTATGGAAGATGGTTTCGTAAAAGTTATTACGCCAATTGATGATACGCCTGCTTTTAAAGCAGGGATAGAAGCCGGTGATTTGGTGATTCGTTTAGATGAAAAACCAGTAAAAGGCATGACCTTGTCAGATGCAGTAAAAATAATGCGCGGCAAACCAGGGACCGATATTCTGTTAACGATTATAAGAGAAGGTGAGCCGAAGCCACTTAAAATTAAGATCACCCGTGCAGTTATTAAAGTGGTTAGTGTGAAAAATCGTCTTTTAGAACCCGGCTATGGCTATGTAAGAATTGCCAGCTTCCAAACAAGGACTGGAGAAAACCTAAATGACGCGATTTCTGAGTTAAAAAAAGAATCTGAAGGTAATGAGCTAAAAGGTCTGGTATTGGATTTACGTAATAACCCTGGTGGTTTATTAAATGCGGCCGTGTCAGTGAGTGATGCTTTCTTAAGCGATGGTTTAATTGTTTACACAGAAGGCCGTATTGAGCATTCTAAAATGAGCTTTAAAGCAGGCCCCAATGATGTTTTAAAAGGTGCTCCAATTGTTGTGTTGATTAATGGTGGTTCTGCGTCGGCCTCAGAAATTGTTGCTGGTGCGTTACAAGACCATAAGCGTGCAGTGATTATGGGGCAGCAAAGTTTTGGTAAAGGTTCGGTGCAAACGATTTTAGAAAACAATAAAGGCGGAGCGATTAAATTAACCACAGCGCGTTACTTCACGCCATCAGGTCGCTCAATTCAAGCTGAAGGGATCACGCCTGACATTACTTTATCGGCAGTAAAGTTAGAACAATTAGAAGATGATTTTGTTGCAATTAAAGAAAAAGATTTAACAAAGCATTTAGTGAACCCCGAAGGCGAAGAAGAAAAGGAAGAAAAAGTAGTAGAGCAAGTGAGTACAGATTACCCCTTGCACGAAGCGCTTAATTTGCTTAAAGGCATCAATATTTTAAGAAAGTAAGCGATAGGCACGAGCGACCGGTGGAAAAGTTAATTATGGCTCGGACTTTTTTATTGATCGCTTGTGTTTTTTTGATAGGGCCTAGCCACGCCGAGGAAGTAAAACCAGAGGCGGTTATCAGTATTATTATTGATGATATTGGTTATCGTTTAGAAGAAGGCAGGCAGCTGATTAATCTATCGGCCAACTTAACGTATGCGGTTTTACCCAATGCACCAAAAGCCAGACAGTTGGCCAATCTTGCGCATCAGCATGGGCACGAAGTTATGCTGCATATGCCAATGCAGTCAACCCTTGGAGAAGCTGCCGAAGAGGGTGCCTTAGCCATTGATATGAAAGAAAAAGAGGTGGAGCAGGCCCTGTTGCAGGCGTTTAATAAAGTACCTCACGCAATCGGTATGAATAATCACCAAGGGAGTTTGCTAACACGGCATCCTGGCCATATGGAATGGGTGATGAAAACAATGCGGCAGGGAAATTATTTTTTTGTTGATAGTCGTACTGCTGGGCAGTCTATTGCCGCGCAAATTGCCGTTGAACAAGGTGTGCCCGTCCTTAGTCGTGATGTTTTTCTCGACCACACTATTGATGAAGAAAAGATTAAACAACAGTTTGATATATTGATTAAACAAGCTTTAGAAAACGGTTATGCCGTGGGCATTGGTCACCCATATCCAGAAACATTAAGTGTATTGCAAGAAATGTTACCCACATTAGCCTTACGGGGGGTGAAGCTTGAGCCTATTTCATATCAGCTTCGGAAAAGATCGGCACAAATGGTAGTGGGTAAGATCATTAACTAAATTGCACGCTGTTTCAGCAATGAACACAAAAAGTCCCTGCTGATAAAACCAGCAGGGACTTTTTAACAAAGCATTGTGTTAATCAATGCTTATTTCGTAAATACTAATCGTGTTACTAATCTCATTAGTAACAATTAGCCAACCATGAGACTCAGTTTTTTTAATAAAAATTAACCCTTCTGGTCCAATGTCACCTTGCTTCTCAATGTTGAT
This sequence comes from Cycloclasticus sp. PY97N, assembly GCF_002443175.1. Lineage (NCBI taxonomy): Bacteria > Pseudomonadati > Pseudomonadota > Gammaproteobacteria > Thiotrichales > Piscirickettsiaceae > Cycloclasticus > Cycloclasticus sp. PY97N. The sequence continues at coordinate 259,002 of NZ_CP023664.1, read as the reverse complement.
ATAACCGGCAGGCTTTGGTTTGCGCGGATTAGAGATGTCATATATAAAAATACCATTAGCTCTTTCTAAGCCAATAAAGGCATAAATTTTACCGCGTAGCTCACCGGTAGTAATAGATTCAGGTTCAGGCCCCTTGTCGTCACTACGTCCTTCTTCCCATGGTTCATTATCAACGTTGTTATCAGCATAGGTGGCTAAGAAGCGTTCAAAGTCAGACCCAGAGTCATAGATTCGAGACCCTTTTTCATCCCAGATAGAAAAAGAGCGTGCGCCATAAGAGTAAATCTTTTCATGTGCCCCATCATTGTTTATATCGCCATTGGCAGTGGTGGTTTTTAATCGCCCCAGGTTCTCTATTTGTTGAAGCTCTCTAGCATTTTCGAATGCGTCAGGGTTTAATATTAGGTCTTCAACACGCACTTCTTCGCTGTAACCGTCATAGTCTCTAGCATCGCCCTCATTGGCAGATAAAATGAAAGTTGAACCTTTATACTCGAAACTTGCAATAGCATCGGGTTGATACATGCCGTATGTTGGCCATGTTTGAATGTTTATTGCATTATCTTTGTTGCTGGCATCAAAGGCATTTTTATTTTGTTGATGTTTTTTGTAACCTAAGCCATAAATATCGGTGATAGTCGCTGACGCAATGTCTAGTTTTGCTAAAGCATTGTTTTCTTGCAGGCTAATCCAAGCCGTACTGGAGTCGGCTGAAACAGTAATATATTCAGGTTCTAGGTCTTGGGCAATTGACGCATCTGGGCCAAAAATACGCACGTTTTTTAATTTAGTACTGTTAAACGTATTAAAATCAGCCGTTGCAGGCATCCAAGTGTTTGTATTGATAACAGTTACCGTACCTTCAGGGTCATTTTTATACTCATCGTCAGGCTCTCCTTCGTTAGCAACAATTAAAAATTTACCGTTCGGGGTAAATGTCAGCATGTCGGGTAATGCGCCAGCTTTTATGATCCGCTGTAAATTTCCTTCAAGGTCATAGATAAGAACGTTGCCATCATCTTGTTTATTGACAGCCTCTACGGCTACAGCAACCCAATTCCCGTAGGTAGTAACACTGTTTGGGCCGCCACCAATCAAAGTCAGAGTGCTGTGCTCGGAGAGCCAGCCGTTACTATCTACATTAAGAATTTTGAGTTCATTCTCTTCGGCATTGGTGGTGTAAATCCTATTCGACACAGGACTAAAAGCTGAAATCTCGGTGCAACTTTCTTCGCCGCCACATTCCTCGGTATATTGACCTTTTTTAACGATATTAATATCAGCAAAAGAAAGTGTAGAGAATGATATGCCAAGCGTTAAGCTGACGCCGAGAGTGAGCTTTATTAGTGAATCCATTGGATGTCCTTATGCATTGAAACGGGACATCAAATGTACCAACAGGTTATGACGCTTGTGTGACGGTTAGGGGGTGTTTTAGTTACAGCCTGGCAAGGGAGCTAAGAAGCGAGCTAGTGGTGTAATATGTTTTTTTGCGTATTTTGTCGTTATTTTGATAAAAATAACGATAAGGGCAAGGCTGCTAGTTGGTAGCAGCCTGATAGAAAACGCTAAACTCATTTAATTTTTCTAAGGCAAGCGAACCAGCTTCTTTAGTTGAGAATTCAAGTGTATCGAATCCTACACGTGTTAAATAAAGAGCCTGATCGGGTAGGACATCACCAACGGCTCTGATTTCTTTGGTGTAATGGTGCTTTTCACGTAATATTTTCGCTAGTGAGTAACCACGACCGTCAACAAATGTTGGAAAGTGTATAGCGATAAGCTCAAAGTATTGTAAGTCATCTGCAAATTGTTCTGCACTTTCATCGCCTTGAACCCATAAGCCAAGATGTCCTTTGCTAGCGATTAAGGAATCTTTATTGGCATTCCAATAGGCAAGATCGATGATGTTATAGTCTGCTTGTAGAGCTTGCTCTTCGTCTAGCTTGGTCCAACGGTCTTGAACGATTTCGTTGTTTTTAATGAGCGTCATACACTTTATCCTTAAACGGTTGTAATCCGATGCGTTGCAGTGTGCTTGCAAAGTTTTCATCATCTATTCTGTTGGCTTTATAGACCTGAACAATGTCGTCAATAGCATCTACTACACCATCTTTGGCAATGGCTTTTCCAAGCCTGTCCCCTAATTTACTTTGATGGCTATCGGAACCACCTAGAGTTAATTGATACCATTGCTCGCCTTTTTTATCGACACCCAAAATACCAATTTCACCGATGCTATGGTGGCCACAGCCATTCATGCAACCAGACATTTTGAGGCTGATATTGCCAGCGTCAATGGCGCTGTCAGTAAAACGGTCAGTAATACCTTGTGCGATATCAATAGAGCTGGCATTTGCTAAGCTACAAAAATCGAGACCGGGGCAGCAAATCATATCGGTAATCGTGCCAATATTTGCTGTTGCAAGGTCATGCTCGGCTAATTGCTGCCAAAGGGCATATAAATCACTGGATTTTACATCGGTTAATGCAAGGTTTTGGTCGTGAGTGGTTCTGATCTGGCCAAAACTATATTGGTCAGCCAAATCGGCGATGAGTTCCATTTGCTGTTTGGTTACATCGCCCGGCGGACGCTTTGGTGATTTAAGCGAAACAAAGGCAATACGGTAACCGGATTGTTTGTGCGCTTTAGTATTTTGTTGAAACCACTGACGAAAAGCACCGCTATTAGCCAAGTGTTGCTCTAAAGCCTCATCGTTAGCTGTTTCGTAATTTAGTGGTGTGAAGTAACGTTTTACACGTTGAATGTTATCGTCGGTTAGCGTTAATTGACTGTCTCGGATGGAAGCCCATTCTGCTTCGACCTGTTCTTTAAAAGTATCTAAGCCTGTTTCGCGAACGAGTATTTTAATACGGGCTTTGTATTTATTATCTCTGCGGCCAAAGCGGTTATAAACGCGAAGAATCGCTTCAAGGTAGGACAAGAGGTCTTTTTCAGCAATAAAGTTGTTAATTGTTTGACCAATAACGGGGGTGCGCCCAAGTCCTCCACCAACTAAGACTTCAAAACCGATGTTGCCATCAGCATCTTTTTTAAGATGTAGACCAATATCGTGTACTTGTGTAGCGGCACGATCTTTTGGCGACCCGCTTACGGCAATTTTAAATTTGCGTGGCAGGTATGAAAACTCTGGGTGTAAAGTTGACCATTGACGAATTATTTCGCAATAGGGTCTTGGGTCTTCAATTTCATCTGCACAAACGCCAGCTAGTGGGTCTGCAGTCGTGTTTCGGATGCAATTGCCACTACTTTGAATAGAGTGCATTTGCACGCTTGCTAAGTCAGCAAGAATATCGGGCACCCGTTTTAGCTCTGGCCAATTAAACTGAATGTTTTGGCGAGTCGTAAAGTGTCCGTAGTCTTTGTCATACTTATGAGAAACGTGGGCAAGCATGCGAAGCTGTTTACTTGATAATAAGCCGTACGGTATATTGATGCGCAACATTGGCGCATGTGTTTGAATGTATAAACCATTCATAAGGCGTAAGGGGCGAAATTGTTCTTCCGTTAGATCGCCATTTAAGAACCGCTTTGTTTGATCGCGAAATTGTTCAACGCGTTCGTTGACAAGAGTTTGATCAAATTCGTTATACAGGTACATGTTATTATCGTCGCTTAAGGCGCAGTAAATTCATACTAGGCCGGTGAATATAAAGGGTTTTTGATATAATTAAAAATAATATTAACTGATATTATTATAACTTAAAAGAATAAATTGTCTAATATTAAAACAAATTCAGTGGGTATTGTTGAGCCACAAACCCTTCACTTTGACGAGCCGTTATCGTTGGAGAGTGGTAGGCTCATTGAGCAATACGATATTGTTTATGAAACCTATGGCAGGTTAAATTCGGCAGCAGATAATGCGGTTCTAATTTGCCATGCCTTATCGGCAGATCATCATGCAGCTGGGTATCATCATGAAGGTGACTCAAAGCCAGGCTGGTGGGATATATGCATAGGGCCGGGAAAAGCAATTGATACGAACCGGTTTTTTGTGGTCTCGCCCTGTAATTTGGGCCACTGCAGTGGTTCAACAGGGCCGCGAAGTATTGACCCGAAAACCTCGCAAGCTTACGGTCAAGACTTTCCAATAGTGACCGTTGTTGATTGGGTTAACTATCAAAAAAGACTGGCAGATAAGCTCGGTATCAGTCAATGGGCCGCTGTAGCGGGCGGCAGTTTAGGAGGTATGCAGGCGTTGCAATGGGCGATTCAATTTCCAGATATGATACGCCATGCCATCGTCATTGCGTCTGCCCCTAAATTATCAGCACAAAATATCGCCTTCAATGCGGTCGCGAGACAGGCTATTATGAGTGACGCTGATTTTCACGGCGGTCGTTATTATGATCATAATACGGTGCCGGCTAATGGTTTAAAGGTCGCAAGAATGTTGGGGCATATAACCTATTTATCTGATGATGCAATGGGTGATAAATTTGGTCGAGAACTAAAAAACGATCAACTTAAATATGATTACGGTGTTGAGTTTCAAGTAGAAAGCTATTTGCGATATCAAGGAGAATCTTTTGCTAACCGTTTCGACGCGAACACTTATTTATTAATGACCAAGGCGTTAGATTATTTTGACCCTGCTGAAAAAGAGGGGGGCGATTTATCTGCTGTATTTGAGAAAGTTCAAGCAAAATTCTTTTTAGCCTCGTTTACTACAGATTGGCGTTTTTCACCTGCTCGTTCCAAAGAGATTGTCAGTGCATTAACCGAGGCGGGTCGAGATGTTAGCTACTTAGAGTTTGAGTCGAATTATGGGCATGATGCATTTTTAGTGCACAATGACGACTATCTCGATGCATTTGGTGCCTATATGCGAAATATTGAGGTGTCGCCGTGAGTGAACTTAGGCCCGAACTAGAAAAAATTTGCGATTGGGTAGAGCCGGGCTCTAGGGTGCTAGATTTAGGTTGTGGTGATGGTGCGTTACTCGATTGGTTGCAAAGAAATCGGCAGGTGACGGGCTATGGGGTAGAAATAGACCAACAGAATGTCTTGAGTTGTTTAAAAAAGAACGTCAATATTATTCAGACAGACTTGGATGCAGGTTTAACTGATTTTGCTGATGGATCATTTGATTACGTGATTATGACCCAAGCATTACAGGCGCTGCATCGACCAGATAAAACACTGGAGGAAATGCTGCGGGTAGGACGAAAAAGTATAGTGACGTTCCCAAACTTTGGTTTATGGCGCTGTCGCCTTTACCTTTCGCTGAAAGGGCGGATGCCCGTTTCTAAGGCTTTACCGGCTGAATGGTACGATACAAAAAACATACATTTATGTACAGTGAGTGATTTTGAACAGTTTTGTCATCAACGTTCAATGGTGATTTCTAAAAAAGGGATCATGGATTATGATCATCGACCAAGTACATTAATGAAGCTATGGCCTAATTTATTTGGCGAAGTGGCACTCTATCAACTTGATGGAAAAAAAGATGCGATTTAAAAAATACTTTTTATTACTTTTATTGTTATGCCCAACATTGAGTACAGCAGAAAATGCTTACGATTTTGGTGATTATATTGTGTATTACAACGCGTTTACTGCTGATACCTTGCCGCCACAAATGGCTACGGCTTATGGCATTTTGCGGAGCCGTTATAAAGGGGTGTTAAACCTGTCGGTTCAAAAGAAGCCACACCCGGGCCAGTTGCCTCAAGCAGTTAATGCAGACGTTAAAGTAACGGCCGTTAACCGTGCGGGTCAGTTAAAGACTCTTGAATCAAGAAGAGTAGCGGAAGGAAAGGCTATTTATTATTTGAGTGAGTTTAGAGTGTCGAACAAAGAAGTGGTGACATTTAATATCAGCCTAAAACCAAAAGGTGTAATAAAACCGCTGGAATTGAGTTTTAAACAACAGTTTTATGTTGATTAGCCAGCTATTCATCAAGGTGCCGTAGTTTTTACGTCTCTTTAAACGTTTAGTTTAATGTGTTTATTAATCCAACTGATCAGCACAAGGACAGGGACCCCCATTAACGCGGTGATTAGGAAAAATTGTTCATAGCCAAATAATTCAACCATCGAACCAGAGTAGCCACCTAATATTTTGGGGAGCAAGGTCATTAAAGAACTAAAAATGGCGTACTGTACGGCGGTGAATGAAACATTGGTGAGGCTCGATAAAAAAGCAATAAAGGCAGCGCTAGCAAGACCAGCAGACAAATTATCAGCAGAAATCACAAGGTAAAGCATAGGCATATTGTGACCTATTTGTGCTAACAGCATAAAGAGCAAGTTAGTCAGTGCAGACAGTAAGGCGCCGATAAACAAAATTCGTATCACGCCGAAACGTAAAACAAGTAAGCCGCCAATAAAACCACCCAGAAGAGTCATCAGTAGTCCGAATGTTTTTACCACGCTCGCGATCTCGGGCTTACTGAAGCCAAGGTCTTGATAAAAGATGTTTGAAATGACGCCTAGAACAATATCAGATATTCGATACAAGCCAACCAAAGCCAGTAGCAGCCAAGCGACTGAATAACCATAACGTGAGAAAAAGTCTTTAACGGGTTCTATGTAAGTTTTGGTGACCAGTGTATAAGAAATAAGCCCACTTGATATCAGCAGGCGGGTGACAAGGCTTGCACCTGCCAGTGCCAGTCCAAGGCGGAAGAATTCGACTAAAACACTGGCTAGGGGTCTGTTTGAGAAAAGCGTGGTGAGCTCTGCTTTGAGTTGGTTTGCCGTATCGGCGCTAAAAAAATAAACAGCAATAAAACCCGTAACAGCCAAGGTGAAAAGCGTTAATAGCTGGACATGCTCACGGGTGTCGTGGAAAAAATTGGAGTGAATTTTTTGACGGGGCTCAGATATCAAAAGTGTTGTGATAACGCCAATCAACATGATGCTGGCCATACATAGGTAGGTCCACTGCCATGCACTATAGCTGTAGCTGTCTATACTGGACCCTAAGTGGTTGGCTAGCAATAACGCGCCAGCACCAGAAACAATCATGCCAATCCGATAGCCGGCAATGTAGCTAGATGACATCAGCGCCTGTAGGCTGCTCTCGGCTGATTCAATGCGATAAGCATCAATAACAATATCTTGCGTCGCTGAAGAGAAACCGAGCAAAATAGCGGCAAAAGCCATGAGAACTAGGTCATCTTGGTGCGGATCTATGAACGCCATCAAGCAAATCGAGATGATAATCATCAGCTGTGAGAATAAAATCCAGCTTCGTCGATAGCCGAGCCAAGTGGTTAAAAAAGGCAGTGGTAATTTATCAACCAAGGGTGCCCAAACAAACTTAAAAGAATAGCCCAAAGCAGCCCAACTAAAATAAGTAACAGTAGCACGCTCAATGCCAGCTTCGCGCAGCCATAAGCCTAATGAAGAAAAAATTAATAGGAGTGGAATGCCTGCAGACAGGCCTAAAAATAGCATCGCTATGACGGATGGTTGGCAAAAGGCACGAATAGAGCCTAGCCAACTTCCTTGGGCGATAGAGATCGGCATAATTAGGCTGTAGGGATGTCGTAATCAACAATCAAGGGGGCATGGTCAGAAAACCGCTCATCTTTATAGATGGATGCATTGGCAACCGTATTTTTTAAGTTTTCTGAAATAACTTGGTAATCTATCCGCCAGCCAGTGTTATTGGCCCACGCCTGTCCTCGGTTGGACCACCATGTATATTGTTCGGCTTCTTGGTTCACAAGGCGAAAGGCATCACCCCAGCCTTCTTTGCCAAATAGCTCGTCTAGCCAAGCGCGCTCTTCGGGTAAAAAACCAGAGTTTTTTTGATTGCCGCGCCAGTTCTTAATGTCTATTTTTTTATGTGCAATATTCCAGTCCCCACAAATAATATGTTGGTTGCCATCTTTTTGTTTTTCTTGTAGCACGGGCATTAATCGGTCCATTAAGTCGTACTTAAAGGCTTGGCGGGATTCTTTTGAGGACCCCGATGGCATGTAAATAGATGATACCCTTAGGTTGCCAAAGGCGGCTTCAATAAAGCGACCCTCGGCATCAAAGTCTTCCCAACCAATACCTTTAGTTACATTGTCAGGCTTTTGCTTGGAAAAAATGGCGACGCCGCTGTAACCTTTCTTTTCGGCAGGATGGTAGAAACAATGGTAATTAGCGGGCCAGAAGGTATCGGCAGTTAGTTGATCTTCTTGGGCCTTTATTTCTTGTAAGCACAGTACATCAGCATCGAGTTGTTGTACCCAGTTAAAAAAGCCTTTTCTTTCGCCAGCGCGAATGCCGTTAATATTGATTGAAACAATTTTCATGAGGGGTTTTCTGAACAATTAATAAAATTAGACATCATACCGAACAAAGGTAACAATGAAAGGACTTGCTAAAAGCTAACATTTTTCGTATGATGCGCGACCAAGCTTAAGGACAGTACTGTCCTGCCACAGATTTTTAGAGAATACTATGAAACCAGATACACACCCAGAATATAACGAAGTAGCCGTTACTTGTAGTTGCGGGAATGCTTTTAAAACTAGTTCAACACTCAGTAAGTCTGAACTGCATATTGAATCTTGTTCAGAGTGTCATCCATTTTATACCGGTAAACAGCGTATTGTTGATACGGCTGGCCGTGTTGATAAGTTTAATAAACGTTATCAGCGTGGATAAGTTGACGCTAAAGCGTATAGTTGAAAAAAATGCTACCTTATAGGTAGCATTTTTTTTGCTTAAGTGTTTTAGGGAGGAGGCATGGTAAGTCGTTATAGTATTGTCATAATCGTATTACTCTGTGTTGGCTGCTCGGTTAACCCAGTAACCGGAGAGCGTGACTTTGTCTTAATGTCAGAGCAAGAAGAACTGGCCTTAGGTCGGCAGCATAGTCAGCAAGTAATGAAGGCATATCGTCGCTATGATGACCCAGAGCTTCAGCAGTATGTGCAATCGGTGGGTGATCGGGTTGCACGTGTTAGCCATCGACAAAACTTAATTTACCGATTTACCTTATTAGATAGCACTCAAGTCAACGCTTTTGCATTACCCGGCGGCTATATTTATATTACTCGAGGTTTATTGGTGTACCTTAATAGTGAGGCTGAGTTGGCTGCCGTGTTGGGTCATGAATTAGGTCATGTCACAGCGAGACACTCTGTTCGTCAGCATAGCCTAGCAACGACAACAAATATCATTGGAAGCCTTATTGCGGCTGCATCTGGGGTGCAGGGGGCTGGACAATTAACGAATATGTTAGGCACGGGCATAGTCAGAGGTTATGGGCGTGAACACGAGTTAGAAGCGGACGGTTTAGGGGTTCAGTACCTGATTAATGCGGGGTATCGTGCCTCTGCCATGCGACAAGTCATCTCAACGTTAAAGAATCAAGAGTTGTTCGATAAAAAACTAGCTATTGAGCAAGGCCGTGAGCCACGAGCTTATCACGGTGTGTTTTCAACCCACCCCGATAATGATACCCGTTTGCAACAAGTGTTAAGTGGAGCAGGGGCTTCATCAGTTGTTTCAGGAACGACTGGTCAAGACACTACGTTTTTAAAAAAAATAGAGAGCTTAACATTTGGCGACAGCGAGAAAGATGGAATCATTCGTGGGCGTCACTTTTATCACCCTGAGATGAATTTTAAACTGACGTTTCCTAGTCAGTGGCTTATTTTGAACAAGCCGAACGCAATTGCTGCATCAACCCCTAACAACGATGCGTTGATGCAATTAACGTTAGAAGATTTAAATAAAAAAATAACCCCTAAGGAGTTTCTAAGAATTCGCTTAGGAATAACAAAAACACTCAGTGAAAAGCCTTTTTCAGTGGGTCAGTTAGCTGGCTATCAGGCGATAGTTAACGGTAAAACACCATATGGGCAAGGCAAGGTTCGAATAGCCGTGGTATTTGATGGCTTAAGGGCGTTTGTCTTTTTTGCGACAACAAAACGAGCTGATAGATTTGTAGAGGTTGATAAGCAAGTGCTTACGAGCATTAAAAGCTTTTCAAGGTTGAATGCTAAAGATAGAAAAGTCGCAAAAGAGTTAAAGGTGGTGTTAGTGAAGGTTGGCCAACATAATAAAAGTATAAAGCTGCTGGCTAAAAACTCGCCGATCACTCACCATGTAGAAGACCAACTGAGGCTTTTGAATGATCTTTTTCCGAATCGTGAGCCCAAACTAGGTGACCTGATTAAGATAGTTCGTTAAAATCATGAGTAAGTTTTCAAATTATTTTTAATGAGTGCATGTTTTTATTGCGCGTAAGTAGTGAGATAGCACTATTTATAGATAGGGAGTTATAGATGTCGTCAAAAAATTTAACGCTAACAGATAATACAACTGGGAAAAGTGTAGAGCTGCCATTACTTGAGGGTACGCTTGGTAATTCAACCATTGATGTTAAAGGGATACCGGGTGAACTAGGGTACTTCACACACGATCCTAGTTTTGGAACAACGGCAAGTTGTGAAAGTGAAATTACGTTTATTGATGGCGATAAAGGCGTGTTGTTGCATCGCGGCTACCCCATTGAGCAGTTGGCTGAAAATAGTAACTATATCGAGACAGCGTATTTGTTAATTCATGGTGAATTGCCAAATGCGGAAGAGTTTGCAACTTTCAGTAATATTATTCGCCGTCATACGATGATTAACGAGTCGTTGAAAAAGTTCTTTGATGGTTTTCGTCATGATGCTCATCCTATGTCCATGATGATGGGTGTGGTAGGGTCGTTAGCGGCTTTTTATCATGATGGTTTAAACATGAATGATGAAGAGCACTTGATGGTTTCGGCGCACAGGTTGATTTCTAAATTACCTACGATTGCTGCGGCTTGTTATAAGCACTCAATCGGTGAGCCAATTGTCTACCCGCGTAATGATTTAGATTATTGTGAAAACTTACTGTACATGATGTTTTCAGTACCTTGTGAGGATTATGTCGTTAGCCCGATTGCAGCAAAAGCCCTGAATCTATTGTTTATTTTGCATGCTGACCATGAGCAAAATGCGAGTACTTCAACAGTTAGGTTGGTAGGCAGTACAGGTGCAAACCCATTTGCTTGTATTTCAGCGGGTATTGCAGCGTTATGGGGGCCTGCCCATGGTGGTGCTAATGAAGGGGTGCTGACAATGCTGGACGAAATTGGCAGTGTGGAAAATATTCCTAAATTCTTAGAAAAAGCCAAAGATAAGAATGACCCATTTAAACTCATGGGTTTTGGGCATCGTGTATATAAGAATTTTGATCCTAGAGCAACGATTATTAGAAAGGTATGCTACGAGGTGCTTGAAGAGACGGGCACGCAAGATCCGATGTTTGAATTAGCAATGAAGCTTGAAGAAATTGCATTGAAAGATGAGTATTTTGTTGAGCGTAAGTTGTATCCAAATGTTGATTTTTATTCGGGTGTTATTTATAAGGCACTTGGTATTCCTGTCAGTATGTTCACGGTGATGTTTGCACTTGCTAGAACATCTGGTTGGGTGTCACATTGGTTAGAAATGATGGCTGATCCAAAAGGTAGAATTGGTCGTCCACGTCAGCTATACAAAGGTTCTCCAAAACGTGATTATGTGTCACTGGATGAACGTTAATAGCCGTAACGTTTAATAATTGCTACAAAAAACGCACTTAAAAGTGCGTTTTTTTTGGTAGTTAGATCGCGTGTTTTAGAATAACTCTTCGATGGAGGGTTGTTTTCCTAGGGACGAGTTACTGAATTCATTATTTTTATTATCAGCTGGCGGTGTATTTTCTTCTCGGAAATATTCAAAAATAGCTTTTGGGTTTGAAGGGTTTGTTTTTAACCCTGTCTCAGAGTCAATTAATAATCCAACAATGCCATCGGGCTGTGAGAGGGGGATATTAGGTGTGTTTTTAAGTGCCTCCCTCATAAAGTCAATCCAAATAGGTAAGGCGGCGCGGCCACCTGTTTCTCTATTGCCTAACGGTTTGCCGTTATCAAGGCCAACCCAAGCAACGGCAACCAATGAAGGGTTGAATCCATTGAACCAAGCATCCCTTTGATCATTGGTCGTGCCCGTTTTACCTGCTAGGTCTGAGCGACCTAAAGAAAGGGCTTTTCTCCCGGTCCCTCGGTTGACAACATCCCTTAATAAAGAATTAATAAGAAAGTGAAGTTGCGGGGAAATAACACGAGGAGCTTTTCTAATAGGAGGCTCTACGATGGGGTCAATGGGTGTGTTGTTATCTAATAGCGTAGGCGTTATTAGCGGCGTTGTCACTGCTGAGTCGGCAAGTAGATTTTTGCTTTGTGGCGTTTCTTGCTTGTCGATGATGGCGATAGCTGGGTTAGCTTGGAAGAGTATTTCGCCAGAGGCAGAAGTAATTTGTTGGATAAAATAAGGGCTTACGCTGAAGCCGCCATTAGCAAAGACAGAATAAGCGGTTGCCATTTTGTATGGGTTAGCGCTACCGCTACCAAGGGACAAGGAGAGGTTGTTTGGTAGTGAGGAGGGGTTAAAGCCAAAACGTCCGGCAAAGTTTCGTACATATTTTGTGCCGATGTCCCGTAGAATTCTTATTGAGACTAGGTTTCTTGAGTGAATAAGCGCTTCACGTAAACGGGTAGGGCCAAAGAACTTGCCGCTATAATTTTCTGGTCGCCATTGCTGTTCGAGTCCTGCGTCATCAAAAACGACAGGAGCATCATTAATCAACGTAGCCGTTGTATAGCCTTTAGATAGGGCAGCGGAGTATAAAATAGGTTTGAAGCCAGACCCCGGTTGGCGTTGAGATTGAAAGGCACGGTTAAATTTACTGGAGTAATAATCATAGCCCCCAACAAGTGAAGTGAGAGCACCATCGTTTGGGTTAATTGAAACGAGCGCGCCAGAAACGTTAGGCACTTGGGCAAGCTCAAAAATATCAGTATTAGGTTGCTGACGAACCCGGATAATATCACCAACAGCCAAAATTTCAGCGGCTGAGGTTGGCTTTTTCCCTTGCTTATTTTCGTTGATATATGGCCATGCCCATTTCAGGTTTTCCCAAGTAATTTCGACTAGTACCTTATCTGAGGTGATGGCAGTAACGCTCTTGTCCGTTAAAGCGGTCACAATGGCGGGTTCTGTTTCACCAATTTTTTTATACGATGATAAAGGACTTGAATCTAAGTCGTTGGTGTCCATATTGTCTAAGTCAATATGGTCTAAAATACCGCGATACCCGTGGCGCCGATCATAGGCGTGTAAGGCCTTTCTAACGGCATGATTGGCAGCATTTTGGTGAGTGCTGTCGAGAGTGGTGACAACATGCATGCCGTTGGTATAAATTTCATCGCCATATATTTCATAAACTTCATTGCGCACCATTTCTGCAACATAAGGTGCTTCAAGTTCCACAGAAGCAGAATGTAAGCGAGCGGTAATGGGTTCGGCAATGGCGGCATTAAACTCCGGTTGACTAATGTAGTTAAGACTTAGTAATCGGTTAAGAACATAGTTACGGCGAAGGAGCGCTCTGTCTGGGTTGGAGATTGGGTTGAAGGCGGAAGGTGCCTTTGGAAGCCCAGCAATCATTGCTTGCTGTGCTAAAGAGAGATCTGAAAGTGTTGAGTCATAATACACTTGAGCGGCTGCTGCTATACCGTACGAGCGATGGCCAAGGTAAATTTTATTTAGATAAAGCGTTAGAATGTCTTGTTTGCTTAGCTCTCTTTCAATAATAAAAGATAAGAGGATTTCACGTATTTTTCTCGAATACGTTTTTTTCTTCGTGAGAAAGAAATTTCTGGCGACCTGCATGGTAATGGTGCTGCCTCCTTGTTTCTTCTCGCCAGTTAATAGAAGCTGGCCTGTGGCACGCAGAAGCCCAATAAAATCGACACCTGAGTGTTGAAAGAAGTCTTTATCTTCAGCGGCAAGAAAGGCATTGATTTGGGTCGCTGGAATGTCTTCGTAACGTGTAGGAATGCGTTTTTTTTCACCAAATTTAGCAATGAGTAAGCCGTCTCGGCTGTAGATGCTCATAGGGGTTTGGAGCTGGATATTTTTTAAGAGATTGACATCAGGGAGGTCAGGTATTATTGAAAACTTGATGTATAAGCCGAGGGCACCAATAAAAATCACACCTATCAAAAAAATAGATATGCTGACTTTTTTAAAAAGTGATGAAGAGCTGTGCTGTTGATTCATTCCGTTTTTAGCTGCAAAAGTAGGGGGTGGATTAAGTAATGGTGTACTATTGTATTAGCATTATGAAGAAAATCACATTAACCGTGGCTTAATGGTTTTTTTTTAAAATGAAAACACATATATCTAAAAGTAAGGCTATACTCAAAGAAAACGTTGTTAGTTATTGATTTTATGCTTGATTTTGTTGTTTAGTTGTATTTAAATTATTGAGAGTTCTCTGTGTGGTCACAGGAACGACTAAAGAGAAGGAAAATACAGGATGTCTTTTTTCAAACGTAATAACCCTAATGTTTTGGGTATTGATGTCAGTTCATCAGCGATTAAGCTTATAGAGCTCAGTCGACATGGTTCACGTTACCGAGTGGAGAGCTATGGTGTTGCAGCGTTACCTGAAAATGCGGTTATTGATAATAACTTTGCAGACCTTGAGGCTATCGGAAATACGCTGTCTACCGTTATTGAGCGTTCAGGCACAAAATTAAAGCAAGCTGCGTTGTCGGTTTCTGGTTCCGCTGTTATCACCAAAATTGTTACTATCCCGAAACCTGAAAGTGATGAAGAACTCGAAGCGCAGGTTGAGATGATTGCTGATCAATACATTCCTTATGCTTTGGACGAGGTTAATCTGGATTTTAGTGTTATTGGTCCAAATGAAAAAAATGCAAGTTTAATAGATGTACAGCTGGCAGCGTCAAGGCGTGAAAATATAGACGATAGGGTGGCGGTATTAGATCTTGCCGGGTTGAAAGCCAAAATAGTGGATGTCGAAGCCTATGCGCTAGAAAATGCCTATGGGCTTTTACAAAGCGGACTACCCGACTATGGCCCCGAGGCAACGATTGCTATTGCTGATACAGGCTCTACGGTAACAACGCTTAATGTTATTCATAAAAATAAAGTCATCTACTCTCGAGAGCAGGGCTTTGGCGGTAAACAATTAACAGAAGAGATTCAACGTCGGTTCGGGCTTTCGTATGAAGAAGCTGGCATGGCCAAAAAACATGGCGGCTTGCCAGACAGTTATATAACAGAAGTGTTAGACCCCTTTAAAGAGGTCATGTGCCAACAAATTGGGCGTTCATTGCAGTTCTTTTTCTCTTCTAGCGCTCAACATAGCGTAGATCACATTATTCTTTCTGGGGGTACTTCATCTTTACTAGGGATTGATGCGTTGGTAGAGGAAAAACTAGGAACCCCTGCAACGGTAGCAAACCCATTTTCTGAGATGACATTGGCCGGGAAAGTAAAAGCTCAGGCGCTTAGTAATGATGCGCCCGCAATGATGATTGCAACGGGTCTTGCATTAAGGAGTTTTGATTAATGGCTAAAATTAACCTTCTTCCATGGCGCGAAGAACTGCGAAAGCAGCGCCAAATTGACTTTTTAATGTTTTTGGGTATGGGTGTATTGGCATCAATCATCTTGATGGCGACAGTGCACTTTTCGATTGAAGGGCTTATTGAAACTCAAAATAACCGTAATCGATTTATTCAAAATGAAATATCTGTTTTAGATAAAAAAATTAAGGAAATTGAAGCGTTAGATAAGACAAAAAGTAAGCTGCTGGCTCGGATGGAAGTCATACAACGTTTGCAAAGTAGTCGGCCTGAAATCGTACACATGTTTGATCAATTGGCAAAAACAGTGCCTGAAGGTGTGTACCTTACTAAATTTAACCAAAGCGGAAAAAAACTGGCCATCGAGGGTAATGCCCAATCGAACACAAGGGTCTCGGCTTATATGCGTAGTTTGGAGCAGTCGCCTTGGTTGAAAGGGACTGACTTGAATGTGATTCGCTCAAAAGGTGTTGATGCAAATAGTTTTACCCTGAAAGTTGCTCAGGCAAAAGTTGGGGAGCCCACGGAGGGAAAATAAATGAATTTAGATGAGATTAATTGGGATTTTAATGAGGCGGGTAATTGGCCCACCGCTATTAAAATAGGGGCTATTGTTTTAGTAAGTGTTATTTTGCTCGGTGCTTGGGTTTATTTTGACACGCTTGATCAGTGGGATGACTTAAAGAAAGTAGAGCAAAAAGAAACGGCCTTAAAGAAAACGTTTGAGCGAAAACAAGCAAAAGCCGTCAACCTAGATGCCTATAAGCAACAACTTAGTGATATGCAGGAGCAGTTCGGTGCAATGTTGCAGCAGTTACCTAATAAAACACAAATAGCCGATTTATTGGTTGATGTTTCCCAAGCAGGCTTAGCAAGTGGTTTGGAGTTTAGCTTATTTCAACCGTCGGGCGAAAAAAGAAAAGATTTTTATGCTGAAAAGCCGATTAAATTAACCGTAGTGGGAAGTTATCACGAGTTTGGAGAGTTTGTTAGTAATTTAGCAGCCTTACCACGTATTGTAACGTTACATAATGTGTCACTAACACCGGCTGGAAAAGGTGGGCAGATGACAATGAATGCAACTGCAAAAACTTATCGTTACTTAGATGAGGATGATAAATGATGGCTCGCTTAAAGCTAAATAAACTGCTGATTCTTATCATGTTGACGCTATTGATGGGGGGCTGTGTTAGCGAGGAATTTGATGATTTAAAAGCCTATATTTCACAAGTAAAGTCTAAACCAGCAACGCCAATTGAGCCGATGCCTGTTATCAAGTCGTATGAGTCGTATAGTTATGTTGCTGATGGCTTGCGTAACCCCTTTGAAAAACTTGATGAGCCTCAAGCTATTGAGAAGATGATGAGTGTAGAGGGACCTGGGCCTGATTTGGAAAGAGAAAAAGAGGAACTGGAAGCTTACCCGCTAGATACATTAAGGATGGTTGGTACGCTGTCTAAAGACAATGAACAGTGGGCCCTTGTAAAGGCAAATGATGGAGTTATACACCGCGTTCAGGCAGGTAATTATTTAGGTCAAAACTTCGGCAAAATTATAAGAATACAAGATCAACAAATTGATCTTGCAGAATGGGTAGCTACAACAGCTGGTAAGTGGCGCGAAAGAGAAGCTTCTTTGGCTCTTGTTGAATAAAGAAGAGAATATTGATAATGAAACATGTAAATAAGGGAAAATTCATGCACAAGTCAAATGCAAGTGGATGGGACATAGCAAAGCAAAAAGCTCGGCTAATAAAAGGAATGTTTGCTATGGCATGTTGGGCTTCGATGTCAATGATGCCTGCGCAAGCAGCCATTTTGAAGGATATTCAATTTTCCGGTTTGCCTGGGAATAAAGTGCAGCTTGAACTATCGTTGGATTCTGCGCCAGATCAGTTGAAAAGTTTTAGTACTGATAACCCAGCTAGAATAGCCATCGACCTTATGGGGGTAAGTAATGGTGTTGGTAAAACAACTATTCCAATCAATATCGGTAAAGCCATCAGCGTTAGAGCATTAGAGGCAGGTGGTAGAACACGAGTTGTGCTTAACCTTAATGATGCTGCGCCTTATGCAACAAAAATAGAGGGGCAGAGTGTCTTTATAACGTTAGGTAATGTGACCAGTGCTCCTGTGATTAGCAGTCCTAGTGCAACAACAGCACCAGCAAAAGCGGCAGATAAATTAGTTAGTGCAGTGGATTTCAGGCGCGGTGAAGAAGGTGAAGGGCGTGTTTTAGTGAGCCTTACAAATACCTCTTCGGTTGTAGATGTTAAGCAGGAAGGTGGTAAAGTCATTGTAGATATTAAAGACACTTCGCTACCCCCAGAGCTTGCTAATAGATTAGATGTATTAGATTTTGCAACACCTGTAAAAACTATTGATGTGATGCCATCTGGTAATGATACAAAGTTATCAATTGCAGCAATTGGCCACTACGAATTTTTGTCATATCAGATGGATGAATTGTTAACGGTTGAATTCAAACCATTAACAAAACAAGAGCAAGAAGAATTGGTAGCTGATAAATTTCCGTATACGGGTGAAAAGTTATCTCTAAACTTTCAAAGCATAGAAGTTCGATCTGTATTGCAACTGCTTGCCGATTTCACAGATATGAATTTAGTGGCTAGTGATTCTGTCGGTGGCAGCGTTACCTTACGATTAAATAATGTGCCATGGGATCAGGCATTAGACATTATTCTTAAAAGCAAAGGTTTGGCGAAGCGGATTACGGGCAATGTGATGATGGTTGGCCCACAAGCAGAGGTCGCGGCTCAAGAGAAATTAGAGCTTGAAGCCAAAAAGCAAGTGGTGGAATTGTCGCCATTATTAACGGAGTTTTTTGAGGTTAGTTATGCCAAGGCTTCTGACTTGGTGACAATTTTAAAATCTACAGGCGGGCGTAGTGGAAATGCTAATTCAAATACAAAGTTAATTTCCAATAGAGGCGGGGTTTCAGTCGATTTAAGAACTAATACTTTGTTGGTTCAAGAAACCGCTGAAAAATTGGTTGAAATTCGTAGAATTATTGAGCGTTTAGATCGCCCAGTGCGACAAGTGATGATTGAATCGCGAATTGTGATTGCGAATGATGACTTTACACGTGACTTAGGTGTCAGGTTCGGTTTGTCTGGCATAACGGGTGGTGGCGTTGCTACAGGGGATTCAACAACAGTCGTGGGTGGAGCATTAGAAAATGGCGTTACGGTTGGAGCCGGAAATATTTTTGATGTTGGTGGCAGCGAAGGTTTGATGGTTGATTTGCCAGCGGCCAGTCCAGCGGGTGCGATACAGTTTATAATGGGTAAAATTGGAAGCTCTTTATTACAATTAGAACTGTCAGCGTTACAAACAGAAGCAAAAGGTGAAGTTATTTCAAGCCCCCGTGTTATTACGTCTGATCAAATTGAAGCTGAAATCAGTCAAGGTGTTGAAATTCCATTTCAAGAGGCATCTTCTTCGGGCGCTACTTCAACGAGTTTTGAAGAGGCAGAGTTAAAGTTATCGGTGACGCCAAGAATTACACCAGATGACCGCATTAACTTAGAGTTAAATATAACGAAGGACTCGCCAGATTTCTCAAATGTTCAACCGGGTGGTGTGCCAATTAATACACAGGAAGTAGATACGACAGTACTGGTAAATAATGGCGATACAGTTGTCTTAGGGGGTATCTATGAGCGTTCGAAAGATCACAGTGTTCGTAAAGTTCCTTTCTTTGGAGATTTGCCGGGTGTTGGGGTGTTATTTAAGAAAGACTTTAAGCAAGATAATAACAGAGAGCTTTTATTCTTCATTACACCTAAAATATTAAAAGATAATTTAGCGGTTAATTAAAAACGATAGATTGATAAAAAAACGGGGCTAAGCCCCGTTTTTTTATGTGCTTGTACTTGTTGTAAGTAATACATTGCACGCGCTATGAAATGCTCGTGATATAGTTCTAGCAAATTTCAGAATAAGATAAAGTTCATGCCAGAAAAAAATAATATCTATCTTGTGGGCCCAATGGCAGCCGGCAAATCAACGATTGGTAAACTGTTAGCGCGGCGTTTAAATAAAGCATTTTATGATACAGATGCAGAAATTATTAAATGTACAGGGGTAGAAATATCCTTAATTTTTGAGCTTGAAGGGGAAGAAGGTTTTAGGTCTAGAGAAACCGATAAACTTAAGTTACTGTCGGTATTGGATGGCGCTATCATTGCAACAGGTGGTGGTATTGTCTTAAGCGAAGAAAATCGTAAAGTGTTAACGGAAACAGGCTGGGTTATATACTTACAATGCTCTGTTGAGCAGCAGTTAAGCCGAACAAAATTTGATACAAAAAGGCCTTTATTGCAAATTGACAACCCACGGAAGAAGCTGGAAGAATTAATGCGACTTAGAGCGCCGATTTATGAATCAATTGCAGACATCGTTGTTAGCACAAACAAAACAAGTAGTAAGAAAGTAATCTTAAGTATTCTTGAGCAACTAAAGAAAAAATGAATAATAAATTAGAGATATTGAATGTTGACCTTGGTGATAGAAGCTACCCTATTTACATCGGTGAGGGTTTATTAACGCAGCCAGCATTCGTTGAAAAGCACATTGTCTCTAACCAAGTATTGATTGTCACGAATGAAACGATTGCACCAATGTATTTAAGCCAGTTAGTCGATCAGCTACCAGTAGGTGTAGACGTTAGAACCGCTATTCTGCCAGATGGTGAACGGTTTAAAACGCTAGAGTACCTAAATAAAATATTTGATTCATTATTAGAAAACAGATGTAACCGGCAAGTCACGTTGATCGCTTTGGGTGGTGGTGTGATTGGAGATATGACCGGCTTTGCAGCTGCAAGCTATCAAAGAGGAGTTAGTTTTATTCAGCTCCCGACTACTTTGTTATCTCAGGTTGATTCCTCTGTGGGTGGAAAAACAGGGGTCAATCATCGTTTGGGTAAAAATATGATTGGGGCGTTTTATCAGCCTAAAGCTGTTTTGATCGATACGACAGTGCTCTCAACATTGCCAGCCAAAGAACTAAGTGCCGGTTTGGCGGAAGTCATAAAATATGGTGCGATAAATGATGTGGATTTTTTTGTCTGGCTGGAAAAAAATATAGAGTATCTATTAGCACAAAAAGCGGACGCATTAATTTATGCAATTAAACGATCGTGTGAGAAAAAAGCTGAGATCGTCGAGAAGGATGAGAAAGAGTCTGGAATACGCGCAACACTTAATTTTGGGCATACATTTGGGCACGCCATCGAGACTCATATGGGATATGGTGAATGGTTACATGGTGAGGCGGTAGCCGCTGGAATGTGTTTAGCAGCAGAATTATCTGTGCAGTTGGGTTGGATGAGCTCTGATGAGGCTGTCCGGATAAAGACCTTATGTATAAAAGCTAACTTGCCAGTAAAAGCACCTGAAGAAATGGACGGTGCTGATTTTATAAAGCATATGAAAGTCGATAAAAAGAACACCTCAGGTTCTATTCGACTAGTGCTGCTAAAAAACCTTGGTGAAGCCGTTATTTATGACTGCATTGATGAGTCGTTAATTAAAAAAGTGATTGACGGAAAAGACAGAGATGTCTCTTAATCGCCTAAATGAAGAGATGGCGCTGGAGGAGTTTTTTCCAGCAGAAAGGCAGCAGCGGCTTGATCTAATACTTCACCTTATTCCAAATACAAGGCAAGCTATTTTATTAAGAGGGCCAGAACAATCAGGAAAGTCTTTTTTTCTTAGGCAATTTGACAAACAAAGGGATAAGCGTTGGCAGTTTTGCTTAATACCAGCGAAATCGCTAATGGATACAACATCTCCATTGGAGGTATTAACTCAAGCTTTTGATGAATTGGAAGGCAATAACAAACAGCTTCTTGTGCGATTGGCAGCTGCGTCAAAAGCAGAAAAAAAAGTCATTATCTGTATTGAAGATACACATCAATTAGGCGAGGCGCAGTTCGATTTTTTGTTTAAATTGGCAGACAGCTATGATTGTTTGCAAGTTTTATTAAGCTCTGCGGATAATCTAGGAGAGGCCATTGAGTCGCGTTGCCAGTTGATTGACCTAGAGCCATTTACACAACGGCAGACAACAGAGTATGCGCGAAAGATAATACAAAAAAACAATCCAGGCCTGACTAATTTGGTAGGCCTAGATGAAGTGGTGTTATTTATTGAAACAGGTGGTTTGCCAGGGCGAATAAATGATGTCTTAGCGCAAATGAGCACCTCAGCTATGAGTCATGAAAAGCCTACACTTGTGAAATCAGGATCCGTAATAGGGTTAATAGCACTAGCTATTTTATTGCTGGGTGTTTCAGTTTTTATCTTTTACCCTCAAGAAGAAAGTGAGGAAGTGCCTTCTACTGTTGTGCAGGCTCAGTCGGCAGGGCGGATACATAGCCAAACGCTAGAAACTCCTGCTAAAACAGCGATTACTGAGCAGCCAAGAGTAAGCGGCTTTAGCGAGATAAAAGATGTCAAAACGCCTTCTTCAACGTTAGACGCTCCTTTAGAGACGGCGAGTAAAACAAAGGTGAGCGGCCTGAGGAATACAGATGAAAAGGTAGAGGCCGTTAAGGTAGAGGCCGTTAAGGTAGAGGCCGTTAAGGTAGAGAGGAGCGTTAATACTCAAACGGTGGTTCTAGCTAACATCAAAGCAGAGGAGTCAGGTAGCGATAGCAAGGAGGTCGTATCTATAAAAGAAAATAGTAATCCTAGCGCCAAAGCACCCGCAGCATTAACAGCTATTCAGTTGAATCACCAATGGCTTGAAAGTAGAGATAAAAAACATTTCACTTTGCAATTGTTGGGTGTGTCTACAGAAGAGTCTGCAAAAAAGTTTATTCTTAAACATAACACCCTTAAACCATTATATTTTTTTCAACATAAAAGAAATGCTGGGCAATGGTTTGTGGTCATCTATGGTGATTTTGAAAATAAAAAGCTAGCAGAAGAAAAAGCGAATAAGATGCCGGCTTCTTTGACGGCATTAAAACCTTGGGTTCGTACGTTTGACGCCGTTCAAAGAGATGTTCTAGTTAAAGAGTGAACTAGGTGCTAAAAAGCTGACATTTAGTTAAGCGTGTGTCGCGTAGGTCTTGAGAGTGTGGTATTTGTTAATAGATATACTCTTCAAAATTGAAAATAATCTATCTGATTGGTATAATTATTAGCCGACTTGCGTAAGTAAGTTGTCTATTCAATAACTAAGCACATAAGGTTAACCGAGTGAAACATACCTCAATCCCTCAAGCGGGTTTATATGACCCTGCGTTTGAAAAAGACAGCTGCGGATTTGGACTCATTGCGCACATTGATAACAAACCGAGCCACTGGCTGATTAAGACGTCCATCGATTCGTTAGCTCGATTGACCCACCGTGGCGCCATCGCAGCAGACGGCAAGTCAGGTGATGGCTGTGGTTTGCTCCTTAAAACGCCAGAAAAATTCTTTCGTGCAAAAGCACAAGAGCTTGGCGCGACACCGACAGAATTGTTCGCTGTTGGCATGGTCTTTTTAAGCCAAGATGCGTCTAAGGCTGAGCAAGCAAAACTAATCCTTAAAGAAGAAATAGAAAAAGAAGGGCTCACTGTTATTGCCTGGCGAACTGTGCCAACCAATACAGAAGCATGTGGTGAACAAGCCTTAGCAACATTGCCTTGTATTGAGCAGGTATTTGTCAATGCCAAAGAGGGAATGAATAATGCAGCAATGGATTGTTGCCTATATATTGCAAGACGTCGTGCTGAAAAGCGGATAGAACAAAACGACGAGATGTTTTATGTGGCGAGTTTGGCTTCAAATGTCATTTCTTACAAAGGCTTGGTAATGCCAGAGTTTTTACCGGTTTTTTACCCAGACTTAAATAATCCAGAACTGGAAAGTTCACAATGTGTTTTCCATCAGCGATTTGCAACCAACACATTTCCACAATGGCGTCTAGCTCAACCGTTTAGGTTTCTGGCACATAATGGTGAAATTAATACTATTCGCGGTAATAGAAGCTGGGCGCAAGCACGTAGCTATACGTTTGAAACGCCTTTAATACCTAATATGGATGATATTCGACCTTGGGTTTCGTCCGTAGGCTCAGACTCAAATAGTCTGGATAATATGGTGGATGGTCTGATTGCTGGCGGCATGGATATTTTCCGTGTTATGCGCCTGCTTGTCCCACCAGCATGGCAAAATGTTCACACTATGGATCCTGAACTGCGTGCTTTCTATGAATATTCATCGATGCATATGGAGCCTTGGGATGGCCCTGCAGCCATTGTGCTGACAGATGGTCGTCATGTAGCGTGTTGTCTCGATCGAAATGGCCTACGCCCTGCTCGTTATGTGATTACTAAGGACCGTCATATCACCCTGGCATCTGAGGTGGGCGTGTATGATTATAAGCCAGAAGACGTTGTGCAAAAAGGTCGCTTAAAACCGGGCGAAATGTTAGCTGTGGATACAGAAAAAGGCGAACTGATTACACCGAAGGAAATTGACGACCGTTTAAAGGCTCGTCAACCGTACAAGGCATGGTTAGCTGAGCACACTAAAAAACTATGTACAGAAAGAGATGATGATCCGCTGACTTTGGCGCCATTAGATAAAGCAACTTTACAGGTGCATGAAAAACAGTACCAGTTGACTTTTGAAGAGCGAGATCAAGTACTTAAAGTGTTGGCAGAAGCAGGCCAAGAAGCAATTGGTTCAATGGGTGATGACATCCCCATGCCTGTTTTATCAACTAAAATTCGTAGCTTGTATGATTATTTTAGACAGCAGTTTGCACAAGTAACGAACCCGCCTATTGACCCTTTGCGTGAGCAAGTGGTTATGTCATTGATGACAAGCTTTGGTCGGGAAAAAAATCTATTTGAAGAGTCGGCCGAACATGCGCACCGCTTAGAAGTGGGTTCACCGGTCTTATCAGCATCAAAATTTGATGCACTGCTGTCAATGACAGATTCGTCATATAAAAGCGCGGTTATAAGTTTGCAATATGACTTGTCTGTGTTTAATTTAGAAAGTGCTATTCAGCATATATGTCAGCAAGCTGAGGAAAAAGTTCGTGAAGGTAATGTTGTTATTGTCTTAAGTGACAGAGGGTTAGCAGCGGGCTTTTTACCAGTACATGCCTTATTAGCGACGGGTGCTGTACATCATCATTTGGTCAACGTTGGTTTGCGTTGCCAGTCAAATATTGTTGTTGAGTCGGCTACGGTCCGAGATCCACACCAGTTTGCAACGCTTATTGGTTACGGTGCAACGGCTGTTTGTCCGTATCTTGCCTATGAAACGCTGAACGACATGCTGGAAACGGGCGATATAACTGGTATTGAAGAAGATGTGTTGGCTCAGAATTACCGTAAGGGTATCAATAAAGGGCTGTACAAAATACTATCTAAAATGGGTATTTCAACAATTGCTAGCTATCGTGGCTCGCAGTTATTTGAAATTGTTGGGCTGCAATCGGCAGTTGTTGATACCTGTTTCAAAGGAACCACCAGCCGCATTGAAGGGGTTGGTTTTGAAACGCTAGAAAATGAGCAAAAACAACTCTCTAAAGTAGCTTGGAACCCACGAAAAAGTACTGAACAAGGCGGTTTGTTGAAATATGTTCATGGGGGGGAGTATCACGCTTATAACCCAGATGTTGTCAACTCTTTACAACAAGCGGTCCGTTCAGGTGATATTAGTAAATACCGTCTGTATGCTGATGAGGTGAATCACCGTGCACCTGCCTCCATTCGCGATATGTTTAGCTTGAAGTTAGATGAGAAAAAAGCTATTTCTATCGATGAAGTAGAGCCCGCAGAAGGCTTGTATACACGTTTTGATACAGCTGCAATGTCATTGGGTGCGTTGTCACCTGAGGCGCACGAAACATTAGCTATTGCAATGAATCGTTTGGGTGGCCGTTCAAATTCTGGTGAAGGGGGTGAAGACCCTGCAAGATTTGGCACTGAAAAGCTGTCAAGAATAAAACAAATTGCATCAGGGCGCTTTGGTGTAACACCACATTATTTAGTTAATGCCGATGTCCTGCAAATTAAGGTTGCTCAAGGTGCTAAGCCAGGCGAAGGTGGGCAGTTGCCGGGGGATAAAGTTAATAAAATGATTGCAACGCTGCGCTACTCTAAGCCAGGCGTTTCACTTATTTCACCACCACCACACCACGATATTTATTCAATTGAAGATTTGGCTCAGCTTATTTTTGATTTGAAACAAGTGAACCCAGAAGCCCTTGTGTCGGTTAAATTGGTTTCAGAAGCGGGTGTTGGAACGATCGCCGCGGGTGTTGCTAAATGCTATGCCGATTTAATTACGATTGCGGGTTATGACGGCGGTACAGGTGCCAGCCCACTAACCTCAGTACGTTATGCTGGAGCACCGTGGGAGTTAGGGTTAACTGAAACGCATCAAACATTGCTTGCAAATGATTTAAGAGACAAAGTTCGTCTGCAAACAGATGGGGGGCTAAAAACTGGTCTAGATGTTATTAAAGCGGCTATCTTAGGTGCCGAAAGCTTTGGTTTTGGTACTGGCCCAATGGTTGCTATGGGGTGTAAATACCTTCGTATTTGTCATCTTAATAACTGTGCGACAGGCATTGCGACACAAGATAATGTACTTCGCATGAAGCATTATCACGGAGAAGTAGAGTATGTGATGAACTACTTCCGCTTCCTTGCTCAAGAGGTGCGCGAATGGTTAGCGAAACTGGGCTTTAAAAAACTTGAAGACATCATTGGCCGAACAGATTTGCTTGAGCAAATTGAAGGACTAACAGATAAGCAAAGTGGCTTAAAACTACAGCCTATCTTGGATTATATTCCGGGAAATGAAACGAAAGCACAGCACTGCATTACGCCACAAAATGATCCGTTTGACGATGCCGCATTTGCTGAAGGAATAGTGGTAGATGTGCTGCCAGCAATCGAAGCAAAAGCGGGTGGTTCGTTTAGATATACGATTAGTAATATTCACCGGTCTATTGGTGCTCGCGTATCAGGTGAAATCGCGAAACGTTATGGCAATAATGGTATGAACGATGCCCCTATTGATATTCACTTTAGCGGTTCAGCAGGCCAAAGTTTTGGTGTGTGGAATGCGGGTGGTCTAAATATGACACTTGAAGGCGATGCGAATGATTATGTTGGTAAAGGTATGGCCGGTGGTAAACTGGTTCTAAAAGCACCAGCAAATAGCATGTTCGATAGTCATGATTCAACCATCATGGGTAATACCTGCTTATATGGCGCTACCAATGGTAAATTATTTGCAGCTGGCCTAGCAGGAGAGCGTTTTGCTGTTAGAAACTCTGGCGCAATAGCGGTTGTTGAAGGCATTGGAGACCATGGTTGTGAATACATGACAGGTGGTGTTATTGCTGTCTTAGGAGAGGCCGGCATTAACTTCGGGGCAGGAATGACGGGTGGCTTTGCATTTGTATTGGACGAGTCACGTACGTTTGTCGACAGATATAACCATGAATTGGTAGATATTCATCGTGTGTATACAGAGTCAATGGATGCACATTGTGGCTATTTACGCCGTTTAATAGAAGAGTTTACAGTCGAAACAGGCAGTAAAAGAGGTCAAGATATACTTGATAATTTTGCTGATTATATACAACACTTCTGGCTGGTTGCACCTAAAGCGGCTGACGTTAAATCGCTATTAGATTCAATAACCTCATAAGAAGTTTAACGTAGAGAAACACAGATAAAATGGCTAATAATTTTCAATTTGTTGACGTACCTCGCATTGACCCAATAAAGGTGCCTGCGAATCAAAGAAAACAAGAGTTTAAAGAGATTTATGGTGAGTTAGATGCAGAGCAAGCAGCCGATCAAGCTGATCGTTGCCTACACTGTGGAAACCCATATTGTGAATGGAAATGCCCCGTGCATAATTACATTCCAAATTGGCTTAAACTGATTTCAGAAGGTAAGGTTATTGAAGCGGCCGAGCTGTCGCATAAAACTAATTCATTACCGGAAATTTGTGGACGCATTTGCCCACAAGATAGGTTGTGTGAAGGCTCCTGTACGCTAAACGATGAATTTGGTGCTGTTACTATTGGCTCTATTGAAAAATATATTTCTGATGAGGCTTTCAAACAAGGCTGGCGCCCAGACCTATCAACGGTCAAACAGACGGGTAAACGCGTAGCGATTATTGGTGCAGGACCGGCCGGTTTAGGGTGTGCCGATATTCTTGCTCGTAATGGTGTAAAGCCGGTGGTTTATGACCGTTACCCTGAAGTAGGCGGACTATTAACTTTTGGGATACCTCCGTTCAAATTAGAAAAAAGCGTGGTGAAAAACCGTCGTGAAATTCTAGAAGGTATGGGTGTTGAGTTTATATTAGAGACAGAAATTGGCAAAGATGTGCCATTTCAGCAATTACTAGACGAGTACGATGCTGTTTTCCTAGGGATGGGTACTTATAAATTTATGAAAGGTGGTTTTCCAGGTGAAAACTTAGAGGGCGTGCATGAGGCACTTCCATTCTTAGTGTCTAATATCAACCGCTTGATGGACTTAGAAGGCGTTAATACCATCATGGGCGATGAGTTCATCGACATGAAAGGGAAACGAGTTGTGGTGCTCGGTGGTGGAGATACGGCGATGGATTGTAACCGTACAAGTATTCGTCAAAATGCACAAGAAGTGACTTGTGTTTACCGTCGTGATGAAGAAAATATGCCGGGCTCTCGTCGTGAAGTAGCAAACGCAAAAGAAGAAGGTGTTAACTTTCTTTGGAATCGTCAACCGGTAGAAATTATTGGTAAGGACAAGGTTGAAGGCATTAAATTAGTGACCACCGAGTTAGGTGAGCCAGATGCACGCGGCCGACGTAGCCCTGTTGTAATACCAGGCACGGAAGAAATCGTACCGGCTGATAGTATTATTGTGGCTTTTGGTTTTCAGCCAAGTCCAATGCCATGGTTTGCAGATTTTGGTATAGATCTTGATGAGCGTGGCCGTGTGATAGCACCAGAGCATAATGAATTTGGTTATCAGACCACCAATGAAAAAGTATTTGCTGGCGGCGATATGGTTAGGGGGTCGGATCTTGTTGTTACGGCTGTTTACGAAGGTCGTGAGGCCGCCCAAGGCATCCTTGATTACTTAAACATATAGTCTTCATTACCCTATTTTAGCAACGCCAATACACGGCTTTTACACTTAAGAGTATTAAATAATGACCACGTTAAAAAATGATTTAATGTTAAGAACATTGCGTGGTGAAAAAACAGAGCGTACGCCTGTTTGGATGATGCGTCAGGCGGGCCGATATTTGCCTGAATACCGTGCGACACGCGCTCAAGCGGGGAGTTTTTTAGATCTGTGTAAAAATGCAGAGCTTGCTTGTGAAGTCACTTTGCAACCGTTGGAACGTTATCCAATGGATGCAGCGATCCTATTTTCCGATATTCTGACAATCCCAGATGCGATGGGTTTAGGCCTTTATTTTGAAGAAGGCGAAGGCCCTCGGTTCGAACGTACTGTGCAAACGGCAGCGGATATTGACAAGTTATTTGTACCCGATCCGAATCAAGAACTTCAGTACGTAATGAACGCTGTTTCAACCATTAAAAAAGGGTTGAATGGTGCTGTTCCACTAATTGGTTTTTCCGGTAGCCCATGGACCTTAGCTTGTTACATGGTTGAAGGAAGTGGGAGCAAGAACTTCGCAAAAATTAAACGCATGATGTACGATACCCCCGAGTTGATGCATCGTTTGCTCGACATCGTTAGTCAATCGGTAATAAGCTATCTACAAGCTCAAATTGAAGCGGGCGCACAAATAGTCATGGTGTTTGATACCTGGGGCGGTAACTTATCAACAAAAGATTATGAAACATTTTCTTTAGCCTATAGCCGAAAAATTTCACACGCCCTACAAGCAACAAACCCAGGCGTACCACGATTATTATTTACTAAAGGTGCGGGTGTTTGGCTAGAAACTATGGCGGATGCTGGCTATAACGGCTTAGGAGTTGATTGGACAACAGATTTAAAGCTAGCACGAGAGCTCACGAAAGATAGCGTTGTACTGCAAGGGAACCTTGACCCAACAAGCTTGTATGCTAGCCCAGAAAAAATCCGTCAAAAAGTACGTGACGTATTGGCCGATTATGGTCACGGGCATAAACATATCTTTAACCTAGGGCACGGAATACTACCTGACATTAATCCAGAGCACGTGAAGGCGATGATTGATGAAGTACATCAAAGTAGCCCCGCGTACCATCAATAATATTATTTTTGGTTTATAGTTTACTGACGGGTGACTGAATTGGACTACGACGATAAACCCAGAATAGAAATACAGTATTGCACCCAATGCAGGTGGTTGTTACGTGCGGCCTGGTTAGCACAGGAGTTACTGACAACGTTTGAAGAAGAGCTCGGTGGTGTTACTTTAATACCAGCCAGTGGTGGTACATTTGAAATCACAATCAATGGCAAGCAGTTATGGTCACGAAAATTAGAACAGCGCTTTCCAGAAGCGAAAGAAATAAAGCAGCGAGTGCGTGACGAGCTATGTCCTGATAAGTCATTAGGGCATTCAGATATTAAAAAGCCTAGCTAGACAAAAGGGCCACGGTTAACTGGCAAGTCGTTTAAGTTTTTTTATTACGTATTAGCTCAATAGTTTGTTTTAATTGAATGATACGTTGAGCGTATTTTGGTACTCGCCCAGCAGAAGACCGTTGAATATTGTCCAACAGCTTTTCAGATTCATCCAATCGGTTTAAGCCAATTAATGCATGGGCTTGCATCAGCACAAAACGAGGGTTGTTCGGGTTAAGTTTAATACCTGTATTAGCGGTTGCTAAAGCATCAGCAAAACGATTTTGTTTCATTCTAATCGCAAACAAATGCACTAACGAATAATAGCGGTGTGCAGATTTACCCTTTGGTTTGTCAATTAAAGCTTGTAGCCAGCTGGCCACATCATTTGCTTTAGATAAACAACGTTCATTACCAGACATCACACACTTAATGGCCACGTCTAAGGCTCGAATGCCCCATGCACCCATTGGTTTTTGATGGATAATGTTAACAATATAATCTGAGCGGGCAAGTTGTAGAGAGTCTAGTTGGGTTTCAAGTTGAGTAAATGAGTCGGGTGTTACCATGCTTAAACTGATTAAAAACCCAGCTTCTTCAGGCGATAACTCAGCAGCGCGTAAGTAATAGGCATAAGCACCCTCAAAGTTTTTTTCGCGTTTACGTAAAATTTCGCCACGCAAATATTGGCTACTTGGTGAGTCGGGGTGATTGACCGCAAGGCTTTCAATTAAGGTAGATTCACTACTCCAATAATGTGCACGCTGGAAGGTACCAAAACCAAGGCAAAAAATAACAAGAAAAATCATGCAGATCCTTAAACCGTTCGGTATTTTGCTTGGTAACGCAAATAACAATAAATAGCTAATGGCTAACAAAGGCCCTAGAGCAGGCAAATAATTTCGGTGTTCATGGATAATCTCTAGTGGAAAAACGCTAGACTCGAGACTATGACCTACTAAAAACCAAAGTACAGCAAAGGCAAACACAGGGAAGCGTTTTCGCCAAGCAATGGATAGTATCAATAAAATAATAATGCCAATAATGCTAGGCAAGGTGGTCCAAATTGAAAATAAATCTGAGCTGAGCTTAAAATCATCATGAAATAAGCCCATGGTTTGTATATCTGGAACAATAATCATTGACAGGTAAAACCATAAAACACGTGGTTCGGTTAATACCCGTTCATAAAAAGTGAAAGGGCGTCCTCCATAACCGCCTGTAATAAAACTGGGATGTTGAAACCAATATAAAAGTCCGGCTAAGATTGGTAAGCCAAGGAAAATAATAAAAAACCAACGGACTTTTTTAATTGTTTGTTGGCTAGAATGTAATTGAGTCAGTAGCGTGAACTCTAAAGCCCCAATATAAACAGGCAGTAACGCAGCATTTTCTTTACATGCTACGCCTAGCACCGTACCAGCAATTAAACCCAGACACATCAGGGATAGGCCCTGTGCAGGTTGTTTCTCGAGCGAGAGACGGCCTACTACATAAAGACAGGTGCCCATCAACATAAACATACTGGCCATACTGGTCATGCGCTGAACAACATATAAAACACTGGTTAGTAAAAAAGCATGTAATGCCCAAATCAATGTGCCGCTAATGGCAAAGGCCACGCGAGGGTTAGATAAGCGGGACTGTTGTGCCCAGCTCGTATGGCAAACACTTGGCCATAATAAAGTGAGTAGCCAGAAGACAAGGCCGGAATTTATGCAGTGAATAGCAATGTTAAACAGCTTAAAGTGAATAGACTTGAAACCATCGGCAAAGTAATAATTTAATCCAAAAGAGAGAGCAGGGATGATGCGCTTTAAAGGCCCGCTTTCATTCGATAGCGTTGAGCGAATAATATTTTGTTCGTTGAGATCATGAATAGGAACATTAGGGTTCTCAAGAATATTCAGTTGATCATCAAAAACAAATGGACCATTCCAGCCAGGCGCATATGCTATAAAAATAACCAGGCAACAAATGCTCCATAACACAAGCGGTGAAGCTAAGGGATTAGTCATTTTAGAAATCAAGGGGTCAGCCAGCTTGATTTTTAAAAGATTCACTTTTTCTATCTCCTCCGTGCGTGCTAAGTTTCGTTGTTCTAGAAACTAATGGTCTGATTTTTTTATGAAAGTTTTCGCTGCCATAAGCTTCACCCGCAATAGTTGCTCTTGTGATTTTTTCTTCCTGGTGGGTTATATCGAGTCGATTAAATAATTCTTTATAGTGCTTGCATCTTATATCGGGGTTGTAACCTAACGCGCTATATAAGCTGTGCTCAGTAATTAACTTATCCTCCACCGCTAATGCATTATGTGAGTAGCTTGACCATCTATAGTCACAAGGGTTGGTCACAATATCCGCTTTAACAGGGTTCATCTCAATGTATTTGTATAAACTAAAAAGATAAGAGTCACTGTCTACTAGGCAAGACTTATAGCGGCCCTCCCATAACGTGCCAGTTCGTTTATGTAACGCATTGTAATAACGAACATACCGGTTAGCCATCGCCTGCATAAAAACAGCTAATTGCTCCTTGCTATCAGGTGTAATTAGCAAATGTAAATGATTTCTCATAATGACGTAAGCATGCAAAGAACAACCTGATTTTTCCAAACCATGGGCAATATCATCCTTAACTCTCAACATATCATCTTCAGAATTAAAAATATCTTGCCGGTTATTACCACGGTGCATAATATGCAATGGTTGATTGGGGATAACGAGTCGAGGAAGTCTTGCCATAAGTTGACTCTAACGGATAAGAGGGTTTAAATCAAGCTGGCTGACCCCTTGATCTCTTGATTACTTGCAAGATTTGATGAATGGATTATAATTAACCAATATAGTAATGGGTAATACTAGTATTACCAGCAGGCAAAGGAGCTATTATGCAAACAGCGACGAGTAAACTAACAAAGAAATACCAAGCAACAATACCAGAACCAGTAAGAAAGCTACTGCATTTGAAAATGGGTGATGAAATTGCCTTTGATATAAAAAAAGACGGTGTTCACTTACGTAGAGCAAGAGCAGTAGATATAGCCTTCACGCAAAGCCTAGAAAACACGTTGAGCGAGTGGATGACGGAAAATGATGAAGAGGCATATAGTGACCTTTAAGGCATTTGATGTCGTCGTTGTACCGTTTCCATTTACAGACCGGACAACAACAAAAAGGCGGCCAGCGTTAGTCCTATCAAATGAAAATACATTTAATCGCAAGGTGGGGCAATCTGTGTTAGCTATGATAACTAGCGCTAAAAACTTAGATTGGCCACTAGATACCAATATTCAAGATTTAGATGCAGCAGGCCTACCATCGGATTCGGTAGTACGAATGAAGCTGTTCACATTAGACGATAGACTGGTTCTTCGTAAGGCAGGGCAATTGAGCAGCAGGGATAAACAAGCAGCTCAAGCGGCTCTTCAAGAATTACTAGATGTTGAGTATAGCTGATGGTTATTATTCCTATGCATTACCACCATTAGTTGAGAAAAAAGCCATAGGATCAAGCTGGCTGACCCCTTGATTCCCCGGCTTAAATCCATCGATAGAACAATCAGGCAGTAGTATTAACCGATCGCGGTTATCCAAAATGGGCTGCGCACGATTACGAAAGTCGCTCTATATGCCTGCTTTAGTCGCCGTTAGGCATAACCCGCTCATGAGGGCTTTATACGAACGCTTACAAGCCAAAGGAAAACCAAAAAAGGTGGTATTGGTGGCGGTGATGCGAAAACTATTGGTACTCGCTTATGGAGTGTTAAAATCAGGTAAACCGTTTGATATTAATTATCAACAACAGACCATTTAGGCTTGTTTTTTAAGACAGTATCTGACCCCTTGATTCTCTTGTCCTTTACAAAGGAGGTTGATCACATGCGAAGCTAGCGAAATTATGAGTGGTGTTTGTAGTTAACCCAGAAGCACCAAAAGCATCAGAAGACCCGCTACACCTCTTGGTTTTTTGTCCTGTTTTGATATTAACAGCTATTTGGATAGTGCCTGTCCATGGGGAATTAAAGGAGCAGGTGTATGTGCTTGGGTTGCCCTGTAAATTACAATCACCAGCAGGACTAATAGTAGGCGAGCCTGTATTGCCTAGTGGGTAAGTGATTTCATAAGTGCCAGAAACTGTAATGGCGCCAGCGCTTGCGCCGACATTGACAGTTAAAGTATCGTCAAGGTTATTTGGAGAGGGTGATGTCGCAACGACTTGTGTTAAGCCGTGGTTATCATCGCGCATAGTTGTTGTAATATCAGCTCCTGGTGTCGCTTGGTTTAACGCTGAAGCCCAGCCACGACTGAATGTTCCGTAATAATCATTGACAGGGTCTACTACTGTATCAGCGTCTTCGTTTGTTACAGTAACATTTGTTGGCGTATCTGATGCCCAAGCGGCTAATAGTGTTAAATTAACTTCAGCAAAAGGGATGACTTCTAAGCGGTCTGTTTTACTGGCGCTTTGTACGTAAGTTAAATAACTGGCTGGATTTGGGTTGCCGCCTACATCATAGACGTTATCAATATAAATACCCCTAGCCTCTAGTTGTTGTTGTGCCCCAAGGGTCATGCTGACGGGTGATCGTAATGCTGGCTTTGTTGGAGTGCCTCCTACAGATGCAACATTGTTAAGTATAAAGTTTTTTTGATAATCAACGTAGTCGGTTTGAAGTTGGTTACCATCAGCCAAGCTTGCTCGATCCATAACGGTGATATCTTTTAAATTCCAATCTTGAAAGGCTCTGAAAACGCCATCGATACGCTTTAACCGGCAGGACTCGACGTATTCTTCACCTACAGTCGCTATACTTCCATCGGCTTTATAATGAGGGTGGTCACCAGTAGTTGTACCGGCTACATATTTAATAGGTGAAGCTGTTGCATCGTGATGGTCTCTGCAGCAAACGGTGCAGATGTTTTCAGCATCACTATCATTATTAGTTTCTGTTGCTGTTGCCTTATTAATCTCATAACCTAACTCATCGTCACGATTTACGCCATCCCAGAGGACATGGCCTGGTGTATAGCCTAAGTCATTAGATGTTAATTCACAGTTGCAGCTAGCAGTTATGAACTCTTCTTTGCGGTCTGCAATAAAGTCACTGCCATCTTGGTGGTAAGTCACTACTTCAAACTGTACAAGCGTATTTTCGTCGGATACCACGTCAGGCAAGGGTTTACTTGTTTGACGCAGTTTTCCTGAGTCAACATCAATATTAATAACATCAGGTGCGCCTAGGGGGTTGTATTTAGCAACAGGGCCTGGGGTGCCCACAGAGGATGGTGAGCCACCTAATGATGTATGTGATAAGTCATACGCATGGATGAATGTATCAAATGACACTACATTATTAGTATCATCACCTACTCCATCCCAGCTTACTACGACATGGGCTAATTTAAATGCAACATCAGGTGCGACAGCATTTGTTGTGGCAATTTGATTTACGCCATTGTAATAATAGTTATCTGTTGTCCAGCTCAAATTAAAAACATCGTTTCCACTATTAATGGGGCCTGGTTGTATTCGGCCCCCCTCATTATCTGCAATGTTGTTAAATGCTAATGATAGTGGGTATTTTAAGCTAGTGACTGAGTTCACAGCTAAGTCATTCCAGTCGTCTAAGGTGCTTATTTCTACAAAGCGGCGCAAGTCGTCAATCTTTTTTTGCGCAATGTTGGCAGCTATAGAGCGTTTATTGGCATCGCTACCACTTCTGAGTAAGCTAGTCTGTAGCTTTGATACGGCTAAAATACCAATGGCAAGTACAAGTACGGCAATCATTACTTCAATTAGGCTAAAGCCACGGCTTTTTGATGTGTGTAAAGTCATAATGTAATTCCTAATCAGGTACTTTTAATTATGGTTGTATATCTGTCCAACTGTATTTTTGTTTAGCTAGCCCAAGGTTAGAGAGGTCCTCTACTATAGAGCCGAGAACAAACTCATCGTAGACTTGTGCATATCCACCAGTCGTAAGCTTTGTGGAGTCTTCAGCTAATAAGGAGCCGTGGACCTTAACACCACCATTTAGTGTAACGTCACTAAGGCCAAGAGCAATGCCGTAAAAATCTGAGTTAGCGTTTATTTTTAAATGACCACTGACAACAAGAATAAGAGGTCCGTCTCGGCTACCAATGATAGAGTTCGATGGCATAGTGCAGTCACCATCGACGGTTACAATTTTCGATGTGCTCCAACCGCTGGCAAGTGCTTGGAGTCCAGAGCAGTTTGTCAGTTCTACGTCGGCTATATTTACAACGTCTTGAAATGAATCGAAGTTGGGGAACAGGTAGCTGAGAACAGATGCTGGGAAGTCACCAGGGTCTGCTTGGACAATATCGTAGTTAACATTGCCAGGTTCGCTTAGTTTATCGCCATCGCAATCACAAAACTTCCATGAATCGGTGTCATCTAAAGTTTCTGAGCAAATATCACCGCTGTTGTCTAAGAATGCGTCCAATTGGCAAGTCTGCCACGAGCCTAGGCCGCCCGAAGTGTCAAAGGTAGCGACCCATGCTGAAACAGGAACGCCTTTTCCACCTCCGTTGGGGTCAGCAACAATAGTGAAAGTACCGCCCAGCTCAATAATTGGGGTCATAACCGGGGGAACCTCTTCTGAGGTTAGCAGTGTTATTTGAGTATAAGAGATTTGGGCGTAGGCATTACCTGTGCCGTCTAGGCTCTCACCTGTTCCAATGGCGGTCATAACATTGCCTGAATTGGTGTAGGTTAAATACGTGTTTGAAACAACGCCGCTACTCAAATCGACAGCCGTTGGTGTGGCCCCGAGTTGTAAAGGCTCAATGGTTGTTAGCGTTGTTAAGTCGTTATCGTAGGCTAAATTATAAGTGTCACTGCCATTTGTGCAAGGGAAAAGGCTGGTATATCCACCTACGCACTCAACCCAAGGGTAAGTGCCGCCAACAGTACCGTCATATAGCCCTGTATTCTCATTTATAAAGGCTGCAGCTTGCTCTAAAGCGGCATCAGCAGCAGCCTGTGCCTCTTTATGTCTATATTCATTTGCTGATATACGTTGATCCATTACGCCAACTCGTGCTGCAAATACTGTAATGAGTGTCACGCCAATAAGGAGAATAATAGAAACCAGAAGTGTGGCAACGCCTTTTTGGTTATTTAATGAGGGCTGGATCTTGTTGAGTTTCATCATAAGCCTCAGTCTTTAGGGTCTTCGTTTCTAATGCGAATGGTTTCTGTAATCGTTCTTCTTGGGTCATTTGCATCGGAACTGTGGGGCAAGTCTGTTGTGCCTGTTAAAGTAATGGTGACGTCATAAACGCTAACGCCTTGTGTAGTTGTTAGGGCCGTTAAACCACTCACGTTGTTTGTGTTTGCGCTTCCTGAAAAATCAAAATCTAGGGTTGTAATATTGGCTATATTGGTTTCCGTTAAAGGTTGTCCACCGATGGATGGTGCGCAAAGAGTTGTATTCCAGTAGATAATATTATCCGACCTTAGTTGGAAGGCAAATAAATCCTTAGATGCGTCAAAAGAACCATCTGTTGTGTCAGAGTCGTACGAATAATTTAAGCAGTTGTTCGCAAAGTCAAAGTCTAGCTTATCCATATAATTCTTATCAGTCGAATTAAAAGAATAGCCATGCCTTTTTATTTCATCTACCATTAAGGTCATAACTCCCCTTAATTCTTGGTTAAGACGAATCATGCGAATGTTTTCATTGCTACTACGTACATTAGTTGAAAAAACGCTAATTATTACGGCAGTAATGAAAAGACCTAATACCAAAGCAATTAGCATTTCAATTAAAGTAAGCCCTGTTTGATTGGAGTCCTGGTGATGGTTAGTTAGCATGATGGGTATCCTCCAATCCCTGTATCAGAACAAATTCTAGAGCGACCAGTTATTGAAAGAACCACATTTGTATCAGCTGAACCGATTGAAAAGGTTGCTGTCCCTGCATCATTCAGGTTTACGAATCCTCTAATAGGGTCAAATTCGGCTGTGTCACTTCCAAACGTCCATGTGCTTGAAACATTAGGAAAATCACTGGCTTTAACAACGCGCTCTACTCCGTCTATGTCGCAATCATTAGCAGTAGTGCAATCGCAAGTTACTTCCTCTTTCATGCCGTAGCACCAATTTGTAGTTCCTTTGTTTTTAAAGGAAATACGTATAACTTTATTGCGTTTAATGGTCTCAGTTTTAGCAAATAACAAGTCGCTGTGTAATAAATCTGTAGCACCTACTATTTTTCTACGTTCAAGGATTTCAAAAAAAGATGGCGCGGCCAAAGCAAGAAGAATTCCCAATATCACAACAGTGATAAGTAGTTCAATTAGCGTAAAACCCTTTTGTCTGTTTTGATCCATCTACAAAGCTCTCCTAGTTACGGTTAATTATAGTAGTGATGCTTAGGTTGGCAAGGGTTATGATATACCGCTTGTCTTGATAAAATAGCCGTTTGTCGTGTTGTGTGCTATTTTTTAAGAAAAATCAGATAATTTGACTTTCTAATTACATAATTAAATGCACGGGAGCTGCGCAATGATTAAAAAACCTTTGTACGGATTCACCTTAATAGAGTTGATGATTGTAGTGGTAATTATTGGCGTATTGGCAGCGATAGCGGTACCTGCTTATCAAGACTATGGGAAGCGTGCGCGACGTGCGGATGCAAAGCAAGCTTTGTTGGATGCGCGTTTAAATCAAGAAAAATGGCGTGCTAATAACTCTAGTTATGCGTCAACTACCGTCAGCGTTTGGAGTAAAGATGTAGTAGGAAACGTTGGCAAGAGCCTAGATGATCATTATGACATTGAGGTGCAATCGGCTACAGTAACTCAATACTCGATAACCGCGACGCCAGTTTCCGGTGGGTTTCAAGACGGTGATGATTGCGGTACGTTTGCTATTGACGTGAATGGGGAAGATTACACTGGCAGTTATGCAGGTGAGAATTGCTGGGACCGATAACTATTTGATTTAAATAAACCCCCCCGTCAATTGACGGGGTTTTTGTTGTTCGTTAGCAAAGAGTTTTCTAGTTATATGTTGGGCTTCCTTTGTCGGCAACTGCTTCTGCATTCATGCAGTTGTCAGCGCCAACCTACGATATAAGTTGTTTGGTGGAGAAAGCTTGCTCACCCATCATAATTATCAATCAACTCCATACCACTGTCGTTATCATCATCGGGGTTTTTAGCTTTTGCATCACCCAGCTTGATCATTAAGCGCACCTCGTTGCTGGAGTCGGCGTAATTAATGGCATTTTCGTAGCTGATGTCGCCGCTGGCATAGAAGCCGTACAGTGCCTGGTCAAACGTTTGCATGCCTTGTTCGGTAGAGTTTTTCATCAGCTCTTTTAGTTTATGAATATCACCTTTTCTGATGAAGTCAGAGGCTAACGGTGTGTTAAGCATAATTTCAATCACTGCTTTTCTGCCTTTGCCATCGATGGTGGGTACAAGTTGCTGCGCGATCATGGCCTTTAGGTTGAGCGATAAATCCATAAATAATTGCTTGTGCGCTTCTTCAGGGAAGAAATGAATAATACGATCAAGTGCTTGGTTGGCGTTATTAGCGTGCAAAGTGGACAGGCATAAATGCCCCGTTTCAGCGAAGGTCATAGCGTGCTCCATGGTTTCGCGACTACGAATCTCACCAATTAGGATGACATCGGGTGCTTGACGCAACGTGTTTTTAAGCGCAACTTCATACGATTCGGTATCTATGCCTACTTCGCGTTGCGTAATGACACACCCCGCGTGTTCATGCACATACTCAACAGGGTCTTCAATGGTGATGATATGGCCGGAACTGTTTCTATTACGGTAGCCAACCATCGCAGCTAAGGACGTTGATTTACCGGTGCCGGTTGCGCCCACGAAGATAATGAGCCCGCGTTTTGTCATTGCCAATTCGTCTAAAATTGGTGGAAGGTTGAGTTCTTCAGAGGTTGGGATGGTGGTTTCGATTCGACGTAAGACCATGCCAGCATCGTCTTTTTGTATAAATGCGCTGACACGAAAACGGCCAATATCTGGGCGTTGAATGGCAAATTGGCACTCTTTGGTCTCTTCAAACTCTTTTTTCTGATCATCGGTCATGATGCTTTTTACGATGTCTAAAGACTGGCTAGCGCTTAAGCGTGTTTTTGATACTTGCTGTAGCGCTCCATTGACCTTAATGGTGGGAGCCCAACCAGATGTAATAAATAAGTCAGATGCTTTTTTATGAACAACGAGTTGTAAAAGTGCATCAAAATCCATATTAAATTCTCCTTTATATACTATCTAGCTAAATGCTTTTTTGTCGGCGGCTTTCATTCGGGCATCTTGTCTTGTAATGACACCGGCTTGAACAAGCTCTGTTAAGTGTTGATCGAGGGTTTGCATACCATCTTTACGACTGGTTTGTATGGTGGAATACATTTGTGCAATTTTATCTTCTCGAATGAGGTTTCGGATAGCCGCAGTGCCGGTCATGATTTCCCATGCGGCAATTCGTCCACCACCAATTTTTTTCATTAAGGTTTGTGCAATAACAGCACGAAGTGACTCGGATAACATGGAGCGAACCATGCCTTTTTCACCCTCGGGGAATACATCAATAATAAGGTCAATGGTTTTGGCAGCAGAGCTGGTGTGTAAAGTACCGAAGACCAAGTGGCCTGTTTCTGCCGCGGTTAACGCAAGGCGAATGGTTTCAAGATCTCGCATTTCGCCGACTAGAATAATGTCGGGGTCTTCACGAAGCGCAACACGTAAGGCTTCACTAAACCCATGTGTATGCTTGTGTACCTCACGTTGATTAATAAGGCATTTTTTACTTTTATGTACGAATTCGATAGGGTCTTCAATGGTGAGAATGTGTTCGTATACATTATCGTTTTTATAATCCATCAAAGCCGCTAGTGTGGTCGATTTTCCTGACCCTGTTGGCCCTGTTACCAGCACAATGCCACGAGGAACATTAATGATTTCTTTAAAAGATTGGGGGCAATTTAAGTCTTCTAGGGTAAGAATATCAACGGGAATAGTTCTAAATACAGCAGCAGCTCCACGGTCTTGATTAAAGGCATTAACACGGAAGCGAGCAGTGCCGGGCAATTCGAAGGAAAAATCGACTTCAAGAAACTCTTCAAAGTCACGGCGCTGTTTATCGTTCATGATGTCATAAATCATTGCATGAACTTCTTTATGCTCAAGCTCAGGCATATTGATTCGTCGAATGTCGCCATCCACTCGAATCATAGGAGGTAAACCAGCTGAAAGGTGTAAGTCAGAGGCGTTATTTTTGGTGCTAAAGGCTAATAAATCTGAAATATCCATGTGTTAAATCCGTTTGCCCCAGAGAGCTCAGTTATTTGTATAATGAAACGTCTAGAAAATACTACTATCATTAGTGCAAGTAAATCTAGTACGTATTCTAAGTATAGGCACGAATCTTAAATAATGCTTCCTTTATTACAACGATACTATACACAACAGGCGCTGATTGCAGATTTAGAGCAAACGCATTGTTCATCGGTTAAATTATTAGCAGTTAGTAAAACTCGCCCTGCGTGTGATGTGGCAGTGCTGTACAGTGCAGGGCAGCGTGATTTTGGTGAAAACTATTTACAGGATGCGCTGAAAAAACAACAGGTATTAGCGCATTTAGATATTTCATGGCACTTTATTGGGCCTATTCAGTCAAATAAAACCCGCGACATTGCGCGCTATTTTAGCTGGGTACACAGTGTAGACCGGTTAAAAATAGCGACTCGTTTAAATCAGCAGCGACCGGCTTATCTGCCGCCGCTTAATATTTGTTTGCAAGTGAATGTTGATGAAGAAGAAACCAAGTCAGGCTTTTATTTAGATGAGTTGTTAGGCGTTATTGAACCAATATTATCATTGGAAAACATTCGGTTACGAGGGCTTATGGCTATTCCCAAAGTAGATAAGCCGATAGCTGAGCAGCACGCA
The DNA here is from genome assembly GCF_002443175.1 of Cycloclasticus sp. PY97N. Classification (NCBI taxonomy): domain Bacteria; kingdom Pseudomonadati; phylum Pseudomonadota; class Gammaproteobacteria; order Thiotrichales; family Piscirickettsiaceae; genus Cycloclasticus; species Cycloclasticus sp. PY97N. The sequence continues at coordinate 216,997 of NZ_CP023664.1, read as the reverse complement.
TCGTTTAGGAAAATGGCACAGGTAAAAAAAGAAATTGAGCAAACATTTGATATTAGCTTGGATACGCTTTCGATGGGAATGAGCGGCGATTTACAGGTGGCCGTTGCAGAAGGAGCAACAATGGTGAGAGTAGGCACCGCTATTTTTGGCGAAAGACTAAAAAATACGGTTTAATGGCGTTTATAAAATTTAAGATTAAGTGAGAGTATGAATACAAAACAGATTGGATTTATTGGCGGTGGCAATATGGCCAGCAGCTTAATTGGTGGGCTTGTTAGTAATGGTTACCCAGCCGATAAGCTAACCGTTGTTGACCTAGATAGTGAAAAACTGAGCTATTTAAACCAAACATTTGGGGTTAATACCTTACAAGACAGCAAAGAGCTAGCCACTAAAGCAGATGTTTTGGTATTAGCAATAAAACCCCAACATATGCAATCGGTTGCACAAGATTTAGGGCAGGCGATACAGGATAAATCCCCTGTTGTGGTATCTATTGCAGCCGGTATCCGAGTGGAGGCCCTTGATCGTTGGTTAGGTGGTCATGTACCGATTGTTCGTTGTATGCCTAATACGCCAGCGCTGGTTAAAACAGGGGCGACAGGGCTTTATGCAAATGCTCAAGTGACGGAAAACCAAAAAGACTTAGTGGAATCCCTGTTACGTGCAGTTGGAGTGACTGTGTGGGTGGAAGAGGAGCATGAGCTGGATGCGGTGACAGCCTTGTCAGGTAGTGGGCCAGCCTACTTTTTTATGATCATGGAAGCGTTGGAGGCGGCAGGAATAAAGGCGGGTTTGAGCCAAAAAACAGCGCAATTATTAACACAAGAAACAGCTCTAGGTGCGGCAAAAATGGCGCTAGAGTCGAGTGAGCCAGCAAGTGTATTGCGTCAACGCGTGACCTCACCTGGAGGCACAACGGAGCGTGCTATAGGTATTTTGGAAGAGCAGGGGCTAAGGGATATTTTGCAGGCTGCGCTGTTGGGAGCAAAAGAACGCTCAATCGAGTTATCTGACGAATTGGGAAATAACTGATGCCAGAAGGATATTTGTCAAACCCATTGATGCTGATTATAAATTCGTTGGTAGGTGCGTATATTTTCGTGTTAGTACTTAGGGTGCTACTGCAATATACAAATGCGGACTCAAGAAACCCGGTGTCGAGCTTTATTATTAAAGCAACACAGGTACCGCTGACAGTACTAAAGCCGATTTTCCCTACCGTTAAAGGGCTTAACCTATCGGCTATTGTGTTGATGTTGGTTTTGCAGATGCTAATAGGTTTTTTAGCCATGAGAGGGCAACCGGATGTTTGGGTGGTTTTTATTTGGAGTTTGACAGAACTCATTAGCACCATTATTAATGTTTTTATTTATAGTATTTTCGCAACCGTTATTTTAAGTTGGATAAACCCGGGTGCCCATAATCCGGTGGTCAGCTTGTTATATAAAATAACAGAGCCCGTATTGACGCCTTTTCAGCGCTTGATTCCACCAATGGGCGGTATAGATTTTAGCCCGATAGCGGCCTTGTTAGCGCTGCAGGTATTAAAAATGTTACTACTACCACCGCTTTTTGCTTTGATATAGCAAGGGACGCACTTGGGAGAATACGCGCGGCTAGTGCTACTGCCGAGTTGGTACGTGCTTGCCGCTAATGTATCGATTATCTTGGCAGTTTTCCCTCAAGGTATAAAAGATTATTAGCGCAAACGCCCTAGTGTGCATCGGCAGCCATCGTGCTGTCAGAACTTTTCAAATAATCATCTATACTTTTAAGAAAGCTTTATGGAATAAGCCGGCTAAATAAAGGGTGGTTAACAAATGAACCTTGATGCACAACTTCGCAGTTATGACCTATGGAAGCAGTCAATGACTGACTCTATAAAGGTTTATCAGCATTGGTTAGATGAGATGAGTCTTACGGATACAGAGACAGAGTTGATGTTGATTAAAAATTTGCGATTGATAGAAAAAGATACGATTACTATCGCTTTTGCAGCTGAGTTCTCGCGAGGCAAAACAGAGTTAATTAATGCATTATTTTTCTCGTCTGCGGGGATACGTTTATTACCATCGAGTCCAGGCCGGACAACAATGTGCCCGACGGAGCTTTTTTATGACCGCAAAGCGGCGCCTTATCTTAGGTTGTTAGATATTGAAACGCGTGCCAACGACACCTCGATAGAAGATTACAAAAGAGACCCAAAACACTGGGTGCATATTGAGCTTGACGACGATTCACCTGAAAAAATGCAAGATAGTTTTTTGCAGTTATTAAAAACAAAAACGGTGTCAGCAGCACATGCAAAAGAGCTAGGACTGGCGACTGAAGAGGTTGAAGGTGAGGTGACGATTCCTGCTTGGCGTCATGCGTTGGTGAGTTTTCCGCATCCGTTATTAGAAAAAGGGTTAACCGTGCTCGATACCCCCGGTCTAAATGCATTAGGCAGCGAGCCAGAGCTAACCTTAAGTATGTTACCGAATGCTCAAGCAATGATTTTTGTTTTAGCTGCGGACACGGGTGTGACACAAAGTGATATGGCGATGTGGAAACAATATGTGCAAGGGTATAGTAATAAGCATCCACATAGTTTGGCGGTGGTGCTGAATAAAATTGATACGTTAAGCGATGAATTAATGAGCGATGATGAATGGACTCAGTCGATTCATAAGCAAACATTGGAAACGGCAGGTTTATTAAATCTAGATGAGCAAGTTGTTTTTCCCCTATCAGCCAAACAAGGGCTGATAGGCAATATTAAAAAAAACCAACAGATGATTTCAGCAAGCGGCATACAAGGCTTGGAAAGCTTTCTGTCAGATAGAATACTCAGCTCACAAAAAGAGATTCTTCAGCATAAGGTCATTAGTGATGTTGTCGACAGCATGAAGTTAGCTAACAGTGTACTCACCAGCCGATTACAGCATGTTGTGAACCATACCAATGAGCTGAACGGGTTTTATAGTAAGAGTGAAGAAGCAACGGCGGAATTATTATTAGAAACGCGAAAAGAGCAAACGGCTTATAAGCAAAACTTAGCGCACCTAAAAACCAGCCGGCATATTTTTTATACGCAAATAGCGGACTTATTAGAAGTGGTTAACCCAAAACGTGTGTCGTATCTTATTGATGAAGGACGCGAGCAAATGAGTAAAAGCTGGACCAGTGTTGGTATTCGTCAAGGTATGAAAAGTAGTTTTGAAGGGTTAAATTCGCTGTTGAACGAAACACTGAGTACCACACAAGCGAGTATTAAATTACTGGATGCTATCTATAAGCGCTTTAAAGATGAGCATAACCTCGATGTGGAGCAAGCAGCGCGATTTGATATTAAGGTCTATCAACAGCGATTGGATAAACTGCTTCGAGATGGCTTAGAGTTTAGTAGTAGTTCGGAGGCTGCGTTAACCGAACAAAATACACTTACAAAACGTTTCGTTAATACCGTTGGAGCGCAGGCGATATCAATCTTTGAACAAGCGCAAGCTGATATTAATCGCTGGAAATCGATGGCGCTGGCTAATTTAATTAGGGAAGTAAGTGAGCAAAAAAAACTGATGGAAAGTAAGTTGGATAGCTTGCGAAGTGTATCGGCAGGAAAAAATGAGCTAGACGACAAGATTGCTAACAACAGAGCATTAGAAACGGAGATAAAGGAACGACAAGCGCAGCTTTTGCATATGATGGATCAAATTAATATATCGGCAGAGAGCTTGGAGGTAGAAAAAAGTGTACGTCAGGAGGCTATTTAAGGGTCTTTGTGATAAAAATCATATCCCACACGCCATGGCCTAAACGTAAGCCTCGGTTTTCAAATTTCGTTAATGGCCGAGAGTCCGGACGTTCAGCATAATTTGGCTCAGTTGAATTAATAAATCCTGGATGAGCGTTTAACGTTTCCATCATGTGTTCGGCATAGTTTTCCCAGTCTGTTGCAGCATGAAATCGCCCGCCTGTTTTCAGTTTAGAGTGAATCAGGGTTAAAAAACTTGTTTGAACAATGCGGCGTTTATGATGCCTTTTTTTGTGCCAAGGGTCGGGGAAAAAAAGCTGCACGCAGTCGAGACTATGGTCAGGAATAGCGTGCTGAAGTACCTCAATAGCATCGGTATCAAAAAGACGAATATTAGTCAGCTTCTTCTCTAAAACGATGCGCAATAAATGCCCAACACCAGGCCTATGCACTTCAATACCGATAAAGTTTCTGTCTGGGTTATTCTCAGCCATGGTGGCTAAGCTTTCACCATTACCAAAGCCTATCTCTAGTGTTACAGGGTGGTTATTAGCAAACAGTGAATTTGGCTCAATAAGAAGGGCCGGATCCAAGCCATATAATGGCCAGCCTGTTTTAATGGCGCTGTCTTGTCCGGGCGTCAAACGGCCTTCACGTTTTACAAAACTGCGAATGCGTCGTAAGAAGTTGGGGTTGGTTTCGTTGCTCATGAATAAAGCTCGGTTAAATTAAACCATCCAACGGTGAGGAGGCCGACGCATATCGGCGGCGAGGCATACGACCAGCCAAGAAGGCTTCACGTCCGGCCTGCACGGCTTTTTTCATAGACGATGCCATTAGTACAGGGTTATTTGCGTGGGCAATAGCTGTGTTCATTAGAATGCCATCGCAGCCCAATTCCATACCAATGGCAGCATCAGACGCGGTACCGACGCCAGCATCAACAATAATGGGTACCTTAGCATTTTCGATGATGGTGAGAATATTGTATGGGTTACGAATACCCAAGCCTGAACCGATTGGAGCGGCAAGTGGCATAACGGCTACACAGCCCATCTCCTCTAGCCGTTTAGCAATAATAGGGTCGTCGTTGGTATAAACCATTACGTCGAAACCTTCCTTAACGAGAATGTCAGCAGACTCTAAGGTGGCAGTAATATCAGGAAATAGGGTTTTTTCGTCGCCTAATACTTCTAATTTGACCAGTTTATGCCCACCTAATAGTTCACGTGCAAGGCGGCATGTTCTAAGAGCATCTTTAGCGGTATAACAACCGGCTGTATTGGGTAAAATAGTGTATTTATCAGGGGAAATAACATCGAGTAAATTAGGCTCGCCAGGGTTTTGACCAATATTCGTCCGGCGAATGGCTACCGTGACGATCTCAGCGCCGCTCATTTCGATAGCCGCCTGGGTTTCTGCCATATCTTTATATTTGCCCGTGCCCACTAGTAATCTAGAGGAAAAAGATTGGCCAGCAATAACAAGGTCATCGGGTTGACCGCCACCAATGGCTTGTACGACTTCCACAGTATCTCCTTCTTTAAGTTGAATGGTATTAAACTGGTCGGCGGGCTTTATTTCTTCATTCAGTTCAATAGCAATACGCTTGCCGAACAGGCCCATTTGTTGGATCAGTTGCTCTAAGGTTGTTTTATCGTCACAGCTAAAACTTTCGCCGTTAAGTTGAATATTCATCAGCAGTTATCAATGATTAATCGTTTGCACTATCTAGTTTGCTTTTGCGTCTTGAACGCACAGCGGCCGCTAATTCTTCTAGCAACTGCACGCTGCTATCCCAGTCAATACAAGCATCGGTAATGCTTTGGCCATAAACTAGTTCTTGGCCGTCAACTTGATCCTGGCGGCCAGCAACTAAGTGGCTTTCAATCATAACGCCGCTAATACGCATGTCACCACCGGCTATTTGTTTCGCCACATCCTTACCTACAAGCATTTGGCGTTCGTGTTGTTTACTGCTATTGGCATGGCTAAAGTCAATCATCATGTGTAGGTTAACGCCGGCTTTCCCAAGCTCTTTAGCGGCAGCATCAACACTGTCGGCATCATAATTCGGCGTTTTGCCACCGCGTAAAATTAAGTGACAGTCGTCGTTGCCAGCAGTTTGAAAAATGGCCGACTGGCCTTTTTTGGTAACCGATAAAAAGTGATGTGGGCGAATGGCTGCTCCAATTGCATCAATCGCTACTTTAACAGTGCCATCAGTGCCATTTTTAAAGCCGACTGGGCAGGATAGGCCGGATGATAACTCGCGATGCGTCTGGCTTTCAGTGGTTCTCGCACCGATAGCGCCCCAAGCGATCAGGTCGGATACGTATTGTGGCGTGATTAGGTCTAAATACTCCGTGGCAGCAGAGACACCTTGAGAATTAAGGTTTAGTAATAATTCGCGTGCGGTATACACACCTTTGTTGATGTCAAAGCTATTATCAAGGTTGGGGTCGTTAATTAGTCCTTTCCAGCCAACCGTGGTGCGTGGTTTTTCAAAATATACTCGCATCACGATGATCAGATCGTCAGATAAATTATCAATGTAAGGCTTTAAACGGGCGGCATATTCGAGTGCTGCTTTCGTATCATGAATTGAGCATGGGCCAATAACAACCAGTAAACGATCATCTTCGCCATGCAATACTTTATGAATAGCGTTCCGGGTTGAGGCGGTAGTTTCAGCAGCCGTATCTGTAATAGGCAAGTCTTTGTGTAATTGTTCAGGAGAAATAATTTCCTGCATACCAAGAATTCTTGTGTCGTCTGTTTGAATTGAGTTCATGATCAGTCCGTTCTATGCTGACGCTAGTGATAGCCTAAATCAGCAAATTAATAAAAGACTGGAAATAATACATCTAATCGGTTGAATTTGCCTGCCCCTTGACCAAAAATAGGTCAAATACTTTCAAATTTACAGGGAAACTTAACGATGGAAGAGGGATATGAAGAATATGATGAGGTTTTTGAAAAAATTCTTGCGAATAAGTCTTTATTGCCCGTAATACCAGATGCTGGCCTGAAAATTTTATCAGCGTTAAATCACCCTAAGGGTAACGCTAAGATGTTTGCGAAGGTTATCGAAAGTGATATGAGCTTGTCTGGGTTTATTCTTAAAACTTCTCGCAGCTTAAGGTATTTAACTCGCGTCCCGCCGAAACGTGTTGAGCAAGCAGTGGCCCGAATGGGGCTGCGTGAAACCTATCATCTCTCACTTAGTTTCTTGTCAAAATCTATTTTTCATTCGTCAAATAAGCAAATTGAAGGGTATATCAAAAAGGCTTATCGGTTTTCTACAAAGGTGGCTGTGATATCGTATTTTTTAGCCGGTAAAACACAAAACTTAGCGCCGGGCGATGCAATGTTGGCGGGCCTGTTTCAAGATATTGGTGTGCCCTCTATTTTAGCGACATTGGATGAATATCCGAATATTTTGCAAAATGACCTGAACAGAACAAAGTGTATTGATGTATTGGCGCCTAGGGTAGGTGCGCTGATCATAAAGAAATGGGGCTTAGACGAAATGCTGGGTGTTGTAGAAAGTCGGAAAAATTGGTGGTTAGATAAGGAACAGCTTGGTTTGGCGGAGTTGGTGTTGATTGCACGTGTGCATGCAACAATTGGCACACCTGAGTTTAGGGCGTGCCCAACGTTACTTGAAATACCTGCGTTTCAAAAGCTTCAACTAGGGGAGCTTGGCCCCGATAACACATTGCAAATACTCAGTGAATCAAAAAATGAATTGGCTGAAATAGAACGCTTGTTGGCCGCTTAGCTTAAATCGATCATTCATACAGTTTTAATAAAAGGCTGATATCATCTAAGGATATAAAACGAATACTCAAGGGGGAGTAAAAGTTATGAGAACATTATTTAAAATTTTGGGTGGTTTAGTATTGTTATTGGTTGTGACTATTATAGTTGCGCCAATGCTGATTGACCCAAATGATTACCGAGAAGAGATTCAGGCGGTTGTTAAAGATAAGACCGGCCGTGATTTGTCCATCAATGGTGACCTTAATTTATCTATTTTCCCTTGGGTGGGCGTGGGTATTAACGAGGTGAGTTTAAGCAATGCAACAGGTTTTAACGCCGAATACTTTGCAGAGATTCAAGAGGCAAACGTTAAAGTTAAGCTGCTACCGTTGTTAAGTCGGCAGGTAGAAGTGAGCACAGTTGTTCTAAAAGGCATGCGGTTAAACCTAGCAAAGGATAAACGCGGCAAAACTAACTGGGAAGATATGATCCAGTCATCGGCTGAGGGCGATAAAAAACCAAGCGATACGAATGCTGATCAAGCATCAGGGGCTGCCTTAGGTGTGATAGCAATTGGTGGTGTGCAAATTGTTGATGCAAGCATCTCATGGGATGATGCCAGCAAGGGTGAAAGCTACAACCTGACTGATTTAGGTTTGAGTACAGATGCGTTATCTTTAGGGTCGCCAATGGGTGTTGAGTTAGCCTTTACCGTAGAAAGTAGTAAACCAAAAGCGACAATACGTTTGAAGCTTGATGGTGATGTGGTGATTAACGAAGGGTTAAATAAATTTGATTTTCAAGACTTAGCGTTAGCGATTGATGCGGCCGGAGAACCTGTTCCAAATGGTGCAATGAAAGTTGATATAGCCACTCACTTGGTGGCTGACTTAGCAAAATCAGGGAGCTTAACGCTAGATCCTATGACGATTAAATTCGATGATTCAACGTTATCGGGTAAGGCATCTGTTAATAATTTTGATAAACCAGCAGTCACTTTTGATTTAGCGGTAGATACAATAAATATTGATCGTTATCTGCCAAAAACAGCCACAGAGGGAAGCCAAAGCAGCGCGGGTAATAGCGCCTCTGTTCCTCCGCCAGCAGCAGTTGCGTTAATTCCTGTTCAAACAGTCCGAGATTTAAATATCAATGGTTTGTTTGCAGTGCAATCGCTCATTGTTAATGGTTTAACAGCACAGGAGGCGAGTGTAAAAGTTGTCGCTAAAAATGGTGTTTTAAATTCACAGCAGAGCGTCAAAAAGTTTTATAATGGTAGTTATGAGGGTAAAACAACAGTTGATGCGCGCCAAAATACACCACGTATTAGCGTTAAAGAACAGGTAACGGGGGTTGATATTGAACCGTTGATGGTAGACCTGATGGGAGAGTCTAAGGTGTCTGGCGTGGCGAATATTAAAGCAGCGTTAACCACGCGCGGGAATACGGTTGCTGCGTTTAAGTCGGCATTAAATGGTACTGCGCAGTTTAGTTTCGAAGACGGCACGGTAAAAGGCATTGATGTTGCTATATTAATTAAACAAGGTGAGGCTGTGCTGAAAGGTGATGTATCTGCGCTGGCAGCTCAAGGCACGGGTGAAACAGCCTTTGCAAATATGTCTGGTACTGCGCAAATAACTAATGGCTTGGTTAACAACCAAGACCTCTTGATGGCCTCACCTTTGATTAATATCAAAGGGGCAGGGACAGCAAATTTAGTCAATGAGGTGTTGGATTATCGACTAACATTACAGCGGACAAAGGCACTTAGTGAGGCCGAGCAAGCCGATGCTGAAGACCTTAAAAACATGTTAATTCCGGTGAATGTGTCTGGAACATTTGCAAAACCAAGTATTAAGGTTGACACCAAAGCGATCGTACTCGAGACGCAAAAAGAAAAAATTGAAGAAAAGAAAACAGAGCTAAAAGAAAAGCTCGATGAGAAAATTGGCGAGAAATTAAAAGGCCCAGCGGGTGACTTATTAAAAAGCCTATTTTAATAAAGCAGCCTCAGCAACTGTCCGTAGGGCCTGAATATTTTCAGGCCCTTGTTTTTAGTTGGTTTGAGTTGCACGGCAGAAAGAGTTTGCCTTGGCAATTACCGCCAGAGCCTTACCATGTTTGGTTGTCTGAGATCATGTTGCAACAAACTCAGGTAACAACGGTTATACCGTATTTTGAGCGATTTATTCAGCACTTCCCAAGCGTTGAAGCGTTAGCAAAAGCGCCATTAGATGATGTGCTGCATTATTGGTCAGGTCTTGGGTATTATGCACGGGCAAGAAACCTTCACAAAACAGCAGGCATCATTGCTAATCAGTATGGGGGGCGTTTTCCTCAAACGCTCGCTGAGCTTGTTGAGTTGCCGGGTATCGGGCGCTCTACGGCTGGGGCGATAGCAAGCTTATCAATGGGGCAGTCAGAAGCGATACTTGATGGCAATGTGAAACGCGTGCTCTGTCGTTTTTTTGCGATAGAGGGCTGGTCTGGGAATAGTGCCATTTTAAAGCGTCTATGGGCTATTTCAGAGCAGTTAACACCTAAGCATAAGGCTGGTAACTATAATCAGGCCATGATGGATTTGGGCGCAACGGTTTGTAAGCGTTCAAACCCCGACTGCCCGCAGTGCCCATTAAAGGACGACTGTTTGGCACTAAAGAAAAACTTAGTTTCAGAATTACCGACACCAAAAAAACGAATGAGTTTGCCGGTTAAAAAGCGGTACTGGTTAGTCTTTAAAAATGCTCAGGCGGTTTTACTCAATCAACGACCGCCAACAGGATTATGGGGTGGGCTATGGGCTTTTCCAGAATTTGAAACGTATGACCAACTGGTTGAGTGGTGTGAAAAAAATGACACTGACATAACTGGGGCGAAAACAATAGCGGAAAAACGTCATACATTTTCTCATTATCATTTGGATTACACGCCTATTGTTTGCTCGACGCCAGCGGTTAGCTCGAAAGTTGCAGAAGATAATAGATCTAGCTGGTATGAAATAAACAGCCGTGTGAAAATAGGTCTCCCAAAGCCGGTGAGTGAATTAATTTCCCAGCTAACGAATCAATTATAAGAAGGTTAATACTATGTACTGCCAAAAATTAAAACGCGAAGCCGATGCGCTAGAAAAGCCGCCTTTTCCGGGTGAGCTTGGTGAAAAAATCGTACAAAATATCTCAAAAGAAGCCTGGCAGATGTGGCTAGCGCAACAAACGATGCTGATTAACGAAAATAGACTAACGCCTTTTGAGCCTGAAGCGCGTGCTTTATTAAAGGCAGAAATGGAGAAATTTTTATTTAGTGATGACGCTCAAGCACCAGAAGGGTACGTTCCGGTCGATAAATAAGGTCATTTCTAACATCTTTCTTGACTAAAGTTGCCTGCCGCTGTTTAATACGCGACCACATCTTAGATGCCCAGATAGCTCAGTCGGTAGAGCAGTGGACTGAAAATCCTCGTGTCGATGGTTCGAATCCGTCTCTGGGCACCATTTGTTATAAAGCCCCAGCTACTATGTAGCTGGGGCTTTTTTATGCGTGAAATAAAATTTAGTCTACCAAGCGTCGCACTTTATGAAAAATAGTGTCTATGAGCTGGATAGCTTGTTTGGGCGGGTATTTTCAATACCACTGTATGAGGTTCATTAAAGGGTTAAAAGTTTGTTATCATCGGTCGTACATTTAATGCCAAGTGGATATTGTTATGAGAATAAAACAGCTTATTTTACTTATTTCATTATTGTGTTTGTCGCTAGCCGCGCAAGCAGGTTATCAACTAGATAATACCGCCTCATCACTTTATTTCGTTTCCATTAAGAAAAATACTATTGGCGAAGTGCATAGCTTCGACTCTTTGAGTGGTTATGTTGATAACAATGGCGCTGCAAGCGTTACGATTAATTTGGCCAGTGTTAAAACGAATATCGAGATTCGTGATGAGCGTATGAAGTCGTTATTATTTGAAACGGCAGCTTTTCCGATAGCTGAAGTGTCTACGAATATAGAGGTGGGCGCGATAACATCCCTAAATATCGGTGAAAGGCTTGTCATGCCAGTGGCGTTGACACTTAATCTGCATGGGCAGTCAGTGGCGGTGCAAACACAGCTACAAGTGATCGCTGTGAATGGCGGAATATCGGTGAGTACAATTAAGCCAATCATGTTGAATGCTATGGATTTTGGCCTAACGGAAGGGGTTAAGGCGTTAATGGAGATTGCAAGCCTTCCCTCTATTGCAACAGCCGTTCCCGTCTCGTTTAACCTTGTATTTAAAGCGGACTAAAGTTAGCGCGTAACGTTGAGAGAGTGATGTTGCACGACTGCTGGGCCTGAAAAAGGTGGCTAGTTGAGTAAACTTTTTTAAAACCACAGGGCTCACGTAAACGTGTTAGAGGCCCTTTAGGTATAATGCCACTTTGCCTAGCGATAGTTTTTATTTACATGCCTTCATCCATTCGCGAGATTCGCGCATTAATCCCTAATTGTTTAACCAAAGACCGGCATGCCTTTCGTACGCAGTTAAAAAGAGCGAGTTTAAAACGCTCGCTAGAACAGCAAGCGCTGCTAGACACGCTGGCTGAAAAAGTAGCAGTGTCTATTAGTCAGGTAGAGCTGCGTGAGGGAAGTTGCCCAACAGTGAACTTTCCTGATTTACCGATTAGTGAGAGACGGGAGGAAATTTCCAAGCTGATTGATAAGCACCAAGTTATTATTCTTTGTGGTGAAACGGGGTCAGGGAAAACCACCCAATTACCTAAAATTTGCTTGGAACTGGGTCGTGGGTTTAAGGGACAAATTGGCCATACACAACCGCGCCGATTAGCCGCCATTAGTGTGGCGCAACGAATCGCAGACGAACTTAATACAGATCTGGGTAATACTGTTGGCTATAAGATCCGTTTTCAGGGTAAGGAGAATCAACAAACCCTTGTTAAGTTAATGACAGACGGTATTTTGTTGGCAGAGATTAAGTCTGATCCATTTTTAAGCCAGTACGATACCTTGATATTAGATGAGGCGCACGAACGTAGTTTAAATATTGATTTTCTCTTAGGTTATATGAAATGGCTATTGTCAAAGCGACCAGATTTAAAATTAATTGTTACCTCGGCAACGATTGACCCCGAGCGTTTCTCTAGGCACTTTGATGGCGCACCTATTATCAATGTTTCCGGTAGAACCTATCCGGTTGAAATGCGTTATCGGCCCGTCGGTGTCGATTCGCAGCAAGGCGACGAGGATATCGTCCAGGGGATTGTTAATGCTGCTGATGAATTACATCGCGAGAGAGCGGGTGATATGTTGGTGTTTTTAAGTGGTGAGCGGGAAATTAGAGAGGCGGCAGAAGCGCTTAGGAAACATCACCCAGCAGGCTATGATATTTTGCCCTTGTATTCACGGCTTAGCAGCAAAGAGCAGGCTGCTATTTTTAAGCCGCATAAAAAACCACGTATTGTGCTGGCGACAAACGTCGCCGAAACTTCATTAACAGTACCGGGTATCCGTTGCGTGATAGATACCGGCTTGGCACGGATCAGTCGCTTTAGTCAGCGGAGCAAAATACAGCAGCTACCAATAGAAGCTATTTCACAAGCAAGTGCGAATCAACGAAGTGGTCGCTGTGGGCGAGAAGCGGCGGGAATTTGTATTCGCTTGTTTAGCGAAGATGATTTTAACCAACGGCCTCAATTCACTGAACCTGAAATTTTACGTACCAATCTGGCATCGGTTATTTTGCAAATGAAATCGTTGAGGCTGGCAGATATTAATCAGTTCCCATTTTTAGAGCCGCCTGCCGACAAAATGATTCGTAGTGGCGTGCGTAGTTTGCATGAACTAGGTGCGCTAGATAAAAATGAAAAATTAACTCAAATTGGCCGGCGGTTAACGCATTTCCCGCTCGATCCTCAATTTGGCAGGATGTTATTAGCCGCTGAGCAATTTCAATGCTTAGACGAGGTCTTAACCATAGTGTCGGCCTTGTCGATCCAAGACCCAAGGGAGCGGCCGAGCAATAAGGCGAAATATGCCGATGAAAAACATAAGGCGTATCAAAATGAGAGCTCGGATTTTCTATCCTTTTTAGTGTTATGGCGTGAAATACAACGCCAGAAAAAGACACTATCGAATAATCAGTTCCGTAAATATTGTCGAGAAAACTTTCTTGCGTATATGCGAATAAAGGATTGGGAAGATATTCGTCGTCAGCTATTAGATTTAGTGAAAAAAAACTTGGCGTTGAAGATAAACAACACGCAGGCCGACGATGATGCAATTCATCAGTCTTTATTGGCAGGCTTAGTGACTCGGATTGGTTTTAAACACGAACAAGCTGAATATTTAGGTGCACGGAATTTAAAATTTTACATTCATCCCGCCTCTACGTTATTCAAGAAGCCGCCAAAATGGTTGATGGCCGCAGAGCAAGTAGAAACAACGCGTGTTTATGGTCGAACGGTTGCGTCAATAAAACCCGAGTGGATTGAAAAAGCCGCTGGGCATTTGATTAAGCACCATTATTATGAACCGCATTGGTCAAAAAAATCGGCGCAAGGGATGGTGCATGAACAACTTTTATTGTTTGGTTTAACGATTAGCAAAGGGCGGAAAGTACCGTTGGCTCGAATAGAACCAGAGCAGGCGCGAGAGATGTTTATACGCCATGGGCTGGTTGATAGAGATATGGTTTGTCATGCAGCTTTCTTTAGAAAAAATGAAAAACTGTTGCAGGAGATTGAGTATGAACAGCAAAAAGGCCGCCGTGTAGACCTGCTTGTAGATGAGCAAGCCTTGTTTGAGTTTTATGATCAAAAATTGCCAGCGCAAATCAACAGTTTGGCCGCTTTAAATAAGTGGATAAAAAAGGATGAAAATCAGGCGATTCTTGAATTAACGCCAGAGGATGTTTCTTCGCAAGATGAAACAGCGGTTGATGCGAATAAGTTTCCCGATATGCGCCTGATAAATGGTGTGCCGATAAAATTGAGTTACCGTTTTGAACCAGGCCATAATGAAGATGGTGTAACGGCGCAGATCCCATTGGCGCAGTTGAACCAGCTCACAGATGATGGGTTTGAGTGGTTGGTGCCGGGCTTGTATGCGGAAAAAATACAGGCATTGATAAAGGGGTTGCCAAAAAATTTACGTAAACAGTTTGTGCCTATTTCAAATTCTGTTGAAGCCTGCTTAGAGGAAATGGATTATGCAAATGGGCGTTTGTTAGACAAATTGGCTGCTTTTTTAAATAAACAATTTGGCTCAACCTTAAAAGCAGCAGATTTTGAATTAGATAAATTATCACCCCACCTGCGAATGAATTTTCATATTTTGGGTAAAAAATCTAAAATTATTGCTGTATCTAAAGATTTTAATGCCTTAAAGCGGCAGTATGCTGAGAAGGCAGGTATGCAATTTCAAACGGCGTTAACCAGTGCGTTATCGTCATCGGGTTCAAAAAACTGGCAATTTGATGATATCCCCGAACATCAAACGATTCAACATGATGGGCAAGAGCTGAAGGGCTTTCCCGCCTTAGTTGATGAGCAAGGGAGTGTGGGGCTCACGCTAATGGATTCAGCTGAACAGGCGCAAAAAACTCACCGAAATGGCTTGATACGGTTATTTCGTTTGAAGTTTTCAAAAGAGCTAAAAAAACTAAGCCGGCAGTCAGCCATCACCACCGCACAGGCGTTTAGTTATCAACAATTGCCATTGCATCCCCATTGCAAACGGAGCCATGGGGAGGATGTTTTCGATGATTTGGCTTATCAATTGATTGCTAGTTTTTTTGCTGACCAAGATATTCGTACTGAAGCTGAGTTTGATGCAGCGGCGCAGAAAAATGATATTTCATTGTATGCAAAAGGCTATGAACTTTCGGAGGTTATTTCGCAGCTTTTGTCTCAATATCAAAAGCTAGTAAAAGAGCTTGAACAGTGGCGTAATGAAAAAGTTATGTATGAGGATATTTCTAAGCAATTGTCTTGTTTATGTTTCAACGGGTTTGTTAGGCACGTTTCGGCAGACCAGTTAAGGTTTTACACACGTTATTTAAAAGCAATTCAGCTTAGGTTGGAAAAAGCAGGCGGGCAATTACATAAAGACCAAGAAAAAACAAAACAGGCGCAGTATTTTGAAAAGAAGTTTTGGCTGTGGGTGTCTTCAACAGACGCAAACCCGGAAAATGAAGCTTTCCGCTGGATGTTAGAAGAATTCAGAATATCGCTGTTTGCCCAGCAGATTAAAACGAGGCAGCCTATTTCAGAAAAGCGGCTTGAAAAAGCGTGGGCGGCTATGTTGACCTAGATCAAAATCAAAGGCGATAGCTATTAAGCTCTAATGACGAGTTGTGCTAATCACGTTATAAATACCCTTTTTACGGTATTGAAGCTTTGTCTAGCTGGCGTTTTTGGCGCTATTTATGAGCAAATAGTTGAATAAATAAGGAAAGAGAATGGAACAATTACCTCACAGATACACCGTTAACGTGATCAGTGCTCCGGATACGTCATTAAGTGTGTTCTCTAATGATTTGCCGGTTATAAAGGTGGCAGCACCGAAAGAGTATGGTGGCCCAGGCGATCAATGGTCGCCTGAAGAATTGTTAATGGCGTCTTTATCAAGTTGCCTTATTTTGTCATTCAAAGCCATTGCGCGTGCCTCAAAACTAGAGTGGGATGACTTACAATGCGACTCGGTCGGAACTTTAGATAAGGTCGATGGGGCGGTGCTTTTTACTAAAATAAACACAAAAGCAACGTTGTCAGTGGCCGATAGTAATGTTGTTGAGAAAGCTGAGCGGTTATTAAGAAAAGCTGAGGCAACCTGTTTTATCAGTCATTCACTGTCTTCTGAATTACATTTTGAAGCTGAGGTAAACGTTAAAGCGTAAGTTGTGTTTGATAAGGCTAAAATGGTAGCGTAGAGTTATTCTAAACCGCTTGGGCGTGCTTAAACAGCAAGTTTAGCCTGCTTACCAACATTGCTTCTTGACTACTTAGTGAGCCTAATAAATTATTAACCGTTTTAAAGTTGCACAATAACGGTAGTTTATTAGCGGGCAGATTCATTGGCGCTGCTGGACTAGTATCCAAGGTAATACAATCACTGACCAAAGATTACTTTCGCCTTTGGACCACAATAATGCTTCTTCATTTGAAACGGCTGATAAACGGTTCTCAGCGATCCATTGTTCAATAACTGGTTTATTGTCATTAGCCATTTCCACAGCGGCATCCACAAGATCAAGCTCACTGGAAACACGTAATAAATTACCGCGAGCAAAAAAACGCTCTAAGTCTTTCCACTCAATGCTGGCTGTTTCGGCATGTAAGGTATGCCATTGGTCGGTTTTGTTTTTCATGGCGTGTATTTTACACAAGATTTATCTTCTCAGCAGGGTCTAGGGGGTTAATATGTTTTTGATAATATGCTTATAATATTTAATAATATAAATTTATTCATGACATAAGAGAGTGACACTATGGAGAACTTTACCCCCTATTTATCGTTAGCAGGCGGTGTATTAATTGGTATCAGTGCGAGTATTTTAATGTACTTAAATGGTCGTATTGCAGGCATCAGTGGCATTGTCGCCGGTGTCTTTAATGCGCCTTCGTTTGAAGAAAAGGCTTGGCGCTTAGCCTTTGTTGTTGGTCTTGTTTTAGGAGGTGCGGTTTATATGCACTTTTTCCCAATCACAATAGCGGCTAGGGAATCGATGTCTACAATATTATTGATTGCCGGGGGATTGGTGGTTGGAATAGGCACAGCAATGGGTAGTGGTTGTACTAGTGGGCATGGAATTTGTGGTATTTCACGTTTTTCTCTGCGCTCATTAGTGGCAACAGCGACGTTTTTGTTAAGTGGCATTGTAACAGTGTATGTTTTCAAACAAATTACGGGGGGTTAATAATGCTTAAAATACTCAGTGCGTTAGTTGCCGGTGTTATTTTTGGCGTCGGTTTGGCGTTATCGCAAATGGTAAACCCCAATAAAGTGATCAATTTTTTAGATATCACCGGTCAATGGGACCCCAGTTTAATGTTTGTTTTAGGGGGCGCTGTTTTAACAACAACGCTTGCTTACCGTTTTATTTTTTCAAGAGGTAAACCTCTTTTGGCTGACGACTTTCAATTACCAACCTTATTACAAATAGATCGTCCGTTAATTATAGGCGCGGCGTTATTTGGTATTGGTTGGGGCGTTATTGGTTATTGCCCAGGTCCTGCGGTTGCAAGTTTAGGGTTTGGTTTTCAAGAACCGTTGCTGGTCGTGGTATCCATGTTGGTGGGTATGTTGCTCTATAAGGCAGCTGTTAAATAATTAAAAAATTGCGCTGATAAACATTTTTAAGCCAACAAAAAGCATGATGACGGCAAACGTTTTCTTCATTGCACCGGTAGGGATTGTGTGTGCTAGATGCACACCAATCGGTGCGGCGAATAAGCTGGCTACACTAATGCCCAGAAAGGCAGGTATATTAATATAGCCAATATTGCCTTCCATGGGGATAGTGTTTTTTAGGCCGAGAATAATAAAACTAATGGCACCAAAAATGGCAATAGGTAGGCCAAAGGTGCTTCCAAACGCAATAGCTTTTTTCATCGGTACGTTGTGCAATAACATGTACGGAACAGTAAAAGTACCGCCACCAATACCAATCAGCGTGGAAAGTATGCCTAAAACACTACCGGCGAGACTCAAGGGTAGTGGCGAAGGCAGTTTGCGCTCAGGATTCGGTGTTAACTTTAGTGCCATACGAAGGCCATTCAGTAATAAAAACCCACCAAACACCATAGAGAGTAGCTCAGTCGTCAGGTAATGCACTAAGTGGGCACCAAAATAAGCGCCAATAGCAATACCTGGGGTGAAATATTTAACAACTTTCCAGTCAATGGCGCCACGCTTGTTTTGCGCATAAATGGCGGAAAGGGAGGTGATAATAATAGTGGCTAAAGAAGTAGCAATCGCAGTTTGCATGCTGGTTTCTACTGGCATACCATGGAGGGGTAATAGCCAAGCTAAAAATGGCACAATAGCAATACCGCCGCCGATACCTAAGAGGCCTGAAATCAGTCCTGTGAAGGATCCAAACAGCAAACAGTACATGAAAATCTCTAACACAATAAAACCTTGGGTTGAAAAAAAGCTTAAAATCATAACATATATTAGACTATGGTAATGGAGATATATCTGGTAGGCGGTGCCGTCAGGGATAAGCTGCTTAACTATCCGTCAAAGGATAGGGATTATGTTGTTGTTGGCTCATCGGTAGATGAAATGCTACAACAAGGCTTTGAGCAAGTAGGTAAGGATTTTCCTGTTTTTCTTCACCCAGATACAAAAGCGGAATATGCCTTAGCAAGAACAGAACGCAAAATTGGCGGTGGTTACAAAGGGTTTGAAGTGCATGCGTCACCGGAAGTGACATTAGAGGAAGATTTGCTACGGCGTGATTTGACGATCAATGCGATGGCACAACGTGCCGACGAATTGATTGACCCATATGGTGGCAAAGTTGATTTAGAAGCTCGAATATTGCGTCACGTGTCTCCACACTTTACAGAAGACCCGTTACGCATCTTGCGCGTGGCACGATTTGCTGCACGTTATGCGCATCTGGGTTTTAGCGTGGCGCCAGAGACCATGAAACTGATGCAAGAAATGGTTAGTAGTGGTGAGCTTGCCTTGTTAACAGCGGAGCGTGTTTGGCAAGAAATTAGTCGCTCATTGGGTGAGCAATCACCAGATATATTTTTTGAAGTATTAAGGCAATGTGACGCCTTAGCGGTTATTTTGCCGGAGTTGGACGTATTATTCGGTGTCCCTCAGCCAGCAAAGCACCATCCTGAAATTGACACCGGTATTCATACAATGATGGTGCTACGTCAAGCCGCTAAGTTATCGGACAGTGCTGTCGTGCGTTTTGCGGCATTGGTGCATGACCTTGGGAAAGGGCTGACGAAAGCGGATAACTGGCCGTCTCATCATGGTCATGAGGAGATGGGGTTAACGGCTTTAAAGACGGTGGCAACACGTTTGCGAATTCCCAATGAATTTGTTGATCTGGCAGAAAAAGTGATGAAATATCATACGCATTGTCATCGGGCATTTGAGTTAAAAGCAGCGACCTTATTGAAAGTGTTGGAGGCATTAGGGGCTTTTCGCCAACCGCAAAAATTAACCTCATTTTTATTGGCTTGTGAGGCAGACGCCAGAGGTCGAAAGGGTTTTGAAAACAAGGACTATCCACAGGCTGATTGGATTAAACAGGCTTACTTTGCAGCGAATGAAGTTGACCCTAAAGAGTTTGTTAAACGGGGTTTAGTGGGTAAGAAAATTGGTGATGCCATTCATAAACGGCGGCTTGAAGTCATTCAACAATTAAAGCATGCAAGAGCAGACTAAAGTCGTTGGGCATAAAGTCTGCCAATGATGTTGTTGTGTGTATTTTATAATACTGAGCATGCATATTTAGAGGCTTAAACGGGCAAAAAGACAAACCGGGCAGCCGACTGAAAAACATTTTTTATAGTGCGATGGTTTTTAGTCGCAATAACCAGCGCGAGCAGATCCTGTTGACCAATGAGCTTGCCAAATAACCGATCATAACTTCGGTTTGTTGCGGAGAGGCCTTTACCAGAACTGAGTAAAAAAAGTTCTCCATTTTGTTTTCTTTTGGTTTGCAGTAACCACGAAGCGACTTCAATATTGCGTGCGCCGTTATACACTTTTTGAGCATCTAAGCTATCGAATAAATAAAACTGGCTTTTACCGTTATATGACAAAGTAAGCATGCTAGCTAAGCCCGATACATAAGCAAGTACACGGTCACCTTGATATTGTTCGTTAAAAGCGAGTCGAATACTGTCCACGCTACTTTTGCCATTTACGGTTGGAAAGGGTTGTTTAAAAATACGTGCTACAGCGGCTTCTCTTGATTTTAAATTGGTTTTCTTCCATTCTCGTGGGTTACGTTTGTAGAGCTTTATTGCTAGTAGCCTCAGGTGTTTGATAGTTTGTTTTACGTGGGTGTCAGCGACCATGTCGATATCAGTCTTGGCCATGGCGTTAAGATTAAAGTATTCGTAATGGTAGCCTTTTTGGTCAGGGACTTGAGCGCAAGCACTTAATAGAAGGGCCAAAAATAGCAACAAAAAGAATCGGTTTTGCATATGTTATTCAGTAGTATGTTCTTATTGAAAGTCTAGTTTAATTCGAGGGTGGTGTGTCCAAATTGCAGAAAATAGTGTTAATTACTGGTGCGGCAAGGCGAATTGGCGCGCAAATGACGAAAACGTTTCATGCGGCAGGGTACGGTGTTGTGGTTCACTATCGTCATTCACGCAGCGAAGCGGATGAGCTTGTTCAGCTATTAAATAATAAAAGAGAGCACTCTGCGTGGGCTATAAAAGCGGATTTACAGTCGGTGCAGAAAATTGAGCAGATGGTCGATCAGGTGATTACTAGACATGGGCGTTTGGACGTGTTGATTAATAATGCGTCTACATTTTACCCAACGCCAGTTGGCGATGCTAATGAGAGTGAGTGGAATGATTTGATGGGGAGTAATTTAAAAGCCCCATTTTTTGTCAGTAAAGTGGCGTTCAAGGCATTAAAAAAAACCAAAGGTTGTATTGTTAATATTGTTGATATTTATGCTAAACGTTCATTGGTAGATTACCCGATTTATAGCACCGCAAAAGCGGGGTTATATGCGTTAACAGAATCGTTAGCTAAGGAGTTGGCGCCAGATGTGCGGGTGAATGGCGTATCGCCAGGGGCAATTTTATGGCCAGAAAGTCAGGCAACTGAATTGACTGACAGCATTGTTGAAAAAATTCCTTTGCAGCGACAAGGTGCACCCAGCGATATTGCCGAAACAGTGTTATTTTTAGCCCAAAATGCGGCTTATATTACCGGTCAGGTGATTGCGGTTGATGGCGGTAAAAGCCTCGTCTAATCCCAACTAAAATCAATGCGTTTTTGTACGATGTTAGATTTGTCGAAATGTTGCCAGAGCTGCTGGTAAGAGGTCTGTAAAACAGGATGTTGTAGGTTGCCAGCAATTTCAGCCAGTGGCTCTAAGACGAATGCATACTGAGTTATTTCGCCACGCGGAATATCGAGAAGAGGGTCTTTGCTGATGAAGTTGCCATACAGGATTAAATCTAAATCCAGTGTTCGCGGGTTAAATTTTTTCTGATCAAGGGTGCGACCATTGTCTTTTTCAATCGTATCAAGAATGGTATCTACTTGTATTGCGGACAGATCTGTTTCAAAAGCAGCAATTAAATTTAGAAAGGGTTGACCATCAAAACCAACCGCGTCGGACTCATAAACGCTGGATAAGGTGAGGTTGCCGAATTGTTTTTTTAAGGCATTTATACCGGCACGGATATGTTTTTCGCGCTCAATGTTGCTGCCAATGCTTAGGTAAACAGTGGTCATTGGGGTTTTGATCCACGCTCAATAATAATGCCAACGTCATCGGCATGGCGTAATGCTCCTTTCTTGTTCAAGGTTAGCTTTAGCCAAGGGACATTGAAATCATGAATAATCAGTTCGGCAACTTTTTCGGCTAATGTTTCAACTAACTGAAACTCACTTTTTTCGACAAAATCAATCACTGCTTTCGATAGAGATTTATAGTCTAAAGTGTCGTCAATATGATCACTAGCAGCAGCTTTTTTTATGTCCGCGGCCATTTCGATATCAAAGAAAACGGGCTGTTTTACTTTGCGTTCCCAGTCAAAAATGCCAATGATGGCTTCAATTCGTAAGTTTCGTAGAAAAATAATATCCATAAGGTCTTTGTTTACTTAGGTTGAGGCGTATTAAGTGCAGATAAGAGCCAGCGAGGTCGAGCTTTAATGCTGAGCTCGTCGAATTCCCCAGCTAATAGACGTTGATAACCAGCGTAAGCGATCATGGCGCCATTGTCAGTACAAAATTCATGGCGGGGATAAAATACCTTGGCGCTGATTTCTTTGGCCATTTGGTCCAGTGTTTTACGTAAACGTTGGTTGGCGCTGACGCCACCAGCAACCACTAAGGTAGAGAGCCCGGTTTGAGTTAAAGCGCGTTTGCATTTCATCGCCAATGTGTCAGCCACGGCATCTTCGAAGGCTCTGGCGATATCAGCACAGGTTTGCTCGTCTAAAGCATGTTGCTGGCTGGTTGTTAAGGCAAAAGTTTTGAGCCCGCTAAAGCTAAAATCAAGCCCTGGCCGATTGGTCATAGGGCGTGGAAAATTAAACCTTTCCGGATTGCCATTTTTGGCGCAAGCGGCCAAGGCAGGTCCCCCTGGGTAGCCTAAATTGAGTAATTTTGCTGTTTTATCAAAGGCTTCGCCGGCAGCATCATCTAAGGATTCGCCGAGCAGTTGATAGTCGCCTATTTGATTGACCTTAATTAATTGTGTGTGCCCACCTGAGACCAATAAGGCAACAAAAGGAAAGCTAGGTGGTGTTGTTTCAAGCATGGGGGCTAATAAATGACCCTCCATATGGTGAATGCCGATAGAGGGGATGTCCCATGCATAAGCCAAGCTTCGAGCAACGCTAGCTCCAGCAAACAGAGCGCCAACAAGTCCCGGCCCAGATGTGTAGGCAACGCCGGACAACTCACGACTAGTTACGCTGGCATTAGCAAAGCATTGTTTAATAAGTGGAATTAGTTTACGGACGTGGTCTCGTGAAGCCAGTTCAGGCACAACGCCTCCGTACTCCGCATGCATGTCAATTTGGCTATACAGCGCATCAGCGAGTAAGCCGCGTTTGCCATACAAGGCAACGCCTGTTTCGTCACAGGATGTTTCAATACCAAGAACAAGTGGTGGCTGGGTAGTCATTGATGGCGATGGTTTAGCAAGGTTTTAAAGCAGGCTATTATACGCAAACAAGGCGCTTTCTGCCTAAACGATATGAAGCTCACGTTAATCATTAACAATAGATTTTCGTTAAAGGTGTTGTTATTAGGAGAGTATGGGTGTTGGCATATGGCTTTGCTGCGTGTATAATCCGCCATCCTTTTACACCATTTAACTTTTAAGAAGAGAGAAATACATGCCTTCAGTTCGCGTTAAAGATAACGAACCATTTGACTTTGCTCTACGTCGTTTTAAGCGTACATGTGAAAGAGCCGGCGTTTTGGCTGAATCACGTAAACGTGAGTTTTATGAAAAGCCAACTGCTGAGCGCAAGCGTAAAGCAGCTGCAGCGGTTAAACGTCATTTGAAAGGGTTGTCTCGCACACGTCGCGCATTGAACAACCTTCGTCGTGGTCGTAGCTAATATTTGCTACTCGCGTCGTTAACATAATGAGCGAACAAGCCACGCCTTTATTGCACCGTATCCGTGAGGATATGAAGTTAGCAATGAAGGCTAAAGAAAAAGAAAAGCTGAGTGTTATTCGTTTAATACTCGCTGCTATTAAGCAAAAAGAAGTCGATGAGCGTATCGAATTAGATGATACGCAAGTCCTTCAATTGCTCGATAAGATGGTCAAACAGCGTCGTGATTCAATAGAGGCGTTTGACAAAGCAGGTCGTGACGACCTATCACTGATAGAGCAAAAAGAAACAAGTATTATCCAGCAGTACTTGCCCCAACAATTAACTGAATCAGAGGTCGATCAACTGATCGATCAGGCGATTACCGAATCTGGTGCGCAAGGCATGAAAGATATGGGTAAAGTGATGGGTATTCTTCGTCCTAAATTACAAGGTCGTGCAGACGTTGGTGCGGCAAGCGGTAAAATAAAAGCCAAGCTTTCTTAATTTGTTTTTATTTAGTGGTCCGCATGATCACTGTATGACAAATTGGTAGGCATGGAGAAGCGCATCAATTTCACTGAGCACTTCCGGCTCGTATAGAAAAGTATTAACGCTTGTTAATGTCGTCTATGCTTCAAGCAAGAATCATAGGGTAAATAAAATACCATAATCATGGCAGGTCGAATCCCCCAGCATTTTATTGATGACTTATTGGCAAGAACCGATATTGTCGAGGTGATTGATAGCTTGCTACCGTTGAAAAAAAAAGGTGCGAACTACTCTGCTTGCTGCCCATTTCATAACGAGAAAACCCCCAGTTTTACTGTCAGCCAAGACAAGCAGTTTTATCATTGTTTTGGTTGTGGCCAGAGTGGTTCGGTGATTGGCTTTTTAATGGATTACAGCCACTTTAGTTTTGTAGAAGCAATCGAAGAATTAGCAAGCCGCGCTGGCGTGGAGGTTGTACGCGAGCAAGGGTTTGAAACGGAGAAACCGAAACGGGATTTATCGCCACTGCTGCGTATGAATGAGAAGGTGAGTGACTTTTACCAGCAGCAACTGCGACAGCATGGGGCCAGTCATATTGCGGCGGAGTACTTGAAAAATAGAGGGCTGACAGGCGAAGTGGCTAAAACCTTCCAATTAGGTTTTGCACCACCAGGTTGGAGTAATTTGCTGTCGTCGTTGGGCCAAGATAACGATTCGCTCCATCAGTTAGGTGAATTAGGGCTTGTGGTGACGAATGAAAATAATAAAACGTATGACCGCTTTAGAGAGCGAATTATTTTCCCTATCCGTAATAAACGTGGGCAAACTATCGGGTTTGGTGGTCGAGTCCTAGATGGCGGCGAGCCAAAGTATTTAAATTCTCCAGAAACGCCGCTCTACCATAAAGGCCGTGAAGTATATGGTTTATATGAAGCGCTAAAATCGTCTACTAAAATACAGCAAATTATTGTGGTTGAAGGCTACTTAGACGTTATTTCGCTTTATCAGCAGGGCGTTACAAATGCTGTTGCTGCCTTGGGTACCGCAATCACTCGCGAGCACGTTGATTTATTATTTCGCTCTGTGTCCACCTTGGTGATATGTATGGATGGTGACACAGCGGGACAAAAAGCAGCATGGCGTGCTGTGACGAATGCTTTGCCAGCTTTGCGCACTGGACGGCAAATAAAAGTATTACTGTTAGCTGAGGGTGAAGATCCTGATAGTTTAATTCGTGAAAAAGGGGCCTCACACTTTGAGCAGTTGGTAGAGCAGGCGACGCCGTTGTCCAGTTATTTTTTTGATTACTTAGGTAAACAGCACCCGTTGACGACAATTGAAGGGCGGGCTGGTTTTATGGAGCAAGCGAAACCATTGCTAGATACATTACCTGCGGGTGCTTTTGCAGAATTAATGAAGAAACAATTAGCGCAGCTAACTAAAATGGAAAAGCAAGGTGCGGCCGCTTCCTTCAAACCTCGATTCGGTGCGCGACAAGTTGTTAAAAAAACTGGGGCCGCCCCCCTTTCGGCTATGAGGCATTTAATAATGCTGATTCTTCATGAGCCTGCGTTGGTGCAAAAAATTAATACACAAGACGCTTGGTTACAATTAAATGTGCCAGGAATGCCGGTATTAAATGAAATTATTTCGGTGTTAAATGGTCATATAGAGGTATCGCCAGCAATGCTGCTAGAACGGTTTCGTGGGCACGAACATGAAAAAATTATTAGAGCATTGTTTGCCGAAGAGCGATTAATCGAAGGGGAGTCGACTGAGCAGGAGTTTTTAGGCGCGATTGAGCGCTTGAAAGAGCAGGCAAAAAAGAGTCGTTATGAAATATTATTGGCAAAAGCAGAAGATTTAAGTGAAGAAGAAAGAGATGAGCTTAGAGAATTAATGAAATAAAAGAACATTCGTAGATAAATTAAGAATATCTGCTAGAATACTCGGTTCAGTTGGCGAAAATTTGTACTTAGTTCACGGGAACATAATGGATAAAGAACAACAGAAAGAACAAACCTCTAAAATCAAAGCATTGATTAGTAAAGGGCATGAGCAAGGTTACTTGACGTATGCGGAGGTGAACGATCACCTACCACAAGACGTGGAGCCAGAGCGTATTGAAGAAATCATTACAATGATTTCAGATATGGGCATTAGTGTCAGCGAAGAGGCGCCAGAGTCAGATACTGTATCCGATGGCACCGTTGCTCAAACGGTTGATGAATCTGCTGCGGCTGAAGTAGCGGCTGTTGCTTTAGCAACCGTTGATAAAGAGTTAGGCCGAACGACAGACCCTGTCCGTATGTACATGCGTGAAATGGGCACGGTTGGCTTATTAACTCGCCAAGGTGAGCTTGATATAGCTAAGCGTATTGAAGAAGGGCAAAACGAAATGTTGGCGGCGATTGTTCGTTACCCAGCTGTTGTGGATCGCTTTTTTGATGTGTTCGAAAAAATTAAGAGTGATGAACTTCGCTTAGCAGACTATATTCCAGATTTTGTTGATTTAGAAGACGACTATGATTACACGCAGCCTGCGGCGGCGAAAGATGAAAGTGCACCTGAAATCCCAGCATTAACCATTGAAGATGTCGAAGTTCGTATTAACGAAATTGCGGCTAAGTACAAAGAATGTACTAAGGTGATTAAAAAAGAAGGTTATGCCTCAGAAAAAACTCAAAAAGAGTTTGATGAGTTGGCCTTATTGTTTATGGCACTTAAATTTACACCGCGTTTCTTTACATTGCTTTCAAATGAAATGAAACAATGTGTTGAGTTGGTTAGAGCTCAAGAAAAAACCATTATTGACATCTGCGTTAAACAAGCAAAAATGCCGCGTAAGTTATTTATCGCAGGCTTTGTTAAAAATGAAAGTGACATAACATGGTTAGAAGAGCACTTAAAAACAGACGAGCCATTTGTTGCTGTTATTAAAGAAAATTTCCATGAAATTAAAAAAGCACAAGTTAGGCTGGCTAATGTAGAAAGCGAAAGCTCTTTAGTCACGACAGAAATCAAAGACATTAACCGTCGCTTATCGATTGGCGAAGCCAAAATGCGCCGTGCTAAAAAAGAAATGGTTGAAGCCAATTTACGATTGGTGATCTCCATTGCTAAAAAATACACAAACCGAGGGCTGCAATTCCTAGACCTTATTCAAGAAGGCAATATCGGCTTAATGAAAGCGGTTGATAAGTTTGAATATCGTCGTGGTTATAAGTTCTCTACCTATGCAACATGGTGGATTCGTCAGGCCATTACGCGTTCCATAGCCGACCAAGCAAGAACGATTCGTATACCAGTGCATATGATAGAAACGATTAATAAATTGAATCGTATTTCACGTCAAATTTTGCAAGAAAAAGGTCGAGAAGCATTACCAGAAGAGTTGGCGATAGAAATGGAAATGCCAGAAGACAAGGTCCGCAAAGTACTTAAAATTGCAAAAGAGCCTATCTCTATGGGTACACCGATCGGTGATGATGAGGATTCAAGCCTAGGTGACTTTATTGAAGATGCTAACGCAGTGTCACCAGTAGACTCAGCAACAATTGAAAGCTTGAGAGAGTCAACACAAGACGTACTTGCTGGCTTAACCGCTCGCGAAGCAAAAGTGATTAGAATGCGATTTGGTATTAATATGAATACTGATCACACATTGGAAGAAGTGGGCAAGCAATTTGATGTGACTCGTGAGAGAATACGCCAAATTGAAGCAAAAGCATTACGTAAATTACGTCACCCTTCACGAACAGAGCATTTACGTAGCTTTATAGATACGTCAGAATAGAACAATGGGCCTATAGCTCAGTTGGTTAGAGCAGTGGACTCATAATCCATTTGTCCAAGGTTCAAGTCCTTGTAGGCCCACCATATAAAAAGCCTCAATTCCCGTTTAGGGAGTTGAGGCTTTTTTATTTAAATAAGGTTTTTCAATGCGCTAGATTTACTTTATTCGGTAACCGTATAAAGCCTATAGCGGGTGGGTGATAAAAAGAAGGTGTTGCTGGCCTTTTAAAAAATCTTTAAGTGAAAAAAATCACAAATTAAATTTAGTAATATGCTGTTTACCCGTATGCTTATAGACAATTCATTAATGAATCTATAAATAATATGTCGACAACATTATTAGCCATTTATAACCGGACCGTTTTAGGTCGACCTATTTTTACAATGGTCGTGATGGTGCTTTTAGTCATTTTTCTGGGGACTCATGCTACTAAATTTAGACTAGATGCCTCTGCTGATTCGTTAGTCCTAGAAAATGATGAATCATTAGAGCTTTATCGGTCAATAAAGGCGCGCTATGGCTCAGATGATAGTTTAATTCTTACCTATACACCTCAGTTGGATATGTTTTCAGATGAGGTGCTACAAGACATAAATCAGTTACGGTCAAAATTAAAAAAGATTGATCGAGTTGAGTCAGTAACTACTTTATTAGATGTGCCTTTAATTAATAGCCCTCCGATGACGTTGTATGAGTTAAGCGAGGAGGTTATTACGTTAGAAAGCCCTAAGGTTGATCGTGAGCTAGCTAAGCAAGAGATAATTTCTAGTCCGCTTTACCGTAATCTATTAATCAGCCCTGATGGCGAAACGACTGCCCTGCAAATAACGTTTAAATTTGATGAAAAGTGGGAGAGTTTGCTAAAAAGTCGTGATGCTTTGCGTACCAAGCAGTTAGAAAATAAGCTTTCTGTAAAAGAGGCTAACTTACTGCAAAAAATTTCAGATGAGTTTGATGCTTATAACGCATTGTTACAGGTCCAACAAAGTAAAGATATTGAGACAGTACGTAATATCATGGATCAACACCGAAAGTCCGCGCACTTGTTTTTAGGGGGCGTGCCGATGATTGCCAGCGACTCAATAGACTTTATTCGGCATGATTTATTAACGTTTGGTATTGCTGTTTTTGTGATTCTCATCATTATTTTAAGTGTTATTTTTAGACGCTTACACTGGGTTATTCTGGCCATGATGACCTGTTCAGCATCAGCAATGAGTGTGATTGGTATCTTGGGTCTTTTAAATTGGCCGGTGACGGTTGTTTCATCAAACTTTGTTTCATTGCTTCTTATTTTAACGTTATCGTTATTGGTTCATTTAATTGTCCGGTATAGAGAATTACATCGAACACTGGCAAATTATGATCAGCGAGAATTAGTGCTTGAGACGGTAAAAAGTAAATTTATTCCCTGCTTGTATACATCGATCACCACGATGGTGGCCTTCGGTTCGCTACTGGTTAGCGGTATTCGCCCAGTGATTGATTTTGGTTGGATGATGGTAATAGGTATTGGCATCGCGCAGTTGATGACGTTTACATTATTTCCTGCGGCAGTGGTGTTATTAAATAAGGAAAAGCCGACGCAAGAACATGATATTACCGAGAAGCTGACACAGTTTTTGGCAGATAAGAATAAGCAATATGGTCGTGGAATTATGTTGTCTTTTGTTCTCTTGGCGGTGTTAAGTGTTTGGGGGCTTGCTCAACTGACCGTTGAAAACCGTTTTATAGATTACTATAAAGAGTCGACAGAAATTTATCAGGGTATGGAGCTGATAGACCAAAAGCTAGGCGGTACAACCCCCATGGATGTGGTTATTGATGCACCGGCTTATTTTTACGAAGAAGAGGCTGAAGAAGAAATATATGAGGAGGACGATGAGTTCTTTGATGATGAGTATGGTGATGCTGCTGTTGGAATAACCGGCTCAAGTTATTGGTTTAACAGTCAGATGCTAGGGAAGATTGAGGAGATACATAATTACCTTGATGCCTTTGATGAAACAGGGAAGGTAATCTCCATAGCAACAGCAGTAAGTTTGCTAAAAACGCTCAATGAGGAGATTCTAAATAATGATTTTGAGCTGGCGATTCTTTATAAAAAGTTGCCCCCTGTTATTAAGGAATCGTTAATTGAGCCTTACATGTCTGCCGATGGCAATCAATTACGTTTTAGCATCAGAATTTTTGAATCAGACCCATCACTACAACGCGGAGAGTTATTGGCAGAAATTAAACAGGGTCTAAACCGTGACCTTGGGATAGATGAGGAGCAAATTAAAGTTACCGGCATGGTCGTTCTCTATAATAATATGCTTCAAAGCTTATTTCGCTCACAAATTTTAACCTTAGGCGTTGTGTTTGTTGCTATTTTGATAATGCTGGCAATACTTTTTCAAAACATACGCTTAGCAGCCATCGCCATCATCCCCAATATAATGGCCGCGGGAATGGTGCTTGCGCTAATGGGCTGGTTAGCAATTCCACTGGATATGATGACAATCACCATCGCCGCTATTTGTATAGGCATAGCCGTCGATGACACGATTCACTATGTACACCGTTTTATAGATGAATATAGCCAACATCAAGATTATTGGTTAGCGGCTCAGCGAAGCCATAGTTCGATTGGTCGAGCAATGTATTACACATCGTTGACGATTACGATAGGCTTTTCAATTTTAGTATTTTCTAATTTTATACCCACTATATATTTTGGTCTTTTAACGGGGTTTTCAATGATTGCAGCCTTACTGGCGAATATGACGCTCTTGCCATTACTTATTATTCGTTTCAGGCCACTGGGTAATCAGCCAAAAATTAGTGTTTAATAAGACTTGTTAGTAGGGGATTTAAGGGGGCTAAATCACGCTCGAAAAAAGATGTTTAGCTTTTTGTTGGCTATAAAAATCTAATGCCATGCAAATATTTCTAATCAACAACTGCCCAGAGGCTAAGACCTTAATTTCATTAGTATCGTAGCGTATCAACCCATCACGCGAAAATTGATCGAGCTGTGGGTAGGCGTCAGCAAAGTAAGTGGCAAAATTAATATTAAGTTCTTCTTCAATAGTCCTAATATCTAGCGTGAAATGGCAAATAAGCTGAGTGATCACAGCACGGCGAATTTTATCGTCGGCATTCAGATTAATGCCCTGATAAATAGCTAGTTCATTATGCTTCAAGCTGTTTGCATAGTCGTCTAATGTGCGTTGGTTTTGGGAGTAGGAATCTGCAATACGCCCAATAGAAGTAACGCCAAGGCCAATCAGGTCACAATCTGAACGTGTGGAGTAGCCTTGAAAATTTCGGTAGAGTTTGCCATTGTGTTGGGCAACAGCCAGCTCATCGTCAGGCTTTGCGAAATGATCCATGCCAATGTATACATACCCAGCGCCGGTCAATTGATCAATAGATTGGTGCAGTATTTCTAGTTTTACTTCGGGCGTGGGTAACTCGTCCTTGTTCATTTGGCGTTGAGCTTTAAAGCGCTCAGGCATATGTGCATAATTAAAAATAGACAGCCGGTCAGGGTTCGCGCTATGGATGACTTTATCGAGCGTTTGTGAAAAGCTACGAGGCGTTTGATGGGGTAAACCATAAATCAGGTCGAGGCTAATAGAACGAAAATTATTTGCACGGGCGGCATCAACAACCGCCAATGTTTCGGTTTCACTTTGAATGCGATTAACGGCCTTTTGAACAACGGGGTTGAAATCTTGAACCCCTAAACTGATTCGATTGAAGCCAATCTCTCGTAATAAAGCGATGGTTTTTTCATCGGCTTCACGAGGGTCTATTTCAATGGAAAACTCGCCGTTATCATCATCTGCTAATGTGAAATGTTGGCGTGTAACAGCCATCAGTTCGCGCATTTGTTGATGATTAATAAAAGTGGGCGTGCCACCACCCCAATGTAGTTGTTCGACGATGCGTTTAGAATCAAATAAGGCTGCTTGTAGGGCGATTTCTTTGTGTAAATTCTTCAAGTAGGGAACAGCATGCTGACGATTTTTGGTAATGATTTTATTGCAGGCACAATAAAAGCAGACCGTGTCACAAAAAGGCAGGTGAAAATATAGAGATAGCGGCCCACCTCGTTGATTGGATAGGTCAACTTGCTGCTGATAACTTTCAGCTGTGAAATTTTCATTAAATTCAACAGCTGTTGGATACGAGGTGTAGCGTGGCCCAGCTTTGTTATAACGCTGAATAAGGTCGAGGTCGAAAGTTACGGTTTGTTCCAAGGCTATAGTGATGTGCAAATGTTCAAGGCACTATAGCACTTCAATATGGGTTGATATGATGAAATGAAGTCAGATCTGATGCGGATCAAGTTAACGTTATATCAATTAAAGTAGGTGCGATTTGCTGATATTTACGCACCCAAGTTTGTGATAAAACAAGGCAATGGGGTTGCTCGATGATGGCGCATGATATAAGCATTCAAGCCTGTCTGAGCTCGCCAATCGTTTAGAAAGTTGGTACGTAACGCGATGTATTTTTAGATGATATGATGAAGTGCATAGGACTTTATTTTTATCGGCGTGCTCAGAAAAATTTGAAGTTAAAGGAGACAAGTTGAATATTACATTCCACGGTGCTGCAAAGGGAGTAACCGGCTCCTGTCATCTTATTGAATGTGCCGGTCAGCGCATTCTCATTGATTGTGGGCTGTATCAAGGCAGTCGAGAAATTATTGAAGAAAATGCTGAACCGTTTGGCTTTGACCCTGCTTCGATTGATTTTTTATTACTGACGCATGCTCATTTAGACCATTGCGGGCGAATCCCGCTGTTGGTGAAACGCGGTTTTAAAGGGGTTGTTATCACCACGGCAGCCTCATTGGAGTTGGCTCGGTTGGTTATGCTGGATTCTGCTGGCCTACAAGAAGAAGAGGCGCGCTACCAACAGCGTAAAGCAAAACGACAGCAAAATAGTGATAAGGACATTGAGCCGCTATATAGTATTTTAGATGCGCTCAATAGTTTAGAGTTTTTTGGCAGACAAGCCATTTACGGGCAATCTGAACAGCTAGCAGCGGGGATACAAGCAACCTTTTTTGAGGCAGGGCATATTCTGGGGTCAGCGTCTATTCTTCTGCAGCTTGAAGAGAAGGGCGAGGTTCGACGAGTGCTCTTTTCAGGTGATCTTGGTTACGGTGGACGGGCCATTTTGAACGCACCAGACAGGCCGCCAAAAGTAGACACGGTTATTATGGAAACAACCTATGGTGATAGGGTGCATAAGCAATTACAACCCTCTATTAAAGAGCTTTATGGGGTGATTAATGAAACGATAGGCCGTGGCGGAAATGTCATCATTCCGACGTTTGCGATGGAAAGAGCGCAAGAAGTGCTCTATTTTTTACGAGAAGGTATTCTTAGTAAAAAGATAAAACATTTTATTAATGTGTTTCTTGATTCACCCATGGCAATTTCTGCAACGCAAATTTTTGCGCGGCATCCTGAATGCTATAACACAGAAGCTCTAAACCTGTTTAATGAAGGCAAAGACCCTTTTGGGTTTCCAGGGCTACATTTTACGCGTGAAACGACCGAGTCAATGGCAATCAATCAGGTGGGTGGTGGTGCTGTTATTATGGCAGGATCGGGTATGTGTACGGGCGGACGTGTGCGGCATCATTTGAAACATAATCTATGGAATCGGCGCAGTAGTATTGTATTTGTTGGTTTTGCAGCTCAGGGAACGTTAGCAAGACGTATTATTGATGGTGCAAAAACAGTAAAAATATTTGGTGAAGAGATGCCTGTTCAAGCCAGTATTCATACGATTGGTGGTTTTTCTGCGCATGCTGACCAAACTGAATTAATCGCATGGCATGCAAAAACAGGGAACCCTAAAACGACGTACCTTGTTCATGGTGAAGAGAAAAGCATGAAAAGCTTTGCTGCAAAAATTCAAGCAACAGATGTGAGAATACCAACGCTGCATGAATCGTTTGAACTATAAAGACGAGCATTAGCATTTAGGCTAGTGTATGTATGCGATAGCGATGCACTATAAAACAAACGGTTAATGTCGTTATATCTGCAATACTGCATGCCTGAGCAGTATTTTTAGGGATGTTAATAGCACAATAGTGGTCTATACTAATAAAAAAAATGTAAGTATGGAGGGGTGAGGGGATGAACGATAACACAGCAAGTAATGCGCAGGCAGTGACCAAGGTTAATGTCTATTTTAATTTTAGAAGTCCATATTGTTATTTAGCGTCTAAAAGTATGTTTTCTGTCGTTGATCAATACCGCGTAAAGTTTTTATGGAAACCTTTTGGCGGATGGGCCGGTCGATCATCGCCTGAGCGAGTAAAGAAGAAAATACATTTAGTACGCCAAGACGTAGCACGTAGTTGCAAGAAAATGGGTATTCCATTTTCTCCACCACCGATTGAAACGGACCCAACATTGGCAGGCGCAGTCTCGTTTGCAGCGGAAAAAGAAGGCCTGTTGAAGCCTTATATCATTGAAGTGATGAGGCAAGAGTGGGCAGAAGGCAGTAATATCGGTGAAATAGATACTTTGTTTGAAGTGGCAGAAGTAATAGGTTTATCACATGAATGTGTTGAAGCAGCCAGTAGTGATGAGTCTTATCTTGTTAAAATGGATGAGAATTGGCAAGAAGCACAATCAAAAGGGGTTATTGGTGTGCCATCGTTTACAGTTGACGATCAAATCTTTTGGGGAAATGATCGGATTGATTCGTTGAAAGATCATTTGCATGACCTGAGATTGAGAAACATCTAATGGTAACAACAGAATCGTCAATAACACTTTATCAACGGCCAGATTGCCCCTTTTGTTGGAAGGTACGGTTAGTTGCTTTTGAAACCAAGCTGACCATTAGAGAAATTGTTGTTCAATTGGATAAAAAACACCCTGATGTCGTGTCTTTAAACCCAAATGCGACAGTGCCCGTTTTGGTAGACGGTGATTTGGTGATAACTGAGTCAGCACAGATTATTGAATACCTGCTTGACCAGTGTCCAGAAATACAGCTGATGCCTAGCTCGCCTAAAGCACGTGCGAAGGCCAGACAGCTACATCACTACAGTGATAGCAAATTAGGAAAAGTTCTATTTCCCTATATCAAGCAAAAACGAGATAGCCCAACACACGAAGCCAGTGCCGAGGTTAAGGAATCGACTCGGTTAGCCTGGTTTGATGAGCAGCTCATCTTATCGGAGCAATTGGGTCAGAGTGAGTTTTTTGCTGGGCATTTCTCAGTGGCAGAATGCGCCTTAATACCGCGCTTTTGTTTGGCCATCACACATGGCTTAGCAATCGATGAGTCATTCCAAAACTTGCATGATTGGTATGCACGTTGTGCCGCCCGGTCCTCTTTTCTTAAAGCACTGCCTGAGCAATTTCCGGGGCTTGCTTAGTGCTCTGGTGCGACTTACGTTTCGTCGCTGTTAACATAAGTTTAATGGTTATCTACGAGGGGTTGTATGACAATCCTTAAGGTTATAACGGGTTTAATTTTATTGCTGTTGCTGATATCGGCATGGTTTTATTTCAGTGCTGAAGAGCCAGTGCCGGTACGCTTAGTGTCCGTTAGTAAAGGGCCAGTAGATTTAACGGTTTCTAATACTCGGGCAGGTACCATTAAAGCTTGTAACCGATCACATTTATCATTACCCACCGGTGGGCAAATTGCAGAGTTGTTTGTTAACGAGGGTGACCACGTTAAGAAAGATCAAGTGCTTATTCGACTATGGAATAAAGATCATCAAGCTCGTTTTGAAGAGGCGATTGCCAGAGTGGAGGCGGCCAAACTCACGGTAATTGAAAGCTGCCGTATGGCGAGCCTTAATAAACGTGAACATAAGCGATTAACAGGGTTAGCGGCTAAAAAATTGGTGTCTGTGGAACGTTTGGATGCTGCCGAGACGAAAGAGACTATCTCAGCGGCAAGTTGTAAGAAGGCTCAAGCTAGTAAGGACAGTGCTATTGCCGGTATGAAATTACAACAGGCGATGATAGAGAAAACCGAATTAATAGCGCCCTTTTCGGGTGTGATTGCTGAAATTAACGGTGAAGTGGGCGAGTACATTACGCCATCTCCATCAGGTGTGGCAACGCCGCCGGCCATTGATTTAATTGGCGAAGGTTGTTTGTATGTCCAAGCCCCTGTCGATGAAGTGGATGCCTCCTCAATTCAACCGGGTATGCTTGTGCACCTGACATTAGATGCGTTTCGTGGGGAACGGTTTGAGGGAAAGGTTTCGCGAATTGCGCCGTATGTAAAAGAGCTTGAAAAACAAGCGCGTACGGTAGATATAGATGTTAATTTAGTAGATAAAGAACATTATCAAAAAATGCTTATCGGCTATAGTGCCGATGTAGATGTGGTTAT
This sequence comes from Cycloclasticus sp. PY97N, assembly GCF_002443175.1. Taxonomy (NCBI): domain Bacteria; kingdom Pseudomonadati; phylum Pseudomonadota; class Gammaproteobacteria; order Thiotrichales; family Piscirickettsiaceae; genus Cycloclasticus; species Cycloclasticus sp. PY97N. The sequence goes on along the minus strand of NZ_CP023664.1, from coordinate 180,553 downwards.
TGAGCAGCAGAAAAACACCCTTAGGTTACCGACAGAAACGATTATTGATGGCAATAAAGTATTGGTATATCAGGCATCTAATAAACAGTTGGTCTTAACGGAGTTTACCCCGGGCTTGAGTAACTGGCGTTATACAGAAATTAAGGCGGGCTTAACGGATACTGAGCAAGTGCTGATATCGCTTGATGTAGAAGGCGCTGTGGATGGAGCCTTAGTGACCATAGACGATGATTGAATTAGATCATTTAGAAAAAAAGTTTCAAATCGGTGATCAAGTTGTTCATGCTCTGGACGATGTTTCTTTAAAGATTGAACAAGGCGAGTATATAGCTGTGATGGGGCCGTCAGGCTCAGGTAAATCAACCTTAATGAATATTTTGGGCCTGCTTGATAGGGCTAATTCGGGTGATTATATGCTCGATGGTATTAATGTATCGACCTTAGAGGAAGCCGAGCGGACAACGTTAAGAAGTCAAAAAATTGGTTTTGTTTTTCAGTCTTATCATTTAGTACCCCGACTATCGGCACGAGAAAATATTGAGTTGCCGATGATGTTATCGGGCATCCCAGCGCAGCAACGTAAGCAGGCGGTGGATGATATTCTTGATAAATTGCACCTAATGGATCGAGCGCATCATAGCCCGAATCAATTATCAGGAGGGCAACGACAACGTGTTGCGATAGGCCGAGCAATAGTGATGAAGCCGAGCATTTTATTAGCAGATGAGCCGACGGGTAATTTGGACTCAACATCTGGAGAGGGTGTGACGCAGTTGCTCGAATCACTAAACGCAGAAGGCATTACTTTAATGGTAGTAACTCATGACGCCACACTGGGTGCACGAGCGAAAAGGCAGTTGAATATGTTAGATGGGCGTATAGTTTAGCGATGTTTTGGACAGACATTGTGGGGTTTATAACGCATGTCTTAAGTCGACACCGGTTTCGTACGATAACGTTATGGCTTGCCATCGCCATTGGTGTTGTTGCAGTTAACCTGTTAACAGCATTGGGCGAAGGGGCCAAATCATTTGTCCTTAAAGAGTTTAATGTACTCGGCCGTAATACGTTAATTGTTTTACCCGGGAAAAAAGAAACCACCGGTGGTATGCCGCCTCTGACAGGTGAATCACCAAGACCGTTGACATTGAAAGATGCCATATCAGTCTCTCGGCTATCAGGTGTAAAAGCAGTGGCGCCCATAGTGGTCGGTAATATTGAAGCCTCGTATGACGGTAAAATTCGTGAAGTATTAACGATTGGCACGAGCCGAGATTTTTTCCTTATTCGCCAACTAAAGGTATCTCAAGGTCAAATACTACCGACTTTAGACCTCGATAAAGGCGAAGCAGTGTGCGTTATCGGCAATAAATTACGACAAGAGCTATTTCAAAATAAGCCTGCGCTTGGCGAACGGATACGGCTGGCAGACAGTCGATTTCGAGTAATAGGGGTATTAAACCAAGGCGGTACTAGTTTTGGTTTTGATATGGATGATGTGATTATTATTCCGGTCGCAAATGCACAGTCTGTGTTTAATGTAGAAGGGCTGTTTCGTTTATTTGCAGAGGTGCGGGTTTATCAACAGCTCGATAATATAAAGCAAGCCATTATAGAGCTGTTAAAAGAGCGACATGAAGGTGAAGAAGACGTTACGGTGATTTCTCAAGATGCTATGTTGACCTCGGTTCAAGAAATATTGGATATATTAACAATAGCGGTGGCAGGCATTGCCTCTATCAGCATGTTAGTCGCCGGTATTTTGATTATGAATATGATGATGATAACGGTTTCTCAGCGGGTTAAGGAAATTGGCTTACTCAAAGCATTGGGGGCAACCTCATCAACAGTACGGGTGTTGTTTTTATCTGAGGCTGGGCTGATAGCAGCAGTGGCCTCTATGTCGGGTTTAGCGTTGAGTCAGCTGATTGTTTTACTGGCGAATATATATTTTATAGAGCTCCAATTTCACTCACCTTGGTGGGCGCAAGTGGGTTCTATATTATTGGCGATATTACTGGCGCTTATATTTGCATGGTTGCCAGCTCAGCGAGCATCAATGCTTTCGCCCGTTGAAGCGCTGCAAGGTAAGCAGCAAAAGGAAGTGTCTTGAATTGGGTCGATAGTGGACGCTGGATCTTTAGCTCGGTATTGAGCTATCGGTCGAGAAGTTTATTAACGGCTTTAGGAATGGCCGTTGGCATTGTCTCGGTGACCTTGTTAACGGCTATCGGCGAAGGGGTTCAACAGTATGTATTAGACAGTTTTTCACAGTTTGGCGCTCGAATTATTGCCATTAACCCTGGTTTAAAAGAAACGCATGGCGCTGGTGGCCTGCTGTCTTCAGTGCGACCGTTAACATTGCGAGATGCACAAGCGCTAAAGCAGTTAACGGGTGTTGAAAAGGTGGTGCCTGTGGTTCAAGGCTCGGGCGTTGTAGAGTTTAATAATCTGCAGCGCAGTGGGGTTATTTTGGGTGTCGGGCCGGATATGAGTGATGCCTGGGACTTTAAAGTGGCTCAAGGGAATTTTTTCTCCGGTAATTTGGAAGATGCGCGCTCGACAGCGGTATTGGGTTACACCATGAAAAAAGAATTGTTTGGTGACTCAAACCCACTCGGCCAGCATATTCGTGTGGGTGGTCAGCGGTTTCGGGTCATTGGCACTATTGAAAAAAAAGGCCAGATGCTTGGGGTCGATATGGACGATACGATCTATATTCCAGCGCAAAATGGTTTGCAGATGTTTAACAGAGAGTCGTTGATGGAAATTAATGTAGTGTTTTCAGCAAATGTAACATTAAAGCGCATTGAAACGCGTATTAAGGATCTTATGATTAAGCGTCACGGGCGAGAAGATGTCACGCTAACCACACAAAATGATATGTTGGAGTCAATGGGCAAAATACTCTCTATTTTAAAATTATCGGTGGGTGGGCTAGGCGCTATTTCATTGCTCGTTGGTGCAGTTGGTATTTTGGCGATTATGACAACAACGGTAAGAGAAAGAACAGCCGAAGTGGGGTTGCTCCGAGCGCTTGGTGCGGATAAAAAAACGATATTAATATTATTCTTGGGTGAGGCTGCCGTGTTAGCGTTAATAGGCGGCCTGTTAGGCTTAGTATTGCTGTTTATGCTAACCGGCTTGTTACAGCTTTTTTTACCGGGCTTACCGATAACGTTTAATTTACTTTTCTTAGGGCTGGCATTAGTGATGTCAGCAGTAATTGGCCTAATAGCCGGTGTTGTCCCAGCTGGGCAAGCGGCAAACTTAAACCCGATTAACGCACTTCATGAAGAGTAATTAATGCGCAGGCTGATGTGTCTTTAAGCGCTGAGTGAAGAGAATAATACTGATCGTTAACAGTATGTAAAAAGGATACAGGTTTTGCCAATGGTGATGATTGCCGATTAAAAACCCGGCCAGTGGAGGGCCAAATAATATCCCTGGGCCTTGGCCAGTAATAACAATGCCTATAACACGGCCTGTATCAATCGGCTTATCGGCTAAACGAGGGCTTTGGGCAAAAATAGCAGTGGGTATCATGCCTAAGAAAAACCCCAGTAAAGCCAATAGTATTAAACCCAATTGGTCTGGATAGCTTGTATGTAGCAGTAGAGTGATTACGATAGTGAGCGCGACGGCGGGGAACGTCAGCATTTTAAACCAAGGGATACCCCGATGAATGAGAAAGCCGCTGACTAAATTTCCAGGGATAATAAAAGCGGGCAAAATAGTCGTAGTAAAAAGTGCGTTGCTCAAGCTAACTTGATAGGTTTCAATGAGGTATGTGGGAAGATAGGTGAGCATGCTAAAGAAGGTGCCAGTGAAACAGGTAAAAATGAGCCCCATAATAATAGCCTTATAGACAACGGACCGAGAGAGTTTCTTATGAACGGTGTCAGAGGCGGTACGTGTTGGGTCAACAAGTTTTATTGATAGTATAAGTAAGGGTAGGGCAAGAAAAAACGCCGCGCCCCACAGCCAACGCCAGTTAAAAAACTCTAAAATCACAGGGGCTAATAAAAAGGTTAGCACACTTCCCGCGGGCATCCAAAGTGCCCAAACACCCATTGTTAAGCCCATATCGGAAGGTTTCGATAAATGTGAAATTAAAGTTGGTGCAGCAACAGACACAAAGATAACTGCGATGCCTTCAATGATACGGCTTAATATTAATTCGTTAGCAGAATTGATAATGATGCTAAAGCCGGCGGTAATAATAATCAGGCTTAATGCGATTTGTAACACTTTTTTGGGGCCGTAGCGATGCGATAAGGCGCCAACAAATATGCCCAGTAGGACACTGGCTAAGGCAGCCGAAGACATAATCCAACCAATTTGGATAACACTCAACGGTAACTCTTTTTTTATCTCTAATAAAGCAGGGCTAGCTTTGGTAACAGTAATGGCCGACGCTATACCGGTTAGGAAGCTTAAGCAAACACCACCCCATTGGGTTTTTGTAACTGTGTTCATATTAATTGTGTTAAATAATCTGAAAGGCTAGGGGCTATTAAAAGGTAAGCCGCTGTGCCTAAGGTTAATGCGGTACAAAAAAGTGCAGAATCTAGTTTAAATCGATCAGCTAAAGCAATACCAACGATAACGGGGGGGGCAGCGGCTGTAATGCTGGTGATAATTAACACCTCACCGCTTAAGCCAACAGGAACCCCACTACTAAACGCGATGGCTGGGCTAACAATCAGCTTAATGAACATAGCTGGTATTGTCAAAAGAACATATTTAAAGCTGCTTATTTTAAAGTTTACGCCCACCATTAAAAGTAACATAGGCACAGTTGCCAGCCCCATCATTTTAAATGCCTGAATAATGCTTTCGTGCGGGATCCATTGAAAATACCGAAGGGTTAACGCTATAACGATTGCCCAAACGGGCGGCATCAGCAGTAATTCACGACCTAAATGACCACCGGCAATGCGCGTTCCAAAGTGCGCTGCAACCAGCACGGCAATTATCCAAACAAAAGGGACGGTGGCGAGCAGGTCATAAATTAATGGAATGCTGGCCATTTCAGCACCAAATAAGGCCTCAACGGCAGGCAAGGAAATCCCCATGCCATTGCCAAAACTAGCCGCTAAAACTAAAGCACCGGCTTGAGGGCGGGAAATATACCCTGCACGAAGCAGTCCAGAAAATAGGATTAGGCTTAGACCCAAGCACAGGCTGATGGTGATAATGCCGGTCATGGGTACCTGATAAAGCTCTTCTTTTAATGGCGTTGTAAGAATGATATATAAAATCAGGGTAGGTGCTAACAGGTTAACCACCAAGGCACTTAGGGTGCTTCTTAGTTGTTGTGTTGTAACACCGCCGGGTTCAAATTTATGCCAAGCCACGCCGGTGGCGAGGATTAAAACCATGGGTATTAAGCTACTCATTGAGGTTATGCTTTTCCTGCAATTTGAATGGAAGTGGCCGGTGCTTTTTCACCAACGTGCATGGCCATAACTTGATCACGAATAGACATTTCCGAATAGGTCATTCGGTCTCGTTGACGCAAGACCTCAAACCAGGACTCAGACATATACACTTCAGAAAAAAGCTGGTGGTCATTCGCATCATGAAATATTTGCCAGAAATACGCGCCATTCCTTTTGCGAATAACCCGTAATTTTTTCATTAGAGAGAGAAACTCATCTGTTTTGTCCTGAGGAATACAGTATTGAATAGACACCAAAACGGGGCCTCTATCACCGGGAACTGAGTCTTCATCAATAGCGATGGGCCATTGAGTTGTGGGAGAGGGGTCTAAACTATCATTTGCGATGGCAAAACGGCGGCTTAACAATAAAGTGAGTAGTAGCCCAGTGGAGGCGATGAATATTGAAATGCTAGAGCCATAATGGTCAGATAAGCTCCCCCATACCAAGCTGCCAAACCCCATGCTGCCGCCAAAGGTAAGCATGACAAGAGAAATGGTGCGTGCACGTACCCAGTTAGGTACGACCATTTGAGCAGATAAAATAAAAGATGAAAAACTAGAAATCCACGCGCAACCCAAAGCAACTAAGGTTAAGCCTAAGGTATACAAATTAGGTTTATAAGCGAGCAGTACCAAGGGTAAAGATAAAATGACGGTGGATAATGAAATAATTTGGTTACGTGTGAGTAAACGATGAAACCGCGGTAATAAGAACGCACCCAAAATTGTTCCCAAGCCCACGACAGTCATTGAAATACCGAAACTTTGAGCGCCCATGTTCATTTCACGAATAACAATAATGGGTAATAAAGCCCAAGAAACACTGGCGAAAAAGAAAAACATCGCACTACGGAATAATACGATACGTAATGAACGGACATTTCGTGTGTAGCGTAAACCAGCTTTAAAAGCACCCATAAATCGTTCAACGGGCAAGGCAGACTGATTATCTGGTTTTTTGGGTTTCCAAATAGCTAAGGCCACAATTAAGCCGGTAAACGAAACTGCGTTAAAGATAAAAACCCCAGTTGGGCCAGATTGAAAAATAATAAAGCCACCAATGGCCGGACCAATGGCGCGGGTAACATTGGTACTTAAGGTGTTTAAAGTAATCGCGTTTGGCAACTGTGCTCTGGGCGCAAAATCGGGCACGCTGGCTGCCCAAGCGGGCCTCATCATCGCATTGCCAGCACCTAAGGCAAAAGTAAATAGCAACAAACTTAAGGGCGTAACGGCATCAAAATAAGTACTGATCGCAAGGCCGCTTGCTGTTAGAAACAGCGCGATATGTAGGGCCAGCAACATTCGACGGTGGTCAATTAGGTCAGCCAACGTGCCGGATGGGTAGGCTAAAAATAAAAATGGTAGGGTGATGGCCGTTTGGATTAAAGCGATATAAAAGTCGGATGTTGGCATGGAAGCCATCAGCCAGGTGGTGCCAATTTCTGTCATCCAGGTACCAACATTTGAGATGGTCATAGCGATCCACATCATCCTGAAAACAGGCGATTTAAAAGGAGTCGTTAACGAAGATGAGTTCAATGATTAGTTTGAGGCAAGTTTTATTAATAGGCGATTATAACAGGTGTTACTTATCAACTTGTTATTCGGTTATTACCGTTTAACGTTGAAATAAATAAGACGTTCTTTTGCATAAGGCAACTAACATTAACATTAAAGGCACTTCAATTAAAACACCCACAACAGTGGCTAAGGCTGCTCCAGATGAAAGACCAAACAGTATAACTGCGGTAGCAATCGCCACTTCAAAGTGGTTAGAGGCACCAATCAGTGATACCGGTGCCGCATCTTGATAAGAGAGTTTAAACAATCGAGACAAGACAAAATAACCTAACGTAAATATGAATACCGTCTGTACTAATAAGGGGATGGCTATCCATAAAATAGTTAAAGGGTTTGAAACAATAACCTCGCCTTTGAATGAAAACAGCAAAACAAGGGTCATTAACAACGCTAAGATGCTCACCGGTGTCAGCCAATGTAAAAACTTTTCATTAAACCAATCCATGCCCTTATGTTTGATGATTAATTGCCTTGAAAAATAACCACTGATCAATGGCAAGGCGACATAGATAGAAACAGAAAAAAGCATCGTTTCCCAAGGGACTGGCATTGCGTTTACATTCAGTAGTACCGTGCCTAATGGCCCATAAAGGAAAAGCATCATGAGTGAATTGATAGCGACCATCACTAATGTTAAGCCGCCGTTTCCTTTGGCTAAGTGGCTCCACATTAAAACCATGGCAGTACATGGTGCAATCCCCAGTAAAATCGTCCCAGCGATATAACTTCGCCATAACTCCACCTCCTCACCATTTACGAGGACTTCTGTACCCGGTAAAAAATCTCTAAATAAGTAGCCTAAAAAGAAATAGGAAATGGCAAACATCGTGAACGGTTTAATAGCCCAGTTTATAAATAGGGTTAATAAAACGGGTTTTGGTGTTTTTGCAGACTTAAGCACCTGAGCAAAATCTATTTTAACCATGATGGGGTACATCATAAAAAACAAGCACACAGCAATGGGGATGGAGACTTGGTAAATAGAAAAGTCATTAAGTACCGTTGCAACGCCTGGCGCAGCTTTACCTAAGAATATGCCACCGCCAATGCAAAGAGCGACCCAGAGACTTAAATAACGTTCAAAAATGGATAGTTTTTTCTCTGTTACATCAGTCACAGTTATCTCCTGATTCATATCGTGAGTCTAATGGCGAGCTAAATGGTGAGGAGTTCGCACGCCGAGCCTAGCTAACAACCCTTATGGTCATTTATAACTTAACGCCATAATGGTTTAGAGCCACCATCATAAGCCAATAACTGCCAATTGTAAGCGCAATAGAAAGGCTGAGGCTGGTGTAAAAATGTAAGCCATACCTTAACAAAAAGGGGAGGGTTATAAATAAAACAAAAGATGGCAAAATAAGCCAAAAAACACTGCTTGATAATGCGCTGACCTTATCCACATCTTTTGTGTCAATGTATAGCCAAATCATTGCTAGTACCGAAATGAGAGGCATAGATGCCAGTAAAGCGCCCATTAAAGAGCTTCGCTTTGCTAGCTCTGAGACAGCTACAATAAGAACTGTTGTGATAACAATTTTTGTTATGTAGTAGATCACTTAAGGTACCTTTATTTTGCCTTTATAACGCTTGATTGAATCGATTGTTAAGCATTGTATCAGCTCAATTTACTTGTAATAACATATAACTAACGGCGATATAACGCAGGAGTTTACCTGCCGTAACCAATATAAGAAACCAGAGTAAGTGAACCCTTAAAACACCGGCAATAACGGTTAACGGGTCGCCAATGATTGGAACCCATGCAAAACATAAGGAAAACAAACCGTATTTAGTAAAACGCTGTTCTGCTCGAACAAAATCAGCTTCCGACATTCGTAACCATTTTTTTATTACAAGCAAGCTAGCCCAGTAGCCTAGGGCATAGTTTGTCAGTGATCCGAGCACATTGCCTATTGTCGCAGTGATAACTAGCGTAGTGGGTGATAAACCGCTCAGTAATAAAGCATTTAAAACAATTTCTGAGCTTAACGGTAAAACTGTGGCGGCTAAAAATGCAGCAATGAAAAGGCCAAGATGTCCGAGTTCTGAAAAATAGTCCATGAGGCTTAACGGTCGAGTTAAGTGACCGCTTTAGTCATGGTAAAGGTTTCTTTGTTAGACATGTTTAACTACCAGCATTTCGCTAGCGCCTTTTTGAAACTCATACGGCACGGCACTAAGAGAAACCTCAAAACCAGATTCTTTTAAAGCAGTCATTACTGGTTTTAAATGTGGTGAAACTTGATTATCGCCTAATGAAAGTAATGGATAAACCCGAACCTCGGTGGCTATACGACAAAGCTCCTTCATCGATAGAAGGTGCTGCGCTCGATCGACATGCTCACTGTATAAAAATAAATAATGCGAACATAAGGCCAGCTCAAACGCATGATCTTTAAAAGGCAACATGGGTAGTGCAGAATTTACATAACGGCCGGATTTTTTACCGTGCTCATAGTCGTTTAAGAATATTTGCATGGCACCCATTCTAGTCTTACCCATGGCCTCAACGTTTGCGATGTCTTTCCACACATAATCAATTGTATTGTTGGCAACCTGCTCCATAACCTGCGGGTAAACCGTATCAATTCTTGAGCGTATTTGCTCGGCAGTAAATTGATAGATAGGGTCTACAGACACAACCTGATCATTGGTGCGTGATAATTCGGCATTAAAGCTGGCTGGGCCATCTCCACAGCCAACAATGCTTTTTTTAAGATCAGATTTTGATAACGAAAACATGCCCCTGTATTCGCTTAACGACCTTCCCCATGGGATGACTTCAGAGAGCTGCATTATGATTCCTTTTTGTATCGAACTTATTTTGGCAGGGTTTGCGTGTAGCAAGAAATAGACAGGTGGTTATTAATATTAATGGTGTTGTTTAGAATATAAACGATAAACCAAAGAAATTAACAGGCAGATACTCGCTGGAAACAATAATGCCATGAAATGGTATTTTAAGAATAGTAATGAGCCTAAGGTACCACCCAATATAAAGCCGATAATGATCGCTCCACTATAGGTTGTTGCTAATGCATTTTGTAAACCGCAAGCCATCGAAGCAAAAAAATGGCCATAAAATGAGCCTTTAGTTAGCAGCAATAGGGTTACTAGTAACAAGGCAGATTCTAAAAATAATGCAGTATCGTAATGCTTTCCAAGCTTTAGCGTTGAACCATGTAATAAAAACCCAGCTATCGACGAGCCAAATAGAAATGACAATAAAATACCCAGTAAATGAAGGGTATGTTGAAAGGGCAATGTTAAAAAGCCGGTACCTAATAAGGTAGCGGTACCTGACAAGTGCGAGACTGATTGATGCTCAAAACTAAGTAATCCGACTGCATTAACAAAGCCTGCTACTAGTGCCAGAATGAAGGCACCAACTTCAACCCATTTTGGTAACGTTGAAATCAACCCTCAAAGTCCTGTGTAGTTAGTGGCTCAATCAATGGCATAAGGCGAGCGAAACTATCATGACATTGTCTGTACCCAATTTGCGACTCCGATGGCCTCCATAATAAACTCAACCGATAAAGCGGCTAATATCATGCCCATGATTCGTGTTAAAAGAGAGGCGCCGCCGTGGCCAATTATTCTGATGATCCCGCCTGAAAAAAGAAGTAGAAGCAGCGTAATTACCAAAACAACAAGCACCGTTGCTGTAGTCATCATCTGTTCTTGAACGGTGTATATATTATTGTCCGTTATTAGGATAACCGCCAGAATTGCCCCGGGTGAGGCGGTGGCAGGAATCGCCAGCGGAAACACAGATATGTCGTGCATAGGTTCACCTGTTTTTTCGGGCGTGTTATTTGAAAAAACCATCTGTAAACCAAATAAAAATAGAATGACCCCGCCAGAAACCTGAAATGAAATAAGGCTAATTCCCATTGCGCTAAGTAAGACTTGGCCGACCAAAATGGCGCCGACTAAAATTAGCACGGTATAGACAATGGTTTTGTAGGCCGTTTTTATCCGTTCCTTGCTAGAAAGCTTTGCGGTTAGTGCAGCAAAAAGCGCCATTGTGCCTATAGGGTCGATTGTCGCCCAAATAATTAAAAAGTCGTGCAGTAATTTATCTATCATTTGTACTCGGTTTAATTGTCATCATATTTTAAATAGCCGTCGTATCTTTTTGTTTGAGTTGATGTGCTTGAAAGCAATGAATTTAACATGGAAGCACTAGGCGTACTAAATGCAATTTTAGTGGAAATCAAACGGCATAGTGGTGCGGTTAAGTTAAAGCATACAATGGTTAAGCATGGTTTGTGTGTAAATAGTTAAGCACACAGCCCATTAAGCGGTTGATTGAAAGAAACCGTTCTTCAGGTGCGGATAAAATTGTATCCTCCGTTTGAATGTATTTAGCTTCTACAAGCTCATCACCACAGTTATCGACAAGAGCTTGTGCAGATTGAAGCGTAGTTTCTAGGTGAAATTGCAAACCGATGGTCTTAGTGCCAATTTGAAAAGCTTGGTTTTCGCAAGCTTCACTTTTTGCAATGTGAATGGCACCTTTAGGTAGCGTAAAGGTTTCGCCATGCCAGTGAAATGCATTAATGTCATCGGGAAATTGGAAAACGGTGCTTAGCTTTGGTTGTATGGCCTTTACTGGAAACCACCCAATTTCTTTTTTTGGCTGTGGATAAACTTTGGCGCCCATGGCGCTGGCAATAAGTTGTGCGCCTAAACAGATACCAAGAACAGGAAGGTCTGATTTAACGGCTTTTTGTATAAATTGTTGTTCCGCTTCTAACCAAGGGTATTGTTGATGGTCGTTTGCACTCATTGGCCCGCCCATCACAATAAGAAAGTCAATATCTGTTAAGTCGGGTAATGCCTCAGAATTATAAAGCTGTGTGCTGGATATGTTGTAACCCGCCTGTTGAAGCCAAGGCGCAATACTGCCCAAACCCTCAAATGGAACGTGCTGTAAGTAATGTGCTCGCATGGTGTTCCTTACCTTTTTATGCCAAGGTCTTTAAATAAGGGTGAAAAAAACACGGCGAAGGGGCGTTGAGCTTATCCATCTGCATGAACGGCTGATGTTCCATTATTTTTGCGAGTTAAGTGTAAGAAAACACCCAGCGAAGCGAGTAATAAAGCGGTGCTTGTAATAATCGCTACGGGGTAATATAAATTACCAGCCAGTTCTAACTGGCTATATTTAATCACCATAATCAACGCCTCTAAAGACAGCGCAATACAAACCGTTCCAATAAATCTTGGAATGGTTCTACGTAAACTTTCAACAGCATCTTCATGTTCTTCTTCGCCGGAATACTCTTTATTAATGACCAAGGCGAGTTCAAAAACAGCTAAAGCGATAATCCCTGTATTAACTCCGCTCAAAAATATTTGCATAATATCTTTGCCTGCAAGAATGCCTTGAATAATTGTTTGCGCGAGCGAAAAAATGATAGCTAAAGCCATCCCAAAAAATATAAAAGTAAAGAGTTTTGCAACAAGAAAACGCATGATATGGCTGATGTCTTTTTTCATTTAAAACTTCCTATGACATTTAACGACCGCGCTTAGTGACTGTGCTATGTTGCTTGGTCAGATTAATTTATTGGTGAGTTGGCCCCCATTTATACCGCAGTGTAGTTACTATTTAAATATTGTTAGCATTTTAATAATGCTTATATTGCTTTAAATCGAATGGTCAGATTGTGCAAAAAGGCTCCGTTTAGATAAACACAGCAAGGTGCGATTTTTACAGAGTAACTTCATGGTTTATGTCGTTATCATTAAGCCTAACATACCAAACATAAAGCCCAAAACGGCTCCCATGGGTGGTGCCCAATGTTTTTCTAAAGTCACTTGTGGCGCCAAGTCTTGAAATATTGAATAAAGAATGCCCCCAGAAGCAAAAAGCATAATACCAGCGATAATAATTATTTCGTCAGACAACCAAAGATAACCGCTCACTCCAGCAATCGGGCCAAGCAAGGCCATCACAGCAAAGGTAATGATAATTTTATAAGGCTTATAAATAGCTGTGGCGTTTAATTCGCGATAGGCATTAAAGCCTTCTGGCATATTTTGTAAAGCGATTAAGCCAGCCAGTAACAGGGCGTTGCTACTGCCCGTTGCAAAGGCTGCTCCTAACGCTATGGATTCAGGAATAAAATCAGACAGCATAGCGGCTAATTGACTTGCTGAAGTGTTGGTTTTTTTAAGATAAATATCAAGAAATAAAAAACTGAACCCGCCCATTAGCAAGCAAAGGCAGGCAGACAAAGGGGGCAGTACCTCTATACTTTCGGGGACTAAAACAAAAGCAACTGCGGATAATAATGCGCCTGCTCCAAAAGCGATCACACTGTGCCTGAGCTCTTCTTCTAACCATTTGTTTGCAATTTTTTCAAAGCAGGCAATAGCAGCGCCTAAGGCCATCGCTAGCCCAGCGAATAAAGTTGAGGTAATAACAGTCAGTAAAGAATCCATTCACCAAAAGAGCGAATCTTTATTGCACTGTTTTCTAAACAGCTGATTATGGACGTGCAATGTGCTTAAAAGAAACTTGGTTTCTACCATTGTTCTTTGCAGAGTAAAGAAGTTCATCCGCTTCTTTAATGAGATCGTTCTCGTTATTTTCCTTGTTTGGGTGCATTGTTGATAATCCTATGCTGGCAGTTAAGATAGGAAGCGTTGGTGCTTTTTTATTAGGAATATTTAAAGAAAGAATCTCATCAAGTAATTTACTAAGCAAAACCTGTGCTTTATCTAAACTAGTGTTTCCATACACTATCGCAAACTCTTCACCACCATACCGAGCACATAGATCACTTGGCCTTGTGGCAAAGCTTTTTAGGACTTGGCCGATTGATTTTAAACAGCTATCGCCGGCCTGATGTCCGTAAGTGTCATTTAGTAATTTAAAATGGTCAAGATCAACGATGGCCAGTGAGATGGGCATCCCGAGTCGGCGGCATCGCTTCCATTCACTATCTAGAAATTCATTAAAGTATCGGCGGTTTGGAATATTCGTTAAGCCCTCAATACGCGATAAATTGAGAACCTCTTCTTCGGCCAGTTTTCGTTCGGTAATATTTTGGTGTGAAATGACAAAACAGTGATCACCCTCTACAGTGAAGGGGGTCACGCGCATCATAAACCAGCGTTCTTCATTAGGGCTATGGCATGGGTATTCAAAGTAAAACTCTTTTTTATCGGCTGCTATAACCGATCTAATTCCGCTGGCAGCTTTGACGCCAAAGTCATCGCCCATAGCCGCTGCTTTATCGCATTCGCTTAAATAATTAACGCCGCTCCATCTTTCATCTATCAAACAGGCATTGTTTTGCCCAAATGAGCTCCAACTCTTATTTACAAATAAGATGTCGCCTTGACTATCTATCACCACAATATGTTCTGTAATGGTATCGAGAACAGATTTTAGGAAATCATAGGATTCAATCATCTGTTACCCCTATTTTTTTATAAGATGAAAACCAAATAAGGCATGTCATGTAGCTGCCTTGTTATGCTTTTTTGTTGCTATGTTTCCCGAAATAGTGCCCAGGTAGCGCACCAACGAGTGTCCCTGAAAAAATGAGGCTTATAATGATGGCAAAACCTTTGCGTGATTGCATGATCATGCCTCTAAGTAGTGTGCGTAGTTATGTAGGTGATACTCTTCATTATTCATGTTCGATCATTCCTTAATCAACACGCTGTTTAAATTAACAGACGGCGCATTTTTGCGCCGTCCAAGTTAAATCATCCAGTTAGGCGTTGCCTATTTATGTGCGATGGGTTTGTCGGTAAATAAGTAATCTTTTAGTTCTTTATCCATTCTTGGGTCTTTTCTTCTAATCCATTCAAGAACCATGGCAGCATGCTCTTTCTCTTCATCTCGGTTGTGAGCAAGAATGGCTTTTAACTCTTCATCTTTGCATGCATCAACTCGTTGGTTATACCAATCTACCGCCTCAAGTTCTTCCATAAGGGAGGTGATGGCTCTATGCATATCTCTTGTTTCATCTGTAATTTCACTAATAGGTTCGTGATAGCCTTCATTTGACATATTTTTAATCCTTTTTTATTTCCTTAGTTTATACGGCTCCCCGTTAAGGGGTTTAACGTGGAGCCGCAATATAAATATCACGCTAGATCGAAGCGATCTGCATTCATTACTTTAACCCAGGCCTTGATGAAATCAGCAACAAACTTTTTCTGGTTATCATCTTGCGCATAGACTTCAGCGTAAGCACGCAGAATTGAGTTAGAACCAAACACCAAATCAACGCGTGTTGCTGTCCACTTTACCTCGCCAGACTTACGTTCCTGTATTTCATACAGATTTTTACCCGCTGGTTTCCAGGTATAACGCATATCCGTTAAATTCACGAAAAAGTCGTTACTAAGGGCGCCGACGCGGTCTGTAAACACACCATGTTGGCTATTGCCGTAGTTGGTGCCCATCACGCGCATGCCGCCTAATAGCACGGTCATTTCTGGTGCGGTAAGCCCCATCAATTGAGTGCGATCGAGCATCAATTCCTCAGCGGAAACAGCATAATCTTGTTTCAACCAATTACGATAACCGTCATGAATAGGTTCAAGGTCGGCAAATGAATCGGCGTCAGTCATCTCATCGGTTGCGTCTCCTCTGCCTGGCGTAAAAGGAACAGAAGCCTCTACACCGGCGGCACTGGCAGCCTGTTCAACACCCACATTACCCGCCAATACGATTAGGTCAGCAATACTCGCACCGGTTTCGCTAGCAATTGGCTCAAGCACAGACAGTACTTTATTAAGCCGCTGTGGCTCGTTGCCTTCCCAGTTTTTTTGTGAAGCAAGGCAAATCCGCGCACCATTGGCACCGCCACGTTTGTCCGATTGGCGGAAAGTACGCGCACTGTCCCATGCTGTTGCCACCATTTCGCTGATACTTAGGCCGCTATCTGAAATTTTTGCTTTAACAGCCTCAACATCGTAGTTGCTGTTACCAACAGGAACAGGGTCTTGCCAAATTAAGTCTTCTTGTGGCACTTCAGGGCCGATATAGCGTGCTTTTGGCCCCATGTCACGGTGTGTTAGCTTAAACCAAGCACGAGCAAAGACCTCGGAAAAGTAAGCAGGGTCGTTGTAGAAGCGCTCAGATATTTTGCGATACTCAGGGTCCATTTTCATGGCCATATCGGCATCAGTCATAATAGGGTTTAGTCGAATAGAGGGGTCTTCAACATCAACAGGTTTATCTGCTTCGTCAATGTCAATCGGTTCCCATTGCCATGCACCGGCTGGGCTTTTTTTCAATTCCCAGTCGTATTTTAGAAGCAATGAAAAGTAACCGTTGTCCCACTCAGTTGGTTTGGTTGTCCAAGCCCCTTCGATACCACTTGTGACCGTATCACGACCAATACCGCGTGTTGTTTTGTTGTTCCAGCCTAAACCTTGCTCGTCTACATCAGCGGCTTCAGGTTCCGCGCCCAACAAGGCTGCATTACCGTTACCGTGAGTTTTGCCAACCGTGTGACCACCGGCTGTTAGGGCAACTGTTTCCTCGTCATTCATTGCCATCCGCTCAAAAGTAACACGTACATCGTGTGCAGTTTTTAACGGGTCAGGTTTGCCATCGACACCTTCAGGATTAACATAGATTAAGCCCATCATAACTGCGGCTAATGGGTTTTCTAAATCTCGCTCACCTGAATATCGGCTATTTTCGTTGTCACTAGGAGCAAGCCACTCTTTTTCTGACCCCCAATAGGTATCTTTTTCTGGATGCCAGATATCTTCACGGCCAAAGGCGAAACCAAAGGTTTTTAGGCCCATCGATTCATAAGCAATAGTGCCAGCGTAAGTGATTAAATCCGCCCAGCTTAATTTGTTACCGTATTTCTTTTTGATGGGCCAAAGCAGACGCCGCGCTTTATCTAAATTAACGTTATCTGGCCAAGAGTTGATCGGTGCAAAACGTTGATTACCGGTGCCAGCACCACCACGACCATCAGCTATTCTATATGTACCAGCTGCGTGCCATGACATGCGGATCATCAATCCACCATAATGCCCCCAGTCGGCCGGCCACCATTCTTGGCTATCGGTCATTAACGCTAGCATGTCTTGTTTAAGTGCAGCGAAGTCAAGAGTTTTTACTTCGTGAGCATAATCGAAACTCTCGTCTAACGGGTTTGTTTTGCTGTCATGTTGATGCAATATGTCCAGATTAAGGGCATTAGGCCACCATTTCATATTTGATGTGCTGACCTCTGTTGCACCACCGTGCATGACGGGACATTTATTTTCTGACATAAAGTATTCCTCAAGTTATTGGTTAGTCGTTACCACCTTAGGAGGTGGCGTGAACAAGCATCTAATAAATCCATCTATATGTATAGTCGATTGATTATATGATCACGATAGCTTTTATCTATTTGACGCATTAATTAAATAGATTCCTGCATAACCCAATGTCTTGCATAAGCTTTAATTTACAAGATACGGTTTTCTCCCCTTCGTTTTACAAGAATTTTCAGTCATATATTTACCAGCATAGACCTTTAATTATTTTTTCAACAGTAAAGATACTATTTTTTTTGTCATCCTGTGCGCGTTTAGTCATAATTTTGCAGGGCAATAACACAAGGGCGTTATTGTTTTTAGCCGATTGTTATATTTATTTTTTCTTTCGTAGGTCTTTTACTAAATATGAATTGCCCGGCCCTCGTTTGAGTTGAAACAAATCGATGGCTTTAAGAAGGCTGCTGAGGTTTTTATAACCGTAGTTTCTTGAATCGAATGATGTTTTATTAGAAATATGTGCGCCGACGGGGCCAAGGGCCGCCCATCCATTATCTTCTTCAGTGGCCTCAATGGCCTGCCGAAGTAAATTTATTAACTTGGTGTCAGACTTAATAGTCTTTGTTTTTGTTTGTGCGGTATCGTTGTTATCAGGTTTTTGATCTAAAAATAAAAACTTAGAGCACGCGTTAACGAAAGGAGAGGGTGTTTTTCGCTCACCAAATCCTAATACCACTTTGCCTTCTGCTAGGGCACGAGTAACCATTGGTGTAAAGTCGCAATCAGATGATACAAAGCACATAACATCTATATCTTTCGTATACATGACATCCATTGCATCAATAACCAAGGCTATATCAGACGCGTTTTTTCCTTTCGATAAATCATATTGTTGAACTGGCTGAATAGCATATTCATGTAAAAGGTCCTCCCATGCCTTTATAGAGGTTTTTTTCCAGTTACCATATGCTTTTCTTATGGTGACTACGCCGTATTTAGCAACCTCACTAAGCACATCTTCAAACTTGCTAGCGGGCGCATTATCAGCATCTATAAAAAGAGCAATTTTTTGTTTTGAATCATCCATTCTTTTTACCTTGTTAATAGTTTTTTAATAGCTAGTACTGCCAATAAAGTTTGTTTGGCTTAGTTAGCGTCGTGTAGCAATCGCTTGTCATTAGCGTGTATGCTCGGGAAACAGTATTGGCCAAGAATCTTGAGAACCGGCAAACAAACTTAGGCTGTTTGCTGAGGGTTTTTCGCATGGTTCTGCAGCAAGCTCTTTAGCTACGTGTGCAGACACTGGGGAGAAATAAATGTTCACGTCGCAATGCAGGCGACCTTCCGATTCATGTCGAATAAAGGCAGCCATTTCTTTTGGTTTGCCAGCCTGAGTATACGCTAACAATAGGTGTTGGTTGATTAACTCTAGTTGATCATAGGCCAACATGGCATCACCAAGGTTTTTTTTGAACCAGTTTTTCATAAGGGTCTTGAGGCTAATGTATTGTTGTGCGTTAGGGTTTTAGGGTATACCTTTTCTCTTAAGTTCAGGAGCTTTTGACGTATTGGTAAACTCAATTTTATCGTCGAAAAAATTGGGCCTTTTTAATGCCTGCTTGATAATGGATGAAGGCATTAGCTATGCCAACAAACCTCAAGCAGACGAGGTGGCTCAAATAAAAAAAACTGCATAGCCTTGAAGGTAGTATTTAGCAAACCATTTGTAGTGTTGCTTTAGGTTTTACGGAGAGCGAAGCCAAATACGAATCGAGCCTATCACGTCAAGGAGCGTTTCGCTGTGAAGGTTTTGTTTTGAAATCAGTGATTAAATGATGAGGGTCAATGTAGGCACGTTGTTCCCTTGCGGCTTCGGCCCACCAAACCAATTGCTTGATGGTTCGGTCGAAATAGTCGAACCATGAGTCTTCATCTACCTCTGCCTGCGCAGCGCCACTCTCGCTGAAAACCTCTTGTGCTTTTGGCACATGTATCATTGCGGAAACAGGCAAACAGCCCAGTTCTGACAAATACGTACGCATTCCAATGGCTGCACGCATACCGCCCCATTGGCCTGCGGAATAGGTAGCAATCGCACTTGGCTTGTAGGAAAATAAAGAGCTGCCAAAGTGATTTAACAGGTTGGCAAGTGCGGGACTCATTGAATGGTTATACTCGGGGCTAACCATAATAAAACCGTCGGCACTCTCGATTTTTGCCGCTAAATTATTAAGCTCATCAGGTGCCTTGTTTTCTGGATAAGCAAAATGAGGCTTAAAGACAGTATCAAGCGAATAATCTAAAGCGTCGATCAATTCTATTTCATGCTTGTCATATCGACTTTTCAGGCAGGCTAAAATGGCTTCAGCTACCCGTGCACCCAAACGCGCAGGTGTTGGTGGAGTGCTATCGCGGACTGTGCCCAAGAAAATTAAGAATTTCATATCTACCTCTATCTCTACCTGATGCTAGCTATGGAGTATAACGTTTGGTTAAACAGGGGCTGCTTGCATCGTTTGTTAGGCTGTTTAGCTTAAATATACAGCAAGCATAAAAGAAAATAAGCCGATCATTGATGTTAATAAAGTAACACGTTTAAGTTGAGGAGTTTGCCAGGCCATAATGAAGCCGGAAATCAGTAAAGCAGCAATGGAAATAGCAAATATAACAGCATAAACTTTAAATGCGGTGCCTCCTTTAGCCTTATGGAGCTGAACTAAATTTCTGTACCAAGTAGTGTTTTTAACAGTGAGTTTTGCAAGTAGTTCATTATTCGTTGGTTCTAAAATCACGTCTTTAGAGGAGCCCGTCCATTCGAGGAGAAAATGGTTGCCATAAATTTTGAGTCTTGGGTTGCCCTCGGGGTAATGGGTATGCAGCTTGTCGAGTTCTAATTGAGCAAGGTTGGTTAGCTCATTGATATCTGACGGGATGGGTTTGCTCAGCTGTATTTCATAAACATCGTTTGTGTAGCTGCCTTTTATGCTCCAAGTATATAACGCTCCGGTAACTATAAACATGGCGGCAACTGGCAAAATAAAGGCCGCTAGCAACGCGTGAAGCTTCATCAAGTGCATTCTATTCATTATTTTCCTCTACTGCATCAAATTCAAATTTTAGTCTAATTGCTAGCATAAACCGCCAGCTTATTACGCTGGCGGTTTATATTTGTTGTTTTAATCAATAAGATGCTAATTAACAACTTCTTAGTATTTACCCATTTCCAAAACGGTTGTCGCAGTCACTTTGTCATCTTTAACTGCTTTGATGGTTACGTAGTACTCATTATTCTTGCCTCCAGAGCATGGCGGCATATAAGCGCCTGCCTTGTCCCACTTTGGGCTACGATGCGCTTCAATTAATGTGAACTCCTTAGGAATATCGAATGTATGGCCTAAAACAGAGGGTACTTCGACCTGACTTTTTCCTGTCTCAATCGTGTATTTCATTACCCCATGTCCACCGTTATCCATTAACTCGTAATTACGATCACTGTATTCTAAAACGAGCGCATTAGATTCTGCGGGGATTTCGCTAATAATTAGTTTAGGTGTCGCCGGGTTAATACCGCCAAACTTCTGGCATTGCTGCCCTGTAGGCACTTTAACGCCATCCCATGATGCGTCAGCAAATTTGGCATCCAGAGCGAGTGCGTTGGTGCTGACTAAAAAAGTGACTGCTAAAGCGTTGAAAAATTTAAATTTCATAATAATGTTTGCTCCTAGTGTTGAGTGTAAAGAGTGCAGATATATTTTTCTGTTTTCTGCCATTGTGAAGCTAAGCCAAACTTGATGCACCAACTAAAGTAAATGGATCATTGCCGCTCCACTTGATCGTTTCGCAGGCGGCATGTATTGAGGTGCACCTTGACTAGATTTATTATAAAATTAGAAGCGTGTCTACCTATAGGGTTTTTCCTATGGGTGGGGCAGCTTGCTGATGTCATCATTAGTCGAGGCGACAGCTTGGCGGGTTAATCTTTATTTCCATCGGTTGATAAATCAAGCCTGCAGACTTGCCTATATCGCCCCTACATTTAAACCCAAATTTTTTATACGCTGGAACAGAGGGTAAAGAAGCGCTTACGGTAACAGTGGAGCCGCTAGCGTGAGCAAGAGCAGATAAAATTAACTTTCTACCAATACCTTTCTTTTGGTATTCATGGTCAATAAATAACATCGCAATATGACGGCCTTCCTTTAATTCGATGATGCCCTTAATTTCCTCGTGAATCTCGGCAACGAGGATCAAGTTATCTTCTGTCATTCTATTAAGGAAAGACTCGCTGGCAGCAATTGTCGAAAACGTTGAAATGCCTTCATCTTCATCAGGAAGCGTCTCAGCGACTGACCTTAAAAATGAATCCATGCAAATGGTGCTAATTGCCTGAATATCTTTATCTTTAACCTTTCTAATTTTAATCGGTTTCTCCCAGAGCTTAACACCCGTCTTTAGTTGCCCTGTGAAGCGAGTCATCACAAGAAAGCTGCAAGAAGAATAGAGCCTGGTATTGTTATGCGCCTTTCTTACCAGCTAACGTTTCCAGTTCTTGCATCCTTTTCTGGTTTGCTCGTTCTTGCTTATACCTAGCGGTGATCTCGCGGGCATTGGCTAGTGACCCTAACACCAAGCCATTAGGGTCAACGACGATGGAAAAACCCAATTCAACGTAAATGCTAGAGCCATCGGCTCGAACTGCTTTAGTAGGTAGTGATTGTCCAGTGTACTTTGTTTTACCTTCTTGCAAGGCGCGATCATAGCCTTGCCAATGTGCCGCTCGCAAAGACTCAGGAATGATGATGTCAAGGCTTGCTCCAAGCGCTTCATCCTTTGAAAACCCGAAAATCCGTACAGCGGCTTGATTCCAAACGCCTATTATTCCCTTTAAATCAGCGAAAATCATCGCATCTGGGTTTTGTTCGATCAATAGGTCTGCATTAGCGATGTCATTCATTGTATTACCCTCCCCATCAGGTTTCGAGTTTGGGATAGCCAAGCTATTTTATGTAATTGGGTGAGACATAGTGCCCTAACCAGCCGATGCAATCGGCTGGTTAGGGCGTTTATACATTTACAGTTGATACTCGCCAGATCGCTCTGGTTGAAAAGTTATTTCTGTGATTTTAACCTTCAGGTTGCCACCCCCTGGTTTTGGCCACTCAATTTCATCTCCGATAGAAAGCCCAAGTAAAGCACTCCCTACAGGCGCTAGAATTGAAATTGTTTTGCCGCTTGGGTCCATGTTTTTTGGATACACCAACGTTAACTCAAATTCTTTTTTTGTAGATTCAATGAAGAACTTTACCGTAGAGTTCATTGTTACAATATTTGCTGGAACTTCTTTTGGCTCAACAGTTATCGCACGTTCGAGCTCTTCTTCTAATTCATTAATGCCTGCAACACTGCCTTTGGGCAACGAATCAATTAGATCGTATAGCCTTTCCGAGTCTAGTGAAGAAATAGTTATTTCAGGTCTCATTTTTACTCTGTCCTTAATTAATTATTCAGATGGTTTTGTGTAATACCCAAGATGATGGTCAACTAGGTATTACATGTATGCCTAACGCTTTAAATAAACCGCCGCATTTTTCGGGTGGATTGATTTTTTGTTAAGGGTTCGGGTAATTTAGCACACTAAGATTGGGGCGGCTAACGTACCAACAAAAACCCATATCAGTTTCAGCAAAGAGCCACAAACTATATGGTGAAAAACCTAAGGTCGTTATGCCTAATGTTAGAACGACTAAGCTGTGGGTTAGGCGTATGTGAAAATGAACTTAAAGGGGCATAGAAAACTAAAGATTGGCGACTGTAACTTTTCTGTAATCATACTCAAACAACGTTAAATTATTAATAAAGCTTATTTTGCTTAGGCTAATTCGCTACAAAAGTGCACATAAACTTTAAATTTCATCTTTGAGCTTTGGGCGGCTGCGGTTTATAGCCTTAGGTTTATTGGTTGGGTGGCAAGGCATTAATACTCTAGTATTTTACTCAGCGGCAAATTTGTAGAGCCGTGAGAAATTTTTTGATGTTGTGCTTTGTTGTAGGCAGTGTAAACAGAATGCTATTATCCCGCTCCAAAATTATCTTGTTTGGGTGGAATCTAGCCGATAAGTCCAAGCGTTTTTAATAGTAGAGTGAGAAAAAAATGTTTCAGACGCCAATTCGTTTTCTTGGGCTTCAGAATGGC
Organism: Cycloclasticus sp. PY97N; assembly: GCF_002443175.1. NCBI lineage: Bacteria > Pseudomonadati > Pseudomonadota > Gammaproteobacteria > Thiotrichales > Piscirickettsiaceae > Cycloclasticus > Cycloclasticus sp. PY97N. Next base: position 157,067 of record NZ_CP023664.1, on the reverse strand, counting down.
GTGGTTTCTTCTGAAAAGGTGGTTGCCACATTCGGCGGGGTTCTAGCGATATCTTGCTGTTTTTATATTACAAGCTTTTATACCGGAGCAACTGGCACGGCGGCGATTTTGCCATCAATGGGTGCTTCAACGGTATTGCTTTTCGCCGTGCCACACGGCCAACTGTCTACCCCGTGGGCTTTTCTGGTAGGCAATTTATTATCTGCTGTTGTGGGGGTAACGTGTTGGATGTTTATCGACTCCATTATGCTAGCAGCTTCCATAGCCGTGGCTTTATCTATTTTAGTTATGCATGTTACGAGAAGCTTACACCCCCCGGGCGGAGCAACGGCCTTAGCAGCGGTAATAGGTGGCCCAAGCATACATGAATTAGGTTACTGGTATGTCGTTACTCCAACGCTTATTAACTGTTGCGTATTGTTTACTGTGGCCATGCTTTTTAATAATTTTTTCAGCTGGCGAAGGTACCCACAAAGTTTGATGCGCTACCAACGGGTAGGTTACCACCCAGATACTCGTCGTATCAAAATGCAACATATCCATGAAGCAATAAAACGCTCTGAAATAGTTGTTGATGCCAGAGATGAACAAATTAAACACATTGTCGATTTAGCCGATGCTATTTACCACGAAGAGTTATTGGCTGACTTTGTACTAGAGCCGGGCGCATTTTATACAAATGGTAAGCCAGGTAGGAAATGGTCTGTACGTCAAGTGATCGATTGGCGAGAACATCAAGACCCATCCCTCTATCTCATCGTATATCGAGTGGTAGACGGTGAAGGGAAAGGTTCGTCAGAAAGTTGCACATTACATGAGTTTTCAACATGGGCTAGGGAGCAAATGCAACCGAAGCGTTGATTCACTCAACAACAGTGAGCAAAATTTTCAACGCTATAACGCTATAACGCTATAACGCTATAACGCTATAACGCTATAACGCTATAACGGCGCACTTAGCGGTAAGTTGGGAGCGCAGCGAATTATTATTCAAGAGTAGCGCTGTGGCTAGCCGTGGGCCAATTTAAGACCCACAATACCAACACAAATTAGAGCTAAGCTGAATAGCTTAAGAACATCAGTGGATTCAGCAAACAAAAAAATGCCTAGAAGCGCTGTACCTACCGCACCAATACCTACCCATATCGGATAGGCTGTACCAACGGGTAAGCTTTTTAGAGCCAACCCCAGTAATAGAAAACTGGCAATTAGCGAAAACACTGTGCCGACAGTAGGCCATAGCTTTGTAAAGCCATCTGTGTATTTTAATCCAATGGCCCAGCCAACCTCCAAAAGACCCGCTAAAAATAAAATGACCCAGTTCATAAATACTCCTCAATTAGCTTTGGGGCCGTCCCCTAACGGAATTGAGAGGTGAGGTCGTCCTCACTTCAGGGTTTATAATACCTAGCTCAACAACAAAGTAAAATGCAGCCAGTGGTTTTGTGTTGAATGCACACGATTGTTAGCATCGCCTATAAAAACTAAAACCTATTGAGCGTGGAAACAGGGTCAGGTCTTGCAATTACGCATCTCCGCTTTTTTAATGGCTCGACTAACCGTTGAATAATGCACATTAAACACATCAGCAATGTCTTTCATTAAATAATCACCACTGACATATGCACTAACTATTCCCTCGTCACGTGAGGAATGATTTTTCATATACCAGTTTAAAGGTTTAGCTTGCGCCCTACGCTGTACTCTTGGAACTTCTCTAAGGTCACCTTCTCCAGCAATGCCTTCAATTCGTGTTAGCGCCTTATCAACAAATGCCTCATCACCTAAAAAAACTTGTCGCTTCAAAGCAGCCCATATTGGCGACAGGCCAACGCCCTCACGGACAAAATTTCCATAATTATTGATGGCAGTTTTTCTAGAATGACCAAAATTGTTTAATATCCAGTCCGTTTCCAACCAATTTGAACTAGAAACAACACCGATCATCGCCGGATAACTACTCCATTTCCAGTCCGACAAATCCGTTACCATTCCTGCTCTAATTGGGTTTAGTACAACATAACGTGATAATTCAAGTAAGTAAGCATCTTTTTGAACAAGAAGAGCCTTAAATCGCCCCTGAAAAACATGACCAACACGCCCATGTCTTCGATTAGACTTTTGGGTAAATACTCCATTCAGTTGGCGCATCCCTTGTGACAAATTCCCCTCAATTGTTTCAATAACAATATGGTAGTGGTTATCCATCAAACACCATGCATGGCATCGCCAATTAAACCGATGACAAACCTGAGAAAAAACCTCTAACCAAATCAACCTATCTTCATCGTCAACGAAAATATCTTCACGTCGATCACCACGAGAGGTCACATGATAAAGTGCACCCGCATATTCAATTCTTATTGGTCTAGCCATAAACAGACCCTATCAACACAAATGCATGATTGCAAGACCTGACCCTTTGTTCCAGCTACTTTGTAAAACTCTTGGTATTGCCTGATTAAAGGCAACACCTCATTGAGGTTTTCTTTAGATACGACTTCAATCACCTGACCTCCCTAAGACACATAACGCCCGATTCTCAGTAGCAAATAACCGCTACTGAAAACTTTAAATTTAATGACAAAGCCGGAACGGTTATTTGTCAACTGGAGATACTTGTTATGCCTATTTATGTATTAAGCGGAGGTGGGGTAGTAGCCAAAGATGGTGATAGGCACTATATAAGCGCTTGGCAACTGCCAAAACTTTACGGTGTTAATCGATCAGACTGTATAGCTCACCCTGTAGGGTCAAAGGCTAGAGGGTGGATTCCTCCGAAGGATGCTATTTTCTTGTGGCCGCGAAATGATGGAAACTACAAACTGCCCGAAGCATAACGCCTCGTTAAGAGGCAAATAATATGTTGGCTAAAATAAGCGACGCAGGAGCAAAAGCCAACTGTTATTTGTCCTGCTTTAATGACTTGTTAGCAGTAAATTAACTACGTTTAGGGTATACATGATAACGATGTCTTCCTGTGCTTTCGATAATGACTTTATCACCGGCAGTCATATTATGAGTTTTAAAAAACTCTTTAACCCAAGAACGCTTACGAAAGATGTTTTTGTCTCCTGCAATATCAGTAATTACAGGTTTATTGATACCAAAATGTACCTCAAGTAAAACAGGAGCAATGTCTTGTGAATTGGAACCACCGAAAGAATCACTTGGGAAAAACTCGGTGATAGATGACAGATATAAATGATCGTTATTTATATTCCCTTGAGTTAATTCTATTTCGACATACTGCATGGGTACTCCTTTACTACTAACGACCAAGCTCACCGGCGGCAATGGAGCGCAGCGTAATTGCCGTCCGAGTGCAGCGCCTTGTTATGCATCTGCATCACTCTCGATATTTCGTATAAATTTGGCAGGAACTCCGCCAACAATTGTATTTGGTTCGACATCCTTGGTAACTACCGCGCCAGCTGCAACAACCGCACCGCGCCCTACAGTTACACCTTGGGTAATAATGGACCCACCGCCAATCCAAACCTCATCTTCAACAATTATTGGTTTTGTCCACCCTCCTCTTCCTTTTCCTGGAATGTACCTTAAGCCGTGATTAACGGTCTCAAACATTACACGTGGACCGATTTGAACATTTGCTCCAATTATTACCTTATCTTTGGGTACGCCAAACCTAATTTCAGTGTTTATGAACGAGCCCTTACCAATTTCTATGTTCTTGCAGCCTCCTATTGGTCTAATAGTAAGAGGCCCCCAGATTGTGCACTTACCCTTTATTGATAGACCCGCCATGCGATAAACAACAAATCGAACTCTGTCAAATATCTTCAACCGGGGAAGGTTGTTGGCAAGTGTTAAAAAAAACAATTCTCTCATGCGTTTGTCCTTGTTTTTGATGCATAACGCCGCAATAAACGGCGAGCGATAGCGAGTCCAGTGCAACGTGTTTTTGTTGCACGATGTTTAATTGCCTTGTTATGCTTTTCATCCAAGCTCTCGCTATTAATTTGGCATAAATCCTGCTTCATTAATGAATAATAATTTTGGCTAGGGGATAAACATGCAAATTAATAACTCTTCGTATGTAACTGCGGCAACACAAGTAAATAAAGGCGGCAACAATTTGCAGCCTAGCAAGACAGAGAAGGCTGTTGAGCCACAGAAAACAACCCCATTAAGAGATTTGGCTCAAACTATTGACCCAACCAACATGTCTCGGAACGAAGCCCGCGCAATGGCAAATGCACTTATGAAATCTGGGGACGCGGACCTCTCCTCCGTATTCTTTTCACATAGCGTGGTGTTAATTCCCACTGGAAACGGTACGTTTCGGAACCCCACCGAGTCAGACCCTATTATGAACGAAAAATTTAATATGTTTGATGCGATACGGGGAAATATAGAATTTAATAAATCCAAAGGACTTTCAAATGAAAATAATCTATCTGCACTCTCATTTTTAGAAAAATTTGAGATTATGGGAGGCTCTCCAAAAATTGATACACATGCATAACGCCCGCAGCACGCGCGGCTTTGTAGTGGAGGCGAAGCCGCAACGAAAAAGCCGTCGCTGTGACTGCGATTGTTATGTGTTTTTGGCTTCACTGCAGAGTCTCAAAATACCAGAAATTTCAACCCAATTATAATGAGTATTATACCGCCCAAAAGCTCTGCCTTGCTTTCTAGCCATGTCCCACTTCTAGCACCAATAAACACACCAACCAAGCTGAATATAAATGTCGTAACACCAATGATTCCGCAAGCAACTATCGGGTTGACTTCGAGTAGATTTAATGTAAACCCAGCAGCCATTGCATCTATACTCGTAGCAATAGCTAAAATAAGCATCACTTTATGAGTGATTTGTGCAATATCTTCTTCAACACCCTCGCTAATGGCTTCATAAATCATTTTTCCTCCAACTGTTATAAGAAGGAAGAATGCAATCCAATGTGCATAATTCTCAACCCAGCCGAGCACACCTTTTCCACCAAAGTAGCCTATAAATGGCATTAGCGCTTGGAATAACCCGAAATATATTGCAGCAATTATAGCTAGCGACTTTGTCTTCTTGACACGCTTTGATCCAAGCCCTATAGAAACCGCAAATGCGTCCATGCTCAGTGCTACTGCCAAAATTAAGACTTCAATCATTAAAATATCTCACAAATATACTCGGGTGTTTATTGCTGACGAAACATAACGCCGCGCTCAGGGGCGGACAATGCTATGCACCTTTGTGCGAAAATGGGAGCGCAGCGACCAGCACAAAGGTGCATAGCGTTGGCCGTCCCTCTGCAGCGCTTTGTTAGGCGCGATTTCCAGATTTCTGAGTTTGGTCCGCATCTTGTAGTATTTTTATACCGCCACGAATCACCACGATTGATATTATTGTTCCCACAATTAGGTCGGGATAGCGACTGCCAACGATGGCAACAAGAACACCAGATATAATTACCCCCAAGTTGGCAATGACATCATTTGTTGAAAATATCCACGAAGCGCGCATGTGTACGCCGCTATCTTTGTGCTTGGAAATGAGAATTAAACAAATGATGTTTGCCAGGAGGGCAACCGCACCGACAACAATGATAAGAGTGCTTTGAGGTTCACTGCCAAAAAACATACGCCTGATCACTTCGAATAAAACGCCAAGCCCCAAAATTATTTGTAGGTAACCGCTCACTCTAGCCGCCTTTGCTTGCTTCACGACTCCTTTCCCAACTGCATATAGTGACAGACCATAGACAGTAGCATCAGCTAGCATATCTAGCGAGTCAGCGATAAGCCCGGTAGATTGCGCCAACCAGCCCAGCGTTAATTCAGTAACAAACATAAATGCATTGATAGATAACAGAATGATGAGAGTTTTCTTTTCCAGACTCTCCGCTTGTTCTGCCCCACAACCACAATCTGACATATTTCCTCCTACTTCAGTAAGGCGCCTAACGCCGCCATAAACGGCGCGAGCTTGCGAGCGTCCGGCGACCGTAGGGAGCGAATTTAATGGCCTTGTTATGTGTATTTATTTGTTGGCAGCACATTTTGCCCTAATCTCTGAAATCGCTTTTGATGAGCCGTTAAGAGAATAGTTGAAATACGTCGGCTGCTGCCCGTGCCACTGAAGCTCAAGCAATGCTGTGCTAGATGCAGCTATTTTTGTTATCGCAGCAGAGTCATTGCGGAAGTGTATGAACTTAGCCCCCCAGTCTTGGGTCAGTGATACGTTCTCGACAGTATCGTTCCACCTAATACGGGTGCGAATCAGGTTGTAACCATCTTCGGTTTCATCGTTTGCTAAATTCGGAGCGCTACTAAAGCCGAAATAAACCCACTCACTTTTTGCATCGCAGCCAACGCCCATCCAGCTATTTACATCATGGTATGGGAATTCCATTTTTTTTGAGGGATAGACAGTCGGGGAGTGCGCGTAGGCTGAAAATTTTCCCGTCATTTCATCCTTTGAAGTTGATGTAACCCACGAAGGCTTCGGGGGCTCAACCTTTTTTGTAATTTCAGATTTCTGTGGGCTGCTTGATGCCGTTGAAGCCTTAGGCTTGCTAGGCGTGGATGGTGTTTGGTTGGCTGCGTATACAACAAAAATGATGAATGCTAAGACGAACCAAGTAAATAAAGATGTTTTCTTCGGCGCTTTTGCCCCGCACTTTGGGCAAGTCTTTGCCTTAGTGCTTACCTCTTCTCCGCATTCTTTGCATTTCACCAATGCCATTTCGTTCTCCTTAGTTCGTTTGACACATAACTAGTTATTAAGGGGAATAAAAACTCCCTGTAATTTCTTTACTTATAAGGAATATAATTCCCTGTAATGCGATAATCAAGAAAAAACAGGAGGTAATTTACGTTATGTCCAATTTCAATAGCCCTTCAGAGAATAAGTCAATTTTTCGACCACAATCCAAACGTTTAATGGATCAGGTTCGAGAAGTTCTTCGGTATCATCATTATGCCTTGCGTACTGAAGAGTCGTATATCAAATGGATCTTAGCTTTTATCCGTTTTAATAATAAAAGGCACCCTAACGAATTGGGTAAGGCTGACATTGAGGCATTTTTGTCAGATATGGCACTGAATAAGAACTATTCGGCCTCTTCTCAGAATCTTGCAATGAATGCGATTGTTTTTTTGTATAAAAAGGTTCTTGATATGCCTGTGGCGGAGAATATTTCGGCGGCACGATCCAAAAAACCAGTGCGAATTCCTGTTGTTTTGAGTAAAGGTGAGGTGGTTGAGCTTTTAAAACATATGCGGGGAGTGAGGGGTTTGATGGCTCGTTTAATGTATGGTGGCGGCTTAAGGGTATTGGAGGTGTCGCGCTTACGGGTACAAGATATTGATTTTGCTAATGGCTATCTTATGATTAGAGATAGCAAGGGTGGTAATGAGAGAAAAACACCTTTGGCGGCTACGGTTGTAACGGATTTAAAGTTACAGCTAGAAAAAGCCAGGGCATTCTTTGAGAAAGATCTTGCAGCGGGTGAAGCGAATGTTTACTTACCGGGTGCGCTGGCTAAAAAATACCCTAAGGCAGCTTCAAGTTGGGAGTGGCAATATGTATTCCCATCTAAGAATTTATCAGTCGACCCGCGAGATGGTGAAATAAGGCGTCATCACCTTAATGAGTCGGGTATTCAAAAATCTATTCGTGAGGCAAAGCAAAAAGCCAATATCAATAAAAGAGTAACGAGTCATACCTTACGGCATTCGTTTGCGACACATTTGTTGGAAGCCGGTACAAATATTCGTGTGGTGCAAAAATTATTGGGCCATAAGGATGTTAAAACCACTGAAATTTACACCCATGTATTACAAGAAAACATGGATGGGGTGATTAGCCCCTTAGAACGTTTAGAGGGATTGAATGAATAGAAAAAACACCGGCGCACAACGCATTGTGTGCCTAACCGAAGAAACCACCGAAGCCTTGTATTTAATGGGTGAGCAACAGCGCATTGTGGGCATTTCGGGCTTTACTGTACGCCCGGCGATTGCGCGTAAGGAGAAGCCTAAGGTGTCGGCGTTTACCTCGGCTAAAATTGATAAAATTTTGGCTTTAAAGCCGGATTTGGTGCTGGGTTTTTCGGATATGCAGGCGGATATTGCAGCTGAACTTGTTAGGGCTGGTTTGCAGGTGCATGTGTTTAATCAGCGTTCAGTGGCTGAAATTTTTACCATGCTGCATACCTTAGGCGCGTTGATTGGTGAGCCTGAAAAAGCGGCGGTGCTGGTTAATCAATACCAACAAAATATTAAAGAATGTGTTGAGCAAGCCAGTGGCTTTAAGAGAAAACCGAGCATTTATTTTGAAGAATGGGACGATCCATTAATTTCTGGTATTAGATGGGTGTCTGAACTGGCTGAAATAGCAGGGGGTGTGGATTGTTTCCCCGAGTTATCAAAACAAGCGGGGGGTAAAGAGAGAATTATTGCCGACCCTAAGACGGTAATTGACCGTGCACCGGATATTATTATTGGTTCGTGGTGCGGTAAAAAGTTTCGACCAGAGCGAGTGGCTGAGCGTGAGGGCTGGGATGTTATTCCTGCGGTAAAAACGAACCAACTGTTTGAGATTAAATCGGTGGATATTTTACAACCGGGGCCAGCTGCGCTGACCGATGGCTTGCGTCAGCTACAAACTATTATTAACAACTGGGTGATGCTATATGGATAAGGTGCTTTATTACGTACATGACCCAATGTGTAGTTGGTGTTGGGCATTTAATAAAACATGGGCCGCAATACAGTCTAGTTTGCCCAGCTCTATTGAGGTACGTTATTTATTAGGAGGGCTTGCGCCAGACAGTGACCAGCCAATGGCTACCGACTTGCAAGAGAAAATTAGTGAGGGCTGGTATCGCATTCAGCAGCATGTTCCAGGTACCGAGTTTAATCACGACTTTTGGACTGTTTGTAAGCCACGGCGCTCAACGTATCCATCATGCCGTGCATTAATTGCTGCAAGAATGCTGGATAGAGCAGCAGAAAAGCCGATGCTATTGGCGATTCAGCAGGCGTATTATCTACAGGCTAAAAACCCAGCCGATGACGAGGTGTTAATTGAATGTGCTGGCGAGATAGGGCTTGATGGAAGCGAGTTTTCGGCCTTATTGAATCACTCGAGTACTCAGCAGCAATTATTGATGGAAATAAAATTGGCTAGAAGTATGGGTGCCAGTAGCTTTCCAAGTATCGTGTTACAGCAGGGCGAACAGACCCGGTTGTTACGCTATGACTATAACGACCCACAGGTACTATTAAATCAGTTAAGCTAACACGGTAAAGCCGAATAAATAAAAGGAACAGTGATGATGGAGCTTGAGTTGGTTTATTGGCACTGGTTAGTGCTGGGTATGTTGCTGGTGGGGTTTGAGATTTTTGTGCCCAGTTTTACAGTGCTATGGTTTGGTTTGGGTGCTGTTGTTGTGGCTGCTTTTTTGGCCTTAGTCCCCTCGTTAACGCTCGGTTGGCAATTGTTTATTTGGACTATTTTTTCGGTTGTTTTTGCAGCGGGCTGGTTTAAATTTTTGCGCCCCAAAATGATCGATCGTACTAAGGCGGGTATTACGCAAGAAGCGATTGCAGGTGAAACGGGAATGGTGATTAAAGCGCCCAGTGAAGCATCGCGTGGGCATGTACGTTTTACGACCCCTATTTTGGGTGATGATGAATGGGAGTTTATCTGTGAAGACCTTGTGATAGTCGGCGATAAAGTGATGATTAAAGAAGCCTCGGGTAATACGCTTGTGGTTAACAAAGTAACGTAATTTAAAAAAAGGAGTTAACAATGGAAGGACTTATTGTAGCGGCGGTATTTTTTGGGCTAGTGTTCTTAACGGTTGCGATGGGGGTTAAATTGGTGCCCCAAGGGTCTAAGTTTGTTGTGCAACGCCTTGGTAAGTTTCATAAAACATTAGGGCCGGGGTTAAATTTGGTGGTGCCATACATAGACCAAGTTGCCTATCGTGTTACCACGAAAGACATTGTGTTGGATATTCCCTCCCAAGAGGTGATTACGCAAGATAATGTAGTGATTATTGCTAATGCGGTTGCGTACATTAATATTGTGGCGCCAGAGCGTGCTGTGTATGGCGTGGAAGACTATGAGCTAGCCATTAGAACCCTGGTACAAACGTCGCTTAGGTCTATTGTGGGTGAAATGAAGTTGGATGATGCATTAACCTCTAGAGAATTAATTAAAGCACGTTTAAAAGAAGCTATTTCAGATGATATTTCAGACTGGGGGATTACGCTTAAAACCGTTGAAATTCAAGATATTACCCCATCTGGCACAATGCAAAATGCAATGGAAGAGCAAGCGGCTGCAGAAAGGCAACGTCGCGCAACGGTGACTCGGGCAGAAGGTGAAAAAGCCGCTGCCGTTTTGGAAGCGGAAGGTCGTTTAGATGCATCAAGACGAGATGCAGAGGCGCAAGTAGTATTGGCAGAAGCGAGTAAGTTGGCTATTACTAAAGTGGCTGAAGCGATTCAAGATAAGGAATTGCCGGTGATGTATATTCTGGGTGAGAAATATGTCGATGCAATACAAGATATGTCAAATTCAGATAACGCAAAAACCATTTTGCTACCGGCAGATTTGCCGGCAGCAATTAAAGGCATGTTGGGTGGGCGTTAAGGCTTATTGAATAACGCGAACTTTGCCCGAGGCGCTGCGAATCAGTTTGACGTGGTCGCCTTTTCTAAACATAACGTTTTCGTTAACTTCTTGTACAACGGATTGTACTTGGCCGTTATCGAGCTGAATGGTAATTTGCACGCCATTGGCCTTGTTATACATAGCCTCGGCTTTGTTGCCGACAATACCACCGACAACTGCGCCCGCCACGGCTGCGGCAGCACTGCCTCGACCGCTACCAACACTGCTGCCACCAATGCCGCCAATTAAACCACCGGCAATTTTACCGACGGCGTTGCCTTCTGAATCGATGGTGACTGGCTGAAGATCAAGGATGATGCCATTTGTGACGTGTAAGGTTTGATTAGCTTCACTACGGGTGTAGCCTTCGCTGGATGGGCCATATGGGTTGGGGCCAGCACAAGCGATTAATAGTAAAGATAAGGTGATTGGAAGTAGCAGCTTCATGATGTCTCCTTTTTTTTAAAGGCTGTTGTAAGTTGGAGTACAAAGATCTCTGGTTGGTTCATTTCTTTAAGAGCGTATTAAGGTTTAAGGTGCCTTCTTTTACAAAGGGTAAGCTGTACATAGAGGCAGGAATGTTAACGGTGCCATGGCTGACTTTACCGGTTAAACGAAAGTGTAAATCAGTCTTGTTAGTGCCAGAGAGTGTTTCTAGTTGTTTGATTACGCCCAATGTATTGCTGATGAGGGAGACCGTTAGGTAGGCTTCTTGATAAGGCAATATATTGACCGATTGGCTGCTGACCCCGTGCGCAAATTCTGATCCATTAATTTCTAATTGATAACTAAGCCCTTTAATGAAAAACGGGAAGTCGTTTGTATTTTGAATGCGTAAGGTTAATGCGTATTCTTGCTCTAGCAGTTGTGCGTTAACCAGTTGAATATTATTAAGGCTGATTTGCGGTGGTTGTGCATGATAGGTAATACCGGCGCAACCTGCCAAGGTTAGTAGAACTATAAATGGAACTAGAAGTTGGTGTGTAAGGAAACGCATGGTTATCTCCGTGGCGGGTTTTAATCTTATGCTAGGCAGAAGCTAAAAGAAAGGGTTAGAACAAAAGAGTATCTTGGCCTTCTTCCCAAGCTGGGTATTTGTTCATAATGCTAGTAAACAGTTCAGAAGAAAGATAGTGTTCAAACCAGCGCTGCAAATACGGGTAAGGGGTTTGCTTGAACCAATCAATGTCTACATGCGCAAACTGGCGAATAAAGGGAAAAATGCCAATGTCTGCAATCGAGGGTTCATCGTCCAGTAGAAAAGAATGCGCTGCTAATCGTTGATCTAAAAGGCTAAGAAAAGCCTCAGCTTGTGTACGGTAGTGCTCCGCTGAGAAGTCGGGAAATCGATCAGCATATTTATAGTGATCGAGGTGTTGTTTAAATTCATTATCATTCAGCGATACTAGGCGGTTAGCGTCTAAAACCCGCGCCGAAGAACCCCTTAGGGACTGGCTATCGTTTATTGATGTTGCCCAGTGCACAATTTCCCAGCTTTCATCAATGACTTCACCAGTGGGTAACTGAAGCACAGGCACAGTTCCTTTAGGTGAGATCGCTAACATGGCAGGTGGCTTGTTGCGCAAGACAACTTCACGCAAGGCCACTTTAATGCCAGCGTGCTTTATTGCTAAGCGGGCTCGCATGGCATAGGGGCAGCGACGAAATGAATATAAAATGGGCGTGTTGGCTGTAGAGGTCACGTTTAGTGGTGGTGGCCGCCTGCGCCATGAGCATGCCCGTGTGAAATTTCTTCTTGTGTGGCGGCTCGAACATCAACAATGTCAATGTCAAAGTGAAGCGTTTGCCCTGCTAGGGGGTGATTGGTGTCTACCTTAGCCATAAATTTCCCCACTTTTACGACGTTGACTTGGTGCTGACCTTTTTCAGTTTGCACGGTGGCAATCATGCCTGGACGCCATTTTTTAGCGCCCATTAAATGTTTGACTGGAACGCTTTGAATTGAATTATCTAGACGTTCGCCATAACCATCTTTTGGTTCAACACTGACGCTAAACTTATCACCTGCTTGTTTGCCTTCAAGTGCTAATTGAACACCACGAATCATGCCGCCATGACCTTGTAAATACGCGATGGGTTCTTGAGCCGAAGAGCGCTCAATAATTTCTTGTTCGTCATTTTTTAAGATGTAGTTAAATCGTACAACGGTGTCTTTAGTAATCTGCATGGTTAAAAGTTTGTGGTCAATAAATAACAATTTTAACATTCAAGTTTGCCTCACGGTGTAAACTTCATGGCATGAAAAAAATTGATCTTCATTCGCATACCCTTATTTCTGATGGGACATTAACCCCCAATGACTTGGTTGAACGGGCGAAAGCAAAGGGTGTTGAGATGTTAGCCATTACTGACCATGATACGGTAGATGCTTATGAGCAATTGTCGCCAGCCAGTTATGACGGCTTGAAGATTATTCCTGGTGTTGAACTGTCAACGCAATGGCGAGGGGTGGGTGTTCATGTTGTCGGTTTGAACTTAAGCCTCGATAGTGCATCGATTAAAGAAGGGGTCGCTCAGCAGGAAAAAGCACGGGCTGATCGAGCACAGATTATTGCCAAACGGTTAACTAAACTGGTTGGCCCCATCGATTTTAATCGGGTCAGTGAAATTGCTAACCATAGCCAGATTGGGCGGCCCCATTTTGCACAGCATCTTGTTGAACTCGGTGTGGTTAAGAATATCTCCACGGCGTTCAAGAAATACTTGGGAGATGGAAAGCCGGGCGATGTAAAACAATGCTGGGCAGAGTTACCGAACATTATCGGCTGGATAGTAAAGGCAGGCGGGGTGGCAGTATTAGCGCACCCACTGAAGTATAAAATGACATGGACTAAGCGGTCGGCGTTATTGGATGATTTTATTGCAGCAGGTGGTAGAGGGATGGAAGTTGTCTCTGGCCAGCAAAGCAAGCAAGAAACGGACAGATTGGCTAGGCTGTGTGTTGAAAAAGGCTTACTGGCTTCGTGTGGCTCGGATTTTCATCAATCGAGTCAGTGGAGTGATATTGGTGCAATGTCAGCATTTCCAACGGTATGCAAACCGATTTGGCTAGACTGGTAAGCGCTTAGTAACTGTTCAGTCGAAACTCGATTTTTTGCTTATAGGTGGAAAGAGAGTTGAATTTGCTAGCAGGAAATCGCCACGTTTGAATTGTTTTTAAGGCAGATCGGTCAAGGGCAGATGAGCCAGAGCTTTGAATAATAATTGCTCGGGTAACACGCCCATCATTAGCCACTGAAAGATCAAAAATAACCGAACCTTCAACGCCTCTTCGCCTTGCAACGCTTGGGTATTTTGGCTTAGGTTGATAGGTTGGCTGTGGCGACATAAAAAGGGCTGGTTTTTTAACTGGCGATGGCAGGGGAGAAGCGACCTTTTTGGGTGTTACTTTAGGCGTTGCAGCGGGTGCCTTTTTTTTGACCACTTTCTTGGGCTTTGGGCTTACTTTTTTTGCCGTAGCTGCCTTTGTGACAATTTTTTTCGGTGTTACTTTCTTTGGCTTAGGTTCAGGCGGTTTAATGGGTGTTGGCGGAGTGATTGGCGTTGGCACAGCCAAAGAAATACTTATTTTCTTAGTGGCAATGCTGTCAATATCATCGCTTGAAAAAATACCGGTTTGATAGGCAAGAGCCACAACAATGGCATGGGCTATAAACGAAATAAAGACAAATAGCAGCACTGACTTTGGCTTGTAAATAACCGACCCCCATGACTGTGCCACGCTACTCACGAATTATAATCAGGCTTTTTCAGGGTCCATTGATAAAGTGACTGTTTGAGTACTTGGTTTTGCAAGTCGCTTATCAATAACATTTTTTAGCGCAATAAGTAGGCCTAAACCAATAAAGGCTCCTGGCGGTAAAATAGCGAGCAAGAAGCCTTCGTAATCGCGAATGACATAAATGACCATGTCTTTAGCCGCGTCTCCAAACATTAAATGAGCGTTTGCAAATAAAGTTCCAGAGCCAAGAATTTCACGTGCGGCGCCTAGAATAACTAAAGCGGCAGTAAAGCCAAGCCCCATAGCTAAACCATCTACCACGGATGTACCAAGAGGGTTTTTGGATGCAAAGGCCTCTGCGCGGCCAATAATGGAACAATTGGTCACAATCAGTGGAATAAAGATGCCAAGTATGAGGTATAGCTCATAAAAGAAGGCGTTCATGAGCAGCTCAATGGCGGTGACAATGGAGGCAATAATGAGTACAAAAACGGGCAGCCTAATTTCGCTACCCACTTGTCGCCGAATAATAGACACAATAGCATTGGATAATACGAGGGTGAGGGTGGTTGCCAGCCCAAGCCCTAAACCGTTAATAACGGTATTACTCACTGCCAGCAAGGGGCATAGCCCTAGTAGAGCAACGAAGGCTTGGTTGTTATCCCAAAGACCATTTTTTAAAATTTGTTTGTAACTATCCATTGTCAGTTGCTTGGGTAATGGTTGTTAATGTTTCTTGATTGGCTTGATAATATTGTAAGGTTCTTAACACTGCTTTAACGACGGCTCTAGGTGTAATAGTAGCGCCAGTAAATTGGTCAAAACGACCTCCGTCCTTCTTAACCTGCCATAAACGGCTTACAGGGTTGTTTAATGAACGTCCATTAAAGCCGTAGATCCAATCACTCTTGTTGGTATCAATGGCATCGCCTAGCCCCGGTGTTTCGTGATGTGAGACCACGCGAACACCAATTAGTTCGCCATTCGCTCGAATAGCCACCAATAGTTTGATAGAGCCATTGTAGCCATCCGCTGCGGTCGGTGAAGCAATGATGGCCATCAGTTTGTTGTTTTTGATGGCTTTATAAATAGTGACTTCGTGTTTATTTCCAAAGGCACTTGGGTCTACGACTTGAAGTGTATCTGTTAGCAGATCGTTATCATGAAGCGTTTCAGGGACTAGTTCACGTAGGTTTTGTAAAATAAATAAGCGCTCATTATCTGCAATTTTTTCATGTGTTATCGAATAAGTGAGCGAGACAAGCCCAATGCCAATTAGCGAAAACAAGCCGAGCACCCAGCCAGACTTTAGAATTGATGTTTTATTATTAGCCATATTAGTGGTGCCCATAAACGCGTGGAGGCGTGTAATGGTCGATCAGTGGAACGGCCATATTAATAAGGATAACTGCAAAAGCAATGCCTTCGGGGTAACCACCCCATGTACGAATAATGTAAGTGAGTAAGCCAATTAAAACGCCATAAATAAAGCGGCCCTTTAAGGTCGCGGCAGCGGTAACCGGATCGGTAGCGATAAAGAAAGCACCGAGTATGGCGCCACCGCTAAGCAAGTGAAACAACGGTGATGGTGTCACGCTAGGTTCCAGTAGGTAGAAAGCAAAGCTGATGGTGAACAAGCCACTTAACAAACCGACAGGAATATGCCAGCTAATGATTTTTTTAAATACTAATAGAAGGCCGCCCACAAGGTAAGCAATAGACACCCATTGCCAGCCTTCACCGGACAGACTACCAAATATAGATGATGAGCGTATTTCACCGATGGTTTGATTCAGGCTGAGCTGCGTCTTCATTTCATCGAGTGGTGTTGCCGCGGTTATTGCGTCAATTAGTGCTTGTTTAGGTTGTTGATCTAGAATAATGGGTAGTAGATCAGTAAAGCTGCTATCGGCAGGTAGCATTGAATAGGGCAGCATCCAAACGGTCATGCTTTTTGGAAAAGAAACCATTAAGACGGCAAAGGCAACCATTGCTGGATTGAACGGGTTATAACCGAGCCCGCCGTATAAGTGTTTGGCAATAACAATAGCAATAAAAGCACCTATGCACGGAATCCACCATGGTGCGATGGTGGGTAAGGCAAGTGCTAAAAGTACGGCAGTTACTACGGCGCTTAGGTCAGACAGAAAAGGGAGTACAGGCCTGTTACGAAGGTTCAACATGACCGCCTCAGTGATAACGGCGGTGGAAACACAGATAATAATATTGCTTAAAACGCCTAGGCCAAATTGCCAAATCATCGTAATGATGCCCGGCACTAATGCAATAAGAACCCAGAGCATCATTTTCTGAATACTATTTTGCGGTTCAATAAAGGGCGCGTTAGAGGTTAAAAAATGCACAGTTTAGCCCTCGTCTGGTGTTGGTTTTTTCTTGGCTTTTGAGCGACTAACAGCAGCATCAATTTCTTCCTTAGCAGGTTTGTTTTTTAACGCTGCTTTCTTTTTGCGAGAACGTTCTGCGCGTTCTGCTTTCTCACGAGCGATACGTTCTTCTCTTGCTTCAAAGCGCTCACGGGCCACATTGGATAAATGCTTTTCATGCTTTTGTACTTTTAAGGCACTTTTTGCATATCGAAAATGCTGTACCAATGGAATATGGCTTGGGCACGCGACATCGCAACAGCC
Organism: Cycloclasticus sp. PY97N; assembly: GCF_002443175.1. Taxonomy (NCBI): domain Bacteria; kingdom Pseudomonadati; phylum Pseudomonadota; class Gammaproteobacteria; order Thiotrichales; family Piscirickettsiaceae; genus Cycloclasticus; species Cycloclasticus sp. PY97N. The sequence goes on along the minus strand of NZ_CP023664.1, from coordinate 140,029 downwards.
GCACTCAATACAATCAAATAAATTTAGTTTTTCAGCCTTTTCTAGCTGCTCAGAACGGCTATACCAATACAGCTGTTGTGGGAGTAGCGAAACCGGGCATACGCTGGCGCATAAGCCGCAGCGAATACAGGGCATGGCTTGTTTTTCGGTGACTACTTCTTGTTTGCTGGCAACTAGAATACAGTTGGTTGCTTTGATAATGGGGATATCGTCGTTTAACAACGCAAAGCCCATCATTGGGCCGCCCATAATTAAGCGTTCGGCAAATTTTGTGTAGCCATTGCAAATATCAATGAGTGCTTTAATAGGCGTGCCTAATCTAACCTCAAGGTTATGAGGCTTATTAACCCCTTCTCCGGTGACGGTGATAATTCTTGATGTTAGCGGTTTGCCTTCAATAACCGCCTGTTGAACTGCGTAAACAGTACCAACATTAATAGATACAATGCCAATGTCCGCAGGAATTTTGCCGCTGGGAACTTCTTTACCCGTTAGGGTTTGAATCAGTTGTTTTTCGCCACCTGTTGGGTAGATAGTGGGAATTTGAACGGCGCTAATAATGCTGTTTTGGTGCTCGGCTATGGTGCGTTGAACGGTCTTAAACGTGTCGGGTACATTGTCTTCAATAGCAAGAATCGCACGCTTTGCGCCGGTCATATGTAGCAGAATTTCAATGCCTTCTACGATGCGATCGGAGCGCTCTTTTAATAGCCGATCATCGCAGGAGATATAAGGTTCACACTCGGCACCGTTTAAAATTAAAGTGTCGATTTGGATAGCTTTGCTTTGCGTGTTAAGTTTGATCGCGGTAGGAAATGCGGCGCCACCTAGGCCAACAATCCCAGCTTCACGAATCAGTTGAACCAGTTTCTCAGCCGCTAACTGTTTGAAGTCAGCCTGAGGTGTTGGCGTTACTTCGGTATCGAGGCCATCAGTTTCTATTGTTATAGAGGGCGCAGAAAAACCAGAAGGGTGGGGGATTAGGTGGTCGGCAATGCTTACTACAGTGCCAGAGCTGCTGGCATGAATCGGTGCGCTGATCATGCCTTGCGCTTCGGCTATTTTTTGCCCACGTAGCACAGTGTCGCCAACGTTAACCAGCGGTTTTGCAGCATTACCAATGTGCTGGCCTAAAGGGTAAATTAAGTGCTTTGGTACAGGTGCTATTTCAATGGGTAAGTTGACCGACTCATTTTTATGGTCGGCAAGCGATGGTAGACCACCTTTAAATGACCATAGTTTCATGAGTTTTTCTCTTCAGAAGATTTAGGCTTTTCCCACTCCCAAAGGGACAAGGTTGTTGCCACAGGCTCCATTGTTATGCACTCAACAGGGCAAGGGGATACGCACAATTCACACCCCGTGCATTCTGCTTCGATAACGGTATGCATATGTTTGGGTGCACCTAGAATAGCGTCTACAGGGCAGGCTTGAATACAGAGTTTGCAACCAATACAGGTGTTTTCATCAATAACCGCCACTAAGTTTGCTTTCTCAACGCCGTTTTCTTCGTTGAGTGGTTTGGGTTCAACCCCTAATAAGTCTGCAAGGGCGATAATGCCTGCTTCGCCACCGGGTGGGCATTGATTGATGTCAGCATCACCATTGGCAATAGCTTGTGCGTATGGTCGGCAGCCAGGGAAGTTACATTGACCGCATTGAGTCTGTGGTAAGACAGCGTCAATTTTATCAACCAGTGGGTCACCTTCTACCTTAAAGCGAATAGCGGCATACCCAAGAAGGATACCAAGTGCGGCGAATAAAATAATGAGTATAAAAAAAGACATGAGTTAGAATTTAATCAAGCCTGAAAAGCCCATAAAGGCAACTGACATTAAGCCCGCAGTGATTAAAGCAATAGCATTACCTTTAAATGGCTCGGGCACGTCAGACACAGTAATGCGTTCTCGAATGGTGGAAAATAACACCAATACCAAAGAAAACCCTAAAGCGGCACCAAAGCCATATAAGCCAGACTCTATAAAATTATGCTCTTCTTGAACGCTTAATAAGGCGACGCCTAAGACAGCGCAATTAGTGGTAATAAGCGGCAGATAAATACCTAAAACCTGATGCAGTAAGGGGCTTGTTTTATGGACGATAGCTTCGGTCATTTGCACAACGACAGCAATAACAACAATAAAAGTAATGGTCCGCAAATATTCTAAGCCTAAAGGAGCCAGTAAATAATGATTAGCTAAATAACTGCAAATGGACGCTAGGGTAAGTACAAATGTTGTCGCAAATCCCATACCCATAGCAGTTTCCAGCTTGTTTGAAACACCCATAAAGGGGCACAAGCCGAGAAATTTCACCAACACAAAGTTGTTGACTAGTATGGTGCTGACTAAAATGAGTAGGTATTCAGACATAGGGTAAATAAAGGGTTTTGACTAGTATATAGCCATTAGTTCAAATCGTATGGTTGATTGTTAGCGCCTCATATAACCAGATAGAATGAAAATTGTATTTAATATTCAATTTAAGAATTATAGGGGCTTTTTATTAAATGCTCAACTTTTTGCACCATACTGGTTTTTATTTAATGCGCATTCCGGGTTTTGCGCCATTGTCTGGCGATAAGATCCATAATTCATCACCACCTGGACCTGCGGCTAGAACCATGCCTTCGGATACGCCAAAGCGCATTTTACGTGGTTTAAGATTAGCGACCATAACAGTGAGTCGGCCTTCAAGTTGCTCAGGCGTATAGGCAGATTTTAACCCTGCTAATACTTGCCGGCTTTCATCACCCAAACTTAGTGTTAAACGAAGTAATTTGTCAGCCTCTTCAACGTGCTCGGCTTTTTCAATAAGGGCAACGCGCAAATCAATATTAGCAAAATCGTCAAACTCGATAGTATTGGCTATCTTTTCAATTTTTTTAGTCGCTGGGCTTTTTGCGGCAGTAGGGGTTGAGAGTAAGTTTTCTTTCGATGCTTCAATTAAAGCGCTGAGCTTATCTGCGTCAACACGGGCCATCAAGGGTTTGAATTTATTGATGGTGTGAGCGGTTAGAGGCGATAACCCATCTGGCCAAGCAAACTCGCCGGCGTTGATAAATGTTTCAGCTTTAGCAACCATCGTTGGTACAACGGGTTTTAAGTAACTGGCAATAACATAAAATAAATTAATGCCGACACTGCAAATGTCGTGTAATTCAGCATCGCAATTGTCTTGCTTAGCAATGACCCATGGTTGTTTTTCGTCAATATACTGGTTGGCTTTATCGGCCAAGGCAGAAATGGCGCGCATGGCTTTGCCGTATTCGCGTGACTCGTACAGTTCAGCAATAGTGTGGTTTTCCTCAACAAATGATTGGAATAGCTCAGGCTCGGAGCACGTAGCGGATAATTCATTATTAAACCGTTTTTTAATAAAGCCACTGCAACGGCTCGCAATGTTTACCACTTTATTTACAAGGTCAGTATTGACGCGCTGGCTAAAGTCTTCGAAGTTAAGGTCGATATCTTCAACCCGGTTGCTCAATTTTGCTGCAAAGTAATAGCGTAAATATTCAGGGTTTAAGTGCTCTAAATAAGTGCGAGCTTTGATAAAGGTGCCGCGAGACTTTGACATTTTTTCACCATTAACGGTTAAAAAGCCATGAGAAAATATCGCGGTTGGGGTTCTAAACCCAGCACCTGTTAACATGGCTGGCCAAAATAAGGCATGAAAGTAGACAATGTCTTTGCCGATAAAGTGATAAAGCTCGGTGTTACTGTCTTTACCCCAGTACTCGTCAAAATCAAGTCCATTTTGGTCGCATAAATTCTTAAAGCTGCCCATGTAGCCAACCGGCGCATCAAGCCAAACATAAAAGAATTTGCCTGGTGCGTTAGGGATTTCAAAACCGAAGTAAGGCGCATCCCGAGAGATATCCCAATCTTGCAAGCCCACTTCAAACCATTCGTTTAGTTTGTTAGATACTTGTTCTTGTAGATGACCAGATTGAGTCCAGTCTTTTAACATGGCTTCAAATTCGCCCAGTTTAAAGAAAAAATGCTCTGACTCTTTATCAATGGGCCTTTCACCTGAAACAGCTGAAACAGGGTTAATTAAATCGGTAGGGGAATACGTTGCACTGCAGACTTCACAGTTATCACCGTACTGATCGGCGGCACCACATTTTGGGCATTCGCCTTTGATAAAACGATCAGGAAGAAACATTTCCTTAACCGGGTCATAAGCTTGGGTGATGGTTTTGCTGTGAATATGCTGCTTTTCATGTAAGCGGTTGTAGATCAGTTCGGCAAAGTCGCGTGTTTCGTCTGAATGGGTTGTATAAAAATTATCGAAACCAATATTAAAGTCTTGGAAGTCGGCGTTGTGCTGAGTCCATGTGTCTGCAATTAATTGCTCAGGTGTTATGCCTTCTTGTTGTGCCCTTAACATAATGGGTGTGCCGTGTGCATCATCGGCGCAAACATAATGACAGGTGTGTCCTCGCTGTTTTTGAAAACGCACCCAGATATCAGTTTGGATATATTCAACTAAATGGCCAATATGAATAGGGCCGTTAGCGTAAGGTAAAGCACTGGTAACAAGAATTTTTCTTATTTCGTTTGACATAAATAAAGGTGATAGTGTTGAGCAAGTAAGCCTAACAATAAATGGTGTTGTATAGGCGTTGGTTTATTTGGCTGTATTGTCCCATAAAATAAGCACAATGCCTTCGGCATTGTGCTTATTCTTTACACGGTATGTTTTAAGTTTATGAAAAAAGTTGTCCGGTTTGTGAATTTAAAATGACGTTATTTAAAAACGCAGTTTTTTGCAAAATCAGATGTTTGGTTAGCGGTCCAATCAGCTTTAGATTTTTCTTTCATGTCTGTGCACCAAGCGTCACTTCCAACTTCTGGCGTGCATGCTGTAAGGGTTAATAATGTGATAACAAGGGCGCTAAGGGCGCTTTTTTTAATGATGCTCATGGATGTCCTTAAAAGTATTGATGTTAGACGTGTTGTGAAAACGAGATACGGAGATGCTACTAAAATTAGTCGCGTAGGTGTTAATAATTTTATTAACCCTTGTCGATGATGTGAGGCTGGCTTATAAATGGTTGCTTGGTTTGCGCTTTTAGTCGGTGCCTAAAATTCGCAAAAGTTGCGAATAAACGTATAGAATAGAGTGTTTTATTGCAGGGCTATTTGGAGCACAAATGAGTGAATTGTCAGTAACAGGTATAGAGCAGCACCTAAAAGAATTTATTGACCCGTTAACGGGTAACAGTATCGTGTCTAATAAGGCGTTGAAAAACTTAACACTGGTCAATGGTGAGCTTCGAGTTGAGCTCATATTGGGGTACCCAGCTGCGGGCGTTAAAGAGCAGTTAGAGGCTGAGGTTGCGGCGCATCTTCAGCAGCTCGATGGCATTAACAGCGTTGAGGTAACGATTAGCTGGATCATCAAACCACACGCTGTTCAAAAGGGCGTTAAATTAATGAATGGTGTAAAGAATATGGTGGCTGTGGCTTCTGGAAAAGGAGGGGTCGGCAAATCAACAACATCGGTTAATTTAGCGTTGGCGCTTGTTGCAGAAGGTGCACGTGTCGGCATTCTTGATGCGGATATTTATGGCCCAAGTCAACCGACCATGTTAGGTATTAGTGGTCGCCCTAGTTCGCCAGATGGCCGAACCATACAGCCAATGGAAAGCCATGGTCTGCAAGTGATGTCAGTTGGTTTTTTAGTTGACGAAGATACACCGATGATTTTGCGTGGGCCGATGGTTACGCAAGCCTTAGGTCAATTGTTAAATGATACAAATTGGGATGATCTTGACTATTTAATTATTGATATGCCACCGGGAACCGGCGATATCCATTTAACCTTGGCACAAACTGTTCCTGTAACCGGTTCTGTCGTGGTGACAACACCGCAAGATATCGCCTTGATTGATGCTAAGAAAGGCCTAAAAATGTTTGAAAAAGTGGATATTCCAGTGCTCGGAATCATTGAAAATATGAGTCTGCATATCTGTTCAAACTGCCAACACGAAGAAGCAATTTTCGGGCAAGGCGGTGGCGAGGCGATGGCGCAACAATATGGTGTTGAATTTTTGGGAGCGCTGCCGTTGGATATCTCTATTCGAACCAGCACAGATACTGGAACCCCCACCGTTGCGTTAGACCCGGACAGCCAAATTTCTGTGATTTATAGAAAAATGGCTAGGAAACTGGCCGCATCATTGTCAGTAAAAGCAAAAGACTTTAGTGGCAAAATTCCAAACATTGTTATTAATTAATTAGGTTCGCTATGGGTATTAAATCAGACAGCTGGATTCGCCGTATGGCGAATGAAAAAGGGATGATCGAGCCTTTTGAGTCGCATCAGGTGAGACACTCAGATGAGGGGCGGGTTATTTCTTATGGTACATCGAGTTATGGTTACGATATTCGATGTTCTGATGAGTTTAAAATTTTCACGAATATTAATTCGGCAGTGGTTGACCCTAAAAATTTCGATGAAAATAGCTTTGTTGATATTAAGTCGGATGTTTGCATTATTCCACCTAATTCATTTGCCTTGGCAAGAACGGTTGAATACCTAAGGATCCCACGGGATGTATTGACAATTTGCTTGGGTAAATCAACATATGCGCGTTGCGGCATTATCGTTAATGTCACCCCATTGGAGCCAGAGTGGGAAGGGCATGTTACTTTGGAATTTTCGAATACCACACCTTTGCCAGCCAAAATTTATGCTAATGAAGGCGTCGCGCAAATATTGTTTTTAGGTGCCGACGAAATATGTGAAACATCATATGGCGATCGCGGTGGTAAGTATCAAGGACAAACTGGCGTTACATTACCTAAAGCTTAACGAGGCGTTGTGTTGCTAATTGTCAAAATGGGCACTTAGCAGGCGCATTTCAAAAGTCCCATAGGTTTTTTTACGCTGTAAAAGAATGGGGAGGTTATGTAATTCCTTTGCGCACCAATAATAGGTAATCAAGGGTTTATCGTCTTTTTTACGCGCAAGTTTAATGGTCTGGTATTGTTTTCCGGCTACTTTAATTTGCTCGTTGCCTAGTTGAGTAAAGGAGTAGGTTTTTAATTTTCCACCATCGGCAACTTGGTAGCTCAACGACTTTTCGGCCGGGTTTTTTAAGTCCTGCATTAGGGCTAATTGTAAAAGCGCTTTATCTAAGACGCCGTTGCTTAGCGTTAGCCTCCAATCGTGCCCTTTTGACGAATTTGTAAGTGTTTTTGTCTGCCAATCAAAGTGCAATTTTATGTTTTTCTTGTCATCGCCAAGAGTTTGTTGGTATTCGTAGGATAAAGGCTTTACTTGCTGTTCAGTGAGCTCAAATCGACTGCTTTCAAGTACGATATCGTCACGTACGAAGGCAAGCAAGCCGCTTGTTTCAGTGGATGAGAGAAGCTGATATTGGCCATTGGCTAACATTTTAACGTTTAATGAAACATGGCCAATTTCAATATTATTATGGCTTAGTTTGTACTCGGCTTTAAAGGTGGGAAGGGTTTGGTCAGCTGCAAAAGTATGAGTAGATAATAAACTAAAAAAAACGACGACAATAAATAGGCTGTTTTTTTTTAGTAATATATTCATCTGCTTACATTACATGTAATCCATGACGACTGGGCCGCTCATTTTTTTTCCATCCATATAGACTTCGTTGCCTTTTAGTTCAATTCGTCCCTCGGCAAGCCAGCTAATGGCGGTTGGGTAAATAAGGTGTTCCTTCGTTTTAATTCGAAGCTCAAGGCTCTCGGGGCTGTCGTTGGGAAGAACCGGTAAGCGTGCTTGCAAAACCACAGGGCCGCCATCGAGCTCAGTATTAACAAAGTGTACGCTGCTACCGTGAAGTGGCTCGCCATCGTCCATAACCCGTTGGTGTGTGTGCATGCCTTTGTATTTTGGCAGCAAAGAGGGGTGAATATTGATGAGTCTGCCGTAATAATGGTTCACAAAGTCATCGCTAAGAATGCGCATGAACCCAGCTAAAACCACTAAATCAGGTTTGTATTCATCAATTTGTTGCTGCAAGTCTTGATCGAAGGCTTCACGTGATGAATAAGTGGTGTGATCTAAAACATGGGTTGGAATACTGGCTTCTTTGGCACGGTTAAGTCCCATAACCCCGGGCTTGTTACTGATAACCGCCGAAATAGTGGCGGGTAGGCCAGTATCTATAATCGATTGGAGCGTTGTGCCAGAGCCCGATAGTAAAACGACAATACGATAGTCGGAGTTCATTATGATTAAAGGTAGTTAACCTTGGGTTCGCCCTCGGCTTGGGCAATATCGCCGATGATGAATGCAGACTCTCCGCTTGATTCAAGTTGAGCGAGAACAGCGTCTACATTGTCTTTTGCGACGCAAAGGACCATGCCGATGCCGCAATTAAAAGTTTTAAGCATTTCCTCATCGCTAATATTGCCTTCTTCTTGAAGCCAATCGAACAACGCGAGAGTTGGCCAGCTACCTAGTTTTACATTGGCTACTGTATTGTCAGGTAAGACGCGGGGCAAGTTCTCGGTGATGCCGCCACCGGTAATATGAGCGATGGCATGAATGGGTTGTTTGCTAATTAAATCAAGTAGGGTCTTAACGTAAATACGCGTTGGTTCGAGTAAAACATCGGTAAGAGGTTTGTTGTCCAATGTTTGATTTAGGTCGTCTTGTAGTTCGATTACTTTGCGAATTAATGAGTAGCCATTTGAATGTGCGCCTGATGAGGCAAGGCCAATTAATATATCGCCAACGGCAACCTCAGTGCCATCAATGATGTTGTCTTTTTCAGCAATACCAACACTAAAGCCTGCTAAGTCGTAATCTTCGCCATGATACATTCCGGGCATTTCGGCGGTTTCACCGCCAACCAGTGCGGCACCGGCCAATTCACAACCCTTTCCAATGCCTGCAATTACGTCACTGGCCACGTCTACATTGAGTTTGCCTGTTGCGTAATAGTCGAGAAAGAATAAAGGTTCAGCGCCGGTTACGATGATGTCATTGACGCACATGGCAACAAGGTCTATGCCGATCGTGTCATGCTTGTTCAGCATCATAGCCAATTTAAGTTTTGTTCCAACACCATCGGTGCCGGAGACAAGCACGGGCTTTTTATAACGATCGAGTGGTAGCTCAAATAAAGAGCCAAAGCCGCCCAGCCCTGACAGGACGCCTGCGCGCTGGGTTCGTTTAGCAATAGGCTTTATTCGTTCGACGAGTTGTGTGCCGGCATCAATATCAACACCTGCGTCTTTATAGCTTAGGCTATTCTTTGAATCGTTCAAAATAAACTGTATTCGGTCATAAAAAGTTAGATTATATCAGTTGAGTTAATTGTTGGCAGTAATAGGGCTAACTATATTATGCTATAGCTTATTATTAATTAAGGTTGTGTGGGCGTAATGATGCGTTTTTTAGTGAGTATTTTATTGTTACTGTTATCTGTGCCGGCATATGCGGTGCAGCTAGAGGGCCTATACACGGCGCAAGTAGCAGTTGATGACCAGTCTCAGTCTGTGCGTAATCAGGCCATTAAACAGGCGCTTCATACAGTAGTACGTAAAGTCTCTGGCCGTCGTAGTACATTGAATAATTCGCCGTTACTGGAAGCCTTATCGAATGTTGGCTCCTATGTAGAGCAGTTCCAGTATAAAAAAAGAGATCAAGATAACGGATATTGGTTGATCGTTAGGTTTCAAAAAACTGCATTAGATCGAACTTTGCAACAGTTTGATGTGCCTGTTTGGGGCGCTAATAGGCCGGATGTGTTGTTATGGTTAGCAGTGGATGATGGTAATGATCGTTATATACTCAATAGCAGCACAGGCAAAGAATTGGCTGATGCGCTGAAACAAGAGTCGTTAGATGCTGGCTTAGCAGTGACCCTACCTTTGTTAGATTTGGAAGATCAAAGAGCCGTTAGTTTTAACGATATAAGGGCAGGTTTTTCAGAGCAGATAGCGCTCGCTTCTCAACGTTATAGTACAAATCAGGTAATCTTTGCTCGGTTGTTAAAAACCAACGGGATATGGCAGCTTAACTGGACTTGGCTAAGTGAAGGTCGGCAATACGATGGGGTGGAAAAATCCTCCGGTGTTAGTACTGTTTTTCAGCCGGTATTTATTGAAATGACAGAAAAGCTAGCAGATATTTACGCTCCGATGGGTATTGTCAGCTTGGAAAAAAAGCTGACAATTGAGCTGATTGGAGTTGATGACCTGCTGGCATTTACTCGCGCTACAGGCTATTTATCATCACTTGATATGGTAAAAAAATTAAGCTGGGAGCAATTACAGGGAAATAAGGTGGTGCTGAACCTAGTTATCACAGGTGATGAGTCGGTATTGATACAGACCATTGCATTGAACGATGTTTTGTCACTGGGTAGTTCTCAAAGACTAGTTGCCCCGGTTAGTGCCGATATCAATAGCTTGCCTGCTCAACCATTGGAAAAAGTTCTTTACTACCGAGTCAACTAAATGAATAGGCGCGATATTCCTAACCTGATCAGTGTCATTAGGATTGTATTAGTTTTACCAATCATCTATTTGTTATGGAACAAGCAGTATCAGATGACCTTGGCGCTTTTTATTATTGCTGGGTTGTCAGATGCATTAGATGGTTTTTTAGCCAAGCGATATGACTGGACGAGCCAGTTGGGGTCTTTTCTAGACCCATTAGCTGATAAGTTGCTATTGGTGTCCTGCTTTTTAGTATGCGTCTTAACAGGCTTAATGCCTGCTTGGCTATTTATTGTGATTTTGTTGCGTGACGTCATTGTGTCTTTTGGCGCTCTAGCGTATCACTTGATGATTGAGACGTTTCAAGGCACGCCACCATTTTCTAGTAAGTTAAATACGACATTTCAGATCGTTTATTTGGTGTTGTTAATAGCCAGCCAAGGCATCGTGCCTATACCGCACAGTTGGATTGAGTTTGCGCTTTATTCGGTTGCTGCAACTACTGTCATTAGTGGTTTGGAGTATGTTTGGAGCTGGGGGTTTAAAGCATGGGAAGCGAAGGTTCGGGAGTAGTATGAAAAACGATAACACTAAGTACTATTTAGTTGCCATTGCCTTTATTGGTCTGGCTTACGTGTTATTGCCCATTTTAATGCCATTTGTTTGTGCGGCATTATTAGCCTACTTAGGTGACCCACTGGCAACGTGGCTGGAAAAACATAAGTGGCAGCGATCATGGGCGGTCAGCTTGGTGTTTGTTGTAATCTTTACTCTTTTGGCAGGCGTGGCCATCGTGCTTGTGCCGCTGATAGAGCAACAGTTTGCTAGTTTGGTTGAAAAAGTACCGGCTATTATCAGTTGGGTAAAAGAAACGGTGCTGCCGTGGCTGCAAGTTCGTTTAAATCACTATGGCTCCGTGAATGTAGATGAAATTCAACAGACTCTGCAAGACAATATTGGCAGTGCTGGTAGTGTCGTGGCAAGCATCTTGAGCTCTGTCAGCTCGTCTGGAATGGCTTTCTTGTCGGCGCTGACTAATCTGCTGTTGATTCCACTCGTCACGTTTTACTTTTTACGCGATTGGAATGCGATATTAGAACGCATTCAACATTCGTTTCCACGTCGGCTAGAAGATAAGTTAACGGGTATTGCGCACGAAGTTGATGCTGTTCTTGGCGCTTTTTTCAAGGGACAACTTTTAGTAATGGCTAGCCAGTCAGTTATTTACTATATTGGATTAAGTCTAGTGGGGCTGGAGTTTTCCTTGTTAATCAGCTTAATTATCGGGCTGGTCAGTTTTGTGCCTTATCTAGGTTTGATTGTGGGGCTTGTATTGGCCTGCGCTACGTCTGTTTTTCAGTTGCATGATGTCAGTGGTGTTTTGCCAATCTTAGTAGTGTTTGCAGTAGCACAAGTTTTAGAAAGCTTCGTGTTAACCCCTGTGTTGGTCGGCGATAAGATCGGTTTGCATCCGGTAACGGTCATATTTTCGGTGATGGTTGGTGGTCAGTTTTTTGGAGTGACCGGGGTCTTATTGGCTTTGCCGGTGGCGGCGGTTTTATTTGTACTATTGAGACACGTCAATGATCAATATAAAAGCAGTGAGTTATACAAGCAAACATAAAAAAAGGCACCGATTCGGTGCCTTTTTATAATTATGTCTCGTGACTATAGGTTTTGTGCAACAAAATCCCAGTTCACTAATGCCCAAAATTTATCCATGTAGGCAGGGCGAGCGTTACGACAGTCGATGTAGTAAGCGTGCTCCCATACGTCACAAGTTAATAATGGTGTTTGGCCAGCGGTTAACGGTGTGCCCGCATTGCTGGTTTGAACGATTTCAAGTTTGCCATCAGCATTTTTAACCAACCAGCACCAGCCAGCGCCAAATAAATTAACAGACTTGTCTGTAAACTCTGCTTTAAATGCGTCAACAGAACCGTATGCTTCATTGATGGCAGCCAATAAATCACCTGTTGGCTCAGTGCTGTTTGGCGTTAAACAGTTCCAATAAAATGTGTGGTTCCAGATTTGTGCTGCATTATTAAAAATAGGGCCAGAAGAGTTTTTGACAATCTCTTCAAGACTTGCGTTCTCAAACTCTGTTCCAGGGATTAAACCATTTAATTTAGTAACATAGGTTGCGTGATGTTTACCGTGGTGAAACTCTAGTGTTTCTTGAGAGATATGAGGTTCCAGTGCGTCAATTGCATAAGGAAGAGCGGGTAATTCATGTGCCATGATAATTGCCTTTGTAGTTAAGTGATGCGCTAAGCGCGTTAAAAAGTACGTACATCACAATAGTAAAGTTTATGATATAAATCAATATTAAATGAGACTTACCGTTATTTTTTTGCAAAAAGCAAAAGGGCTGGTAAACCAGCCCTTTTGGTAAGCGTTTTAAATGACGTTACTTGTCGTCGCTTGTATTGTGTACGTGGATGTCTTGTTGTGGGTAAGGAATGCTAATGCCTTCGCTATCAAAGCGTAATTTGATGCTTTCGAGTAAGTCGAAATGCACACCCCAATAATCAGCAGAGTTGACCCAAGGGCGTACGGCGAAGTTTACGCTGCTATCGCCTAATTCGAGTAGGCCAATGGTTGGAGCGGGGTCTTTTAAGATGCGTGTTTCATTTTGCATGAGTTCGTCTAATACGGATTTTGCTTTCTTAATATCATCATCATAACCAATGCCAATAACTAAATCTAAACGTCGTGTTGGCTTGGTTGAGTAGTTAACAATATTTCCGCCCATTAAGCTGCCGTTAGGAATGATAATGGTTTTATTATCGCCAGTACGCATCACGGTATTGAAAATATGAACTTCTTCGATGATACCTGAAGCGCCAGCACCTTCAATAAAATCGCCTTTTTTGAAGGGACGAAAAATAATCATTAATACGCCAGCGGCAAAGTTTGCTAATGAGCCTTGAAGGGCTAAACCAATCGCTAAACCAGCAGCACCAATGATGGCAATAAAGGAAGTGGTTTGTATGCCCAGTTGCCCCAGTGAGGCAATGATGACGAAAGCCAGTAGAGCGGTATAAATAATGTTAGTAGTGAATGAAATAAGGATCGGGTCTGAGCCGCCTTTTTTCATTGCTTTAATGACGCCGGACTTAATCGACTTAGCAATCATCTTACCAATAATAAATATTGCGAGTGCAGCGATGATTTTAAGCCCGTATACGGTGAGTAGCTCTTGAACTTGAAGAAGGGTTTCTTCGGATAATACGTTTTCCATTTTATACCTCGGTTAGTTTTTGGTTAGGGGGTGAAGACTTTTTTTAGTAAATCGGTTGTTCGGGCTGCAGGGTTTTCACGGATGAGCTTTTCTTGCTCGGCAATTCGTAAAAACATAGCGTCAACCGCTTTTTGTGCAACAAACGTGTCAAGATCCGGTGTTTGTGAGGAAACTAATTGGCCGATCGAGCCTGAGTTAGCGATAAGTTGCTTGTAACTGGCGGTAACACCAGCACTATCTGTTGACTGTTTAACAATGGGTAGGAACTTGTTAAGTAATTGCTCGGAGCTGTGTTGTTTGAAATAGTCAGTTGCAGCGGTATCTGATCCATTGAGAATCTGTGCCGCATCATCAATACTCATGTTTTGAATGGTGTTTGCAAAAATAGTAGCCGCTTCAGGGGCTGCTTGTTCGGCGGCCTTGTTGAGCGTGGCTTGGAAGCTGTCTACTAAACGACCTTGGCCAAGCATTTCCAGTGAAGAGGCAATGGGTTGTAAGCTGCTTGGAATGGGGACCTTTACATCCTCATGGTTCAAGAAACCACCTTCTTGGCTTAAATTGTTAACAGCAACGGTCGTGCCTTTTTTAAGGGCTTCTTTTAGTCCTGCAATAACATCAGTCTGACTTAAATTTGCGGGAAGTTGGCTGGATGTTGGAATGCTGAGCTTGCTGGTATCGATGTCTTTAATAAAATCAAAAAGCCCTGCGTTGACAAGAGGTGTTGTTAATAAAGCGATGATAAACGTCGTTTGTTTTAGCCAATTGTTCATGGAAACGTCTCCTTGTTTTTAAAAACGATATCATATTTCCCCGAACTGAACACAGCCTTAATCAATAATGGCTTATATCGATTTTGATAACGTGGACTTTAAAAAAGGAATGGTCAACTTTCGCTGGGCTGCTAGGCTTGCTTTGTCTAATGTGTTAAGCAAGTTCCAGAGCGTATGCAGATTTCTAGGAAAGTGCGTCATTAAATAGTTAGCGGTTTCACGGTTAAGTTCTAAGCCGAGTTTTTGAGCACGTGCTTGTAAGGCTTGTAGGGTGCTTTCGTCGCTAAGAGGGGCCAAGTTAAGTGGAAGGCCGCTATTTAATCGGCTTTGCAAATCGTTAAGGCTGATCTGAAGATGTTGTGGCGATACCGTGGCGCTTACAATTAAACGCCCAGTTTGCTGTTTAATTTGATTAAACAGGTTAAATAAGGCCTCTTCCCAATCAGCCTTTTCACATAGGATGTCGATATCATCTATACAAATTAGGTCGAGGTTCGCCAAGCCCTCCAGTATTTTTGCCGAGGTGCCCAGTAGCTCTTTTGCTGGCAAATAGCTGGCTGTGCCACCCAGTTGGCTTTGGCGTTGGCAAGCCGATTGTAATAAATGAGACTTACCGGTTCCTATGTCGCCCCAAAGAAAAATAAACGGTTCATCGGCATCTTTTAGGGACTTAATGACCAGTTGATTCTCAGTGGCAATAAAGCTCTCAAAGTTAAACGCTTCTTTTAACTTGAAAGGCAGAGGCAGTTGGGGGTGCATTAATGTTTGCTAATGTGACGAATATATAGAGAGGCGCTAAAAAATACCGTTAAGCTGATGACAATTTCAAGAAGGCCAAGCAGTCGAGTAGTTGAGCTTGCAAACGCTTCGGTTGTGCCATGTATAAAGTACAGCAGGCTTAAGTAAGCCGCCCAGTTAACGGGCTTTTCTTTACCATGTAGAACACCCCTTAATGGTAATAATAATGGGATAACACAGGTGATAAGCACCAAGGCTACTGGGAAGGTTTGTGGTGGCGCGAGTAGGGTGATCCAAGCGGTTATGAAGCCAATTAAGCAAAGGTAGCTGAGTAGTTGCAACCAGTACGCTGCTTTTTTACCGGGTAAAGTCATTATGAATTAAGTTTTTTTGCGAGTAGGGCGATTCTTTTGCCAAGAGCAAGGCATAAGTCAGATTCGTGTTGATCTAGTTTTCGCGAGTTATCAGGGCCTGCTAGATGACTGGCGCCGTATGGTGTGCCACCAGATTGTGTTTCTAACAATGATGGTTCAGAGTACGGTAGCCCGGCCAGCAACATGCCGTGGTGAAGCAACGGTAGCATCATTGATGTGAGCGTTGTTTCCTGCCCCCCGTGAAGACTACTGGTTGAGGTAAAAACGGCAGCAGGCTTGCCAATCAGCGCGCCAGATAGCCACAGGTTGCTAGTACCATCAAGAAAGTATTTTAAGGGTGCAGCCATATTGCCAAATCGAGTCGGGCTACCCAAGATGAGTCCGTGACAGTTTTTAAGGTCGTCTAAGTTGGCGTATAAAGCACCGTCAGCTGGAATATTGTCTTCAGTTGCTTCACAAACGCTAGAAATGGCTGGCACGGTACGAATTTTAGCTTGTACGCCTTCTATGCTTTCCACGCCCCGAGCAATCACACTGGCCATGTTAGCTGTTGCGCCATGGCGACTATAAAATAGAACCAGGACCTCGGTGTTCATTTATAAAATTTCCAGAACGGTTTCAGGTGGGCGGCCAATTGCTGCTTTGCCATTCGCTAAGACGATAGGCCGTTCAATTAAAATAGGGTTCTCCAGCATTGCTGTGATTAACTGTTCATCGCTAAGGCTGTTGTCCTTTAGGTTTTGTTCTTTATAAATGGCTTCGCCTTTGCGCATTAAGTCGCGTGGCTCCATATTGAGCATGCTTAATATGGATTCTAGTTCGGCTCGGCTAGGTGCTTTCTTCAGGTACTCGATAACGTCTGGTTGAACGCCTTTTTCTTCAAGTAGTTGGAGTGTTTGGCGAGATTTGCTGCAACGTGGGTTATGATAAATTTTAATGCTCAACAGAGTATCCTCATGCGTGTTTTCTTGAATTATAAATTATCTGTTAATTTAGGGCAGGCTTTTTCTGCTTTGTGTGCTGCGTGATATGATGGGCGGTAGATTATTAAATAAGAATTCGAAGATGAAATTACCTGATTTTAGCCAAGCGTCAGTACTGGTTGTTGGAGACTTGATGCTGGATAGAAACTGGCAAGGCGATACCTCGCGTATTTCTCCAGAAGCGCCAGTGCCTGTTGTGCACGTTAAAAATGTAGAAGATCGCCCAGGCGGTGCCGGAAACGTTGCGTTAAATATTGCGGGTTTGGATGCGGCAGTGTCAGTTCTTGGTTATACCGGTGATGATGACGCAGCAAGATCGTTAAAAAGTCAGCTAGAAGAAGCAAAAGTAGTGTGTCAGTTTATGACACTGGCTAATCAGCCAACGATTACCAAATTACGCATTTTAAGTCGTCATCAGCAATTGATTCGTTTGGACTTTGAAGACAGTTTTCATGATTTGCCGGCAGAGGCCTTACTAGAACACTATACAGCGGTACTTGCCTCGCATGATGTGGTGATTTTGTCAGATTATGGCAAAGGAACGCTGGCGTCTGTAACACAACTTATTGCTGCGGCAAAAGCAGCAGGTAAAAAAGTATTAATAGACCCGAAAGGAACAGACTTTAGCAAATACCGAGGGGCCACGTTAATTACCCCAAATTGGAGTGAGTTTCAAGCCGTGGTAGGTGAATGTGAGAGTGATGAGGATGTCGTTATTCGTGGCGCTGCCTTGCTTAATGAGCTAGAGCTGGAGGCGTTATTGGTTACCCGTGGTGACAAAGGCATGACCTTATTGCAGCCGCAACAGCCGCCGATTCATTTACCAACGCAGGCGCAAGAAGTGTTTGATGTGACGGGCGCAGGTGATACGGTTATTTCAACATTAGCAGCATGCTTGGCTGCGGGCTCAAGTTTTTCAGAAGCCACCGTATTGGCTAATCAAGCAGCCGGCTTAGTGGTGGCTAAATTAGGCACGGCATCGATTACTCAGCAAGAGTTGCAGGCGACTTTGCACACCTTAGAAGACATGCCTCGCGGCTATGTTAGTGCAGATGAGTTGTCAGAAGCGATTTCAACAGCGCGCTTGAATGGCGAAAAAATTGTACTAACAAACGGTTGCTTTGATATTTTACACCCAGGACATGTGCGGTATTTGCAGCAAGCAAAGGCGTTGGGTGATCGGTTAATTATTTTAGTGAATGATGATGCCTCGGTGTCTCGCTTAAAGGGCCCTGAGCGGCCGATTAATAATTTAGCAACACGTGCAGAAATGTTGTCCGCATTAGCGTGTGTAGATTGGGTTTGCGCTTTTTCAGAAGATTCACCACGCGAGCATATTTGTCGCATTTTGCCTGATGTGTTGGTGAAAGGTGGCGACTATCAACGAATTGAAGATATTGAAGGACATGATTGTGTTGCCAAGGCAGGTGGTTCTACCTATGTGCTGGATTATGTGGATGGTTGTTCAACGACCAATTTGATTAAAAATATACGCGATACAAGCGATAAAAGGTAAACGAAGATGATAATCGTAACAGGTGGTGCAGGGTTTATTGGCAGCAATATAGTGCAAGGTTTAAACGCTAGAGGTATTAGCGACATCTTAGTCGTTGATGACTTAAAAGACGGCACAAAATTTAAGAACATCGTGGATGGCCGGATTGCCGACTATATGGATAAAGATGATTTCTTAGATAGTGTATTAGGCGGGGACCTCGACGGGGTTAAGATTGAAGCGCTTTTCCATCAAGGCGCCTGCTCATCTACAACTGAGTGGGATGGTCAGTTTATGATGGAAAACAATTATGAATACTCGAAAACCCTTTACCATTTTTGCCAAGAAAATAAGGTGCCGTTTATTTATGCATCCAGTGCCTCGGTTTATGGCGGTGGGCGTGTTTTTAAGGAAGACTTATCCAACGAAGCGCCACTGAATGTGTATGGTTATTCTAAATTCTTGTTTGATCAATATGTCAGAGCACAAGACGCATTAAGCCCGCAAGAGGCCAGAAGCCAAGTAGTTGGACTGCGTTATTTTAATGTATATGGCCCCCGTGAACAGCATAAAGGAAGCATGGCGAGTGTAGCGTTTCACTTAAATAATCAACTACTTGAAAAAGGTGAAATCAAACTTTTCGCTGGTTGTGATGGTTATGCAGATGGTGAGCAAGTACGTGACTTTGTTTATGTGACGGATGTGGTTGACGTGAATTTATGGTTTTTGGATAACCCAACGGTGTCTGGAATTTATAATTGTGGCACGGGTAAGAGCCAACCTTTTAATGATGTAGCGAAAGGCGTACTGGATTATCACCAAAAAGGCAGCCTAAGTTACATTCCTTTTCCCGACCATTTGATTGGACATTATCAAAGCTTTACAGAGGCAGACTTAACGGCGTTAAGGGCGGCCGGTTGTGATGTTAGATTCAAAACCGTGGCTGAAGGAGTAAAGTGTTACATGGAATGGTTAAACGCCGGTTAGTTTAATGCGACTGGCGTACTCAGTCTTATTGTACTTACTGACCCCGTTTTTTATTTTACGGCTGTTAATCCGTGGGCGCAAAGCACCGGCATACTTAAACCGTTGGGCAGAACGTTTTGGTTGGTATAAAAAAGGTCAGCCGCAAGGGGTTATTTGGTTCCATACCGTGTCTGTCGGTGAGGCAGAGGCAGCTTTTGCACTGATTGATAAAATTGCAGCTGCTTATCCAGATAAGCCAATTTTGGTTACTACAACCACGCCAACGGGCTCTGCGCGAGTAAAGGCATTTTTAGGTTATCGTGTTCATCATGTGTATTTGCCTTACGATTTGCCGGATGCGATGTGGCGCTTTTATCGGTGTTTTAAACCAGCCATAGCGATTATTCTAGAAACAGAAATTTGGCCAAATATGCTTCACCAAGCGCAGAAAAATGCTGTGCCGTCTATTATTGTTAACGCACGACTTTCTGAAAAGTCTGCAAAGGGGTATGCAAAACTAGGTGCTTTTATGGTGCAAACATTGGCGAATATTACGCATGTCTGTGCGCAAACTGAGGCGACCTTAGAGCGGTTCGTTGATCTCGGTTTAAATAAAAATAATATCAGTGTGCCAGGTAATATTAAGTTTGATCTAGAAATGTCAGCCCATCTGTTTGAAGAAGCAGAGGTCATCAGGCGAGATTGGTTTCAACAGCGCCCTAGTTGGATAGCTGCCAGTACGCATGAAGGCGAAGATGAAATAGTATTGGATGCTTTTTCTCAAATTAAAAAACAGTTACCGAATAGCTTGTTAGTTTTGGTGCCTCGGCACCCAGAGCGATTTAACACCGTTGCAAAATTGTGTGAAAAACGTGGTTATACCGTGACGCGACGAAGCGAGCAAAAATCATCGCCAGTAAAAACAGACGTGTTTTTACTGGATACCTTGGGTGAATTGAAACTGTACTATGCAACCGTTGATGTTGCATTTATTGGTGGTAGTTTCGTGCCAACTGGTGGGCACAATATGCTTGAGGCGGCGGCTCATTCAGTGCCGGTTCTTTTTGGTCCATTTGTACATAACTTCACCGAAATTAGTGAGTGCTTATTAAAAAAAGGCGCTGCGATTCAAGTGATGGGTGCGGACGAACTTGCATTACAAGTGGTTGACTTACTCGAGCACCCTGAGCAACGAGATCAGATGGGAATGAAGGGCCTTCGTTTTGTTGAGCAAAACAAAGGCGCGGTGGATAAAGTGGCAGAGCGTATTGTCAGTATCGTTAATGCGTCTCGTTAGTAGCCGCTTTAAAGTACTTTCATCAGGTATTTTTTGCCTGATCTTAACAATGAGTATTGCGCGTTTTTCCTATACGCCAATGATCCCTATCATGTTTGAACAGGCTGGATTAACCAAGGTGCTAGCGGGTTGGTTGGCGACTATAAATTATGTGGGTTATATGTTGGGTGCGTTAACAGCGACATTAGTTGGAAACCTCGTTGTTAAAGACCGGATTTACCGGCTAGGCTTACTGCTTGCGATTATGACAACAATAATGATGGGGCTGTCTGATAACCCTTGGGTTTGGGGTGTTTCGCGCTTTGTTGCGGGTTTTAGCACGGCCGCCGGGTTGTTAATTGGCGCAGGCCTAATGTTAAATTGGTTGATTAGGCATCACCATCGAAGCGAGATGGGTATTCACTTTTCTGGGATAGGGTTAGGAATAGTACTTGTAGCTTTATTACTTGAATACTCGAAGTCAGTCAGCTGGTCAGAGCAATGGTTGCTGCTCGGTTTTGTTGGGACGGGGTTAGCTATTCCTGCATGGCGATGGTTACCGCCTCCAGCTACAAGCAAGCTAACAGAAAAAGGGCAGCTTCTTGATGATAAACCACCCAGTAAGCGGTTCTTGGGGCTTATGTTGTTGGTGTACTTTTGCGCAGGTTTTGGCTTTGTTATTAGCGCAACGTATATTGTGGCAATAGTCGAGAATCAGCCTGCTTTGAAGGGGCAAGGTGAAATTGCATTTCTTGTATTGGGCGCCTGTGCCGCGCCAGCGTGCATTATCTGGGATTTAATTTCAAGAAAAACGGGTATTTTGAATGCGCTGCTATTTGCATTTTTGATACATGCGGTAGGTATCGTGCTTCCCGCGTTGAGCGATACATTGCTGTTTGCTTTATTAAGTGCTGCTTTGTATGGTTTTACTTTCGTGGGTATCGTAAGCATTGTGTTGACAATGGCGGGCCGATTTTACCCGACAAAGCCGGCAAAGCTGATGGGTATGTTAACGATGAGTTATGGTGTTCCGCAGATTATAGCGCCCACTATCGCAGGCTATTTAGCAGCATCAACGGGTGATTATAATGCCTCATTATTTATGGCCAGTGGCTGCGTTTTGTTCGGTTCAGCTGTTATTTGGCTGATCAAAAAATGGGCTATTAAAGACATGGCGTTACTTAATGCAACGCCATGATGCTTATGTAGCTAGTGTTCTTTATTACGGCTAATAATGAGCGGTGTCTAGTGTGCTAGCCAGTTGTTGATTATGCCAAGGTCGGCCTCAGAAAGGGTTCCAGCATTGTTTTTAAGGTTTAAAATATTAAGAATATAGTCTTTTTTCGCAATGCTTAGTTCAAGTTTTGCTCGTGATAAGTTACTTTGCGCATCAAGCACATCAACGATGGTGCGGGTCCCTACTTCTAAGCCAACTTCATTTGCATCTAAAGAGCTTTTGTTTGAAACAATGGCTTGCTCTAAGGCTTGGATGCGTTTTAGGTTGGCCGTAACGCCCCTAAATGCGTCACGCGTTTTTCTTAGAGTGGTGCGTTGTAATGATTGTAAGATATCTAACGATTGTTGATGGTTAAACGCTGCCTGCCTTGTTAGTGAGCTGGTTCTTCCGCCCGCAAATAAAGGCACATTTAGTTCTACGCCAATGCTATCGGATTCATTTCTTAAGCCAGTTCCAAAGCTGCCACCGCCGGTTTCAGCATATTGGTGAGAAGCGACTAGATCTACAGTAGGGTAGTGGCCTGCGCGCTGTAGCTCTATTTCTTTTTTAGCAATGTTGACATCGTATTTAGCTACTTCCAGTGATAGGTTTTGCAGGGCAGCAAACTCTTCCCAGCGATTGATATCATTCGGTTCAGGCGCAGATAAGGGGAAACTAGAGGCTAAATGAGCCAGTACTAATTCGTCGGTTTGGATAATCTCTCGAAGTGACTCTTGTGCAGAATACAGGTCATCTTGTGCAGCAATTTGAGTTGCAATAGACAAATCATATCGAGCTTGGGCGTTATGTACGTCAGTGATCGCGATAAGGCCAACTTCAAAGCGAGCTTGTGCTTGCTCAAGCTGACGGGTGAAAGCATTAACATCGTCGTTTGCTAAGTTTAAGGCTACTTCGGCTTGAAGGCTGTTAAGGTAACGTTCGGTTAAACGTAAAATTAGTGCTTGTTGCGCAATTTCATATTCTACTTCGGCTCTAGAAACCTGTTTATTAGCTTGCTTGTAGCGAGTGTAGTTGGCCCAATTAAAAAGAGGCTGTCTTAGGGAAACTGCAAAGCCCTCATCACGGAATTGGTCTGTGCTTTTCCCCGTTCCCGAAAAACTACTTTCACTTTCTTGGCGGACATCGTTAGACAGCGCCGATGCGTTAATGCTAGGTAGTAACCCAGCTAAAGCCTGTGGGCTTGCTTCTTTTGAGGATAGCAACTGGTTATAAGCAGCATGAATGTCAGCATCATGTTGAAGAGCACGTTTGTAGGCCGTCATCAAATCGATAGGTTGGGCGATGCTTAAAACAGGGAAAATACAAAGAGCGAGACTTGGAAGAAGTTTTTTCAAAAAAATCATGTTGGTAAAGAGACTAGTAGTAACAGCCAACACTTTAGCATGTTGGGCAGGTTCTTAACCATCTTCATTCCGTGTTTTTAATGTAAATGTGACGGGTCCGTCATTGCATAAAGTAACTTGCATATCGGCAGCAAATTCACCGCATGAAACAGCGGCATATTGTTGTTTTGCATAACGCGTAGTAAATTCGAACAACGGCTTTGATAGTTGAGGTGCTGCAACGCAGCTAAAACTGGGGCGAGCGCCTTTTTTGGTATTGGCCGCTAAGGTGAACTGTGGGATCAGTAATAAACCACCGTTAATATCTTTTAAGCTTAAGTTCATTTTACCGTTTTTATCGGCAAAAATCCGATACGATAAAATACGATCAATCAATTGCTTTGCTTCGGTTTCGCTATCGTTTTCCTTAATGGCGACAAGGGCGACGATGCCTTGGCCAATTTCACCAATGAGGCAATCATTAACGGTAACCTTGGCATAAGTGACGCGTTGAATAACGGTTAGCATGAGCAGGTTATGATAAGTGTTTAAAAAAATCTGCATAGCTGTCGCTAATAACAGCTAGTGAGAAAGCGGCATTTGCAGGGCTAGGATTGGGTGATACGTAAACGGGTTTGGCGTTAATCGTCCAAGATTGCAGGCCCCAGCTGGTGGCAGATGGTTTGCCTTCGCTGTATTGCAGGTATTTTTGACAGGTTAATTTACCGTGGAACCAAACTATGTCGGGCTGTGTATCGTCGATGAGTTGCTGTAGTCGAGAGCTACCGTTACGGTAGTCAAGGGCTTTTAAGTCGCCACAGCCAGCGGTTGGGCGCTTTACTAGGTCAGTAAAGCCAATTCGGTATTTAGTGTGTAGGTATTGGCAGCCTTTAAAACTGGCCTCGATATGTTCATCAAAAAAACCGCACTGATTGAGTGCTTTCCAAAATCGGTTTCTGGGGTTGGCAAAGTAAAACCCTGCCTTAACAGACGGAATAGAAGGGTTTAACCCAACTGACAAAGCGGCTAATGGGGCGCTAAGTAGGTCTGGCAAGGTTTCCATTAGCTTAATAAGTTGGCATAGAATTATCGACCTGAGCGGCCCAAGCATTAACACCGCCGGTCAAGTTAATAACATCGGTAAAGCCATTTTGGAGCAAAAACTGAGCTACTTGTTGGCTTCTCATTCCATGATGGCAGATAGTAATAATAGGGCTGTCTTTTGGCAGTTCATCTAGACGATTAGGGATGCTCTGCATTGGTATTAAATGGCTGTTTGGTAGATGACAATATTCAAACTCGTTAGGCTCTCTAACATCAAGCAAAAATAAGGAGTGATTAGGTTGCTCAAGCAGTGAGCTTAGTTCAGTAGCAGAAATTTTTTTCATATGGGTAATAAAGCCTTTTTTATTGGAAATTAATTATAGCAGTGTGTGATAAGATGAAGGCTACCCTAATATCAATACACGTGCATCAAAGAGGTCGTTATGAGCGCCATTCCAGAAGAATTCCAGAAGAAAACCGAAGCATTGCAGCAGGCAGCTATAACGCCTTTGCCAAATTCAGAAAAAGTTTATATTAAAGGCTCGCGTGATGATATCAACGTGCCGATGCGTAAAATATCATTAGCGGATACAGCGTCTAGTTTTGGCGCAGAAAAAAACCCAGATGTGTATGTTTATGATTGTTCGGGTGTCTATACAGATCCAGATGCAACGATTGATTTGCGTAAAGGGTTGCCGAATGTGCGTTTACCGTGGATTTTAGATAGGAATGATACCGAGCTGCTAGAAGGGCCCAGCTCAACTTTTGGCCAAGAACGGCAAAACGATCCAGCGTTAGCAAGCTTACGTTTTGAGCATATCCAAGCACCTCGACGAGCGAAAGCGGGCGCAAACGTTAGCCAAATGCATTATGCGAAAAAAGGCATTATCACGCCTGAAATGGAATACATAGCGATTCGTGAAAACATGAAGCGTTCTGAAATTAACGCAGAGCAACACCCCGGCGAATCCTTCGGCGCAAGTATCCCTGAGCAGATCACAGCAGAATTTGTGCGTGACGAAGTTGCACGTGGCAGAGCGATTATTCCAGCGAATATTAACCACCCTGAAGTAGAGCCAATGATTATAGGCCGTAACTTCTTGGTTAAAATTAACGGTAATTTAGGTAATTCAGCGGTGACTTCTTCGATTGAAGAAGAAGTTGATAAGATGGTATGGGGCATTCGATGGGGCGCGGATACCATCATGGACTTATCAACCGGTAAAAATATACATGAAACACGTGAGTGGATTTTGCGTAATTCCCCTGTGCCGATTGGTACGGTGCCGATTTATCAAGCCCTTGAAAAAGTAAACGGTAAAGCAGAAGATTTAACGTGGGAAATTTTCCGCGATACTTTGATTGAACAAGCAGAACAAGGCGTTGATTACTTTACAATCCACGCAGGCGTTTTACTACGTTATGTACCGATGACAGCTAAGCGGACGACCGGCATTGTGTCACGCGGTGGTTCTATTATGGCGAAATGGTGTTTAGCACACCATAAAGAAAACTTTTTATATACGCATTTTGAAGATATCTGCGAAATCATGAAAGCGTATGATGTGTCATTTTCATTGGGCGATGGGTTGCGCCCTGGCTCCTTGGCCGATGCAAACGACGAAGCTCAGTTTGGTGAACTAGAAACGTTAGGTGAACTGACGAAAATAGCTTGGAAGCACGATGTGCAAACAATGATCGAAGGTCCTGGTCACGTTCCTATGCATATGATCAAGGAAAACATGGATAAGCAGCTAGAGTGCTGTGATGAGGCGCCTTTTTATACCCTCGGCCCTTTAACAACCGATATTGCACCGGGCTATGACCATATTACATCGGGCATTGGTGCTGCGATGATTGGCTGGTTTGGTTGTGCGATGCTCTGTTATGTTACGCCTAAAGAGCATCTGGGTTTGCCGAATAAAGAAGATGTTCGAGTGGGGATTATTACCTATAAAATTGCTGCACATGCGGCGGATTTAGCCAAAGGTCACCCCGGTGCACAAATACGAGATAATGCCTTATCAAAAGCGCGATTTGAATTTCGTTGGGAAGATCAGTTTAATCTTGGTTTAGACCCGGACAGAGCACGTGAATATCACGACGAAACCTTACCTAAAGACTCTGCCAAAGTTGCCCACTTCTGCTCCATGTGCGGGCCACACTTTTGCTCGATGAAAATTAGCCAAGATGTG
The DNA here is from genome assembly GCF_002443175.1 of Cycloclasticus sp. PY97N. Lineage (NCBI taxonomy): Bacteria > Pseudomonadati > Pseudomonadota > Gammaproteobacteria > Thiotrichales > Piscirickettsiaceae > Cycloclasticus > Cycloclasticus sp. PY97N. The sequence continues at coordinate 113,943 of NZ_CP023664.1, read as the reverse complement.
CGCGATTATGCAGCGAATAAAGGCATAGATGCTCAAGATGCGTTGGCTGAAGGGATGGCTGAAAAAGCAGGCGAGTTTAAAAGCAAAGGTGCCGAGCTATATAAGAAGGTTTAACATCTTCTCATAATAGCGCAGAGATCCTGAGCAATCAAAATTCGGCTAGCTTTTTGAAGGAGCTAAATGTTTAGGCTGGCGTTGTTATTAGCTGGCCTAACCAGAGTAAGTTGATTAATCGCTTGAGGCTGAGTCATGGCTGAAATGGATCTTGCTGCTAAGCCGGTTCTTGTTGCTCTGGTATTAGCAACGCTGGTAATGCTAGAAATGCTAGCGCCGATGTTTCGATTTTATGATGCTGTCAAACCACGGTTGAGGCATGATGCGGCTAATATTTTATTAGGTGTTTTAAATGCGGCTATAGCGAGTGTTTTGTTCACGGGTTTGGTGTTGTCAGTCACAACATGGGCAGTGGGCCATTCGTTTGGCCTATTAAATTGGCTGACATTAAACCCCTACCTTGAGTTATTAATTGCTCTGTTGTTATTCGATTGCTGGCAATATTGCTGGCATAGACTCAATCATGCAATTCCCTTTTTATGGCGATTTCATGCTGTCCACCATTCGGATGCGGCAATGGATGCCAGTTCAGCGCTGCGGTTTCATAGCGTAGAGATAATATTTTCAAGCGCTCTGCGTTTATTGGTGTTGCCAATCATTGGCTTAAGCGTAGAGCAGTTGCTAATTTATGAGTTGATAGCGTTACCGATTATTTTAATTCATCATAGTAATGTTGCTGTTCCAGCTACGCTGGATAGATTATTACGTGTCATTATTGTTACGCCTCATGTTCATTGGGTTCACCACTCGCACTTGCAAAACGAAACAGATTCCAATTACGCCAGTGTGTTATCCATTTGGGATAGGGTTTTTGCTAGCTTTTGTTTGCGAGATGATCCTCAAAAGATACGGTTTGGTTTAGGCGATAGATTTGATCAAACGCGGTGGGATCAATTTATTGGGCAGTTAAAACAACCCTTTAATTCAGCCTTATATGAACAAAGAGAAAGCAGTCTTAAAAAGTAATTTGAATAAGTGCTTGTTTGGCTTAGCGAGGGATTTGTCGGCTAACAATAGCCAGCCAAGGTTGTTGTTCTTGTGGTTTCCCTTCGGGGCGATAGTAGTGCGTTAATATCTCGAACCCGGCTTGCTCCAAAAAAGCTTTACTGTCCTCTAGCTCTTGGTAATGCCCGTAACGCTGACCTTGCCAGCCTTCAGCGTTACCGCGTGGATTAGACGTAAATAGAATGCCATTTGGGCGTAAGCACTGATGCAACTTATTCAATACATTTAAAAGTTGTGAGCTTGGCACATGAAACATTGATGCATTGGCGAAAACTCCATCAAAATGTTCAAAGGGCAACGTCATCGTGGCAAAGGTTTGATTAAGTGTTGGGCAGCCGCTGTACTGTGTGGCCATTTTGCAAAAGGTTGGCGAGCCATCTAGGCCTATTGGAACGTGCCCTAAGGATTTAAAGTGTTTTAAATCTCTGCCGGGACCACAGCCAAAATCAAGTATATTAAGGGTTTTGTCTTTTGGAAGAGCGGCTAAGAAGGCCTTAATGTTTTGCGAAACATCATGATCTTTTGTGCCACTCCAAAAAGCGTCTGCATTATGTTCATAATGCTTTATGGTTGTGGTTTCTTTAGCGCTGATGTCGTCCATTTGTTTATTCCAAAGTTTTTGCTGTCATTTGTCAATCGAGGCAACTTAAATAACGAACGGGGCGTTGGTTTATGAAAGGTTGTTATTTTTTGTCTGTTTCAATGAAACTGGTGTCGGGTCAGTATAAAATATTCACATGGATATTACACATATATTAGATGGGCTTAACGATGCTCAGCGAGATGCAGTGAGTGGCCCAGAAAAGGCCGCACTTATTTTAGCAGGGGCAGGCAGTGGTAAAACGCGTGTGCTGGTGCATCGAGTTGCCTGGCTGATGCAGGTTGAAGGTGTTTCGCCGTATAGTATTTTGGCGGTAACGTTTACTAATAAAGCGGCAGGTGAAATGCGTGAGCGTGTGCAATCGATGCTAAAAACACCGGTTGGTGGCATGTGGATTGGCACCTTTCATGGGATCGCCCATCGTTTATTAAGAATGCATGCTCAAGAACTGGGCTTACCAGATGCGTTTCAGGTGCTAGATTCAGATGATCAATTTCGGATGATTAAGCGTTTGCTTAAATCAATGAATGTGGATGATTCACGCTGGCCACCTCGCCAAGTCCAATGGTTTATCAATGCACAAAAAGACGAAGGTAAACGAGCGAAACATATTGCGCCGTCGAGTGATCATTTTGAGCAAAAAATGTTAGAGATTTATGCAGAATATGAACAAGTTTGTCAGCGCTCTGGGCTGGTCGATTTTGCTGAATTATTACTTAGAGCACATGAGTTATTACGTGATAACGATGCGGTAAGAGCACATTATCAGCAGCGTTTTAAACATGTGTTAGTCGATGAGTTTCAAGATACCAATACCATTCAATATGCTTGGTTACGGCTACTCACAGAAGAATCTGAAAACTTATATGTAGTGGGTGATGACGATCAATCTATTTATGGTTGGCGTGGTGCAAAGATTGAGAATATTCATCGTTTTCAAAAAGATTATGCTGAACATAAGGTGGTGCGTTTAGAGCAAAATTACCGTTCCACCAGTACCATCCTAAAAGCAGCCAATGCCATTATTGTTAATAACGATGGGCGGATGGGTAAAGAGTTATGGACCGATGGTGAGGAAGGCGAGTTAATCTCTTTGTATTCGGGCTATAACGATCAGGATGAAGCGCGCTTTGTTGTTGATAGAATTAAAGACTGGGTGACGAATGGGCACAGTCGTGAAGAAGCCGCTATTTTATATCGCTCCAATGCTCAGTCGCGCTTATTTGAAGAGTATCTAATGGCTGCCGGTATTCCTTACCGTGTGTATGGTGGTTATCGTTTCTTCGAACGGTTAGAAATTAAAAATGCATTAGCCTATATGCAACTGGCGACTCATCACGATAATGATGCGGCATTTGAGCGCATTGTTAATACGCCAACACGCGGGCTAGGTACGCGTACGCTAGATATTATTCGTGAGCAAGCTCGTGGGAAAAGCATAAGCCTTTGGCAGGCAGCAAATGAGTTATGTGAGGAAGCGGCGTTAACTGGTCGAGCATTAAATGCATTGACGGGCTTTTTAGCCTTGATTCGTCAACTGGTTGTTGATATGGCGTCGATGAGCTTACATGAAAAAGTTGAACAGGTAATTAGCCGTTCTGGTTTGATTGAGCATCATAAAAAAGAAAAAGGCGAGAAGGGCGAAGCACGAGTAGAAAACTTAGAAGAGCTTAGCAATGCAGCGCGTCAATTTGCCTATGAGGCCGATGAAGCTGAAGAGTTGAGTGAGTTAGACTCATTTTTAGCACATGCTGCTTTAGAGGCTGGTGAAGCTCAAGGTGATAAATTTGAAGACTGCGTTCAATTGATGACCCTGCATTCGGCAAAAGGCTTGGAGTTTCCACTGGTCTTTATGGTTGGTATGGAAGAAGGCTTGTTTCCTAGTCAGCGCTCGGTTGATGATGCAGCGAAACTAGAAGAAGAGCGACGGCTAGCCTATGTTGGTATTACACGAGCAAAGGAGAAGTTGTATTTGACCTCTGCAGAATCGCGTCGTTTACATGGGCAAGAAAGCTATCCGATGCCGTCTCGTTTCATTAGGGAAATTCCTGCTGAGTTAATGCAGGAGGTTCGTTTAGGCACTCGTGTAACACGCCCCGTAGTAAGCAATCAACAAGCTAGTTTTAGTGATGAATCAGCCGTTGGTTTTAAAATGGGCGAGCATGTCGTGCATGCAAAATTCGGCGAAGGTGTGGTGTTGAATATTGAAGGCAGTGGTGCGCAAGCGCGAGTGCAGGTTAATTTTTCTTCAGCGGGTAGTAAATGGCTAATGCTTGCCTATGCGAAATTAGATAAAGTTTAGCCTTAAAACGCCCCAGCTTATGTTCAATAAGCTGGGGGAATAGCTATTAATTTAAAATGGGTAGTGCACGTGGTTTGGTGCAACTGTAACCCAGCGTAATTCGGTAAACTCATCAATCACTGCACGGCCATCGAAGCGTCCATAACCGGTTGCTTTAGTACCGCCGTACGGCGCTTGAGCTTCGCCATTAACAGTTGCGCTGTTAATGTGACAAATGCCCGATTCAATATGTTTTGCCATTTTCATCGCTCTTGGGAAGTCGCGGCTGAAGACAGAGGCCGATAAACCGTATTCCGTATCATTTGCAACAAACAGTGCTTGTTCATCGTCTTTAACGCGAATAATAGAAATAACCGGACCAAAAGACTCCTCGTGATAGGCGCGCATGTCAGCAGTAACATTATCTAAAATAGTGGCAGGCATCGATGCGCCCTCTGCTGTTCCGCCAGAAACAACGTTGGCGCCTTTGTCTGTTGCATCTTTAACAATACTGTTTAAGCGCTCACCGGAGGACGAGTCAATCAGTGGGCCAACAATGCACATTTCGTTGCCGGGTTCCGCTGGATTGCCCATGGTCAGTTGTGCGGTAGCGGCAGCAAATTTTTCTATAAATTCATCAGCCACTTTTTCATCTACGATGATACGGCCTGTTGTCATGCAAATTTGACCTTGATATAAGAAGCAACCAAACACAGCCGCTCTAACCGCTTCGTCAATATTGGCATCGTCTAGAATCACTAGCGGAGACTTTCCGCCTAACTCAAGCAAACAGCGTTTTAAATGCTTTGCTGCTTGCTGGGCAATAATGCTGCCGACACGAGTAGAGCCTGTGAAGTTAATGCGGCGGATGGCTGGGTGTGCAATCAATGCTTCAGTGATTTGAGGTGCGTCTTCAGAAGCATGTGTGATAACGTTTAAAACACCTGCTGGTAAACCTGCCTCAAACAGCGCTTCGCAAACCAATAGATGCGTTTTTGGGCTGACTTCAGAAGCGCGAAAGACAACCGTATTACCAAATGCAATAGGGTAAGCAATGGCTCTAGCTGCTAACGCTACAGGGCCATTCCAAGGTGCCATACTTAACACAACACCAACGGGTTGGCGGAATGTCATAGACAGTGTGTCAGGCTTATCCGTTGGGATTGTTTCACCCTGTACTTGGGTTGTTAAGCCTGCGGCTTCACGGAATAAACCCGCTGCCATCATTACGTTAAAGCCAGACCATAAGGCGGATGCGCCCACTTCGGCCGCCATGGCTTGAATAATATCATTCGTTTTGCTTTCTAGGATGTCGGCTGCTTTGAGTAATAAAGCGCGACGCTCGGTTGGGCCAGTTTCTGACCAAGTCTTAAAAGCAATAGCAGCGGTTTCAGCTGCTTTGTTTGCATCGTCAATGGTTGCAGCAGCACCTTGAGAAACAACGTTGCCAGTGAGTGAATTTAGGCGTTCAAATGTTGCGCCATTTGAGGCGTCTACGGCCTCATTATTGATGATAAGTTGGGTTTTCATAGTGTTCCGTTGTTATTATATAAGCATTTAATTATGAATGTTTTTTTCAATGACTACAAATGAATTTCGAGAAAAAGATAGCTAATCGATATTCATGTGTTTGTATGCTCGCAAAGGCTTAGTGCTTATGCAAGAACAATCTTAAGATTAAGCTGACGAATACATGACATAACAAGGGCTTGCCCGTAAACCTAGAGCTAGACCGTTATTTTTGTGTGTTGAACGACGCGCCCAATGCTCAATAGATGGGATTTATGTGGAATATATGATTGAGATCAAGAAATACATGATTGTTAGCACTTTAAGGGTGTTTTTCTTGAGAGAAAATTAGGATTATTTGTCTACATTAGTGGGTATGGAATGAATATAGAAAAAGGAGTTAATCATGCTTACATATGAAGATTGTGTCGAATTGAGTGGTCTCACCAATGAAGAAATAGAGGCTATCGCAGAGCATGAACATGTGCCAAACATTGTAGCGTTAGAGCTAGGGCATTACTTGCTTGAAACTGAAGCTGGCGTTCCAGCAATTAAAGAGATTATCTTAGACGATATCCATGAGGCAGAAGCGTGCGGTAACCTTGTGCAAAGTGCCAAGCTCAAGTTAGTGCTTCAACACTTTGTTAGCCAGCACCCTTATCATGAAGTTGGGCAATAACCCGTTGGTTGGGCACTGGCATAAAAGGTCGTTTTGAGACGTAGATATGGCCTAAAAAGGCATAGGGTATTGTCTTCTAATGGTTTTAATTCCCTCGTTAACTTCATCAGATAGCGTTAGGCCAATAGACGCAATATTGCTTTTTAATTGCTGCATACTGGTAGCACCAATTAAATTAGAGCTAACAAAAGGTTGCTGATTAACAAAGGCTAACGCCATTTGGCAAACATCAAGCTGATGTTTTTTAGCTAGCGCGATATAGGCTTCAATAGTGGCATCTGTTTGTGCGTTAGCACGATGTTCAACACGCGAATCAATAGCTAAACGGGTGCCTTCAGGCATAGCGCCGTTAAGGTATTTTCCGCTGATTAAACCACGGGTTAAAGGCGACCAAGCGAGTAAGCTGCAATCTTCATGTAGACTAATTTCACTAAGGTCTGGCTCAAAGTGCCTAGCCATTAATGAGTATTCATTTTGAATCGATACCATACGTGGCAACTGATGTTTTTCAGACAACTCTAGCCATTTAGAGGTGCCCCAAGCAGTTTCATTTGATAGACCCACATGGCGAATTTTGCCTGCCTTAATAAGCTCATCCATGGTTTCAAGAACTTCAATGAAGTTGTCTTCAACCGCTTGTTTGTCAAAGTTAGGAGCGTAGTCCCAAATTTGACCAAAGTGGTAAGAACCGCGGTTTGGCCAATGCAGTTGATAAAGGTCGATGTAGTCGGTTTGTAAACGTTTTAAACTGTCTTCAACGGCTAATAGAATATTTTTACGGTCAATAAAGTTGTTGCCCTCACGTACCCACTCCATACCTGGCCCGGCAATTTTTGACGCAAGGATCACCTTGTCGCGATTTTTACGTGAGGCAAACCAGTTACCAATAATAGTTTCAGTTTTGCCGTAGGTGTCAGGTGTTGGTGGAACAGCATACATTTCAGCGGTATCAAAAAAATTGATGCCCTGAGTGAGAGCATAATCCATTTGCTCAAACCCTTCTTCTTGCGTGTTTTGACGGCCCCACGTCATGGTGCCAAGGCCAATTAAACTAACGTTAAGATCGGTTCTACCCAGTTGTCTGTATTGCATAGTGAGGTCCTGTTTTTTTAATGTCTATTCATCTTATCGACCCAAGCCATGCCAATGGCTGATAGGACGAAAGTAATATGCAGAATAACGTACCACATCAGTTTATCGTTGGCGATATGCTCGGCATTCATAAACTTTTGAAGTAAATGGATTGAAGAAATTGCGACGATTGAGGCGGCTACCTTTTGTTTCAACGAGCCAGAATCTAATTTGCCAAGCCAAGACAGCTTTTCGGCACCTTCTTCAATATCAATTCGCGAAACAAAGTTTTCGTAACCACTGAGCATCACCATAATAATTAGCCCACCCACCAAAGACATATCAACTAGCGAAAGAATCACCAGCACCATGTCCGATTCTGTAGTGGATAAAATAATGGGGAAAAAGTGAAAAGCTTCTTGAAAAAATTTGATAGATAATAAAATCAGAGCAAGGCTTAAACCAAGGTAGATAGGGGCGAGTAGCCACCTTGAGGCATAAAGTATTTTTTCTAGGCGTTGTTCAATACGCTGCATAAGATTGAATTGGGATCAGTGATAAAAAAGTTAGTATACATGGATTAAGTCTAGTTTTTAACACTTCTCTCTATGGTGTATTGTCGGTAATATAGATAGCTAGTGGGTTCAATTTTAGGGGGTTAAAAGCGCCATTATTTTGTGCGTTTTTTAGCGAGCAAGGCCTCATTACACTAAAATATCTTACACTGGGCAGATTTGGTGTTTATATTCAAGAAAACGCTTGTTAAATGATAGATGGCAAAACAGGGTGCTATTGTTATTAAGATGAATATCTTGGCAGTTAATCAATAAAAAGCAGTCGCGAGCTGCATTAAAGAGTCAATGGAGAACATATAAATGAAACGTCGTGATGTACTGAAATCATTTGGCAGCGGTATGGTCGCAGCCACGTCACTCGCTGTGGGTGGAAAGGCCTTAGCTGCCAAGCCAGAATTTAAATGGAAAATGGTAACAACATGGCCCAAAAACTTTCCCGTATTAGGCACAAATGCTAATTATTTAGCAAAAACCATAGAGGAAATGTCTGGGGGGCGTATTCGTATCAAAGTGTATGGTGCCAACGAACTGGTCCCTGCTTTTGAAGCCTTTGACGCAGTGTCTCGTGGCACTGTAGAAATGGGTCACGGTGCGCCGTATTATTGGAAAGGCAAGAGTGAAACGGCGCAATTCTTTTCCGCCATCCCTTTTGGAATGACAGCACAGGAAGTTAACGGTTGGTTGTATTACGGCGGCGGCCTTGCGTTATGGGAGGAGCTGTACGACCGATTTAACCTAGTGCCTATGGCAACGGGTAATACAGGTGTTCAAATGGCCGGCTGGTTTCGTAAAGATATTAACTCTGTGGATGACTTGAAAGGTTTAAAAATGCGTATTCCTGGTCTAGGTGGCGAAGTGTTAAGCCGTGCAGGTGGAACGCCCGTCAGTATGCCAGGCGGTGAAATCTTTACCTCACTGCAATCAGGTGCTATTGATGCTACCGAATGGATTGGGCCTTATAACGACTTAGCCTTTGGTTTGTATAAAGCAGCAAAAAACTATTATTACCCTGGTTGGCATGAGCCTGGCTCAACGCTAGAAACATTTGTTAATAAACAGACCTTTGAGTCGTTACCGAAAGATTTGCAAGCCATTGTAAAACACGCATGTAAAGACGCTAGTATGGACATGATTTCAGAATTTAGCGCAAAAAATAATGCAGCATTAGACACCTTAGTAAATAAGCATCAAGTCAGTGTTAAAGCCCTACCGGATGATGTGCTGAAAAAACTTCACTGGCTATCCAATGAAGTGGTACAGGACATTGTAGATAGAGATGCGTTCTCACAAAAAGTTTATGCCTCGTATAGTAGCTTTCAGCAGCAAGCGATTAAATGGTCGGATGTGTCAGAGTATGCATACATGCGGGCTAGGGGGTTAGGAGCTTAACGTTTCATACATCAACTGAGCTGAAAGAATGAAACTAATTTTAAAAACTTGCGCCGCATTTTTTAATGCACTGTTTGAGTAATGTTTTAACGAAAAAGGCTAATGATTATGAATGATTCGTCTGAAAATAAAGAGTCTGATAAACGAGCAGGGGAGATAAATGCTGATAGGGCTTATCGAGAGTTGCATTTGACGCTTGGTAAAGAAACCATTCAGCAGGTGGTTAGCAGTTTTTATGACCTCATCAAAGTGCATCCAACGCTTGGTGGTTATTTTTCTGAGGTGAAAGATTGGGACGAGCTTAAACAACGAATAGGCCATTTTTGGTGGATTGATTTAGGCGGTGAGCGTTATCGTGAAGATATTTATAACCCCCATGCTGTACACCGCTATTTAAAAATTCCACCAAGCCTGGTTGATGATTGGGTGGCGTTATTCTCGCGTAATTTATATGAGCACTTGCCAAAGAAGTACGCAGACATTTGGCTTGTCCGTGCTACTAAAATGGCAGAGTGGATTCGTACTGATTTGCAGCAACATCAAGAGTCTTAGTGCTCGTTTAGGGCGTTAACCTCCTTAGCGATATAACCAGTTTTTAAGCAAGCGTGTGACTGCTGGCATAACAAGGTAGGTCATCAGTAAGACTTGTCCCACCACCATAATGGCAAGTTTTAGTATGGGCGTTAAGGTTGACAGCCAAGGCGCAAATACTTGGTTAATGGTTACTAATAAAGAAAATACCACGACCATTAGCACTAGGGCCATTTTGTGCCGGTTAGGTGCGGCGCTACTGGGCACTTCTGGCAAGGTAAACCAAAATTCTAACCCAGAAACTTTCTTTATTTTTGTACTGCCTTCAATAAGCCCTTTTTCATCAAGCTCATCTAAAAAGCGCTGCCTTTGTTCAGACTCTTCCCATTTTTTTTGGTGTGCATAGGAATTAAAACCAACAATAAGCACATAATCACCGCCTGTTTGTGCAGATGGCTTTAGGATGTGCACACCTTGGTGCCCGGGAAATTTAGTGGCCACCTCAGAAAGCCGGTGTAGCCAGTCTTCATACTGTTGTTCTGCGCCTTTTTTTACCTTGCGTGCAATTGAAACGGTAACGGCGGTATTGTCTGTGTCAGCCATTATTAACTAGTACGTTGCCAAATACTCAGCTGACTAAAGCTGTGCTGAAATTTTCGACTGGTATCGCGAATAACAAAGGGCACATCGGTGGGGTCGTTAACTAATTTAAAATGCTCACCTAAGTGATCTTTTAAGCCTTCTAAGGTGGAATACGGCTCGCCATCTTTACGAATGCCGCCTAACCAGTTTTCTTTAGGCGTGAACTCTTCCAGCCATGTGTATGGTGAAGCAATGGCCAATAGGCCGCCGACGTTAATTCTGTGGCGAATATCATTTAGGAAAACGGCGGGTGTGCGTAAACGGTCAATAAGGTTAATGGCCAGTACTAAGTCATAATTGGTAAATTGTGGTTTTAGGTTGGTAGCATCACCTTGAAAAAACTCAATATTGTCGCGATTGTTGCTAAGGCCAATGTGCTCTAAAGTTTGTTCATGATAGGAGACTATTTCACCTTCTTCGATTAGCTCATAATGAATTTTGCCTTTTTGCTGCATTTGATGAGCAATGCGGATAAAGCGCGCAGAAAAGTCGATGCCAGTGACCGCATCAAAATGTTGTGCCAGTTCAAAAGAAGCCCTGCCAACGGCGCAACCTAAATCAAGTGCGCGAGTGGTGGGTTTATCTTGCAGTTGCTCCAAACATAATTGAACACAATGAGCAGAAAGGTCTTTTACATCAAAGTAAGTCGGGCCGTAATGAAAGTGGCAATACTGAGAGACAGCGGTATCGGTTTCGTACATAGCAGATGGTTTTTCCATAGGTTGTGTTGATTCTACATAGCGGAATCCCGCATGTTGATAAAAGTGGCGCCTAAAGGCATAGCGTGCGTGTTTGGTGGCCTCGTTGCCGGTTGAAATCCAACAGCCGCCTTTAATTAAATTGTGTTGTGTGTCAAAGGTGGGGGTGGAAAAATCGTCATATAACGGGTGAACTTCAAAGCCATCAAAGCCACTGATGGGTGTTTCTGTCCATTGCCATGCGTTGCCGATTAAGTCGTGAAATTCGCCAAAGGCAAAGTGATCAACTGGGCAGGCAGATGCCCAATGTTCCAGATTAATGTTGCCGGGTGCTTGTTCCCACTCTGGTTGGTCAGGAATATTGTGAAGCTGGTGTAAGTGTTGCCATTGCTCCTCGGTGGGTAGGCGAATAGGTTTTCCTTTCTTTTCGCTAAGCCAGTTACAAAACGCTTTTGCTTCTAAGTAATTGACCTCTGCTGGCCAGTTCCAAGGCATTTCTTGCTCTTCTAATAAGGTGCGAAGAAGGTAGCGATCATCTTTTTGTATCCAAAAAAGCGGGTGTTCGGGTTTTTTATATTGCACCCAGTTCCAGCCTTCTTCGGTCCAAAATCTTTTTTGGTGATAGCCGTTGTCTTTTATGAAGCTGAGAAACTCAGCATTAGAAACAAGGTACTTACTGGCGGAAAACTCCTCAATATCGACAACTTTTTCACCGTATTCGTTATCCCAGCCATAGGTTTTGTGGTTTTTATCTTTACCAAGTTTAATGCGCCCACTTTCAACATTAAGCAGTTCATTACTAGGGGCTTCTCCTACATGAGGGCAAACATTCCAAGTACTATGTTGCTGCAAATGTTCAAGCGGCATTTGGCGAATAATGGCGGAAGAGGTTTCAATATGGATACGTTGGTGCTCAATGCCCATAAGAATAGGCCAAAACGGGCTTTCCCAAGTGATCGGAAGTTCGAGCGGTAGGGTGCTTATAAGTGAATCAATCAGTGTTAAGACGGTTTGTCGGTACGTCTGTACCTCGCTAATGATAGGCCAATCGTAATTGGCCTCATTCAAGTCATCCCACGACATTTCATCCACACCGACGGCGAAGATTGATTCAAAGCGCGGGTTAACACGCCGTTGGATCAGCGAGGCAAGGCTGAGTTTATTGATGAAAAAAGTAGCAGTATGGCCGTAATAAAAAACAAGAGGGTGGCGGAGAGATTCAGGCCTTAAATAAAAAGCCTCATCATGTTTTAGTGTGCTGTATAACTGTTCTTCTAGCTGAAATGTTTTGTGTAGGTAGTCGCGAATTTCTTCTCTTTTTTGTTCAACGGACCCTGTGTTCAGCAAAACTGTTTTAGTTATTTTTACGTCATGATTAATTTCTTCTGCTACGGATGACATGTTTCCCCTCGTTGGTTACATTCCTTTTAGTCTATTACTGGCTTTGAAAAAAGCAAAGGTATTACACATAAGATTTGTTAATAGGTGATTAAAGTCAATTATTGTAAATGATGCTGGGGAGCCAGGTCGTTAGCTCTGGCCAAACAGCTAATAAGGCTAATAGGACTAGTTGTATTAATATAAATGGTAGAACGCCTCGGTATATTTGACTGGTTTTAATAGCCGCCGGTGCAACACCGCGTAAGTAAAATAATGCAAATCCAAAAGGTGGTGTAAGGAACGAAGTTTGTAGGTTTAACGCAATCATAATACCCAGCCAAACTGGGTTGATATCCATTGCTAGTAAAATAGGTGCAACAATGGGTACGACAACAAAGGTTATTTCAATAAAATCTAACACGAAGCCTAAAAAAAACATAACCAGCATGACCACCAGCATAGCGCCGAATACCCCACCTGGTAAGTCAGACAGTAATTCTTCTATCAGTTCATCTCCGCCAAAACCTCTAAAAACTAACGAAAATAGCGAAGCGCCAATCAATATAAAAAACACCATACTGGTAACCTGAGTGGTGTCCTGTGTTACAGCTTTTAATTGGGCAAGGCTAAGTTGTTTTTTTAAATAAGCGAGAAAAGTTGCGCCTACCGCACCAACAGAAGCGGCCTCGGTTGGTGTTGCGATGCCGGCAATAATAGAACCCAAGACGGCGATAATTAAGACCAAGGGCGGCATTAGGCCGGTTATTAAGCCTAAATAAAGTGATTTATCGACCTGTTGGCGGGGTAAAGCCGGGCAGTTGGATGGTTTAAAAAAAGCCAGGCCAGCTAAGTATATTAAATACAAAGCCACTAATAAAATACCTGGAATTAGGGCGCCAGCAAACAGGTCACCAACGGAAACAGTGTCTGGCGAAAAAATGCCCATATCGAGTTGAGCTTGCTGATAGGCAGACGAAATAACATCGCCAAGTAGCACTAATACAATGGAAGGGGGGATAATTTGACCCAGTGTGCCAGAGGCACAAATGGTGCCGCACGCCAGCGCCGGGTCATATTGACGTTTTAGCATGGTCGGTAAAGACAATAACCCCATGGTTACAACGGTGGCCCCGACAATACCGGTGCTTGCAGCCATTAACATACCAACTAATACAACCGAGAAACCTAAACCGCCCGGTAGGGTGCCAAATAGCTTAGACATGTTTTCAAGCAGGCTTTCGGCAATTTTAGCCTTTTCTAGCATCACGCCCATAAATACAAATAAGGGAACGGCAATTAATGTGTCGTTTTCTATAATGCCAAATAATCGATTCGGTAAGGCGGCTAAAAAAGCAGTGTCAAAGGTGCCAAAGTAATCACCGGCAAAGGCAAAAATTAAAGCGGTTCCTGCCAAACTAATGGCAACGGGGTAGCCCATTAGTAAAACAAGAAAGACAACGGCAAACATCCATAAGGCAATACTACCGTCCATGATTAGCCTCGCGTAAGGTGCAAATTGATTTCATGATTTCCGATAAGCCTTGCAAGAACAGTAAAAAAGCCATCAGTGGAATTAACGATTTAAGTAAGAAGACACCGTCTAGTCCACCTGCTTCTCTAGAGCCTTCAAAGTAAGCCCACGAAGTAGATACGTAGTCCCAGCTGGCATGTGCGATAAAGATACTTACGGGGAGCAATAAAAACACTGAGCCCAGCAAATTGACGATAGCGCGACCTTTCGGCCCTAGGCGTTGATAGAAAATATCTACACGTACATGACCATTTATTTTAAGTGTATGTGCAATGGCCAACATAAATACTAAGCCATGCAGGTAGGTTATGGACTCTTGTGCGGCGATCGAGCCGATGTTGAAGCCGTAACGTAAGGTCACAATGCCAAACATAACGACAACCATCAAAGCAACGAACCAAGAAACGGTATTAAAAATAACCCTGTTAATAGAGTCTATAAGACAGATCAGCGTATTGAACATGTGGTTTGAGTTTCATAACGAAGAGGCTATATTACAATGTGTTGTCAACTGAATACAGGCTTATGCGTTAAATTAGGTTGGACAATAAAGGATGAGGGTTTAGCGAGGCTTTTGCAGAAGACGGCCAAGCTGGATAAGTTTCTAGCAGGCTTAAAAAAGAAAAAATATGGTCATGTAGAGTTTGCAAAGAAACAAATGAGGAGTGTTAGGCCTTGTTCAAAAAATAAGGTTGCTTGTTTACTTAGCGTCAGGTCGGATTAATAATTATTCTAAACAGTAGTTGTTAGGAAGCTCCCGACGGGCTAATAAAATTTGTTTCATGGCATCAGGGTCCTTTAGGTGAGTCATTTCGCCTTCTTTTGGAAAGTGCACGTCTCTTAAGCGCGATAACCAAAATCTAAAAGCAGCTGCACGTATTACAATAGGCCAGTGTCTAACTTCGTCTTCTGTCAGCGGTCTAATAGCTTGGTAAGCAGACATAAAGGCTTTAAAGCGAGTGTTGTCTAAGGAGCCATTAGTGTTGATGCACCAGTCATTTACAGCAACGGCTATATCGTAAGTAAAATAGTCATTACAGGCATAATAAAAGTCAATAATGCCGGATAGCTGGTCGCCAGAAAATAAGGCGTTGTCTCTAAACAAATCGGCATGGATAACGCTTTTAGGTAGACCTAATGTGTCATAGGGGGCCTGAAAAGCCAATTCGCTGTTGATAAGTTCAGCGGAATCTTGGTCAACTAATGGTAACAGTAATTCTGCCGCTTGTTGTCGCCAGTGAGCGCCTCGACTATTGTCGCGATAAATGTCTAGTTCTAAGCTGGCTAAGTGTAAATTTGCCATTGCCTGACCAATAACGGCGCATTGGGTCGAATTGGGGCTGTCAACATCAGTGCCGGCTAACTTTTCTACCATGGCTGCCGGTTTACCATTTAAGGTAGATAGGTAATTGCCTGCTTTATTGAGGATCGGTTGTGCACTAGGGACATCCTTGGCTGAGACAAAAGCCATGATCGTTAAAAAGTAGGGTAACTCTTCTGCTTTTAATTCCTCAAACAGCGTTAATACATATTGGCCGCGGGTGGTTGTTACAAAATAGTTGGTGTTTTCAATACCGGAACTAATACCTTGAAAGCTAACAAGGTGGCCCAAATCGTAATGTTTTAAATGAGCGACCAGCTGGGCGCGCTCAACGACCGTATAGACAGACATAACTTAGAAAACCGCTTTGGAACTACCAGCTAAACAGTAACCATTGGGGAATGTTCATGCCTTTTTCTAAGTCTGAACGGCGCGTTTCCAAATTGCCATCACCGTCGGTATCCACCATATAATAAGCCGGTGCGTTTTTAGGTGAAATTTTTACCATGTAAACATTGCCGTTAACACTGTACTCAGTAATCGTTTCTTTCTCTTTACGGGTGATTGTAATGTCAGGTGACATATTCTCACCGCTGACAATTTGTGAAGGCAGTTCGGGCGGCTCAGGAACAACAGTCGGCCTTGCATCTTCTGCCGTAGCGTTTGATAAATACATCAGTAGTAGGGCTAGAATAATGGGTAAGCAGCGGCGCATGATTTTCCTTTGGAATAAAGTGTTTCTCCAATTATGACACTAACTGGTGAGTTTTTACAATTTGGCTTTGTTTTAGCGGTTTTAAAGCTCTAGCAGTATTTCTTCTTCTTCGGCAGAAGGCGCAAATCCACGCTGCTCGTAGAAGTCAAAAATAGCTGTTAGCACCTCCTCGGGTGTTTCACAAAGCTGAAATAGATCGAGGTCTTCTTTTTTAAGGGTTCCTGTTGCCACTAAGGTGTTTGAAAACCAATCAATTAGGCCGTTCCAGAATTCTTTATTAACGAGAATAATGGGTATCTTTCGAGTCTTGCCTGTTTGAACCAAGGTTAAAATTTCAGCCAGTTCGTCTAAGGTGCCGTAGCCACCCGGTAAGACAACGTAAGCGGTGGCGTATTTGACAAACATGACTTTACGGGCAAAAAAATGTCTGAAATTTAAGCTGACGTCTTGGTAAGGGTTGGACTGTTGTTCATGTGGTAACAGAATATTAAGCCCTATGCTTGAAGACGGCCCTTTAAAGGCGCCTTTATTGGCAGCTTCCATAATGCCAGGGCCACCACCGCTAATAACAGAAAAGCCGGCGTTGGATAAGGCAAGGGAAATGGCTTCGGCGCGTTGGTAATCAGGGTGATCTTCATTGAGCCGTGCAGAACCGTAGACACTGACGGCAGGCTTAATGTGTGAGAGCTGTTCAAAACCATCGACGAATTCGGCAATAATTTGAAAAATTTTCCATGCTTCGCGTTTTTGATCGCTCATCTGCTGCTCCTGTTTTTTATAACATGGTAATCGGTTTGCGCAGTATAAGGCTAAATTAAAGGATCGATGTTGCCTGAGTGAAACTTATGTTCTTTGCTCGATACCCTTGGGTATAATCTTGCGTATATAAATATTGGATAGGTTCATGGCTGAAAAAACATTGGTATTGGTAGATGGCTCTTCTTACTTATTTCGTGCCTATCATGCACTGCCATTATTAACAAACTCAAAAGGTGAATACACCAACGCCATTTTAGGCGTAACAAACATGCTTAAAAAACTGGTTGAGACGTACCCAGAGGCATATTTTGGAGTCATATTTGATGCCCCAGGAAAAACGTTTCGTAATGATATGTATCCTGAGTATAAAGCCAACAGGGCGTCAATGCCTGACGAGTTGCGAGAGCAAATTAAGCCATTACATCAGTTAATAAAAGCAATGGGGCTACCTTTAGTTATGGAGCCAGGTGTTGAGGCGGATGATGTGATTGGTACATTGGCTAAGCAGGCCGAAGAGGAAGATCTTAATGTTGTTATTTCAACAGGCGATAAAGACATTGCGCAGCTGGTCACCAATAAAACGTCGTTAATTAACACCATGAATAACCAATGGCTGGACGAAGAAGGCGTGAAGGAAAAGTTTGGTGTGCCGCCTGACATGATTATTGATTATTTAGCCTTGATGGGCGATACCTCCGACAATATTCCGGGTGTGCCTAAAGTGGGACCAAAAACGGCTGCAAAGTGGCTCAATGCATACGGTTCACTGGATGAAATTATCGCAAAGGCTGATGAAGTAAAAGGCAAAGTGGGTGAGAGTTTGCGTGATCACCTTGATGCGATTCCGTTATCAAAAGAGCTCGTAACGATTAAATGTGATGTACCGTTAGATAAGGCTCCGGCGGATTTAATAAGAACGCAGCCGGATACAGAAACCTTAAAGGAGATGGTAAGCCATTATGAGTTTAATTCATGGTTAAAACAGTTGGGTGGAACAAAGGCGTCGACCGTTGCCAGCGAACAGGTGGATGAGAAACCGTTACCGGCAAAAACTGAATTAACCGTAGAAACGATTCTAGATGAAGCAACATTTAACCAATGGTTGGCAAAGCTGACAGAGGCAGAGTTGTTTGCCTTTGATACCGAAACAACACATTTAGACTATACGAAAGCATTGGTCGTGGGTGTTTCATTTGCTATTGAAGCAGGTCATGCGGCCTATGTTCCGTTGGCTCATAGCTATCCCGGTGCGCCACAACAACTGTCTAGGCAATGGGTGTTGGATCAATTAAAACCCTTATTAGAGTCAGAAAGTGCTCGTAAGGTCGGTCAAAATCTTAAATATGATGCGAACGTGCTTGCTAATCACGGTATTAGCTTGGCGGGAATTTATCACGATACTATGCTTCAGTCTTACGTTTTAAATAGCACTGCATCGCGGCACAATATGGATGCTTTGGCTGAAAAATACTTGGGGCAAGAAACTATTCATTACGAAGATGTGGCGGGTAAAGGCGCAAAACAAATATGTTTTGATCAAGTGTCTATTGAGCTGGCAGCACCTTACGCAGCGGAAGATGCTGATATTACGTTACGTTTACATCAGCATATTTTTCCTCAGTTAAAGAAAATAGACAGTTTGGCAACGGTCTATGAAACGATAGAAATGCCACTGGTGCCTGTGTTAGCCAGAATGGAGCAAACAGGGGTGTTGGTTGATGAGCAAATGTTAAGCCAGCAAAGTGGCGAATTAACAGCCAGCATTAAAGCCTTGGAAACGCAGGCCCATGAGGCTGCGGGCCAAGCATTTAATCTGGGGTCGCCAAAGCAAATTCAAGAGATTCTGTACGATAAATTAGGCTTGCCAGTCTTAAAGAAAACACCCAAGGGTCAACCTTCGACGGCGGAGAGCGTTTTGCAAGATTTAGCCGTTGACTTTCCCTTGCCGCGCTTGATTCTTGAGCACCGTAGTTTGAGTAAGTTACGCTCAACCTATACCGATAAATTACCAAAACAAATTAACCCAGTAACTGGGCGTGTGCATACTTCCTATCACCAAGCGGTTGCGGCAACGGGACGATTATCTTCATCTGATCCGAATTTACAGAATATTCCGGTACGCAGTGAAGAAGGTCGAAGGATTCGCCAAGCATTTATTGCAGAGGAAGGCTTTACTGTCATGGCAGCTGATTATTCACAAATTGAGTTGCGGATTATGGCGCATTTATCGCAGGACACGGGTCTTTTGCAAGCCTTTAAAGAGGGTTTAGATGTGCATAAGGCAACAGCAGCAGAAGTGTTTGGTGTGCCCGTTGATCAAGTTGAGACTCATCAGCGCCGTTCGGCTAAGGCGATTAATTTCGGCTTAATTTATGGCATGTCTGCGTTTGGTTTAGCGAAACAGTTAGATATTGATCGCGGCGCTGCTCAAGGCTATATCAATTTGTATTTTGAAAGGTATCCAGGCGTAAAACAATATATGGACGAAACACGTGAGCTGGCGCGTGAGCAAGGGTATATTGAAACGTTATTCGGTCGACGTTTATACCTGCCTGATATTCTGGCTAAGAATGGGCAACGTAGGCAGTATGCCGAAAGAACAGCTATTAATGCGCCCATGCAAGGAACAGCGGCAGATATTATTAAGTTAGCCATGTTATCGGTGGATAATTGGTTGCAAGTTGATAAACCTGCTGTGCGAATGGTGATGCAGGTGCATGATGAATTAGTGTTTGAAGTCGAAAACAGTTATTTAGATCAGGCCGCGAGCATTATTCAACAAAAAATGAGTGGGGCAGCATCTTTGGATGTGCCATTAGTCGTGGATGTTGGTATGGGTAAGAACTGGGATGAAGCGCATTGATCGGTGATATGTTTGCTGTAACTGAACAGAGCTTTGAAGGATAGGCGCGTGTTGAAAAAATACTTAATGTTGAACTTTTTTTAAAACGCGCAGTCTATTTAGTTGTATCTGTAAAGATATACTTGCTCATAAACTTCCCCTCCCCTTGAGCAAGTTTCCGGTTAGCAATAACCGGGGTTTTATAAGGCTCTAGGCTATTTGTATGGTTCTAGAGCTTTTTTTTGCCTATTATTTTTGTACATTAAGGTGCTCATCCAACCAGTTATGTAGTTGTTCGACACCTTCTTTTTTTAGCGAAGAAAATAGCTCAACTTGTACATTTCCAGGTGAATCTTTAAGTTGTTTTTGAACGGCAAATAAAGTGTTTTTAGCGTTATTTCGATTAAGTTTGTCGGCCTTGGTTAGGGCTACAAAGACGTCCAAATTTAGATGAGTAGCATAGTCAATCATTTGCCTATCGTACTCACCTAAAGAGCGGCGGATATCGACGAGTAAAACCAGACCGTGCAGTGCCTGCCTTTTTTCTAGGTAGCGCTCAAGCTCAGTTTGCCACTGTTGCTGAATTTTAGGCGGGACTTTAGCGAAGCCATAGCCGGGTAAATCAACAAGACAGCGCTGATCATCAAGCTTAAAATAGACAAGTTGTTGAGTTCTGCCGGGCGTTTTGCTGGTTCTGGCGAGGCTTTTTTGGTTGGTCAATGTGTTGATGGCGCTGGATTTTCCAGCATTAGATCTACCAGCAAAGGCCACCTCATATTCAACCCCTTTAGGAGTTGTTTTGAGGTTGGGAGCGTTTAGTAAGTATTCTGCGCGGTGATAAAGAGGGTTCATGTTACAAGCCAAGCGATAAATTTGTTTATTGTACCGGAGCAAGCAATTTGCAGTGGGGATAACAACAAATCACTTAGAAAAATACTAAATTCAATTAAATTTATTGTAAAATTACGCGCTAGTCTAGCGTTAAGCTAAATATATTGGAGAAATAAAGATGAATAAGGTGTTACTGGCGATAGCCGTTTTACTGCTATCAATTACTGGTCAATCATGGGCGGGTGATGCGGCAGCAGGTAAAGCAAAATCAGCGCAATGTGCGGCTTGCCATGGTGTGGCTGGCATTAGTCCTATGGGTATTTACCCTAATTTAGCGGGTCAAAAAGAACAGTACTTGGTAAAGCAAATAAACAACTTTCGTTCAGGCGTGCGCAAAGACCCTTCAATGCAGGCGATGGTTAGTGCTTTAACTGACGATGACGTGGCGAATCTTGCGGCATATTATGCTGGAATTAAATAAATAAGTAGGCTTGGAATGATGATGAAATTGAACATATTATTGGTTTGTTTTTTTACTGCCTTAGTATCAACGAATGCTTTTGCCGTTGGTGATATTGAAGCCGGCAAGGCGAGTGCAGCAGTTTGCGCGGCTTGCCACGGTCAAAATGGCATCAGCTCCAATCCGATGTGGCCAAAGTTAGCGGGGCAGCATGCTTATTATATTGAAAAAGAACTGCACGACTTTCGAAGTAAAAAACGAAATGACCCAACAATGGCGCCAATGGTTGCCGGTTTGACAGATGTTGATATTGAAAATTTAGCGGCTTACTTTGCCAGCGTGCCGTCAACGGTTGAGGCGGCTAGCGCAGATAAAATTAAGCTGGGCGAAAAGATATACCGTGCTGGAAAGGTTGATAATGGTTTACCGGCTTGTATTGCATGTCATGGCCCTAATGGGGCAGGTAGTGCGCCAGCGCGTTTCCCACGTATTGGCGGTCAGCACGCAGCTTATTTATCTAAAGCGCTGAAGGATTTCAAAGCAGAAACACGAAATAACGATCATCAAGCAATGATGCGTGACATTGCTGGTCGGATGAACAATAAAGAAATTGAAGCAGTTTCATCATATATTTCTGGTTTGCACTAAACGAACGTTTTTTCTGCAAAAAGGGGCAGTTTGCTGCCCCTTTTTGCTATTAGCTTAGTGCTTGCGCAAGCGCAGCCTAAAATTTCTTATGAAAAATCCACAACCAGCGACAAGTACTTCGTCAGTTAGAACCTCAGCCTTGTTGTTGAAGTTTATGGGGTCGATGAACTTGGCGATAACCCTTTTAGTGGCGCTATCTATAGCGGCCATTATTGGGACGGTTTTACAGCAAAACCAGTCATACACAGACTATATAATAAAATTTGGACCCTTTTGGTTTGATGTGTTTAATCAACTTGGGCTCTATGATGTTTATTCGTCCAGTTGGTTTTTATTTATTTTGCTTTTTCTGGTGCTGTCTACCAGTACTTGTATTTATAAAAACGCGCCAAATATGTTGCGCGAAATGCGTGAATATAGGCAAAACATCCAACTTAAAACCTTGGAGAATTATTCAAACACCTATAGTTGGACGTTACCTCAACCGATGGCTGATGTGCAGCATGTTACGCAAAAGATATTCTCACATAATGGCTATAGTGCTCGGCTGAAAGAGGGTGAGTCTTATACCTTGATTGCTGGTATGAAAGGTGGGGCTAGCAGACTGGGCTATATTTTAACGCACGTAGCTATTGTGCTTATCTGTATTGGCGGCTTGATAGATGGTAATGCAGTCTTGAAAGCACGAGAAATGTTGGGTCAAATCATACCTGAAACTCAAAACATTGTAGCCAATGAGGTGCCTGAGGTCAGTCGCTTAGGTATTAATAATCAGTCTTTTAGAGGCAGTGTTTCGATACCAGAAGGTCGTCAAACAGATGTCTTGTTTCTTAACTATAAAGACGGTTACTTGGTGCAAGAGCTGCCCTTCACGGTGGAAGTTAAAGATTTTAGAATAGAGCATTATGAAAGCGGTCAGCCGAAATCATTTGAAAGTGATTTGGTGATTTATGACGAGCGCTTGGATCAACCCTTAGAGCAAACTATTTCCGTTAATCATCCGTTAATCTACGATGGGTATTCTATTTATCAGGCCAGTTTTTCTGATGGTGGCTCTAAACTAGAAATGCTTGCTTGGCCACTAAACGGCGAAAGTAATGTAGGTAAAAAGGTGGACACTAAGGTTGGTGCGGAAGTACCAATAAATTTATCTGGTGAGAGGTGGATTCTAGAACCATCTGATTTTCGATTATTTAATATCAATCCATCGGCTGAGGCGGATAAAAAGTTTGAAAATGCAGGCCCTAGCGTACAGTTTAAAATGCGTGACAAAACGGGCGAAGCGAAAGAGTATTTAAACTATATGGTGCCAGTAGAAAAAGAAGGTGCATATTATTATTTAAGTGGGGTGCGTAGTTCACCGGCTGAGGAGTTTAGGTATTTGTATATTCCCGCAGACGATAAAGGCAGTATAAAACGGTTTATGAATTATCTGCATGCGCTTGGTAATGAAGAGTTGTTGCGTAGAATAGTAACAGAGCAAAATTTTGCCGGTTCGACCTTACCGTCTACTGATGCTGCGCAATTAAACGAAGCGATGATTAAATTGGTAGGGCTATTTATTGAAAATGGAATGGATGGCGTGATCGATAATGTTGAGAAAAATGTACCAGCTGATAAACGTGAAGAAGTCACCAAACTTTACGTTAGGGTGCTTCAACAAATGTTGGGCGCAGTATATGTTGATGTATTGTTGAATGAAGGCGTAGATGTCAGCTTAGGTATAGATGAAAAAAAGGCTGAGTTTTTTGATGCTGCCTCGGCGGCAATGAGTGCAATTGGCCGTTATGGCTCACCAGTCTATTTTCAACTTGCTAGCTTTGTTCATTTGCAAGCGAGTGGCTTGCAAATTGCGAAGGCACCAGGGAAGAACTTAGTTTACCCGGGCTGTGCGATGCTGATATTAGGGGTGTTCTTAATGTTTTATGCCCCTCAGCAGCGGTTATGGGCACGACTGGAAGAAAAAGATGGCGGGCTAAGGTTTGTTTTGGCCGGTCATGCGATTAGAAATAAATTAGACTTTTCGAAACAATATAAACAGATCCAAGCACAGTTTGATCGTGTTTTAACAGGTTAAGGTAACGATATGAACAGTACACATGCAGCGTTGCAACAAGAATTAGATCAGCAATCTTTTTGGAAAGGGCTCGGTATAGTTGATTGGGTGTGGGCGATTATGGTGTTGCTTGGCAGCGGATATGCCTATGCGAGCTATGCCTCGTTAATGGATGTATATGAGCAGGTTATTTTATTTTCAACCGGTATCAGTTTAGTTGCCTTAGGTTGGCATTGGAAAGAAATTAGGGGGCTGTCACTGGCAGTTTTTTTACTCAGTATTTTTGGCATTAGTCGCTACACAAACGGGCTGACTGATGTGGAGACGGATTTCTTTTTGCGGTTTTTGGTATCAAGTCAATCAGCTATTATGTGGATGAGCGCACTGTATGTGCTTGCAACGGTTACTTACTTTATTGCGTTTTTTGCACGTTCAGACTTTATAGGGAAAGTTGCCAGCGCGATGACCTGGTCGGCAACAACAATGGGTTTGGTTGGGTTAATGGTTCGTTGGAGAGAGTCATACCTTATCGGCTTAGATGTTGGGCATATCCCAGTGAGCAATTTGTATGAAGTGTTTATTTTATTTTCAATTATTACGGCCTTGTTGTATTTGTTTTACGAGCGTCGTTATCAGACACGCATGTTAGGCGGGTTTGTACTGCTAATTATTAGTGCAGCGGTTGCCTTTTTGCTTTGGTATGCGTTTGATAGAGATGCCGCCGATATTCAACCATTAGTGCCGGCCTTACAGAGCTATTGGATGAAAATTCATGTGCCAGCCAACTTCGTTGGTTACGGTGCGTTTGCCTTAGCTGCTATGGTAGCAACTGCCTATTTAATTCGTGTCAGAGCGGAACGACTTAACTCGAATAGTATTGCAATGGCCTTGCCTGCGTTAGATATTCTTGATGACCTTATGTATAAATCCATCGCTCTAGGGTTTGCATTTTTTACCTTGGCGACCATTTTAGGCGCGTTATGGGCGGCTGAAGCATGGGGTGGTTATTGGTCTTGGGACCCTAAAGAAACTTGGGCCTTAATTGTTTGGTTGAATTATGCAGCTTGGTTACATATGAGGTTAACAAAAGGTTGGCGTGGAAAACCGATGGCTGCATGGGCCATTGTTGGTTTGTTTGTTACCTTGTTTGCCTTTTTGGGTGTCAATATGTTCTTGTCTGGTTTGCATTCATACGGCGAACTTTAGCGTTATCAATTTTAGGAGAGAATAATGAATAAACTATTGGTCTTATTGAGTATTTTTTTTATATCAGCAGGTTCTTCTTTTGCCGCAGACGTTGAGTTTAAAGAAGGTGTTGATTATCAGCTGATTAAACCTGCTCAACCCACAGATGATTCAAGCCGCCTCGAAGTATTGGAAATCTTTTGGTATGGCTGTCCGCATTGTTACCACTTTGAGCCTACATTAGATCCTTGGGTAGCAAGCCTTCCTGCCGACGTAAATTTTGCTCGCTTGCCTGCGGTTTTCAATGAACAGTGGGAGCGACATGCACGAGCCTACTTCGCAGCCGATATCTTAGGCGTATTAGATGAGTCACATGGTGCGTTATTTCATGCTATGCATGCAGAAAAGGCAGTCATTAATACAGTCAATCAACTGGCTAACTTTTATACGAAGTATGGAATAGATGAGGCGTTATTTAAAAAGACCTACCATTCCTTTATTGTAAATACAAAAGTAGCAAGAGCGAAGGATATGGTTGACCGTTATGGCGTAACAGGCGTACCGGCTATAGTGGTTGAAGGTAAATACCTTATCACAGGGTCAATGGCGAAGAGTTACCAGAACATGTTGAAGATTATGGATTACCTGTTGGCTAAGGAAAGAAAAACAAAATAAATTCACAGTGCGGTGATTTAGCGACAGTTCTTGTTGATAAAGTCGTTAAGTTGTTCGCGCTGTTTGTTTTTATCTTCGTCAGTGAAGCGAGAATAGTTCCCTTCAGTGTCTTTGTACAAACGGTTACCGCCGTAATCTAATTCAATAAGGCTCTTTTTGCTGGCCTCGCAGCTTTCCTGGAGGCGCTTGTTTTCCTCAGCCTGTTGTTGCAGTTTGTCATGAGCAGCTTGACGTTCAGCATTAGATTTGGCTATTTCATTGGCACTATCTTGAATTGATTGTTGGTTTTTTTTAGCATCGGCGACAGGTTTTTTCGTGACAGTAATGTTTTGAGTCGAAATGGATTTGTCAGCTGGCGGGTGCTGGCTATAGTGAGTATTACCTTGGTGGTCAACCCACTGGTAAATGGCCGAATAAGCAAATTGAGCAAAAAGTAAGCAAGAACAAAACATCAAAGCGCGATACATAGGGAAGTCCTTATGATTATGTAGGATTAGTGTCTTTTGGTTAAGTATATAGCACTGTGTGACTAATGAAAGAGCTTGACCAAATGCACAAAAGTTAGTATTTTGTCCAGTTCGATTTCATGTTGTAATCGAATTTATTTTAGATCGAATCAAATCAGTTGAATTTTGGAGAATCATTGTGGAGCTAAGTGGCGGTGAAATCGTCATCCAATCCTTAAAAGATGAGGGTGTGGAATACGTGTTTGGGTACCCTGGTGGGTGCGTATTACATATATATGATGCTATTTTTAAGCAAGAAGATGTGAAACACGTGTTGGTCCGCCATGAGCAAGGTGCTACTCATGCGGCCGATGGTTATGCGCGCTCGTCAGGTAAGCCTGGTGTGGTACTTGTTACCTCTGGTCCCGGTGCGACAAATGCAGTAACCGGCATTGCTACAGCCTATATGGACTCAATTCCTCTGGTGGTGATCACTGGGCAAGTGCCTCGAGCAGTTATTGGTACCGATGCTTTTCAAGAAGTTGATACAGTCGGTATTACTCGCCCGTGCGTAAAACATAATTTCTTGGTAAAGGATGTTGCCGATATTGCTGAAACGATGAAAAAGGCGTTTTATTTGGCTATGTCAGGTCGCCCAGGCCCTGTTGTGGTTGATATCCCTAAAGATATAACAGACCCTGATATTAAGGTGCCTTACCAATATCCTGAAGAAGTAGTCATGCGTTCTTATAAACCAATAATTAGTGGCAATATTGGTCAAACAAGAAAAGCAATTGAACTGATTAAAGCAGCTAAACGCCCTGTAATATACAGTGGTGGTGGCGTTATTTTAGGTGAAGCTAGCGAAGAATTTAGACGGCTTTGTAAGACGTTGAATTTCCCTGTTACTCAGACCTTAATGGGCTTAGGGGCCTTTCCAGGCACAGACCCGCAGTCTATAGGAATGCTGGGTATGCATGGTACTTACGAAGCGAATATGGCAATGCATGATAGTGATTTAATTATTGCTATCGGCGCTCGGTTTGACGATCGGGTAACAGGTAAAATTGCCGAGTTTTGCCCAAATGCCAAAATTATTCATATTGATGTGGATCCCGCCTCTATTTCTAAAACCATTACGGTTGATGTGCCTATTGTTGGACAGGTAAAACCTGTTGTATTAGATATGCTTGCACAAATAGAGAGTTTAGGTGAAACCTTTGATCGTGAGCGTATTGCTGATTGGTGGCGACAAATAGACGAATGGCGTGCAGTAGATTGCATGGCATACGATAAGAACAGCGGCACTATCAAACCACAATATGTTATCGAGCAACTGTATAAGGTAACGAACGGTGAAGCCTTTGTAACATCGGACGTGGGCCAGCACCAAATGTTTGCCGCACAATTTTACCCGTTTGATAAACCTCGTCGTTGGATCAATTCTGGTGGCTTAGGAACAATGGGTTTTGGTTTGCCGGCGGCGATGGGTGTAAAGTTTGCTAACCCAGAGGCTGATGTTGCTTGTGTAACCGGCGAAGGAAGCATACAAATGTGCCTGCAAGAGTTATCGACCATGTTGCAATACGATACTCCCGTGAAAGTGATTAACTTAAACAATGGTTATCTAGGCATGGTGCGTCAGTGGCAAGAGTTCACTTATAAAAGTCGTTATTCGCATTCTTACCTTGAGGCATTACCAGACTTTAAAAAGTTAGCAGAAGCGTATGGTCATGTGGGTATTCAAGTGACTAAAAAAGAAGATGTAGAGCCGGCGCTAAGGGAAGCCTTTGCGATGAAAGATCGTACGGTTTTTCTAGACTTTTTAACAGATACAGAAGAAAACGTATATCCAATGATTGAGGCAGGTAAAGCTCATAATGATATGGTAATGGCGCCAAACTCAAAGTATAAAAGGATATTGGCATGAGTCGTCAGCATATTATTTCAGTCTTATTGGAAAATGAAGCCGGTGCCTTGTCGCGTGTTTCAGGCTTGTTTTCTGCTAGAGCTTACAACATTGAGTCCTTAACGGTTGCACCGACTCAAGACCCTACCTTGTCTCGACTAACATTGGTAACCGTTGGCAATGATGAGACAATTGAGCAAATTAAAAAGCAACTGAATAAATTAATTGATGTGGTGAAGTTAATTGATTTATCAGAGTCCTTTTCATTAGAACGCGAGCTAGTTTTGCTGAAGGTGAAAAAGAATGATGCCATGTTGCAAAAAATTGACAGTTTAGGCACCGATTCATCAGCCCGTATTACCGATGAAACGGATGGCTATTTGATTGTTGAATTATCAGGCGAAAAAGCTTGGTTGGATGATTTCTTGTCTTCATTGGAAAATGAAGTTATTGATGTTGTTCGGACCGGTGTCATCGGTTTGTCTCGTGGTGAGAGATCGTTAACGCTGTAACAAGTTAAGTGCGGCGTCTTGCGCAGGCAGGACGGTTAAATTTTAATAAAATTAAGGAAAAAGATGAATATTTACTACGATAAAGACGCGGACCTTTCAATCATTAAAGGAATGACAGTAGCTGTTATTGGTTATGGTTCACAAGGCCATGCGCATGCAAATAACCTAAAAGATTCTGGCGTTAATGTTGTTGTTGGTTTAAGAGCTAGCTCAAGTTCAGTGGCTAAAGCACAAGAAGCTGGCCTAGCGGTTAAAGAAGTGGCTGAAGCGGTAGCATCTGCTGACTTAGTAATGATTTTGACTCCGGACGAATTTCAATCTCAGTTATATAAAGAAGAAATTGAGCCAAATATTAAGCAAGGTGCTGCATTAGCATTTGCACACGGTTTTGCTATTCATTATAACCAAGTGGTACCACGTGCTGACTTAGATGTGATTATGATTGCACCTAAAGCGCCTGGACATACCGTACGTAACGAATTTAAAAACGGTGGTGGTATTCCCGATTTGATTGCTGTTTTCCAAGATGCATCTGGCAAAGCTAAAAATATCGCCTTGTCATACGCATCAGCAATTGGCGGCGGTCGTACAGGTATTATCGAAACAACCTTTAAAGATGAAACAGAAACTGACCTATTCGGTGAGCAAGCTGTTTTATGTGGTGGTACGGTTGAACTTGTTAAAATGGGTTTTGAAACATTGGTTGAAGCCGGCTATGCACCAGAAATGGCGTACTTTGAATGTTTGCATGAGTTAAAACTTATTGTGGATTTAATGTACGAAGGTGGCATTGCAAACATGAACTACTCGATCTCAAACAATGCTGAGTATGGTGAGTATGTAACCGGTAAGAAAGTGATCAATGACGAATCTCGTGAAGCAATGCGTGAAACGTTAAGAAACATTCAAAATGGTGAGTATGCTAAACAGTTTATTGTTGAAGGGGCGACTAACTACCCATCAATGACAGCAAACCGCAGAAATAATGCGGCACACCAAATTGAGCAAGTTGGCGGAAAATTACGTGAAATGATGCCATGGATTACTGCCAATGCTTTAGTTGATAAAACTAAAAACTAGGTCGTTTTTTTAAAGACTACAAAAGCGGCCGTTTTAACGGCCGCTTTTTTTTGTCATTATATAGATGATGCTAGGCTATACTAAAAATACAACCAACGGAGTTAGTACTTGATGAAACAAACACCCCCTCCATCCAAAGGGCTGTATTTACTGCCAAACCTATTTACAACCAGCGCCTTGTTTGCTGGCTTTTATGCGATTACAGGCGCAGTTAATGGCCATTTTGAAATAGCTGTTATTGCTATTTTTATTGCCATGGTGCTGGATGGCCTTGATGGCCGTGTTGCACGCATGACCAATACTCAAAGCGAGTTTGGTGCACAATACGATAGCTTGGCTGACTTGGTTTCATTTGGTGTGGCACCTGCAGCAGTTGCTTATTCGTGGGGGCTGTCGTCCTTAGGCAAGTTTGGTTGGATGGTAGCCTTTGTATATGCAACGTGTGGTGCATTACGTTTAGCACGCTTTAATGTTCAGCATAACATTGCTGATAAACGCTACTTTCAAGGGTTAGCCAGCCCAGCTGCCGCTGCCCTAGTGGCCGGCTATGTGTGGTTAATGGAAGACTACCAATTAACAGGCACCGCGGCGACGGCAGGCTTACTAACAGTCACCTTATGTGCGGGTTTATTAATGGTTAGTAACATTCGTTACCATAGTTTCAAAGAGCTTAATTTTACGGGCAAGGTGCCTTTTGTCGTTGCCGTGATTGTTATGCTGGTTTTAGCCTTAATCTATGCTGCGCCTCCGTTAATATTATTTATTATGTGTTTAGTGTATGCCTTATCTGGACTAGTACTAACGATGCGCTTATTGCGCCGAACACAACGCGATAAAACTGAATGACAACATCCAATAGGCAGCTAGCCTACTTGGATCTGATGGGCGTTCAAGTTTGGCAAGAGAGGAGCAGGCAAGAACAAGTAATCGCCGAAGAAGTCAGTGACGACGTTACAGCAAACACCCTTCAAGAGCTTTACGAAATAGCGTCAAACTGCCAACGTTGTGAGGCTTCAGCTGTTAGGAACCAGCTAGTGTTTAGCGATGGCCCAATGCACGCCGACTGGCTCATCGTTGGTGACTTTCCAACACAACAAGATGATAGAGAAGGGCGGCCATTAACTGGTGACGTGGCTCACTTATTATCAGAAATGTTATTGGCGGTCGGGGTTAAAAAATCGACAGTTCATTTAACAAACAGTGTTAAGTGTCGTTCAGCTAATGTTGAAGCGGAAAAGGTCGAGTTATTATCGTGCCGAGCTTACTTGATTCGTCAAATAGAATTGGTAAAACCACAGCTTGTCTTTGTATTGGGTGAAAAGGCAGCACAAAGCTTACTAAAATCAAACGAATCGTTAAGCCACCTAACAGGAACAGTGCATAAGGTTGATGATGTGCCCACACCAATAGTGGTCAGTTGTCACCCACGCGATTTATTAAAAACACCTTCAGCCAAAAGGCAAGCTTGGGACGATCTACAACTGGCAAGAACGCTGGTTAGCAAGGCTTGATGTTAACTAAATTAAAATCGTTGCTGAGTTTAACTGGCCCTCAAGTGGATTATTTACGCCCATTAAAAACAAACGATATTCCCAAAGTTCTGACAATTGAGCGGCAAATGTATAGCTACCCTTGGAGTGAAGGCATCTTCAAAGATTGTTTAAAAATTGGCTATTCAAATTGGGCCTTTATTAAAGACGGTCAGTTCGTAGGCTATGTTATTTTATCAGTCGCAGTTGGCGAAGCGCATATCTTAAATATATGCTTGGACCCTGCCTACCAAGGCAAAGGATTAGGTCGACAATTTCTAAAAGAAGTGCTGATTATCGCGAAGAAAAAAAATGCAAACAGTGTTTTCTTAGAAGTAAGACCCTCCAATACAGCAGCCGTTCAACTCTATAAAACCGCCGGTTTTAAAAAAATTGGCAAACGTAAAAATTATTACCCAACAGCCGATGGTAAAGAAGATGCCTTGGTCTTATCTTTGGATTTAACATCAGATTCTGCGTAAAAAGCTCCTTTGGCATTATTAGCTAACAATCGCTTGCCGTATAATGCCAAATCATTATTTTAAGTAGTTAATCAGCATGTCTAGCGAATTTAAAAAACGGCGAACGTTTGCCATTATCTCCCACCCGAATAAAGTTACCTAAGCCAAGTTAAGACAACAAAAGACACATTTTCTATTAAAAACAAAATGTTATAACGCGTCTTTGGTTGTCCTATCACCATCTCAAGACAGTCTATGTCATCCTCAGTCAGAAGAAATTTGTACAAATTCTCGTACAAATTTCGTTGTACAAACCTTCCTTAAAAAATTTGTACAAACAGATCCGCAAAGCGGGCTAAGGACTGAAAGGTGGCACTGACTGAAACATGGCTAAAAGCCAACAATAGAAAGCTGAGAGACAAAGCCGCAGAGAAAACAGATCGTGACGGTCTGAGCGCTCGGTTGTCTCCAAAAGGCAAAATTACCTATACGCTGCGTTACCAGTATTTTGGTAAAGCTGGCCGCGTAGATTTAGGTTCATACCCACTGATGAGCTTAAAGGAGGCCAGAACAGAAGCGCAGCGTCTCAAAAAACAGCTTGAGCAGGGGCATGATCCCAAAGTGGTGCGCTTGCTTGAGAAACAAGCCATTATCGCAGCTGAATCGCTCACAGGGCTGTTCGACTTGTGGTATGAGGCATATTGCATTCATAACAAAAAAGGCCACACAGAAATCAAGCGCAGCTTTGAAATTCATGTGTTTCCAAAGCTAGGGAAATTGCCAGCGGAGAAAATCACATTACACGCATGGCTGGAAATTTTAGAAGCCCTCGCTAAAACCAAGCCTGCAATCTCTGAGCGTATTTTGGTGAACGCTAAGCAGCTATATAAATTCGCGATGAAACGCAAGCTGGTGCCAATCAACCCGCTGTCTGACATCTACGCAAAAGAAGACCTACAGATCCAGAAGCGCTCAACTGACCGCTGTTTGCATGATGATGAAATCAAAATGCTTTGGCTGGCGGTCAATAACTCCCGCATCACGCCAAAGAACAAGCTATTTGTAAAACTCTGCCTGATATACGGCTGCCGTAATGGTGAGCTGCGGCAGGCTGAGAAACAGCATTTTGATTTTAAGGCCGGTATCTGGACGATCCCGCCGGAAAATCACAAGCTGGGTAAGAAAAGCTGTAAGCCATTGCTGCGCCCCATCACCCCGTCAATAGCGGCTTATTTGAAGCAGGCTTTTGCGCTTAGCTCTGATAGTCAGTATGCCTTTACCAATGATGGTTCAGACGAAATGATGGGCATTCGTGCGCCTTTAGCGCTGCCATATAACATTATGCAGCACCTTCGCCGCTATGAAGGCTATGAAATGGCGCATTTTTCAATGCACGATCTGCGCCGCACCGCGCGCTCACGCTTTTCGACGATCACCAGCTTTCATGTGGCCGAAGTCATGCTTGGCCATGCAGTGGGTAGTCAGGTGGCGCGGGTTTATGATCATTATGATTATTTGGCAGAACAAGCCGAAGCTTATGAGGCGTGGTGTGAAAAGCTATTTGCGCTAGTGGATGATAGACCGCGAAGCCCTGTGTACGAGCCTGATAAGATTGTGGCGTTCAGGAAAAGAGCTTTTTAGTTTTTTATCTTAATACAGGTTTGGGTCAAAATTTTGGAAGCTCCATGAGTAGGACAATCGTGAAGGATGACGAGGATGGCCGCCTTTTAGGAGCTCTCCATAATTGACCCATGTCCCGTTTAACTCACGAACAAGAGCATCGATCTGATGGAAGGCCGCTGTCAGATATTCTCTTGTGACAATGTTTCCACCCCATGCTGCCCAGAATACGGGAAAGCTATCTAGACTTGCTTGTTTTCTAATTTCTTCAATATTTCTTTTAATCAGGCCTTTATCAACTGAAATAGGAAGGTTGCTTGGGTCTGTCGATCTATGAGGGTATAGATTTG
Organism: Cycloclasticus sp. PY97N; assembly: GCF_002443175.1. Lineage (NCBI taxonomy): Bacteria > Pseudomonadati > Pseudomonadota > Gammaproteobacteria > Thiotrichales > Piscirickettsiaceae > Cycloclasticus > Cycloclasticus sp. PY97N. Next base: position 80,538 of record NZ_CP023664.1, on the reverse strand, counting down.
CCATGACAAATCCATCAAAGCTATTTAGCTTTGCAACTTTCTCCACTTTTGCGACGGTTGTGTCTGATTTTTCTTTGTTTGCTGTACTCGGATTTAAGCCAATAACAAATAGCTTACGCTTACCTTCCTTGCCTAAAATAAAACGCGCAGTATCTTGATCGTTTGATACATATAAATTGTACATGAAATACCCTTTTTCTCTTTAGAGTATCTAAATTCAATTAATTCATCATTAACTTTAAGGCCTAGTTAAAAAAACGGGTGCTGCAATTGCACCCGTTTTTTTGAGCTATTTTAATGCCAGCGCCGAGCTAGTTTTTCAACGGCTACTGGTGGGCTGGCGTTAATGCCGCCCCAGCGGCTATTCTCGGATCGTTCTATTTCCAACGCTTCCCATTCTGTCACAGCATCCGCGCACCATAAGTTAAAGCTGCCTGCTTGCCTGATAAGCGGTTGCGGGAATGGGTTTTCTTCACGCGTCATGCGCCGAAAAATGGTGCGTGACGAACAGCGAAAACGCTGGCATAGATCCTTAGTTGATAAATATTCTCTAACCATGATTATTCCCCTTTATTCTTCATGGCTGATCACATCAGCCCTGTACTTCGTTTTAAAAATAACCGTATCCAGCGCGTTTCTGGCTGCCGATAATGTCGGCATCCAGCCAATGGCCGCTAAGTCATTGGTGTAAGCTCTGGATGTCACATTCAAAGTGGCGATAAACCAGCCGATTAAAGGCACCAATATAAAGCCTGCCATACAAAACCAGCGCTCATGCACATAGAGGTAGCTTTGAAAGTTACTCAGTAACGCAAAGCTACCAAGTGCTATGGGCAGCGAGAACCACAGCAGAGGCCGCTTGATAGCGATTTTTTCAATATCGCTAATGCGATAGGTGCGGCGCGCTGTTTTAAACAGTGCTGTGCTCACAATAATGTCGTCTTTTCTATAAATTATTTTTTGCATGGTGTTATTTCCCCGTTAGTAGCTTGCGCCAGAATTTAATTTTTTCAGTTACATTTCTAATGGTGTTGATCGCTTCAGCCTCGCTACGCTTTTTTTCTAGGGCTTTGCGCCTTGCGTAGCTCACGCCGCAAGTTTCATCCAAAGCTACATAGGCATTGGCTAAAACGTCTTGATATGGCTTTGCCAAATGTTTCAGGGTTGCGGTGTATAAAGCCGCTTCCATTAATCCAGTTTGCAATACTTGCCGCCCTAAACGTTCGCGCAAACAGTTGTTTACTTGGTTTGGAAGCGAGCTGTCCTGCACATAAAAACGTTTGCTATCAATAGTGATAATGCGCGGCGTTAATGCAAAATAATGCACGCTATACCAAACAAGGCATCCGCCGATGATGGGTAGTAGCCAATCTGCACATTTTTCGAGTAATACGTTAAACATGGTTGTTCTCCTTTATGTCTGCTAAGTGCTGCACTGATACAGCAGGTAAATAAAAATGCTCGGTATAACGGTCACTCTGAGCGCCCATATCCAAAGCAGTAGCTTCAATATCGATCCCAAAAACCACGAGAGCGAAAATCGGTAGCGCTTTTTCTTTCGAAAGCGCACGGTCAGCTTTTGCATTAGTGCACCTCCTTGTAGCGAATATTCATTTGCGTATTAGGGGGTAGCTTTCCACCTTCAAGCGGATTTTCATCAAGCGCGGCATGCCATGACTTCACTAGGTTGTATGGCAGCCGTTCTGCGTATATTGGCGCTACGCCACCGACCAAAATGATTTGATCTGTATTGGGCATGCGCAGCACTTCTTCTGGGCGCATTAAGGCGCGGGTGGTTTCAGCAATTGAGTCTTTTAGATCTGCGTCAGGACTGGTTGCTGACGTACCAAAGCTATGGGTTTTAATGGTGTGGTTGCCCAGCATGTCTGATATTTCTTTTGCTTCTTCAAGCGATGAAACACCAAAAAATTGCTTGAGATCAGTTTGCGAATAAAAGGTCTGTGTCGCTTCCTTACCGTAGATGCGTGACACTTCACTTTTTGCCTGACAGATGAACTGGCAGCGCAGGCCATAGCCGCGCAAAGCGGTTAAGTCATTCGCAAGACCTGGCAAGGGAATGTTTGTAGCTTCATCCAGCAGAAAATGCACAGGCACATTGCCTTCAGTGCGGATCAATGACTTGATTGCCGCTTTGGTTACAAGCCCAATCCATGGCGCATAGGCTGCGCGGCGGTCGTAGCGCGACATAATGTATACGCTGGTTTTTTCCTGTTTTAGCGCCTCAAAGGTAAAGTCACTCTTACTCACTGACTGCGCCAGCGGTGTAGAAGGGCTAAACGGCATTAACACTTGAAGTGCACCCGTTAGAAAATCAGCGAAGTAATCTTCTTCTGCATCCAGCAGGCCAGAAGCAAGTAGCGCAATATCACCAGATAGCGCAGTAGAGTTTGCCGCTTCTTCAAGCAGCTCTTTTAAACGCTTGGCGCTACTGACAGTGCGAAACAATTCTGGCAAGGTGCAGCACGCTGGATTTTCAGCCGCCAGAAACAGCATTGCGGTTAAAATCATATTGCGAGAGCCACTACGAAAGAACTTGTTCTTATCGCCTTCAGCAGGCTCAGGCAGGAGCTGATGCACTAACTCTTGCGCGTCTGCTAAGGCGTTTTGATTCATTGGCGGGTACGCCATATCATCAATCACCATTTGCAGCGGGTTAAAGCAGCTATTGGGGAAACCAAATAGCTGATCTGGGTTAAGGTAAAACACTTTGTGTTTGTGCTGCGTTTCGCTCATACGCGCAGTCATAGCGGCAATTTCACCTTTAATGTCCGTTACAACTACAGATGCTGCCTCGCTGTGGCCTGCCTCATCGCTTACGCGATAACCGTGCAGCTTTGACGGTAAAGCAATTGAAATCGACTTGCCTGAGCCAGCAGGCGCTACGCATAAGGCATGCGTAAATGGGTAAAACATCGGGCGACCATTAAAGCAGCCAATAGGCACGCCATTATTAGGATCAAACAGGCCAGCCGTTTCGATATCTTTTTCACTGGCAAAGCCAGCTTTACCAAACTTTTCAGATGGCGTTTCCGCTGCTTTTAAAAGTAGATACTGATAACGGCCATGCAGCCATAAAGGCCATGATTCTGAAATATTCTTCCAGCTACGATAGGCACAAAAAGCCGCTGTTAATTCAGCAAGTATTGGCAGCTCAGCGCGATGATAAACACAAGCGCTGGCTGATAAGCCCCAAAACACAGCCCAACTGACAGGTTTTAGAATTTTGGATAGATCTTCTCTACGGATCATATAAGCCTCCATGCCCCTGAAGTGTCAGGAGCTAACTGGTTAAAATAATTTTTGAAGGCTTTGCAAAGCTAAGACGATAATAACCAAGCGGTGACAGCATGCCAGCGCTTCGCCGAAGCTTGCCAAGCAAATTGCCCCGCTTGTAAATTCAGGTATGATCTAGGGCTTTTAAAATGAAGTTTTGAGAGCGGGAATATGGTCAGGCGATATAAAAAGAAGCCGTTTTATGAAGCGTCAAAAATCCCGCAAGCAACGGTCTTTAAAGTGGTTGCTGGATACACAATGGGCATGAGTGCTCAGAAATGCGCTGATCAAGTCGGCATATCACGCCAGTCCGTACAAAAAATATTTACCGATATAGGTGAGCGTGTTGTTTGGTTATTAGATGGCCACTTTCCAACCAGCAACAACAAAATGGGCGACTTCCTCACCAAGTTCGGAGATGTCGCAGTGTTTAATCAAATGCTGGAATTACTGAAAGAGAAATCAGGTGAAATATTGAGCCAATATGGCTCAGAAATAAGCTATGAAGATTTTAAGAATTACAGAGATACGGGGGCAATCACTGTAAATGGCCAGCAAGGTCAGGAAAAAACGGCTACTCATCATTTTTTCCGTTACCGTATCTTGAATTTACTGATCCGGTTGTCTGAGAAAAACTATGGTATTCGCAAGACGCAATACCCAAGGCATTATGCGTTTTGTAAGCTTTATTATCTGGTGTTAACGGTGATGATGTCGCAGACGATTCATGAAAGTAATGCAACAGGCGTTACTCACGCACAAATGCATGAAAAAATGCTATCGCAAGTCGAAGAAGATAAACGCAATAAGCTTGAGTCAATGATATTCGAAGCTAAATGCAATATGGTGTTGTGTATGCTGCTTATTTTTTCACTCTATGAAGAAGCCATATAAGCGCTATTGAGTCTTTTTTATGAGTCCCGTTATACTTTCAATTAAATAGATTTTGTGGGCTACGAAAATGAGAGCGATTTGTTCTGGGTGTGGCGAAAGTTTTTCTGACGAAAACTTAGATAACTGTGAATGTGGACGCACTGAATGTTATCGCTGCCTTGCCTTACATAAGCAAGAAACAGGACATTCAAGCACCAGTGACTTAGGACGGTTCCGCGTCCAACTCAATGAGCAATTTACCAGAGCGTTCTTGAAGGATCTTGAAAGTGAATTACTCACTAACCCTGAAGTTGGCCGCTGTTTCAATCTAGCGTTACCGCAAGTCGTTAGCACATCCGTTTGGTTGAAACATAAAGATCACGGTGAAAAGCATTTTGATTTTAAAATGACGCGAAAACAATACGAGCAGTTACTGAATACTTTCGATAACAATAGCGAGAATGTACTTAATTTCTATGTTGATCGTGTGACCACATACCTCCAGTTAGTTGTTGGCGAATTAAATAAAACGGCTGCTCGTTAATTTAACGTGCATTAACTTATTATTTGGGCGCTTCAGAGAATTTAAACTCTCCTTTTCCTGCACCTGTAAAAATTGTCGCGCCTGTTTGAGCATGAGTAGTTAAGATCCAACTCTGCCCTGCACCTGATAACATAGTGATAATATTGCCATCTTCGTTTTTGGCTTGCCAATCATAACGGTATCCAGCTTTCGTGAGCCGTTCTGAGATCTGCTTAAATGTGCCACATAGATTAAGAACCTGTGCTTCAAACGTACATTCGTTTGTTTTAATTAAGTCAATTTCAGTTACTTTATTAAAGTTTAAAAGCGTAGCCTTTTCTTGAGATTCTAAGTAATGGATTTTATTTACAACACAAAGCTTGCCGTCAGCCTTGTTGGACATCATATAGCCGTAATGCAGCTCTTTGTTATACATCATCACTAAAATGTAAGCGCCTTCTCTTGGGATGCTAAGCATTGGGTGACGACCAACATTGGTCATGCCTTCATTTTCCATTACCGCAAAGCGATATTTAGGGTCGTTAGGAATACAACCTTTTTCACCGTTGTATACTGCATCTTCAAAAGTAGCTGGAAATGCTGGCAAAGGCAGTTCTTTAGCTTGGCTTTGAGCAGCCATAGAAAAGCTAAAAGAAAGCACGCCTGCCGCTATTCCCAACTTTGTTTTTTTAATACCCATCTACTTAGTCCATCAATTGTTTAATTCACGCATCTATTGTCATAAACACTATTGAATTTTATGTCAACTAATATCAAATGCAATTCGCTCTAACCATTCATGCTTCTTTTCTAGCAGGTGCCCTCGACCATATTTCGGGCCACGGCTTTTATGCCCCATTAGCTCATCAATCACTTCTTCTGGCGCTCCAATATCCCGCAAGCGGTCTTTGAAGGTGTGCCGCAGTGAATAAAGTGTTTGTTTCGGCGTTGGCCGTAATTCGTTCTCACGTAGATATTTGTTAATCGCTGTGGATGCAGTATCTGAGTTGCTATAGCGGTGAAAGCCATGTGGCTGGTTTTGGAATGCATGCAAAGATGCACCGACAAGCGGGATCTTGCGATCAGAATGTGGTGTTTTTAATGCATGGCCTTCATAAGGCTGAATCCAAATGAACGGAATTTCTCCAGTAAGGATAATATCCTCTTTGCGCAGCCCAATCAGCTCTGATTCGCGCGCGCCTGTGTCGCTCATCGCGAATATCAGCATTCTCGCTTCATCATTAAGCCCAGCAAGAGCATCGCCCTTGAGCAAAGTATTTTGAACATAGCTGGCCTCAAAAGGCTGACGCGAATTTTTCTCCATTTTAAATTTAAGCTCCTCAAAGAGGCGGCGAAAATTTATATCTATTTCGTTGTCTAGGGCAATGGTCGCAAGTATGTCTTTCACATAACCAAGGTTCTTATTGGCTGTATTGGCCAATATTTCTCGCTTGGCAATGCGGTCTCTTAATGCCGTGTGGAATTTAAGGATGTCAGAGCGCTGTAAATCCTGTACCGCTTTATCTTTGCCGAGAACATCAATAAAAAACATAAAGCCAGCTAGTCTGGGGTTACGCCATTTTCTGATCTGGATAGGTGATTTGTTAACCAGCCGAATTTTTGTGATTTCCCAATATTGCTTTAAACAGTCTTTTAGCAAAACATTAGGTTTGTCTATGCCGCCAAGCACAGCTTTTACCGTATCTGTGCTCTCTAATTCTTTGCTTACATGGGTAATGCGTCCAACGATGCGATCAATGGGCGCTTCGCTGATTTCAACAGCGCTACGGTAATTAAGGTTAAAGGTTCTTGCCCGTTTTACTGCAAGCTTATAGTCGGTTTTAGGGCTGGCTTCGCCATGCTGAAGAACAAGGCTGCGCCAGTATTCCTCAATAAAATCATTGTGAATCATTGATTTGCGCATAGCCTCGCGGCGATCTCGCGTTTGAAGCGAGCTGCGCACAAATTTTCTAGGGTCAAAATGTGCCACATATTCTGGCACTCTGCGGCGGTAATAATACACACCATTTCTTTGCATCAAGTAATCGGTCATCGTCCATGTATCCCAATTTGTATCCCAAAATGTAACTCAAATCGGGGATGCAACAGACGGGGCACTGCTTAGTAAAAAGCAAAATTGTGCCTATACAATATGTTACCGGATAATTATTTAAAATATTGTTAAGGGAAATGGAGGACACGGTGTCTGCCTATGTGGCAAGTGTGAAATTGGTTTTATTAGCAATTTCAATGCCTTGGTATTTAACCCTCAAGTGATACTTTAAAATGTATCCCGTTTTGTGTCTGTTTTAGTATCCCAGCGATTTTGAGTTACAAGTAAAGATCATGACCAATTAAGTCAATGAAAAACCGTCAAGCGAGAAACTCGCCTTTGGGTAAGTTTAGATGCTCACATTTTCGGCAACGGCTTGCGCGCGAGCCAAAGCTTTCTTAGTTTGCATTCTGGCTTCGTATTCACGCTCTAATCGTTCAAAAATAGGCAGGTAGGTTTCTCCATGAATAGCGACAACTTTAGCCGCAACCTCATAAGCTTTTTTCAGTTCTTCGTCAGAAACACGTTGTGACATGGTATTACTCCTTTTCTTGTTAGCCACTCGATTTAACCGCTTAAAGCTTTGTTAAATCTTCCTGTGATAGAGTAATAAATGAAGGTGTAATAAGGGGCATGTCAAGCCTGAAGCAGACATCCCCCTCGTGTTGCACCCCCGATTACTAAAAGCAGCCTGACTTGGGGTATATAACCCCTGTAAAGTCGGGCTACTGCAACATGTCTATTAGATCATATTTTGGTTAAAAAACGCTTAACCATAGGTTGTTCTGTATATTTTTATGCAGATTAAATTTGTAATCCATATGGCTTGCATACTAAATCTTGAAATTATTTTTAACGTACCGTCTGGGCTTGTCTTAGCCTGTCATTGCTGATTAAAATTACTTGCTGCTCAGCTATTTACGCACCCCTTTATTACTTTATAGGATGTCCCTAACCTAATTTTGGGATGCAATTTTTACGGGTAGTTTTTACCTTTAAATGCAGGGTTAAGTCTGTATAACCCGATTGGTTAGCGTTAACTGAATGGTAAGGAATTTGCCATAAACTTGAAGTTGCCGATTACGCCAGATGTGTGTGGTAGTACCACACGGTCTGGGCAAGGGGTTGTATTACATAACCCCCGTTGCATCCCCATCGTAAATAGCGGAGGGGAAATCCATGAAAAACGAATTCAATAATTTAGGCGGCAATAGTAATTTGCCACCTGATAACTTGTCCGGCATTTTCAATGCGGCAAGTGATCCTAATCATCTCATTCTTGCAAAAAATGGCGAGGCATCAACTCCCAAGAAAAAACGGCAAGCACCGTTTTCTCTGCGGCTCAGTTTTAACGAACGTCAAGAACTGGAGCAGCGCTCTGAAGATGCAGGCATCTCCTTGGGGAGTTATTGCAAGTATGCCATTTTTGATATTCCTCCTCCGCGTCGCGCAAAGCGACCTGTGCGCGATAAAGCTGAGCTGGCGAAACTTCTGGGCTCTGTGGGTAAGATTGGTAACAACCTTAACCAAATCGCACGCCAGCTCAACGTACACGGCTCAATAGAAGTGCCAGAGCTCCAGCAGGCGCTGGAAGACCTGACACTGATCCGTGAGTCTGTCATGAAGGCGTTAGGATATGCAGAGGATGACTCTGCGCCGCTTTATCCTGACAGTGGAATGCAACGGAATGATCATTAAAGCCTCGCAACGCAGTGGTGCCAGAAATCTGGCTAACCACCTTGCGAACACACAAGACAATGATCATGTAACGTTATATGAAATACGAGGGCTGGCTGGCCAGTCTTTACATGCGGCCTTATTAGAGATCGATGCGGTCTCTAAAGGTACGCAATGCCAGCAGCCTTTGTTTTCTGTGTCCTTTAATCCACCGCAGGATGCGGATGTGAAACAAGGTCAGTTTGATGCCGCCTTTGCCAAGCTTGAGCAAAAGCTTGGGCTCACGGATCAGCCACGTGTAGTGGTGTTCCATGAAAAAGAGGGACGGCGGCATTGCCATGTGGTTTGGTCGCGCATTGATGTAGACAATATGCGTGCAATCAATATGTCACATTTCAAAAATAAATGTACAGAAATAAGCCGCGAGCTTTATTTGGATAACGGCTGGGCAATGCCCCAAGGTTTACAAAACAAAGCAGAGCGCGACGCATTTCAGCTTGCCAACAGTGAATGGCAAAAGCTTAAACGCCATGGTGTTGATCCAAAAGAGATTAAATCACTAATCCAAAAGTCATGGCAAAGCTCAGATAATGGCGAAAGCTTTAAGCAGGCTTTGAAAGATTCTGGCTTGTTTCTCGCAAGAGGCGACAAACGCGGTTTTGTGGTGGTTGACTATACCGAGAAAGTCTATTCGCTTTCCCGCCATGGCGGCATTAAAACCAAAGAACTTAAAACGCGCTTGGGCTCACCCGATGAATTGCCATCTATCGCGCTTACCAATGTGCGTATTCGTAACATCTACACTAAAGAAATGCTGGGCAAGGTAAACTCGCTAAAAAACCAGCATAAAGCCCAAATGAGGCCTTATGAAGAACAGAAAGCTGCATTGATACGGAAGCAACGCCAAGAGCGGCGTGAGCAGCAAGAGCGCCACCGCCTGAAACGTGAAGCCACTATGCAAACAGTGCGTGGCCGGTTCAGAAAAGGCGTAATGGGCTTTTTCGACAAAGTAACAGGTAAAGCCGAGCGCCTACGCCTGATTGGCCGTAAAGAGCTAAATGCCGTTAAGGCAGAACATGCAGAATCTCGCCATAAAATGATATTCCAGCACAACCGCGAACGCGCAGATCTGCAAAAACACATTCGCCAGAATAAAGAGCGCCAGCTTGAGGAGCGCAGACAACTGGCCAAAACCATACAGCAAATTCGTGCAGAACAACGCGCTGAACAAAAACACGACAAATTGCGCCAAGGCTTTGAGGATTCAACATTAGATAAAGGCCGAGACAAGCCAAAGCGGGATAAAGATGGCCAAGCTATCAATAGAGCCCGCAAGAACCGCAGAAGGCGTGAACCTGATTAGAGGTTTTTTCGCTTTAGGTGTCGGGGGAGTTATCGAAATAAGGCTCTAATATTTGAATGGAAAAACCTGTTCCCATACCCCATGGCCGTTTTAAATCTTCAATTGAGTTTCCGACTCTGTTGCCTGCGCCTAAGTTGGTCATATTTCCATTTTTACGAAGTTCTAACCATCCTTCTTTTACAAACGGCTGTAGTTCACCAATTGTTTCACTGTTCAAAACAATAGATATTGGATCTCTGGATATTTCTTTTCCTGTTATTTCGCCAATCAGTAATGCTAAATGAGCTTTAGTTGTTGTATTCAGCTGTTTGTCCAGTTCATCTAACAATGATTTTATATCTCGGTCAGCTTTTCTCGCCCATTCACAAACACTGACATTAAACTTTTCCTGTTCGGCTTCGCCCCAGTAGCTGTTGACGCTAGTTATCCAAGAGCCAACGATAGGAACGGCTCCTCCCGCAGAGGATAAGAAAAGCCTTGCAGCTTGTTTACCTCCAGTTTTTTGTACGAGTTTTTGCATCTCACTTAATAATTCATTTTCTTCCAATTTGACCTCCAATTGCTGCTCATAAACCAGTTATATTTGCTAATTGCAGCTGAAACAACCCTGTGTAGAAAACTATCCGAAAGTATCAGCTTTACCTTGCTCATTACCCAATATTCTCATATTATCCCCAATAGTCTTATGGTGGGTAAAGCTATGTCTGACGAAATACTAACCTTGAAAGAAGTCGCGGAATATCTGAAATTGGCTGAAAAAACCGCATACCGTCTAGCCTTAGAAGGTAAATTGCCAGGTTTTAAGGTCGGAGGAAGCTGGCGCTTTAAACGAGAAGATATCCTCAAATGGATTGAAGAGCAGAAAAATAAATAGGCTTCAGAATGAGTATTAGCTACAACGCTATGTTAGGGAAGTTGCATGACTAAAGAACAACAAATAGAAAATGCTTTAATCGCAAAGCTTCAAGACCTCAAATATAACTATCGCGAAGACATACGTGATAAAGCGACTCTTGAGCAAAATTTCCGCGAAAAGTTCGAGGCTCTCAATCACGTTCGTCTTACTGATTCAGAATTTGCACGCTTGCGTGATGAAATCGTTAATTCAGATGTTTTTGCCGCAGCAAAAACACTGCGTGAACGCAATACTTTTCAGCGTGAAGACGGAACCCCGCTTCAATACACCTTGGTCAATATCAAAGACTGGTGCAAAAACGAATTCGAAGTCATCAATCAATTACGGATTAATACCGACAATAGCCATCATCGTTACGACGTTATCTTACTGATAAACGGCGTCCCCGTGGTTCAGATAGAGTTGAAAACGCTTGGCCTCACACCACGCCGTGCCATGGAGCAAATTGTCGAATATAAGAATGACGTTGGTAATGGCTATGCCAATACGCTGCTCTGTTTTATGCAGCTCTTTATTGTCAGCAACCGCGACAACACGCTTTATTTTGCCAATAACCACAATCAGCACTTCAGCTTTAACGCTGATGAGCGTTTTCTGCCCATTTATCAGCTAGCCAAAGAAGACAATACCAAGATTACCCATCTTGACGATTTTGCCGATAACTTTTTAGCAAAATGTACCTTAGGCCAAATGATCAGCCGCTATATGGTGCTGGTAGCCAGCGAGCAGAAGCTCATGATTATGCGCCCTTACCAAATCTATGCAGTAAAGGCGATAGTCGATTGTATTCATCAAAATCGCGGCAACGGTTATATCTGGCACACCACAGGCAGCGGTAAAACGCTGACGTCTTTTAAAGCTTCTACGCTGTTGAAAGACAACCCAGACATTGATAAATGCCTGTTTGTAGTAGACCGCAAAGACCTTGATCGTCAGACCCGTGAGGAATTTAATAAGTTTCAAGAAGGTTGTGTCGAAGAAAACACCAATACCGAAGCCTTGGTTCGCCGTATGTTGTCGGACGATTACGCCGATAAAGTCATCGTTACCACCATACAAAAACTTGGCCTTGCGCTAGACGAAAACAGCAAGCGCAATCAGCAGCATAAACAAAACGGCAAACAAACCTATAAAGAGCGACTTGAGCCGCTACGTGATCAAAGGATTGTATTCATATTTGATGAATGCCACCGTTCTCAATTTGGTGATAACCATCAAGCTATTAAAGCCTTTTTCCCTAAAGCGCAGTTATTCGGCTTTACGGGTACGCCGATCTTTGAAGATAACGCTACCTATAAGAAAATTGATGGGACAATCGGTTCATACAAAACCACCGAAGATATTTTCCAAAAGCAGTTGCACGCCTATACCATCACTAACGCCATTGACGACCGCAACGTACTGCGCTTCCATATCGACTATTTCGGTGAGAAGCCAAAAGACGATACGAGCGATAAAAAGAAAAAATCAAAACCCAAGCTGCCATCGCCAGAAGCCGTTGTTGGCGAAATACTTAAAAAGCATGATTCCGCTACTAACCAAAGGCGATTCAACGCGGTATTGGCTACAGCCTCTATCAACAACGCTATTGAATACTATCAGCTATTCAAACAGGTGCAGGCCGAAAAACTAGCCGAAGATGATAGCTATACACCCTTAAATATCGCCTGCGTATTCTCGCCGCCTGCCGAAGGCAATAAAGATGTACAGCAAATACAGGAAGATTTGCCGCAAGAAAAAGAAGACAACCAGCAAGCGCCCGATGAAAAAAAGGCGGCACTAAAAACTATTATTGCTGATTACAACGCGCAATATGGTACAAACCATACCATAAGTGAATTCGATCTGTATTATCAGGACGTGCAGCAACGCATTAAAGACCAGAAATACACCAACAAAGATTATCCGCATAAAAACAAAATCGATATTACCATCGTGGTGGATATGTTACTGACGGGTTTTGATTCCAAATACCTCAACACTCTGTATGTGGATAAGAACCTGAAATACCATGGCTTAATACAAGCCTTTTCACGCACTAACCGTGTGCTCAACGATACGAAACCATACGGCAATGTCTTGGATTTCCGTTATCAGGAAGACGCGGTTAATACTGCTATTGCCCGTTTCTCAGGCCAAGATAAAGACCGCGCCAAAGAAATCTGGCTGGTTGATCCTGCGCCACAGGTTATCGAGAAGTTAGACAGTGCCGTGAACGATCTTGAAAAATTCATGGACTCTCAAGGTCTGGCCTGTACTCCAGAGAATGTAAACAACCTTAAAGGCGATGCCGCCAGAAGCGAATTTATAAGCCGCTTCAAAGAAGTGCAGCGCTTAAAAACCCAACTCGATCAATATACAGACCTGAATGAAGAACAGGTAGCGGGCGTCAATACCTTACTGCCCGAAGAGCAGTTGCGTGGTTTTCGTGGAATGTATCTGGAAACGGCGCAACGCTTGAAAGCGCAACAAGCCAAAGGCAGTGATGACCCAGATGATCCAGTGCAACAGTTGGAGTTTGAATTGGTGCTGTTCGCCTCTGCCGTGATTGATTACGACTACATCATGGGTCTAATCGCCAAATCTACGGATGACGACAAACCCAGCAAGCACAAAATGAGTCGCCAACAACTGATCGACTTGATCAGCTCCAGCGCCAATCTGATGGATGAGCGCGATGATATTGTCGATTACATCAACAGCCTGCCGACCGACCAAAGTTTGAATGAGAAAGCTATTCGAGAGGGGTATCAAAAGTTCAAATCCGAAAAATCCGCCCAAGAACTCGCTGCCATAGCGGATAAACATAGTATTGAGCATGAGGCCTTGCAAGACTTCGTAAATAGTATTTTGGATCGCATGATCTTTGATGGCGAACTGCTTAGCGAACTACTAGAACCATTAGATTTAGGCTGGAAAGCGCGAACACAGGCAGAGTTGGCGTTGATGGAAGAGCTGGTGCCATTACTCAATAAACTCGCCCAAGGGCGTGAGATCTCGGGGTTGGCGGCGTATGAGTAAGAACATAAAGCAAGGACTAGCCCCAGAACTGCGATTTCCTAAATTTCGCAATGAGCCGAATTGGGAAGAAACAACAATTGGAAAACTGGGGAGTTTTTCTTACGGCAAGAGTGCTCCTAAATGGTCGTTAGAGAAAGATGCTCCAACCCCTTGTGTTAGGTATGGAGAACTCTATACAAAGTTTGGGTGTGTTATTTCCGAAACATATTCGAGAACCAACATCGAACCAAACAAATTAAAATTTAGCAAAGGAGGGGAGATTTTAGTCCCTCGTGTTGGAGAAAGGCCTGAAGAATTTGGAAAGTGCTGTAGCTATCTTTCTGTAGCGAATATTGCTATTGGTGAAATGATAAGCGTGTTTGAAACTGGGCAAAATCCCTTATTCTATACATACTATTTTAGAAGAATGTACCGACAGTTTGCTGAGGTGGTTGAAGGGCAAAATGTAAAAAATCTTTATTACGCAGAGCTGGAGCCTCTTACGATTTTCAAACCTGATCCTGAAGAGCAACAAAAAATCGCCGAATGTCTGCGTTCTCTCGATGAGCTGATTACCGTGCATACCCAAAAGCACCAAGCACTGCAATCCTATAAAAAGGGATTGTTGCAAAATCTCTTCCCCTCTGAAGGTGAAACTGTTCCCATATTGCGTTTTCCCGAATTTGAGGAAGCCGGAGATTGGAAATGTAAACCTTTAAAAAAGGTGTTCTCTATTTTTCAAGGGTTTGCTTTTTCAAGTAAGGATTCAATTAATAATGGTGCTAGGTGGCTAAAAATTGCGGATGTTGGCATCCAAGAAATGAATCACAATAGCCCCTCATATCTTCCACTTGAACATAAAGCTAAACATAAAAGGTATTTGGTAAATAAAGGGGATTATGTAGTTGCCTTAACGCGACCTATTTTGAGCGGTCGATTGAAGATAGCCCCTGTAGATGATGTTTTTCATGGTGCGTTGTTGAATCAACGTGTTGGAAAAATAGTCGCTATTCAAAATAGCTTATTTGTTTATTATTTACTTCAAACAAAAAAAATGATTAGTGATATTGAACGAAGTATTGCTGGTAGCGAGCCTCCTAATCTGTCAGCACAGCAGATTGAAGATATAGAAACTTATATTCCATCCTTGGAAGAGCAAAAAGTTATTGGAAGTTTTCTCTCTTCCGTTGATGACTTGATAAAAGCACAATCGCAAAAGATTGAAGAATTAAATGCTCATAAAAAAGGCTTAATGCAGCAACTTTTCCCTGCCGTTGATGAGATGAGAGCATGAGTCAGATTACTAAACTAGATAATCTGGATGCGCTGGTAACTCATATGCGTAATAAGCTGGATGAGAAAAAATATCTGCTTCTATTTGCCTATAATGGAACGGGAAAGACTAGGCTGTCTATGGGGTTTAAGGACGCAGGCAAAACTAACGACAGCGCAGACACGCTTTATTTTAACGCCTTTACCGAGGATTTATTCAGTTGGGATAATGATTTAGACAACGACACACAAAGAGCGTTGAAACTAAATGCAGACTCCCGCTTTTTCGCTGGTTTACAAGAGTTAGAGATGGATAACCGCATTCGTCCATTATTGCAGCGCTATGCTGATTTCGATTTTAAAATCGATACTGATAGTTGGACAGTGACGTTTGAAAGAGAGATTAAGGACGGCGATACAGCCAAAACCGTAGAGCACATAAAAATCTCGCGCGGTGAAGAAAACATCTTCATTTGGTGCTTTTTTCTTGCAGTGGCACAGCTCGCCATTGATGAACAAGAAGCGTATAGCTGGGTTAAATATCTGTATATTGATGATCCCATATCTTCACTAGATGACAACAACGCTATTGCCGTTGCCAGCCATTTGGCGCAGTTACTCAAAAACCAAAGTAACATTAAGGCGGTGATTTCATCGCACCACACGTTATTCTTTAATGTAATGTGGAATGAGTTGAGTGAAGAGCGTAAAAAATTTCACCCATATTTTTTGAGCGCTAATGCCGATACTAATGGCTATAACCTACAATACACCAAAGACACGCCGTTTTTTCATCATATTGCTTTGCTGAAGCAACTGCATGAGGCGGCTGAGTCTGACAATCTTTACACATACCACTTTAATATTCTGCGTAACTTATTGGAAAAGACCGCCACATTCCACGGGTTTAAGAATTTTTCCGCTTGCATAAAGAAAGAACCCAACGACCCAGACGGAATTGTCCATGCGCGCATGGTAAATGTGCTTAGTCACGGAAATTATTCATTATTCGAGCCGACAGAAATGTTGCCCGAAAACAAACAGTATTTTAAAACCATATTGTCAGGATTTATGCAGGACTATCGATTTGATCCAGAACTATTTCCTTCGCAATCAGAACAGATAGATGCCAACTTAGAAGGGGCTGCCCAAACATGACCGAACAAGATTTAAATAAACTAGGTAGCACGCTTTGGAGTATAGCCGACAATCTTCGCGGCGCAATGAACGCGGATGATTTTCGTGATTATATGCTCTCCTTCCTATTCTTACGTTACCTGTCTGACAATTATGAAGCGGCAGCAAAAAAAGAACTTGGATCGGATTACCCAGCGCTCGACGGTGGTGATAAACGCGCTCCGTTAAGTGTGTGGTACGAGCAAAACGAACAAGACGTTCCTGCCTTTGAGAAACAAATGCGCCGTAAAGTGCATTATGTGATTGAGCCAGCGCATTTGTGGAGCAGTATCGCAGAGCTTGCCAGAACGCAGCACGATGACCTGCTGCTTACCCTACAGCAAGGCTTTAAATACATTGAAAACAAATCTTTTGAAAACAGCTTTCAGGGCTTGTTCTCAGAGATTAATCTGGATTCAGAAAAGCTAGGTAAGAATTACAGTCTTAGAAACGCTAAACTTTGCACCATCATTACTAAAATCGCTGAAGGGATTTCAGGGTTTTCAACGGACAGCGATACCCTTGGCGATGCTTATGAGTATTTGATAGGCCAATTCGCCGCAGGATCAGGTAAAAAAGCTGGTGAGTTTTATACGCCGCAACAAATCTCAACCATATTGTCTGAGATCGTATCGCTGGATAGTCAGGAACCCGCAACAGGCAAGAAGAAAAAGCTTAATAACGTACTGGATTTCGCTTGCGGTTCCGGCTCGCTATTGTTGAACGTGCGTAACAAGCTAAAAGACGCTGGTGGTAATGTTGGCCGAATTTACGGGCAAGAAAAGAATATCACCACCTATAACCTTGCTCGCATGAACATGCTCTTGCACGGGATTAAAGATTCTGAATTTGAAATTCATCACGGTGATTCATTACTGAATGACTGGGATGTGCTCAATGAAATGAACCCCGCTAAAAAACTTCAATGTGATGCCGTTGTTGCCAATCCGCCATTTAGCTATCGGTGGGAGCCTACTGAGGCGCTAGGTGAAGATTTCCGTTTCAAGAGCCACGGGCTTGCGCCTAAGTCAGCGGCAGATTTTGCTTTCTTATTGCACGGTTTTCACTTTTTAGGTGATGAAGGCACCATGGCCATTATTCTACCCCACGGCGTGTTATTTCGTGGTGGTGCAGAAGCCCGTATCCGTACCAAGCTTTTAAAAGACAACAATATTGATACGGTAATTGGTCTACCTGCGAACCTGTTTTTCTCGACGGGTATACCCGTCTGTATTCTTGTGTTGAAAAAGTGCAAAAAGCCCGATGACGTGCTGTTTATCAACGCCAGTGATGAAGAACATTTTGAAAAAGGAAAACGCCAAAACCGATTGTTACCAGAACATATCGATAAGATTATCGATACCTATCAATACCGCAAGGAAGAGGATCGTTACTCTCGCCGAGTATCAATGGAAGAAATCGAGAAGAATGACTTCAACCTGAATATCTCAAGATATGTGAGCACTGCTAAGCCAGAAGAAAAGATAATTTTGAAAGATGTAAACACTTCGTTGGTTGGAATTGAAAAGCAAATAGTCGAGGCTACTAAAAAACATAATAAATTTTTAGAAGAGCTAAGCTTGCCTCTTTTACCAATGGGTGAATAGTAAGTTAGGGGCACGCCGTGAATAATAAAAGAATCAATTATAGTGCAGCTCAGCAAACAGCCCTTGTGACTCAGGTCAGCAGGGTTTGTCCTCTTTGCGTTGAATCGCTTTATTATAAGAAGAAAGGCCGTAGCTATAAAGATTATGAGCTTGCTCATATTTATCCTCTTAATCCAACGCTAGAAGAAATCAAATTATTGAAAGATGAAGAGCGTCTTTCTGATGATGTTAATGATGAGAAGAATATCATTCCTCTTTGCAAAACTTGCCATGGGCGTTTTGATACACCGAGAACATCGGAAGAGTATAGGCACCTATTAGCAATTAAGAAGCGCCTTATTGCTCAAACTAACCAAGAGCAAATTTGGAAAGAATACAAAATTGAAGAACAAATATCCGAAGTAATTACTGCTCTTTATGGTAATCCTGATGTTGATCTAAACGCTGAAATTGATTTTACTCCTAAAACTATTGATGAAAAGTTAGATTCCACGATTACAAATCTCACGAAAAGAAAAATAAAAAACAATGTTAGAGATTATTATTTTTTTGTAAAACAATCGCTGTCTGCATTGGATCAGAAGTACGATGATCTGTCTGAAGCGATATCCTGCCAAGTTAAAGCTTATTACATAAAGCAAAAGAGCTTGGGTATTACGCAGCAGGATATATATGAAAACATTGTGGCTTGGTTGAACGTCAAAACTAAGCCTAAATCGACTGAGGCAACAGAAATACTGGCGTCTTTTTATGTTCAGAATTGCGAGGTTTTTTAATGATAGTTCCAAATAAAGTCACCTCGCTAGATGATTCAGTAATCGGAAAAATATGTCATCTCATAGTTGAAGACGTAGAAGAGATCGCAGTCTCGGAATTGTTGGATTTAAGATTGAAAAAATTTGTTGATATTGGAGAGTTTATTTTGGCTCTTGATGTTCTTTATTCGCTAGGACGAATAGAGTTAGACGTAAAGAGGGAGCTTGTACGTTATGTTGATTGAGGTTGTATGCGATAAGTTTAGAGAGAATAAAATTAATTTTCATTCTGGTCTAAATGTAGTTTTGGGTGATGAAAAAGCAACAAACTCAATTGGTAAATCATCTTTGCTAATGGTTGTCGATTTCGTTTTCGGCGGCAACAGTCTTCTCGAACATAACAAGGATATTGTTGAGGAGCTTGGTGAGCATGAGTACTGTTTTTGCTTTAGGTTTGATGATCAGCCGTATTATTTCAAGCGAGCGACTTTCTCTTCTGATTTGGTATACATTTGTGATGACGCTTACGAAGAATTAGAGCCAATATCTATTGAGGATTACCGGTCTCGATTAAAAAAAATGTATGGACTAGGTGGTATTGACCTCACTTTCAGAGCAATTGTATCTTTATATTCAAGAGTCTGGGATAAGGGAAATCTTGACGTAAAAAGGCCACTCCATAATAATAAAAATCGAAAGGCAGTTGAATGTATAGATGATCTTTTAAAGCTTTATAAACATTATGATTCAATAAAATTGCTTTCAAAAAAAGTTAAAGAATTAACCGACGAAAAATCAGCAATTAGAAATGCGTTTAAACAAAAGCTTATAACCAAGATTACGAAAAAACAGTACAAAGAGAATATTCATAGAGTTTCCGAAATTGATCAAGAGATTCGTGATATTAAGGATAATCTAGCTAAATATGCGGTAAATTTATCTGAAATAGTAAACCGTGAAGTTTCCGAGCTTAAATCAAGAAAAGATGGTCTGCTTCGTGAACGGGCTAAAATATCAACACGTCTCGTGCGAGTTCGCTCTGACCTAGACAGCAACAAACATATTAAGAGTAAAACTTTCAGCTCGTTGATTAGGTTTTTCCCAGAGGTAGACCAAAATAGAGTTTCTCAGGTTGAGGAATTTCACTCAAAAATAACAAAAATATTAAAAAGAGAACTATTAGAAAGTGAAAGGGAGTTAGCAGAAATGCTAGACGAGATCGACGCTTCTCTTTCAGATCTTGATGGCGAATTATCTCAAACATTTGCTAGCTTGGACAAGCCAGATATCATTGTAGATAGAGTCCACAATTTAGCTAGTGACAGGGGTGCTGTCGCTGCTGAAATACGTTTTTTTGAAACGGATGATCAAGTTGACAACGGCCTTAAAGAAGCCAAATTAGCGCTTGCAGGAGAAAAAACAAGAATATTATCGTTTGTGGAAAGCATTATAAATGATAAAGCTAGAAAGCTCGTAAGTAAGATATATAACGAAAAACGAAGAAGCCCAATCCTTAAATTGGAGCAAAAAAACTATGATTTCTCAGCGATTGAAGATACTGGTACAGGTAAAGCGTATTCGAACCTAATTGTATTTGATTTGTCGATATTTGGTACTACTTCTTTACCTTTTATCATCCATGACTCTGTTCTGTTTAAAAATGTTGAAAATGAGGTTGTTGCGCGGATGGTCGATATTTATGGTGGATTTGAGAAGCAGTCATTTATTGCTATTGATGAAATACAAAAATATGGCTCAGATGCTACGAAAAAATTGCGCGATAAAAAAGTTACAGAACTGTCTAATCAGAACGTTTTATATGTAAAGGATTGGCGAAAATAGTATTAAGCTAAAACCGTACTGGTCTCCCCTGTTAGACTTTAGGTCAAGTTAATTCGTCCTTAGTCCTAGGACTAAGGACGTTTGTAACAGAATGAATAAAACGAGCTATGAAAAACGCAGTTTAGATACCGTTTTATTTTGTAGTTAAATCTGTGTTATAGCTTTAATCTGAAAGCAAGTTCATTCTCGATATTTTGCAGTGAAGCCAAAGCATTAGTGCGCTGTAGCGTACGTGCATTGCTTTTTATCAGCTCGATAAAAGCTTCTTTATGTAAGCCGTGAAGCTGATATGTGCTTTTAGCTGCTAATTCAAATTTTGTTACTAATCTCATTGTAACCTCCTATATTTGGAGGCCGTGACAACCACGGCCTTTGTAAAGCCGCGTGGTCGAGAATATGTGGTTGCCTGCACCTGTGGTCGCAATGCAATGGAGAAGCATTTTATGCTTGCAGGAATAAACCGCTATTCACGTTAATGTGGATGCTAAAAAGGCCGCGTGGGTTCACGCGTTTTCAAATTTGGTGGTAAAGATTGATTGGTTATTTGGATCAGCACTAAAGCGCTGCTGCTTTTGTTTATAAAGAGTTTCGCTACGCTGAAAAAAGGCAAAACACGTTCGTGTTCGCATTTAGTGTTCTAGTTTCCCCTTTTGGGTAGACGTAAAAATATCACATAACTTGTCTTCATCAAGACATCCCCCAACCTTCCGCACCTTCTCAAGTTCAGGTTTGTGCAGGCTGGGTGGTTCCCCCTGTCTGGATTACGCCAAAACATGTGATCTTCGCTCGCCAGCTCGCTTCTTTTTCTGGGGTTTTCAACCCCAAAAGGGGATGTTTTTTTAAGATTAAGGAGCAAAACAATGAGCGAAGAAATTAGAATTTATGTTGCAGACCTAGCCGCATACAACAACGGTAAGTTACACGGTGTTTGGATTGATGCCACGCAAGCGCTGGACGATATTCAAGAGCAAATTAACGAGTTGTTAGCCAACAGCCCAGAAGACGATGCCGAAGAATATGCCATTCATGATTATGAAGGCTTTGCGGGTTATTCAGTTTCTGAGTATGAAGGTATTGAGCGCGCACACGAAGTGGCTTGTTTTATTGAAGAACATGGCGAGATTGCAGGCGAGTTATTATCTCATTTTGGCGATAGTATAGACGATGCGCAAAAAGCGATTGAAGACAATTATTGTGGTTGTTATGCATCACTGGCTGACTATGCCGAAGAGCTAACCGAAGAAACCACACAGATCCCAGAACATTTAGCTTTTTATATCGACTATGAAAAAATGGGGCGTGACATGGAGCTAGGCGGCGATGTATTCACCATTGAAACGGGCTATCAGGAAGTACATATTTTCTGGAACCATTAAACAGGCGAGCTTCTGCCCTTTCTTGTTGAAGGGGCGGGAGCTTGCTTTTGACGGCGCACTTTTGGGGCTCAGAGGCCTTGCAGCCTGTGTCGCTCATACTTCGCTTGTCTTGTCTCCGCTGTCGTCAAGCAGAGCCCCAAAAGTTTAAATAATGCTGGCTATCGGTATTAGCAATACCGATACCGTCTTTTTTTTAAACCGTTTCGGTTTATATTTTGTGTATTTTGCGGCGCTTACCGCCGTGAAACTTAATGGTGGTAAACCATGTTTTATTGTGTTAGTTTATATATATTGTTTTTTACGGCGTTAAGCGCCGCAAATAAAGCTAATGGTAAACTAAAAAGGGTTGTACGCTTGGTTAACAGCACTACTTCACATGATGATGTAGCAAAAGGGGCTTATAAACAGTCACTTAAAGCGCTTCTACCTTATGGCATGCTGGCGACTAAAAAGTGGCTGGCTGAACAAGGCTTAAGTGCCCATGCCATCGATAATGCAGTAAAAACAGAAACCTTGTTATTACTGGCTACTGGCGTATATAGCCAGTATTCCCGCTCACTGAGCTGGGAAGGGGTGGTTGCCTCTATGCAGCGTATGGATGTGAACAGCTCGGATAATCTGCCTTCGGTCATCGTTGGTGGGTTGTCAGCATTGTCATTATCAGGATTGTCGCAGTATTTGTCGTTAGGCAGCACACCGCATATTCATTTATATGTACAAGGCAAGTTGCCATCATGGCTGGGGCGTTTGTCGCTGCCCGTTGAATGTGAGGGGCATAGCACTAATACCTTATGGCCAGAATGGCTGTTACAAGACAAAACCTTTATCAGGCAGCATGAATGGGAGGCGGAATTGCCCCCTGTGTATTTTTCATGCCCTGAAAAAGCGTTGTTGGAATTACTGGTAGATTTGCCAGACGCGGTTAGCTTTGAACATGCTGATGAATTAATGCAAGGCTTAGTGAATTTATCGCCTAGAAAGCTCGATACGCTTTTAAAAGCTTGTAGGAGCGTCAAGGCTAAACGCTTATTTTTCTGGTTGGCTAAACGCCAATCCTATCCTTGGTTTAGCAAGCTAAACGTCAAGGACTATAACTTAGGAGCAGGTAAGCGCGTCGTCGCCAAAAACGGAAAACTGGATACAGATTATTTAATCACTGTGCCGTCACATATGGTAATGGAAAGCGGTAGCTAGAAATGGATAGAAACAGTATTTATTACAAGCAAGTGCAGTTATTGATGCAGGTTTTGCCCTTTGTCGCCAAGCAGGAATGCTTCGCGCTTAAAGGCGGAACGGCGATCAATCTCTTTGTCAGAGAGTTTCCGCGCTTGTCGGTTGATATTGATTTGGTTTATCTGCCCATGAAAGGCCGTGATGCGGCATTGCAGGAAATCATCGATGCATTAGATGCCATTAGCGCAGATTTAAAATCCGCGTTTAAAGATGTAGAGCTAACCGAAGCATACAAGTCAAAGCGCGATGCGCTAAGACTAATCGTTGGCCGTAATGGCGTACAGATTAAAGTGGAGTTATCGCCCGTATTACGTGGCACGGTTTACGAACCGAAATTGATGGAAGTATGCGCCGCTGTAGAAGATGAATTTGGTTATGCAGAAGTGCCCGTAGTGGCATTAGCTGATCTTTATGCTGGCAAAATATGCGCGGCATTAGATAGGCAGCACCCAAGAGACCTCTTCGATGTGAAGTGGCTCTTGGAAAATGAAGGCCTGACGGATGAGATACGAAAAGCATTAATTATCTATCTCTCAAGTCACAATCGGCCTATGGCCGAATTGTTAAGGCCGCAATTTAAAGATATATCGGCCATTTATGCAGGTGAATTTGCAAATATGGCCGAGACGGACGTACCGCTTGAAGAGCTGGTAGCCGTGAGAGAGCGTTTGGTAGAGCTTATTCACCAAGGGCTAACCGATAGTGAAAAAGGCTTTTTACTGTCGTTTAAAAACCGTGAGCCGGATTGGGCGTTGCTTGGTCTTGATGATGTAAGTGAACTTCCGGCCATTAAATGGAAACAGATTAATCTGGCCAAAATGCCAGATGACAAACATAAGCTGGCGTTAGACAAGCTAAAAGAAGTACTGAGTGTTTGATTTATAGTACTTAGTTATTTTGCTAGAATAGCGCTCAAATTTTTCAATGCTTTGATGGGAAGTTTTGCTGGCTGTAGGCCGTGGCAATCTGCTTGAAGATCAGGGCTTAGAGTTAACTTTATTTTTTTGTACAAATAGTTGTACAAAACGGGAATTTAGATACATGGCAAACGCCGATTTTCTTAATGAAATCAATAAGCGAAGAACTTTCGCTATCATCTCCCACCCCGATGCGGGTAAAACAACGCTGACCGAAAAACTGTTGTTGTTCGGGGGCGCGATTCAGGTTGCGGGGTCAGTTAAAGGGCGAAAAGCTTCACGACACGCAACATCTGACTGGATGGAAATGGAGCAAGAGCGGGGTATTTCGATTACTACCTCGGTGATGCAGTTTGAACATAATGAAAAATTATTGAACTTGCTCGATACCCCTGGGCATGAGGATTTTTCTGAAGATACCTATCGAA
The DNA here is from genome assembly GCF_002443175.1 of Cycloclasticus sp. PY97N. Taxonomy (NCBI): domain Bacteria; kingdom Pseudomonadati; phylum Pseudomonadota; class Gammaproteobacteria; order Thiotrichales; family Piscirickettsiaceae; genus Cycloclasticus; species Cycloclasticus sp. PY97N. The sequence continues at coordinate 56,233 of NZ_CP023664.1, read as the reverse complement.
CATTAACAGCGGTTGATTCTGCGTTGATGGTCATCGATTGTGCGAAAGGGGTGGAAGCCAGAACCATTAAATTAATGGAAGTGTGTCGTTTGCGTGATACGCCCATTATTAGTTTTATTAATAAGTTGGACAGGGAAGGCAGGGATCCTTTAGAGCTTATTGATGAAGTTGAATCGGTGTTGAAAATTCAATGTGCGCCAATGACATGGCCAATAGGCATGGGCAAGCGCTTTAAAGGTGTTTACCACATCTATAAAGATGAAGTGCATGTGTTTAGCCCAACGCATGGCGGTAAAATTGCCACTGGCGAAATATTTAAAGGGCTAGATAACCCTGGGCTCAAGGAGTTGATGGGCCATGATTTTGAAGACTTTTTTGAGGAGTTAGAACTGGTTCGAGAAGCCAGTACGCCTTTCGATATAGACGCTTATTTAGCGGGTAAACAAACGCCGGTATTTTTTGGCTCGGCGGTGAATAATTTTGGTGTGGGTGAATTGCTTGACGCGTTTGCAGAATATGCGCCAGCCCCTCAACCAAGACAAGCCGTTGAACGTGAAGTGCTGCCAGAAGAAGATAAGTTTTCCGGTTTTGTATTTAAGGTTCAAGCCAATATGGACCCAGCGCACCGGGATCGAATAGCCTTTATGCGTATTTGTTCCGGTGAGTATTCACAGGGTATGAAAATAAACCATGTGCGTATTAAGAAGAATATTCAGGTTGGTAATGCCATTACGTTTCAGGCGGATAGCCGGAAAAACGTAGAACAGGCTTTTGCCGGTGACATCATTGGGCTGCATAATCATGGCACCATTCAAGTGGGTGATACGTTTACACAAGGTGAGGCTTTAAAATTTGGTGGTATTCCTTATTTTGCCCCAGAGCTTTTTCGTAAAGCCGTTTTGAAAGACCCGCTACGTATGAAGGCTTTACAAAAAGGCCTGACGCAATTAACCGAAGAAGGTGCGACGCAGTTATTTAAACCGCTACGGAATAATGACTTAATTTTAGGTGCAGTGGGTGTGCTTCAGTTTGAAGTGACAGCGCAACGCCTTAAAAGTGAGTATAACGTAGAGTGTGTGTATGATAATGCACCTATTACAACGGCTCGTTGGGTGAGCTGTGATGACCCGAAAAAATTTGAAGATTTTAAGAAGAAAGCGCACGATAGTTTGGCAGAAGATGGCGGTGGCTATTTGGTATATTTAGCGAAAAGCCGAGTTAACCTATCGTTAACACAAGAGCGCTGGCCAGAGATAACCTTTAGTGCGACACGCGAGCTGTAAAACATAAATGATAGGAGTGAGTGATGACTGAAAAAAACTATTCAATAGAAGCATTAGAACTAGGCCCTGCAGAAAACTTTATTTATCTGATTCACGATCACAAAACTAACCGAGCAGCGGTGGTAGATCCTGCTTGGGATGTGCCTAAGGTAATAGAGTTGGCTAAGCAAAAAGGAGTCGAGATTACCGATATCCTGCTAACCCATAGTCACCATGACCATATTAACGGTATTGGTGATGTGCTGGATAAGTACGATGCGCAGGTACATTTGTTAAAGCAAGAAGCTGACTTTTGGGGTGATCACCCGGCCTCGCCGAGCATTCATTATGGTGGTGATGAAATTATGTTGGGCGATAGCAGTATTAAAGTGTTACATACGCCGGGGCATACACCCGGTTCAGCGTGTTATCAAATAGGCGATGATTTGTTAACGGGCGATACGATGTTTGTTTTTGGTTGTGGACGTTGTGATTTCACAGGCGGCGACCCAGAAGTAATGTATAAAACCTTGAATAAAATTCGTACGGAATTACCAAGTTCTACGACGATTCTGCCGGGGCATAATTATGCGGTTAAAAAGACATCAACCATCGCAGAGCAAATAAAAGGTAACCCGTTTTTGCATCAGCATAGCCTGCAAGATTTTGTGCAATACCGAATGAATACGCCAAAACGCAAGAGCCCTTATGAGGCAGAGCCAGAATCGGGCTGTGGGCACGATCACTAAGTGGCGTATGAATTTAAAGATGATGATGTGATTTGCAGCTGCACGGGCGTCACCAAAAAGCACTTTTTAACAAGGATAAAGGCCGACAATATCGAGACACTTGAGCAGGCAAGGGAAAAAACACGCGTTAATGTTGCCTGCGGCATGTGTGTTTATATTGTGGAAAAACTGCTCGATGTAGACTAAAAGGTTATTTTTCTATGAGCAAAAAAACGTGTTCAAGCATGCGCGATACGCCTTTGGCCTTGAAGCGTTTTGATTGCTCTAAAATATCCTCAGATGCTAAGCACTGAATCTCATAACGCGCAGAGAAATGTTGCTGTACTTCGTCAGGTGTTACCGAAAAGGGAGGGCCGCTCATTTCATGTTGGGGGTAGTCAACAGTAACGAGTAGGCGCTGCGTTTTATTAGGTAAAAGTTCATTTAGTTTTTCGACATAGCGGGCGCGCATATCCGCTGGAAAAGCAATCAAGGACGCACGATCGTAAACAAGCTGGTAAGCAGCTACGTCGTCGGCTGTTAGTTCGAATAAATCGCCGCAAATAATGGTGAGATTTTCATAACGATACGTTAAAAAGCGATCACCCTGGGTAATACTAGGCGTGAGATTGTTTTCCTTGAAAAAGTCCTCCACGGCTTTTTTGCTTAACTCAATGCCCAATACTTTTTCGGCGTGTTCTGCTAACCAGATAAGGTCTTTGCTTTTGCCGCACAAAGGCACAAAAACAGCGGCGTTTGCTTTTGGTTTGAGTGCAGCAAAGTGCTCGATAAGATACGGGTTAACGTCATTTAAGTGAAAACCAATTTCACTTTTTGCCCAACGTTCATGCCAAAAGTTAGTGTCCATAATGTTTAGTTTATTGTTGAGTGACCGTTTTTAGGTGCGCGATAATTTGATCTAAGGGTATGTCTTGGTTGTCGCTGTCTGTTCTAGCACGATATTCAACCATGCCATTGTCTAAGCCTTTATCGCCCAGCACGATACGGTGAGGAATGCCAATAAGCTCCATGTCTGAGAACATAAAGCCGGGACGTACTTTTCTATCATCAAATAAAACATCAAACCCCGCTTCTTTTAGCTCTAGGTATAGTTGTTCAGCCGCTGCTTTTAGGCGTTCAGACTTATGCATATTCATCGGTAATAAAGCAACTTGGAAAGGAGCTAATGCAGCGGGCCAAATAATACCTTTATCATCATGGTTTTGTTCAATAGCGGCTGCAATGACGCGGGTAATGCCTATACCGTAACAACCCATCGTCATCACTTGGTTTTTGCCGTTTTCGTTTAGCACAGAAGCATTCATCGCTTCGCTGTATTTAGTGCCTAACTGAAAAATATGCCCAACCTCAATGCCGCGTGCAATAGTCAGGGTGCCTTGTCCATCAGGGCTAGCATCCCCTTCGACGACTTGACGAATATCTTCAATGCGAGTGGGTTCTGCTAAATCGCGGCCCCAGTTTACCCCTGTGTAGTGCATGTCATTTTCGTTAGCGCCGCAAATGAAATTTGCCATAGCCGCTGCGCTACGATCAACAATCATAGGTACATTTAAATTAATGGGGCCGATATAGCCTGCATCACAGCCAGCAGCTTGTGAAATCTCAGCATCGCTAGCCATCGTTAGTGGTGATGCTACGCCGTCTAACTTTTCGGCTTTAATATCGTTCAGTGAGTGGTGGCCGCATAATAAAAGCGCCACAACAGCATCGTCATCACCTTTTACCAATAAAGTTTTTAAACACTGTGCGCTGCTCACGTTTAAGAAACTACTGATTTCTTCAATGCTGCGTTGGCCTGGGGTAGGTGCTTTTTCTAACTGTTCAGTGGCCTCGGCGCGCGGCTCTGTGGGTGCTAATGCCTCGGCTTTTTCTACATTAGCGGCGTATTGGCTTTCAGTAGAAAAGGCAATCGCGTCTTCGCCAGAATCAGCCAGTACATGAAACTCATGCGAGGCGTTACCACCAATAGAGCCGGTGTCTGCCAATACAGGGCGGAAATTTAGGCCAAGGCGTGTAAAAATATTATGGTAGGCCTGAAACATGCGGTCATAGGTTTCTTGCAAAGACTCGTCGTCCATATGAAACGAGTAGGCATCTTTCATAATAAATTCGCGTGAACGCATAATGCCAAAACGAGGCCGAATCTCATCACGGAATTTAGTTTGTATTTGGTAGTAATTAATCGGTAATTGCTTGTAACTCTTTATTTCGTTACGGGCCAGTTCGGTAATAATTTCTTCATGTGTTGGGCCTAAGCAAAACTCACGGCCATGTCGGTCATTTAAGCGAGCTAGTTCAGGGCCGTATTGTTCCCAACGCCCCGATTCTTGCCAAAGTTCAGACGGCTGTACAACCGGCATTAAGACTTCTAACGCACCAGCATTGTTCATTTCTTCGCGAACAATATGCTGTGCTTTTTGCAGAATGCGAACACCAAGGGGGAGCCAATTGTATAAACCAGCTGCTAGCTTGCGAACAAGCCCCGCGCGAATCATTAATTGATGACTGACGATTTCGGCATCTGAAGGGGTTTCTTTAACGGTATTGAGTGGGAATTGGCTAGTACGCATAGTTATTTTCTTCGGTTAATGAGGTTCACATGAAGCGAGACATTTTACGCTGAAAAAGGACCACTACCTAGTGGCGATAGAAAAGATATTGTTAGGCAGCTTTTTGATCCCAGCGTTTAAGTTTTCTATCAAGCGTGCGGCGAGAGATGCCCAGGCTTTTTGCGGCTTGAGATTTGTTGCCTTTACTCTCATTAATGACTTTAAGAATATGCTCTTTTTCAAGTGATTTTAAGCAGTACTTGTTTGTAGTCGCTGAGTCAGTGTCAGCCACCGGTAATGTTTCATGTAATGGGATGCTTAGCAGTAACGAGCGTTCAATATGGTTGCGTAGTTCACGAATATTACCGGGCCAGTCATAAGCTTGTAAGGCATTGATTGACTCAGTTGAAATGTGAGGGCTGGTTAATTCGTGTTCCTCACACAATTGGCAAACAAAGGTGCTAGTGAGCGCTTCAATATCATCTGGGCGGTCACGCAGTGGCGGTGCAGTAAAAGGAACGACACTTAAACGGTAATATAAGTCAGCCCTAAATAAGCCTTGCTTAACCAGGTCTTTAAGGCGTTTATTTGTGGCGGCAACGATACGGACAGAGGTGTCATATTCTTTGTCGGAGCCAACGGGGCGAATGGTTTTTTCTTCTAAAAGGTGTAAAAGCTTGGGTTGCGAATCTAGCGGCAGCTCGCCAATTTCATCTAAAAATAATGTGCCATTTTGTGCAGTGGCGACTAGCCCTTTTCGTGCGTCTTTGGCACCTGTAAAGGCGCCTTTTGCGTGACCAAATAGTTCGGTTTCTAATAAGTGTTGACTAAAGGTTGCGCAGTTAATAGATACAAAGGGACCTTTGCGTTGGCTAAGGTCATGAATTTTTCTAGCTAATAGGCTTTTACCAGTACCCGTTTCGCCGCCCAATAAAATAGGTGTGTTTTTAGTGGCGACACGATCAATGTCGTCCAACAGTTTAACGACAAGTGGGTTATTACCAAAAAATGAGTGGCGGTCACGAATGGCTTTACGAAGTGCCGATGATTTGTGGGTAGTCATAGAAAATAGCGTCGTGAGACATTCTGTCAAAAGTCTCTTTATATTGAGACAAAGTGTCGCATAAGTCTAGTGCGTTGTTATGCTTGTTTCAGTGATAATTTTTAAAGTTATTTATTAATCAATGAGTTGATGGTATGCCAAACCCGCTGGCATTAGTTTTGCTGTATGCCAGCGGGTATTTTGATAATCAATAATAAGGAAAAATCAATGAAAATAAATAAATTAGCGTTAGCTGCCGCTGTTTTTATGGGGGGCTCGGTATCGGCTCATGCAGGCTCTGAACTGACAACGCTACTTATGTTGCTGCATGAAAATGGCACGATATCAGATGCGCAATACCAACGCGTATTAGCTGAGGCAAAAGCAACAGAGCAAAAAACGATCGCGCAAACTGAAGACATTCAAGAAAGGCTCGATAAGGCAACCAATGTTGAAGTAAATGTTAATAAAGGTGGCTTGGCTGTTAAATCTCGTGATGGTAACTTCACCACGCAAATTGGTGGCCGCATGCAGTTAGATTCTGCCTGGTATGGAGAAGATGATTCGGCAGCGGGTAGCACGCTGGGCGATGGTACAAAAGTACGTCGAGCAAGGTTATATATTAAAGGCACGGTAAATAAAGATTGGTTCTATAAGTTTGAGTATGACTTTGCGGGTACAGGTGATACACGAAAAGGGATTACGGATATTTGGGTTGGTTACAATGGGTTTGACTTTGAAGGGCTAAGCGTTAAGGCCGGCCATTTTAGAGACCCATTTATGTTGCAAGATCAAATCAGCGACAATAATACGCAGTTTACCGAAAGAGCTTCAATTGATGCCTTTACGGCGAGTAGACATATTGGCGTTATGGGTAGCATTGATCGTAAACATTGGACAACAGCGCTCGGTGTGTTTGGTGATAAAGCCAATACAAATGGTGGCTCAGACGATGAGGGATGGGGGTTAGGCGGGCGCTCTACGTGGATGCCAGTTAATGAAAAAGGCTCGTTGGTTCATTTAGGTTTGGCCGCAAATTACCGCAGCACACGAGGAGGCGAGGTTCAGTTCAAACAACAGCCTGAAACTAACATCTCAGGAGTGGACTTTGTGGATACAGGTAAGTTGCTAGATGTAGATAGCTATCTAACATTAGGTGCCGAAGTAGCTCTTGTTAAAAATAGGTTTTCTGGCCAAGCCGAATATATTCGTACTCAGCTTGAACGCGATACAACTAGTGACCTAACATTTGATGGCTGGTATGCACAAACAGGCTGGTTCCTTACACAAGATACACGCCCATATACGCATAAAGGTGCAAAATTCAAAGCAGTTAAGCCTAATAGCCCGTTTGGTAATGGTGGTATAGGTGCATGGGAGTTAGCGTTACGATATAGCACCATTGATTTAATGGATGGCGCTATAAACGGTGGTGAAATGGACAACGTGACTTTGGGCCTTAATTGGTTCCCAGTAGCGGGCTTACGTTTTTCTGCTAACTATATTAAAGTGCTAGAGGTAGAAGGTGGGGCGCACGATAATGAAGAAGCAGATATTATGCAGCTTCGTGGCCAATGGGCGTTTTAACGCGGTAGGCCATCAAAGGGGCGCATTTGTCGCCCCTTGTTTTTTATAACGGGATAAGTAACGGGTAAATAATGAAAAAAATTGTAAAAATACTTTGGCTGATGGGTGTTGGCGCGCTGATGATGTTTGCGTCAAACAGTTCGGCATTGGATGTTCTTAGAATGTCGACCACAACCAGCACAGAAAACTCGGGGCTTTTAGCGGTGCTAAACCCTGTCTTTGAAACCCAGCACAATGTTAAGCTTGAAGTGATTGCTGTAGGCACTGGTAAAGCATTGGCAATGGGGGCGCAAGGTGATGTTGATGTTGTGTTTGCTCATGCACCAGCGGCAGAATTGAACTACGTCAAGTCGGGTGATTTCATTGATCGCTCGGCGGTCATGCATAATGACTTTGTTATAGTAGGCCCGACCAGTGACCCTGCAAATATAGCAGCCTCTAAAACAATTGAAGAGGCCTTGCGTAGTATTGCTGAAATAGAAGCTAGCTTTATTTCCAGAGGTGATGACTCGGGCACACATAAGAAAGAAAAACTGTTGTGGAAGAAAGCCGGTGTTGCGCCCAGTGGGGACTGGTATGTCGATGTCGGCCAAGGCATGGGCGCGGTGCTTAATATAGCGAATGAAAAACTAGCTTACGCTTTAACAGACCGGGGTACGCAAATTGCTTTTGCCGATAAGATCTCCCTCAAGGTGTTGTTTGAAGGTGATGTTAATTTATTCAACCCATACCATGTGATGGCGGTTAATCCAAAAAAACACCCGGGCTCAAGGTATGACTTAGCGATTAAATATATTCAGTTTGTTACGAGTAAAAGAGGCCAAGAGATTATTGCAGATTTTCGTAAAGGTGGGCAGCAGCTATTTTATCCAGATGCTGAGTAAGTAACGACGACCATTAAAATCTCGATAAACGCCCTTTATAAAAATAGAGGGCGTTTTTTTATGCCTGATTACTTAGCGCGAGACCAATAAGAGGCAAGTAGGGATCCAGTTAAATTATGCCATAAGGAAAACAGCGCGCCGGGCAGTGCCGCAAGCGGAGCAAAGTATTTAACTGCCAGCGCCGCTGCAAGACCGGAGTTTTGCATACCAACTTCAATGGCTAGGGTTTTGCAGGTTTGTCGATCCATACCAAGTGCTCGGGGTAGCCAGTAGCCGGTGAAGAGGCCCAGTACGTTATGCAGAGCAACAGCGCCCACTAATAACAGCCCAATAGAGCCTAAACGAGGTTGGTTGAGTGCAACGATAATGGCGATAATAAGCACGATAGCAAAAACAGATATCAATGGGAAAACCTGCTTGGTTGAGCTTAAAAAACGACCAAAAAGTTGGTTGACTATGATGCCAGCTGTGACCGGTAAAATAATAATCTTTACAATATCCATAAGCATTTTCATGGCCGGTACATCAACCTGTTTACCAAGGTAGAGCAGGCTTAAGGCAGGCATTGCAATCACCGCCAGTAGGGTTGAAAAAGTGGTGATCGTGATCGATAGGGCAACATTTCCTTTTGCTAAGTAACAAATAACATTGGAGGCGGTGCCGCCTGGGCTTGCGCCGACCAGTATCATGCCGCTGGCAAGCGCTAAGGGTAATTGCAACCAAGTGGATATACCCCAAGCAAAAAAAGGCATGCAGAGAAACTGCAATAATAAGCCGAAGATAATAGGCTTAGGTGATTTAAGAATACGTAAAAAATCATGTGCTTTTAAGCTAATACCCATGCCAAACATTACCAAACCTAATAAGAAAAAGAGACTAGGTTTAAGGGGTATAAATAAGCTAGGGATTGCGTAGGCGACAATTGATAAAAGTATTGCCCAAACGGGGAAAAGCTTAGTGGCTTTGTTAATCAAGGTAATTCCTTCTAAGCCGATAGGCTATCGTTAGTCTTGTTTAGGAAATCTTTTAGGTAGTACCCTGTATGAGACTCATTACATTGAGTGACCGCTTCAGGTGTGCCTTGTGCAATCACTTGTCCGCCACCATCTCCCCCTTCAGGGCCGATATCAATGACCCAATCGGCTGTTTTTATAACATCTAGATTGTGTTCGATAACCACAAGGGTATTGCCGTGATCACGAAGCGTATGCAAAACGCTAAGTAACTGCTGTATATCAGCAAAGTGCAAACCGGTAGTCGGTTCGTCAAGAATGTAGAGAGTTTTTCCGGTATCACGTTTTGATAGTTCACGTGATAGTTTGACGCGTTGAGCCTCACCACCCGATAAAGTGACAGCGTTTTGCCCCAAGGTAATATAGCCAAGCCCGACATCCATCAACGTGCGGAGTTTTTTTGATACAACTGGAATCGCATCAAAAAAGCCACAAGCATCTTCAACTGTCATTGAGAGCACTTCGTGGATTGTTTTACCTTTGTAGCGAATTTCCAAGGTTTCTCGACCGTATCGCTGGCCTTTACAGCTCTCACAATTGACGTAAACATCCGCAAGAAAGTGCATTTCTACTTTAATAACGCCATCGCCTTTGCAGGTCTCGCAGCGCCCACCTTTTACGTTAAAGCTAAATCGTCCAGGCGTATAGCCGCGTGACCGCGCCTCTGGGGTTGCTGCAAACAGTTCACGAATGGGGGTGAAGAGCCCAGTGTAGGTAGCCGGGTTTGAACGTGGTGTTCGCCCTATAGGGCTTTGATCGATATCAACGACCTTATCAATATGTTCTAGGCCATCAACACCATCATTAGCGGCGATAGGTAAGGATGATTTATTCAGTACTTTTGCAACCGTTGGGTACAAGGTTTCGTTAATAAGCGTTGACTTACCCGAACCAGATACGCCAGTAACACAGGTAAATAAACCGATGGGAATATCAACACTGATGTTTTTTAGGTTATTAGCGCGTGCATTATTAATGCGCAGTGTTTTACTGGCATCCACGGGGTGACGTTGTTGGGGCACAGCGATATATTGCGCGCCTGATAAATATTGTCCGGTGATGGAAAGAGGGTCGTTGATGATTTCCTCAGGCGTGCCTTGAGCGATAACGTTACCACCATGAATACCTGCTTTAGGACCAATATCAACCACATGATCAGCTGCCAAAACGGCGTCTTCATCATGTTCAACTACAATCACGGTATTGCCTATATCACGCAAGTGAAACAGGGTGTTAATGAGACGTTGATTATCACGCTGGTGCAAACCAATGGATGGTTCGTCTAATACATACATAACGCCAACAAGCCCAGCACCAATTTGACTGGCTAGGCGTATTCGTTGGGCTTCACCACCCGATAAGGTGTCTGCGCTTCGGTCTAATGATAAGTAATCTAAACCGACATTAATTAAGAAATCGAGACGCGCCTTAATTTCTTTGACGATTTTTTTAGCAATTTCGCCACGGTGTCCAGCCAATTCTAAAGAGGAAAATAAGGCGCTAGATTGGCGAATAGACAGGTTTGTGATTGATGGTAAAGTGTGGGTGTCTACAAAAACATGGCGAGCGGCTTTATTTAAACGTTGGCCTTGGCAGTCTGGGCAAGCCTTGCTTGATAAGTATTTGGCCAGTTCATCGCGTACGGTGTTTGAATCGGTTTCACGATAGCGTCGCTCCATACTATGAATGACCCCTTCGAAAGGGTGTGTGCGTTTAATGGATTCGCCTCGGCTGTTCAACGTTGTAAAGTTGATAGGCTCATCGCCACTGCCAAATAAAATGGCATGTTGGGTTTCTTCTGGGTATGAATTAAAGGGCTCTTCTGGATCAAATTGGTAATGCTTGGCTAGCGACATAACCATTTGATAGTAATACATATTGCGCTTGTCCCAGCCACGGATGGCGCCACCGGCAAGGCTAATATCAGGGCTATGTAACACTTGTTGAGCATCAATATATTGCGTAATACCTAAACCATCACAGCTTGAACAAGCCCCCTTTGGACTGTTAAAGGAAAAAGAGCGAGGCTCTAATTCACTAATGCTGTAGCCACAAGTTGGGCAGGCAAAACGCGATGAAAATAAAATTTCTTCATCGTCATCCATGCTGCTGATGACGGCGATACCTTCGGTGAGCTTTAACGCCGTTTCAAAAGATTCTGCCAATCTAACGGACAAATCATCGCGAATTTTAAAGCGGTCAATGATGACCTCAATGGTGTGCTTTTTCTTAAGCTCTAAAGGTGGGGCATCGTCTAATTCAACAATTTCACCATCAATTCTTGCGCGAATAAAACCTTGGTTACGTAGATCATTTAAGGTATTAAAGTGCTCACCCTTACGTTCCTGTACCACCGGTGCTAGTAGCATCCAGCGTTTTTCTGGGTCTAAGGCGAGTACAGCATCGACCATTTGCGTGGTGGTTTGCGCTTCTAGTGATGTACCGTGATCGGGACATTGTGGAATACCTGTTCTAGCGAACAATAAGCGCAGGTAATCGTAAATTTCTGTAATGGTGCCGACTGTTGAACGTGGGTTGTGGGAGGTAGATTTTTGTTCAATAGAAATAGCTGGCGATAAGCCTTCAATATGGTCGACATCAGGTTTTTCCATTACCGATAAAAATTGTCGAGCATAAGCGGATAGCGATTCGACGTAACGACGCTGTCCCTCTGCATAAATCGTGTCAAAGGCTAAAGAAGACTTGCCAGAACCAGATAAACCTGTGATAACAATCAGCTTGTCTCGGGGCAGGTCGAGATCAATATCTTTTAAGTTGTGGGTTCTTGCGCCACGAATTTGAATGGTGTCCATTTACGTATCTAATTAAATTACCAAACCTGTTAATATACCCGTCTTTTTAAAGGCTAGGCAAAGTAATTATGGCTGATTCTTCAAGCCAACCATCAGTAATGAGTGAACAAGAGAAAAGAGCAAGCTTAGGATTGGCGGGCATTTTTTCAATGCGCATGCTCGGCTTGTTTATGATTTTACCTGTAATGTCCTTGTATACCGAGCACCTTAATGGAATAACACCGGTGCTACTGGGCTTGTCGATTAGTATTTATGGTTTAACGCAGGCGTTATTGCAAATTCCTTTTGGCTTGATGTCTGACCGCTTTGGGCGTAAAAAAATTATTACGATTGGCTTATTATTGTTTGTAGCTGGTAGCGTTGTCGCTGCCTTATCAACAACGATATACGGCATTATTCTTGGCCGGGCTTTGCAGGGGAGTGGCGCTGTTGCTGCGGCAATTATGGCGTTGGCGGCCGATTTAACGTTGGAGCAAAATCGGACAAAAATAATGGCAACGATAGGCATCAGCATTGGTATCTCATTTGGTATTGCGATGGTACTGGGGCCATTGTTAGCATCGGTTGTTGGCTTGCAGGGTATTTTCTGGTTTACAGCGATTTTGGCCACGGTGGGTATATTTATTCTGCATAACGTTGTGCCAGACGCGAAAAAATTATCGGTGCATAAAGATGCAGAACCTATTCCTGCTTTGATGGGCAAGGTGTTAAAAGATACGCAGCTATTACGTCTTGATTTTGGTATTTTTTGCTTACATTTAGTGATGACCGCTATGTTTGTTGTGCTTCCACTGGTTTTACGAGGGAAGCTGGGCATCGCTGCGGATCACCACTGGATGGTTTACTTGCCTGTGTTGGGGTTATCGGTAGTGGCAATGCTACCCTTTATTATCCTCGCAGAAAAAAAGCGTAAGATGAAAGTCGTTTTCGTTAGCGCTGTAGCGGCCTTGTCATTGGCTAGCCTCGGGTTGTATTTGTTCAGTGGTCATCTTTGGGGCATGCTGGGTTCTTTATTTGTATTTTTCACAGCATTTAATTTGTTAGAGGCGAGTTTGCCGTCATTGATTTCTAAAATAGCGTTTGCTGGCGGAAAAGGAACCGCGATGGGCGTTTATTCCAGCTCGCAATTTTTTGGCGCTTTTTGTGGTGGTTTAATGGGCGGGCTAGTCTGGAATAATTATGGTTTAGCCTCCGTGTTTTTAGCCTGTGGCGGGATTTTATTTATTTGGTTTATAGTGGCGCTAAGCATGAAGGCCCCACGTCATATGAGTAGTTTGTTGAAACATGTGGAGATCGAAACGAGCGAGCAGGCACGGCAAATAACTGATAAGCTATTAGCGGTAAAAGGGGTGCTAGATGTTGGTATTTCAGTTGATGATTCAACGGCTTATTTAAAGGTCGATAATGAATTATTAGATGAGGTGGCACTAGAAGCAATCATCCCAACTAATCAAGCAACAGGCTGAGACTAAACTTTAAACCCGCCCCATTGAGGGCAAGAATAACGGAGCACAACATGGCAAGCAGAGGCGTAAATAAAGTAATTTTGGTGGGTAACTTGGGTAAAGACCCTGAGATTCGTTATATGCCGAGTGGTGGTGCGGTAGCCAATGTTACCGTGGCAACATCAGAATCATGGAAAGATAAAAATACAGGTGAACAAAAAGAACAAACAGAGTGGCATAGGGTAGTGTTTTTTAATCGTTTAGCTGAGGTGGTTGGTGAGTACCTTAAGAAGGGCTCAAAAATTTATGTAGAAGGTGCTTTGCAAACACGTAAATGGCAAGATCAAAGCGGACAAGACCGTTACACTACAGAAATTAAAGCCAGCACAATGCAAATGTTGGACAGCCGAGGCGGTGGTTCGGCTGAATTTTCGCCAGCAGGTTCAGCGCCGGCCTCGAAACCGAGTAATTTTGCATCAGCACCGGCACAACCTACAGCACCGATGGATGATTTTGATGATGACATTCCATTTTAGAGACCATCGAAGACTGCTTTGTACATAATAAATAAAAAAGCCCATAGTTAATGGGCTTTTTTATTGGCTGTTGTAAACAGCGGATTCGTTACTACAACATATACAATGGTTTTATGTTGTAGGTTTGAGCCTTGTCTGTTGTTACCGCGCTTTAGGTGAAAAATACCTAAAGCTAAGGGGAGCTGGAAAACTTAGCCCTTGTCTTTATCCGCTTGGGGTAAACAATCCATAATGGCTTGATGTTGCCCAGCAAGTGCCTTATCAATTAATCCAGGGAATAACCCATTCAAGCGGCCAAATAAGCGTTCTTGCCAACCCACAAAATGCCTAGCCTTACTGCTTTGTAGAAAGTTGGCAAACTCTGTTGCTACTTTTTCAGGTGTATCTATATTTGCCTTGATAGCCACATTAAGCGCTTGGGTGTTCTCGTCGTTGAACGGTGTATCAGTTCCGCGTGGTGCGAAATAGCGCACATCAACCGTGCCACCGTGCAGTTCTCGTCGGAGGGCTTCGGTAAAACCTTTTAGGCCGTATTTGCTGGCGCTGTATACAGTAAAGCCTGCAAAGGCCAAACTAGCAAAAGCAGAGCCGATATTAACAATTTGCGCAGACGGTTTAGCTTTTAATAACGGCAATAGCTGCTGTGTTAATAAAATAGTGCTGGTTAAGTTAATATGAATAACAGAAGAAATTTTTTCTTCGCTCATGGTTTCAAAGCCTGTAAATGCACTGATACCAGCATTATTAATCAGTATGTCAATACCACCTGCTCGTTGCTCACAATGTTCTTTAATGGCCTGCCGGCCTTCTGAAGATGAAATGTCAGCCGCCAAGACATCGTGTTGGCCTGATAGATTTTGTTTGACGGTTTCAAGCTTATCTTGATTTCGGCCTACTAAAATAAGTTGTGCGCCTAATTCGGATAGTTCTTTGGCGATTGCTGCACCAATACCACTGCCAGCGCCGGTTAATAAAATGACTTTATTGTTGTACACTTAGTTCTCCTTTTGTTCGGTTTTTAACGCAACGAAAAGATAATAAAAATTATTACGCCGTGAATAAGTATACCTTGATTTTTAAGGTGTGGTTGAACTGAGCAAGTCAAAATAGATAGACTTTGGAAGTAAGATGTTTGAGTGTTTTAAGTTGCTTTGTGCTATTTCGGAAATTAGCAATTATCGTGTGATAGAGGTTTGCCGCTGATGCCAAAAAATCAGTAAGCGTAGACAGGGGAAGTGTTAATTAAAAAGTGGAGTATTTGCTTGTTGTCTTTTATTTTCATAACAATAAAAAAGCCCCTATTAAGGGGCTTTTTTAATTAGCTAGGCCGTTATTAAGCCAGCTAATTTAGCTTTTCCAAGAAGGTTTGCTTATTCTTCAGCTGCGGCATCCGTCTTAGTTGCTTCATTTGCTTGAGACATTGCATCATTTGCCATTTCTTTAGCAGCGTCTACAGCATCAGTTGTTGTTTCTTTAACAGCATCAAGCATATCAGCGCCTGCTTCTTTCGTTGCATCCATTGCGTTTTCGGCACCTTCAGTTACATCAGTAGCTACTTCTTTTGCACTTTCCATTGCGCTAGATGTGGTCTCTTTAGTTGCATCAATGGCTGAGTCAGCGGCCTCTGATGTAGCATCTGCCGCATCTTTTGCCATATCACCTGCAGACTCAACGGCACTACTAGCGGCATCTTTTGCGCTGGAGGCGGCTTTTTCGGCTTCTTCACAACCGGTTAAGAATAAAAGGCTTGAAATCAGTGCGGCGATCAGTAAAGTTGAGTGTTTCATTGTTGTTCCTTCAGTTTGTTGAGGTAGTTAATGTCGTTCGACTAGATTATATAGTAACCAGTCAGTCATAATAAAGCTAGCAAGTAAGACAAACAGAGCGAAAAGCTTGTGTTTAAGAGCAGCAATAATTTAAAGGCGTTGAGTAAAGTATATGAATAAGAAACAGCCAGAGTGGCTAAGTCCAGAAGAGTATCAAATGATTGTCGGCCCCTCATTGAAGGTGGCGGCAGAGTTGGCAGCTAGTAGAGGCGATCCAACGCTTTTTAAAGATTTACCTTGTATGCTGGGTTTAATGCATTTGGTCAACCAGTTAAAAAATTACTATATAGATGAATGGGCTGTGTTGAGCGGGGTGTCGAGTGAAACGTCATTGCAAAAGGCCCCAGAAGCTGCTTGTATGATGGTGTTAACAGAAGGCAATGTTGCAAAGGCTGAATTGAATATGATGATCAGCTCGCTTAATAGGGCGTACCAACAAGTGCTAGATGCGCAAATAATGGAGCAGGCAGATATGGATATAAAGCGGGCTTGGGAAGCGATAAAAACCAGTCAGCATGAGCAGTTTTTGGCCTTATTGGAACAAGCAGCAAAGAAATTTGTTATCGCACTAGATAGCTGGGAAAAAGTGAGGCGTGGTTAAACCGTTCCTAATGCTACTGCTGCCACTGGTACTGTTTGGTTGTGCCTCTACACCACCTAAGAACCAAGCAAACCTGTGTGCTATTTTCTATGAAAAAGATGATTGGTACCCGGCAACCTTAGCGGCACAAAAAAAATGGGGCACACCAATAGCTGTGCAAATGGCGATTATTCATCAAGAGTCTCGCTTTCAATCGAATGTTAAGCCTCCAAGAGATTGGTTTTTGGGTGTTGTTCCTTTACCTCGTTCATCCAGTGCGTATGGTTATGGTCAGGCGCAGGATTCAACTTGGGAGTGGTATATGAAGTCGACAGATAGTTACGGTGCAGACCGTGACGACTTTGCCGATGTCGCCGATTTTATTGGCTGGTACACCAATGTGTCGCAACGAAAGTTGGGGATATCAAAATGGGATGCCGAAAAACAATACCTTGCTTACCATGAAGGTCACGGCGGATACAGTCGTGGCACATATTTAGCAAAGGGGTGGTTGCGACGTGTTGCGAAAAAAGTGGGTGCTCAGGCGAAACGTTATTCAGCACAGTTAAAAGGCTGTGAGTCGACATTAGATTCTGGTTGGTCAATATGGCCGTTTTAAACATATCGAAAAGCCAAAGGGTGCGTCGCCTACTTATAGTCGTATGTCTTATGGCGGCGATACTATCTAATACATTATTGGCAAGAGACCAAGAGGCATTTCCATTGCCGCATGTGCTAAAGCCAGATGTTAATTTTTGGTTAAAAGTTTACACAGAAGTGACGACTGATGAAGGCTTTATACATGATAATCAGCGGTTGAATATCATTTATGAACGCTTATCTTTTACACCGGGCACAAGCTATAAAGAACGTCAACAATCCATTAAACAAAAGAAAAAGTACTACCAAGACATTTTACTCTACCTTGCGGCTAACCCAAGTAAACGACTAGATCAGGCGCGATATAGGCATATTAAAGCCTTGTGGCCAACAGGTACTACCGGCGAAGAGTTTAAAGAAGCGGCAAACCGGTTACGCTTTCAACTCGGGCAAGCAGATCGGTTTAAGCAGGGGTTGGTGAGGGCAGGGCGTTGGCAGCCGTTTATTAAGGAAGAATTTCAAAAGCTTGATTTGCCGGATGAGTTGGCCGCTTTGCCGCATGTTGAGTCATCATTTCGTTCTGATGCTAGATCGCATGCTGGAGCTGCTGGTTTGTGGCAATTTACGCGTTCGACGGGGCGTCGGTTTATGCGTATTGATCACGTCGTTGATGAACGATTAGACCCCTTTCTGGCAACAAGGGCAGCGGGCTTGTTGTTAAAAGATAACCATAAAATTACGGGAACCTGGCCGCTAGCATTAACCGCTTATAACCACGGCGCTGCGGGTATGAGGCGCGCAGTGTCAGCGACGGGGGGAACTGATATTGCCAAAATAGTGCGTGAATATAAGGGCCGTACGTTTGGGTTTGCCTCACGAAATTTTTATAATGCGTTTGTCGCTGCACACGATATTGACCAGCAACCGTCAAAATATTTTGGGCAAGTGCAACGAGACCCCCCGATGGTGATTCAAGAGGTTAAGTTGCCATCCTATTACTCGGCGCAAGGCTTAATGACGGCATTTGGGATTAACAATAATATTTTTAAATCGTTGAACCCAGCGTTACAACCGACCGTTTGGTCAAACAATAAATATATTCCAAAGGGCTACAAGCTTCGGGTGCCGGTAGAGACGGGTGCTGCGTCGATTAAAGGGTTAATGGCCAGAATTCCTCCTGACGAGCAATCAATGAAACAAAAACCTGATGTTTCATATCGGGTGAAACGAGGTGATTCGCTCTCTAAAATTGCTGAACGCTTTAAGGTAAAAACCAGTCAGTTAGTGGCGATAAATGGGCTAAAGAGTCAACATAAGATTCGTGTTGGTCAGCTACTAAAGTTACCTAATATAGCGAAAAACCAATTAAAGGGCGCACACCCAGTAGCGCAGGATGCTATTTTTTATACCGTCAGAAAGGGTGATCGTTTATCAGCTATTGCAAGTAGGGTAGGCGTGTCTGAGGCGAATATTGTGTCTTTAAATAAATTAAAAAATAAGCATTATTTATATGTAGGACAAAAACTGCGGATACGAGCAAACCCAGATGTATTGTCAGTCGCTGCGAGTGCAAAGGCCCTTAACCCTAAAAACCATGTAGAAGAAAACAGTTTAAAAGCGGACCCGAGTAATTATCGAGTGGCCGATGATGGGTCTGTCGAAGTTCAAAGTAATGAGACGCTTGGGCATTTTTCCGAATGGTTGTCGTTAAAAACGACGGTCTTGAGAAAGCTTAATAAGATGAGTGCTCAATCTCGCCTAAGGATGGGCGATCGACTTAAGCTTGATTTCTCGCATGTAGACAGGCGTCAATTAGAAAGCAAGCGCTTGGCTTTTCATAAAAAAATACAGGATGACTTTTTTAAGCAGTTTAGCGTTGTTGAAACAGAAACATTACGGCTCAAAAACGGCAGTTCTGTTTGGTTATTAGCGCAACAACAAAATGTGCCGTTATGGTTGTTAAGGCAATACAATACGAAGGTCGACCTTAATCGTGTTAGCACTGGGACACGATTAACCATTCCTAAGGTTAAGAAAAAGCCAAAATAGTAGACCTTATGTTGAAGGTGAAATAACGAGTTCACCTGAAGTGACACTAAAGTTGTTATCGCCTTCCAGCGTAGCAAGGAGATCTTGGCCAACCATCTCATTGCGCCAATCACTCAATAACTCAAGATCGCGTTGACCATGGATCAACTGTAATAATTCTTTACGATTGGTGAGAGACGTGGCGTTGACGTTCGCGGCGGCGGCTTTCAATCTTACTTGAGCCATTAATAGATCGGCTAAGGCTTCTTGTTTTTCGGTGACTTTCTTAGGTTTTTGTTGAGCCGCAGTAGAGGCTGGTTTTTTGTCAATGGCATTGGCAATAATGTCGATAATTGCGCGCCCAAATTTATCGGTGAATTTGTCTGAAATGCCGCGAATAGACGATAGAGTGTGGAGATTGGTTGGCTTGAGTTTGGCCACCTCTATTAAAATATCATCTTTAATTATCCAGCCACGAGGGATGTCTTTTTGTTGTGCAAGGTCTTCACGCCATTCGGCTAATTTTTGTAACGCAGATAAGGCGCCACCTTTTAAACGTTTGGCTGCTCGGATCCTTTTCCATGCAAGTTCTGGTGGGTTGGAATACAGTGAAGGTTTGCATAAATCGGCAAAGGCTGGCGCCAACCAATTAAGTCGGTCTTTTTCCTTTAGTTGGTTTTCTAATAACGGGTATAGCTTGGCTAGATAAATTACATCGTCAGCTGCATAGGTGATTTGTTCTTCGCTTAACGGTCTACGTAGCCAGTCTGTACGTGAATGAGCTTTGCTTAATTGCACACCCAAAATATCATCCACTAATCGTGCATAGCCGGCTTGTTCTGGGTGGCCTAAAATGGGCGCGGCAATTTGAGTATCAAAAACAGGCGCTAATGGCTTGCCGCGTAAATCGTAGAAAATTTCTTGATCTTGACGTGCGGCATGGAAGACTTTGAGTATATTTTGGTTGTATAAAATATCCAATAAGGGCTTGATGTCACAGGCTATTGGGTCGATGATAGCGACTATATCGGCAGTGGCAATTTGAATTAACGCCAGTATTGAACGGTAGGTTTTTTCCCGTTGAAACTCAGTATCTATCGCCAACCAAGGTTCGTTTTTTATCGTGTTACAAAACTCAGAAAGCTGTTCATTGGTGTCGATATAGTGAGGTTTCGTCATAACAGTAAAGCGTGTAAAAAGAAGAGGCAGTGTAAACGATGATTAAAGTTTTTACAGCGCAAAATTTTATCGAGGTTGCTTTTTGGAGAAACTACCTCGAACAACACGGGATTGCCTGCCAAATCAAAAATGAGTTTTTAGGGGCCGCTGCCGGAGAGTTACCACCGACAGAGTGTTGGCCAGAGCTTTGGATAAATGATGAACGTGACGAACAATTAGCGCAAAAGTATTTGGCCAGTGATCCACTGGGTGAGCAAGATTTACCTGCATGGAGATGTTCGTTTTGTGGAGAAGAAAGTGACGGACAGTTTTCACATTGTTGGAATTGTGAGAAAGAAAAACCTATCGAGACAAATTAAGGCGGTTAAAAGATGAATATGGCATTGTGGGAGCAATTAGCGTTGGGCGCGGTAGCGTTATTGGTTATTTTTTGGTTTAGACCGGGTATTAAAGCGGCGCTTAAACAAAGTGAAGAGGCGGAAAAGGACTGGGCTGGTATTTTGTTACCCATAGCGGCTGTTATTTTATTTGTTATTTTTTTAGTGCTGACCAGCTAAGGGTGAAAATGTTCGATGTTTGATCGAGTAGTTAGCCGTTATTAGGTCTGTTAAGGGACATGCAGATGGCTTTGTATATAACAAGGCATAAGTAGATGCCTCAAATAAGAATAGGTTTTTATGCTTGGCTTGAACACAATAAAACCGAGTGTATTAAACCAATACACGGTTAATTTGTTAGCATGTCGTTATTATTAGATCAGGTTATATAGTTAATGAATCAAGAAGAAGCAAGAGCAGCAGAACTCATCAGTAAAACTCAAATTAAACGAGAAGCGGATGATTTGGTGGCGCTAGGGAAAAGGATTGCGGATTTGTCGCAAGATCAATTCGATGGCATGCCATTAACGGATGACTTAAGACAAGCCATTGTTGTGGCCAGAAAATTATCTAAAGGCGGGGCGATAAAACGGCAATTTAAGTATATTGGAAAATTGTTACGCAGTACCGATGTTGAAGGGATTAACCAAGCCATTGAACGACAGCTCGATAAAGACAGAGCGGCGACAGCTCGCTTACATATGATGGAGCAATGGCGAGATAAGTTAGTCGAGCAAGGAGATGCAGCGTTGAGCGAATTCTTAGTGAATTACCCACAGGCGGATCGCCAACACATTAGGCAGCTTCAACGAAAAGCGAATCAAGAATTGGAAAAACAAAAGCCGCCAGCTGCTGCACGGAAAATATTTCAGTATATAAAGGAACTGTCGGTTAATGATTAAGAAGCTGTTCAGTTAAGTTCGCTTATAGTGTCCAGATGTTTATAAATAAGGAGAGGGTTATGTTAACTAAAAGATCAACAATGGGTGTTTTGGTGTTGCTTTTTTTATTCTCGATTACAGCCGTGCATGCGGCTAAACCAGAGGGCGAGTTTGTAGGCAAGGCCGAACACAGTGAATCCTTTTGGGAGCGCTGGTTTGGTCGCTCTGAGAAGCTGGATAAAAAGGAGCTCGACGACACGCTAGGCAGTAAAAAAGAAAAACAGAAGCAAAATAAAGATAAAGAAAAAACGAAACATTATTTTACTGAGTCAGAACGTTCTTATATAAAAGATTATTATCGCCGTGATGGTGATGATAAAGCCGATAAAAAGTATAAAAAAAATAAGGACAAACAGGTACCTTATGGTTTGCAAAAGAAATTAGATCGTGGTGGTCAGTTGCCTCCAGGTTGGGAGGCAAAAGTAGCCCGCGGAGAAGTGTTGGATAGCGATATTTTACGATACTCAGAACGTATCCCGCATGAGTTGGCCAGACGACTGCCTACGATACGTGATGGTGAAGAAGTCCGTCGAGTAGGTAATAAAGTGGTACGGGTTTTAGAAGGAAACGGTACAGTTATTGACGTGATTGATCTAGCAGACGTTCTGCTTCGTTAATAAATATTTCTAGTGTCTGGTCGTTATTACAACGGCCAGACGATTAGAATAAGGGGGACAGAGATCAGCGTGATAATAATTTCCAAGGGTAGTCCCATTCGCCAATAATCCCCAAATTGATAACCGCCGGGCCCCATTACAAGTGTATTGGATTGATGCCCAATAGGTGTTAAAAAAGCGCAAGAGGCACCAATGGCAACG
The DNA here is from genome assembly GCF_002443175.1 of Cycloclasticus sp. PY97N. Classification (NCBI taxonomy): domain Bacteria; kingdom Pseudomonadati; phylum Pseudomonadota; class Gammaproteobacteria; order Thiotrichales; family Piscirickettsiaceae; genus Cycloclasticus; species Cycloclasticus sp. PY97N. Next base: position 34,004 of record NZ_CP023664.1, on the reverse strand, counting down.
GCCATTAGAAAGGGGTCTATATTCACGCCAAGTTGATTTGCAATGCCAACAGAAATAGGGGCCATTACTAGCGCAGTGGCAGCATTGTTGATAATGTCGGATAAAAACATTGTGGTTACTAGAATCAGCGTTAAAACCATGTAGATGGGTAACCCTTCAGTGATACTAACGATGCTACTGGCAACCAGCTCGGTAGCGCCTGTGCTTTCTAAGGCGCGACCAACCGGAATCATGCCACCAAGTAAAATAATAATTGGCCAATCGACATCGCGATAAACGTCTTTGCCAGGCAAAAACCCCATGATGGAATATACAAGAATGGCTAAGATAAAGGCTCCTGCCATTGGCAAAATATTGATTGCACCGAGAATAATCGCGCCAATAAAAATTGCCAAAGCTATCAAAACCCGGCGGTGTTGCCCAATTTGAATGCCACGTTCGGCGAGCGGTAATAGATTGAGCCCTGTGAGCATGTCGTTAATTAAACCTTTTTGGTATTGTAGCAATAGGACGTCACCGGCCTGAAAGGTATTGTTGCGTAGGCGTTTGCGAACCACAGATCCTTCTTGAGCAAGGCCGATAACAGCAACTGAATTAGCGGTTCGGCGACGTAAATAAGAAACATCTCGGCCAACCAGCGGAGAAGTGGCGGTAATAACACACTCGGTTAATGCGAGGTCGCCCTCGGTTAAATTATTAAATGTTTTTCCAGTGGCTGTTTGAAATTCTAAGTGTGAATCAGCAAATTTGCTCTGCAAGGTTAACGGGTCGCCTCGAAGGATTAAGATATCGTTTTCTTTAAGCTTATAATTTGGGTTTGTATTAAGTGCAAAATAGTGACCACGAGCAACGCCAACAATGCCAATATCGTTAATTTGAAGGTCTTCAACTTCATTAACAGCAAGGCCAATTAAGGGGCTTTCTGGCATCACCTTCGCTTCGGTTAAGTAACTACTGACTTCAAATAGCTTTTCGGGCTGATTTTCTTCAAATCGTTTTTTTGGTATTAACCGCCAGCCAATTAAGGTAATAAAGGTGACGCCAATGACAGCGATAACGGAGCCAATCGGTGAGAAATCAAACATACTAAAAGCGGTTCCAGTAATGTCAGCACGATAATTTGCAATGATAATATTGGGTGGCGTACCAATCATCGTACTCATGCCGCCTAAAATACTACCAAACGCCAAGGGCATTAAAACCATCGCGGGTGATCGGCCGTGCTCTTTAGCGGTGGCAATGGCAACTGGTAGTAATAAAGCAAGCGCGCCAACATTATTCATAAAGGCAGAAAAAAAGGTGACAAGAGCCGTTAATAAGGCAATATGAATGATGGCGTTACCAGTGTGGGGTAATAAGTAGGAGGCCACAACATCAACAACGCCGGCATTCTTGAGTGCTTGGCTGATAATCAACACAGCGGCAACGGTAATAACAGCTGTGTGCCCAAAGCCTGCAAACGCCTCATTAGGGGTAACAAGGCCAAATAATAGAACAGCAGTCATGGCTGTTAACGCAACAATGTCATATCGCCATCGTCCCCAAGCGAATAAAGCAAGGGTTACCGTTAAGATGGCGAATATTATGCTTTGATCATGGTTCATATTCTTTTAAAAGTAAGTTTTTGGCTTGGTTGATTTGACTCGCTAAGGTTTCGGAACCGCCTTTGTCGGGGTGTACTTTCTGCATGAGTCGTTTATGTGCTGCAATAATGTCTTTTCTTGAAGCGCCGGGCTTTAAGCCCAGCATAGTGAGGGCTTGTTGTTGATTCATTGCTTGCGCTGAAGGCGGTGGGGTGTTGCCCTGAGCTTTGCTTTTGGTGGATTTTATTATTTTAGCCATACCAAGCAGGCGTAAAATATTGGGCAGCTGCTTTGCAATAAGTGGAATGGCGGAGCCAATAAAGGCAAAGATAATATTTAGTTTGCCGGTGACAGCAAGAAAGATAAGCCCGAGACCTAACAACAACCAAAGTGATTTTCGAATAGTGGCAGCAACGGTTTCAGCGGGGGTGTTGAGGAACCATCGGACGAGATAGATGGCACCTAAAGCAACGGCAATAACTAAGAGCAGGCGAATCATACGAGCGGTAAATTTATTTGTAGCATTATTTTATTAATTCACGGTATTTCTTCTAATTTTGTCTAAGCTTACTGTGTGCGAAACGAAAATAGAAATAAAATCTCAAAACAAATCCAAGAACTGCCGGAGGATGCAAGACGGTTTTGTTTTCTAATTGAAAATATAGATGAGTTTGAGGCGCAAAACTGGCTGACTCAAATTAGTTTGGTTTTGCCAAGAATTCACGCCGTTATGGAAGTAATCGATCATGCAAATAATAGGGCGGAATGCTTTTTTGCATTATCTGATATTGATGAGCGCTTCGAGCTTTTCTGCCACCTTAAAAAATCATTAGGCGAGAAAGACGGTTATGAAGTAGGTGAGGAGTTAATCCATAACGAACTGTATGGAAGCCTGTCTGAAGACTTGGCCGACCTTTACTTCGAAATTAAACGGGGCTTAGATATTATTAATTGCGGCCAAGAGAACTTATCTGTTGCTTTGAACCTATGGCGTGATGGGTTCTTTCTTCATTGGGGGCAGCATTTGATCGATGCTGAGCGACATTTGTATCATTTACGCGTCCACCATCAAATATAAAGCTGTTGGATGGGTTAGTTGTAGTAAGTGCTTGCTTACTTTTAGTCACGTTGGCGGTGTTTTAGAGATTGTCGTATCCAAATAATAACCCCGGTAAAAGCTAAAAATATAAGAATAACTGCGATTAAATCAAACAATAAAACCCCGTAGGCTCCAAAAAAACGGCCACTATGTATGTCTAGCATAAAGGTTTCCAGTGAAATAATGTTTGATTTATAGCGTTGGTTGATGGCCTTAAGTGCAGTCTTTGATAAAGGTTCTTGGCTGGCCCAGTGTAGCTGTTCGTCAACGGTAGTTTTTTGAAAACTCAATGCCTCAGTGAGTCGATAAATTTGATCGTTTGCAAGCAAGTGTATTTGCTGATCACTAGTAGACCCTATGCGATTAATATTAGCGGGGACTCCGTTGAGAGTGCCCAATGTTTCAACGAGCTGGTTGTCTGCGTCAATCAGCAGTACCGTATTGGTTAATGCAATAAGTAAAAAATCATTAAATTCAATGGCACCAGCTAACATGCTGTCTATTGCCATAGCCTCATTCGAATTGATGAATAATAAATCATCGGCCTGTGTGACGGTATATTGCTTTGTTTTGAATTGTCGGGTCCAAGTAGGCGCTTGGATGTTGTAATTGTCTAATAGAAAATTAGAGCTAAGGTGTTTTTTTTTTAGCGCCAAATCATCGGTGTGGTTTAACGCAATACCGCTGAGGCTAATAAAGATGACAAACACAGCAGCTAAGAGCCCCGTGTAGCGATGCCAAAGGTATAAGGAACTAAATTTTTTTCGGCGATACCTTTTGTTGCCCATGATTTAAAGTTGTTGTTCGAGGTAAAGGGCTATTCTAGCGACTTTTTTTAGGGCTCGTACGGATAAAGTGGCACCAGAGATGCCATCGATATGTTTATCAAGTTGTTGATCTTGGTTGATGCCAACATTATCGAATTGGCGAGTAAAGAACGTGTGTTTAACTTCCCAGCCTCGTGATTCTCTAAAGGTTAATACTTTGAGTTGTTGTATTTTTCCACTCTCAATGACGACGCCGATAGTAATGGGTTTTTCTTTGCCAACTTCGTCAAGTATCCACGCTGTTTTTTCGCCATCTTGCCAATATTTTACGCGGATAAACGAAGGCTTATGTTGCAAAAACTGAGTGATGACTTCTTTCTTATCTTTCGTTAGCCAAACCGATGATAAAGGGGGGGTGTTGCCTTCAAACACTTGATTGAGGAAAGCCTCAGGGGTCTGATAGACCCCTTTGGCGATGGCTGCTTGAAAGAAAAAAGCAGCGGCAAATAATAAGGCAATCCTTTTCATGGGTTTTTAAGTAGACCGATTAAAACTGATAGCCGATGCCGAGGTTAAGTCCATTTTGCTCTTTACCATCATCATTATTTTGGTATTGATAGTCGGCTTTAATGACAACATCTTCATGTGGCCAGTAGTTTATACCAACGTCCCATTGTTCCTTTTCAGTATCTTTAGCGGTGCCAGAGTTGCTACCTGCATAATTATCCCATTGGTTGAATCGAGCAAATATACCAAATTTTTCAGATAAACGGAGAGATGGCTCAACGTAGAAACCTTCTTGTTTGTCAGCGCCGACTGCTTCAACAGCGTAACCATCAATATCCCAAGCAGCATATAGAGCCTTGACAGTGAAGGGGCCAGTAGACCAAATAGCATGGGTTTCAATTAAGTTACCGCTTTCTAGGCCTGCTACTAAGCCTTGACCCATGTTTTGTTGGTGTTGAGCTGATACTGCAAGTTCAAGACCTGGGATGCCAGTGTACTTAATACGTGCGGTAGCAGCCGGATCATTCGCTTTTGCTTTGCTAACTTTTTGACGACCGCTGCGGATACTGAAACCATTATCAACATTAAGGCCAGAATGGATATAAGCGTCATAGCTAAAGCCTGCGCCTAGTTCACCATGAGCACCTGCACCTGCTGCCCACCAAGTTGCTGGGATAATGTTTTTTTCGATGGGGTTACGTTCTGTGCCGTAAAAAGTAGGTGGCTCATGAGTTTCGTTGATAATACCGACAGGTAGTAAAAATAAACCGGCACGTGCGGTGTGGTTATCATTGAGGTCGAAGTCTATATACGCTTGTTCTAGTTCAACTTCACCGTCTTTGCCGTCTCCTGAAAGGCTATGTTCAAGCTCTAATTCTGAGAAAAAACGAATATCATCGGTAAACTCATGGCCAAAAAATAGAACAAAACGGTGGAAGTCAATTTCATCTTTATCACTAGCACCACCTTTGCCTGAAAGGTTGTTGTAATGTAATTCACCATAACCGCCAATGCTGGTTTTGTCTGCCCAATCAGCTAGTTTTTGGATACCACTGGCACTGTCAGCAATAGATTCTGTCGCGATAACAGCAGCTTCTACCTTGTCGTTGGTTGTGGCAACAGCATCTCGCAATTGGGAGTTTTCTTGTTCTAATTGTTTATTTTTTGCTTCCAGTGCATCGAGCCTCTTAGCAAGGTCTTCAAGCGTTAATGCCGATGCCTGTGGGGCAGCAAGAACCCCCAACAAAAGCGCTAAGCTACCTGACTTTTTAATACTGTTTTTCATGATAATCTTTTCTCTTAGAAAGTTAAAAATTAGGGTGAGAGGGAATCTTAATACGAATCATTCTCATTAGCAACCAAATAATTGTCTGCTTTAATAATTAACAGGCGGTTTGATGTCATTTCTCGTATAATGATGGGGTATAAATATATTTATAAGGAGTTAACGATGGGTGCAGCAGGTTCATTTAATTCAGTTTTATCGGCAGCGGATATCAATATTAGCGAGGCAGCTGGTGAAAAGCTTTCCGAGTTATTCGCAGAGGTGGGTGATGAAATGGATGCCATTCGTATTTTCGTATCAGGTGGTGGTTGTAGTGGCATGTCATATGGCATGACATTTTCTGATGAAAAAACACCTTATGATAGCGTATTAGATTCGGGTGATTATAAGGTGTATGTGGATTCAGTGGCCTTGAATTATATGCGTGGCGTTGAGATTGATTTTATTGATAAAGGCATGGGCGAAGCGAGTTTTGTTTTCAACAATGTGTTTGCGGCAACAGGCGGTTCAGGCGGCTGTGGTTCATGCGGCTCTTCTAGTGGCGGTTGCAGCTAAAAAACAGTCGGTCGTTTAAAGCTTAGAGGTGCCGCTTAGTTTTTAACGTTGTATCTGTTTTTTTATAAAGCGGCGCTGATTCTTATTAAAAAACCTAAAGCTAGGCTTTAGGTTTTTTTTATGTTGGCTTCGAACTCGCTGCAACTTGTACGTTGGGCGGCTGGTTTTTACTGAGGGGTATCAAGGCTATAGGTTGTTTAATGCAGCCTATAGAAAGTTAGATAACGATATAAAAAATAGCCATTTCTCAGTCTCGGGGTTAAGAGTGAATCTTATGAGTTTTTAGGCGGTGTCGTAGCCTCATGAAAACCAGCTGGAACATGCCCCATTTCACCTTCATTGAAGAAAAAGCCTTTCATGTGTTTCTCAATCACTTGAATGCTTTCCACATCCGCGGTACTTAAACCATTTTCATTGATAATCATTGATAAGCGCTCGAGCCATAATGCCCAGCCTTCTTTGGATACGTTTGCCAGAATGCGTTCACCTAGCTCACCTGGATGGGGAGCACTGTCTAAGGCTTCGGATTCGGTTTTAAGGACGACACATTGAACGGTGTTAGTCATAAATAGGCTCTGGAGTTAATTTGAAAAAGATTATACAAGGCTTAATACGGAAGTGCAGGTCTAAAAAGGTTTAACTGTCGCCAAAATTACAATGCCAACCAAAAATAACACGGGTAATTCATTCATCCAACGAAAGTACACGTGGCCATGTTTATTACGATCGTGCTTAAAATCAAGTAGCCACTTGCCACAATAAACATGGTAAATACACAGTAATGCAATTAATGTTAATTTTACATGCAGCCAACCCGATTGGCCAAACGCAGCCCAGGCATAGTCTGTCAGCATTAAGATGCCAAAAAGCAGGGTAAGGACCAGCCCCGGTGTCATGATGCCAAAGTATAATTTTCGTTCCATCAGTTTGAAACGCTTGTTGCTGGTCTCATCATCGCTCATGGCGTGATAGACAAATAAGCGAGGCAGGTAGAATAGGCCAGCAAACCAGGTGACCATGAATATCATATGTAGCGCTTTGTACCACATTAGCTTTTAGCCAATAATTTATCGAGCTGTTTTCGCATCTTTTCCTCATCGAACAGCCCAAGCTTGTGTAAGGCGATAGTTGAATCGGGTGCGACTAAAAAGGTAGTCGGTGTTAAACGAACATTACCAAAAGCTTTCGCGACATCGCCTTTCGGGTCTAAAGCAATAGTGTATGGAAGAGACTTCGCCTGTGTCATCGCGATAACATGCTCTGGGCGATCATGCTTCATAGCAATAGCGATAATAGACACACCTTTATCAGCATAATCTGCATGGATCGCTTTTAAATGAGGTATTTCTTTAATACAGCTAGGGCAATCGGTGGCCCAAAACGTGATTAAAGCAGGTTTGCCATTGAGTGAGGTGGTGGCAATTTCTTCTCCGTTTATGGTGCTTATTGAAATGTCAGGAACCTGATTGATGGCGCCGCTATTGAAATACACCAAACCGGCAAAACCAATCGGTAAGATGGCTAATATAAATTGGAAGGATTTATTTTTGTTCATTGGGTTTTGCACTAAGGTAGTTTTGAGTTAACCCTTGATATAAAGCTATAGGGCAAATTAGTTTAGATGTTCCGTTGGCAATAAAGGCTGTAGCCATCATTGGCAATAATAAATCATGTGAGTTAGTCATCTCCATAATAATGACAAAGGATGTTAACGGTGCTTGTAACATGCCTGAAAAATAACCTGTCATGCCTAAAAGAATGACAACTGAGACAGGGGCAATTGGCAGCCACTCAGCTAGGTTGGCTCCAATGCCTGCGCCAACCGAAAGGGATGGTACAAAAATACCAGCAGGAATGCCAATAAAAAAGGTGGCTATACTGGCGAGCATTCGCATCAAAGGGTATTCAGATGACATGCTTTGAGCATTGAATAGATAGTTTTTAGTTTCTTGGTAGCCCGTCCCTGCAGTTGCACCCTCAGACAGGTAGTTAAGAATAGAAATAATGATGCCGCAAATAAAGGCAATTTTAAGGGGTGATAAGTAGTTTATAGATTTTAAAAAAGGCCCGCCTTTAAGAAGGATTAAACTAAAAAGGCCGCCCATAAACCCAGTAGCAATACCGCAGACAGGAATGATGAGCCAAGCTTTTCCCCAAGGAAAGGATGTTGGATAGTTGTCCAAAAACACATATTGCCCATGGAGAATTAAGGCCGTAGCACCGGCAAAAATAACGGCAGTGATAATGAGCCCACTGGTTTTCTCCTCAAGTGAGCGCCCCATTTCTTCGATGGCAAATACAATGCCAGCCAATGGGACACTAAAAAGTGCTGCAAAACCGGCGGAGCTGCCAGCTAAAATGAGTCCGCGTTCTAAATAATGAGGTCCAAAGTTAGCAAACCGCCCAAAGTAAGTCATCAAGGCGGCGCCAATGTGTATAGCTGGCCCACCTAAACCAACAGAAGCGCCGGCAAAAATACCGCCAATACTAAGGAATAGTTTACCAACAAGGATTCGAAAGCTAAGTAGTGGTTTGTTAAGGCCGGCTTCTGAAGGTTCAAGCGCTGCTTTAACTTGCGGGACACCGCTACGTTCTGAGCCAGGAAAAAAAGTAAAGGTGACCCAAGCAAGAAAAGTAAGGAGGATAGGTGTAAATAAAAAGCTGTAGATCAAGTATTTTTGATGCAGCTCTCTAAATAATGTGCTGACCAATTCACTTCCGAAAGTTAAAGCGACCGATGACAAGCCTACAAAAATAGCGCCTAACCAGAAAACAAGGTGAGTTTTCCAAGCAGAGAAAAGCGTAAAAATTTGCTGAACGTTGGGGTTTGCCATTCGACTAAGTATATCAGACGATGCTAGTGTAAAATGTGCTGATAATAAGGATTAATATAAAGAGGCAGAAGTGTGATAAAAGCAGGTATTGTAGGTGGAACGGGTTATACCGGTGTGGAGTTGCTCCGGTTGCTAGCGATGCATCCACAGGTGGATGTCCAGGTAGTAACATCGCGGGCCGAAAAGGGTTTGCGTGTTGATGCTGTGTACCCAAATTTACGCGGGTTTAATGATTTATGCTTTGTTGCCCCGGTTGTTGAAAATTTAACAGCATGCGATGTTGTGTTTTTTGCAACACCTAATGCGACAGCTATGACGATGGCGAAAGAGTTATTGGCTGCTGATGTCAAACTAATAGATTTATCAGCTGATTTTAGGTTGAAAGATGTTGCGGTTTGGGAAAAGTGGTATGGCGCTAAACATGCTTGCCCAAAACTACTTGAGCAGGCAGTGTATGGCTTGCCTGAAACAAATCGAGAGTTGATTAAACGTGCAGATTTGGTAGCTAACCCTGGCTGCTATCCAACGGCTACGCAGTTAGGTTTTTTACCGCTTCTTAAGGCAAATGTTATTGAAAGCTCAATGTTGATTGCCGATGCGAAATCAGGCGTGAGTGGAGCTGGTCGTTCTGCCAGTGTTGTCGGTTTAATGAGTGAAAGTGGTGAAAGTTTTAAAGCATACGGTGTTCCGGGGCACCGACATTTACCTGAAATTTCTCAAGAATTGAGTCATCTGTCTGCATCACCGGTTTCGCTAACATTTACACCTCATTTAGTGCCAATGATTCGAGGGATACATGCCACGTTGTATGCGCCGCTAAAAGAAACGGGGATTAACTTGCAAGATTTGTTTGAGACGTTTTATGCTGATGAGCCCTTTGTCGATGTATTACCTAGTGGTGCGCATCCGGATACAGGTGATGTCCGTGGCACAAACCGTTGTCAAATCGCTGTACATCAGCCTCAAGGTGGGCAGGTTGTTACCGTATTGTCGGTGATTGATAATTTAGTGAAAGGGGCTTCAGGGCAAGCTGTTCATAATATGAACATTATGTTTGGCTTGGATGAAAAAACGGGCCTAGATCAAGTAGGTTTATACCCCTAAATAGTATAGGTGCTTTTAATGGTTCGTCACCAATGTCCACACCCTTATCATCAAACGCAGCGCAGGCGGTTAATCGAAAAAACGGCGTTGTTTATTGTTATTGTGCTGCTGGCATTGTTTTTTGTTTTAGGGCGACTATCGGTTAAAGATGTTAAACAATATCAAGCCGATAATGCTCGATTAAAAGAATCTGTTGTTAAGTTAACGAAGGCAAACAAAGCTCTTGTGAAACGGCTCGACTTTATTGAAAGCTCGAAGGTAATCGATGCGCAGTCTCAAAAAGATGCAAGAAAATCATTGGTTAAGCTGCACGAAGAATTAAGCGATACAAAGGAGCAGTTGGCTTTTTATCAGCGGGTTGTGGCACCAGAAACGTTAATTAAGGGGCTATATATTGATAGTTTTGATATCAGGCCGCTCGATGAAAAAGGTGGTTATGACTATGAACTAGTGTTGGCCCAAGGCACGAGCCAGAAACAAGTGATTAAAGGCCAATATACGTTTTCAATAGTAGGTGACTGGCAGGGGGAAGAAAAGGAGTTCCTGCTAGAGGATTTGTCTATAGAAGGATTGAAGTCTGGTAATTTTTCTTTTAGGTATTATGAGTTGCTAACAGGTGAAATTAAGTTACCGATTGGATTTATACCTAAGACAGTAAGCATGATTATTAACCGCTCGAAAAAAGGCTCCAAGCCAATGCAAGAGCAGTGGCTTTGGCAAGAGGTCGTTAGTGGCTAAAGGTTGAGAATTAGGAGCTAACGCCTATCTGGGATAGACTAGTATGCTAAATTAAAGAAATAAAGTTAGAGGTTGAAAGAATGTTTTCTTCAAATACAAAAAAATTGAAAGAGATTAATACCACTAATGTATCCACTATTATTGGGGAGGGTACGGTTGTTCAAGGAGATATTGTTTACACTGGTGGGCTGCATATTGATGGTCGCGTTGTCGGAAATGTATCGGCGGAAAACGGTTCAACTGCAACGCTTACGTTGAGTAAGCTGGGTGCTATACATGGGAATGTTAATGTTCCTATAGTCGTTCTTGATGGAGAGGTTCAAGGTGATGTGATAGCGTCCGAAAGGGTGCAAATGATTGCTAATTCTCGAGTGACAGGCAATGTTCAATATAACTTAATTGAAATGGAAGTAGGGGCAGAGGTGAATGGTCAACTCGTGCGCCAGCAAGATGCGGCTTCCAATATAACAGCTATCGGTTTGCAAGAAGAACCTGTGCAAGACGAACTTTCTTAATTGAAAGTGTACTAACCGTATAGTGAATAAATTTTAAATAAAGAGGCTCTAAATATGACAACATTTGTTGCAGAAGCGGATATTAATTTCACAGACAGTGCGGCACAAAAAGTGGCTGAGCTGATTAAAGAAGAAGGTAACCCCGAGTTGAAACTTCGGGTATATATTTCTGGTGGTGGTTGCTCGGGTTTTCAATACGGTTTCACCTTTGATGAAACCATGGCTGAAGATGACTTTGGCATAGAAAAAGATGGTGTCGTTGTAGTGATAGACCCAATGAGTTACCAGTACCTTGAAAAAGCAGAAGTTGATTATAAAGAAGACCTACAAGGTTCGCAGTTTGTTATTCGTAACCCAAATGCAACAACAACTTGTGGTTGTGGCTCATCATTTGCAGCATAGAAACCTGTTGCTTTATTAGTTACTAAGTTATTCAGTTTAAGCGGGGTAAATAGAGCCCAAAATAACGGCTTTATCGGCCCCGGTAACCGATGGCAGGTTACCAGTTTTTCCCTCAAGCGCCCGTTTAGCAAGCCATGCAAAGGCACTGGCCTCTACCCAATCAGGGTGAAGGCCGTGAGCCTCCGTTGAATCAATAGGTAGCTCAATTAAATGGCGAAGCCTTGTCATTAAATAGTCATTATGTACGCCGCCGCCGCAAACTAAGACGTTATCAACGCCTGGGAGTTGCGTTAGGCTTTTTGCAATGCACTGGGCCGTTAATTCGCATAAGGACGTCAGCGTGTCGATCGTACTGCCGGGGTGTCGCTCTAAGTGTGAAGCCAGCCAGTTAAGGTTGAAATATTCAGGCCCTGTGCTTTTAGGGTAAGGTCTTGCGAAGTATGGGTCGTCCATCATGCTGTTGAGAAGGGGGTATTAATACGTCCAGCTTTGGATAACTGTCCGCAATGGTCATAGGGTCTTTCAAAGTGCTGCTGACACCATTGGTTCATTAGTGTGTTTCCAGGGCCGCAATCAAATCCAATAATAATGTTAGTTTGGTCTTTATTAAGATAGCTGACGTTCGAAATACCACCAATATTGATAATCGCTTGATTATCGTGCGCTGATTGAAAAATAGCTTGGTGAAAAGTAGGCACTAACGGAGCGCCCTGACCACCTGCTGCAATATCGCGTCGTCTAAAGTCTGCCACAACAGTAATTCCAGTTTCTTCAGCAATACGGTTGGCATCACCAATTTGCAGAGTAAAAGGCGGGGTGCTATTAGGGCTATGGTGTATCGTCTGCCCGTGTGAGCCAATAGCAACGATGTCGTGAGGGCTTAGGCTTGTATTGTGTAGCGTGTCTTGCACGCATTGAGCGTAGAATTTGCCAAGCTGGGCATCTAATGTCCCGAGTGCCTCATAAGAGATGTGAGTTTGCCCGCAGGCGGCTGTTATATCGGCTAATAATACAGCTGGGTATGGCTTATAGTAACTTGAGAAAAGACTTGGCTTGTCATTGCTAAAATCAACAATAGCAATGTCGACACCATCTAAACTGGTGCCTGACATGATGCCGATATACAGTTGTTTCACGCTGTTTTATTTAAGTGCTAACTGAGTCTTTTTTGCGAGCGCTAATTGCGCTAAAAGAGGAGATGTCTGATTTTTGAATTCAGCCAGCAAGTTTTTATTGATTGGTTCAGCCGCGGGGAATTTAGTAGTTAAAGGATTCCGGTGAACGCCATTAACTCTAAGCTCATAATGCAGGTGTGGTCCGGTTACTAACCCTGACATTCCAACATAACCGACGATTTGCCCTTGTTTGATGTGTGAGCCTTTTTTGTAACGACCATATTTAGACATATGTGCATAAAGTGAGCTGTATTTTTGTCCATGTTGAACGATTACGACGCGGCCATAACCGCCCTTTATACCACGGAAGATGATTTTGCCGTCCCCAGTAGAACGGATAGGTGTGCCTGTGGAGGCCGCGTAGTCAACACCCTTATGTGCGCGAATCCTATTTAAAACGGGGTGTTTTCTACGCAAATTGAAATGTGAGCTAACTCTTGCAAAATCGATAGGGTTGCGCAAAAAGGTTTTACGCATGCTCTTTCCGTCAGGAGAAAAATATTCAGTATTGCCGTCTTTATCAGTAAAGCGAACAGCTTGATATTTGTTACCGCGGTTTATAAATTCAGCAGCTAAGATAGGGCCATTCTCAATACGCTTCCCATTGATGGATTTGGATTCATATAGCAGGCTGAATGAATCTCCTTGTCTTAAGCCTTGAGTGAAATCAATGTCCCAGCCGAAAATATTAGCAAGCTCCATGATTGTTTTATCAGACACCCCAACTTGTTTGGCATCATAAAAAAGTGAGTTATTGATATCTGCGGATGCTACAGCGTGAGAAACTTCCACTGGTTTTTCAATAACCGTTGCAGCAAAGTCATTATCAATGGTTTCAATGCGAAGGGTTTTTATTTGGTCGAGGTCGTATTCCAAAGAAACGCACTCGCCATCTGCATTTTGTGCGAAACGTAGTGTTTGCCCCGGTCGAATCTTTTTTAAAGCCTGTGTTTGTTCGCCAAGCTGAATAATATTATGTAGCGTGGTGGCTGAGTAATTCAGGTGGTTAAATATTTTAGCCAAACTGTCGCCGGGCTTAATGGTGTACTCTTTCCATGAGATTTTTTCTGAAGAGCCTGTAATTTTGGCAGTGTTTGTTGGAGCAGTTAACGGCGCGGTTTTATGCTTAACAATTGATAAAGTAGGCGCAGAAAAATCGTCTGATGATCTCTCTGGTAAATCAATAGAGACTACATGTTGATTGTTAGTTGGCTTGGTAGATAAGCTGGCCTGATTGGGATCAGTAGCATTTTTGAAATAAAGCGCAATGCCCAGCATAACTATTGTAGTCAGCAGCATGGTGATAAGACGTGCTTTTTTGCTGTTATAGCGACGAGGGCTTATCGGTGTTTTAAAATCACGATTTATTAAGCTAGATTTCATCATAAAAAGGTTAGTGTTAAGGGTTATGTAAAAACAAAAAAAAGCTATAAAAAGCGTAAGCTTAGACATTGTATAGCAAGTAAAGTGAAAAGTATAAAGCCCAATTGTGACACGAGTAACCCTTTCATTGAAAGTAATGAAATTGTGACCGGAAAGAACGTCCTACAGAGTCAGTCTGGGTGAGAAAAAGTTGATTTATATTTGATATGCAGTATCTTGCGCCTTTTATACTATATATAGGGAAGATGTGTGAGTGAAGCTATAAAATTGCAATTAGCGCAGCTAAAGCGCGGATCTGATGAAATATTGGTAGAGTCAGATTTTGATAAAAAAGTAGCCTCGGGCAAAAAGTTAAGAATAAAAGCTGGTTTTGACCCTACGGCCCCAGACCTGCATTTGGGCCACACGGTACTTATTAATAAGCTAAAACAGTTTCAAGATGCTGGGCATCATATATTGTTTCTTATTGGCGATTTTACTGGCATGATTGGCGACCCAACGGGGAAGTCAGCAACGCGGCCGCCGTTGACCAAAGAAGAAGTCATACAAAATGCGGCTTCCTATACCGAGCAAGTTTTCAAGATTCTAGATCCTGACAAAACCGAGGTAGTGTTTAACTCAACATGGATGTCAGAATTTAATGCAGTAGATTTAATTCAATTAGCAGCCAAGCATACTGTCGCGAGAATGCTAGAGCGAGATGATTTTAATAAACGCTATACCGGTGGTAAGCCTATTGCTATACACGAATTTATATACCCATTAATACAAGGGTATGACTCAGTAGCATTAAAATCGGATGTTGAACTCGGTGGAACAGACCAAAAATTTAACTTATTAGTGGGTCGCCAGCTGCAAGAAACATATGGTCAATCGCCACAAGTGGTGATGACAATGCCAATCTTAGAAGGATTGGACGGCGTACAAAAGATGTCAAAATCACTGGGTAACTATATAGGCATCAATGAGGCGCCGAACGATATGTTCGGCAAGATCATGTCCATTTCTGACAGTTTGATGTGGCGTTATTTCGAATTGCTTAGTTTTAGGGAGATGGATGAAATTAATGAATGGAAAGCCCAGTGCGAAGCGGGTAAAGAAAATCCAAAAAACATAAAAGTTAAATTGGCGTTAGAAATAGTTGAGCGTTTTAACGATGAATCATTAGCAAAAAGCGCACAACAAGAGTTTGAATCTCGATTTAAACATGGCCAGCTTCCAGAAGACATAGAAAGGATAACTATAACAAGTGCAGGCGAGCTATTATTGGCTAATGTTATGAAGGATGCAGGGCTAACAAAAAGCACATCGGAGTCCTACCGCATGATAAAGCAGGGGCAGTAAGAGTTAACGAGCAGAAGATTAATGATAAAGGTACGATGCTTGGATTGGGAGAGGAGCACTTAGTGCAGGTAGGGAAAAGGAAATTCGCAAAGATAACAATAGCTTAGTAAATAAAGTTGAAATAAGCGTTGACCAATGAAATTAGGTCCCTATAATACGCAGCTCTTCTAGCAAAGCAGCCGAATCATTAAGCTGAAAAGCAAAGAAGAACAGTAAAAAGATCCAGATATTTATTAACGAAAAAAGTTAACAAATAATTTGCAAAACGAAAGCAAATGGATATAATAGCTGGCCCGGTTCAGACCAAGTTTGAATCAGCTCTTTAAAAATTTATCAAGTAATTTGTGTGGACACTTGTGTTGATTGTTTAAGTTATTTAAAAAATAATCAATATAGGTTGAACACACTTAAGTTTTAAAATTTAAGTAATACGTTTAATTCTATATTGAGCAAGATCTAGACCTCCTTTTAAGAGGTCGAAAAATATAAACTGAAGAGTTTGATCATGGCTCAGATTGAACGCTGGCGGCATGCCTAACACATGCAAGTCGAACGGAAACGATGCTAGCTTGCTAGCAGGCGTCGAGTGGCGGACGGGTGAGTAATGCATAGGAATCTACCTAATAGTGGGGGACAACCTGGTGAAAACCAGGCTAATACCGCATAATCCCTACGGGCAAAGCAGGGGACCTTCGGGCCTTGCGCTAATAGATGAGCCTATGTCGGATTAGCTAGTTGGTGAGGTAATGGCTCACCAAGGCAACGATCCGTAGCTGGTTTGAGAGGATGATCAGCCACACTGGGACTGAGACACGGCCCAGACTCCTACGGGAGGCAGCAGTGGGGAATATTGCACAATGGAGGAAACTCTGATGCAGCAATGCCGCGTGTGTGAAGAAGGCCTTAGGGTTGTAAAGCACTTTCAGTAGGGAGGAAAAGTTTAAGGTTAATAACCTTAGGCCCTGACGTTACCTACAGAAGAAGCACCGGCTAACTCCGTGCCAGCAGCCGCGGTAATACGGAGGGTGCAAGCGTTAATCGGAATTACTGGGCGTAAAGCGCGCGTAGGCGGTTAAACAAGTCAGATGTGAAAGCCCCGGGCTCAACCTGGGAACTGCATTTGAAACTGTTTAGCTAGAGTGTGGTAGAGGAGAGTGGAATTTCAGGTGTAGCGGTGAAATGCGTAGATATCTGAAGGAACACCAGTGGCGAAGGCGGCTCTCTGGACCAACACTGACGCTGAGGTGCGAAAGCGTGGGTAGCAAACGGGATTAGATACCCCGGTAGTCCACGCCGTAAACGATGTCAACTAACTGTTGGGCGGGTTTCCGCTTAGTGGTGCAGCTAACGCAATAAGTTGACCGCCTGGGGAGTACGGCCGCAAGGCTAAAACTCAAATGAATTGACGGGGGCCCGCACAAGCGGTGGAGCATGTGGTTTAATTCGATGCAACGCGAAGAACCTTACCTACCCTTGACATACAGAGAACTTTCTAGAGATAGATTGGTGCCTTCGGGAACTCTGATACAGGTGCTGCATGGCTGTCGTCAGCTCGTGTCGTGAGATGTTGGGTTAAGTCCCGTAACGAGCGCAACCCTTATCCTTAGTTGCTACCATTTAGTTGGGCACTCTAAGGAGACTGCCGGTGATAAACCGGAGGAAGGTGGGGACGACGTCAAGTCATCATGGCCCTTATGGGTAGGGCTACACACGTGCTACAATGGCCGGTACAGAGGGCCGCAAACTCGCGAGAGTAAGCTAATCCCTTAAAGCCGGTCCTAGTCCGGATTGCAGTCTGCAACTCGACTGCATGAAGCTGGAATCGCTAGTAATCGCGGATCAGAATGCCGCGGTGAATTCGTTCCCGGGCCTTGTACACACCGCCCGTCACACCATGGGAGTGGGTTGCAAAAGAAGTGGGTAGGCTAACCTTCGGGAGGCCGCTCACCACTTTGTGATTCATGACTGGGGTGAAGTCGTAACAAGGTAGCCCTAGGGGAACCTGGGGCTGGATCACCTCCTTTCTATAACATGAACGTTGCATAAGTGTTCACACAAATTACTTGATATACACCCGAGCTAGGGTCTGTAGCTCAGTTGGTTAGAGCGCACCCCTGATAAGGGTGAGGTCGGTGGTTCAAATCCACCCAGACCCACCACGCTCATAATACTATTTGGGGCCATAGCTCAGCTGGGAGAGCACCTGCTTTGCAAGCAGGGGGTCGACGGTTCGATCCCGTCTGGCTCCACCAATTCAATAAGCCTTCAAAGAGGGTTTATTGAATTGGCATTAGTGTTGATAGCTCTTTAACAATTTAGAAAGTTGTACATGTATTTTTTAGCCCCTAGTTGGCTAGAAAATATATAAGAAGTATAAAACGTGATATCGCATGTTTTATACTGCTTAAGTAATTCATAATGAACGTTATTTACAGATATATAGCCTTTTTGGGGTTATATGGTCAAGTGAATAAGTGCATACGGTGGATGCCTAGGCGACAAGAGGCGATGAAGGACGTTGTAGCTTGCGATAAGCTTCGGGGAGGTAGCAAACAACCTTTGATCCGAAGATTTCCGAATGGGGAAACCCGGCCATTTTTAATGGTCACCTTATACTGAATACATAGGTATAAGGAGCGAACCTGGGGAACTGAAACATCTAAGTACCCAGAGGAAAAGAAATCAACCGAGATTCCCTTAGTAGCGGCGAGCGAACGGGGACCAGCCCTTAAGCTCTATTTGTGTTAGTGGAACATACTGGAAAGTTTGGCCATAGTGGGTGATAGCCCCGTACACGAAAATGCATTTAGAGTGAAATCGAGTAGATCGGGACACGTGATATCCTGATTGAACATGGGGGACCATCCTCCAAGGCTAAATACTACTTGTCGACCGATAGTGAACCAGTACCGTGAGGGAAAGGCGAAAAGAACCCCTGTTAGGGGAGTGAAATAGATCCTGAAACCGTATGCATACAAGCAGTGGGAGCACCTTCGTGGTGTGACTGCGTACCTTTTGTATAATGGGTCAGCGACTTACTTTCAGTGGCAAGCTTAACCGTTAGGGGAGGCGTAGGGAAACCGAGTCTTAATAGGGCGTCATAGTCGCTGGGAGTAGACCCGAAACCGGGCGATCTATCCATGGCCAGGGTGAAGGTGAGGTAAAACTTACTGGAGGCCCGAACCCACTTATGTTGAAAAATGAGGGGATGAGCTGTGGATCGGAGTGAAAGGCTAAACAAGCCCGGAGATAGCTGGTTCTCCTCGAAATCTATTTAGGTAGAGCCTCGCATATCACTGTTGGGGGTAGAGCACTGTTACGGCTAGGGGGTCATCCCGACTTACCAACCCGTTGCAAACTCCGAATACCAACAAGTGCAATTGCGGGAGACACACGGCGGGTGATAAGGTCCGTTGTGGAAAGGGAAACAGCCCAGACCGTCAGCTAAGGTCCCAAAATGATACTCAGTGGAAAACGATGTGAAAAGGCACAGACAGCCAGGAGGTTGGCTTAGAAGCAGCCATCCTTTAAAGAAAGCGTAATAGCTCACTGGTCAAGTCGGTTTGCGCGGAAGATTTATCGGGGCTTAAGTATCATACCGAAGCTACGGATGCGTGTTTACACGCATGGTAGAGGAGCGTTCTGTACGCCTGTGAAGGTGAATCGAGAGGTTTGCTGGAGGTATCAGAAGTGCGAATGCTGACATGAGTAACGATAATGGGGGTGAAAAACCCCCACGCCGAAAACCCAAGGTTTCCTGCGCAATGCTAATCAGCGCAGGGTTAGTCGGAACCTAAGGCGAGGCCGAAAGGCGTAGTCGATGGACAACAGGTTAATATTCCTGTACCGCGTATAACTGCGATGGGGAGACGGAGAAGGCTAGATCAGCATACTGTTGGATATGTATGTTTAAGCATGTAGGGCGAGTTCTTAGGTAAATCCGGGAACTCATTAAACCTGAGATGTGATGTCGAGGACTCTACGGAGTCCGGAGTGATTGATGCCATGCTTCCAAGAAAATCCTCTAAGCTTCAGGTTATAGGCGTCCGTACCCCAAACCGACACAGGTGGGTGGGATGAGAATTCTAAGGCGCTTGAGAGAACTCTGGTGAAGGAACTAGGCAAAATGGTACCGTAACTTCGGGAGAAGGTACGCCCTCTAGGTGACGCGACTTGCTCGTTGAGCTCAAGAGGGTTGCAATAAAATGGTGGCTGCGACTGTTTACTAAAAACATAGCACTCTGCAAACTCGTAAGAGGAAGTATAGGGTGTGACGCCTGCCCGGTGCCGGAAGGTTAATTGATGGGGTTATCTTCGGAGAAGCTCTTGATCGAAGCCCCGGTAAACGGCGGCCGTAACTATAACGGTCCTAAGGTAGCGAAATTCCTTGTCGGGTAAGTTCCGACCTGCACGAATGGCGTAACGACGGCCACACTGTCTCCACCAGAGACTCAGTGAAATTGAAATAGCTGTTAAGATGCAGTTTACCCGCGGCTAGACGGAAAGACCCCGTGAACCTTTACTATAGCTTTGCACTGAACTTTGAACCTATTTGTGTAGGATAGGTGGGAGACTTTGAAGCAGGAACGCCAGTTCTTGTGGAGTCATCCTTGAAATACCACCCTGGTATGTTTGGAGTTCTAACCCAGGTCCGTTATCCGGATCGGGGACAGTGTATGGTGGGTAGTTTGACTGGGGCGGTCTCCTCCCAAAGAGTAACGGAGGAGCACGAAGGTACCCTAAGGACGGTCGGAAATCGTCCGCTTAGTGCAATGGCATAAGGGTGCTTGACTGCGAGATAGACACATCGAGCAGGTACGAAAGTAGGTCATAGTGATCCGGTGGTTCTGTATGGAAGGGCCATCGCTCAACGGATAAAAGGTACTCCGGGGATAACAGGCTGATACCGCCCAAGAGTTCATATCGACGGCGGTGTTTGGCACCTCGATGTCGGCTCATCACATCCTGGGGCTGTAGCCGGTCCCAAGGGTATGGCTGTTCGCCATTTAAAGTGGTACGCGAGCTGGGTTTAGAACGTCGTGAGACAGTTCGGTCCCTATCTGCCGTGGGCGTTTGAGAATTGAGGAAAGCTGCTTCTAGTACGAGAGGACCGAAGTGGACGAACCTCTGGTGTTCCGGTTGTCACGCCAGTGGCATTGCCGGGTAGCTACGTTCGGACGGGATAAGCGCTGAAAGCATCTAAGCGCGAAGCCTCTTCCAAGATTAATTCTCACTGATTCTTTAAGAATCCTGAAGGGCCCTTGAAGACTACAAGGTTGATAGGCATGGTGTGGAAGCGCAGTAATGTGTGAAGCTAACATGTACTAATTGCCCGTGAGGCTTGACCATATAACACCCAAAAGGGTTGTTATTTAAATAACTAACATTATGAATTGATGTACAACTTTCTAAATTATTGCAGAGAATATCTCTGATGCCGATTTGCCTGGTGGCAATAGCGAGCGTGTACCACCCGATCCCATTCCGACCTCGGAAGTGAAACCGCTTAGCGCCGATGATAGTGTGGCAGTAGCCATGTGAAAGTAGGGAACCGCCAGGCTTTTACACAAAAACCCGCCTCTTGGCGGGTTTTTTTTGCTCTATTGTTTTTGCTTTTTTTAGGGGGTAAATCTGTACTTAACAGTCTATTTACATACGACGGAGATTCTGTAGAAGTTAACGAACAGAAGATTAATGATAAAGGTACGATGCTTGGTTGGGAGAGGAGCACTTAGTGCAGGTAGGGAAAAGGAAATTCGCAAAGATAACAATAGCTTAGTAAATAAAGTTGAAATAAGCGTTGACCAATGAAATTAGGTCCCTATAATACGCAGCTCTTCTAGCAAAGCAGCCGAATCATTAAGCTGAAAAGCAAAGAAGAACAGTAAAAAGATCCAGATATTTATTAACGAAAAAAGTTAACAAATAATTTGCAAAACGAAAGCAAATGGATATAATAGCTGGCCCGGTTCAGACCAAGTTTGAATCAGCTCTTTAAAAATTTATCAAGTAATTTGTGTGGACACTTGTGTTGATTGTTTAAGTTATTTAAAAAATAATCAATATAGGTTGAACACACTTAAGTTTTAAAATTTAAGTAATACGTTTAATTCTATATTGAGCAAGATCTAGACCTCCTTTTAAGAGGTCGAAAAATATAAACTGAAGAGTTTGATCATGGCTCAGATTGAACGCTGGCGGCATGCCTAACACATGCAAGTCGAACGGAAACGATGCTAGCTTGCTAGCAGGCGTCGAGTGGCGGACGGGTGAGTAATGCATAGGAATCTACCTAATAGTGGGGGACAACCTGGTGAAAACCAGGCTAATACCGCATAATCCCTACGGGGCAAAGCAGGGGACCTTCGGGCCTTGCGCTAATAGATGAGCCTATGTCGGATTAGCTAGTT
This sequence comes from Cycloclasticus sp. PY97N, assembly GCF_002443175.1. Taxonomy (NCBI): domain Bacteria; kingdom Pseudomonadati; phylum Pseudomonadota; class Gammaproteobacteria; order Thiotrichales; family Piscirickettsiaceae; genus Cycloclasticus; species Cycloclasticus sp. PY97N. The sequence continues at coordinate 12,303 of NZ_CP023664.1, read as the reverse complement.
GGTGAGGTAATGGCTCACCAAGGCAACGATCCGTAGCTGGTTTGAGAGGATGATCAGCCACACTGGGACTGAGACACGGCCCAGACTCCTACGGGAGGCAGCAGTGGGGAATATTGCACAATGGAGGAAACTCTGATGCAGCAATGCCGCGTGTGTGAAGAAGGCCTTAGGGTTGTAAAGCACTTTCAGTAGGGAGGAAAAGTTTAAGGTTAATAACCTTAGGCCCTGACGTTACCTACAGAAGAAGCACCGGCTAACTCCGTGCCAGCAGCCGCGGTAATACGGAGGGTGCAAGCGTTAATCGGAATTACTGGGCGTAAAGCGCGCGTAGGCGGTTAAACAAGTCAGATGTGAAAGCCCCGGGCTCAACCTGGGAACTGCATTTGAAACTGTTTAGCTAGAGTGTGGTAGAGGAGAGTGGAATTTCAGGTGTAGCGGTGAAATGCGTAGATATCTGAAGGAACACCAGTGGCGAAGGCGGCTCTCTGGACCAACACTGACGCTGAGGTGCGAAAGCGTGGGTAGCAAACGGGATTAGATACCCCGGTAGTCCACGCCGTAAACGATGTCAACTAACTGTTGGGCGGGTTTCCGCTTAGTGGTGCAGCTAACGCAATAAGTTGACCGCCTGGGGAGTACGGCCGCAAGGCTAAAACTCAAATGAATTGACGGGGGCCCGCACAAGCGGTGGAGCATGTGGTTTAATTCGATGCAACGCGAAGAACCTTACCTACCCTTGACATACAGAGAACTTTCTAGAGATAGATTGGTGCCTTCGGGAACTCTGATACAGGTGCTGCATGGCTGTCGTCAGCTCGTGTCGTGAGATGTTGGGTTAAGTCCCGTAACGAGCGCAACCCTTATCCTTAGTTGCTACCATTTAGTTGGGCACTCTAAGGAGACTGCCGGTGATAAACCGGAGGAAGGTGGGGACGACGTCAAGTCATCATGGCCCTTATGGGTAGGGCTACACACGTGCTACAATGGCCGGTACAGAGGGCCGCAAACTCGCGAGAGTAAGCTAATCCCTTAAAGCCGGTCCTAGTCCGGATTGCAGTCTGCAACTCGACTGCATGAAGCTGGAATCGCTAGTAATCGCGGATCAGAATGCCGCGGTGAATTCGTTCCCGGGCCTTGTACACACCGCCCGTCACACCATGGGAGTGGGTTGCAAAAGAAGTGGGTAGGCTAACCTTCGGGAGGCCGCTCACCACTTTGTGATTCATGACTGGGGTGAAGTCGTAACAAGGTAGCCCTAGGGGAACCTGGGGCTGGATCACCTCCTTTCTATAACATGAACGTTGCATAAGTGTTCACACAAATTACTTGATATACACCCGAGCTAGGGTCTGTAGCTCAGTTGGTTAGAGCGCACCCCTGATAAGGGTGAGGTCGGTGGTTCAAATCCACCCAGACCCACCACGCTCATAATACTATTTGGGGCCATAGCTCAGCTGGGAGAGCACCTGCTTTGCAAGCAGGGGGTCGACGGTTCGATCCCGTCTGGCTCCACCAATTCAATAAGCCTTCAAAGAGGGTTTATTGAATTGGCATTAGTGTTGATAGCTCTTTAACAATTTAGAAAGTTGTACATGTATTTTTTAGCCCCTAGTTGGCTAGAAAATATATAAGAAGTATAAAACGTGATATCGCATGTTTTATACTGCTTAAGTAATTCATAATGAACGTTATTTACAGATATATAGCCTTTTTGGGGTTATATGGTCAAGTGAATAAGTGCATACGGTGGATGCCTAGGCGACAAGAGGCGATGAAGGACGTTGTAGCTTGCGATAAGCTTCGGGGAGGTAGCAAACAACCTTTGATCCGAAGATTTCCGAATGGGGAAACCCGGCCATTTTTAATGGTCACCTTATACTGAATACATAGGTATAAGGAGCGAACCTGGGGAACTGAAACATCTAAGTACCCAGAGGAAAAGAAATCAACCGAGATTCCCTTAGTAGCGGCGAGCGAACGGGGACCAGCCCTTAAGCTCTATTTGTGTTAGTGGAACATACTGGAAAGTTTGGCCATAGTGGGTGATAGCCCCGTACACGAAAATGCATTTAGAGTGAAATCGAGTAGATCGGGACACGTGATATCCTGATTGAACATGGGGGACCATCCTCCAAGGCTAAATACTACTTGTCGACCGATAGTGAACCAGTACCGTGAGGGAAAGGCGAAAAGAACCCCTGTTAGGGGAGTGAAATAGATCCTGAAACCGTATGCATACAAGCAGTGGGAGCACCTTCGTGGTGTGACTGCGTACCTTTTGTATAATGGGTCAGCGACTTACTTTCAGTGGCAAGCTTAACCGTTAGGGGAGGCGTAGGGAAACCGAGTCTTAATAGGGCGTCATAGTCGCTGGGAGTAGACCCGAAACCGGGCGATCTATCCATGGCCAGGGTGAAGGTGAGGTAAAACTTACTGGAGGCCCGAACCCACTTATGTTGAAAAATGAGGGGATGAGCTGTGGATCGGAGTGAAAGGCTAAACAAGCCCGGAGATAGCTGGTTCTCCTCGAAATCTATTTAGGTAGAGCCTCGCATATCACTGTTGGGGTAGAGCACTGTTACGGCTAGGGGGTCATCCCGACTTACCAACCCGTTGCAAACTCCGAATACCAACAAGTGCAATTGCGGGAGACACACGGCGGGTGATAAGGTCCGTTGTGGAAAGGGAAACAGCCCAGACCGTCAGCTAAGGTCCCAAAATGATACTCAGTGGAAAACGATGTGAAAAGGCACAGACAGCCAGGAGGTTGGCTTAGAAGCAGCCATCCTTTAAAGAAAGCGTAATAGCTCACTGGTCAAGTCGGTTTGCGCGGAAGATTTATCGGGGCTTAAGTATCATACCGAAGCTACGGATGCGTGTTTACACGCATGGTAGAGGAGCGTTCTGTACGCCTGTGAAGGTGAATCGAGAGGTTTGCTGGAGGTATCAGAAGTGCGAATGCTGACATGAGTAACGATAATGGGGGTGAAAAACCCCCACGCCGAAAACCCAAGGTTTCCTGCGCAATGCTAATCAGCGCAGGGTTAGTCGGAACCTAAGGCGAGGCCGAAAGGCGTAGTCGATGGACAACAGGTTAATATTCCTGTACCGCGTATAACTGCGATGGGGAGACGGAGAAGGCTAGATCAGCATACTGTTGGATATGTATGTTTAAGCATGTAGGGCGAGTTCTTAGGTAAATCCGGGAACTCATTAAACCTGAGATGTGATGTCGAGGACTCTACGGAGTCCGGAGTGATTGATGCCATGCTTCCAAGAAAATCCTCTAAGCTTCAGGTTATAGGCGTCCGTACCCCAAACCGACACAGGTGGGTGGGATGAGAATTCTAAGGCGCTTGAGAGAACTCTGGTGAAGGAACTAGGCAAAATGGTACCGTAACTTCGGGAGAAGGTACGCCCTCTAGGTGACGCGACTTGCTCGTTGAGCTCAAGAGGGTTGCAATAAAATGGTGGCTGCGACTGTTTACTAAAAACATAGCACTCTGCAAACTCGTAAGAGGAAGTATAGGGTGTGACGCCTGCCCGGTGCCGGAAGGTTAATTGATGGGGTTATCTTCGGAGAAGCTCTTGATCGAAGCCCCGGTAAACGGCGGCCGTAACTATAACGGTCCTAAGGTAGCGAAATTCCTTGTCGGGTAAGTTCCGACCTGCACGAATGGCGTAACGACGGCCACACTGTCTCCACCAGAGACTCAGTGAAATTGAAATAGCTGTTAAGATGCAGTTTACCCGCGGCTAGACGGAAAGACCCCGTGAACCTTTACTATAGCTTTGCACTGAACTTTGAACCTATTTGTGTAGGATAGGTGGGAGACTTTGAAGCAGGAACGCCAGTTCTTGTGGAGTCATCCTTGAAATACCACCCTGGTATGTTTGGAGTTCTAACCCAGGTCCGTTATCCGGATCGGGGACAGTGTATGGTGGGTAGTTTGACTGGGGCGGTCTCCTCCCAAAGAGTAACGGAGGAGCACGAAGGTACCCTAAGGACGGTCGGAAATCGTCCGCTTAGTGCAATGGCATAAGGGTGCTTGACTGCGAGATAGACACATCGAGCAGGTACGAAAGTAGGTCATAGTGATCCGGTGGTTCTGTATGGAAGGGCCATCGCTCAACGGATAAAAGGTACTCCGGGGATAACAGGCTGATACCGCCCAAGAGTTCATATCGACGGCGGTGTTTGGCACCTCGATGTCGGCTCATCACATCCTGGGGCTGTAGCCGGTCCCAAGGGTATGGCTGTTCGCCATTTAAAGTGGTACGCGAGCTGGGTTTAGAACGTCGTGAGACAGTTCGGTCCCTATCTGCCGTGGGCGTTTGAGAATTGAGGAAAGCTGCTTCTAGTACGAGAGGACCGAAGTGGACGAACCTCTGGTGTTCCGGTTGTCACGCCAGTGGCATTGCCGGGTAGCTACGTTCGGACGGGATAAGCGCTGAAAGCATCTAAGCGCGAAGCCTCTTCCAAGATTAATTCTCACTGATTCTTTAAGAATCCTGAAGGGCCCTTGAAGACTACAAGGTTGATAGGCATGGTGTGGAAGCGCAGTAATGTGTGAAGCTAACATGTACTAATTGCCCGTGAGGCTTGACCATATAACACCCAAAAGGGTTGTTATTTAAATAACTAACATTATGAATTGATGTACAACTTTCTAAATTATTGCAGAGAATATCTCTGATGCCGATTTGCCTGGTGGCAATAGCGAGCGTGTACCACCCGATCCCATTCCGACCTCGGAAGTGAAACCGCTTAGCGCCGATGATAGTGTGGCAGTAGCCATGTGAAAGTAGGGAACCGCCAGGCTTTTACACAAAAACCCGCCTCTTGGCGGGTTTTTTTTGCTCTATGATTTTTGCTTTTTTCAGGGGATAAATCTATACGTTGGCTCTAAAATGTAGCTACTTATCAGTTTTGTACGTCAATATGCGGCACCCTAGTTAGCTAATGATGGGTGAGTTAGCATTTGTGGTTTGGAGCCTTGTTTATTTGTTTGTTGGGCTTCTGTAGGACGCTATAGCTCTAACGAATACTGTTACAACGATACCTATTTTTAGCATTAGTACCGATAAGATTTGTATGTTTCAATTTTGTTTTGTTTGATTTCTGATCGTTAGTTTATAGAGTTGCTATTGACAGAAATACAGGCATAAAAAAAGCGGATAATTTATATCCGCTTTTTTTATAAACCGTATGTTATTAGTTACTTTGATTTAAACAATTGAGTGTTCAAAGCACTCCCTTTTTAGAGGTTACTATTTTGTTGTGGTTAAAAACAATCGCCAGGTATGCTAACGGTGCCTTCCATTAATACTCGTGCACTTCGGCTCATGGTTACTTTATTGACGCTCCACTGTCCATTGATATTACTTACTTCTGCACCAACCTTCAATGTACCTGAGGGGTGCCCAAAGGTAACAATGTTTTTTTCACCACCTCCTGCTGCAAGGTTGACTAATGTTCCGGGTATGGCAGATGCAGTGCCAATGGCAACCGCTGCTGTCCCCATCATCGCATGATGAAGTTTACCCATTGATAATGCACGTACATTTAGGTCTATACTTTGAGCATCAATATTTTTCCCACTTGAAGATACATAGGATTCTGGTTCGGAGACAAAGGCTACCTTTGGTGTGTGTTGGCGGGCAGCCGCTTCTGAAATATCGTTAATCAGGCCCATTTTAATAGCGCCGTACGCTCGTATCGTTTCAAAGCGCTCTAAGGCGTCAGCATTACTATTAATAGCTTCTTGTAACTCAGTGCCTGTATAACCTATATCTTTAGCATTTAAGAATACCGTTGGTATTCCCGCATTAATCATGCTGGCTTTGAAAGTGCCTATGCCAGGTACACTAAGGTCATCAACTACATTGCCTGTTGGAAACATTGCTTCTGAAGGATCGACAGGGCTGACAAAATCAACTTTAACTTCAGCAGCTGGGAAAGTGACCCCATCGAGTTCAAAGTTACCTGTTTCTTGTACTTGACCGTTTGTTATGGGGATATGTGCGATGATCGTCTTGTTGATATTTTTTTGCCAAATTCGTACTACAGCTATGCCATTATCTGGCACACGTTTTTTATCAACGAGGCCACATGTGATTGCAAATGAACCTACTGCTGCAGTTAAATTACCGCAGTTACCGCTCCAATCGACAAAAGGTTTATCAATAGCGACCTGTCCAAATAAATAGTCGACGTCATGATCGGCCTGATTACTTTTGGCCAAAATAACTGTTTTGCTGGTGCTGGATGTTGCACCTCCCATTCCATCGGTTTGTTTGCCGTATGGGTCTGGGCTACCTATGACGCGTAATAATATGTTATCACGTGCCTCGCCGGCTACTTGGGCCTCTTTGGGCAGGTCAGTTAAGTTAAAGAAGACACCTTTGCTTGTGCCGCCACGCATGTAGGTGGCGGGAATTTTTATTTGTGGCACGTATGACATTCTAAATCCTGTATTAAGCAGCTGATGATGACTCTAAGAAGTCTTGGGCAAAGCGTTGTAATACACCGCCGGCTTCATAGACGAGAACTTCATCTGCGGTGTCTAGGCGACATGTTACGGGGACATCAATGGTCTCACCGTTTTTACGTGTAATTGTCAATGTAAGGGTTGCACGTGGTGTTATATCGCCTGTTACCGTATATGTTTCTGTACCGTCTATGTTGTAAGTATGACGATTTTCACCGGCTTTAAATTCAACTGGTAATACACCCATGCCAACTAAGTTAGTACGGTGAATACGTTCAAAGCCTTCGGCTACGATTACTTCAACACCAGCAAGCCTTACGCCTTTTGCCGCCCAGTCACGTGATGATCCTTGGCCGTAATCGGCGCCCGCTATAATAATAAGTGGTTGTTTACGGTCCATGTATGTTTCGATTGCTTCCCACATGCGGCTGATGGTTCCTTCTGGCTCAATTCTAGCTAGCGAACCTTGTTTGATTTCGCCGTTTTCTTTAACCATTTCATTTAATAGTTTTGGGTTTGCAAATGTCGCACGCTGGGCCGTTAAATGGTCACCACGGTGTGTTGCATATGAATTGAAATCAACTTCAGGTAGGCCCATTTTATGCAGGTATGCGCCAGCTGCGCTATCTAACATAATTGCATTAGAGGGTGACAAGTGATCGGTTGTGATGTTATCACCTAGTACAGCTAGTGGACGTAAATTTTTAAGCGTACGTTCACCGGCTAAAGCACCTTCCCAATAAGGAGGGCGTCGAATATACGTCGTTTGTGGACGCCAATCATATAGGGGGCTGACTTGTTCTTGTTGAATATCTGATTCAGGGAACATCGGGATGTAAATTTCGCGGAATTGTTCGGGCTTAACATACCGCTTAACAATTTCGTCAATCTCTTCATCGCTAGGCCAGATATCTTTTAAGGTGACTGGATTGCCTTCTTGATCATTACCTAGGATGTCTTTTTCAATATCAAAACGAATAGTACCTGCAATCGCATAAGCAACAACTAATGGTGGTGACGCCAAGAAAGCTTGTTTTGCATATGGGTGAATTCGTCCATCGAAGTTGCGGTTGCCAGATAATACAGCAGTGGTATATAGGTCTCGCTCAACCACTTCTTTTGAATAACGGGGTCCAGTGCGCCGCTCATACCATTACAGGTTGTGCAAGCAAAGCCGACGATACCAAAACCCATTTCTTCGAGTTCAGGTAATAGGTTTGCTTCTTCTAAGTAAAGCTGTGCTACTTTTGAACCTGGTGCGAAGGATGATTTTACCCACGGTTTGCGGGTTAGGCCTAGTTCGTTAGCTTTCTTAGCAACAAGACCGGCAGCGATAACATTACGTGGATTACTAGTGTTAGTACAGCTAGTGATGGCGGCAATGATAACTGCACCGTCGGGCATTAAGCCTTCTTCGTTTTCTACGGTGCCTGAAATACCACGTTCAGCTAATTCTGATGTTGGTACACGGCGGTGAGGGTTTGATGGGCCAGCAATATTACGTACGACGGTTGATAAGTCGAATGTTAATACGCGTTCGTATTCAGCTGTTTTAAGGTCATCGGCCCATAGGCCTGTTTCTTTGGCGTAGTTTTCTACCAATTTAACTTGTTCGGCATCTCTGCCGGTTAGTTTTAGATATTCGATGGTTTGCTCATCAATAAAAAATAAGCCTGCGGACGCACCAAATTCAGGTGTCATATTTGAAATGGTGGCACGGTCACCGAGTGTTAGGTCGGCAGCGCCTTCGCCAAAGAACTCAAGGTAGGAAGAGACAACTTTAGCATTACGCAGGAATTCGGTAATAGCCAGTACGATATCAGTGGCTGTAATACCAGGTTGTCGTTTGCCAGTGAGTTCAACACCAATGATATTAGGTAAGCGCATGTATGACGGGCGACCCAACATGACTGTTTCTGCTTCTAGGCCACCAACGCCAATTGCAATAACTCCTAAGGCATCAACATGTGGTGTATGGCTATCTGTTCCGACGAGTGTATCAGGGAATGCAACGCCGTCACGAGCATGTATAACCGGAGACATTTTTTCTAAGTTGATTTGATGCATGATGCCATTACCAGGCTGAATCACATCTACGTTTTTAAAGGCTTTTTTAGTCCAATTAATGAAGTGAAAGCGATCATCATTACGACGGTCTTCAATTTCACGGTTCTTTTCAAAAGCGTCTTTTTCAAAACCAGCATGTTCTACGGCCAGCGAGTGATCCACGATCAATTGTGTAGGGACAACTGGGTTTACTTTAGACGGGTCGCCACCTTTTTCTGCAATAGCATCACGTAAGCCAGCTAGGTCGACAAGTGCTGTTTGACCAAGAATGTCATGACATACAACACGTGCTGGGTACCATGGAAAGTCTAGGTCTTGTTTGCGTTCTATTAATTGTTTGAGAGAGTCAGTTAATGAAGCTGGATCACAGCGTCGAACTAAGTTTTCTGCGTGTACGCGAGAGGTGTACGGTAGCTTTGCATAAGCGCCTGGTTCTATTGCGTCAACAGCGGCACGTGTGTCGTAATAGTCTAAGTCAGTGCCTGGTAGTTTTTTGCGGTAATCTGTATTCATTTTTTACTCATATATATTTAGATAAAAAAGCCAGCCGTGAAATGCAGGCTGGCTTATATGTTATCACGCTGTGTTTAGTCGCGATCTTCTATCGGTGGTACTGGACGTGGGTCTGGGCCTACGTAGTCCGCATTCGGTCTAATAATGCGGTTGTTTGAGCGTTGTTCCATAATATGCGCCGTCCAACCAGTGACCCGAGACATAACAAAGATCGGGGTAAATAACTTGGTTGGGATGCCCATGAAATGATAAGCAGAAGCATGGAAGAAATCAGCATTACAGAATAATTTCTTTTCACGCCACATGACTTCTTCACAGCGTACAGACACTGGGTAAAGTGTTGTGTCGCCAACATCAGCTGCTAACTTTTCAGACCATTTTTTAATGACAGCGTTACGCGGATCACTGACAGTATAGACAGCGTGTCCAAAGCCCATGATCTTTTCTTTGCGTTTTAGCATTTCCATCATTTTTTCTTCAGCTTCATCAGGTGATTTCCAATCTTGAATCATCTCCATTGCAGCTTCATTAGCGCCGCCGTGTAATGGGCCACGTAATGTGCCAATTGCGCCGGTCACGCATGAGTGGATGTCTGATAATGTAGAAGCACAAACACGTGCAGCAAATGTAGAGGCGTTGAACTCATGCTCTGCGTAAAGAATAAGAGAGGCGCTCATAACAGCAGTATGTACGTCGTTTGGTTTTTCGCCACGTAACATGTGTAAAAAGTGTCCGCCAACAGAATCATCATCGGTTGCTGTTTCAATGCGAACACCTTCATGACTGAATTTGTACCAGTAGCAAATGATGGATGGGAAGACAGCAACCATACGATCGATTTTATCTGTTTGTTCAGAGAAATCTTTCTCTTCTTCAAGGTTTCCCAGCATAGAGCAACCTGTGCGAATTACATCCATTGGATGAGCATCTGCAGGAATATTTTCCAGAACCGTTTTTAATGCGCCTGGTAAGCCTCGTAGAGACTTAATTTTAGCAATGTACTGATCTAGCTCTGCTTGGTTTGGTAGTTTGTTGTAAGCTAATAAATAGGCTACCTCTTCAAATTTTGCGTTTTCCGCAAGTTCGGTCATGTCATAACCGCGATAAGTTAAACCTGTGCCGGATTTACCAACGGTACATAAGGCGGTTTCGCCTGCTGATTGTCCGCGAAGCCCAGCTCCGCCTACTTTCTTTTCAGCCATTATTTTTCTCCTTTGAAAATAGAGCATCTAATTTTTGTTCATATTCGTGGTAGCCCAATACATCGTATAGTTCCATACGTGTTTGCATGGTATCGATAACATTAACTTGAGTACCTTCTTTGCGAATGGTTTCGTAGACGTTCAATGCTGCATTGCTCATTGCACGAAATGCTGACAATGGGTAGAGCACCATGCTCGCACCAGCTTCGCCAAGTTCTGTGGTAGTGAAGTAGGGTGTTTTGCCAAACTCTGTAATATTTGCTAAAACAGGTACGTCTACTGCGGCAGTAAAGGCGCGGTAATCGTCTAGTTCGTAAACAGCTTCTGCAAAAATCATGTCCGCGCCAGCTTCAACGTAGGCACATGCACGGTCGATAGCAGCTTGTTGGCCTTCGCTGTTATAGGCATCTGTACGTGCCATTAAGACAAAGTCAGGGTCTGTTTTTGCGTCAGCAGCGGCTTTAACGCGATCGACCATTTCTTCTTTGGTGACAAGTTCTTTGTTTGGGCGATGTCCGCAACGTTTTGCAGCCACCTGGTCTTCAATATGAACCGCAGCAACACCGGCACGTTCAAATTCTTTGATAGTACGTGCAATGCTAAACGCGCTGCCCCAGCCTGTGTCGATATCAACCAATAAAGGGACGTCGGTTGCTGCCGTAATTCGGCTGGCATCTGTTAGAACGTCATTTAAGGTGGTAACACCAAGGTCTGGAAGTCCAAATGATGTGTTGGCAACACCGCCACCTGAAAGATAAATAGCTTTATAGCCTGTTTTTTCGGCCAATAAAGCGGCATAAGCATTGATGGTGCCCATTATTTGTAATGGTTTTTCCTGTGCCATGGCTTCACGGAAGCGTCGGCCTGCTGATTGAATGGTCATCTAAAATAAATCTCCTTAACTAAGTGTTATTTAAACGCTTTTTGGATAACCAAGCGTTTTAAGGTTGTCGGCAATTTCGCCTAAAGATGCGGGGTCGTCAATGGTGGCTGGTACCTTATGTTCTTGGCCATCGGCCATGCTTCGCATAGTGCCGCGTAATATTTTACCAGAGCGTGTTTTTGGTAATCGTTTAACGATTGTAGCCATTTTAAATGCTGCGACAGGACCAATTTTTTCACGAATTAAGGCAATTAGCTCTTCTCTAACCTCTTCTTCGTTACGGTTGGCACCTGATTGTAAAACAGCAAAACCCATTGGCGATTGTCCTTTGATGTTATCAGCGACACCAATGACGGCGCATTCAGCCACGTCTGGGTGCGATGCAAGGACTTCTTCCATTGCGCCGGTTGATAAACGATGCCCTGCTACGTTTATGACATCATCGGTACGGCCCATGATGTAGACATAACCCTCTTCATCTTGATAGCCAGCATCGCCTGTTTCGTAATAGCCGGGAAGGTTTCCAAATATGAGCTAAAGAATCGCTCTTCATTTTGCCATAGTGTTGTAAAGGTGCCTGGCGGTAGTGGTAGTTTAATGGCAATGGCGCCCATTTCACCGTTTGCAACAGCTTGCCCGATTCATCTAAGAACTGGACATCATAGCCGGGGACGGGTTTGGTTGGTGATCCTGCTTTAACGGGAAATGCTTCAAGGCCTAAACAATTTGCAGCAATAGCCCAGCCTGTTTCTGTTTGCCACCAGTGGTCAATAACAGGGACGTGAATTTTATTTTCTGCCCATGTTAGTGTATCTGGGTCGCAACGTTCGCCAGCAAGAAATAAAGCCCGCATACATGAAATATCGTACTTTTTAAGGTAATCGCACTGAGGTCTTCTTTTCTAATAGCCCGTAATGCAGTAGGAGCGGTAAATAATGACGCTACTTTGTATTCAGAAATAACACGCCAAAAAGCCCCGGGTCAGGTGTGCCAATGGGTTTTCCTTCAAACATAACCGTGGTAGAGCCATTTAATAAAGGCCCATAACAAATATAAGAATGACCAACTACCCAACCAATATCTGAGGCTGCCCAGAAGACTTCGCCGGGTTTGATGTTATAAAGGTGCTCCATGGTCCACATCATGG